>NZ_JAQPZJ010000001.1:5127500-5338800 GCF_028920805.1 Methylobacterium sp. 092160098-2 | reverse complement strand
TCGCGGCAGGCGCCGGGCGGGGCCCGGGACAGAGCACATCCGGGCGGAGCGGCCGCCCGGCCGGAGGGACCATGCCCGCCACCGCGCGGGAGAGCGCCGCGGCCAGGGGCGCGTAATCGGCCAGATGCACGCCGTCCCGGTGGAGACCGGGGCCGGCGAGCCCCCCGGTGCCGGCGCGCCACGCCGCGAACGGGTCGAAGAAGGTGTGGCCCCCCTCGGCACACAGCCTCGCCAAGCGGTCCGAAAAGACCGCGACGGCGGCGGGATCCCGGCCGGTCGCCCCGATTCCCACCGGCGGTACGGCGGCGACGAACACCTGTGCCGACCACGCCTCCAGACTGCGCAGGATGCGCCGGACATCGGCCTCGAACCGGTCGACCACGCGGGCCCGCTCGGGATGCCGCCAGCGCTGGAGGTCGTTGGTGCCGATGATCAGCACCGCGGCCGCGCAGCGGGCCGGAACGCGCAGCTCCGCGAGATGGCGGCCGCAATCGGCCGCGGTGCTGCCGCCGACGGCGATGTTGATGCAGGCCCGGCCGCCGAGATCCGGCGTTCCGACGAACTCCGCGTGGGAGTTGCCGGCCAGCAGCACGCTGTCCGGCGCGGCCGCCCGCAGGGCCGCGCGGATGCCGGGACGCCGGTCGGCGAACCGGCGCCCGACGATCCGCCCATGCCGCCAGTGCCGGGCGGCGGTCTCGATCCAGGGGACGTCCATGACTGTCCTGATCAGGCGTGAGGGCTCGGCCGCTCCCGGATGGCCGGGACCGGAGAATGACGGGTGCGGCCCGCGACAGAACCGTCACGACCGCACGACTCGGCCGCACCATGACTCGGCCGCACCATGACTTGGCCGTTCCCTGACATGGACACGGCATGACTTGGCGACCGGGCACCGAAGCGCGGGAAACACGGGGACATCCGATCCGCGACCGCAGATCGTCTTCGCATCTTCTATGTGGGAAAATTTCACACGTCAATCGTGCAGCGGAACGGATCGGTCCCGGATCCGAACGGGGACGACTTCCGGCCGCTGCGGCGCCGCGCTAGGTCGGTGGCCGCGGGGCGCCGTCGGTCGCCCGGAACCGTCGGGGGGCCAGGATGGCCAGCGAGATGATCAGGGATCGGGTCTTCATCGTCACGGGCGCGGGCTCCGGCCTCGGGGAGGCGACGGCGCGGGGCCTCGCGGCGGCGGGGGCCCGGGTGGTCGTGGCCGACATCGCCCGGGAGGCCGGCGCCCGGGTGGCGGCGGATCTCGGGACGCAGGCGCGCTTCGTCGAGACGGATGTCACCCGCGAGGCGGATGGCGCGGCGGCGGTCCGGACGGCGCTGGACGCGTTCGGGCACCTCCACGGGCTGGTGAACTGCGCCGGCATCGCGCCGGGGGAGAAGGTGGTCGGCCGCGACGGGCCGCACCGGCTCCAGACCTTCGCGCGGGCGGTCTCGATCAACCTCGTCGGCACCTTCAACATGATCCGACTGGCGGCCGACGCCATCGCCCGGGAGGCGCCGGACGCGGCGGGCGCTCGGGGCGTGATCGTCAACACCGCCTCGATCGCGGCCTTCGACGGCCAGATCGGGCAGGCCGCCTACGCGGCCTCGAAGGGCGGCGTGGTCGCCATGACGCTGCCCCTCGCCCGGGAACTCGCCCGGCACGGCATCCGGGTGGTGACCATCGCGCCGGGCATCTTCGAGACCCCGATGATGGCGGGGCTGCCCCAGGACGTGCAGGACACCCTCGGCCAGAGCGTGCCCTTCCCGCCGCGCCTCGGCCGCCCGTCGGAATACGCGGACCTCGTCCGCCACATCTGCGAGAACCCGATGCTGAACGGCGAGACGATCCGCCTCGACGGGGCGCTGCGGATGCCGCCGCGCTGACGGCTCAGCCGATCGACACGCTGGTCAGAACCGCGGCGGCCCGGCGGACCTCGGCGGCGATCATCTCCTCGCTCGGACCGTCGATCGGCATATCCGACAGGATCGCCGCCACGTCGCGCTTCACGTCCTCGCGGATCTCCGGGTTCTCCTCGGAGAGCCGCCCGATCAGGACGCCGAGCACGATCTCCAGGGCGGACAGCTTGGCGTGCAGGCGCGTGAAATCGTCCAGCGGCTCGGGCTCGTGCGCGGTCATGGCCTGCTCCATCCGTGAGGGCTCCGCCGTCGCCGAGGGGCACGCCGGATCGTCAGCGTCTCATACAGGGGCCCCGGCCGCCCGTCTCGCGGGGCGCCCGGCCGCGCTCCGGGGCGACGGCGGCAGAATTTTTTCCGGGCGCGGGCAACCGGATTTCCGGACCCGACGTTTCACGCTCCCGTGAACGAGCCCGCAAAGGGACTACCCGCCATGATCACCCGCCTCACCGCCGCCGCTGGCCTGCTCGCCCTCTCCGCCAGCTTCGCCGTGGCCCAGACCCCCACCGCGACCCCCGCCGAACCCGCCACCAAGGCCGACAGCAACCTGAAGGAGTGGCAGGTCGCCAAGGTCGCCAAGGTCGGCCTCGCCCAGGCGCTCGCCACCGCCGAGTCGCAGGGCGACGAGAAGGGCGGCCGCGCCATCGACGCCGACTTCGAGAAGGCCGACAGCAAGGATCCGGCCCACTACGCGATCAAGGTCGTCTACCCGAGCGGCAAGCTGGTCGAATACGGCATCAACGCCGATACCGGCGCCCTCTACAAGACCGAGAACCAGCCGATCGAGCGCTACTTCACCCGGCTGAAGGCCTCCGATTTCCAGAACGCCAAGACCTCGCTGAAGGACGCGCTGGCCATCGCCGAGCAGAAGGCCGGCGGCGGCAAGGCCTACGAGGCCGAGGTCGAGAAGGACGGTTCCGCGGTCCAGTACGAGATCAAGGTCGCCGGCGCCGACAAGGAGCAGGAGATCAAGGTCGGGCCGGACGGCAAGGTCCTGAACTGAGGCGCCGGGCTGCGGCGCAGGCCGCCCCGTCCTCGCGCGGGGCGCGCGCAATCCGGGGGACGCCCGGCCGATCCAGGCCGCGCTGCCCCGAAGCGCTTCATGCGCGAGGACGGCTCGGCCGGAGCGGCCGCTGCAACCTGTCGCCCCGCGGCAAGCGGACCCGAACCACCGTCTCGTCCATTCCCTTCGTAAGCGGCGGCCGGAGCGGCCGCGGACGGGAAGGGCAGGATGGACGCACGCGCGCTGGACGAGGGTCATCTCGGACGGGCCCATACCCGGGTCGAGGGTCCCGACAAGGTCACGGGCCGGGCCCTCTACAGCTCCGACCGTGTCGGCCCGGAGACCGCCACGGCCCACGCCGCCCTGGTGACCAGCACCATCGCCCGGGGCCGCATCACCGGCTTCGACCTCGAAGCCGCCGGGCGGGTGCCGGGTCTCCTGGGGATCTTCACCCACCGGGATTTCGCGGGCGCGGTGGCGCCGGTGAAGCACCTGATGGCCGGCGGCTTCGCCAACAGCTCGCACCGCCCCCTCGACTCCGAGGCGATCGCCTATGCCGGCCAGATCGTGGCGCTGGTCGTGGCGGAGACGCAGGAAGCGGCCGCGGCGGCGGCGGGCGCGGTCCGGGTCGCCTACGCGGCCGAGCCCGCCGCCGGCGGCTTCGATGCGCCCGGCGCCGAGACCGTGCGGCTGGCCGACCTGAAGCCCCATCACGAGGACATCGCCCGCGGTGATGCCGAAGCCGCCCTGCATACGGCGGCCGTCCGGATCGAGGCGCGCTACGAGACCCCGGTCCAGCACCACAACCCGATCGAGCTGTTCACCACCCGGGCCGCCTGGGACGGCGACAGACTGACGGTGCACGAGCCGACCCGCTACGTCGGCGCGGTCCAGCACGGACTCGCCGCGCAACTGGGCCTCGATCCCGCGCAGGTGCGGGTGGTGGCAGGCCTGATCGGCGGCCATTTCGGCTCGAAATTCGCGCTGTCGCAGCACACGGCGCTCGTCGCCCTGGCAGCCAAGCGCCTCGGCCGGCCGGTTTCCCTGGTCCCGAGCCGGCGGCAATGCTTCACCATCGCCAATTACCGGCCGGAATCCCGCCACCGTATCCGGCTCGGCGCCGACCGGACGGGCCGCTTCACCGCCCTGGTCCACGAAGCCGACACCGTGACCTCGCGCTTCGATCCCTTCGTCATGGAGGGCGCGGAGGTGACCGCGAGCCTCTACGCCTGCCCGAACATCCGGACCGAGGAGCGGGCCGTGCGGGTCGACCGCAACACGCCGGGGCCGATGCGGGCGCCCCCGGAGGTCCCGTTCCTGTTCGCCCTGGAGAGCGCCGTCGACGAGATGGCGGCCGCGCTCGGCATGGACCCGATCGAGTTGCGCCGGCTCAACGACACGGCGGTGGATCCGGTCAGCGGAAAACCGTTCTCGACCCGGCCGCTGTTGGCCTGCTTCGATGCGGGCGCCAAGGCCTTCGGCTGGTCGCGCCGGGTGCCGCGTCCGGGTTCGATGCGCGACGGTCCCTGGCGGGTGGGTCTCGGCTGCGCCACCTCGGTGCGGCCGGTGAAGATCGCCGCCGCGACGATGCGGGTCCGGCTCGGCCCGGACGGGTCCGCGGAGGTGGCCTGCGCGCATCACGAGATCGGCAACGGCATCACCACGCTGCTCGCGATGGGCGCGGCGGACGGGCTCGGGGTGCCGGTTGAGCGGGTGACGGTCCGGCTCGGCGACACGGACCTGCCTGCGGCGGGTATCTCGGGCGGATCGAGCACGACCACCAGCCTGATGAACGCCCTGGCATTGGGCTGCGGGCAGATCCGCGAGACCCTCGCGCAGGCCGCGACCGGGCAGGGCGGCCGCCTCGCCGGCCATGATCCGGGGACGCTGCGCCTCGCGGACGGGCGGCTCGCGGCCCCGGACGGGGCCGGGATCGCGCTGGCCGAGGCGGTCGGCCCGGCGGGCGTGGAGACCGTCGCGGCGTTCGTGCCCGAAGGCGGCGACCGCGAGACGGCGCTCCAGGGCCTGCGGCAGGGCCATATCGGGCTCAGCCTGGGCGGGGGCGGGAAGGCCGTGTCCTGGGGCTTCGGCGCGCAGTTCGCGGAGATCCACGTCCATGCCGAGACCGGGGAGATCCGGGTGGCCCGGCTCACCGGCGCCTTCGCGGCGGGGCGCATCCTCAACCCGCTGACCGCGCGGAGCCAGCTCACGGGCGGGATGATCTGGGGCCTCGGCTCGGCGCTGCTCGAAGAGACGGTGCTCGACGGTGCCGCCTACCGCAACCCGGATCTGGCCGAATACCTCGTCCCCACGGCGGCCGACGCGCCGGAGGTCGAGGCGCTGCTGGTACCCGATCCCGACGAGCAAGTGGACGCCCTGGGGCTGAAGGGCCTGGGCGAGCTCGGGATCATCGGGGTGAACGCGGCCATCGCCAACGCCGTCCACCACGCCACCGGCCGCCGCATCCGCAGCCTGCCGATCCGGCTGGAGGACGTGGCGTAACGCCGGCCGCTTCTCCCTCCCCCCTCTGCGGGGGAGGGAGGGCGCGCCTTTCTGCGACCCGCTCTACTCCATCGTCGGCGCGAGCTTCTTCACGCTTGCCACATCCTCGCCCAGCCATGCGGCATTCTTGGCCGTGCCGTCGAAGGTCGCGCTCGTCTTGAACAGCTCGTACTTGCCCTCCAGCGCGTAGGGCTTCGACCGCGACAGCAGCTCGGCCACCGCCGCCTTGTCCATCGGCTTGAAGGTCTTCACCGCCTCGAAGGCCTGGTCGAGGTCGCGCTGGTTCTGGATGCCGGTGATCACCACCGAGACCGGCAGGTTCAGCGAGAAGTGCAGGTACTCGATCGGCTTGATCGGCGCGTCCGCCTTCAGGATCACCCCGTCGCCAAAAGTCTTCATGGCGAGCGGCGCGATGCCGTTCTGCACGAGATAGGGCAGGACGAGGTGGCTGAACGAGCGGAAATGCGCGTCCATCACGTTGACGGGCATCTGCACGGAATCGAAGTGGAAGCCGCGCTCGGCGGCGACCTCCAGCATCTGCAGGTGGATGCGCGGGTCCTTGTGGCCGGTGAAGCCGATGTAGCGCAGCTTGCCGGCCTTCTTGGCCTCCAGGAAGCCTTCCATCGCCCCGCCCTCGGCGAAGACCCGGTCCGGGTCGTCGAAGCGCAGGATCTCGTGGTGCTGGACGAGGTCGATCCGGTCGGTGCGCAGGCGCAGGAGCGACTGGTCGATCTGCTTGATCGCCTCCTCCTTGGTCCGCCCGTCCATCTTGGACATCAGGAAGACCTTGTCGCGGTAGCCGCCCTGGGCCAGGGCCGCGCCCATGCGCAGCTCGGAGCGCCCGTCGTTGTAGTCCCAGCAATTGTCCATGAAGGTGATGCCGCGGTCGATCCCGGCATGGATCAGCCGCGTCGCCTCGTCGTCGGTCACGGCCTTCTTGCCGAGGTGGAACCCGCCCATGCCGATCGCCGAGATCTTCTCCGACGTCTTCCCGAAGGTCCGGTAGAGCATCTCGCCCCGGCGCTCGCCGGGATCGGTGACGAAGGGCAGGTCCGCCGGGTCCTGCGGGCGGTTGCCCGGGAGCACGGGGGCGTTCACGGCCGCACCTGCGCTGCCGGCGCCCGCGAAGCTTGCGCCCGAAAGGCCTGCGCCGAGCACGGCGCCCTGGAGGAAGCTGCGGCGTTCCATCGGCTGTCTCCGTTCGAGGATGTGGGGATCGGTGCCGGCAGGCCCCGTGTCGGGGCTGCTGCCGTCGAAAAAGGCGGCGCGTGTCGCCTCTCCCGTGCGGGGGAGGGGGCTCGTCGCGCTGCCTGCCGTGTGGCGTGGGATAACGGTTCGCGCCGGCTCATCGTTCGGTCTCCGCGGCGAGGCGTCCTGCCGCGTGGAGCAGGCGCAGGGCGGCGCAGGCGGCGCCGTAGCCGTTGTCGATGTTGACCACCGTGATGCCGGGGGCGCAGCTCGCCAGCACGGCGTCGAGGGCGGCGCGGCCGCCCGCGGCGACGCCGTAGCCCACGGAGGTCGGGACCGCGATCACCGCGCCGGCCACGAGGCCGCCGACGACGCTGGGCAGCGCCGCATCCATGCCGGCGGCGACGATCACCACCGGATGCGCGCGGATCTCCTCGATCCGCGTGGTCAGCCGCCACAGGCCGGCGACGCCGACATCGGCGAAGAGCGCGGCAGCCCGGCCGGCATAGGCCAGCACCCGCAGGGCCTCGCGGGCGACGGGCACGTCCGAGGTGCCGGCCGCCACCACGGCGACCCGGGCCGGGCCCGTGATCCGGGGCGCCTCGCCGAACACCGCCGTCCGGGAGACCGGGCAATAGTCGAGGCGGGCCGCCGCATCGAGCCGGTCGCGCTTCTCCGGATCGAGGCGGGTGAGGAGGAGCGAGGCGCCCCGGGCGCGGGCGGACTCCAGGATCGCGTCGATCTGCTCAGGGCTCTTGCCGGCGCAGAAGATCGCCTCCTCCAGCCCGATCCGCTCCGACCGGGCGAAGTCGAGGGTGAATTCTTCAGCGACGCTCACGAACGGGCCTCCCCCTGCTGCACCAGGAAGGCGCTGCCGACCCGGTAGGGCGCGAACCGAACCGGGCCGGCGAGACGCGCCGGTGCGATCTCCCGGATCCCGGCCCCGAGTTCGGCGCGGCTGTCCGCGTCGAGGGCCGCCAGGCTCCCGGGATCGAGTTCCACCACCACGCCCTCGGCGCGCACCCGGCAGCGGACCGCCCGCTTGGCGCCGGTCCCCGCAGCGAGGGCGCCCCCCACCAGCCGCTCGACGGCGTGGATGAAGCCCAGCGTCTCCGGCTCGATCGGGATGCCGGTCTCGACCCGGCTCGACAGGCACGGGGCCGCCGGCAGCTCCGCCACGGCGCCGAGGCCGAGGTCGCGGGCGAGCGCCCGCACGGAAGCCTTGTCGAACCCCGCCTCCACGTAGGGGTGGCGCACGCCGTGCTCCCGGGCGGCGTCGAGGCCGGGGCGGTACTCGCCGAGGTCGTCGCGGTTGGCGCCCGAGAGGATCTGCCGGTCGGTCACCTGCCGGACCGCCCCGTACAGGTTGGTCTTGCAGAAGAAGCAGCGGTTGACCGGGTTGGCCCGGTAGGCCGGGTCGGCGAACTCGCCGGCCTCGATCACCCGCAGGGTCCAGCCCTCGCGGGCGCCCTCGGCGCGGACCCGCGCGGTCGCCTCCTCCGGCACGGCCGGCGAGACCGCGTGCACCACCAGGGTCGTGCCCGGCGCCAGCCGGTGGGCGAGGGTGGCGAGGGTCAGGCTGTCGACCCCGCCGCTCACCGCCACGGCGACGGGGCCGAGTCCCGCCAGGACGGCTTCGAGTTTCTGGCGCGTCACCGCTCCTCCTCCGGCACAGTCAGGGCGAGGCGCTCGGCCTCGCGGCGCAAGCGCGCCCGTGCGGCGTGACCCGCGTGGTCGCGGGCATCGTCGGCCTCGGCTTTGGCGGTGCGCCCGCCGGGGCGGTCCACGACCTTCACCCGGACGGGTCGGCCCGCATGATCCACCGTGCGGGCCTCGCGGTCGAGCACCGCCCCCTCGACCCGATGGTAGCGCAGGCCGATCGTGGTGGTCTCCCGGAAGCAGGCCGCGATCGCCGCCTCCAGGCTCTCCGGGCGGACCAGAATCTGGATCCGGGCCATCATCCGGCCCTTCTTGCCGAGGACCGGCGCCTGCACGACGTCCAGGATTCCGGGCTCACCCCGCAGCCGGTCGAGGCCCATGGCGAGATCCTCGCCGGACTGGTCGTCGATCTCGAAGGCGATCACCGCGAGGTCCCGCCGGCCGGGACGGGCGGCCGCCTCATCCAGCACCAGGACGCGCAGGCAGTTGCTCAGGCCCGGCAGGACCTTGGTGCCGAACCCGATGCCGGTGCGCCCGAGAATGCCCCGCGGACGGCCCCGCCCGGGGTCTTCGCCGCAGAGATGGCGCAGGATCGCCGCGCCGGTGGGGGTGACGCGCTCGCCGGGCACGCCGTCGTCGAGGGTCGAGAAGCCCTCGAGGAGCAGCGTCGTGGCTGGGGCCGGGACGGGGAGGGGACCGTGCTGGGTCCGCACCCGGCCGGAGCCCAGCGGCAGGGCCGAAACGCTCCAGCTCCGCGCCCCCAGCGCGGCGATCAGGTGGGCGGCGGCGACGATGTCGGCGATGGAATCGAAGGCGCCGACCTCGTGGAACGCCACCGCCTCGACCGCGATGCCGTGGACCCGGGCCTCGGCCGCGGCGAGGTGGCCGAAGATGGCGAGGGCCTGCGCCCGGACCGCCGGCGCGAGATCCGCCGCCTCCAGCGCGGCGCGGATCTCCGACCAGGGCCGGTGTCCGTGACCGTGATCCTGATCGTGGCCATCGCCGTGACCGTGGCCGTCATCATGGGCGTGATCGTGGGCGTGATCGTGGGCGTGATCGTGGGCGTGATCGTGGGCGTGATCGTGGGCGTGATCGTGGCCATCGCCGTGACCGTGGCCGTCATCATGGGCGTGATCGTGGGCGTGATCGTGATCGTGATCGTGGGGATGCGGATGGTCGTGGCGTGCCGGGTGGTCGTGTCGGTGCGGCGCGGGTCCGGGCTCCACCCCGGGGGCCGAAACGGCGAAGCGCGCGCCGCTGAGGATCCCGTCATTGTGCGCCCGGACCGCGCAGGCGATGCGCCCGTCGACCGCCCGGATGCTGGCGGAGACGCCGGCCTGATGCTCAGGGAAGGCGTCCAGCAGGGCGGCGGCGAACATGTCGCCGGCCACGCCGCCGAGCGCGTCGAGGTGGATGTGCATCGTGTGTCGCGCGGGCCCGTGCCGGGAGGGAGGTCCGCCTCAGATCGGCCGCGGCGGTTCCGCGGCAAGGTTCGGCCGGCCTGCGGGGCCGCGGCGTATCGCCCGCGCCGGTCAGGAGAGCTGCAGATAGGCCGGATCGAACAGCCCCCGCTCCATCAACCCGTCGAGGTCGCGGATCGTCAGGCGCCGGCTGCGCAGGGCGACGAGGCCGCTGATGCGCAGCTCCTTCAGGGTGCGGTTGATGTGTACGCTCGTCTGGCCGAGGGCATCGGCGAGATCGGGCTGGGTCACCGGCATCGGCAGCGTCATCCCGTCCGCGAGGCCGACGCGTGTCAGCCGCAGGTGCAGCTCGCAGAACAGGTGCGCCAGCCGCTCGATCGCCGAGCGCCGGCCGACGCTGGCGATCCACTCCCGGTGGAGGGCCGTGGTGGCGAGCATCTCCCGCCACAGGCATTCCTCCACGGCCGGCCGGCCGCGGATCGCGTCGCCGAGCTGGTCCGGCGCGATCCGGGCGACGGTGACGGAGGTCAGCGCACCGATGGCGTGGTCCATGTGCGCCCGGCGGAAGACGAACGGATCGCACAGGTCGCCCGGCAGGAGCAGCGCGACGATCGCCCGCCGCCCGTCCGGAAACTGCTTGTACCGGCAGGCCCAGCCGTCGAGGATGAGGTGCGTGTGGGACGGGTCGCTCTGCTGCCCTTCGATATCCTGACGGGCCGCGACATGGCGGACGTGCTGGCGCCCCAGCCCGTCGAGGACCGCGCGGTCCTCGGGTGCGAGCCGGACGTGCCGCTCCATCTTCCGCACGAACGGGTTCACCACGTCCCCCTCCGGTCAGATCACCGCGACACCGGCGTGTCGGCGACCCTCGGGAGGGAGACGGGCCCGACCGGAGATTCGGCCGCATCGCGGCCAAGTGCACGGGACCGGGGGACGTCGCGCGCGTCCGAAGCGTCCCGCACGACGGTGCCGCCGGGGGTATCGGTGAAATAATGGGACAAGGATATTTCTATCGGCAGGGACCAAACCGTCATCCGAACATCGAAGTCCGGATCATCTTGATCGGCTTGTGCCTGCAGCAGAAAAACGTGCGCCAACCTGTGTTAAGTCGTCGTTCCCGGGCTTGAGGACGGGGGACGCGTCGATCCGGTGCGCCCGCGCAGGTTGTTCGCGCAGATCGTACGCGCGGGTCGCTCGGAAAGACCGTTCGCGCCGGACCGGGTGCGGCGCTAGTCCGCGGCGGCGCCCACCGTATCGGCCATGCGCGCCCGGCGCGTGCCCAGGGGCTGGGGCGCGCCGACGGTGGTGTCCTCGGCGGTCTGGTGCTCCATCTCGGCGTTCACCTGGGCGCCGGCCAGCATGATCATGGTCGAGAGCCAGATCCACGTCATGAACCCGACCGCCGCACCGAGGGAGCCGTAGGTCTTGTTGTAGCTGCCGAAATGGGCGACGTACCAGGAGAACAGCACCGATGCGCCGAGCCACAGCACAGCCGCCAGGGCGCCCCCGGGCGTGACCCAGCGCCAGCGCGGCGCGTCCCGGCTCGGCCCGTAGCGGTAGAGCAGGGCGAGCCCGAGCAGGACCGCCAGGAGCAGAACCGGCCACCGCAGCAGCGACAGCCACCACGCATCCGCGCCGAGCCCGACAGACGCGAGAATCACCGGCACCGCCACCACCGCGGCCAGCGCCAGGACGAGGAACAGCAGCGCGCCCGCCGTGAAGGCGAGGGAGACCAAGTTGAGCACGAAGAAGTTGCGCTTCTCGCGCTCGTTGTAGACGAGGTTGAGGGCGTCGAAGACGTGCTTCACCCCGCCATTGGCGCTCCACACCGACAGGACGACGCCGAACACCAGGCTGAGCCCGAGGGTGCTGTTGCCCTCCGCGTTCAGCCGCTTCACCTGGTCGCCGACGATCTCCAGGGCGCCCTGGGGCAGGATACCCTGGAGGCTGGCGAGCTGGTCGTTGATGGTCGCCGCATCGGCCACGAGGCCGTAGCAGGAGACCAGGGCCGCCACCGCGGGGAAGATCGCCAGGAGCGTGAAGAAGGTGACGCCGGCCGCGATCAGCGACAGGCGGTTCTCGCCGATGTCGTGATAGGCCCGCAGCGCGATGTCCTTCCAACCCTTGGCGGGGATCTCGGCCGGCGTCGAGGCCCCTCGCCCGCGATCGGCCTGGGTCCGGGCGACGGCCTGCGCCTCCTGGCCCGCGTGCGAGGGCGACGTCCGGCGCGCCCCGTCCCGCCCGGCGGAGCGGTCGGCGGGGCGTGGGGCCGGCGGCCCTGTCCGGCGCGGAAGGGCGACGAGGCCGATCAGCGCGGTGGCGAGGGCGAGCGTCCAGACCGTCGAGGCGCTCCCCTCCGGAGCGGAACCCGCGGTGCGGGCTGGATCGGGGGCTGGCATCGGTGACCTCGGCGGGGTTCGGGCGGACGTGTCGGCGCAGGCCGGTCGGCCGCGCATGACGGCGCACCCGACCGGCTGCAGCTGCGAAGGCAAACACCGCGGCGCGGGCAAGGGTTCGCCGTCCAGTTGCAATACGACGGCAACGCGGGACGCAGGGACTGATCGGCGCGCCTGAGCGGCGGGTCGGCGGTCGTGACCGGCACCTCGGGCGGCATCGGCCGGCCCGTCCCGACGGCGCTGCGCGCCGGCGCGGCCCCGCGGCCGAGCCCCCTTCGGGAAAAGCGCTAACCCATGTTGCGGCATGGGCGGCCCGGGCACGCCACAAACGGTCCCATGGGCGCAACCGGCCCACTCGCCGACGACCGGACCGTATGCCCGACACCGAAGGCTCATCGCTCCTCGATCCCGTGACGGATCGTGCAGAGGAGGCCGGGGCGGAGACCCGCCACGGCCTGCCGGAGGCCGTGCGGGCCCATCTCGGCACCCTGCTCGGCCGCGCCTACGACCGGATCGGCCTCGGGTCGGAGCCCGCCTCGGACCCCTTCGCCGACCTGCTGGCGCGCCTGGAGACGGCCCTCGCGCAGGCCGAGGGCGAGCGGGACAAGCTGTTCCGGGCGGGTCTGCTGGAGGTGGTGCCGGCGCTGCACCGATTCGCGGTCTCGCTGACCCGCGACCCGGCTGCGGCGGACGATCTCGTGCAGGACACCCTGCTGCGCGGCTGGCGCGGCCGCGGCGGCTTCACCCCCGGCACCAATCTGGAGGCGTGGCTGTTCACGATCCTCCGGAACGTCTTCTACAGCCAGCACCGCAAGCAGGGCCGCGAGGTCGCCGACACCGACGGCACCTATGCCGAGCGGCTGACCAGCATTCCCGAGCAGGGGGGCCATCTCGATCTTCAGGACGTGCGCGCGGCCCTCGACCGCCTCGCCCCGGTGATGCGGGAGGCGCTGGTTCTCGTGGCGATCGAGAACCTGAGCTATGACGAGGCCGCCGCCGTGATGAACTGCCGGATCGGGACCGTGAAGAGCCGCGTCTGGCGCGCCCGCGAACAGCTCGCGCGGATGCTCGGATACAGTGGAGCCGAGATCGGCAGCGACGGGGTCATGCTGTCGGTGACCGGCAGCTCGGCCTGATCGGGACGATTCTCCAGGTCGAATAAGCCAATTCGACACTCAGACCGCCGTATTCGGCAGGAAATTTGACTTAGGTGAAAGCGTCCGGGCCGGCGCCTGGGCGATATGAAGCGGGTTGGGTCGATCCGTCGACTCGGCTCGGCTCCCATCGGTGTGACATCCCCCCGATCCACCGATGGGGGCCTCTTCCCGCATCTCCGGCGGATGTGCCGGGCAGAGGTGGGTCTCAGCCCAGACCTCAGGTCGAACCGCCGCCCCGGTCCGTGTCGAGCTGCTGCAGCAGCTCCGCCAGTCGGGGATCCAGAGCCTCGTCGATCACCGGATCGTACATCGCCCGCATCTGGTGGCCGAGGCGCAGGCGCGTCTGCGCGTCGAGAACCGGGCTGCTCGAGAGGGGAACCACGCGCAAAGCGGAGGGCGCCGGGCCGGGGCCATAGCGTTCGGTCGGTCTCGGGGCTGCGCGCCGGCGTTCGGGATAAGGCATGCCTTCTACATCGGCCCGCACCCCCGCGACGGCAACCACCTGCCGGCGCGAAGGCGCGCCCGGGTCGTCCGCCTCACGCATCGTCCTCCGGCGCGAACACCTCGCCCCGCTCGGCGAGCACGGTGTTCGCGGCGTCCTGGGCCAACTCGTCCCGGGCCAGTTCGTCCCGGGCCACCGCCGGATCGGGGCGGCCGAGGGCGCGCGCCAGGGCGCCCTCCCAGCCGGCCGGAGGCGCGTGACCCTGGCCGGCGACGATCTCGCCGGCCCGTCGGCAGAGCCGCGTCCAGTCCGGCGCGGCGAGAGCGACCCAATCGGTGCCGAGGCCCAGTTCGGCCGCGGCCTGCGTCGCGGCGGCGGTCCAGCCCGACGGCGGGGCGGGGATGTCGGTCATGGCGATGCGGCCTCCTGCCGGGATCTCGCGTCTCCCGCGGACGATAGCGCGCGCCGGCGGCCTGTCATCAGCGCAGGCCGTGGGCCGCGAGTTCCTCCGGCACGCCCGCGGCCGCGTCCTGGCGGATCAGGATGGCGTCGAGGGTGACCGGACGGTCGTTCCAGGCATCCACGCCGACATCGCAGGAGCGCGTGGTGTCGGCGAGGCAGCCGTGGCTGTGCCCATAGAGGTGGCGCGTCTCCCGCCACAGCCCGGGCCAGGCCCGATGCGCGTAGTGCGACAGGAACAGGCGGTGCGGCCGCCCCTGCGCGTCCGCGACGGAGAGGCGGGCGCTCTCAACCGGCGGCTCCGCCCAGGGCAGGTCGAGGACGCGGTTCGAATCGTGATTGCCCCGGACCAGGCGCTTCGTGCCGTTCAGCCGCGCGAAGATCGCCGCGCAATGGGCGGGGCTCGCATGGGCGGCGAAGTCGCCGAGATGCCAGACGGCATCCTCCGGGCCGACCACGGCGTTCCACCCGGCGACCAGGGCCTCGTCGTGGGCCTCGAGGCTGCCGAACCGCGCCCCGCGGTGGCGGAGGATGTGCGGGTCGCCGAAATGCGTGTCCGCGGTGAAGAAGATCGCCATGCCGTCGAGACCTGGGCCGCCATCGCGTTCCGTCCAGACCGGCCGGAGAGGCCCGGACAAGATGGCGCTGCGCGGCATCCCGTCTGCCGGACTGGAAACGGGGCCGCGGCTCGGATACGGGTGCGGCGCGCGAGGCCGGCCGGCTCCCCGAGGGGCGGAGCGCCGTGCGGGCCGGATGGGCTGAGGCGATGCTCGATCCCGCGATCTACGCCCATCTCCTGGACGCGGCGCGCGCCCATCCGGCGCTGCGGGCCGCCCTCGTTCAGGCCGGTCCGATCCGGATCGAGCCGCCGGCGCATCCGCGCGTCGCCGACCGCCTGTTCGTCGAGGTGGTCAACCAGCAGCTTTCCACCCGGGCGGCCGGGGCGATCTGGGCCCGGATCGAGGCGGCCGCCGCGGCGGCGGATTCGAGCCCCCGGGGCCTGTTCGAGGCCGGCGACGCGGACCTGCTGCGGGCCTGCGGGATCTCGGGCAACAAGGTGCGGGCCCTCCAGGCGATCGTGGCGGCCGAGGCGGCGGGCCTGCTCGGCCCCGGCCTCGCCGGCCTGCCGCATCCCGAGCGGGCGGCGATCCTGTGCGGCATACGCGGCGTCGGCCCCTGGACGGCCGACATGGTCGGCATCTTCCATTTCCACGACCCCGACATCTGGCCCGCGGGCGACGTGGCGGCGGTGGGGTGCCTGCGCCGCCTCACCGGGCAGGCCGATGCCGGCGCGGTGGCGTCGGCCTTCGCACCGTACCGCTCGATCCTGGCGCGCTACCTGTGGCGCATCAAGGACGGGGCGCCCCTGCCGGGGGACGAATCAGCCCGTCAGGCCCCGCCCCCCCGGACCCGGCGCCTGCGCGGGTCGGCGAAATCCGGGTGACGGACGGCCGGGGATCGGCTATCCGTCGGCGCCTCCCGGGCCCGTAGCTCAATGGTTAGAGCCGGCCGCTCATAACGGTCTGGTTGCAGGTTCGAGTCCTGCCGGGCCCACCAGGCTGGCCGCGGGCAGCCGCACCACCCTCGCCGGCCCCCCGTATCCCGCATTCACGCGGTTCCGCCGACCCACAGGGGCCGAGCCCGGATCGGTCCCTCGCCTAGGAGCCGCTCACGACGGCGAGGCCGAACGCGCCCTGTGGCACGGCCGCGACACCGCCCGACACCGTGATGTGGACGGTGCGCATTGATCCCGATCGATCAAGCGCGAACGGCCAGTCTGCGGCGTACCGAATCAGACCGAGTCTTTGCCGCGTTCGTCGCTCTCTCGCCTTCCTCCCCTGCCATCGCGTCGGTCGCACCGCGCCCGCCGCCACGCTCTCTCCCGCCGACAGCCCATGCTTCCGCACTACCGCTGGCTCTGGGCCCTGACCCTCCTCCTCGCCTGCGGCGGGGCGGGCCTCCTCTACAATGTGCTCTTCGTCGGCGGGGCCTCGATGCTCGCCGGCCTCGTCTACGCCCTGGCAGTGGGCGGGACGGTGCTGGCCTTCGTCCCCGCCCTGACCCTGTCGGGTCTCCAGCCGCGGATCCGCCGCCTGCCGGCGCTGGTCTACATGCTCGCGGCCGAGTTGCTCTACGTGGTGCTGATCACTGTCGGCTGCGCCCTCGGCGGCCTGGTCGTCTGGGGGTTCGGCCTCACCGGCGACAGCCTGTCCACGGCCGTGCGCATCACGCCGCGGTTTCTCGCCTACTCCCTGGCCGTGTCGGCCCTCCTCGTCTTCGCCATGCGGATGCGCGACCTGATCGGCGGCGCCGTGTTCGTGAACTTCATGATCGGCCGCTACCACAAGCCGGTGCAGGAGGAGCGGATCTTCCTGTTCCTCGACGTCGTCGGCTCCACCGCCTTCGCCGAGACCCACGGCGATCTGCGCGCCCAGGAGTATCTCGGGGCCGTGTTCGCGACGCTGGCCGAGCCGGTGCGGCGCAACGGCGGCTCCGTGGACGACTATGTCGGCGATCTCGCCATGATCACCTGGCCGATGAGGCGCGGCCTCAAGGACGCGCGCTGCGTCACCGGCCTGTTCGCGGTGCTCGACCGGATCGAGGCGGATGCCGCGGCCTGGACCGCCCGGTTCGGGACGGTCCCGCGGCTGCGGGCGGCGCTGCATGGCGGCCCGGTGGTCACGGCCGAGGTCGGAGTCGACCGCCACAAGATCGCGTATTTCGGCGACGCCGTGAACGTGACGGCGCGGATCGAGGCCCTGTGCCGCCCGCTCGGCGTCGGCATCCTGATCTCGCAGGATCTCCTCGGACGGCTGGACCCGCTGCCCGACGGCGTCCGCGCCCGCCCCCTGGGCCTGCACGCCCTGCGCGGCCGGGGGGCGCCCCTGGCGGTCGCCACCCTCGAACGCGGAGCCGCGGTGGCGGAGAGGCCGATCCCGGGGCGGAGGCCGGATCCGAGGGCGCCGGATCGCCCGGAGGTCGTCGCGGAACGGCGCTAGGAGGTCGCATGCCGCGCATCCCGGCCGGCGCCCGGCGCGCGGCGTGGCCGGTCCGGGATCGCGTCTCAGCCGCGGCGGAAGCAGCGGTTCCAGAGGCGCCGCCCCCAGGCGACCGGCGCGCGCCGGGGGGCCGCCGCCGGGCTCGGCCCGTCGAACGCCGCAGCCAGTGCCGCCGGCAGGGTGTCGATGATCGCCGCCGGCCCCTCGATGTCCCAGCCGATCACGCAGCAGCCGCAGCCGGTGCTGCGCACGCAGGTGAGCCGGCCGGCATGGGCCAGCATCCAGCGCTCCGCTGCGGCGACGTCGTCCGCCTCGTCCACCTCCACGCACAGGCAGGCGCGCCTGAGGCCCGGGGCAGGGGGACCGGCCGGCCACGGATCGCTCCGCCCGTAGAGGACCCGCAGGGCCTCGGGATCCGCCCCGGCCTCGCCGGACCTCACGGCGGGTCGTCCGCGCTGTCCGGCGGCGCGTCCATCTCGGCCACCTGCCGCTTGGCGAAGGCGCAAGCCGCGAAGTCCGGGTTGATCGCGCAGGCCATGTCGAACGCCGCCCGGGCGCGGGACGCCTCGGCGGGGACGCCCTCGCCCAGGCGGTAGGCCTGGCCGAGCATGGCGCAGCCCCAGGCGCCGCGCCGGTCGCAATCGAGGCGGAAGCTCCGGGCGAGGCAGGCGTCCGTGTCCGCGCGCGGCGCATCGCGGAAGGGATCGGCCGCGTAGCCGCCGTTGCGGATCCCGGCGGCCCGGTTGGTGCAGCCCGCCGGAAACCCGCCCGCGCAGGCGAGGGCGTAGAGGCGCTCCTTGTCGAGGATATCCGGGACGTCGAGGGAATGGTGCTCGAAGGCGAGGGCGAGGTCGAAGCAGGCCGGCGCGTTCGACCACCGGGTGCAGAGCACGAAGCAGGCCGCGGGTTCGCGCGCGCAGCGGCGCTCGGTGGGCCGCCGGGGCGCGAAGGCCCGCCGCCAGACCGGGCGCTCCCGCGCGAAGGTGTCGGCCGGGCAGGCCGGGAAGCTGCGCAGCAGCGCCGGGTCCTGCCGCAGCGGCTTCCCGATCCCCGCGGCCTCCGCCTTGTTGAAGATGATCGTGCCGGGCGCCTCCTCGGCCCGGGCCGCCGGCCCGCGCGCGAGGGCGAGGGCCGCAGCGAGGCTGGCCAGGATTCGCCCGGCCAGACGGCGCCGGGGCGGGCTCACCGGCGCCGGCGCCAGCGGCGCAGCAGGCGTCGGAGGCCGAGCACCAGGGCGACCACGAGGACGAGCAGCCCGAGCGCCGGATGCAGCAGGGCGCCCGCCTGGAACAGGACGAAGACCCCGAGGACCACCTTCCAGGGCTTCATGGGGGCGTCGTCGGCCTCCGCGACCGTGCCGGGCGCGGCCTGCGCGGGGGCGACCGGCTCGGGTGTACCGAACCGCGGGCGCCCGGAGGCCGGCACGCCGCTGCGGCCCGGCACCGGCGCGGCCGCGCGGGCCGCAGCCTCGGCGACCGCCCGCGCGGCAGCCGCCTCGGCCTCGGCCAGGATCGGGTCCGGCTCGGGCGCGGGACGGGGGCCGGCGCCCACCAGCGGGCCAGCGGCATTGCTCCCCGCGCGGACCGGGCGCGGAAGTCCGGCTGCGGCCGCACCGCAGGCCGCAGCCCGTGGCGGTCCGCGAGGGCGCGGGCCTGCGCCACCAGCGGCGCACCGGTCTCCGGCGTGACCATCCGGACGAACTGCGCGAAGCCGACCGCGGCGCGGAGCACGTCGCCCTCGCCGGCCGCGCCCCAGCGCCGCCCGGCCGGCCCGTGCCGATCGAGCCCGTGCAGCAGCGCGCGGAAGCGGCGCAGGGTCTCCCGGGGCACGCCGACGCGCTCGTTGACGGTCAGCCCGGTCACCTCCTGGTGCCGGCCGCGGCGCATCACCCGGGTCTTGTCCGGATGGACGGTTAAGCCCTCCCCGGCGACGATGGCGTGGACGTATTTGAGCAGCGCGCCGACTTTCCCGGCGGCCGCGCCGGAGGCCGAGAAGGTCAGGTCGTCGGCGTAGCGCGTGTAGGTGAAGCCGAGGCTGGCGGCGAGGCCGGTGAGCCGGGCGTCGAGCCGGGTGCAGACGAGGTTGGTGAGCGCGGGGCTCGTCGGCGCGCCCTGCGGCAGCCGGCGGGGGCCCCGGGCGGCGTAGAGGCGCGCGCCGTCGATCTCGACCGCGTCCACGTCCGGCTCGGTGCAGAGCAGCGCCAGCACGGTGGCCACCGGCTCGGCGTAGCCCAAGCCCCGGAACTTCCCCTTGATCCGCCGGTAGTCGAGGCTCGGGAAGAAGTCCTTGAGGTCGAGATTGACCACCACGTCCCGCCCGACATGGGCGGCGGCGTTGGTGACGATCGAGCGGCCGGGCACGAAGCCGTGGGCCGCCCCGTGCACGGGAACGTGGGCGAGGAGCGCGTCGAGGATCCAGTACTGCGCCCGCTTCAGCCGCGGCATCGGCGCCGAGATGCGGCGCAGGCCGCCCGCCTTCTTGGGGATGGTGAAGCACCGGTAATGGCTCACCGCACTGAGCGCCCGGTCGTAGGCGAGGAAGCGCAGCTCGCCGAGGCCGATCCCCATGGCCTCCGCCAGCGCCTTCGGGCTCGCCAGGGCGGGAAGACCGGGGGCGGGCCCCCGCGCGGGCGCATCCGCGTTCGCGAGGCCGGCCGAGACGCCGTCGCCGAGATGGAGGATCTCCGCCTCCCGGCGCGCGTGCCACGCCTGCGCCCGGGCGTGGCGGTCGCGGGCGTTGCGCAGCTTCGTCTCGCGCCGCCGCTCCAGCGCCGCCGTCTTGCGGCGGCGATGCATCTCCTTGAGGGCGGCCTCGGGGTCGCGCCACGCCGCCTCCCGCCGGTGCAGATCGGCGAGGGCGCGGGCGATCTCGCCGCGGCGGCGGATCAGGTCGTCCGGCGGGTTGGGCTGCTCCGCCCCGTCCGGCCAGAATCCGAGCCGGATCATCTCCTCGAGGATGACCTCGTCCTTCGAGCTCTCGCGGATCCGGTCGTAGAGCTGCTGGCGGGTCAGGCTGCCGGGCTGCGGGCTCATCGGCGGCCTCCGGCGCGGGCGGCGGGAGGCGTGACGGGGGGAAGCGTGACGGGGGACGTCGGCCAGGATGCCTTCGTCAAGTCTCGGGACTGGCCCGGTCCACTCGACGCCGGCACGACCACCGGTGCGCGTTTGGGTTCAGCGAACCCAAACCGCGAACGCGCACCGGTGGTCAGTGCCGGCCCAGTGAAGAGCGGGCCAGTGACGCTTTGCCGGGCAGGGTGCAGGGACGGCGAATCGCCGCCCGAAATGCAAGGTCCGCCCCGGCCGACGCCCCTCGTCACGGTCAGGATAGGCCAGGCTTGCGGCCGCATCAATCGGGTCTGCCTCACGCCTGCCACCGCGCCGGCTTGCCCTCGACCTGGGCGTGGAAGAAGCGGCGCACGGCCAGCATGTGCGCGCAGGGGCCGCGGGTGAGCCGGTTGTGGGTGTAGAAGCCGCACTGGCAGGAGCCGCCGACCATGCGGTCGTCGGAATCGAGCTCCACCGCGGGCGTCAGGCTCCGGCCGTCATCCAGCACGGTCCCGCTCAGGCGCCGCCGGTCCCCCGCCTGCTCGACGGGCCCGAGGGTGACGAGCCCGGCCGCCAGGAACCGGTCGGCCTTGGCCTCCTGCTCGGAGGCGAAGCGCAGGGCGCCCGGCGCTAGTGGCTCCCGGGTCAGCTCCCGCAGGCGGTAGACCCGCTTGTCGAGGTCGAACATGGCGCGGCCCGCCTGCACGTAGCCGCCGAGCGCCGCCTCCACGGTCGACCGGTCGAGGCCGGTCTCGGCGGCGAGTTGCCCGGTCCCGGCGGCGTGGTGGCGCCGGAGCGCCGCGAAGACGCGGGCGGCGGTGTCGGCCTCGACCTCCCCCCGGGGGGCGAGCAGGTCGAACTGCCCGGCCCGGGACCAGTCGTTGGCGGTCCAGCCCGACAGGCCGAGGGTGAAGCGCAGGCCGCCGAAATCCACCACCGCGAAGCTCGGCAGGCCGGTGCCGAGGAGGTGCAGCCGCACCGACCGGGCGAGCGGCAGGGTCCGGGCCAGGATGGCGAGGCGCCGCCGGCCCCACAGGCGGATCTCCGCGGCCTCGCCGCCGCGGTAGATCGAGCGCCGGAAGGTCAGCCGCTCGTTCCACGGCTCGATCAGCACGCTGACCGGCCGGTCGGGCTCGAGCAGGAACCGCAGGGCGCGCGGGCCGTGGCGCTCCCGGCGCGCGGCGAGGCGGGTCAGGATCGCGTGCATGTCGACCGGGTGCAGGTCCACCACGTGGGCGGGCTGCGCCATGGCGCTCGACACCTGCAGGAAGCCCCGCATCCAGGAATCCGGCAGCTCGATCTTGTCCTCGCGATAGGCGGCCTCGCCGGAGGTCTGGACCGCGAAGCCGGTCGGGTCGATCGCCAGCTCGGTGTCGCGGTAGCTGCGGATCTTCTGGAACTCGTCGTAGAGCGCGTGGCTGTAGTCGATGTTGGTCGTGCCGCAGGCCATGTCGCCGATCCGCGCGAAGGTGTCGTGGTCGCAGGACAGGCGCCCGTAGCTCGATTCGTCGAGGCTGAACGCTTCGAAGAAGACCTCGTCCGGATGGACGGTGATGACCGGGTCGAGGACGATCCAGGCGTCGAAATTCTCCCGGTAGAGGTAGTCGAAGTACCGCTTCCGCGCGTCGTAGAACGGCCGCATCACCGCGTCGGAACGGGCCGCGATGTCCCGGTGTTCGGCGCGCAGCGCCTCGATCTCGGCGCGCAGGCTGTCCTTCTCGGCGAGGGCCTCGGCCAGGAGTTCCTGCTCGTGGGCCTGGAGCCACGCGAAATAGGCGGTGCGGTCCTTCGGCTTGAAGCGCAGGTCCGACACGACGACGTGATGCAGGGCCGAGATCGCCTCGCGGAACGGCAGGTGTCGCGCCACCGTCCCGGCGAAGTAGGTCGGCTCGCGCAACGTGTCGGGGACGAAGCCGAGCCGGGTCGCGTCCGCATCCGAGACGGCCCGGCTCTCGCCGAGGTAGCGATGGACGAAGTTCATCGAGCCCCTTCCGAGACGGGTGCCGAGGGAGAGATGGGCCCCCGCACCTCCGGCGGCCGCCGGACGAGAGGCACGGCGAGGCCGGGATGGGCCTCGGCGATGTCGCGCAGCGCCAGGATCGCGGCGCTGCGGTCCCGGGCCGTGCCGCTCAGGGTGAGATCGGCGAAGAGCGGCAGCAGCGCCTCGGCGCGGGCGCGGCTGCGCAGGGCCTCGGCCCGGAGGAAGGTGGCCATCCGGTCCTTGGCGACCCGGCCCCGCAGCACCTGCAGCATCACGATGCGGGCGAGGGGGATCAGCCGTACGAAGGCCGCCTCGCTCGCCACGGCCTGCTCGGTCAGGAGTTCGGTGAGCAGGAGATGCATGGACGGAGCGGGGTGCTCCAGCAGGCGCAGCACCTGCCCCTCCGCATCCTCGGGCCGGAGCCGGCTGCGCAGGAGATGGCGGGCGAAGGCCAGGACCTCCGGCTTGACGCTGTCGGTGACCACGGCGAGCGCCCCGGGCGTCCAGGCAGCCTCCGGCCACGTTTCAAAAAAGCTGCGGGCGAAGGCGAGGGTGTCGGGCCAGTCGCTCTCCACGAGGAGCACGGCCTCGGCCGCCGCGGCCTGGAACCGGGCCGGGTCGGCCGCGAAGGCCGCCATCGCCCAGTCCCGCACCGCCCGGTACGGGTGGCCGCCGAGCCGGGCGATCTGGCGGACGCTGATGGCCGCGGGGTGGCGGTCGGGCAGGAGGGCGGCGCCGAGGCGGCGGGCGCCGTCAGCGCGGGCCTGCAGCAGGCGCCACAGGGTGCCGTCGTCGAGGGCGGCGCATTCCCCCGGCAGGGCCTCGCGCAGCAGGGCCACGACGTCGGCGGCGTAGGCGTCGTCGGGGGCCGCGCGGAACAGGCTGCCGATCAGCTCCCGGGCGAGGCGGGGGGCGAGACCCGGATCCGCCGCCGCGAGGCGCGCCACCAGGGGCCGGGCGGCCTGCCGGACGGCGCTGCCGGGCCCGCTGGCGAAGGCGACGATCCGCTCGGCGTAGGGTCCGAGCCGCGCGTCGTCGAGACGCGCCAGCAGGACCAGGGCGGCAATCCGGATGTCCTCGGAGCCCGTGCCGATCAGCGCGTCCCAGCTTTCCGGGGGCAGGCCGTCGGCTCCGGCAGGAGACTGCGCCAGGAGCGCGAGGCCGGCCGATCGGACGGCGGCGGCCGGGTGCGCGATCAGGGCGGCGGCAGTCTCGGGCTGCACCGGCAGGTCGTGGTCCGGCCACAGGAGGGCAGGGCGGCGCGCAGGGCCCGGATCGCGGCCGTCGCGGCGGCGTCGGGCTCCGGCGGCATCGCCCGCAGCCACGCCACCAGCCGCGCGACCAGGGGCGCCGCGAGCCCTGGGGCAGCGCCCGGGCGAGCCCCGGGACCGCCGCCTGGACATCCGGCTCCGGGCTCGTGAGCAGCGCGGCGGCGAGGTCCGGATCCGACCAGACGACCGGCGCCCCGGCCTCGAGGCGCCGCAGGGCAAGCGCCCGCGCCTCCGGCAGGGCTGCGGCCAGCAGCGCCGCCACCAGGGCGGCGAGGTCGGCGGATCGGCGATCCCGGCGGCGAGGCGCGCCTGGGCGATCTGGAAGGCGAAGGTCCGCACGGCGTCGTGCGGGGCCGCCAGGAGGCGCCCGATCGCGGCGGCGTCCAGAGCCGCGCAGGCCCCCGGGTCCGCGCGCAGCACCCGCAGCCCCAGCCGCGCCACCGGCTCGATCCGCCCCTCGGCGGCGAGGCGGAGCGCCAGGTCCGGACGGGCGCTCCAGAGATCCGGAAAGGCCTCGTCGCGCCGGTCGGGATCGACGGCGCCGGTCTCCAGGAAGGTCAGCGATCCCGTCCGCGGCCGGGCCTCCGGGGCGTGGCGGTACAGGAGCTGGCTCGCCGTCCAGTTGCGGCCGAGCGGTCCCCGTGCCCGCGCCTGCCGGCCCCAGGTCCCGTCCGGCTTGCGCCCCCAGGCGGTCCAGCGGGTCGGGGGTCGAGATCCTCCGGCCCAGGGCCAGCAGGAAGCCCGTCGCCAGCGCGGTGAAGGCCGGGTCCCCGACGGCGCCGCGCTTGCGCAGGGCGCGCCAGATCCGCCGCTTCATGTAGGCGCGGGTGGCCGTGGACAGGCCGAGCCGCGCCTCCGGGCCGTGGCGCGCCGCGTCCACCGCGACGTAGCGCCGGAGGTCGGGGACGTAGGCGTGGCTCCGGCCGGCCTGGTACATCGCCTGCGCGGTCTCGAAGCGCTGGGCGGCGGCGCCGAACAGGGCGGCATCGTCGGCCATCTCGGCGTGCTTGAACAGGCGCCGCAGGCCGATCAGGTAGGGTGGCCGCGCCGGCGGCCGGAGGAGGGCGGCGCAGAGCGTCGCGTGGAGCGCGGGCCGCCCCTGGGCAAGCCGGCCCAGCGCCACCAGGGCCGGCCCGACCCGGCCGGGATCATGCCGGGCGAGGCCGTCCAGCGCCCCGCACAGGCCGTCGACGTCGCCCGCCTCGGCCGGCCGGGCGACCATGCCGGGCAGGTCCGGCTCGGCCTCCGGCAGGCGGTACGCCCCGGTGAGCGGGGCGGCCAGGGCGAAGCGGGCGAGGTCCCGGACGACGCTTCCGGGGGCGTCGGCGGCGATCGCGTCCAGGATCGGGCCGCCTCCGCGCCGGCCGCCCGGGCGAGCGCCCAGACCAGAGCGTAGCTCGCCTGCGCCGGACCGAGGGCCCGCGCCAGGGCGATCAGGTCCGGGCCGCCGCGGCCAGCCGCAGCTCGCCGATGCGCCAGAGCAGGCGGTCGCGCTCCGCTCGGGCCAGCGCTGGTGCAGGCAGGCGGAGAGCCGCGCCCGCAGCACGGCCGCGCGCCCGTCGGCCGACGGCTCCGACGCGGCGGAGGGCTCCGGGCCGTCGATCCGCCGGTAGCCGCCGTTGATCTTCGCGACGATCACGCTGTCGAACACCCGGGCCGCCGCCTCGGCGGTGAGGGGCTGGGGTGTCTTGGAGCCCTCGCGCAGGGTCGCGCCGCGCCGGCCGTAGCGTGTGTTGACGAAGTAGCGCTCGGGCGTCCCGAGAGCCTCGTTCTCGATCAGATCGACGTCGTAGACCTTGTCGGAGGTGGCGTCCCGCAGGTGGAGGCGCGCCGCGCGGACGACCCTCATGCCACCGCGTGGGCGTGCGGGCCGCGCGCCGGACGAACGGGATGGCCCAGGCCTGGGCGACGATCGACGGATCCGCGCATTCGGGCTCCTCACGCAACGATCGGGACGGGACGGCCGGCAGATCACGGCGCCCGAAACCGCGGCAAGCTGCCCCAGGGCGCCGGATGGGGCAACCGCGTCCCCACGATTCCGTGATCAGCCCTCCGCCGGCCCGGGATCATCCCGCATGGCGGCGACCCAGAGGGCAGCCCAGGCGAAAGGATCGGGCTCCGCGCCCGGGGGGCCAGGGCGGCGGCGAGGAAGGCCGAGAGCCGCGCGGCGGTGGCGGGATGCCCCGCCGCCGCGAGGCGCGCCACGAGGTCGGCCCCGCCGGCGCGGGCGTTCGCCGCGAAGGCCCGCCGCCCGGCATGGAGGGCGTTCGCCAGGAGTGCCGCCGCCTCGTCGAGGAGCGTGGCCGGCCCCAGATCCGGTGCCGGCGGGATCGGGTGGCCGGCGCCGTCCGGGGCGGCGAGGTCGGGCACGACGAGCCGGTCGACCGACACCGACCAGGGATCGCAGACCAGGGCCCCGTCGGCGATCCGCACCGGGCCGGCGACCTGCCGCACAGGTCCCCAGCGCCCCGAGCAGGCGCCCGCGAGGGCGTCCAGGGCGTGCGGCGCGGCGGGGTCGTAGGCGCGGGCGAGATGCAGCGTGCCGCCCGCCTCCGGCAGTTCGACGGCGGCCTGCCACGTCTGGGCGCCCGGTGCCCAGGCCTGTCCCAGGACCGCGTCGACGGGAAGATGTGGAAGGCCTCCAGCCGGTCGCGCGGCCGCAGGAAGGCCGGCGGCCGCTCGGCCAGACGGCGCAGGATCGACGGGACGTCCCGCGCCGCCAGGGGGGCCGGCACGGTCACGCAGGCGTCCCGCGGCAGCAGGGCCGTGCGGCCCTGCGCGCCCCGGCCGAGGGCGAGGAGCCCGTCCGCCCGGCGCCGGGCGACGCTGGTCAGGATCTGGCCCTGGCCGGTGCCCGAGACGGACAGGCCCGATCCCAGGAGCCGCCCGGGCAGGCTGCCGACGAAATCCACCTCGGCCTCGCCCGGCGCGAAATCGCGCTCCAGGGCCAGGAGCGCGCCGGTATCGGTGTCGGCCAGGGCCACCGGGCGCTGGCGCCGCGCCCGCGGGCGAGGAGCCGGGCGCCCAGGGAAACGAGGCGCGTCCTGCCCATGGCGGTCTCGTAGGGCTGGCCGACGCCGAGGGCGGCCTCCCCACCCCGGACGCGGCCGAGGAGTTCCGTGGCGAGCGCCAGGACCACGGCCGCGTCGTAGGCGGCGTGACGCCCGGCATAGGCCGCGAGTTGCCCGGCCAGGTCCGCCTCGGCCAGCAGGATCTGCGTGGCGCCCCGCCTCTCGGCCGCCCGCCGCAGCCGGACGAGGGCGGCGTCGTGGGCTTCCGGACCGGATACCACCCCGGCCTCCAGCAGGCCGGCGACCACCCGGTCGGCGGCCTCCGCGAGTCCCTCCTCCGCCGGCCCCGCCTCCGCTCCGGCCGGCGCCGCCCCCCCCAGGCGGATCTCGGCGGCGCCCCCGGCCGCCCGGAAGGCGCGGATCGCCAGGGCGACGTGGGCGCAGCCGCCCCCGCCGCGCAGTCGCAGCGGGCGTAGCCGACCGCGTCGGGCACGAGGAAGCGCACCGTCGCGGTCGGGAGCCGCGCGGCCGGCACGGCGCCGCGCTCCAGCCCGACCGTGATCCCACCCGCCAGGAGGCGCCGCAGCTCCGCCGCCGCCGCGCCGCCGAGCCCCGCCTCGAAGGCGGCGCCGTCGGCTGCCGGGATCCCAGGCGACCGCCGCGGGTGCGGCTGGCTGCGCCGGTCCATCCGCGACCGCCGCGGCCCGGTAGGCGACGACGAGGGCGACCCGGTGGCGGCACATCCCGCTCGCCGGGCAGGTGCAGCTGGCCTCGCCCGGGGGCCGGCCGGGGCCGAGTCGCGTGACCGTGCCGTCGGCGAAGCGCGCCTCGACGGTGCCGTCCTCGGCCTCCGCGAGGGCCGGCCCCTGGCCGGCGGCCACCTCGCGCAGCGCGCGCTTCACCAGGCCGGCATTGGCGAGCTGGACGAGGCCGTCATCCGTGAGGGCCCGGAGGTCGGGGCGGGCCATCGCCGCGGCTCAGCTCCGGATCGCGGCGGCGAGCCAGCCGGCGAGTTCGCCGGGCGTCATCGCGGCGATCTCGGCACCGGCCGCCACGAGCCGCTGGGCCATCGCCCGGTCGTAGGCGGGCCGGGCCGCCGAATCGAGGGCCGCGAGCCCGAGCACACGGGTGCGCTGGCCGGAGAGCGCCCGCACCTGAGCGACCAGGGCGGCCTCGCTCGCGCCCTCGTAGAAGTCGGAGACCAAGACCACGATCGCCCGCTCCGGCGCCGCGATCAGGCCGGCCGCGTAGCGCAGGGCCCCGCCGATATCGGTGCCGCCGCCGAGCTGGACCTTCATGAGCAGCTCGCAGGCGTCGTCGCAATCGCGGGTCAGGTCCACCACCGCCGTGTCGAAGGCGACGAGATGGGTGCGGATGCCGGGGAGCTTCCACAGGCAGGCGGCCATCACCGAGGCGTGGATCACCGAATCGAGCATCGACCCGCTCTGGTCGACGAGCAGGATCACCTGCCAGGGCCGCATCTGCCGCCGGTTCCGAGCGAAGAAGTGCAGCCGCTCGACGGTGATCCGCCGGCTCTCGGGATCGTAGTGGCGCAGGTTGTCGCGGATCGTCCGGTTCAGGTCGAGGTCGCGGGCGCCGGGCAGGCGCGTGTGCCGCCGCCGGTCGAGCACCCCCGAGAACGCCACCGCGAGGTCCCGGGCCAGCCGCTCCATCAGCTGCCGCACCACCTCCTGGACGAGCTTGCGGGCCATCACCAGCACGTCGGGCGCCATCAGGTGCTTGGTGCGCAGGACCGCCTTCAGCAGCGTCTCGTTCGGCGCGACCCGGGCCAGCACCTCGGGGTTCGTGACCACGTCGTCGATGGCGTAGAGCTCGATCGCGTCGCGCTCCAGCCGCTCGATGGTCTCACGGGGGAAGAGCGTGTGGACCGCGTTGATCCAGCCCGGCACCGTCAGGGTCGAGCCCTCGCGGCCGCCCTGGCGCCGCTCCCCCCGCGCCGTCCCCTCGGCGTCGCGGCCGTAGAGCCAGTCGAGGGCCTGATCCATGGCGGCGGCCTCCCCCGACAGGGCGCAGCCGGCCCCCGCGCAGGCGGACTCCGCCGCCTCGCCCAGGATGAGCCGCCAGCGCGTGACGGGGTCGAGGCTCACCGCAGCCGCGTCCCGGCGAGGAGGCTCGGTCCGCGCAGGAGCTCGCTCGCCGTCACCGGCGCGAGCGCGCCGAAGGTCCGCTGGCCCGGCTCCGTCCGGTTGCTCCAGGGCGAGCCGAGGGTCAGGTCGCCGAGGGTCTGCTCCCGGTCCTCGAACTCCACCGCGCCGGTGAACAGGCCCTCCGAGAAGATCAGCGAGGCCTGGCCGGCGGCGCCCCCCGGGAAGGTGACGGCGCGCTCGATCCACCAGACCACACCGCCATCCTGCGGTGACCCGAGGGGCCAGCCCTTCGCGGCCATGCCGCGCAGGCGGTTGGCCTCCACCACGGTCCCGGCGAAGCGGCTCGTGGTCGATGCGGCCGCCTCGGCCTCCGTGAAGGCGTAGGTCTCGCGGGCGAGCTGCGGGAAGGGCTGGACGATCTCGTAGTCGCCGAACAGCGCCCCCCAGGCGGCCAGCGCCCCGGCATCGAGCTGCAGGGGATGGACGAGGCCGATCAGGCCCGGGGCCGCCCCGGTCAGGTCGAGGTCGAGCGGCGCGTCGTCGGCATCCGTGAAGGTCAGGTCCTCGGCCACCCGGAAGGTCAGGCCCGGGCCGGTCCGCGGGTCGGCATCCGCGAAGGTGGCCCAGACGAGGCGCTGGGCGAGGTGGCGCACGAGCGGGTGGGCGGCGAAGCAGGGGCCGAACACCGTCGGCTGGACCCGGCGGGCGCCGGCGAGCATCGCCTCCAGGCGGGCCACCTGCAGGCTCGCCGCGGCCCGCGCGTCCTTCTTCAGGGCACCCCAGCGGGCCACCGCCGCCGCGGCCTTGCCGGCATCGTCGGCCTTGGCGGGCTTGGGCAGGTCCTTGAGCCTCTGGCCGGCGGCGTCCCGGACCCAGGGCTTCAGGGTCTCGTCGAACCCGACCCGGAAGCCGCGGGGGCCGAAATCGAGGTCGAGGCCGCCGCGCTCGTTGAGGTCGAGGTCGGGGGCGAGCCGGTCGGCCAGTTCCTCGGGGGTGAGGCCGCGGGCCTCGGCGAGCTGGGCGATCTTCTGCCGGGCCTTCTCCTGGAGCCCCTTGAACTTCAGCTTCTCGGCGATGCCGTTGAGGTTCATCAGCGCGACGTCGGTGCCGATATCGACCAGCACGTCGAGTCCGGTGACCGCGCGGGCGTGGGCGGCCTCGCCGGGCCAGCGGCGGATCAGGCGGGTCAGGTCGCGGGCCGTGGCGTCGGTGCCGAACCAGCCCAGCGCGCGCAGGGCCCAGCCGTCCTTCGAGGGCGTCCCGGCGGCGATCCAGGCGGAGAACAGGTCCCACGCGAAGGCCGCGAGGCTCGCCTCGGTGCAGGCCTCGCGCACCATCGGCACGCCGGCATAGACGGCGTCCGGGTTGGTGAAGGACAGCATCTCGCAGAGGGTCAGGATCGCCGCGTCCGGCAGGGCGGTCCCGTCCCGCAGACGCGGGCGGGTCAGCATGGACGGCACGACCCAGGCGGGCGGCTTGCCGACCTTGGCGGGGACGCGGGCGAGGGGATCGCGGTCGAGCACCTGCGCGACCGCCTCTGTCACGTCCGGTGCCTGGTCCGCGTAGCGCGCGGCCACGGAAGTGATGATGGCGCGGCCGTCCGCCCGGTCCTGCGCCAGCACGCGCAGGGCGTGCTCGCCGGCGTCGCGCAGCGCCCCGGGCCGGCCCACGGCGTCGGGCAGCAGGCGGATGAGGGCGGTCTCGGGATGGCGGCGCAGCCAGGCCAGCGCCGGCTCGCGGGCCTTCTTGAGCTTCGTGAGGGCGCGGGCGGCAGGCACGGCGAGACGGCCATCGTCCACCGCCAGGACCGCCGGCAGGAGCCCGACCGGATCGGCCTCGACCAGCCCGACGAGGCCCGGCATCGCCCGCTCGCCGAACCGCGCCAGCATCGCCCACACGATCTCCGGCCATTGCGAGACGTGGAAGCATCCCGCAACGACGCGCGACTGGGCCCAGAGGGCGAGCGCCAGGGGCTCGGGCTGCCGCTCCAGGCTGCCGACCAGTTGGCGATAGGGCGAGTTCGCCCAGTAGCGGCAGGCCTCGTCGATCTGGGCGACGCGGGCGGCGACCCAGGCGATCAGGGCCGGCGGGTCGTCGCGCGGCGGCTCGGAGAGCGCGGGCGGGATCCGGCTCCAGCCCTGCGTCGGATGGGAAAGCTCGGTGGCCGCCACGAAGGCCGACAGCGCCTCCGGGCCGTCGAGGGTCACGGCGTTCCGCGCCCGCCAGTAGCTCGGGGCGACCTCCGGCACCGCGTGCGCGAACGGCGTCGGCAGCGGCGCGAGGGCGAGGACGAGGTCGTCCCGGGTCCGGGCCTTGGCCCGCCAGGGCGGATCACGCAGCACCCGCGGCCAGGCGGCGGGCTCCGCCAGGGGCACGGCGCGGGCCTCCGCCAGGGCATCGAGGATGCCGGCCCCGCGCCCGCCCGACGCCGCGAGCCAGCCGCGGACCGTGTCGAGGCCGTGGATATCGAGCGCCCGGTTCACCCGGGCGCGCAGGGCCGGCTCCGATCGGCCGCCCGCGAGGGCGGCGAGGCAGCGGGGCAGGATCGCGGCGGGATCGGCCTCCAGCGCCGCGTCGAGGGCCGCCGCGACGGGCTTCTCGTGGAGATGGGGCAGCAGGGCCGGCAGCGCGCCGGCCTCCCCCGTCGACAGGATCGCCAGGGCGACCGTCCGGCGCTGGTCGTCGGTGGCGTAGTGCAGCAGCCAGTCGAGGGCCGGCAGGGCCGGCTGACCGGCGGCGCGGGCCACCGCCAGCAGGGTCGCGGCCGCCTCGGCCGCGTCGAGGGCGCAGTAGACGAAGTAGAGGTGGTAGCTGCGCTTGGCGCGCCAGGCCGCGACCGCCTCCGGCGGCGCGTCGGCGAGGAGCGGCAGGTAGACCGTATCGGCCGTCACGTCGATCCCCGCGGAAGCGGCGGCTTCGAGCACGGCGCGGGGCTGGAGCGGGTGCGGGGCGGGCCGGTCGTCGGCCAGGATGAACGCGCAGGCGCAGGCCGCCGGCCAGTCGTGATCCTCGGCGATCCGCGCATTCAGGAACGCGACCGCGGCGTCGTAATCGGCCTCCGGGGCGTGCACCAGGGCGGCCCGCAGGGCGAGGTGGAGCGGCTCCGCCCAGGACAGGCGCTGGTAGGGGCGCGGCGTCTTCGGGGTCGGGCGGCGCCGGTCGGCCAGCCGGGCGACGGCCTCCGTCCCGCCCCGGGCCACGGCGTAGCGAAGGATCGCCTCCAGCGCCCGCCGCAGGATGGCGTCGCCGGTGGCGGCCCGGGACGGATTTCCCTGTCGGCGCGCCTCCGCGGCGTCGACGATCGCGTCCAGCCAAGCGGCGAGGCCGTCCCGGTCCGGCGGCGCCCCCGGCGAGGCGCGCGGCCTCGGCATCGCCGAGCGCGGCCGCCAACGGCGCCGCGATCGCCCGCCAAGCCTCCGCCGCGTCCGGGCACGGACCGGGGCGCAGGCGGGTCGGCAGCGGCACCGCCTCGAAGACCGCGGCCGGGGCGGGGGCAATGCGGGCTCCTGCGCGGCCGGGTCCGGGGCGGGCTCGGCCGCCGCCGGCGGAGCCGCGACGGGTGCCGTCTCGTCGGTGGCCGTCACGGTGGCCGGTTCGGCGGGGATTTCAGCGGCGCTCTCCGGTCGCTCAGCCGTCCCGGACGCCTGAACCGCATCCGCGGTCCGAGCCGGTGCGGCCGGGGCGGCGGCGGGTGCGGGAGCCGATCCCTCGGCGCGGACGTAGCCCTTGGTGGTCTTCTCGCGGACGAGCTTGTCCTTCTCCTTCACGGCCGCGGCCGCATCGGCGCAGGTCTTGTCCTTGCTCTGGCCCTGGGTGCCGAGGCGCCCGAAGCGGACGGTGAGCGTCGGGCCGGAGACGCCGACCTCCCAAAATTTGGCCGCGCTGCCCTCGACCAGCTCGTAGCGTTCCATGGGCTGTCTCCCTCTCACGCGTCGCCGGCGGCGGCGAGCAGGCTCGGCGTGCGCAGGACCTCGCTGGCGGTCACCGGATCGAGGTCGCCGAACCGGTGGGTCGCCGCGGCGCGCCAGCCGGTCTCGGACAGGGTCAGGGTCCGCAGCGTCTGGATCCCGTCGCCCTCCGGGCCGGGCCGGTGCCAGAACCCGTCCTCGAAGCGCAGGACCGCGACGAGGCGGGTTCCGTCGGGCAGCGCGACCGGCCGCTGCACCGCATGGACGTGCTCGCCACCGGTGTCGGTCGACCAGCCCTGGGGCCGCAGGCCGCGCAGGCGGCGGCCGCCCACCCGGATTCCGTCGAAGCGCAGGGTCTCGGCGCCGCCCCGCTCGGCCTCGGTGAACGCGAAGGTCTCGCGGGCGAGTTGCGGGAAGGGCTGGGCGATCTCGTAATCGGCGAACAAGCCGCTCCAGGCCGCCAGCGCTTCCGGGTCGAGGTGCAGGGGATGGACGAGGCCGACCACGCCCTCGGCCGCCGCGACGTCGAGGGCGAGGGCGTCGTCCGCGGCGTCGGTCGGCGAGAGATCCTCCGCGAGGCGGAAGACGTGCCCCGGCGGCGTCGCGGGCGCACCGTCCGGATAGAACCCCCAGACGAGGCGCCCGGCGAGGTGGCGGATCAGCGGGTGGGCGGCGAAGAACGGCCAGAACACCCCGGGGGCGACGCGGCGCTGGGACGCCAGCATGGCCTCGAGCCGGGTGACCTGCAGGCCGGCGGCGGCTTCCGCGTCCTTGCGCAGGGCCGCCCAGTGCCGGGACGCCGCCTTGGCGGCCTCGGGATCGTCCGCCTTGGTCGGGCGGGGCAGGGCGGCGAGCCGCCGGCCCTCGGCGTCGCGCAGGACGGGCTTCAGCGTCTCGTCGAAGCCGACCCGGAACCGGCGCTCCCCGAAGGACAGGTCGAGCCCGCCCCGGGCGTCAAGGCCGAGATCGGGGGAGAGCCGGTCGGCGAGGTCGACCTCGTCGAGGCCGCGCGCCTCGGCGGCGTCGACGATGGCGGCGCGGGCAGCCTCGCGCAGTTGCAGCAGCGGGCTCTTCTCGGCGATGGCGCTGAGGTTCATCAGCGCCACGTCGGTGCCGATCCCGGCGAGCACGGCGATGCCGGCCCGGCCGCGGGGCTTCAGGCCGGCCTGCCCCCAGGCGCGGATCTGACGGGTGAGGTCGCGGGCGGCGTGGTCGCCGCCGATCAGGGCCAGCGCCTGCAGGGCCCATTCCCCCGTCGCCTTGGCGCCGGCGGCGATCCAGGACTGGAACAGCGCGACCGCGAAGGCGTCGAGGCTCTCCGGCGTGCAGGCGGCGCGGACCTGCGCGACGCCCGCGTAGGGCGTCAGCGGGTCCGAGAAGGCGAGCATCTCGCACAGGGCGGTGACGGCGGCGTCGGGCAGGGCGCCGCCGCTCCGCAGGACCGGGCGGGGCAGGGCGGCGGGGACCACCCAGTCGGGGAGCTTCGGCGGCTTGGCCGGCACCTGCTCCAGCGGGTCGCTGTCGACCCCGGCGGCCACCGCCTCGGTCACGCCGGGATCCCGCTCCGCATAGGCCGCGACGGCGGCGTCGAGGGCGGCGCGCCCCGCGGGCTCGGCGGCGAGGAAGCGCAGGGCCGCGTCGGCGGCGTCGCGGTCCGGGCCGGCGGGCCCGAGGGTCTCGGGCAGGAGCCGCAGCGCCGCGGTGCGGGATGGGCGCGCAGGCCGCGGCCGCGGCCGGCCGGAGCTTGCGGGTGCGGTGGAAGACCCGGGCGGCGACCGGGGCGAGCTCGGCGGCGTCCACCGGCTCGACCTCCGGCAGGAGCTGCGCCGGATCCGCCGCGACGAGGCGGACGAGGCCGGGCACGGCCCGCTCGCCGAAGCGGGACAGCATCACCGCGATGGTGCGCCGCCACGCCACGTAATGGGCGCGCTGCGGCCCGGTCTTCTCCCACAGCATCAGCGCCAGGGGCTCGGGCTGCCACCCGACCATCCGGAACCAGGGCCCGTAGTTGAAGTAGAAGCAGCCCGTAAACTGCCGGGTGAGGTCGAGCCGGCGGTCGAGCCAGGCCAGGGCCGCCGCGGGATCCGCGTCGGCGGCGGGCACGGGCTCGGCCGGCGGCGGGATCGGCATGTCGTAGAGGGCCTCCGCCTCGGTGGCGCGGACCGCGCCGCGAGGCCCGTCATGGCCTCCACCAGCGTTCCGGCCTGGAAGTAGAAGGTGCTGCGGTCGAGGGCCTGCTCGGGCGGCTGTGCGCGAAGGCGTCGGGATCGGCGCCACCACCCGTTCCGGCCGGGGCGCGCGCGGCCCCGCGCCGCCGCCAGGGCGGGTCCCGGAGCACGGGCGGCAAAGCCTCCGGCGCCGCCTGCGGCCCGCCGCCGGCGGCGAGCAGCCGGTCCAGGCGCCCCGCGCCCCGGCCCCTGTCGGCCGCCGCCCAGGCGCGGGCGGCTTCATGTCCGTGGCGCTCGGCGAGCGTGACGACCCGCGGGCCGAAGGCGGGCTCCCCCTTGCCATGGAGCGCCCTGAGATAGGCCCGCAGCATCCAGTCGGGGAAGGCCGCGTCTGCGGCGTCGAGGGCGTCGCGGACCAGCTTGGTGCCCACGAAGGGCAGGAGGGCGTCGAGGGCGTCGGCGGCCCTCTCCAGGAGCGCCCGGGCGATGAGCGTGCGCTCGGGCCGACCGCTCCCTCCAGGAGCCAGACGAGGGCGGGGTGGCCGGCCTGCCGGCCGCGTCGGCGACGGCGATCACCGTGGCGGCGGCCTCCTCGGCCCCGACATCGCAGGTCGCCAGGGTCGCCCGGTGGAACGGCGCGGCGTACCAGGGGCGCGGCCTGGCTCGGCGGCAGGTCGACGATCAGCGGCAGGGCGGCGTGGAGTTCGCCGTAGGCCTTGGGATCCGGCGGGTCGCAGCGCGCGAGCACCGCGCGGCGCAGAGGGCATGGTCGGCGCCGGGCCGGTCATCCGCGAAGACCGCCGCGAGCCAGCGGGCGAGGGTCGGCTCCGGCTCCGGCGGCGAGCCGGAGGGCTGCCTCCAGGGCCGCCGCGTATTCCGCCTCGGGGGCGGCGGCCAGGGCGGCCCGGATGCCGAAGGCGGTGGGCATGTCCCAGGCCGAGACCGGCAGGGAGCCGTACCGGCCGGAGGGGCGGGGCTGGCAGCCGGTCGAACAGGGCCACGAGCGTCCCGGTGCCGGAGCGGGCTACGAGCCAGCGGGCGAAATGGGTGAACGCCGCCCGGGCCGCCGGCCCCTGCGGTCCGGGCTTGGCACCCCAGAGGCGCTGGTTCAGCGCCGGGCAGGCCGCCTCGAGCTGCTCCAGCCAGTGCCGGGCCTCGGCGTGGTCGGGGGCCGGCGGCGCGCCGTCGAGCCGGGCGGCGAGGGCCTCGGCCGGCGCGCGGGCCTCGTCGGGAGCGGTTTCCAGAAGCGGGCGGATCCGCGCCGCGAAGGCGGCCCAGTCGGCGGCGGCGTCGAGGGGCGGCCCGGGGCGGGTGCGCGTGGCAGGGGCGTGCCGGAGAAGATCGGGGCGCCGCCGGTTGCCGGGGTGCAGCGCGCCTCCGCCCGGGCGGCGGGGGCCGGCGAAGCCTCGGCGGTTTCGGGAATCGGCGGCCCGGGCAACCGTGGCCTGGGCAACCGTGGCCTGGGCTGTCGCCCCGGCGGCCGAAGCCGGTGCGGCGTCGCCGGCCGGGCGATAGCCCTTGGCGGTCTTCTCCCGCACCAGCCGGTCGAGCTCGACCCGAGCTGCCTGCGCGCTCGCGAAGCTCTTGGTCTTGGACTGCCCCTGCGTGCCGAGCCGGCCGAATCTCACGATGAGAACGCTGTCCTCGGTCCCGGCCTCCCAGAACTTCGCCGATGATCCCGCCGTCAGCTCGTAACGCTGCATGCAGTCCTCTCCCTGTGGCGCGGCGGTAAAATTTTCCTTGTCGCGTCTCAGGTCAACCCGTAGCGGGCGAGCCGCGCGGCGACCCGCGCCTCGCGGACAGGGCCTCGGCCTGATCGGCCGGGCGGGCGCGCTGGCGCATCCAGGCCAGGCCTCGACCTCGGCCCGTGCCTCGCCGAGGCCGCTCCGGCGCAGGATCGCCACGGCGATGCGCTCACGCTCCCGGGGCGGGAACCACGCGAAGGCCATCCGCAGGGACGGCAGCGCCCGCAGGAAACTCTCATCGCCCCAGGCGGCCACCAGCCCCTCGACGGAGGCCAGGGTGGCGTCGGCGGCGATCTCCTCGCGGGCGAGGGCGAACAGGCCGGCGAGGAAGTCGCCCAGCGTCGCGGGCAGGCCGAAGCGGCGCAGCCGGGACAGGGCGGCCTCCGGGTCCGAGCCGACCGCGCCGCAGGCGACCCGGAAGCCGAGGGCCGCCCCGCGAGGGCCGGGGGCGTCTCCGGGTCGGCGAGGCGCCGGCCGAGCATGGCGGCGAAGGGCCTGCGCAGCTCGTCGAGGCCCGCAACCTCGGCGCCGACCTCGCGGAACAAGTCGCGGCAGGCGAGGAGCAGCGGGATGGGCGCCGAGCCCCGCGCGGGGCTCCCGGATGCCTTCGACGACGAAGAGCGCCCGGCCGCCAGAGCGGCGCAGAGGCGGGCGAGGGCGGGCCGCGAAGGCGCGAAGGCGTCGCCGAACCGGTACAGCCGCACGATCCCGGCCCCGGCGGCGCCCAAAGCGGCCACGTCGTGTGCCGCCGCGATGCCGGCGCTCAAGCGGGCCAGCAGATCGCCCTCCAGGGTCAGCCCGGCGAACAGCGCGTCGGACAGGGCCCCGGTGAGAACGGCGAGGAATCCGGCGCCGCCTCGACCCGGGCGGAGATCCGAGCGGCGGCGGCCATCTCCAGGGTGCCGCCCCAGAGCGAGGCCTCGATCAGGGCGCCGAGCCAGTGCGGGTGGCGCACGAGCGTGAAGCGCTCCCGCGGCAGGCCGGGCTCGGCGCGGTCCGGCCCTCGCGGGCGATCCCCGGCAGCCCGAGCAGCGCCAGCCGGTGCAGCAGGTGCGCCCGCGCCCGGTCGCCCGGCGCGGCCCAGTCGAGGTCGATGCTGCGGCGCGCCGGCCCTGGCTCCAGATCGGCGGCGCGCAGACGCTCGGCGACGTCGGCCACCAGGGGCGGCTGCCGGTGCCGGGAGCGAGGCGTCCTCGCGCCGGCCGGTGAGCGCCCGCAGCATCGCGGCGAGCGCGGGGTGGCCGGGCGCGGCGCCGCCGGCCGCCCAGGCGGGCGGGCGGTCGAGGGCGTCCTTCACCAGGGCGGCGAGAGCCGCGTCGATCAGGTCGGCGCGCAGGATCGCCGGATGGGCGCGCAGCCGGGCGAGGGCCTCGGCATGGACCCGCCAGGCGATGCGGTCGGCGGTGGAGACGACCTGCCCGGCCTCACGCAGGGCCGCGGTGATCGCCGTCATCGCCCAGTCGGCCGCGGGGGCGAGGCCCGCCTCGGCCACGCGCTCGTAGTAGCCCGGCGCCGGCATGCCGGCCGCGTAGCCCGAGAACCGGTCGAGCCGGAGATAGGCGTAGGGCACCACGTAGCTGCCGGTGCGCAGGTCCGGCCTGGCGGCGGCCGGCTCGGGCCGGGTCCCGTCCGCCTGCGCGGCGTGGCGCCGGACGGCGTCCGCGTGCCAGCCGCCGCAGACGAGGACCACCGGCCGGTCGCCGGCCGCCCGCAGGGCGTGGGCCGCGTAGGCGCCCATGAAGCGCTCGCGGGCCGCCTCGGCGGGATCGTCCGTGCCCGGCGGGCGCAGCAGGGCGAAGTAGCGGTCGAGCCGGGCCGGCAGCTCCGCCTCGGAGGCCGCCTCGGCGAGGACGTCCCAGAGGGCGTCTTGGTCGGCAACGCCGAGGGCGGCGGCCAGCGCCCGCTCGGCGGCCTCGGCGCGGGCCCCGTGCGGGTCGGCGTAACGGTTGGCGCGGCGTCCGAAGGCCGGGTCCCAGGCCGGCAGGTCGCAGAACAGCGTCTGCGCACCCACCGCCCGGCCCGCCTCCAGCGCCTGCCATTCCGGCGAGAAGGCGCAGAACGGCGTGTAGGAGGCGGCGCTGCCGGTCGCATCCGCCCGGAACGAGAAGATCGCCACCGGCAGGTCGTGGCCGAGGGCGAGGTCGGGCAGGTGCGGGTTGAAGTCCACCGGACCCTCGATCAGCACGAAGGCCGGCCGCAACGCCGCGATCCTGCGCCGGACGAGCCCGGCGCAGGCCGGGGAATGGTGGCGTACGCCGATGACGGTCAGGCGGCCGGAATCCGGCGCGGGACCGCTCATTGCGGGGTGAGGAGGTGCCGCGCCGCGTAGAGCTGGCGCCACGCCGCGCCGGAGCGGCGGCTGACGCGCTGGTCGAGATAGCGGCGCAGGCGGGCGAGATCCTCCGCGTCGTCCTTGGCGGCGGTGCCGGCGAGGCAGGCGACAATGTCCTCCGGCTGGCCGGCATCGCCCCGCAGGAAATGGCCCTTCACCCCGATGGCGTGGGCGACGCTGACCGCCTCCGCGGTGCTCATCACGGAGGAGAGCCGCTCCATGCCGGTGCCCTCCGTATCCACGGCCTCGCGCAGCTCCCGGAAGCAGGTCACGAGGAGTTCGAGCACCTCCGGATCCGGGCTGCGGGGCACGCCGGACCGGGCCAGAAGCGCGGTGGCCTCGCGCTGCACCAGGGCGAGTTCGGCCTCAAGATCGGCGATCGGGAACACGGTCTCGAAGCCGAACCGGCGCTTGAGGGCCGCCGACATCTCGTTCACGCCCCGGTCGCGGGTGTTGGCGGTGGCGATGAGGTTGAAGCCGTCGCGCGCGTAGACCATCCCGTCCGCGCCGGTGAGTTCCGGCACGGCGAGCACCCGGTCGGACAGGACCGAGAGCAGGCTGTCCTGCACCTCCAGCGGGCAGCGGGTCAGCTCCTCGAAGCGGACGATCCGCCCCGCGCTGAGGCCGGTATGGAGGGCGCCCGGCACCAGGGCGCGGGGGCTCGGCCCCTCGGCGACGAGCAGCGCGTAGTTCCAGCCGTAGCGGATCTGGTCCTCGGTCAGCGACGCACCGCCCTGGATCGTCAGGGTCGAGCACCCGCTGATCGCGGCGGCGAGGAGTTCCGAGAGCAGGCTCTTGGCGGTCCCGGGCTCCCCGATCAGCAGGAGGGCGCGCGAGGTCGCCAGGGTGACCATGGCCCGCTCCACCAGCGCGGGCGCGCAGACCACCTTGGCGGGGGTCGCGCCGTCACCGCAGATGAAGCGCCGCACGGCCTGGAGCGAGAGCTGCCAGCCGGGCGGCCGCGGCGCCGAATCCTCGGCCCGCAGGCGGGCGAGTTCCGCAGCGTGGACGTCCTCGGCCGGGGGTCTCTGACGCGCCTCGCGATCGCCGCCCGCCCGCACCGCCTTCGCCATGCACCCGTCCCCTGCCGTCGCGCCGATCCTGTCGGCGTGTCCTGCGATCGGCAGAGCATGCCCCGGCACGGGCATGTCTCTCAAGCGCCTCCGAGCATCTCCGAGCATCTCCAAGCATTGGTGGCCCAGCGCATGCGTCCGGCCGGCCCGCACGGCACCGGACGGGCCAGAACGGATGTCTTTCCGAGAGCGTCTACATCGACACCAAGCACAACGTCAGGATCGCGATCTCGAAGACGATCCAGCCACCGAAGACAACGACCAGCTCCCAGTCGGTTCTCTCTTTGGTCTTGGCCAAAGCGTACATGTTCGACCTCCTCGCGCAGCCCGAGAGGCCACAAGCGAATTCAGTCACCACGATAGGACGCGACGTATACGAATATTCAATCAGATTTTGCCGTGGATTGCAATTGTTCGAACCCGCGCAAGCCGGAAGATAAATTAATACATCACTCCGCGAAACGCGCGCCGCGCCTTATCGGACGCGGAAATATTGCATCGCAGCAAGTATTTCCCCGCAGGCCCGGCGCTCGCGCAACCCCGATCCCGGGGACGTGAACGGGATCCGTCCGGCCGCGTTGCTCCCGACAGGCCCGGTAGAGGCAGCCTGGGGAAGCGTTCCGAGGATTCACACATGAAGACGTTGATCAGCCTGACCGTCGCGGGCCTCCTGGCGACGGGCGCGGCCGCCACGGCCGCGGAGAATACCGGCCCCCGCATGCAGGGCTCGCCCAATGCGGCCGGCTATACGGGCAAGGACGAGACGGGGAAGGGCGCAACGACGGGGACGACGACCGGATCACCGGGCTCGGAGATGCCGAAACAGGACGGCCGGATGAAGGGACCGCCGAATGCGGCCGGCTTCCAGCCGGGCGGCGACAAGGCCGGCGGCGCGGCCGGAGCCCCGGACCGTCGCTGATTCGCCTCATGCCGGGGCGGGATCCGGCCCACGATCCCGCCCCTGAAGCCGGAGCCCCAGCCGCGACAGGCGGGGGCGGCAACCGGACGGGCCGCGCAATGCGGCGGCCCCATGGAGCACGGTGCGCGCAACGATATCCCCGCCACGGCGACGGCGATCAAAGGGCGGGGCCGTGATGGCCCAGGTCGAGGCGGAGCCGGTCGCAGGGCCCTGACGAAGGCCGTCGACCTGCCGGAGACGCCGGGATTCGAGGACGGCGGCGCCGTCCCCCTGCGCGCCCGGGCAGCGAACGTTCTGCTCGTGAAGCCGTCGCGGCACCGCGGCGGCGCACCGCGGCGGCATCGCGGCAGCAGCATAGCCGGGACCTGTGCCGCTGCGGCGGCCCCGTCATCCAGCCGTCATCGGGCCGGCCTAGGGCGGCGCCTCCCGCCCACCCGACCGGCTGTACTCACCTGATGGATTGGTCCGACCTGCCCGAAGACATCCCCCCGTCGTCGGCCGCCGACGCGAGCCGGATGCGGCTGTACATCACCGTCGGGCTGATCGGCATGGGGGCGCTCGGCATGGTCGGCGGGATGCTGCACATCCTCCCGGCCTGAGCGAGACCGCCGCCGCCCCGGCCCGGCCCGTTCGGTCGCCGCCTGGATCGCGGCGATCCGGCCGCCGATCTCGTCCGTCGTCCGGGCGGTCTGTCCGGCGGTCACCTTCACCGCCGCGGCGACCACGGCGAAGCCACGGCCCGCCTCACCGGCGCGGGCGGCCTCGATCGGGGCGACGCCGCATCATTCAGCGAACCAGGATCGATCCCCCGCACCAGACCGGCGCCCCCCTGCCGCAGGAACCGGAAGGTCCCGGCGGGCGGTGCGTCGCAGCGCGGCTCCATCGGCTGGACGACGCTGCCGCCGGGCCGGCGGCAGGCTACCGGACGGGATCGGGCAAGGCTGAAGCCGCAGCGCCGGGGAGGCGATCCCGGCTGCTTCCATGCGGATCGCCCGATGGCAGCGCCACGGGAGGTGCCCTGAGAGGCCGGGATCGACACCCGCGGGTGCCGCTGCCGAATCCCGGAGGTCATCGCGGCTCCAGAGCGCCCGCCGGAGCCGGGGCACGCGGTTCGGAGCCCGAATCCGCTCAGGCCGCCAGCTTGAGAACCCAATCGTAGAAGTCGGTCCAGGTCTCCGACGGGGCCGCCGGCTCTGTGCCCGACGATTTCCCGGGTTCGATCGCGACCTGCGCGCGGACATCCCGAGGGGCGCAGCCGAACTCTGCGCGGAAGGCCTGGGTGAAATGTGCGGGGCTCTCGAACCGCCAGCGATACGCCACATCGGAGATGCGGGCGAAGCGCCCGTCGCCGGCGGCGAGGTCCCGATAGGCGCGGGCGAGCCGGCGCTGCCGTATATAGCCGGACACGCCCCCGAGGGGGACGAACAGCCGGTACAGGGCGCTGCGCGAGACGCCGAACCGCTGCCCGATCGCCTCGGCGGTCAGGTCCGTGGACGCAAGCTCGGCCTCGATGAAGCGCCGGATGGCGACGAGCAGGGGGGCCCGCTCGAGTGGCTGGACGCCCCCATCCTCCTGCGGCAGGCCCAAGGCCGCCACACCGAGCAGCGCCGCCGTGGCCTCAGCTGCCGCAGCGGCCTCCGGCTCCGAGAACCCGGTCGCGTGCGTGCTGAGGGAGCGCAGGTGGTCGGTGAGCATCCGGCCGAACGGCGTCGCACCCCGGATCACCGCCCCGTGCAGGGTGTCGAGCGCGCTTTGCCGGACGCCGAAGAGCGGCCGCGGCAGGACGACCGTGATCGCCTCGTAATCCGTGGAGGCGGCGGAGAGGGGCCGCGACAGGTCGAACAGGCAGATGTCCCCCGGCGCGCAGTCCTGCTCCCTGCCGCTGACCGCCACCCTCGATTGTCCGGAGACACGCATGTGGGCGACGATGTGATCGACGCCCATCCGGGCCACCAGGCCACGCTCGCGCACGAACCGGAGCCCGGAGGCGCGGGCGCTGCAGACGATCGCGGTGCCGAGGTGCCGAACCCGCGACTGACCGCGGAAATCGGACAGATCTTCCTTGCGGATCGTGAAGTCCCAGAACGGCGCGACGGCGTCGCGCCAGTCGTCGGCTTGACGATGACCGGGGCTCTCACCCGTGAGCAGCAGGATCGGTTTTGGTCGCATCGCCCGTGTTGTGGTCCGGACCGCGCACATGGCATCGGCCCCGCCGCCAGTATGGCGATTCCTGCTGCTTAGAAAAGTGGCACTCCGTTCCAAACACCGGACTCTGCGCTCCGGGCTCGTCCTGTCCTGCGGGATCCGGTGCCGGATGCGGAACGTCCCGCAGGCCGGTCGGCCGCGGGACGGGACGGGACACGGTTGTGAGGATCGCGGACTGCGATCCTGATGGTCGAGCCCCGTTACCGTCCGCTCGGGGCTGCGCCGCTGCCGGTGGCACCGTTGCCGGTGCTGTTGTCGCCCGCAGGGGCGCCGGGGGACGAGGTGTTGCCGTTGGGCGTGCTCTGCGCGGCGGCTATCCCGGCGCTGCCGGCGACGAGGGCGAGAGCGAGCAGGGCGGATTGAACGGTTCGGCTGGTCATGGCTCTCCTGGATCCCGATCGGATTCTCGACGTGCCGGCCCATGCCGGCTTGCCTTCGAGAACCGCCCCCGGCCCGCCCTGTTCCCGCCTGGACGGGAGCGGCGCGAATCGGCCGCGGACCTCGGGCATGCCCGTGCAAGCATCCAGACCCGGAATGCGGCCGCGCTGCCCGGCTCGTGGATCGGGCAGCCGTTGTGCTCGGCCCGGAAGCCGGCCGAGCGGGGATAGACCACTCGGCGCGCGCGCATGATTGCGCCGAGCGGACGATGGGCGGCGAGGTCGTGCCAAGGACGGAGGACGAGGCCGTCATCGCGAGCCCGCGCCTTCGCGTCGCTCCAGGCCTCCTGACGCGGCACGGTGATGCGCGCCACAGGGGGCGATAGGGGCTCTCGGCCTCGGGCCAGGGGACCGAGGCGTCCTCGACCGGCATCGTCTCGCAATTGGTGAGGAGTTGAGCCCAGATTTCCCAGACGCCCGCCTGCGCGGCGAAGAAGGCCGCGACCGCCTCGCGCAGGCCGTTCGGCTGGCCGTTGACGTTCAGGGCGGCGCCCGTGAGCGCGGTCAGTTCGGGCGAGACCGGCGCCACCGCGACCTTCGCGACGTAATCGCCCCAGCGCAGGGGCGCCTGGCTGTAGAAGGTCTCGCCCAGGATGTGGGTTTCGGGATGACCGCCGAGGGCGATGACTGTCGGGCTTTTCGTGCCGAGTCCCTCAAGCACCGCTTCGACGCCGCGCAGCAGGGCCGAGAAGCCCTTCTTGAACACCTGCGGGGTGTCGGTGGCACTCGCCGGCAACGCCGAGATTCCTGATGGCGAGGCCCCGGGGTGTCGACACGCTGTCGTCGAGGATGTCGCCGGGATTGGTCGAGAAGCGCAAAACCACATCGTGGCGCTCCGGCGCCGCGAAGGCGCCCTGGGCGAACGCGGGGGACAGTCCGGGCAGCACCTCCAGGGAGCCGACCAGCAGGCCGTGCGCCTTGGCATGAACCCCGCGCACCGCGTGGCCGTCATCCTTCAGGGTGATGCCCTGGATCTTGGCGAGTTGCTCGACCATGCCCGCCTGGACCACCGCCTCATCGGGCTGCGGAGCCTCCAGGTCGGGCGCGTAGCGAATGAAGGCGGTCATGGGCCTCGGGGAAGACTCGGGGGCGCCGGGCAGCGGATCCGAGCCGCAAACCGTTCGGATGCAGGCCGTTCCGGGCATTTAGGGCGGCGGGAGCTGCGGGCCGCGCCGTTTCCGCCGGGAACACCCGGCAGCCCCCCGAGCTTGTCCGAAGGTCGAGACTTGGGGCGTGGCGTGAAGGTGTTCCGGATCATGCAGGCGGCGACGGGGGCGATCCTCTGGATCGGCTCCGCGCTCGATCCCCTTGCAGCCCTCGACGCGATGGCGCGCGCAGCCGGCTTCCGCGACAGCACCCGGATCCCGAGCCACCTGCGGGCCGGAGGCCTCCATGTCGAAGAGGTGGAGGTCTGAATCCGCGCCGCGCCGAGCAACGGGCCGGGCGGCTGGACGTGCGGCTGGACGTGCGGCGCCGATATCCCATCCCGGGCTGGCGGATCGAGATGCGCTCGCCGGAACCGACCACAGCGACCGCTGTGTGCATCGGGGAGAACAGGGGGGTTGCCGACAAGTGTAGCGATGCCGTTCACGCGTCTTCAGGGAACGCCACGGAGGGTACGGCATGAACTCCGCCGATCCGACACCGCGCCTGCTCGCGGCCGGGGCGTCCCTCACCGGGACCGGCATCCTGATGTGCCGGACCGAGCCGTCCTGGGACGGGATCCTCATCGGCCTGCTTTGCCTCGGGCTCTGGGCCCTCGGAACCCTCGCGACACGTCCGGGGCCCGTGACGCGGCCCACACGGACGATGCGGCCGGTCCTCCTTGAGGCGGTCGTCGTCGAGCGCCCCCGACCCCCGCCCCTGTTGCTGCCCGCGCCCCGGACCTCGGCCGACGACCGGGCCGGATCGAGCCCATCCCGCCTGCCGGACAGGCCGACGCACCGCCCACGCGTCATCGGGCGCCGGCGCGGCTAGGGCCCCATGGCCGGCCCGGGATGCCGCTGACCCGGCGGGCGAGCAGGGGCGAGAACCGCGCTTCGAGAGCCTTGAGACGTGTCACCGGGGTGCCCCGGCGACGGCCGGGGCGGGCGCGAAGACCGCGGCTGGGAGCCCCGCCCGCGCCGAAGGAATCTGGTAAGGAGGTGAGCCAGTCATCGATCCCAAGCCGGCCGGATGTCCTGCGGCGTCCTCGCCATCCGGACCGACAAACGGCCGCCGTCCGGAATCCTGCATCGCCGCGCCGGCTCTGGCGGCGCGCCGCCCCCATGACCGGCCAGGAGATCGCCATGGCCCCGATCGAGACCCCGGTGCCCTACCGGCTTCAATGCATCGTCCACCGGGAGAGTGCCGGCGGCATCATTATCCACGACGAGCAGATTCCCGGCGCCACCGACGAAGCGGCGGTCGCCACCGCGAAGGCACGCTTCACGCAGCTGCTCTCCGGCCGGTCGGGCTCGGCGGCTCTGAGGGACCCCGCAGGCCGGGTCGTCTGGTCTGCCCGGCAGACGCCGCCGCCCGGCACGGTGGAATCCGGCATCCCGTAGGACACCTCCCGGCGGGGTCAGGGGGTGTGGCGCGCCTCGAGATCGATCACCGGGCCGCCCAGATCGAAGAACTCATCCTCGTACGGGAGCAGGTCCTGCGGTTCCTCAGCCTCCCGCCCCCCGAACGGCAGGAGCGCGGACAGGACTCCGAGGCAGAGCGCTCCGGCAACGAGGGCAATCATAATCGCGAAGCTCATCACGGAACACTCAGGCGAAGCCGACGGCGGCATCAGGCCGTCGGAAGATTAAGGCCCGGTTCCCGCACGCCGCAATCGTTCATGGCCGTCCGCGCGACCGCGGATCGACCGTTCTGCACTCTGAACGGCGCCCCGAACGCCCCGAAGCGCCACGAAGCGCCACGGGGGCACCGCTGGCGCACCGTTGCGGGGCGCATTCGAGGATTGGACCGGCCCCGGCGCGGCCCGGGTGATTCGGATGCGGAATCACCGTGGCGTCGTGACCGCATCCTGACGGTGCTCGACCTCGTCGCGCACACCGCGGCCGGCCATGAGGATCTCGGTCATGAACGCCGCGATCGCCGCCACCGTACAGATCAGCGCCGCGCCGAAGCAGGCGAACAGGACGGAGGCGGTCGCCGCGTCGCGCAGGGCCCCGACGAACAGGGTCAGCACCGCCAGGCCGATCAGCCCGCCTCCGAGCGAGGCCAGGACCACCGCCACGTCCAGCACGAAGGAGCGCCGCCGCAGGAAAGTCAGACGGCGGGTGAGGCGGACAGCCTCGGCGGCCGTGGCCCGGGCGGTCTCCGCCGAGAGGCTGTCGACCTTGTCGGAGATCCGGCCGAGTCGGGTCGAGAACACGTTGAGCAGCGTCGCCAGGGCCGACAGCAGGAAGGCGGGCGCGAGCGCCACCTGGATGATGTGCGCGACGCTGTCAGGCTCGGTCGCATTGAGGGAGAAGCCGAACATCGACGCGCTACGCTCGCGGACATTTCATGTCCCGGCGCGGCCGGGCATCGGTGCGGATGGAGGCGCGGGTGCGCACGGGTCCCGGGCGGAGCAGCCTACCATAGGAGCCCCTCCGCCTGCAGCCCGGCCACCAGCAGGAACAGCGCCGAGAGGAACGCGACCGCGATGTAGGGGGCCGGCGTGTCCGTCACCGAAGCCTCCCGGCAGGCGTGGGGCACAGATGCCCGATCCCGATACGGGCCGGGAGGACCGGCATCGAAGGCAGCGCGACGGGTCCCATGCGCGTCTCCTGAACTCTCCACCGATGACGAGGCCGGGCAGATAGGGCCTGATATGCGCCGGGAAAGCCGCGGCCGTTCGGCCGTGCGGCGGCCGCAGGTTCTTCCCCACAGGCCGGGCGGAGCGGGTCCGCACCGGGAGCCGGCACCGGGTCTTGCGCGAGATCTGCGGCGCCCCGGGAGATCGATCGGTCCATGGGGCCGCGGCCGGACTCACGGTCGTCCGCCCGAGATCCGGATCCGGCCGGGCCCCCTATTCGCGCGGGCGCATCCGCCGTCGGACGCCGGAAGATCAGGGCCGGGCCGGCGCGAACCCGACGGGCAACGATCCGATACGCTCCCGGACCGGAGCAGATCTCCCGCCTCGCGCAAGCGGGCAATCCGGGGGACCGATCTGGGCTGTTCGTAAATTAATGTTAACCGCTCTTCGGGTCGCAGACGGACTTGCGGGCCGCCTGCCGGTAGGCTCTAGTGAATGTCGAAGCTTCCTGGTTGGTCCTGGGAACGTTTACGAACGAACTTCAGCCCCGTCCGCACCGCGCGGCGGGGCTTTTTGTTCTCGGAAACACTCCGATACACATGGTTGAGAGCGCTTCGACCAATCCCGATCGGGATGTGCCGCAGCACACTTGGCTGTCTTGGCGGGAGGGCCCGTATCCGGGCTGTTGCGGCGACGCACTATCGCCCTGGCGCGCCCTGTCGTTCTGTCCGCCCCGCACACATCCCGCACAACGGGAGACAGAGGACCAGATGATCAAGAAGCTTCTTCTCGCGAGCGCCGCCACGGCCCTCCTGACCGGCGCCGCCTCGGCCGCCGACCTGCCGCGCCGCGCCGCCCCGCCGCCGGTCTTCACCCCCGTCCCGGTCTTCACCTGGACCGGCGCCTATTTCGGTATCAACGCCGGCTACGCCTTCGACGCCAGCAGCAACAACACCAACAGCTTCGCCGTGCCCTTCCCGTACGGCAACGGCACCACCGCCTTCTTCAACCAGCGCAACCAGGAAGGCTTCTCCGGCGGCGGCCAGGTTGGCTACAACTTCCAGTTCACCCCCGGCTCCGGCATCGTCGTCGGTATCGAGGCGGACGCCCAGTACCTCGACTTCGGCCGGAACCGGAACAACGCCTTCGTCGTCGGCCCGCTGGCTCCCGGCTACTACGTCACCGACCCGCGCGGCCTCTCCAGCCTCGACTTCTTCGGCACCGTCCGCGGCCGCATCGGTTACGCCTTCGATCGCGTGCTGTTCTACGGCACCGGCGGCTTCGCCTACGGTTCGGGCAGCGCCGACCGCGCCTTCGGCGGCTTCGCCGGCAATGACAGCTTCCGCACCGGCTACGCCGTCGGCGGCGGCATCGAGTACGCGCTGCCCACCGACTCCTTCCTGAACTTCTTCCGCTCCTCGGCCGTGACGCTCAAGGTCGAAGGCCTGTACGTCAACCTCGACCGCAACACCCGCAACCAGGGCGCGTTCGTCATCAACGCCGCCAACAACTTCCCGGTGGCGTACAACACCATTGGCCGCCGCGATGACGAGTTCGCCGTCGTCCGCGCCGGCCTGAACTACAAGTTCGGCTCGTACTGAGATCCTCGCGCGATCGCGCCCCCCGCGCCGCGGGGGGCTGCGTCCCGGCCACCGGGACAGCGCGAGGCCCTCTGAGCAGGCCGTATCCTTTCTCGACCTGAGCATCCCCAGCCCGATCAAACTGGCCGCTTGAGCCGAGGAGCGTCCCGGGAGTCATTCCCGGGACGTCTTGCCCGGGACGTCTTGCGTCCTGGCGATGGCCGTCCGCGTCACGCCTCAGGCGTGGACCGCGTGTTCCAGTTGCGCCTTCGACATCCGCGACCGGCCAGGCACGTTCTGAGCGCGGGCCTTGCGCATGAGCTCGGCCTTTGTCGGCTCCGACCGGCTGGAGCCCTTGCCGGACGTCTTGCCCTGTCCGGCAGACCTGCCGTCCTTCCTGCCTTCCTTGCGCGCCGCGGCGGCCTTCTCGGCGGCGGCCTCCGGCTGCTTCGAGAACTGCTTGCCCTTGCGGGTATCGGCCCGCTTCTTGGCCGTGCTGGCGGCATATTCCTTGTCCGTCAGACTCTCGCGGGCCTTCTTGGGCAGGTACCGTTCACCGGTCTTGCCGCTCTCTTCGCCCGATTTCGTGCCCCACTCCTCGTCGGTCCATTGCCGGAGATGATTGTCGGCCGTTTTCTTGCCGGCATAGCCACCGCCTTCCTTCTTGTATTCGGCGGTCGCCATCTGTGCCTTGCGCGCCGACCACTGGCCAGGCTTGCCACCCTTGTCCGATTTCGTGACTTGCGTCTTGACCTTCTCCCACAGCTTGGGGTCGGTCTTCTTCGCTGTACCCGACATCGTCGCGCCTCGTGAAAAAGATTTGGCAGACAACACGAGCCCTGCGGCTCTGTTCCTGCGGCGCGTTCACTCCCCGCGCCCCGCCCGGTACGGTCCCGCGCCCCGGCGCCCCGCGATGCCATCCCCGGGAAGGGGACGCGTCTCGGAGCGGAGCGGGATCGGCCCGACGGCGGCCAGGATTGAGCGCCTTTCAAGGCGCGGGAACGGGAGCGGAAGACGCAGCAGCCCGATCCGGCGCAAGCCCCTGCGCAAGCCCCTGAGCAAGCCCCTGTGCGAGCCGAAGGGCGTCATCGTCGGCGGCCGAGGCCCCCCATCCGCAGCGCCTCAGGAGCCTTCGATCACGCCGGTTCGGACCGGAAGTCTGCTCTCGGCGGTCGCCGCCGGAGGGTTCCGGAATGTTTGTTTCTGGACGGTTATGGCGGAGGTCAGCCCACATTCAGGCGAGACGACCATTCTATCGTGGCCTTGTGTCGGTCCCGACCGGCACAAATCGAACAGAAGGTCAGATCATGATGCACGTGAAGATGTTCGCGGCGACCGCGGCCGTCATCGGCGGCCTCGGCCTCGTCTCCGCCAGCGCGGCGCCCCTGGCACCCGCCGGAGCCGCCGCGATCACCGGCCCCGCGTCTGTCAGCACCGTCGCCTTCGGCTGTGGACCCGGCTGGGCGCCCGGCCCGTACGGGCGCTGCCGGCCGATCTACCGTCGTCCGCGCTTCTACGGCCCCCGCTGCTTCTTCCGCCCGACTCCCTGGGGCCCGCGGCGGGTCTGCCGCTACTGATCCGACGGCTCGGGATCGATCGCGGCACCGAACCGTGACGCGAGCCGCGAGCTGATCCAGGGGCAGGCGCCGTCTCCGAGGAGGCGGCCCTGCCCCTTCCCGTTGGAAGGGACGCGAACGCCCGGGATCGCGCATCCGGCCCGTGCCGCCAGGCAGGTCGGGGCCCGGCCGCAGAGCCGCGCGCCGTCGGACCGAAAGTCCCGGCGCGGGGCGGGAATAAATCCCGCCGCCCACCGGTTCCTGATCGTGTGGCACGACGCTGCGGTCTGGAGCACGAGGGTCGGGACCCCATGGCTTCGCAGGCTCTCGACGGGGCGGGCCCGGCCCGGCCGCCGACATGACGACCCTGGCGCGGGCGCGCTTCAGCCAGTTCGTCCTGCCGCGCCTCGACGAGGGTTACCGGCTCGCGCACTGGCTCACCGGAAATGCCACCGACGCCGAGGACGTGATGCAGGAGGCGTGTCTGCGCGCGTACCGGGCGATCGAGGGGTTCGCCGAAGGCAATGCCCGCGCCTGGTTCCTGACGATCGTCCGCAACACCGGCTATTCCTGGCTGCAGCGGCACCGGCCGCGGGCGGTGGTCTTCGCCGACGACCTCGCCCCCGAAGCCCGCGCCGAACTGGAGACCGGAGGCGCCCTGGCCGAGGCCCCGGAGACGCCCGAGTCGACCCTCATCGCCCGCGACGAGGCGGGGCAGCTCGCCCGGGCGGTCGGGTCCCTGCCGGTGGCCTTCCGGGAGGCGCTGATCCTGCGCGAGTACCACGGCCTCAGCTATCGGGAGATCGCCGCGGTGACCGGCGTCCCGATCGGAACCGTGATGTCGCGCCTCGGCCGCGCGCGGCAGCATCTGCTTGTACGGCTCGCGAAGGACGGGCGATGACCGACGACGAGACCCTTCAGCTCCTCAGCGCCTACGCGGACGGCGAACTGTCCCCTGGCGAAGTCCTGGCCATGGAGCGCCGTCTCGCCGCGGACCCCGCGGCGCGGGCGATGGCGGAGCGCCTCCGCGACCTCTCGCGCGCCCTGCGCGGCCCTCTGGCGGGACCGTCGGCCCCGGAGACCCTGCGGGCGGGCGTGATCGAGCAGATCGGCTTCTCCGATCCGCCCCCATCCCGCACCCGGCTCGGCTCCTGGCAGGTGCTGGCCGCTACGCTGCTCCTCGGTCTCGCCGGCGGCGCCGCGCTCGGCGCCGGGGCCGTCTATCTCGACCGCCCCGGCGGCGCCCCCGATACGGGCGCGTCCGTGCTCGCCGGCCACCTCCGCGGCCTCGCGGCGCCCCAGCCCTTCGACGTCGCCTCCTCGGACCGGCACGTGGTGAAACCCTGGTTCAACGGACGGACCACCATCGCGCCCGAGGCTCCGGATCTGTCGGACCGGGGCTTCCCGTTGATCGGCGGCCGGGTCGACATCGTCGCCGGCACCCCCGTGCCGACCCTGGTCTATCGCCGCGACCGGCACGTGATCAGCGTCACGGTGGTCTCCGCCGCCGACGGGGCTGCGGACGGCGAGGGACGGCGGGACGGGTCCACGATCGAGCGCTGGCACCTCGGCGACCTCACCTACTGGGCGGTGTCGGACCTCAACCCGCGCGACCTGCGCGCCTTCGCCGACCTGTTCCGGTCTCGGGCCGGCGGACGCCCGAGCTGAAACGGGAATAATCGGCATTTCCGACGGGTTGTTACTGATATCGGGGAGTCGATGCGGCGAGGAACCTGGCGTGATCAGTCAATCGCACATGAACATCCGCAGAACCGGGGGCATGCCGGAGGCCGGCCCGGTGCACGCGCGGCGGTCCCAGTCCGGCGGCGCCCCCACCGTCCCGGACGCGTTCGTGGTGGAGGCCGCACTCCACCTCCTGGCGGAGCATCTCGAACAGGGGCTGGCCGTGACCGACCGGAGCGGTCGGCCCTATTTCCTGAACCGGGCTGCGCAATCCCTCATCGACCGGGGCCTTCTGCGCCTCGAGCACGGCGGCCTGCGCGGCGCGGGGCCGGAGGACAGCGCGACGCTCCGCCGCGTCATCGACCGCTGCGCCGCCGGCCAGCGCGGCGCCGCGGTGCGCCTGGACGGCCCCGACGGGACACTCCTGGTCGCCGCCTGCGCGATCCCCGGGGCCTTCCGCCCGATCGCCGAGGGCGCGGTTCTCCTGCGCCTCATCGACCCCGCGGCGCCACGCCTGCCGGATCCCGGCGTTCTGCAGGATCAGTTCGGTTTTACCCCCGCGGAGGCGGCCCTGGCCATCGACATCCTGGCGGGGAACGACCTCGCGGCGAGCGCGACGCGCCGCCAGATCACCCGGAACACGGCACGCGTGCACCTGCGTCACCTCTTCGAGAAGACGGGGACGCGCCGCCAGGCCGAGTTGATGCGCCTGCTCCTGCTCTGCCCGCAGCCGATCGCGGGTGTGTAGAGCCGTCCTCGGTTTCCCGTGCGGGACGGAGGGGCGTCGTCTGGACCGGCAGTGCCTGCCCCGTCAGACGGCAGGCCGCAACAGGCTCGTCCCCGGCAAACAAGTCTATTTCGACAACACGCAGTAACCTGAACAGGTGATGCGAGAAAGAGACGATTCATCGACACTGATCCGGCCGAAATTGGATAAAGAACCAACTTTTGGGCACAACGGAGACCAGATCATGATCCTCTCGTTCGTTAGATACATTCGAAAAAACCGCATCGCCGCGCGAAACATGCGCATCTTATCGGCCCTCGACGACGATATGCTGAGCGATATCGGGCTCGACCGGCGCACGCTCCGCGCCTTCTGCGAGAACGGCTGTTCGCACATGCTGGCCCGGCCGGGCCAGCCGGAGGCATCCCGGACGGTCGCGCTGCCCAGGACGCTCGGGATCGCCGTCCGCTGAACCGGCCAGACCCCTTCAGGCCCGCTCAGATCGCGATGCAGATCTTGCCGAAGTGGCGGTTGCTTTCCTGGTGGCGGAACGCCGCCACGAGCTCGTCGAGGGGGTAGCGGCTGTCGACCACCGGCCGCAGGCCGCAGGCTTCGATGCCGCGGACCATCTCGATCTGGTGGCGGCGGCTGCCGACCAGCACGCCCTGCAGGCGGATCTGCTTCAGGAGCGCCGGCACCAGGGGCAATTCCCCGGCCACGCCCGACAGGATGCCGATCACCGAGATGTGGCCGGCGACGCGGACGGCGGCCATGGACTGCTCCAGCGTCGCCGGACCGCCGACGTCGACGACGTGGTCGACGCCGCGCCCATCGGTCAGCCGCCGGGCGGTCTCGCCCCAGGCCGGGTCGGCGCGGTAGTTGATGACGTGGTCGGCGCCGAGCCCGCGCAGGCGCTCCAGCTTGTCGTCGCTGGACGAGGTGGCGATCACCGTGGCCCCCGCCGCCTTGGCGAATTGCAGGGCGAACAGCGACACGCCGCCGGTCCCCTGCACCAGCACGACGTCACCGCTCTTCAGGCCGGCATCGGCGTGGAGCGCGCGCCATGCGGTGAGCGCCGCGGTGGTCAGGGTCGCCGCCTCGGCGTGGTCCCAGCCCTTCGGCGCGTGGGTGAAGGCGCTGGCCGGCGCGGTGACCCGCTCCCGGGCATAGCCGTCGACCCCGTCGCCCGGCACGGTGGCGAAGCCCTCGACCCGCGGCGTGCCCTCGGTCCAGGTCGGGAAGAACGTGCTGACCACCCGGTCGCCGACCGCGAAGTCGTTCGGGCCGGGTCCCACGGCCTCGACCTCGCCGGCGCCGTCCGACATCGGGACGCGCGGCTCGCTCGGCCCCCACATCCCGCTGACCACGGCATAGTCGTGATAGTTGAGGGAACTCGCCCGCAGGCGGACGGTGATCGCGCCGGGCCCCGGCTCGGGCACCGGCCGCTCCCCGAAAGTCACCTTGTCGAAGCCGCCGCCCGGCTGGACGATGACGGCCCGGGCTGTCGATCCGGTCATGATGCACCTGTCGCTCCGCGGCCGCGGCCGCCGGGAGACGGACACTGGCAGGCCCCACGCCCGGCGTCGAGACGACGGACGGGGACCGTCCGCCGCGGGGGCCGGGGCGGACGGCCCGCAAAGGGCGCTCCGGTCCGGGACCGGCGCGCCCAGGAGCCGCGCGCAGGAGCCGGGCGCAGGAGCCGGGCGCATGCCCCTCCCGCCCTTGCCGCTCCGCGACGCCAGCGGCAAGGTCGCGGATCGCATCCCGTCCGTGGAAGGAGCACAGACCGTGTCGACCGAGCGCGTCGTTCTGACCGAAAGCATAGCGCCGACGGCGTCCAGGATCTTCACGCAGGCCGGGATCGGCGACATCCGCCAGCTGCCTCGTGCCGTCAGCCCCGATGATACCCGGGATCTGGCCGACGTCACCGTCCTCGGCATCCGCTCCCGCACGCACGTCACCGCCGCGCTGCTCGACGCCCTGCCCGATCTCACCGCCATCGGCTGCTTCAGCGTCGGGACCAATCAGGTCGACCTCGAGACGGCGCGCGCCCGGGGCGTGCCCGTCTTCAACGCGCCGTTCTCGAACACGCGCAGCGTCGCCGAACTCACGATCGGCGAGATCGTGATGCTGCTCCGGCGCATCCTGCCGCGCTCGATCGCCGCCCATGCCGGCGGCTGGGACAAGTCGGCCTCCGGCGCCTTCGAGGTGCGCGGCAAGACGCTGGGGATCGTCGGCTACGGAAACATCGGCGCGCAGCTCTCGAACCTCGCGGAGGCGATGGGCATGCGCGTGATCTTCTACGATCTGACCGACAAGCTGCGTCACGGGAACACCGAGCCGGCCGAGAGCTTCGACGCGCTGCTCGCCGCCAGCGACGTGGTCAGCCTGCACGTCCCGGAGACGCCGCTGACCCACGGGCTCATGGGCGCGGAGCGCATCCGCGCGATGAAGCCCGGCGCCTACCTCATCAACAACAGCCGGGGCACGGTCGTGGACCTGGACGCCCTGGCGGCGGCCCTGCGCGACGGCCATCTCGCCGGAGCCGCGATCGACGTCTTCCCGGTCGAGCCCACCTCCAACGCGGAACGCTTCGTCTCGCCCCTGCAGGGGCTGCCGAACGTCATCCTCACCCCGCATATCGGCGGCTCGACGGAGGAGGCGCAGGATCGGATCGGCGCGGAGGTGGCCCGCAAGCTGGTCGACTACGCCCAGACCGGCTCGACGCTCGGCGCGGTGAATTTCCCGCAGGTTCAGCTGCCGCCGCGCCGGTCCGGCGCCCGCTTCCTCCACGTCCACCGGAACGTGCCCGGCGTGCTCGGGCAGATCAACGCGGTCTTCTCGGGCCGGTCGCTCAACATCGACGCGCAGTACCTGCAGACGGACGGCGAGTACGGCTACGTCGTGGTGGACGCGTCGGTGGGGCCTGGCGAGGCGGACGCGGTACTCGGCGCGCTACGGGCCATCGACGGTACGGTGCGGACGCGGCACCTCCGGCCGGCGGTGGCGTGAGGCTGACGCCGACGGCTGCCCCACCTCGTCGCCCCGTGCGGGCGACGAGGTCCACACCGCTGCGCGTGCGCCTCCCACAGAGCTCGGGCTCGCCCGAGATCTGTTCCTGGCAAGCCCGCACGGGCGAGGGGACCCGCGCCCCGTCCTGAGACCCATGGGCGAGACCCGAAATCGCGTCGCCGCCCTGCAGAGGACGAGCGCGGCGCGGATCCGATCGCCCCCGGGGTCAGTGCCGCGGCAGGGTGTGCAGCGCCGTCAGGAAGGCGTCGACCTCCGCGCGGGTGTTGTAGAAGGCCAGCGACACTCGCACCGACTGGTCGACCCCGAACCGGCGGAGCGCCGGCAGGGCGCAGTGATGGCCCGAACGGACCGCGATGCCGCGGGCATCGAGGTGGTGGGCGACCGCCTCGTTCTCCTGGCCTTCGATCACGAAGGACATCACGCTCGCCTTCTCCCGGGCCGTGCCGATCAGACGCAGGCCCTTCACGTCGGCAAGACCGGCCTGCGCATAGTCCAGCAGGTCGTGCTCGTAGGCGGCGATCGCCGGCAGGCCGATCCGCGCGAGGTAGTCGAGGGCCGCCCCGAGCCCCACCGCCCCGGCAATGTCGGGCGTGCCGGCCTCGAATTTTTCCGGCGCGCCCTTGTACACCGTCTTCGCGAAGGTGACGTCCTCGATCATGTGGCCGCCGCCCTGCCAGGGGGGCATCGCCGCGAGCAGGTGCGCCTTGCCGTAGAGCGCGCCGATGCCCGTCGGCCCGAACACCTTGTGGCCGGAGAAGACCAGGAAGTCGGCGTCCAGCGCCTGCACGTCGAGCGGCATGTGCGGCGCGGATTGCGCCGCATCGACCAGCACCGGCACCCCGTAGGCATGGGCGAGCTGGATGATCTCCCGCACCGGGTTCACGGTGCCGAGCGCGTTGGCCACCTGCGTCACCGAGACGATCTTGGTGCGGCCCGACAGCAAGGCCGCGTATTGCTCGAAGATGATCTCGCCCCGGTCGTTGACCGGGATCGCCCGGAGCGTCGCCCCGGTCTGCTGGGCCAGCATCTGCCAGGGCACGATGTTGGCGTGGTGCTCGATGGTCGAGACGATGATCTCGTCGCCCGGGCCGATCTGCGCCCGGCCGTAGGAATGGGCGACGAGGTTGATCGCCTCCGTGGTGCCGCGCAGGAAGACGATGTCGTCCTTGGAGGGAGCGTTGAGGAAGCGGCGCACCGCCTCGCGCCCGCCCTCGAACAGGTCGGTGGCGCGCGCCGCCAGGGTGTGGGCGGCGCGGTGGATGTTGGAATTGTGCCGGGCGTAGAACGCGTTCGTCGCGTCGATCACGGCTTTCGGCTTGTGGGTCGTCGCGGCGTTGTCGAGCCACACCAGCGGATGGCCGTTGACGCTCTGGTGCAGGGCCGGGAAGTCCCGGCGGATAGACGCCACGTCGAAGGGCGCCGCGACCGGGCTCGACCCGTGCGAGAGCGCCCGCGGCGCGGGGCCCGGCGCGCGGCTCGGCTCGACGCGCGGCGTCGCGGGAGCTGTCCGGGCCGGGCGGGGGCCGAGGGTCAGGAAGTAATAGTCCGACAGGTTGTCGGCGGCCGGTTCGGGCGCCCGCGAGAGGCGGCCGGTCCTGCGAAAGCTCTCCTGCGCCTCGTCCACGCCCGCCTGCGACGGGTCGGCCGGGACGAGGTGCGGGGCGAGCGCATGCGCGAAGGCCTGGGCGCGGGGGTGATCCGCCGCGACCTGCCGGTGCAGTTCAGGCCCGCCCGGAAACGAGATGTCCGGCAGGGCCGGAGGCGGGCTCACCGGGTGGACCGGCGGGGGCGAGATTCGGCAGGCCCGGGCCGGTGAGGCCCGGGACGCCGGCCGGCGACGCGCCGAAGGCGCGGGCCCCGAGGGCGGACAGGTCGGGCTGGATCCCCGCGGGCAGCCCGGCGGCCGGTGCCGAGGGCACGCCCACGGCACCGCTCGGCAGCGGAGCGCCGCCGAACCCCTGAGGCACGCTGTCGAGCGCCTGCGGGACCTGCGGGCCCGCGGGGAGGGTGGGGGCGAAGGGCTGTCTCGCCGCCTGCCCCTGACCGTAGATCTCGCGGGCGAGGCGCCCGACGAGATCCGCGTGCGCGAGGTCGCCCGGGCTCGCTCCGGGCACCGCGAGGGCCGTCGCCTCAGGCGTAGTCATGGTAGTTGCCCAGGAGCACGTTATCGAGGCGGGCGATCGCGTCCTCGACCAGCACGGCGGCCGAGAAGTAGCGGGTCACGAGGTGCGAGGCGATCGAGTGGTCGTTGGTGCCCATGTAGCGCACCGACAGGCCGGGCTCGATCTCGCCGGTCACCCCGGATTTCTGCAGGCCGACCACGCCCTGCTCGCCCTCGCCGACCCGCAGAAGCAGGATCGAGGTGGTCTGCGCGCCGGTCACCGGGTCGATGTCGATGGGCAGCTTGTCGCTCGGCACCAGCGGCACGCCGCGCCACGTGATGAACGGCGCGCCGAACAGGTGGACGACGACCGGCGGCACGCCCCGGCGGGTCGCCTCCCGGCCGAAGGCCGCGATGGCGCGGGGATGGGCCACGAAATAGGCGGGCTTCTTCCAGACCAGCGTCAGCAGCTCGTCGAGATCATCCGGGGTGGGCGGGCCGCCGCGGGTCGGGATGCGCTGGCGCGGACCGACCTCGTGGAGCAGGCCGAACTGCGAATTGTTCAGGAGCTCCCACTCCTCGCGCTCCTTCACGGCATCGACCGTGAGACGGATCTGCTCGCGGAGCTGGTCGATCTCGTTGGAGTAGAGGTCGGTCACCCGTGTATGGGTGTTGAGGATCGTCTGGATGGTGGAGAGGTGGTACTCGCGCGGATCGACCTCGTAATCCACGAAGGTCGTGGGCAGGCGCGGCTCGCCGGTATGGACAGCCAGCAGCTCGATGCCCTGCTCGCCGTAGGAGTTGGTGTGGCCCGTGAGGCGGTCGCGCTCCTCGCGGTACTGGGCGATCCTGGCGCGGATCTCCTCGCTCTCCACCGCGGCGGCGTCCAGCGTCAGGAGGGTCACCGCCGACAGGGCCTTCACGGCCGGGGCGGGCGCACGCTCGCCGGCCAAGCCGGCATCGCCGAAATAGTCGCCCTTCGTGGCCAGGCCCTGCCGCAGGCGGCCCTTGTAGGGGCCCGACAGGGTCAGCTCGACGGTGCCGTCGGCGACCACCGTGAGGCTGCGGCCGGAGGCGCCCTCCTCGTGGATCACATCGCCGGCCTTGTGCCGGCTCTCGGTGAACTGAGCCGCCAGGGCCGCGAGCTCCGCATCGCCCAGCCGGCTGAACAACGGCACGGCCCGCAGGGAGGCGGGGCGGATCACCCGGCGTTTGCCGTCTCCCTTGCCGTCTCCCTCTCCCTTGCCGTCTCCCTTCTCCTCGGCGGCGAGATCGATCCGGCCGGGGCGCGCCAGCACGACGGCGCGGCGGTTGACGCGGTAGACCCCGCCCGCCACGTCCACGAAGGGCAGGAGCCGGAGCAGCCAGCGCGGCGTGTTGGCCGCGTTCTGGACCGAGGTGACGGTCGCCGTCGCGAGATTGCGTGCCGCCGTGGCGCTCACGCTCAGACCCGGTCCGCTCATCGTTCGTCCTCACTCCATTCAGGGTTGCAGGCGCGCCGCATCCATCCGCAAGCAGCGGTTCGTCCCGCAGCGTATGCGGGGTCGGCGCGAGACGTCTTGATCATGACTTGATGATGATCACGGGCCGATAGACCGCATGACCGCCAGTCGAATGATGTATCTTACAGCGATCAGACAATCCTTGTCCGCCGCTTATCAGGCCTCAGTTCTTGTTCGGCCCGACAGGATCTGGATAAGGCCCGACTCGCCCAAGGGTCAACGGAATGATTTCCCCATTTTAGGCCGCTTCATAGGAATTGTACCTTTGGCATACTTGACGCAAAGGACATAGCGATCGTGCGATCGCCGGATCGAAGAATTTAGTTTCATCCCATCGGGGCGCGCGGCGCAGGCCGGGCGACTTTGTTTCACGGGAAGGATTTTCCGGCGCGCCTCAGATGCCGTCCCCGTAACCGAAGGACTGGTCCATGCTGAGCGCCGGCTCCTCGCCGACGGGCAGGCGCGAGACGACCCGGGCCGGCACGCCCGCCACGGTCGTGTGGGGCGGCACGTCCTGCAGCACCACCGCGGCGGCCGCCACCTTGGCGCCCGCGCCGACCCGGATATTGCCCAAAACCTTGGCCCCGACGCTCAGCAGCACCCCGCGCTCGATCTTGGGATGCCGGTCGCCGCTCTCCTTGCCGTTGCCGCCGAGCGTCACAGACTGGAGGATCGAGACGTCGTCGGCGATCACCGCCGTCTCGCCGATCACCACCCCGGTGGCGTGGTCGATGAACACCCCCGAGCCGATCCGGGCCGCCGGGTGGATGTCGCAGCCGAACACCTCCGAGATCCGGCTCTGGACGTGCAGCGCCAGGGTAGCCCGGCCCTGGTGCCAGAGCCAGTGGCCGACCCGGTAGGCCTCCAGCGCCGCCAGCCCCTTGTAGAACAGGAACGGATCGAGGAAGCGGCGGCAGGTCGGGTCGCGCTCGCGGATCGCCACGAGGTCGCGCACCGCGTGGGCGCCCGCCTGCGGATCCGCCTCGAAGGCCGAGAGACACAGGTCGCGCATCGACAGCCGGGCGAGGTCGCCGTCCCCGAGCCGGTGCGCGAGGCGGTAGGCGAAGGCCTGGGCCAGGGAGCGCTGGTCGAGGATCGTGGCCTGGATGATGCCGGCATAGAGCGGCTCCTCGATCAGGGCCGCCTCGGCCTCGGCGCGCAGGTCCGCCCAGACCTCGGCCTCAGCCGTGCCGCGGCTCGTGACGCGCAGCGGCGGCTGGACCACGGCCATCGTGGCCCCCGCGGGGGGCAGGGCGGCGTGATGCATCGGGCGCCGCCGGTCACCGCACGGGGCGGAACAGGTCGGGCAGATAACGTTTCAGGGTGTCGTGCCCCTGGAACTTCACGTCCACGGTGGCCGGGGCATTGCCCGGGGGGTGGATGCCCACCACACGGCCCCGGGCATGCCGCCAGATCCCCAGAATCTCCGCGAGGTCGATCCGCGCGAACACGACCTCGTCGCCCTGCATCATCCGCCCTGGGGTCATGGTGTCGGCTCTCCTTGAACGGCCGGTCGCGGCGGCCTGATTCGGCGGCCAACGGCGCCGGAACCGGGCCGGCGGCGTTGGCGGGAAGTCTTTTCCGGGCACCCCGGTCCGGCGGAGAAGGTTTCGACCGTGCGCGGGCGAAACGGGAGCATCATCTTCGCTAAGACCTTGTTATATATTGATTTTTACGCATCGCCCCTGCCTTGGCAAGCCCCGCGCGCCCGGCCTCGGGCCGGAACGGGCGTCCTCGATCGCGGCCACGATGCCGGCCCGCCCGGGCCGGACCTGAGCTTCTGCTCCAAGATGCGCCTTCGACGAACGACCTGCGCTGCAAGTCCTCGCCAATTTGGCAGCACATTCTCGGCCCCGGCCTCTAGATTGACGGTGTCGGCGCGCAGTCAACGCAGAGCCGAATGGAGGTTTGCCGTGATCGCCAGCAAGAAACGGATCGCCGGGACGACTGCGCCGTGTCTGCCGTGTTGCCGCATCCAAGACGAGGAGAGCGCACGACATCAGACACGAAAGGCGAACACCGATGCTGACCTATGACACGAGCCGGAGCACCCAGCCCGACCTGAGCGCCGAAGCGGCCGTTTCCCTCGGCCGAATCCTGACCCGGAGCGTCCGCTCCCATCCCTCCCATGAACGCGCCGCCCTCGCGAGCGCCCTCGACGACGGCCTGATGCCCGACGAGGTCGACCGGATCCTCGCCGGCCGCCGGGTGGCCGAGGCCTTCCCGATCCGCCGGGGCGAGAGCCCGGAAGCCTACGCGTCACGGGCCGTGTCCGAGATGTTCGTCGCCTACCTCCAGTAGGCGCGCCGTCCGGCCACGCCGGCCTCCCCGAACACGAACGATGGACACCTGTCATGTCGGTCTTCCCCCCCGGGTGGAGGCGCCGGACGGGGACGGCTGCCTGCGCCCTCGCCCTGGCGCTGGGAGCCGCCGGCCCGGCCGCCGCGCACCCGCCGAAGGGCCGCGGCGCGGCCTCGCGGCGTCTGCCGCCGATGGGCCGGCCGTCCCGGCCCGGCTCACGGTCGGGCCGGGCGGCCGGGACCTGCGACTCGCCGGCGATCTCACCGAGGGTGTGGCCGCACGGGTCGCGGCCCTCCTCGCCGCGCACCCGCAGATCGCGCGCCTCCATCTCACCAGCGACGGCGGCCTGGTGGAGGAGGGGGCGGCGATCGGGGCGCTCGTGGCGGCGCGGGGGCTCGCCACCTACGTCCCCGACGCCTGCGCCTCAGCCTGCACGCTGATCTTCGTCCGCGGCCGGACGCGCTACCTCGCGACCGGCGGCCGGCTCGGCTTCCACGCCCCTACGAGATCGGGGCGCAGGGCCGGATGCGCCCGGTGAATTCCGCGCCGGAACGGGCGGCCTACCGGGCCGCCGGCCTGCCGGCGGCCTTCGTGGCGCGGGCCCTGGCGGTGCCTCCGGCCGGGATCTGGATCCCGGCCGCGGCCGAGCTGCGCGCGGCCGGCATCGTCACCGAGGTCGTCGGCCCGGACCGCTTCCCGATTCGACCCTGGACGCGGATCCGAGCGCGGCCGGGGCCCGGGCCGCGATCCTGCGAACCCTGCCGATCCTGCAGCAGGCCGACGCGGCGGGGCTCGACCCGATCACCCGGTGGTACAGGGACGGCTACGCCGCCGGCCGACCCGAGGCGGAGGCCGCGGCAGGCCTGAGGCGGATGGCCGCCAGCTACCTGCAGCGGCGCTTCCGGGCGGCCGATGACGGGGTCGTCCGGGCCCTGGGCCACCGGATCCTGGCGATGATGCGAAGTGCCGGATCGCAGGATACGGCCGCCTGCGGCATCCTCGCGGCCGGCGACCTCGTGGCGCTCGATGCGCGGCTGCGGGCCGAGCGGCCGGCGTCGCGCGGGCTCGCACCGCTCCTCGCCCGGACGCAGGCGGGGCGGCCGGACGATGCGGAGGCGGCAGCCCCGGACGCCGCCCGGTCGGCGGATTGCGCCGCCCGGATCGCCGGCACGCGGCACGCCCTCGGCCTGCCGCCCCACGCGGCGGTCGCCGCGCTGCGGGCGCTGTTCCTCGCCGCGCCGCAGCAGATCCTGGCGAACGGCGCCGGGCCGTAGCGGCCCGCCCCCTCTCGACACGCCGCGCAGGCGCCTATCTTCGCATCCGCCGCCAAACCTCAGGCAGCCTGGTCGGAAACGGGAGTCGATGGATGCCGGATTATCGCCTGCGCGGGGCGGTTCGTGGCGCGGACGGGGAGATCGGCGCGCCGCGCCTCGACGAGATGCTCACGGCCGCGGACGCGAAGGAAGCGGTACGCCTCGCCAACAGACGCTCACTGACGATCGAGGACGATGCGGTGAATGCCCTGTGGCTGGTCGACGCGAACGGGACCATGCTCTGGTCCCTGCGCCGGGCCGATCTGGAATCCTGACGCAGTCCCCACGGAAGGCCGGAGCCGTCAGGCCGGCGCGTGGCGGCGCGCCTCGGGCGCCGCCGCCTCGGGGCGCTCGGCCCCCCCGAGATACAGGGACCGGACATCGTCCCGCGCCCGCAGGGACGCGGCACTGCCGGCCAGCGCGCTGCGTCCGCTCTCCAGCACGACGGCGTGGTGGGCGTGGCGCAGGGCGAGACGGACATTCTGCTCGGCCACCAGCAGGGTCAGGCCCTCGGCCCGGTTCAGGCCGGCGAGCACCCGGTAGATCTCCTCCACCACCCGGGGCGCGAGCCCCATGGACGGCTCGTCGAGGACGAGGAGCCGGGGCCGTCCCATCAGGGCCCGGCCGATCGCCGCCATCTGCTGCTCGCCGCCCGAGAGCAGCCCGGCGGCGACCTCCCGCTTCGCGGCGAGGCGCGGGAACAGGCCGTAGACCCGCTCCAGGTCGGCGCGCACGTCGCTGCGGCCCGAGCCGCGCCCGAGTCCGCCCGCGACGAGATTCTCCTGGACGCTCAGTCCCCGGAAGCAGTGCCGGCCCTCCAGCACGCCTACGAGCCCGGCGCGAACGAGGGCGTCGGTCCGGGTCCGCGTCACGTCGCGTCCGTCATAGGCGAGGCGCCCGGCCGTGACCTGGCCGCGCAGGGCCGGCAGCAGGTTCGACACCGCCCGCAGCAGAGTCGTCTTGCCGGCGCCGTTGGCGCCGACCAGGGCGACGATCTCCCCCGCCCGGACCGCGAGGTCGACGCCGTGCAGGGCGTGCACCGCCCCGCCGTAGACGACCTCCAGGGCCTCGACCTGCAGGAGGGTCGGCGCGGCGCTCATCGGGCGCTCACCGGGCCGCCGCGGCGGCCTGCTTGCCGGCCGCGTCCGCGGCCTCCTCCGCCGCGCAGTCGCGCGGGGTGAGGCCGTGCTCCTTGGCGTAGGCGGTCGCGGAGGCCTCGATGATCGGGCGCAGGCTCGCCCAGTCGGGGGCGATCCAGTCGGACACCACAGTCCACTTCGCCCCGTCCCATTGCTGGAAGGTGACGCGGCCCTCGCCCTCGTGGTTGGCGCAGGTGACGTTGATCGAGTGGAACAAGCCCTTGGCGCCGAGCGCCGCCACCCGGGCCTCGTCGAGGCGCAGGTGCTCGAAGCCCCAGCGCACCTCGTCGCCGGTGAGCGTGCGCGCACCGAACTTGCCTTGCGCGATCCGCACCGCCTCGACGTTGAGGATGCCGTTCAGCACCCCGAGATTGTGGTAGACGCTGCCGATCCGCTTCCTGTCGGCGAGGTTGCCGTTGCCGGCCCCGTAGACCTTGCCGACGACCTCCTGGATCACCGGATAGGCGGTCCCCGAGGCCTGGGTGGTGATGGCGACGTAGCCCTTGGCGGCGTCGCCTGCCGGGATCACGTCCTCCTCCGAGTTCGACCAGACATTGCCGACGATGCGGTCGGCCGGGAAGCCGGTCTTCTGGGCGGTCTTGAGGGCCACCGGGTTCATCACGCCCCAGCCCCGCAGCACCACGAAATCGGGCCGCAGGCGCCGGATCGTCAGCCATTGCGACTGCTGCTCGTTGCCGGGATGGGGCACCTCGATCTGCGCGACCGTGAAGCCGTACCGCTCGGCGAGCTGCGCGTAGATCGGGATCGTCTCCTTGCCGTAGGGCGAGCCATGGTAGAGCACCGCGATGGTCTTGCCCTTGAGCTTGTCGAGGCCGCCCGCGCGGGTGCCGAGATACTGGATGATGCCGCTCGTCTCGCTGTAGGGGTTGAGCAGCAGCGGGAAGACGTAGGGAAAGACGCGCCCGTCGGTGGAATCGGTGCGGCCGTGGTTGATCGTGACCAGCGGCACCCTGTCGGCGGTGATGCGGTCGATCATCGCGTAGGCGATGCCCACCGAGAGCGGGTTCCAGGCGGCGATGCCGGGCCGGGACTTCAGCCGCTCGTAGACCTCGACCCCGCGCTCGACCTCGTACTGGGTCTCGCCCTCGCTCCAGGTGAGCTTGACGCCGTTCACGCCGCCGTCCCGGGCGTTGATCAGATTGAGATAGTCGATGAAGCCGCCGAAGAAGCCGGTCCCGCCGGCCGCGTAGGGGCCGACCCGGTAGCTCTGGAGCGGGAAATACTGCTCGTCGGCCCATCCGGCGCGCGGCGCGGCGGCGGCGAGCATCACGGTGCCGGCGAGGAGCGCGGCGCGGAGGCGGGTCGTCAGGGGCATGGTCGTCCTGGGGTTGGTCAGACGGGGAGGGGATCAGGCGGCGCGGCGGCCGAGGCGGCGGCCGGCCCGGTCGAGGAGGGCGGCGAGGCCCGCGGGCTCGCGGATCAGCACGGCCACGATCAGGGCGCCGAGGACGATGCGCTGGACCATCTCCAGGGTGCCGGAATCGAAGCCGTCGCCGAGGAGCGCCGCGCCGAGGCGGGCCAGCAGCAGGGGCAGCACCATGATGAAGCCCGCGCCCAGGAAGGCGCCGCGCAGGGTGCCCAGGCCGCCGATGATGACGATGAACAGGATCTGGAAGGAGCGGTCGAGGTTGAACCCCGCCGGCTCGACGGTGCGCAGATACGCGAAGGCCCACAGCGCCCCGGCGATCCCGATCACGAAGGACGAGACTGCGAAGGCCAGGAGCTTGGTCCGGGCGACCTTCACGCCGACGAGGCGGGCGGCGGTCTCGTTGTCGCGGATCGCCACGAGGTTGCGGCCCGTGGGGGAGCTCACGAGCCTCCACGCGACGAGGGTCAGCAGCGTGACCACCGTGAGCGAGACCAGGTAGCGCCCGCGCGGATCGTCGAAGGACAGGCCGGCCACCACCAGTCGGGGAGCGGTGATGACGCCCGAGGGGCTGTCGTCGGAGATCCAGCCGATCCGGTTCAGCGCCCAGGCGACGAAGAACTGCACGGCGAGCGTCGAGACCGCGAGGTAGAAGCCCCGCAGGCGCAGGGCCGGCAGCCCCGCCGCCAGCCCGGCGAGCGCCGCCACGAAGCCGGCGAGCAGGAGCGACGCCGGGAGCGGCAGACCGGGCAGGCGCAGCGACAGGTTGAAGGCCGCGTAGGCCCCGACCGCCATGAAGGCGGCCGAGCCGAGGGAGAGCAGCCCGGCATAGCCGGTGAGCAGGTTGAGCCCGAGGCCGGCCAGCGCCAGGGCCAGGAACGGCGTCAGCAGCGCCTCGAACAGGTAGCTCGTGCCGGTGAGCGGCACGATCCCGTAGGCCAGGACCAGCAGGGCGCCGAGGCCGAGGGCTCCGGCGGGCAGGTGGGGGCGCGGCGCGGCGCGGGGGAGGGCGTCCATGGCGTCTTCAGACCCGCTCGACGGCGCGCAGGCCGAACAGGCCCGACGGCCGGACCAGCAGGAAGCCCAGCGCCGCCACGTAGGCGATCCAGCCCTCGATGCCGCCGCCGATGACGGGCCCGAGATAGACCTCCGACACCTTCTCCACCGCGCCGACGATCAGCCCGGCCACGATCGCCCCGGCGATGGAATCGAAGCCGCCGAGCACGAGCACCGGCAGGGCCTTCAGCACCACCAGCGACAGGGAGAACTGCACGCCGAGCCGCGCGCCCCAGAGCAGCCCCGCCACCAGCGCGACGATCCCGGCGGCGATCCAGACCGCCGACCAGATCCGGGGCAGGCGCAGGCCGGTGTTGAGGGCGGCCAGCGGATCGTCCGCCACCGCCCGGAAGGCGAGGCCGGTGCGGGTGTAGCGGAAGAAGGCGGAGAGGAGCGCCACCATCAGGCCGGCGGTCGCGGCGGCGAACAGGTCGAACCGGCTCACCAGCACGCCGCCGAGATCGATCGGCGTGTCGTCGATGCCGAGGTCGAGCCCGTGGACCTGGGTGCCCCAGGCGAGCTGGGCCGCGCCCTCGATCACGTAGGCGACGCCCAGCGTCGCCATGAACAGGGTGATCGGCGGCTGGTTGACCAGCGGCCGCAGCACCGTCCGCTCCACCGCGAGGCCGACCACCCCCATCGCGGCGAGGGTCGCGGCGAGCGCTGCGGGAAAGGGCAGGCCGCGCTCGGTCAGGCTCACGAAGGTGAGGGCGGCGAACAGCACCATCGCGCCCTGCGCGAAGTTCAGCACGCCCGAGGTCTTGTAGATCAGCACGAAGCCGATCGCCACGAGGGCGTACATCACGCCCGACAGGAGGCCGCCGACCACGACCTCGATCAGGAAGGCGAGATCCGGGCTCATGCGGCGGCCGCGCCCGTGTCGGCATCCCCGTCCGCATCCCCGTCCGCGAGTCCCAGATAGGCGGCGATGACCGCCGGGTCCGCCTGCACCTCCGCCGGCGTGCCGGTGGCGATGCGGCGGCCGTGGTCGAGCACGGTCACCCGGTCGGAGAGGCGCATGACGACGCCGATATCGTGCTCGATCAGGACGATCGCGGCCCCGGACGTCTCCCGCGCCGCCCGGATGAAGCCGGTCATCTCGGCCTTCTCGGTCGCCGTCATGCCGGCCATCGGCTCGTCGAGGAGCAGGAGTCGCGGCCGGGCCACCAGGGCCCGGCCGAGTTCGACCCGCTTCTGGAGCCCGTAGGGGAGGCTGCCCGCCGGACGGTCGGCCACGGCTCCGAGGCCGAGGCGGCCGATCACGGCCTCGGCGGCGTCGCGGTGCGCCCGCGCCTCCCGCCGGGCCGACGGCAGGCCCAGGATCTGGGCCCCGAGCCCGGCGCGCCGCGCCGCCGCGAGCCCCGCCAGGACGTTGTCGCGGACGCTCAGGCCCGTGAACAGGGCGAGATTCTGGAAGGTCCGGGCCACGCCCAGTGCGGCGAGCCGCCCGGCCGGCACCCGGGCGAAGGATTCCGCGCCGATCCGCACCCGCCCGGCCTGAGGCGCATAGAGGCCGGTGATCGCGTTGATCAGCGAGGATTTGCCGGCGCCGTTCGGCCCGATCACCGCATGGATCTCGCCGGCCCCGACCGCGAGGTCGATCTCCGCGAAGGCCACCGTGCCGCCGAAGGCGAGGGACAGCCCCTCGACCGACAGGACCCGTCCCGCCCGGTCCCGATGCGGGCTCCCGCCGGGGGCGGGGACGGCAGCCGGGCGGGGGGCGGGCCCCGGGAGGAGGGGCCGATTGCCGTCCCGTCCCGTTCGAACGAGGCGCAGCGCAGGCTGCATGATCCGGATTCCGTTCAGGACAGGCCGCCCGCTTCGGCGCGAACCGGCGGCACCCGTTGAGAGAAGACGAGACGCAAGACGATGATCCGTCCCGGGAGGACAGTTCGACGTTCCTGCTGTTCAAATCCTGCTGCTCAGCGCGGATGAAGTCAAAAGCACAGTCTTTCCAATTTCAGGACGACACGCGAACATTCTCCCGCCGGGGAGCGGCGGCACGAGATCGCCTCCATCGTCGCGCCGACGGGCCGCACGGGACGGCCAGATCTTGCCCTGCCGGCGCGGCGACAGAGCCCGGACATCGCTGAATCAGCCCGGCAGCAAGGGCGGAAAGACACCTTGTGGTAGCATAAACTAATCCATGTAAGTATTCATGCGCGGAAACAAAATGTAGGGTTGCACGCTCAGGCCGTTGCGGAGATGCAGCCATGCCAAGCCCGCTCGCGCACAAGCTCAATTGCTACGTCCGGCTCTCGGAAGACGACCGGATGTGCTTGGCCGACGCCATGGGCCCGAGCCGCATGGTCGCCCCGCGCACCGACATCATCCACGAGGGCGACGATCCCCGCGCCATCAACGTGATCCTCGACGGCTGGGCCTGCCGGTACCGGCAGTTCGCCAACGGGCGCCGCCAGATCGTCTCGCTCCTGCTTCCGGGGGATCCGTGCGATCCGCATGTGTTCCTCCTCGACGAGATGGATCACACGATCGGGGCGATCACGCCCGTGCTCCTCGGCCAGATCTCCGGCAGCGCGATGCGGGATCTGACCGCCCGCAGCCCGCGGCTCGACCTGGCCTTCCATCGCGAGAGCCTGGCCACCGCGGCGATCCAGCGCGAGTGGACCGTCAGCCTCGGCAGCCGGACCGGCATCGAGCGCCTCGCCCACCTGTTCTGCGAGCTGCATGCGCGGCTGACGGCGATCGGGCTGGCGGACGGCAATACCTGCGCGATGCCGATGACGCAGAACGATCTCGGCGACGCCATGGGCCAGACCAGCGTGCACATCAATCGGACGCTTCAGGAGCTGCGCGGCCTGGGGTTGATCACCCTGCGCAGCCGGCGCCTGACCATCCACGACCCGGCGGCGCTCGCCCGGCTCGCGCATTTCGACGCCGCCTATCTGCACCGCACGGAGGTCGACCGCATCGTCGCATGCTGAACCCTGCCGGCCCCGTGGCGATTGAGGCAGGTTGAACGACATCCGGAGTGGCCCGGCATGACAGACCCTCGCGACCCGGCGGAGCGACTCTCGGCTCTGGAGGCCGACAACGCACGCCTGCGCCGGCTGCTCGACGAAGCCGGCCTTCCGGACAGCCTGCGCCACGGGATGCGCAACACGATGGCGATGCTGCGCACGGTCATGCACCGGTCCGCCGAGAGCGCCGCGGATGTCGAGAGCTACGTGGCGCATCTCGACGGACGGTTCGGCGCGATCATGCGCGTGCAGGCCGCGACGGACGCGTTCGGCGATGCCGACCTGCACACCCTGATCTCCGACGAGTTGATGTTCCACCTCGCGCGGGAAGGGGAGCAGGCGACCCTCGCCGGCCCGCGGGTCCGCCTCCGCCCCAAGACCGCCCAGGTTCTTGCGCTGGCCCTGCACGAACTGACCAGCAACGCGGTGGAACACGGATCCCTGGCGCTCCCGCAGGGCCGGATCCGCGCCACGTGGCGGGTGAACCTGGAGGTCGAGCCGCCTGTCCTCAGCCTCGCCTGGGCCGAGACCGGCGGCAGCGGGATCACGGCCCCGTGCCGGCGCGGCTTCGGCACGGACGTGCTGACGGAGATGCTGGCCTACGAGCTCGGCGCGGCGGTCGATCTGCACTTTGCGCCGGATGGGCTGCGCTGCGCGATCCGCGTGCCGCTCACCGCCCGGATCGGGCGCCACGTCGCCGAGGATCCCGAGACGGCGTGGGACGGCGACAGCCGGTGAGATCCGGGCCCGGGAGGACGATGCGGGCCCCCACCGGCCCCGGCGGCGCTCACGGTCCCGACGCCGCCCGCACCTGCCCGGTCATCTGGGGTAGCGCGCCGAGCGCCTCCGGGGCCTGGGTCGATCCGGGCAGGAGGAGGTAATCCGGCGTGAAGCCGGAAAAGTCCTGCAGTCGCTTCAGGTTCGGCACGCGCACGCTCTTGCGTCCGCTCTCGATCAGTCCGGCCCTGCGCAGATCCGAGAGGACCCGCGAGAGGTGGACGTTCGAGAGCCCCGCCGTGTCGGCCAGTTCCGACTGCGCCAGCGGCAGGCGGTAGTCGGGCTCCAGGCCGAGGCCGACGGCATTCAGGCGGGCGAAGAGTTCGCAGATGATATGGGCGACCTGCCGGTCGGCGGACCGGCGCCCCACCCCGACCAGCCATTCCTGGAGCACGGCTTCGTCGACCAGAACCGACCACCACAGGGCGCGGTAGATGTTGGGCCGGCGGGCGGCGAGCTCCTTGATCGTCCGGTAGGGCACGGAGGCGACGGTGCAGGGCGTCAGCGTCGCCACGGAGTGGATCGCCCGGTTCAGGAGGGAGGCGTGCAGGTCGCAGCCGTCGCCGGGCACCAGATAGGCGAGGATCGATCGCCCCCCGTCGGGCACGAGCTTGTAGCGGCAGGCAAATCCCTGAAGGATCACGTAGGCGGCGTCGGGCCGCTCGCCTTCCGAGACCAAGTCGCGCCCCGCCTCGACCTGCGCGGTCGCGCTGGTCGCAGCGTCCAGCGCGGCCATGTCGGCCTCATCCAGGTCTGCGCGCAGCGCCAGCTTGCGAAGGAAGGGGTTCAAGGGATGTTCCGGAAGGACCGCGCCGCGTCACGAGCCGCGCCAGCGTAAACGCGCGACCGCCTATTCCTACTCCCTCGGGTCATCACATCACCGTCTCGTCCGGCCCCGGATGCCGACGGCCTCGATCCGCCGGACCATTGAACGGCCGGGCATACCGCTGCCCGGATGCGGCGTTCAGCAGAACCGGGCAAGAGCCGGACCGTTTGGGATCCACAGCCTGCGCCGGGACGAGCCACGCGACGGAAAGGCCGTGCAGACCCGCCCGTCAGGCCCAGGCTCGGCCGGATCGCGCGGGTGAGCCCGGCGCATCAGGAAAGCTGAAGCGTGCGCAGGACGGTGCCGGCCCCGTCGTGGATCTCCATGCGCCAGCCCTCCCCGGCGTCCGGCAGATCGCCGGCGCGCCGGAACTCCTCGATCAGCACCAGCGCCTCCGCTTCCGCTTGCGCGATCGACGCGGCCAGGACGCCCACCTCGTCCTCGATCGTCTCGCCGTCGCTGCTCAGGCGAAAATAGTAGCGCTCTGCCATATCATCCTTCTGCACAGGCCCGGACCCGATTTCGACCCGCCCGCGGGCTGCCGCCCGTCGGGCGACGCGTCCGCGCGCCGCGGGTTGAGGTAAGTGGCATCGATCCGCGCCCGATCAACGTGTCGGCGAAAACCCGATGGCAGATGCCCACCGGTTGATCCCGCCGCCGCCCGAAGCAGCATGAAGCTGCCGGCCTCGCGGGCGAAACGCCGCCCATCTGTGCGCCGCTCCGGCCGGGCCGCCGCGCGATGAGGCATGCCTAAATATGTGGCATACGATTTGCGAAGCCCCGAACCGTCGCAAGGAAGACGACGCAGGGGACCGCCATGAAGGCATTTGGAACTTGGGCTTCGGCCGCCGCGCTGGCCGCCGGGCTCGCGATGGGCGCCCTGGGGGCAGGCCCCGCGCGGGCTCAGGAGACCATCAAGGTCGGCATCCTGCACTCGCTCTCGGGCACGATGGCGATCTCGGAGACCACCCTCAAGGACGCGATGCTGATGCTCATCGCCGAGCAGAACGCCAAGGGCGGCGTGCTCGGCAAGAAGCTGGAGCCGGTGGTGGTCGACCCGGCCTCGAACTGGCCGCTCTTCGCCGAGAAGGCCCGCGAGCTGATCAGCAAGGACAAGGTCGCGGCCGTGTTCGGCTGCTGGACCAGCGTGTCGCGCAAGTCGGTGCTGCCGGTGTTCAAGGAACTCGACAACATCCTGTTCTACCCCGTCCAGTACGAGGGCGAGGAGAGCGAGCGGAACGTGTTCTACACCGGCGCCGCCCCGAACCAGCAGGCGATCCCGGCGGTCGACTACCTGATGTCGGAGGATGGCGGCGGCGCCAAGCGCTGGGTGCTGGAGGGGACCGACTACGTCTACCCCCGCACCACCAACAAGATCCTCGAAGCCTACCTCAAGTCCAAGGGCGTCAAGGACGAGGACATCCTGATCAACTACACGCCGTTCGGCTTCTCGGACTGGCAGACCGAGGTGTCGAAGATCAAGGCCTTCGGCTCGGCCGGCAAGAAGACCGCCGTGGTCTCGACCATCAACGGCGACGCCAACGTGCCGTTCTACAAGGAGCTCGGCAACCAGGGCATCAAGGCGACCGACATCCCGGTCGTCGCCTTCTCGGTGGGCGAGGAGGAGCTCGCCGGCATCGACGCCAAGCCGCTGGTCGGCCACCTCGCCGCCTGGAACTACTTCGAGTCGATCAAGACCCCGGAGAACGAGGCCTTCATCAAGAAGTGGCAGGCGTTCAAGAAGAACCCCAAGGCCGTCACCAACGACCCGATGGAGGCCCACTATATCGGCTTCAACATGTGGGTGAAGGCGGTCGAGAAGGCCGGCACCACGGACCCCGACAAGGTGATCGACGCGCTGCCGGGCATCGAGCAGAAGAACCTCACCGGCGGCACCGCCACGATGCTGCCGAACCACCACATCACCAAGCCGGTCTTCATCGGCGAGATCGAGGCGAACGGCCAGTTCGACGTGGTGTGGAAGACCGACACGCTGATCCCCGGCGAGGCGTGGTCGAAGCAGCTCGAGGGCTCGAAGGACCTCGAGGCCGACTGGGTCAAGCTCAAGTGCGGCAACTACAACACCAAGACCAAGACCTGCGGCGGCGCCTGAGGGGCGCTCCCGCTGAACGGAGGTGCCGGACCTCCAGTTCGGTCCGGCACCTTCGGATCGCGGTGAGGCGCGGGTCCCCTCACCCGTGCGGGAGAGGGACAGGGTGAGGGATCGGGTCCTTCCGGACAGCGCGCACCCCTCACCCCAACCCTCTCCCGTACGGGAGAGGGGGCCTGTCGCGCCTCGCATCGACCGATCCGTGCAGACCGCGGCCGCCCGTTGGCGAACTCAGGTGCCGCACGCGTCCCCGTCCCGCTTCCCAGGCGCAACGAAAGTCTCGATGCTCCGTCTCCTCACCCTCCTCGTCCTGCTGCTGGCCGCCCCCGCGCTGGCCCAGGCGCCCGATCCCTACGGCCAGCTCGCCGGGGACGGCTATGCCGAGATCGAGGCGGGCGTCTCCGGCCTCGCCGCCAGCGGCGACCCGCGCGCGGACGCGATCCTGTCGGCCCTGTCGGACGGACGGCTGCTGGTGCGCCCCGCCGACAGGACCCTGCTGATCCGGCAGGGCGGCACTCTGGTCGACGCCCGGACCGGCGCCGCCGCCGCCGACAGTCCCGACCTCAAGCCCGTGCGCGCCAACAACCGGGTCCGCCGGGCGATCGAGGCCGCCCGCGGGCAGCTCGACCTCGCGAGCCCCGATCCGGGAAAGCGGCGCATCGCCGCCGACGCGGTGTTCAAGGCAAGGGACGCGGCGGCCCTGCCGGCCCTCGACGCCGCCCTGGCGCGCGAGACCAGCGCGCCCGTCCGGCAGGCGCTGACCGAGGCCCGCGCCGCCGTGCTGCTCGCCAGGCCCGGCACCGCGGAGACCGACCGGATTGCCGCAATTCCCGCCATCCAGGCCCGGGGCGATGGCGACGCGATGGGCATCCTGCGCGGTCTGGCGGCGGATCCGAGCGAGGCGGTGCGCAATGCCGCCGCCCGGGGCATCGCGGCGATCGAGACGCGGCTCGCGATCCTCGGGGCCCTCCAGAACGTCTGGTACGGGATCTCGCTGGGCTCGGTCCTGCTGCTCGCCGCCATCGGACTCGCCATCACCTTCGGGGTGATGGGCGTGATCAACATGGCCCACGGCGAGATGGTGATGCTCGGCGCCTACACGACCTATGGCGTGCAGGAGCTGATCCGCACCCAGGCGCCGTCCCTGTTCGGCTGGTCGCTGGCGATCAGCATCCCCTGCGCGTTCCTGGTCGCCGGCCTCGTCGGCGTGCTGATCGAGCGGTTCATCATCCGCTTCCTCTACGGGCGCCCGCTGGAGACGCTGCTCGCCACCTTCGGGGTCAGCCTCGCGCTCCAGCAGGGCGTGCGCTCGATCTTCGGCCCGACCAACCGCGAGGTCGGCGCCCCCGCCTTCATGAGCGGCGCCTTCGATTTCTACGGCCTGTCGATCACCTGGGGCCGGATGTGGATCATCGCGTTCGCGCTGGCCGTGTTCCTGGGCCTGCTGTTCGTGCTCAGAAGAACGTCGTTCGGCCTGAAGACCCGGGCGGTCACCCAGAACCGGCGCATGGCCGCCGCCATGGGCATCCGCACCCCCTACGTCGACGCGCTGACCTTCGGGCTCGGCTCCGGCATCGCCGGGATGGCGGGCGTCGCCCTCTCGCAGATCGACAACGTCTCGCCCAATCTCGGCCAGGGCTACATCATCGACTCGTTCCTCGTGGTGGTGTTCGGCGGCGTCGGCAACCTCTGGGGGACGCTGGTGGCGGCGCTGACACTCGGCGTCGTCAACAAGCTCGCCGAGCCGTATGTCGGCGCGGTGCTCGCCAAGATCGGCCTCCTGGTCTTCATCATCCTGTTCATCCAGAAGCGCCCGCGCGGCCTGTTCGCGCTCAAGGGCCGGGCGGTGGAATCGTGAGCCCCATGCCGTCCCGCCCCCCTCTCATCGACCTGAAGGGCTGGATCTTCCTCGCCGTCCTGGCCGCCTTCTGCGGCGCCGTGCCGGTGCTGAACCTCGCGGTGCCGGAGGGCTCCGGCCTGCACCTGCCGACCTACCTCGTCTCGCTGTTCGGCAAGTACCTCGCCTACGCGCTGCTCGCGGTGAGCCTCGACCTCGTCTGGGGCTATTGCGGCATCCTCTCGCTCGGCCACGGGGCGTTCTTCGCGCTGGGCGGCTACGCGATGGGCATGTACCTGATGCGCCAGATCGGCTCCCGGGGCGTCTACGGCAACCCGGTCTTGCCCGACTTCATGGTGTTCCTGAACTACAAGGCCCTGCCCTGGTACTGGCTGGGCTTCGACCACTTCGCCTTCGCGGCCCTGATGGTGCTGCTGGTGCCGGGGCTGCTCGCCTTCGTGTTCGGCTGGCTCGCCTTCCGGTCGCGGGTCACGGGCGTCTACCTGTCGATCATCACACAGGCGCTGACCTACGCGCTGATGCTCGCCTTCTTCCGCAACGACATGGGCCTCGGCGGCAACAACGGCCTCACGGACTTCAAGGATCTTCTGGGATTTTCCGTCCAGTCCCAAAACTTCCGCGTCGGCATCTTCGTGGCGACCGGCTTGGCCTTGGCTTCGGGCTACCTGATCGCCCGGGTCATGACGGTCTCGGCGTATGGAAAGATCCTGATCGCCGTGCGCGATGCCGAGAGCCGCACGCGCTTCCTCGGCTACCGGCCGGAGCACTTCAAGACGCTGGCCTTCACGGTCTCGGCCATGATGGCGGGCGTCGCCGGCGCCCTCTACGTGCCGCAGGTCGGCATCATCAACCCGGGGGAGTTCGCCCCCACCAACTCCATCGAGACGGTGATCTGGGTGGCGGTGGGCGGGCGCGGCACGCTGGTCGGCGCGGCTCTGGGCGCCGTGCTGGTCAACTACGCCAAGACCGTGCTCACCGGCGTGATGCCCGACGCGTGGCTGTTCGCGCTCGGCGGCCTGTTCGTGGTCGTGACGCTGTTCCTGCCGCGCGGCCTCGTCGGCACCGCGATCGAGCGTCTCGGCTCCCGGCGCGCCGCCGCCACGCTGCCGCCGGAGCCCGACATCGCCCCGAAACTCCTTGAAGAAGGGCAGGGCTCGTGAGCACCGACCTCGTTGAGCGCCCGGACGCCCGGGGCCCCGCCAACCGGAAGCGGGAGACGGACGCGCTCCTCTACCTCGACGACCTGCGGGTCACCTTCGACGGCTACAAGGCCCTGCGCGGCCTGTCGCTGACCCTGGCCCGGGGCGAGTTGCGGGCGATCATCGGGCCGAACGGCGCCGGCAAGACCACCATGATGGACTGCATCACCGGCAAGACCCGGCCGGACAGCGGCATCGCGCTGTTCGACGGCACCCATGACCTGCTCAGGAGCGACGAGCCGGCGATCGCCGACCTCGGCATCGGCCGCAAGTTCCAGAAGCCCACCGTGTTCGAGAGCCACACGGTCGCCGACAACATCCTGCTCGCCCTCAAAGGCCCCCGCGCGGCCTTCGCCTCCCTGTTCGGCTGGCGCAACCGGGTGGAGGCCGCGCGGATCGACGCCCTCTTGGAGACCGTCGGCCTGCTGGCCCACCGGGGCCGCCCGGCCGCCGATCTCAGCCACGGCCAGAAGCAGTGGCTGGAGATCGGCATGCTCCTCGCCCAGGATCCCAAGCTCCTGCTGGTCGACGAGCCGGTGGCCGGCATGACCGACGCCGAGACCGCCGAGACCGCCCGGCTGCTCCGGCGGATCGTGGGCGAGCACGCCGTCCTCGTGGTGGAGCACGACATGCACTTCGTCCGCGACCTCGGCTGCCGGGTCACCTGCCTGCACGAGGGCGCGGTGCTGGCCGAGGGCTCGATCGACGCGGTCTCGGCCGACCCGCGGGTGGTCGAAGTCTATCTGGGACGATGACCATGCTCAGTGTCGAAGGCATCGACCTCTATTACGGCGCCGCCCAGGCGCTCCGCGGCGTCTCCCTGACGGCCGAGGCCGGGCAGGTGACGACGGTGCTCGGCCGCAACGGCGTGGGCAAGACTTCGCTCATGCGGGCGATCGTCGGCCAGCAGCCGGTGCGCTCCGGCGCGATCCGGCTCGACGGCCGTCCCATCCAGAACCTCGCCCCCTACGACCGGGCGCGGGCCGGGATCGCCTTCGTGCCCCAGGGCCGCGAGATCTTCCCGCTGCTCACCGTCAAGGAGAACCTGGAGACCGGCTTCGCGCCGCTGAAGCGCCGCGACCGCCACATCCCGGGGGAGATCTACGACCTGTTCCCGGTGCTCAAGGACATGCTGCACCGGCGCGGCGGCGATCTCTCGGGGGGCCAGCAGCAGCAGCTCGCCATCGCCCGGGCGCTGGTGACCCGGCCGAAGCTCCTCGTGCTCGACGAGCCCACGGAGGGCATCCAGCCCTCGATCATCAAGGATATCGGCCGGGCGATCACCTATCTCCGGTCCAAGGGCGAGATGGCGATCGTGCTGGTCGAGCAGTATTTCGCGTGGGCGCGCGACCTCTGCGATTCCTACGCGGTGATGGATCGCGGGCAGGTGGTGCTCGCCGGCCCCCGGGCCGGGATGGTGGAGGCCGACGTGCTCCGGTGGATGTCGGTGTAGGGCGCGCCGGTCGCCACGCCCCTGCCGGTGCTGCGCCGGAGGCACTTGGGAATCCGGCCCTCCGATCCGATTATTCGGACGGATGTTCAGCAATCAGACGATGGGCAACCGGAACATCGGTCACGAAATCTGTGTTCACCGCCTCGTTCGGCCAAGGTTAAACCACAATTTGGGTTCGCCATGGGGGTCAACCACGGGGGCGCCCATGACGATCCTGGATCCGATCACCGGCGAGCTGGTCACCATCTCCCTACCAAGGCCGCGTCCGCAGACCGGTCCGCGCTGACAGGCGGTGGGGCCTCATGACGAACGCGACCGATCGAAGAACCGGACGCCGCGGCGGTCGTAGCGGCCGCCCCCAGATCCGGACGATGCCGCCGGGCCTGCTGCTGGCCGGCGGCACGGGGGCGAACGCCGCGCTGACGGCCATCGACCTCATCGCCCAGGCCCGCGCGGCCCGGCGAGAGGCCGGATCGCGCGACGGTGCGGACCGCGCGGAGCAGGGCTGACGGCGGCGACCGATTCGGTCACGCCATCGCCCGCCTGTGAGAATCGGGCTCCGCGCGACGCGGGCGTCCCGCCGGCTGCCGGGCCGGCACGGTCCGGCTTGAAAGCACCCGCGCAGGAGGGTCAGAAGGCGCCAGCCTCGCAACCGCTGACGGGTGACTCATGAAGATCGGCGTCCTGATCCTGGCCGGAGCCTGCGGCGTGATCGTCGGGATCGTCATCGGATACGTGGCGGGCACGCGCGTCAGCCAGGCCTTCGCACGGCTGCCGGTGACCGACCGCTCCCCCGCCGCCCAGGCGCTCCGGATCGTCTCGCAGATCGCCACCGAGCACGGCCTCACCCGGGACGCGCTGCTGAAGGCGATGATCGACCCTCAGGCCGGCGGGGAGGGGACGGAGCGTCCCGGCAAGGGTACCGGCAAGGACCGGCGCGATCTGGCCCGGTAAGGGGCCCGGCAATGGGCCCGGTAAGGAGATCCGCGACCGCATGCGCGCCGGCCTCACGCGACCGGCACCGGCCGCGGGCGCAGCCTGATGCTGGCGGCGACGAGGACGGAGCGCAGCTCGGCCGGCCGAACCGGCTTCGAGAGGATCGGGATGTCCGGTGCGCCCAGATCCTCGCGCACGCGCGCCTCGTCATGGCCACTCATCACCACCGCCGGCAGCGCACGGCCCGCCAGGTCGCGGACCGCCGCGATGCACTCCGTTCCCGTCACGCCACTCCCGAGTTCGAAGTCGGTGATGAGAAGGTCGATCTCGGGCAGCGCAGCGGGGATCCCAGCCTCGGCCTGAACGCGGCATCCCCATTTGCGCAGCAGGCTGGCCGTCGCCCGCAGGACGGCGCCGTCATCCTCCACCAGCAGCACGCGCAGCCCGCCGATCGTCGCCGGCGGGTCGAGGGCGTCGCGCGGGGCCGCGGGCACCGGAGCCTCGGCGAGGGGGAGGTCGCCGATGGTCACGCAGGTTCCGCGCCCCGGCACCGAGCGCAGCGTCACCGCCAGGTCCAGCAGCGCGCCGAGCCGCCGGACGATCGGCAGGCCCAGGCCCACGCCCTCGACGTCCCGGTCGCCGCGGCGGCGGATCTGGTAGAATTCGTCGAAGACCCTGTCCTGATGCTCGGCCGGGATTCCGGGGCCGCGATCGTAGACCTGGATGGCGAGCCGACCGCCCCGCCGCCGGCACGCGATCAGGATCGGCCGGCCGGGCGCGTACTTGATCGCGTTGTTGACGACGTTCTGCAGCATCGTCGTGAGCAGCGCCCGGTCGGTGTCCACGACGCTGGCGCAGGCACGGCGGCGCAGGACCGTCCCGGCAAGCTGGGCGGCCTCCGAATTCTGGCGCCACACGTCGTCGAGGATGTCGTTGATCGGGACAGGCTCGGGGCGGGGCACCACCCGGCCGCTGTCGAGGGTCGAGATATCCAGAAGCGACTTGAACAGGCGCGAGACGCTCTGCAGCGACCGGTCGATGTTCTCGACCATCTGCAGTTCCTCCCGACCCAGCGGGGCGTCCCGCAGGCAGGCGGTGAACAGGCTGATGGCATGGATCGGCTGGCGCAGATCGTGGCTCGCCTGAGCCAGGAAGCGCGACTTGGACAGGTTCGCCTCCTGCTCGCGCTCATAGGCGCGGCGCAGACGCTCCAGGAGGCTGTAGATGTAGGTCGGCACGAGGACGGTGATGGCCGCCAGGGTCAGGACGAGAAACGGATTGCCGCGCCAGTACGCGTTGAAATACGTCGTGACCGCGAGCGAGACCAGGGCCGCGGCCGTGGACGCCTTCAGGGAGGTGCCCCCGTAGCGCAGTCCGTTGCCGACGATCAGCCGGATGACGATCGCGTAGAGCGGCAGGAACGGCGCGCCGCCCACGGCCATCGCATAGGTCATTCCGCCGAGATCGAGGGCGAAGGTGACGACGCGGCGCGGCGTGTTGCTGCCGGGATGCCGGGCGATCCAGCCGTACAGCGCGACGGCGAAGACCCAATGGCCGGTCACGAGATAGGCGACGAACCGGGCTTCCGGCGGGGCGATGCCACCGTAGATCTGGGGCAGGAGATACAGGCAGGCGCAGCCGATGACGACGGCTCGGATGAGGGCCTGCGCCTTCTCGTTGTCGTACGCCTCGTCCCGCTGGCGGCGCGGCTGGAACATCGGCGATCAGGCCGGGCCGGAAGCGAACGGCACGGCCCCGACGCCGTCCCGGGACTTCACGGGGGCTGCGCCTCCGGCATACGGCCCGCCCCCCCTCCTGCCGGCCCCGGTATCCTGCTGTCGCGTCATCGTGCGAACTGCCCAGCCGTATCACCGCCCGGACCCGGGTAACGGCCGCAACCGTCGCCGACCGAGGACAGATCTCTCAAGCCTACCTGAGGGTGAGCAGCACCACCAGTGGTAAAAGAAGGGGCGATCGGGCGACGCGGACGGCATTTCCGGGCGCCGGGCGGCTATACAATCCTCGACAATCCTCGGCACAGCCCAGTCCGATCATCGCAACAACATCGATTTGGAAAATATTCAGTGTGATATTGTTTGCGACACTGCAAAAATAGTCTCGCTCCACGGCCGAGTGCTCCCGGCGACCGGCACCCCGTGGCGTGGCGGGTGGCCCTCCGGGAGGCCGGCCGGGTGGCCGGCCTCAGCGGTAGGTGCCGGAGGCCGGGTCGAATCGATAGAGGCGGGCATCCCGGTCCGTGGCCGGACGCAGGCTGCCGTCCGCGCCCAGCACGGTGCCGCTGAGGGCGACCCGGACCGGGGGCCACGCGGCGGGATCGCGGGGATCCTCCGGCCGAATCTCCAGCCGGCCCTCGCTCGTGCCCATCCGGCAGGGCTCCTCCTCGACGCAGGCGGCCGAGCCGTCCGAGCCGGCCGAAACCTCGCCCGCCAGCACCCAGCGCGTCGGCGCCCCGTAGAACTGCAGGAGGAGGAAGGAGAAGTCGCGGGCCCCGGCCGCACCGGAAGCCGCAAGGCGCAGGCCCATCAGGAGGCGCCCCCGGCTCAGCGGCTTGAACACCGCGCCTCGCTGCTCGTCCACCGCCGGGGCGCTGCCGTTGCGGTTTCCGGTCCCGATCCGCCCGGACAGGGTCTGCACCCCCGCGAGACGCCAGCGCATGTCCTTGAGGGCGTAGGTGGCGGCCGCGACGCTCCGCCGGTTGGGCGCGGCGGCATCCTCGCCCGGCGCCGGCATCGTGACGAACCCGGTGAACCAGCTCCCGGTCTCGGTGGAGAACATCGCGGCGGTCCAGAACTCCGCCGTGCGGCCGTCCTTCATCCGGCAGGTCTCGGCTTCCTTGTCGGCGGGCCGCCCGCAGATCGCCGCCAGCACCGTGGCATGCGGCAGCATGGCGAGGTCGGGATCGGCCGCAGCGGGCCGGGCGGCCAGTCCGGACAGCCCCGCCAGGCCCAGACCCGCCAGACCCGCCAGACGCCGCATGCGGGCCGGACGCCCGACCCCGTGTCCCGATCGCCTCATGCCCCGGCCTTTGCCACGGGGTCCGCGACGGCGACATTCGGACAGGTGTACGATCGGACGCTCCGCAGCCGCCGCCCCGCCCCCCTCATTCACCGACACCGGCCGTCGCGGCTTTCGCGGCCGCCGCGGAACGGGAGGTGACGTCGAGGGCCCGCAGGAGCGCCGAGACGTGGATGCGGACGGTGAAGGGCGAGATGTCCAGTTCCCGGGCGATCTCCTTGTTGGTGTGCCCCCGGGCGACGAGGCGCAGCACGTCGCGCTGGCGCTGCGTCAGGGGCGGGAGCGGTCCGCGCGGTAGGGCGAGGCCCGAGACGGGGCTTCGCCGGATCACGAACTCCCCGTCGCGAATCGCCGCGATCGCCTGGGCGATCTCCGCTGCCGGCAACGCCTTGCCGATGAAGCCGTCGGCGCCCTCGGCCATGACGGTCCGGATCAGGCCCTCGTCGTCGGTCATCGACACGACGACGATCGAGGCCCGCTCGAACTCGACGCGCAGCGCTCCGATGGAGTGCCGGGGATCGAGGCCGGGGAACAGAAGGTCGAGGAAGAACGCCCGGGGCGGCGGCCCGGTGCGGGCCATTGCCAGGACCTGCTCCATCGTGGCGGCCTCCCGGACGAGGGCCTGGGGATAGAGCCGTTCGGTGATGCGCCGCATGCCCTCGCGGAACAGCGGATGATCGTCGGCGACGATGAGGGTCTCGCGCGCGGAGCCGTTCATTCCACTCCCGATCGCAGCATCGGAATCTTTCCCCACGACGTCCCCGGCACTGGGCCATGCCGGATGAAATCCAGGCCCTGTCAAGGGTGCGACGATAGGTCAGATACACTAGTAGACCGGTTTTTTCCGCATGCCTAGAAGTCAGCCCGTCATGATGACAGGCATCGGCCGCCGGTTCTTTTGAATCTTTCCAAAAACATCAAGGCTGTTTGTCCTGTCGTGCGTGCCGATGCGGCGCACGAATTACGTCGTTCCATGTTCGGGGGCCTGCTGGATGTCGGAAGTCGAGCGCCAGAATGCTGAGCGGCAGGCTCAGGACAGGCTGTCCGGTCCCCACGCGGCCCCGAGCCCGGCGGCCTCCGCCAAGCCGGCCCTGTCGCCGAGCCTCATCGCGATCGTGGGCGGGCTGGTGGCAGCGGGCGCCGTCGCGGGCGTGCTGCTCTCGGGCGGCGGCGAGACCGCCGGGACGGCCGAGCGGCCGGCCCTGAACCTCGTCAAGACGGGCCAGATCGACAAGGCCGCCGAAACCCTGCCCGCCGACGAGAAGGACAAGATCGTCGCCGAAGCCAAGGCCTGCCGGGCGCCCCTGGGCCTGATGCGCCTGTCGAAGACGAAGGCCGATGCCGGCGGCGTGGTGCGCATCCGCGCCGGGAACTACCTGTCGCCGGCCTTCAACATCACCGACGGGCCGATCAACCTCGCGGTCCCGTTCCCGGCCCCCTACGAGGCCGGCAAGGGCGAGATCGTCATCGAGGGCGCCGCCAAGGACGTGTTCGTCGAGCTCACCCCGGGTTTGACGGTCGATACCACCGCGGGCGTCAAGCGGATCCCCGTGATCTGGAACACCAGCAAGCCCTGCGGAGGCTGACGGATGTCGAAATCCGCCATCCTACCCTTCGTCGTCTCCGGCCTCGTGGTCGCGGTCCTCACGCCGCTCCTGCTGAGCACCGATTACGGCCCGGTCGCCTGGTGGAACGCCGCCGGAGCGGAGCTGCGGTGGAGGGCGGCGATCGGGATCGCCGTCGCCCTGCTGGCGGCGCTGGGCCTCGCCGCGACCGCGACGGCCGCCCGCAAGGCGGAGGCCGGCCTCGGGCAGCCGGCCGGGGGCCTGCTCGCCCTGCCGCGCCTGATCGTGGCGCCGCGCCGGGTCGTGGAGGCCCGGTCTCCCGAGGCCGTGATCGCGAATCTGGAGAACATGGTCGGGCTCGCGCCGGTCAAGCGCGAGGTCAACGCCCTGATCGCACGGCTGGAACTGGAGCAGCGGCGGCGCGCCGAGGGCCTGCCGGTGGCGGCGATCAGCCAGCACATGGTGTTCACCGGGCCTCCCGGCGTCGGCAAGACCGAGGTCGCCCGGGCGATCGGCGAGATCTACCGGTCCCTCGAGGTGCTGCGCCGCGGGCATCTCGTGGAGGTCGACCGCGCGGCCCTGGTGGCGGGCTATGTCGGCCAGACCGCGGCCAAGACCCTGGAGAAGTGCCACGAGGCCCTCGACGGCATCCTGTTCATCGACGAGGCCTACACCCTGGCCGCCGGCGGCGGGGGCGGGGGCGACTTCGGCAAGGAGGCGATCGACACCCTCCTCAAGTTCATGGAGGACAACCGCGACCGGATCATCGTGATCGTCGCCGGCTACACCAACGACATGCGCCGGTTCATCGACACGAATCCGGGACTGGCCGGCCGCTTCACCAAGACCGTCGAATTCCCGCCCTACAGCCCGAAGGATCTCTGCGAGATCCTGAAGCGCATGGCGGCCCGGCAGCAATTCGCGCTCCCCGAGGGGTTCGAGGCGGCGCTCACCCCCTGGCTCGCGCAGCGGTCCCGCGCCGAGGACTGGTCGAACGCCCGCGAGATGCGGACCCTCCTGGAGAAGGCCCGCGAGGCCCAGGCCGCCCGGGTCGCCCTGCAGGGCGGCGACCTGCGCCGCCTGGAGATCGTCGATCTGCTCCGCGCCACCGGCGAGGACGCCTGACGGCGAGACGATCGCGGGACGCCCCGCGCCCGTTCAGCACCACGGCCAGCACCAAGGTTTGTCACGTCCATGGAACGCCTCGACAAGCATCCGGTCGCGCTCTTCGCGGTCATCGTGCTGGGTGCCACCGGCCTGCTAGTCGCCCTGCGGCCGGACCTGCTCGGACCGCTCGCCGCGACGCCCGCGGCCCTGCTGCGCAACGGCCTGATCCTCGGCGGCCTCGTCGGGGGCCTCCTGGCGGCGAGCTACATCCCGGCGCGGATCGAGGCGACGCGGCGCGCCCTGGACCAGGCCCGGGCGAGCCGCAGGATCCGCCCGATCCGCTTCGTGGACGACGGCGCGGGCGCGGAGAAGAAGGACCTCCTGGCCACCGCGCTCGCGACCCTCGACGGCATGGTCGGCCTCGACCCCGTGAAGCTGGAGGTGAAGGGCGTCATCGCCCGGATGCAGGTGGAGCAGCAGCGCCGCGCCCAGAACCTGCCGGTGGCGGCCATGAGCCAGCACATGGTGTTCACCGGCCCCCCCGGCGTCGGCAAGACCGAGGTCGCCCGGATCCTCGGCAACGTCTTCAAGGCGCTGAAGGTGCTGCGCAAGGGCCACGTCGTGGAGGTCGACCGGGCCGGGCTGGTGGCGGGCTATGCCGGCCAGACCGCGATCAAGACCCTGGAGCGCTGCCGCGAGGCCCTCGACGGCATCCTGTTCATCGACGAGGCCTACACCCTGGCCGCCGGCGGCGGCGGCGGGGACTTCGGCAAGGAGGCGATCGACACCCTCCTCAAGTTCATGGAGGACAACCGCGACCGGATCATCGTGATCGTCGCCGGCTACACCAACGACATGCGCCGGTTCATCGACACGAATCCGGGGCTTGCCAGCCGCTTCACCAAGACCGTCGAGTTCCCGCCCTACAGCCCGCCGGAACTCGCCGAGATCCTGAAGCGCATGGCGGCCGGCCAGGGCTTCGTCATGCTGGAGGGGTTCGAGAAGGACCTCGCGGCCTATGTCGGCGCCCGGTCCAAGGCCGAGGACTGGGCCAATGCCCGCGAGATGCGCACGGTGCTGGAGAAGGCCCGCCAGGCGCAGGCGCTGCGCCTCGCCGCCAGCCCCGGCGGCGACATCAACCGGCTCGAGCCCGCCGACATCGCCGCGGCCCTCGGCCGCCAGGCCGGCGGCGCGGTCGACATGGACGCCGCCCGGAAGGTCATGGCCCGCCTCGACGCGATGATCGGGCTCGCGCCGGTCAAGGAGCAGGTGAAGACCGTGGCGGCGCGGGTGCTGGTCGATGCCCGGCGCCGCGCCGAGGGCATCGAGGTCGGCGCGGTGAGCCAGCACATGGTGTTCACCGGCCCGCCCGGCGTCGGCAAGACCGAGGTGGCGCGCATCATGGGCGACATCTTCCGGGCGCTCGGCGTCCTGCGGAAGGGGCACGTGGTCGAGGTCGACCGGGCCGGGCTGGTGGCGGGCTATGTCGGCCAGACCGCGGCCAAGACCCTGGAGCGCTGCCGCGAGGCCCTCGACGGCATCCTGTTCATCGACGAGGCCTACACCCTGGCCGAGGGCGGCGGGGGCGGGGGCGACTTCGGCAAGGAGGCGATCGACACCCTCCTCAAGTTCATGGAGGACAACCGCGACCGGATCATCGTGATCGTCGCCGGCTACACCGACGACATGGCCCGGTTCATCGACACGAATCCCGGCCTCGCCGGCCGCTTCACCAAGACCATCGAATTCCCGGCCTACGATCCTTACGACCTCGTCGAGATCCTGCGCCTGATGGCGTCGCGGCAATCCTTCCGGCTGCCGCCGCGCTTCGAGACCCTGCTGATCCCGTGGGTCGAGCAGCGCGCGCAGCGGCACGACTGGGCGAATGCCCGCGCGATGCGCACCCTCCTGGAGCGCCTGCGCGAGGCCCAGGCGATGCGGCTCGCCAGCGATCCCCTGGGCGATTACGGCCAGTTCGAGCTCGTGGATTTCGAGCGGGCGCTCGGCGGCGGCGCCCCGCGCCCCGCCGCATTGTCGTGACGGCCCGGGAGCCGTCGCGGCCATGAGCATCGCACGCGAGGACTGGCTGCGCGCGCACGCGACCCTCTGGTACGACGATCGCCGCTACCGCCTGGCCTGGCTCGCCCTGCCGCAGGCCGTGACCTGCGCGGTGGCGGGCCTGTGCATGGCGCTGGCCGCGCAGGGCGTCTGGGGTCAGCCGGCCACCGCCTCGAAGGCGCGGATCGCCGAGCTGAGCGCCCTGCGCGACCGGGCCGGCAAGGACGGCGACCGCACGGCGTTCGACGCGCTGACCGCCGCGGCCACCCGGGGCCAGATCGACGCCGCGACCAAGCTCGGGACGCTCTACGACCCGCTGACCGCCGCCTACTTCCCCAGCAAGCCCGCGCCGAACGATTTCGCCCGGGCGGCCGCCCTCTACGGACCGGGCGCCGCGATCGGCGACCTCCTGGCGGTCGCGCGCCTCGCGGACGTGCTGCTCGATCCGGCCAACCCCAACCGCGACCTCCGGCGCGGCTGCCGCCTCGCCCAGACCTGGTTCGACGATCCCGAGACGCTCGAGCGCACGATCACCGGCGAGGAGCGGCTCACCGTCAAGCTCGCCACCTGCTACGTCGAGCCCGAGAGCGGCCTGCCGCAGGACCCGGTCCGGGCCGGGGGGCTGGTGACCGCGGTGCTGTGGCGCAAGCACCGGCCGACGATGGACGCCTTCATCAATAATCTCGGCCAGCAGAACCCCGCCCTGGTGTCGGGCCTCCAGCGGCATCTGGCCGAGCAGCGTCGCTATATCGGCCCCGTGGACGGGCGGCCCAATCCCTGGATCATCACGGCCCTCCAGGTGGAGGCGGGGATCACCAACACGGTCGCGACCCCGCGGCCCGAGCCGCGGCGGATGGCGCCCAAGGGCCCGGATCCGGAGGTGATCGCCCTCGCGACCGCCGCCCGGGCCGGCGACCGGCGGAAGCTGGCCGAGCTCAAGGGCCGGGCCGATGCCGGGGACGCGGACGCGCTCACCGCCTATGCGCGCCTGTTCAACCCGGTGATGAACAAGGGCGACGTCTTCGCGCCGGACGCGCAGGTCGCCGTGGCCGCCTACGAGCGCGCCGCGGCCGCCGGGCACGGCATGGCGGCGGGCGAGGCCGCGGTGCTCTACGATTCCGGCTACGGCAACGTCGCCAAGGATCCCCGGAAGGCCGCGGCCCTCGCTCTGCGGGGCATCGACCTCAAGGACGACCAGATCACCTTCTGGCTGCTGTTCCCCGAGGCGGGGCACTGGAGCGACGGGTTCTGGGGCGCCCTTCAGGCCGAACTGACCACCCGCGGCTTCTACACGCTCCCGGTCGAGAACACGCGCAATCCGGCGGTCATCACGGCCCTGCGCGCCTACATGAAAGCCAAGTCATGAGCGGCGTCTTGATCGGGACCGACCGGCTCCGGGCGCACGCGACGCTCTGGTACGCGGATGCGCGCTACCGCCTCGCCTGGCTGGTCCTGCCCCAGGCCGCGGTCGCGCTCCTGGCCGGACTCGCCCTCGCGCTGCTGAAGCCCGCGGGCGAGTGGGGCAAGCCCGCCGACAGCAAGGAGAACGAGAAGCTCTATCTCGACCTGCTCGACAAGGCCGGCAAGGACGGCGACAGGGCCGCCTTCGAGAAGCTCAAGGCGGGTGCCGAGGCCGGCGACGTCAGCGCCCGCTCGTTCATGGGCGCCCTCTACAATCCCGAATGGGCCGCGCTCTACGTCAAGAATCCCGTCAAGCCCGATGCCGCCAAGGCCCTGACCTACTACCAGAAGCCCGCCGACCTCGGCTTCCCCGGGGCCCAGCGCGGCATGACCGAGCTCCTGCTCAACAGAGGCCGCGGCCAATACGATCTCAAGCGGGGCTGCCGCTACGGGCTGGCCTTCCACGCGAACCCGGTCGCCGCCCGGAACGCCTATCTCGATTCCTGGTCGACGCTCTACTGGATCGCCGGCTGCTACACCGATGCCGAGAGCGGCGTCCCGCGCGATCCGCAGAAGGCCGCCGATCTCTACATGGACACGGTGGCGGCCAAGCTGCCGCTGGCGGTCAGCACCTTCACGGACGAGCTCGGCCGCCAGCCCCCCGACCTCGTGGCGGCGATCCAGCGCAATCTCGCGAAGCGCGGCTTCTACACGGGTCCCGCCGACGGGTCGGCGACGCCGCAGACGCGCGCGGCCGTGCAGGCGCTGGCCGGCAGGGCCGCCGGCCCGCAGACCAATCCGGGGACCGGCAATCCAGGGGCGGGCAATTCCGGGGCGGGCAATTCCGGGGCGGGCAATTCCGGCCCCGGAAAGCCGGGCACGCCGCCGCCCGCGACACCGCCCGCGACACCACCCGCCTCCGCACCGAGCGTCGAGGCGTTGATGGCGCTGTTCAAGAGCGCGACCACCAACGCCGCCGACGAGGCGAAGCTCAGGAGCCTGGCGGAGAGCGGGGTCTCGGTGGCGCAGTATCTCTACGCGCTGCTCCTGTCGCCGGCGAACACGGAGCAGCGGATCACCGCCCCCGACGGCCTCTTGGCGCGGCGGTATCTGGAGCGCCTCGCGGGCGAGGCCTCCTTCGCCCCCGCGGCGGCCTCGGCGGCGTTCCTGTTCGATATCGGCGGCGCCGGCCTGCAGCGGGATCCCGGCAAGGCGGCCGACATGACGATCCGCGCCCTCGAACTCAAGTCCACCGAGATCCTGCAGAACCTCGAGCAGGACAAATGGGGCGTCGGCTTCTGGGCCGCGCTCCAGCAACGCCTCGCCGACCGGAATCTCTACCAGGGCCGCGTCGTCGACCAGCGCAACGACCGCACCATCCAGGCGGCGCGCCGCCTCCTCGGCAATCCATAGGAGACGGCCATGGCCCCCCGCCGCCGTTCGAATCCTGCGCGGTTCCCGGCCCCTCGGGCCGGGCGCCGCCTCGCCCTGTTCGCCGCCGCCCTGTTGGCCGGCCTCCTCCTGCCCGCCGCCGCGCAGGCGCAGATCAAGGTCCGCAAGGCCGATTGCTTCTTCGCGGCCGACGGCAGGACCGTCATCGACGGGGTCTGCGAGTTCCTGACCGATGCGCGCAGCTACGGCGTGGGCGGGTTCCGCCTCGCCACCTACGACAACGGCTACCTGCGCGACGGGGTGGTCGTGTCGGTGACGGCGCCGGGCCGGGGCACGGCCACCTGGAACCGGGAGCCCGGCGGCAAGCCCGAGGACGGCCCCGCCGACGGCGTCACGTCGGAGGGCGCCTGCTGGACCGGGTCCCGGAGCCGGGTCTGCGCCTGGAAGGTCGGCGAGGGCCGCCCCGGCTTCGGCGGGGCTCCCGCGGCGACGCCCGAGGCCGGCGCGCCGCGGGCCGCCGATTGCTACCTCGAGGTCGCCGGCGATGTCCGCCTCGACGGAGCCTGCCAGTTCCGGGCGGAGACCGGGCAGACCGGTGCCCGCGGCTTCGAGATCCGCTCCTATTCCGGGAGCAAGCTCGACGTCGTGGCGCAGCTCGTCCGCGACCCGCAGAACCCGCTGAAGGCCACCGCCTTCTGGAACGGGTCGTCCGGTGGCCTGCGCGCCGCCGAATCCCTTGGCGCCCTGTCCCCGAGCGGCCCCTGCTGGGACAATGACGGCGTCCGTCTCTGCGTCTGGCAGCCCGGCCAGCCTCGCGGCGGCTGGGACCGGCGGGACGGCGGGACCGCGCCTTCCCGCGATCGGCCCGCCGAAGCGCGGGCTCCGGCCCCGCCCGACACGCCGCCGCCGCCGTCGCAGTCACCGTCTCCACCGCCCGCGCCCCGCGACACCGCGGAGGCGCGGGACCCGCCGCCGGGCACGTTCCTGAAGCTGTCCTTCAAGGGCCGCTGCGAATCCCTGGTGATGGACGGGGAGGATCTCACCGCCCTCTGCGCCTCGGGTGCGGTGAACACCTCCGTCGTCGGGAGCCCGAAGGCCGGGTTCATCTTCGGCACCACCGACGGCAAGGCCATGGCGTTCCTGGCCTCGGCGAAGGGCCTCGTCGCAGGCGGCACCCTGCGCCAGCCCATCGACGAGCTGATGTACGCCGAGCGCGACCAGTCCACCATCAAGGTGAAGGGCACCTGCGAGTTGCCCAACCCGATGGGCGGCCCGGTGGTCATCACGTGCAACGCCCAGTCGACGAACAGCACCTACGCGGTCCGGTTCCGCACCGATGGCGGCAAGCCGGTCCTGGAGCGCTCCGACCCGAAGTGAGCGTCCCGCCCGCGGTCCACGACCGCCCGTCCCGCAGGCCGAGGAGGAGTCCCATGGCACACAGCGTCCCGAAGACGAGAGCGGCCGGGGTCGTGCGGCCTGGGCGGCCCGGCTTCGGCTTCCTCTTCGGCCTCCTCGGGCTCTGCCTCGCGGGGCCGGCGCTCGCCGGATCCACGAGCGTGACCGCGCGCCCCGGACAGCGGATCCGCCTCGACGGCTACGCCACCCACGAGACCCGGCCGGGCTGCCCGTCGGTTCCGGCGGCCGCGGTCGAACTGGTCACGCCGCCCCGCGGCGGACGCATCGAGCAGCGGCGCGAATTCCTGGTCCTCGGCCGGAACACCGACGGCACCCCGTCGCGGGACGGCTGCCAGGATGTCGAGCGGGACGCGCGGGCGCTCTACTACACGGCCCGGCCCGATTTCTCCGGCCTGGACACGGTGTCGGTGATCGTCACCTTCGTCACCGGCGAGGAGGCGACCTACACCTACAGGATCACGGTGCCCGAGGGCGAAGGCCGGCGGGCGCCGGCGGTGTCCCAGGCACCCGCCCCCGCGACGCGGGCCTCTCGCGGCCGGCCCCGACGGCGCGCGCCGCTCCGGCCGAGCGAGCGGCTCCGGCTCCGGCTCCGGCGCCCCAGGAGGCCAGCACCGGCGACTTCCTGCGCGACGCGGTCCGCGGCGCGGTCCCGGCCGGCCGGCCGGCACCGGCTTCGCCGCCCCCGAAGGCTGCAGAGGCCGCGGCGCCCGTGTCCGGCACGCCCGCACCGCCCGCGCTGCCGCCACAGCAGCTGGCACCGCCGCGCCCGCCCGCCGCGCCGCAGCTCTGACGCGCCGCGGACGGTCAGCCCTGCGGCGGAGGCCGCGCCCCCCATCGCCAAGCCGAGGACGAGTCCCGTGCATCAGCGCCTTCCGAACGCTCCCCGATCCGCAGCACCGACCCGACCGCGGCGGCGCACCGGCGTCGGCGTCCTGGCCCTCGGATCGGCGCTCGGCTCAGCGCTCTGCCTGCCGCTCTGCCTCGCCCTGCCGGCCCGGGCGGAGGTGGAGAACAAGACCGCGCGCCCCGGTCAGCGGATCTTCCTCCAGGGCTTCACCTACTACTTCGCCACGCAGGGTGCCGCTCGCGCGCGGCCACGATCGAACTCGTCAGGCCGCGCGGCGGGCGCATCGAGCAGCGGCGGGAATTCCGGATCCTCAGCGGCAAGGTCGACGAGACCGGGGCGCAGATCCGACAGCCGGACGGCTGCGAGGACGCCAAGAAGGATGCGATGTCGCTCTACTACACGGCACGCACCGACTTCTCCGGCCTCGACACCCTGTCGGTCGCCGTCACCTTCGGGGACGGGTCCACGGTGCCGTACACGTTCCGGATCACCGTGCCGCCGGGCGAGCCCCGCCGGGCCCCGGCGGTGTCGCAGGTGCCGGTGCCGCGCGACGGCGGCAGCGGCCAGGCCGCACCGGCGGCCCGGGCGGCGCCGGCTCCGGCTCCGGCGTCCCGGGAGGCCGGCACCAGCACCGGCGATTTCCTGCGCGACACGGTCCGCGGCTCGGTCGCGGCCCCGCGGCCGGCGCCGGTCGCTGAGCCTCCGAAGGCGGAGGCGGCCGCGTCCGGCGCGGTGCCGCGGACCGAGCCCCCGGCACCGCGCGAGATGGCGCCGCCGCCGCGCCCCCGGCCACCGGCCGCGCCGCAGCTCTGAGACCCTGCGGGGGGCCGGCCGGCGCGGACCGGCCTCCCGCACCCGTACGGATCGACGCCCGACCGGGACCCGGCCGCGCAGGTCCGCCAAGTCCACGCCAGAACGAAGTGAGAGGCGCCCCATGGGATCGATGCAAACCGCGTTCGTCCACGCGGCAATCCTGTCCACACTCGCGCTCCCGGCGGCAGCGGCGGAGACATGCCGCGACCATTACCGGAGCGAGGGGACGCCGATGCTTCAGGCCATCACCTACAAGACGTGGATGATCTTCCCCTCGGTCAGCCCCAAGGCCGCGTTCGACCGGGTGACGCGGGCGGTCCTGGCCGAAGGCTTCGTGGGCGTGCACGTCGAGAAGCAGCTCGGGACCCTGACGGCCCAGCAGGAGACATCCGGCTCGGGGCGACCGCAGACGCTGCGGGTCGTCGTGCGCAAGGCCGGGACGGGCAGCCGGGTCGACGCCCTGTTCATGGTGCAGGCCGGTCAGATCGGTCAGGACGTCGACCAGAACCTGTGCCGCGTCGTCGATGCCGCGGCGCAGTAGGGCCCGGATGGCGCGCGGCTGCGGGCGTCCGCCCGCACCCCGCGGCCTGTCACGGGGGAGCGGCGCGGCTCCGCGGCGCTGCCCAGGCGCGCGGTCCGGATGCGAGGTTCAGATGCGCCGTTCAGTGCGAGGCCGGCCGTGACGCGGCTCCTGGTGGCGGCCGTCGCCGCATCCCTCCTGGCGCCGTCTGCGGCCCGGGCGATCGACTGCCGCAAGGCGGCCAGCCCGCTCGAGCGCATGATCTGCGCCGACGCGGCGCTCCGGAAGGCCGATGCCGCCCTGGGTTCGGCCTATGCCGGCCTCCTGCACGGCACGGTCGACGCCGAGATCCGGGCGATGCTGATCGCCAGCCAGAAGCGCTGGGTGGCGGCCCGGGACACGGGGCTCGGCGACCTGGACGCGGCCGACGCGCGCACCATCGTGCTGGGGGCGATCCGGGCCCGGACCGAGGACCTGTCCGGCCGCGCGAAGAGCGATCCGGCCCGGCCGCACTGGATCGCGGCGGCGCTGCGCCAGCGGGCCTTCGCGGCACGGTTCACCGGCGGCCCCTTCGCGGGGTTCGACACGGCCTGCTATTTCCTGCCCGTCGGGCAGGACCGGGTCTACGGCTGCTTCGGCAGCCGGCGCTTCCAGAACGGCGACCGGGTCTGCACGCTGTCCGACGACTGGGCGAGCGGGCACACCACCGAGACGCGCACGGTCGGGCGGGTCGTCGACGGCGCCGTGCGAACGGTCGCGACCTGCACGATCGGCGGGGGCGACGACGCGGAATGCCCGGGTCCCGAAAACCCCGCCGGCCGCTGGACGCGGCCTGCCGCCCCGGCGGCCGCGACTGCCAGCGCGACGACGGCGCCCGCAGGCCCTCGGGCCGTCCTCGATGTCGAGCTGGCCTCGGACGCCGAGGCCGAGACCTGGCTCTCGACCTGCCTGACAGACCCCGCCTATCCGCCGCCCGACCCGGTTCCGGCGGCCGGGACGGAACCGGGGTCGCGCCCGCCGGCGCGCGCGGGCGACCCGAACGGGAAGTGACGATGAGACCGGACGCCCCCTTGCCGGACCCGGCCCGCAGCCGCCATCCGGGTGACGCCGGCCTTCGGCTGCGCGCAGGCCGTGGCGCAGCCGGGGAAGCTCCTCGGCGCCCGCGCATCGGCCGAGCCGGCCGGGCACCCGCCTTGGTCCTCGGCCTGATGCTCGGCCTGCCCCTCGCCGGATCGGCCGCCGCGCAGGACGGGCCGCCGGCGCCACGCGTCACTTCCGCCGTGAAGGGCCTGCGCTTCGTGCCCCTCGCCGCGCTGCCGCGGGCCCCGGGCGGGGCGGGGCGCCAGGCCGGCTGCCCGGGCGAGGTCGTGCCGGCACAATCGGAGGCGGCGCAGGCCGTGGCCGCCCGGGACTGGTTCGTCACCGGCGAAGCGGCGCTGGGCCGCTACCGGGCCGTCAGCTTCGCCAGCGACCTGCAGCAGGGGACGAGCGGCACCTGCCTCATCGCGGACGGCAATGTCGGCCTCTTCGACGGGACGCGCCTCGTCGCCCTCGTGTACGGCGCCGGCCGGACCGGCGCGGTCGGCCGGATCGCGGCGCGCGCCGGCGGCGTGCGCCTCTGGGACGGCGATCTGCCGCCCTCTCCGGTGGGCGACCTGACCCTGCGCCCGGACGGGACCCTGTCCCTGGAGCCGCTTCCCGCGGTCGAATCCGTCTGCGGTGGCCGCGGAGCGGTCCCCGCCATCCGCGGCCAGCCGATCGACACGGCCCGGGCGGCGCTGATCGCCGCGGGCTGGACGCCGGTGAAGGGTCCGCCGAGCGACGATGCGCGGGAGCGGGATCTCGCCCGGCGCGGCGTGATCGAGGTCGACGGCTGTTCCGGGACGGGCCTCGCCTATTGCAGCTTCCGGTATGCGGGGGCCGCCGGCGCGCTCTCGGTGACCACGACGGGCGACGGGGACCTGCCCGAGGTCCACGAATACGGAGTCACGTGCCGATGAGACGGATCCTGCGGGCGCTGGCGCTGATCGCGGCGACGGGGCCGGCCGCGACCGCCGCGGTCGCGGCGCCCGCGCCGCCCTGCGCGGCCGAGGCCGAGCGGCAGGCCCTCAAGCTGCTGCGCTTCCACAGCGACGGCGACGCGCGGGCCACGGTCGATCCCGCTTCCGTTCGGTCCGTCGGCACCGTCGCGTCCCTGGTCGGGACGCGGCGCTTCCAGGTGATCGAGGCGGAGGGCAGCATCGACAAGGGCGATTATCGGATCCGGCTGATCTACGCGCCGATGCCCGGGAGCTGCGTGCTGATGGGGCAGGAGATCCTCGAGCGGTCCGATCCCTACTGAGCACCGCCCTCAGCGCGCGCCGAGGCAGCCGGTCCCGGGCGCCGGCAGGACCAGCCAGGCGCCCCCCGCGTAGAGGCGCCGGACCGCGCCCGGCGCGGCGGGCCGGATCACCAGATACGCGCGGCCGGCCGAGACCAGGGCCCCGTCGTCGGCGGCCGCCAGGGCGGCGGGGTTCCCGAGCGCCACCACGGTCTCCGGCTGGACCGCGAGGGCGGTCAGCGCGGTCACGCCGAGCCACCCGGCGAGCGCCGCCGCCGCCGGGGCGACCGGCAGGCCGCGCCGGGGGCGCCGATCAGTAATCGTAGGCATGCTCGAACCGGCCCCCCGCGGCCTCGACGGCGCGGATCTGTTCGACGAGCTGCTCCACCGCGGTGTCGTAGCCGACGCGCTGCCAGCCCGGCTCGGACTGGATCGGCATCGCGAACAGCGGCTCGGCCCCGGCGAGGGCGACCGTCCGGCCCGGCGGCAGGAGGACGGTGGTGAGGATCCGGTCGTTGCCGGCGATCTCCAGCACGGTCCGGCCGCGCGCCCCCAGGCCCCGCAGGATCTCCGTGAAGGCCCGGTAGCGCGGCGTCTCGATCAGGGCGGCCGGTCCGCCATCGCCGGCCGGGACGGGGCCGAGGCGGGTGATGCGCGGGTCGGCGGCCGCGTCGGCGGCGTCGAGCCCCGCCACGACGCTGCGGATCGTCAGGCCGGCCGGGTCCATCCCGGCGAGCCACGCGATCCCCCGCGCGTAGGCCCATTTCACCCCGTATTGCAGCGAGAGCGCGCCGCGCCGCTCGACCGCCCGCAGGGACGGCGTGAACGGGACATCGCGCCAGAGCCGGGACAGCTCCGCGTCGAACGGGTAGCGGTACCAGGGGGTCTGGCGCAGGAACACGGCGTAATCCGCGAGCAGCCGGGCGTTGAACCGGTCCTCCTCCGTGGGCTCGGGCCCCCGCCACCACGCGGTCAGCGCCCCGACGGTGCGCTCGTAGGCGCCCTGGATCAGCATCTCGGCCGTGAAGCTGAGGCCGATGACGTAGTTGGTGACCTTCTGGCCCGCGGTGACGTCGCCGGTGCGCCCGGCCGCCCGGGTCGCCCCGCACAGGCTCGTCCAGAAGCCGGTGGTCGCCGCCCAGTAGTCGAAGGCCGATTCCGAGGCGGATCGCGTCACCCCGGCGAGGTCCGCGTAGGCGTGGACGATGTCCCATTCGGGGAAGGTCAGGTAGCTGTCGCCGGCCGCGCGCTTGTAGCCGTCGGCGGCGATCCCGAAGCGCGAGCCGCCCCCCGCACGCCCCTGCAGGGTGGGATCGGGCGCGACCGCGCAGCCCCCTCGATCGCCGCGACCGGCAGGGCGCAGGCGAGCGCGAGGAGGGCCAGGCCGGCGGCCGCCCAGCGGGCGGCCCGGCGGCGGCGACGGCGGGACGGGGGCTCACGCCGCGCCCGCCGCGGCGGCGCGCCACGGCCACCAGCCGAGCACCACGCCGGCGAGCCCGAGGCTCAGGTGCGGGCCGTTCGAGAGGAGCGGGCTGTCCTGGAAGCCCTTCAGGAACAGCGACAGGTCGAGGAAGCTCGATCCGGTGATCACCCCGACCACGCCGTCGAGGAGGTAGATCGCCCCGAAGGCCCGCAGGAAGGTCACGGCGGCGTGCCGCGACCACAGGGCGGCGGCGAGCGCCCACAGGCCGGAGGCGAGGTGAAGCGCGTCCTTGTAGACGTCGAGCCGGAACAGGCCGAAGACGCGGCCCTCCGCGTCCCGGAAGGCCGGGATGTAGTCGGTGGCGGCGGCGAACAGCAGGATGGCCGCGAAGGCGAGGGCGGCCGCCTGTGGGGGCGTGGGTCTCATGAGCGGATCCTTGCGCGGTCAGGCCATGGAGGTCGACCAGAGGGCGTTCCGGAACAGCAGCCCGGGATCGTACCGGCGCTTGGCCGCCACGAAGGCGTCGAGCCTGGGATAGGCCCGGGCCATCTGGTCGCGCCGGGCATGCAGGCGGTAGGGCAGGTAATAGGCCCCGCCGAGCGCCACGACGCGCTCGATCAGGGCCTCGGTCATGCGCATCATCGCGGCCTCGTCGCCGGGGGTGAGCCCCTGCGAGAACGACATCACGGCACCGATGCGGGGAGAAGGCGCGTAGGCCAGCGTCGAGTCCGGGTCCGCCGCCACGTAGCGCAGGGTCACGTTGAGGCAGTCGCAGCCCGAGCCCGGGATGATCTCCCGGCAGGCGGCGCGGAACGCGTCGAACCGCTCGGGCGGGACGAAATACTCGTGCAGGATGTCGGTGCGGTTGCGGTCGCGCGAGGCGAGGTTCGCCACCGGCTCGTTCATCAGGCTGTTGCGGGTGGCGAGGCCGGGGTCGAGCGTCGGGTTGAGCCGGGTCTCGGCGATCCAGCGGGCGCGCTTGCCGAACTCGCTGCCGACCTGGGCGCGGTAGATCTCCCGCGAGACCGCCGAGAACGCCCCCTGCGCGGCCGCGGCGGGCAAGACCTGCGGCGGGTGCTCCGCCTCCGCGTAGGTGACGAGGATCGCCTCCTCGAAGAACCCGGCCTGCGCCACCGAGAGGCGGCCGTAGGCCATGCGCAGCCGCGGGTCGCGCTCCACCGCCGCCACGAAGGCCGGCGCGAACTCCGCGGCCGGCATCACCGCGAAGGTCGGCGTCAGGAGGCGGTTCGGCACCATCTCGACCACGAGGTCGACCACGATCCCGAACAGGCCGTAGCCGCCCATCGCCAGCCCGAACAGCTCGGCGTTCTCGGTGCGGGAGCAGGTGACGAGGCTGCCATCGGCCAGGACGAGGCGGAGGGCGCGGACGGTGGAGCCGAAGGGCCCGCGCGGGGCCGGCCAGCCATGGGCGTTGACGCTGAAGGTCGAGCCGACCCCGAAATCGCTGTTCGACTGCATCACCGCGGGCGAGAACCCGATCCGGTCGAGCTGACGGATGACCTGCGACCAGCGCGCGCCGGCCCCGACCCGGTAGAGGCCGGCAGCGGTGTCGGGCTCGATCGGGCCGCCCTCCAGGGTCACGGCCGTCCCGTCGCGGGCGAGGCTCTGGCCGCCCATGGAATGGCGGGCGACGCCGACCGCCACCGGCCGCCCGGCGGCGGCGGCGTCCCGGATCTCGGCGCGCACGGCCTCGATCAGGGCCTCGGTCGACCCTGTCGGGAGCACGGCGTGGCGGGCCACCGGGGTCGGGTTGAGGCCGCTCGCATCGTTCAGGATGATCCGCGGCGCGGCCCGGGCCGCCCGCGGCAGCAGCGCGGCGGCCGCCAGGGCGCCGCCGCCCGCGAGGATCCTGCGCCTGCTCGGTCGTATCCCCGCCATGACCGTCGCCCCCAGCCCTCGATTCGCACCGGCGGGGCGACCGGCTCGCCCCGCCGGCTTACCCTGCGACGGGTCCGGGCCCGCCGGCGTGAGATCGCGCACGGAGCGCGATACGGCCAAACAAACCGACCGGCCCTCTTCGCACGCGGCGGCTCGTTCGCCCCTACCAGCGGCCGGCCGCGCGGTTAACCGCACGCCTGCGCGGGTCCTGCGCCTGCTCAAGGCCCGCCAGGATGCCGTCTTGCGTGACCTGCTGCCCGCGGGCCTGCCCACAGGCGCCCGTGACGGCGAGCCTGCCGCCTTATGAGGTCCGCCCCGTCCAACGGGAGGACGAAGCCCTGCGGGGCGCGCGGAGTAAGACGGGCGCCGCATCGTCGGTCGGCCGCCCGTCCGTCCGGCCAGGGCCCGTGGCGACACCCGATCGGCCCTGTGACGCCCGCCTGTCCCGAGAGCGTGATTCTGGCCGGATCCGGCGCGTGTCCGGCTCCGGGATCGGAGTGTTCTGCGTGCGCGGAGAAAACCGGCCGTCGCCCCCGCGGGACTTCCGAGATTCTTCGTACCGCCCGGCGGCCGAAGCCGTCTCAAGGCACGCGATTGTCCATCGCGGCTTGACACTGACCTTCCGCCTCGTGGCCACTCGCCGGCCTTCATCCCCTGCGCTGGAGCGGATATCGGCCGCGGCGGGACCAGCGGCGCCTGCAGATCCGTTGCCGGAGGCGGATCCGACGCGACGCCATTCGGCCTCTTAAGCATGCCCGAGGCGGCGCGCGCGCCGTGCGGAACGGTGTCGTGAGCTTGGCTGTTGCCTCCCTGCCGACCAGTCCCTGGCCGGCACCGAGCCGCCGGCGATGACCGGCGCGCCGACACCCTGAGAGGAACGCCTATGAGGAAATCCCTGCTGGTCGTCGCCGTCCTGGCCGCCTTCGGCGCGGCCGGCGCCGCGACCTCGGCCTCGGCCGCGCCCGGCCTGCCCGGCGCCGTGAGCGCCCCGTCGGACGTGGTCTCCGTCCGCATGGACCGGATGCACGGCCACCATCACCACCGGATGATGCGCCATCACCGCCACGGGCACATGATGCGCCATCACCATCATCGCGGGCACATGACGCGGCATATGCACCGCCATCACCGCATGTGAGCTGGTCGGGGCCCCCAGGGGCCCCGTTCCCCGGGATCCGGCGTGCGGCCCGGCCCTGCGACCGGCGCGACATGAGCCGGGCCAGGCCGCCCCAGCGGGAGGACTGACCGCACGCCTCTACTCTGCGGCCTCGCGGTGGACCGGCTCCGGCTGGCGCGCCCGGGACGTGATCGTCGCGGGCCGGACCCTGCCGAAGCGGGCGTAGAGGGCCGGCAGCACCACCAGCGTCAGCAGGGTCGCGCTGATCAGGCCGCCGATGACCACGGTGGCGAGCGGCCGCTGGATCTCGGCCCCGGTCTCGGTGGCGATGGCCATCGGCACGAAGCCGAGCGAAGCGACCAGCGCCGTCATCGCCACCGGCCGCAGCCGGATCATCGCGCCCTCCAGGATGGCCTCCCGCTTCGGGCGCCCCTCCGCCACGAGCTGCTTGATGAAGGTCAGCATCACGAGGCCGTTCAGGACCGCCACGCCCGACAGCGCGATGAAGCCGACCGCCGCCGGCACCGAGACCGGCATGCCGCGCAGCCACAGGGCCACGATGCCGCCGGTCAGCGCCAGCGGCACCGCGCTGAACACCAGCAGCGCGTCCCGCGGCGAGCCCAGGGCCGAGTAGAGCAGCAGGAAGATCAGGAAGAAGCACGCCGGCACCACCACCATCAGCCGCTGCTTGGCCGAGGCGAGGTTCTCGAACTGGCCGCCCCAGGTCACGAAGGAGCCCGGCGGCAACGGCACTTGCCGCCCGACCTCGGCCTGCGCCTCCGCCACGAGGGAGCCGATGTCGCGCCCGCGCACGTTGGCGGTGACGACCACCCGGCGCTTGCCGTTCTCGCGGCTGATCTGGTTCGGCCCCTCCGTGACCGAGAAGCCCGCCACCTGCTTGAGCAGGACCGAACGCGCACGGCCGTTCGGGCCGGGCGGCAGGGGCACCGGGATATTTTCCAGGGCCTCGCGGTCCTCGCGCACCGTGTCGGTGAGGCGCACCACGATGGGGAAGCGCCGGTCGCCCTCGAAGACGACGCCGGCATCCTTGCCGCCGATGGCCGCGCCGATGACCTCCTGGATGGCGCCCGTGCTGAGGCCGTAGCGGGCGGCCTCGGCCTTGTTGATCTTGATCTCCAGGAACGGCAGGCCCGCCGTCTGCTCGACCTTCACGTCCTCGGCGCCGTCGATGCCCTTCAGGACCGCCGCGATCTGGTTGGCGGTCTTCAGCATCGGCTCGAACTCCTCGCCGAACACCTTCACGGCGAGGTCGCCCCGGGTGCCGGCGAGCAGCTCGTTGAAGCGGAGCTGGATCGGCTGCGAGAACTCGTAGACGTTGCCGGCGAGCGCCCCCACCGCCGTCTCGATCTGCGCCTGCAGGTCGGCCTTCGACAGGCTCGGGTCCGGCCACGCCTCCTGCGGTCTGAGCATGACGAAGGTGTCGGAGGAGTTCGGCGGCATCGGATCGGAGGCGACCTCCGCCGTGCCGGTCTTCGAGAACACGTAGGCGACCTGCGGGAACTTGGAGACCACCTGCTCGACCTTGAGCTGCATCGCCTGCGACTGGGTCAACGAGGTCGAGGGGATGCGGGTGGCGTTGAGCGCGATGCTCTTCTCGTCGAGTTGCGGGATGAACTCGGTCCCGAGCCGGGTGAACAGGACGCCCGCCCCGACCAGCAGCAACAGGGCCGCCCCGAGAAAGGCGAGGGGACCGCGCACCGCCGCCCCGAGCACCGGCCGGTAGGCCGCCTTCAGCGCCCGGATGATGAGGTTGTCCTTCTCGGTGACCGTGCCGGTGATGACGATGGCGATCAGCGCCGGCACGAAGGTCAGCGACAGGATGAAGGCCGAGACCAGCGCGATGATGACGGTCAGCGCCATCGGCGCGAACATCTTGCCCTCGACCCCGGTGAAGGTCAGGAGCGGCACGTAGACCAGGATGATGATGGCTTGCCCGTAGAGGGACGGCTTGATCATCTCCTCGGCCGACGCCCGCACCGTCTGAAGGCGCTCCTCGGTCTCGAGGGCCCGCCCGAGGGCGTGTTGCTTCTCGGCGAGATGGCGCAGGGCGTTCTCGGTGATGATCACCGCCCCGTCGACGATGAGGCCGAAGTCGAGGGCGCCGAGCGACATCAGGTTCGCCGAGATCTTCGCCTCGACCATCCCGGTCAGCGTCATCAGCATCGCCACCGGGATGACCAGCGCCGTGATGACGGCCGCCCGGATGTTGCCGAGCAGCAGGAACAGGATGACGATGACGAGGGCCGCGCCCTCGGACAGGTTCTTCACCACCGTCCTCACCGTCGCCTCGACGAGACGGGTCCGGTCGAGGACGGTCTGGACCGCGACGCCGGGGGGCAGGCTCCTGCGGATCTGGTCCATCTTGGCGTCGACCGCGGCGGCCACCGTGCGGCTGTTCTCGCCGATCAGCATCAGGGCGGTGCCGATGACGACCTCCTGGCCGTCCTCGCTGCCCGAGCCGGTGCGCAGGTCGCGCCCGATGCGGACCTCGGCGATGTCCCGGATCCGGACCGGCACGCCGCCGCGGGTCGCGACCACGACGTTGCCGATGTCGTCCATGTCCTCGAGGCGTCCGGCGGCGCGCACGACGTAGCCCTCGCCGTTATCCTCCAGGTAGCGGGCGCCCTGGTTGGCGTTGTTCGCCTCCAGCGCCCGGGCGACGTCCGAGAAGGACAGGTCGAGGGAGGCGAGCTTATCGGGGTCGGGCTGGACGTGGTACTGCTTCTCGAAGCCGCCGATCCCGTCGACGCCGGCCACGCCGGGCACGGTCTTGATCTGGGGCCGGATGATCCAGTCCTGAACCGTGCGCAGGTACGCGGTCTGCTCCAGCGCCGTCCTGAGGCGCTGGCCCTCGGGGGTCAGGTAGCTTCCGTCGGGCTGCCAGCCCGGCGCGCCCGCCTTCGAGAGCGTTCGCTCGCCGGGCTTCGCGTAGTGGATCGACCACATGTAGATCTCGCCGAGGCCCGTGGAGATCGGGCCCATGGCGGGCTCTGCCCCGGGGGGCAGGTCCCGCCTCACCTGGGCGAGGCGCTCGGCCACCTGCTGGCGGGCGAAGTAGATGTCGAGCGTCTCGGCGAAGACGGCGGTGACCTGCGAGAAGCCGTTGCGCGAGAGCGAGCGGGTGTATTCGAGCCCCTTGATGCCGGCGAGGGCGGTCTCGACCGGGTAGGTGGCCTGCTTCTCGATATCGACCGGCGCGAGCGAGGGCGCGGTCGTGTTGATCTGCACTTGGTTGTTGGTGATGTCCGGGACCGCATCGATGGGCAGCTGCGTCACCGCGTAGCCGCCGAAGCCGGCGGCGAGCAGCGACAGCAGCAGCACGAGCCAGCGCTGGCGGACCGAGACGTCGAGGATGCGGCTGATCATGTCTCGGCCCCTCAATGGTCGTGGCCGGCTTCGCTCTTCCCGAGCTCGGCCTTGAGGAGGAAGGTATTGGCGACCGCGATGTCCTCGCCGGCCCTGAGGCCGGAGACCACCTCGTAGGCGTCGTCGTCCACGCGCCCGAGCTCGACCTCGCGCTTCTCGAAGCCCTCGTCGGTGCGCACGAAGACGACGCGCTTGCCCTCGACGGTCTGGAGCGCGGCCTTGGTCACCCGGACGGGCACTCGATCCGTCTCGGTCTCGACCTCGGCCGTGACGTAGGTCCCCGGACGCCAGGCCATGTCCTGGTTGGGCAGCGAGACCACCACCCGGGCGGACCGGGTGTCGGCGTTCAGCAGCGGGCTGACGAACACCACCTTCCCCTGCACGCTGCGGCCGCCGCGGTTCACGGTGACCCGGGCGCCTTCCCGGACCTCGTCGAGGTCCGAGGTCGGCACCGCGAGCTCGATCCAGACGGTCGAGAGGTCGGCCACGGTGTAGACGTCGGCCGGGTCGCCCTCCTTGCCGACGGCGGTGCCCACGTCGACCTTGCGCTCGACGATGCGGCCGGAGATGGGCGCCCGCAGCTCGTACTGGCGCAGGGTCGAGGCGTTGGGCGTCGCCTCGTCGCGTTTCTGCGCGGCGGCGACCTCGGCGGCGTTCAGGCCGAGCGCCGAGAGCTTCTGGCGGGCGAGGTCGACGCGGAGCTGGTTCTCCTGGAACACGGCCTTGGCGTTGTCGAACGCCGCCTGGGATGCCGCCGCGGATGCCAGCAGCCTCTGCTGGCGCTCGAAATTGACCTTCTGGAGGTCGGACTGGACCATGGCGGTGAGGTACTCGCTCTTGGCGTCGGCGACCTCGCGGCTGTCGAGGACGGCGACGACGTCCCCCTTCCGCACGTCGTCGCCGAGGCGCTTGCGCATCTCGGACACCGTGCCGACGACGCGGACCGGGACGCGGGCGATCCGGTCCGTGTCCGGCGTGATCGTGCCGGGGACGAGGATGTGCCTCGACAGCAGGCCGCCTTCCGCCTTGGCCACCTTGATGTCCTGGTTCTCGATCTGCTCGGCGGTCATCGTGACGTGCCCCTCCGCGCCCTCGGCCTCGGAAGGCTCGTGCGCTCCGTGAGCGTGGCCTGCGCCCGCCTTGGGGGCGGCGGCCTTGCCGTGGTCGTGGCCGCCGCCCGCTTCGTGGCGGGGCTCGCCCGGCGATGCGGGGCCAGGCCCGGCGGCGAAGGTGTGGAGGGCCGGCGGCAACCCGGCCGCGGCGAGGAGGCCGCGAACGAAGCCGGACACGGCGGGAACGGCGGCGCCCACGAGGACGCCGGCGGCCACCAGGGCCGCGGTCAGGAGAATGCGCATGATGCCTGCTCGTCGGGGCGCCGGTGCCGTGGCGGCTTCCGGGCCGGTCCCGTTGCGATGACGTGAGGAAGCGGCCCCGGGGCCTCGGACCCGGGGTTCAGGACGCGCGCCGTCGCGGCGTCACCTCAGGCGCGCGGCGGACGCGGCAGGCGGTCGGGGGAGATCGAGGCGCGCGCCGCGTCGACCGGGGCGTAGCAGGGTCGGGACGGCAGGGCGGGCGGAACGGGGGCGAGGCCGTCCGACGGCATGGCCACGTGGCAGCCGCAATGGACGTGGCAGGCGATGCCGGGATCCGCCGCCCGGGCCGAGGCCGGCGTCAGGTCCGACGCCATGACCAGCTCCGTCCGGTCGTGGCCCGGATGGCCCTGATGATACGCCAGGTCCTCGGCGAGGCCGGCGGTCGGGAGAGCGACGGCCAGCGCCAGGACGAGCGCGAGCGCGCGGGCGACGGTCGCCCACCACCCCGTCCAGGCCCCGAAGGCTCGCTGGCGTCCCGCCGACTTCATCGTGCTCCTTATGGGCGATTCGGGCGTCGGGCCACAAGACGCGGGGGCGAAACGCCGGGCGGTCAGGTCGCCGGTCCGGCCGACGGAGTGCGGAATGTCACCGTCCGTCGCGGCTCAACGCCGTCGCGACAGCCTGGCTCGGCCGGCATCGGGAGAGACCCGACAGGAGACGACGCCTCTTCGCCCTGGCGCCAGACGCCCAATCCTCCGCGGGCGGCTCCGGCGACCGGCGGCCGCACGACCACGTCGACGTCGGCCGGCATCACCACCCGCGCCGCGACGAGGACAGGTCGTTCTTCGATGAACGGGGCCCCCATCCCCCCAACCACGACTTCGCCGACGGAACGGACCGCCCCGGACCGCCCCGGACCGAACGACGGTCCGGCGCGGTCGGCGGAGGCTCAGGCGCCCCGCGGCCCGAACAGGATGAGGGCGCTGCCGAGCACGCATACGAGGCCGCCGGCGATGTCCCAGCGGTCGGGCCGGTGGCCTTCGAAGCCCCAGAGCCACAGGATGGCCGCGACGACGTAGATGCCGCCGTAGGCCGCATAGGCGCGTCCCGCCGCCCCGCTCTCCACGACGGTCAGCAGGGAGGCGAACAGCGCCAGCGAGGCCATCCCCGGGACGAGCCACCACGGGGATCTGTCGAGGCGCAGCCACGCCCAGAAGGCGAAGCAACCGGCGATCTCGGCCAAGGCGGCCGCGGCGAAGGCGGGATAGGTGAGCATGGGCGCGTGTTCGCATGCGCCGTGCGTGCGGCAAACCGGCGACACGGGCCGGAGGCGCCGGTCTCTGACCACGCGGCGGGCCGGCGCCGTCTCGACCTCCTACCGTCCCGGCTTGAGGCGGCCGAGCCGTGCGGGCGCCGCCGGCGCCAAGCTGCGCCCGGGCGCACGCTGCCGTCCACGCGCCACGTCAGGTCCTGTCGGGACCGGCTTGGGCCTGTACGGCGGCGATCTGCCGTATCCGCCGCGGCAGGTCGCGAACGAGAGCGGTCTTCCGGTAGGGCGTCATCTTCCGCCACGCGCGGATCTCCGGGACCGTGCGGCCGCATCCGAGGCACCAGCCGGTCCGCCCGTCCCACTGGCAAACCCCGATGCAGGGGTCGTCCGTCTTCATGTTAGGGCTCCGTACGCCAGGCGGCCCGTCCGCCGCTGGACACATATAGGGTACCCCCCTATACGTCACTACGACGAGGAAGCCCGCGATGGCCCACACGGTCAAGGAAAAGGCCAAGCTCCTGGCGCGGGTGCGCCGGATCAAGGGACAGGCGGAAGCCGTCGAGCGGGCCCTGGAGGCCGAACTCGGCTGCGCCGACGTCCTGATGCTGGTCGCCTCGATGCGCGGGGCCATCAACGGCCTGACCGCCGAGCTGATGGAAGACCACATCCGTCACCACGTCGTGAACCCGGACGCGGAACCGGACGCCGAGCGCGCCCGGGGCGCCGCCGAGCTGATCGAGGTGGTCCGGACCTACCTCAAATGAAGGCCGCCCCATGACGCCGTTCGCCGACCTGCTGCAGCAGGGGACCGCCCATGCCTGGCTGTTCGTGCCGAGCGCGATCCTGCTGGGCGCCCTCCACGGCCTGGAGCCCGGTCACGCGAAGACCATGATGGCGGCGTTCATCATCGCCGTGCGCGGCACGGTCCTGCAGGCGGTCCTGCTCGGGCTGGCGGCGACGCTCTCCCACACGGCGGTGGTCTGGACCATCGCGCTGGGCGGCCAGTACCTCGGCCGGGAATGGGGCGGCGAGGCCGCCGAGCCGTATTTCCAGCTCGCCTCGGCCGCCCTCATCCTCGGCGTCGCGTTCTGGATGGCGTGGCGGACCTGGCGCGAGCAGCATCACGCGCACGACCATCACCACCCTGACGCGCATCGGCCCATCGTCACGCGCGACGGTGCGCTGACGCTGGAGGTGTTCGAGGACGGCGTGCCGCCGCGCTGGCGCCTGCGGGCCGAGGGCGGATCGTTGCCGGTCCCCGCGGCCGTCACGGTCGAGACGGTGCGCCCGGATGGCGCCCGGCAGGCGTTCGGATTCGTCGCGCGCGAAGGCTTCCTGGAGAGCCGGGACGAGATCCCCGAGCCCCACGCGTTCACGGCGCGTGTCCGCCTCGACGGCCCGGCCGGGTCGGAGATGCACGAGGTCGCCTTCGCGGAGCACGACCACGACCACGATCATATGAACCTCGGCGACGAGGACGACGCCCATGCCAGGGCGCATGCGGAGGACATCCGCCGCCGCTTCCAGGGCCGCACCGTGACCACGGGGCAGATCGTGCTGTTCGGCCTGACCGGCGGGCTCATCCCGTGCCCAGCCGCCATCACGGTGCTGCTGCTGTGCATCCAGCTCAAGCAGTTGAGCCTCGGCTTCGCGCTGGTCGCCTGCTTCAGCATCGGGCTGGCGCTCACGATGGTCTCGGCCGGCGTCGTCGCGGCCTTGAGCGTGCGGCACGTGGCCGGCCGCTGGTCCGGGTTCGGCGCGTTCGCACGCCGGGCGCCGTACGCCTCGGCGGCGCTGATCGTGCTGGTCGGCCTCTACACCGGCTGGCTCGGCTGGGACGGCCTCCGCCACGCCGCCGCGGCGCAGGCGGCCCAGTCCGGGACATCGGTCGAGACATCGGTCGGGTGAGCGACGACTGCCGGGTCTGAAACGCCGGCGGCGGCCTCGACCTTCCGGCCCAGGGCTGACAGCCTATCGCACGGCCGGAAACGGACGGGCTCGGGCATGGCAGGCGATTCCCCCGGAAGGTCTCAGCAGGCGGCCGGATCGCGCACGGCTGCCCGAGGCCTCGACAGCGATCCGTCAGAGCAGGGCCAGGGCGACGCCGCCCAGGGCCGTGAGTGCGACGACCATCCAGGGCGGCGTCCGGCCGACGGTCAGGAGCCCGAAGGCGAGCACGGCCACCGCGTAGTCGCGCGCGTTCCCGACCGCGCTGGTCCAGACGGGATCGTAGAGCGCGGAGCCGAGGATTCCGACCACCGCCGCGTTGGTCCCGCGCATGGCCGCCTGGGCCAGCGGTCGCGTCCGGAGCGCGTCCCAGTAGGGCAGCATGCCGTAGACCAGCAGCAGACCGGGCAGAAAGATCGCGACCAGCGCGATGGCCGCACCGACCACGCCGTGGGGTGCCGGTCCGGCGACGGCTCCGAGATAGGCCGCGAAGGTGAACAGCGGCCCGGGCACGGCCTGGGCGGCCCCGTAGCCGGCGAGGAAGGTGCCGGGGCCGACCCAGCCCGGGGCGACCACCTCGGCCTGCAGCAGCGGAAGGACCACGTGGCCGCCGCCGAACACCAGAGCCCCGGAGCGGTAGAAGGCATCGAACAGCGCCAGAGCCTGGGATTGCAGACTGGCGGCCAGCAGGTGAGGGACGACGAGGAGCAGCGCGAAGGCGACCAGGCCGATTGCGCCGGCCCGTCGGGACACCGGGAAGGCGAGAAGCCCGGCCTGCTCCTGCGGCGGCAGCCGGCAGAGCACGAGGCCGGCGAGGGCACCGAGCGCGATGGCCCCGACCTGACCGACCGACCCGGCGACGAACACAGTGAGGAACAGCGCCGCCACCGCGATGCCGGCGCGCGGCCGATCCGGCGCCAGCGCGCGGGCCATGCCCCAGACCGCCTGCGCGACCACCGCGACGGCGACCAGCTTGAGCCCGTGGATCGCGCCCTCGGCCACCGGGCCGGACAGGGCGCCGGCGCCGGAGGCGAAGGCCAGAAGCAGCAGCGCGGAGGGCAGGGTGAAGGCCGTCCAGGCCGCGAGCCCGCCGAGAAGCCCGCCGCGCAGGACCCCGAGCGAGAACCCGACCTGGCTTGACGCCGGCCCGGGCAGGAACTGGCACAGCGCCACGAGGTCGGCATAGCCACGCTCGTCCAGCCACCGGCGCCGGATGACCAACTCGTCGCGGAAATAGCCGAGATGCGCGACCGGGCCGCCGAACGAGGTCAGGCCGAGCTTGAAGAAGGCGCGGAATACCTCCCCGGCGGAGCCGGACGCGCCCGCCGAGGCGGGATCGGTACGCCGCGCCTCGGCGGACGCGGGGGCTTCGGTCATGGGCGGCCTCGCTCCGTCGTGCCGGCGGGGGGACGGCCGGCCATGCGTTCGCGAGCGGCGTCCCGCATCGGACGGCCTCCGACGGCGCCCCCGCGAAGCCCGCCGCGCCCTGCGGTCGCATCCGTCGGGATCGCGGCGCCATCCTGCGGTGTCGCATGTCGGTATCGGGATCGAGGGACCGGTACAAGCCACCCGCGCAGGCCTGTCTCGCCCCGGTCCCGCCGGGGATCGCCCCCCGGCAAGGTCATCGGCAAAACGGCCGACAACGGCCCGGGACCGGCCACCGGTCTACGCCGTCACGCCGAGGCCCGCCGGCACGCCGAGGCCCGACGATCCCGGGGGCTTGACCTTCCAACGGTGGGAAGCCCCATCTCGTCGGGACGGCATCCGAAGGAGAACGTCATGGTCCGCTTCAAGGTCGACAGGATGGGCTGCGGTGGCTGCGCCGAATCCGTGACCCGCGCCGTTCAAGCCATCGATCCCGGCGCCCATGTCGAGGTCGACCTCGGTGCGAAGCGCGTCACCGTGTCGAACGCCTCGGCTCCGGCCGAGCGGATCGCCCGGGTCCTCGTCGCCGCCGGCTATCCGGCCGAGCCGATGCTCGCGGCGGCCTGATGCTTCGGGCCGCCAACCCAACCTGCGCTGTGCATGGACGTCCCATGCCCGACATGGTCCCGCCACCCGAACCGGTGTAATCCTGATTCCATGTGCTTCGACCGGCAGATCGCGCGCCTGATGGCGGCGATGATCCTCGCGATCATCGCCTACGTCGCGCCGTCCGCCGCCCAGGCCCACGAGGGCCATGGGGGTCATGGCGGCCATGGGGGCCACGGCCGCCACATGGCCGCGGCGCAGCCACAGCCGAAGGCGGCGGTGGCGGTGGCGGTGGCGGCGAAGCCGACGGTTCGCGCCGCGGCGCCCACGTGGTCCAAGGTCGTCACCACGGCCGTCGAGGCGGCGTACATCGCGCCGACCGGGGACGCGTGTTGCCGGCCCGGTTGCAAGACCCGCTGCTGCGGGACGATGTCCTGCTGCGCGACCGGCGTCCTGTCCGGGTCCGACGCCCTCGTCCCGTCCCTGTTCCGGACCGGCACGCTGATCCCGGGGGACGTCTCCGGCCGCGTCGGCACCGCCCCCGAGACCCTGCCCAAACCCCCACGAACCCTCGCCTGAGATGAGGCGCGCCCGAGGCGCGCGACGCCCGAGTTGCGCCCGCGAACGGCCGCGCCCGGCATCCCCACCGCGAGGAATACCGTTTCCATGTCGACCCGTCTTGCCGCCGCCCTGGGCGCGATGGCGCCGCTTGCCGCCGTCCTGGCGGGATCCGCGCTCGCCCACGAGGGCCATGACCACGGCGCGGCCCCGCCGCCCGTCTCGAAGACCATCGCCCCCCGCGGCGAGGCCCTCTCGGAGACCTTCGAACTGGTCGCCGTCCCGCGCGACGGCACCCTGACGCTGTTCCTCGACCGCTTCCGGACGAACGAGCCGGTGACCGGCGCGACCATCGATGTCGAGACGCCGGACGGCCCGAAGACCGCGACCGCCACGCCGGAGGGCGGCTACGCGCTCACGGCCCCGTGGATGTCGGCGCCCGGCCGGCACGAATTCGTCGCCACCGTCACGGCGGGCGGGGACGTCGACGTCCTGACCGTCGCGGTCGCCGTGCCGGACCCCTCCGGCCGCGCGGCCGCGGCGCCCGCCGAGCCGTCACCGGGGCGGGCCGCCCTGTCGCGCGTGTCCGAGGTCGCCCAGGGGGTTCGCGCGCGCCTCGGGCAGAAGGATCCGACCCTGGTCGGCGCGGTCGTCGTCGCCTTCCTGCTCGGCATGCTGGTGACCGGGCTCGCGCGCGGGCGCCGCAGCGTCCCGGCGGTGGCGTTGCTCGCCATCGGCATCACCCTCGTCCTCGGCACGGCCGCCTTCGCGCATGGCGACGAGGACCACGGCCCGGCCGTGCAGGGTGCCGCCCTGACCGAGCCGCGCCCCTCCGGAACCTCCGATCTCGCCCAGCGCCTGCCCGACGGCTCCGTCTTCGTGCCCAAGCCCACCCAGCGGTTGCTGGTTCTGCGCACGACGATGACCGAGCAGGGCCGGTTCCACCGCGCGGTGGAACTCCCCGGCCGCATCATCCCGGATCCGAACGCGAGCGGCGTCGTGCAATCCTCGGTCGGCGGCCGCCTCTCGCCTCCGGCCTCGGGGCTGTTTCCCCGCCTCGGCACCCGGGTGCGCCGGGGCGAGGTGCTGGCCACCGTCACCCCGCCGATCCAGGCCGTCGACCTCTCCGACATGCGCCAGACGCAGGGCGACCTCGACCAGCAGATCTCCATCGTCGAGCGCCGGGTCGACCGCTACAGGCGTCTCGCCCTGACGGGGGCGGTGGCCCAGACCCAGCTCGACGACGCCCTGGCCGAGTTCAAGGGCCTGCAGGACCGGCGCGCGGCCCTCGACCGGATCCGCCGGGAGCCCGAGCCGCTGGTTTCCCCGGTGGATGGCGTGGTCGCGCAGGCCGCGGCGGTCGCCGGGCAGATGGCGAGCCCCGGGCAGATGGTCTTCCAGATCGTCGACCCGAACCGCCTCTGGGTCGAGGCGCTGAGTTTCGATGCCCTCACGGCGGCGCAGGACGCCACGGCGCGGCTCGCCGACGGCCGGCTCCTGACGCTCGCCTACCAGGGCTCGGGGCTCGCCGACCGCAACCAGGCCATCCCGGTCCAGTTCGCGGTCCAGGGCGACGCGTCGGGCCTGCGCGTCGGGCAGTTCGTCACCGTGCTCGCCGCGACGGACCGCGAGCAGGCGGGCTTGGCCCTGCCGCGCGCGGCGGTCGTGCGGACCGGCAACGGGCAGGACGTCGTCTACGAGCACACCAGCGCCGAGCGCTTCGAGGCGCGGCCGGTGCGCGTCGAGCCGCTCGACGGCGGCCGCGTGCTGGTCGCCGAGGGGATGGGGCCCGGCCGGCGGGTCGTGACCCAGGGTGCCGAACTCCTCGACCAAGTGCGCTGAGGAGGCCCGCGATGTTCACCGTCCTCGTCGGCCAGTCGGTCCGCAACCGCCTGCTCGTCCTCGCGCTCGCCGCGGCGCTGGTGCTGTACGGCGCCTTCGCCGCCACCAAGCTGCCGGTCGACGTCTTCCCCGATCTCAACAAGCCGACCGTCACCCTCATGACGGAGGCGGAGGGGTACGCCCCCCAGGAGGTCGAGCAGCTCGTCACCTACCCCATCGAGACCCGGATGAACGGACTCCCGGGCGTCACCCGGGTGCGCTCGGTCTCGGGCGTGGGGCTGTCCATCACCTATGTCGAGTTCGACTGGGGCACCGACATCTACCGGAATCGCCAGCAGGTCGCGGAGCGTCTGGCGCTGGTGCAGAACCAGCTGCCCCGGGGCGTGACCCCGGTGATGGCCCCCATCTCCTCCATCATGGGCCAGATCCTGCTGGTGGCGGTCACGAGCGCGACGGCGAGCCCGATGCAGGTGCGCGAGGTCGCGGACTTCACCCTGCGGCCGCGGCTGCTGACCATTCCGGGCGTCGCGCAGGTCATCCCCATCGGCGGTGAGGTGCGCCAGTTCCGGATCGGCCCGAACCCGGCCGCCATGCGCGCGCTCGGGGTGACCAACGCGCAGCTGGAGACCGCGCTCGCGCAGTTCGGCACGAATGCCGGCGGAGGCTTCACCGACCAGAACGCCCGCGAGTACCTGATCCGGAACATCGGCCGCACCCTGAGCCTCGACGACCTGCGCAACCTCGTGGTCGCGACGGTCAACGACGCGCCCGTATCCCTGCGCCAGGTTGCCGAGGTCTCCTTCGCCGCGAAGGTGAAGCGCGGCGACGCCGGGTACATGGCCAAGCCCGCGGTCATCGTCTCGGTGGAGAAGCAGCCCGACGTCGATACGGTGCGGCTCACCCGCAGGATCGAGACCGCCCTGAAGGAGATGGCGCCGACGCTGCCGGCCGGCATCCGGGCCGACCGGATCCTGTTCCGGCAGGCCGACTTCATCGAGACCTCGATCCGCAACGTCGAGGGCGTCCTCGTCGAGGCGGTACTGGTGGTGGCGGTGGTGCTGTTCGCCTTCCTGCTGAACGTCCGGACCACGGCCATCTCGCTGCTCGCCATCCCGGTCTCGGTGCTGACGACCGCCGCGGTGTTCCACCTGTTCGGGCTCTCCATCAACACGATGACGCTCGGCGGCCTCGCCATCGCCATCGGCGAACTCGTCGACGACGCGGTGGTCGACGTCGAGAACATTTTTCGCCGGCTCGGCGAGAACCGGAAGGCCGGCAACCCGAAGAGCGTGTTCCAGGTGGTGGTGGAGGCCTCGAACGAGGTCCGGTCCGGCATCGTCTACGCGACGCTGATCATCATCCTGGTCTTCGTCCCGCTCTTCGCGCTGTCGGGCATCGAGGGCCGGCTCTTCGCCCCCCTGGGGCAGGCCTACATCATCTCCATCCTGGCGAGCCTGCTCACCTCCATCACCCTGACCCCGGTGCTGGCCTCCCTGCTGCTGCCGGGGCTCAGGAACCTGGAGCAACACGACAGCCGCTTCCTGGCCCTGCTCAAGCGGGCCAACGCCGCCCTGCTGGGGGCCGCCTTCCGGCACCAGGGCCGGCTCGTCGGCGCCGTCGCCGTGGCGGTGGCGGCCGCGAGCGTGGCCGCCTGGAACCTGCCCCGGGCCTTCCTGCCGCCGTTCAACGAGGGCTCCTTCACGGTCAACATGACGTTCCGCCCGGGCATCTCCCTCGCCGAGAGCGACCGGGTCGGGCTCATCGCCGAGCGGCTGCTCCTCGACATCCGGGGCGTGAAGGCGGTGGGCCGCAGGACCGGCCGCGCCGAACTCGACGAGCACGCCGAGGGGGTCCACGCCTCCGAGATCGAGGTCGCCCTCGACGCGGACGCCGCGCGTCCGAAGGAGGCGCTCGTCGCCGACATCCGCGGACGCCTCGCCGCCCTGCCGGTGGCGGTGAATGTCGGCCAGCCGATCGCGCACCGGCTCGACCACATGCTCTCGGGCGTCCGCGCCGAGATCGCCCTGAAGGTGTTCGGCGACGACCTCGACGGCCTGCGCCGGGTGGCCAACGCCCTGCGCGACCGGCTGGCGGCGATTCCGGGCCTCGCCGACCTGCAGGTCGAGCGGCAGGTGCGCATCCCGCAGCTGGAGGTGCGGGTCGACTATACCCGGGCGGCCCTCTACGGGGTTCAGCCGGCCGCAATCGTCGAGCAGATCAGCCGCCTGTCGAACGGGCGGGTGGTCTCGACGATCGTGGATGGCGTGCGCCGCTTCGACGTGGTGCTGCGCCTGTCCGAGGACCGGCGGACGACCGCGGGGCTGGGCGATCTCCTCCTGGAGACACCGTCGGGCTGGGTGCCGGCGCGGCAGGTGGCCGACATCCGCGAGACGGACGGGCCGAACCAGATCCTGCGCGAGAACGCCCGCCGCCGCATCGTCGTCCAGGCCAACACCGACGGCGCAAGCGACATGGCGACCGTCGTGGCGGCCATCCGCGAGGCCGTGGCCAAGGAGCCGCTGCCGCCCGGCTTCTTCACCAGCCTGGAGGGCACCTTCCAGGCGCAGGAGGAGGCGAGCCGGACCATCGCGGCGCTTTCCGCGCTGTCCCTGGCCCTGGTCTTCGCCATCCTGTTCAGCCGCTACCGCTCGGCCGCCCTCGCCCTGATCATCATGGGCAACGTCCCGCTGGCGCTCATCGGCTCGGTGGCCGCCCTCTGGCTCGTGGGCCAGCCGCTCTCGGTGGCGTCGATGATCGGCTTCATCACGCTGACCGGGATCGTCGCGCGCAACGGCATCCTGAAGATCAGCCACTACCTGAACCTGTCGCTGCACGAGGGCGTGCCGTTCGGGCCCGACCTCGCGGTGCGCGGCAGCCTGGAGCGGCTGACCCCCGTGCTGATGACGGCGCTCTCGGCGGGCGTCGCGCTGGTGCCGCTACTCTACGATGCGGCGAGCCCCGGCAAGGAGATCCTGCACCCGGTGGCGGTGACGATATTCGGCGGCCTCGTCAGCGCGACGCTGCTCGACACCGTCCTGACCCCCGTCCTGTTCCTGCGCTTCGGCCGCACGTCGCTGGAACGGCTGCGCGCCCTCCACGCCGAAGCCCCGGCCCACCCATCGCCGTCGGGCACGCCCCCGCGCCCGGCCGAGGCGTACTGACCCCCGAGGAGACACGCGCATGATCCGAACGAGCCTGACCCTTGCCGCCGGCCTGCTGGCCGCAACCGCCGCCGACGCCCACGAGACTGCGGGCCGGCACGGCGGGCGCGTCGCCGACGCCGGCGACTTCCACGTCGAACTCGTCACCCGGGGCGAGACCGTCGACGTCTACGTGTCGGACGGCACGCAGGCGCCGGTCCCTGTCGCGGGTTTCAGGGGCACGGCCATCCTCGTGGCCGGCGGCAAGCCCGCCCGCGTGCCGCTGGAGCCGGCCGACGGCAACCGCCTGACCGGGAAGGCCCCGGCGGCGCTCGGCGACCGCCCGAAGGGCGCCGTGCAGCTCGCCGCCCCGGACGGGGCCACCGTCAGCGGCAAGTTCAACTGAACCGACCACCGAAGGGATCTCTTCCATGACCGTCGCCCGGACCCTCCTCGCCGCCGCCCTGCTGACCGCAGGCCTCGCCGGCACCGCCCGCGCACAGGGCCTGCACGACCACGGTTCCATGTCCGGCCAGGGGAGGGGATCGATGAAGCCGGACCCGAAGGACGACGCCTCGACCCGGGCGTTCAAGGCCGCCGACCAGACGATGATGAGGGACATGGACGTCCCCTACACCGGCGACCCCGACGTCGACTTCCGCACGCACATGATCCCGCACCACAAGGGCGCGGTCGCCATGGCCGAGGTCGCGCTGAAATACGCCCGGGACCCCGCCACGCAGGCGATGGCCCGGAAGATCATCGCCGACCAGACCACGGAGATCGCCGACATGGAGGCGTGGCTGAAGCGGCACGGCCGGTAGTCGCCGCCGGGGCCGGGCCGCCGACAGGGGCGCCCGGCCCGCGTCCCGATTCCACCCGCGCCTGTCCAGGGGCAACCGATGCATGCCGCCCGCAAGGCCACGCTCCACCGCATGGCCCCCTCCGAGCGCCTCTGTCCCTCCGGCCTGAAGGCCGAGGACCTGCGCGAATGCGGGGGCTTCGCGGTCGAGGACCGCAGGCTCACGGCCCGCGATGAGGCCGAACGCCTCAAGGACGAGCCCCCGGTCAAACCGACGCCCCGGACCTTCATCGACGACCTGCAGCGCCGTCTCGGCAAGGCGGCCCACGCCCGAACATGCCGACCTCCGTGCCGGCCAACGCGGTGTTCAAGGCGGTCGACCTCGAAGGGCGCGACATCGAGTGCGCCTGCGCCGGCGGGGCGAGCACGGTGCCGCCCGGCTTCGTCGCGCTGACCGAGAGCGTGATGATGGTCGCCCTGGCGGTCCGGATGCTGGCGATGCCCCCGTGAGCGGGGTCGTCGGCCTCTTCCCGCGGGGCCGGCCGCTCCCTGCGGCTCTTCAACCCGGCGATCCGGCCCCCCGGCTGAGACGCGTGGGGCATGTGGTCCGGCCCGTCGGCGCCCGCTCGCCGTGGACTGAGGCCCCTTCCGCGGGCGGCACGCCACGCTGGAGGCGCACCACCACGGGACGGTCAGCCTCCGAGCGGGCCGCGTACGCCCCTCACGTGCCGAACGGGCATCACTCGCGGGTCCATGGGCTGGCATCCATGGCCTGGCACGGTCTGAGCGAACGGTGTGAAACAGCCATGTGAGCCGCACCAGCACCTTCAGCTACGGGCTTGAATGTGCTGGCGCGCCCTACGGGAATCGAACCCGTGTTTTCGCCGTGAAAGGGCAACCACGAGACAAAGCGGACAAAAGCGCACTCCATAGTTCTCTCTAGGCACTCGCTTTTTTCGTCTCCTGCTAACATAGTTGGCCTGACCGTCTGTGTGAGACGCTGTGTGAGACCGATCGATGGCAAAGCCTAGCAGCTTCGACAGCGTAGCTAAGCGTGCCCGGCTTGCGCCGGCCAAGAACCCACGCTGGCAAGGTGTCTCGGGAGGCCGGGGCGGCGTCAGCCTGGGCTACCGCAAACCTGCGCGCGGGCCCGGCGCTTGGATCGTCAAGCTGGTGATCGATGGGAACCGCGTCGAGCAACGCCTCGCCCAGGCTGACGACCCTGGATCGGATCCAGACGCCCTCTCGTACCCAGCTGCGGTGACGGCAGCCATCGAATGGGCGCGCGCTCAGGTACGTCGTCTCGACGGCGAAGGGGAGGGGGGTGACACCGAGGTCCCAAGCGTCCGCACGGCCATCGAAGCCTACGTCGCCGCCCGTTCGGCGCGCGCGTCCGCGGCAGGACGGGACGCCGAGAAACGCCTCGGCAAGCATGTCCTCGCCGACGAGTCCTTCGCCGACACGCACCTCGCGAAGCTCAACGCGGGCATCATCCGGGCTTGGCGACAGCGCCTATCGGGCGAGTTGCAACCCACCACCGTCAACCGGCTGCTGAACGACTTGCGCGCTGCGCTCAATGCAGCTGCGGAACACCACCGTCGCGTGCTGCCGGCCACGCTCGCCGCCGAGATCCGCACCGGCACGAAAGCGATCTCAGCAGGGTCGAGTGCGCGCAAGCAGATCCTGCCCGACGCCGAGATCCGACGCCTCGTCGACGCAGCCTTCGCTGTCGACGACACCGGCGATTTCGGGCGGCTCGTACTGGTCATGGCAGCCACAGGGGCTCGCCACTCGCAGGTCGCGCGAATCACTGTCGGCGACGTGCAGACCGCGCGTGGCCGGATCATGGTGCCGCCCTCGAACAAGGGCCGCGCTGGTAAGCGCCCGACGCCGATTGCTGTGCCGGTTGGCGCCGACGTGATCGAGCGGTTGCAGCCCGTCCTTGCCGGACGGCGCGGGCACGAGCCGCTCCTGCTCCATTGGCGTCATCGGCAAGTCGGGCCCGTTTCTTGGGAACGGGTCGACCGGGGGCCGTGGGCCACAGCCTCGGCGGCCTTGCGCCTATGGGACAGGGCTCGGACCCGCGCCGAGGTGCCTCCTGGGACGGTCATGCTGTGCCTGCGCCACAGCTCGATCGTGCGGGCGCTGAGCGCCGGCGTACCGGTGAGGCTCGTCGCGGCGCTGCACGACACCAGCGTGCAGATGATCGAGGACCACTACTCCGCCTACATCGTCGAAGCGACGGAGGAGATCGCCCGTCGAGCCGTCACGCCCCTGGCACCGAGCCCAGTCGCCACGCTGCAGCCTGTCGACGGAGCCGCGGCGTGACGGAGCGGCAGCGGGCCAAGAAAAAGTGGACAAAGGCCGGCAAGCTCCGCGGCCGGCCTCCTGGAAGCCGATCCTACGATCCGGAAACGAGCCGGTCCGGCGATCCCCCGGTTCGGAAGCCCGAGAGGCGTGGGCGCCCGCCTGTGGCGCTGAAGCCGATGATCTTGCGCTTCATCCAGATGGAGATCGGCTTCCGCAAAGCCGGTTTCGCGAAGCAGCTGGCGGAAGAGGCGGCAGGGAGTGAGATCAAGAAAGAGACTGTGAAGCGGCGGCTGCGCCGGGATCGCAGCGAGGCACGTAAGCGGCAGGAGCGCCGGAAAGATAGCAGATGGACTTTCGACTGATTATGCTGATCACGCAATAAGATAGGTATTTGTTTTTAACCCCGTCGTGACGCCTCTGCAAAGCCGTGTCTCTTTGTCGTCAGACATATCAGACAGAGGCAGGCTGTAGCATGGCACGTCCAACCGCGAAGCACCGCGAGCGCCCAGACGCCATCCCCTGGCAGAAGCGCCCCCATCTGCGGATGGATGTGGCGGCCGAGGTGACCGGACTGTCGCGCAGCACGATCTACCGCCTCGCTTCCGATGGCCGGCTCACGCTCCGGCGCCTCGCTGGTCGGGTTGTCGTCGAGACCGCGGGTGTCCTCACCCTTGTCGAGAACGCTGAACCGTGGCGGCCAGGGACCCGCGGCGCTGCGGCGCGGGCGAAGCGATCCGAGGCAGCTCGCATCGCACTTCGGTGAGGAGCCGGGCGCTCAGGGCTCGACCGTCGCGATCGACCACTGGTCGATCGAGGTCGTGATCTGGCGAGAGCCACAGCTCCAGCAGCACGCCGTACACGCCGCGCCCGAGCGCGGCACCATCCACCCGTAGGAAGTCGCCGCCTCGTCTCCGCTGCCATCGGGCCGGGCGCCGACCACACAACGCTCGCCGGACCTTCATCATGGACGCAAGCATTCCGGAGAGCGGCAGCGGCCACCTGCCAATGGTTGGTAGCCAGGCACCCGCGCCCGCTGTGACCGCACCAGACCAAATGTCTGCGCCGGCTCTGCCGGCCTGGGACACGGAAGCGGCCGTCGCCTTCCTCATCGCGCTGATTGGGTCCGGACTTCTCGCGGTCGCGGCGATCGATCCAGAGTCAGGCGGCTGCCACGGGGCGACCTTCGCGCTGCCGGCCGAGCGCGATGCGCTGAGCCGGTGGATCGAGGCGCGCCAGGCCAAGCACAATCTCTACTTCACCCTGAACGAGCCGGTCCCTCGGGAGCAACAGCAGGGCAAGCATGGCCGCGTGTGCAAGGCGGATATTGCACGCATCCGCGGCGTCGCCATTGATTGCGATCCGCACTTCGACCCCACCGCCGACGATGGCGGCCTGAGCAAGGAGCGGGAAAGGCTGTGGCATCAGGCGCTTGACTGGCGCCAACGCCAGGAGGCCAGCGCCGTCATCGACAGCGGCGGCGGCTATCAGGGAGTGTGGCTGCTGCGGGAATCGCTGCCCGCCACGCCGCAGACTATCGCGGCCGCGGAGGCACAGGCGCGCGGCTTCGCGCTGCTCAACGGCGGCGACAACACCCACGACGTCTCGCACCTGTTCCGCATGCCCGGGACCGTCAACCTGCCGAACGCGAAGAAGCGGGCGCGCAAGCGCGTGCCCGCCCCGGTGCAAGGCAAGGTGTACGACCCGCGGCGCCTGCACACGCTCGACCATCTCGCCATTCTGGCACCTCCGATCACCGCCAGAGCAGCATCCGCCGCCAAGCTCGAGTTCGATCTCTCGGCTGCGTGGGAGGCGGTCGGAGCCCCGGAGCGGTTGGATTCGGAGTTGGTGGAGCGGCTGACGCGTGCGCGAGCAGCGCGCCCTCAGCTCGACAAATGCTTGGCAGCAGAAGCGGTGCAGGGCGATCGCTCGGCGCGAGACTACGCCGTCGCCGCCGCGGTGATCCAGGCCGGCATCTCGGATCCAGCCGATGTGGCCGCGATCGTTGCGGCGTATTCACCGGAGAAGTTCGAGGCGGAAGCCGAGGCCCGCGACGATGGACGGGCCGAGTACTACCTGCGCAAGACCGTCGCGAACGCTCTGGCCCGGGTCAAGCCGGACGCACAACCCGGGGACTTCTTCGAGCCGATCGAGGATGACGCCGCAGCGAGCGTCAAGGAAATTACCGAGGATCACGGCGGCCCGGCGGACATCTTCGGCGACGATGATCCGGCCGATCTGTCGACACCGCCCCCCGGCAGCCTGCCGGACGTGATCGAGATGTACGCGCGCACGGAGGCAGGCCGGATCGGCGTACCGATGATGTTCGCCGCCGCCGCTGCCGTGACGGTGGCCGGCGGCGCGCTCGGCAACGCCTTACAGATCCAGCCGCGGCGCCATGATCCGACCTACACCGAGCCCGCAGCGCTGTGGACCGTGCTGGTCGGGCCGCCGGGATGTGCAAAATCCCCAACGATCAGCAGCGCATTGAAGCCCCTGAGAGCGGTCGACCACCGGCTCATGGAGGTGAGTGAGCGCGAGCATCGGGCCTACGAGGCCAGGAAGGCCGCGAGCAGGAAGGATAAGACGACGCCGATCGGTCCGCCTCCGCCCTGGCGCCGCACCATGATCGACGACGTGACGCCCGAACAGCAGATCCGCCTGCATCAGCAAAACCCGCGGGGCCTGATGCGGGCGGTGGACGAGTACGTCTCATTCCTGAATTTCGGAGCGTACAAGCGCAACGGCGACGGGGATCGCGGCCGTGCGCTGCAATTTTTCGACGGCGGAAGCATCATCCTCGACCGCGTCTCGGAGGCCAAGCCGATACGAGCCGACTCCGCGTTGATGGGTCTGCTGTCATCGTCACAGCCCGATCGGATCGGACCTTTGTTCCGGAACCTCGGCGTCGACGGATTGGGGCAGCGCACGCTCTTCGTGCTCTGGGACGGCGTGGAGCGCCGTTTCGTCGACCGTGCGCCCGACCTGGGCGCCCTGGCCGAGTACGCGAGCGCGATCCAGACCTTGGCGGGGATAGACAAAATGTCCGGGGGCACCGTTCGGCTGTCGGACGCGGCGCACGTGGTCATGGATCGAGTGGACGCGCTAATCCGGCGGCAAGCCCATCTTCCGGGCGCATCGGCCGCGTGGGAAGGCCACATCTCGAAGTGGGGCAAGCTCCTGCCTCGGATCACGCTCGTCTTCCACGCGCTGGAGACCTGGAGCCTCGCCGGCGGAGTGCCCGTCGATGCGGAAGTCACGGCCGACACGATGCGCAAAGCGGGCCGGTTCGCCCTATTCCTGCTCAAGCATGCTTGGCACTTCTACCGGGTCAATTCCGAGCCGCAGGAGCGCACGACGGCGGCGCGCTGGATCGCCGGCTGGATCCTCGCGCATCCGGAGATGGAGCGCTTCACACCGCGCGACGTCGAACGGGCTTACCGGGAGCTGCGCAAGGACCGGCAGGCTATTGTCGCGGCGGTGCGCGACTTAGAGGAAGCGGCCTGGGTTGAGGTGTCGCGGCCGGCACCGCCAGGGTCGACTGGCCCCGGTGAATGGAAGGTCAATCCGGACGTGCATCGGCGGTTCAGCGAGCGGGCCGTCCGCGAGAAAGCGGAACGCGCGGCCAAGCGAGCAAAGATCGAGGCCGCCGTCCAAGCGCAACGGAGCGCGCCGGACGATGTCTAGGCCACGTTCGGGATCGTTCTCCGGCGCACCGAAGCCCGATGTGTCGACATTGTCGCTTGCGTGCGCGAGCTACCAAGTCCCCAGAGACATAAATAAATATCACCACCCTACCGGCTTCGTCTGCCGATCTCCTCGATCTTTCTCGTGGCGCGCGAGCGACAATGTCGACACGGTCCGCACCGAGATCAGGGGGTGTGGACGCTCCTGTTCGTTACCGCACGGAGTCCTATCGTGAAACGGCGTCCGGCCGCCGGGCGCACATCCGGAAAACCGCACCTGTGGCGCCGGTCGGCCGAGTTCCGCGCCATCGCGGTCGCGGCGATCCGACGATTCAACGCTGAGCGTCACCTGCACCCGATCTGCGGTGCGAAAGCGAAGTCGACCGGCGAGCCGTGCCGGCGGATCCCGGCGAAAGGACGGACGAGGTGCAAGTTGCACGGCGGCGCCACCCCGCGCGGTGACGGACCGGCTGGCTGGCACACGCCGGGCTTCCCGAACGGCCTCCCGACCGGCAAGCCGCGCAGTGACGCCCACAAGGCCCGCAAACGCCGGCAGCGGCGCGCTGAGATCGCCGCTATGACCGCGGCCGAGCTGGCGCGGCTGGAGGCGTGGCGGCACACGCACAAACCAGGCAGCAGGCGCGATCGAGCGCACGGGCGCCACGCGCGCGAGGCTCGGCAATGGCTCGACACAATCATGCAGGAGGCGCCCTCAGCGCCGACGCCGGATCAGGCCGAGCTCGATGCACTGCGGGCGAGGTTTCGCGCTCACCTGGCGCAGCTCGAGGCCGAGATCGCGGAAGCTGTTGAGGACGAGCCGCCGGTCGGCGGCCTATTCGACTGACCTGGGGTCGATCGCATCCCGCGTGAGGACGGAGCGGGCGCGGCTAGCGGCGGCGACGCCGCTGGATCAGGTCACGACGTGGCCTGCCCATGCAACGCGGGCGTGAGGCGCGCCCGCAGGCGCGCCACGGCTGTCGGCGTCCACGCTCCGCGCCCGCTCGGCGTCGGCACGTTTTCGGCCGCCAGCGCTCGCGCCAGAGCATTCAGCGATGCCGTGCCGTCGGGATCGAGGCGCGCCAGGATCGGCATCAAGACCTCGGCCCGCGAGTCGGCGTTGCGTCTGAGGGCGGTACGGGCTTTGGCCGTGTCCGCGGCGGTGCCGGCTCGCCCTCGGAAGCCACCGAGCACGCGACCGCGGGCCTTGGCGGCGGCCAGCGCAGCCTTCGTGCGGGCAGAGATCATCCGTCGCTCCTCCTCGGCGACCACGGCCATGATGCCCACGGTCATCCGGTTGGCCGAGGGCATGTCACAGGCGATGAAGTCGACGCCAGACTTTTGCAGGCCCAGGAGGAAGTGTGCATCGCGGGCCAGGCGGTCGAGTTTGGCCACCACTAGGACGGCGCGGTGCGCGCGGCACAGCGCCAGGGCGCGAGCGAGTTCCGGTCGATCACTGTGGGCGCCGCTCTCGACCTCGACCACCTCGGCGATCAGCGTCCAGGCGCCGCCGTTGAGGAAGTCGGTCACCGCCGCGCGCTGCGCCTCCAGGCCGAGGCCGGATCGTCCCTGGCGATCGGTGCTGACCCGCAGGTAGGCGATGAAGCGGGCGTGGGTCATCGCGTGGGTCATTCTATACCCATATCACTCTGTGCAACGAGCGTTGCATAGCATGATACGGTCGCTAGGAATGTCACTCGTAACTCGGTTTTGGTCGCATATTCCCGCCGATCCGTGCAGCGCTCGGTCCTGATCGCGATCGGGATATCGGGTGGTGCATCCTGGGTTCGCGCAACACAACCCCCAGCGGTCTCACCGGGCGGCCACCCCTGGGGTACACCACGGCGCAGCAGCGCGGGCTCTCGCGCGGTGTCCAGACAAAATTGCCGGTCGCGGAGCGTTCGGACATTCTGTCCGATCCGAGGCGCTGACGGCGTCGAGCTTATGCCCTCACGAGCTCAGCTGCGGACCTCGGTGCTGTCTGACATATCGGCGCGCGTGTCGAGGACGGAGAACATCCCGCGTTGTTGCCGCATGGATGAGGGTGACAGGAAGACAGCGGTGGATTTGTTGGACACGAGCAACCTGCCGCCGGTTCTGGCGACGCTGCTGGCACCCTGGCTGAACGCCATCGTTGGTGGCGTAGCAAAGGCTTGAACACCCTGCCCTCGTTGAACGCTCCTACGACTTTACTGAGGCTAGCTCCTGCAGGGTTAGATCGATTGCTTGGACGAGCTGCTCGGCGGTCCTGGCAAGCGTAGGATCTCGCGACATCGCGATCGTGGCCTGCTGCAGCGTGCTGAACTCTCGAAGGCGTGTGGCTGGATCTACCCCTCGGGCGAGAGCTGACTGTACGAGCCCCCGGACCAGCTCGCGTGCTAAGCGCTCGTCGAGGATTGGCGCCATCCAGCTCGATGACGGCGGACAGGCCGTGTTCAGGGACATTTCGGCTGTCGAGCGGATCGGCCTACGCCACTTCGGATGACATCGGCCCTCCACTCGCTCGATCAGACCTTCATCCTCCAGAACGACGCACGCCAGTTTAACGACCTCACCTCGCCGCCGCGTGGTGATGCCCACCCTCTTGGCGAGCTGCAAAGTGCTCATAGGCTCGTCGGCAAGAACGGTGAGGATGCGAGCGCGGATCGAAGGCGGTCGGCTCATGGTCACACGAACCCTGTTAGCCAAGACAGCGGCAGGCTGCTGTCCAACGTGGCTGCTCCCGCAACGGTTTAGCCGCCCAGACTGTTCACGGATCCCTAAGGCATACCCAAACCGGACCATGCTGATCGGCTGCCGCGGGTGGGAAGCAGCTATGTTCGGCTGGGCTGGTCGCTATGACCTTGAGCAGCAGGAGGCAGGCTGACCGCTCTCGCGGGCCTCTTGGATCGGTGGGCAGGGTACGTCACCGAAGGAGCAGAAGACGCAGCAGTCGCCTGCATTCGGGCGCAGGAGCGTGGCGCAGCCGATGCACTCGTGAAAGAACTGGCAGGCGTCGGTCGGCATCGTCTCCGTCGCCTGATGGCCGCAGTGCGGGCATGTGAGAGTGGACTGAAGCTGCATTCGCCTTACCGTATGGCCTTGAGCACCATCGGCTCAAGGTAGGGTTCCCACACAAGCGCCAGGGCAACCAGCGCCGTCCCGATCCCGAGTAGGGCAGCCGTGCGCCGTGATGGTCCGGTGCTGGTACATGGGCCAGCCATGGCGCAGACCGTTGCCCGGCGACGCAGGAACAGCCCCCAGCCCACGAGCAGGGCCAGTGCGGCCCCGCCGAGCAGGATCGGTCGGATGCTCGCCAACATCGCCAACCCGCCGAATACGGCCCCCGTTGGGCCGAGACCGGCGAGCGCCACCGGCAGGGCGCAGCAGGACGATGCCGCCAGAGCCCCCAACCCGGCGACTGCACCCAGCCCGGCGAACCAGCTTCCTGAAGGAGCGGGCAGGCTGTCCCGCGGACGCGAGGCGGATCTCGCAAAAGTCGCTAGGGGTAGTGTGTCGGTCAGGGCCGTGCCACTCTGCATCCTGTAGCTACTACGAGATCAAAAAGCTCAAACGTGCTCTACATCGGCGCCGGCCTTTTCCAGGGTCGGGAAACCCCCGTCGACATGCGCCACGTGCTCGACGCCCATCTCCTTCAGGGTCTTGGCCGCCAACGCGGAGCGGTTGCCCGAGCCGCAGTACAGCACCAGCCGCTTGCCCGCGCTGAACTCGGCCTTATGCGTCGGGCTCGACGGATCAACCTGGAACTCCAGGAAGCCGCGCGGCACGTGCACCGCCCCCTTCACCTTGCCGGACTTCCGCACCTCCTCGCCCTCACGAACATCGACAAAGATCGTATCCGCATCGCCCAGCCGCTTCACCGCCTCGTCCGCCGAGAGGGTCTCGATTTCGCGGCTCGCCTCTGCCACCAAGTCCTTCGCGCTCTTCATCGCCGTGTTCTCCCCTTCACTCGCCCCAGGCCGCCTCACCGAGCGCATCGAGCGGGATCTTCAGGTAGCGCTTCCCGTTCGCCTCGGGTTCGGGCAGGCGGCCGCCCCTGATGTTGACCTGCAGCGAAGGCAGGATGAGCTTGGGCATCGGCAGCTCACGGTCGCGCGCCTCGCGCATCCGCACGAACGCCTCCTCGGTGCCCGTCTCCGTCAGGTGCTTGTTCTCGGCTCGCTGCCGCGCGACGGTGCTCTCCCAAGCGGCCGCGCGCCCGCCCGGGCGATAGTCGTGTCCGGTGAACAGTCGCGTCTCGTCCGGCAGAGCCATGATGCGCTGGATGCTGCGCCAGAGCACGTGCGCGTCGCCGCCCGGGAAGTCCGCCCGCGCCGTGCCGCTGTCGGGCATGAACACGGTATCGTGGATGAAGGCGGCGTCCCCCACCCGGTAGGCGATGGAGGCCAGGGTGTGGCCCGGCGTGAACATCACCTCGACGTCGAGGTTGCCGATCCGGAAGCGCTCGCCGTCGGCGAAGAGGCGCGACCACTGCGAGCCGTCCGTTCGGAACGTGTCGGGCAGGTTGTAGAGCCCCTTCCAGAGCCGCTGCACCGCGACGACCTTCTCGCCGATGGCGGTCGGGACACCGGTCCTGTCGTGCAGGTAGCCCGCCGCCGAGAAGTGGTCGGCGTGCGGGTGCGTGTCGAGGATCCACTCCAGCGCGTAGCCCTCACGTTCGATATGGGCGAGCAGCGTGTCGGCGGACCGGGTGGCGGTCGCGCCGGACTTCGGGTCGAAGTCGAGCACCGGGTCGATGATGGCGCAGCGCTTCGTGTCGGGATCCGCGACGACGTACTGGATGCTGCCGGTCGGCTCATCGTAGAAGCCCGTCACGATGGGCCGTCCGCGCAAGGGCGGGGTGGTCTGGTCCGACATGAATCTCCTCCGTCTGGGTTCAGGTCGTCGCGCCGAGGAGCGGTAGCGCTCCGCGGGCGACGACATAGAGGCCGACCAGGATGACGAGGCCGGCGAAGGTGATGGTCAGGGCGCGCTTGTGCGCGGCGAGGCGCTTGCCGAGGCGGGCGCCCGCGACGCCGCCGAGCATGCCTCCGAGGATGAACAGGCCGGCGAGTGGCCAGTCGATCAGGCCGGAGGCGGCGTAGCTGGCCGCGGTGGCGGCGCCGAAGGCGCTGACCGCAACCAGCGAGGTGCCGATGGCCATCGGCAGGGGCATGGCCGTCGCCAGCATCAGGCCCGGCACGATCAGGAACCCTCCGCCGATGCCGAAGAAGCCGGAGAACAGGCCCACGGCGAAGCCGATGCCGAGCAGCCAGGGCAGGAGCACCGGGGCGCTCTGCTTGGTCAGGCGCACGTCCGGATCGCCCGCGCCGCGCCGCTTGCGCAGCATCATACCTCCGACGACGAGCATCACGACCCCGAACAGGGCCAGCAAGCTCTGCCCATCGACCGCCTTGGCCGCCGCCGAGCCGGCGAGCGCACCAAGGACACCGGCGAGCGAGAACACCGCCGCGCACCGCCCCTTCACCATCCCGGCGCGCCAATGCGGGACGAGGTTGCCCGCCGCACTGGCCGAAACCGCCAGGGCGCTCGTGCCGATGGCCACGTGAGGCGAGCTCACCCCGACCACGTAGGTCAGGAGCGGAACTGCCAGGATCGAGCCCCCTCCGCCAACGAGGCCGAGGATCACGCCGACGACAGCGCCCGAGCCCGTCGCGAGACCGGATGTCAGCAAGTTGGGCATCACGCGTCCGCTCCTTGCACCGCCGAGGACTTCGAGGCCGCCGAGGGCACAAGGCGGAACAGCAGCATGCCGACGACCATGGCGGCCACGAAAGTGGCGGCCTGGGCTGGAACGACCGTGAGGATGGTCAGCGCCGGCCCGGGGCAGAGGCCGGCAAGACCCCAGCCCACACCGAAGATCGCGGCACCGGTGATCAGGCGCGGATCGAGATCGCGCCGGGTCGGGATCTCCAACCGTGGCGCAAGCAGCGGCCGGCGCCTGCGCCTCGCGATCAAGTAGCCAGCGGCCGAGACCGCGACGGCGCCCGCCATGACGAGGGCAAGGCTCGGGTCCCAACGTCCGGTCACGTCGAGGAAAGCGAGGACCTTGGCCGGGTTAGCCATGCCGGAGACGAGCAGGCCGAGCCCGAATAGCAGGCCGACGGCAAAGGCGGAGGCGATCTTGGCCATGGCTCAGGCTCCGAGCAGGCGACGCGTGACGAGGACGGTCAGGATGGCGACGGCCATGAAGGTGCCCGTCGCGACGAGGGAGCGGGGTGAGCCGCGACCGATGCCGCAGACGCCATGGCCGCTGGTGCAGCCGGCCCCAAGGCGCGCGCCGAACCCGACGAGCAGGCCCGCGAACACTAGGAGCGGGAACGAGGTGGCGACCGTCACCGGCGGCAGGCTGCCTCCCAGGCCGGCATAGAGCAGCGGCGCCAGGACCAAGCCGGCCAGAAAGGCGATCCGCCAGCCGGTCTCTCGTGACGGCCGGGCGAGCAGCCCACCGAGGATGCCGCTGATGCCGGCCACGCGTCCGTTGAGGAGCAGGAACACGGCTGCGGAGGCGCCGATCATGAGGCCGCCGAGGGTAGCGCTGAGTGGCGTGAAGCCGTCCATGGTGATCTCTCCCGAGCTGCGGCAGCGGCAAACCCGTCGGCGCCGCATGATCCTCAGGCCACTTCCGCGGTTGTCGTTGGACGGGTGCCCCCCCCCGCACTCAACCGCAGCAGAATTAGATGATGCTTAATTAGATATTTCTAATCTAACGTCAAGAGGGAGATGGCCAATGATCCCCGGAACGGCGAAGCGGGTCCCGCTTCACACAGGCGCGCACGACAACCAGCGCATCGCCGCCGACCTCAATGCCAGTGTCCGCTGGCATGCCGAGCACCCGCAGGCCATCGGTCGCCGGATACGCGAGCTCGACGCGGAGTGGGACATCGAGCGGACACTGGAGGCCAATGCCGCGACGCTGGCGCTCACCGGAACCGTGCTGGGCATGACCGCCGACCGGCGCTGGCTCGCCCTGCCGCTGGCGGTGACAGCGTTCCTGCTCCAGCACGCCGTTCAGGGCTGGTGCCCGCCCTTGCCGGTGCTTCGGCGGCTCGGCTTCCGCACGGCCCGCGAGATTGAGGTCGAGCGCAACGCTCTGAAGGCGCTCCGGGGCGATTTCGGTCCCATCGGACCGGGCCCGGGCGACCACGACACTCGGGCGGGTCACGCGCTCATGGCGGCCAGGCTCTGATGGTAGGACGCCGGAACGGCCTCGCCCTCTCGCCGAGCTAAGGGTGGATGTAGTCGAACCCCATGCCCTGCAGGCGCGCCAACTCGGCGACGCCGCTCGGCACGATATCGTCCTCGCTCACGCCGTAGAGAGCGCCGCGGTCGATCTTCCGTTCCCTCAACGTGTTGGCGCAGACCAGGAACCTGACGCCCGCGGCCCGGAGGGCATCGATGCGTCCGGCAAGATCCTTGTTGTCCACGGCAGACTGGAGGAGCGCGACCCCGTCGCCGAGGCTCACCACGCGTATGTCGACATGCTCCTTGCCTACGGCCTCCACATGGTTGCGCAGATTGCCGAGCAGGCGCCTTAAGTAGGCGGTGCTGTCGGGGCCCTCTCCCACCGCTGTGGTAGACCACTTCTGGTCCGCGTAGTACCCGGCCGGCGCTGCCGAGCCGGCCGGGGCGGCGCCCGCTCCGAGGTCGCGAGCAGGACCGCGCGCATTCGGCTCCTAACGACGGTCGTCGTCGGGCTCTCCGTCGTCGGTCTGTGGCTCCGGAGCCTTCGGGTGGCCGGCGGACAGGCTGTCGAGCCGCGCGTGATCGAATCCGTCCTCCGGCTCCGGTCCGGCGGACGTGCCGCCGCCGACGCTGCCCGTCGTCTCCGGCCCGTCCCGGCGCGCGGCGTCGGGGGTGCCCCGCGACCCGAGCACCACGACTTTCGTGCCGATGGGCACGCGCCGATGCAGGTCGATGACGTCCTGGTTCAGCATGCGGATGCACCCGGAGGAGACCGCCTCGCCGATGCTCCATGGCTCCGTGGTGCCGTGGATGCGGTAGAGCGTGTCCTTGCCGTCCTTGAACAGGTAGAGCGCCCGGGCTCCGAGGGGGTTCCTATCCCCGCCCGGCATGCCGCCGGCCCAGCGCCGATTCCGTTCCGGGTCCCGGCGGATCATGTCGGGCGTCGGCGTCCAGCGCGGCCAGGCGGCCTTGCGGGCGATTGTCGCCTCGCCGGTGAATTCGAAACCCGCCTTGCCGACGCCGACCCCGTAGCGCATCGCCTTGCCGCCCTCCAGGACGAGGTAGAGGAACCGCCTGTAGGGATCGACCACGAGAGTGCCGGGCGGCTCCTTCGTGGGGAAGTCGACCATCTGACGGACGTTGCGGGCCTTGAGGTCGCGCGGATCGACCGCCTCGACCGGGAACGGCTCGTCCGTGATCGTCGCGTACCGGCGCACGGCATCCGGCGCGATGCGTGGCCCGGCCCCGGCGATACGGGCTGGCGCCCCCATCGAGGCCGTGCAGGCGCCGAGCGCCGCGGCGAGCGCAATCAATGCCGGGAGACGCAAGGGCCGCCGCATCACGAGCGGCCCCTGGCGCGCGCCTGGGTCACAGCCTGCTTGAATCCGTCATAGTCGAGCGCCGCGGCCACCTTCAGCGGGCCGATCAGGAAGACCGGCGTGCCCTGCAGGCCGAGAGCATCGGCCTGGTCCAGGTTGCGCTGGAGCAGAGCGGCGATCTCAGCGTGATGGGATTTCCGGTCCTCGTCCAGGCGGGCCATGTCGACGCCCGCGGCGGACACGGCTTCCAGCATCCGCTCCTTCGGGATCTTATGGCCCGGAATGGCCATGAGCGCCCGGTGCACCGCGTCGTAGCGGCCCTGGTACTTCGCCGCGAGGGCGAGCTGGGCACCGTAGACGGAGGCATCTCCGAGGATCGGCCAGTCCTTGTGGACGAGGCGGATCCGTCCGTCCGCTTTCACCAGCCGGAGGAGGTCGGGCTCGGACTTCTTGCAGAACGGGCAATTGTAATCGAGGAAGGCGACGATGGTCAGGTCGCCCTTCGCGTTGCCGGAGACAGGCGCCTCGGGGTCGTTGAGGATGGCATTCGCGTCGATGCCTTCGGCGAGGGCTTGGCTCATCCCCGGCGGTGCCAGAAGGGTCGGCGCGAGCGCGGCAGCGGGCAGAAGGGCGAGCAGGGTCCTGCGGTCCATGACGGTCTCCGTGGGGTTGTCGAAGGGGGCTGGCTCAGGCGCCGACCAGGGCGAGGCGACGGGTCAGGGCCTCGACCGTGAGCTCGCCCTCGGTGCGACCCTCCCGCACCTCGCCACCGTCGGGGCGCATCAGGATGAGGGTCGGCGGTCCGACGACTTCGAAGCGCCGCATCAGGGCACGCGTGTCGGCGTCGTCGCGGGTGACATCGGCCCGGATGACCGAGACGGCCTTGAGCCTCTCACGGATTCCGGCATCGGCCAGGACCGTCCGCTCATTCGTCCTGCAGACGGTGCACCAGTCGGCGGCGAACTCCACGAGCACCGGCTTCCCCTCGGCGCGTGCGGCCTGGAGGGCGGTCTCGAACGCGGGCACGGAGGACACCGTGCGGGCCGCGATGGCCCGGTCCACCTGCGGCGAGCCGAAGCCGGCGAACGGCCGCAGGGGGTCGGTCCCGCCAGCCGCGGCGCCGACGATCAGGGCGCAGCCGTAAGCGACGGCCGCGATCCCCGCCGTTCTGCCGATACGCGCCGGGATGCCGCCCGTCGCCATCGCGGCGACCGACAGCCCGAAGCCGATGGCGAGCGCCCCCCAGGGCAGGAGCGACAGTCCGTCCGGCAGCAGACGGGTGATCAGCGAGACCGCCAGCGCCAGGAAGACGAAGCCGAACGCGTGCTTGGCCCGCACCAGCCACGGGCCGGATCGCGGCAGGATGCCGGCGCCGAACGTGCCGACGAGCATCAGCGGGGCGCCCATCCCGAGGCCGAGGGCGAAGAGGGCCAGCGCGCCGCGCAGGACGTCGCCGGTCTGGGCGACGTACAGGAGCGCGGCCGCGAGCGGAGGCGTCACGCAAGGCCCGACGACGAGGGCCGAGCTGAAGCCGAGAAGCGCGGCGCCCACGACCGATCCTCCCTCCGCCGCCGGAGCGGCGCCGAACCGGTCCCGCCACCAGCGCGGTGCCTGGAGGTCGAATAGACCGAACATCGACAGGGCGAGTGCGGCGAAAGCGGCGGCCATGAGGCCGAGGGCCGGGGGTGTCTGGAGGGCGACCTGCAGGTTGCGACCCAGCCATGCCGCCGCGACGCCGAGGCTAGCATAGGCTACCGCCATGGCGAGGACGTAGCTCCCGGACAACACGAGCCCCCGCCCTGGCGTGAGCGCTTGGCCGGAGCGGACCAGCATGCCCGACAGGATCGGCACCATCGGCAGCACGCAGGGGGTGAACGCCAGGAGGAGGCCGAGCCCGAACATCCCCATTAGGACGCCGGTCAGGTTGCCGACGAGGAAGATGGCAGGTCCGGCGGGAAAGACGCCCGGGCGCGAGGCCGTCGTGGCCGTCCCGCCGGGAGGCTCGGCGGCACGGACGGCTTCGCCGCCTGAGGGTGCATCGGCGTTTGCAAGGGCGGCGAGGTCCAGTCGCTTTGTGACCGGCGGGTAGCAGATGCCCCGCTCGGCGCAGCCCTGGAAGGTGACCCGAACCTCCCGCAGGCTGGCGAGCGCCGCGCCGGGCACGATGGCCTCGGCCGAGCCGTGATAGACTTCCGTGGGCCCGAAATTCGGATCGTCCTTGGTCTCGCCCGGCGCGGTGCTGACGGGAAGCTCAAGGCCGGCCCTGGCTTCTGCCCCGATCTTGTCCCGGTAGAGGTAAGTGCCGGGAGGAATGGTCCAATGCAGGCGGAGCGAGAGGTCAGCGTCGCGGGTGGCGGTGAGAGTGAAAGGCGTCCGCCGGGCGGACTGTTCCTGACACTGCCCCGGCGACCAGAGGGCCGCGACTGTCCAGACGAGGATGGCGAGACCAATGTGGGCGAAAAGGTTCGGCATGAGCGGGCGGGGTCCGGGATCGGATCGGTCCGCCGCGGGTCGGAAGCGCAGCTTAAGCCAGGCTTAAGCCAAGCTCGGAGGGTGCCGGACAGCCAGGGAGACATGCATGCGCATTCTCGTCGTCGAGGACGACCACATCATCTCGGACGGCCTCCGGGCCGGCCTCGCCATGAGCGGCGCGACGGTCGACTGCGTCGCCACGTGCGCCGACGCCGATGCCGCCCTCGCGGCGAGCCGGTTCGGTGCCGTTGTCCTGGACCTGATGCTGCCGGACGGTTCCGGCCTGGACGTGCTGCGCAGCCTGCGCGGCCGCGGTGACCGAACACCCGTCCTCCTGCTGACGGCCCGGGACGCCGTGGCGGACCGGATCGCGGGGCTCGATGGTGGAGCTGACGACTACCTCAGCAAGCCCTTCGATCTCGACGAGCTCTCCGCCCGGATCCGCGCCGTCGTGCGGCGGGCCTCGGGACGAGCGGCGGCGAGCCTGGAGCACGGCGGCATTAGGCTCGACCCCGGCACCCTGACCGTCACGGTCGACGGGGCGACGGTCACCGTCTCCCGGCGCGAGTTCATGGTGCTGGCGGCCCTCATGGAACGGCCGAGCGTGCTGCGCTCGAAGTCCGAACTGGAGGACCGGCTCTACGGCTGGCAGGAGGAGATCGAGAGCAACGCGGTCGAGGTCCACATCCACAACCTGCGCGCCAAGATCGGCAAACACGCCATCGAGACGGTTCGCGGCCTCGGCTATCGCATGAGGGCCGTCGCATGATGTCGCTGCGCGTCAGGCTCTTCGCCATCCTCCTGCTCGCGACCGGCCTGATCTGGCTGAGCGCCATGGCGTGGATCTACCTGGGCTCCCGGCGCGAGGTGGAACGAGTTCTCGACAACCGCCTCCAGGAAGCCGCGCGCATGGTCAGCTCGCTGGTCGGTGCGGTGGGCGGCCCGGATTCGGACGGGACACCGCGCACGTTCCAGGCCCCGATGTCCTACGAACGGCAGCTCTCCTGCCAGATCTGGTCCATCGACGGTCGGATGGTGGCACGGTCTAGCGGCGCCCCCGAGCGGCGCCTGAGCGATGCGCCGGCGGGCTTCTCAGAGCGCGAGGTGGATGGCGAGACCTGGCGGGTCTTCACCGTCGAGGAGCCCGAGAACGGGGTCCGCGTCATGGTGGGCGACCGCCTCGGCTTGCGTGAGCGCCTCGTCACGGACCTCATCATGGGCCTGCTCGCGCCGGCCCTCCTCATCGTCCCTCTGCTCGGCTTGCTGATCTGGGTGAGCCTGGGGCGTGGCCTCCGCCCCTTGCGGCTGATGGCCCGAAACCTGGCGGCACGGGACGCCGACGACATGAGCCCCATCGACGCCGCACGGGCGCCGGCCGAGGTGCGCCCGCTGGCGGCCGCCCTCAACGGGTTGTTCCTCAAGGTCGAAGCGGCCCGTCGTCACGAGCGGGACGTGACAGCCTTCGCGGCGCACGAGCTGCGTACGCCGCTGACCGGCCTCAAGACCCAGGCCCAGGTGGCGCTGGCGGCCAAGGACCCGGACGTCACGCGGGCCGCGCTCCGCCAGATCATGGCAGCGGTGGACCGGAGCACGCACCTCGTGCGCCAGCTCCTCGACGCCGCCCGGCTCGACGCCGCCACGGAAGCCCGGCCGCTGACGGATGTCGAGCTGGGCGCGCTGGTCGCCGAGACCGTGAGGACCATGCGGACGCCGCCCGGCATCCGGACCGTCATCGATCCCGAGCTGCGGGGCTTCACGATGCGCGCCGACCCGGAGAGCCTGCGCCTGGCTGTCCGAAACCTGCACGAGAATGCCGTGCAGCACATGGAGACCGGGACGATCGAGTGGGGACGGCGGCCGGCGGGTGGAGGCGTCTTCGTGCGTGACGAGGGTCCCGGCATTCCGGACGAGGAACTGCCGCACGTGACGAAGCGCTTCTTCCGGGGACGCCACAAGAGTGCGACGGGGAGCGGTCTCGGGCTGGCCATCGTGGAGATGGCGTCCCGCCGGAGCGGGCTGAGCCTTCATCTTCGCAATCGCTCTGACCGGCCGGGGCTCGAAGCGGAGATCCTTCGCGGCTGAGCGCACTCAGCCGAGGTCCGGACAGAAGATGTCCTTCAACGTCGCGAGCACGCGCGCGGCCCGGGGATCCTCCAGCCGGTAGTACAGCGTCTGGCCCTCGCGCCGGAACGCCACGAGCCCGTCTTCGCGAAGCTTGGCGAGATGCTGCGACAGGGCCGACTGGCTGAGGTCAACCGCCTCGGCGAGACTCGTCACGTCCATCTCGCCGCGCGCGATCAGCAGGCAGAGGATGAGTAGGCGCTTCTCGTTGGCGAGCAGGCGCAGCAGCCGCGCCGCATCGGCCGTCTTGTCTTGGAGGTGCAGCAGGTCGGAGGGCGTCACGGCATCCACGCGGGCATGTCCCATAAATTAGCATTGACTTATTTAGAGTAATCTAACATATAAGGCCAGCGACGCTCTATTGCCCCTGGTAGCTCGAAAGGAGAACGAACGCCCCTCGACGAGTGCCCTTCACGGCGAGCCAACCGCCTGAACCTCGCGAAGGAAACTCTGGCCGCCCTAAGAGCCTGCTGTCCTCGAATCAGGTGACCGCTCGGGCAAGCCGGGCCGCCTCTCGCTGCGTGAAGAGGAATAGCGTCAGTCACCCGCCCATCTGCGTCGAGCCGAAGCGCACCCAAGCGTGAGCGGTGCTTCGTTCATCCAAATGGATCACTTCCTATGACCCTGCCCCTCACCATTGCCACTGTCGTCATCGTTGGCGGTGGTGCTGGCGGCCTTGCGACTGCCGCGAGCCTGCTTCGGCGCCGACCCGATCTCAACGTCACCGTGATCGAGCCGCGTGACACCCACTACTATCAGCCTGGCTGGACCTTGGTCGGCGGCGGCATTTTCGACCAAGCCAAGACTGCTCGGGCGATGGCATCGACCCTTCCTACTGGCGCCAAGTGGCATCAAGCGGCGGTTGCCGGGTTTGAGCCGGCGCTGAACCGGCTCAGCCTGACGGACGGAACGCGCATTGGCTATGACGCCCTCGTGGTCGCGCCAGGCATCGAACTCAACTGGGATGGGATTGAGGGCCTGCGGGACACCTTGGGCCAGAACGGTGTCACGTCGAACTATGCGTTTGATTTGGCTCCCTATACCGACCGGCTAGTGCGAGACCTTCGTGGAGGCCGGGCCTTGTTCACGCAGCCGCCGATGCCGATCAAGTGCGCGGGCGCTCCCCAGAAGGCCATGTATCTGTCCTGCGACCGCTGGCGCCGAGCTGGCCGCCTCGAAGACATCGATGTGGAGTTCCATTCTGCCGGCGCCACCCTGTTCGGGGTCGAGCACTTCGTACCGTCCCTCATGCGCTACATCGAGCGCTATGGGATCGATCTGAACCTGACATCGACCCTGACGGCGGTAGATGGTGAGGCCAAGCGAGCCCGATTCTCCACGAAGGATGCCGACGGCACTCTCCGTATCGTCGAGCGCGATTTCAAGATGCTGCACGTCTGTCCGCCTCAGCGGGCGCCAGGCATCATTCGAGAGAGCGAACTGGCGGATTCGGCCGGCTGGGTCGAGGTCGATCCCGGCACTCTCCGTCACCGTCGATTTGGCAATATCTTCGGCTTGGGCGACGCCTGCTCGGCTCCGAACGCGAAGACGGCGGCCGCGGTGCGCAAGCAGGCGCCGGTTGTGGCAGAGAACCTGCTCGCCACCCTCGACGGTCGCGCTCCTGCCGCCATCTATGACGGCTATGGGTCCTGTCCTCTCACCGTTGAGCGCGGGCGGGTAGTGCTCGCCGAGTTCGGCTACGGAGGCAAGCTGATGCCGAGCTTCCCCGCATGGCTGATCGACGGGACGAAGCCGAGCCATTTGGCGTGGTTCCTGAAGGAGCGGATGCTGCCGCCGATCTACTGGAAGGCCATGTTGAAGGGCCGCGAGTGGCTGGCGAAGCCCCGCAAGGCCGAGGAAGCTGCCTGAAGCTGCTCTCCCTCGCAGTCGAGGCAATCCAGAGCGGCGCCCCGGGCTGCATGCTCCACGTCACTGGGGCGCCTCGCGTTTCCCTCGCTTGCGACGGAGAGAGCCCTGATGAAGGACATAGTGGGAATGTGTCGCCGTGCGCGGCCTGAGCGGCGACGCGAGGGACCGGCGCCCGGTGCCTCGCATACCCGTCGATGCTCCCGACCGAGGGCTGACGCGAAGGGGATGTCGCGCTTCCTGGCTGAACAGAGAACGAAGAAGGCGCCGATGGATCCAGCCGAAACAAGACGTGACGCGGTACTTCCCGGCGCCCTGCTTCTCGTCAATGCCGACAGACAAGGGGCGATGATGCTCGCCGAGGCTCTCCAATCGCGCGGGTATCCCGTCACGACCTATGAGAGGCTTCCCGAGACCCTCGACGACCTATCGGCCCCGATCCCTTCGGCGGCGGTCCTGGACTACAGCAGTCTCGCGGGAGAAGCCGCCTGCGCAGTTCGCGCCCTTCGCGCACTCAGTCCGGACATTCGGATCATCCTCCTGTCGCATATCGCCTCGTTGTCAGGCGCCGTCGCCTGCATCAAGGCAGGTGCCGACGAGTTCCTGACCCAACCGGTTTCGGCCGACGAGATCGATACCCTGGTACGGACAGGGTATGGCTCGGCGCCGCTGCCTAGCGTGACGAGCCTAGCGGAAGCGGCCCGCCTGCACGCGCACGCAACCTTGCGGGGCGTCGAGAACAACCTGCCCGCGGCCGCGCGCTTGCTGAGGGTCAGGCCCCTTACCCTGCGGCGCCTTCTCGACCTGCCGGAGCCCGCCAGCGCCGATCTCGCCAGGCGCAGGCCCTGTTCGGCAGGCGATCCGCGTTGAGGCGCGCCACCACCTTATCGCTCGCCACCTTCTATCGGCTCCGCCCGACGGTGGGACCGCCGCCAGCTGGCTGGCTCGTCGAAGACGCCGGCCCACAGGCCGACCCGCAGGCCCCACGCGACGCCTTCCGTCGCCGCATAAGCCCCGGTGACGTCGCGGAGCGCGAGCGCATGCCCCTGCGCCACCATCCACGCCGAGAGGTCGGTCTCGCCAACGTGGCAGACCGCCGTCAGTCGGTCCTGCGTAGCACCGCCCTGCGGCGTGCAGGACACCGGTGTCGTTCCGATCCGCTGCCGAAGCGCGCCGGCCGCTGTCTGCCCGCACCGGTATTGGCTGCCATCGGCCCGCGCGCAGACCTGTTCGGCCTCGGGGGCGTCGATGCCATACAGATCGATGCGGCGGCCCTGCAGCTCAAGCGTGTCCCCGTCCAGAACCTTCGCGGCTCCGGTCAGGGTATCGCCGGCACAGGCGGGGGCGGCGGTCAGCAGGATCGCGCCAACCCAACGCAGCCTGGCGTCTCGTCCCCACATCCGGCTCATCGCGAGTGCGCGCTTCGGTACGGCCACGCTATCGGGGCCTTTTCAGCAGCCGCGCGATTCCCGCCGCGAGCGCGTCATCGGAGATCGCCCCCGTATGCATATCCGCGAGGGTCCCGTCGGCACGCAGGAACAGGGTCAGCGGGATGCCGCGGGTGCCGTAATGGCGAGGAACCTCCATGCCCCTGTCCAGAAGCACATGCGCGAGCGAGAGCTTGCTCGCGGCGAGGTACGCGCGAACCCGGTCGGCGCTTTCGCCCTGGTTGACGAAGACGAAGGCGACCGCCGACTCGGCGGCGGCGGCCTGAGCGAGCGACGGCATCTCGCTCCGGCACGGGGGGCACCACGTCGCCCAGATGTTGACGACCGCAGGACGGCCGCGCAGGTCGCTGATGGCGAGCGGCTCCCCTTCGAGCTGCTCGAACAGCGTGTCGGGCGCGGCTTGGCCGAGCGTCGCCGCGGTGAGAAGGCTGATCACCCGCCAGACGAGTAGTCCGCCACCGGCGGCCGCTGTGCCGGCCGCCACGGAACGCAACGAACGCAGGTAGATGGCGCTGACCGGCGCGAGCCCGAGAAGCCCGGCGCCGGGCTGAAAGCCGCCTTGCCACACCGCCAGCGCACGCCAGGGCGCTGGCGCGAAGGACGGCCAGTTCTCCCAAACATAGCCGAGCCGCGCGGTTGCGAGGGCCGCGACCACGGTCCACGCCGCCCAGGCATACAATCCCCGGCCGAACCGCGGAGCGAGGACCGACGCGGCCGCCAGGTACGCGCCGATGCCGGCCACAACCGCGAGACGTTCAGGGTCAAGGACCAACGGGCCGAGTGAGATCGCGTTCACGTCGCCTGGAGCTCACTGATCAAGGATGGATTTCGGCGAAGCCGTCTTGCTGCAGCTGCACCAGCCGAAGGTTGGCGCCCGAATTGACCAGCACGCCGGGAATAAGGTCGGCATTCACCCACCCGTTGTTCCGGGCCGTCTGGCCGCATTCCTCGAATCGAACACCCTGCTTCTGCAGATCCAGGATCTCGTCCTTGTACGGATTGCCCCGGTTGGTCTTCCGAGACTTGTTGTAGGCCGCATCATCCAGCAAGAGGTACCCGATTGCCCCGTGGAAGACGGCTATGATCTCCAGTTTCGCCCCGGACGCTCGATAGTTTTTCAGCATCAGTTGCATGTATGTTAGTCCAATCGACTGATCGCCGCTGAACGCGAGATGGTCCATGTTGAAGGCCACGCGACTGTCCCTGACCTTCACGGGAACGTCGATATGCAGCACGCTGGCATTGAGATCCTGTGCGAGGACTGGGGTAGAAAGCGGGATCGTGACGACAAGATGGATGCAGGCCATTGCGCAGGCGGCTAAGTTGCATTTCATGATCAGGTCCTTCGACGGGTGTGCGGATGTCGCAAGGTGGGGCGTTGTAGGCGAGGAATAGTTCAGCAAACCGGCTCGCCGCAGACGCGCCCCGCGGTGATGATCTTGGAAAGCGATTTCGGTCCCGGATAGCCGGTGATCCCGCTGTTCCCGAGCACGAAGGCCGGGGTTGCCGACAGGCCCAGATCGGCGGCGGACTGCATCTGCCGGTTGAGCATCGCCTTGACCTCGGCGCTCTCAGCCCGCTGACGAAGCAGCTCGCGATCCAGGCCGAGCTCGACGCCGATCCGCAGCGCGCGTTCGCCGTCGGCGGGTCCCGACATCGCCATCAGCCGTTGCTGGAGCGCGTATGCCAGGCTCGATCCCTTGAGGCTGAGCATCGCCAACGCGACCTTCGCCGACTCGACCGAGCGGGGCGAGAGGACAGCGTTGTTGATCAATCCCAGACGAAGATCGGGAGTCTGACGTAGAATCCGGTCGATGTCTTTGGCGGCGCCGCGGCAATAAGGACAGTTGTCGTCATAGAATTCGTAGAGCGTCAACGCGTCGTCGCGCGAGCCGGCCCAGATGATACTCGGAAGGCCGGCGAGCTCACCGGTCAGCTCGCCGGGCAATCTGGCGTTCCGGACCGGGCCGCCATCGTCGCCATGCAGGTCGTACCAGAAGTCGTCCGCCCAGGCAGAGGCATCGACGATGAGGGACCCCACCACGGCACCGAGGGCCAGCCGCAAAGTCTGTCGCCGGTTCGGAGGCAGCATGGAATTCACCCCTGGAACGCCTTATCATCGGGTCGCGACAGCCACCGCTCAGCCGGGTGACCGGGAGGGCTGGTCGCCGAAGCGCCGAGACGTCGAACGGGGCTCGGCCTGCAAGCTTAAGTGACGCTTAAGTGAGGAGAGGGACGGGGATGACCCAGGTGTAGTCCCCGTGCGCCATGCGCGTCAGGATTCGACCATCGCGAGGCGAGTGCGGGCACCTGGGTCCTGGGGTGCTGCCAGCGGTATCCTGAAGGGGTCGGTCGCACGGGGTTGCAGAGATGGGCCTCTCCCTGCCAAGCGACCGGTCGGATGTCATCGGCCCGCGGCGAAGGTGGCTGGCTGCCGCAGGTCGCCAAAGCAGCGGCCGCCTCGTCGCATCTGCCCACGCAGTCGGCGGGTGTTCCGCCGAAGGTCAGCCCGTTCTCCAGGATCGGATCGTCTTCCACGACGAGGAGCGCATAGGTATTGCCTCAAGACGACGCTATCAGGCCGTCTTAAGCTTGGCTTAAGCGGAGCGGTGAGGCTGGCGAGATGTCTTCCGACCTGGCCGGAAAGTAAAACCGAAGACGCGGGAGGGGTCGATGGGACTGAAAGGCGGGAAAGCCCGCATCGCTCTCGGAGGGCTGATGGTCCTTCTCGCTGCCAGTCCAGCTTGCGCCATCGACGGCGGCGAGATCGCGCGGAACGGCACGCAGACCGGCGCACCCGCCTGTGCCGCGTGTCACGGGGATGACGGGGGCGGGAGCATCGAAGGTGGCTTTCCCCGCCTCGCCGGCCTCTCTGTCGGCTATCTCACGCACGAACTCGACAGTTTCGGCGACGGTAGCCGGGAGAACGAGACGATGGGCGCCATCGCCCAGGCCCTGACGTCGGACGAGCGACGGGCGGTCGCCGCCTACTACGCCGGGCTCCCCGCACCGAAGGCGGCCGAGGCCTCTGCCCCGGACGGAGCCATATCTTCCCGCGGCCGAAATCTGGCGGAGACGGGCGATTGGTCGCGAGGAGTACCCGCCTGCGGACAATGCCATGGTCCGGCGGGACAGGGCGTCGGCGCCGCCTTCCCTGCGCTTGCCAGCCAGCCGGCCGCCTACCTCATGGCACAACTCTCCGCCTGGAAGACCGGAACACGCCACAACGATCCGCTCGGGCTGATGAAGGGGATCGCCGACAAGCTCAGCGACCAGGACGGGGCGGCCGTGTCCGCCTATTACGCCGCCCTACCGGCTTCACAGGTCGGAGACAGCCGATGAGCCTCACGAGACACGGCGCGGCGTCGCTGGCGACTGTCCTGGCCCTCGGACTTACCTTGGCCTTGCCGCAGATCGGCGCGGCAGGGGCCGATCGAGAGGGGGCTGTCCCCCCGTTCGTACCGCCGGCGGATTCGGCGATCCCCGATGACGACCTCGGCAAGGTCATCCGGCTCGGCGAGCACATTTTCCACGATACGCGCGACCAGGCTCCAGCCTTCGTGGGCAACGATTTGCGTTGCACGAACTGCCACCTTGACCGAGGCCGTCTCGGCCACTCGGCCCCTCTCTGGGCCGCCTACGTGACGTATCCGGCCTATCGCGCCAAGAACCGGCACGTGAACACCTTCGCCGAGCGGCTTCAGGGCTGCTTCCGCTACAGCATGAACGGCAAGGCGCCGCCGCTCGGCGATCCCGTTCTGGTCGCGCTGGAAAGCTACGCCGCCTTCCTCGCCCACGGCGCTCCCGTGGGGGTGAAGCTTCCGGGCCAAGGCTATCCGAAGCTGACCAAGCCGAAAGGCCTCGACATCCCCCACGGCCGGGAGGTCTACGCTGCGAAATGCGCACTGTGCCACGGGGAGAACGGCGCGGGCCAAGCGAGTTCTGACGGGACGATCGTCTTCCCGCCACTCTGGGGCGGCAGGTCCTACAACTGGGGTGCGGGGATGAGTTCCGTCGTCAACGCGGCGGGCTTCATCAAGACCAACATGCCCCTCGGCCAGGGCAACAGCCTGACCGATGCCGAAGCCTGGGACGTGGCGGCCTACATCGACAGCCGCGAGCGCCCGCAGGACCCACGCTTCACCGGCGACCTCGCCGCAACGCGCGCCGCCCATCACGACAGCCCCTACGATTTCTACGGGCAGACCGTGGACGGCGTGACGCTCGGCGCCCAGTCCTCGCCCGCTGGGACGGTGGCGCGCTGATCCGTCGTCGGGGTCAGACAGGAGGGACTAAGATGAATCCTGAACGCCGCACGCTTTTTGCCCTCGGTGCCGGTCTCGCGGCGGGGCTTGCCGAAGCCCGTTCCGCCACGACAGCCGGCGCCGCCGAATCGCCGGAGGGGGCGCGGACCTTGGGCGCGCTCTCGGAGTGCTTAGCGAAGGCGCCGCGGCGTCGCGAATTCAAGTCCGTTCCAATGATCCTTGACCGGCCCGACCTCTGGGATCACGAGGCCCTGTCGGCGGTGATTGCCTACCGGGGCGGCCCGCGGCAGGTCTGGGACAACACCGAGATCGGCGGGCCCTGGCTCAACCTGATGCGCAACGCCCTGAACAATCAGGTCTGGTCGTTCCGACACCCCGATTTCCTGGCGGCTTCGGCAACGCACGGCTCGGCCAACATTGCCCTCTACGACCAGGCGACGTGGGACAAGTATCAACTGACGAAGCTCGCTGGCGAGGCCTTCGCAATCAACACGCTGATCGTGGCCAAGAAGGCGGCGCAGGCAGATGCCGCCAGTTTCGAGGATCCGGCGGGCGTGTTCTCGCCGGAAAACAATTCCATCCCCGCGCTGATGGCCCGGGGCGTCGTGTTCCTTTCCTGCCACAACGCGATCTGGGAGCAGGCGGCCGCGCTCATCAAGCGCGACCTCAACCCCGACAAGCTGTCGCACGACGCACTGGCGGCAGAACTCACGAACCACCTGATCCCAGGCGTGGTGCTCACCCCCGGGGCCGTCGGCACGCTGCCCGAATTGCAGCAGGCTGGCTTCCATTACGCGAAGTGAGGCGCGCGATGCCTGGGACAGCCGTGCTGGCGCTCGTCGGGCTGCTAACCCTTGCCTGGGCCACGGAGGCATCGGCGACCAGGCGGCCGATACGCTCGTCGGAGGCGGTATACTTGGAAAACGCCTTCGCCCACGAACTTTGTTCCAGGGACGACCGGAGCTTGAAAGCGCTCAACCGCGCTCTGGCGCGTGGCTCCCGACCCAGGGCAGCTCAGGGTCGATATTCGCCGAAGCCGTAGCGGGCAAAGATCGCCTTGGCCTCGTCGCTCATGAGGAAGTCGAGCCAGAGCTTCGCCTCGGCGGGATGGATGGCGTCCTTGACCACCGCGCCGGCATAGATTCCCGTGGCATTCTGGTCGGCCGGAATGTCGACGCGTCCAGTCGGCAATCCAGCCTGTTCCTGGAAGATTGTTTCGGAGCGCCACGTCATGCCAGCCTCGGCGCGCCCGTGCATCAGCCAGACGGGCGTCTGCCGGTGATGCATTCTGGTCAGCAGGGTCGTGCCGTCAGCGACCTTGGTCTCGTAGACCGCCTTTACCAGTGCGTCACCGCCCGCCTTGGCTAATGCGGCCTTGATCTGGCGGGCCACGCCTTCGAATTCTGGGTTCGGCATGGCGAGCTTGAGGCCCGGCCGGGCGAGATCGGCCAGACCCTTCACCCCGGCCGGGTTGCCCTTGGGAACCATGATTGCGAGCTGGTTCGTGGCGTAGATCGTCGGAGGGCCGACGAGCTCGCCGGCCTCGATCAGACGCTTCACGGCCATGAGCCCCGAGAAATAGGCATCGGGCTTAGCCGTCCAGGTCATGTTGCCGACGGTAATGCGCCCGCCGGCCTTCATCTGCCGCGCGAGGAGCCCAGGCGGGATGGTCTCGTAATAGATGCGGCCCTTGAGATCGGTGTGTTTCGCCTCGAAGGCCGCCACCAGCGGTGCCATGGCAAAGAAGTAATTGCCGCCGACATAGAGCACGAGGCGAGCATTCGTAACATCGCCGTGGAAGTCGGCGAGGTTGTCGGCTTCCTTGACCGTAAATTCCAGGCCCTTGTCCTGGGCGGGGTTGTTGGCGCCATTCTGCCAGGGCGGTAACCGGTCGACAGAGAGTTCTGAAGCGTAGCCCGGCATCACTTGGACGCTCGTCGCGCACGCCATCGCAATCAGGGTGCGCCATCCTGCTGAGAGCATTGGTTCCTCCGTTGGCGGCTTCGCGCCGTCAGCGTCAAACGAAGGTCGATGCCTTGCCACGCCTCAAGACGATGGGACGATAAGGATCCGAACGGAAAAGTCCTTCGGCGGGTGTAGGGTGGAGCGCTGCAAGATGCCCCGCTGCTTTGCCATTGAACTCTCTGGAGGGGATGAAGTCTTCGAAAGTCGATGACGGCAACAAGGTCCGGTCGCCTCAGAAATCCAGCCTGTCCCGCACGGCTTCGATGCCGGCGGCGGCGCAGGCATCGTCCTTGTCGCCCCCCGGTGCGCCGGATACGCCCACCGCGCCGACGATGCCCCCGCCCGCCTCTATGGGCAGGCCGCCGGCCATGGCGACCACGTTCGGCAACCGACCGAGGCCGGCATCGAGGCGCTGCGTCGCGATGCCTTTGGCGAACTCCGCCGTGGTGCTGCGGAAGCTCAGTGCGGTGTAGGCCTTGGACGAGGCCGTGGTCGCCGAGGGCAGGCCGGCGAAGCGGTCGCGCAGCAGCACGAGCGGCGCACCGAACCGGTCCATCACCACGACCGCCACCTGAAGCCCGTCCTCCCGGCACCGCTTCAAGGCAGCCTGGGCGATCTCGAGGGCGATGTCGGGCGAGACCGACTTGTAGGTGACGAGGGCCTCCTCGGCCGCAGCCGGGCGGACGAGGAACAGGCTCGCGAGGGCGACGAAGACCGCGCGCCGGCTAATCACCTTACGGCCGTACATAGCTCCACCCCTGCTCCTGCCGCTCCATGATCTGCACCACACCGGATGGGACGATCGTCGCCTGCGGCAGCAGCGTGATCGGATGGCCCTCGGCCCTCTCCATGGCGGTCTTCGTGTTGTTGCAGGCCGAGAACTGGATCTTCGACGGGAAGCCGTAATCGGCGAAATGCGCGATCCGGTCGGCCACGGTGGACTTGTCGGCCCGGTACATGGCGAGGCCCGGCCCGAAGGCCACGATGTCGATCTCCACCTCCTCGTTCTTGGCGCGGTAGTAGTCGACGACGTTGGTGGCGTTGTTGAGCGTCAGGTTCATCGTGGCCGGGTCGGCCGTGTCCACCTGGAACACCACGCGGTGCTGCTTGCCCGCTTCGGCGGCTGAGACCGGGGTGGCGGCGAGCCCGGCCAGCAGGAGCAGGATCAGGCGTCGGGCGGGCTGTCGCATGGCGGATCCCCGGTCAGGGCCGGACCAGGATGTACCCGGCCTCGGCGAGCGTCATGAGTTGCACCACCCCAGCCTCGACCGGGATGGCGTGCGGGTTGAGCGCCGGCCGTTGCCCGGTCTCGCGGGCGATGGTCTCGACGGTGTTCAGGCACAGGTCGAAGCGCACGCCCTGCGACACGAGACTGTCGACCGCGCTCCTCCGGGGGCTCTCCGCCCGCAGGAGGTCGATACCGGGGCCGAAGGCGACCACCTCGATGGCGACCTTGTCCGGTCCGTAGGCCTTGAGCACGTTGTTGGCGACGCTGAGCACGAGGTCCTGCCGGTGCGGCTCGCGCTCGGAGAGCTGCAGGGCGAGGCGATGCTCGGCGAAGGCCGATACCTCCGGCGCCGGGCCGCCGCCGACGGTCCCGGCCGCTTGTGCCACGACCGGAGCCAGAGCTGCGCCGAGCAGCAGCCTGCGCGGGAGGCCGAACCGGCTCACGCCGCTCCGCCATAGCCGGGATTGCCCGCGACGCCACCGACCTCGACCGGCTTGTCGGCAGACAGGGTGGCCCTGCCCGAGCGCCCGAGATGGGCCTCCAGCACCTCCCAGACCGGCTTGCCCTCCTGCGTGTTCACCGATGCCCAGCCCGCCACCTTGTAGGTTCTGGCCGGATCGAGGGGAGCGCCGCCCGTGAGGGTGAGGTTCGAGAGTCGCTTGCCGCTCTCGGCCCCGGGCTCGCAGCGATAGCTCAGGCCGCCGACGCGGACCATGTCACCGCCCTGCTGATAATACGGATCCGGATTGAAGAGGTTGTCGCAGACATCCTCCAGGATCGAGCGGATCTGGGCGCCGGTCATCGGCTGGACGTAGACCTCCGAATAGGTCGTCGCGGTCTGGGCCAGCACGTCGGCGGCCGTGATCTCGCCGCCGGCGAGCGTCGTGGTGCCCCAGCGGAAGCCCGGCGAAAGGGAGATCTCCGCGTCAAGCTGCCCGCGCAGGGCGTCGCAGAGCAGGTGGTCCATCGTGCCGGTGAAGTTGCCCCGGCGGTAGAGCAGGCCGTCCGCGGTTGCGACGCGCCGCCCGAACGCGGCCGCGTGCGGGGCTTCGAGGGAGGCGATCAACGCTTCCATCTCGGCATCGGGCTTCAGAAGGTCGGCGAAGACCGGGAGCAGGCGGTAGCGGATGCCCCGCAGGGAGCCCGGGGCGAGATCGAGATCGACCACCGCCAGGAACTTGCCGTTCGAGCCGGCATTCGAGACCAGCGTCTTGCCGCCGGAATTCTCCACCGCGACCGGCTCGGGCACCGCGTCGTGGGTGTGGCCCCCGAGGATGAGGTCGATACCGGAGACGCGGCTCGCGAGCTTCAGATCGACATCCATGCCGTTGTGGGAGAGCAGCACCACGGCGTCGACCTTCTCCTTCCCCCGGAGGTCGTCCACCAGGGCCTGGAGTTCGTGGTCGCGGATGCCGAAGGTCCAGTCTGGCGTGAACCGCTTCGGATGGGCGATCGGCACGTAGGGGAAGGCCTGACCGATGATCGCCACGCGGCGGTCGCCGAACGCCTTCACGGTCGCCGGCTTGAACACCCGGCCGGACGCGGAATCGAAGGCCGGCGCCTCGTTGAAGGCCGCCTCCTCCGTGAGAAACACGTTCTGCGCCAGGAATTCGCCCTTGAACCGGTCGAGATTGGCCCGAAGCCCGTCCTGCCCGTAGGTGAACTCCCAGTGACCGGTCATGGCCTCGATGCCCAGGAGATTGGCAGCCTCGACCATGTCGGCGCCCTTGCGCGCATTCGAGAGGCCGCTGCCCTGCCACAGGTCGCCGCCGTCCACGAGCATGGCATGGCCGCCGGGAGCCTCGGCGCGCAGCCGGCCGACGAGGCTCCGCAGATGCGCGAAGCCGCCGAGCCGGCCGTAGCGCTTCGCCCCCGCCTCGAAGTCGAGATAGGTGAAGGCGTAGGCCTCGCGGCTGCCGGGGGCGATGCCGAACCGCTTCAGGAACGCCTCGCCGACGAGGTGGGGCGGGCGGCCGCGCATCGCACCGATGCCGATATTGACGCTCGGCTCCCTGAACAGGACCGGCCGCAGCTGGGCATGGGTGTCGGTCATGTGCAGGAGGCGGGCATTGCCGAACGGCTGCAACTCGTAGAGGCCGGCGCCCGTGTCCTGCGCGAGGGCGCGGCGCCAGAGGAACGGCAGTGCCAGGGCGGCGCCGCCGGCCTGGAGGAGTTGCCGCCGGCGCAGGCCGGGGCTCGATGCGTCGAGGTCGCGCGTCATCGGATCACCGCATCCTTCCAGGCGGTCTTCTCCCGCTCTGTCTGGTCGATGGAGGCGCGGGCCAGCGCCTCGGCTTCCTTCGCCTTGGCGAGGGCCTCGTCGGTGCGGCCCGCCTCGCTCGCGGCCTTCGCGGCGGCGAGGGCCGTCGCCGTGGCGGGCCACTGGTTCTTGTTGGCGGCGGCCTTGTCGGAGAGCGCCTTGGCCGCTGCATAGGCGTCGTTCGCTTCCTGCGCGCTCGCCGCCAGGGCGGCCGAGCCCGGGAGCAGAAGCAACACGAGGACCGCGCGCGCGAATGCCGAGATCATGCCGGGCCTCACGGACGCGCACCGGGGCCGGAGATCGGCAGCCCGTTGCTCATGAAGGAGAGGAAATAGTCGACGTCGCGATAGAGCGCGTCGTCGGGCGCCAGCGGGGTGCCGCGGACCTGGCTGTTGCAGGACATGTAGCGGCGGGTCGCCGTGCCCATCCCGCCCCATTCGGAGCGGTAGATCGGCAGGGCCGCGGTAATGCCGAGCGCCGGCGCCAGAACCTCGGCGCGGATGCGGCGGCCGGGATTCTGGACGTGGCAGCTCGCGCAGGAGAAGTTGAGCTGCCCCCGGCGGGTGTAGAAGTACTGCTTGCCGGCCTCGTAGGCCGCGAGCGCCCGCGGATCGTCCGGCACCGTGATGGCGAAGGCTTTTCCGCGCGAGGTGAACGCCATGTAGGCGGTCACGGCGGCCATGTCGTCCTTCACGTAGGAATAGGGTGTCTCACCGTTCTCGGTGAGACAGCGGTTGACCGCGTATTCGAGCGTGACGACCTCGCCGAGCTTGGCGTCGAAGCGCGGATAGGTCTGGCGCACGCCGATCCCGCCATTCTCAAAGCAGTCGGCGAAGGTCTTGCCGTTCTTGAACGGCGTCTCGAACAGTTCCTTGCCCTTTTCGACGGCGAAGTCATAGGGAGGAAACTCTTCTTTCTCCTCCCATTGCTTGCGCATGCCTTCGTCCATCGAGTACGGCCCGTTCACGAAGTCCGCGTGCTTCACGTTCGGGAATTTCTCGTAGAAATAGGCCTGGAACGCCTTCATATCGGCCTTCGGATCGACGGCGTCGGCGGCACGCGCCCCGGCGATGCCGCAGACGGCGAGGCCGAGGACCAGGGCGAGCCCGGCCGCGGGGGCGTGGCGGGCACTCATCCGATCTTGGCGACGGACGAATCCGTCTTGCCCAGATTATCGGTCCAGGTGACCTTGAGTTCGTCGCCCTTCTTGGCCCCGGAGAACTTGAACTTCAGGTACGGGTCCTTGGAGACTGCCGGCCCCCAGAAGGCGGTGAGCACCACCTTGCCGTCATGCTCGAAGGTGACGGTCTCGATGTAGTGCGGGGGGATCAGCTCCCCCTTGGCATCCTTCACGTAGCCGGAATCCATGGGATGCTGGATGAGCGACTGAACATCGGTCTGGTCGCCGCTGGCGGTCGCGCGCACGCGGATGGTTGATGGCATCTGTGTTCCTCCCGTCGTGTAGTCGTCGTCAGCCGCCGCAGCCGCCGACCGTGACCTTCACTTCCCTGGTCGCGCTGTAGAGCTTGCCTCCGGCCTCCACGACGGCGATGACCGGCGTGGTCTTGGCCATCTTCAGGCGGCTCGCCACGGTGGGCGGCGTGCCGGGCGCGAACTTGTACAGGGCAGCCAGCGCGCTCGGGTTCTCGGCGACGAGGATAGCGATCGCGGTCACGTCCGGCAGGTCGGTGCTGACCGACACCGGCACGACGGCACCGTTCTCGGCGATCTCGGGAGCGTCGAGCTTCACCTTGTCGGAAGCCGTCGCCGCCTGCCCGAACAGCGTCTTCACGGCGTCCGCCTCGCCCTTCTGCTTGAAGGCATCGGCGGGATAGGCGGCAGCGGTACTGGCCGAAGCCCGGAGCGGGAAACCGAAGCCGGTCGCCGCCAGAACGCTCCCGAGACCCGCCGCCCGGAGAACGAAGCGGCGGTCGAACAACTTGCTGTCATAGGCAGCCATGACGGCCTCCCTTTCAGTACGAATACAGGTACTCGACGACGGACCGGATCTCCCGGTCGGAGAGGAGCAGGTTCCGCCCGAACGGCGGCATCACCGTCGCCGGGTTGCGCAGGGTCTCGTCGCGGATGATCGCGACGACGTCCTCGCGGTTCGGGTAGCGCTCCTTCAGGCCCGCCAGGGACGGACCGATATTGCCCGGCAGGTCGCCGCCGGGAATCGCGTGGCAGGACAGGCAGTTGCCCCGGCCGCGGTCGAACGCGATGGCCTTCCCCTCGGCCGCATCGCCCTGCGCCAGGGCGGCTCCCGCCGGGGCGAGGATCAGGGCGGCGGCCAGGAGTGCCGTGACGGGATGCCGGCGCATGGAGGCCTCCTTCGGGGACGTCATTTCGGCTGCATGTCGTCGAGGGGCCCCGTGGTGCGCGGGGTCAGGGTCTTGCCCTCGGCGGTCGAGGTGATGGTGACCGCCTTCGGATCGCGGCAGTTGCTCATGCACGGCTCGGCGCGGGTGTCGGGCCGCGGATCCTCCCAGGTGAAGTTGTCGTGGTTGGGCATCCCGACCTTGGGCAGACTGTCCTTGTCGGCCACGAAGTCGCCGGGAACGAGGTTGTTGAGGTTCAGGATGTAGGCGGTGAGCGCGTAGACCTCGTCGGGCGTGAGACTGCGTGGGTTCGGGAACGGCATCGCCCGGCCGATGTAGTCGTAGAGGGTTGCCGCGAAGGGCCAGTAGCTGCCCACCGTCGGCTCCGGGCGGTCCGCCTTCAGGGTACCTTCGCCGCCCGCGAGCTTCGGCCAACGGTCGACACCCTCGCCGAAGGTGCCGTGACAGGCGGCGCATTTCTCGGCGAAGATCTCGCTGCCCTGATCGACACTGCCCTTGCCGGCCGGAAGGCCGAGGCCGTCCTGCCCGCGCACGTCGATGTTCCAGGCGTCGATCTGCGCCTGGGTCGGGTGCGTGCCGTAGCCGTAGAGAGGCTTGTCCCCGGCCAGGGCAGGGCTTGCGAGCGCGAGGAGCGCGCCGACGGCGAGAAGGGCTTCAAGCGGTCTGGACATCGAACACGCTGCCATCCGGCTTCACCTGCCAGGTCTGGATCGAGTTGTTGTGGTAGACGGAATTGACGCCGCGGATCTTGCGCAGATCCGCGATGGTCGGCTGCACGTAGCCGGTCTCGTCGATGACCCGGGATTCCAGCAGGGCTGGCTTGCCGTCCCACTGCCAGGGCAGGGAGAACCGGGTCAGGGCCTTCGACAGGACTGGCTCATGCAGGCCGGCGGCCTGCCAGTTGACACCGCCGTCGAACGACACGTCGACCCGCTTGACCTTGCCGTTGCCGGTCCAGGCGAGGCCGCGCACCTCGTAGAGGCCCGGCTTGCCGAGCGGCTTCTCGGGGCAGGGAAAAGTGATGACCGATTTGGCGTCGATGCTCCAAGTAAAGCCCCGGGATTTTCCGTCGGGCATCAGGTCGGTGTACTTGGAGGTCTCCTCGCGGGTGTACCACGGCTGGTCGCCGATCTTGATACGGCGAAGCCACTTGACGCTGACATTCCCCTCCCAGCCCGGCACCACGAGGCGCAGCGGGTAGCCTTGCTCGGGCCGCAGCGCCTCGCCGTTCTGGCCGTAGGCGATGAGGCAATCGTCCAGGCACTTGGACAGCGGCAGAGACCGGTTCATGTGGGCGCCGTCCGCGCCCTCGAACATCACCCACTTGCCCTCGGGCTTCACGCCGACCTCCGCGAGCAGCGTCGCGAGCGGCACACCGGTCCATTCGGCGCAGGAGATCATGCCGTGGGTGAATTGGAGGGAGTTGAGCTGCGCCGCGCGCCACTCCATGCCGCCATTGGCCGGGCACTCGATGAAGTGGATGCGCGAGACGGACGGGTAGCGGACGATGTCGCTCATGGAGAGCAGCAGCGGACGCTCCACGAGGCCGTGGATCATCAGGCGGTGCTGCTCCGCGTCTACGTCGGCCCGGCCGGCATGGTAGCGCTCGAAGAACAGGCCGTTGGGCGTGAGAATGCCTTTCAGGTCCTGGATCGGCGAGAAGCTGATCGAGGATTCGGTGCCCGCCGTCAGCCAGGGCACGTTGCGGCGGATCACGCCCGCTTCCTGCGCGGCGGGCTGGCCATAGGGCTTGTCCACGACGCCGGCCCCGAGGCTCTGCGACCAGGGATATTCAGCCGGCGGCCCGGCTTCCCCGGCGCCGGCCAGAGTGGGCAGCGCTGCCCCGCCAGCCCCGACCGCCGCGAGGCGCAGGAAACTCCGGCGACCAAGGGAATGGGCAAGAGATCGCGTCGGCGCTCCGCCCCGCGGCGTGCGCCCGTCAGCCCGGTTCGTCACCGGCTTCCTCCCGAATTGACCGGCTTCTGCCGTTTCACTAGGGCTAGCCAGCCCCCTTCTATCAGTCAATACTAAAGTTAGAGAAAACTGATATACGGGTCATCGCGGTGTCGTGGCGGTGTGCCGCCTGGCCAGGGCGCCGCGTTCGGGCAACCATGGTGACACCTTCCCCCTGCCCAACGCGATTGGGCCAAGCCGGTTTTGCGAGACCATGCAGGCGACGACGATCGACGAGACGACCCTGGATGCCTTCGCGGAGCAGGCCGCCGAGGCGGTGCGCCTGTTGCGCCTGCTCGGGAACGAGCACCGGCTGATGATCGCCTGTCTGCTGATCGTGCACGGGGAATTGTCTGTCGGCCAACTGGTCGAGGAGCTCCGGCTCAGCCAGTCCGCCCTGTCCCAGCATCTTGCGCGGATGCGGGAGGATGGGGTGCTGACATTCCGGCGGGAGGCCCAGACGCTCTACTACAGCGTCAAGGACCCGAACGCCGTCGCAGTGATCGAGCTTCTGAAGCATCTCTTCTGCAAGGACCTGTAGGGATGATCCGGCGGGCCGCATTGACCCTGGCTGTCCTGCTCACAGGGTCGGCGTCCGCTTCTGATTACGCGCCGATCAGCAGGCCGCTCACCGTCGCGCAGGTGCCTGGCGAACCGGTCTATTACAGCCTCGGAAACACCGGCGTGCCGAGCCAAGCCAACGAGGGCAACACCTCGAATGGCGGCTTCGTGGTCACGGATGACGGGGTGGTGGTGTACGACGCCCTCGGAACGCCGAGCCTCGGCTGGGCGCTGCTCGAGCAGATCCGGAAGGTCACGGACAAGCCGGTGCGCTACGTCGTGGTGAGCCACTACCACGCCGACCACATCTACGGATTGCAGGCGTTCAAGGACCATACGGGCGCCGTCGTCATCGCCCAGGAGCGGGCTGCGGAGTACCGCGAGAACGACGAGACCGCCGACGAACGGGCCGATGCCCGCTTGCGCCAGCGGCAGGGAGCGCTTTCCCCCTGGGTCGACGAGCACACGCGGATCGTCCCGCCCGACCTCACCTTCGCCGAGCGGGTGACCCTCACGCTCGGCGGCAAGCGCTTCGTGCTGCTCTATGCCGGGCCCGCCCATTCGGCGAGCGACATGATGATGATGGTCGAGCCGGACGGAGTCCTGTTCGCGGGCGACATCGTCCAGAACGGCCGCATCCCGCACATGAACAGCGACGACGTCGATACCGACCGCTGGCTGGCGGCCCTGAAGCAGGTCGAGGGATTGAAGCCGCGCTTCATCATCCCCGGTCACGGCGAGCCTTCGACCGAGGCGGCGAAGGCTATCGCCTTCACGGCGGGCTACATCGCCGATGTCCGGCGGGTCATGAAGGCGGCGGTCGACACCTGGACCGATTTCGACGTGGCATACCGGGCCGCCGACTGGTCGGCCTACGACAGGCTCCCGGCCTTCGCCGCCAACAACCGTGGCAACGCCTACCGGATCTTCCTGGAACTCGAAGGCGCGAATTTCGGCGACGGCAAGAAGCCCGAACCCTAGGCGGTCATACCTGCCGCTCCACCAGGTAGTAGAGGCCGATGCGTCCCCCGAGGGCGATCGACGCCAGGGCGATGGCCGACCCGATGGACAGCGTCGCGATCCCGGTGACGCCCTGGCCGATGGTGCAGCCCAGCGCCGTGATACCGCCGGTGCCCATCAGGAACGCGCCGACGATGTGCCGACGTAACTCGCCCACATCGTCCGGGGCCTCCCAGCGGAAGCGCCGCGCCTGCTGCGCCTCGATGAACGCCCCCATGAGCACGCCCAGGACGGAGGCGATCCCGAAATCCACCTGCATCCCGGAGGCCAGCATCGCGAAGAGCACGGTGTCGCCGACCGGCCGGGCGAAGCTCAGCGACAGCGGCCGCTCGGTCCCGAACGCATCGAACCCGGCGAAACCTGTCGCCCACCAGCCCGCGGTCACACACAAACCGATGACGACCGCCGCCGCCGCGAGCTTCCGGTCCTTCCGGAAGGCTTCATCCGCGAGGGCGTAGCCCGTGAGGAGGGCGGCGCAGGCGACTGCGAGGATCATCGATGCGGGTGGCCCGACGCCGAGCAGGTCCGGAAGGAGTTGCAAGCGCCCGCCGGGTATCGCCACGTAGAAAGGATCGATCGCTTTCACCCGCACGACGGCGGTGAGCCCGCGCATCGCCATCACCGCCGAGACGGCCGCGACGAGGAGAGCGACCAAAGCTTTCAGATCCCCGCCGCCGAGCCGCAGGAGATTCCCGAAGGCGCAATTGCCGACGAGTGCCATGCCGAACCCGAAGGTGAGGCCGCCGAAGACCAAGGGGCCGAGTTCGAGTTGGGATGAGGCGTACAGCGTTCGGTGGAGTTCGAGCCCGTTCAATTGAAGGCCATGGACCCCGACCATTGCCACGGCAATGGCCAGCGCCCAGGCGCGCAGACGCCGTGTATCCTGCCCATAGACGGCATCTTCTAGAGCACCGAGCGTGCAGAAGCGGCCGCGCCGCGCTGCAAAACCGAGCGCAAATCCGATGCCGAAACCTAGGGCCGCACGAATGAGATGCGGCTCCATCATTCCTCCCATCGCCTCGCCGAACTCGATCGGCTCGGGGCTCATTGAGCTCAAGAAGCTTCAAGGCTCGGCTTAAGGGAAGCTTATGAGGCTGCTTGGGAGGAACACTCAGCCGCGAATCCATAGGATCAGAAGGCTGTCCTCCGATGGTGCGGGCGTTCGCGAAATGCGGTCAACGCCCTCGCACATGAATACCCGGCGGTTGCTACGCCTGCTTTCAGGTGGTTGTCCTGATCAGTCAGGTGGCCGCTTCGGGCAACGCCTCTATGATTGTCGGCGGAGGCTACGTGGCATCGAGATATGCCTCATACAAGATTGCAACCGGCTTCGGTCTCGCTGCTGAGATCGGTAAGCGCCAGGGCATTGGTACGATCACACCGGTGCCGATGCCGAAGGACGGCCCAGTCGCAGCCAAGTCGCCCGACGGCGAGCCCCGCCTCATAAAGGGCCTCGACGGCAAGGAAGGCCTCGACCTCGGCAACGCCACGATGAAGATGCCGGACGGGTCGGTCCGGTCGATCACCCGCAGCGGGTTAGAGATCCCTGACCTGTCGCCGGGTGGCCTGAGCGGGGGCGGCAGCAGGGCCGACATGCAGGCCGCTGCGGACCGCATGCACGCGGCGGCGGAGCGGTTCGAGAACGCCAGCTTCCACGGCCAGATCGATATCACGGGTCTTCGCCGGAGTGGCGTTCGGGCGACGGCCGTGCGGGTGCGTAGCCGTGGCGGCCTGACGGCCGACATGGGCATCTCAGAGCCCGGTGCGAAGGAAGACCTGAGCGACCGGACCTGAGGGAGGGGTCATGACGTTGAACATTACCGCCCAGATCCCGGGCCGGCCGGCGCGGCCTGAGCTGCAGGTGATCAGGAGTGAAGGCGCTAAGCTGACTGCGTCCTACCGTCGGAACCCGCGTGGACCTGTCGCCCTTGCGGGCACTGTCGGATCAATCTCAACTTTCAGGATGTAGAAGCGGAACGGGACCGGGCCGCTCGTCCGCTGAACCTCGTGAGAGACGCTGCGCACATACCCGCGCAACCCTCGGCCTTGATCGGACACCTCGATCGCGGACCCGACTGCAGGCACGGGGATCGGCGTCGCCTGTGCGTTCAAGGTGATCTGGTCGGCCCCCTGATAGTAGATCGCGAAGTAGGCGACCTCCTCTGCCTGGGCGCAGCTAGCGAAGGCCAGGAAGGCGGCTGCGGCAACTGCGATTCGCATGACGATCTCCAAGCCACCAGAGATTGTCGCTCTCGCGCTGTGGTTGTCTAGGCTCGCGGTGATCGTAAGCAGGGGATAGGGCTCGAGGGATCGGCACAGGGCCGATCAGCGGCTCCAATTGCCCCGACAAGAGACCCGGTCAGCCGCGCGGCGCCCGCCAACCCGCCGCCTTCGCTTCGTCCTCGCTGCAGAACATTCGCTCGCCGGAGCCTGCGTCAATGACGGTCCGGTCGTAGTCTCGGGTACCGGGCAGATGGTAGATCTTGTCGCCCTTGCGCGAGATGTTGCCCTTGATCGCGCAGGCGGCCTGTATGGGCGCCGGCGTGGCTGCCGGAGGCCTCTCCATCTCCGGCCGGGTATCAACGCCGCTGGCGCGCTTGGCACGCCTCCAGTCCGAAGGCGGATCAAACGTGCCGGCCCATAGGCCGCGCTTCAGTGCCCTCGCGCTGGTCTCGACCCCGACGTAGTCGCGGGAGTAGCGCTAGTAGGCTGTGGCATAGCCCTGGCTCACCATCCAGGCGTTCAGGTCCTCCTCGCCCTTCCGGCACACGGCAACAGTGCGGCCGTACTGGTCGGTGTCGCGCGGCTCGCATGAGATGTTCGCCTCGCCTATTCGGTCCGCTAGGGCAAAGGCCGCTACCTGGCCGCAGCGGTAGGATTTGCCGGCCGCGTCCTGACAGAGCTGCGCGCTCTCCGGAGCATCGATGCCGTGCAGGCGGATGCGGGTCCCACGGATCACGACCGTGTCGCCGTCGGTGACGGATGCACGGCCCACGATCGGCTCGGCGGCCAGGGTCGGGCCGGTGAGCAGCATGAGGGCAGCAAGGGCGTGGCGCATCTGCGAGCGATAGCGCATCTTTGCCCGCGGGTAAGCCAGTCTCGTAGGTCGCGCGGCGCAGCGCCACGGAGAGTCCGCGAGCGGACTAATCTGCTGCCCAGCACGCCTCCCGCTCGCCGAGATCCCTGACCGCACCTCGTTGAAACGAACTGCCGGTCCAGACGATCTCCTCGAACTTGCAGCGCTCATCCGCGATATAGCGAGCGGCAATCAGCCGACTGTTGACCTGGTATTTCATGTCGAGCGACAGCTGATCCTCGCCCCCGAGAGGTGAGTCGAACACCCTTCCAGTCTGCACTTCGACCACGGGCACGAACACGCATCCGGCACCGCAGCCGATCGGCACAAGGGCGAGGTGGCCCGCGAAGTTCGGACCGGCCCTGGCGCCGGCCAAGATGCGGGTTCGATATGAGGCATGCCGGCGGTCACGGCCTCGGAAATCCGGGAGTCCGATGGGTCCGCGGTATGGAACGGCTGCATAGGCGGCGAAGTCCGGCGTCTTCGGCTTGGTCGCCGCGGTGGGAGCGCTGGGCGCTGCCTGAGCCGCCGGCTTCGAGACATCGTCGAAGCACCGCAGACGGAGCAGCGAGTCCTTCACGTCCCGGCAGGCGGCAATGTCCGACGCGCTCTGTGCGTGTGCCCCACCGGTAGCGACGATGAGAGCGAGGGCTGCGAGGACTGTGCGCATCGGGGCAGGATAGCTGAGCTTCGACAACCGGCAACCTATTCAACGACGTCGTGCTGGGCCGCGGTAGACGGTGGTCAGTCTTCTTCGCCATCGCCCTGCGGAGATGATGCCGAAGCTTCAGCGGCTGCTCGTGTAGCTAACAAACTCGCCAAGCCTGTGCGAAGCGTCTTGATCCTTGACCGCTCATCTTCTGTGAGATCAGGATCGTCCACATGCTTTTCTGCAGCAGTATGAAGCTGAGAAACATCATAAAATTTTTCCTTTGGCGCCTCGTGCATTGAGTACCGGCGAGGATTCGACCCTACAGTATGCCCTAGAATGCCACGGCAAATTTTCGCCAAAAAGCGACCATCGGCCAATGAAGATGCCGAAATCCATGATCTAACTTTCTTATCATTGTCGTTGAATGCCCAAACTTCGGAAATATGGAAATAGACCGGTTCGTTGTAAATTTCTCCACTCTCGATACTCTCTTCGATATGCGTTGATAATATGCCATGCAATTGTCGAACCAGATTTTCGTCGAGAGTATCTTCTCTAGTATGTCCATCAATTTTTATAAGACCTGCCTCCGCGGCACGCCAAACCCAAAATCCAGCAGCAAAACAGAGCGATGGTCGAGACTCGAATAACTTGATTAGTCGATCTTTAAATTCCTCACTCCTGTTGAGCTTGCAAATTTCTAACAACAAAAGGGATGCATTGGCCTGAGGTCCAAGCATAAGCGCGCCAACGTCTTTATCAATGCTCAGTATCACCTCCCCGAAATCAAATATTGCCTCCAACAGATTAATGGGAGCGCTGTTTTGTGAGGCTTCATGTAAACGAAAACGCAAATCCTGGAAATACTCACCAATAGGAGGTCGATTCGGACTTGCCTCACGAGAGAATATGCCCCGCATGATAGCTAGCTGTTCTGCTCGAGTAGTCTGATGAGATAGCGCGCGCTCAATTATTTTGACTGATATGCTATCATCAGGAATGTGAAGACCGAAATAGGCATCGTATCCCTGCTCAGATCCAATACCTCGCCGGTTCACAACTCGAACATGCGTCTCTGAATTGAGTGCAAAAATGTGCTTTTTCTCAAACAATTTTGTCATCGAAGGGATCAAAAGGCACAGAAGCCTCGCATTTCGTTCTTGACTGGAAATCGGAAACAAAGACATGAATGCGTCTCCAGCTTTCGCCTTTCCCGTGTCCGTTGCCATATCCCAGTTGCCAGTACCGAATATTGACTCTCGATTGCCCCTTATCCAATCGAATAGATCTGGCTCAAATAAGCGAACTCCTTCCATCGCCAGCACATCCTGCGGATCAATCTCATTTTCAATCGCCGGCCAAGTAAATTTTACAGCGTTTGAAAGTCTGGCAACATCTCGTGGATATCTTATCCAATTATGCACACCGTCCACCACTATACGATACCATCTGTCGCTCTGTGAAATATTTCCGGTTAGAAATCCTATTTCAGTGTCTAGCAAGGACAGTAAAGCATTTCGGCTAGGCTTAGGTAGCTCGATTTCCTGTTGTATGATTTTCTCGGCGAATCCGGGGCCGAATTTCTCCGATTTCCGACCATCATCAAGAGCCGGCCAAACAATGTTCCGATCATAGGCCAACAAATATACAACGTGAGGCAATCGCCCTAACGTCTTGACCATTTGCATAATGGTTCGAATTTCGTCCTTTGTGAGCCGATCAAGATCATCAATGATCACTAGGAATTTTTCGTCCTGATCGACAATGCGCTTTCGCAGCTTTTCGTAGGCAGACTGAAGGGAAGGCTCTGCTAGCCATTCATCTATTTTACTCGCACCGCCTTTCTTGGCCGCCTCACTGGCGAATTTGATCCCGATGCCGGCCAGAGTTCCGACCCCAGGAGCGAGGATGCTCCCTATGGCAGCTGCGGCATCGACAACCGGATCGACGTTCTTCCGCAGCGCACGCAACCCTGCCTTCCGTCGCTTAGCCCAAGCGTCCTTCTGATCCGCAAGTTGCTCAGTGATGATCTTGAAGAATGACTCGATGAGGTCCTGGTGACCGGAGACAATCCATGGCCGAAAATCGATCACGTGGATCGGTTTCTTGCCTTCCTCAAGTTCTTCATTGTGCTTTTCGATAAAGGCTTGAACGAAATTGAGCGCGGTCGACTTTCCGGATCCCCAAGCGCCCTGTAGGCCAATGACATAGCCGTTTGGGGCATCGACCTCTAAGATCGAGTCCGCCAGCCGTTTGGCGAAAGGCGCGAAGCCCAGCCGGTCTTCGGTCCATGGGTTCTCTTTGGGGTTGTCGTCAGAGAACTGAGGTCGGGACATGCTTCGAATGCGCTTTCCTAAGCACTGCCCTTCGGCCGCTCTCGTTGATAGAGATCGCGTCGGCGTCGGTCAGTGTGTGATGGTTTTGATGCTACGGCGGTAGCGCTCCATGCCCTTCTCGTCCGGCATCGCGCCTTCGTGCTCGCACTCTTGCTTGTGGCGCTCGAAGACGCACTTCGAAGTCGGCGGCGATCCACACCTTGTCGAGCTGCTTGTAGCTGACGCACCGGCCGTTCGGCCCGCGGAAGCCTGGGCCGCCCTTGCAGCCGCAGCCGGTGCACTGACACGCGGCGGCCGCAGCAGTGCAGGAGATCAGCAGGAGGGCAGCGGCCAGAACGCGGCTCGTCCTCATCTACGAGGACGCTTCACTCTCGCGGGCCAGCCGCATCGCACGTAACTTTGCTGTCCGCTCGTTGACGGCTCGACGTTCCGCCTCGACCTCCGCCCAGACTTCGTTCGCTTGATCGTACCTGTCGGCAGCCTTTGCCGCCTTCGTCTCGCGGTAGCCTTGAACGTGGCTGGGGCTCTCGGACATCGGCGCTCCTCGCAACCTGTGGGCGAGTGACCTAGGGCGTATTTCCACTAAGTCAGTACGCAATACGCTCTAGGTTGCATCGGATGCCGCTTTCCGTGGTCGCACCCGCAGCCCCTCGCCGTTCTCGTCGATGAAGATGACGCCGGCGGCTTCGATATGGTGGGCCCGGCAGGACTCGAACCTGCAACCAGACCGTTATGAGCGGTCGGCTCTAACCATTGAGCTACAGGCCCCCGAGCCCGCATAGCCTTCGCTGTCCTGCAGGCGCAACCTGTCAACAGAGCAGCGCAAGACTGGCGAGGCTACTCGGCGGCCTCAGCCTTTTCGCGGTCTTCATGATCGTCTTCAACAGCGCCTTCCTCCGCTGCGCTCGCCGCCGGAGCACCGGCCCGGTACTTATCGCCCTGCCGCTCTAATTCGCCGCTGTTAGCCATCACGCTGAGGTACGTGTTCAGGGTGGTGGCCGCCACGTCTGTCAGGCGCTCGCTGATCTCGGCGTGCGTCAGACCCTCAGAACCAGCTTCCTCAAGGAGCGCCTTTAACCGCCCCTTGGCAGAGTTGGCGCGCGGTCCCCGGGGGCCACGGCTACCACGAGGCCGGTCCACGCTCGCTGGCGCGCGACGACGAGTTGACAGATCGTCGGCAGGCTCGTCCAGCGGTGTGCCTTCCACGATAGATGCAAGTGACCGCTCAGCGAGACGGAGCTTCGTCAGCTCGCCGCTCACGCGCTCGTACTCAGCCTCAAGGCTCTCGCGCTGGTGCCTAACGTTGGCCATGGCCCTAGCGAGCGTGTCGTCATTTGCCATCGGTGACTCAACTTCTTCCTTCTTGGCGCTCGGGATCAGAGGCGCAGTCGCAAACCGTATCATTGCACTCCCCTGGTCCTCGCGGTGCTCAACGTGACGCCTGCCCGGAGCCTCTCAACGTCGCGCGGCATGCTGCCACACTCCGTTGATGCGATCTTTCGGTCAATTGGCTCCGCCGTGGCTCCGGGACCAACCACCAACGACAGCGGCATCGTGGTCGTGTGAAACCGCGAGGTTCCCGCCACTGCCTGGCCGGCCACGCTAGCAACGTCTCTCTCGTCGACGCGCGCTAGCTACAGCCACACCAGCCGTCGAACCCAAGCTATGTGAGACAGGAATGTGAGCCGCGCCAGCAAATTCAGCTAAGTGCTTGATTTTGTTGGCGCGCCCTACGGGAATCGAACCCGTGTTTTCGCCGTGAAAGGGCGACGTCCTGGACCGCTAGACGAAGGGCGCTCTGGCTAGGCCGGGGTTCTATAGTCGGACCGGAGACGCCCGGCAACCGTTCATGCGCGGCACTGGTGCCACAGGACCCAGGTTTGACCGCGGGCCGGGTTGGGGCGATGGAGGACGGATGCCCCAATCCCCCCCTCGCATGACCCTCGTCCTCGGCGGGGCGCGGTCCGGCAAGAGCGCCTACGCGGAGGGGTTGATCGAAGCCTGCCCCGGCCCGTGGCTGTATCTCGCCACCGCGCAGGCCTTCGACGACGAGATGGTCGCGCGCATCGCCCAGCACCGCGCCCGGCGCGCCGGGGCGTGGCGCACCCGCGACGTGCCGCTCGCCCTGCCGGAGGCGGTCGCCGCGTCCGAAGGGCCGGTCCTGGTCGATTGCCTCACGCTCTGGCTCACCAACCTGATCCTCGCCGAGGCCGATCTGGACGCTGCGACGGCGCGCCTCCTCGCAGCCTGCGCCGGCGCGCCCGGCCCGGTGGTGCTGGTCGGCAACGAGGTCGGGCTCGGGATCGTGCCCGACAACGCCCTCGCCCGCCGCTTCCGCGACGCGGCCGGCCGCCTGCACCAGCAGCTCGCCGCCCGGGCCGACCGGGTCGTGCTCACCGTGGCCGGCCTGCCGCTGGTCGTGAAGCCGCAAGCCCCCACCGCAGGAGCCTCCGCATGAGCGACGACGACGCCCGCCACCGCGCCAAGATGGAGAAGCGCAAGGCCGTCCAGGATGCCGAGGTGGCCGCCAAGACCCTCGAGAAGGGCCTGCTCCTCGTCCATACCGGTCCGGGCAAGGGCAAGAGCACGGCGGCGCTGGGGCTGATGCTGCGGGCGCTCGGCCGCGGCTGGCGGGTCGGCATGGTGCAGTTCATCAAGGGCGGCTGGGATACCGGCGAGCGCCACGCCGTGGCGGCCTTCGGCGACCGGGTCGTGTGGCACACCCTGGGCGAGGGCTTCACCTGGGAGACCCAGGACAAGGCCCGGGACATCGCCGCCTGCCGCCACGCCTGGGAGGTCGCCGCCGGCCTGATGGCCGATCCGACGATCCGCCTGCTCGTCCTCGACGAACTGAACATCGCGCTGCGCTACGACTATCTCGACCTCGACGCCGTCGTCGAAGCCCTCCGTACGCGGCGGCCGGACCTGCACGTGGTCGTCACCGGCCGCAACGCCAAGCCGGCCCTGATCGAGGCCGCCGACCTCGTCACCGAGATGGGCAGCGTCAAGCACCACTTCGCCGCCGGCGTGAAGGCGCAGGAAGGGATCGAGTTCTGAGCCCGCCGCGGACAAAGGCCCTGATGATCCAGGGCACCGGCTCCGATGTCGGCAAGTCGTTGCTCGTGGCGGGGCTGGCGCGCGCCTTCACGGAGCGGGGCTTAAGGGTCCGGCCGTTCAAGCCGCAGAACATGTCGAACAACGCCGCCGTCACCGCCGATGGCGGCGAGATCGGCCGCGCGCAGGCCCTCCAGGCCCGGGCCGCCCGGGTGGCGCCCTCCGTCCACATGAACCCGGTCCTGCTCAAGCCGCAGAGCGAGGTCGGCTCCCAGGTGGTGGTGCAGGGCCGGATGGTCGCCACCGTGAAGGCGCGCGACTACCAGGCCTGGAAGCCCCGGCTGATGTCGGCCGTCCTCGACAGCTTCTCCCGGCTCGCCGGGGAGGCGGATCTGGTCCTCGTCGAGGGCGCGGGCTCGGCCTCAGAGGTGAACCTGCGGGCCGGCGACATCGCCAATATGGGCTTCGCCCGGGCCACCGACACGCCGGTGGTGCTGGTCGGCGACATCGACCGGGGCGGGGTGATCGCGAGCCTCGTCGGCACCAAGGCGGTGATCGACCCGGAGGACGCCGCCCTGATCGCGGGCTTCCTCGTCAACCGCTTCCGCGGCGATCCGAGCCTGTTCGCCGACGGCATGCGGCTGATCGCCGAGCGCACCGGCTGGGCGGCTCTGGGCCTCGTGCCGCACTTCCCCGATGCCGCGCGCCTGCCGGCCGAGGACGTGCTGGGGCTCGCCGGCTCGGAGTCGCGCGGGCCCGGAGCCGTCACGGTGGCGGTGCCGGTGCTGCCGCGCATCGCCAATTTCGACGACCTCGACCCCTTGCGGGCAGAGCCGAACGTGTCGGTGGTGCTGGTCCGGCCCGGCACGCCGATCCCCGCCGAGGCCGCCCTCGTGCTGCTGCCGGGCTCCAAGACCACGATCGACGACCTGGAGGCCTTTCGCCAGGAGGGCTGGGACGTCGACCTGCGCGCCCATGTCCGCCGGGGCGGGCGGGTGCTCGGCCTGTGCGGCGGCTACCAGATGCTGGGCAACAGCCTCGCCGACCCGCACGGGATCGAGGGCGCGCCCCGCACGGTGGCGGGCCTCGGGCTCCTCGACGTCGACACCGTCATGACCCCCGAGAAGCGCCTCGCGGCGGTCACCGGCACGAGCCTGCCGGACGGCGTTCATTTTGCCGGCTACGAGATGCATATCGGCGCGACGGAGGGCCCCGACGCCGCCCGGCCGCTCCTGCGCCTCGCCGACGGGCGCCTGGACGGGGCGGTCTCGGCGGACGGGCGCGTGGCCGGCACCTACGTGCACGGCCTGTTCGCCCACGATGCCCAGCGGGCGGCCTGGCTCGCGCGCCTCGGGACGGCCTCGGACGGCCCGGGCTACGAGGCCGGGGTCGAGGCGGCGCTGGACGGCCTCGCGCGACACATCGCGGCCCATGTCGACTGCGACCGCCTCCTGGCGCTTGCCCGGTAGGCGCGGGCCGCGCGAGGGATTACTCTGTGTAATGCCGGTCCCGCCACGAAGGGCCGCACGCGCCAGAGGAACGCCCCATGCCCCCCACGCAATCCCCCGTCGGGGAGGATCTCGGCGCGAGCACCGTCCGCACCGTGACCCTGCGGCTGATGCCGCTCCTCGGCCTGCTCTACCTGATCGCCTATATCGACCGGCAGAACGTCTCCTACGCCAAGCTGGAGATGGTCGGCAGCCTCGGCCTCTCCGAGACCGCCTACGGGCTCGGGGCCTCGCTGTTCTTCCTCGGCTACTTCCTGTTCGAGGTGCCGGCCAACGTCTTCCTGGAGCGGGTCGGCGCCCGAATCTGGTTCGCCCGGATCATGATCACCTGGGGGATCGTCACCGTCCTGCTGGGCTTCACCCAGGGCACGGCGATGTTCTACGTGCTGCGCTTCCTGCTCGGCGCCGCGGAGGCCGGCTTTTTCCCCGGCGTGCTGTTCGCCCTGACCCTGTGGTTCCCGCAAGGACACCGGGCGCGGATGATCGGCTGGTTCATGATCGCCAGCGCGGTGGCCAACGCGGTGGGCGCGGCGGTGGGCGGCGCGCTGCTCGGCCTCGACGGGCTCCTCGGCCTCCAGGGCTGGCAATGGGTGTTCCTGGCCACCGGCGCGCCGGCGATCCTCATGGCCGCGGTGGTGCTGGTGGTCCTGCCGGACGGTCCCGAGACGGCGCCCTGGCTGTCGCAGGCGCAGCGCGACTGGCTCGCCCGCACCCTGCGGGCCGAGCGCGAGGAGGGCGGCCATGTCGACCACGGCAACCCCTTCGCGGCGCTCCTCGACCGGCGGGTGCTGATGCTCGCCGGGGTCTACGTCTCCCTGCCGCTCGCCGCCTACGGACTGGGCTACTGGCTCCCCACCGTGGTCAAGGGCTTCGGCGTCTCGAACCTCACCAACGGCTTCCTCAACATCATCCCCTGGATGGCCACGGCCGTCGCCCTCTGGTGGGTGCCGCGCCACGCCGCCCGCACGGGCGCGCAGGGCAATGCCCTGACCTGGCACGTCGTCGGGCCGGCGCTGGTGGGGGCGGCGGGCCTCGCGCTCTCCGTCGTCCTGCCGGGCAACGCCGTGAAGTTCGCCTGCCTGTGCGTGGCCGCCGCCGGGACCTTCGCGGCCCAGCCGGTCTTCTGGTCGATGCCCGGGACCTTCCTGCGCGGCGCCTCGGCGGCGGCCGGGATCGCGGCGATCAACTCGGTGGGCAATCTCGGCGGCTTCGTCGCCCAGAACGCGGTGCCGTTCATCCGCGACCAGACCCGGAGCGACCTCGTGCCGATGCTGTTCCTGGCCGCCTGCCTCGCCGTGGGCGCCGGCCTGATGTTCGTGGTGCTCTCCGCCCTGCGCCGGGACGCGGCGCGGCGGGCGGCGCCGAATGGGGCACGTCCGGCCTGAACATGGGCCGGATCCGTGCGTTATCCTTCCTCAAGCCGGATCGTCCGGCAGGATGATGCAGGACCGCATCCCGCGGGACAGCGTCGAGGAGGACTACACGATGAGCCAGGGATTTCCCCTTATGATCCTCGCCTTCGGGACGCTCGGCGGCATCTGGTTCCTGGCCGCCGCAGCCCGGAAGCAGGTCGCCGACGCCAAGGGCAGCCCGGAACGCTCCAACCTGATCCACCAGCACGGCGGCACGCCGCGGCCGAACATGCCGGGCACCGAGCACTGAGGCTCCGTCAGCCGGCGGCGATCCGCCGGCAATGATCGAGGGCGGCGCCGATCAGGTTGTCGCTGGCCTCCGGCGTCCGGAACGCCGAATGCGCCGAGAGGGTGACGGTGGGCAGGGACACCAGCGGGTGGTCCGCCGGCAGGGGCTCGACCGTGAACACGTCGAGCCCGGCCTGCGCGACGCGGCCGCTGCGCAGGGCCTCGACCAGGGCGGCCTCGTCGATCAGGGCTCCGCGGGCGGTGTTGATCAGGAGGACGCCGGGCTTCATCGCGGCGATGCGCGCGGCCGAGAGGAAGCCGCGGGTCTCGTCGGTCAGGAGCAGGTGGAGCGAGACCACGTCGCTCTCGGCGAGCAGCCGCTCCAGCGGCACGAAGGTCACGTCCGGATGCGCCTTGGGCGTCCGGTTCCAGGCGAGCACCCGCATGCCGATGCCCCGGCAGAGACGTGCCATCTCGGCCGCGATCCCCCCGAACCCGACGAGGCCGACCGTCTTGCCGGTGAGCTGGACCGCCTCGCGGCGCAGCCAGGTGCCGGCACGCATCGCCCGGTCCATCTCGGGCAGGCCGCGGGCCGCCGCCCACATCAGCGCGAAGGCGCATTCGGCCACCGCCGTGTCGCCGTACCCCTTGATGGTGTGGACCGTGATCCCGCATTCGGCCGCGAGGGCCTCCGGGTCCATGGAGCTGCGGGCGCCGGTGCCGAGGAACACCACGTGCCTCAGGCCCCCGCAGGCCCGGGCCACCGCGCGGGGGAGGGCGGTGTGGTCGATCACGGCGATCTCCGCCCCGGACAGGAGGCCGGGCAGGTCCTGCGGAGCGATGCCGGGATCGGCGTGGATCGCGAAGGGCGGGTCGTCCGGCCGCAGCAGCCGCCGGGCCACCGCCGCCAGGGTCTCGTTGGCATCCACGAACACCGCGCGCATCGGGGTCTCCCTGTCCGGTCCCATCACGATGCGTCGAGAGCGCGGGCCGTGCCAAGGCCCGGTCGGGCGGGGCGGCCGGGGCGGACGGGTCAGCCCGCCAGCGCCAGGGACAGGGCGAGCAGCCCCAGCACGAGCCCGCCCTGGAGCCAGCAGGCCGTCCGGTAGAGCGCCAGCGCCCGGGCGATGTCGTCGGCCGTGGCCTCGACCCGCCCGTCGCCCATATGGGCGTCCGGGACGAGGGTGCCGTCATAGACCCGCGGTCCCGCGAGCCGCAGGCCGAGCGCCCCGGCCATGGCGGATTCGGGCCAGCCGGCATTGGGCGAGCGGTGGCGGCGCGCGTCCCGGGCCATCGCCCGGAGCGCGCCCCGCGCGTCGGCGCCGCGCAGGAGCGCCGCCCCGGCGATCAGCAGGCCCGCGAGCCGGGAGGCCGGCAGGTTCACCCCGTCGTCGAGTCGCGCCGCAGCCCAGCCGAAGGCTTCGTAGCGGGGCGTCCGGTGGCCGATCATGCTGTCGGCGGTGTTGATCGCCTTGTAGAGGGCGCCCCCCGGCAGGCCGAGGCCGCCGATCCAGAAGGCCGGCGCCACGATCCCGTCGGAGAAGTTTTCCGACAGGCTCTCGATCGCGGCGCGGCAGACCGCCGGTTCGTCGAGGCGCTCGGGGTCGCGCCCGACGATCATCGCCACCGCCCGGCGCCCGGCCTCCAGGCCGCCGGTGCGCAAGGCCTTCTCCACGGCGGCGACGTGCTGGTGCAGGCTGCGCTGCGCCGGCAGGCTCGCGCAGAGCAGGCCGAGGAGGAGCAGGGCGGGGAGGGGGCCGGCCAATCCCGCCAGCACCGTGAGGGCGAGGGCCGGCAGGCCCACCGCGGCAAGCAGGCAGGCCAGCGCGGCGCAGCCGGCGATCCGCCGCCGCCGCGCGGAGCCGCGGTTGAGGCCGCGCTCCAGGGCGGCGATCAGCCGGCCGATCCAGGTGACAGGGTGACCGGCCGCCCTGTAGAGCGCGTCGGGATAGCCGGCCGCCGCCTCGATCCCGAGGGCGACGGCGAGGACGGCAAGCGTGTCGGCAAACGTACCGGGCAGATGGACCATTCGGTGTGGAGCGTTCCCACGCGTGAGGTCGCCCCGATCGCGCATGGCGGCGATCTCGGCGGACTCCGCAAAGCCTTTCCCGACGTGCCGGAGCCCTGGCTCGACCTCTCGACGGGGATCAATCCGGTCCCGTACCCCGTGCCGCCGGTGGAGACCAGCGCCTGGACGCGGCTGCCCGAGGCCGCCGAGCTCGGGGCGCTCCGGGCGGCGGCCGCCGCGGCCTACGGCGCGCCGGACGCCGCGCATGTCGTGCCCGCCCCCGGCACCCAGATCCTGATCGAGACCCTGCCCCGGCTGATGGCGCCGACCCGCGTCGCGGTGCTCGGGCCCACCTATGCCGAGCACGCCGCCGCCTGGGCGCGCGCCGGGCACGCGGTGACGGAGATCCGGAATCTCGATGCCCTCGGCGAGGCCCGGGTGGCGGTGATCGTCGATCCCAACAACCCGGACGGGCGGACCCTGCCCCTGGCCGAGCGCCGGGCCCTGGCCGCGGCCCTCGGCAAGCGGGGCGGCCTGCTCATCGCCGACGAGGCCTTCGCGGATCTGGAGCCGGTGGAGAGCCTGTGCCCACACGCGGCGCCGGGCCTCGTGGTGCTGCGCTCCTTCGGCAAGACCTACGGGCTCGCCGGCCTGCGCCTCGGCTTCGCGGTGGCCGATCCCGGCACGGCGACCCGGATCGCCGAGGCCCTCGGACCCTGGGCGGTGTCGGGCCCGGCCCTGGCGATCGGGCGCGCCGCCCTGTCGGATGTGGGCTGGCGCGCGCAGGCCGCGGCGGCGCGGTCCGCGGACGCGGCCCGCCTCGACCGGATGATCGCCCGGGGCGGCGGCCGGATCGTCGGGGGCACCAGCCTGTTCCGGACCGCCGACTTTTCCGACGGGCCCGACCTCTACCGGCGGCTCGCGGCGGCCGGGATCGCGGTGCGGCGCTTCGCGGATCGCCCGGAGCGCCTCCGCTTCGGCCTGCCGGCCGGGAAGGCGGCGTGGTGCCGTCTGTCGCGGGTCCTCAGGTAGACCGCACGCCGGGCGGATGCGGATCGCGCGCCGCCACGATCACGGCCAGCGCCGAGAAGGCGAGGCCCACCGCGCAGACCCCCGCCCAGCCGACCAGCAGGAACGCCTGCGAGCCGGCATAGGCGCCGAGCGCCCCGAACACGAACAGGGTCGTGAACAGGACCGTGTTGATGCGGCCCCGCGCCCCGGGGACCAGGGCGTAGGCCCGCGTCTGGTTGGCGATGAGGGCGCCGTTTATGCCGATGTCGATCAGCAGCACCCCGAGGGCCACCGCGACGAGCGACCACGTCCCGCCGGCCCAGAGCACCATGAAGGACAGCGCCACGAGCAGGCTGCCGCCGAGCACCACGGGCTTGGCGCCCCGCCGGTCGGTGAAGCGGCCCGACAGGGGTGCCACGAAGGCGCCGCAGACGCCGATCACCCCGAACAGCCCCGCGCCCGCGGCGGAGAGTCCGAAGGGCGGCCCCTCCACCAGCAGCGCCAGGGTCGCCCAGAAGGCGTTGAAGGCGGCAAACAGCAGCGCCTGCGACAGGCTCGCCGTGCGCAGCACCGGCTGCGTGCGGGCGAGGTGCAGGATCGACAGCATCAGGGCGCGGTAGCGCAGCGGGTGCGTCTGCACCGTGTGGGGCAGGGTGGCCCGGGCGATGGCCGCCATGGCGAGCGCCAGCAGGGACGCGACCAGGAAGACCGGCCGCCATCCGAGATGCGCCCCCAGGACGCCGCTCGCCGTCCGGGCGAGCAGGATGCCGGTGAGCAGGCCGGTCATGACCTGGCCGACAATCCGCCCGCGGCTCGCATCCGGGGCGAGTTCCGCCGCGAACGGGACCGCCTGCTGGGCCGCGCTGGCCAGCACCCCGACCGCGAGGTGGGCGAGGGCGAGGCTCGCGAGGTTCGGGGCCAGGCCCACCGCCAGCAGCGCCAGGGCGAGTCCGAGGCATTGCCCCACGATCAGGGTGCGGCGCGGCAGGGCATCGCCGAGGGGCACGAGCCCGACGATGCCGAGCCCGTAGCCGACGAGCGCCGTGGTCGGCACCCACAGGGCGGCGCGGTCGCCGAACTCCGCCACGATCAGCCCGAGCAGCGGCTGGTTGTAGTAGATGTTGGCGACCGCTCCGCCGGCGATCAGCGTCAGGCCGAGCCGGGCCTTCGCGTCGAGCGTCGTGGTCACGGCTGGGTCGGGGGCAGGCAGGCACGCCGCCGCGGAAGGGCCATGGTCGGGTCCGTGTGCGGGAGAGGTCCGGGCCGCGAGCGATACGGGCGGAGCGTGCGGTGGAGCAAGCTGCGGCGATGCATCCCTGCCGGCACGCCCCCGGCCCCTTCACCGGAACCGAGGGCGCCCCATATGCGGAAGATGCAGCCGGCGCCGTCCGCACGCGAGCGGGCGCCGCAAGCCATGCACCGGGCGTCGAGCCGATAGAGGTTCCGAACCGGATTACGAACGGGAGGGCGGTTTCGTTCCGGATGAACGGGGCCGGAACCGCCGCAGCAGGGAGTACGGGATGCCGAACTACCGCATCGACTTTGCCAAGGAGATCCTCGGGGTACCGTTCACGGTCGGCTCCGTGGCGATCACGCGGGCCCGCGATCCCGAGCGCGCCCGCCGCGCCGCCGAACTCCGCTTCGCCCGCCAGCACGGCGTCGGCGACTGGCGGGAGCGGGCCGACCTCGCCACCGTCGCCGAACAGCTCTGACGCACCCGACCCGGGATCGTCACACGACCTTCGTGCCGCTCCCGCACGCTGGGAGCGCGCCGTTCGGGCCGGTCAAGCTCTGGTCGCGGCGGCCGCGGCGCCGTAGAATGGCGGGCGGATCGGGACGCTGAGCGAGCCGCCCCGGAGTGGGCGGCGGCTGCCGGATCCGCACGCGCCCGTCCGACGAGCCGGCGTCGCGGGGCCGGAAGCGTCTCGAATCCGGGTCGACGGGGGTCAGTGCAAGGGTCATGGCGGCGATCTCCTTCTTCGGCGACCTGCTTCAGACCATCAGCGAGCGCGGCCGCGACCTGATCGGCATCGGGCGCGGGGACATGACCTCCCGGGCCAGCGCGGGCGACCTCGTCAAGCTGTGCGAGGACCTGATCTCCCGGCGCGGCGAGGCCTCCGGGGTGGCGCTTGCCCGCCTGATCCTCGATCGCTACGCCAGCTTCGGGCAGGCGGAGCGCCACGCCTTCCTGCGGGCCATCGCCCTCGATTTCGATGCGGACCACGAAGCCGTCGACGAGGCGATCGCCGCCTATCGGGCCGCCCCCTCCCGCGCCCGCCTCGGCAGCCTGCACGAGGCCGCCGAGCCGCGCAGCCAGGAGCTGATCCGCCGCCTCAACCTCGCCCGCGGCGGCACGCTCAGCCTCGTGCGGATGCGCGAGGACCTGTTCGACCTGCGCCGGGCGCTGCGCGCCGGCGACGAGGCCGACCCCGCCCTGATGGACGCCGTCGACAGCCTGGACAGCGATTTCGAGCACCTGTTCGCCTCGTGGTTCAACCGCGGCTTCCTGGTGCTGCGCCACATCGACTGGACGACGCCGGCCCATATCCTGGAGAAGATCATCCGCTACGAGGCGGTGCACGCCATCGCCGACTGGGACGACCTGCGCGCCCGCATCGAGCCGCCGGACCGGCGCTGCTTCGCGTTCTTCCACCCGGCGCTGGCCGACGAGCCGCTGATCTTCGTGGAGGTGGCGCTCACCGACCAGATCGCCCCGGCCATCGCCCCGATCCTGTCGCGGGAGCGCAAGCCGCTGCAGCCGCAGGCGGCCAACACGGCGGTGTTCTACTCGATCTCGAACTGCCAGAAGGGGCTCGCCGGCGTCACCTTCGGCAATTTCCTGATCAAGCAGGTGGTCGAGGACCTCACCCGCGAGGTGCCCACGCTCAAGACCTTCGTGACGCTGTCGCCGGTGCCGGGCTTCGCCGCGTGGCTGGCGCGGGAGCGCCGGGCCGACAGCCCGCAGGGCCTGCTGCCCGAGGATGTCGAGGTCCTGCGGGCGCTGGACGACCCGAACTGGCCGGCCGACAAGGCCCGGGCCGAGACGGTGCGCCGGGCGCTGATCCCGGCGGCGGCGGCCTATTTCCTGCGCGCCAAGAACGAGCGCGGCCGCCCCCTCGACCCGGTGGCCCGGTTCCACCTCGGCAACGGCGCGCGCCTCGACCGCATCAACTTCCTGGGCGACACCTCGAAGAAGGGTCTGGCCCAGTCGCACGGCCTGATGGTCAACTACCTCTACGACCTCGCCGCCATCGAGCGGAACCACGAGACCTACGCCAATCTCGGCACCGTGGTGGCCGCGCCGGCGGTGACCCGTGAGCTGCGCGCCAAGCTGCCGCCGCCGCGGGCCGTGGTGCTGGCCGAGGCGTAGGATCCGGGCCGGTCGGGGCCCGCCTGTCACCGCCGGGCCGCGGGGCGCCACCGGAAAGGGCTCGCCGGAAGGCCCTCCGGGCGGTTATGGGTGCGTCAGACAGACAGGTCCCGCGACAGCTCTAGCCTCACGATGACGAACCACCTCTTCTCCCTGGTGCGGGACGGCGTCCCCGATCCCGCCAAGACCGTGATCGAGACCCCTGAGGGCCGCCGATACTCCTACGCGGACCTGATCGCCCGCTCCGGCGCCTACGCGGCGGCCCTGCGGGCGGCGGGCGTCGAGACCGGCGACCGGGTGGCCGTGCAGGTCGAGAAGAGCCCCGAGGTGATCTTCCTGTATCTCGGCGCGGTCCGGGCCGGCGCCGTGTTCCTGCCGCTCAACACCGCCTACACCCCGGCGGAGATCGGCTACTTCCTGAACGACGCCGAGCCCGCCGTGTTCGTCTGCGACCCGGGCCGGCGCGACGCGCTGGCGGAGGCCGCCGCGGGCGTGCGCCGGATCTGGACCCTCGACGGGGCGGGCGGCGGCAGCGCCGCCGAGGCCGCGGACCGGGCCGGGGATGCGGGGAGCGCCTTCGCCGACGTGCCCCGGGGCCCGGAGGATCTCGCGGCGATCCTCTACACCTCCGGCACGACCGGGCGCTCCAAGGGCGCCATGCTGACCCACGACAACCTCGCCTCGAACGCCCGGACCCTCGTCGATTTCTGGCGCTTCACCGCCGACGACGTGCTGATCCACGCCCTGCCGGTGTTCCACACGCACGGCCTGTTCGTGGCGACCAACACGGTGCTGGCGAGCGGCGGCTCCATGCTGTTCCTGCCCCGCCTCGACCCGAAGCTGATCCTGAGCCTGATGCCCCGGGCCAGCGTGCTGATGGGCGTGCCGACCTTCTACACCCGCCTCCTCAAGGAGCCGGGCCTCACGCCGGAGGCGGCCGGAGGCATGCGGCTGTTCGTGTCGGGCTCGGCGCCGCTGCTCGCCGAGACGCATCGCGCGTGGCAGGCCCGTACCGGCCACGCCATCCTCGAGCGCTACGGCATGACCGAGACCAACATGAGCACCTCGAACCCCTATGCGGGCGACCGGGTCGCCGGCACGGTGGGCTTCCCCCTGCCGGGCGTGTCCCTGCGGGTGGTCGATCCGGAAACCGGCGCGGCCCTCGGTCCGGACGCGGTGGGCATGATCGAGGTGAAGGGCCCGAACGTGTTCCTGGGCTACTGGCGCATGCCCGAGAAAACCGCGGCCGAGTTCCGGGCCGACGGGTTCTTCATCACCGGCGACCTCGGCAAGGTCGATGACCGGGGCTACGTCCACATCGTCGGGCGCGGCAAGGACCTGATCATCTCAGGCGGCTTCAACGTCTACCCCAAGGAGGTCGAGACCGAGATCGACGCGCTGCCGGGCGTGGTCGAATCCGCGGTGATCGGCTTGAGCCATCCCGATTTCGGCGAGGCCGTCACCGCCGTGGTGGTGGGGGGGCCGGGATGCCCGGACGAGGCCGGCGTACAGGCCGCCCTGGAGGGCCGGCTCGCCCGGTTCAAGTGCCCCAAGCGCGTCCTGTTCGTGAGCGAGCTGCCGCGCAACACCATGGGCAAGGTGCAGAAGAACCTTCTGCGGGACGCGCATGCGGAGCTCTACCGGGACTGACGATCCGATCCGCCGGCCGGGACCGGCGGATCGGGAATTCGGCCGCACCGTCGTCGCGCGCGGCGGGATGACGGTGCGGGCGTAACGCGACGGTGCCGATCCGGAACGCGGATCAGAGATTGTGCTCCTTCCGCTCGCCCTCCGGCGGCGTGTGGCTGTCCGGATCCACCACCTTGCGGGCGGCCGCGTTCAGGTTATCCGGATCGAGGGCGGTCTGGACGAAGTCGCGGCCGATGCTGGTCACCTCGCGGGCGTAGCGCAGGCCCTGGTCGCGGACCTCGTCGGCCCAGGGACCGATGCTCCGATCCTCCTGGCGGGTGCGCGGCAGCAGCGCGCCGAGCAGAAGGCCGGCGGCCACGCCGACCACGCCGACGAGGAGGGGATTGTCGTCCACGAAGCGCTCGACGGCGGTGCGGCCGCGGTTGAGCCCGTCGATACCCTGGGTGGTCAGGTCGTCCAGAGCCCGCATGTTGCGCCGGCGCAGCGTGCCGGCCCGCTCTCGGACCTCGTCGTAGGCGGACGCCGCGCGGTCGCGGGCCTGATCGGCGGCGCCGCCGAGACGGTTGCCGACATCGTCCGCGAAGTCCGACACCGTCTGCCGTGCCTGTCCGGCGAGGTCCGCGGCGCGGTCACCGGCCGCCTGGACGCCTTCCTTCACGGTGGCGGAGGCGGCGTCCACCCGCGAGGCGCCGGTGGCGCCGCCGCTCGAATGGCCGCCGGCCGAGAGGGGCGCGGCGCCGTGCGGCAGCGGGTCGTGCAGCCCGCGGGGGTCGGGCCGGAGCGTGAAGTCTCCCGCCGCCGCGCCGGGGATCCCGCGCGGGTCGCCGAGACCGGCCGGATCGGGCCGCAGGCTCCCGTCCCGAGCGCCGTGGGGCGGCGCCTCGCCGGGGCGCGGCTCGGGAATGCTGGAGGGGGTGGCGGGGGTACCCGGCTTGTCGGTCATGGCGGTGTCCTCGAATGTCGGTCCCGGCAGCCCGCCTTCGGCGCCGGTCTGCCCGGCCGTCCGGCCGGGCGCGGGAGGTTTCTCGTTCCGGGCCCCGCCCGGTCGTCAGATCTCGGTCGTGTCCAGCGGATCGCGGGCCGGGCGCGCGGTCGGAAGGTCGGGGTCGTAGCCGCGGGCCGCGCCGGTGTTCAGGGTGGGCACGCGCTCCGCCGAGACCTCGGTGCGCCGGCGCTGGGCGTCGCGCGCCATCCGGTTGAACAGCAGGCCGACGCCGGCCGCGATCAGCAGCACCGGCACCGGGTTGCGGCGCACCGCCTCCAGGGCCGAGTCGTAAGTGCTGTTCAGGGCCGGCACCCGCCGGGCATTGCCCAGCATCTCGTCCACGAGGTTCGGCACCGAGAGCCGCCCCTGGATGCGGTCGATCGTGTCGTCGAGCCGGGCGCGGCTCTCCTCGATCTCCTTCTCGAGGTCGTTCATCGTACTCATCCGGACACGCGCTCCGACAGGGCCTGGGCATCCTGGCGGACCTGGCGCGTGGTGCGCTTCGGGGCCAGGGTCGAGAGGGACAGGACGCTGCGCGCCCACAGGGCCATCCCGAGGGCGAGGGCCAGCAGCACGCCGCCGACGATCAGGGCCGAGAGCCACTCGGACCCGACGATGGTGGCGAGCCATTTCACGAAGGCGCCGATCAGGACCAGCAGGGCGACAACGGCGAACACCGCCGAGCCGACCATGCAGGCGAGGCCGACGATGAGTTGGCGGATGTTGCCGGCCATCTCGGCCCGGAACAGCGCGATCTCCTTGCGGGCGAGTTCGTTGGTCTCCCGCAGGGCATCGCCGATGAGGCTCTGGATGCTGGAGGCGCCGGTCTGGCGCGGGTCGGAGCCGTGGGTCATGGCGTCAGGCCCGGAAGCTGTCGCGGGCATCGCCGTCCGGCGCCTCCGGCGGCAGGCTCGACGACTTGATGAAGCGGGCGGCGATCAGGCCGGCCACGAAGGTCCCCACCGCCACCGCCACCGGCGCGCGCCGGGCGAAGGCCTCGGCCTCGCTGTAGAAGTCGCCGAGGCTGCGGCGTTCAATGGAAGAGCCGAGCTGCTCCAGCCCGTCGGCGGCGCTGTCGAAGAAGGCGCGCACGTTCGGCTTGTCGCCGAGGTCGCGGCCGGAATTGCGGATCGTCTGGGCCAGATCGTGGACCGACTGGGCCGCATCGCTCTTACGCTGCTCGACATAGGTCTGGGCCTGCAGCCGGGCCGCGTCGAGCAGCCCGCGGCCGCGTTCGGCCGCCACGTCGGCCAGCCCCTCGACATCACCCTGCAGGGCGCGCCACTGGGCACGCTCCTCCGCGGCGGTGTGCGGCGCCGCGCCGTGCGGATCCGCAACCGGGTCCACGGGGGCGCCCTGCGGTAACTCGTTGCCGGCCATCTCGAAAATACTCCTCGCGGCGCGGGTACGGAGCCGCTCGCGGCGACCGCGAGCCCCGCGATGGCTGAGTAACCGACTCGGCTGTCACCGGTTCCGGTCCCGGTGCACAGTTCCGATCTGCGCACGGGCTCCGACGGGACGGGCGGCACCGCTCACTCCACGTTCAGGCACGATCTGCCAGAACCGCCACGCTTGCACAACGCGCCCGATCGGGACGGAGCGGCCCCCCTGTCCCGGAACGGTAGGGCCTCGACTTGACCCGCGCCCGGCTTCACGCTTGGGTTGCCTGACAAGCAACAAAGGATCGCGCAGGCCCCCCGCGCGTTCTGACATGTTAGTGAAGTCTCGATGCAGGCGCGGCCGGCCGCGCCCCTGATCCGGAGCCGACCCGCGTGGCACGCCTTGTGATCGTATCGAACCGCGTCGCCATCCCGGAAGAGGGCGGCAAGGCGGTGGCGGCGGGCGGCCTCGCCGTCGCGGTCAAGGAGGCCTTCACGGCCTATGAGGGGCTTTGGTTCGGCTGGAGCGGCACCATCTCCGAGGAGCCCTCCGAGGAGCCGACGCTGATCGACCGGGGCCGGGTCCAGTACGCGGTCGTCGACCTCTCGCCGCAGGACCACCTCGAATATTACGCCGGCTTCGCGAACCGCGCCCTGTGGCCGATCATGCATTACCGGCTGGGGCTCGGCGCCTTCTCGCGCTCGGATTATGCCGGCTACAGCCGTGTGAACCGGACCTTCGCGCGGGCGCTCGCCAAGCTGGTGGAGCCCGACGACATCATCTGGGTGCACGATTACCACCTGCTGCCGCTCGCCGCCGAGTTGCGCGGCCTCGGGCTCGACAACCCGATCGGCTACTTCCACCATATCCCCTGGCCCGCCGCCGACGTGTTCAACTCGCTGCCGGCGAGCGGCGAGCTGCTGCGTGCCATCGTCGATTACGACCTGATCGGCCTGCAGACCGAGGCGGACGTGCAGAACCTGCAGCGCAACCTCGTCGATACCCAGCGGGCGATCCCGCTGGGCGGCGGCTCGCTGATGGTGGATGGCCGCCGCACGCGGATCCGCGCCTTCCCGATCGGCATCGACGTCGCGGGCTTCAAGGAGGCGGCCGAGAAGGCCAACGCCAACAAGGTCGTGCGCGAGACCATCGCGGGCCTGCGCACCCGCAAGCTGCTGATCGGCGTCGACCGGCTCGACTATTCCAAGGGCGTGCCCGAGCGGATGGAGGCGGTGGAGAGCTTCTTCGCCTCGAATCCCGACCAGCGCGGCAACGTCACCTACATCCAGATCACGCCGAAATCCCGCAGCGAGGTGCCCGAATACGAGCAGCTCTCACGCGACGTGAACGAGAAGGTCGGCGAGATCAACGGCTCGCTGGGCGACCCGGCCTGGACGCCGATCCAGTACATCACCAAGGCCTATCCGCGCCCGGTGCTGGCGGGCCTCTACCGGGCGGCCCGGGTCGGCCTCGTCACGCCGATGCGCGACGGCATGAACCTCGTCGCCAAGGAATACGTGGTCGCCCAGTCCGAGGACGATCCGGGGGTTCTGGTCCTGTCGAAATTCGCCGGCGCCGCCCGGCAATTGCCCGAGGCGCTGCTGATCAACCCCTACGACCGGTTCGAGGTGGCGGAGGCGATCCGGGCCGCGCTCTACATGCCGAAGGCCGAGCGTGTGGCGCGCTGGAAGCCGATGGTCGAGCGCATGACCCGCGAGGACGTCGATTGGTGGGCGCGCAACTTCCTGGCGGAGCTCGAGAATTTCCGCACCATGGAGCGCGAGGCCCCCACCGCCGCCGCGGCCGCCGAATAGCCGGCGCAGCCCGCTGATTCCGCCTGCAGCCCCCCGTGTGACCGGACGCCCCACATGATCGCCGTCGATGACGGGGTGCCGGCGCCGCTCGGCGCCCATTTCGACGGGCGCGGCGTCAACTTCGCCCTCTTTTCCGAGCACGCCACCGCGGTCGATGTCTGCCTGTTCGAGGCGGGGGAGCGGCACGAGACCCGCACGGTGCGTCTGCCCTGCCGGACCGACGACGTCTGGCACGGCTACCTGCGCGGCGTGCTGCCGGGCCAGCTCTACGGCTACCGGGTGCACGGCCCCTGGGATCCGGCGTCCGGCCACCGGTTCAACGCCTCGAAGCTCGTCCTCGACCCCTACGCCCGGGAGATCCGCGGCCGGATCCGCTGGCACGATGCGCTCTACAGCCATCGCCGGGGCGGGCGCGAGGACCGGATCGACCGGCGCGACAGCGCGGTCTACATGCCGAAATGCGTGGTCACCGCCCCGGAGGTGCCCGATCTGGCCCTCACGCCGGTGCGGCGGCCGCTGGCCGAGACGGTGGTGTACGAGGCGCACGTCAAGGCGCTGACCCGCACCCATCCCGACATCCCCGAGGCGGAGCGCGGCACCTACGGGGCGCTCGCCCACCCGGCGATCATCGAGCACCTCGTCAGGCTCGGCGTCACCGCCCTGGAGCTGCTGCCGATCCACGCCTTCGCGGACGACCGCTTCCTGGTGGAGAAGGGGCTCGTCAATTTCTGGGGGTATCAGCCCCTGGGCTACTTCGCCCCGGAGCCGCGCTACCTGGGGGAGGGCGGCCTCGGCGGCCTGAAGGCGGCGATCCGGGAGCTGAACGCCGCCGGGATCGAGACCTGGCTCGACGTGGTCTACAACCACACCGCCGAGGGGGACCACACCGGCCCGACCCTGTCGTTCCGCGGCATCGACAACGCCAGCTACTACAAGCTCGATCCCGCCGACCCGCGCCGCACCATCGACTGCACCGGCTGCGGCAACACCTTCGACGCGAGCCATCCGCGGGTGATGCAGCTCGTGCTGGATTCCCTGCGCCATTGGGTCACCGCCTACGGCATCGCGGGCTTCCGCTTCGACCTGGCCTCGAGCCTCGGGCGCGCGCCCTTCGCCTTCACCCCGCAGGCGGCCTTCTTCCAGGCGGTGGCGCAGGATCCGGTCCTCGCCCGGGTGAAGATGGTGGCCGAGCCCTGGGACATCGGGGAGGGGGGCTACCAGCTCGGCGGCTATCCGCGCGGCTGGAGCGAGTGGAACGACAAGTTCCGCGACGCCGCGCGGGGCTTCTGGAAGGGGGATTCCGGCACGCTCGCCAAGGTCACGCAGGGGCTGACCGGCTCGCGGGAGGTGTTCGCCCCGTCCCGTCGCTCGCCGCTGGCCAGCGTCAACTTCATCGCCAGCCACGACGGCTTCACCCTGGCCGACACGGTGGCGTACGAGCAGAAGCATAACGAAGCCAACGGCGAGGACAACCGCGACGGCCATAACCACAACGTCAGCCGCAACTACGGCGTCGAGGGCGACACCGACGACACGGCGATCCTGGCTCTACGCGCCCGCCAGAAGCGCAACATGCTGGCCACCATGATGCTGGCCCAGGGCGTGCCGATGCTGCTGATGGGCGACGAGCGCTCCCGCAGCCAGGGCGGCAACAACAACGCCTATGCCCAGGACAACCCGACGAGCTGGATGGACTGGAGCGTCGATCCGGATCCCGCCCTCACGGATTTCGTCGCCAACCTGCTGGCCCTGCGCCGCGCCCAGCCGGCCCTGCGGCGGCGGCGCTTCTTCACCGGCGCGCTGATCGACCCCGACGAGCCCCTGCGCGACGTGCACTGGCTCTCCCCCGAGGGCACCGAGATGGAGGGCCGCCACTGGTCCGACGACGGGCTCCAAGTGTTCGGCATGCAGATCGGCAACGACGGCGATCCGGGCGACCGCCTCCTGATGCTGTTCAACGCCGGGGAGGGCGCCGTCCCGTTCCGCCTCGCCCCGGTGGTGGGCGGCCCCTGGACGCCGGTCTTCGACACCGGCGAGCCCGCGGGCGCCCGCGCGCCCGGCACGCCGGCCGTCGAGTCCGGGGCCGCCGTGCCGCTGCCGGGCCGCACGGTCCTCGTGCTCACCGCGCCGGGGACGGAGACCGGAAACCGGGGCGGCTGGGTGCCGGAACGCTAAGGGGCAGAAGCCCCCCGCGGATCCGTCAGTCGAACAGGCTGGAGACGCTGGATTCCGTCGCCGTGCGCCCGATCGCCTCGCCCAGCAGCGGCGCGATGGTGGCCACGCGGATGTTGCGGGCGAGCTTGACGGCCTGCGTCGGCTGGATCGAGTCGGTGATCACCAGCTCCTTCATCCGCGAGGCGGCGATGCGCGAGACCGCGCCGCCCGACAGCACGCCGTGGGTGATGTAGGCCGAGACGTCCTTGGCGCCGGCATTGAGCAGGGCCTCGGCGGCGTTGACCAGGGTGCCGCCCGAATCGACGATGTCGTCCACGAGGATGCAGGAGCGGCCCTCGACCTCGCCGATGATGTTCATCACCTCGGACTCGCCCGGGCGCTCGCGGCGCTTGTCGACGATGGCCAGCGGGCAGTCGATCCGCTTGGCGATGGCCCGCGCCCGCACCACGCCGCCGACGTCGGGCGAGACCACCATGCGGTTGTCGCCCGGCAGCCGCTCCTTGATGTCGCGCACCATCACGGGGGCGGCGAACAGGTTGTCGGTGGGGATGTCGAAGAAGCCCTGGATCTGGCCGGCATGGAGATCGAGGGTCAGGACGCGGTCGGCGCCCGCCTCGGTGATGAGGTTCGCCACCAGCTTGGCCGAGATCGGCGTGCGGCCGGAGGTGCGCCGGTCCTGCCGCGCATAGCCGAAATACGGGATCACCGCCGTGATGCGCCGGGCCGAGGATCGGCGCGCGGCGTCGATCATGATCAGCAGTTCCATCAGGTGGTCGTTCGCCGGGAACGAGGTCGACTGGACGATGAACACGTCCTCGCCGCGCACGTTCTCCTGAAGCTCGACGAAGATCTCCATGTCGGCGAAGCGCCGGACCATGCACTTGGCCAGCGGCAGTTCGAGATAGGCCGCGATCGCCTCGGCCAGGGGCCGGCTGGCATTCCCGGCGATGATCTTGATCGAGGATTTCATGGGCGGCCGCTCACTCGCGGCCGGACCTTACCGCCGCTCTTGTCCAGACCGGTCTCCCGAGGAGCCGGAACGATCCGATGACGGGCGAGGCTCTTAGCAGCGGGCAGGAACTGTCACAATGCCTTCACGGCCGCCCAGCACTCGCCGCCGACAGGTACTGCGGCGGCGCTCAGGGAGCCGGCGGCTCCAGCAGGCGGTGCAGGTGCACCACGAAATAGCGCGTCTGCGCGCTGTCGACGGTGGCCTGGGCCTTGGCCCGCCACGCGGCCTGGGCGGAGGCGTAGTCCGGGAAGATGCCGACGATGTCGAGGCCCTTGATGTCCCGGAACCGGACCCCGTCGAGATCCTGCAATTCACCACCGAAGACCAGGTGCAGCTTCTGGTCGCTGTCGATCGCCGTCGCCATGGCCTCTCCTCACGTTTCTCCGCGGCGCTCGCAAATGGCGGGCCTCCGGTCAAGCCTGCATGGTCGCAGCCGAGCCCTGAACCCGCCGCAGGTCTGCGCGGCGGCCGGGTTCCGGGCGCGGCGCCGCGCCGGATGCGCAACCTCGGATGCGTCATGCTACGAGCGGACCATGACACGCCGACCTCTCGCTTTCCTCGTCCCCGTCGCGGTGACCGTCAGCCTCAGCGCGGCGCAGGTTCTGGCGCAGCAGGCGCCCCGGGCGCCCCGCGCCGCCGGATCCGACAGGAGCGCCCCCGACCGGCGGGGCGGGCCACCGGTGATCGGCTGCCCGTCGCTCGCCAATTACCGGATGCTGATGCGGGACGGCGCGGCGGCGGCCGCGGCGCATCTGGCCGATCCCAAGGCGGACCATCTCGGCTGCTCGGCGCTGGCGCGCACGGAATTCACCGGCATCGTCGACAAGGTGACACTGGGCGGCCAGAGCTACGATTGTGCCGGCGTGCGCGGCACCACGGCCTGCCACTGGATCGCGCCCGGGACGATTCCCGAGACGCCCGCGCCGGCCAAGCGCTGACCCCGACGGGTCTCTCGGTCCGGCCTCAGCGCAGGTGGCCGCTGGCGCGCAGATCCCGCTCGACCGCCTCGTGGACGGCCTGGAGCGGATTGTCGTTGATGGCGGCGGGGGGAAGCAGCGGCGTCATCGCGGCGGGCCGCGTGTCGAAATCCGGCAGGATCGCGGATTGCGGCGCCGGCGGGCGCACCGGCACATCTGCCGGCATGCGTGCCGGCAGATGTGCCGGCATGCGCGCCGCGAGGGTCCGCAGCGCCTCACGGGCGCCGGAGGGCAGGAGCGTCACGAGTCTGTTCAGCATGGCCGGCCTCAACGCGCACGGCCGGCCGGGGCCGGCGGGAACGGGACGGTGGCGGCGGAACGGTTCTTCACGGGGACACCAGCACGGGATCGGTCGCGGGAAACGAACCGGCCCCTCCACAGTTCCGACAGATCAGTATTGCCAAATTTTCGGCGCGTGTCGCCTGGATACAGGCGAACACTGATTTGTCGGTTGAGGCAGTCTGAAGAATGGCGGAAGCGGATGGGAATCGAACCCACCGTACGCTGTTGGCGTACCGCTGGTTTTGAAGACCAGGAGGGCCACCAGACCCCGTTCGCCTCCGCCACCGGGGTTACGGGCCGCCGCCGGACGGGTCAAGGTCCAGGATGCCGGCAGGCGGGCGTGGCGGCAGGCCAGCGCGCAAAGGTCGCGGGCCGGGGTCGGGGTCGCGGGTCGGGGTCGCGGGTCGGGGGCTGCGGGTCAGGGATCCAGCTCGTCCGGCGCGCGCGTCAGGCGGACCGAGGTCCCGGTTCGCGCCGACATGAGCGCCGCCTCGAGGCAGGCCATCACCCGCACGGCCTCCAGCGCCTCGGTCTGGTCGACCGGGGTGCGGGCGATCGCCCCGGCCACGGCGCGGTAGAATGCGCGCTGGTCGCCGGCCAGCGCCGGTGCGCGCGCCACCCGCCCGGTCGCGTCGTGGATCTCCAGCCCGTCCGGATCCGCGCCCCAGCCGGCGGCCCCCGGCTTCACGCCGGCCAGCAGCTGCTGCTCTTGGATGTCGGGACGGTGTTTGATCAGGCTGCCGGCCTCGCCGTGCACCAGGAAGCGGGGCGATCCGCCGGCGGCCAGCATGCTGGCATGCAGCACCACGCGCAGGCCCGGATAGTCCAGCACCGCATGGGCCCAATCGTCGGCCTGCGCGCCGGGGCGGAGCCGCGCCAGATGCGCGCTCACCCGATCGGGCAGACCGAAGAGCCGGAGCGCCTGGTCCACCAGATGCGGACCGAGATCGTACCAGATCCCGCTGCCCGGGCCGGACCCCTCCCGCCAGCGGTCGCGGACCTCCGGACGGAACCGGTCGAAGTGCGATTCGAAGTGCCGGACGCGGCCGATGCGCCCCTCCGCGACGGCTTGGCGGACGCTGAGATAGTCGCTGTCCCAGCGCCGGTTGTGGAAGACGCGCAGCAGCCGCCCCCCGTGCCGCGCCGCGGCGGCCAGCCCGCGCGCCTCGGCGAGGTCGAGGGTGAAGGGCTTGTCGACCACGACGTGCTTCCCCGCCGCCAGGGCGGCCCGCGCCAGGGGCGCGTGGGTGTCGTTCGGGGTGGCGATCACGACGAGGTCGACGGCCTCCGCCGTGGCCACCGCGACCGGATCCGCCGACACCCTCACGTCGGGCAGGTCGGCCCGGACCCGGGCGGGCGCGCTCGAGCCGACCAGCCGGAGGTCGAGTTCCGCCACGGCGCCGATGAGCGGGGCATGGAAGGTCCGGCCGGAATAGCCGTAGCCGATCAGACCGACCCTGATCCGTTGCCCTGCCTGCATGCCGCGCCCCCGGCTCTCCGGGGCGACGCCGAGACCCGCCGCACCCGACTTCTGGCCCCCCGGCACCGCCGGTCCCAGCGCGCCACCCTACACCCCGCAGTCCGCGCGTGGCTGGACCGGCCGCGCGCCGCGCTCCGGAGGACGCGGGCGGCCACCGGGACCGGGGCCCGCGGTCCGGACTGTGGTCGTGGCGGTCGCATGCGACGGATCGCGCCGCCGATCCGCCGCCCGGAAGCCCGGATTCGTATTAATTCCGCCACACTGTTGTGGCCCTGCACCAGTCATGCCGTTCCTGAGACGCCCACGGACAGAGGAAGGCTCCACGCCGGCACCCGAGAGGGCCGGCGACGGGGCTGGCCAAGACGTGGCTCAAGGGGCGGCTGAAGCCGCTGGCCAGCAGGCCGCGGACCAGCGGGACGCGGGTATGCCCGCGGGTTCGGACGCGCCCCCGCCGTCCGGGACGCCCCTGGCGGAATCCCTGCAGCCCGGCCCGCGCGGTCCGGGCTGGATCGGCGCGGCCATGGTGGTCACCGCCCTGGTCTCGGCGCTGGCGACCTTCCTGATCCTGGCCGGGGTGATCCGGGTGACGCCGACGCCGGCCTACGGCGTGACCCTGCTCGCCATCAACGCCGCCCTGGTGCTCGGGCTGGCGGTCATCATCGCCTGGGAGGCGCGGGTCTTCCTGCACGCCCGCAAGGCCAATGCCGCGGTGGCGCGGCTGCACACCCGCATCGTCGGCCTGTTCAGCCTGATCGCGATCCTGCCGACGATCCTGCTCGCCGTGGTGGCGTCCGTAACGATCGACCGGGGCCTGTCGCTGGGCTTCACCGACCGGGTCCGCGACGTGGTGCTGAAATCCGTGGAGGTGGCCGACGCCTACCAGGAGAACCAGTGCCAGAGCCTCGCCCGGGAGATCCGCATCCTCGCCGACGACCTGACCCGGGCCCGGCCGAATTTCGACGTGAACCGGGACTGGTTCCAGACCTTCCTGACCACCCGGGCGACCAATCTCGGCCTGCCGGTGGCGCAGATCATGCGCGGCCCCACCGAGGTGGTGGCCCGGGCCAAGATCGACGTCCTGAAGACGAACCGCCTGCCCTCGGCGGCGGCCTTCGAGGACGCGGCCAACTCGGCCGACCCGATCTGCCTCCTGCCCACCGAGGGCCGGGTCTTCGCCGCGCTCCTGCGCATGCCGGCCTACGACGACGCCGTGCTGATGGTGCAGCGGGAGGTGAGCCAGCTCGCCATCGAGTTCCCCGGCGTGTCCCGGGCGGCGGCGGCCGAGTATCTCACCTACGATTCGCTGCGCCGCTCGATCCAGATCACCTTCGCGTCGGTGTTCCTGCTGATCGCGCTGATCGCGCTGCTCTCGGCCGTCTGGTTCGGCATGAACTTCGCCAACCGGTTCGTGGCGCCGATCCGGCGGCTGATCAACGCCGCCGACCAGGTGGCATCGGGCAACTTCTACGCCCAGGTGCCGACCAAGAAGACCAGCGGCGACCTCGCCCATCTCGGCGAGAGCTTCAACAAGATGACCCAGGAGCTGCGCCGCCAGCATGCCGGCCTGATCGCGGCGAGCGACCTGATCGACACCCGCCGCCGGTTCACCGAGGCCGTGCTGTCGGGGGTCTCGCCCGGGGTGATCGGCCTCGACGCGGCGGGCTTCGTCACCATCGCCAACCCGGCCGCCGAGCGGATGCTCGATCTGCCGAGCGACGCCCTGGTCGGCCAGCCGCTGGCCCGCGCGGTGCCCGAACTCGCCCCCGTGCTCGCCGAGAGCGAGGCGCGCTCGCGCAGCCTGCAGCAGCAGCAGATCCAGCTCACGCGCTCCCGGGGCGAGCGCACCATCACGGTGCGGGTCACGAGCGAGCAGGCGCAGGGCGCGTCCCGGGGCTCGGTGGTGACGCTGGACGACATCACCGACCTCGTCCAGGCGCAGCGCAGCTCCGCCTGGGGCGACGTGGCGCGCCGCATCGCCCACGAGATCAAGAACCCGCTGACCCCGATCCAGCTCTCGGCCGAGCGGATCCGGCGCAAGTACGGGAAGGTCATCACCGCCGACAAGGAGGTGTTCGACCAGTGCACCGCCACGATCGTGCGCCAGGTGGACGAGATCAAGCGCATGGTCGACGAGTTCTCGGCCTTCGCGCGGATGCCCAAGCCCGCCATCGCGCCGAACGACCTCACCGAGATCGCCAAGCAGAACCTGTTCATGATGCGGGTCGCGCATCCGGATATCGACTTCGCCTTCTCGGCCCAGAGCGGCGCCGGGGGATCCGAAAAGATCGTGGCGGCCTTCGACATCAGGCTGCTCAGCCAGGTGATCACCAACATCCTCAAGAACGCCGTCGAGGCCGTGGCCGAGGTGCCGGAGGCCGAGCTCGGCAAGGGCAAGATCGCCTTGAGCCTCGCCGTCGAGGACGGCTTCGCGGTGATCGCCGTCACCGACAACGGCAAGGGATTTCCCGCCGAGGGGCGCCAGCGGCTCCTCGAGCCCTACATGACCACCCGCGAGGGCGGCACCGGGCTGGGGCTTGCCATCGTCAGCAAGGTGCTGGAGGAGCACGGCGGCGGGATCGAGCTGAACGACAATCCCGCCGGCCGCGGCGGCCAGGTGCGGATGCGGGTCCCGCGCGAGCACGGGCCCGAACCGTCCGGCGCGGGTCCCGACCCCAAGACCCCCGAGACGAGTCCCGTCACGACAGAGGAGAAGGGCGCCGCACCGACGGCCCCCCGGATCGCGGAGATGCACGCATGAGCGCCGATATCCTGATCGTCGACGACGAGGCCGACATCCGCGACCTCGTGGCCGGGATCCTGGACGACGAGGGCCACCGCTGCCGCACGGCCGGCGGCTCGGACGAGGCGCTGGCCGCCATCGAGGCGCGCCGGCCGCACCTCGTCTTCCTCGACATCTGGCTGCAGGGCTCCCGGCTCGACGGCCTGCAGGTGCTCGACCTGATCAAGGCCGCCAATCCCGACCTGCCGGTGGTGATGATCTCGGGCCACGGCAACATCGAGACCGCGGTCTCGGCCATCAAGGCGGGCGCCTACGACTTCATCGAGAAGCCGTTCAAGGCCGACCGGCTGATCCTCGTGGCCGAGCGGGCGCTGGAAGCCTCCCGGCTCCGGCGCGAGGTCCGCGACCTGACGGCGCGCTCCGGCGCCACCGACCGGATCGTCGGCACGTCGCTGGCCATCAACCAGCTGCGCCAGACCCTCGACCGGGTGGCGCCGACCAACGCCCGGGTGATGATCACCGGGGCCTTGGGCTCCGGCAAGGAACTCGCCGCGCGCAGCCTGCACAAGGCCTCGGCCCGGGCGAACGGCCCCTTCGTGCTGCTCAACGCGGCGGCGATCCTGCCCGAGACCATGGAGGCGGAGCTGTTCGGGGTCGAGGGCGAGAGCGGCCGCCGGGTCGGCGCCCTGGAGGAGGCGCATGGCGGCACCCTCTACCTCGACGAGGTCGCCGACATGCCGCGCGAGACCCAGAACCGGATCCTGCGCGTCCTCGTCGACCAGAACTTCCAGCGGGTCGGCGGCACGACCCGGGTCCATGTCGACGTGCGGATCATCTCGTCCTCCTCCCGGGACCTCCAGGAGGAGATCGCGGCGGGCCGCTTCCGCGAGGACCTGTTCCACCGCCTCTCGGTGGTGCCGATCCGGGTGCCGGCCCTGTCGGAGCGCCGGGAGGACGTGCCCGAGCTGATCCAGTTCTTCATGGACAACATCTCGTCCCAGACCGGCCTGCCCAAGCGTCGGATCGCCGAGGACGCCATGGCGGTGCTGCAGTCGCACAACTGGCCCGGCAACGTCCGCCAGCTCAAGAACAACGTCGAGCGGCTGATGATCCTGACTCAGGCCGACCCGGAGCAGGAGGTCACCTCCGAGATGCTGCCCTCCGAGATCGGCGCCCTGGTGCCGACCACCCCGGGGGGCGCGGGCGGCGAGAAGCTGATGAGCCTCGCGCTCCGGGAGGCCCGGGAGATCTTCGAGCGGGAATACCTCGTGGCGCAGATCGCGCGGTTCTCGGGCAACATCTCCCGCACCGCCGAGTTCATCGGCATGGAGCGCTCGGCCCTGCACCGCAAGCTGAAGTCCCTGGGCATCGGCCCGTGAGGCTCCGGAGCCGGGGCGCGCGTTGAGGGCGGGGCCGATCCGTCACGGATCGGCTGGAACGGGGGTTGCTTGCGCCCACGCTTTCACGGCGTCATGGTATTTGTATACATGGGCCCTGGACCGGGTGTTCGGACGATCCGGCCGGCGGCATACGACTCATCCCGGACGGAGCGATCCGGGACAACAAGAAGGCTAAGAAGATGGCGGGCGAACGCGCACAGAACCTTCAGGACACGTTTCTCAACCATGTCCGCAAGAACAAGATCCCCCTGACCATCTTCCTCGTCAACGGCGTCAAACTGCAGGGCGTCGTGACGTGGTTCGACAATTTCTGCGTGCTGCTGCGCCGGGACGGGCATTCGCAGCTGGTCTACAAGCACGCGATCTCCACGATCATGCCGGGCCATCCGGTGCAGCTGTTCGAGCCGGACGAGACCGCCGAGAAGGCGTGAGGGCTCGTCGCCCCGGGCGCCCGGGGCGAGGCCGGCGGATCGGACCGACCGAGGCCGCTGCCGAAGCTGGGACCGGTCCGGGGCTGTCGCCCGGGGCGAGGGCGGCCTCCGGACCGGTGCCGCCGCGCGGCCTGGTTCCCGATGCCGTCGCGGATATCCGCCACCGCCCCGGCCCGGCATATTGACCCGGCATCTTGGCTGAGGTCGCCCGCATCCCCATTCTGTCGGATCCGATCTCTCCAACGAAGCCGCCGGCCTCCCGGCGGTCACAAAGGCTGCATGAGCGAGACGCTGACGTCCGGCGAAGCCCGCCTCCAGGCGCAGGCCGCCCCCGAGGGCGAGATCGCCGCGGCGACCCACACCCTGGTGATCGGCCCCTATCTGGCCCGCGGCGCCTCGGGGGCCGGGCAGGGGGGCGGGCAGGGGGCCGCCGCGCCGTCCCGCTCCGTGGAGGCCCGCCTCGACGAGGCCACCGGCCTCGCCGCGGCCATCGAACTCGACGTGGTCGAGAGCCTCGCCGTCAGCCTGCCGCGGATCCGGCCCTCGACCTATCTCGGCAAGGGCCGGGTCGAGGAGATCGCCGGCCTGATCCGCGCCCGGGAGATCGGCCTCGTGGTGATGGACTGCGCCCTGTCGCCGGTGCAGCAGCGCAACCTGGAGAAGGCCTGGGGCGCCAAGGTCATCGACCGCACCGGGCTGATCCTGGAGATCTTCGGGCGCCGCGCCTCGACGCGCGAGGGAACCCTTCAGGTCGAGCACGCCCACCTCGCCTACCAGAAGTCACGTCTCGTCCGGTCCTGGACCCACCTGGAGCGCCAGCGCGGCGGCTTCGGCTTCCTGGGCGGCCCCGGCGAGACCCAGATCGAGGCCGACCGGCGCATGATCCAGGAGCGCATGACCCGGATCGAGCGCGATCTCGACGCGGTGGTCCGCACCCGCGGCCTGCATCGGCAGAGCCGGGCGCGGGTTCCGTATCCGATCGTGGCGCTCGTGGGCTATACCAACGCCGGAAAATCCAGCCTGTTCAACGCCTTGACCCGGGCCGAGGTCACCGCCAAGGACATGCTGTTCGCCACCCTCGATCCCACCGCCCGGGCGACCAAGCTGCCCCACGGCGAGACCGTGATCCTGTCCGACACGGTGGGCTTCATCTCCGACCTGCCGACGCCCCTGATCGCCGCCTTCCGGGCGACGCTGGAGGACGCCATCGAGGCCGACGTGCTGCTGCACGTGCGCGACGTCAGCCACGTCGATTCCGAGGCCCAGGCCGAGGATGTCGGCGAGGTGCTGCGGGAGCTCGGCATCGAGACCACGGCGGACCGGATCATCGAGGTCTGGAACAAGGCCGATCTCCTCGACGACGACGAGCGCACGCGGCTCCTGAACCTCAGCGGCCAGGCCAAGGCCCGCAACGACCGCGACAGCGCCGCGCCGGTCCTGGTCTCGGCGGTCACCGGGGAGGGGCTCGCCGCCCTGACGGCCCGGATCGAGGCGCGGATCGGGCGCAACCGCGCGAGCTTCGCGGTGGCGCTGCCGCCGGAGGACGGGGCGGCGCTCAACTGGCTGTACGAGAACGCCGAGATCCTCGACCGCCGGTCGGAGGCCGACGGCACCCTGCATCTCGCGGTCCGGATCGCCCCCGAGAAGGAGCCGCGCTTCCTCAACCGCTTCGCGGCGGCCCGGCGCCTCGGCCGGGGCGGTTGATGGCCTCCGGCAGCTTCGGCAATCCACCGCTTCCCGGCCTGCAGACCATGCGGGCGCCGGCGGCGGGCCGGGCGGATCCGGGATCGGACGACGAGGCGGTGCTGCGGGCCATGCAGGCCGGCGGCGGCCTGCGCCTGCTCGGCCTGCGGATCGTGATCGTGCTGGTGCTGCTGATGGCGGCCCAGGCCTATGACGGCTCGCTGCATGCCCTGAGCCACTGGCTCATCCTCGGCTTCTACGGCCTCGGCACGGTCTGGTTCGGTCTCCGGGAGCGGGGCGGCGGCCCCGCGGCCAACGTCTACAGCTGGGCCGGCACCGGGCTCAACGCCGGTCTCGCCGTCTACGTGATCATCGAGCACATGCTGGCCGGCGGCGGGGCCGGTCTCGGCGCCGACGCGGTGAGCCGCCTGCCCGCCTTCCTGCTCCTGCTCCAGACCGGCCTGAGCATGCGGGTGGCGCAGACCCTGCTGTTCTGCGGCGTGGTCACCCTCTGCTGGAGCGCGGCCTTCCTGGTCGGGCTGCTGCATCCGGACCTGTTCCCGAACGCCGAGACGTTTCCGACCGCGCAGCTCACCGGGCTCGCCACCTTCATGGCGGCGGGCCTCCTGGTGGTCGACGGCATGATCCGCCTGCGCGCGGCGGTGGCGCGGGCCCTGCGCATGGAGCACGAGCGGGCCCAGCTCGCCCGCTTCGTGCCCGACACGGTCGCCCTCGATCTCGCCGCCGAGGACGGGGATTCCGGCCTCGGCATCCACCGGCGCCACGCCTGCCTGATGATCCTCGACATCCGCGGCTTCTCGCGGCTCTCCCGCGAGCATCCGCCGGAGGCCATGGTCACGGCCCTGCTGGCGGTCCGGGCGGCCGCCCAGGCGGCGGTGGCGGAGCAGGGCGGCCTCGTCGACAAGTATATCGGCGACGCGGTGCTGGTGCAGTTCGTCGTCGGCCACCCCGACGCCCAGGCCCGGGCGGCGCTTGCCTGCGCCCTGTCGATCCGCGACCGGATCGCCGCCCTCAACGCGTCCCGCGCCCGGGAGGGGCTGTTCCCCCTGCGGGTCGTGGTCGCCCTGCACGCGGGCGACCTCCTGGTCGGGGTCTTCGACGACGGGGTGCGGGCCGAGTACACGGTGCTGGGTCCGGCGATGAACGCCCTGGCGCGGATCGAGACCCGGGCCAAGGCGGCCGAGATCGAGCTCGCCGCCTCGGGGGATTTTCTGGATCTGCTCGGCGGCGTGCTCCCGGCCGGGATCCGGGCCGTGCCGGTGCCGGACGCCGCCCTGCCGGAGCCCCTCACCCTGGCGGCGATCACGGTGGCGCCGGGCGCCTGAGGCGGCCCGGGCAGGACCGGGACTACGGCACGCCGATCGCATTCGGTCTCGCCCGGCCGCTTCCGACGCCGCAGGGCGCCGGAATCGCGCGGATTGAGGCTGGCGGGCCGGGCGTCTTCTGCTACGTCCGCCGGATTGTCAGCCCACCGTGCGTGGGCACGGTGCCACGAGGAAACGATGCTGGGATCGAAGCGGGGATCGAAGCGGGAATCGGGATGGTTGGGGCGGCTCGCCCTGGGAGCCCTGGCGGCCCTGGCCGGCGCCGGGCCGGTGCGGGCGCAGGAGACGGCAGCCCCGAAGGCGCTCCCGCCCCTCGTGTTCACCGGCATCCCCGATCAGGACGAGAGCCGCCTGGTCGAGCGCTTCGGCAAGGTCGCCGCCTATCTGGAGGCCAAGCTCGGCGTGCCGGTGCGCTACATCCCGGTGAAGAGCTACCCGGCGGCGGTCACCGCCTTCACCAACGGGCAGGTGCAGCTCGCGTGGTTCGGCGGCTTCACGGGCGTCCAGGCGCGCAAGGCCGTGCCGGGCGCCCAGGCGATCGCGCAGGGCGCCGAGGACGCGGCGTTCAAGACCTACCTCATCGCCAACGCCGCCACGGGGCTGAAGCCCGACAAGGCCTTCCCGAAGGACATCGCGGGCAAGACCTTCACGTTCGGCGCCCGCGCCTCGACCTCCGGGCGGCTGATGCCCGAGTATTTCATCCGGCAGGCCTTCCCGGGGCAGAGCCCCGAGCAGGTCTTTGCCCGGGTCGGCTTCTCGGGGGATCACAGCCGCACCATCCAGCTGGTCCAGTCCGGCGCCTTCGCGGTGGGCGCCGTCGACTACTCGGTCTGGGACCTCGACGCGAAGGCCGGCAAGGTCGACCGACAGGCGGTCTCGGTGATCTGGGAGAGCCCGGCCTTCCCCGACTACCAGTGGACCGTGCGGGGCGACGTGGAGCAGACCTACGGCGCCGGCTTCACCGAAAGGCTGCGGGGGGCACTCGTCGGCATCACCGACCCGGCGATCCTGGAGCCGTTCGGGCGCTCGAAGTTCATCCCCGTGACCAACGCCGCCTACGAGCCCCTCGTCGCGGTCGGACGCTCCACCGGCCTGCTGGACTGACGTCCGTGGCGAGCGGCGCGCAAGCCCGGGCGGCCATCGTCCTCCGGAACGCCTCCGCATCCTATGGCGGGCGTCCGGTGCTTTCGGACCTCGACCTGACCGTGCGGGCGGGGGAGCGCGTCGCGCTGATGGGCCGCTCCGGGGCGGGCAAGTCGACCCTGATCGGCCTGATCCACGCCCAGGCGCCCGAGCAGGTGGCGCTGGTGCCCCAGGCCGCCGCCCTCGTGCGGCCGCTCTCGGTGTTCCACAATGTCTATATGGGCCGCCTCGACCGGCGCTCGACCCTGCACAACCTGCGCACCCTGGTCCGGCCGGCCCGGGCGGACGTCGCCGCGGTGGAAGCGGTCCTCGACCGGGTCGGGCTCGCGGACCGGCTCTGGGCCCGGGCCGGCGAACTCTCCGGCGGCCAGCAGCAGCGCGTCTCCGTGGCCCGCGCCCTCTACAACGGCCGGCCGATCCTGGTCGGGGACGAGCCGGTCTCGGCGCTCGACCGCCAGCAGGGCGCGCGGATCCTCACCGAGCTGGCCCGCAGCCACGAGACCCTGATCCTGGCGCTGCACGACGTGGCCCTGGCCCTCGCCCAGACCGACCGGATCGTGGTGCTGGAGGCCGGCCGGATCGTCCTCGACGCCCCGTCGGCGGGCCTCGATCCGGCGCGGCTCAACCCGTTCTACGCGGCCGCCTGATGCGCAGCCCCGCCTTCCTGCCGCGGCCCGGCTACGCGGCGGTGAGCCGCTGGTTCCTGGCCGCGGCGCTCGCCGGCCTGCTGGTGGCGGACCTGCAGGTCACGACGCTCCACCCCTTGGCCGACCTCGCCCGCCTCCTCGGCGGCCTGATCCGGCCCGATTTCCCCGCGGTGGAGGGCTGGAGCGTCGTCTACACCGTCGCCTTCGCGATGCTCGGGGTCGGGCTCGGCGCCGGGACGGGGCTGCTGCTGGCGATCCCCTTCGCCCGCTCGCGCACGGTCCGGCTCGCCTGCGCGGGCGTCCGCGCCGTCCACGAGCTGTTCTGGGCCCTGCTGCTGATGCAGGTCTTCGGGCTCTCGGCGACCACCGGCGTGCTCGCCATCGCGCTGCCCTATGCGGGGATCTGCGCCAAGGTCTATGCCGAGCTGATCGAGGAGGCCGACCTCGCGGCCGTCCGGGTCCTGCCCGCGGGCACCGGCGCGGTCTCGGCCTTCCTGTACGCCCGCCTGCCCGAGGTGGCCGGGCGGATGCGCGACTACACCCTCTATCGCCTGGAATGCGGCCTGCGCTCCAGCCTCGTGCTCGGCTTCATCGGCCTGCCGACCATGGGCTTTGCCTTCGAATCCGCCTTCCGCCAGGGCCGCTATGCGGAAGCCGGGGCGCTGCTCCTGATCTTCTACGCGCTGATCGGCACGCGGCGGCTCTGGGTGCGGGCCCGGACGCTGCCTCTCCTCCTCGTCGGGTCCGTGCTGGCGCTGCCGCCCACCGTCGGCAGCGCGGCGATCGGCCCGAGCCTCGCGCGCTTCCTCGGCCACGACATCGTGCCGGCGCCGCTCCGGGACGCCGCCCTCGCCGAGCCCGAGACCTGGGTCCGGCTCTGGTCCTGGCTGCGCCCGATCCTCGCCGGGCAGGTCCTGCCCGGCACCGCGCAGACCCTGATCCTGGCGCAGATCGCGCTGGTGGCCACCGCCCTCGGGGCGCTGGTCCTGTTCCCGCTGACCGCGCGGCGCTTCGCCGGACCGATCGGGCGGCCCCTCGGGCGGGTGCTGCTGGTGGTGGTGCGCTCCACGCCGGAATACGTGCTCGCCTATCTCGGCCTGCAGCTCCTGGGCCCCTCGATGCTGCCGGCGATCCTGGCGCTTTCGCTGCACAATGCCGGGATCGTCGCCTACCTGATGGGCCGCCACGCCGACGCGATCCCCTACCGGGCCGACGCGCCCCGGGGCCTCGATCTCTACGCCTACGAGACGGTGCCGCGCCTCTACGGCCAGTTCCTGGCCTACCTGCTCTACCGCTGGGAGCTGATCCTGCGGGAGAGCGCGATCTTCGGCATCCTGGGGGTCACGACGCTGGGCTTCTACGTCGACGCGGCGATCTCGGAGCTGCGCCTCGACGTGGCCGTGGTGCTGATCGCCGCCACCGCCCTGGTGACGGTGGCGGTCGACGCCCTCTCCCGGGCCCTGCGCCGGTCCCTGCGGATCGACGCCCTGCCGACCCGGCTCTCCGGGCCGCAGCCGATCACCGGGGCGGAGCCGACCTGAGCGGGATCGGTGACGTCGGCCCGGACGGGGCGCCGGCCGGCGATCCGCGGCGCGAACCGAACCCGGGTCGCCCGGAGCCTGCGCCGGACCGGGACCGTGAAACCCGGGCGCCCCGCCTCACCACTTGTAGCTGATCTTCGCCAGCACCCGCCGGGCATCGCCGTAGAAGCAGGAATTCTGCGCCTGGCAGGAGGAGACGAAGCGCCGGTCGGCGAGGTTCGTGGCGTTCACCTGGAAGCGCCAGTTCTCGTAATCGTAGTGCACCTGCGCGTCGAACAGCACGTAGTCCGGCAGGCGCAGGGTGTTGCCGACGTCGGCGAAGGAGCGGCCGATGTAGCGCACGCCGCCGCCGAAGCCGAAGCCGCGCCAGTCGCCGGTCGGAATCGTGTAGTCGAAGAACAGGTTGGCGAGGTTTTCGGGGGTGTTGACCGGCACGCGCCCGAGTTGGTCGACGGTGCCCCGCACGGTGTTGATCCCGAAGACCGTGAAGGAGCCGACGACGTTGAGGCCGTCGAACAGGTTGGCCACCAGCTGCGCCTCGAAGCCGGTGGAGCGCACCGCGCCGAGCTGGCTCTGGAACAGCGTGTTCGCCGGGTTCGGCGTCAGCACGTTGTTGCGGTGGATGTCGAAGCCCGCGAAGGTCAGGAAGTAGCCCTGGCCCGGCGGCTCGAACTTGACGCCGCCCTCGATCTGGTCGCCCGTCTCCGGCTTGAAGGTCTGGCTGTTGATGTCCGTGCCGATCAGCGGCTGGAACGAGGTCGAGTACATCACGTACGGCGCGAGGCCGAAGTCGAAGTTGTAGATCGCCGCCGCCCGGTAGGTGAAGGCGCTGTCGTTGCGGCCGTTGCTGTTGGCGGGCGTCAGGCGGTCGTAGACCCGGTTGTCGACGAAGTCCTGCCGGCCGCCGAGGATCAGGCTCAGCTCCGGCGTGAGCTTGATCTGGTCCTGGAAGTAGAGCCCGACCTGCTGGAACGAGTCGGCGTTGATCAGGTACGGCGAGGCGGAGACCGTCTGCGGACCGTAGACCGGCGCGAGGATGTTCAGGTTCGGGGCCGGGAAGCCCGAGGCCTGGTTGTCGTGGATCTGGAAGTTCCGGTACTCCACGCCCATCAGGAAGTCGTGCCGGAAGAAGCCGTCGGAGAACTGCGCCTCGGCCTGGGTGTCGACGTCGAGCTGGGCGACCTTGGCGTGGTCCCGGAACAGGTAGCGGGCGAGCTGCGTCTGCTGCGGATCGGCGTAGCCGAGCTGGCCGATATAGGAGTTCTGGTAGCTCTCCGCGAAGGCGTAGCGGGCGTTCTGGCGAACCGTCCAGGTCTCGTCGAAGGCGTGCTCGAACTCGTAGCCGATGAAGGCCTGGTCGCGCCGGAAGGTGTTGAAGCCGGCATCGCCGACGTTGAGCGCGCGCGGGATGCGCAGGCCCAGCGCGGTCGGCTTCACCGTCCCGTAATAGGGCAGGAAGTTCGAGGTCACGGCGGAGTTGTCGCGCTGGAAGCTCGACAGGATCGTGAGCCGGGTCGCGCCGTCCGGCTTATAGGTGAAGGCCGGGGCGATGTAGTAGCTGTCGTCCGGCGCCCCCTGGACCTGGGTGCCGCCGTTGCGGGCGTAGCCGGTCAGGCGGGTGAACCAGTGGCCCTCCCGATCCGCCGGGCCGCCGACGTCGAAGGCGGCGTAGCGCTGGTCGAAGGAGCCGCCGCCGACCTCGATGGAGCCGAACGGCGTCTCGGTCGGGCGCTTGGTGACCTGGTTGATCAGGCCGCCGGGATTGCCGGCGCCGAACAGCACCGCGGCGGGGCCGCGCAGCACCTCGACGCGCTCCAGCCCGTAGGTGTTGACCCGGTAATACGCGAATCCGTAGTTCAGGAGCTGCAGGCCGTCGCGGTAGAGGCCGTAATCGCTCGCCACGAAGCCGCGCAGCTGGAAATAGTCGAGGCGCGAATCCGCGCCGAAGGTGCCCGCATAGGTGCCGGCCACGTACTGGGTCGCCTGCTGCAGGGTCTGGGCGTTCTGCGTGTCGATCTGCTGGCGGCCCACGACGGTGATCGATTGCGGGGTCTCGATCAGCGGGGTGTTGGTCTTGGTGGCGGTGGCCGAGCGCCGGGCCACGTAGCCGTCGATCGGGCCGGTCGGGCTCTCCACGGCGCGCGCGGGCGCCCCGGCGCGGACCGCGGAGGCCGGCCCGCCGCCGCCCTGGCTCTCCACGCTGAGCTCCTCGAGCTGCACGCTGCTGCCGGCCGGCGCCGCGGCGGCACCGCGGCGCGGCGCGGCGTCCTGCGCGCGGGCCGGGCCCGGCGCGGCCTGCACGCCAGGACGGCCAGGGAGGCGCCGGCGAGGAGGGTGCGCAGGGTGACGCGCCGGACGATGCCCGTGGCGCCGGGGAGGGGGTGGGCGGCTCTCATGATCTCTTGCCGGATGCGACGCTGCGGGCAGCCGGCCGCGTTCGCCGGATTCGCCCCCGACGTGTCGGCCGCGCTGTTTAGAATCGTGATAAACTACTGTAATACTTGATCTTTCCAGCCCCGGACTACGGGCAGCCGGGCGCGGCCGCAAGCAGCCTTCGCGCGGAAGACGAGGGCTGTTGCCATTTCAACACGTATCGGTGGTGCAGCGACCGGGCCCGCGGCCCGGCGGCCCGGGGCTACTTCACGCGGCCCGCGATCCAGCCGGCCAGGACGTCCGCCACGGCGTCGCTGTTCGTCTCCAGCATCATCATGTGGCCGTTGCCGTGGAGGCCCTGATCGGCCAGCCGGACCACGTCGGGCTTGGCGCCGGCCTGGGTCAGGAAGGCGATGGTGCACTCGTCGTAGGTGGCGTGGAACGAGGCCTCCGCGGTCACCACCACGGTCGGCACCTTCGCGAGGTTCGGCAGGGCCCGGACGGGCTCGCCCTGCAGCCAGCAGCGGATCCGCCCGTCGCCCCCCTTCGGATCGCCCCCCTTGGCGTCAGACCCTTTGGCCTGCTGCGCCACGATCAGGTCCTCGGGGGCCTTGACCGGGGGATCGAAGGTCAGCGGCATGCGGGTCAGGCCGTAGGCCCGGGCGCGCCCGTCCCCGGTCTTCTCCCAGAACTCCTTGCCGCCGCGGAACTGCACGTCGAAGAAGGGCGGGCCGTTCGGCTCGACGGCGACATGCGCCTTGACGAGGTCCGGCCGCGCATCCGAGGCCGCCCAGCCGAACAGGGCCGCCTGGCCGTGGGTGATCAGGATCGCCGGACCGATCTTCTCCAGCAGGGCCAGCAGGGCGGGATCGACCAGCTCCTCGGTCTGCTGGCTGTTGGCGAGGAAGGGAACTTGGCTGGCGAAGAACTGATCGAAGGCGGCGTTGCCCGGCACGCCCGCCCCGCCCGGCCAGCGGGTGTGGAGCTTGGCCTGCGGGTACAGGTCGTAGACCTCCGGGGCCGTGTGGGTGCGCTCCAGGCTGCGGGTGCCGAGCCGGTCGTAGGGGCCGTAGACCTCCGGGTTGGTGCCCGAGCGCCCGCGCCCGACCTGGTCGACCACGTAGACCGGGTAGCCCTTCTCGACGAAGCGCTGCACCCAGCCCGGGCGGCCATCCGCGGTGGCGAGGTAGTTCACGCCGGTCTGGGCGAGGCCGTGGACCATCACCACCGGGTAGGCTTGCGTGATCCGGGCCGGGCTGCGCGACTGCACGAACATCTGGCCGACCATCACGGTCTTGTCGCCGAGCTTCTGGTAGCGGCCGCCGATGTAGAAATAGCCGGCGCGCGTCACCGGCTCGGACGGTCCCGCCGGGGCGGAGGCGGGCGCCACGCTCTGGGGGGCGGCGGCCTGCGCCGGCGGCTGGGCCGGGACAGGGCCCTGGGCCCGGGCCAGTCCCGCCGCCAACCCGGCGGCCAGCCCGGCAGACAGGCTCAGCCCCTGAACGGCGAGCAGCGCCGCGCGGGCGCCGTTCGCGATGCCGTTGCCGGCCATGCCGTCTCTCCCGGATGCGCGCCACTCAGCGCGGGCGCTTATTGCGGGAAACGCAACGTTCGGCCAGCCGGGAAAGCTGCACCATCCCGCCCGCGATGTCCGCGGCGGGGTCGGGCGAAGCGTCACGGCAACCGGATCGCGGCCGAGCCCGGCCCCCGGCGCATGCCAGGCGCGCCCGCGGCGGTGCTGGCGCGGCGCGGGCGGCACGCCCACCTTGGGATCGCATCGGCGCCGCTACGCGCGCCCCTCGCCCGGATCACCCGCGGCGGGGCAAAGCCAAGGACTCCAGCCGTGGATCCCGCAACCGCCAAGACCCTGGTTTCCGCCGCCCTGGTCGCCGCCATCAGCCTGTTCAGCCTGGTGTCGCTCCAGGCCTTCGTCGCTCAGATCCTCGCGGACCTCCGCGACGCCGGGTCCGCCCCCAGGGCGGTGCCGGTCCCGGTCCGCGTCGACCGCCGGATTCCGCCGCAGGCCTGATCGGTCCGAGCGGGCGGCGTCAGCGCCGTCCGCCGGGATCTTCTGACGGATGCCGGTCAGGTCCCCTCCTGCCGGGCCCGCTCGCGCAGGATAAACTTCTGCACCTTGCCGGTGGAGGTCTTGGGCAATTCGCCGAACACCACGTGGCGGGGGAGCTTGTAGGAGGCCAGCCGCCCCCGGCACCACTGGATCAGCTCGTCGGCACTGGGGGATGCGCCGGGCTTCAGCTCCACGAAGGCGCAGGGGGTCTCGCCCCATTTCGCATCGGGCTTGGCCACCACCGCCGCGGCGGCCACCGCCGGGTGCTTGAACAGGGCGTCCTCCACCTCGATCGACGAGATGTTCTCGCCCCCCGAGATGATGATGTCCTTCGAGCGGTCCTTGAGCTGCACGTAGCCGTCCGGGTGCTTCACCCCGAGGTCGCCGGTGCGGAACCAGCCGCCCTTGAAGGCGGCCTGGGTGGCGGCGGGATTCTTGAGGTAGCCGCGCATCACCACGTTGCCGCGCATCATCACCTCGCCGATCGTGGCCCCGTCGGCGGGCACCGGCTCCATCGTCTCAGGGTCGCGGACGTCGAGGGCCTCGAGCACCGGATAGCGGACGCCCTGGCGCGCCTTCTTGGCCGCCCGCTGGTCGGCCGCGAGGGCGTCCCAGTCGCCGTGCCAGGCATTCACAACCGCCGGCCCGTAGCTCTCGGTCAGGCCGTACAGGTGGGTCACGTCGAACCCGGCCTCCGACATGCCGGCGAGCACCGCCTCCGGCGGCGGCGCGGCGGCGGTGAAGAACGCGACGCGCCTGTGCAGGTCCCGGCGCTCGGCATCGGAGGCGTTGATCAGCATCTGCATCACGATCGGCGCCCCGCAGAGATGCGTGACCCCGTGCTCGTCCATCAGCCGGTACATGGCCTCCGCCCGGACCTGGCGCAGGCAGACATGGGTGCCGGCCACCACCGACAGGGTCCAGGGGAAGCACCAGCCGTTGCAGTGGAACATCGGCAGGGTCCAGAGATAGACCGGGTGCTGGCCGAGCCCGCCCGTGATGACGTTGCCGAGCGCCAGCAGCGCCGCCCCCCGGTGGTGGTAGACCACGCCCTTCGGGTCGCCCGTGGTGCCCGACGTGTAGTTCAGGGCGATCGCGTCCCACTCGTCGTCCGGGAGACGCCAGTCGTGCTCCGGGTTGCCGCCGGCCAGAAACGATTCGTAGTCGGTCTCGCCGAGCCGGGCGCCGGGGCCGTCGTATTCGGGATCGTCCACGTCGATCACGAACGGCTTGGTCTCCAGCCCCTCCAGCGCCGCGGCGGCCGTGCGGGAAAATTCGCGGTCGGTGATCAGCACCGCGGCCTCGCCGTGTTCCAGGCAGAAGCGGATCGCGCCGGCGTCGAGGCGGGTGTTGAGGGTGTTGAGCACCGCCCCGGTCATCGGCACGCCGTAGTGGCACTCGATCATCTCGGGAGTGTTGGCCAGCAGCGCCGCCACGGTGTCGCCCCGGCCGATCCCGCGCGCCGCCAGCGCCGAGGCGAGGCGGCGCGCCCGGGCGTAGAGGTCCCGGTAGGAGCGCCGCAGGGGGCCGTGGACCACCGCCACGTGCTCGGGAAACACCCGCGCGGCCCGGTCCAGGTAGAGCAGGGGGGTCAGCGGCTGGTGGTTGGCCGGGACGCGGTCGAGGTCGCGGTCGTAAATCGTGTCGCGGGCCATCCCCGTCCTCCCGGCAAAATGTTGCCGGGACCGTAGCTTGCCGGGACGGGCGCGATCAATCGGGCGGGCGCGGGCGTCCTCAGTGGCGGGGCTCGTCCTCGGGCTCGGGCAGGAAGCGGGCGAGTTCGAAGCCGATCTCGATCATCAGGTGCTCGATCCGGTCGGTGAGGGTCGGCCGGTGCAGGGCGCGGGCGAGGTCGCGCAGGGCGATGATGTGCTCGGCCATCCGGTTCACCACCCGCTCGCTCTGCACGAGATTGGCGGCCTGCTCCTCGGTGCGGTCGATGGCGATGCCGCGCCCCCGGGTCGCCCCGCCGGCGGGGTCCCGCTCGATCCGGCCGCGCATCAGGAGCGTGCGGATCCCGGTGCGCGTGTCGCGGGTGCGGAACTCCGCCTCGACCGGACCGCCGGTCTCGGCCATCGCGTGCAGGTAGCTCTCGATCCGGATGCGGTCCTCGGGATGGGTGTGATCGAGGAAAACCTCGAGGGACACCCCGCCGGCGGCGGCCTCGGGGTCGAGGCCGAGCAGATCCGCGAAGGTGGCCGAGAGCGCCAGCTGCCCCGCCCAGTAATCGTGGGCCCAGGTGCCCACGACGCCGGAGGCTTCCAGAACGGCTTGCGGGATCGGGGCTTCGGCCGCGCCAGTCCGCGCCGGGGCGACACCCGCTTTTAAACTTGAGGTTTTCACCCCCATCGGACTCCTCGTCTCACCCGCGCTCACGCTACGGTATCCGAGCGCCGCTGGAAAGGCTGTTAACTCTCTATATGCTAAGAATCTTAACCTGAAGTTTAGATGGATAGCCTGTGGCCGCATTGGGCCTGGATCTTCGGAACGACGCGCCGTCTTAACGGGTCGTTAACCATGTCGGCCGCAACCTGCCTTGGGACATCCTTGGGTCACAGGATCGCGGCACGCCGCAAATTCCATACCTGAGGTTGATCCAGACGGCGCAGCGACCGGCGGTCGCGGGCGCCCGAACGGATGCACGGGGCCTTCTGGAGGACGCCCAGGATGAAAGCGATCACCTTCGTCACGCAGAAGGGCGGCAGCGGCAAGAGCACGCTGTGCATCTCCCTGGCGGTGGCCGCCCGGGAAGCCGGCCACACGGTCTGCATCCTGGAGATGGACCGGCAGGCCACGATCTCCGACTGGCTCGACCACCGCACCGCCGACGGCCCCGAGGTGGCGCAGATCGACGCCACCCAGATCGACGCCGTGATGGAGCGCCTGCGCGAATCCGCCTACGATTACGTGTTCATCGACACGCCGGGGGTCGATTCCACCGGCACGCTGTCGGCGATCCGCGCGGCGGACCTGTGCATCATCCCGTGCCGGCCGACCCCCGCGGACCTGCGGGCGTTCAAGCCGACCTTGGCCGCCGTCTACCGGCTGGAGAAGAAGTTCGCCTTCGTGCTGAACCAGACCCCGCCGCGCTCCTACCGGGTCCGCGACGCCGCGGACGGGCTGACGGTGCTCGGCATCCTGCCCGACGTGAACATCGTCGCCCGCACCGACCACCAGGACGCGATCGGCCTCGGGCAGGGCGTCACCGAATTCAACCCGAAGGGCCAGGCCGCCGGGGAGGTCCGCCGCCTCTGGTCCTGGATCGAGCGCCGCACGCAGCCCCTGAGGACGGGTCAGCATGTCCAAGCCGCCTAAGCTCAGCCTCGCGGCGATCGTGGCCTCGGCGAGCCCGCAGGTGAAGCCCCTCGCCCGATCCGCGCCGGCGGTCCGGCCGCAGGGCGCCGAGATCGTGTCGTTGACCCTCGCGCCTCCGGTGCCGAAGCCCGCGGCCACGCTCAAGCAGCGGGCCCGCCAGATGTCGGTCTATCTGGAGCCGCCGGTCTACGACCAGCTGCGCGACCTCGCCTACGCCGAGAGGACCAAGATGCACGCCCTGATTCTGGAGGGCCTCGACCTGCTGTTCAAGCAGCGCGGCGCCCAGTCGATCGCGCAGCTGACCGACGCGCAGTCCCGCTGAGGGCAGGCGGCTCCGCCTCCCTCCCCCGCGGCGGGGAGGGAGATGCCCTCCGGGAGCGCCTTTCCCCTTCTCGAACAGCCATTTATGCGTCGATCCTGAGATCACGCACGAACCGCCCGGCACCGTCGGGCGCAGCGCCTGAACCCCGACCTCCGGCAACGTTCAGGCTTCCTTTACGCGATCCCTACAATTCTGGGTGGACCCGGCCGCGGGCCTCTTGGCGCGTCCGGATCCGGTCCGGTTCGGGCCCCGGCCACGCGTAGAGTTTGGTGACCCCCACGATGGTGCGCACGACGCTTCCCCGGCCGGCGCGCCTCGCCCTGCGGCTCATGGCCGTCTCGGGCGTGGCCCTGGCCACCGCCAACTGCGCCACCTCGCCCCAGCAGAAGCTCGCCGCCGGGAACGGTATCGACCCGAAATACGGGGTCAAGGCGAGCCCGCGCCTCTACAACGAGGGCGACGTGATCCCGAAGGGCGGCGGCCGCCGCTACACCGGCAAGCCCTACGTGGTCGCCGGCCAGACCTACGTGCCGAAGGAGAATCCGAACGGCTACGTGCGCGAGGGGCTCGCCTCCTGGTACGGCTCGGCCTTCCACGGCCGCATGACCGCCAACGGCGAGGTGTTCGACCGCCACTCGATCGCCGCCGCCCACCCCACCCTGCCGCTGCCGAGCTACGCCCGGGTGACGAACCTCGACAACGGCTACTCGATGGTGGTGCGCGTCAACGACCGCGGCCCCTACCATGCCGGGCGCGTCATGGACGTGTCGGAGGAGGCGGCCGACGCCCTGGGCTTCCACCGCAAGGGCACCGCGCATGTGCGCGTCGAATATGTCGGCAAGGCCTCGGTGGCCGGCAGCGACGACCGCAAGCTGCTCGCCAGCCTGCGCACCGACGGCCGGCCGGCCGGCCGCTCGACCGTGATGATGGCCGATCTCGGCCCGACCGAGGACACGGAGCGCTACACGCGCTCCGCCCCGGCGCCGCTGGCCTTCCGTCCCGCCCAGGATTCCGCGTCGGAGCCCGCCGAGACCCCGGCCGCGCGGCCCGAGAGGACGGCACCGGTGCGCGCGCCGATCATGCTGGCCTCCGCCGCCGTGACGGTCCCGGCGGCCGTGCAGCCCACCGCCCCGCGGGTGCGGGAGTTCCGGCCCGCCCCCGTCCAGACCGCCGCCGCCAAGGGTGGCGGCGTCGGGGCCGGCAACCTGAAGGTCGCGGGTCTCAACCCGGCCCTCGCCCAGGGAGCGCCCCAGGCGCCTGGGCATGCCGCTGCCGGGAAAATCGCCTCGAAACCCGGCTCGGCCGCCCGTCCGGCGCTCGCCGAGGTCCACGGCCGGGGGGCTCCGGCGCCCGGCCCGACGAAGCTCGCCAAGGGCCCCTCCGCGCCGCCCTCCGCGCCGCTGCCGGCCTCGGCCAAGCTCGCCATGGCACGCCTCGCCGCCGTGCCGGCCAAGCCCGCGGCGGCCGCGCCGTCCAAGGCGGCGCCCGGCAAGTCCGCGGCGCCTGCCAAGTCCGCAGCGCCCGCCAAGTCCGCGGCGCCCGGCAAGGCGTCACCGAGCAGGATCGCCGCCCCTGCCGGCGCCCATCACGCCCGCCTGGCCGGGATCTACTGACGCCGCCCGCGGCGTCGGCCATCGGGGCCTCGGCCGGATCCCGGCCGGGTCTCGGCCGCCGATGCGGCATTTCGCGTTCGATCCGGCGCCGAAACCGTAATATGGTCACGCTTGTTATTGGGATACGGCCGGGATGCTTCCGGGCCGGCGGCAGGCGTGGGACGGAACGGTAATGCGCAGACCCCTTCTCACCCTCCTCGCGGCCGCCTGCGCCCTGGGCGCCGGCCTCGCCGCCGCCGCCGCACAGAGCTTCCAGACCGCGGCCCCGCACGCGATCCTGATCGACGCCGATTCCGGCTCGGTCCTGTTCGAGAAGGCCGCCGACGAGCGGTTCTCGCCGGCCAGCATGGCCAAGCTGATGACCACCGACATCGTGTTCGAGGCGCTGAAATCCGGCCGCCTCTCCATGGACACGGAGTTCACCGTCACCGAGGACGCGTGGAAGCGCGGCGGCGCCGGCGGGGGCGGCTCGTCGATGTTCGCGCAGGTCAACAGCCGCATCAAGATGGCGGACCTGCTGCGCGGCCTGATCGTGCAGTCGGGCAACGACGCGGCGATCACCATCGCGGAGAACATGGCCGGGTCCGAGGAGGCCTTCGCGGGGCTGATGAACCAGCGCGCCAAGGAGATCGGGCTGACGAACTCGACCTTCCGCAACGCCACCGGCTACGCGGCGCCCGACCAGAAGGTCACGGCCCGGGACATGGCCAAGCTCGCGCTGCACATCATCGACACCTACCCGGATTACTACAAGATCTTCTCCGAGAAGGAGTTCACCTGGAACAAGATCCGCCAGCAGAACCGCAACCCGCTGCTCGCCCTCGACATCGGCGCGGACGGGCTCAAGACCGGCTACCTGGAGGAATCGGGCTACGCGCTCACGGGCTCGGCGGTGCAGAACGGCCAGCGGCTCGTTCTGGTGGTCTCGGGGCTGAAGAGCGCCCGGGACCGCGCCTCCGAGTCGCGCAAGCTGATGGAATGGGGCTTCCGCGCCTTCGAGCCCCGGCAGGTCTTCACGCCGGGCGAGACCGTGGCCGAGGCCTCCGTGTATGGCGGCCAGTCGGGCTCGGTGCCGCTGGTGGCGAAGAAGCCCGTGCGGGTCCTGCTGCCGCGCGGCTCCAGCGACCGGGTCAGCGCCAAGGTGATCTATACCGGGCCCCTCGTCGCCCCCGTGGAGGAGGGCCGGCGGGTCGGCGTCCTGCGCATCCAGCGCGGCGATACGGTCGCCCTCGACCAGCCCCTCTACGCCGGCGCCTCGGTGGAGCCCGGCACGCTGTCGCAGCGGGCGATGGATGCGGCGCTGGAATTCGGCACCGGCCTCGTCCGCAAGGCCCTCGACCGGGCCGGCAAGGGCGGCGACAAGGGTGGCGACAAGGGGACGGACAAGGGTGCTGCCGGGGCGGCCAACCCCTCGTGACGGCGCGCGCGTGACCGTGCTGCGGCTCCGGGATCCCGCGGAGGCGGGCGGCGCCTTCCTCACCTTCGAGGGGGGGGAGGGGGCCGGCAAGTCGACCCAGATCGCCCGCCTCGCCGCGACCCTGCGCGCGCAATCGGGCCGGGCCGTCTGCGTGACGCGCGAGCCCGGCGGCTCGCCGCGGGCGGAGGAGATCCGCACGGCCCTGCTCGACGGCGTCGCCAAGCCCTACGGCCCCTTCGCGGAAGCCCTGCTGTTCAGCGCCGCCCGGATCGACCACCTCGACCGCTTGATCCGTCCGGCCCTGCGCCGGGGCGAGATCGTGCTGTGCGACCGCTTCATCGACTCGACCCGGGCCTATCAGGGCGCCGCAGGCGGCCTCGATCCCGGGATCGTGGACGCCCTGGAGCGGGTCGTCGTCGGCCCGACCCGGCCCGACCTCACCCTGATCCTCGACCTTGCCCCCGAGGCGGGCCTCGCCCGCGCGGCCGGGCGCGGCGCCGGGACGGGGCAGGGGGCCGACCGGTTCGAGGCCGAGGCCCTCGACTTCCACATCCGGCTGCGGGAGGCCTTCCTGGCGATCGCCCGGGCCGAGCCGGAGCGCTGCGCGGTGATCGACGCGTCCCGCGATCCGGACACGGTCGAGGCGGCGATCCGGGCCGTCGTCGCGTCCCGGCTGCCCGAGCTTCTGCCCGACCGGCCGAAGGGGACGGGCAGAAGCGGCGATGCGGTGTGAGCGGCGGCGCTCCGCGGCCGGTTTGCGGCGTGCCCCGTTCGGGCTATCGTCCGGATGGAAACCGCCGCTCCCTGGCGCTGCCCCGTCAAGGTCGAGCCGGCGCACGATCACGGGGCGCAGGGCGCGTCGGCGGTGGAACCTCCGCTCGCCCTTCGTTCCGCGCGCGAGAATGCCGGAGAGGCCCATTCTCGGCACGCAGGCTCGGCACGCCGGGCCGCGCGCGACCGGCACGGGGTGGGTCGGTGAGGCCCGGGCGAGGCCGGTGCGACCGGCCCAGGGGCGTTCCGAGGGGCGCTCTCGGGGGCGCTGGGCACCGCCCGTGGGCTTCCGGAAGCGCAGCGGTGCCGGAACCGCCAGAGGAGCGAAGGCTCGCATGAAACCCGTGGACCGCGCCGCCGACGACGTCGAGCCCGGAGACCTGTCGGGCATCCCGCGCCCGCGCGAGACCCTCGGGCTCGTCGGCCACGGGGCGGCGGCCGACGCCTTCGCGGCCGCGATCGCGGCGGGCCGCCTGCACCATGCCTGGCTGATCGGCGGCGCCCCCGGCATCGGCAAGGCGACGCTGGCCTACCGGGTCGCGCGCCGCCTGCTCGCCCATCCCGCGGGCGGCGGGCCGGCGGGCCTCGACGTGCCGGCGGACGATGCCGTCATCGGCAAGGTGGCGGGCCTGTCGCACCCGAATCTGGTGGTCCTGCGCCGCCACCGGACCGCCGGCACCAAGACGCTGCCGACCAAGATCTCGGTCGACATGGTGCGCCGGGCCCTTGACCTCTTCGCCTCGACGGCCACGGATTCCGGCTGGCGGGTCTGCATCCTCGACAGCGCCGAGGATCTCAACGCCAACGCCGCCAACGCCCTGCTCAAGGTCCTGGAGGAGCCCCCGCCCCGGGCGCTGTTCCTGATCCTGTCCCACCAGCCCGGCCGGCTGCTCCCGACCATCCGCTCCCGTTGCCGGGTCCTGATGCTGCGCCCGCTGTCCCCCGAGGCGGTCGCCCAGGTGGTGCGCGGCCTGCCCGAGCCCTTCCCGCAACCCGACGAGACCGCCCTGGCCCGGGCGCTGGCCCAGTGCGAGGGCTCGGTCGCCCGGGCGCTGGCGATGCTCGATCCGGTCACCGCCGGCCTCGTGGCCGAGATCGAGACCCTGCTGGCGCGGGCGCGCACGCCCGATTGGGGCCGGGTGCTCAAGCTGGCCGAGACCCTGGCGGGCCGCGACGCGGAGGCGCGGTTCGAGGCCGCCCAGGACGCGGTGCTGCGCTTCGTCTCGGCCGAGATCGACCGGCGCCGGGACGAGCCCCCCGCCCGCCTCGCCGCCCTGGTGGAGGTCGCCGACCGGTTCGGCCGCGCCGCCCGGGAGGCGGCGATCTACAACCTCGACCGGCGCCCGGTGATGCTGTCCCTGTTCGGGGACCTCGCCGAGGTGGCGTAGGGCCGGACGCGGCGGTGCCGCGGGCGATGGGCGCCGTGAGAGGCCGCCGCGCGAGGCCGCCGCATCCCGTCGTCCCGGGGCCGCCCGGCGGGGCCTGGGATCCAGACACGCCGAGGCGGCACGGCCTCGCACGGACGGTGTCCCAGGTCGCCCGGCTCCGGCGTACCCCTCCGGGTCCGGGTTCGTCTGCGGCGCCCCGGAATGACCGCGCGGATCGATGGGCGCAGGGCCTCACCGACCGGACGCGCCGCCCGCACCTTGACAATGTTCCTATTTTGTGCTTCCTGACCGCACCTGTCCGCGGCGTCCCGGGAGCGATCCCGGGGCGTCCTTCGGGGGCCCGCCCGGTGGCTGACCGGGCGGGTCCGGGGGCGGGGCGGCGCCCGCGTCGGTGGCTTTCAGCCGCCATCGCCCCGGGCGGCGGACCGGTGCGGGGCGTGTCTCGGAAGCGGGCGTGAGACCGGGCGGCAGTTTGCCCGGCGGGGTCGAGGAAATGCCCCCGCGCCGACCCGCCTCTGGGCCGACCCTGAGCGACCTGCGGACCCGCCCACTACGAGGCGGGGGGCGGCTGGAAGGCCACGGCGCTGATGCGGGTTCCGGAGGTGCGGGCACGGCGTGCCTGGGCCTCGCCCGAGACCGCTAACAGGGAGTCGCAGGACCGGGGCGCTGGAGACGCCGCGACGAGAAAGACGGCACCGGCCGGGGCAGGCGCCCGGTCGATGCCGCGGGGCGCCGCGGGGATCGGATCCCGCGCGACTTTGGCCGACACCTGGGTTCCCGCGGCGTCCCGCGTCCCTCGTGTTCGCTCCCGGGCCATGCCCCCGGCGCCACCGGCGCGCGGGGACGATAACGCATGTCCGGAGACGGTTGACGACGGCCGCCTCCCGGACCGGCCGCCGTCGCGGCAGCGCCGGTCTTGCCGGTCGCGACGGTTGCGTCCCGGCTCCGGTCGCGCGACAACGCGGGCAGCTTCCCGCGCTCATCCGGAACACCACAGACGTGACGTCCAACGCCCCGGCGCCCCTGAAAAAAACCTTTGGCCTCTCGACCGCGATCTCCTACCCCAACGGCGCGCCCCATATCGGCCATGCCTACGAGGTGATCGCCGCCGACGCCATCGCGCGCTTCCACCGGCTCGACGGCTACGACGTGCTGTTCTCCACCGGGACCGACGAGCACGGGCTGAAGATCCAGCAGGCCGCGACCCGGGCCGGCACCACCCCGCGCGCGTATGTCGACGGCACCGCCGCCCGGTTCCAGGCGATGGCCGACCGGCTTGACTGCGCCTACGACCGCTTCATCCGCACCACCGAGCCCGGCCATTCCGCGGCCGCCCAGGAGATCTGGCGGCGGATGGAGGCCAACGGCGACATCTACCTCGACAAATATGCCGGCTGGTACTCGGTCCGCGACGAGGCCTATTACGACGAGGCCGAGACCCGGCTCCTGGAGGACGGCAGCCGCCGCAGCCTCGCCACCGACACGCCGGTCGTGTGGATGGAGGAGGAGAATTTCCTGTTCCGGCTCTCCGCCTATCAGGACCGGCTGCTGCAGCTCTACGCGGACCAGCCCGACTTCATCGGGCCGGACACCCGCCGGAACGAGGTGGCGAGCTTCGTGCGCTCCGGCCTCAAGGACCTCTCGGTCAGCCGCACCAATTTCGACTGGGGCGTGCCGGTGCCCGGCCATCCGAACCACGTCATGTACGTATGGGTCGATGCGCTCACCAATTATCTCACCGTCACCGGCTTCCCCGACGAGTCCGATCCGCGAAAAAAATTCTGGCCGATGGATCTGCACATCATCGGCAAGGACATCGTCCGGTTCCACGCGGTCTACTGGCCGGCCTTCCTGATGTCGGCCGGGCTGCCCCTGCCCAAGCGCGTCTTCGGCCACGGCTTCCTGCTCTCCAAGGGCGAGAAGATGTCGAAGTCGCTGGGCAACGTCCTCGACCCGTTCGAGCTTGCCGACACCTACGGCGTCGACCCGGTGCGCTACTTCGTGCTGCGCGAGGTGCCGTTCGGCGGCGACGGCAGCTACAGCCACGAGGCGATCATCGGCCGGATCAACGCCGATCTCGCCAACGACCTCGGCAACCTCGCCCAGCGCTCGCTCTCGATGGTGGCCAAGAACTGTGACGGTGCGGTGCCGGATCCGGGCAGCCTGGACGAGGCCGACCGCGCCCTGCTCGCCCAGGTCGATGCCCTGCCGGAGCGCGCCCGCACCCTGATGGGCGACCTCGCGCTGCACAGCATCCTCGCCGAGATCTGGGCCGTGGTGGCGGAGGCGAACCGCTACTTCGCCGCCCAGGAGCCCTGGCGCCTGCGCAAGTCCGACCCGGCGCGGATGAACGCCGTGCTCTACACGACGCTGGAGGCGTTGCGCGTCTTCGGCATCCTGACCCAGCCCTTCGTGCCGGGGGCGGCCGCCAAGCTCCTCGACCTGCTGGCGGTGCCGGCCGACCGGCGCAGCCTCGCCGCCGTGGGGGAGGGGGGCCGGCTCGTGCCGGGCACGGCGCTCGCCGCCCCCGCGCCGATCTTCCCGCGCTTCGAGCGCCCCGAGACCCCGTCCGCCTGACGAATCTTGCCGCCCGACGGCCCCGAGACCCGATGCTCATCGACAGCCACTGCCATCTCGACTTCCCGGATTTCGCCGCCGACCTGCCCGGGGTCATCGCCCGGGCGAAGGCCGCGGGCGTCACCGGCATGCTCACCATCGCCACCCGGGTCGCCAAGGCCGACACCTACCGGGCGATCGCCGAGGCTCATCCGGAGGTCTGGTACACGATCGGCACCCATCCCCACGGGGCCGCCGATGAGCCGGACGTCGCCGCCGGAACGATCGCGGAGATCGCCGCGGCCAGCCCGCGCTGCGTCGGGATCGGCGAGGCCGGGCTCGATTACCACTACGCCGACGCCGCCCCCGAGGCGGTGCAGGAGCGGGTGCTGCGCGCCCATATCGAGGCGGCGCGCCTG
>NZ_JAQPZJ010000001.1:4147500-5120000 GCF_028920805.1 Methylobacterium sp. 092160098-2 | reverse complement strand
TGCGCCCGTCACCCGAGAGGGCTCGCTGGAGTTGCTTTCGCCCGCTCGCGATAGCGGCTGGAAATGCATCCTGAGCGCACAATCGACGGGTAACCGCGGGCTTGAAAGCTCTATAGCCCGCGCCGCCGCATCCCTCCGGCTGTAGAAGACGGCCATATCCGACTCGGAAGGACAAAGTGGCAATATCGATTGCGCACAAGCGACGCCCTGGCAGGCATTACTCCTTGAGGTTGAGCGATCAAAATCACTCTTCTTGCGTTGTTTGGACCCTTATACCCCGATCCTGAATTTAAGACTTGACCCATCTTCGGAATGCGATTGTATCAGGCGCCCGAATCGCGACGCAGTGCTTGCGTTCTGGCGAGCTTCGTCATCACGAGAAGGCAACGCACGAGACATGGCTCAGTCGACCGACGGTTCCCTCCGCTTCGTCACTCTCGCCTCTGAGATCGTCTCGGCCTATGTGAGCCACAATCACGTGCAGAGCGCGGATCTGCCCGGCCTCCTCGACGAGGTGCATGCGGCGATCCGAGGGATCTGCGATGCCGGCGCCCCCACCCCGGCCACCAAGGCGACCCCGCAGGAAATCCGGCGCTCGATCACCTCGGATTTCCTGATCTCCTTCGAGGATGGGAAGCCCTACAAGACGCTGCGCCGCCATCTCACCCTGCGCGGCCTGACTCCGGAGGCCTACCGCGCCAAGTGGGGCCTCGCCCCCGACTACCCGATGACCGCGCAGAGCTATTCCGAGCAACGCTCGCAGCTCGCCCGCTCCCTGGGACTGGGGCAGCCGCGCGCGGCGACGACGGCGCCGGCCCCCGAGCCTGAGCCCGCGCCGCAACCCATCGGGAAGCGGCGGACCCGTAGCAAGGAGGCCGTCTGACGACGCACCGCTTGCCGTGAAGGTGTCGTCGCCCTGCCGCAATCGGCCTCGATAGCGTAGGGCCACAAGGTGCGCCTGCCTTCTCTCGGCCTGGACGGCGCGCCCGCCCCGACGCCGGAGACCTGCATGCTGACCCGCCTCACCCTGCCCGCCCTCGTCGTAGCCCTGCTGGCCGCCAGCCCGGCCGCGGCGCAGATGGCGCGTACGGAGACCCGGGAGCCTGCGAAAGACGGCACGGCGAAGGTCGTTCCCCTCAGCAAGGCCGACGTGCAGCTCTCCTTCGCCCCCGTGGTGAAGCGGGCCGCGCCCTCGGTGGTGAACGTCTACGCGTCCCACGTGGACAAGCGCTCCAGCGCGCGCACCAGCGCCATGGAGGAGTTCATGCGCCGCTTCTTCGGCGAGCCGGAGGGCGGCCGCGGACCCCGGGGCGACCGGGCGCAACGGTCCCTGGGCTCGGGGGTGCTGGTCGATGCCGACGGGCTCGTGATCACCAACAACCACGTCATCGACAACATGAACGAGGTTCGGATCGCTCTGGCGGACCGGCGCGAGTTCGAGGCCACGATCGTGATGCGCGACACCCGCACCGATCTCGCGGTGCTCAAGATCAAGGAACCGCCGAAGGGCCTCGTGCCGATGCCGTTCGGCGACGCCGACGCCCTCGAGGTCGGCGACTTCGTGATGGCGATCGGCAACCCGTTCGGCGTCGGCCAGACGGTGACGCAGGGCATCGTCTCGGCGCTGGCGCGCACGCAGGTCGGCTCGGCGGACTACCAGTATTTCATTCAGACCGACGCGGCGATCAACCCGGGCAATTCGGGCGGGGCGCTGGTCGATCTGCGCGGCCAGCTCGTGGGCATCAACACCGCGATCTACTCGCAGTCGGGCGGAAGCCACGGCATCGGCTTCGCGATTCCCGTGGGCATGGTCAAGGCCGTGGTCGATGCCGCCCGCGACGGCGCGGGCATCGTGCGCCGGCCCTGGCTCGGCGCGCGCATCCAGAGCGTGACCCCCGACATCGCCGACAGCATGGGCCTCGACCACCCGACCGGCGTGCTGGTGGCGAGCCTGCAGGCCAAGAGCCCCGCCGAGGAGGCGGGCCTGAAGCGCGGCGACCTGATCCTCACCGTCGACGGCCAGGAAGTCGCCGACCCGGAGGCCTTCGGCTACCGCTTCGCCCTCAAGGGCATCCAGGGCAACGCCCGGTTCGGGATCCTGCGCGGCACGACCCGCCAGACGGTGGCGGTCAAGCTCGCTCCGGCGCCGGAGACGCGGCCGCGGGACATGCTCAAGGTGAAGACCCGCTCGCCGTTCCTGGGCGCGACGCTCGTGAACACCTCGCCCGCGGTGGCCGAGGAGATGCAGGTCGATTTCCCCGCCGACGGTGTGGCCGTGCAGGCCGTGGACGAGAACTCCATCGCCGCCCGGGTGGGGCTGCAGAAGGGGGACGTGATCGTAGCGGTCAACGGCGTGCCGATGGCGACCACCAAGGATCTCGACCGGGTCACCCGCAACAGCCTCAATTCCTGGGAAGTGGCGATCAACCGCAACGGCGAGGTCCTGACCTCGGTGTTCGGCGGCTGATCCCGGGCGAGCCCGGCACCGGCTCGCGACCGTGGGCAAGCGTGGGCAAGGTCGGGCGCGCCGCTTGCGCCGCCGGTCGCGCCCGGTGTTGATGCGCAGATGTCCGACCTGTTCGCTTCCGCGGAGCCGCCCTCCGCGCCGGATTCCGGCCGCGCCTCCGGCACCGAGGCGGGCCGCCCCCTCGCAGACCGCCTGCGGCCGCAGAGCCTTGCCGAGGTCGTCGGCCAGGAGCACCTGACCGGGGAGGGCGGGGCGCTCACGCGCCTGCTGCGCGGGCGCAGCCTCGGCTCGCTGATCTTCTGGGGACCGCCCGGCACCGGCAAGACCACCGTGGCGCGGCTGCTGGCGCAGGGCACGGACCTGCATTTCGAGCAGATCTCGGCGATCTTCTCGGGCGTGCCCGACCTGCGCAAGGTGTTCGAGGCCGCGCGCAAGCGCCGGGCGACCGGACAGGCGACCCTGCTGTTCGTCGACGAGATCCACCGCTTCAACCGGGCGCAGCTCGACGCCTTCCTGCCGGTCATGGAGGACGGCACCGTCACGCTGGTGGGGGCGACGACGGAGAACCCCTCGTTCGAGCTGAACGCCGCGCTCCTGTCCCGGGCCCGGGTGCTGCTGTTCCGGGCCCTCGATCCGGGCGCCATCGCGCGGCTGCTGGTGCGGGCCGAGGCGCTGACGGGCCGAGCCCTGCCGCTCACCGAGGAGGCGCGCGGCGTGCTGGTCCGCATGGCCGACGGCGACGGGCGGGCGGCCCTGACCCTGGCGGAGGAGGTGTGGCGCTCGGCGCAACCGGGGGAGACTCTCGACGCGGAGGCCCTGCAGGCCATCGTGCAGCGGCGGGCGCCGATCTACGACAAGGCGCAGGAGGGCCACTACAACCTGATCTCGGCCCTGCATAAGACCGTGCGCGGCTCGGATCCGGACGCGGCGCTCTATTATCTCTGCCGGATGCTCGATGCCGGGGAGGACCGGCTGTTCATCGCCCGCCGGCTGGTGCGCATGGCGGTGGAGGATATCGGGCTCGCCGACCCGCAGGCCCTGGTGGTGGCCAACGCCGCCAAGGACGCCTTCGACTTCCTCGGCAGTCCGGAGGGGGAGCTGGCGCTCGCCCAGGCGGCGATCTACCTCGCCTGCGCGCCGAAATCGAACGCGGTCTACACCGCCTACAAGGCCGCGACCCGGCTCGCCAAGGAGGCGGGCTCCCTGCCGCCGCCGCGGACCATCCTCAACGCGCCGACCAAGCTGATGAAGCGGATCGGCTACGGCGAGGGCTACCGCTACGACCACGACGAGCCCGATGCCTTCTCGGGACAGGATTTCTGGCCCGACGCGCTGGGGCGCCAGCACCTCTACGAGCCCACCGAGCGCGGCTACGAGACCCGCCTCGCCGAGCGCCTCGACCGGTGGGAGGCTCTGCGCAAGCAACGGCGCGGGGAGGCGTAGAGGCGTCCGACGTCATCGCGAGCGCAGCGAAGACAGCGTCACAGGTCGAGGGGCGCGTTGTCGATCACCTCCTTCATCACGAAGAAGGTCCGGGTCTGGCGCACCCCCGGCAGGCCGATCAGCGTGGCGCTGTGGAGGCGGTTGAAGTCGGCCATGTCGGAGACCCGGATCTTCAGCATGTAGTCGAAGTCGCCGGCCACGAGATGGCAGTCGAGGAGCACGGGAATCGCCCGCACGGCAGCCTCGAATTCGGAAAAGCTCTCGGGGGTCGAGCGGTCGAGCACGACGCCGACGAAGACCAGGGTACCGCGTCCGACCCGCATCGGATCGATCAGCGCCCGGACCGCCCGCACGAACCCGTCCGCGAACAGGCGCTGGATCCGGCGGTGGCAGGTGGCCGCGCTGGTGCCGACCCGCTCGGCGATCTCGGCATTGGCCATCCGACCGTCCGCCTGGAGCAGGCGCAAGATCTTCTGGTCGATCCGGTCGAGCCCTTCGGACATGGACGATTCTTTCATGTTCGACTGGAAAACCGGACTTTCCTGCGTGAGTTTGGCTTGGCAACGCAAGAGACCGGCCTTCGACGCCCAAAGATCGAGAGCACCTTTCATTGCAAATCGGGTAGTTTTCCCTGCGCCTCGAAGACGGAGCCGGGACCTCACGGCCCGGCCGTTCTCGGGGCCTCGCCTCGATGCATCCGGGCCGGACGGAGACCGCTCCTGCCCCCGGGCGCGTCCCGAGATCTGGAGAGACCCGATGCTGGCACAGTTCGAGCGCTATCCCCTGACCTTCGGCCCGACGCCGATCGAGCCGCTCAAGCGCCTGACGGCTCATCTCGGCGGCGAGGTTGAGATCTTCGCCAAGCGCGAGGATTGCAATTCCGGCCTCGCCTATGGCGGCAACAAGCTGCGCAAGCTCGAATACATCGTCCCGGACGCGATCAAGAGCGGCGCCGACACGCTGGTGTCGATCGGCGGCGTGCAGTCGAACCACACCCGCATGGTCGCGGCGGTCGCCGCCAAGATCGGCATGAAGTGCCGGCTGATCCAGGAGGCCTGGGTGCCCCACGAGGACGCCGTCTACGACCGGGTCGGCAACATTCTCCTGTCGCGGATCATGGGCGCGCAGACGCAGCTCGTGGATGACGGATTCGACATCGGCATCCGCGACAGCTGGAAGCGGGCGCTCGCCGAGGTCGAGGCCGAAGGCGGCAAGCCCTACGCGATCCCGGCCGGTGCCTCGGTGCACAAATACGGCGGGCTCGGCTATGTCGGCTTCGCCGAGGAGGTGCGCAAGCAGGAGGCCGAGATGGGCCTGCGCTTCGACTACGTGGTGGTCTGCACGGTCACGGGCTCGACCCATGCCGGCATGCTGGTGGGCTTCTCCGCCGACGGGCGCGCCCGCAACGTCATCGGCATCGACGCCTCCTGCACCCCGGCCCAGACCAAGGCCCAGGTCCTCGACATCGCGCAGAACACCGCCGCCCTGGTCGGCGCGGGCGACATCGTCGCCGACGACGTGGTGCTCAACGAGGACTACGCCTACCCGGTCTACGGCGTGCCCTCGCAGGAGACCGTGGAAGCGATCCGGCTCTCGGCCCGGCTCGAGGGGATGATCACCGACCCGGTCTACGAGGGGAAGTCGATGCAGGGCATGATCGACCTCGTAAAGAAGGGCTTCTTCCCGAAGGGCTCGAAGGTGCTCTACGCCCATCTCGGCGGCGCCCCGGCCCTGAACGGCTACAGCTACACGTTCCGCAACGGCTGAGCCGGGGCGAACGCGCCTCCCATCCATCGCCTCATCCTGAGGTGACCGCGCAGCGGGCCTCGAAGGAGGGCTCCAGGGATCGCAGCGTCCTCTGGAAGGCTCCTTCGAGGCCTCCGCTTCGCTCCGGCGCCTCGGGATGAGGGGGAGGGTGGAGGCCGCGACTCTGGCCTGCAGTCCCCTATATGGCGGCGCGGGACCCGCACCGGAGAGGGCAGGGATGATCGCACCGGCACGCGCGCTGCTCCTGGCCGCCCTGCTCGCCCTGGGCGGCCCCGCCGCGCGGGCCGCCTCGGGGCCGGCCGTGGAGGCCGAGAACGGGATGGTGGTCTCGTCGCAGCGCCTCGCCTCGCAGGTGGGCGCCGACATCCTCCGGGCCGGCGGCAACGCCGTGGATGCCGCGGTGGCGGTGGCCTATGCCGAGGCGGTGGTGAACCCCTGCTGCGGCAATCTCGGCGGCGGCGGCTTCCTGGTGCTGCACGCCGCCGACGGGCGCAGCCGCTTCGTCAATTTCCGCGAGACCGCCCCGGCCGCCGCGACCCGGGATATGTACCTCGACGCGACCGGCACCGTGGTGAAGGGCGCGAGCCTGCGCGGCTGGAAGGCGGCCGGCGTGCCCGGGACCGTGCTCGGCCTCAACACCGCGCTGGCCGAATACGGCACCCTGCCGCTGGCCCGGGTGATGGCGCCGGCGATCGCGCTCGCCCGGGACGGGTTCGTGCTGACCCGGGGCGACACCGACATCCTCGAATCCGGCACCACGCTGTTCGCAGCCCAGGCCAACGTCGCCCGGATCTTCCTGCGCCCGGACGGCAGCCCCTGGCGCCCCGGGGACCGGCTGGTCCAGGCCGACCTGGCCCGGACCCTCCAGGCCATCGCCGATCACGGCTCGGACGCGTTCTACAAGGGTGCGATCCCCGAGGCCGTCGAGGCGGCCTCCAGGGCGGGCGGCGGCCTGCTGACGGCGGCCGACTTCGCCGCCTACACGGTAACGCAATCCGAGCCGCTGACCTGCCGCTACCGGGGCGCCACCGTCCTGTCGGCGCCGCCGCCCTCGTCGGGCGGCACCACGCTCTGCGAGATCCTCGGCATCCTCGACGGCTACGACCTGCGGGCGGCGGGGTTCAACTCCGCGCGAAGCGTGCACCTGATGGTCGAGGCCATGCGGCGCGCCTATGCCGACCGCAACCTGCTGCTCGGCGATCCGGCCTTCGTGGCGAACCCGGTCGACCGGCTCCTGTCGCCGGCCTATGCGGAGACGCTCCGGGCCTCGATCCGCCCGGACCGGGCGACCCCGTCCGCCGAGATCCGCCCGGATCCCGGCCTGGAGACGCGGGAGCGGGCCGAGACCACCCACATCTCGGTGATGGACAAGGCCGGCAACGCGGCCGCGCTGACCTACACGATCAACGGCTATTTCGGCGCCGGGGTGATCGCCGCCGATACGGGGTTCTTCCTCAACGACGAGATGGACGACTTCACCGTCAAGACCGGGGTGCCGAACCTGTTCGGCCTCGTGCAGGGGACGAAGAACGCGATCGAGCCCGGCAAGCGCCCGCTCTCCTCCATGGCGCCCACGATCGTGCTGCGGGACGGCAAGGTCGCGCTGGTGGCGGGCTCGCCGGGGGGCTCGCGGATCATCACGATCACCGCGCAGACGCTGATCAACATGCTGGATTTCGGCATGGCGCCGCAGGAGGCCGTGGACGCCCCGCGCATCCACCACCAGTGGCTGCCCGACACGGTCTACGCCGAGCCCTTCGCGCTCTCGGCGGACACGCAAGCGATCCTGCGGAGCATGGGCCACACGCTCGTCGAGCAGAAGCCCTGGGGGGCGCAGGAGCTGATCGCGGTACGCGCCGCGGCGCCTGCGCTCCCCGAGGCGACGTCCTCGGGCAACGACGCTTCGCGCACGCAGGGGATGCGGCCGGGACTGCTCTACGGCGCCAACGACAACCGGAGGCCCGCCGGCGCGGCGGTTGGAGAATAAGGCGCGGTCGGCTGTATCGGAACAACCCCGTCGTGGCGGAACCCGCTCACCAGCCCCCTCGACGGTGCAGGCGCGGATCTGCCGGCCGATGCGGGGCGCGCCTGCGGTGTGCCCGGAAAAGAGGGAGGGCCCCGGGCTCGTGCGCCCGCGGACCCTGCCGCTCAGCCCTCTCCGGCCTCCCGTGCCACCGCCCGGAACCCGATGTCGCGCCGGCAGAAACCCTCCGGCCAGTCGATCCGGGCCACCGCCGCGTAGGCGCGACCTTGAGCGTCCGTGACGCTGTCGCCCAAGGCCGTGACCGCCAGGACCCGGCCGCCATCGGCCAGGAGCTGCCCGCCCTCGGCCCGGGTGCCGGCCTGAAAGACGTGAACCCCGTCGCCCTCGGCCCCATCGACGCCGCGGATCACCGATCCCCGGACCACGGCACCCGGATAGCCCGCCGCCGCCATCACCACGGTGAGGGCGGCCCGCTGGGCGTCGAATTCCAGGCTTACGCCGGAGAGGTCGCCCTCGCAGGCCGAGAGCAGGGCCGGCACGAGGTCGGAGGCGAGGCGCGGCATCAGCACCTGCGCCTCGGGATCGCCGAAACGGGTGTTGTACTCGATCAGCTTGGGGCCGTCGGCGGTGAGCATCAGGCCGGCATAGAGGATGCCGGTGAACGGGCAGCCCCGCGCCCGCATGCCGGCGAGCGTCGGGGCGATGATCTCGGCCATCACCCGGGCCTCGATCTCCGGAGTGACCACCCGGGCGGGGGAATAGGCGCCCATGCCGCCGGTGTTGGGACCGCGGTCGCCGTCGAAGACCCGCTTGTGGTCCTGGGCGGTGCCGAGGGAGATGGCCCGCGTGCCGTCGCACAGGGCGAAGAAGCTCGCCTCCTCGCCGAACAGGCACTCCTCGACCACCACCTCGGCGCCGGGCTCGGCGAACAGGGCGGTCAGCGCGTCCTCGGCCTGGTCGAGGGTCTCGGCCACGGTGACGCCCTTGCCGGCGGCGAGGCCATCCGCCTTCACGACGATCGGGGCCCCCTGCTGCCGGACATAAGCCAGCGCCGGCTCCAGTTCGGTAAAGCGCGCGAAGGCGGCGGTGGGGATGCCGCAGGCAGCGCACAGGTCCTTGGTGAACCCCTTCGAGCCCTCGAGCCGGGCGGCGTCGCGGGTCGGCCCGAAGACACGGATCCCGGCAGCCTTCAGGTCGTCCACCAGCCCGGCGACCAGGGGAGCTTCCGGCCCGACCACCACGAGGCCGATCGATTCCGCCGTGCAGAAGGCCGCCACCGCCGCGTGGTCCGTGACGGCCAGGTCCGGCCGGTTCGTCCCATGGCGGGCCGTGCCGGGATTGCCGGGCGCCGTGAACAGGCGCGTGCAGAGGGGGCTCTGGGCCAGCCGCCACGCCAGGGCGTGTTCACGGCCGCCGGAGCCGATCAGGAGAATGTTCATGCGCACGCCACCATGGACCGAGCTTGTGGGCGAAGCCTGCCGGTGGGCAAAGGTTTTTTTCGGGCTGTCCCCGCTCTGCGCGGATATCCCGGCCGCTCAGCAGCCGATGCAGACGCCCGTGTTGACGCCACCGCGCCGCCCACCCCCGTGGCGACCGAGATGACGGCCTCCATGGACTCCCCCCCGGATGCCGCGATAGGGCAGGACGGGTCCGAAGGACTCGAATTGGACGTTGCGCTGGATCGTCTGGTTCAGCGTATTGAAGTCCGAGACCCGCTGCTGGTTGAGCGCCCGGATCTGACCCTGCAGGGCGAACGAGGCGTTGGCGGCGTTCGGGTCGTTCTGCTGCACCTGGGCCTGGGCGGCGCCGACCGGGAGGGCGAGCGCCAGGGCGAGGAGCGCGCGGGATGCGGGGCGCATGGGTCCCTCCGTGCAACGTATCGCGATGTATCGCGTGGTCTTTCGAACTCGACGCGCCAGGATCGGTCCGGGTTCCGGGCCGCGTCAACCCGGCACGACCGGGGATTTCGTCTCCGGAAGGGTCTCGACCAGCTTGGGATCCAGCCCGGTATGCGCCTGGACCAGGGGATGCGGGGTCAGAGCCAGCCACTGGGTCAGGGAGATATCGGCATAGCGCGGGCTCTTGAAGATCTCCAAGAAGGTCAGTGTCGTGTCGCCGGTATTCTCGATGTAATGGCCCATGGCGAAGGGCACGTATCCCACATCGCCGGCCTGGTAGTCGAAGGTTCGGGCCTTCGATTCCGAGCCGAACACGGTCATCCGGCCCTTGCCCGAGAGGTAGTACTGCCATTCGTCGCCATTCGGGTGCCAGTGCAGCTCGCGCAGGCCCCCGGGCTCGACCTCGACCAGCGCTGCGGCGATCGTCACGGAGGCCGGGAACACCGTGGAATCGGTGATGCGCACGCTGCCGCCCCGGGTGCGGATCGGCTCCTGCGCCAGCATCCGGTGGCTGAACGACTTCGGCACCGGGCCCGAGCCGCCCATCCGGTCGGCCGTGAGCGGGCCGGGCTTCGGCCCGGGGAAGATGTAGAGTTCCTTCTCGGGGATCCGGGCGAAGGCGCTCTCGGGCAGGCCGAAATTCTTCGCGAGCACGTCCTTGGGCGTGTGCGCCAGCCAGTCGGTCAGCAGGAAGGTGGAATCCTCCGAGAAGCCGCCGTCGTCGAACACGAGCAGGAACTCGCAGCCGTCGATCCCGTCGGAGGCGAGCCCTTGGATCGAGTGCGGGATGCCGCCCGGGAAGTACCAGAGATCGCCCGCGCCGACATCGTCCGCGAAGGTGCAGCCGTCTTGGTCGACCGCGGTGATCCGGGCCTTGCCCTTGATCATGTAGGCCCACTCGGCCTCCTTGTGCCAGTGCATCTCGCGGACCGCGCCGGCCTTGAGCCGCATGTTGACCCCCGCCATGGCCTTCGAGACCGGCAGCTCGCGGATCGTGGTCTGGCGCGCCCAGCCTCCCTCCTCCAGTCGCATGTGGCTGTCGCTGAACGACCATTTCAGGTTCGGCATCGTGCCGTGGTCGGTGCCGGGCGGCGCCAGGGTGAAGGGCTCCTCGGCCGCCCGGGGCTTATTCTGCGGCCCCAGGATATCGGCGCCCTTGCCCCGGCGCTCGGGGAGGGGCGCGGCCGGCCCGGCGGATTGCGCCGCAGCGGAGGACGCCATCATCGCGCCGCCGACGGCGATGACGGCACGCCTGGAAATCTCGGACATCGCACTCGGTCCCTGCTCTGTCGCAGGGTAACCGGACGCCGGCCGGGAGGATCCGCAACAGGGCACCATCGTGCAGTGCGGCATCTCGCCCGGAGCCTGCGCGCGATCTATATCTTGAATGCACGATCAGACGCGTCCCGATTGGGGGACGAGCGCCCGAGCGGTGCACGGGGCGCGACCCGAGGGCGAGGATGGCGGATCGGGACAGTTCAGCCGCGGGCGAGGCCGGCCGCGCCGCGTCCCACGGCCGCCTGTGGATCGCCCTGCTCGCGCTGGCGGGCGCGGGTCTCCTCGGCTACCGCCACTGGCCGGAACAGTCCCGGGCGGCGAGCTCGGAACCGGCTGCCGCGGCAAAGCCACCGGCTGTGCGGGTCGCCCGGGCCGCCCGGGCCTCCGACACCTTCAGCCTGACCCAGACGGGCACCACCCAAGCCTTCGATACCGCCGGCCTCTATCCACGGGCGACCGGCTACATCGTCGAGCGCAAGGTCGATATCGGCACGCACGTGAAGAAGGGCGACCTGCTGTTCCGGATCAGCGCGCCCGACCTCGACCAGCAGCTGGTCCAGGCGCAGTCGCAGGCGCTTCAGCTCCAGGCAGCGCTGATTCAGGCACGGGCGATGGTCGACCAGGCCGAGGCCAACCGTCACCTCGCCGACGTGACCAACCGGCGGACCGCGACGCTCGCCGGCACCGGGGTCGAGACCCGGCAGAACGCCGACACCTCCCAGGCCGGGGTGCTGGCGCAGACCGCCAATGTCGACGCCGCCAAGGCGGCCGTGAAGGTGGCCGAGGCCAACATCGCCGCGCAGGAGGCGCAGGTCGCCCGGCTCAAGGTCCTGACCGGCTTCGAGGAGATCCGCGCGCCCTTCGACGGGGTGGTGACCACCCGCAACAACGATGTCGGCGACGCGGTGACGGCGGACACGAACACGGGCACGCCGCTCCTGACCCTGGCGCGGGACGACGTGCTGCGCATGGCGGTGAACGTGCCGCTCTACGCCGCCGACGACGTCCGCGACGGACTCGACGCCAGGGTCGAGGTGGCGCAGATCCCCGGCAGGGTCTTCCCCGGCAAGGTCTCGCGCTCGTCGACGACCCTGCTCTCCACCGCGCGGACGCTGGCGACCCAGGTCGACCTCCCCAATCCGGACGGCACGTTGCGAGCCGGGCTCTACATCACCGTCACTTTGGAGATCCCCCGGTCCTCGCCCGCCGTGACGGTGCCGAACGAGGCCCTGATCTTCGACCAGCACGGGACCCGCGTGGCGATGATCGAGCCGGCCGGGGACGGGACCGGCGTGGTGCGGATGCGCCCGGTCACGATCTTCCGCCAGACGCGCACGCTGCTGGAGTTGCGCGACGGCCTGAACGGCGGCGAGCGCGTCGTCGTGGGGCCGCCGGCCTCATTGCGCGACGGTGACAGGGTCGTCCTGCGTCCGGAGGACAAGGCGGGGGCGTGAACGGCGGCACGCGGTCCAGGGCGATCCGGCCGCCGTAGCCTGCCTCTGCTGCCTGCCGCTGCTGCCTGCCGGGCGTCAGGCCCCCCTGCAGGCGGGCCTGTCCAGCCTTGGGACATGTCCAGCCTTGGGACAGCCACAACCGGCATAAGCCGTCGGACAGACGGTGCTCCGCCGCGGGGTCGCCCCCCGGCGCCGTCATGTCCGGCTGGCTCAAGGATCAGGTTGATCGCCGTGGCACTCGGAACCCTCGCATTATCGCTCGCGCTGCTTGGCCTGGCCCTGGCATTCTTCGGGGCGAAGCTGGCCTTCGCGGGGGGATCGTCGTTCTACCTCGTCCTGGGGGTCGGTTTGCTGGCCTCCGGCATCCAGCTGGCCCGGCGCCGCCAGAGCGGCCTCTGGATCTATGCCCTGATTCTGGCGGCGTCCTTCATCTGGACGATCGTCGAGGTCGGGCTCGACAAATGGCAATGGATCCCGCGCGGCACCCTGATCTTCGCCCTCGGCCTGGTCCTCTGCCTGCCCGTCGTGGTGCATCGCCTGCGGGACGCGCCCGAACGGGCCTGGGCGCCGAGCCTCGGAAACGGCCCGCTCGCCCTCCGGGCCGTCGTCCTGCTCATCGCGGCCGCGAGCACCGCTTCCTGGTTCGTCGATCCGGTCGAGACGCGCGGCATCCTGCCGAAGGTCGCGGAGGCGAGGGCCGCCGTCGATCCGAGCGGCGTCCCCTATCCGGCCGACGACTGGGTCGCCTATGGCGGCACCAATCTCGGTCAGCGCTACTCGGCCCTCGAGGACATCACCGTGGGCAATGTCCAGGGCCTCACGGTGGCCTGGGAGCACCATACGGGCGACCTGCGCGGCGACGGCCGGACGGATTCGAAGGAATTCACCTTCGAGGCCACGCCGATCAAGGTGAACGGGCTGCTCTATCTCTGCACGCCCCACAACATCGTGCAGGCCCTGGAACCCGAGACCGGCCGGCTGGTCTGGGCCTTCGACCCGCAGATGGCGCGGGACGGCCAGTACCAGCACCAGACCTGTCGCGGCGTGTCCTACAACGACTCGACCGGCTACGCGCCGCCGGCGGAGGCGGATCCGGCGACGGCGGGCGCCGTCGCGGCGGCGGTCGCCGAATGCCCGCGCCGGATCATCGCCGCCTCGGTCGATGCGCGGCTCTACGCGCTGAATGCCGATACCGGACTCCCGTGCCGGACCTTCGGGGCGGACGGGTTCGTCGATCTGACGGCGCAGATGCCGAACCTCCGGCGTGCCGCCTATCAGCAGACCTCGGCGCCGCTGGTGACCCGGAACCTGGTCGTCCTCGGGAGCGCGATCGCCGACAATTACTACGCGGAGAATCCGTCGGGCGTGATCCGCGCCTTCGACGTGCGCACCGGCGCGATCGTCTGGAAGTTCGACGCCGGCAAGCCCGACGCGACCGAACCGCTGCAGCCCGGTGCGCTCTACGAGCCCAACTCGGCGGTGGCCTGGACGCAGTTTTCGGCCGACGAGGCTCTGGGGCTCGTCTACGTGCCGTTCGGCAACCGGGCGCCCGATCAGGTCGGCGTTTCCCGGTCGAAGGCGGACGAGGCCCTCGTCGACGCCCTGGCGGCTCTCGACTTGGAGACCGGCAGGCTGCGCTGGGCCTTCCGGACCACGTATCACGACCTGTGGGATCGCGATAATCCGTCCCAGCCGGTCCTCCTGACCCTGCCGCAGGGCGACGGGACGGTGCCGGCGATCCTGATCCCCACCAAGGTCGGCAATGTCTGGGTCCTCGACCGCCGCACCGGCGCTCCGATCCGGCCGGTCTCCGAGGTCTCGGTCTCGACCCGGACCGACATCCCGGGAGAGGCGCCGTCTCCGGTCCAGCCGGTCTCGTCGCTCCGCTTCACGCCGGCGCCGCTGAGGGAGGCCGACATGTGGGGCGTCACGCCCTTCGACCAGATCCAGTGCCGTCTCGCCTTCCGGTCGAACCGCTACGACGGCAACCCGTTCACGCCGCCGCAGGCGTCAGGCGGCGCGATCATCTGGCCCGGCAATATCGGGGTGTTCAACTGGGGCTCGGTGGCCGTCGATCCGGTGCATCACTGGATGATCGCGACGCCGCAATACCTGCCCTACCTCTACCGCCTGCTCCCGCGCCCGGCGAACGAGCCCGACCGGCGCCTCATCACCACCGATCCGGATTCCGCCCCGGGCAACGAGAATCTCGGCGGCCCCTACGCGGTGTCCATCGCGCACATGCGCTCGGCCCTCGGCGTCCCGTGCAACGCGCCGCCCTGGGGCGTGCGGGTCGGCGTGAACCTCGCGGACGGCACAACCGCCTGGAGGCACCGCAACGGCACCGTCGCCGGGCAGAAGATCGGCGGGGTCGCGGTCCCGATCCCGTCCGCCATGGGTATGCTGGCTCATGGCGGCACCCTGGCCACGGCCGGCGGCGTCGCGTTCACGGCCGCCACGCTCGACGACCGTATCCGCGGCTACGACATGCAGACCGGGGCGGTCCTGTGGTCCATGACGCTGCCGGCCGGCGGTCAGGCCACGCCGATGACCTATCGCGGGAAGGACGGCCGGCAATACGTGGTGATCGCGGCGGGCGGGCACGGCTCGCTCGGCACCACGCCGGGCGATTCGGTCATCGCCTTCCGGCTTCCGTGAGCCGGCGCCCGCGGCGCGAGCCCGGGGATCGCCGGCCTCGCGCGGGAGCGGATGGCGCCGGAGGGCCCGGCTCTCCGACCGGGCAGGGGGCGTTCTAGCCCGCGAGCCGCGCCCGCGCGTCGATGCGGGCAAGGCGGGCCAGCAGGTACTCGACCTCGGCCTTCGCCTGCGCGGTGAGCGCCTGCGACGGCTTGCGCTGGGCGTCGGATGAAAAAATTCCCCGGCGCATGAACACGTATTTCCGCACCGCGAGCCCCAGCGGGCCCTGCTGCTGCTCGTAGCGCAGATAGGGGAGGTGGGCGTCGAACAGGTCGTGGGCGGCGTCGCGCTCGCCGGCCCGGCCGAGGCGGACCACGTCGACCAGCATCTCCGGGAAGGCGTAGCCGGTATTGGCCCCGTCGGCGCCGCGCTCGGTCTCGAAATCGAGGAACAGGCCGCCATTCCCCACGAGGATGGAGATGTGGCGCATGGAGCCGTCGCGCTCGAAGCCGCGCAACGCCGAGATCTTCTCCAGGCCGGGCCAGTCCTCGTGCTTGAGCATCACGCAGGAGGGGTTCTCCGACACGATCCGGCGGATCACCCCTGGGGTCATCTGGACCGAGAAGGTGAGGGGGTAATCCTGCAGCACGAAGGGCACGTCCGGCCCGATCGCCTCGGCGGCGGTGCGGTAATAGCCGACCACCTGATCGTCGGTGCGCAGCGTGTTGGGCGGCGCGATCATCACGCCGGCGGCGCCCAGCTCCATCACCTCCCGGGCGAGGGCCCGCATGGCCGCGAAGCCCGGCGCCGTGACGCCGACGATGACCGGCAGCCGGGTGCGCCCGAGGACGCGCTTGGCCACCGCGAGGCCCTCCGCGTGGTCGAGCTTGCCGGCCTCACCGAGCTGGCCGAGGATCGTCAGGCCGTCGACGGCCGCAGCCCCGAAGAAATCGGTCATCCGGTCGAGGGAGACCTCGTCGATCCGGCCATCCGGATGGAACGGCGTCGGGGCGATCGGCACGACGCCGCGAATGTCGCTGGTGAGAGGCATACCGGTCTCCGTGCTGCTGCGGCGACCGCCGGCCGCCGGTGGGTATGCCCATACTCAAAAATCCCGGGCGCTGCGACGCACCCGGGACGGGATCGGCCTTCGGTCAGGCCGTTCGGTCAGCCCAGCAGCTTGTCCAGGGTGATCGGCATCTCGCGCACCCGAACGCCGGTGGCGTGCCAGACCGCGTTGGCGATGGCCCCCACCGTGCCGGTGATGCCGATCTCGCCGACGCCCTTCACGCCGAGCGCGTTCACCACCGCATCGTCCTCGTGGACCAGGATCGCCTCCATGGCGGGCACGTCGGCGTTCACCGGCACGTGGTACTCGGCGAGATTGTCGTTGAGGAAGCGGCCGGTGCGCGGATCCATCTCGGCCCGCTCGTGCAGGGCGAAGGACAGGCCCCAGATCATCCCGCCGTAATACTGGCTCTGGACGAGGCGCGGGTTGATCACCCGGCCCGCCGCGAAGGCACCGGTGAGGCGGCTTACCCGGATCTGGCCGAGATCGGGATCGACCTTCACCTCGGCGAAGACCGCGCCGTGGGCGTGCATGGCGTAGGACGCCTGCGCGGCCGGATCGGCCCCGGCCTTGCCCTGGCCCTCGATGCTGGCGCGGCCGGCCCGCTTGAGGATGTCCGTGACGGACTCGCCCCGGCCCGGATCGTCGCGCCGGGTGAGCCGCCCGTCCGCCGCGGTGACGCCGGCATTGCCGGCGCCGTAGAGCGGGGAGGCGGGGTCGTTGGTGGCCAGCTCCGCGAGCTGCCGGATCACGTCGGCGGCGGCCGCGTGGATCGCGCCGCCGGCGGTGGCGGTGTGGCCGGAGCCCCCCGCGATCCCGGCATTCGGCAGGTCCGAGGAGCCCATCCTGAAGGTGAGGGCGTCCATCCCGATCCCGAGCCCGTCGGCGGCGATCTGGGCGAGCGCCGTCCAGGATCCCTGGCCCATGTCGATCGCCCCGAGCTCCACCGTGCCGGTGCCGTCGGCGCGGATCTCGGCCCGGGCCATCCCCTCGAAGATCAGCGCCGGGAAGGTGGCGGTGCCCATGCCGGTGCCGACCAGGAACCCGTCCCTGTCGCGGGTCTGGCGGGGCTGGAGCGGCCGCCCGGCCCAGCCGAAGGCCTCGGCGCCCCGCCGGTAGCAGTCCCGCAGGGCCTTCGAGGAGAACGGCTTGCCGGTGATCGGCTCGACCTCGGCGTAGTTGGCGAGCCGGAACTCCAGCGGGTCCATGCCGAGCGCGAACGCCATCTCGTCCAGCGCGCTCTCCAGGGCGACGCTGCCGGTGGCCTCGCCGGGGGCGCGCATGAACAGCGGCGTGCCGGTGTCGAGGCGCACCGCCTCGTGCCGGATGGCGATGGCGGGGCTCGCGTAGAGGGTGCTGGTCGCCCGGCCCGCCGGCTCGAAGAAATCGTCGAAGCTCGACGAGGCGGTGCGGATGTGGTGGTCCAGCGCCGTGAGCTTGCCGGCGGCGTCGGCGCCGAGCCGGATCGTCTGCCGGGTCGGCCCGCGATGGCCCATGGGACCGTACATCTGGGTCCGGGTCGGCACGAGCTTCACCGGCCTGCCCACGAGCTTGGCCGCCATGCAGGCGAGCACCTGCGGCCCGGCCGGCACGCCCTTCGAGCCGAAACCGCCGCCGAGATAGGGGCTGTCGATGTGGATGTCCTCGGGGCGGATGCCGAACAGGCCGGCGAGCCGGGCCTGCGACATGGCGAGCGCCTGGGTCGGCATCAGGAGCGTCAGCCGGTCCCCGTCCCAGCTGGCCACCGCCGCGTGGGGCTCCATGGCATTGTGGTACTGGGCCGGCGTCTCGTAGGTGGCGGCGATCGTCTTCGACGCGGCCGCGAGCCCGGCCTCGACGTCGCCGTCGGTCTCCACCGGCGGCGCGCCGACGCCGACCGAATCCGGCGTGAAGGCCTCGCCGGAATCGAGCCCGATCCGCGGGGTCTCGGCCGCGTAGGTCGGGGCGAGCAGCCGGGCCCCTTCGGTGGCCGCCTCCAGGGTCTCGGCGATCACCACGGCGATGGGCTGGTTGGCGTAGCGGACCCGGTCGTTCTGCAGGAGGTCGAGGCGGAAGGTGAACGGCCCGTCCTTAGCATCCGGATCCTTGGCGAGCGCCGGGGCGTGCCCCGGCCGCATCACCGCCACGACGCCGGGATGGGCCTCGGCGGCGGCCACGTCGAGGCCGGTGACGCGACCGCGGGCGATCCGGGCGACGCAGAGCGCCGCGTGGAGGGTCCCGGGGGGCAGGTTGTCGGCGGAGAAGCGGGCCTGGCCCGTCACCTTGAGGGGGCCGTCGCGCCGGGTCAGCGGCTGGCCGATGCTGGAGCCGTGCCGGATCGCGCCGGCGGGGCGGTTCGAGGCGGGCGTGGAGGTCGCGGTCATGCGGGTCTCCTCAGACGATGCCGAACGGGGAGGCGGGGAGCGCCGGGATCCGGGCGGGCGTCCCGGCGGCGGCCTGGGTCAGCGCGCGGATCGCCACCCGGCGGGCGAGTTCGATCTTGAAGGCGTTGGCCTCGCCGGTGGGCTTGGCGCCGGCCAGCGCCGCGGCGGCGGCCTTCGCGAAGGCCTCGGGGGAGGGTGCCTGTCCGGCGAGCGCCGCCTCGGCCTCCGCCACCCGCCAGGGCTTCAGCGCCAGCCCGCCCAGGGCGAGCCGGGCCTGCCCGATCCGGCCGCCGGCCTCCAGGGTGAGGGCGGCCGCCGCCGAGACCACCGCGAAGGCGTAGGATGTGCGGTCGCGGACCTTGAGATAGCGGGCATGGCTCCGGAAGGACGCCGCCTCGGGGGGCAGGCGCAGGCCTGTGATCAGCTCGCCCGGCTGCAGGTCGGTCTCCCGCTCCGGATGGTCGCCGGGGAGGTGGTGGAACGCGGTGAGCGGTACCTCCCGGGCGCCGTCCGGCCCGGCGATCTCCACCACCGCGTCGAGGGCGGCGAGCGGCACGCAGAAATCGGACGGGTGGGTGGCGATGCAGTGCTCGCTCCAGCCCTGGACGGCGTGGATGCGGGTGGCGTGCCCCAGGGCCGCGCAGCCGGAGCCGGGCGCGCGCTTGTTGCAGGGCGAGACCGCGTCGGTGAAGAAGGGGCAACGGGTGCGCTGCATCAGGTTGCCGCCGACCGTGGCGGCGTTGCGCAATTGCGCCGAGGCGCCGGCCAGCAGGGCCTCGGCCACCATCGGGTAGGTTTTTTCGAACATCGCGTCGTGGGCGAGGTCGCTGTTGCGCACCAGCGTGCCGATTCGGGTGGCGCCGTCCGGCAGCCGCTCGATCGACGACAGGCCGGGGAGCCGGGTGATGTCGACGACCCGCTCCGGGGTGGCGACGCCGCCCTTCATCAGGTCGACGAGGTTGGTGCCGGCGGCGAGGAAGGCGGTGCCCGGAACCTGCCCGGCCGCCACGGCCTCCGGCACGCTCGCCGGGCGGATGTAGTCGAAGGTCCTCACGCCGCGTCCTCCCGGTGCTCCGCTTGGCCGGCCGCATCCTTTACGGCCTCCAGGATGCCCGCGTAGGCGCCGCAGCGGCAGAGATTGCCGCTCATGCCCTCGCGGATGCGCTCCGGATCGGTACCGGCGTGGCCCTCGCGGATCAGGCCGACCGCGCTCATGATCTGGCCGGGGGTGCAGAAGCCGCACTGGAAGCCGTCATGGGCGATGAAGGCCGCCTGGACGGGGTGCAGCCGGTCGCCCTCGGCGAGCCCCTCGATGGTCAGCACCTCGGCCCCGTCGAGGCTCGCGGCGAGGGTCAGGCAGCTGTTGATGCGTCGCCCGTCCACCAGCACCGTGCAGGCGCCGCACTGGCCGCGGTCGCAGCCCTTCTTGGCGCCCGTCAGGCCGAGGCGCTCGCGCAGGAGATCGAGGAGGGTGACGCGCGGATCGTCGAGGGCGATCTCGCGCGGCTGTCCGTTCAGGGTGAGCCTGAGGGGAATGGTCATGCGGCGGTCCCGGCTTCGAAGGCTGGAACCGTTACAGATAGCCGCCGCCCCGCTCCCGGCGAGACCTTAAGCAGAAAGCGATGTGCGCAAGATCACGGCACGCACAGGTTGGGCGCTTATGCAGACTTGACCTTAACCTCCGAGACGGATTTCAGCACCGTCTTGCCCTTGGCGGTCTTGATCTCCAGGGCCGGCTCCGCCTTCGAGGCCTCGCGCTTGACCGTGTTGCCCTTGATGGTCTTCTTGACATCCTGGGTGTGGACCTTGGTCACCTCGCCCGAGACGGTGCCCTGGCCCCACTTGTAGGTGACATCGTCCCCGGTCTTCACCTTCGCCTTGGCGGTCATGTGCGTCTCCATCGTGGATGCGGGGAAAGGCGCCCCGGGGCAGGGGCGTTCCCGGGTTTCCACGGCCGGAATGCCGCAGGCGGATCGACCCGTTCCCGGCTCACCGGCCGACCTCCCGGCGCAGGGCCGCGACCATCGTCTCGACCGCCGCCTGCGCGGTCTCGCCGAGGTCGATGTCGGTCTCGCCGGCGGTGACGAGGCCGCGACCCTCCAACTCCTTGACCCCCTCCGGATCGGCCTCGTGGCCGGCGCCGTCCCGGCGGATCACCGCGGTGACCTTTTCGCCGCTGACGAGGCGGTGATAGGCCGCGAAGGCGAAGATCGAGAGGGCCTTGTCGGAGAGTCCGTTCACGTCGTCGGCCATGCCTGGCGCCTCCTGCGCTCCGCGCGTCGTATCCGATGGGCGAACGCCGGACGGGGCCGGGGGCTCCGGACCCCGGCCGGGGTGCGACGACGGGTGCGCCCGTCCGAGCGGCGACGCTTCGCGCCGGGCCCGCCTTCCTGCTAGTCTCACAGCTCCCATGACAGCGCATACCGACCAGACCGAAGTGGAACCCAGCCCCGAGGCGGCCCGCCCCCCCGCGCCCCCCGATCTCGACTATCGCCTGCGCCAGCAGGCGATCCTGTCCGAGTTCGGCGTCGAGGCTTTGCGCGGCACCGATGTCGACCACCTGCTGCAGCGGGCTGCGGAGCTGTGCGCGCAGGGCATGGGCGCCGAGTTCTGCAAGGCCCTGGAGTACCAGCGCGGCGCCGACACCCTGCTGGTCCGGGCCGGTGTCGGCTGGGGGCCCGACGTGATCGGGCAGGCCCGGATCGGGGCGGACCTCGCCTCCCCGGCGGGCTTCGCCCTCAAGACCGGGCGGCCGGTGATCTCGAACCACCTCGCCGACGAGACCCGGTTCCGGACGCCGCAGCTCATGGCCGATCACGGCATCCGCCGGGCGATCAACGTGCTGATCGAGAACCGGGACGGCGCCTTCGGGGTGCTGGAGGTGGACGACACCCGCGAGGGCATGTTCGAGGAGGCCGACATCGCCTTCATGCAGGGCTTCGCCAACCTCCTCGGCGGCGCCATCGAGCGCCAGCGCACCGAGAGCCTGCTGCGGGCCGCCCTCGCCCGGCAGGACCTGCTCGCCCGCGAGATGAGCCACCGGGTCAAGAACAGCCTCGCCATCGTGGCGAGCCTGCTCGCCCTCCAGGCCCGGGCCGCCGAAGACCCGGCCGTGCAGATGGCCCTGGCGGATGCGCGCAGCCGCGTCGAGGCGATCGCGAGCGTCCACGACCAGCTCTGGCGGCAAGGTGACAAGGACGGCGACAAGGCGGCGGGCGAAGGGGAGGGGGTCCCGGGCGAACTCGACCTCGCGCCCTTCCTGGAGAAGCTGGTGGCCAACCTCGCCAGCGGCGTGCCGGGCCAGCGGCTCGCCTGCACGGCCTGCCCGCAGCGGATCTCGGCCGACCGGGCGATTCCCATCGGCCTCTTGGTCAACGAACTCGTCACCAACGCGCTCAAATACGCCTATCCGCCCGAGTCGCACCCGGGAGGCGGCGAGATCCGGATCCGCGCCGAGCGCCAGCCCGGGAGCCTCGTGGTCGAGGTCGCCGATGACGGGATCGGGCTGCCGGCGGAATTCGAGATCGGACGCAACTCGAAGAGCCTCGGCATGCGGGTGGTCGGCAGCCTCACGCGCCAGCTCGGCGGCAGCCTGACGATCCCGGCCCGGGGGAAGGGCGCCTGCTTCCGCCTGGAGGTGCCGCTGGACGGCTGAGCGCGGCGCCCGGCCGGGGCGGGGACGGGAGAAGGGCCCTGCCCCGTCGCGACCGGGGGCGACGGGCTCGGCGAGACAGAGCGCGAGATTGAGCGCGAGACAGAGCGGATGCAGTGACCGGGATCAGGATGACGGGGGCGCCCCTCGCCGAACGGCTCCATGCCTTTCGGAGCCTCGGGGACAATTGCGAGTTCGGCTTCGTGCAGCGCTACGGGGGGGTCGAGCCCTCCGGCCTGCTGCGCTTCTCCTACACGCCGATGGCGGACCTGATCCGCGGCCTGCGCTGCGGCTTCGCGGATTTCGGCGTGCCGGGCGACCTGCGGCTCTCCGTGAGCGCGGGCGGCACCTACTATTGTCACAGCCTGGCCTACAACATCTGGGCGAATACCGGACATCCGGCCGGCTCGATCGCGCCGGAGGTGCTGCTGGAGCGGGAATACGGCCGGCTGGCCCATCTCAAGCGCAAGATGCTGGACGACCTCGCCGACGGCTCGAAGATCCTGGTGCGCAAGGTCGGCCGCGACGAGCCCGAGGCCGACTTCGCCCGCTTGGCCGAGGCGGTCTGGGCGCATGGGCCCTCGACGCTGCTGCGCGTGACCGAGGCCGGGCCGGACTGGGCTCCCGAGCCGGCCCGGCGCGTCGCCGACCGCCTGATCGCGGGACGGGTCCGCCGCTTCGCGCCGGCGGAGCAGGCCTGGGAGGTCGACCTCGAACCCTGGATGCACCTCGTGGACAGCACCTACGCGCTGGAGCGCGGCGCGGCGCCGAGCCGCCTCGACGCCGCCGCCTTCCCGGAGGCGCTGCCGCTGCCGGGCCGCCTGCGCCGGCATGTCGGCCGGCACCGGGCGAGGGCGCTCAGCGCCTACACCCGGGCGGTGGATCCCGCCGGCTTTCGCGCCGATGCGGTCCACGTGTTCTCGAGCTGGGTGTGGATTCCGGAGGAGTTTGCCGGGGACCGCATCTTCGCGGCGGCCGGCTATGCGCGGCTGGGCTGGCGCGACGCCGACCTGTCGCGGCGGCGGTGCTGGCAGCGCGTCTGGGCCGCGGGTCGGCTGCGGCCCGACGCGACGCGGGAGCCCGTCGGGCTCGGGATGATCGGCACGTGGCGGGACGGATTCTGGTCCGCCGGCGCGCGCTTCGCCGAGGGGCCGATCCCCGGGGATGAGCCCGCGCCGGACCTGCGGATGCCGCCGTTCCGGTTCCCGGGCCAGGATCTCCTCGGACGGCTGCGGCCGCGGTTCCGATAGACCGCCGGGCCCCCCGGATCCGGGCTCAGCTTTCGCTTCCCAGAGCGCGGAGGAGGGTGCCGAGGTGGCGTCGTCGGTCCCGCCTCCGGCCCGATGCGCGTGGCCGCCGGGGCGGAGGCCGAGCCCTGGATGCGGGCGGGGATCGGAGACGATCGGGCCGCCCGCGCAGGGAGCCGGTCCCGGGATACCGGTTCGATTCCGGCCGATCCGATACGGCTGCACCATTGCCCGGGCGCGCCCCGCCCGTAAACCGCGCTCCCTCGCACAGAACGGGAGATTCCGGATGCGCAGCAGATCGATGATGACCCTGGGCGGCAGCGTCCTCGCCCTCGCCGGCCCGGCCTGCGCCGACGACACCCCGACCACGGCGGGTGCGGTCGATCGGCTCAAGGGCCTGACCAACGAGGCGATTGGAAGCGCGAAGCGCGGGGTCGGCAACCTGACGGAGGACGAGGCCCTCAAGGCGGAGGGCCGTGCGCAGAAGCTCCGTGGACAGGCCGAGCAGGGGCGGGGCAGGGCCAAGGACGTCCGCGAGAACGCCCTCGACCAATAGGGATGCGGCGGGCCCCGGCCGCGCCGGGCGGCCGGGGCCCGCTCCCGTCGGGGCAGAAGCGGGAGGAGCCTACGGGCAGGGATGGCGCAGGCCGTCATAGCCCAGGTAGGTCCCGGAGGCCGGGTCGTAGGAGGCGTAGCGGGCGGCGCAGGACGCCGAGCCGCGCACGACGACCGGGGCGGCGTAGACGGGTGCGGGCGCCCCGTAGACGGCCACGGGCCGCGCCGCGGCGTTGGCCGCCGCCGAGCCGATCACCGCGCCGGCGGTGAAGCCGAGCAGGCCGGCCCCCACGGCCGCCCCCACGCCGGGACCGCGGCGGTCGCCGTAGCCCCAGCGGCCGTACCCGCCGCGGTGCCAGCCTCCCCAACCGGCATGGTGCCAGCCGCCACGGAACTGAGCGTACGCGGTGGGAAGGGCGCCGGCCCGGAGGGCCTCAACCGCCCGTCCGGATGCGGCCTGAACGGGGGCAGCGAGACCCGCCAGCACGGCCAGGGTGGCGACGCCGGTCACGATCCTCATCGATTCTCTCCATTCTCCAGAGGGGTGGAAATGCCCGCATCAGGCATTCACGAAGCCCAGTAACAATGGATCCGCAGGACCGTTCCAGTCGTGAGAAAGATCATTTTTGTCGCACCGGACGGGTCTGAAACAATCCGATACGAACAAGAGCGACGCGAGCGCGGCGTCTAGCCTCCCTCATCGCTGCCGTTGGCGTTCGGTGCGGGGATCCGCATCAGCCTCGTCTTTCGGCACGGCGCAGCTGGCCATCGCCCGGGGGCGCGAATACAGGAGCCGGCATCGGGCTGCTTGGACCAGCGCACCTCGGGCGATCCCGTCGACGGCATGGCACCGCACGGCACCGCGGGCGCCCGCGGCGATGCGGCGGACAATCGTGCCGCGGGGAGGGGGCCCGAACAGCCCTCCCCGGGTGATCGCCCGGCCCGTCCCGCTGGCCGGTGCGCGGCCTCGGTGCGGCTCTGAAGTCGAACCGGTCAGGCGTCAGGGCGGTCGGCAGACGCACGGAACGCAGGGGCCGGTGCGCGGACGGTGACAGAAACCGGCGCCCGCCGCGGGCACCGTTGCCCAAATGTTTTTCAAATGTACATTTTTCGTTCCACGGCCCGCCTGAGACCGGCCCTCGCTCTGGTGATATCCAGAGTTCGCATAAGATATATTATGGAACATAAGCGTCATCCTCGCTCGGGCGAGGGGGCTTGGCTCGGCTTCCGACCCGGTTTGGCGCTCAGGTTCGGCGTGTCGAGCGGACCGGTTCGTAACCGGGATCCTGTCCGGCTCTGTGGCCGGCGCCGGCGGCGCGACCGGGACCGGTGCCGGGACGGCGCGCCGGGCGAGGGCCGTTCGAGCGCCCTCCCCGGTCCCGCCCCTCGGACGGCCTCCGGACCCGTCGGGGCCGTTGCGGCGCGCCGATGGCGGCGAAGCGATCATCCGGAGACGGCGTCAGCCGGCGGGACCGGGCGTCCGGCGCTCGCCCAGGATCCGGCCTTCGCGGGTGCGACACTCGATCTGCTCCGATACGCGGCCCGGTCGGACACGGACGGCGGCCGGCCGCGCCAGGCTCCCGGCGCCCTCCAGGAAGCCCGCGGCGGTCATCGGCGCGTCGCGCCCGCCGCCGAGACCCCGCCACCAGGACACCGCCTTCTCCCGCTCGTAGCCGCTGCGCTCCGGCCGCAGGCGCACGCGCCAGCCGGCCTCGGCGGCGCCGTCCCGCCAGCCGAGCACGAGGTCGAGTCCGTCCGGCGCGGCTTCCAGGTTCAGGGTCGTGACCGGATGCCAGGCGGCCCCGGACCCGCCGGTCTCCGGCGCGGGGGCAGGGCCGGCCGGTTCGGGATCCGGCAATCCGGGATCCGCCGAGAGGATCGCCAGCTCGTCATCGGCCGCGGCCTCGTGCGGGGCCTCGGCGTCCGCGTCCACCTCCGGCTCGGTCCAGCAGGCCTCGCAGGTGGAGGCGTTCAGCGCGATCAGGGCGCCGCAGCCGGGGCAGGGCTTGGCGCGCGGGGCCCCTGCCCCGCTCAGGCCCTGGGTGGCGCTCCGGACCGTCACGGCGTCCACGGGACCGTGCATCCGCACCAGCCCGGCATAATCGAGGATCAGCGCGTCGGCCTTGCCGGGGGCGCAGCGCAGCGCCCGGCCGACCTGCTGCACGTAGAGCCCGGTGCTGCGGGTCGGGCGCAGCAGCGCCACCAGATCGACCTCGGGGACGTTGAAGCCGGTGCCGAGCACGCCCACCGAGGTCAGGCAGCGGATCTGTCCGGCCCGGAACGCCGCCACGATCCGGTCGCGCTCCCGGCGCGGGGTCTCGCCCGAGACGCTCTCGCAGGCATACCCTTCCGCCCGTACGGCGTCGCGGACGGCGTCCGCATGGGCGAGGCCGGCGCAGAAGGCGAGCCAGGCCCGGCGGGAACCTCCGTATTCCGCGAGTTCGGCGACCGCCGCGCGGGTGATCCAGTCGCGGTTGACCGCCGCCTCCAGCTCGCCCGGGATGTAGTCGCCTCCCCGCCGGCCGACGCCGGAGACGTCGAGCTGGGTCAGCGTCGCCTTGGAGACGAGGGGCGCCAGGAAGCCGCGCCGGATCAGCGTGAACGTGTCGGCCTCGTAGGCGATGCCGGAGAACAGCCGGTGCTCGCCCGCGTCGAGGCGGCCCGAATCGAGCCGGTAGGGGGTCGCGGTGAAGCCCGCCACCCGCAGCCCGGGGGTCATCGCCCGCAGGCCCGCCAGGAACCGGCCGTAGCGGGTGTCGGCGGCGCGGGGGATCAGGTGGGCCTCGTCGACGATCACGAGGTCGCGGGGCCCCACCGCGTCGAGCCGGTCGGCCACCGACTGGATGCCGCAGACCAGCACCTGCGCGTCGGCCTCCCGCCGCCCGAGCCCGGCGGAGAAGATCCCGGCCGGCGCCTCCGGCCAGGCGCGGCTCAGTTCCGAGAAATTCTGGGCGACGAGTTCGCGGCTGTGGGTGACGATCGCCACCCGGGCGAGGGGGTCTTGCTCCAGGGTCTCCCGGGCGAGGGCCGCGATGACCAGCGCCTTGCCGGCCCCGGTGGGCAGCACGATCAGGTGGCCGGGCGCCGCGTCGTCCGCCCCTCCCCGCGCCCAGGCGGCCGAGAGCGCGTCGAGGCTGGCGCGCTGATAGTCCCGCAGGCGCAGCATGGCGGCGGTCTAAGCGGGTTTGCCGGTCCTGTCCGTGGCGGCGCGGTCACGGCGCAGCAGGTAGATGTCCATGATCCAGCCGTGGCGGTCCCGGGCCTCCGCCCGGACCCGGCGGATCGCGTCGCCCGTATCGCCCAGCCGGCCGGAGAGCAGGATCTCGTCCGGGCCGCCGAGATAGGCGCCCCAGTAGATCGTCAGGTCCGGGTCGAGATGGCCGAAGGCCGGGTCGCCGTCGAGCATCACCACGACGCTCTCGGCGTCCGCCGGCCAGCCCGCCGCGAGGCGGCGGCCCGTGGTGATCAGCACCGACCCGCCGATGCCGTTCAGCGGCACGCCGTGACGGGCGGCGAGCACCTGCACGCTCGTCAGGCCGGGGATCACCGTCCGGGTGACGGCGACGCGCCCGCGGTCGGCGATGCGGTCGAGGATGCGGAGCACGCTGTCGTAGAGGGCCGGGTCCCCCCAGGCCAGGATCGCCCCCACCTCCCCCGGCCGGAGATGCGCGGCGAAGGCCGCCTCCAAGCGCTCGGCCCGGGCCGCGTGCCAGGCCGCGACGGTGCCGCCGTAATCGGCCGGGCGGCGCTCCCGGGGCGGGTCCTCCACGGTGACGACCCGATGGGGCTTGGCGATATGGGCCGCGCAGATCCGGCGGCGGATCTCGACGAGGTCGGCGGTCTCGGCGCGCTTGTCGAGGACGAACACCGCGTCGACGTCGGCAAGCGCCCGCACCGCCTGGAGGGTCAGGTGCTCGGGGTCGCCCGTGCCGATGCCGATGACCCGGATCTGCCTGTCCTGCATGCCGTCCGTCCTCCGCCGGGGCGGGGGAGGGCCGGCGCCGGCCTCCCCTACAAGCGCGCGTCGGCTTTGGCGAGGATCGCCCGGGCGATGGTCAGGTCCTGCAGGGCGATGCCGGAGGAGTCGAACACGGTGATCGCCTCCGGATCGGTCCGGCCCCCCTCCCCGGTCCGGAGCACGTCGCCGAGGGCCCGCAGGCCGGCGGAAGCCCCCGCGGAGGCGTGCTGGAATTCCCCGATGGTGCGCGACTGCTCCGGCAGGTCGCAGAACAGCTGCGCCCGCTCCAGCAGGGCCGGGGGCAGTTCCTGCTTGCCCTTCGCGTCCGCCCCCATGGCGGCGACATGCGTGCCGGGGCGGACCCAGTCGGCCTCGAACAGCGGCGCGCGGGCCGGCGTCGCCGTGACGATCACGTCGGCGGCCGCGCAGGCCTCCCGGGGCGCGGCCGCCCGCACGGCGATCCCCGAGGCCCCCTGCCCCGCCAGGCGCTCGGCGAAGCCCGCGACCTTGGCGGCGTCCCGGGCGACCACCAGCACCGTCCGGATCGGCAGGATCCGGGCGAGCGCCGCGCACTCGAACTCCGCCTGGTTCCCCGCCCCGAAAACGGCGAGCACCGCCGAATCCGGCCGGGCGAGGACGCTGGCCGCCACCGCGTCGGCGGCGGCGGTCCGGTAGGCATTGACGCGGCCCGCCTCGATCACCGTGTCGACCCGGCCGACATCTTGGTCGAACAGCAGGATCACCGAATTGTGCCGCGGCAGGCCCCGGTCCGGATTGCCCGGCCAGAACGAGCCGACCTTCAGGCCGGCATAGTCGGCCGTCGAGCCCGACTTGATCGAGAACCGGTTGGTCGGCTCCGAGCCGTGCCCGAGCACCGCCGGGAACAGGGTGGTGCCCGGGGCGACCGCGGCGATCAGCGCCTCCCGGGCCGCCTCGAACGCCATGGCGTGGTCGACCAGGGCCGCGGAGTCCTCTTCCGAGATGAAGCGCATGGATTCGAAGACCTCCAGAGTCCGGGTTTCAAAAGGGCGTGCCCTTTCGCGGGTGCAGGGCGGCGCCCTGCGGTCGGGGACGCCCGAGCGTCGGGGCGCGCCCCGACACCCCGCCCAAGGGCTTCAGCCCTTCGGAATCCCCTACAGGGTCATGCCGCGGGCGGTGACCGGCCAGACGGCCTCGACCCGGCCGTTCCGCACGCCCACGTACCAGTCGTAGACGTTGACCGTCGGGTCGCAATGGCCGGGGATCAGCTTCAGGCGCTCGTTGAGCTTGAGCACGTTGCCGGGATCGCTGATCACCCCGTGCTCGTCCGAGCACTTGATGTACGCCACGTCGTCGCGGCCGAACACCACCGGCAGGCCGCTGTCGATGCTCTGCGCCTTCAGGCCGGCATCGCAGATGGCCACATCCGCCTTCGCCTTGCTCATGATCGCCGTGACGATGAACAGGCTGTTCTCGAATTCCGCGATCGGCCGGCCGTCCGCGTCCTTCACCCGCTGGTAGTCCGCGTCCATGAAGACGTAGGAGCCGCATTGCAGCTCGTTGTAGACGCCGCTGCCGCCTTCCAGGGCGAAGCTGCCGGTGCCGGCCCCCGCGACGATATCGCAGGCGAGCCCCTCGGCCTTCAGAAGGTCGACGGTGCGCCTGGTCTCGTCGATCGCCGTCTGGATCAGGGCCTTGCGCTCGCCGTAGTCGCGCACGTGCTGCGCCTTGCCCTGATAGGCCTGCAGACCCGCGAAGCGCAGGCCCGGCGCCTTCGCGATCGCCCTGGCGATCACCAAGGCGGGCTCGCCCGGGGCGACGCCGCAGCGGCCGGCGCCGACATCGATCTCCACGAGGCATTCGAGGGTGACGCCATACTGGACGGACGCCGCCGAGAGGTCGTCGACATTGCCGAGGTCGTCGACGCAGACCAGCACCCGCGCCCGTTTGGCGAGCGCCGCCAAGCGCTCGATCTTCTTCGGCGCCACCACCTGGTTGGAGACCAGCACGTCGCGGATGCCGGCGCTCACCAGCGCCTCGGCCTCGCTGACCTTCTGGCAGCAGACGCCGCAGGCCCCGCCCCGCTCGATCTGCACAGTCGCGATGTCGGAGGATTTGTGCGTCTTGGCGTGGGCCCGGTGGCGCAGGCCGTGCTCCTTCATGAAGCGGCCGAGCGTGTCGACGTTGCGCTCGAAGGCGTCGAGATCGACCATCAGGCAGGGGGTGTCGATCTCCTCGACCGGCATGCCGACGCAGGCGGGAATGTTGTTGCGCATGGTCCGTCTCCTCCGGATCGGGGTGTCTTGGTCGGGATGTCTTGGTCAGCGGGCCTGGGTCACGGGGCGAGGCCCAGAAGCTCGGCGATGCGCGGCGTCGCCTTGATGCCCGTGCCGGTGAGCACCACCACGGTGGTCTCCCCGGGCCGGATCGCGCCGCTTGCGGTGAGGTCGGAGAGCGCCGCCGCCGCCATGGCGCAAGTCGGCTCGACGTAGAGGCCGGTGCGGGCGAGCTCCATCAGGGCCGCCTCGATGGCCGCCTCGGAGACCGCCACGGTGCCGCCGCCGGACCGGCGGAGCGCCGCCAAGACCTCGCGGCCGCGCACCGGCTGGGCGATCGAGGCGCCCTCGGCCAGCGTCGGGCGCGGGGTCACCGGCACGAAATCGTCGGCGCCCGCCGCGAACCCGGCATGGAGCGGCGCGCAATGGGCCGGCTGGACCGCGTAGAGCCGCGGCAGGCGGGCGATCTCCCCCCGGCGCAGCAGCTCCGAGAAGCCGATGTCGCAGCCGAGGATGTTGCTGCCCGCGCCGCAGGGGATGATGACGGCGTCGGGCGCGGAGAAGCCCAGATCCTCCCACAGCTCGTAGGCCAGCGTCTTGGTGCCCTGGAGGAAATGGGCCTGCCAGTTGTGGCTGGCGTAGAAGATCTCCTCCGCCTGCCGCACGGCGGCGTCGGCGGTGTCCTGGCGGGTGCCGGGCACCAGCTCGACCGCGGCGCCGGCGGCGCGCATCTGCACGGTCTTGGCCGGCGAGGTCGAGGCCGGGACCAGGATCTTGGCCCGCATCCCGGCGGCGGCCGCGTAGGTCGCCACCGCGGCGCCGCCGTTGCCGGAGGAATCCTCCAGCACCGCGTCGATCCCCTGCTGGCGCAGGATCGACAGCATCACGGACGCGCCCCGGTCCTTGAAGCTGCCCGAGGGCGCGAACCATTCGAGCTTGAAATGGGCGTGGCCGCCCCGCCAGGGTCGGTGCACCAGGGGGGTGCAGCCCTCCCCGAGGGAGACCGGGTCGGAGACCGCCACCGGCAGGGCGGCGGCGTAGCGCCAGAGGGAGCGCTTGGCCGTGTCGATCTCCCCGCGTCCGATCCCCGGCAGGTCCGTGATCATCAGCGGACCGCCCGTCTCCGAGCGCCAGCGGGGCGTCTCGATCGGGTAGGTCGCGCCGGTGGCGGGGTCGAGATAGGCGGCAGATGGAGGCATCGCGGCTCGGTTTCCGGGGCGGTTCGGGAAGATAATACAAAATAATCTTGGTCGGCGCGCCTCCCTTCTCGCGGAGACGACGCCGGGCCGAGGCGGGCGGGGCCCGCCTCGTCAGGGCTCCGCCCCGACAACCCGCCAAAGGGCTTCAAGCCCTTTAGAAACCCGGGCCTCTCAGGCCGCGAGCGGCAGGATCGTCCGCTCCGGGGCGTGCTCGGCGGCGATCGCCCCGGCGACGATCTCGGCGGTGGCCCCCGAGAGGGTCCAGCCGAGATGGCCGTGGCCGGTGTTGTAGAAGACCCCGGGCCGGCGGCCGCGACCGACCTTGGGCAGCATGTTCGGCAGCATCGGGCGCAGGCCGCTCCAGGCCACCACCCGGTCGGTGTCGACCAGCGGGAACTGCTCGCGGGTCCAGTCGACCAGCGGCTGGATCCGGTCGTGGCGGATGTCGCGGTTGAAGCCGTTGAACTCGGCGGTGCCGGCGACCCGCAGGCGCTCGTCGCCGAGCCGGCTCGTCACGATCTTGGCCGCCTCGTCGAGGATGCTCACCTCGGGGGCCGCCTTCTGGGCCTCCGGAGTCAGCAGGTTCACGGTGATCGAGTAGCCCTTCACCGGGTAGACGTTGACCCGGTCGCCGAGCATCGCGGCGAAATGCCGGCTGGCGCAGCCCGCACAGATCACCACCGCGTCGGCCTGCAGGACCTGCGTGTCCCCGGCAGGATGGCCCGCAGCGCGCCAGCCGATGTCATAGCCCCCCTCCCCCGGCGCGATCGTCTCGACGCTGGCGTCCTGGACGAAGCGGACGCCCCTGCGGGCGCAGGCGGAGGCGAGCCCCCGGGTGAATTTGTGGATGTCGCCGGTGGCGTCGGAGGGGGTGAAGAAGCCCCCGTGATAGGTCCCGGCCAGCGTCGGCTCGATCGCCCGGATCTCCTCCGGAGTCACGGCGTAGCGCTCGAGGCCGCCCTCCCGCAGCAGGGCGTTGACTCCGGTCGCCTTCTCGAAGCTCGCCCGGTCCCGGTAGAAATGCAGGATGCCGCGGGTCTTCAGGTCGAAGTCGATCCCCTCGGCCTCGGCCATGGCGAACAGCGCCTCCCGGGCCTTCAGGGCCAGCCGAACGGTCTCCACGGTGTTCTCGCGGTAATGGGCGATCTCGCGGACGAACGCGGCCATCCAGGACAGCTTGTGCCAGGAGGGCTTGGGATTCATCAGCAGCGGCGCGTCCCGGCGCATCATCCAGCGCAGGCCCTGCATCACGGTGGAGAGCTTGTTCCAGACCTCGGCGTTGCAGGCCGAGAGCTGGCCGCCATTGGCGAAGGAGGTCTCCATGGCGGCGTAGCGCTGCCGGTCGAGGACGGTGACGCGGTAGCCGCGCTGGGCGAGCGCATAGGCGGTCGTCACGCCGGTGATGCCGGCGCCGATCACGGCGATGTGGGTCATGGGCTTGGACTCCGGGACGTGGACGCGTGGAGGCCGCCTCAAGCGGTCGGCCGGTTGCGCGCCCCATCTGTCCCGGTGCCTGAGAGCTTGATCCGTCCCGCCCTGGCGCGGCGAAGTACGGACGTCCCCTTCGGCGGGTGCCCACGGGTTCCCCCGCTGCACCTCTCTCCAGATCGCCCTGACGACACGGTTCCGGTGCCTGAGAGTTTCCGGGGCGGTTGCTCCGTCGGCGCCGGGTCCCCTCTGCTGGGAAGATCCCGGTCTCTCCCGCATCGTCACGATGGGCTGTCCCTGGATACGCCGATCGGCCGCAGGGGAGAAGCCCGCCCGTCCCGCCGGCGGCCGATTTCACCGACAGCCGCTGCGCGTTGTCACCGCCACCCACGCTCTCCGCCGGAGCGATCCCGGCCGCCGCCGGTTGACGCTGGATTCTCCGGGAGACACCCCGATGCTGACCAGGACCGCGATCTACGAGGGCAGGGTGCGCGACGCCCGGGAAGAGGAATTCTTCCGCCGGGTCCGGGACGAGCTGGAGCCGTTCTGGCGGCGATTCCCGGGCGTCACCGCCGTGCGGATCCAGCGCGTGGTCTCGAAGGACGCCGACGCGCGGCCGATCGCCATGATCCTGGAGATGGACTTCCCCGACCAGGCGGCGCTGGATGCCTGCCTCGCCTCTCCGATCCGCCCGGAATCGCACGCCGCCACCGAGGCGGTGATGGAGATGTTCGACGGCCGCTTCTACCATCTGGTCAGCACCGGGCGCACCATGTCGCTGGTGGATTAGGACCCGGCCTCGGAAGGTCAATCTCCGCTCGAACGCAACGGCAAGTTTACCGCATATAAACCTATACTGACATATTATAATAGCCTGAAGATAAAATCTCAGGCCTGAACATCAGTTGATCCAGCACTCTTTAAGGGTCTCGGCGCAGGTTCCGTCCGAGCGACACCCTTCTTGTTCAGGCGGACGGCGCGATGGCGAAATGGATTCCTGGCGCGGCCGTCTTCGGCCTCCTGTGCCTGATGATCATCCCGGCTCCCGGGATCTGGGGCGTCCTGATCGGGGCCGCCTGCGTGCTGGCCATCGTCGGCAGCCTGTGCATGCTCGCCCTCGATCGGGTGGCGAGCGCCATCCTCGTCTGGCGCTCGCGGATGCGGGCGCGACGCCCGAGCCCGAGCCGGAGCCGGAGCCGGGTGGTCCATGCCGGCTCCAGGATGACCCGGAAGGTCTGAGCCTCCGGCGGGGCGCCGGGGGCTGGATTCCCCGCGGCATCGGTGCAAGGTCCCGGCGCCGCGACCACGGCGCCTAAGACCAACCGGGACGGTCCGATGAAGCTCCTCTACTCCCCCGCCTCGCCCTATGCCCGCAAGGTGCTGGTCCTCGCCCACGAGACGGGACTGATCGACCGGATCGCCGTCACCGTCGCCGGGGCCTCGCCGACCGGGCCCTCCGCGGAGGTCGCCGCCCACAATCCGCTGGGCAAGATTCCCGCCCTGGTCCTGGAGGACGGCACCGCCCTCTACGACAGCCGGGTGATCTGCGAGTATCTCGACGGCCTCTCGTCCGGGCCGCGCCTGTTTCCCGAAGGCGCCGCCCGCTGGGACGCGCTGACCCGGCAGGCGCTGGCCGACGGGCTGCTCGATGCCGCGCTGCTCGCCCGCTACGAGCGCGTGCTCCGCCCCGAGCCCCAGCGCTGGGACGCCTGGGAGGCCGGCCAGATCGGCAAGATCCGCGCGGCGCTGGACCGGTTCGAGAGCCTGGTCGGCGGGATGCCGGCACTGGATATCGGCACGGTCGCGATGGCCTGCGGGCTCGGCTACCTGGACCTGCGCTTTCCCGATCTCGCGTGGCGGGAGGGCCGTCCGGCGGTCGCGGCCTGGTACGCGCAGTTCGAGCGCCGGCCCTCCATGGCGGCCACCGTGCCGAAGGGCTGAGCTCCCGCCGCGCCGGGCCCCGCTACGGCCGGACCCGGTCCGCGATCGCGTAGGGATGGGTCGAGCCGAGGGGATCGGCGAGGAAGTCCTGGACCGTCCCGGCGCCCGTGCCGAAGGTGATGAGCAGGAAGCCGCCCGCCAGGGCGAAGTTCTTCAAAAAATCCCAGAACAGCGCGCGGCCCTTGCCCCCCGCCCAGAAATCCCCCGGCACCCAGAACTGCTTCCACAGCAGCGCCGTCACCCCGCAATAGCCGGCGAGCACGAAGGCGGCGGCCCGGTCGGCGACCCCGGTCAGGATGCAGAGCGACATCCCGATCTCGACGCCGAGCCCGATCAGGATCAGCACCGTTGCGGGCGCCGTGGCATGCACGGCCTCCCGCGCCTGCCCGACCGCGCCCCGGAAGTTCAGGATCTTGTCGAGGGCGCTGAACGGCAGGAACAGCAGCACGAGGAGCAGGCGGACGCTGAACGCGATTGCGACGCTGAGGCTGGCCATGCGCTGAACGGTCTCCCGATCCGGCCCGGTTCGGGCCGCCGATCCAAGGCGCTGATCCAAGCCGCGAGCGGCGCAAAGGTTTCGCGCGGCCCCGCCGGCCGCGTGCAGATCCTGGCCCCCGAAGCGCCCCGTGCGGACCGGCCCCGGCGGTGCGCAGCGCGTCTTCGATCACGGGCGGCATCCCGGCAACGCAGACTCGGACGCCTCAGCCGAGACCGGCCTGCGCCGCGCCCACCTCGTCGAGGCGACGGCGCCCGGCACTCTCGAGAACGCCGTTCAGATCCGCCCGTGGCACGCCGACGTGCTTCGGCTCGGCGGCCCCAACATACACCTCGCGCGCCACAACTTCGTCCTGCCGCTGGTGTGCCGCCTGGTGCATCCCGGCTCCGGAAGCTCGGATGTCGGCCAGGGCGGGACGTCGAGAGCCGAGAGCGAAGCCGAGTCCCGGCGGCTGGTCGACCGCTTCGGCCGCATCCCCTGGTGAGGTCGCGCCGCGCGGCGGACGCCCTGCGGGCCGGAAGCGCGCTCGACCGGCGCGGATGTTGGTTCAGACTGGGAGCGCCCCTCGGGACGAGGACGCGGAGCCGGTCGTGCAGGTGCGGATCAGCCGCCGCACGAAGCCCGCGCACGCCTCAAGTTCGTCCCGGGTGACGTACTCGTCGGCCCGGTGGGCCCGGGCGATGGAGCCCGGTCCGATCACCACGGCGGGCACGCCGCCGAGCCGCTCGAACAGCCCACCCTCCGTGCCGTACGAAACCTTGGCGTGGCCGTTGCGGCCCGCGAGGCGCTTGGCCAGGGTCACGATCTCGGCCTCCGGATCGGTGTCGAGGCCCGGATAATCGATCAGCGGCACGACATCGACGCCGCAGGCCGGATCGCCGGCCCGCATCAGCGGCGCCAGCGTCCCGGTGGCGTACCCGATCGCCGCGGCCGCCAGCGCCGCGGCATCGTCCGCGCCGATCGCCCGGTACTCGAACGCGACGCTGCAGGTGTCGGGCACGATGTTGAGCGCCGTGCCGCCCCGGACCACGCTCGACAGGCCGGTGGTGTGGGGCACGTCGTAGAGCGGGTCGCGGGCCCCGTCCCGGGCGATGGCCTCCGCGGACAGGCGGACATGCTCGATGAAGCGGGCGGCGTATTCCACCGCGTTGACACCCTGGGGCGCCAGGGCCGAGTGGCTGGCCCTGCCCCGGAAGGTGAGGCGGGCGGCCGACTTGCCCTTGTGGCCGACCACCACATCCATCCCGGTGGGCTCGCCCACGAAACAGCCGAGCGGCCGCGGCACGCGCTCGAGCATCCGGGCGATCAGCGGGCGCACGCCGAGGCACCCCACCTCCTCGTCGTACGAGATCGCGAGGTGGATCGGGGTGGCGAGATCCGCCGCGACCATTTCGGGCAGGAGCGCGAGGCAGACCGCGAGGAACCCCTTCATGTCGGAGGTGCCGCGCCCGTAGAGCCGCCCCCCCGCCTCCCGCAGGACGAACGGGTCCGACGACCAGGGCTGGCCCTCGGCCGGCACCACGTCGCTGTGGCCGGAGAGCACGTAGCCGGGGCGGGTCTCGAACGGCCCGACGCTGACCAGCAGCGCCGCCTTCCGGCCGGTCGGATCCGGCACCCGCTCCACCGCGGCGCCGTGACCCCGGCAATAGGCCTCGGCCCAGTCGATCAGCGGCAGGTTCGAGCGGTCGCTCACCGTGTCGAAGGCGACGAGCGTCCCAAGCAGCGCCACCGGATCGGGCGGGCCGGAGGGCGGCAGGACGGTCTGTGCGGGCTCTGTCATGGATGGCGTCCTGCAACCGCGCGCGAATCGGCCCGGATGGGGCGCCCGGATTCCTACGGGGTTTTCGGCGCTTCGGGGATCCCGGGCAACGCCCGGACCGCCCGACCGGTCCCGGGAACCGGTGCGGCACCCGAGCGTCGCTCTCGGGGGAGGCCGCCGGAGACCGCCCCTGGGAGCCCGAACCATGCGTCGCCGTCCCGCTCCGATCCGCGCCGCCCCGATCCTCGCGACCCTGTTGCCGGCGGCCCTGCTGCTGGCCGCCCCGGCCGAGGCCCGGCCACAGGCCGGGACGCCGCGCCATCGCGTCGCGTCCGACATCGACCGGACCCTCGCCCGAAGGGCGGCGCGGGACCGGCCGGACTGGCGGGTCTGGCAGCGGCCGCTCGTCCCGGCCTTCGCTCCGGCGACGCGCGAGCGGGTCGCGGCCCCGCCCTTCACGGGCTGGGGCTACGGCGGCACCCTCCCGGGGGCCTGGCCCGGCTTCTGATCCGCCTCGACCCGGGCCCGACCGCCTGCCATGGTGCGGGCGACCGAAGGCCTGAGACGGACGCGATGGTGCTGGAGTTCCGCCTGGACGATCCGACCCCCGCGGATCCGCGCCGCCGCTGGAACGCCCTCGCGCAGGAGGCGCGGGACGCCTGCTACGACAACACCCGCGCGGTGGCCGACAGCGCCGCCCAGGTGGCCGCCCGGAATGCCGCCTCGGCCGCCTACCGGGCCGCGCATCCGGCGGGCCTCGACGTGCCCTACGGCCCGGGCCCCCGCAACGCCCTCGACCTCTACCCGGCCCGGGACGGGGCGGCGCCCTGCCTGGTCTTCATCCATGGCGGCTACTGGCAGCGCGGCGCGCGGGAGCTGTTCGCCTGCTTCGCGCAGGGCCCGAACGCCGCCGGCTGGTCGGTGGCGATGGTCGGCTACACCCTGGCGCCGGAGGCGAGCCTCACCCGGATCGTGGCGGAGATCGGCGCGGCCCTCGACTGGCTCGCCGCCCACGGGGCCGCGCACGGGATCCGCGGCCCCCTGATCCTGTCGGGCTGGTCGGCCGGCGGGCTGCTCACCGCATTGCATCTGGGCCATCCGGCGGTGGCGGCGGGGCTGGCCATCTCCGGCGTCTACGACCTCGCGCCGATCCGCCAGACCGAGCTGGACGCCAAGCTGAGCCTCACCGACGCGGAGGTCGAGACCCTGTCCCCCCTGCGCCGTCCGGCGGTGGCGAAGCCGCTCTGCATCGCCTACGGCTCGCGCGAACTGCCGGCGCTGATCCACGACGCCCGCAACCTCCACGCCCTGCGGGCGGCGGCCCACGCCCCGGGGGCCCTGCTGCCGGTGCCCGATGCCGAGCACTTCTCGGTGCTCGACGCCCTGCGCCGGCCGGGCGGGATCCTTGTCCGGGCGGCCCATGCCCTCCTCGAGGGCTGACGATCTGGGCAATGGGACGATTCCGGGCGTATTTACAACTCCCGATAGAAATTTCGCATCGCCGGAGACCGCTCCCGTCTTGCTGAGGCCCGCGGCGCGTGCTGAGACGGGGGTGCGGGCGCGATCTCCCTCCTCCGGGAGCCGGCCGGATCCGAGGGAGATCGGATGCAAGCGGTCGCGCGATCGGAAACCCCTGCGGCGGCGGCCCGCGCCGATCCCGCGGACCGGGCCGACCGCCGCGGCCGCGGATGGGGCACGCCGCGGCTGCGCGTCGTCCTGGCTTTGGGCTTCGGCACCCTCGGCTTCCTGGCGACCCTGGCGCTCGCCGCCCTTGTGAGCCGGGAGGCGACCCGACGGCTCGAGGCGGAGGTCGGCGGCCAGCTCGCCGAGATCGCCGGCCAGATGGCCCGGAACCTCGATATCGGGATGTTCGAGCGCTGGCGCGACATCCAGATCGCCGCCGCCTCGGACAGCCTGCGCGATCCCGGAACCGCGACGGCGGCCAAGCGCGCCGTGATGGAGCGGCTCCAGGCGACCTACCCGGCCTATTCGATCATCGGGCTGGTCGACGCCGACGGGCGCGTATCCGCGACCAGCACGGGCGCCCTGGAGGGCGCGGACGTCTCCGGCCGGGACTATTTCCGCGGCGGCCTCGAGGGGCCCTATGTCGGGGACGTGCATCCGGCCAAGCTCCTCCAGAGTCTGATGCCCCCGGTCGACACCGGTGCGCGCGGGGCGGCGCGGGAGCCGCTGCGCCTCGTCGATGTCGCGGCCCCGGTCCGGTCGCCGGACGGCCGCGTCCTCGGAGTGCTGGCCGCCCATCTCGACTGGACCTGGGCGCGCGACATGGCGCGCATCCTCGAAGGCGCGCTCCGGGGCCATCGCCAGGGGGCCGAGATCCTGATCCTGTCCCGCGACGGCACCGTGCTCCTCGGTCCGCCCGCCCTGCAGGGCGCGGCCCTGCCCCGGGCGGTCCTGACCGGCGACAGATCCCTCGATCCGCAGGGCACGAGCCGGGTCGGGCCCTGGCCCGACGGCGCCGCGGCGTATCTGAGCGCCCACGCGTCCACGACCGGTCACCGGGACTATCCCGGTCTCGGCTGGCAGGTGGTGGTGCGGCAGACGGCCGACCGGGCCCTGACCGCGGTGGCGGCCCTGCGCGGGGACATCCTGGTGGCGGGCAGCGTGGTGGCGCTCGCGGCGGCACTGCTCGCGTGGCTGCTCGCCGGCCTGATCGCCCGCCCGCTGCTGGACCTGGCGGTGGCCGCCGAGACGCTGGGCCGCGACCAGCGGCCGCCGCCGCTGCCCCGCGCCTTCGTGCGCGAAGGCGCGATGATCGCCGACGCCCTGGGCGCGGCGGCGGACGAGCTCGCCCGGCGCGCGGACACCCACCGGCTGCTGATCGATGAACTGAACCATCGGGTGAAGAATACCCTCGCCACCGTGCAGGCGATGGCGGCCCAGAGCCTGAAGAACCTCGGCGGGGACGCCGCGGCCGGGCGCGACGCCTTCGAGGCGCGGCTGCTCGCCCTGTCGCGGGCCCACGACATCCTGACCCGCGAGAGCTGGGCGAGCGCGGACCTGCGCGGCGTCGCGACCCAGGCGATGCGGCCCTTCCTGGGCGCGGAAGTCCCGGGGGGCGCTCGGTCCGGCAGCGATCTGGCGAGCCAGACCTCATCCGGTGCGCTGCCGCCGCGCATCAGCCTGGAAGGTCCCGACCTGCGGCTGCCGCCCGAGGGCGCGCTGGCGCTCACGATGATCCTGCACGAATTGTGCACCAACGCGGTCAAGCATGGCGCCCTGTCGGTTCCGGGCGGTCGCGCGGCGCTGGTCTGGACGGTGGAGGCCGGCCCAGACACCGATACCCTCCGGGTGACATGGTGCGAGTGCGGCGGCCCCCCGGTCGTCCCGCCGACGCGGAAGGGATTCGGCACCCGCCTGCTGGAGCGAGGCTTTGCCGGGAACAGGACCGCCAGCCTCACCTACGAGGCTGCGGGCGTCGTCTACAGGGCGGCCAATCCCCTGCCCGCCCCCGGCCGCGCGGCCGCGCAGCCCACGCCGCGTCTGCAGGCCGGACGGGCCTGATCCCGCTCCGGCCCGATCGGCTTTCCCTCCCGTTCCACCCCGACATCGACCCCGCCTCACGGCGTCGGGACAGCGGCCGCGCATTCCCTTAGCCCGGCCCCTTAGCCCGGCCCCACGGTCCGGCCCCACGGTCCGACAGAGCCCGATCCGGCGCATCGGAACCAGATCCGGCTTTAATCCCGGCGCTGATTTCGTGACGAGACAAAGACGTGCGCAAACACACTCTGTAGTACATTGGTGATGGATTAAAGTCTTCATTGATGTGATGTGCTGAGACGCACATGAGATTTGCAAGAGTTTGACTAGGTTCGACTGACCGGCAGGGATTCGGTGTCCCCGGCCACAAGACGAACGCGCGAGGAAACGCCATGCCCCAGTCACGACACGTCCCGATCCGCGGCACCACCGTCGGCCTCGCCCTGGGCCTCCTGGCCGGACTCCTCGGCGCGCCCCTGGCCGCGCAGGCCGGCGAAGGCGGCGGCGGGAGCCGCCAGGCCGCCGGCGGGGGCCACATGAGTTCCTACGTCAGCGATCCCCATCACGACCCGCGCTCCCTGCACTCGCAGCGCGCCGGGACCGGTCAGCTCCTCGGAGCGCCGATGCTCCACGAGAGGGCCGGCACCACGGTGGCGCGCCGCCGCGCGGTCGATCCCCACTGGGCGTCCGGAACCGTAGAGCCCCGCCGGGCCCGACGCTGAGACCGCCCGCCCGGCTCCGGGACGGCTCGCCTTCCTCCCCCCGGCCTGGCCGGGGGACCTTCACCCCGACCCAAACGCTCGGGCCGCACGACCCGCCCCCCTCGGGACGGGTCGTGCGGCCCGAGCGGTGTGCCCGCCCCGGTTTCTCCCCCGGTTCTCCCAGCGTCAGAGACCCCTTCATGAACAACATCATCCAGGGCATCGCCAGCTTCCAGGGCAACGTCTTTCCCGGACAGCGGCAGATGTACCAGCAGCTCGTGCGCGACGGTCAGCAGCCGAGCGCGCTGATCATCGCCTGCGCGGATTCCCGGGTCTCGCCGGAGCACATCACCCAGGCGGGGCCGGGGGACCTGTTCGTCTGCCGCAACGCCGGCAACATCGTGCCCCCGGCCTCCGACGTGGTCGGCGGCGTCTCCTCGGCGATCGAGTATGCCGTGGTGGCGCTGGGCGTGCGCGACATCGTGGTCTGCGGCCATTCCGATTGCGGCGCCATGAAGGGGCTGATGAACCGGGATCTGCTCAAGCGGATGCCCAGCGTCGCGTCCTGGCTGCGCCACGCCGAGGCCGCCGAGCGGATCGTCTGCGAGGCCTATCCCGAGGGGATGGACGCGCAGGCCCGTCACCACGCCCTGGCCCTGGAGAACGTGGTGGTCCAGCTCGCCAACCTGCGCACCCATCCGAGCGTCGCCGCCGCCCTCGCCAAGGGGTCCCTGCGGCTGCACGGCTGGTTCTTCGAGATCGAGACCGGCGCCCTCCTGGCCTATGACGGCGCGAACGGGCGCTTCCGGCCGATCGCCGGGGCCGACATGCCCGTGGCGCAGGATTCCTCCACCGGCAGCCGCCTGCAGGCGGCCTGACCCATGCGGATCCCCAGCAGCCTGACCGCCGCCCTCGCCCCGGGCGGCGCCATCCGGACGAACCTCGCCCGGGACCTGCCCGCCTCCGTTGTGGTCTTCCTGGTGGCGCTGCCCCTGTGCATGGGCATCGCCATCGCGTCCGGCGTACCGCCGGAACGCGGTCTCGTCACCGGCATCGTCGGCGGCATCGTGGTCGGCCTCATCGCGGGCTCGCCGCTCCAGGTCAGCGGGCCCGCCGCGGGGCTCGCGGTGATCGTGTACGGGTTCGTGCAGGCGCACGGGCTCGACGCCCTCGGCCCGGTCCTGGTGGTGGCGGGCCTCGTCCAGCTCGCCGCCGGCGCCCTGCGGATCGGCGGCTGGTTCCGGGCGATCTCGCCGGCCGTGGTGCACGGCATGCTGGCCGGCATCGGGATCCTGATCGTCCTGGCCCAGATCCACGTCCTGACCGACGCCCTCCCCCGGGCGAGCGGCCTGGACAACCTCGTGGCGATCCCGGCCGCGTTCTTCGACTTCGTCACCGGCACGGGCGACCGCACCGGCGCCGTGATCGTCGGCGGGTTCACCATCGCGGCGATGATCGCCTGGGAGCGGCTGCGCCCGGCGCGGCTCCGGCTCCTGCCCGGGGCGCTCGTCGGCGTGCTGGCGGGCAGCCTGGCGGCCGGCCTCGGTGGCTTCGCCGTCAAGCGCGTGGCGGTGCCGGAGGCGCTCTTCTCCGGACTCGCCCTGCCGGGGGCCGAGGCCTGGGCGCGCCTCGCCGAGGCCGAGATCCTGATCATGGCCCTGGTCATCGCGGTGATCGCCAGCGCCGAGAGCCTGCTCTCGGCGGCCGCTGTCGACCGGATGCACGACGGCCCCCGCACCCGCTTCGACCGGGAGCTCGGCGCCCAGGGCATCGGCAACCTGATCTGCGGACTCCTCGGCGCGCTGCCGATGACCGGGGTGATCGTACGCTCCTCGGCCAACGTCCAGGCGGGGGCGGTGAGCCGGGCCGCCACGGTGATGCACGGGACCTGGATCCTGGCCTTCCTGCTCGCCCTGCCCTGGCTGCTCGCCCTGGTGCCGACCGCGAGCCTCGCCGGCATCCTGGTGGTCACTGGCTGGCGACTGGCGAGCCCGGCCCACGCCCTGCACCTGCAGGCCCGCTACGGCTGGCTGACCGCCGCGATCTGGCTGGCCACGATGGCCACCGTGGTGGCGGTGGACCTGCTCTCCGGCGTGCTCACGGGCCTCGCCCTGAGCCTCATCCAGGCCCTGCCGAGCCTGCGCAAGGGCCGGCTCCGGATCGAGCACGCGGCGGCCCCGGAGGTGCCCGGCGTGCCGGAGCTGCGCCTGTCGGGGGCGGCGACCTTCCTGCAGCTTCCGAGCCTCACGGCGGCCCTGGAGCGTACCCCCGAGGGCGGCGAGGTCCGCCTCGCCACCGACAACCTCGCGGCCATCGACCACACCTGCCTGGAGATGATCGGCGACTGGGCGAGCCGGCGCAGCGCCGCCGGCAGCCGGATCGCCGTGGTCGGCGGGTCGGGAGTCCCGCACGACCGGCTCGCCGCCGCGGTGGCGGCCCCGGCCCACTAGGAAGCCCTGTGCCGAAGGGGCAGACCCTTCGGCACAGGGCGCGTCGGAGCAGGCCGTTCGGACGCGGGCCCGAAGCGGACGCGGGGCGGGGCGGGGTCCGGGCGGGGTCCGAAGGCGGGACCGTGGGTCCTGCGACGCGCCCCGACGTTTCCGCGCGGATCCGAGCGGACGGCGCCCCCGGGCCTGTCCGCGTCGCGGCAGACGGTCGCGGCAACCGGTCGACGGGGCCGCCTTCCGGTCCGTCCCGACGCGGGCCGGGAGCCGCCCGGGTTCGTCGGAACCCGGAATTCCATCGTTTTCACAACCGGTTAATCCTGAATCTTCGCGCCCCCTTAACGGGCGGACCGCCAGACTCGCCGCTACGGCAGGCCCGCTGCGCGGGATCGGCCGCGGAATGGTACTCGTCAGGAGCTTCGTCGATGATCAGGTTCCTCGCGGCTTCGGCCGCATGCCTGGTCCTGTGCGGCGCCGCGGCGGCGCAGGACATGCCCGGCCTTGCGACGCTGCATCCGCCCGATCCCGCCCAGCCGGTGGCGGCGAGCGCCCCCGTCCCGATGCCGGACGGCGGGGTGGCACCGGGACTGCGCCTGGGATCCGTTCCCGATCCGGACGCGGCCCGTCCCGACCCGGTCCCGACGCCCCCCGGCAGCCTCGCGCTCCGCAGCACCGCGGCCGACGCCGCGCAGACGACCGCCAGCCTGAAGGCCCCGTCCGCCACGCCCAAGCCGTGGTGTGCGCAGGAGCGGCGGGTCGGCACCGGTCTCGGCTTCTGCCTCGTCAATTGAGCGGTCCGCCCGGCCGTGCCGGGCTCTGCCCCGGACCCGGCCGCCGGCTCAGGAGGCCCCGTAGACCGCGACCGCGTCGAAGGTCTCGCCGTCCTCCGGGGCTTGGTCGCGAGAAGCGACGAGGGAGGCGACGAGGAGGACCAGCACGGCCGCTGCGACGGCCGCGACCGCGAGCGGCCGCGTGATCAGATCCGCATGGGCGCGGGCGGCGTGGATCACCGCGCAGCCGAGAAGGAAGATGCACACCTGCGCGGCCGGCGTCGCGAAGGCCGCCGTCATCGCGGCGTCCCGGTCGTCCGATGCCGGTCGATCCGGCCGATCGGGTCCATGACGGTGTTCATGACCGTGTCCATGGCACGCCCTCCCCGGCTGAGGCTGCCGATGCCCGGCTTGACCCGCAGGCGGTCGGCCGCGCCGGCCGGCGTGCCCGAACATGCGGGCGCGGGCGACCCGGCCGGGCGTCACGTCTGCGTGACCGGGCCCCCTCGGGCGGGTTCCGGATCCGGCGGCGCCAGGGCGTAGGTGGCCTCACCGACCCGGCTCAGGGGCCCGCCCGGCCCGGACCGCTTCCACAGCCGCGTGTTGAGGGCCGCCACCGGATCCCGGCCGGGCAGGGTGAAGCCCTGCCCGACGAGCACCTCCAGGATCTCGGCCGCGTGCAGCGGCCGGCCCGCGCGCCCGATCGCCGCGCAGGCCGCCTCCACCACGGCCCGGCCGTAGCGGCGGGCGCCGGCGGCATCCTCCGTGAAGGCGATGGCCGGCGGGATGGCGCCGCGGGCGCCGGCGGCATCGGTCCGGACCACGGGACGCGCCTCCGGACGCACTTCCGGACGGGCTTCCGCCCCCCGTCGTCCGCGCGGCGCGCCGGAATCCTCCGCCGCCGGTCCGGACCGATCCCCCGGCACGCCCGGGTCCCCCAGCGCCGGATCGTCGGCGGGGTCTCCGCGAAGGCGCGCCCCCGTCTCGGGGACCGGATCCGATGCCGCCCTCGCCCCGGATCCGGCGGCTCCCAGGCGGCGGCCGAGCTCGAGGTAGAGCATGAGGTCGGCGATCTGCCGGTCGAGGGCCTCGCGCTGGCGCCGCAACGCGGCGAGCCGCGCCTCGATCTCGGATTCCGACAGGCCCACGCGATGGTCCCTCCGACCTGAGGGAACATCTACCCGTTCTCAGCACCGGTGGGAATGCTCAAAGTCGGAATATTCCGTCCCGCCTGAGCGACAGTCGGAATATTCCTTCCGGCGAGCCCTATTCCCTTGCCCGCTTCCGCATTCCCTTGGCGGCCGGCCTGGGCGGCACGAGCAGCGTGCTCGGATCGGCCGGATGCAGGGTCAGGCCGCCCTCGTCGAGGACCAGCGGCAGCCGCGGGAAGACCTCGCGCAGATGCGCGAGATCCGCCTTGAACGCCTGCCGGAAGCTGCGAATCGAGGCGTTCTCGGCGCCGAACTGCGCGTGGAGGTTGGCCCAGGTCAGGCGGAGCGGGCGCTGCAGCGACCGCAGGCGGTAGCCGGTCCAGAACAGCAGGTCGAGCTTGCGCGCCGAGCCCGAGAAGGCCCGGGCCGCCCGCACGTCCACCGGCAGGGCGTGCCGGATCAGGGTCTCGTAGAATTCGGGGTCGAAGCGCACCGTGCGCCCCGCCTCGTCGGCCCCCTCGCCGGCGCGGGGGCGCCACAGTTCCAGGCTGCGGAACGGCGGAACGTTGAGGGTGGTGGCGCTGTCGCGCCCGTCCCAGAGGCCGATCTGCATGGAGCAGGCGGCCAGCCGGTTCAGCTGCTCCTTGAACTGGCGGATGGTGCCGCGCTCGCCCCCCGTGACCGCGAAGCCCATCTCGCGCATGAAGCCCGACAGGGTCTCGGCCACCTTCACGGTGGGGCTGCGCTGGCGCACGGCCTCGGTGCAGAGGTGCAGCAAGACCAGCCGGGCCTTCGGGCCGTAGGGCAGCCCCTGGGGCTCGAAGGCGCCCGTCTCCGGATCCTTGATCCGGCCGGCGATCAGGCTGAGGGAGTTGCGCCCGTAGCTGCGGGAGAATTCGCGCACCGGCCCGGGGTCGCGGTAGGGCAGGCCGCACAGCGCCAGGACCGAATGGATGTGCTGGAGGCTCGACGGGAGCGCCGGCTCGCTCTCGATCACGAGGCGCACCGCGTCGCGGCGGCGCTGGTCGCGCGACAGGCCGGCCCGGCGGCTCTCCTCCTCACCCAGGAGGGCGGCCTGGGCATCGCGCTCGCGCTGACGGTGGAGCACGTGCTCCACGATCTGCGCGAACAGGAAGCCGCCGCGCGCCGCCTCGATCTCGGCCTGCAGGTCCGGGTCGTGGATCCCGGCGATCTTCTCCTCGATGCTCATCGCCCCTCGGTCCGCGGCACAGGGGCGCGTTCGTCCGGCGAACGGAAGAACGGCCCGATCCTGCCATGCCACGATTCGGACGCCGCGGACCCGGTTCGATCGGGCTTGTCCCGGCAATCCACGCTTCCCCGCTCCCGGCCCGCCCCCGAATGCAGGCGCATGACCGGGGCCGGGTGACCGCGGCCCCCTCCGGCCCCGCGCGACGCAGAGTTCGATACGGGGTCCGTCCGCCGCCCGACCCCACGCAGAGTCCGATACGCCCGCCCGCCCGCGTTCCGTCCCCGTTATCCACCGGCGCGGGCCGGAATCCCCGCCGAATCCGATACGCCGCCACGCAGATTCCGATACGCCACGTCGCCGGTCCGGCGCAGAATCCGATACGCGGCCGCGCAGAGTTCGATGCGCACCCACGCAGAGTCGGATGCGCAAAACCACATCAACCCCATGGCTGGAATGAGGAATTTCCGACTGCATATAACTTGCCGAACTGACTCTCTGAAAGACTCTTCCAGATAATCTTCCTAGTGTCGGAGAGCCTGTTCGTTCTGACGAACGAACCCTGACCGCACCGGAAGCGCACAGGGTACGAAGGGAATGTATGATGGTTTTCCACATTCCCTCGAATTGCCGCCGTCACCGCTTGACGATCCGCAGAGCCTGGATGGCGGCGGGCCGGCCGGCTTCGTCACGGGGACCGTCGCGATCCCCGCGATGGCGGCTTGACGCGGGCGATGCCGCCCGGTTTCTCGGAGCCGTCCCAGAGGGCCCTCAGATGAAGAGCGTGCCGATGCCTCCCTTCCCGATCGAATCCCGATGACGGACCGCCGCGATGACGGCCGTCCGTCCGGCGGTCGCCCCGCCCCGAATCGCCCGCACGGGCCCCGACGTCCGGCTCTGCGGCCCGGCAACCGCCCCGGCAGCCGTCCCGGCGCGGCGGGCCGCCAGCGGGAGGCGGACGGCGACGGGCCGGCCGTGCTCTATGGCTGGCATCCCGTGGTTCAGGCCCTGGGCAATGCGCAGCGCGGCCTGCAGCGGCTGCTCGCCACCGAGAACGCGGCGGCGCGGCTGGAGGCGGAGTTCGGCGGCGCCTTGCGGATCACCCCGGAACTGGTCCGGCCGAGCGAGATCGGCCGCCTGCTCGGACCGGACGCCGTCCACCAGGGGCTGTATCTCGAGGCCGAGCCCCTGCCCGCCCCGGGGCTCGACGATCTGCCCGCCGACGCGCTGCTGCTGGCGCTCGACCAGATCACCGACCCGCACAATGTCGGGGCGATCGTCCGCACCGCCGCGGCCTTCGGGGTGGCGGGGATCGTCACCACGGCGCGCCACGCCCCGGGCGCAACCGGGGTCCTGGCGAAATCCGCCTCCGGCGGCCTGGAGCACGTGCCGTTCGTGACCGTCCGGAACCTCGCCGAGGCGCTGATCGCCCTGGGGGAACGCGGCTTCACCCGGGTCGGCCTCGATTCCGACGCGCCGGAAAGCCTCGACGCCGTGACGGTCGCCCGGCCGCTGGTGATCGTGCTGGGCGCCGAGGGCAAGGGGCTGCGCGAGCGCACCCGGAGCTGCTGCGACCTGCTGGCGCGGATCCCCTTCGCGGGGGCGATCCGCAGCCTCAACGTCTCGAACGCCGCCGCCATCACCCTCTACGCCCTCGGCCGGACCGAGACCTGACCGCGACCTGATCGAGGCCTGTCCGCGACGCGGACCGACGGCCCGGTCGAGACACGTTCGGAAACACGGAACCGGCGCCGGAAGCCCCTCTTCCGACTAGGCAGTTTCCGCAACTTCCCGTAGAGTTGCGGATGAGGGGGGCGTAGGCTGGAAGGCTGCGTCCGGATGCTGGACGATGTGATGACCTATGGCGGCTGGGCCGTCGGCCTGGTCGCTGTCGGCGTATGGACTTGGCTCGCGCGGCGTGCCTTTCCGAGTTTCGAATCCTTCGTGAGGGGCTTCGACGACGAGCTGCAGCTGGGCGCCAGCCCGGAGGAGCGCGCGCGCAGCGCGCGCTGGCATCAGGTCCGTCAGGCCGCCGTGGCGCTGACGGCCGTCGCGGCCCTGTGCCTGTCGATCGGGTTCGCGATTCCCGACTGAGCCCGCCGATTCGGCCGCGCCGGATCCGCGCGCTCACCGCCTCGGCCAGATCGATGTGGCGCTCCTGAGCTTCCGGCACCGTTCCGGAGGCCGGCGTACACTGAGGGCGCGGGGCCTCCCGGCGTTGGGCCGCGGCAGGACCCACGACAGATCCCGGATTCGAAGGCGCCGGGACCCTTCGCGGGTGCAGGGGTGCCCTGCCGTCGGGCACGGCCCGGTGACGCCGGGGCGCCGCCCCGACACCCCGTCCGAGGGCGCGCCCTTCGGAAGCCCCGGCTCAAGCCGCCCGGATCCGGGTGAGGAAGCCCTCCGCGGCCTCCCGCAGGTCGCTCGCTTGGCGGGACAGGTCCCCTGCTGCCCGCAGCACCTGTTCGGAGCCCCGGCTGGCCGCGGCGGCGGCCTCGCCGACGCCCGCCATGTGCCCCGAGACCCCGCGGGTGTCCTGCGAGGTCTGGGCGGTGGTCCGGGCGATCTCCGCGGTGGCGGCGCCCTGCTCCTCGACCATGGCGGCGATCTCGGCCCCGATCCGGGCGAGGTTGCGAATCACCTCGGTGATGCTGCCGATGGACCGGACCGAGGCCTCCGTCGAGCCGGTGATCTCGGCGACCTTGGCGGCGATCTCCTCGGTGGCCCGGCTGGTCTGGGTGGCGAGGTCCTTGACCTCGGCGGCGACCACCGCGAAGCCGCGGCCCGCCTCGCCGGCGCGGGCGGCCTCGATCGTGGCGTTGAGCGCCAGCAGGTTGGTCTGACCGGCGATCTGCGAGATGATCGCGACGATCTCCCCGATGCTCCCGGCCGCCTGGGCGAGACGGTGCACCTCGCTGGCGGTCCCGTCCGCGTCCCGGGTCGCGGCGGCGGCGAGGTCGGCCGAGGCCCCCACCTGTACGCCGATCTCCCGGACCGAGGCGGTGAGTTCCTCGGTGGCCGCCGCCACCGTGTCGGCCGAGCGCGCGGCCGAATCGGCGGATCCGGCCACCGTCCGGCTGAGATCCGTGGTGTCCTGCGCGGTCCGGGCCATGCCGTGCGCGGAGGCCTCCAGCTGGGCGGCGGCCGCCGAGACGGCCGCGACGATGCCGCCGACCTGGCGCTCGAAGCTGTCGGCGAGGCCCAGGGCGGCGGCGCGCTGCGCGGCACTCGCCTCGGCGGCGAGCCGCTCCTGCGCGGCCCGGGCGGCGCGACGCTCGGCGACGCTGTCGCGGAAGGCGACCGCGGCGGCGGCGATCGCCCGGACCTCCCGCGGGCCCCCCGACGGGATCGCCAGATCGGCCGTCCCCTGGTCCCGGCCGATCGCGGTCAGAACCTGCGCCATCCGGGCGAGGGGGCGCGCGATCGCCGTGCCGAGCCAGACCGCGAGGCCGGCCGAGAGGGCGAACAGGGCGAGGCCTCCGGCGATCCAGAGGGTCAGCATCCGGTCCGCCCGGGCGCGCAGGGCGCCGGCGGCGGCCTCCAGATCGGCGGTGAGCCGGTCCTCCACGCCCTTCAGGGCATCGATGCGCTGCGTGGCGAGGCCGAACCAGGAAGGCGCGTCGCGGAAGGCGAGCGGCGTCCCCGGCATCGTTTCCTGGGCGATCCTGCGCAGGCGCGCGACCGCCCGGGCCGGCTCGGTCGCCTCGGCGGCGTCGAGCAGGGTCGTCTGGGCGGCCTCGGCCCCGGCCCGGAACAGGCCCGCATAGGTCGCCTGCTCGGCCGAGAGGGTGGCGAGCCGGCGCGCGGCCGCGAGGTCCAGGTTGCCGGAGGCGAAGACCGCCGAGGCGGCGGCCCGCTCCTGGCCGGCGGCTTCCTTCATGGCCAGGAAGGCCGCGTAGGCGTTCGCCCGGGCGGCGAGGCCGGCCTCGTCGATCGCCCCGCCCATCGCCCGCACGAGCCCAAGCCCCTCGCCGATCAGGCCGGTGTAGTAGCCGGCCGCCTGGGGGACGCCGGCCGTCAGGGCGTCCACCGCCCGCCGCTGGTCGGCGAGCCCGGCGAGCGCCTGGCCGAAACCCGCGCCGCGCGCCGCGAAGGCCGGGCCGTACTGCGTGGCCGCCGCCATCGCCCCGGGAAGGTCTGCGAGCGCCGCGTCGGTGCGCACGCGCTGGGCGGCGAGTTCGGGCCCGAACTGTGCGCCCTTCGCGCCCAGGAACAGGCTGGAGGCGCCGCGCTCGCGCTGGGCCTCATGCACGAAGGCGCTGATCCGCGAGGCGAGGCCGACGAGGCTCTCCACCCGGTCCATCTCGGCGCGCCGCGCCCACTGGTCGGACACCGTCCAGCCGGCGGCCCCCGCGAAGGCGAGGCTGGGGGCGAGCGCCACGACCAGGATCCGGGCGCGAAGCGAGGAGAGGAGGATCATCGGCGGCAGGACATCTCGGAGAACAGAACGGAGCTTGGCCGCAGGTCATAAAGATCTGGTTATGTTGACCTGCCCGGATTCGGTGCAGCTCTGCCTGATCGGATGGCAGTTTCGGTCGGGGCGCCGCTGTCAGTGTGCAGGTTTGCCAGGTCTTCAGCGCGGGGATCATCGGTTCCGGGGATCGCCCGTGCGGGGGCGGGCCGTCTTTCATCAGCGGCGGTACTTCGGCGGAGGCCGTCCGGGGAATTCGCTCCCCCGGTTCTATTGCGGGGCGCGGGATCGTGACCCTGCGCCGGGTCATGCGGGACCGCCGCCGCCGGAACGCCCTGAACCGCTGGGTCCTCTCCAGCGGGGGGCGACAGCTGCGCCCTTCCGCGCCCCGGCCCGCGTCGTCTCCGCCACCGCCGCCCCCCGGGCCGGGATCGTCGCTCTCGCCACCCCGCTCGTCACCCCGATCGACGACCCGGAGCGGCTGATTTCCGGCTCCGCAAGCGCAGGAGCCTGTGGCGGCCCCGGGCGTTCCCGTCCCGGCGCGCGATGGGCGGCCCGCAGGATGGGCGGCCCGCAGGACGTCGCCGCCGGGGCGCATGCCTCGACGGGCTGTCTCGCCGCGTTGACGCGGGGCGCCTGCGCACCACCCTGGGTGAGCATGACGGGGGGATCGACCCCGCGAGCCCGCGGCGTGCCCCGGCGCCGATCGAGAGCGGGCGGGCCGAGGACAGGATCGTGCGCGACGGTTTTCGGAGTGAGGAGGACGTGATGTCGGAGGCGGAGGCGATGGCGGACGCGGCGGGGACCGGCATCTTCGACGTGGCGGCGCTGGCGGCGGCGCTGCCCGGCAGCGCCCAGACCCTCCTGGTCGACACCTATCTGACCGACCGGGAGGCCGCGAGCGCCCGGGTGTTCCGGGTCTACCGGCCGACTCCGCCGCATTACCACGCCACCTGCGACGAGTATCTCTACTGCCTGTCGGGCCGGGGCACGGTCTGGCTGGGCGACCCGGCCGCCGCGACCGCATTCGGCCCCGGTCAGCTCCTGGTCTTCGAGAAGGGCACGGTCCACGCCATGCCGGAGATCGATCCCGCGGAACCGGTGGTGTTCCTCGCGATCGACACCCCCCGGCGGGCGCCCACCGACATCGTCTTCGTGAACCCGGAGGACGGCAGCCCCGCCACCTTCATGGCGCGCAACGCCGAGGCGTGAGCCTCACACCGGCAGGGACCGCCCGGCCGCCGCCACGGCGAGGAGCAGGGCCGCCACGAGCAGGAGCGCGGCGGACAGGCCCAAAGCCTGCGCGGCGAAGCCGATCAGCGCCGGGCCCGCCAGCACCCCGGCATAGCCGAGCGTCGTCACCGCCGGCACCGCCACGCGCGCGGGCATCGCGGTCTGGCGGCCGGCCGCCGTGAACAGGACCGGGACGATGTTGGCGCAGCCCGCCCCGACCAGGGCGTAGCCGGCGAGGGCCGCCTCCCAGGCCGGGACCAGGACCGAGAGCGCGAGTCCGGCGGCCGCCAGGAGGCCGCCGAAGACCACCACGGGCCGCCGCCCGAGCCGGGCCACGACCCGATCGCCGGCAAGGCGCCCCGCCGTCATCGTCACCGAGAAGGCCGCGTAGCCGAGCGCCGCCCAGGCCGGATCGAGGCCCCGCTGCTGGATCAGGAACACCGCGCTCCAGTCGAGGGCCGAGCCCTCGGTGAGGAACACCACGAAGCAGAGCAGGCCCAGCACCAGCACGACGCCCCGGGGGCGCGCGAAGGCGGGGCCTCCGCTCCCCCCTGCCCGCTCGGCCGGCAGGATCCCGGGCCAGGCGGCCGCGAACAGGGCCGCGATCCCGGCGACCAGGAGCAGCACGCTCCAGCCCGCGCCGAGCCCGGCCGCCAGCAGGCCGCTGGCGATCAGCGCCCCCAGGATGCAGCCGAGACTGTAGAGGCCGTGGAAGCCCGACATCATCGGGCGCCCGCTGGCGCGCTCCACCACGACGGCCTGCAGGTTCATGACGCAGTCCACCGCCCCCATCCCGGCGCCGAACAGCACCAGCGCCAGGGTGAGCGGCACGAGCCCATCGCCCACGGCCAGCACCGGCAGGGCGAGGCCGATCGCCAGCGTGCCGGCGAGCAGGACCGGCCGGAAACCGAGCCGCGAAGCCGCCGCCCCGGCGCTCGGCATCGCCAGGATCGAGCCGATGCCGAAGGTGAGGAGCAGCAGGCCGAGCCCCGCCGCGTCGAGGCCGGCGCGGTCCTGCACCAGCGGCACCAGGGGCGCCCAGGTGGCGTTGGCGATGCCCACGATCAGGAACAGCAGCCGCGTGGACACGCTCTGTCCGCGGGACGCATTCCGGTCCCCCGCCCCGCCGAGGGCGACCGGGTCGGTCAGGTCGAGCGCTGGCATCGGCACCTGTCGATGGAGTCGAGTCCGAGGGTGGATCCCGGCGACGTGGGGCCTCGGTTCCCGCGGCGCAACACCGGGCCGTCGTCGCGCGCGCCGTGCCGCGCGCCAGGATGGGACACCGGCGGCCCCATGCGTCGGCGACTTGCCCGGTTCCTCGCAGGCGCCCTCGCGCGCCCGCTCGGACGACCGGTTGGACGCCCGCTCGGGCGCTGCCGGAACGCTTTGCCGCGCGCGCAAGGGCGGCGGCTCGTTCGCCGAGCGGTTGCCGCCGTACGCGTTTCGTTCTAGCAAGGGCGGCGCATGACGGACCTGCGTCCCGCCGGCCCCACCTTGCCGTCGGCCCCCTCGGGCTCGACATGTGTCGGAGCGGCGGCTGGCCCGCGCGCGAATCCGATCCGGATCCGATCCGACTGCGTCGACGCCTCGAAAGACCGCCGCCCTCATGGCCAAAGCCCAAGCTGGAAGTCGTGCCGCAAGCCGCGCCGGCGCCGCCCAAGCTGCCCCGACAGCCGCCGCGCAGACGGCGTCCAAGGCCCCGAAAGCCGCCACCGCCGCCCCGGCCCCGCAGCCCAAGCCGGCCCGCGCGAAGTCCGAAAAGCCCGCCCGCCCTGGGGCGGCCGCCGAGGCCGCGATCGACGCCAAGCTGGCGGCCCTGTTCGACGCCGCGCCGGCGAGCGCCCATGACCGGCGGGTCATCGCGGTCCGGGGGGCCCGGGAGCACAACCTCAAGAACGTCGACCTGACGATCCCCCGGGACAAGCTCGTGGTATTCACCGGGCTGTCGGGCTCGGGCAAGTCGTCGCTGGCCTTCGACACGATCTACGCCGAGGGGCAGCGCCGCTACGTCGAGTCGCTCTCGGCCTATGCCCGCCAGTTCCTGGAGATGATGTCCAAGCCCGACGTCGACCAGATCGACGGGCTGTCGCCGGCGATCTCCATCGAGCAGAAGACCACCTCCAAGAACCCCCGCTCCACCGTCGGGACGGTCACCGAGATCTACGACTACATGCGCCTGCTCTGGGCGCGGGTCGGCATCCCCTACTCGCCGGCCACCGGCCTGCCGATCGAGAGCCAGACCGTCCAGCAGATGGTCGACCGGGTGCTGGAACTGCCGGAGAAGACCCGGCTCTACCTGCTGGCCCCCGTGGTCCGCGGACGCAAGGGCGAGTACCGCAAGGAAATCGCCGAGTACCAGAAGAAGGGCTTCCAGCGCCTGCGCGTGAACGGCGAATACTACGCCATCGACGACGTGCCCAAGCTCGACAAGAAGTTCAAGCACGACATCGACGTGGTGGTCGACCGCATCGTGGTCCGGGCCGATATCGGCTCGCGGCTGGCCGAGTCCTTCGAGACGGCCCTGGAGCTGGCCGATGGCATCGCGGAGGTCGTGTTCGCGGATGCCCCCGAGGGCGAGACGCCCCGGACCATCACCTTCTCGTCGCGCTTCGCCTGCCCGGTCTCGGGCTTCACCATCGCGGAGATCGAGCCCCGGCTGTTCTCGTTCAACAACCCGTTCGGCGCCTGCCCGACCTGCAGCGGCATCGGCCACGAGATGCGGATCGACCCCGAGCTGGTCATCTCCGATCCCGCTTTGAGCCTGAAGCGCGGCGCCGTCGGCCCCTGGGCGAAATCGACCTCGCCCTATTACGGGCAGACCCTGGAGGCGCTGGCCGAGCATTTCGGCTTCAAGACCAGCGTCCCGTGGCAGAGCCTGTCGGAGACGGCCCGTGCCATCGTGCTGTACGGCTCGGGCAAGCAGGCGATCCGCTTCGCCTACGACGACGGGTTGCGCAAGTACACGGTCAACAAGCCCTTCGAGGGTGTGATCCCGAACCTGGAGCGCCGCTACAAGGAGAGCGACTCGGACGCCGTCCGGGAGGAGATCGGGCGCTTCATGAGCGAGACGCCCTGCGCCGCCTGCGGCGGCAAGCGGCTGAAGCCCGAGGCGCTCGCCGTGAAGGTCGCCATGGCCGACATTGCCGATGTCACGGCCCTCTCAGTCAGTGAGGCGCATCGCTGGTTCTCGGAGCTGCCGGAGAAGCTGACGGCGAAGCAGAACGCGATCGCGGTTCGGATCCTGAAGGAGATCCGCGACCGGCTGAGCTTCCTGGTGGATGTCGGCCTCGAATACCTGACGCTCGCCCGCGGCTCCGGCTCCCTCTCGGGCGGCGAGAGCCAGCGCATCCGGCTGGCCTCGCAGATCGGCTCCGGCCTCACCGGCGTGCTCTACGTGCTGGACGAGCCGTCGATCGGCCTGCACCAGCGCGACAACGAGCGGCTGCTCGGTACGCTCAAGCGCCTGCGCGACCTCGGCAATTCGGTGATCGTGGTCGAGCATGACGAGGACGCGATCCTGCAGGCCGATTACGTGGTCGATGTCGGCCCGGGCGCCGGTATCCATGGCGGCGAGATCATCGCGCAGGGCACCCCCGCCGAGGTCCTGGCCAACCCGGCCTCGCTCACCGCGAAATACCTCACGGGCGAGATGTCAGTCCGGACGCCCACCGCGCGCCGAAAAGGCCGCAAGGGCAAGCTCGGCCTGTTCGGCGCCCGGGGCAACAATCTGAAGGATGTCGATGTCGAGATCCCGCTCGGCACCTTCACCTGCATCACCGGCGTCTCGGGCGGCGGCAAGTCCACCCTGGTGATCGACACCCTCTACAAGGCGATCGCCAAGAAGCTGAACGGCGCCCTGGAGCACCCGGCCCCCTACGGGCGGCTGGAGGGGCTGGAGCACCTCGACAAGGTCATCGACATCGACCAGTCGCCGATCGGCCGCACCCCGCGCTCGAACCCCGCCACCTATATCGGCGCCTTCACGCCAATCCGCGACTGGTTCGCGGGCCTGCCGGAGGCCAAGGCGCGGGGCTACCAGCCCGGCCGCTTCTCGTTCAACGTCAAGGGCGGCCGCTGCGAGGCCTGCTCGGGCGACGGCGTCATCAAGATCGAGATGCACTTCCTGCCGGACGTCTACGTCACCTGCGACGTCTGCAAGGGCAAGCGCTACGACCGCGAGACCCTGGAGGTGAAGTACCGGGCCAAGTCCATCGCCGACGTGCTCGATTCCACCGTCGAGGAGGCGGCCGAGCTGTTCAAGGCGGTGCCGGCGATCCGCGACAAGCTCGAGACCCTGAAGCGGGTCGGCCTGCACTACGTCCATGTCGGCCAGCAGGCCACGACCCTGTCGGGGGGCGAGGCGCAGCGCGTGAAGCTCTCCAAGGAGCTGTCGAAGCGCGCCACGGGGCGCACCCTCTACATCCTCGACGAGCCGACCACCGGCCTGCACTTCCACGACGTCGCCAAGCTCATGGAGGTGCTCCACGAGCTGGTGGACCAGGGCAACACCGTGGTGGTGATCGAGCACAACCTCGAAGTGATCAAGACCGCCGACTGGGTGATCGACATGGGTCCCGAGGGCGGCGACGGCGGCGGCCGGGTCGTGGCGCAGGGCACGCCGGAAGAGATCGCCCGCTCCAAGGCCAGCCATACCGGCCGGTTCCTGCGCGAGGTGCTGGAGCGGCGCCCCGCGGCGCCCGCGCGCCGAGGCCGCGCCGCCGAGTAGCGCGCCAAACCTTCCGGGCCAAACCTTCCGGGTAAGCGGCGGCGTCGGACGCACCGGCGACAGGGCCGGCCGCGGGCCCTCCCCCACACGGGACGGGCGGGACGCGCGGCCCCGGAGGATCGGCCCCTCCGGGGACGCGCGAATCCGCGAGCCCGACGGGACGAGGCAGGCGGTTCGGACCGGCCCGATCGCAGGCCGGCGCGGCAGTTTCTGCCGGGTGCCGTCCGCATATCCGCCCGGCCGGGCGGTGATTCGAGCCGCGGGGCGCCGGTTCGGGCCAGCCGCGGGCCGGTTCGAAGCCGGATTCCGGTCCGGATCCCGGCCGGGCGGCCCGCCCGGCGGCCTGCCCGATCACCTCCCCGGCCTTGCCGGATTCTCCCGTGCCCCGGCGCGACAACAGCTTGACCATTCAACGATATTTTGCCGGACCCCCCGTTTGGGCAGGGTCTGTGGACAGTGTTGCATCGCCGCAAAAATGCGGCTTTTGCGCAACGGTTCAGCCGGTTGTGGCGTTTCGGCGAGCATTCCACTGTCTTTCCGCAGGTCTCTGTAGAATAGTCGCAGACGTTGAGACGGGCAGGCTCCGTGGGGGCGCTCGGTAGGTCCGAAGCCGGCAGCCGCGATTGGCGAGCAGACCGGCAAGGAAGTGCCGAATGCGGGACGGAAGCCGTGGGACCTTGGGAAGGAATGAGAAAATGATGAAGAACTGGCTCGCGGCCGGCGCGGTCGCGCTCACGGTCGGCATGACCTCGACGATCGCCCAGGCGCAGACCACCACGGTTCCCGGCGAGCAGGTCGGCCTCGCCGTCGGCGCGCCGCTGCCGGAAGGCCTCTACGCGATCAACACGTTCACCTACCGCCGCACCGACGCGCCAAACTCGCCCGACACGGCCGTCAACATCCCGGTCCTGGTCTGGTCGACCCCGTTCGTGCCGTTCGGCGGCCGCGTCGAGCTGCTCGTGGCGCCCCCGACCGTGTTCGCCTTCACCCGCAACCCGGCGGGCGTGCGCAACAAGGACATCTCGATCAACGTCGGCACCTTCGTCGGCGGCATCTGGGCCTTCGACCTCGGCAACAACTTCGGCGTCAGCTTGCTCGGCGGCGCCTACCTGAACGACCTGAACGGCGACCGCGGCTCGATCATCACCGCGAACGGCACGACGGCCACCCCGGTCCTGCCGCAGCTCTCCTCCAACACCTACCGCTTCGGCATCGCCGGCAGCTACACCGGTGACGGCTGGAACATCACCGCCAACCTGACCGCCAACATCTACGACTCGCCCGGCCGCTTCCCCGGCCAGGTCGGCGCCGCCATCGGCCCGATCCGCCTCTCGGACGCCCTGAACTTCGACCTCACCGCGACGAAGAAGTTCGGCAACTTCGAGATCGGCCCGATCGCCTACGGCACCTACAACTTCGACATCAGCCAGGCCAGCGCGGCGGCCGGCAACCGCGGCCGCTTCGCCATCGGCGGCCTCGTCGGCTACGACTTCAAGATCTTCACCGTCCAGGCCTACGTCGCCCGCGACGTCGTGACCGGCGCGCAGTACACCAACGCCTTCGGCCGCACCCGCGACAACTACTCCACCGACGGCTGGATCCGGTTCATCGTGCCGCTCTACTCGCCGGCCCCGGCCGCCTCGCCGGTCCCGGCGGCCCTGGTCCGCAAGTACTGAGACCAACCCGAGACACCGGGCTCCCCGCCGCCGCGCGGCGGGGACGCCCGGATCTCCGACAGGCCGTCCTCCGGGACGGCGCGCCGCCCGGCACCGCCGGGCGGTTTTTTGTTGTGCCGGCCCCGCCGCGGGCCGCCCCGAACGGGCCCGTTCCATGGGTCGCAACCGACCGCGGGTGACGCGGGCGGCGCTGACATCCTATGGTGTGCCGATGGCGCGGCTCCGGCGCCGACCGGAGCGCAGGCGGACGAGCCGAAGGAAAGTCATGGCGACGCAGGGCGAGTGGAAGATCCCCGCGCAGGCCCAGCCCAGGCCCGCGGATTACGGCTACGACCTCGACCGGGCGCTCTCGGCCGTGCTGGCCCTGTCGGCGCGGATCCCGGAGAGCGCGTTCACCGCCGAGACGCTCGGCACCGAGCGCGCCGGCAACGGCGTGGTGATCCGCGAGGACGGTCTCGTGCTCACCATCGGCTACCTCGTCACCGAGGCCGAGAGCGTCTGGCTCACCACCCGGGACGGCCGCTCGGTGCCCGGCCACGTCCTCGGCTTCGACGCCGCCACGGGCTTCGGCCTGGTCCAGGCGCTCGGCGATCTCGGCGTGCCGGCCCTCCCGCTCGGCCGCTCGGCCGGGCTGAAGACCGGCGACCGGGCCGTGCTGGCGGGGGCGGGCGGGCGCCAGCGCTGCGTCGCCGTCGAGGTCGTGGCCCGGCAGGAATTCGCCGGCTACTGGGAATACGTCCTCGACGAGGCGCTGTTCACCGCCCCCGCGCACCCGCATTGGGGCGGCACCGCGCTGATCGGTCCCCAGGGCGACCTGCTCGGCATCGGCTCGCTGCAGCTGCAGCAGGGCGGCGCCGGCGCGGCGCGGCCGATCAACATGGTGGTGCCCATCGACCTGCTGACGCCGATCCTCGAGGACCTCGCCACGCGCGGGCGGGCCAACCGGCCGCCGCGCCCCTGGCTCGGCCTCTACGCCACCGAGAGCGAGGAGGGCATCGTCGTGATGGGTCTCGCCGACAACGGTCCGGCCGAGACCGGCGGCCTCCAGGCCGGCGACGTGATCGAGGCGGTGGCCGGCGAGCCGGTGGCCGATCTCGCCGCCCTGTTCCGCAGCGTCTGGGCGCTCGGCGAGGCCGGGGTGCGGGTGCCCCTCACGGTCCGCCGCGAGGGGCGCGGCGTGAAGCTCGCCCTCGTCTCCGGAGACCGGGAACGGTTCCTGCGCACGCCCTCGCTGCACTGACGCCGCCCGGAGCGCGCAGCCGTCGCGCTCCGGGCGGCGTCGCCGCGGGTGCCGTCGTGGGTGCCGTCTTGGGTGCCGTCTTGGGCCTGTACCGGGCACAACTTACGGCTCAGCGACTGTTCAGGTGGCGGCGTCGAATCTGCCACGACCGGCTCCCGATCCGCCGGAAGCGTTGAGGAGATCCAGTCATGACGGTTCTGAGCGCACCGCGCGCGAAGGCGCTCGTGATGGCCGCCGCGATCGCCGGCGGCCTCGGGCTCGCGGGTACCGCCGAGGCGGCCGGGGGCTGCGGCCCCGGCTTCCACCCGAATCCCTGGGGCATCTGCCGGCCGAACTGGGGGCCCCGGCCCTACGGATACTGGCGGCGGCCGATCTACTATGGTGGCTACGGTGGCTATTACCGGCCGCGGCCGTTCTACCGGCCCTACGGCTTCTACGGGCCGCGCCCGTTCTACTGAGCCTCGCGCCGGGCGATTCGAACGGCATGACGGGCGTCCCGCCGACCGGCGGGGCGCCCGTCGCGCGTTGCGGGAGGCTTTCCGGGGCCTGCATGCGCACAAAGAATGACCATTTGGAAACCTTGCCGGTTTCTTAAGCCCGGTATGCACTTTCCGCAGGTCTGATGCTTGACCTTGCGACTCCTGCTGCGCTGCGGCGGGATTATATGTGCGTTGCACCAACAAGAGGCAGCGATGCGCAATGAGGCGCCGTCGTCTGCTCGAACAGAGGTCACAGCACACCATGTCCGCCGCCCGTAGCGTCCTGAGCCGCGTCCGCGCCTATCTCCGGTACCGCGACACCGTTTCCCAGCTGTCCCGCCTGTCGGACCGCGACCTGGCCGATCTCGGCATCAACCGCAGCGAGATCCGCGGCGTCGCCCGCGTCTGATCCCAGCGTTTGATCCCAGCGTCCGAGCCGAACGCCGTGAAGGACCGTTGCCCGTTGATCCGGGCGGCGGTCCTTCGCTATTTTCAGGCATGACACAGACCATCCATATCGTCGGCGGCGGCCTCGCCGGATCCGAGGCCGCCTGGCAGGTGGCCGAGGCCGGCCATCGCGCCGTGCTCCACGAGATGCGCCCCGTGCGCGGCACCGAGGCCCATCAGACCGACGGGCTCGCCGAGCTCGTCTGCTCGAATTCCTTCCGGTCGGACGACCCGGAGGGCAACGCGGTCGGGCTGCTGCATCAGGAGATGCGCACGCTCGGCTCGCTGATCATGCGGGCGGCCGACGCCAACCAAGTGCCGGCGGGCGGGGCGCTGGCGGTCGACCGGGAGGGGTTCTCCGCGGCGGTGACCCGGACCCTGGAGCAGCACCCCAACGTGACCCTGGTCCGCGGGGAGGTCGAGGGGCTGCCGCCGGAGGCGTGGGGCCCCTGCATCGTCGCCACCGGCCCGCTCACCGCACCCGCCCTCGCCGAGGGGATCCGGGGGCTCACCGGGGCCGAATCCCTCGCCTTCTTCGACGCCATCGCGCCCATCGTCCACCGCGACTCGATCGACATGGAGGTGGCGTGGTTCCAGTCCCGCTACGACAAGCCGGGGCCGGGCGGCACGGGGGCCGACTATCTCAACTGCCCGATGAACCGGGAGCAGTACGACGCCTTCGTGGCCGCCCTCGTGGCGGGCGAGAAGATCGGGTTCAAGCAATGGGAGGGCACGCCCTATTTCGACGGCTGCCTGCCCGTCGAAGTGATGGCCGAGCGCGGGCCCGAGACCCTGCGCCACGGCCCGATGAAGCCCGTGGGGCTCACCAACCCGCGGGACCCGCTGGTCAAGCCCTGCGCGATCGTGCAACTGCGCCAGGACAACGCGCTGGGCACCCTCTACAACATGGTCGGCTTCCAGACGAAGCTGACCTATGCCGAGCAGGTCCGGATCTTCCGCACGATCCCCGGCCTGGAGCGGGCCGAGTTCGCCCGCCTCGGGGGCCTGCACCGCAACACCTATCTCGACAGCCCGCGCCTCCTCGACGCCACCCTCCGGCTGAAGGCCCGGCCCGCCTTGCGCTTCGCCGGCCAGATCACCGGCTGCGAGGGCTACGTGGAGAGTGCCGCGGTCGGGCTGATGGCCGGCCGCTTCGCCGTCGCCGAGGCGGCCGGCCGGCCCCTCGCCCCCCTGCCCCAGACGACGGCCCTCGGCGCGCTCATCGCCCACATCACCGGCGGCCACGTCGCGGCGGACGGCGAGGCCAACGCCCCGCGCTCGTTCCAGCCGATGAACGTCAATTTCGGCCTGTTCCCGCCGCTCGCGCAGGCCCCCCGCAACGAGACCGGCCGGCGCCTGCGCGGGCCCGAGAAGGCCGCGCTGAAGAAGCGCGCGCTCACCGACCGGGCCCGGACCGACCTCGCCGCCTGGATGGCGGGGACGCAGCCGGCGGACTGGAGACCTGCGGCGGCGGAATAGGAAGGCGCATGCGGCTTGCAGGGGGGCGCCCTCCAGCATCCGGGCCCCGCATGATCGAGATCGACACCCGCGCCTTCCTGGCCGACCTGTACGCCCTGCGCGAGATCGGCCGGTTCCGCACCGGCGTCCACCGGCCGACCTTCTCGCCCGAGGACATGGAATCCCGCCGCTGGCTGATGGCCAAGTTGGAGGCCTGCGGGCTCGCGGCCTCCATCGACGGGATCGGCAACGTGCTGGGGCGCCACCGCGGCCCCGGCCCGCATCTCTTGGTCGGCAGCCATATCGAGACCCAGAACGAGGCCGGCTGGCTCGACGGGGCGCTGGGGGTCGTGGCCGGGGTGGCGCTGGCCCGAGCCGGCCTGCCCGTCGACGTCGTCGCCTTCGCGGACGAGGAGGGGCATTTCTCCGGCGGTTTCCTGGGCAGCCGCTCGGCGATCGGCGACCTGACCGAGGCCGAGATCGACGAAGCCCGCAACCGCACCGACGGCACCCCCCTGCGCGCGGCGCTCGAAGCCGCGGGCCTGGCCGGCCTGCCCCGGATGCGGCTCGATCCGGGCCGCTACCGCGGCTTCCTGGAGATGCATATCGAGCAGGGCACGCAGCTCGAATCCGCCGGCCTGCATCTCGGCGTGGTGAGCGGCATCGTGGCGATCTGGCAGTTCCGGATCGTGTTCGAGGGCAACCAGGACCATGCCGGCGGCACCACCATGGCGGAGCGCCGGGACGCGGGCCTCTCGGCGGTGCGGTTCCTGGCGGCGATCGACCGGGCGTTTCCGAAGGTCTGCGGCCCGCGCAGCACCTGGACCACCGGGCGGATCACCCTGGATCCCGGCGGCTTCAGCATCATCCCGGGCCGGGCGGAGGTGTTCTTCCAGTTCCGCGACGTGGCGATGCCGGTGCTGGAGCGGATGGAGGCCTGCCTGGAGGCGCTGGTGCGCGAATCGAACCGGCGCGAGCGCTGCCCGGCGACGCTGACGGCCCTCTCCAAGGCGATCCCCGCCCCTTGCGACCCGGACCTGATGCGCGCCCTCTCGGAGGCCGCCGAGCGGGTCTGCCCCGGCGGATGGCAGGTGATGCCCTCGGGGGCCGGACACGACGCGCAGAACGTCGCCCGGATCCTGCCGGCCGCGATGCTGTTCGTGCCCTCGATCGGCGGCATCAGCCACCATTGGGCGGAGGATACGAGCGACGCCGACCTCGCCCTCGGGGTGCGGGCGCTCGGGGACGCGGCCGCCCGGGTGCTGGCGGGGTGAGCGTACCGTGCCCCGGGCTCTCTGCCGATCGGCCGGAGCGAACGGGCCGTCGCGGCGCCCCGGACCTCAGGCGCCCGGCAGCAGCGACTGGATCGGGATCAGGTCCGGCCGGTATTCCTGCATCCCGCCGGCGATCCGCTCCTCCACGGCGTCGAGGAATTTCTCCGGGTCGGTGATCGAGCACTGGCGCAGGTCCCAGAAGGCGTAGCGCCACCACTGCACCTTCAGGTAGCGCTCGATCAGCGCGTCGGGGAAGCGCATCTTCACGATCCGGGCCGGGCTGCCGGCCACGATCGCGTAGGGCGGCACGTCCTTGGTCACCACCGCCATGGCGCCGATGATCGCCCCGTCGCCGATCGTGATGTCGGGCATCAGGAAGGCGCCGTGGCCGATATAGACGTCGTTGCCGATGCGCACGCGCTTGGGCCACAGATAGGGGCCGCAGATCTCGTAATCCTCCGCCCGCGGGTCCAGGCGGTCGAACACCGCCGAGTGGTGCGTGTAGAACAGCGGCGAGGTCGAGCCGCAATGGACCGGGTGGCTGCCGCGCCCGACCTGGACGCTCTCGCCGATCGAGCAGTAGCGGGCGATGTCCGCGCCGAAATAGTAGCCGCTCACCGCGTACGAGAAGGCTCCCATGGTGAGGCAGTAATCGATGCCCATCCACTTGATGCTGCACGGTGGCTCGAAGGTGCAGTCCTCCGGCAGTCCGAACGGAGCCGGATGCAGCACCGAGATGCCGCGCCGCAGCATCTCCTGCTTCATGTCCTCGTTGACGGAGATCATGCGGCGTCCTCGTCGATGCGGCGGCGTTCCGACCCGGCCGGTGCCGGGTCCAGGCCATAATAATCGTGCAGCAGGTCGCCGTAGACGGCGGCCCGGATCGGTCCGGAGAATCGCCCCGCATCCGAGACGTCGAGGGCGAGCAGCCGGTCGTTGAAGGCGGCCGGGTCGGTGACGAGGGCGCAGGGCATCAGGTGGCCGTTCGGATAGGCGCGCAGCCGCTCGGCCGGTGCGCCGAGGTCGAAGGCCGCCACCGGCAGGCCGGTGCGCAGCGCCAGCGTCAGCGCGTACGAGTAGGTCTCCGGCCAGATCGCCGGCAACAGGACCAGGTCGGCCGAGACCCGCCAGACCAGGTCCAGGGCCTCGTGGTCGCCGGCGTAGCGCCCGGTCTGGGCGACCCCGACCTGCTCCAGGCCGACGGCCAGGGCCGGGTCGGAGAAGCCCACGATCGAGAAGCGCAAAGGCAGCTTCCGATCCTGCGCGTCGGTGGCCAGCGCCTGCAGGAACAGCCCGCCCTTCGTGGCGCTGATCGCGCCGAGCACCGCGACGCGGCGGACGCGTCCGGGCCGCTGCAGGGCGGTGGAGCGCACGCTGCGCTCCGGCTCGACATGCGGCCGGACCGTGACCGCGAGATCCGGGTACACGTCTCGGATCCGGCCCGCCGTGTCGGCGGACGGCGCGAACACCCGCGAAGCCCCCGCCAGGAACGCCCCGAACGCCGCCCGCCGCTCGCCCGGATCCGGCTCCTCGAACCCGTCCGCGTCCGAAGCCAGACAGGCCCGGCACGCGCTGACCGGCGCCAGCCCGCAATAGCGCCCGTCCGGCTGCACGAGGTGGTTGCGGTGGCACACCGGCGAGTAGTCGTGCAGCGTCCAGGCGTAGGGCCGGCCCGACCCCGCCATCCGATCCATCAGCGCCCGCGCCGCCGCCCAGCGCAGCCCCGCCAGCGAGTGCACGTGGATCAGGACCGGCGCCAGCTCTGCGATGAAGCCGCCGAGTTCGTCCGCGTCCCGCGGCAGGTACAGGCTGTCGAGGTTGGGCAGGTACAGGAATTCGGGGCTGCGGTAGGCGACGTGGACCTCGAGGTTGCGGGTCCGGTCGATCTGCAGCAGCACGACGCTCAGGCCCTCGGCCCGGGCCTGGGCGACCATGTCGTCGATGTGCCGCTGGATGCCCCCGCCCCAGGAATGGGTCACGTACAGGAGCGCCCGGCCGGCGAAGTGCCGGGCCAGCCGCGCCCGGTCGAGCCGCGCCCGCCCGCGCCGGCCGGGATCGGCCTGGACGAACTGGCCGACCCGGGCCGGGTAGTCGGGGTGCTTGGCCAGCAGGGCCGCCTGGCCCTGGACGTACTCGCCGCCCTCGTCGAGCCCGAACGAGATCTGGCCGGCATGGTAGACGAACACGTCCTCGGCGAGCAGGTTGACGAAGCCCGCCTTGATGGCGCGCAGGCACCAGTCGTTCTCCTCGCCGTAGCCCTTGCCGAAGGCCTCGGCGTCGAGGGTGCCGACGGCGTCGAGCGCGGCGGCGGTCATGTACATGCAGAAGCCGACGCCGGTGGGCACGGGCACGGCGTGGCCGCGGTTGACCTGCGCGGCCATGCGGTCGAGATCGGCGCGGTCGATCTCCAGCGGCATGGTGTTGTTGGCGTTGAAGCGCGGGTAGGAGCAGATCGTGGCGTTGTTGGACAGCGGCGTGACGCTGCCCACGCGCAGCCCCGCCCCGGCTTCGGCCCCGGCTTCGGCCCTGGGGGCGGCCTCGGCTTCGACCTCGGGTTCGACCTTGGGGTCTGCGTGGGCGACGAGCCGGTCGAGCCAGTCGCCGAAGACCTGCGCGTCGGAATTGAGCAGGACGACGGCGCGGCCCTGGCGCAGGCCGAGGGCGCGGTTGACCGAGCGGACGAAGCCGAGGTTGCGTTCGTTCTCGACGAGGTGGAACAGGCCGCGGCCGGCGAGCCGGGCGAGGTCTGCGGTGAGCTCCGGGTCGGGGGAGCGGTCGTTGACGGCGAGCAGGGTGAAGGGCGTGGCCTGGGGCTGGGACAGGCAGGCGTGGAGGGCGCGCAGGGTCTCGCCGCGGCCCTTGTAGACCGGGACGATCACGACGACCCGGGCCTGGTCGATGGGCAGGGCCTGGGGCAGGCGGTCCCATGCGTCGGGCGCGGGGGCCTCCATCGGCGGGTAGGCGCCGAGATCCTCGGGGGCGGCCATCAGCCCGGCGGCCCGGCCCGTGCGCACGTAGTGCAGGAACGGCGACTCCCCCGCACCCAGGAGATGGCCGTAGGTCTCCCTGTAGAACGCGATGGAGAAGGTCGCGCTCGGATCGCGCCCCTCGTGCTGGCCGTAGGCGACGAAATGAGCGAGCGGTCCGCCGGGGGCGTCGGCGGCGTCGGGGTTGCGCTTGGCGTAGAAGGCGGCGTCGAAGAACGGCGCGATCAGGCGGGCCTCGTCGGCCAGCGCCGCCGCCCGCGAATCCGGCGTGCCGTAGCGGGGGTGGAAGGCACCGGCCGAGATGTCGGCGCCGTGCAGGAGGGCCGTGGCGAGGACGTGAACGAGGGGCGCCACCCCGGTCTCGCGCACCCCGGGATGCGCGTCGCAATAGGCCTGTCCGTCGAAATCCGCCCTGGGGTTGCGGCCGTTCCGCCAGCCGGTGTCGCAATAGTCGCGTACGGCGTCGTCCGCCTCGGACAGCCCGTAGCGCGCCCGGTAGAAGCCGTGGTCGAAATGCCCCGCCACCAGCCGCGCCTGCAGGTCCAGGAGCCCGTCCCGGTCGCAGGCCGCCTGCCCGATCGCCCCCAGCCAGCCCGTATCGGCGATCGGCGCCCGCGCCGGGCGCAGGCCGCAGACGCCCAGCAGCGCGGCCAGCGTCGAGCGCCCGGGCCCCGGGTCGCGCAGCTCCCGCCAGCCCGCCTCGGCGAAGTGCAGGTACGGCTCCCGCCCGCCCACGTCCGGGTAGGTCGCCCGGTACCAGTCCGCATCCACCGCCGGCAGGTTCAGCCGGTGCGGCTCGGCGAACGGCGCGCCCCCGGACAGCCGGGTCTCGGCGACGTAGCGGAAGAACGGGTCGTCGCCGACCGCCCGGCTGCCCGCGCGGGCCTGCACGAAGCCGGCCGGGTCGAAATCCGGCCGCGGGCTGACCCGCGCCCGCCAGCCCTCCGCCACGTAATGGCGCAGCAGCGCGGCGTCCGAGGCCCCGGCCAGCGCCTCGGCCAGGGGGCCGGGCAGGCGCTGCCGGTAATGGGCGGCGTCGAAGTAGGGGGCGAGGGTCTCCATCCGCAGGGCCAGCGCCGCGTCCGGGTCGGGCCGGGCGGGTCCGCCGTTGCGGACGTAGTGCACCAGCGGGTTCTGGGTGGCGAAGGTGAGGCCGCGGGTGAGGCAGTAGGCCAGGGTGTCGAACTGCGGTGCCGGCTCGCGGCCCTCGCGCCAGCCGGAGGCCATGTAGTGGTCGACCGGATCGACGCCGGCGGCGGCGAGGTCGGGGTTGTTGGCCAGGTAGAAGGCCCCGTCCACGAGGCGGCGGGCGAGGCGCTCGGCCTGGGCCGTGTCGGGCTTGGGCAGGGGCGCGCCGGCCGCCCCGCCCGCGCCGCCACCCTCGCCGCCGGCCCGGGCGCGCCGGCGCGTGAGGGCGTGCAGGAACGGGTTGATGCCGGCCCGGGCGAGGTAGGGGCGGTCGGCGAGGTAGGCGGCGGAGTCGAAGTCGGGGCGCGGGTCGCGGCCCTCGCGCCAGCCGTGGACGAGGTAGTCGCGCACCGGATCGGCCGTGATCCCGTACCAGCTCGCGTAGAAGGCCGCGTCGACATGCGGGGCGAGGGCGCCGATCAGGCGCGCCTCGAGATCCGCACCGGTCGCCGCACCGGCCCAGCGGCGGTGCAGCGCCGCCGGCTTGGCCAGCGGATCGCGCAGCCGGCCGAGGCGGCGCCGCATCCGCGTCAGGGCCGAGGTCCGGCCGGTCCCGTCGGAGCCGCGGCGCATCTCAGGACTCTGCGGAGGGGCGTTCGCCGCGGGCCGTCACGAGGCGCGGCATCCATCGGCCGCCCGCCGGGCGGGCGCGGTCGAGGCGCGGGGCTCTGATCGGGTCATGGGCGGCAGCTGGCGGGCAGCGTCGGGGGCGCAAGGCGGCGCGGGAGCGGTCATCCTGTCGGACACCTGTCGCACTAACGGAACCGGCGGAATCCGTAAACCGTGGGTCGCCGGCACCGTCCGCCCAGGATGGCGGCGTCGCGGGTCGGAGGCAGGCGCCTTGCGGGCATCCGGTTTTCGATATATCTTATATTTAGACATATCGAAATCGAGTCGAAAATCATGCACCCACACCGCCCGGATGTCCTGCACGCCGATCCCTTCGATGCCTTCCGCGTCCGTGCCCATCGCGGCCCGATGGGGGCCGATCCCCGCGGGCGGCACGGTCCGCACGGCCACCACGGTCGCGGACCCGGGGAGCGCCGGATGTTCGGCCGGGGCGGCCGGGGCGACCTCGCGCGCTTCTTCGCCCACGGCGACCTGCGCCTCGTCATCCTGCACCTGATCGCCGAGAAGCCGCGCCACGGCTACGAGATCATCAAGGCGATCGAGGAGCGGGTCGGGGGCGCCTACAGCCCGAGCCCCGGGACGGTCTACCCGACGCTCACCCTCCTGGAGGAACTCGGGCACGTCACGGTCACCCCCGGGGAGGGCACCAAGCGGTTGCACACGATCACGCCGGAGGGGCAGTCCGTCCTGGACGGCAACCGCCCGGTCCTCGACGCGATCCTCGCCCGGATGGCGGAGGCCGAGGCCGCCCGGGGCGACGGTCCGCCGCCCTCGGTGGTGCGCGCTCAGGAGGGTCTGAAGCTCGCCCTGCAGATGCGGCTCGCCCGCGGTCCGCTCAGCGCCGAGCAGGCCGCCGCCGTCACGGCCGCGCTGGAGGCGGCGACCGCCGCGGTGGAACAGGCGTGAGGGATCGCGATCGCCGCCGGGACGCGACCGGTGCCTGACCCGCGGCTCAGCCGCCTCGTGCTCGGGGTCACCCTGTTCCGGCCGGGTCCGGAACAGGTGGAGCGCGTGTGCGCCCTGGCCTCGGCCGGCTTCGCGGCGGTGATCGCCTTCGACAATGGCGGCCTCCCGGCCGGGGCGGCGGAGCGCCTCGCCCGGGCCGGCGTCACCCTGCTGTCGGAGGGGTCGAATCTCGGCATCGCCGAGGCGCTCAACCGGATCGCCGCGGCCGCCCAGGCCGCGGGCGCCGGGACCCTCCTCCTCCTCGACCAGGATGCCGAACCGCCCGGAGATCTCGCCGCCGCGCTGCTGACGGCCCAGGACCGGCTGCGGGCGGCCGGGATCCCGGCGGCGGTGGTGGGCCCGGCCCCGGCCCCGGCGCCCGGCCACAAGGCGCCCGCCTACCCGCCCCGTCCCGGCGCGCCGGGGCATGGCGACCTCGCCCCGGTGCAGTTCCTGGCGACTTCGGGCTCGCTCGTCGACCTCGCCGCCTTCGCCCGGGTCGGGCCCTTCCGCGGCGACTTCTTCATCGACGGGGTCGAGCTCGAATGGTGCTTTCGCGCCTGGAGCCTCGGCTACGGCTGCTACCAGACCCGCGCCGTCGCGATCCCGCACCGCGTCGGCGGCGGGACGATCCGGGCCTTCGGGATCGCGATGCCGCGCCAGCCCCTGTTCCGCATGGGGACCTATCTGCGCAACGCGATCTACGCGTGGCGGCTGCCGCACGTGCCGCTGCGCTGGAAGCTCGCCCAGGCCGCCTACCTGCCGCTCCAGGCCGGGCTGTACTGGGCGGATTCGGGCTGGCGGCCCGCCGTGCTGCTCAGGCTCCTCGCGGCCGCCCGCGACGGCGCCCTCGGGCGCCTCGGGCCGCCCCGGGATCTGCCCAGAGATGAGCCGAGAGATGAGCCGAGGGATCTGCCGTGACCGACCGCCCTGCCCTCGACGTGGTGATCGTCAACTGGAACGGCGGCGGGCTGCTGCGCGCCTGCCTCGCGAGCCTCGCGGCCGCGCAGGACGCCGCGGCCGTGCAGGTCATCGTGGTGGACAACGCCTCGACGGACGGCTCCATCGAGACCCTGCCCGCCCTGCCCCGCCCGCTCCGGCTGATCCGGAACGCCACGAATCTCGGCTTCGGCCGGGCCTGCGACCAGGGCGCCGCCGCCGGCGACGCCCCCGCGATCCTGTTCCTCAACCCGGACACGCAGGTCGCGCCCGACGCGCTCGGCGTGGCTCTGGCCGCGCTGATGGCCGACCCGCGGACCGGGATCGTCGGCGCACGCCTCGTCGAACCCGACGGGCGGACCGCGCGCTCCTGCGCCCGGACCCCCTCGGCGCTGGGCCTCCTCGGCCGCGCCCTGGCGCTGGACCGCCTCGGCCTCCTGCGGCCGCACTTCCTCCTCGAATGGGACCATGCCGCGGACCGCGCCGTCGACCAGGTGATGGGCGCCTTCCTGATGATCCGCCGCGACCTGTTCCGGACGCTCGGCGGCTTCGACCCGCGCTTCTTCGTCTACTGGGAGGATGCCGACCTCTGCGCCCGAACCCGGGCGGCGGGCTTTTCCGTGCGGCACGTGGCCGGGGCGGTCGCCCGCCATCTCGGCCAGGGCACGACCCGGCAGGTGCGGGCGCGGCGGCTGTTCTACTTCCTGCGCAGCCAGATCCTCTATGCCGGCAAGCACCACGGCGTCGCCGCGGCCCTCGCCCTGACGGCGGCGAGCTTCGGCGCGCAGGTGCCCCTGCGGCTCGCCCTGGCCCTCGCCCGCCGCTCCCCCGGGGAGGCCGCGGAGGTCCTGCGGGCGGCGGGCCTCCTGGCTGCGGCGCTGCCGGGGCTCGTGCCGGACCTCCTGGGGTCCGCGCGCGCGCGGGCCGCCGGCTGAGCGGGCCGGCTGAGCGGGATGGCGATGCCGCACGCGACCCGAAGCGCCCTCCGCGCATCCCCGCTCACATGCCCCGTCATATCCGCCGGCACATCCGCCTGCCGCCTCATCGGCCGGGACGGGGCCGCGGCGCCGCACCGGATGCGGCCGTGAACCTGACCTTCGCCGGCGACGGCCGTTTCTGGGCCTGCGCCTTCCTGGGCCTCGGCCTGCCGGTCTGCCTCGCGCTGGCCTGGATCGATCTACCCGGCGAGACCCCGTCCGCCCTCGATGCCTTCGTCCGGCTCGCCCGCATCGCCGCGTTCCTGAGCCTGGGTGTCGCCGCCCTGGCCGTGGCGACCCGGGGACGGGCCGCGCTGTTTGCGCTGCTGTGCTGGCCGGCCTCCCTCGCGGCCGCCTCCGGTCCGGACGGGCTCGTCCTCGCGCTGGCGGCCCTCGCCGCCGCGCTGCTCAGCCCCCGGCCGATGACGGGCCGGTACAGGCCTGCGCGCCTCGCCGGAGCGACGCTGGCGATCGCCCTGGTGGTGCTGGCGCGGCCGGCCTGCGCCCCCCTCGCCGGGATGCTGCTGGTGCCGTTCCCGCCGCCGGGACGGCTTGCCCGCACCTGCCGGGAGCGGCTGCCCCTCGCCGCACTCGCCCTCTTGCCGGCCCTTCTGCCGGCGCTTCTGCCGGCCCTCTCGGCTGCGAGCCTCGGGACGCCGCACCCCGCCGGAGCCGGGCACGGGCCCATGGCCCTGCCCGTCCCGCTGCCCGGTTTCCTCTCCGGGCTCTGGGCCGTCGCGCTGCTGGTGCCGCTGGTCGCGCTGCGGCGCGGCCCCCTGCCCCCGCGGGCGGAGCAGCTGTGGCTCTCGGGGGGCGCGCTGCTCGGCCTCTGGCTGATGGTCGGGGCGCAGGCCCTCGCCCCGGCGGGCGGCCCCGGCGGGCTGCAGATCCGAGACCTCCTGCCGCTGGCGCCGATGCCGATTCTGGCCTTCGCCCGGGGGCGGATCGGCACCGCGGCGGCCCTGCGCTGGCCGGCCCTGCTCGTGGTGCTGGCCGCCGCTCTCGACGCGGTGGCGCTGCCGATGATCGCGCTGCGGCTTTAGGAGAAACGCTCAGTCCCGGTCGAGGAAGTCCAAGAGTGCCCGGTTGAACGCCTCGGGCCGGGTGACGCTGTGGGCGTGGCCGCCGTCGGGGGCGAGGGCGAGCCGGGCCTTGGGCAGCGCCGCCGCCAGCCGCTCGGACCGCGTGTAGGGCACCAGCACGTCGTCCCGGGCCGCCATCACCAGGGTCTCGTGGCCGATCGATCCGAGACGCTCCGCCACCGTGAAGCGCTCCAGGGCGGCGATGCGCGCCAGCACGGTCTCGGCGCCGGGGAAATGCGCCAGCGCCTGCGCCTCGTCGCGGGCGACGCGCTCGGCCTGCGCGGAGAGCCAGGGCGCCGGGTACAGGAAGATCGCCTGGGCCCGCACGAAGGCCTCCGGGCCGCCCCCCGCCAGGATCGCCCGGCGGGCCGCGAAGCAGCGGCGCGTGGCCGGGTCCAGGGCGTCCCAGCCGTTGATCACCACGATCCGCCCGACCCGGTCGGGCGCGTCCAGCGCCATCTGGAGGGCGATCAGGCCGCCCAGGGCGTGGCCGACCACGTCCGCCCGATCGATCCCGGCTTCGTCCAGCACCGCGCACGCGTCCCGCGCCATGGCGGGGATGTCGTGGTCCGGCCCGAGGGGGCCGGGCGAGCGCCCGGTGCCGCGATGGTCGTAGGTGACGACCCGGAACCGCGCGGTCAGGGCCGCCATCTGCGGCGCGAAATAGCCGGCCCCGCCGCCGAGCCCCGGCGAGAGCAGCACCGGCCGCCCGTCCGCCGGGCCCGCCACCGCGTGATGGAGGGAGGCCGCCCCCGCCGCGCGCCTGGCCATCAGCGGCCGATATGGGCGACGGAGGCGATCTCCACGCGGGCCTCGGGCTTCACGAGGCCGCACTGAATGCAGTAGCGCGCCGGTTTCTCGCCCGGAAAATACTCCGCGTAGACGGCGTTGATCGCCGCATAGTCGGCCCAGTCCGCCAGGAAGACGTGGTTGAAGGTGACGTCGGCCATCGTGCCGCCCGCGGCCTCCACCACACCCTTGATGGTCTCCAGCACGTGGCGGGTCTGGGCCGCCGCATCGCCGACATGGACCACCTGGGCATCCGCATCCAGCGGCAGCGTGCCCGAGACGTACAGGACCCCGTCGGCCAGCGTGCCCGGCACGTAGGGGGCCAGCGGCTTGCCGGTTCCCGGCGGTATCACGACCTGCTTGGGCATTCCCCTGCGCCTCCCGCACGCGACCTGTCGGCCGGCCCTTGCAGGCTGCGCGGGAGGCCGCAGCGCGGCGGCGTTCGGGCACCCTGCCGGTCACCGGCCGGGTGCGCGATGCACTTATCCGGCCAGGTCGACGCCGGCAGCGTCAACCGCAGCGGGTGAAGGCGCCCCGAGGGCCCTCTCGAAGGCGGGGACGTCCGAGACCCAGCCGAAGAAGGTCTCGATATTGGCGAGCGCCGCGTGGTGCAGGCTCTCCGGCCCGGCCTGGTGCGTGGCGTCGGCCAGCACGATCCCGAAATACTCCCGGTGGAACCCGTCCCGCAGGGTCGACTCGACGCAGACGTTGGTGGCGATGCCGGTGAAGACCAGCGTGGTCACGCCCCGGGCCCGCAGGGTGCTGTCGAGGGGCGTGTTGTAGAAACCGCTGTAGCGCGGCTTGCCCATCACGATATCGCCGGGCTCCGGCCTCAGGGCGTCCACCAGCGCGTAGTCCCAGGATCCCTTGGCGAGAAGCTGCGTGTTCGCTTCAGGATTCCGGCGCATCGTCTTGAGGGCGTTGGATTTGTGCCAGTTCGGCGAGCCCGGGCCTCCGGCCTCGACATAGGCCGGGTCCCAGCCGTTCTGGAACCACAGGACCGGGATGCCGGCGGCCCGGGCCGCCGCCACCGCCCGGGCGATCCGGGCGATCACCGGGCCCGTGCCCGACACGTCGAAGCCGGCCCGGTCGAGGTAGCCGCCCGGGCTGGCATAGGCGTTCTGGACGTCCACGACGATCAGGACCGTGGTCGCGGGATCGAAGGCGATCGGCTCCGGGCGGGCCGGCAGGATGACGCCGCCGTGGCGGCCGTTCGGGTCGCGATATCCGGCGGGGGCGTCCATCAGGCCACCTCGGGCAGCGGCGCCGCCGTCACGTGCCGGCGCGACCGCATCAGCGGCTGGATCCGCGTCCCGAACGCGTCGAGGCCCTTGAGGAAGTCGTCGAAGACCAGCAGCACGCCCTCCACCCCGTCGATGGTCATGACGGCGTCGAGCATCGCGGCCACGCCGGCGTAGCTGCCCACCAGGGTGCCCATGTTGAGGTTCACCGCCGAGGCCGGGTCGGCGAGCTGGCGCACGTTGGTGTCGCCGCCGGACTTGGTGTCGGCCGCGCCCTGTAGGCCGAGCCACGCGATCGCCTCGGAATCCGCACCCGCCTTGTAGTGCGCCCAGGTGGCCATCGCCGCCTCGTCGGTCTCGTCGGCGATGATCATGAACAGGGCGAAGGCCGTCACCCGCCGCCCGGTCCGCGCGCTGGCCTCCGCCAGCTTCTCCACCACGGGGGCGAAGGCGGTCGGCGTGTTGAGCCCCTTCCCCAAGCAGAAATTGTAGTCCGCGTACTGGGCCGTGAAGGCCAGGCCGGCGCCGCTCTGGCCGGCGCAGATGATCTTCATGGGGGCCTGCGGACGGGGGCTCAGCCGGCAATCGTTCATCTGGAAGAACGCGCCCTTGCGGTCGCTGACACCCGTCTCCCACAGATCGCGCAGAATCTGAGCATACTCCGCTAAATAGTCGTAACGCTTGGCAAAATACTCATCCCCGGGCCAGAGGCCCATCTGGTCGTATTCCGGCTTCTGCCAGCCGGTGATGAGGTTCAGGCCGAAGCGCCCGTCCGAGATCGAATCGATGGTCGCGGCCATGCGGGCGACGATGGCGGGCGGCAGGCACAGGGTCGCCGCGGTGGCGAACAGCCGGATCCGGGTGGTGACGGCGGCGAGCCCTGCCATCAGGGTGAAGGATTCGAGGTTGTGGTCCCAGAACTCGGTCCTGCCGCCGAAGCCGCGCAGCTTGATCATCGACAGGGCGAAGTCGAGGCCGTAGCCCTCCGCCTTCAGGGTGACCGCCTTGTTGAGCGCGAAGCTCGGGCGGTACTGCGGGGCGTTCTCCGAGAGCAGCCAGCCGTTGTTGCCGATCGGAATGAACACCCCGACGCTCATGGCCGGCCCGGCTCCGGGCGCCGGCCCCGCTCCGGGCACCGGCCCGGCTCCACGGTCCGGAGCGGCCGCGTCCGGGATCGCGTCCAAGGGCGGCCCGGTTCGGGGGCCGGCGCGATCGTCCGCATGGCTCTGCATCATCGTCCCACGCTCCGTCCGGTCGGTTCCGCCGGAACCGAGTCGACGCGCGGAGGCTCGCAAAACCGCGGCGGAGGGTCAAACCCGCGGCGCCCATGCGGCGCGAAAATGCCTATCTTTCCAGCGGCTTGCACAACCGAGGCGCGATGTCTGCTCAACCCGTGCGCGCGTCCCGTCCGGCCGCGCCGACCCGCCGAGACAAGCTTTCGTGCGGCAAGATTACCGGCGATGTCGGGCGTCGATTGCCGTCGACGGAGCGGAGACCATCTTCATACGACAATGATAAATCTCGATCCGACCCTGCCGGAGTGACATCGATGCGCGTGTGGCCCGTCCTGCTCCTCGTCCTCGGCCTCGCGGGACCGGCGGTGGCCGACGAGACGGCGCGCGCGGCGGCCCGGGCGGTGATCGCCAAGCAGGAGCAGGCGCTGGGCCGCGACGACGCGCAGACCGCCTACGAGCAGGCCGCGCCGGGGATCCGGGACCTGTTCCCGAATGCCGACCTGTTCATCGGCATGGTCCGTAACCAGTATCGTCCGGTCTACCGCCACCGCAGCTTCGTGTTCGGCGAGGCGCGGGACACGGACGAGGCGGGCGTGGTCCAGTCGGTGGCGATCCAGGACGAGTACGGCATCGACTGGACGGCCGAGTACAGCCTCGCCCGGGACGCGGACGGGCAGTGGCGCATCACCGGCTGCCGCCTGGTCAAGGCACCCGGCGCGCGCGCCTGAGGGGTGCCCGCCACCGTCGCGGCGGGCACGGGCCTGTCGGCCTCAGGGCCGGAACGCCGCGAGTCTGTCGAGCATCTGCAGGGCGACGTCGGCGCAGGCCTTCGTCGAATCGTCGTCGGCGCATTTCACGTCGAGGCGCGCGTCGCCGCGCTCCAGCACGATATGGGCGGCCCGCGACGGCGGCGGCGGCGGAGGTGGCGGCGGGGGCCCGTCGGGCCCGGGGCCGCGCCTCGGGTCGCCGGGCGGCGGGGGTGGCGCGCCGGCCTCGGGCCCGGGCCGCGGGCCGCCGGGCGGCGGCGGTGGGGCCTGCGCGAAGGCGGCGGTGCCGCACAGCAGCGCCGCGGCACCCGCGAGGGCGATGAGTCGGGTCATGTCGGCTCTCTCCGAGGCTCGATCCGCCCCGCCGGCTGGGGCGCCGCGGGGTGCGCCGGCTCTAGGGCGTACCCGGGAAACCGGCCCTGAACCGGCCCGTTCAGCCCCGGTTAAAGGCCGGGCCCCCCGGGCGGACCGGCCGCGTCGTCCGGAGCTTTCGACAGGCCCGCCCGCATCGTGTAGAGGGAGCGCCTTCCCTCGGAGGACCCTGTGCTCCACGTCTCGACTCGCGGCGCGGCCGCGCCGCTCTCCTTCTCGGACGCGCTCCTGGCGGGCTTGGCCCGCGACGGCGGGCTCTACGTGCCGCAGACCTGGCCGCAGATCGGCCGTCCGGAGATCGCCGCCCTGGCGGGCCGCCCCTACGCGGAGGCCGCCAAGTGCGTGCTGCGCCCGCTGATCGACGGCGACGTCGCCGGTCCGGACCTCGACCGGATGATCGACGCGGCCTACGCGACGTTCCGCCACCCGGCGGTCTGCCCGCTGACCCAGCTCGACGACAACCTGTTCCTGCTGGAGCTCTTCCACGGGCCGACGCTCGCCTTCAAGGACGTGGCGATGCAGCTGCTCGGGCGGCTCATGGACCACGTGCTGACCCAGCGCGGCGCCCGTGCCACCATCGTGGGCGCGACCTCGGGCGATACCGGCTCGGCCGCCGTGGAGGCCTTCGGCGGCCTCGACCGGGTCGACGTGTTCATCCTCTACCCGCACGGGCGGGTCTCGGAGGTCCAGCGGCGGCAGATGACCTCGGTGCCGACGCAGAACGTCCACGCGCTGGCCGTCGACGGCACGTTCGACGATTGCCAGAACCTCGTCAAAGCCCTGTTCCAGCACGCCGATTTCGCCGACGCGGTGCGGCTGTCGGGCGTCAACTCGATCAACTGGGCCCGGGTCGCCGCGCAGGCGGTCTACTACTTCACCAGCGCGGTGGCGCTGGGCTCGCCGCACCGCCCGGTCTCCTTCGCGGTGCCCACCGGCAATTTCGGCGACGTGCTCGCCGGCTGGGTCGCCAAGCAGATGGGCCTGCCGGTCGGGCGGCTGATGATCGGCACCAACGCCAACGACATCCTGGTGCGCACCCTGGAGCACGGCGCCTACGAGCTGCGCGGCGTGGTGCCCACCACCTCGCCCTCCATGGACATCCAGATCTCGTCGAACTTCGAGCGGCTGCTGTTCGAGGCGCTGGGGCGCGATTCCTCCTCCCTGTCGCGGCTGATGGCGGGGCTGAAGCAGTCCGGCGGGTTCTCGCTGAGCCCCGAGGTTCTCGCCACGGTCCGCTCGGACTTCGACGCCGTCGCGGTGCCGGAGCCTGACGTGATGGAAGAAATCGCCCTGACCCAGGCCGCCACCGGGGTGGTGCTCGACCCCCACAGCGCCATCGGCGTGCGGGCCGGGCGGCGGCTCCTGGAGCAGGATCCGGCGACCCCCGTGGTGGCGCTCGCCACCGCGCATCCCGCCAAATTCCCGGATGCGGTCGCCAAGGCCACGGGCGGCCTGCGCCCCGCCCTGCCCCCGCACCTCGCCGACCTGATGGACCGGCCCGAGCGCCTGACCCGGGTGGCCAACGACCAGGCCGCTCTGGAGACGCTCATCCGCGAGCGCGCCCGCATCACGAGGGGGGCGTGAGCTTGGCGCGAGTCGCGCGACGAGCCCCCTCTCCCGAGCGGGAGAGGGTTGGGGTGAGGGTCGAGAACCGTCCGGAGAGGTCGCACCCCTCACCCTGTCCCTCTCCCGCACGGGAGAGGCGACCCGCGCCCGATCCGGCCCCCTTCGCGACGAGCCGTCGATGAACCAGCACTTCTCCACGCACGCCGCCTCGCCGTCCCTGCGCACCACGCGGCTCGACAACGGCGTCACGGTGGTCACCGAGCCGATGCCCGGGGTCGCCACCGCCAGCCTCGGCGTCTGGGTCGGGGCCGGCTCGCGCAACGAGCGCGCCGACGAGGCCGGCCTGTCCCACCTCATCGAGCACATGGCGTTCAAGGGGACGCGGACGCGCTCGGCGCAGAAGATCGCCGAGGAGATCGAGAATGTCGGCGGCGAGATCAACGCCGCCACCTCCACGGAGGGGACGAGCTACACCGCCCGGGTCCTGGGCGAGGATGCCGGCCTCGCCCTGGACGTGATCGGCGACATCCTCACCGATTCGGTGTTCGACGCGGGCGAGCTCGCCCGGGAGAAGGGCGTGATCCTGCAGGAATACGCCGCCGTCGAGGACACCCCCGACGACGTGGTCTACGACGCGTTCACGGAGGCCGCCTTCCCGGACCAGCCGGTCGGCCGGCCGATCCTCGGGCGGCCCGAGACGATTCGGAGCTTCGACGAGGCCGGCATCCGCGCCTATCTCGACCGGGAATACACGCCGGACCGCATCGTCGTCGCCGGCGCCGGCGCCGTGACCCACGAGGCGATCGTGGCGGCGGCCGAGCGCCATTTCGGGGGGCGGCCCGCCAAATCCGCCCCCGCCTCCGTGCCGGGCGTCTACGGCGGCGGCGAGCGGCGGATGCCGCGCAAGCTCGAGCAGGCCAACGTGGTGATCGGCCTGCCGGGCCTCTCCTTCCGGGACGACCGCTACTACGCGCTGCACATGTTCGCGCAGGTGCTGGGCGGCGGCCTGACCTCGCGGCTCTGGCAGGAGGTGCGCGAGACCCGCGGCCTCGCCTACGAGATCCAGGCCTTCCACTGGCCCTTCTCGGATTGCGGCCTGTTCGGGATCGGCGCCGGCACCGCCGGGGCGGACCTGCCCGAACTCGTCGACGTGACGCTGGCGGCCACCGCCCGGGCGGCCCGCGACCTCGACGCCGTCGAGATCGCCCGCGCCAAGGCGCAGCTCAAGGTCTCGCTGCTCTCGGCGCTGGAGACGCCGGGCGGGCGCATCGAGCGCAACGCCCGCCAGATCCTGGCCTGGGGCCGGGTGATCCCCGCCGGAGAGGTGATCGACAAGGTCGACGCCGTCACGGTGGCGGATGTCCGGGCCGCGGCGGCCGCGATGCTGCAGGGCACGCCGACGCTGGCGGCGATCGGCCCGATCCGCAAGCTGCCCGCCCTCGACAAGATCGCGGGTGCGCTCCGAGCGGCCTGAGAGGCGGTCGGATCTCCGCGAACAGGGATCCGGCTCCCCCGCATCCCGAGGCGCCCGCCGACGCGGGCACCGCAGGCTGCGGGGGCGTGTGGAATGGACCGGTTCCGAGACGCTCAGAATCCTGCCGCGGAGCCGCCCCCCGCCCCGCCCAACTTGATTTGGCCGCAAAGGGGCGCGATCCGCGGGCGGTGGACCGGCCCCGGGGCGACCTTGCCCCAGGTGAGGCCCACCCCTATCGATCAAGGCCGCCCGGGCGGCTGACGCCGAACCTCGCACGGCCGGAAGTCAAGACACCCTTGCGCATCCTCGCCCTCCTCCTGTCCCTGGTCGGCGGTCTCGTCGGTGCCCTCGCGCTGGGGGGGCCGGCCCGGGCCGTGGAAGCGGTCCGCGTCACCCTCGACGCGCCGGTGATCGACCTGACCACCGCGATCGAGCGCTACCGCTCCGACGGCGACCTGATCCAGATCTCCACGGCGCCCGGCAAGGACGGCATCGTCCGCCGCATCGTCGTGAAGGCCCGCGACGCCGGCGCCCGGCCCGACTGGATCGTGTTCGCGCTCACCAACGACACCGACGAGCAGATCGACCGCATCCTCGTCGCCCCGCATTTCCGGCTGGTGGATTCCGGGGTGATCTGGCCCGATCTCGGCGGCTCGCGGATCGCCGCCATCACGGCGAGCCAGGGCATCCGCCCGGAGCGCGACGAGAACCCGGAAGCCGACCAGTTCACCATCACGCTGGATCCCGGCGCCACCGTCACCTACGTGGCCGAACTGCGCGGCTCCAACGTCCCCCAGCTCCGCCTCTGGGACCAGGACGCCTACCGCCGGAAGGCCGCAGGCCTGACCCTCTACAAGGGCATCATCATCGGGATCAGCGGCCTGCTGGCCCTGTTCCTGACCATCGTGTTCGTGGTCAAGGGCGCGATCATCTTCCCGGCCGCCGCCGCGCTCGCGTGGTCGGTGCTCGCCTATGCCTGCATCGATTTCGGCTTCCTGCAGCGGGTCTTCCCGGTCACCGAACTGGCCGAGCGGGTCTACCGGGCCTCCGCGGAGGCGGTGCTCGGGGCGACGCTGCTGGTCTTCCTGTTCGCCTATCTCAACCTCGCCCGCTGGCACGTGCGCTACAGCCATGTGGCGTTCTTCTGGCTCGCCTTCCTGGCCGGCCTCGTGGGGCTCGCGGTGTTCGACCCGCCGGTGGCGGCGGGCGTGGCCCGGATCTCCATCGCGGCGGTGGCCGGCATCGGCCTGCTGCTGATCGTCTACCTCGCCGCCCATAACGGCTACGACCGCGCCATCCTGCTGGTGCCGACCTGGCTGCTCCTCGTCGTCTGGGTGACGGCGGCGGGCTTCGCGGTCACCGGCCAGATCGGCAGCGACCTCGTGCAGCCGGCGCTGATCGGCGGCCTCGTGCTGATCGTGATGCTGATCGGCTTCACGGTGCTCCAGCACGCCTTCGCGGGGGGCGGGCTCAGCCACGCCCTCGTGTCCGACACGGAGCGGCGCGCGCTGGCGCTGACCGGCGCCGGCGACGTGGTGTTCGACTGGGACGTGCCCGCCGACCGGGTCTTCGTCGGCCCCGAGATCGAGGGCCAGCTCGGCCTCGCCCGGGGGACGCTGGAGGGACCGGCCACCAACTGGCTCGGCGCGCTCCACCCCTTCGACGTGGAGCGCTACTCGGCGGCCCTCGACACGGTGATCGAGGAGCGGCGTGGCCGCATCGTCCACGATTTCCGCCTGCGCTCGGAGGCCGGCGCGTTCTTCTGGTACCGGCTGAAGGCGCGGCCCGTGATCGGCGCCGACGGCGAGGTGATTCGGGTGGTCGGCACCATCGCGGACGTCACCGAGGTGAAGACCGCCGAGGAGCGCCTGCTCCACGACGCCGTGCACGACAGCCTCACCGGCCTGCCGAACCGCGAATTGTTCGGCGATCGGCTCGATGCGGCGCTCGCCTTCGCCGGGCAGGACCAGCGCCTCAAGCCCACCGTGATCGTGCTCGACGTCGACCGGTTCAAGGGCATCAACGACGCCATCGGCCTGTCGGCCGGCGATTCGATCCTGCTGACCCTGTCGCGCCGGCTCGGCCGGCTGCTGCGGCCGCAGGACACCCTGGCCCGGGTCGCGGGCGACGAGTTCGCGGTGATCCTCCTGTCGGAGCGCGACCCTGACCGGATCCTGGCCTTCGCCGAGATGATCCGCCGGGCGATCGCCACGCCGATCACCTACGCGGACCGGGAGATCTTTCTGACCGTCTCGATCGGGCTCGCCCTCTACGAGGCCGGCGCCAACCTGAAGCGCGACGAGGTGTTCAAGAGCGCCGAGATCGCCATGATCCAGGCCAAGCGCAACGGCGGCGACCGCATCGAGGTGTTCCGCGCCCATATGCGCACCGACCGCTCCGACCGGCTGATGCTGGAGAGCGACCTGCGCAAGGCGATCGAGCGCAACGAATTGCGGGTGCTGTTCCTGCCGGTGGTCCGCCTCGAGGACCGCACGGTGGCGGGGTTCGAGACCGTCCTGCGCTGGGACCATCCGAAGCTCGGCCGCATCCCGGCCTCGACCTTCATGCCGCTCGCCGAGGAGAGCGGCTTCGTGGTCAATCTCGGCATCTTCGCCCTGGAGCGCACCGCGCTGGAACTCGCCGCCTGGCAGCGCTCCCTGGAGGTCGAGCCGCCGATCTTCGCGGCTTGCAACCTGTCCTCGCGCCAACTCCTGCGCCACGACCTCCTGCACGACGTGAAGACCGTGCTGGCCCGCTCCGGGGCCCTGCCCGGCTCGCTCAAGCTGGAATTCAGCGAGAGCCTCGTGATGGAGAATCCGGAATACGCCGCGCAGATGCTGGCCCGGATCCACGACCTCGGCGCCGGCCTGTGCCTGTCGGATTTCGGCACCGGCTACTCGGCGCTCTCCTATCTCCAGCGCTTCCCCTTCGACACGATCAAGGTCGACGCGACCTTCGTGCGCCAGATCGGCACCGGGCAGACCGCGATCCTGCGCTCTATCGTTCGCATGGCGAGCGAATTGAACCTCGCCATCGTGGCGGAGGGCTGCGAATCGGAAGCCGACGCCCAGGCGCTGGCCGGGCTCGGCTGCGAATACGCGCTGGGCCCCGCCTTCGGCGAGCCGATGACCATGCTGCAGGCCCGCCAGATCGTCGGCGCGGCGCCTGAGGCGGCCTGAGATCCCTCCTGCGGGGCCGACAGCTGTGCTGCCGGCCACCGACACCATCGCGGCCGGGGATGCGATGCCTCCGGACCACGTCAGGCTCGTGCGGGACGGCTTCGCGAAGGTGCGGCCCATCGCCGGGACGGCCGACCTGTCCTGAGGCCGCCTGTTCGAGGTCGCCCCGCAGGTGCATCCCTGCTTCCCCGCGCACAGGCCCGAGCAGACGCCGACGGCCATGCTCGGGCCGGCGGTGGCCAGCCCGAGCCATCCGGAGACCGGGGCGCCGGCGCTCCAGGCTTCGGACGCAAGGCCCGTGGCCGACACGCAGGACGCCCCCTGCGCGCCGGTGGGCGCGCCCCTGCCGTGGCCCCTGGAACAGGGCCTCGGCGCGGACTTCACCCCGGAGGTCCGGGAGGCCCGGACGGAGACCCACGCGCTGGCCGCCCGCGCGATACTGCAGGCGGACGCGGCCTGAAGGCCGAAACGGCGAAAGCCGTCGATCGGCTTAAGCCACCCTTAACCATGTTCGACCAAGCTCCTGTGGATGGACGGGCCCTTCAGCGCCCGGGAAGGGGATGGTCGGATGGCCGAGGCGGCACGGCGTTACCAGCAGGCAGGGGGCTCCGACCTCGTGCGCCGCCTGATGGCCCGGCCGGTCCGGCTGGAGCAGCAGGCCCGGACCCGGATGCCGCTCCGCGATCCCCGCCATGCCGATCCATCCCCCGAGGCCTTCGACGATCCGTCGGATGCGCTGGACGAGGCCGACGAGATCGCCCGCCTCGAGACCGAGCTGCAGGTGATGAAGGCGGTGCTCCGGGCCCAGCGGCAGGAGGTCGAGTCGCTGCGGGCGCAGCGCCAGCTCCTCACCGACTCGGCCCCGACCGACGATGTCCGCGCGACCCGCGAGCGCTGGGCGGCCCTGGTCGACTCGCTCCTGATCCGCGCCCGCTGATCCGTCACAAGCGCATGCGGGGGAGAGCCATGGGGGCGCGCTGCTCGCTCGTCGTCAACGGTCGGTCGGTGCGTGTCTCGACCGGCGATACGCCGCTGGAGGCCGCGCTGGCCGAGGGCATGATCGCCCCGCTCCAGGCGCAGCCCGGCAACCTGCTCGCCGGCCAGGGCCTCGCTCAGGGCAGCGCCGCACCGTCCGGTCGCCGTCATCCGGCCCGCCGGGCCAGGGCCGAGGCCCTGCGCCCGGCCCTTCCCGGCGCCCCGATCCAGGGCCAGGAGGCGGCGGCGCCGCCGCCCGTGGCCGTCCGCAAGGGCACGGTCACGGAAATCCGCCGGCTCAGCCCCGGAATCCTCGAGGTCGTCGCGACCCTGACCCGGCGCCCCACCGGCGAGCCGGGCCACCAGGCGCTGGTGACCTTCGCGGGGCTGCCCACCCTGACGCTGTCCCCGACCCTGCGGGTCGACGGCACGACCGAGATCAACGACGTGGTGTTCCACGTCGCCCGCGACCCCGAGGGCGATCCCCTCGACGCGCTCCGCCTCGACCAGCCGGTGCGCCTCAAGGGGCCGGTCGGCCGGGGGCAGTACCGCCCCGGGGGCGGGCGCCTCGTGCTGGTGGCGGCCGGCGCCGGCTTCGGCGCGATCTGGGCGATCGCCCGGGCGGCCCGCTACGTCGAGCCCGCCCGCGAGATGGCCCTGGCCGTCGGCGCCCGCGACGCCCTGGACCTCTACATGCGCGAGAGCCTGGACTGGCTGCGCCGCACCGGCGTCGGCCGGATCGTGCTCTGCGCCGATCGCGGCCGCCAGCGGCCGCCGGACGTGCGCTCCGGCCCGCTCAGCGCCCACCTGCCGAGCCTGCGCGCCACCGACGTGGTCCACGTGGCGGGCGACGTCTCGACGGTCGGCGCCGTGCAGGTGCTCGCCGCCGCGGTGGGCGCCCGCTGCTACCCGATCGTGATCGACTGACCGCCGTCGCCTCGACGCGGCGGCGTCCGGCTGCTACCGGCGCCGGGCCGGCCGCACGGGGCCGATCCTGAGCCCGATCCGAGCCCCGATGGTCCGCGTCCTCTGCCTCGGCTACAGCGTCACGGAGCTGCCGGGCTATGTCGAGCGGGCCAACGCCCTGGCCGAGGCCGAGGGGCGTCCGGTCACCTTCCTCCGCAGCGGCTGGGGCGGCCATTCCCTGCCCTCCATCGCCGCCCTGATCGACGAGATCCTGGACGCGCTCCCCTGCGACGGCGTCCTCCTCGAGCTGTTCACCGGCAACGTCCGCTACTTCGACGGCGCGACGATGCGGGCCTATCTCGACGACATCCTCGCGGCGACCGCCCGGCGGGACCTGCCCGTCGCCTTCCTCAACCTCCACCAGGGCGGCGTCGACTACGCGGCCGAGCCCGTCGCCGGCCTGCTGGCGGAGTACCGCGCCCTCTACGGGATCCCCTATCTCGACATCGCCGCCCCGGTGGCGGCCGCGGGCGCGGGCGACATCACCTACCTCCTGACGGATGCGACCCACGTCACGCCGGTGGGCGCCGACCTCTACGGCACCCTGGTCTACAGCTTCCTGCGCGCGCCGCCCCCGGGCCGCGCCTATATCGACCGGTTCCGGCCCCTGCCGGGCCGGTTCGAGGCCGTGCCGCTGCGCGCCCTCCCCGGTCTGACCTGCGGGTTCGCCCTGCGCCGCAACGGCATCCCGCTGGACTTCCTGGAGATTCCCGAGGGCACCCGCGTCACCGTCCCCCTCGGGCGGCCCCGCGACGTGATCGGTCTCCTCGTGACCTACGGCCCCCAGGCGGGCACGCTGACGGTCCAGGACCCGGCGAAGGGACGGGGGCACGATCTCGTCGCCTACGACGAGTTCTCCTACTACACGCGCTCGATGTTCCGCAGCGTCACCCTCCCGGCGGCGCGCGCGCTGACGATCGCGCAATCGGCGGAGCGGCCGGACATCGCTCTGCGCAAGGGCGCGCCGGATCCGGGCCCGCGGATCGGGCGCGTGTCGCATGTCGTCTGCCGGCGCAGGCTGAGCCTCGCCCAGCGCGCCGCGCGCCTGCTGCACCGGCTGCGGCGCGGCCTGCGCCGCCTCGGGCCGCGGGTCGGCCTCGTCCGCGGGGCCTGAGATTCCGGCCCGGGCCGGGCGTGAAGGAGACGCCGGGCCTCACAGCGCCCGCCCGCGCCCGCCGGCGAGACCGCTCCATCCCCAACCCGGATCGGCCAGGCGCTCCCGGACGCGCGCCCACACCGCTCGATCGGTTCAATGGCGCTGATGTATTTCTTCAAATTCATCAGTATTTGCGTCTGGAAAAATACTCGGCGTGTTATTCTGGCGATGTCCATTTGCAAGACGATCGTGGCGACGCGTGTATCCCTGTCGCGGATGTATGCTAAGAGACATTCGGAGTTCGGGAAGGGATCGGACGATATGCGGTTTCTACGGAATGCAAGCCTGCATGTAAAAATGTCCGTGCCCATCGTGTTCATGGTGATCGTCACTGCGGGGGTCGTATTTTATTCGATTTCGGGTCTCAAATATATGGAGGAAAGAAACATATATCTGGTCGATTATTATTTCGCTAGGCTCGAGATATTCGCGAAAGTTCGCGAAAAATTCGTCGATGCCGCGCTTATGAATCGCAATTTGATCATCGGCCGCCCTGAAGGGGACCTCCCGCTCTTTCGCAGGCGCTACGACGAGGACGTCAAGGCCGTGGCCGACGGCATCGAGACGCTGGCCGAGGGCTCGCGGCGCGAGGAGATCGCGGCGATGCAGCGCCAGATCGGGGCGATCGCCCGGGACTATTTCGACCTGCTCGACCGCTCCAACTACCTCGCCCTCCGGAACGACCGGTCTGCGGCGATCCAGGTCGGCGTCGTCGCGAGCCGTGAGGTCCGGGCGCAGTTCGACAGGGCGGCCCAGGATTACGAGGCGCAGGCGACGGCCCGCCTCCGCGAGGCGAGGCGCGCGTCCCGGCAGGAGGCCGAGCAGGCGCGGACGGTCCTGATCGGCTCCGCCCTGGCGGGCCTGCTCGCCGCCTTGAGCCTCTCCGCGGTGATCGTCGTCTTCGGCGCGACGCGGCCGCTGCAGCGCCTCGTCGCCGTCCTGCGGCGCATGGCGCAGGGCGACGTCGAGGCCGCGATCGTCGAGGCGCAGCGCGGCGACGAGATCGGGATGGTCGGGCGGGCGGTCGAGGCGATCAGGACCATGGTCGCCCGCAACGCCGCCGCGGAGGCCGAGCGCCGACGGCGGGCGGACGCTGAAGCCGCCGCCGTGCGCAAGGAGGCCACGATGGACCTCGCTCGGACCTTCGAGGAGGCGGTGGCCAGGATCGTCGAGCAGGTCTCGTCGGCCGCGGGAGAACTGGAGGGCACCGCCCACCAGATGACGACGACCGCCCAGGAGACGGCCAGCCAGTCCGGCGCGGTGGCGGCGGCGGCCGAGGCGGCGGCGGCCAACATCAACGCGGTGGCGGCCTCGACCGAGCGGCTCGGCAGCGCCATCCAGGCGATCGGCCATCAGGCGAGCGGCTCGTCCGACCTCGCGCAGCAGGCGGTCGGCGAGGCCGACCAGACCGCCGGCCTCGTGGCCGAACTGCAGCAGGCGGCCTCCGAGATCGGCGACGTGGTGCGGCTGATCGCGTCCGTCGCCGAGCAGACCAACCTGCTCGCGCTCAACGCGACCATCGAGGCGGCGCGCGCCGGCGAGGCCGGGCGCGGCTTCGCGGTCGTGGCGGCCGAGGTGAAGGCCCTGGCCGAGAAGACCGCCAAGGCGACCGACGGGATCGCCGCCCAGATCGGCCGGATCCAGGGCGTGACCGGTTCCGCGGTCGGCGCGATCGGCGGGATCATCGACCGGATCCGCGAGATCAACGGCGTGGCGATCGCGATCGCCGCGGCCGTGGAGGAGCAGGGCGCGGCGACCCAGGAGATCGTGCGCAACATCGCCCACGCGACCCGGGGTGCCACGGCGGTGACCGGCACCATCGTCGGGGTGGCCGAGGCCTCGGAGCGCACGGGCGTGGCGGCCGATCACGTGCTCGCGGCCGCCACGGCCCTGTCACGCCAGTCGGAGCGGCTGTCGGCGGAGATGGACCGCTTCCTGGTCGGCGTTCGCGCCGCCTGAGGGCCGGAGCCTTCCGGAGCGGGCAGGCCCCGCGCCGACCCGCTTCCGCATGGGAGCGGGTCGGGCGGCCGACGGCTCAGCCCAGGCGGACCCGCCAGATCTCCTCGGCGTATTCGCGCATCGCCCGGTCGGAGGAGAACCACGCCATGCGGGCGGTGTTGCGGATCGCCTTCGCCCACCAGCCGCGCGGATCGCGCCATGCGGCGTCGATGGCGCGCTGTACCCGCCAGTAATCGTCGAAATCGGCGGTGAGCAGGTACTGGTCGCGCCGGCGCAGGTCGTCGGTGAGCGGCCGGAACCGGCCCGGCTCCTCCGGCGAGAACCGCCCCGCGGCGATCATGTCGAGGGCCGCCGCCAGCCGCGGCGAGGCCTGGATCGCCTTGGCCGCGTAGTCCGGCTCGGCCTGCCGGGCCTTCACCCCGTCGGCCTCCAGGCCGAAGATGAAGATGTTGTCCGCCCCGACATGGTCGCGGATCTCGATGTTGGCGCCGTCGAGGGTGCCCACCGTGAGCGCGCCGTTGAGGGCGAACTTCATGTTGCCGGTGCCCGACGCTTCCAGCCCAGCGGTGGAGATCTGCTCCGACAGGTCGGCGGCCGGGATGATCGCCTCGGCGAGGCTCACCGAGTAGTTCGGCAGGAACACCACCTTCAGCCGGCCCGCGACCTCGGGATCGTCGTTGACCGCCTTGGCGACGTCGCAGGCGAGCTTGATGATCAGCTTGGCCTGGACGTAGCTCGGCGCCGCCTTGCCGGCGAAGATCTTCACCCGGGGCGTCCAGTCCCGGTGCGGCTCGGCCTTGATCGCCTGATAGAGCGCCACGGTCTCGAGGATGTTGAGAAGCTGGCGCTTGTACTCGTGGATGCGCTTGACCTGCACGTCGAACAGCGCGGCCGGATCGACGTCGATGCCGGTGCGCTCGGCGATGAGGTCGGCCAGGGCCTCCTTGCGCTCCCGGCGCACGGCCGCGTAGCGCGCCACGAAGACCGGGTCCTCGGCATGGGCTTCCAGGCCCCGCAGCAGCTCGGGATTGTCCAGCACGCCGGCGCCCACCGTCTCCACGGCGAGCCGGGTGAGGCCGGGATTGGCGTTGTGGAACCAGCGGCGGAAGGTGATGCCGTTGGTCTTGTTGACGATCTTGTCCGTGTCGAGGGCGTGCAGGTCGGAGAAGACCGTCGAGCGCATCAGGTCGGTGTGGAGCGCCGAGACGCCGTTGACCCGGCGCGCGCCATGGAAGGCGAGATGCCCCATGCGCACCCGCCGCCCGTGCGACTCGTCGATCAGCGAGATCGAGGCGAGGTAGGCGGCGTTGTCGGAGGCGGTGTCCTGGCGGGCGTGCTTGGCCTGCTCCTCCAGATGCATCCAGTTGATCAGGTAGATGATCTGCATGTGGCGCGGCAGCAGCCGCTCCATCAGCTCCACCGGCCAGGTCTCCAGCGCCTCGGGCAGGAGGGTGTGGTTCGTGTAGTGCAGCGTGTGCGTGGTGACGTGCCACGCATCCTCCCAGGAGAGGCCGTGCGCGTCGATCAGGATGCGCATCAGCTCCGGCACCGCGATGGCCGGGTGCGTGTCGTTGAGCTGGATCGCGGCGTGGTCCGGCAGGGACCGGACGTCGCCGCGCTCGGCCACGTGGCGGGCCACGAGATCCTGGATCGAGGCCGCGGTGAAGAAGTATTCCTGGCGCAGGCGCAACTCCTGGCCCTCGGCCGAGGAATCGCTCGGATAGAGCACCCGGGAGATCGCCTCGGCGCGCATCCGCGCCGCCACCGCGCCGACATGGTCGCCGCCGTTGAACCGGGCGAGGTCCACGGGCTCGCCGGCCTCGGCCTTCCACAGGCGCAGGGCGTTGACGTGGCGCCCGCGCCAGCCGACCACCGGCACGTCGTGGGCCACCGCCCGCACGGTCTCGGCCGGCTGCCAGTGCCGCCGGATCACCCCCTCCTCCGCGGAGGACATGGTCACGGTGCCGCCGAAGCCGATGGCATAGGTCGCCTCGGGCCGGGCGAATTCCCAGGGATTGCCCTCGGCGAGCCAGGTCTCCGGCGCCTCGCGCTGCCAGCCGTCCTCAAAGGACTGGCGGAACAGGCCGTGGTCGTAGCGGATCCCGTAGCCCATGGCCGGGATGCCGATGCTCGCCATGCTCTCCATGAAGCAGGCGGCCAGCCGCCCGAGGCCGCCATTGCCCAGAGCCGCGTCGGGCTCGGCCTCCTGCACGGCGTCGAGGTCGACCCCGAGTTCCCGCAGGGCGGCGCGGGTGGTCTCGGTCAGGCCCAGGTTGTTCATCGCGTCCGACATCAGCCGGCCGATGAGGAATTCCAGCGACAGATAGTAGACGCGCTTGTTCGGCACGCTGCGCTCGGCGGCCAGGGCGGCCGCCACGATCCGCTCGCGCAGGGCCAGGGCGGTCGCCGCGAACCAGTCGCGCGGGCGTGCGGTCTCGGGCGTGCGGCCCAGCGCGAAGGTGAGCTTGGCGCGGATCGACTCCCGCAGGTCGACCCCCGCGTCACCACTTGCGGACAGCACCGGGGCGGTCCAGGAGCCTGCGGCCGGGGCCTCGGGAGCGCGCTCGTCGCGCGCGACATCTTGTGGCACAGGCCGGGTCAGAACATCGTTCAACACGTGCGGGTCCCCCAAAGTCGTCGCCCCGGATTCTAGCGCCGGGGGTATCGTGGGCGGATTATCTCTTTTGATGGATTGCCGCCGCATGAACGGACGGACGATCCGTGCCCCGAAGCATCCGACGATGCGGTCGGCTTCCGGCGAAGTCGTGGCAGCGCCGCTCGATCGGAGCCCGCGGGTACGCTGAGAGACATATGGCGCGGCGGCGTGACATTCCAGGCACAGATCTGCGCGACGGCGCTGCGCGAAGGTCATGCACGCCGGCGATGCGGCTCACGGTCATGCCCGGGACGCGGTTCTCGACGGGCGCTCCGTGTCGGGCGCGCCGATCCGCGCCCGCCCGGCGCGCGCCCGGAGCGCATCCGTCGCCGGTCGCCAGCACGCCGGTCAGCGGTTAAGCGTGGGCCGCCAACGGGAGGGGCAGCATGACCGACACTGTCTGGTGGAAGCGCGGGACCGTCTACCAGGTCTATCCCCGCTCCTTTCACGACACGAACGGCGACGGGGTCGGCGACCTGCCGGGCATCACGGCGCGGCTGGACTACCTCGCCTGGCTCGGGGTCGACGCCGTCTGGATCTCGCCCGTCTATCCCTCGCCCATGGCGGATTTCGGCTACGACGTGGCCGATTACTGCGGGATCGATCCGCTGTTCGGCACGCTGGCCGACTTCGATGCCCTCGTGGCGGAGGCCCATCGGCGCCGGCTGAAGGTGATCCTCGACTTCGTGCCGAACCATTCCTCGATCGCGCATCCGTGGTTCGCCGAGAGCCGGTCGTCGCGCACGAGCCCGAAGCGCGACTGGTACATCTGGCGCGATCCCGCCCCCGACGGCGGGCCGCCCAACAACTGGCTGTCGAATTTCGGCGGCCCGGCCTGGACGCGCGACGAGGCCACCGGCCAGTACTACTACCACGCCTTCCTGGCGGAGCAGCCGGACCTGAACTGGCGCAACCCCGCCGTGCGGGCGGCCATGCACGACGTGCTCCGCTTCTGGCTGGAGCGCGGGGTCGACGGGTTCCGGGTCGACGTGATCTGGCACCTGATGAAGGATGCGGGGTTCCGCGACAACCCGGCCAATCCCGACTACGCGCCGGGTTCCCCGGAGATCAACCGCTTCACCCAGGTCTACTCCGCCGACCGGCCCGAGATCTTCGACGTGATCGCCGGCATGCGGGCGGTGCTGCGCGACTACGGCGAGCGCGTCCTGATCGGGGAGATCTACCTGCCGGTGGAGCGGCTGGTCGCCTATTACGGCCCCGACCTTACCGGTGCCGACCTGCCGTTCAATTTCCAGCTGATCCAGACCCCGTGGCGGGCCGACGCGGTGGCCGAACTCGTGGCCGATTACGAGGCGGCCCTGCCCGAGGGCGGCTGGCCCAACTGGGTGCTGGGCAACCACGACCAGCCGCGCATCGCCGCCCGGGTCGGGCAGGCGCAGGCCCGCATCGCCGCGATGCTGCTGCTGACCCTGCGGGGCACGCCGACCCTCTATTACGGCGACGAGATCGGGCTCGGCCATGTTCCGATCCCGCCGGAGCGCGCCCGCGATCCCTGGGAGTACAACGAGCCCGGGCACGGCCGCGACCCGGCGCGCACCCCGATGCAGTGGGACGACAATCCCCAGGCCGGCTTCTCCACGGCCGAACCCTGGCTGCCGCTGGCGGAGGATTGGGCAGCCTGCAACGTCGAGAGCCAGCGCTCGGATCCGGGCTCGATGCTCACCCTGTACCGGCGGCTGCTCGCCCTGCGCCGCGACCACGCGGCGCTCGCCGTGGGCGGCTACCGGGAGGTGCCGCTGGGGATCGCCGCGGTGTTCGCCTACGAGCGCTTCGCCGACGATGCCGTTCTGCGCGTGCTCCTGAACTTCGGCGCGGCGTCGCAGGATCTGCCGCTGCCCGAGGGCGACTGGACCGTGCTGCTCTCGACCCGTGCGGGGCGGGCGGGCGAGACGGTCGGCCTCACCCTGGCGCTCGGACCCGCCGAGGGGGTGATCCTGCGCCGCGGCGGGTGAGCCGGACCGGATCCGCCCATCCGGGCGCGGCGCCTCGGCGCGGGCGCCGGTCCAACGGCCCGGCGGCGCCTCATGGTCCGAGCCGGGGGCACGACATGGCTTGCGGCCGGAGCCTTTGGCTGCTGCGGCCCTCGACCGTCATCACGCGCGCGCGGCGGTGCGGTGCCTCAGGGCTGCGCGCCGTCGGCCGTCGGGCGCGGGGTGGATGGCCTCGCTCCGCTCGCAGAGACGGCAGGGCCGAAGCCCCCAGCCGGACACGGTCCAGGCGCGCAGAACGTGATTCGGGATAGGGCGGTGCCGCTGCGGCGCGGCCCTGTGCATCGACGTCGGGCCGATGCCGCCCCATCCCGGAAGCCGCCCGGCCTGCCGAAACTTGCCGCGCCGCCACGATTTCGTGCTGCGACGCCACATAGGTAAGTGAAGCTTAATTCTCACGGTGGCCTATTTTGTGCGTCGCAGCGGAACCGTCGCGACGGAGGAGTATTAGCCGTGGTTGAGATCGCGACAGCCGTGCCTGCCCGATCGTCTGCCAGACCGGGGCATTCCGCCCGGCCAGGATCAATGCTGATGCTCGATACGCGCTGTGGTGGTTCCTTCGCCGAGTGGTCGTCCGGCGAGGGGGACGGCGTCGTATCCGTACCGGTGCCGGCCCGTCCGGCCTCGCTGCGCCGCCGCATCCTGTACGCCACGCCCGAGATGGCCGACTTCGTGAAGACCGGCGGCCTCGGCGAGGTCTCGGCCGCCCTGCCTCGGGCGCTGGTGCCGCACTACGACATCCGCGTGCTGATCCCGGGCTACCGGCAGGTCCGCGCGGCGTTCCCCGAGATTCCGGTGGTCGCCCGTCTCGAGGGCTTCGCGGGGGTTCCGGCCTGCGACCTCGGCCTGGTCGAGGCGGCCGACGGCCTGCGGATCTACGTGCTGCTCAGTCCCGACCTCTACGAGCGCGACGGCACGCCCTACGGCGACCAGCACGGCGATTTCGGCGACAACGACCTGCGCTTCGCCCGCCTCAGCCTCGCGGCGGCGGACCTCGCCGCCGGCGCCGACCCCGACTGGGCGGCCGACCTCCTGCACCTCAACGACTGGCAGGCGGCCCTGGCCCCGGCCTATCTCGCCTGGCGCGGCCGGCGGGTGCCGAGCGTGCTGACGATCCACAACCTCGCCTATCAGGGCCTGTTCCCCCGGGACGCCCTGCCCCGGCTCGGCGTGCCGGAGGCGGCCTTCCAGGTCGACGGCGCCGAATTCTACGGGCAGCTGTCCTTCCTGAAGGCCGGCATCTTCTACGCCTCGCAGGTCACCACGGTGAGCGAGACCTACGCGCGGGAGATCCAGACCCCCGAGTTGGGCTGCGGCCTCGACGGGCTGCTGCGCACCCGCGCCGGTCAGGGCCGGCTCGCCGGCATCCTCAACGGCATCGACGAGACCTGGGACCCGAGCACCGACCCGCACCTCGCCACGCGCTTCGAGATCGACGACTGGAAGGGCAAGCGGGCCAATGCCGAGGCGGTACGCCAGCAATTCGGCCTCGCGGTTTCCCGCGGGCCGCTCTTCGCCATCGTGTCGCGCCTCGTCCACCAGAAGGGCATCGACCTGAGCCTGCAGGCCGCCGAGGCGATCGTGGCCGAGGGCGGCCAGCTCGTGGTGATCGGCCAGGGCGAGGGCCGGTTCGAGCAGGCGCTCCGGGGCTTGGCCAAGCGCCATCCCGACGCGGTCGGCGTGCATGTCGGCTTCGAGGAGGCGCAGGCCCGGCGGATGTTCGCGGGCAGCGACTTCCTGCTGATGCCCTCGCGCTTCGAGCCCTGCGGGCTGGCCCAGATGTACGCGCAGCGCTTCGGCTCCCTGCCGATCGTGCGTCGCACCGGGGGCCTCGCCGACACGGTCGAGGACGGGGTGACGGGCTTCACCTTCGCGGAGGCCTCGGCCGCGTCCTTCGGGGCGGCGGTCCGCCGGGCGCTGGAGGCCTTCGGCCAGAAGAAGCGCCTCAACGCCATGCGGCGGCGGGCCATGGCGGCCCGCTTCGGCTGGGATCAGGCCGCCGACAATTATGCCGGGCTCTACGGCCGGGCCATCGGCAACAGCACCGCGCTGCGCTGGCGGGCCGTGTAGGGCCTTCTCGCGGACGCAGCCGCCTCACCCCCTCCCCCAGAGGGGGGAGGGGGGGCTCCCCTCACCCCTCCAGCAGGAAGATCATCGTGGCGAGCGGCGGCAGGGTCAGCGACAGGCTCTGCCCCTGGCCGTGGCTCGCCTGATCCTCGGTGCGGCGGCCGCCCTGGTTGCCCAGGTTGGACCCGCCATACACGCCGGCATCCGAGTTGAACGCCTCGCGATAGAACCCCGCCGCGGGCACGCCGATCCGGTAGCCCTCGCGCGGCACGGGCGTGAAGTTCGAGACCACGATCGCCACCTCGCCGGGCTTGGCGCCCTTGCGGGCCCAGGCGATGACGCTGTTGTCCTGATCGTCCGCCACCAGCCACTGGAAGCCGGTATGCTCGACATCACGGCTGTAGAGGGCCGGCGTCGAGACGTAGAGCCGGTTGAGATCGCGCACCACGCTCTGCACGCCCTTGTGCAGCGGGTCGTCGAGGTGGTGCCAGTCCAGGCTGGTGTCGTGGTTCCACTCCCGCTCCTGGCCGAACTCGCCGCCCATGAACAGCAGCTTCTTGCCGGGATGCCCCCACATGAAGCCGTAATAGGCCCGGAGATTCGCGAATTTCTGCCAGCGGTCGCCCGGCATCTTGCCGAGCAGCGAGCCCTTCCCGTGCACGACCTCGTCGTGGGAGAGCGGCAGGACGAAATTCTCCGAGAAGGCGTAGAGCAGCCCGAAGGTCAGGTTGTGGTGGTGGTAGCGGCGGTGGATCGGATCCTCCTGCATGAAATGCAGGGTGTCGTGCATCCAGCCCATGTTCCACTTGAAGCCGAAGCCCAGGCCGCCCGTATAGGTCGGATGCGAGACGCCGGGCCAGGAGGTCGATTCCTCCGCCACCGTGATTGTCCCGGGGGCGTGGCTGTAGGTCGCCTCGTTGGTCTTCCGCAGGAAGTCGATGGCGTCGAGGTTCTCGTTGCCGCCGTAGCGGTTCGGGATCCACTCGCCCTGGCGGCGGGAATAGTCGAGGTAGAGCATCGACGCGACGGCATCCACGCGCAGGCCGTCGAGGTGGTAGTGCTCCAGCCAGAACCGGGCGTTGGCGGCGAGGAACGTCGCGACCTCGGTGCGCCCGAAATTGTAGATGTAGGTGCCCCAGTCCTGGTGGAAGCCCTGGCGGGGATCGGCGTGCTCGTAGAGGTGGGTGCCGTCGAACTGGCCGAGCCCGTGGGCGTCGAGGGGGAAGTGGCCCGGCACCCAGTCGAGCAGCACGCCGATCCCGGCCTCGTGGGCGGCGTCCACGAAGGCGGCGAAATCCTCCGGCGTGCCGAAGCGGCTCGTCGGGGCGAACAGCGAGACCGGCTGATAGCCCCAGGACCCGTCGAACGGGAACTCGGTGATCGGCAGCATCTCGATATGGGTGAAGCCCAGATCCTTGACGTAGGGGATCAGCCGTTCGGCGAGCTCCCGGTAGGTCAGGTAGCGGTTCCCCTCCTCGGGCACCCGCGCCCAGGAGCCGAGATGGACCTCGTAGACCGAGATCGCCGCATGGCGCGGGTCCTTGGCGCCGCGGGTGCTCATCCAGCCCGAATCGCGCCAGTCGAACTCGCCCGACCCGTGGGTGACCGAGGCGGTCTCCGGCGGGTGCTGGGCCGCGAAGGCGACCGGGTCGGCCTTGAGCGGCACCAGGGCGCCGTCGGGGCCGCGGATCTCGAACTTGTAGCGCACGCCGGCCTTGAGGCCCGGCACGAACAGCTCCCAGATGCCGCCGTCCTGCCAGAGGCGCATCGGGTGGCGGCGCCCGTCCCAGTCATTGAAGTCGCCGACGACGCTGACCTTGCGGGCGTTGGGTGCCCAGACGGCGAAGCGGAAGCCGTCGATGCCGTCGAGCTGGCCCGACTGCGCACCGAGCATCCGGTAGACGAGGTTGGTGCCGACCTCGCGCAGCGTCGCCACGTCGTATTGCTCGATCGAGGAGCCGAAACCGTAGGGGTCGTAGCGGCGGCGCTTCGTGCCGTCCCAGGACTCGACCTCGATCTCGTAGAGCGGCCGGTGCTCGCCCTCGACCCGCGCGACCCAGAATCCGTCCGGATGGCGCTTCTCGAACGGCACGGTGCGGCCGTCCATCACCAGGGTGGCGGCCCGCGCCTCGGGGAGCACGGCGCGCACCTCCCAGGCCTTGGGCCCGACCCGGTGGGGGCCCAGCACCGAGAACGGGTCGCCGTGATTGGCCGCCATCAGGGCCGCGATCGCGTCCGGATGGACGCTCGGCGTCTGCGCGACGCCGGAGCCCGGGACATCCGCGTTCCGCGCCGTCCCCGCTTCCGGGGCGGCCCGTCGTGCGAAGGTCTCGTCGATCGCCGTCATTCCAATGCTCCGGGCTCGTGTCCGTCCGTGTCCAGAATGGTCAGAACCCCACGGGCGGGGATTTCGATCCAGTCCGGCCGGTTGTTGGCCTCGTAATCGACCTCGTACAGGGCCTTGGTCAGCAGGCAGAGGCGCAGCAGCCGCGCCCGGCTTCCCAGGTCGGTCACGGCGGCGCGCGAGCCCTCCACCGCGGACTCGTAGCCGGCGAGGAACGCCGCCTCGATCATGCCGCGCCACGCCGTGGCGGCATCCCGCGCCCGCCCCTCGGAATCGGCGAACCGGGCGGTGATCTCCCGGATCACCGTCTCGGCGCCGTACGCGAAGGAGCGCATCAGCCCGGCGACGTCCCGCAGGGGCATCGACTTGGCCCGGCGCTCGTCGGCCGGACGCGAGGGCTCGCCCTCGAAGTCGACGATGATCAGGTCGTTCTCGGCGACCAGCACCTGTCCCAGGTGGTAGTCACCGTGGATGCGGGTCTTGTGGGCGCCCCGGACCGGCTCGGCGGTGAGCGCGGCGATCAGGGCCTCGACCTCGCCCCGGCGCTGGCCGAGTTCCGCGCAGGCCGGCTTGCCGGCATCGAGCCCCCGGTCGGCCAGGCCCTTGAGCGCCCGGAAGGCACGCTCCGCCTGGTGGCGGGCGTCGCGCGCCAGCACCGCGAGATCGTCCCCGGTGAACGGCTCGGCCGCGAAGGCCGGATCGTCGGTCTCGATCGCCAGCGCCGCGTGCAGCTCGGCGGTGCGCCGCCCGAGCAGATCCGCCCAGGGCCGGTGGGCCTGGAACGCCTCCTCGGGGCTGGCGGCCTCGCTCTCGGGGGTGAGCACGACGGTCTCGAAGTCCCGGCGCAGGCCCTCCAGCATCAGGGTCCAGGCATCGCCCTGGTTCACGACGAATTTCTGAAGGATCGCGAGGGCCGTCCGGGTCCCGTCCTCGGCGACGTGCTCCAGCGTGCCGAGCAGGGCGGGGGTATTGGAGAAACCCGCCTGCTCGGTGAGGAAGCGCCCGACCTCGATCTCGGGATGCAGCCCCGGCTGCAGGCGGCGCAGCAGCTTGAGCATCATCTTCGAGCCGACGGCGATCGAGGTGTTGCTCTGCTCCGCCGACAGCCGGCGGATATCGGCCACGTCGACCGTGACCTCCGGGTCGAAGGCCGAGGTGACGGCGAAGACGAGGCGGCCGCTCTCCGTGGGGATCACACGGCCCTGGCGCATGTCGTCGATGAGGCAGGCGGCGAAGTCGTTGGAGCCCGCCGCGCCGTAGAGCAGCCCGGTCCGCGGGCCGCGGCGCACCCGCGCCACCGCGAAGGGCATCAGCGCCTCGTCCTCGCGGCCCTCCTCGACGCCGACCGGCATGAAGTACTCATGGCTCTCGCCGTTGGCGAGCTGCACCTGCAGCCGCGGCAGCAGGAAGCGCGCGCTCCCGTCGACGTCCTTCAGGGCGGCGCAGTCGACCACCTTCGTGGCCTTGATCCGCGAGCCCTTGGCGCCGAACCAGCGCCGGCTCGTCAGGAACGGCGGCACCACCGTGCGCTCGAAGGCGACGCGCTCGCGCCCGCTCATCAGGGTCTCGATCCCGCCGGTGAGCACCAGGGTGAACAGCTCCGGCGGCTCCTGCTGCGGGCCGACCACCCCGGAGCGCGCGGCGCTCAAGCTGAACCAGTAGAAACCGTAGGACGGCAGGGTCAGCAGGTAGGGCAGATCGCCGATCGGCGGGAACTCGGTGCCGCCGGTGAGCTCGATCGGCACCGCGGTGCGCAGTTCCGACAGGTCGAGCTGCACCGCCTGGGGCGCCCGCGACAGGTTCGCCACGCACAGGATCCGCTCGTCCTCGTGCTCGCGGATCCAGGCCAGGACCTTCCGGTTGCTGGGATAGAGGAACTGGATCGTGCCGCGCCCGAGGGCGACGCTGTTGTTGCGGATCGCGATCATGCGCCGCGTCCAGTTCAGCAGGCTCGTCTGCGCCTGGGTCTGCGCCTCGACGTTGATGGCGTCGAAGCCGTAGATCGGGTCCTGGATCGCCGGCAGGAACAACTTCTGGGGGTTCGCCCGGGAGAAGCCGCCGTTGCGGTCCGGGGACCATTGCATGGGCGTGCGCACGCCGTCGCGGTCGCCCAGATAGATGTTGTCGCCCATGCCGATCTCGTCGCCGTAGTAGAGCACCGGCGTGCCGGGCATCGACAGGACGAGGGACTTCATCAATTCGATCTTGCGCCGGTCGTTCTCGAGGAGCGGCGCGAGGCGGCGGCGGATGCCGAGATTGATCCGGGCGCGGCGCTCTGCGGCGTAGAACGACCAGAGGTAGTCACGCTCCTCGGCGGTGACCATTTCGAGCGTCAGCTCGTCGTGGTTGCGCAGGAAGATCGCCCATTGGCAGCCCTCCGGAATCTCCGGGGTCTGGCGCATGATGTCGGTGATCGGGTGCCGGTCCTCCCGGGCGATCGCCATGTACATCCGCGGCATCAGCGGGAAGTGGAACGCCATGTGGCATTCGTCGCCGTCGCCGAAATACTGGGCGGTCTCCTCCGGCCACTGGTTGGCCTCGGCCAGCAGCATCCGGTCGGGGTAGCTGGCATCGAGGGCGGCGCGAATCTTCTTGATGACGTCGTGGGTCTCGGCGAGGTTCTCGCAGTTCGTGCCGTCGCGCTCGATCAGGTAGGGGATCGCGTCGAGGCGCAGGCCGTCGACGCCCATGTCGAGCCAGTAGCGCATCACCTCGATGACGGCCTCGAGCACCGCCGGGTTGTCGAAGTTCAGGTCCGGCTGGTGGCTGTAGAACCGGTGCCAGAAATACTGCTTGGCCACCGGGTCCCAGGTCCAGTTGGACGCCTCGGTATCGAGGAAGATGATCCGCGTGTCCCGGTACGGCTCGTCGGTGTCCGACCAGACGTAGAAGTTGCGCTCCGGCGAGCCGGGGGGCGCCTCGCGGGCGGCCTGGAACCAGGGGTGCTGGTCGCTCGTGTGGTTGATCACGAGTTCGGTGATGACCCGCAGGCCCCGGGCGTGCGCCGCCTCCACGAAGGCCTTGAAGGCCTCCATGGTCCCGTAGGACGGGTTGATGTCCCGGTAATCGGCGATGTCGTAGCCGTCGTCGCGGAGCGGCGAGGGATAGAACGGCATCAGCCAGATCGCCGTGACGCCGAGATCGCGGACGTAGTCGAGGCGCTGGGTCAGGCCCTCGAAGTCGCCGATCCCGTCGTTGTTCGAGTCGAAGAACGACTTGACGTGGATCTGGTAGATGATGGCGTCACGGTACCATTGCGGGTCGCTGCGATCGATCATCGCGTCGCTGCCTCATCGGTCGAATCTGACGGGACCGGCGGTGGGAACCGGCCGGGAGCGGGCGGACGACCGCCGCGCGGGTGCAATGGTCGGCGACGGGAAGGCCCGCCGCCGGGGTCAGGTGCCACGGTCAGGTGCCACGGGTGGCCTCAGCCCGCAACCCGCCGCGGCGCCCGCAGGCGCCAGATGACGCAGGATCGCTCGGCCGGATCGAGGGCGATGCGGTGGGACTTGCCGCGCAACTCGAACGTGTAGCCCTGAAGCAGGTCCTCGACCTCGACGGCGCCGTCGTCGGGCAGGCCGAACAGCCAGAGCGGCACCTCGTAGGTGCATTCCTGGCGGTTCTTCGGGTCGAGGTTGACCATGGTGAAGATGCAGTTGTCGCGCTCCGGCGTCGCCTTGGCGTAGGCGATGATCTGGTCGTTGAAGGCCCCGGTGAAGACGACGTTGCGGAAATCCCAGAGGGCGGGGTTCTCGCGCCGGATCGTGTTCAGCTTGACGATGTGCTCGCGGATGTTGCCCGGCCGGTCGTAGTCCCAGGCCTTCAGCTCGTATTTTTCCGAGTTCAGGTACTCCTCCTTGCCCGGATACGGCGCGGCTTCGCACAGCTCGAAGCCGTTGTAGATGCCGTAGACCGACGACAGGGTCGCGGCCAGGGTTCCGCGGATGACGAAGCCGGCGCGTCCGCTGGTCTGAAGGAAGTAGGGATTGATGTCGGGCGTATTCGCAAAGAAATTCGGGCGGTAATACTCGCCCATCTCGCCGGCCAGCTCCAGGGCGTAGTCGGTCAGCTCCTGCTTGGTGTTGCGCCACGTGAAGTAGGTGTAGCTCTGCTGGTAGCCGGCCTTGGCGAGCTTCTTCATCATCTTCGGCCGGGTGAAGGCCTCGGCGAGGAAGATCGCGTCCGGATAGCGCCCGTTGACCTCGCCGATCACCCATTCCCAGAACGGGATCGGCTTGGTGTGGGGGTTGTCGACCCGGAAGATGCGCACGCCCCGGGCGCACCAGCCGAGCAGGATGTCGCGCAGCTCGATCCACAGCCCGGGCAGGGCGCCGCCGTAGAAGTGGACGTTCGAGATGTCCTCGTACTTCTTCGGGGGGTTCTCGGCGAATTTTAGCGTGCCGTCGGGGCGCCACTCGAACCATTCCGGATGGTTCTTGATCCAGGGATGGTCGGGCGAGCACTGGATCGCGAAGTCGAGGGCGATCTCCATCCCGTAGGCGTGGCTCGCCGCGACCAGACGCTCGAAATCCTGAAGGGTGCCGAGGTCGGGATGCACAGCCTCGTGGCCGCCCTCCGCCGCGCCCACCGCGTAGACCGAGCCGACATCGCCGGGCTCGGCCGTGAGGGTGTTGTTCTTCCCCTTGCGGTTGGTCCGGCCCACGGGGTGGATCGGCGTGAAGTAGAGGACGTCGAAGCCGAGCTCGCGGATCTCGGGCAGGCGCCGGATGACGTCGTCGAAGGTGCCGTGGCGGTTCACGTCCATCGACTGGGAGCGCGGGAAGATCTCGTACCAGGCGGAGAACCGGGCCGCGAGGCGGTCGGCGATCACCGGCAGGGTCACGGGATAGCGGGTCAGGTTCACCCGCTCGGCGTTGCGGCGCACGAGGCTCGACGCGTCGGGCTGGAGGATCCGGTCGAGCTGGGCGGCCGAGCCGGTCTCCTCGGCGGCGAGCGCGGCGACGAGCGCGGCGAGCCGGTCGGCGTCGCGGCCGCCCCGGGTCCGGGCCAGCGAGGCGGCGGTCCCGACCAGGGCCACGCCCTCGATCGTCTCCAGGCGGACATCGACGCCGGCGCCGCGCTTCTTCAGGGTGTCGCGCACCCAGGACGAGAAGGCGTCGCGCCACGCGATCAGGGTGAACTCGTAGCGGGCGTTGCGCTCCAGGGGGAAGTGCCCGGCCCAGCGGTCGTTGTCGACGAAGACCATCGGGTCCTCGCGCCACGCGTCGCTGCCGGCGACCCGCGACAGGATCGCGGCGTCGATGATCTCGTGGCCGTCGGAGAAGATGTCGGCCTCGACCCGCAGGGACTCGCCGACGATCCGCTTCACCGGCGAGCGGCCGCCGTCGAGCTCAGGGCTGACCGCCTCGATCACCACCCGCCCCTCCCCGTCCGGGGTGCCGCGCTCGGGGAGCCGGGCGACCTCCTGGGCGCTGGCCGCCAGGATGCGCAGCTCGCCCGGCATCAGGTCGATGGCGCTGCCGGGATGGAACGCGATCGGCTCGGCGTCGGGCGTCCGGTCGACGAAGGTGCCGAGCATGCCGCCGGTGCGGGCGATGAGCGACCCGGCCTCGACCGGCACCGGCTTGTCGGTCGGGTTGTAGAGCACGATCAGCCCGTGCCGGGCCGAGGCCGGGTGGCCGGTGTCGAAGCGGGCGAGCGCCACGCAGTCGCTGTCGGGAGACGAGATCCGGATCTGCGCGCCCTCGACATTGGCGGCGGGCAGCTCCGCCCGCAGGGCGTTGACCGCCCGGATGAAGCCGGAGATGTCGATGCCGGTCTCGTGCTCGCGGTCGCCCGGGGTGGTCTCGACCACGTGCAGCGCCCGGCGGTAGCCCCATTCGTAGCCGATGGGCATCAGCACGCCGGCCGAGAAGAAGGCGGCCAGCGCGTAGCGGGTGCGCAGATGGGCCGCCACCGCCTCAGGGCCGCCGCCGATCCCGGCGGCGAGCCGCGTCATGTCGTGGTTCTCCGGGAAGGCGATGGAGGGCGCCAGCACCCGCAGGCGCTCGTACTGCTCCAGGGCCCAGGGCTTCTTCAGGTCCCACCACGCGAAGGAGTTGAACAGGTAGTCGAAGCCGGCGCCCGCCGTGGCCCGGGCCTCCTCGAAGGTGCAGCCCAGGGTCTCGGCGGCGAAGAGACAGGCGGGATCGCGCCCCTTGGCCTCCCCGATCAGGACGCGCCAGGTCTCCGGCGGCACCTTGTAGGCCGCATCACAGCGGAAGCCCGCCACGCCGAGGTCCTGGAGCCGGGCCACGTAGGCGCCCCAGATCCGGGTCAGCTCATCCCGGGCAGCCGGCGTGTGGTAGTCGAGTTCGGCCAGATCGCCCCAGACGGTGCGGATCGACGGATCGTCCGGATCCACCGCCGCCGGGTGCATGATCGAGCCATCGGACTCCTTCATGAACAGGTCGGGCCGCTCCGTGGCGAGGCGGGCGTTGTCGGCGGTGTGGTTGATCACGAGGTCGGTCATCACCGACAGGCCGAGGGCCTGCGCGGCCGCGCAGAAGCGCTGGATCTGCGCGTCGTCCGGCGTGCCGTCCGGGTCGCGGAACCGCTCGTCGAGCCGCTCGGGATCGGCCACCGCGTAGAGGCTCCGGGAGCCGCCGGTCTGGTGGAACGGGTTCAGGTAGATCCAGTCGAAGCCGAGCGCGGCGATCCGCGGCAGCTCGGCGGTCCAGTCCGCGACGCGCCCGACCAGGAGCGGGAACAGGTTGTAGATCCGCGGCCCCTCGGCCCGGGGCGCCAGCGCGGCCGGCAGGACGGCCTCGGCTCCGGTCGTCGCAGCGGCTTTGGTCGGTGCGTTCATGCTGGCTTCTGGCTCCCGTTCCTGTGTCGTAACGCCCGAACCGCCCGGGCGTGCCTTCGCGTGGGACGGCGGGGATTGTCAGGTCCGCGCCGTCCCCCTCTCAGCAGATTCGCATGACAGGGCCGCGAGGGACCTGCCGACATGGTCTTCGTGGCAGGGACGGACCCGCGCACGCTCCCTCCCGCCGCTGCGGGGAAGGGTGGTCCCCGAAGGACGGCGGGGCGGGACGAAGTCCCGCGACGGGGGCGCGACGGTGCCGGAGAAGGCGGCGGCCTTCATGCCGGCTTCGCCCGTTTCGGAAGCCGGGTTCCCTGCTCCCGACCCGGCCTGACGGCCGGCCCACCCTCCCCCGCGGAGGGGAGAGGACGATCCGCGGATCCGGCCGCTCCCCTCACGGCTCCCGCCGCAGCACCGCGTAGGGCAGATCCCGCAGGAGTTCGCCGAGGTCGGCCCCCTCCCCCGCCACGATCCGCCCCGAGGCGAGGTCGCGCCAGCGGGTCCCCGCCCCGAGATCGACCCGGGTCCCATTAAAGGCCTCACCCGGCCAGACCGCCTCTCCGACGAAGCCCGCCACCAGCCGCGGTACCGCCACGAACAGGTCGCCGCCCTCCTGGCCGGGGTCGGTCCGACGGTAGGCGATCACGTGCCCGGCCCGCGCGCCGGTGGCCGGGACGGGTTCGTAGGCGGCGCTCGCGTAGAAGTCCGGTCGCTCGGCCCGCTCGGCCAGAAGCGCCGCGAGGGTCGCTTGCTTGACCCGCCCGTCCGGCCAGTGCGCCAGCAGCTCCGCGGGCACGCCGCCCTGGTCCAGCATCCGCCCCAGGGCCGGGTAGTCCACCGGGCGGCGGTTGTCGGGATCGACGAAGGAGAAGTCCCAGATCTCCGTGCCCTGGTAGGTGTCGGGCAGGCCCGGCAGGGTGCATTTCAGGACCGTCCGGCCGAGGCTCGCCAGCATGCCGAGATGGGCGAGCCGCCGGGCGAAGGGCCGGAGCTGCGCCAGGAAGTCCGAGCCCGGGGCGATCAGCGCGGTGAACAGCTTCTTGACCGCGCCCTCGTAGACCGCATCGACATTGACCCAGCTCGACCGGCGCTTGCCCTCGCGCATGGCCTTCTCGCCGTAGGCGATCAGCCGGTCGCGGAAATCCTCGATCGCCCCGGCCTCGTCCCGCTCCAGCAGCTCCAGCGGCCAGGCGCCCAGAATGGCCTGGAAGAACATCCACTGGTCGTTGGCGTCGGGGGCCGGCTCGCCGTCGATGCGGGCGAGGTGCGGGCCGGCGGTGCGCTGCCACAGGTCCCAGGCCTTGGCCCATTCCTCCGGGATCTCCGAGAGGGCGAGCAGCCGCGTGCGGGCATCCTCGCCCCGCTTGGTGTCGTGGGTCGCCGTGGTGATCATGGCGCTCGGCCAGTCCCGGGCACGGGCGATCTGGAGGTCGTGGAAGTGCTCCGCGTCGATCCCGTACTCGCCCGGATCGCCCCCGACCTCGTTGAGGCCGAGCAGGCACGCGTAGCGGTAGAACAGCGTGTCCTCCAGGCTCTTGGCCATGACCGGGCCGGTGAGCTGCTGGAACCGGCGGCGGAAGCGCAAGGCAACCCGCGGATCCGGCCGGCCCGCCCCTGCGGTCTCGATCCGGCCGAGCAGGACGTCGGCGGCGAAGTCGTGGACCGAGCGGTCCGGCAGGCTCGACCAGCGCTTGGCCTTGGCGACGGCGCCCTCGATCAGGCGCACGTCCTCGGGCTCGACCTCGCCCTCCTCCAGCTCCGGCGGCAGGTAGCTCCGGTAGGTCGGGAAGCGCGCGATGATCTCGATCAGCGCCCGGCGGAGCGCGTTGACCGTGAAGTCGCGGGTCCGCCGGTCGGAATCGGCGACCTCCTTGAGGTCGGTGGTCAGCACCTCCAGCTCGCTCGCGAAGCTGATCTCCAGGATCTCGGCCTTGGCGGCACGGAGCTGGAAGCCGTAGGGCTCGTCGAAGCCCGTGGCCCAGGTGTAGAGGCGCTCGACCTTGCCGCGCTTCCCCTTGTCGACCAGGATCCCGTCGAGCTGGTTGAGCACGTCGTAGCCCGTGGTCCCGGCCACCGGCCAGGGCCGCAGCCGCTCCCCGGGCTCCAGGATTTTCTCCACGACCACGTAGAAGCCCGGCCCGACCGCCGCCTGGAGCGCCCTTGCGTAGCCCAGCGGGTCGGCCAGCCCGTCGATATGGTCGATGCGCAAGCCGTCGATCCGGCCCTCGCGGATGTGCCGGAACACGGTTTCGTGCGAGCGGTGGAAGATGTCGGACAGCTCGACCCGCAGGCCGGCGAGCGAGTTCACGTCGAAGAAGCGGCGGTAGTTGATGTCGCTCGACGCCACCCGCCAATGGGCGAGCCGGTAGGCCTGCGCTTCCAGCAGCCGGTGCAGCGGCCCGAAACTGTCCGGGCGGCCCTTGAAGCCGTTGAGCAGGGCCAGCGTGCTGGCGGTGGCCTCCTGGATCAGCGGCGAGACGCCGTGGATCTCGGCGAGCCGGCGCTTCAGCCCCTCGGCCTCCTCGGGGAAGCCTTTGCGGCGGGTCTCGTCGGTGTCGATCGCCATAGCCCGCAGGCGCTCGGAGATGGCGAGCAGCTCCGCGGTGGTGTCGTCGTCCACCGCCCCGATGGCGGCGATCACCCGGTTGAGGATGGTCGGGTAGCTCAGCGGCCGGATCGGCAGCTGGTGCTCGTAGTGCCAGACGCTGAAGGCGCCCTTCTCGGGATCGAATTTGAGCACCAGGGTGCCCTGCTCCAGGGCCTCGCCGTAGCGCTCGCCCAGGAACGGGATCACGAGGTTGCGCCCGGCCCCGAGCCGCTGCCAGTCGATGTCGAAGGCGTCGGCGAAGGGCGAGAGCGAGCCCCATTCGAGCACCGAGAGCCACCACGGGTTGTCGGACCCGCCGACGCCCATGTGGTTCGGGACGATGTCGAGGAGCAGCTTGATCCCGTGGGCGTGGAGCGTCTCGGAGAGCTGGACGAAGCCCGCCTCGCCGCCGAGTTCCGGGTTGATCGCCCCGTGATCGACGATGTCGTAGCCGTGGGTCGAGCCGGGCCGTGCCGTCTGGAGCGGCGAGGCGTAGACGTGGCTGATCCCGAGCCGATGCAGGTAGGGGACGATCCGGCCGGCATCCGCGAAGGTGAAGTCCTTGTGGAACTGCAGCCGGTAGGTCGAGCGCGGCGGCGGCGCGGCGAGCCGCGCGGCCCCCGAGCGCGGTCCCCGTGCCTCCGCCGACAGGGCGGCGGCCAGCTTGGCCAGCGGCCCGCCGGGGGCGGCGATGTCCGCCAGCTCCCGGTCGAGCTTGCGCCGCCAGTTCGGGTAGCCCTCGGTGGAGCCCGGCACGTTGGCCTGGGCGAGTTCGGAGACCACGTCCTCGTACTGCACGGCGGTCAGCATCGAGGGCGCCCGGGCGAGGTAGCGGGCGGCGGCCTCGAAGGGCGCGGCATCCGGGGGCTCGGCCGAGGGGAGCAGCTGCTCGCCGGCCAGCGCCTCGGCGAGGCGGCGGCGCTCGACGACGCGCTCGGCCCGCTCGCTCTCGGCCCGCTCCTGGTCGTAGAGGCCGAGCGACTGGCGGGTGTCGGTGTCGACCCCGCGCCACCAGCCCACGAAGGTCGGCAGGTCGTGGGTGGTGATGGCCGTGAGCGCGTCGCGCGGATAGGCCGACGGCGCCTTGAACCGTCCGTCGCCTTCCCGCTCGAAGGCGAGGATCCGGTAGCTCAGCACCCCGGCCCGCATCAGCGCGTCCGAGAAGCCCTCCGGGGCGGTGCCGAGATCCTCCGCGATGACGAGGCACTTGTTGCGGTGGCTCTCCAGCCGCAGCACCGCCAGCATCGGCTCGAACGGCATGGCCACGTAGGCCCCGGCCTGGGCGCCCGCGCCCAGCGGGATCAGGAACAGGCGGGCGAGCTGGAAGGCGTGGTCGATCCGGATCGCGCCGGCATGGCGCATGTTGGCCTGGACCAGGGTCCGGAAGGCGGCGAGCCCGTCGCGCTCCATCTCCAGCGGGTCGAAGGCCGGCAGGCCCCAGTTCTGGCCCTTGGGCGCCAGCAGATCCGGCGGCGCGCCGATCGACACCTTGTCGGCGAACCGCTCGGGATGGGACCAGATCTCGGAGCCGCCCCGGTCGGCGCCGACCGCGAGGTCGCGGTACAGCCCGACCCGCATGCCGGCGCCCAGAGCCGCCGCGGAGGCCTCTTCGAGCTGCCGGTCGGCGAGGTATTGCAGCCAGGCGTGATAGCCGACCGCCTCGGCATGCTCCGCCGCGAAGGCCCGCACCGCCTCCGTGCCGGCCCGGCGGTACGCGTCCGGCCAGTCGCCCAGCCAATGCGCGCCCTGCCCCCGGAAATGCTCCGACAGGGCCTCGAACAGGGCGTGGGATTCGAGATCCTCGCCGCCCGCCTGCCGGAAGCGCGCGAAATCCGCGTCCGTGCCGGCCCGGGCGGGGGAGTCCTCCCAGAGGGTCCGGAGCACCGGGTCGAGCACGTCGTGCACGCCCTGGTGGTCGACCAGCGCCGCCTCGCGGAGCGCCGTGATCGCGTCCGCGCGCGCATCGAGCAGCGCCTCGGCCCGGGAGCCGGCGAGCCCCGGCAGGCTGCGCGGGGCGATGAACAGCGTCTCCAGGAACAGGCGCGAGGAGGGCGAGTAGGGGGAGATCTTGGTCCGGTCGGAACCGAACAGGGCGTGGACCGGGCTGAGCCCTAAGAACGCCGCCCCGCGCAGGGCCGCCTCGCGGGCGGCCTCGCCGGCATCCGCGTAGGTGCCGATGCCGATATTGGTCGCCGAGCGCAGGCCGTAGAGCTGGGCGGCGAGCCCCCAATCGGAGGCCCCCTCATCCGTGTAGGGGCGCGGGCGCCAGCAGCGCTGCGGCGCGGCGATCACCCAGGCCTCGGTGCGGCTCTGGCCGGCCTGCACGATGAGGCGGTGATAGCCCGGGGTCAGCGGCGGCAGCTCGAAGCCGGGATCGGACCCTTGCGGGTTGGCCCGTCCCTCCCGGGCGGTGCCGCGCTCGTCGACGAGGCGCCAGACCAGGGTGTGGGGCGCCCCGTCCTGCAGCCGGACCGGAACGCGGGCGGCCCGGCGGGCCTCCACCGGCAGGAGCGGCGGGATCAGGCCGCGGCGCAGGCGCTCGACCTCGGCGAGGCTCCTGGCGATCGACGCCTCGTCCTGGACCGCGAAGCCCAGGGCCGCCAGCAGGCCGCGGCGCACCGCCAGCGGCGTCTCGACGGGCTTGCCGAAGGCGTCGGTGTAGCCGGCGGCGACGCCGACGAGGTCGGCGAGTCTTTCGAGGGGGCTCACGCGTGGGACTCCGTCAGGAACACGCCCGTCCAGGACGGGAGATCGCGTCCGGCCCCGTCGGGGGCGTTGGTCCAGACCGGCCGGGCACCGCCCGGATCGACCGCGAAGGCCTCGGTCCCGACATTGGCGACGAAGCGCAGGGTGCCGGCGCCGAAGCGCCACGTGCAGTCGACCACGTCGGCGCGCGGCATCGTGGCGGCGGCGCCGTCATAGCCGGACTTCGCCAGCGCCACGACCACGTCGCGGCGCAGCCCCAGGAGGCGCGTCGTCTCCGCCAGCACCTCGCGGTGGGGCGAGCGCTCCCGCTCGGACCAGTCGAGCTTCGAGGCCGCGAAAGTCTCGCGCTCGGTCGGGTCGGGGATCTTGGAGGTGTCGTCCGCGAACGCCGCGAAGCTCTTGAACTCCCGGCGGCGGCCGTCGCGGACCGCCTTGTTCAGGTCCTCGTCCGGCGCGAAGTCGACGAAGAACAGGAACGGCGCCGAGGCCGACCATTCCTCGCCCATCCAGAGCATCGGGATCTGCGGCGCCAGCAGGAGCCCGGCCCGGGCGAGATCGAGTTTCTTCGGATCCGCGAGGTGGTTCAACCGCTCGCCCAGCGCCCGGTTGCCGACCTGATCGTGGTTCTGGAGGAAGGTCACGAAGGCCGAGGGCGGCAGGTGCCCGGAGGGCTCGCCGCGCGGATGGTTGTCGAGCGTGGCGAACGGCTCGCCCTGATACGCGAAACCCTCCGCGAGGCAGCGGGCGAGGTGCGCGACCGGTTTGTCGGCAAAGCTTTTATAGTAGCCGGCGTCCTCGCCCGTCAGCAGGACGTGCCAGCAATGGTGCAGGTCGTCGGCCCACTGGGCATCGTGCATCTTCGGGCGCCCGGCGGCGTCCCGCTCCAGCCAGCGGGCCTGGTTGGCCTCGTTCTCCAGCATCAGGTGGATCTGACGGTCCGGAAAGGTCTTCCGGACCGTCTCGCCGAGCTCGGCCAGGAAATGACGGGGCGAATCGTCGAGGATCGCGTGGACGGCGTCGAAGCGCAGGCCGTCGAAGCGGTATTCCTCCAGCCAGTAGAGGGCGTTCTGGATGAAGAACTGGCGCACGGTGGCGCCGCTCTCCTTGCCGTCGAAGTTGATGCCCGCGCCCCAGGGGGTCTGGTGGCGCTCGGTGAAGAAGGTCTTGGCGTAGGCGTGGAGGTAGTTCCCGGCCGGACCGAAGTGATTGTAGACCGCGTCGAGATAGACCATCAGCCCGAGCCCGTGGGCGGCGTCGATCAGGCGCTTGAGGTCGTCCGGGCGGCCATAGGCGCCGTCGGGGGCGTAGGGCTGGACGCCGTCGTAGCCCCAGTTGCGCGCGCCCTTGAAGTCGGCGAGCGGCAGCAGCTCGATGGCGGTGACGCCGAGCGCCTTGAGATCGGGCAGCCGGGCCTGCAGGCCGGCATAGGTGCCCTCCGGCGTCGCGGTGCCGACATGGCACTCGTAGATCACCGCCTCCTCGAAGGCCCGCCCGGTCCAGTCCGCGTCGGACCACGCGAAGGCCCGCGGGTCGATCACCTCGCTGAGGCCCGAGACGTCGTCCGGCTGGAAGCGGGAGGCGGGATCGGGCACCACGAGGTCGCCGTCGATGCGGAAGCCGTAGCGGGCGCCGGGCTTCACCCCGGGCAGGGCGGTGCGGCGCCAGCCGCCGCCGGATTCCGGCAGCGGGTGATCGGCGCCGTCGACGACGAGCGCGACGCTCTTGGCGGTGGGTGCCCAGAGGGCGAAGCGGACGCCGCCCTCGACCATCTCGGCCCCGAAATCCATGCTGTGGGCGCGCCGCATCGGGCCACCGTCCTCGTCATTGGCCGCGCGCACCGGGATGCAAGCGCGGCAGGATCATCTGTCGTGGGAGAAGGCCCCGGGCCCGATCCGGTTCCCGCAGCGCAGCTATGGCGGAGCGGCCGGGTGGCAATGGGTCGACGACTGGGTCGACGAACGGGTTGACGCGCGGGGGCGACGGGCGCGCGGAAACTAAGCCGCAGTTCCGTCCGTGCGGGGCGGCCCTATCTTGAGCCGCCGGCATTCGCGTCGGTCTGGGAGCGGACACTGGGTCGGGCGCACATCATCGGCATCCACGGGCTCGCCAACAAGCCGCCCCGGGATGAGAAGGCCGCCTGGTGGCGCGCCGCGATCCGCGAGGGGCTCGACCGCAATCGCGGGCTCCGGGTGGCGGAGGCCGACCTGCCCTTCACCTTCGTCTACTGGGCGGACCTGCGCTACCCGCAGCCGCTCGCGGGCGACCGCAACCGCGAGCCCTACCGCCCCGATCACGGCCTCGGGCCGTTCCCCTCCCCGGCGGGGGAGCCGGACCGCGCCGAGCCGACCCTCACCGACCGGATCTATCGCGGCCTGTCGCACCTGCAGGAGGCCGCCGGGCTGACGCCGGTGGATGACCTGATCCTGGAATACCGTCTCGACGATCTCTGGGGCTACCACGAGGACGCGACCTTCCGGGCGGCGGCGCGGGCGCGCCTGCGCGACGTCCTGGCGGCGGCCGCGGCGGATACCGTGCTGATCGCCGCGCACTCGATGGGCGGCCTGATCGCCTACGACGTTCTGCGCGCCGCCGAGGCGGAGGGGACGCCGATGCCCCGCTGCGCCCTGGTCACCCTCGGCGCGCCCCTCGGCCTCGCCGAGCTGAAGCTGAAGCTCGCCGACGCGTACGGCGACCTCCGGGTGCCGGCGGCGCTCACCGCCTGGACCAACCTGATGGACCGCCAGGACATCGCCACGGTGGGCGACGACCTCGCGGCCCTCTACGCGCCGAATGCCGCCGGCGTGCGGGTGCGGGACGTGCCGGTGATCAACGCCTACCGGAGGCCGGACGGCGCCGAGAACCGGCACAAATCCTACGGCTACCTGCGGACCCCGGAATTCTCCCGGGTGGTCGCCGCGTTCCTGGAGGCTGCGGACTGAGCGGCGCCGACCTCGGGGATCGGCTCAGAGCCGGCCCGGCACCGCCTCCCGCAGGACGCGCTCGGTGGCGGCGTCCTCGATCTTGTTGATCAGCCGTTTCGCCTCGTGCTCGTCGCGCAGGGTCTTGGCCAGGGTGAAGGTCGTGCCCGTGAGGAACAGCGACGCCATGGCGAGGTAGCCCTTGATCCAGATATCCGCGGGCAGGAAGAAGATGCCGATCGTCAGCATGGCGGCGGCGGCGGCGAAGCTGACCAGCGTGAAGGTCTTCCAGGCGCCGGTATGGGGCATCTGCGGTGTCATGGTGCGGTCTCCTGAGGAAGGATCGGACGGGGGTTCGTGCGGCGCCGGTCAGGCCCCGGCCCTGAGGCGGTCCAGCACCGCCCGCGGGTCCGTGCGGGGGCGGCCGTAGCCCGCCGCCTCGAGATCGGCCTCGATCCCGCCCGCGGTCCCGGCCTCGAGATCGGCCTCGAGCTCGGTCAGCGCGGCGGCGATGTCCGCCTCGGCCCCCTGCCGCTCGCGCAGGCGCGCCAGCGTCCGCTCGGCCTCCCCGAGGGCCCCCGCCGACAGGGTCGTGACCCGGCGGCCCTCGAGGCCGGCCCGCCGCAGCGCCTCGGTGGTGCGGGCGGTCTGGAGCCCGCGGTCGAGATCCCGCAGCCGCTCGCCGCCCTGGGCGACGAGGCGCTTCAGCCGCTCGACCTCGGCGGCGAAGCGTTCGGCGGCGGCCCGGCGGTCGGCCCGCTCGTCCTCCAGCGCGGCGATGTGGATCGCCGCCCCGGTCCCGAGATCCTCGCGGCCGTCGGCCAGCGCCCGCCGCGCCCCGTCCGACAGGGTGTCGATGCGGGTCCCGATGGCGTCGAGGGCGCGCATCTCGGCGGCGTGGTAGGCCAGGGCGACGGCCAGTTCCCGCCGGGCGGCCGCCAGGGCTCCGGCGGCCTCCCGGATCTGCTGGCGCAGGATCGTCACGGCATGGGCGTCGTGGATCGCCTGGGCGTTGTCGGCGATCACGCCGCGCATCAGGAAGGAGAGGGTCCTCATCACGGTTCACCTCGCGAAGAACGACGGGCCGGATCGCATCCGTAATTTATTGAACGTCGTTCATGAAACAGGTAAAACACGCGGCGCGCCGCGTCGCAAGGGATAAAATGAACGAGGTTCATAAAAAGGTGCGCGGACGGCCGCGGAAGGAGCCGGGCGACCGCGCGGCGGATCGCCGGGCCCTGATCGAAGCCGCGGTGGCGATCCTGAACGCGGGCGGCGCGGCGGCGCTGACCGCCCGCGGCGTCGCGGAGCGGGCCGGCACGGCGGTGGGCTCGGTCTACACGCAGTTCGACAGCCTGGAAGTGCTGCGGCTGGAGGCCAACGCCGTCACCATGCGGCGGCTCCGGGACGCCCTCACGGAGGCGCTGGCGGCCTGTCCGTCGCGGGGGACGGAGGCGCGGCTCCTGTGCCTGGCCGATGCGTATCTCGCCTTCGCGGCGGGGCACCATGCCGCCTGGGCGGCGATCTTCGAGCGCCGCACCGTGGCGGCGCCGGATTCGGTGCAGGCCGACATCGCGGCCCTGTTCGGGATCCTGGAGGGGGTGCTGCGCGACGGCGGCCGCCTCGCCGAGGCGGAGATCCCCGTGATGGCGCGGGCGCTGTGGTCCAGCGTCCACGGCATGACCTATCTCGCCGATCTCGGCAGCCTCGGGCCCCTCGGCGTGGACGACGTGCGGCCGATGATCGACGCGCTGGTGCGGGCGGCGGTCCGGGGCTTCTCGGCGGGCTGAGTGCCCGCGACGGTGGCGGCCCCGGCGCGGGCGCTGCGTCCGGCGGTGCGGAGCCTGCCCGATCGTCGGCCGCGCCGGTCGCGCATCGGGGGACGTTGCCGCGCCGGAATCGGCGGATCGGGGCGGCGGGGCCTTGCGCGCGCCGACCCGAACCTGTCCACTCGCGCCCAACGACACATCCGGATCGGACACGAATCCGCCGGGGTCACAGGGAGATGCGTCATGGTGGGTACGTCGCGGACGGGCGCGTTGCTGCTGGGCTGCCGCCGGCTCCTGCGGGCAGGACCGGCCCTCCTGCTGGCCGGGCTGGCGCTCGCCTCCCCCGTCCGGGCCGACGACGCCAAGGTGCGGATCAGCCGGCAGCCGGGCTTCGTCTACCTGCCCGCCGTCCTCGCCGAGCAGCACAAGCTGATCGAGAAGCACGCCAAGGCCGCCGGCCTCGGGGACGTCGCGGTGGAGTGGGTCAACCTGACGAGCGGCGCCGCCGGCAACGACGCGCTGCTCTCGGGCAATATCGACATCGTCGACAGCGGCTCCACCAACATGCTGCTGCTCAACGACCGGACGCGGGGCGACGTGAAGGGCCTGTGCGGCGTCGGCACCACGCCGATGCTGCTGCTCACCCGCAACCCGGACGTGAAGACCCTCGGCGACTTCTCCGGCAAGGACAAGATCGCCCTGCCCTCCGTGAAGGTCTCCTCGCAGGCGGTGCTGCTCCAGATCGCCGCCAAGAAGGCCTTCGGGCCCGAGAACGCCACCAAGCTCGACCCGCTCACCGTCCAGCTCGGCCATCCCGACGCGGTGGCGGCGCTGGCGAGCCCGCACAACGAGATCAACAGCCACTTCTCGCTGCCGCCGTTCCAGCAGCGCGAGCTGCAGGATCCGGCGATCCACACGGTGCTGAACTCCTTCGAACTCGTCGGCGAGCCGGTGAGCAACGCGATCCTCTACGCCCGGACCGGCTGGTACACCCGAAACCCCAAGCTCGCCGCCGCCATCGTGGCTGCGATCGACGAGGCCAATGCCGCGATCGCCCGGGACCCGCTCCAGGCCGCCAAGGATTACGTCGCGGCCACCAACGAGAAGACGCCCCCCGAGACCCTGGTCGCGATCATGAAGGAGCCGGGCACGAACTTCTCCACCACCCCCTACGGGATCATGCTCCAGGCCCGGCACTTCTACGCGATGAAGACCATCAAGGCCGAGCCCAAGGACTGGAAGGACACGTTCTTCCCGATCGTCCACAACCTGCCGGGGAAGTAGCCCCCGGCGTCGCATCGGCCCGTCAATGCGCCTCCACCGGCCCGGCGGCGCGCTGGGGCTTCTTGAGGATCGCCACCACGGCGAGGCTCGCCACGAGGCTCACCCCCACCAGCCAGAACCCGTCCGCGTAGGCCATGACGGTGGCCTCGCGGCGGACCTGTTGCGCCAGCATGCCCAGAGCCGCGCCCTTGGCGGCCAGCGGGTCGGCGATGCGGGCGTGCATCCCGGCGGCGAGCGCCGCGAGCCGGTCCTGGGTGCGGGTCGCGTTGACGGTGATCGCCTCCGCCAGCACCGAGAAGTGGAAGTGCTCCCGCCGGTCGATCATGGTCGACAGCAGGGCGATGCCGATCGAGCCGCCGAGGTTGCGCATCATGTTGGACAGCGCCGAGGCGTCGGCGGTGTCGCGCGGGCCGAGGCCCACGGTGGAGAGCTGCGAGAGCGGGATCGTGAACAGCGGCTGGCCGATGGCCCGCATGAGCTGCGGCAGGATCAGCTTGTCGGCGCCGACATCGTGGGTCAGGCCGACATTGATCCAGCAGCTCGCGATGAAGAACAGCGTCCCGGTGACCACGAGCAGCCGGGCGTCGACGGCGCGCATGAGCAGGGGCATCATCGGGAACAGGACCAGCTGCGGCAGGCCCGACCACATCACCACGGTGCCGATCTGCTCGGCATTGTAGCCCTGGATCTGCGCGCAATAGACCGGGATGATGTAGATCGACCCGAACGACACCGCGCCCAGCACGGTCATCAGCACGCAGGCGCCCCCGACCGAGCGGTTGGCCAGGACCCGCAGGTTGATGAAGGGCTTGGCCGCCGTCAGCTCGCGGACGATGAAGCCGGTGATCCCGGCGACGGCCAGCCAGCTCGCCTCGACGATCACGGGCGAGCCGAACCAGTCCTTGCGCTGCCCCTCCTCCAGCACGAAGGTCAGGGCCGGCAGCCCGGTCGCCATCAGGCCGATGCCGATCCAGTCGCCCTTGAGCAACTCGCCCCAGCGGGCGGGCGCGGCCTCGAAGGCGCCGAGCTGGATCGCCGCGGCGATCGGCCCGAAGATCAGGTTCAGGTAGAAGATGTAGTGCCAGGACAGGTTGTCGGTGAGCCAGCCGCCCACCGTCGGGCCGATGGCCGGCGCGAAGGTCGCCGTCAGGCCGAACAGCGCGATGCCCACCGCCTGCTGGCTCTTCGGCAGCCGCGTGCGCACGATCACGATGGCGGTGGGGATCAGCACGCCGCCGGTGAAGCCCTGGCCCGCCCGGAACAGGATCATCTGGCTCAAGCTGGTCGAGAGCGCGCAGGCCAGCGAGAAGGCGGTGAACAGCAGGGTGTTCACCGCGAGGTAGCGGCGCAGGCCGATCACCGAGGACAGCCAGCCGGTGAGCGGGATCACGATGATCTCGGCCATCAGGTAGGCGGTGGAGATCCAGCTCCCCTCCTCGGTGGAGGCGCCGAGCGCCCCCTGGATGTCGGCGAGCGAGGCGTTGGTGATCTGGATGTCGAGGATCGCCGTGAAGGCGCCGAGGATCGCGCCGAACACGGCGAGCCAGTCCCGGGCGCTCGCCTTCGCCTCGGGCCCGGCCACGGCCGGCACGGGGCTCATCGGGGCAGGGCCTCGCTGACCAGCGCCGGGGCGGGCTTCGGCCTGCGGCGGGCGGGATCCACCGGCTCCACCGGGTCGGCGGTGTGGACCGTCGCCTCCACCGACAGGCCGGGGCGCAGGCGGCCGACGAGCGGGTCGGCGGGATCGAGGGCGACGCGCACGGGCACGCGCTGCACCACCTTGGTGAAGTTGCCGGTGGCGTTCTCCGGGGGCAGCAGCGCGAATTGCGAGCCGGTGCCCGGGGAGAAGCTCTCGATCCGGCCCTCGAATGCGTGGTCGCCGAAGGCGTCGACCGTGACGGTGACGCGCTGGCCCTCGACCATGTGCCCGGTCTGGGTCTCCTTGAAGTTCGCCACGAGGTAGATGTCGCGGCCCATCGGCACGAGGGTCAGGAGCCCGGTGCCGGGGGAGACCACCTGCCCGATCCGCAGCGCCCGGTCGCCGGCCACGCCGTCGATGGGCGCCAGGATGGTGGCGTAGCTGAGGTCGAGCTTCACCCCCTCGACCTTCGCCCGCGCCCCTTCGAGGCTCGCCCGGGTGCTGGCCTCCAGGGCCTTCAGGCTGTCGATCTGCTTCTGCGCGGCGTCGAGCGCGGCGGCGGACTTGTCGCGGGCGGCGTGGCGCTGGCGCAGGTCGGCATCCGCCTGCTGCTGGCGCTGCACCGTGCCGGAGCCGGTCTGCAGCAGGTTCTGGTAGCGGGTGTATTCCTGCTGCGCGAAGGTCAGCGCGGCCTCGGCATTGGCGAGGTCGGCCCGCGACGAGGCGACCTGCGCCTGCTGCTGGATGATCGCGGCGGCGACGCCCAGGACCTGCGCCTTGTCCTTCTCGACCTCGGCCTCGGCCTGCTTGAGCTGGACCCGGTAGGACCGGTCGTCGAGGCGGGCGATGACGTCCCCGGCCTTGACCGGCTGGTTGTCGCCGACCCGCACCTCCGCGACGGTGCCGGCGATGCGCGGGGCCACCGTCACCTTGTCGGACTGGAGATAGGCGTCGTCGGTCACCTCGAGGAAGCGGCCGACGGTCCACCAGTGCCAGCCGTAGGTTCCGGCGCCGCCCAGCGCGAGAACTCCGAGGAGGGGCAGCACGATCCGCGCGCGGCGGCGACGCGGCGCCGATGCGGAGGCCGGCGCAGGGACCTGGGCCGGGGTCTGGGTCTGGGCCGGGACCGCGGCGGCGGCGACCGGGGCGGGCGCCGGGGCACCCGCGACCGGGTCGGCACTCTTGAAGCTGTCGCTGCGACGTGCGTCCATCGGGTCTGGCCAGAATCAAAACGGTACGGTATCGTTTTGATAATGCGCGGGACGGCTTCGGGCAAGGAGAATCGCGGGTGACGGTCACGGAGATCGCGGGAGCGGAGGCGGGACAGCGGCGGGGCGGCCGGCCGACGCGCGCGGAGGCGGTCCGGCGCGAGGCGCACCTGATCGCCGTGGCGACCACCCTGTTCCTGGAGCGCGGCTTCGACGCCACCTCCATCGACGCGGTGGCCGAGGCCGCCGGGATGAGCAAGCCGACGGTCTATGCCCGCTACCGCGACAAGCGGGCCCTGTTCGAGGCGGTCCTGCGCGAGCGGATCGCCGCGTGGCTGGCGCCGCTCTCCGCCGCCGCCGAGGCCCAGGCCGCGCAGGGCGGGAGCGACGACGTCGAGACCGCCCTGCAGGATCTCAGCCGCACCCTGCTGGCCCACGGGCAGTCGCCGGGGGCGGCCATGCTCAAGCGCAACCTCGTGGCCCAGGCCCTGCAGTTTCCCGAACTGGCGCGGCTGGCCCACGAGGAGGGCTGGCTGCGGGGCGTGCGCGCCGTGGCGCAGCTGCTCGACGCCTTCGCCCGGCGCGGCCGGATCGCCGTGGCGGATCCCGAGATCGCGGCCGACCTGTTCCTCAGCCTCGTCCTGGGCCGGTCGTCCCAGGCGGCCCTCTACGGCATCGCCACCGATCCGGAGACGCAGGAGCGGCGGCGGCAGGCGGCGGTGCGGCTGTTCCTCGACGGGGTGCGCCCGCGCTGAGGGGCGGCCGGTCGTCCCGGCCCCCGGTGAATCCGCAGGCGGGCTCTCCGAACCGCCGAACCCGTGATTGCGCCCCTCCCCGCCCGGGCCTATAGTGCCTCATCCCCATTCGACAGCGTGAGACGGGACATCCGGATCGGTCATCCGGAGCCCGCGGCCCGATGCCCGGCCCCCGTCCCGCCAGGCCGGAGCACGAGAGACATGTCCCAGGGTCCGCTGATGCCCAAGGCGACCGCCGTCTGGCTGGTCGAGAACACCTCGCTGGCCTTCGAGCAGATCGCCGATTTCTGCAAGCTGCACCCGCTGGAGGTGAAGGGCATCGCCGACGGCGAGGTCGCGGCCGGCATCAAGGGGCTCGACCCGGTCTCCACCGGCCAGCTCACCCGCGACGAGATCGAGAAGGCCCAGAAGGCGCCGCACTACAAGCTGAAGCCGGCCGTCTCGAAGGTGAAGCTGCCGGAGGTGAAGCGCACCACCAAGGGCCCGCGCTACACCCCCCTCTCCCGCCGCCAGGACCGGCCGAACGCCATCCTGTGGCTGCTGCGCAACCACCCGGAGCTGAAGGATTCGCAGATCATCCGGCTGGTAGGCACCACCAAGTCGACGATCCAGCAGATCCGCGAGCGCACCCACTGGAACTCGGGCTCGCTCCAGCCGATGGACCCGGTGACCCTCGGGCTCACCACCCAGATCAACCTCGACTTCGAGGTCCAGCGCGCGGCGGCCGACCGCCCGGCCGCGGTGGCGGCCGAATCCGGCGCCTCGCTGCTGCCGACGGAGGTCTCCACGGCCCGCGAGGCGGACGAGCGGGAGCACGCGGACGATCACGGCGGCCGCGAGGAGCGGCTCGATGCCGATTCGGTCTTCGCCAAGCTCAAGGGCCGGCACCACGACGAGGACGACGAGGACTAGGACCGGCCTCCGCCCTGCCCCCTGGGCCGGGCGGGCCCATGGCGGCCTGCGCAGGATCCGGCCCCCGCTCCACCGGAGTCGGGGGCCGCTTTGCGTCTGGCCGGGCCCGGGACCGCCGGCCGCCGGCGGGGCGGGACCCGGCGGATCGATCTATTCCGGCAGCGGCCGGCCCCGCGTCTCCGGCATGAACCACGGCACCACGAGGCCGATCACGTAGACGCTCGACAGGGTCAGAGCCGCCGCGGCGACGCCCCCGAAGGCGGTCACGATCTGCCCGGCGAGGATCGGGAAGATCCAGGCGATCAGCCGCGCGCCGTTGAAGACCACGCTCGCCGCCGTCGCCCGCACCGCCGGGGTGAACAGCTCCGCGAGGTAGATCGCCATCCATGAGAAGGCGAAGCCCAGGGTGAAGAACCCGTTCAGGAAGGCGAGCCCCATGAACGGCACCAGCCCGCCGGTCCAGAGGTAGCAGGCGAGCGACGTGACGATGCAGCCGACATAGGTGACGAGCAGGAAGGCGCGGCGCCCGATCGCGTCGGCCACGAAGCCCGAGATCACGTAGGCGGTGATCGCCCCGACATTGTAGATGATGCCCATGCGCGGGCCCCAGAGGTTGGCCGGCTCGCCCGCGGCCTTGGCCAGCCCCTCCGTGTAGGCCGGCAGCCAGGACGAGACCGCCCACCAGCCCACCGTGGTGGCGAACGACATGGCGGTGGCCAGCAGCACCCGCCGCCGGCTCTCCGGCTCCCGAAAGATCTCCGCCAGGGTGAAGGGGCGTTGCGCGGCCCGCGGGGCGTGGCCGGCATCCTCCGCGGTGGCGGCCCAGCGCTGCGCCTTGAGCGCCTGCATCCACTGCTCGGATTCCTCCAGCGCCCGCCGCAGGTACAGGCAGACGAAGGCCGGCAGGGCACCCAGCGCGAACAGGATCCGCCAGGATTCCGGGCCCAGGGGCTCGGTGGCCGCGAGCACGGCCCACACGATGGCGGCCAGCACCGCGCCGCCGCCGAAGCCCGATTGCAGGAAGCCGCAGCCCTTCGGCCGCGCCCGGTTCGGCCAGGTCTCGGCCACCAGGGCGATGCCGGTGGACCATTCCGAGCCGATGGCGAGCCCCGTGATGAACCGCAGGATCGCGAGCTGCGTGAAGCTCCCGGCGAAGGCGGTCAGCCCGGTGAAGACCGCGTAGCCGAGGATCGAGATCATCATCATGCGCTTGCGGCCGATATAGTCGGCCGCGATCCCGCCCATGAGGCCGCCGATCCCCCAGCCGAGCAGCGTGATGCCGATGGCGAGCCCCACGTAGGAGGCCGGCGCCTGGGCCTGCTCGGGGGTGAGGATCGAGGCCAGCGCCGGACGCAGGGCGTAGACCAGGGCCACCGCCTCGTAGCCGTCGAAGATCCAGCCGAGATAGCTGCCCCACAGGATCCGCCAGTGGCGCCGGGTGAGACCCGCGTACCACGGAGCGCTGGCCGCCTCGCCTAAGCCCACCTCGCCCGCGCCCATCGTCCGTTCCTCCCGCCCGGGACGCGTCGGCGGCGCCCGCCCCGCCCTGATAGGTCGGTTGTGGCATCGGGTCGACCACATCCGGGTAGCCGATCCGGCGCCCCGGCGATCACGATCGCATCACGCCCGCACCGCGGGGGCGGACGCGATGCGGGGCTCAGCGCGCGGCGTCGAAGGCCGCGAGAAAGGCCGCGAGGTTGTCCGGCAGGGCCGCGCAGAGGTAGCCGCCCTCCTGCACCAGGGCCGTGGGCAGCCCGGCCCGGGCGATCCGCTCCGCGGCCCCGACGAATCCCGCCCGGGTCACCGCGAGGGCGCCGATCGGGTCGTCCGCGGCGGCGTCGAGGCCCAGCGCCACCACGAGGGCCCGGGGCCGGTGCGCGGCGACAGCCGCGAGACCCGCCTCCAGGGCCTCGAGCCAGGGCGCGTCCCCCGAGCCCGGCGGCAGCGGCAGGTTGCGGTTGAACCCCGCCCCCGCCCCGGTCCCGGTCTCGTCGGCGTAGCCGGCGAAGAACGGGAAGTAGTCGGACGGGTCGGCATGGACCGAGACCGTCAGTACGTCGGCGCGGGCGTAGAAGATCCCCTGCGTGCCGTTGCCGTGATGGACGTCGATGTCGAGGATCGCCACCGGGCCGCCGGTGGCGGCGCGCATCCGCTCGGCCGCGATGGCGCTGTTGTTGAGGAAGCAGAAGCCGCCGGCGGACTCCGCGTAGGCGTGGTGGCCGGGCGGGCGGCACAGGGCGTAGGCGTGTCCCGCCGCGAGGGCCGCGTCGGCGGCCGCGACCGCGCATTGCGCCGACCCGTAGACCGCCGCCCAGGTGCCGGCGCGGATCGGCGTCGAGGTGTCGGCGGTGTAGAGGCCCAGCCGCCCGAGGAGGCCGGCGGGCCTCCGGTGCATCTGCGGCCGGGCGAAGGATCCGGTCAGGATCTCGTCGCCGATGTCGGGGATCTCGCCCCGGCGCGCCCAGGCCTCGGCCAGGAACGCCACGTAGTCCGGATCGTGCACCGCCCGGATCGGGTCGAGGCCGTGATCGGCCGGTTCGCCGAGGTCGTGGCCGCCCCGCAGGGCCGCGTCGTGCAGGATCGCGTAGCGGGCGGCCTGCTCGGGATGCGGGATCGGCGTGCCGCGCCGCAGGTAGCGTTCGGGATCGTGCCGGCCTGAATCGGGCGTGTGGAAGATGCGCATGCCGGAAGGTTAGGGGCTCCCGGGGGATGCGTCATCCGCCCGGCCCGCGCTCAGATGAGGTAGACGGTGCCGTCCGCGCGGAACACCTTGGGGCATTTCGCCCCGTCGACCAGGCGCCGGGCCGCGTCCAGGGAGATCCGGCGGGCCAGGGCGATCTCCGGCAGCGTCTTCCAGGTCGTGGTCATGGTGCGGCTCCGTCCGTGATCCGTGCGAGTCCGCGATCAACGGCGCAGACGAGCCCGGGTTCACCGATGGCGTCAGGAGCGCCTCGGGGCTGCTGACGCGCCATCCCGCCGGGGCCGGCGACGGGGCGGCGACCTCGCGGAGCAGGGTCGGCACCCGCGCCCAGGGTTCGGTGACCGGCCCCGCATTCGGCCGCATCCCCGCCCGGTTCTGCCCGCCGGCGATGCGGATGTCCGGGAAGCGCGCGCAGAAGGCCTCCACGCAGGCCGGGTCGAAGTGGCGGCCGCTGTCGGCGCGGATGCAGTCCAGGGCCGCGTCGAAGGGCAGCGCAGCCTTGTAGGGCCGCGCGGTGGTCAGGGCGTCGAACACGTCCGCCACCGCGACGATCCGGGCCGAGAGGGGAATCGCGGCGCCGACGAGCCCGTGCGGGTAGCCGCCGCCGTCCCATTTCTCATGGTGAAACTCGGCGATCTCGGCGGCCAGCCGGATCAGTTCGGAGGCGCTCCCGCCCAGGATGCGCCGGCCGATCGCCGGATGCGTCTTGATCAGGTCGAACTCGTCCCGGTCGAGCCGGCCGGGCTTGAGCAGGACGCCGTCCGGGATGCCGACCTTGCCGACATCGTGCAGGGGCGCCGCGAGATAGAGGTTGCGGCAGAAATCCGGCGCCAGCCCGAGCCCCTCGGCGACGATCTGGCTGTAGCGGGCCACCCGCCATGTGTGATCGCCGGTGTCGTTGTCGCGGTACTCGACCGCCAGCGCCAGGCGGAAGATGATCTCCTCCTCGCGCTCGCGCATGTGGCGCAGGGCGGCCTCCACCGCGCCGTCGAGCCAAGCCGCCTGCTCGGCGAGCCGCCGCACCGCCCGGGCGAGCCGGATCATGTTGCGCAGCCGGACGGTGAGTTCGACGCCCTGCATGGACTTGTCGAGGAAATCGGTCGCCCCCGCCTCCAGGGCGGCGAGCCGCACCGCGTCCGAGATGTCGCTCGTGATCATCACGATCGGCACCTGCGCGTAATGCGGGATGGTCCGCATCTGCCGGATGAAGGCGATCCCGTCGATGCCGGGCATGTGGCAGTCGACCAGGACGATATCGAAGGCCCGCATCCGCGCCTCGACCATCGCGGCGACCGGGTCGCCGTGATCGGTGACGGACATGTCGGGCTTGGCCTCCAGCAGGCGGCGGAGGCGCATCCGCATGGTGGCGCTGTCGTCGACGAGGAGCGCGTCCATCAGCGGTGCCCAGACCGGTTCGCGGGCGTATCGGAGCCGGAGCGCCGCAGGCGATCGCGGGACGGCCGGTCGATCCAATGTTCTGACGCAGAAGCCATCGTCGCGAAGCCTTGCAAGACTATTCGATGATCATTGAGACATGCGGCGTTAACGTCCGGTAAATCTGAATTGAAACAGGATTGCTGATATTTGTAGAATTATTGACTTTTGCGGGGGCCATATTTGGATTGTTCCGAAATTGACCCGGATTTTCTAAGTCGATAGACCGGTGAAATCGCGCGCTATACCGTGTCGGATACCTCGGGACTGGTCCGTCTCTGCCCGGGACCGGCGCGCCCGGCCGTTCCTGCAGCGCCCCCTGGGCTCGGGCTCGGGCCGATGCCGGGGCGCGGCCGGTGGGAATTCCTGACAGACGGGCGGCCGCCCGCTACCGTGGCCCGGCGACGGCCGGGGCCGTCGACGCGCGACCGGGCCAGGGCCGGGCCGGGCCAGGCCAGGGCAGGGCAGGTCCAGGGCCGGTTCCGGGCTGCGCCGGTGCAGATGGCGTGTCGGGAGGCGCCTGCGCGATGATGCGGTTCGATCTCACCGATCTCGGCCTGTTCCGGCACGTGGTCGAGGCCGGTTCGATCACCCACGGGGCCGCGCGGGCGAACCTCGCCCTGGCGGCCGCCTCGACGCGGATCCGGCTGATGGAGGAGTCCCTCGGCGCGGCGCTGCTGACCCGGGGCCGGCAGGGCGTCAGCCCGACCCCGGCCGGGCGCGCCCTCCTCGTCCACGCCCGGGAGGTCCTGGCCGGGGTGGAGCGGTTGCGCGAGGAGATGGCGGCCTTCTCGGGGAGCGCCTTCGGCCAGATCCGGGTGCTGGCCAACACCAACGCGCTGACCGAGTTCCTGCCGGACGCGCTCTCGGCCTTCCTGGCCGATCACCCCGGGATCGGCGTCGAGATCGACGAGCGCACCTCCGAGGAGATCGTCGGGCTGGTGGCCGAGGGGGCGGCCGATCTCGGCATCCTGTCCGGCACGGTGGATACCGGCTCGCTGCGGACCTTCCCGTTCCGGGAGGACCGGTTCGTGCTGGTGGCGGCCCGGGATCACCCCCTGGCGGCGCGCGGGACGATCCCGTTCGCCGAGCTGCTCGGCCACGACCTCGTCGGCCTCGACCGGCGCAGCGCCATCAGCCGGTTCCTCGTCGCCCAGGCGGTGCGGGAGGGGCGGCCGATGCGCCTGCGGGTGCAGCTGCGGGACTTCGACGCCGTCTGCCGGCTCGTCGAGGCACGGGTCGGGCTGGCGGTCCTTCCCGAGAGCGCCGCCGCCCGCGCCGCCCAGGGCCTCGCCCTGGCGGTGGTGCCCCTCGCCGATTCCTGGGCGCGGCGCGACCTGACCCTGTGCCTGCGCGACCTCGACGGGCTGCCGCCGTTCATCCGGGCCTTCGTGGCACAGCTGCGCGCCTGAGCGTCGCCCGGCCTCCGCCCCGGGCCCGAGGCGGGGAGACCGCAGAGCACCGCGATGGTCGCTGACATGATGCGCGTCGTCCGCGGGCTCGATCCGCATAGGGTTTCCGATGGGGGCGCCGTTCCGTCCGGTCATGAGGCGCGACGGGTCGGTGGTGATCGGCGACGCCGTTGAGGCCGCCGGCCTGCGACGCCCGCAGCCTGCGCGCCAGCCTCTACGCCCGCGGCCTCGCGGTGGAGACCGGCGCCCTCTGGCGGGCCCGGCGCCTGCGCAACCGCGTCGCCCGCACGGCGATCCGTCTCGCCGTTGCCCCCGGGCCCGCGGCGTTCCTGGCGCTCGGCCTGGGGGAGCGTTTGGCGCGCCCTGACGCGGCGGCGTCAGCGCCAGCGCTCCTCCGTGCAGGCCAGCACGTAGACGACGTGCATGCAGCGGGCCTGGGCGGCCTGCGAGGTCGCGTCGCTCATGCACGCCCGCATCCCGGCGGAGAGCAGCCCGCGATCGACGTCCTGATCCCGGGCGCAGGTGAAGATGGGCTGGAAGCCTTCGAACCGGCTCACCTGCCAGAAGATGACCACGAACGCGAGCAGACAGAACGCGCAGACCAGGAGCCGGTTGTCGTAGAACCAGTGTCTCCGATCGGCCTCTGCGGTGTTGCGCGCGCTCATCCCGTCACCGGGGGCGCCGACAGGATCGCGGTCTGGGCCACCTGTGTCCTCCGCAGCGGATCGCCCGCGCCATCTCGCCGAATCCCTCAGCCGCGCCAGCCGCGCCCACCGGGAGGGAACCGTCAGTCGATCACCTCCACGATGCGGCGCGTGCGCGGCTCGACGAGCACCGGATGGCCGTTGACGATCGTGTAGCTGTACTCCGGCAAAGCGAACTCGCGCGGGACATCGTAATACACGACGCCCTCCTCCGGTAGCACGGTTCCGACCCGAACGGGGCCCGCGAGGGCGACGGACGGGCGGCGCTCGCCGAGGGCGTAGATGCGGAAGCGCTCCCGCCGGTCGACGCCGAGGATGCCGTTGGCCGTGCCTACGGCGGCACCGATCGCGCCGCCGACGATCGCCCCGAGGGGGCCCGCCATCTCCTCGCCGCGCGAGGCGCCCTCCTGGGCGCCGCGCTCCAAGCCTTGCGCCTGCGCGATGGCGGGGAGGCCCAGCGTGGCCAGGAGCGCAAGGGGAGCCGCGATCCGCATGGGTGTCGTCCTGGTCGGTGGCATGGACCTTCAGGCCTGCGCCTGAGGGGGCGGGAGCATCCCGGCCACGGCAGGTTACGCCAGAAAGGCTGCCGATCGGTTGCGGCCCGCCGCACGCCGTCCGCAAGGGGGCCGCATCGGGCGCCGGCCCCCTCTTCCGGCCCCCTCTTCACGCTCGGCGTGACGGTTCGGCTCTCGGTCGGCTCTCGGGATGCGGGCGGAGCCGCGGCATTGCCCCGGCCCGCCCATGGTTTAGCCTCCCGCTGATTCCGCCGGAGAGGACAGGGCATGTCGATCGAGACCGTGGAGACCGCCGGCCGGCGCCGGGGCGCCGACCTCCTGGTGGAGGTGCTGCGCTCGGAGGGGGTGCGCTACATCTTCGGCAATCCCGGCACCACCGAATTGCCGCTCATCGACGCGCTCACCGAGGCGCCGGACATCGCCTACATCCTCGCCCTGCAGGAGGCGACCGCGGTGGCGATGGCGGACGGCTACGCGCAGGGCGCCCGGCGGCCCGCCTTCCTCAACCTGCACACGGCGGGCGGCCTCGGCCACGCCATGGGCGGGCTCGTGAATTCCCAGGTCTCCGGCACGCCGCTGGTGGTCACCGCCGGGCAGCAGGATCTCCGCCACGCGCTGACCGACCCGCTGCTGATGGGCGACCTCGTGGCCATCGCCGACCCGGTGATGAAGTGGGCCCGGGAGGTGACGAGCCCGGACCAGATCCCGATCCTGCTGCGCCGGGCCTTCCACGATGCCGCCGCCGCCCCGTCCGGCCCGGTCTTCCTGTCCCTGCCCATGGACGTGATGGAGGCGATGAGCGCCGTACCGGCGGGCGAGACCTCGACCATCGACCAGCGGGCGGTGGCGGGTTCCCTCGACCGGCTGGCGGACAAGCTCGCCGCCATCGCGCCCGGCCGCCTCGCCCTGATCGCCGGGGACGAGATCGACGCCTCGGACGCCTCGGCCCAGATGGTCGCGCTCGCCGACCTGCTGGCGGCGCCGGTCTACGGCTCGTCCTGGCCGGCCCACATCCCCTTTCCCACCGCGCACCCGCTCTGGGCCGGGAACCTGCCGACCCGGGCCGACGCCATCGCCGCCATCCTCGGGCGCTACGACGCGGTGTTCGCGCTGGGCGGCAAGTCGCTGATCACCGTGCTCTATTCGGAGGTCTCGGCGGTGCCGCCGGGGGTGCAGGTCTTCCAGCTCTCGGCCGACGTGCGCGACCTCGGGCGCACCTATGCCACGAGCCTCTCGACCGTGGGCGACATCCGCGCCTCGCTGGACGCCCTGCTGCCGCTGCTCCGCCCCCGCCTCGCCGACCGGGCCGAGGCCTTCGCGCAGCTGCGCGCCCAGGCGGTGACCGCCCGGGCCGAGCGGCGGGCGACGCTCGCCGCCGCGGCGGATGCGGCCTTCGAGGATCCGGTGATCGCGCCCCTGGTGGCCGCCCGGGAGGTGGCCCGCGCGGTCGGGGCCGAGACCACCATCGTGGACGAGGCGCCCGCGACGCTGACCCACCTGCGCACCTTCCTCGACAGCCCGTCGGCCCATCAATACGCGGCGATGCGCGGCGGCGTCCTCGGCTGGGGCATGCCGGCCGCGGTGGGGTTTTCCTTGGGGCTCGACCGGGCGCCCGTGGTCTGCGTCGTGGGTGACGGGGCCGCGATGTACTCGCCCCAGGCCCTCTGGACCGCCGCGCACGAAAAACTTCCGGTCACCTTCGTGGTGATCAACAACGCCGAGTACAACATCCTCAAGACCTTCATGAAGGGCCAGGCGCACTACGCCTCGGTGCGGGCCAACCGCTTCATCGCCATGGACCTCACCGACCCGCGCATCGATTTTCCGGCCCTGGCCGCCTCGATGGGGGTCCCCGCGCAGCGCGTGACCCGGGCCGCCGACATCGCCCCGGCGATCGAGGCCGGGATCCGGTCGGGAGGGACCAACCTCGTGGAGGTGGTGGTGCGGGCGACGTGAGGGGCCGCCCCTCCGCCGGCCTCCGAGGGGCGCGGCCTGAGGGCCGTCGCGGCGTTCGGACACAGAGGCTGCCGAGGAACACGGACGTCCGGCCCGGGCTGCCCTAGGGATCGGTTTGACCGGGCGGGATCTCAGCCATGTGGTACCTCTACGGTTTCGCGCTGCTGGCCGGCGTGGCCAACGCCGTCCAGGCCGGACAGAACGGGACGCTGTCGAAGGGGCTGGCCGAATCGCTGGTCGCCGGCCTCGTGGTCGCCGCCGGGACCGCGAGTTGCATCCTCGCGGTGGGGCTCATCTCCGGGAGGCTCGCTTGGCCGACGGCCGCGCAAGCCCTCGGGATGCCCTGGTGGGCGTGGTTCGGCGGGGTCCTGGGCGGAGGCATCATTCTGGCGCAGTTCGTCGTGGCCCGTCAGATCGGGGCCGCCCCGTTCCTGGGCCTCCTCGTCACGGCCGGGGTCGCCACATCGATCATGCTGGACAATTTCGGGTGGGTCGGCTTCGAGCGCCACCCCGCCAGTCTCTGGCGCATCCTCGGCGGCGTGCTGATGATCGCCGGCGTCGCCCTCGTCGCGCTGTTCTAGGAGCAAAACCGGGCCGGCCGATCACATCGACCGGCCGCCTCGCGGGCTTACCCCAGCCCCGGCACCGGTATCCCGAAGGCCGCCGCCAGCAGGACCATGTTGAGGGCGAGCACCACGGCCGCCCCCGCGACGGCCGCCGCCTGGGTGAGCGGCCCGTTGGCGAAGGGACCCATCACGCTCCGGCGGCGGGTGAACACCACCAGCGCCACCATCGGCACCGGCAGGGCCAGCGACAGCACCACCTGGGACAGGACCAGTGCCCGGGTCGGATCGACGCCGATCGCCACCACCACGAAGGCGGGCAGCATGGTCACGAGCCGGCGCACGAGGAGCGGGATGCGCCAGCCGGTGAAGCCCTGCATCACCAGCTGGCCGGCGAGCGTCCCCACCACCGAGGAGGAGATCCCGGAGGCGAGCAGCGACACCAGGAAGGCCGCCCCGGCCGCGGGGCCGAGCAGCGGCGTCAGGGTCCGGTAGGCCTCGCCGATCTCGGCGACCCCGCTGTGGCCGGCATGGAAGGCCGCCGCCGCCATGATCACCATCGCCATGTTGACGAGGCCCGCGAGCAGCAGCGCCACCACCACCTCGCGGTTGGAGTAGCGCACCAGAAGGCGCCGGTCGGCCTCGTTCCGCGGGCTGCCGCGCCCCTGGGTCAGGCCGGAATGCAGGAACAGGGCGTGCGGCATCACGGTGGCGCCGATGATCCCCACCGCGATGGTGAGCGCCTCCGCGTCCGGGATCCGCGGGGTGACGAGGCCCTTCGCGGCCTCGCCCCAGGCCACCGGGGCGATCAGCAGCTCGATCGCGTAGCAGAGGCCGATCGTGCCGACCATCGCCCCGATGGCGATCTCCAGGGGCCGGAAGCCCTCGTGCTCCAGGAGCAGGATCGCGTAGGTGACGATCGCGGTGATCGCCATCCCGGCCATCAGCGGCATGCCGGTGAGCAGCGACAGGCCGATGGCGCCGCCGAGGAACTCCGCGAGGTCGGTGGCCATCGCGGCGACCTCGCTGATGCCCCACAGGGTGAGGCGCACCGGCCGCGACGTCGCGTCCCGGCAATGCTCGGCGAGGTTCTTGCCGGTCACGATGCCGAGCTTGGCCGACAGGGCCTGGAACAGCATCGCCGTGAAGTTGGCGAGCAGCACCACCCAGAGCAGCCCGTAGCCGTAGCGGGCGCCGGCCTGGATGTTGGTGGCGAAGTTGCCGGGGTCCATGTAGGCGATCGACGCCGTCACGGCCGGACCCGCGAACAGCAGGAACCGGCCCCGTCCACCCGCCCGCCCTTCGAGGACGTCGCGGATGGCGCTCTCCGTCCGCCGGCTCATCGCCCCGGGCGGGGCGCCCCCGGGGGCCGTCCCGGCGTTCGGCGCCACCATGCTCACCCTCTCCTCAAAGATATAGCTCGGGCTATATTCAGGGCTGCGGCCGCGGGATTCAAGGGGTTTTCCGCGTGCCGCGTGGGACTCCCCTCCGGCCGCGGGTTTTTGCTAGACAGGGGCGGGGCGGCGTGTGCGTGCCGAGAGGGAGAGCCGATGCAGGAACCGTCCGAGCCGGGCTCGCCCGAGACCGCGCTGGTCGATCCCGAGCGGCACGTGGAGAGCTTCCGGCAGGCCCGCGAGGCGCGGCGGTCCGAGCTGGTCGAGGATTACGTCGAGCTGATCGACGACCTGATCGGCGACGGCGGCGAGGCGCGCCAAGTGGACATCGCGGCCCGCCTCGGCGTGGCGCAGCCCACCGTCGCCAAGATGCTCAAGCGTCTGTGCGAGGACGGGTTCGTCCAGCAGCGGCCCTATCGCGGCGTGTTCCTGACCGAGGCCGGCCGCCGGCTCGCCGCCCAGGCGCGGGAGCGCCACCGGATCGTCGAACGCTTCCTGTGCGCGCTGGGGGTGAGCCCCGAGACCGCCCGGCGGGACGCGGAGGGGATCGAGCACCATGTCAGCGCCGAGACCCTGGCGGCGTTCCGCGCCTTCGCGGAACGTCACGGGGGGGCGTGAGGCGCCCGTCCGTCCGCCCTGCCCTCACACCGTCGGCGCAGGCACCTTCTGGCGCAGGCCCAGGATCACCGCCCGGAGCATCTCGGCGCCCGCCTCGCCGGCATCCGGCAGGATGCCGGTGCGGGAGGCGTAGATCCGCTCGTGCACGAAGGCGAGCTTGGCGATCACCGTCGGCGTCAGCTTGAACGGGTAGAGCGCCGGCTGGCCCATGCTGTGGGAGAGCGAATTGATCGCGTAGGTCAGCGGCAGCCACGCCGCAATCAGCCGGTCGAGATCCTGGGTGTTGTAGGGGTCGAAGTCGATCACGGTCGGTGCCGCCTGCCCGTGGCGCAGGCGCGGGCGCACGTGCAGCTCGAAGGTCGAGGCGGTCTCCACCGTGTCGACGATGTGCAGGTAATGCGCGAAGGTCTCGGCGAAGTCCTCCCAGGGATGCGCCGTGGCGTAGGCCGACACGTAGGCCTCGTCCCAGTCGGCGGGCGCGCCCCGCGCGTAATGGTTCTGCAGCGCCTGGACGTAGTTCAGGCGCTCGTCGCCGAACAGCGCCCGGAAGGCCCCCATGGTGGGGCTGTTCATCACCAGCAGGTACCAGAAGTAATGTCCGATCTCGTGCCGGAAATGGCCGAGCAGGGTGCGGTAATGCTCGCCGAACAGGATCCGGCGGCGCTCCCGCTCGACATCGTCGGCCTCGGCGATGTTCATGGTGATCAGGCCGTTGATGTGCCCCGTCAGCACCGGCATTCCGCCGGAGAAGCTCTCGGACGGATCGGCCAGGAAGTCGAAGGCCAGCCCGTCCGTGTACTGGGCGCGGGTGGCGAGCGGCAGGTCCAGGCGCAGCAGCGAATAGAACAGCCTGCGCTTGGCGGCCTCGATCTGGCGCCAGCGGGTGAGGTTCCAGGTCTGCGACAGATCCGGCACGACGCGGTTGTGGCGGCAGGCGGTGCAGTAGATGTCGGGGCTGTCCTCCGGCACCAGCCAGTTGCAGGCCTCCGAAACGGCGTTGTTGCACAGGCGGTAGCGCCGTCCGGGATCCGCGTAGGCGTGGAAAACCTGTGCGCCGCCCATCAGCGGGTGCGCCGAGGCCCCCTGCGGCTCCAGGGCCGAGACCTCGTGGACCACGCACGTATAGCCCAGCTGCCGCGCACAGCTCTCGCAGGCGGTCGCCTCGAAGGTGACCGGCTGGTCGCAGGCCTGGCACTGGAAGATCTTCATCGCGCGGTCCCGGGCCGGCACCCGGCCCACCTGCCGGTCAAAGCGGGGCCAGGCGGCAAAGTTCCGGCCAGAGGTTCGGAGGCCTGGGCGCCGCCGCACGGAAATTGCTTGTGTCTCGGTTCGTGTCGCATAACCGCGCGGTGGGGGGCGATGGTCGACCCGCCGTGACGTCCGGAACCGGCGCCGAGGCCGGATTCGATCCTTCAGACGGAGCCATCGTGTCGATCAAAGCCGCCCTGCACCACGTCACGCATTACCGCTACGACCGGCCGATCAGCCTGGGCCCCCAGGTGATCCGCCTGCGCCCGGCCCCGCACGCGCGCACCAAGGTTCCGGCCTACGCGCTCACGGTGACGCCCGCCAACCACTTCCTGAACTGGCAGCAGGATCCGAGCGGCAACTGGCTCGCCCGCCTCGTCTTCCCGGAGAAGACCGACGAGCTGAAGATCGAGGTCGACCTCACCGCCGACCTGGCGGTGATAAACCCGTTCGACTTCTTCGTCGAGGATTACGCCCAGACCCACCCTTTCGCGTACGACCCGGACCTCGCCGAGGAGCTGGCCCCCTACCGCGCGCCGGTGGATGCGGATGGCCCCGAGATGGCGGCGCTGCTCGCCCGGCTCCCCGCGGAACCCAGCACCGTGCAGTTCCTGGTGGCGCTCAACGCCCAGATCGCCCGGGAGACCGCCTACGGCGTGCGCATGGAGCCCGGCGTCCAGACGCCCGCCGAGACCCTGCGCCTCAAGAGCGGCTCCTGCCGGGATTCGGCGTGGCTGCTCGTGCAGGTGCTGCGCCGGATCGGGTTCGCCGCCCGGTTCGTCTCCGGCTACCTGATCCAGCTCGTGCCCGACACCGTCGCGGTCGACGGCCCCACCGGCACCGCGTCGGACTTCACCGACCTGCATGCCTGGGCCGAGGTCTACCTGCCGGGCGCCGGCTGGATCGGCATGGACGCGACCTCGGGTCTGCTCACCGGCGAGGGCCATATCCCGCTCGCGGCGACGCCGCATTACCGCTCGGCCGCGCCGATCTCGGGGGCCGTCGAACCGGCCAAGACCGAGTTCGGCTTCGCAATGAGCATCACCCGCGTCGCCGAGACGCCGCGGATCACCAAGCCGTTCTCGGACGCGGTCTGGGCGTCCATGGACGCGCTCGGCGAGCGGATCGATGCCGACCTCGCCGCGCAGGACGTGCGCCTGACCATGGGCGGCGAGCCGACCTTCGTCTCGGTGGACGATTTCGAATCGCCCGAATGGAACATCGCCGCGGTCGGCCCGACCAAGCGGGGGCTCGCCGACACGCTGATCCGGCGCCTCCGCGACCGGTTCGGCCCGGGGGGGCTGCTGCATTACGGCCAGGGCAAGTGGTATCCCGGCGAGAGCCTGCCCCGCTGGGCCTTCGCCCTGTACTGGCGCAAGGACGGCCAGCCGATCTGGCGGGATCCGGACCTGATCGCCCCCGAGGCGGCCGCAGGCCAGGCGGGCGAAGCCACGATCGCGCAGGCCAAGGCCCTCGCCGACGCGCTGGCCCGCCGCCTCGGCCTCGCCGACTACGTCATCCCGGCCTTCGAGGACAGCGAGGTCTGGGAGAAGAAGGCCGCCGAACTGCCGGTCAACGTCACGCCCGCCGCGGCCCGGTCCGGCTCCGTGGAGTTCGACGCCCGGATCAGGCGGGTCTACGAGCGGGGCTTGGCTGAGGCCGCGGGCTACGTCCTGCCGCTGGCGAGCCTGCCCACCGGCAGGGACGGCGATGCCGACCGGGTCTGGATCTCGGAAGCCTGGGACTTCCGGCGCGGCGCCGCCTTCCTGGTGCCGGGCGACTCGCCGGTGGGCTTCCGCCTGCCCCTGTCGTCCCTGCCCTACGTGCCGCCGGAGCACTATCCCTACTACCAGCCGCAGGACCCCCTGGAGTCGCGCCCGCCCCTCACCGACGGGCGTCCCGGCGCGACCACCGTCAACGGTTCAGGGATCACCGGCGTCGCGGTGCGCACGGCGCTCTCGATCGAGCCCCGCGACGGGGTGGTGCGGGTGTTCATGCCGCCGGTGCAGCGCGCCGACGAGTATCTCGAACTCGCCGGCCACCTGGAGGCGGCCGCCGCCGAGCTGAACCTGCCGATCCAGCTGGAAGGCTACGAGCCGCCCTACGACCCGCGGATCGGCGTGATCAAGGTCACCCCCGATCCGGGCGTGATCGAGGTCAACGTCCACCCGGCCGCCTCCTGGCGGGAGGCGGTCGCCATCACCACCGACTTGTATGCCGAGGCGAGGCAAACCCGGCTCGGCGCGGAAAAATTCATGACCGACGGGCGCCACACCGGCACCGGCGGCGGCAACCACGTGGTCATGGGCGGCGTCACGCCGGACGATTCGCCGTTCCTGCGCCGGCCCGACCTACTCAAGAGCCTCGTGCTCTACTGGCAGCGCCACCCGGCGCTCTCGTACCTGTTCTCGGGCCTCTACATCGGCCCGACGAGCCAGGCCCCCCGCATGGACGAGGCGCGCCACGACGGGCTCTACGAACTGGAGATCGCGCTCGCCCAGATCCCCGCCCCCGACGCGCCCAACATCCCGCGCTGGCTCGTCGACCGGGTGTTCCGCAACATCCTCGTGGATGTCACCGGCAACACCCACCGGGCCGAGATCTGCATCGACAAGCTCTACTCGCCGGACGGGCCCACCGGGCGCCTCGGCCTGCTGGAGTTCCGGGCCTTCGAGATGCCGCCGGACGCCCGGATGAGCCTCGCGCAGCAGCTCCTGCTCCGCGCCCTCGTGGCCTGGCTGTGGCGGGAGCCGCAGACCGGCGGCTGTGTCCGCTGGGGCACGAACCTCCACGATCGGTTCATGCTGCCGCATTTCCTCTGGTCCGACTTCCTCTCGGTGCTGGAGGATCTCCGGGCGGCGGGGTACGCTTTCGATCCGGTCGCCTTCGAGGCGCAGGCCCTGTTCCGGTTCCCGGTCTTCGGCACGGTCGAGCAGGGCGGGGTCCGGATGGAGCTGCGCCAGGCGCTGGAGCCCTGGCACGTGATGGGCGAGGAAGGGACCAGCGGGGGCACCGTGCGCTTCGTCGACAGCTCGGTCGAGCGGCTGCAGGTCAAGGTCGAGGGCTTCGTGCCCGAGCGGCACGTCATCGCCTGCAACGGCCGCCGGCTGCCCATGACCGGCACCGGCCGCGGCGGCGAGGCCGTGGCGGGCCTGCGCTTCAAGGCGTGGCAGCCGGCCTCCTCGCTGCATCCGACGATCCCGGCCCACTCGCCGCTCACCTTCGACATCCTCGATGCCTGGAACGGGCGCTCGCTCGGCGGCTGCCGCTACCACGTCGCCCATCCGGGCGGCCGCAACTACGAGACCCATCCGGTGAACGCCTACGAGGCGGAGGGGCGCCGCCTCGCCCGGTTCCAGCCGCACGGCCATACCCCCGGCCGGATCGACATGCCCCGGCCGGAATCGAGCGCCGAGTTCCCTCTCACCCTCGACCTGCGGATGCCGGCCCCGCAATGATCCGCGATGTCCACACATCTGGGTCGGACACGGACGCGAACGACAGAGCGCGACGCGCCCCCTCTCCCGTGCGGGAGAGGGTTGGGGTGAGGGACGAGAGGCTTCAGGGTCGACGCGCCGGCAGGACGCGCCCCTTTCGGGCAGACCCGACCCCTCACCCTGTCCCTCTCCCGCACGGAGAGGGGACCCGCGCTCCCTTCTGCGGCCGCGTCGCCGTCCACGCTGTGTGGATCCGCAAGCCGCAGTGACCGGGGGCCCGTGATGGAGGCGGCGCTCGCGGGCAGCCGCGGCCGGGCCGAGCGGCCGGAGGGCCCGCGGGAGCGCGTCGCCCGCTGGAGCGCGGGCTACCGCCCCGCCCCTGGCCGGCCGGACGAGTTCCTGGGCCCGGACGGCGCTCCGCGCGGGGCGTGGCCGCGCCTGCTCGACCGTCTCGGCGGCCTCACCGAGCCGGAGATCATGGCCCGCTTCGTCGCGGCGGAGCGGCACATCCGGGACGCGGGCATCTCGTTCCGCATCGCCGGCGACCAGCGGGAGCATCCCTGGCCGCTGGGCTGCCTGCCCCTGGTGATCGAGGGGTCCGAGTGGGCGGCCCTCAGCGCCGGGATCGTCCAGCGCGCGGAGCTGATGGAGGCGATCCTCGCCGACGTCTACGGGGATGGAAGGCTGGTCGCCGAGGGATTGCTGCCCGCCGCGATCGTGGCCGGCACGCCGGAATTCCTGCACCCGCTCCACGGCGTCACGCCCCCCGGCGGCCATTACCTCAAGCTCTACGCCGCCGATCTCGGCCGGGGCCCGGACGGGCGGTGGCAGGTGCTGGCCGACCGGACGCAGGCCCCCTCGGGCCTCGGCTGGGCGCTGGAGAACCGGATGGTCCTGGCCCGGACCTTCCCGGACTTCTTCCAGGACCTCCACGTCGAGCGCCTGCCGGCCTTCTTCCAGGCCTTTCGCGATGGTCTGGCGCTGGGGGCCGAGCGCGTCGACCCGCGGATCTGCCTGCTGACCTCCGGCCCCTACAGCAGCACCTATGTCGAGCAGGCGGCGCTGGCCCGCTATCTCGGCCTGATGCTGGTGGAGGGCGACGACCTCGTCATGCGGGACGGCCGCCTGCACGTGCGCACCGTCTCGGGCCTGAAGCGGGCCGACGCCCTGTGGCGGCGGATCGACTCCGACTTCCTCGATCCCCTGGAGCTGAATCCGGCTTCGCGGCTCGGCGTGCCCGGGATCCTCGAGGCCCTGCGCAACGGCTCCCTGGTGATGACCAACATGCCGGGCTCGGGCCTCGTCGAGTCGGCCGCGCTCGCCCCCTATCTCGACGGCATCGCCCGGCGCGTTCTCGGCGAGCCCCTAAGGCTCGGCCATCCGCGCACGTGGTGGTGCGGCGACCTGGAGGGCTTGGCGCACGCCCAGGCCAACCTCGACAGCCTGACCCTGCGCCCGGCCGCCACGCCCCAGCGCGGGGCGGGGCGCGACGCGATCCTCGCGGGCCCGGTCCTGGCGGCCGAGCGGGAGCGGGTCGTCGCCGCCCTGCGCGACCGGCCCTTCGACTACGTCGCCCAGGAGGCCGCGCCGCTCTCGACCATGCCGGGCTGGGAGCGCGGGCCGGACGGCCTCGTCCTGGTCCCCCGCCCCTTCGTGGTCCGCGTCTTCGCCACGCGGACGCCGCTCGGCTGGCAGGTCATGCCCGGCGGCTTCTGCCGGGTTTCCGAGCGCGAGGACGTCGACCCGATCGAGCTGCGGCTCGGCATCCGCTCCGCCGATGTCTGGGTGCTGTCCGAGAAGCCGGTCGCCGCGCCCCTGATCGGCACGCAGGCGGCCCCGCGGGTGCGGCGGGTCGGGGGCCATCTCCCCGCCCGGGCCGCCGACGGCCTGTTCTGGCTCGGACGCTACCTGGAGCGCGGCGAGGCGGTGATCCGGCTGGTGCTCGCCCATCTGCGCAGCGTCGGCGACGCCGTCGGGACCGACATCTCGGGCGCCCTCGACACGCCCGCGGCCCTGGCGCTCCGGGCCCTCCTGCACGAATGGGGCGCCATCGGCGCGGCCGACCTGCCCACCGCCCGCCTCGCCCTGGAGGCGCTCGCCGGGCGCGATCGGCCGGGCTCGGCGCGGTCCCACATCCTCGCGGCCCGCCGCAACGCCGCCGCGCTCCGCGCCCGCCTGTCCGGCGAGGCGTGGCGGGTGCTGGCCGACCTGAACGAGTTCCTGTCCCTCAACACCGAGCGGGCCTTCACCGAGTCGCAGCTCGCCGGCCGCGCCGAGCGGGCCCTGAGCCAGCTCGCGGCGCTCGCCGGCCTCACCCACGAGAACATGAGCCGCGCCGAGGGCTGGCACTTCATCGAGCTCGGCCGGCGCATCGAGCGGGCGATCAACACCGGCGCCTTCGCGCTCGCCTTCGCCAACGACGAGGCGACGCCCGGCTGCCTCGGGGTGATGCTGTCGCTGTGCGATTCGCAGATCAGCTACGGGCGGCGCTACCTGCAGGGGGCGGCCCTCGATCCGGTCCGCGACATGGTGCTGCTCGATCCCTACAACCCGCGCTCGATCGCCTTCCAGGCCGAGGCGATCACCCGGCACCTCGCCGACCTGCCGGCGCTGGCCGCGGACGGCATCCCCGAGCCCCATTGCCGCCTCGCCACCCGGATCCTGGCGGAGCTGCGCAGCGGCGAGGCCGCGGATTTCGACGCCGTGCGCCTCACCGCGCTCGCGACCGACCTGGAGCGGCTGGCCGACGGCATCGCGGCCCGCTACTTCCCCACCGGGCCGAACGCGCTGCGCCCCGAGAAGCTGACGGGGCTGGCGTGATCTACACGCTGCGCCACCGCACAACCTACCGCTACGGGCGGCCGGTGCACTTCGCCCGCTGCACCCTGCGGCTCAAGCCGCAGGAGGGCGAGGGCCAGAGCGTGCTGGCGAGCGCCGTCACGATCGACCCGAGCCCGGCCCGCGCGGTGATGCGGCGCGACTATTTCGGGATCGAGGCCGTGGCGATCACCCTGGAGGCGCCGCACACCACCTTCAGCGTCGAGGCGCTCTCCACCGTGCGGGTCGAGCGCCCGGCCCCGCCGCCGCCGGAATCCGGCATGGCCTGGGAGCGGGTCCGCGACGCCGTGGTGGCCGGGCGCGACCTCGCCGGCCGGGCGCCGGTGCATTTCCTGTTCCCGAGCGGCCGGGTGCCGCTGCTGCCCGCGATCACCGACTATGCCCGGCCGAGCTTCTCCGCCGGCCGCAGCGCCTACGGGGCGGCCCACGACCTGATGCTGCGGATCGGCCGGGACTTCCGCTTCGATGCCAAGGCGACCACCGTCTCCACGCCGCTCGCCGAATCCTTCGCGCTCCGGGCCGGGGTCTGCCAGGATTTCGCCCACGTGATGATCGCGGCTCTGCGCGGCATGGGCCTGCCGGCGGCCTATATCAGCGGCTACCTGCGCACCGTGCCACCGCCGGGCCGCCCGCGCCTGCGCGGGGCGGATGCGAGCCATGCCTGGGTGGCGGTCTGGTGCGGGGACGGCTGGCTCGGCCTCGACCCGACCAACGGCGTGCCGGTGCAGGACGACCACATCGTGGTGGCCCGCGGCCGCGACTACGGCGACGTGGCCCCCGTGGACGGCATCGTCAGCGGCTCGGGCAAGCAGCGCCTCAAGGTCGAGGTCGACGTCATCCCCGATACCGAGACGCAGGATCTCGCTCTGGTGGGGTGAGGGATCCCGGAGCGGCCCGCCGGCTGGTGCCCGAAACGTCTACCCCCCTCAGGATGAGGCAGCGGGTCGGACAGGCCGGCGCCCAGACTCGTCCCTCACCACATCGTCTTGGCCGCCCGCTCCGGCCATTCCGCGTCGTAGCGCTGGCCGCCGACCGCGCCTGCGGTGAGCGCCGCGAGGATCGACCCGGGCGTCGGCAGGCTCGCCGGATCGACGCGGGCATCCGGATCCCACAGCTTGGCCCGGATGATCGCCCGGGCGCACTGGAAGTAGATCTCCGCGACCGTGATCACGATTGCGGTGCGCGGCGCGTGGCCGTCGACCCGGAACGTGGCGAGGAGATCCGGATCGGCCGAGATCACCGCCCGCCCGTTCACCCGGAGCGTCGTGCCCGAGCCCGGGATCAGGAACAGCAGCGCCACCCGCGGATCGCGCACGATGTTGCGGAGCGAGTCGATCCGGTTGTTGCCGCGCCGGTCGGGCAGGATCAGCGTGCGCGGATCGGCGACCCGCACGAAGCCCGGCTGGTCCCCGCGGGGGCTGCAATCGAGCCCTTCCGGGCCGCTCGTCGCCAGCACCGCGAAGGGCGAGGCCTCGATCAGCGCCGCGTAGTCCGGCGTGACCGAATCCGCCACCTTGGCGGTGGAGGCGGCCGCCGGGGGGGCGGTGTAGATCGCCTCCAGGGCGGCGAGGCTGTCGACGACCATCACGCCCTCCTGCGGTCCTTGCTCACGCGACCTTGGCCGTGCCGGCCACGAAGGCTTCGTGCTCGGCCACCAGCGCGCCCGAGAGGGCCGCCTCGATCAGGCTCCGGGTCTCCGCCACGCCGTAGAGGGCCACGAAGGAGCCGAAGCGGGGTCCGCGCGCCTCGCCGAACAGCACATTGTAGAGGCTCGTGAACCACGCCTGCGACACGCCGGGCCGCCCGTCCGGGCTCTTGGCCTTGCCGGACGTGTCGGGGAAGTGGCGCCGCCCCACCTCGTAGACCGCCGCCTGCAGGGCCTCCGGATCGGTGGAGCCGGCATGGTCCCTGAGGGTCTCCGACAGATCCTCCAGGGCCGCCCGCTCCTCCGGGGTCGGCGCCCGGTAGGTCTTGGCCGGCCGCACGAAATCCGAGAAGTATTTCAGCGCGTGCTTCACCAGCCGGTCGAGGCCCGGATGGGTCTCCGGCCCGGTCTGCGGCGCGTAGCGGCGGATGAAGCCCCACAGCACCGCCGGATCCTCGGTGTTGGCCACCGCGGCGAGGTTGAGCAGCATCGCGAAGGTCAGGCTCGCGCCCTCGACCGTCTCGGGCTCCGGCGGGGTGCCGGCGTGCAGGTGCCAGACCGGGTTGCCGAGGCGGAGCTTCGCGTCCTGGCCGGCATAGCGGTCGAGGAAGCCGATATACTCGTCGACGTGCCGGGGGATCACGTCGAAGAACAGACGCTTGGCCTCGCGCGGCTTGTTGTACATGAACAGGGCGAGCGATTCCGGCGTGCCGTACTTGAGCCACTCGTCGATGGTCAGGCCGTTGCCCTTCGACTTCGAGATCTTCTGGCCCTTCTCGTCGAGGAACAGCTCGTAGTTGAAGCCCTCCGGCGGCTCGCCGCCGAGCGCCCGGGCGATCTTGGCGGAGAGCTTGACCGAATCGATCAGGTCCTTGCCGGCCATCTCGTAATCGACGCCCAGCGCCACCCAGCGCATCGCCCAGTCGGGCTTCCATTGCAGCTTGGCGTGGCCGCCGGTCACCGGGGTCTCGTAGCGCTCGCCCGTGGCGGGATCGCGCCACGCGATGGTGCCGCTGCCGGCGTTCACCGCGTCGATCGGCACCTGCATCACGTGGCCAGTGACCGGGTGGAGCGGCAGGAACGGGGAGTAGCTCGCCGAGCGCTCGGCCCGCAGGGACGGCAGCATGATCTCCATGACGGCGTCGTAGCGCTCCAGTACCCGCAGCAGCGTCGCGTCGAACACGCCCGAGCGGTAGCATTCGGTCGCCGATCGGAACTCGTAGGCGAACCCGAAGGCGTCGAGGAAGCGGCGCAGCTCGGCGTTGTTGTGCGCCCCGAAGCTGTCATGGGTGCCGAACGGGTCCGGCACGCGGGTGAGCGGCTGGTTGAGATGGCCGGCCAGCATCTCGCGGTTCGGCACGTTGTCCGGAACCTTGCGCAGCCCGTCCATGTCGTCCGAGAAGGCGATCAGCCGGGTCGGCACCGCGTCGCGGGTGAGCACCCGGAAGGCGTGGCGCACCATGGAGGTGCGGGCGACCTCCCCGAAGGTGCCGATATGCGGCAGGCCCGAGGGGCCGTAGCCGGTCTCGAACAGCACCTCCGTCTTGCCGGATTTCTCCAGCCGCGCCACGAGCTTGCGCGCCTCCTCGAAGGGCCAGGCGGCGGCGTTGGCGGCGGCCTCGATGATGTCGGGGTCGAGGGTCAGGGCTGGGGGGGCGGCTTGCATGTCTTCGGGGATGAACGCGAATTGGGAGCGCGCACCCTAGAGCGGTTCGCATCGGAGCGGAACGCCTGACGGTGCAATGCGGGGTTCCATCGCGCGCCCGCGCTCGTGGCCTGAGCTCGTGGCCTGAGACTGCGGCGCCCGGCTCCGCCGCCCCGTCCGGCATGAACCGGTCGACGGCGGCATCATCGCCCAGGAAGGAAGTCCGTCAGAACGGGCTCACGGGGAAGAACCGCAGGTACAATTCGGTGTACTTGCCGTCGTCCCAGACCCGCTGGAGCGCGTCGTCCAGGGCCCGGGAGAGGGCGGCGTCCTCCGGGCGGGTGATCAGGCCGATCCCCTCCCCGAAATAGCGGTTCTCCAGATAGTCGCCGCCGATGAGCGCGCAGCACGTCTCCGCGTCCTGGCCGCCGACATAGAGGGCGAGGTTCAGGCCGTCGGCGAACAGGTAGTCGATCTCGCCGCGCTTGAGCGCGCCCTCGGCCGCCGCCAGGTCGGTGAAGTCCTTGTCCACGGCCTTCGGGAAGAACGCCTTCAGGTAGGCCGCATGGGCGCTGCCGGCGATGACCCCGACGCTGCGGCCGGCGAGCGCCGCCGCCGAGGGGACGGGCAGGCCCTTGTCGGTCCGGGCGGCGAACCGCGCCGGCCAGCGGAAATACGGCCGCGTCGCCAGGAATTTCTGCCGCAGCGTCGCCGTCAGGGGAATGGCGGCCGCGACCACGTCGCCCTGCCGGCTGTCGAGGGCATCGAGCAGGGTGTCGAAGCGGCGCGCCTGCACCGTGCAGGTGATCGTCAGCTTCTCGCAGACGGCGCGGGCGAGCTCGACCACGAAGCCCGTCGGGTTGCCGTCGGGGCCGGCGAAGTGCAGCGGCGGGAACTCGTCGTCCGTGAGGAAGCGGACCGCCCGGCCGGTCTGGGGCGCCTCGATCCGCTCGCCCCGGCTGCGCGGGTTCCAGAAATCCGGCACCGTGACGGCGGGGGTGGCGGTGACACCTGTGGCCTCGGCGGTGGCACCGGCTGCAGCACCGGCGGGCGCGGCCGGGGCCGCGAGGAGCGCGGCGGCGAGCACGGCCGCCATGCACCGGGATGGGATGTGTGTCCTATCGCCTCTTGACGATCGGGAGGGGGTGGTGCTCCTCTCGGAGCGTGGGGGCGGGGACTGGCTCACCCTCCTCCTCTACCACGTCCTGGGGCCACCGGGGGAGCGCGGCGTGTCGGTCCAGCGCCCGCCCGCGGGGCCGGCGGCCCTGCCGTCGGAGATCGCCTTCCTGCTGGCCGAGGGCGTCGACGGCCGGCTGCTGGTCCGGGCGGCCGCCGCGGCGGCCGCGGCCGGGACCGACGCGGCGACCGCCCTGCTGAATGCCGGCCTGATCGCCGAATCGGCCTATTACGAAGCCCTGGCCCGGGCGCTCGGCGCCCCCTACCTCGACGGCCCGATCCCGTTCGGCCTGGGCCTGCGCTTCCCCGACAGCCTGGTGGCCGGTCTCGCGCCGCTGGCGCCGGGATCGGTGTCGCCCTGGGTGCTGGCGCCCCGGGGCCGGGCGATCGCGGACCTCCTCGACGCCCCGGGCCGCGCTCCGTGCCGCGCCGCCATGCCGGCGATCACCAGCCCAACGCGCCTGCGCGAGGCCGTGTTCGCGGCCATCCCCGAGCAGGTGGCGGATCATGCGGCGCACGACCTGCGGCGGCGCGCCCCCGAGCGGGCGACGGCCCCCGAGCCCGCCCTCCGCTGGCTGCTGGTCCTCGCCCTCGCGGTCACCGCCGCGCTCTGCCTGTGCGCGGCGCTGCCGCCCCCGCTGGCGCGCGCGGTGGTGATCGCCGGGCAGATCCTGTTCCTGGCCATGGCGGCCCTCCGGATCGCGGCCCTCGCCATCGCGGCCCCGGTGGAGCCGGAGGCGGTGGCGCCCCTCGCCGAGGCCGACCTGCCGGTCTACACGGTCCTCGTCCCCCTCCACCGCGAGGCGGCGGTGGTGCCCGACCTGCTCAGGGCGCTCTCCGCCCTCGATTATCCGGCCGCCAAGCTCGACATCAAGCTGCTGCTCGAGGCGGACGACGCGGAGACCGCTTCCGCCCTTCCCCGGGACACCCTGCCGGCCCGGTTCGAGGTGATCACGGTGCCCCCGGGCGGCCCGCGCACCAAGCCCCGGGCGCTCAACGCCGCGCTGCCTTTGGCCCGCGGCGCCCTGCTCACGGTCTACGACGCCGAGGACGTGCCCGATCCCGGACAGCTGCGGCTGGCGGCGGCCCTGTTCGCGCGCCTGCCCGCGCGCACCGCCTGCCTCCAGGGGCGGCTCGTGATCGACAATGCCGGCGATTCGTATCTCGCCCGCGTCTTCGCCCTCGAATATGCCGGCCTGTTCGACGTGCTGAACCCGGCCTTCGCCCGCTGCGGCCTGCCGGTCCCCCTCGGCGGCACCTCGATGCACCTGCGCACCGCGGTGGTGCGGGCGCTGCACGGCTGGGATGCCCACAACGTCACCGAGGATGCGGATCTCGGCCTGCGGCTGGCGCTCGCGGGCTACACCGTCGGCGACCTGCCCAGCCCCACCTTCGAGGAGGCCCCCGCCCGTCTCGGACCCTGGCTCGGCCAGCGCACCCGCTGGCTCAAAGGTCTGGTCCAGACCAGCCTCACCCACGGGCGGCGCCCCCTCGACACCGCACGCAGCCTCGGCGGCCTGGAGACGCTCTGCGCCGTCGCGCTGGTCCCGGGGACGGTGGCCTCGGCGCTCGCCTACCCGGTCTGCCTCGTCGCGGCGGCGTGGTCCTTCCTGGTCCTGGAGATCCCGGCCGCGCCCGCCTTCCTGGACAACCTGCCCACCGGGCTCGCCATCACCCTGTTCGGGACGGGGCTCGCCGCCCTGGTCCTGCCCGCCCTCGCCGGCTGCGCCCGGCGCGGCTGGGGGGACCTCGCCCAGTCGGTCCCGTGGATGCCGGTCTACTTCCTGCTGGTCAGCCTGGCCGCGTGGCTGGCGCTGATCGAGCTGGTCCGCGCCCCGCTGCGCTGGAACAAGACCCGGCACGGCCTCGCGCGAACCTCCCGCAGCGGGCGGCGGGCCCGGCGCGGGCGGCCTGCGACACCCTGCGACACGGCGCGCGGGCCGGACGGCGGCGCATGCGCCTCCGCTTGATCTGGATCAGTCGCGCCGACCGGCGGCACCGCTCACGTCGGCGCTTGGCTCGTGCCCGCGCCCCGGGCGGCCGGTGATTCGCCTCGCGGCGGCCCAAGCGATGCCGGCCTTCTGCCTCCGACACACCCTCGAGCATGCGGACGGCCGCTGCGGCCTCGCCTCCGCCAGCGACCACCTGGAGGCGGACGGCGTGGAGGCGGCGATCCGTGGTGCCCGGGAGCTGGGCCGGACCGCCAGCCCCATGCTCCTGACCGGGGCGCGGTGCTGACGGATTCGGTCGGCCGGATCCTCTGGTCGTTCACCCTGGCGCTGGCCCGGGAGCCGCCCTGCGTCCGGGCGACGCGCTGACGGCCGCCGGAGCCGGATGCCCCCCGGGGCCCGCGCGTCGATGGCCCGCTGGCGCGGCCGGACCTGCATCGCGATCCCGAGGGGCACGCCGGCGGGCGGATTTCCCTGCGCCGCGCCATGCTCTAACGCCATCCGCATGAGCGAGACACGCGATGCGGGCCGGCCTGGGCCGGGCGGGGCGAAGGCGGCGGGTGCTGCGGAGGAGGCGCCTCTGAGCCGGCTCCTGCGCCTGATGGCGACCCTGCGCGATCCCGTCGCCGGCTGCCCCTGGGACGTGGCGCAGAGCTTCGCCACCATCGTGCCCTACACGATCGAGGAGGCCTACGAGGTCGCCGACGCGGTGGCGCGGGGGGATCTGCACGACCTGCGGGACGAACTCGGCGACCTGCTGCTCCAAGTGGTGTTCCACGCCCGCATGGCCGAGGAGCAGGGCGCCTTCGCTTTCGACGACGTGGCCCGCGCCATCGGCGACAAGCTGGTCCGGCGCCACCCCCACGTCTTCACCCCGGACGGCACGCCCCTGCCCGCCGGCTCGCCCCTGCGGGATCCGGCCCAGGTCGAGGCCCAGTGGGCGGCGATCAAGGCGAAGGAACGGGCGGCCCGCCAGAAAGAGCGGCAGGAAGAGCGGCAAGAGGCGCGGCAGAATACAGGCGCCGCGCCGGATCCAACGCCGGACCCGCTCGGTGGCGTCGCCCGGGCGCTGCCGGCCCTCGCCCGGGCGGAGAAGATCTCCCGGCGGGCGGCCGCCTACGGCTTCGACTGGGACGAGGCCGCCCAGGTCGTCGACAAGGTCCGCGAGGAGACCGACGAGGTCGCCGAGGCCCTGGCGGCGGGCGACCCGCAGGCCCTGTCCGAGGAGATCGGCGATCTCCTGTTCTCGGTGGCCAACCTCGCCCGGCATGCCGGGATCGACCCGGAGACCGCCCTGCGCGACGGGACCGCCAAGTTCGAGCGCCGCTTCGCCGCCATGGCGCGGCACCTCGCGGCCTCCGGGGGCGCCCTCGGCCGCTCCGACCTCGCCGCCATGGAGGCGGCGTGGCAGGCGGCCAAGCGCGACGAGGCGGGGGGTGGGCCGTAGCGGCGCGTGGCCCGGATCTGAATCGGGCGACCGCCTCGCGAGATCCGCGACCGGGACCTTCGTCTGTCCGCGTTCGAGCGGCGCTGTCAGGCCGCGCCGCTCGAACGCCCGCGGCTCGATCTGCGGGCTCGTCGCGGCGGATCCGCCGGGCTCCGCAACGGTGATCCGACGCGTTGGCGTTCCGGCCGCCGGGCGTTAAACCCGCGCCATGTTCGATGATGCAGCCGCTCAGCGCTATCTCGCGGGACTGGCTCCCGTGGCGGCGGGATCGGTGCGCTGGCTCATCTACGATCACGACCGGCAATGGGTCTCGGTCGTTGACGGCAATCTCGTGTCCCTGCGGCAGGATTGCCTGCATGTCCTCGGCGCCTCCGCGGAGGCGGACGCCACCGCGTCCCTCGTCGATGCGATCCGCGACTTCCTCGCCGAAGGGACGGATCGCACCCCGCAGATCGTCGCCCTCTCGTGCGCCGTGCTGATGCAGAGCGTCGGGGATCTCGACGCGGTGTTCGATCGGATCCGGTCCGGCGTCATGGCAACCCTCGTCTATGCCGAGGACGTCGTGGTCAGGCCCGTCGCCGCGTAGGGCAAATCGGCACTGCCCGTCCTCGCCGCCCGGCACGCCGGCGACGGCGGCCTTCGCGGCAGCCGGGGGCGGCTTGATCCCGCGAGGCACCCGCGCTCTCGACAAGGGGCTTCCGGGCGCGCGTCGGCGGACCGCCGACGCCGGGATTCCCGCTCCGGACGCGCCGGCTCGGATTGAAGGAACCTCCCCCGTCCAGGTTCAGAGGCCGAGCGGTGCCACGTTCCTGATCGACCGCGCCGCGATCCGCGCCGGGGTTACCCGCGGCGATCCTCCGCGGCTCCCCGGCGCGCCGAGGGGTCGACACGGGGCGGTCCGCGGATATGTTCCGCGCATGCGCTTCGCCCTGCCCGTCCTCGCCGCCCTCGCCGTCACCGCCGCCCTGTCCCGGCCCGCCGCGGCCGAGACGGTCGTCCAGGAGCGGTTCGGCTGCCACAGCCAGGAGGTCACCGACCGCCTGTTCAAGCTGGTCATGGCGGGCGACGAATCCGGGTTCGGGCAGTTGCTGAAGGGCAGCCTCGCCAGCGGCGAGTGCCGGTCCTTCAAGCCCGGCGAGGAAGTCCGGCTCGAGTCCCGGACGATGAGCTACGGCTGCCTCGCCCTGAAGGACGCGCAGGACCGCTGCTACTGGACGCCGCTCAGCGCCATCGAGAAGGCGAACTGAGCCGGGCCCGGCCGGAGGGCGGCCCCGCTGTCCGGCACCCGCGAGGGGCGCCGGGCCCCGTGGGCGATCAGGCGCCCTTCTTGCCCTTGCCCTTCGCCGGTTCCGCCTCGCCCTCCCCGGCATCAGCCGCCGCGTTGATCGTCCCGGCGATCCGGGAGAGCAGCGCGTCGGTGGTCTTCTCCTCCTGCAGGGTCTCGTCCAGGAGCTTGGCGGCATCCGCGTAGCCGAGCTGCGCGGCCCAGGTCTTCAGGGTGCCGTAGCGGGCGATCTCGTAATGCTCCACCGCCTGGGCGCAGGCGGCCAGAACCGCGTCGGCGGCCGGGCTGCCCGCGAAGTCGTCGAGGTCCTCCTCCATCTCGGAGACGATCCCCTGCATCGCCTCGCAGGTCTTGGCCCGGGCCGGCTTGCCGATGATCTCGAAGACCTGCGTCAGGCGCTCCACCTGCTGGGCGCTCTCCTCCGCATGGGTCTCGAAGGCTTGGCGCAACGCGTCGTGCTCCGCCGCCTTGGCGGACTTCTTGAGCGCCTTCACCGACTGCTTTTCGGCATAGTAGACGTCCTTCAGGGTCTCATAGAAGGCGTCCTGCAGCGTCTTCTGCTTGGCCATGGCGGTCTGTCTCCGTTGAAGGGCCACCGTCGGTGTCGGCGGCCTCCTCGGTGAACCCCGGTCCGGCCGGCTGTATCCGGGCGATATCTTCGGCCTGTGGAGGAACCTTTCGGGGTTTCGGCGGCCGCCCCGTCCGGGCGCGTCTTCCGGCCGGATCCGGGCACATGTAGTCGAGGGCGGTTTCGAAGGCGCCCCCCACCGCGTCGGGCAGAGACGGGCGGGCCCGGGTCGCGACGCGTCGGCCTGTCGTCCGCCGTTCGGGGCCGGGGGGCGGTCTTCCGGGCCGCCTGGCGGCCGGTCCATGGCCCGGGATCCTGTGGTCAGGGCCTGCCGGGATCCGGGGATCCGGGGATCCTGTGATCAGGGATCCCGGATGGGGGCCTGCGCGTCCCGTCCCGGTGGCGTCGGCGGGCGCTGCGGAGCGCTGGCGGTCCGGGGCGCGCCGCCGGCGGATCCGCGGTCCCCGACGAACGGCCAGTCGATCAGCCCGCCGGCCCAGAGCGCCGCCCAGACGAAGACCGGCTGAAACGCCAGGCGCGGGCCGTGGTACCACCAGGAATCCGGGATGCCGGCGATGGCGACGTGGTCGAAGGCGTGCTTGAGGTTCGCCGGGTAGACGCAGACCGCGTAGAGGGCGAGGCCGAGCGCGGCCGCCCGGCGGAACCGGCCCGTCAGCAGGCCGACGGCGCCGGCGATCTCGCACAGGCCGGTCGCCAGGATGACGAGCCGCGGCTGCGGCACCCAGTCGGGCATCAGCGGCAGCATCGCGTCGGTCGCCACGAGATGCACCACCCCGATGAAGGCGTAGAGGGCCACGAGCCCGTAGCGGAGCCGGCGGCGGCCCGTCTCGACCGCTTGCCCGGTCACGCGACGGACTCCTCCGCCACCCCGCAGGCGCGGGCCACCGACTCGCGGAGCGCCGCCCTGAGGCGGACAACCGCCGGGTGCCCGAGGCTGGCGAAGGCCGTCTCGCCCACCGCCGTCACGGGGGCGAGGAGCCGCAGGGAATTGGTCAGGAACACGGCCTCGGCGCCCATCAGGTCGGGCAGGCTCAGCGACCGCTCCTCCGCCCGGAGCCCGCATCCGGCGGCGAGCGCCAGGATCTCCGCCCGCACGATCCCGGCGAGGACGCCGTCGGTCAGCGGCGGCGTCACCAGGATCTCCCCGAACAGGCCGAACAGGTTGCCGGTGCCCGCGCATGCGACGCGTCCCCGGGTGTTGCAGAACAGCGCCTCGTCGAACCCCGCCGCGGCGGCGTCGCGGGCGGCCAGCACCGCGTCGCCGTAGCCCAAGGTCTTCAGCCGGGCGGCCGGGGACGTGTCGTTGCGGGCGATCGAAGTCGGCCACAGGCGCAGGGGCGCGAAGGCCGCGCTGCGGGCGCTCGGCGCCGCGGTGGCGAACAGGGTCGGGCTCGGATCCTCCGGCGGCTTCAGGCCGCGTGGGCCGGAACCGCGGGTGAGGGTGGTGCGGATCGCGAGCCGCTCCCCGGTCCTGCTCCTCGCGCCGGCCAGCGCCCGCATGGCCTCCCGGATCCGGTCCGGCGCGGCGGGGATCCCCAGCGCGTCCGCGGAGGTCACGAGCCGGGCGATGTGGGCCTCCGCGAAGGCGACCCGGCCGCCCAGCGCCAGCGCCGTGTCGAACAGGCCGTCGCCCAGCGTCAGGCCGCGGTCGGTGAGGTCCAGTGGCGCGGTCGTCCCCGCGACGAGGGCGCCGTCACGCCACAGCATCGCGCTGTCCCTCCCGCCAGGCCCGGGCCAGCCCCAGAAAATTGGCGAACAGGGCGTGGCCGCCCTCGGTCAGGACCGATTCCGGGTGGAACTGGATGCCGTAGGTCGGGTGGGTCCGGTGCGACAGGGCCATCACCTCCCCCTCCTGCGAGACCGCGTCGACGGAGAGGTGCTTCTCCATCTCGGGGCCGGGGGTCACCACGAGCGAGTGGTAGCGCCCCACCGGCATCGGCGCCGGCAGCCCGGAAAACAGCCGCTCGCCCGTATGGGCGATCGGCGTCATCTGCCCGTGCAGGGGCCGCTGCGCCCGCGCCACCGTGCCGCCGAAGGCCGCGCCGATCGCCTGGTGGCCGAGGCAGACGCCGAGGATCGGCACCGCCCCCGACAGCTCCCGGATCGCCGGCAGGGAGATGCCGGCCTCCGCCGGGGTGCAGGGGCCGGGCGAGACCACCAGGGCCTCGGGGGCCAGCGCCCGGATGCCGGCGACGTCCAGGGCGTCGTTGCGCACGACCCGGACCTCCTCGCCCAGCTCCTCCAGGTAGCGGACGACGTTGAAGACGAAGGAATCGTAGTTGTCGAGGACGAGGATCATGCGAAGGCCTCGAAGACGCGGGCGGCCTTGGCGAGGGTCTCGTCGTATTCCGGGCCGGGCTCCGACAGCAGGGTCACCCCGCCCCCGGCCTGCAGGACCGCCTGTCGGTCGTCCATGAACACCGTGCGGATCGCGATCGCGGTATCGAGCGCCCCGTCGAAGCCGATCCGGCCGATGGCGCCGCAATAGAGTTCCCGGGCGTCGCCCTCGATCTCGGTGATGATGTCCATGGCGCGGATCTTCGGGGCGCCGGTGATCGAGCCCCCCGGGAAGGTCCCTTCCAGGAGGTCGAGGGCGTCGAGCCCGTCGCGGAGCTCTCCGGTCACCACCGACACCAGATGGTGGACGTTGGCGTAGGTCTCCAGGCCGCAGAGCGTCGGCACGGCGACGCTGCCCGGCGCGCAGACCCGGGACAGATCGTTGCGCAGCAGGTCGACGATCATGACGTTCTCGGCCCGCTCCTTCACGCTGGCCTGGAGCGCCTCGGCCGCCGCCCGGTCGGCCGCCGGGTCGTCCGAGGGGTTATCCGCGCGGCGGGCGGTGCCCTTGATCGGCCGGGTCTCCACGTGACGGCCGTCGAGGCGGATGAACCGCTCGGGCGAGGACGAGGCGACGGTCAGGCCCTCCAACTCCAGATAGGCGCCGAAGGTCGCCGGGTTGGTGGCGCGCAGCCGCCGGTAGAGGGCGAACGGATCGAAGCCGGCCGGGAGATCGGCGGTGAAACGCTGGGCGATGTTGGCTTGGTAGATGTCGCCCGCCCGGATGTAGGCGCGGACCTTTTCGACAGCCTCTTCATAGGTTTGTCGGTCGAAGTTCGAGCGCCATGTGAGCGGCTCCGGCGCTCCGGCGGCGGCCGCGCTCGGGATCTCCGCGCCGCCGAGCCGGTCGGCGAATCGGGCGAGCCGCGCCTCCGCGCGGGCCTGCCGCTGGGCCGGTGCGGTCTCCGGGAACCCCGTGGCGACGAGCCGGCAAGTGCCCGCGGCGTGATCGATCACCAGGGCCGTGTCGTAGAAGTTCAGGGCGATGTCGTCGGTGAGCCCCGCCCGCCGGGCCGGCGGCGCCACCCGTTCCAGCGATGCCCCGAGGTCATAGGCCAGATAGCCGATCGCCCCGCCGGGGAAGGGTTCTTCGGCGTCCGGTTCGATCCGGTACGGCGCGAGGCACGCCCGCAGAGCCGCGAAGGGACCGCCCGGCACCGGATTTCCGTCGAGGGTCGCCCGCCCGTCGCGGTAGCGGAAGCGTGCGAACGGCTCGGCGGCCACGATCGAATGGCGACCCAGGGAGTCGTGCCGCATGGCACTGTCGAGGAAGGCGAGCCCGGGCAGGGCGCGCAGCCGGGCCGCCGCCGCGACGGGATCGATGAAGGGGATCTCTCGGGTCCACATGACCGGGTTCGGGCTGTTGTCCTGGGCGAGGGCGGGGCAGATCCTGTCACGCTGCCGTCGCACAGGCGATGCCGCGGGGGAAGCGGCAGTTGCACGCAGGGACCGCCCCGGGGGGCAGACAGGGCGTGCTTCCGACGCAGACCGCGTCCCCGCGGCTTCATGTGGGATGTCAGGGCAGGCGCGCAAAGTCCTGGTCAAACAGCCAGGTTTCCGGTTCTGCGTCAGCGGCGCGCGCCGGTCCGGTCACCCCTGCGGCGGCCGGTCTCGCGCGGCGGCGCGGGAGCTTGTATAGGAACCGCGATCCCGAATTCCCGTCCTCGCGCTTCGGGCGACCGATCCTTGGTTGCCCGCGCCGGGCCTGTCCGACCCGAATGCCATGACCGCCACGCCTGCTCCCCGCGGCCCCGCTCCCGGAGCCGAATCCAAAATCACGGCCCCCAAGATCTCGTTCGTGTCGCTGGGCTGCCCGAAGGCGCTGGTCGATTCCGAGCGGATCCTCACCCACCTGCGCGCCGAGGGCTACGAGCTGGCCCGCCGGCACGACGGCGCCGACGTGGTGATCGTCAACACCTGCGGCTTCCTCGATTCGGCCAAGGCGGAGTCGCTCTCGGCCATCGGCGAGGCCATGGCGGAGAACGGCCGGGTGATCGTCACCGGCTGCATGGGCGCGCAGCCGGAGGAGATCCGCGAGAAGTATCCGGATCTCCTGGCGGTGACCGGGCCGCAGGCCTACGAGTCGGTGGTGGCCGCCGTCCACGAGGCGGTGCCGCCGGCCCACGACCCGTTCCTCGACCTCGTGCCGCCGCAGGGGATCAAGCTCACCCCGCGCCACTACGCCTACCTGAAGATCTCGGAGGGGTGCAGCAACCGCTGCAGCTTCTGCATCATCCCGTCCCTGCGCGGGAATCTCGTGAGCCGCCCCGCCGCCGACGTGCTGCGCGAGGCCGAGAAGCTGGTGAAGGCCGGCGTGAAGGAGCTGCTCGTCGTCTCGCAGGACACCAGCGCCTACGGCGTCGACATCCGCTACGCCGAGAGCCCGTGGCGCGACCGGCAGGTCCGGGCCAAGTTCTACGACCTGACCAAGGAGCTCGGCGAGCTCGGGGCCTGGGTGCGGCTCCACTACGTCTACCCCTACCCGCACGTGGACGAGGTCATCCCGCTGATGGCCGAGGGCAAGGTGCTTCCCTACCTCGACATGCCGCTCCAGCACGCGAGCCCCTCGGTGCTCAAGCGCATGCGCCGGCCAGGCAACCAAGAGCGCCAGCTCGACCGGATCCGGAACTGGCGGCAGACCTGCCCGGACCTCGCGATCCGCTCGACCTTCATCGTCGGCTTCCCCGGCGAGACCGAGGCCGAGTTCGAGGAGCTGCTGGCCTGGCTGCAGGAGGCCAAGCTCGATCGGGTCGGCTGCTTCGAGTACGAGCCGGTGGCGGGCGCCACCGCCAACGCGCTCGGCGACCTCGTGCCGCCGGCGGTGAAGGCCGAGCGCAAGCGCCGGTTCATGGAGACGCAGAACGGCATCGCGCTGCGGCTGCAGCGCGCCAAGGTCGGCAAGCGGCTGCCGATCATCGTCGATGCCGTCGAGGGCGGGGTCGCCCGGGGCCGGTCCAAGGCCGACGCGCCGGAGATCGACGGCACCGTCCACGCCGCCTTCCGGCGCCCGGTGCGGGTCGGCGACATCGTCACCGTGAAGATCGACCGGGCCGAGGCCTACGACCTCTACGGCAGCGTGGCGTAAGGCTATTCCCGTCTTCGCTGCGCTCGCGATGACGGGCGCGGGCCGGACTCCTGTTGAAGCCCTCTCCGACGCGGCTTGACCCCGCCGGCCCACCGCGGTCTTTGGAACAGAGCAGGAACTCACCGCGGATCTCCGAGGCGGCGATGGATCCGGAGGTCGCGCTCCGCAAGATCATCCACATCGACATGGACGCGTTCTACGCCTCCGTGGAGCAGCGCGACGACCCGTCCCTGCGCGGCAAGCCCCTGGCGGTGGGCGGCTCGCGGGAGCGGGGCGTCGTGGCGGCGGCGAGCTACGAGGCGCGCAAGTTCGGCGTGCGCTCGGCCATGCCGTCGGCCACGGCCCGGCGGCTCTGCCCGGACCTGCTGTTCGTGAAGCCGCGCTTCGAGGTCTACCGGGCGGTCTCGGAGGAGATCCGCGCGGTCTTCGCCCGGCACACGCCGCTCATCGAGCCGGTGGCCCTCGACGAGGCCTATCTGGATGTCACCGAGAACCTCCTGGGCCTGCCGACGGCGACGGCCGTGGCGAAGGCGATCCGGGCCGAGATCCTGGAGCGCACCGGGCTCGTGGCCTCGGCCGGGGTCTCGTACAACAAGTTCCTCGCCAAGGTGGCGTCCGACCACAGGAAGCCGAACGCCCTGTTCGTCATCACCCCCGCCATGGGGCCGGACTTCGTGGCCGAACTGCCGATCGGCCGGTTCCACGGCGTCGGTCCGGTCACCGAGGCGAAGATGAAGCGGCTCGGGATCGAGACCGGGGCGGATCTCCGCGCCTGGACGCCGGAGCGCCTGCGCGAGACCTTCGGCTCCGCGGGCGCCTATTACCACGCGGTCGCCCGGGGGATCGACGAGCGGCCGGTCCGCGCCCACCGGGTGCGCAAATCGATCGGGGCGGAGACCACCTTCTCGGAGGATACGGCGGCCTTCGAGGTCCTGGCCGCCCGGCTGGCGCCGCTGTTCGACAAGGTCTGGGCGGGGGCCGAGGCCAAGGGGATGCGCGCCCGGACCGTGACCCTGAAACTGAAGTTCTCGGATTTCGCCCAGGTTACCCGGGCGAAATCGCTCACCGTTCCCGTGGCCGACCGGGCCAATCTGGAGCGGATCGGCCTCGACCTGCTCGCCGGCCTGTTCCCCCTGCGGCGCAGCGCGCGGCTGATCGGGGTGTCGCTGTCGGGCTTCGCGCAGGACGCGCCCGAGGCGCCGCTCCAGCTCGGGCTGGCGCTCTGACGAGGCGCCCCGTCGCGGGGCCCTGTCGCGGGGCCCTGTCGCGGAGCGCCGTCGCGCGGCCCGCGCTGATGCGACGCGGGATCGTCGTGCGGTCGCGCACGCCGGGCCCGCGCGGCCGCCCCCACATGGGATCCATCCGGCGCGGACCGGCATTCGCCGGGACCGCGCGCACCGAAGGGTCCGTCCCATGTCGAAGCCCGCCGTCCTGGCTCTGTCCGCCGCGCTCCTGCTGACCGTCCCGGTGGGCGCCGCCCGCGCCGACGGCACCGCCGCCTTCGGGGCCGCCAACGCGGCGCAGCTCCTGGGCTACACCGCGAGCCCCGCCCAGCTCTACGTCCCGGCGAGTGGCCCATCCGCCGGGTTCGCGACCGGCCCGGCGCCCCAGCGGCCGAAGCCGCCGGCCCGCGCCCGCTGACCGGGATCGCCCGGGCCGGGCCGGCCTGGGCGTGCCGTCACCCCGGCTCGGTCAGGCGTTCTTGCGCGGCCGGTGGTCCGGGTCGACGCCGCCGTCGCGCTTCGTCTCGTTGTCGACGTCGCCCTCGAAGGTCGAATCCGCCTGCAGATCCGCCGGGTCGGCGCCGCTCATCCCCTTCGAGGTGCCGATCCCGGGATTGCCCTTGAGGTCGGCGTCCGTGGGCGTGTCGGTCTTCGGGTGCTTGCCTGACATGCTGGCTCCTGACTGGCATCCTGCCCGGATGCCGATGTCGGGCCAACGCGTCGGGGCGGGGGCGGTCTCCCGCGCGGCATGCGGCGGTTCGCCTCCCGCGCCCCGGGGGCGCTCAGCCGATCTGCGCCGCCGCGATCCGGCGGACGCCCGCCGCCTCCATCCGCGCCCAGGCCTGCGCCAGCGACCCGTCCACGTCGATCCCGCGCACCGCATCCTCCACCACGAGGACCTCGAAGCCGGCGTCGCGGGCGTCGAGCGCGCTCCAGGCGACGCAGAAATCGGTGGCGAGGCCGCACACGGCGACGCGGGTGATGCCGCGCTCCCTGAGCGCCCCCGCGAGGCCCGTGCGCGTGGCCCGGTCGGCTTCGAGGAAGGCCGAGTAGCTGTCGACCCGGGGATCGAGCCCCTTGCGCACCACTAGGCTCGCCCGGTCGGTGGCAAGCCCCGGCGCGAAGGTGGCGCCTCGGCTGCCCTGGACGCAGTGCCGGGGCCACAGCACCTGCGGCCCGTAGGGCAGCACGATGGTCTCGAACGGCGCCCGACCGGGATGGGTCTCGGCGAAGGAGACGTGATCCGCCGGGTGCCAGTCCTGCATCAGCACCACATGCCGGAAGCGGTGCTGGAGCGCGTTGATCGGCTCGACCACCGCGTCGCCCCCCGGGACGGGGAGCGCCCCGCCCGGCAGGAAATCGACCTGCACGTCGACGACGAGGAGCAGGTCGGCGTTGCCGGGCGTCACGGTCGCGGGCCTCAGGGCAGCATCACGATCGAGCCGGTGGTCTCCCGGCCCGCGAGGTCGCGGTGGACCTGCTGCGCCTCGGCCAGCGGGTAGGTGGCGTTCACCGCGATCTTCACCGCGCCGTCGCGCACCACCTTGAACAGGCGGGCGGCCGCCTCCTCCAGGGTGGCGCGGTCCGACGTGAAGGTCGCCAGCGTCGGGCGGGTCACGTAGAGCGAGCCGCGCGGGGCCAGCAGGCCGAGGTCGAGCCCGGTGATCGCCCCCGAGGCCGAGCCGAAGCTCGCCAGGAGGCCGAGCGGCGCGAGGCTGTCCAGCGAGCCCATCAGGGTCGCCTGCCCGACGCCGTCATAGACCACCGGCACGCCCTTGCCGCCGGTGATCTCGCGCACGCGCTTGGCGACATCCTCCTCGCGGTAGAGGATGACGTGGTCGCAGCCGTTCTGCTTGGCGAGTTCCGCCTTCTCGGGGCTGCCGGCGGTGCCGATCACGGTGGCGCCGAGGTGCTTGGCCCACTGGCAGGCGATCAGGCCGACGCCGCCGGCGGCCGCCTGCCACAGGATCGTGTCGCCGGGCTTCACCGCGTAGGTCCGGTGCAGCAGGTACTCGACGGTCAGGCCCTTGAGCATCATGGCGGCGGCGGTCTTCTCGTCGACCCCCTCGGGGATCGGCACGGCCGCGGAGGCCGGGATCACCGGCTCCTCGGCGTAGCAGCCGTCCGCCACCGAGCCGTAGGCGACCCGGTCGCCGGGCTTGAACTGCGAGACCCCCTCGCCCACCGCCGTGACGGTGCCGGCGCCCTCCTTGCCGGGGGTGTAGGGCATGTGCGGGGACTTGTAGGCGCCGGTGCGGAAGTAGATGTCGATGAAGTTGACGCCGATGGCGGCCTGCTTGACGCGGATCTGCCCGGGGCCGGGCTCGGCCAGGGGCACGTCCTCGAAGCGCATCACCTCGGGGCCGCCGTACTCGTAGACCCGGATCGCCTTCGGCATCGTCCTGCTCCCGCTCGCCGCCCCGTCCGGGGCGTTGCAGCCCGAGATAACGGAGCGCCCGCCGGAGGCAATTCGTTTTTGGGCCCCCGTACGCCGCCCGTGCGCCGGTTGTAACCCGCCCAGGGGCGCCGCCGTTCTGGATCCGCCGGTCCCGGGCGCCTATCTAGCCCTCGTCCCTGCTCCTGCCCTTCCTCAGCCGAGGTCCGAGATCCATGTCCGGCACCACCCGCACGAGCGCCGACCTCGATCCGCGCCGCCGCCGCCTCCTCTACCGCGCCTGGCACCGGGGCATCCGCGAGATGGACCTGATCATGGGCCGCTTCGCCGATGCCGAGATCGGCGACCTGTCGGAGGCGGAGCTCGACCAGTTCGAGGCGCTGATCGAGGTGCCGGACCGCGACCTGTTCAAGTGGCTCACCGGCGAGGTCGAGACGCCGTCGAACTACGACACGTCGGTCTGGCGGCGGGTGCGGGCGTTCCACCGGCACGACGCGCCGATCCATTCCTGAGAGCGACCGGTCGAGAGTGCCCGCGATGGACGAACCCAAGCCCAACTACGATCACCCGGCCCGGTCGATCGCCACCGAGCTGGTGGTGCGGATCATGCTGGAGATGATGGAGCGCTCCGATCCGGCGCTCCGCGCCGAGATTCTGCGGCAGGCGACGGTGCGCGCCGGGGCGATGACCGAGCACATGCCCAACGCGGATTTCTTCCGCGGCCGGGTCGAGGCGGCGCTGGCGGAGATCGTCGGGCCGGACGCCTGAGGGGCGTGCGCCGGGGTATCCCCGGCCCCGACGCGGCGCGGGTCTCCTCTCCCATGCTGGAGAGGGGACCCGCGCGCCATCCTGGGCCCGGCTCACCGACGATCGGCCGCCCATCGGCGCAGGGCCGTTCCCTGCCGCGACGGAGCGTCCATATAGGCTCTGTCCCGCCGCCCGGCCGCCGCCGCCATGCTTTATCGCGGCGGCCCGATCGGCTAACGCCACCCGACCTCTACCCCTGACGCGCCCGGCGGGATTTCCCGCGAAAGACCCGATGGCCAAGCCTCAGCCGAAGCCCCCCGCCCCCGCCGCCAAGCCGCAGGTCGCGCGCTTCGCCCTGCCGAAATCCTCGGCGCTCGCCCGGGCGATCGACGCCCTGAAGCGCGGCGACAGCCCGGTCCTGGCGAACGCCCCGGAGGGCTTCGACGCGCTGGCGCTCGCCGACCTCGCCCGCGCCCTGGCGCCCACCGTCGACGCGCCGGCCGTGCTGGTCCACGTGGCGCGGGATTCCGGACGCTCGGCCTCGTTCCAGGCGGCGCTCGGCTTCGTCGCGCCCGAGATGGACGTGATGAGCCTGCCGGCCTGGGACTGCCAGCCCTACGACCGGGTCTCGCCGACCACGGCCACGGCCGCCGCCCGGATGACGGCGCTCGCCCGCCTCGCCCGCACCCGCTCCGCCGAGGACCGCCCGCGGATCCTCTGCACCACGGTCAACGCCCTGGTGCAGCGGGTTCCGCCCCGCACCCACATCGCCAAGGAGGCGTTCTCGGCGGCGATCGGCAACGTCGTGTCCATGGACGACGTGGTCGCCTGGGTCGAGGCCAACGGCTTCCTGCGGACCGGCACCGTGCGCGACACCGGCGAGTATGCGGTGCGCGGCGGCATCCTCGACCTGTCGCCGCCGGGCTTAGCCGCGCCGATCCGCCTCGACTTCTTCGGCGACACGCTGGAATCGATCCGCGCCTTCGATCCGGAGACGCAGCGCACCACCGGGCAGCTCCGCTCGCTGGACCTGATGCCGATGAGCGAGGTCCAGCTCACCACCGAGACGATCCGGCGCTTCCGCCAGGGCTACATCCAGAGCTTCGGCGCGGCGACCCGGGACGACCGGCTCTACGAGACCGTGAGCGAGGGGCGCCGCTACGCCGGCCTCGAGCACTGGATGCCGCTGTTCTACGACCACCTCGACACGCTGTTCGACTATCTCGGCGGCGTGCCGCTGGTCTTCGACCCGCAGGTCGAGGACGCCGCCGCCGAGCGGATCAGCCTCGTCCAGGATTATTACCAAGCCCGCGAGGGCGCGATGAAGACGCCGCAGGCCGGCGTCGCTCCCTACAAGCCACTACCGCCCCGGGCCCTCTACCTGACGCCGAACGAGCTGAAGGAGCGGATCGCCACCGCCACGGTGGCGCGGCTGACGCCCTTCGCGCAGCCCGAATCCGCGGAGCGCGCCGTGATCGATTGCGGCGCCAAGGCCGGGCGGAGCTTCGCCCCCGAGCGGGCCGACGAGAATGCCAGCGTGTTCGACGCCGCTGTGGCGCATATCCGCGACCTCCAGGGATCCGGTCATCACGTGATCCTGGGCGCCTGGTCCGACGGATCCCGCGACCGGCTCTGCGGCGTGCTCACCGACCACGGCCTCAAGAAGCCGGTGGCGATCACCCGGCTCACCGACGTCTACGCGCTCAAGCGCGGCACCGACGCGGCAGTGGCCGTCTGGGGCCTGGAGGCGGGCTTCACCGCGGGCGAGCTAGCCGTCGTCTCCGAGGGCGACATCCTGGGTGACCGGCTGGTCCGCCAGAAGCGCAAGGCCAAGCGGCCCCAGGACGTGATCCTGGAGGTGCAGGCGCTCCAGCCCGGCGACCTCGTGGTCCATGCCGACCACGGCATCGGCCGGTTCGTCGGCCTCAAGACGATCCACGCCGCGGGTGCCCCGCACGATTGCCTGGAGCTGCAATACACCGGCGGCCTGCTGCTGCTGCCGGTGGAGAATATCGAGCTCCTGACCCGCTACGGCTCGGAGGATTCCGAGGTCGCCCTCGACCGGCTCGGTGGCGGCGCGTGGCAGGCCCGCAAGGCCAAGATGAAGCGCCGCATCCTCGAGATGGCGGGCGAATTGATCAAGGTCGCGGCCCAGCGCTTCGTCCGGAAGGCCCCCGCCCTCAAAGCGCCGGAGGGGCTCTACGGGGAATTCGCCGCCCGCTTCCCGTTCGAGGAGACCGAGGATCAGGCCAACGCGATCGACGCGGTGCTGGACGACCTCAATGCCGGCCGGCCGATGGACCGGCTGGTCTGCGGCGATGTCGGCTTCGGCAAGACCGAGGTGGCTTTGCGCGCCGCCTTCGCGGCGGCGATCTCCGGCAAGCAGGTGGCGGTGATCGTCCCCACGACGCTGCTGGCCCGCCAGCACTACCGGACCTTCGCGGAGCGCTTCAAAGGATTGCCGGTTCAGGTGGCGCAGCTCTCCCGCTTCGCCTCCGCCGGGGAGATGAAGCAGACGCGGGCGGGGCTCATCGCCGGCACGGTCGACATCGTGGTCGGCACCCACGCCCTCTTGGCCAAGAACATCGCCTTCAAGGATCTCGGCCTGATCATCGTGGACGAGGAGCAGCATTTCGGCGTCGCCCACAAGGAGCGGCTGAAGGCGCTCCAGGCCGACGTCCACGTGCTGACGCTGTCGGCGACGCCGATCCCGCGCACGCTCCAGCTCGCCATGACGGGGGTGCGCGAGCTCTCGATCATCGCGACGCCGCCGGTGGACCGGCTGGTGGTGCGCACCTTCGTGACACCCTTCGACCCGCTGACCATCCGGGAGGCCCTGCTGCGCGAACGCTACCGCGGCGGCCAGTCCTTCTACGTGGTTCCCAGGATCGAGGATCTGGCGGAGGTCAAGAAATTCCTCGACGCCGAGATGCCCGAGATCAAGGTCGCGGTGGCCCACGGCCAGATGGCGGCCGGCCAGCTCGAGGACGTGATGACGGCCTTCTACGAGGGCAAGTTCGACGTGCTGCTCTCGACCACGATCGTGGAATCGGGCCTCGACATCCCCACCGCCAACACGCTGATCGTCCACCGGGCCGACATGTTCGGGCTGGCCCAGCTCTATCAGCTGCGCGGCCGGGTCGGGCGCTCGAAGGCCCGGGCCTACGCGCTGTTCACGACCCCGGCGAACCGCCAGCTTACCGCCCAGGCCGAGCAGCGCCTCAAGGTGCTCCAGAGCCTCGACACCCTGGGCGCGGGCTTCCAGCTCGCGAGCCACGATCTCGACATCCGCGGCGCCGGCAACCTGCTCGGCGACGCGCAGTCCGGCCACATCAAGGAGGTCGGCTACGAACTCTACCAGCAGATGCTGGAGGATGCGGTGACGGCGCTCAAGGCCGGCATCGAGGACGTGCCCGAGGAGGCGTGGTCGCCGACCATCGCGCTGGGCGCCCCGGTGACCATCCCGGAGACCTATGTGGAGGATCTCGGCGCGCGGCTCGCGCTCTACCGGCGCCTCGCCACCCTCCAGGACGATGCCGAGATGGAGAGCTTCGGCGCCGAGCTCATCGACCGGTTCGGGCCGCTGCCGCCGGAGGTGGAGCAGCTCCTCAAGATCGGCACGATCAAGATCCTCTGCCTCAAGGCGAATGTCGAGAAGGTCGAGGCCGGCCCGAAGGGCGTGGTGGTCCATTTCCGCGACCGCTCCTACGCCAACCCGCAGGGGCTCGTCGCCTACGTGGCCGAGCAGGCCTCCTTCGCGAAGGTGCGGCCCGACATGAGCGTCGTGTTCGTGCGCGAGCTGAATACGGTCCCGGCCCGGCTCAAGACCGCCACCGAGGTGCTGCGCAGCCTCGTGAAGATCGCCGAGCGGGGGAAGAAGGCGGCGTAACGATCCGCCCGATAGACTCCCTCATCCTGAGGTGCCCGCGTCAGTGGGCACCTCAGGATGAGGGGGCAGGTGGGAAAGCCGTGTGTGTTGCACCGCCCGCCCATCTCTGCTCTCTCCGTCGCGAATCCCAGGAGACGCGTGGATGGCAAACCCGGCCGCAGCCAGCGCCCCGTCCGATCCGGCAAGATCCGAGAAAAACGCCTTCCTCACCCCCCTGTTCACCGACCGGCGCGTCGTCGCGGTGCTCGGGCTCGGCTTCGCGCAGGGCATCCCGTTCCTGCTCGTCTACGCGACCCAGTCGGCGTGGCTCGTCCAGGCGCAGGTGCCGCTCGCCACGATCGGGCTGATGAGCGAGCTGACCATCGCCTACAAGCTCAAGTTCCTCTGGGCCCCCTTCCTCGACCGCCACGACGCGCCGCTCATCGGCCGCTGGCTCGGGCGGCGCCGGGGCTGGATCGTCGCCACGCAGATCCTGGTGGCCCTGGCGCTGGCCGGCGTCGCCTTCGGCGATCCGGCCCACTGGCTCGCCTGGACGGTGGCGTTCTCCCTGGCGCTCGGCGTGGCCGGCGCCACCCAGGACGTGGTGATCGACGGCTGGCGCATCACCGCCGCGCCCCCGGAGCGGCAGGCGCTGATGTCGTCGTGGTCGGAGATCGGCTACCGGATCGGCAACCTCGCGGCGGGCGCCGGCGCCCTCTACCTGTCCGACGCCTATGGCTGGCGCGCCGCCTACCTGTGCATGGCCGCCCTGATGGCCCCCGGCACGATCGCGGCCCTGCTCGCCCCCGAGCCCCCCGCCCCCGAGACGCCCGCCACCGGCGGCTTCGTCGAGACCGTCTGGGCGCCGATCCGCGACCTCCTCGCCCGGCTCGGGCCGCTGGCCGTGCCGGTGCTGGCGCTGGTCGCGGGCTTCCGGATGCCCGGCTACGTCTCGAACGCCATGGCGATCCCGCTGTTCAAGACGCTCGGCTACTCCAACACCGACATCGCCACCGTGACGAAGCTGTTCGGCTTCTGGATCGCGCTCGGCGGCACCTTCCTGGCGAGCGCCATCATCCCGCGGATCGGCATGATGGCGAGCCTGCTGATCGGCACCGTGACGGCCTCGGCCTCGCACCTCGCGCTGGCCTATCTCGCGTGGCACGGCGGCCATGGCGGGGCGGCGTTCTGGACCTTCGCGCTGACCGTGGGGATCGACGGCTTCGCCTACGCCTTCGCGTCGATCGTGCTGATCACCTACATGTCGCGGCTCTCGGCGACCGCGCACGCGGCGAGCCAGTACGCCCTGCTCACCTCGCTCTGCGCCCTGCCGGGCAGCCTGCTCGCCGGGTTCTCGGGCTTCGTGATCGAGCGGACCGGGTTCACGTGGTTCTTCGTCGGCACATCGCTGATCGGCGTGCCGGTGGCCCTGCTCTGCCTGCTGGTCGCGCGCCGCCACGGGCCCATGGACACGCCCGGACAGGCGATCTGAGGCTGTGTCCCAACACGGGAACGCGCGCGGAAACTGTCTCTTTAGCGGGGATTAACCACAGCACGGCTTAATGGGGTGGACGGTTGATGTCCTCCCCAGACGGGCGACCCAGGCCACGTGCGCGGAAACAAGCTTTCGCGGGCGAACGGCGGCGGCTGCCCACGGGGAAGCGCGTACGCGAGTTCCCCGAATGGCCCAGGCTGCGTTGTCCCAAGCCGCGTTCCAGACTGCGTATCCGAGCGCGGCGCCCCTGCGCCGGGCGCCGCCGCGCATCACCTACGTCGAGACCGTCTACGATCCCGTCATCCGCACCCGGGCGCCCTACCCGAGTGCCATGCGGCGCGCGCGCCGCCGCGCCCGGCTGACGGCGCTCATCTCCCTGACGGGCATAACCCTGGCCGGCTGGGCCGTGTTCAGCCAGCCGCAGGGGCCGGCCCGGATCGACCAGCAGACCGTCGCCGCGACCGGGGCGATGTCCGGGCTCCCGCCGGTCGCCGCCCCGATCCGGCACGCCGCTCGCAACGCCGCGCCGAAGCCGAGCATCGCCTGGATGCTCGATCCGAGCCCGGCGCTGGGCTCCGGTTCCGCGACGGCCTTCGGCGAGGCCCTGCCGACCGCCACCTTCCAGATCGCCCGTGCCGAGCCGTCCCCGGCGGTCCGCGAGATCGCCCGGCAGGTTGCCCGGGCCGAGCAGTCCAAGGCCGCGCAGACGGCCGAGCAGGCCCAGATCCGGATGGCCCAGATCCGGATGGCCCAGGCCAAGATGGGCGAGACGACCGCGGAGGCGCCGGCCGCCCCGGTCCGGATCGCCGCGGCCGAGCCCACGCCCGCCGCCCTCGCGCCCGCCTCCGTCCTCGTGCCGCTGCCGGTGTCGCGTCCGCCCGAGCTGCGGCGTGCGCCCGCGGTCCCGGCCACGCGGGTGGCGACCCGCGCCCTGCCCCGGACCCGCGACGTGTTCCGCGCCGCGATGGCCGAGGAGCCGTCCTTCTTCGAGAAGCTGTTCGGCGTCGGTTCCGCGGCCCCGTCACAGGACAGCCGCCAGGAGCCCCGTCAGGCGCTGGCCTATGCCAGCCCGGACGCCCTGCCGCAGGAGGCGCCGCGCACCCGGATCAGCCCGGAGCCCGATTCGGTGGCCGGCACGGCCGTCTACGACATCACCGCGCGCACGGTGACGCTGCCCTCCGGCGAGGTGCTGGAGGCCCATTCCGGCCTCGGCGAGGCCATGGACAACCCGCGCTACGTCCACCTGCGCATGCGCGGCTCGACGCCGCCCGGCACCTACACGCTGACCGAGCGCGAGCGCCTGTTCCACGGGGTCCGGGCGATCCGCCTCAACCCGGTGGGCGGCAGCGCCGCGATCCACGGCCGCGACGGCCTGCTCGCCCACACCTACATGCTGCGGCAGCCCGGCGCCTCGAACGGCTGCGTCTCCTTCCGCGACTACAACCGCTTCCTGCAGGCCTTCCTGCGGGGCGAGGTCCGGCGCCTCGTGGTGGTGGCCGGCAGCGAGGCCGGCGGCATCCTCAACCGGATCGGCTTGGCCGGGCGCCGCGGCAGCCGGGGCTGAAGCGCGACAGGGTTGACGACCGTCTGAGCCGAAAGTTCGAGACCACTTCGGCGCGGCGCGGCTTTACGCGCCCGCCCCAGCTGCCTTAACGGGGCTCAGACGCCAGCCCTGACAAGAGGCACCCGATGAAACTGCCCCGCCGCTTCTTCCAGCCCCTCGCCACCGGCGCGCCGGCCCCGTTCCGCGAGCTGCCCGTGCGGCTGGAGCGGATGATCCACTTCGTGCCGCCCCACAACGACAAGGTCCGCGCCCGGGTGCCGGAGCTCGCCGGCACGGTCGACGTGGTGCTGGGCAACCTGGAGGACGCGGTCCCGGCCGACCAGAAGGAGGCGGCCCGCAAGGGCTTCGTGGCGATGGCCCAGGCCACCGACTTCGCCGCCACCGGCACCGGCCTCTGGACCCGGATCAACGCCCTCAACTCGCCCTGGATTCTCGACGACCTGTTCACGATCGTGGCCGAGGTCGGCGACAAGCTCGACGTCGTGATGGTGCCCAAGGTCGAGGGGCCGTGGGACATCCACTACATCGACCAGCTCCTCGCCCAGCTCGAGGCGCGCCACGGCGTGACGAAGCCGATCCTGGTCCACGCGATCCTGGAGACCGCCGAGGGCGTCGCCAACGTCGACGCCATCGCGTCGGCCTCGCCGCGGATGCACGGGATGAGCCTCGGGCCGGCGGATCTCGCGGCGTCCCGCGGCATGAAGACCACCCGGGTCGGCGGCGGCCACCCGGATTACCGGGTGATCGCGGACCCGGCGGGCGACGCGCCCCGGGCCAGCGCCCAGCAGGACCTCTGGCACTACACCATCGCCAAGATGGTCGATGCTTGCATGGCCAACGGCATCAAGGCCTTCTACGGCCCGTTCGGCGACTTCTCCGACGGCGCGGCCTGCGAGGCGCAGTTCCGCAACGCCTTCCTGATGGGCTGCGCGGGCGCCTGGACGCTGCATCCGAGCCAGGTGGCGATCGCCAAGCGGGTCTTCGCGCCGGACCCGGCCGAGGTGGCCTTCGCGGCCCGGATCGTCGAGGCCATGCCGGACGGCACCGGCGCCGTGATGCTCGACGGCAAGATGCAGGACGACGCCACCTGGAAGCAGGCCAAGGTCATCGTGGATCTCGCCAAGCTGGTGGCCGCGAAGGATCCGGAGCTGGCGGCGGTCTACAGGCTGGGGTGAGCGGCTGCCGGATTCGGGCGTCGTGTGCGGCGCCGCGGTGACGGGACGAAACGCGGGTCCCCTCTCCCGTGCGGGAGAGGGACAGGGTGAGGGATCAGGTCTGTCCGGAAGAGGCGCGCCCTGTCGGCGCGTCGATCACGTGCTTGATCCTGAGCGTTCTCGCCCCTCACCCCAACCCTCTCCCGCACGGGAGAGGGGGCGCGTCGCGCCGGTCTGGACCGGTGCCGTCGCGGACCCGAGCGCTTCTTCGGGTCAGGCCCGCGCAAGCGAGGCCTCCGTATCATCCGCCGGATCCGCGATCGCCCTGCCGGAACCGAGCGGTGACCAGATCGATCCCGCGCGCCCGCTCGCTGCGGCGCGCTCAGACATCCGCCGAGGCTAAGCTCTGGCGCGTTCTGCGAAACCGCGCCCTGAACGGCTGGAAATTCCGCCGCCAGCACCCGATCGACCGATACATCGTCGACTTTGCCTGCATAGAGGCCAAATTCATCGTCGAAGTGGACGGGGCAACGCATTCCACGGATGCCGAGCTCGTCCGAGACGCCATGCGGACCGAAATCCTCGAATCGCTCGGCTTCGCCCTGCTCCGCATCCCGAACGCGGACATCCACGACCATCGCGACGGCGTGCGCGAGACGATCCTGGCGGCCCTCGAGCGCCGCGACACGGTCTAGTCCCCCCTCATCCGCCGAACCGCGCCCGATACGCCTGCGGCGTCGCCGCGACGTGCCGCAGGAAGCTGCGCCGCAGCCTCTCCTCGGAGCCGAAGCCGCAGGTCCGGGCGATTCGCTTCACCGGCTGCGCCGTCTCGGCGAGCGCCCGCCGGGCCGCCTCCACCCGCAGGCGCTCCACGGCCTTGGCGGGGGTGAGGCCGGTCGCCTCCAGATAGTGCCGGCTCAGGCTGCGCGCGCTCATCCCGGCCGCCGCGGCCAGCGCCGGCAGCGACAGGTCGCCGGACAGGTTGTCCGCCATGAAGGCGTGGAGCCGCCCGAACCGCTCCTCGCCCGCCTGCAGGGCCAGCGCCGCGCTGAACTGCGCCTGCCCGCCGGGGCGCTTGAGGAACATCACGAGGTGGCGCGCCACCGCCAGGGCGGTCGCGCGGCCGAGATCCTCCTCGACCAGCGCCAGGGCCAGGTCGATGCCCGCCGTGACCCCCGCCGAGGACCAGACCGGGCCGTCGCGCACGAAGATCGGGTCGGGCTCGATCCGGGCGCGCCGGTAGCGCGCGGCGAGCGCGCCGCAATGCTTCCAATGGGTCACGGCCCGCCGCCCGTCGAGGAGCCCCGCCGCTCCGAGCAGGAACGCGCCGGTGCAGACCGAGGCGACCCGGCGGGCCCGGCCCGCCCGGGCCCGCACCCAGGCCACCAGGGCGGCGTCGTCGCAGGCCGCGACGACGCCGGGGCCGCCCGCGATCACCAGCGTGTCCACCGGCGCCGCGAGATCCGGCAGCGGGTCGGCGACCAGCCGCAGGCCCGCCGAGGCGGTGAGCCCCGGGTCGCCGGCCGCGATCACCCGCGGCGCGTATGGGGTCCCGGCGCCGCCGTGCTCGTTGGCGGTGGCGAAGACCTGGAGCGGCCCGGCCACGTCGAGGAGCTGCACCGACGGGAAGGCCAGCACCTCGATCGGTCGCGGTTGATCTGGCGAGAAACGAGGGCTCTTTGGCATTTCGGCCAGATCCTGACGCGGTAGGGTGTCCCTGTCCACCACGGAGGCCCGGCATGATCCCGCCCGACACCCATCTGCAGATCGGCTCGCTCCTGTTCGAGGGGCTGGACCAGATCGACCTCACCGGCCCGTTCGAGGTCCTGTCCCGGGTGCCCAACAGCACCTACCGGGTCTACGCGCCGAGCCTGGACCCCGTCCGCGACGTCCGCGGCCTCCGGATCCTGCCGGATGCCACCCTGGCGGAGGCCCCGCGGCTCGACGTGCTGCACGTCCCGGGCGGCCAGGGCCAGGAGGCCCTGATGCGGGACGCGGCCGTGCTCGGCTGGATCCGCGACCAGGCGGCCGGGGCCGGCCACGTCCTCTCGGTCTGCACCGGCGCGCTCCTCCTCGGTGCGGCCGGTCTGCTGGTGGGGCGGCGGGCCACGACCTACTGGAACGCCGTCCACCTGCTCCCGTTCTTCGGGGCCGAGCCGGTGGATGAGCGCGTCGTGATCGACCGCGACGCGGACGGCCGCACCTGGGTGTTCGCGGCCGGGGTCACCGCGGGCATCGACGGGGCGCTGCGGCTCGCCGCCGCGCTGCGCGGCGACGAGGCCGCGCAGGCGATCCAGCTCGGCATGCAATACGCCCCGAGCCGCCCTTCGACAGCGGCACGCCCCGGACGGCCCCGCCGGCCATCGTGGCGCGGGCGCGGGCGGCCGCCGCCGACCTCACCGCTCGGCGCGAGGCCACCGCCCGGGCGATCGCGGCCGAACGCGGCATCCGGCCTCCCGAACCCGCGTCCGTCACCCGATGACGCGCAGGCCGGTGCGCGCCGTTACCGGTCGGCGGCACCGACCCGGTGACAGGCCCCGTCAACGGACCTATCTGTCCGTTCTGGACGGACTGAACCATGACGGACGTAACACTGAGAACCGCGAAATTCGCGATCGGCGCCGTGGTGCGCCACCGGATCTACCCGTTCCGCGGCGTCGTGTTCGACGTCGACCCGGTGTTCGACAACACCGAGGAATGGTGGCTGGCGATCCCCGAGGAGGTCCGGCCGCGCAAGGACCAGCCGTTCTACCACCTGCTCGCCGAGAACGCCGAGACCGAGTACGTGGCCTACGTGTCGGAACAGAACCTCCTGCCCGACACGTCGGGCGAAGCCCTGCGCCATGCCGGCATCGCCGAGATGTTCGAGCGCGACGCCGCCGGCGCATACCGGATGCGGGACCGCCCCACGAACTGAGCGGGCCGGGACTCGTCAAGATCCTGGCAACGCCGCCGCGATAGCCTTCCGTGACGGCCCGTGCCGTCGCACGGGCCCGACGCCATGATCCGACCTGTCGCCGCCGCGCTTCTGGCCGCCGGCCTTCTCTCGATCCAGGCCCGCGCCAACGATAGCGCCGCCGAACTCGATGCCGGCGGGCTGGTCCTGAGGCGCGAGCCCGGAATCGCGCTGGCGAGCGAGGACCTGTCGATCGCCAGCGACCGGATCGGCGTCTCCTACCTGTTCCGCAATCAGGGGCAGGAGCCCCGCACGGTGCGGATCGCCTTCCCGCTGCCGCCCATCGACGGGCGCGAACTCAGCTTCTCGGCCCTCGCGCTGCCGCAGCCCGAAAGCCCGAACTTCGTCGGCTTCACCGTGACGGTGGACGGAAAGCCGCTCGCACCGGAGCTGGAGGAGCGGGCCTTCGTGGGCGAGCGCGAGGTGACGGACCTCCTCCGCCGCCACGACCTGCCCCTGAACCCGCTCCGCTTCGACGCGATCAAGGCGGCCGAGAAGCGGATCGGCACCGCCGCGTGGGCCGAACTGGTCAAGGCCGGCCTGTTCCCCGAATCCGAGGGGATGACCGATCGCATGACCGAGGGCCTGTGGCGCAGCGAGGCGAAGTTCCACTGGCTCCAGACCTTCCCGCCCGGGCAGGATATCCGCATCGCGCACAGCTACGCGCCGGTGAACGGCTTCCATTTCCTCGACCTCAAGGACGCCTCCCGCGAGGGCTACCGGGCGACCTACTGCCTGGACGAGGCCGGGCTCACGGCGATCCGGCGCCTGCAGGCGAAGGCGGCGGATCCCAGCGGCTACCTGCGCGCCACCGTAGTGCCCTACATCGTCACCACGGCGCGCAACTGGGCCGCGCCGATCGGGCGCTTCACCCTCACGGTCGACAAGGGCAGCCCGGAGGCGGTGGTGAGCTTCTGCCGCACGGGCATCCGGAAGACCGGGCCGACCACGTTCCGCTGGGAGGCCCGGGACTACGTTCCCGACCAGGATCTGCGCGTGCTGATCGTCCAGCCGGGTTCGGGCCCGGCGGGGACCCGGTAGATCCCGGCGCCGGGCGCCTCAAACGCGAAGGGCCGGACCTCGCGGTCCGGCCCCCGATACGGACCCGCCGCGCGGCGGGTCGATGGCGCTCGCGGTCCCGGAGGACCGCGGACGAGAAGCCCTTACTTGGCGGCGGGGGCCGGCGCCGCGGCACCGGCGGCCGGAGCGGAGCCCTGCTGCTGCTCCAGCTTCTTGCGCATGTCCTCGGAGCGCTTCTCCAGCTCGGCCTGGAGCTTCTTCTGCTGCTCCTCGAGGACCTTCGGGTCGATGGCCGGGCCGTCGAAGGCCTTGCCGAAGCCGGTCAGCGGCACCGCGAAGGTGACCTCGCGCTGGGTCTGGTTCTGGACCGAGACGTTGAGGGTCGTGCCCTTCTTCATCGCGGCGATCACGCCGGCATCGACGCCGCCGGCCTCGGCGAAGCAGCCGTTCGGGAAGCAGACCGCGAAGCGACCGGCGGTCGCCGCCTGGCCGTCGACGCTGAAGCGGATGCCCGGCTGCAGCAGCAGGCCGAGCGGCAGCAGGTAGCGCACCACGCGCACCTCCTGCTTCTGGGCGGCGTTCTTCATCTCGTAGACCGCCACTGCCAGCACGGGCTGGCCCTGGTCGGACACGAAGTCGCGGGTCGTGTAGCAGATGTCGGTGCCCGAGCCCTGATCCTTGCCGCAGACCTTGGTCCAGTCGGCCTGGCTCGGCTCGGACTTCACGGCGACGATCTGCGGGCCGGTCTGGGCGGCCGGGGTGTTCGCCGCCGGGGTGCCCGGGGCGGTCGGCGCCGGCGCGGCCGGCGCGGGAGCGGCGGGCTTCTTCGGCTGCGCCAGGGCCGGCGCGGCCGCGAGACCGAGGCCCGCGAGGCCGAAAAGAGCGGCGCGCGCGAGCGTCGCGGTGCGGGTGAAGGACATCGGCTCTGACCCCTTGGAAGAGACGTGGTGTGGCTGGCAGGATGCGGAGCCGGCCTGGCGGCAGGTCCGCCGGACCGTCCGGATGCCCGCCGCGTTGGCGTGCCGCCCGGAACTCCGGATGAATCGGTCCGGCCATCGGGCGGGACGGGCGCCCGTCTGCGCGCATCCCTCACCCCGGCGACCGGGCGGCCTGCCTTTCCCCTTGAATGAGGCGAAGGCATGACACCGCGGCCGGGGAGGCTGTCGGAACCGTCCTGGCCGCGCCCGGCCCCCGATAGGCCCCCATACGCCCGGCCGCAAGCACGACGTTGCGCGGGCGCGAGGCACGAGCGCGTGATCGGGGCACGCCGTCGGCCGCCGGCGGCCGCCCTCCGGCGGCGGCCCCCTTAGCGGTCGGTTAACCCTGCCGGGCCGAGATGATAGGAGTTCTGCAGGATCGGCGGGGGCGGCGGGTGTGAGCGCGTTGGCGGTGGCGGAGTGGGCGGCCGACGCCGCGCTGGACGCGTCCGCGCGATCCGAGGACGCGCCCGAAGGCCTGTCCGAAAGCTTCTTCGGCGGCCTGTCCGAGGGGCTCGCGGCCCGCCTCTTCGCGGCGGCTCTGACGGGCCCCCAGCGCACGGTCCTGCGTGATTCGGGGGACCGCGTCGCTTGGTGCGGGCGCCCGGCCATCACCTGGACCTACGCGGCCGCCGCCGAGATCGTCGGGCGGCTCGCCCGCGGGATCGGCGCGTGGCGGCTTCCCGCCGGCAGCCGGATCGGCCTGTGGTTCTCGGGGGGCGCCGAATCGACCCTCGCCCATCTCGCCGTCGAGGCGGCGGGCCACCTCCCCTGCGCGATGCCGGCCGTCTGGGATTGCGCCGAGCTCTCCGCCGGGATCGAGTCCGCCGGCCTCGTGGCCGTTCTGACGGAGGGCCGCCGCGGCGCGCGTCGGCCCGCGGAGGACCTCACCCGCGCGGCCATGCGCCATTTCGGCCTGCGCTATCTCGCGGCCTTCGGTCCGAGCGTGCCGGACGGCGTGATCAGCCTCGACGCGATGGCCCTGGAGCGGGGCGTGGTCGAACCGGCGCCGAGCCGCGGCCTCGTCACCTTCGCGGGCGGCGATCCCGGCCGGCCCGTCTACCGCAGCGCCGCGGCGCTCGCGGCGGCGATCGCCGCCCATCTCGACGCGCTGCCCCTGTCCGCGGACGAGCGGGTCCTGACGCTCCTGCCCGGCCACGACCTGCGCGGCCTCGTGACCGGCCTCGGCGCCGCCCTGGCGGCGGGCGCCGGCCTGGAGACCGTGCTGCCCTTCGACGAAGCCGGGTTCCGCGCCGCCCTCCTGCGGCCGGTGCCCACCCGGCTCGTGGTCCCGGCCCTGGTCGAATCGGCCATTGCCGCTCTGCCGCTGCCCTGGACCGTCCGCGTCCTCGACGTGGTCCATCGTGCGCCCGCGCGGCTGACCCGGCGGAGCGCCGGGCTCGCGGGCCCGCAGCGCCTCGATTCGCTGGTCCTGGGCGAGGCGCTGGTGCTCACGCGCCCCGGCCTGGAGGACCTCGCCGCGACCCTGGCCCATCCGGAGGACGCGCTCCTGCCGCGCACGCTCCTGGACGTCGGCCACGGGCCCGCGGGCGGCCTCGGCTGTCGTGGGCCGGCCTGCGCCGCACAGGCGCTTCCCCGGAGCGGAAACCCGGAGACGGATCCGCGCGCGTGGCGGGATTCGGGCTACCGCCTGCTCCTGTCGGGCGGGACGGCCGTGGCGGTCGCGGCGACCTGAACGGCGGCGCCGCGCCGGTTCATCCGGCGCTCAGGCGGCGCAGATAATCTCGCATCTGCACACGGACCCACGGGATCCGAACCGCCTGTTGGCGGGTTCTGCATCGGATTGTCGTGACGGCTATCTTTCCAAGTCGTCCGGGATGGAGTACCGCTCAAGCTTATGGGTGCGCTGCAACAAGTGCTCGTGGTCGACGACGGCGTCCGCGCCGTGGACCGGTCCCTCTCGGGCGAGCTGGCCAGCCTCGGCTATGCGAGCGTGACCGCCTCGATGGAGGCGGCGGACGACGTGCTGGCCGTGATCGCCCGGCCGGCCGCGGTGCTGCTCCAGGCGCCCACCCGCCGCGATCCCGCCTATGCCCGCCGCGCCGCCCGCCTCCGCGGCCATCTCCGCGACCGCGGCATCCCGGTGATCCTCATCAATGATCCGGGCGGGGCCCGGGCGGGCGGCCCGGTGGACCTCGCGACCCGCCTCGGCGCCTACGTGGCCGCCCAGCCGGATCTCTGAAGCCGCAGGCCCCCGTACCGCCTTAACGGGCGTCCCTGAACCGTCTCGTCCGTGCGCGCGCAGCGAATCGATCTCAGGGCCGCGTGCGCCGTCGGGCGCCGAAATGCCCCGGGGGATTGCGACGCGCGCGCGAAGACGCCGGCTGTCGCGGCGCCCGCGGTTCAGCGGGCCGCCCGCATCAGCTCCGGGGCGCCGAGCCGGGGCAGCACGCCCTCCCGCATCACGAGCCGGCGCAGCGGTCCGAGCTGCGTCATCGCCAGCAGGCCGAGCCCGCGGAGCGCGTCCACCGGCAGCAGGCCGGTGAGCAGGCTGCGGTTGAGGAGATCCACCGCGGCGGTGCGCGCCGCCGTGTCGACCCGGCGCGCCCGCGCATAGGTGTCGAGCACCGGGCGGCTGCCGGGATCGCGGCGGTCCCGGGCGGCGACCAGCAGGGTATCGCGCAGGGTCGCTGCGTCGCGCAGGCCGAGATTGAGCCCCTGGGCGCCGATGGGTGGGAAGACGTGGGCAGCCTCCCCGATCAGAACCAGCCGATTCGCCACCGGCCGGGTCACCGCGAGGCCGCGCATGGGCACGAGGCCGCGGGGGCCGTCGACCCGCATGGCGCCGAGCATCGCCCGGGCCTGCCGCTCCACGGCTTGGCCCAGCGCGGCGTCGTCGAGGGCTGCGAGACGCCGGGCCGCGCCCTCCCCGGTTACCCAGACCAGACTGGACCGGTGACCGCCCGGCAGCGGCACCAGGGTGAAGGGACCGGACCGGGTGTGGAACTCGGTGGAGACGTCCCGGTGCGGGCGCGCATGGGCCAGGATCGTGGTGATCGCGCTCTGTGGGTAGGTCCAGTCGCGCACGCGGACGCCGCTGGCGGTCCGCAGCGGCGAGCGCGCGCCGTCGGCGGCCACCACCAGCCGGGCCTCGACCGCGGCGCCATCGGCCAGGGCGATGCGTGCCGTCGCTTCGCCGGGCACGGCGCCGGCGGCGTCCGCCTCGACCAGGGTGAGGTTGTCCTGCGCCCGGGCGCGGGCGCGCAGGCTCTCGACCAGCCGGGCGCTCTCGACGTTCCAGCCGAAGGCGTCGAGGCCGATCTCGGCGGCGCGGAACCGTGCCGGCGGCGGCCGGAACAGGCTGCCGGTGTCGTCGACGATCTGGAGTTCGCAGAGGGGACTCGCGTGCGGCGCCACCGCCTCCCAGGCGCCGAGCGCCTCCAGGAAGCGCACGGACCCATCGAGGAGCGCGACGGTCCGCCCGTCCGCCACGGGGGCGTGGCGGCCGACCAGCGCCGTGGGGATCCCCTCCCGGGCGACCGCCAGCGCCGCGGCGAGACCCGCGGCCCCGGCCCCGACCACGGCGACCTCGAACGGCGTCGCGGCGCCTCCGACCTGGCCCGCTTCGACCTTGGCTCCTTCGGACATGTTGCCCCGCACGCGCTCCGCTCGTTCCTGGGTCGGCCGGGCTCCGCGCCCCCCGTCCGGGAGATGGCCGCCGCCACGGTCTCCCGTCGGCGCGGCCCATGCCCGTATCTGAGCATTCCGCTCTCTCTGCCAAGCCCGATCCGCGCAGGCCACAGCGCCGCACGCCCGGAGATTCGCATGCCGTCGCGATTCGATCCGACCTCCCGCTTCGCCAGCGTGGCGCCGCGCTGCGGCGCCACGCGCCGGATCCCGGAGGCGCGCCGCCACGCCTGCTGCGGCACCGGGCCGATGTCCCTGCCCCTCGTCGCAGGGGGCTACGCGGTGGCGGGATACGGCATCGCGGTGGCGCAGGTGCGCCGGGCCCGGACCGCCCTCTCCGCGATGGCCGAGGTCCGGGCCCTGGCCGCGACGGAGGCCTGGGCGGCAGCCGAGCCCGGCGGTCTCGACCGGGGCGAGACCCTGTCGGCCCAGCTCGCGGTCGATCTGCTCCGGGCGGCTGATCGCCGTCAGCCCAGGAACGCCGTCAGCTCCGAGACGACCGCGTCCGGCCGCTCCTCCTGGAGGGTGTGGCCGCAATCCAGCGCCCGGCCCGAGACGGTGGTGGCCTTCTCGCGCCAGGTCGCCAGCACGTCGTAGGTCTGGCCGACGACGCCCTTCGCGCCCCAGAGCGCCAGCAGGGGCGCCGCGACGCGCGCCTCCGCATCGGCGGCGTCGTGCTCCAGGTCGATCCCGGCCGCCGCCCGGTAATCCTCGCAGATCGCGTGGCGGCAGGCGGGGTCGGCGTAGCAGCGCAGATACTCGGCGAAGAGGTCCGGCGGGGTGGAGCCGGGCGTCTTGGACTGGCCCTCGACGTGGTGGCGGAGGAAGTATTCCGGATCGGCCCCGATCAGCGTCTCCGGCAGGGGATGGGGCTGGATGAAGAAGAACCACCAGAAGTACCGGGTGGCGAAATCCTTGTCGGTGCGCGCGTACATGGTCGCGGTCGGCGCGATGTCGAACAGGGCGATCCGCTCGACCGCGGCGGGATGGTCCAGGGCGAGGCGGTGGGCGACGCGCCCGCCCCGGTCGTGCCCGACCACGGCGAAGCGGTCGTGGCCGAGCGCCCGCATCACCGCGACCGCGTCGGCCGCCATGGCGCGCTTGGCGTAATTGGTATGCCGGTCCCCGCCCGGGGGCTTCGACGAATCCCCGTAGCCGCGCAGGTCCATCGCCACCACGCTGTGGCGCTCCGCGAGTTGCGGGGCGACGTGGAGCCACGTGGAGAGGGTCTGCGGATGGCCGTGCAGCAGCAGCACCGGCGGGCCCGAGCCGGCCGAGCGGGCATGGATCGTCACGCCCGGTGCGGTCTCGATCCGGTGCCGGTCGAAGCCCGGCAGGAAGTCGCTGGCCATGGGATCGGTCTCTGGGCTCGGTCTTCATCGGCCGCACTGGCGCGCCGGGATGCACCGGATGATAAGGCGCCTCCGGCACCATGTCCGCCGAACCGCCATGACAGATGCACGCGCGACTCAGGACCCGGCCTTGAAGGACCCCGACGCGGCCGAGTCGTCCGAGGGCGAGGCCGCCCGTGCGCGCCCCGCCGCATCGGCCGACGCACCCGCCCTGCGCCCGAGCATTCTCGACGCCCTGTTCGCGCCGGCCCGCGCCCTGCCGGGCATCGGCCCGAAGATGGCGCCCCTCATCGAGAAGCTGCTCGGCACCCCCGAGCGCGAGGCCCGGGTCGTGGACCTGCTGTTCCACCTGCCCCAGGGCGGCGTGGCGCGGAAGCTCATGGGCTCGATCAGCGACGCGCCCGTCGGCGAGCCGGTGACGATCGGCGTCACCGTGGTGGCGCACCGGCCGGCCCAGATCGGTTCGGGCCGGCGCCCGCACCGGGTTCTGGTGGAGGATGCCACCGGCGACATCTCCCTGGTCTTCTTCGGCATGCCCCGCGCCCGGGTGGAGAAGATGCTGCCGCTCGGGGCGCACCGCTACATCACCGGCCGGATCGACCTCTGGGACGGCACCCGCCAGATGGTCCACCCGTCCCGGATCGTGGACGAGGCGGGACTGGCCGAGCTGCCCGCCGTCGAGCCGGTCTACGGCGCCACGGAGGGGCTGACCTCGCGGGCGATCAACAAGCTCGCGGTGGCGGCCCTCGACCGGCTGCCGGTCCTGCCGGAATGGCAGGACCCGGCCTGGCTGGAGAGGAACCGCCTGCCCGCCTTCGCGGATGCGCTCCGCCTCGAGCACCGCCCCGAGGAGGCGCCCCCGAAGGCCGAGGATCCGCTCCAGCCGCCGCCCGCGACCCCGTCCCGGAAGCGGCTGGCCTACGATGAACTCCTGGCCTCGCAGCTCGCGCTCGCCCTCCTGCGCGCCCGCCAGCGGCGCAAGGCCGGCCGGGTCAATGCCGGCGACGGCGCCCTGAGCGCCCGCATCGAGGCCGCCCTCCCCTTCGCGCTGACCGGCGCCCAGGCGCGCGCGGTGGCGGAGATCCGCGCCGATCTCGCCGCGCCCCGCCGGATGCTGCGCCTGCTCCAGGGCGATGTCGGCTCCGGCAAGACCGCGGTGGCGCTGCTGGCCATGGCCTCGGCGGTGGAGGCCGGCCGTCAGGCCGCCCTGATGGCCCCCACCGAGATCCTCGCCCGGCAGCATTTCGAGCGGCTCAAGCCCCTGGCCGGCGGTCTGCGCCTGCGCCTGATGACCGGCCGCGACCGGGCCGCGGAGCGCAAGAGCACGCTCGCCGCCCTCGCCGCGGGCGAGATCGACATCCTGGTCGGCACCCATGCCCTGTTCCAGGAGGCGGTCACCTTCCGCGATCTCGGCCTCGCGGTGGTGGACGAGCAGCACCGGTTCGGCGTCCACCAGCGCCTCGCGCTGGGCGCCAAGGGCGAGGCGGTGGACTTCCTGGTCATGACCGCGACGCCGATCCCCCGCACCCTGGCGCTGACCTTCTTCGGCGACATGGACGTCTCGATCCTCGACGAGAAGCCCGCCGGCCGCCAGCCGATCCGCACGATCACCCTGCCCACCGAGCGGATCGACGAGGTGGTGGCCGGCCTCGCCCGGGCCATCGCGGGCGGCGAGCGGGTCTATTGGATTTGCCCGCTGGTGGAGGAATCGGAATTCGTCGACCTTGCCGCCGCGGCCGAGCGCTTCGACGACCTGCGGCAGCATTTCGGCGATGCGGTCGGGCTGATCCACGGCAAGATGCCCGGCCCCGAGAAGGATGCCGCCATGGCCCGGTTCGCCGCCGGGGAGACCAAGCTCCTCGTCTCGACCACCGTGGTGGAGGTGGGCGTCGACGTGCCCGAGGCGACCATCATGGTGATCGAGCACGCGGAGCGGTTCGGGCTGGCGCAGCTCCACCAGCTCCGCGGACGGGTCGGGCGCGGCTCGAAGGCCTCGTCCTGCCTGCTGCTCTACCGGGGTCCGCTCGGGCAGGTGTCGCGGGCGCGGCTCGAGATGATGCGCGCGAGCGAGGACGGGTTCCGCATCGCCGAGGCCGACCTGAAGCTCCGCGGCGAGGGGGAAGTGCTGGGCACCCGGCAATCCGGCATGGCCGCGTTCCGGCTCGCCCGCCTGGAGAGCGATGCCGCCCTGCTGGAAGCCGCCCGCGACGATGCCCGCATGATCGTCGAGCGCGACCCCGGACTGAAGAGCCCCCGCGGGCAGGCGCTGCGGGTGCTGCTCTACCTGTTCGAGCGCGAGGCTGCGATCCGCTTGATCGGCGCCGGATGAACGGTTTCGTTCAGGAACGTCCGGTGTTCCTGAACGGTGGGGGCGGGAATCGCCCTCGCTCGGCCAAGCCGGGAGGCCGATGCCGCAATGTCACAGGCTCTCGGGAAAGACCAATCTTATCAAGAACTTGTTGGGATTAGACGGAAGCTTGGCCGCGTCTTGGCGGCGGCCCGGCAGGCTCCGGACAGGCCGCGCGATCTTGCATCAGCCATATTCTTCCCTTAACTGGAGATGAACGAATGGCCCGGTAAGCCGGGACATCACGGACGAATCTGGAGGACGGACATGTCGAACGGACTGTTCCAAAACCTGCCGGGCTCCCACGAGATGGCCGGTATCCAAGCCCTGCCGACCGAGCCCTGGCTGCTGCCGATCTCGGATCGCGCCGCCGAGGCGGCCGGCAAGACCGCGGACGAGTTGCAGGCCGCCGTGCGGCGGGCCGCCCGCCCCTTCTGGCTGGCCGCCAACGGGCTGTGCATCGCGCTGGGTCTCGCCCTCACGCTCCAATGCGCCGCCGGCTGGGGGCCGACGCCCCCCCGCAGCGCCGTGACGGTCGCGCAGGCGACCCCGCCGACCATCGCTCCGCAGACGGCTTCGCTGCAGCGCTGAGCCGCCGCGGAACGGACGGGATTTCCAAGGCATTCCAGGCCGGTCCGCACCTGTGCGGGCCGGCCTTTTTCGTCCGCCCTGCAGGCGGCATCGGCCCCGCCTTCAGGTGCTTTGCGAGGGAGACGACGCAATCCGGCGGCGCGTCACGCCGCGCGGGCGGCCGCGACCGGGTCGCCGTGTTGCGCGCGCGGTGACGGGTCGATCTCGGAGCCGGGCGGGCGCCGCGCCCGAAGCGGGCCTGGCCCGGAAGCGCGGCCTCACGCGTCCTGCGGCTCCCGACGCGACACCGTTCCGCCGGCCTGCTGGGCCGTCCGCAGGGTCGCCGCCATGGCGTTGAGGCGCCCCTGCGGATCCTCGGGCTGGATTACCCCGGCCGACATCACCAGCTTGGCGGCGTCGTCGACGCTGATGGCGAGTTCCACCACCTCGGCGCGGGGCAGGTAGAAGAAGAAGCCCGTGGTCGGATTGGGGGCGCAGGGCAGGAAGACGCCGACGAGTTCGTCGGCGGGGGCGCCCCGGGCGCGCAGCGCGCCCTCGACCTCGTGGCCGGCGGGAGCCGACAGGAAGACCACGGACCATGTGCCCTTCACGGGGAACTCCACCAGCCCCACCGTGCGGAACGACGTGCCGTTGGCCGAGAACAGGGTCTCGAAGATCTGCCGCAGGCCCTTGTAGAGGCCGGAGATCACCGGCGTCCGCGCCAGCAGGACCTCGCCGAACTCGATCACCGAACGGCCGACGAGGTTGGCCGTGAGGAAGCCGAGCAGCGTGACCGCCAGGAAGGCGATCACGAGGCCGAGGCCCGGGATCGAGAACGGCAGGTAATGGTCCGGCAGGTAGCTCGCCGGCACCAGCGGCTTCACGAACGAATCGATCAGCGCGATGAACCACCACGTGATGTAGGCGGTGATGGCGAGGGGGCCGGCGACGATGATCCCGGTGAGGAAGTAGGTGCGCAGCCGGCCGCGCGCGCTGACCCGCGTCTTCGGGGCGCCGCCGCCCGCGGCGGCGTCGGGCTCGGGAATCTGGATCGGCGGGGGAATCGGCGGGGGACTCGGCGCCACGGGTGCCCTCTCGGCCGCACCACGCGCGGCGATGAAGCTGCGGGGATCGTCCCCCGGGAGCAGAGGTAGCGGTTGCGCCTGTCCGCCTCAAGGGCGGCCCCCGGTCCCGGCGACCCTCAGGCCTCCGGAGCGGGCTGCCGGACGGCGGGTGCCGGCATCGCGTCCCGGGGAATCACGGCGCCGCGATGCCCGATCACCGCCCCGGCGAGGCGATGGGCCTCGCCGGCGGCGGCCTCCGGTGCCAGCCCGGCGATGCGCGCGGCGAGATAGCCGGCCGCGAAACTGTCGCCCGCGGCCGTGGTGTCGACGACCCGCACCGCCGGCCCGGCCGGCACGGCGGTGTCGGCCGCCCCGTGCAGCACCCGGGCGACGGGCCCGGATCCGCTGGAGGCCTTGAGCACGATCTCGGCCCGACCGCGATGGCGCAGCACCTCGTGCGCCCCCGCCGCGCCGAAGAGCCAGTTCAGATCCTCCGCCGAGGCGAAGATCAGGTCGGCCAGCGCCAGGGCCGCGCGGAAGGCCGCTCGGGCCTCGTCGTGGTCGGGCCAGCCGCGGGGCCGGTAATTGGTGTCGAAGGCCACCCGACCGCCTCGGTCCCGCAGGCGCGCCAGCGTCCCGAACAGGGTGGCGCGCCCGGTCTCGCCGTAGAGCGAGAGGCTGATGCCGGACAGGTAGACGAGGTCGTAGCCGGTCAGTGCCGCCTCGGTCTCGGCGGCGCCGGGCTCGGTGAAGAGGTCCCGGGCCGCGGCGCGATCACGCCAGTAGTGGAAGCTGCGCTCGCCCGCGGCATCCGTGCGGATGATGTAGAGCCCCGGCATCCGGCCCGGCAGCCGCCGGACCCGGTCGAGGCCGATGCCCTCGCGGCCCCAGGCTGCCGCCATCGCGTCGCTCCAGACATCGTCGCCCAGCGCCGTCACGTAATCGACCCTGACGCCGAGACGCGCGAGATAGAGCGCGGTGTTCAGCGTGTCGCCGCCGAAGCCCTGGACGAGGGTCCCGTCCGGGCGTTCGGACAGCTCGACCATGCACTCGCCGATGCAGGCGACCCTCATGCGGTTCCTCCCGGTGTGCGGCCCACCTCCCCGCATTGTTCGGCCCGACCTGTCAACCGTCCGCCGGCGCGGCCGCACCGGATCCCGGATCCGCGCCCCTCCGTGCGGACCGGCGACCGATTGAACACGCGACCATGGCCGCCGGCGCGAGGTGATGAGAATAAATATTTGCTCCGTAATATTTATGAAATCGTCTTGTGGCCCGGCGTATTAAAATATCTTTGTTACGAATATTGATCGCGATTTATCCAATATTCAGTGAATAGCTCGGGGAAATATGGTGTCGCCAAGCCTCTTGCTCGGAATAGATCCAATGTTATCGCGGATGATCATTGTTTTGAAACATGCGTGAGCGAGACACGGTGCCAACTTTTGCGGGTGCACTGATCGAGAGCCGGTCGCGATGCGGTTCAGGCGGCGCGCCGCGGGGGCGGATGAGGGTTCCGCAGGCGGAATGTCCGTGTAGCGGAGCGTGGCAGGCGCAAGCCCGCAGGTCATGGGCTGCATCACGATGATCTGGGTCGGATTGGATGGGAATGCTGTATTGTAAAATAGATTCCGCAAAACATTTTACATTATTGCTTGAACATTGAGCTTAATTATGAATTAATCGCAATAAAAATCCCTTGTTCGGATGTGTGGAACGATGATATGGTCCGCGCGGTGCTGAGATGTTCCATACTGCTTTAAGCGCTCTGACATTTTCTTCGGGAGAGTTCCTGACTCTCACGGAAAGTCGTGGGATGAGCGGTGCGTGGAGCTGGGTCTTCGCGGGTGGGGAGCAGATCTGGTCTCCGGGATTCTACCGGTTGCTCGGTCTGGTGCCGAATGCCGCGAAGGCGCGCTATGACCTGCTGCTCAGTCTGATCCACCCGGAGGATCGGCACCTGATGCCGGCGCTGACCGATATCCGGCAGGGGCATGTCCCGCGCGAGGTCATCGTGCGGGTGATCCGGCCGAACGGCACGGTTCGCACCCTGTCGCTGACGATGGAGATCCGGTTCTCGACGGAGGGGCGCCCCGTCGCCCTCAACGGCACGGCGCTCGACGTGAGCGACCGGGAGCAGCTGGCGCGCCTGCGGCAGGAGGAGCGGCGGCGCCAGGGCGCGCTCTATCTCACGGAGCACATCACGACCTTCTCGATGGGCCTCGATCGCATCCGCGAAATCCCGTTCGCGGTCGCCCAGGTCCACGGCCTCCCCCTCGAGGAGATCTGCGCCGATCCGTATCTCCTGATCGTTCCGGAGGAGCGGAGCGCCTTCCAGGCGGCGGCCGCGGAGCGGATCGAGCGGCGGGCGTTCTTCCAGGGTACGGCCCACGAGCGTCTCGCCAACGGCGAGCTCTGGCATTTCCGGATTCTCACGATGCCGATCTGGGACCTGGACGGGACCTATCTCGGGCGTGGCGGCCTCAAGTACCCTGTCCGCAGCCATGCCCCCGTGCCGGTCGGCGCGCACGAGGGCCTGGAGCACTCCGTCACCGGGCACCATCTGCGCGCCGCCCGGGCCCTGCTCGACTGGTCGATGATGGATCTCGCCCAGGCGAGCGGCCTGTCGCATTCCACGGTGCGGCGCCTGGAGGAGGACAGCGAGCATCGGGGGAGCCGGTCCCGCCTGCACGCGGTCGATGCGTTGCGCCGGGCGGGCGTCCGCTTCGTTCCCATCGATGACGGGACCCTGGCCGTCGCCCGGGTCTGAGCCGCGCCCGCGCGCGGCGGGCCCCCACGGGGCAATCCTGCCGCGCCGGCCCGCAGCCCGGATCCGCGCCCGCCCGTCTCGGCACCCGTCTCGGCGCCCGGATGGGGCGTCGAGGGGCGGTGCGGACCGGGTTTCGCTCAGGCCGCCTTGTGGCCCAGCTGGATCGCCTTGGCGATCTCCGAGCGCTTGGCGGCGTAACCCGGGGCGACCATCGGGTAGTCGGCCGGCAGGCCGTACTTGGCCCGGTAGCGCTCGGGCGTCAGGCCGTGCGCGGTCAGGTGGCGCTTCAGGGTCTTGTAGGACCGGCCGTCGATGAAGCTGATCAGGCCATCCTGCTGGATCGAGGATTCGATCTGTGCGGCGGTCGGGCCGGTCCAGCCCGCACCGGATCCCGAGGCGCTCCCCTGCAGGACCGTTATGGCCGTATGCACCTGATCGATCAGAACCGGCAGGTCCCCCACCCCCACCGCGTTCCGGGACACGTAAGCCGCAACCAGTGAAGCCGTGCACTTGATCAGATCTGTGTTCAGATCTGAGGCCTTTTCGTTCAATTCGATCGTATTCATGTATCCCCCAGTGCGTAGAAACGAAGCTTGAGCATCAGCGCACCGACAAATCCGAACTCTTGATCGTGATTTACCGCCCGATCATGCGCCGAATTGCTTCGAGTCTGCCAAGATTGGCGCGTAACAATACAAAAACTGTGCGATTTGTCTACGGTTTATCTTAAGATGTGCTTTGAACACATTCTGTTCTTGCGAGGCAACATGAGGTTGCCATCTCGGGAGGCTTCGCAAATATTGCGCAGTGGCGGCGTTTGCTGCGGCGGCCTGCGGCCGATGACTGCGAATGGTCGCGCGATGACAGGCTGTCAGCGGCCGAATCAGTCGCGGAGACGTGGGACAATCCGGGATGCCGCCGGGCCGCGGGAGGCGCGGGCGAGGCGGCGGCACGGTCGTCGTCCCGGCCATCCGCGACCCGCGCGGGAGCCCGTGCGAGGCCGCGATTAACAAAGTCCTCAGGCAAGTTGTGGATCGTCGTCTCGATCGTGCGCCTCGCGCGCTCCTCAGACCTCGTGCGTGTCGGGAGCCTCGCTCCGGCCGTGACGGCATGGCGGGATCTGTGCGAGAGGCTCGTTGACGCGCGCTTTCGAGGGCGACCCCTATGTCCGGACCGTGTTCGACCTCCATCCCGCGTGCGCTCTCGGCGCTCGACGCGCCCGGACCGGGCGGCGCGGACGCCGCCGGCGGCCGGATGGCGCCCCTCTGGATGCTCCTCGTCGGGCGGGCCGCGGTCCGCCGCCACTGGCACCTGATCGTCGCCACGGGCCTGCTGTGGTCGTCGCTCGGCATCCTCGTGGCGATCGATTCCCTGGACGGGGCGCTCCACGTTCCGGACCGGTGGTTCGGCCTGATCCTGCTGGCGGAGGGCGTGAGTTCCCTCGCCGCCGGCCTGTCCGCGCTCGGCGCCGCCCGCCGGCTGCGCCTGTTCAAGGGCGTGCTGCTGTCGGTGATGGCGGTGCTGATCATGATGGCCACCCGGCACAGCACCTTCCTGCTCGCCATGATCTTCGGCATCGCCTTCACGGTGGACGGCGTGGTCCGGATCACGATCGCGAGCCTGCTGAAGTTTTCCGGCTGGCGGATGTCGGTGGCCCTGGGCGGCCTCAGCATCGCCTTCGGCCTGTTCCATCTCCAGCCCTGGCCGACCTGGTATGCCGGCACGGTGGGCTACTGCATCGGGATGTTCCTGATCCTGAACGGGGCCAACCTCGCGCTGGCCGGGCTGCGCACCCGGCGCCTGGGCACAGCCGAGCCGGCCGCCTCCGTCGGCAACGCCGAGCCCGGCAGCCTGACGGTCTATGTCTGGACCCCCACCGGGCAGGCGACGACCCCCGCCGGCCAGCGGCTGATCCGGCGCTACGTCGCCTCCGTCGACAAGGCGGGGCGGTTCTCCACCGGCCACGCCGCCCTGCAGCAGGGCGACGACCTCTACATCAGCCACTATCCCGCGGTGGAGATCGACCGTTCGCCTGCCAACCTGCGATCGAGCCTGCGGGCCGGCCCCGAGAACGACGTGCCCGGACGCTTTCTGCCCTCCCACGAGGCGGAGGTGGCGGATTGGTGCCCGGCGACGGTGGCGGTGACGCTCAACGGCATCGACGCCGCCCGGTTGCGGGCGTTCTGGGCGTACTACAGCGCCGACACCACCTACAATTTCATCAGTCGCAACTGCTCCACCACGGTGGCCCAGGCCTTGGACATCGCGGTCGAGGGCGCGTTCAGCCGCGGCGGTCATCCCTGGCGGCAGCTCGCCGCGGCGCTGACCACGCCGGAATTCTGGGCGGCGGCCTTCCTGCGCAACGGGGCGCGGTCGATGACCTGGACCCCGGGCCTCGTGCTCGACTACACGCGGGCTCTCAGCGCCCTCGTCGATCCGGCCTCACCGGTCCCGTCGATCGCGTGGCGGCGGGTCGGATGGCGGCTCCTGCGCAACTGGCGGGCACGGGGTCTGACGCCGCTGAGCCCGCTCACCCAGCAATCCTCCGTGCGGGGGGGCGGACCGACCGAGGCCTGACCGGGCCTCGACCGGAGCCTTGTTGGCCGAAGCCTTCTCGGTGGAAGCCTTCTCGGTCTAAGCCTTGGCCGCGGCGCCCCGCTCAGGGTTCCTTGCGTGAAGCGGGGGGGCGACCGGCGGCGAGATCGGCCGCGATGGTCTGCATCACCGCGAGCGTGTCGATCTCGTCCTGCTCGGCGCCGTGATCGCTGAGCTTGACGATCACCGTGCCGGTCTCGCGGTTCACGTAGATGTACTGGCCGTAGACGCCGATCGCCGAGATGTCGTCGTCCTCGCCCCCCGGGGCGTGCCACCACTGGGCCGAGTACTGCCAGCCGTCGACGTCGCGCCGGGCCGGCGTCATGATCCGCTCGATCCAGCGGGCCGGGACGATGCGGTTGGCGTTCAGCCGGCCCTGGTCGGCCACCAGCAGGCCGAGGCGGGCGAAGTCGCGGGCCGTCGCGTTGATGCAGCAGAACGCCTTCTCGACGCCGCCGGGCCGGTCGAGGTTCCAGGTGGCGTCGGCCTGGGCGCCCATCGGCTTCCAGATCCGCTCCGAGAGGATGTCGGCCAGGGGCTTGCCCTCGACCCGGGCGAGGATCAGGCCGAGCAGCTCTGTGTCGATGCTGCGGTAGCGGCCCTTGCTTCCGGGCTTGAACGCCAGATGCGCGTTGTCGCGCACGAAGGCCGTGATGTCGCGCGTCAGGTACATCCCCGCGGTACCGGTCAGGGGATGCCGGGGATCGTAGTTCTCCGGCACCGCGATCCCGCTCGCCATGTCGAGGAGGTTGCGCACGGTGATCTGACCGAACACCGCGCCGTTCTTCAATTCGGGCAGGAGGGCGGAGACCCGGTCGGTCTCGGCGAGCTGACCCCGCGCCACCGCGGCGCCGACCAGCAGCGAGACGATGGACTTCGCCACCGACCACGAGGGAAACAGCGTCTCCGGTCCGGTTCCCGCGCGCTGCCATTCGTGGATCAGCACCCCGTCCTGCACCACCAGGAAGGCGTTGGTGTGGGTCGCCGCCAGCACATCCATCAGCGGGACGGTCTTCCCCTTCCAGGGGACGCGGTCGAGGATCGGGCGCGGCCGGGCCGGCAGATCGCTCGCCCGCGCGGGGGCCTGGACGATCCGGCTCGGGAACCACGTGCCCACCGACGACGGCTCGATGACCGCGAGGGCCGTCAGGGTGACGGGGTCGGGGACGTTGATCAGCGCGGCGGCGGTCCAGGCGCAACCCAGAACGGCGGCGCCGCCCGCCGCCGCGATCACGCCCCAGCGGCGGCCCCGGCGCGTGCGGGCCGGAGAGTCCGGGATCGCCAAGGACGCGGTCATGCTGGGTCTGTGTCGCTCTGGATCGTCGCTGTCGCGCGGCCGCCATCGCGGCGGTGGGCCGGCGCGCAGCCACCATGCGCAGGAGGGCTTAACGAAAGCCCCAATCGACCCACGCCCGGCCGCAGAACCGGGCGCGGTGCGCCTGGCTCAGCGCCCGCGAAGGTCCGGGACGCTGGTTCGGAAATGTTCATGGATCTGTGGCCTTGTGTCGGGCGGCGGCCGCCGATGTCCTGCGGCCGATTCGAAGCAGACTTGGGCCGGCCCTGCGCTCCTCCGTCTGCTCGGGCGTCCGATTCCAAACAGGTTCTACACGCCTCGACCGCCCGATTCACGCAGCCCGTGCAGCCCGAAAGTTCGCCGTGCCATGAATCCGTTCCTGATCCTCGGGCTCGCCATCGGCGCTGAGGTCACCGCCACTCTGGCGCTGAAGGCCGCCGAAGGCTTCACGCGTCCGGGACCTACGGTGATCGTGGCCCTCGGATACGGGACCGCCCTGTGGCTGATGTCGACCAGCATGGACCTGCTGCCGATCGGCGTCGTCTACGCGATCTGGTCGGGGATCGGCATGATCGGCGCGGCGCTCGGCGGCGCGTGGCTGTACGGCGAGGCGATCAACCCGACGATGCTGGCGGGCATCGCGGTGATCGCCTTGGGCGTGACCATCCTGGCCGCCGGCCAGGGCCAGCACTGAGGCCCGGGTTCAGGGCCGGCCCCGAGGCGGGAACGCCCTCGCCACATCCTCGCCGCGAACGTGCCGTCAAGCTTGGCCTTCGCCCGGTCGGAGCGGAACACCGCCCGACGCGGCAGGCTGGGGGGAGCACGGAGCGCACATGCATGCAGGGTAGCGAGAGGACGAAGGTCGGTCCTGCACTGATTGTCCTGGCGGTAGCCGGAGGCCTGGGGGCCTGCAACACCGCTTCGCCGGTTCTCACGACGGGGTCGATCCCCGACCGCAAGCCGCCGATGGTCGTCAGCGATGCCGAGCGCGATTGTCTCGGCCGCGCCATGTATTTCGAATCGAACCGGAGCGACAGCGACGGGCTGGTCGCCGTCGGGACGGTGGTCATGAACCGGCTCGAGAATGCGGTCTTCCCGGGGGGCATCTGCGCGGTTGTCGGCCAGCCGGGACAGTTCGCGCCGGGCGTGCTCACCAAGCCGATGCAGGAGAAGGACCTGCTGAAGGTTGCCGATGCCGCCGATGCCGTCCTGGCCGGCGAGCGCCACCCGAAGGTCGGGAAGGCGATGTATTTCCACACCGCCGGCCACCGGTTCCCCTACACCAACATGCACTACGTGGCCGTCGCCGGGGGCAATGCCTTCTACGAGAAGCGCGACAAGCGCATGGCAAAGCAGGACAAGCCGGATCCGCAGGACAAGCCGGCCGCACCGGCGGCGCCCGCCCTCCCCGCGACGGTCCTGACCTTCGCGGCCGTACCCGCGCCCCCGTCCGCGAGCCATTGACAGCGCACGCGCGACCCGGCCGCCGCAGCCTCTGAAAGCGGCTGCGCGGCCGGGCTTCGATCAGCCGGCCGCCGCGTCCGTCGCGCCGGTCGCGCGCAGGTTCCGGGCCTCCTGACGAGCGGCCGCCAGGACCCGTTGCCGGCTCCGCGGCTCCCGCAAGGCATGCCACAGGCGGAGCAGCTCCAGGGTCGGCATCGGGTCGCAGTCCGATCCGGACGCGCCTCCGGCTTCGGAGCCGGATGCCTTGAAGAAGATCTCGACCGGACTTTCGAGTGCCTCGGCCAATCTCCTCAGCAGAACGTCGGCTTGGCCGGGCGGGATCATGGGGCCTCCTGTTTCTGCGCGGGCGATCGAACTCGATCCATACCTTTAAGTTGTATGCTCGGCATTCAACCAGGTTACCGCCCCGCCATGTCCGACGAAGACGGTTTTGACCGCATGGTGGAGACGGCCATCGCGGCCCATCAACTCCTGGCCATGCACGGCACGTCGACGATGCAGCTCCTGTCCCGGCTGCTGCTGATGGAAATCGGCACGGAGATCGCGGCGCGGCGCGATGCCGAAGCGGCCGCCAACGATAATCCAGATGTCCCGGAGGCGTAGAGCCCGTTTCGCCGGCCGCGGAAGCCGGGTGGCCGTCCTCGGCGAGACCGGCTTGACCCGTAATCACGCGCGCCGTGAAATGGAACGAGCGGGCAAATCTGTTGATCGGCCTCTCCGCCCGAGCAGGCGGCATTTACACCGACGGGTAAAGGCCTAGCTTGTGGGTAGAAACTACCCACGAATCACGGATCCCTCGCCGATGATCGCGAAACGGGTAGCGCTCGCCGGTGCGCTTCTCCTGCTGAGCATCACGCCGTCCGCCTCCCAGCTGCGCCGTCCGATGACGTGTACGGAGGAGGCGTCCGTCGGTCTCGATGCCGCCACGCCGGAGGGGGCGAAGCCGCAGCCCCAGAAGGCCCGGACGTTCTCGCTGGTCACCAGCGGCGGCCTGCTGACCGTGATCTCGGCAGGACGCTCCGACTATTACGAGTGTCAGACCGCCTCGCCGCGTCTGAATGAGCGCACGCCGCGCAACGCGATCAAATGCCAGAACGGCGTCTATTTCCTGCTGATCGACCTGAACAAGCTGAACTTCGTCGAGGCGCAGCTCAATCCCGAGGAGCGCAATGCGATCAAGGTCAGCTACGGGAGCTGTCGAATCCTGTAGCGACGGAGCGGGCTCGTCCGTCGGCGCGGCGACGGCCGGACTAATCCATACGGATCAGGACATAGGCGGCGGCGGCGACGGCCGCGAGAGTGAGGGCCACCAGCAGGGCCATCTTCCCGGATGGTGCTTCCGGCGGCTCTGGGGCGTCGGTCATGCGGCTCCTCCAGGCCGGTGAACGGACGATGACCGCCGTCCTGCCCGGTGATCGTCAGGTGTCGGGTGGCCTCTGGCGAAAGACCCCGGTTCTTCCCTTGGTTCCATGGACGCTTCCGGACTGCCTTCCGGCTCTCACTGGCAGAAGCGCGTGGCGGCGGGCGTCCACTGGCCGAAACCCGTCACCACCATGTTCGCCACGACCCGGCAGATATAGATCTTCTGCGCCGCGTTGTTGTGCGGGCCGGCATGATAGCGCGCCACGGCCATCGTCCAGCTGCCTTCCCGCTTCTTCAGGTCCCGGAGGAATTGCGTCGCGTAGTCCACGTTCGCGTGCGGGTCGATCATGGCCTCGACCGAGCCGAACTTGCCGCCGTGATAATGGTGATTGATCTGCATGCAGCCGAGATCGATCAGGCGCGCGCCCCGGCGGCGCGCCTCGGTGAAGTGGGCGAGCACGTCCTGGGGCCCGGTCGCGAAATAGGCCGTTCCTTCGATATTCATGGCATAGGGCTGGAGCGAGCCGCGTTTGCCCGTCTCCGTGAGGCCGACGGCGTAGAGGACGCCGAGAGGCACGCCGTAACGGGCCGAGGCGCGGCCCATCTCGGCCTCACACACGTTTGCGGCGGCCGGAACCGCGCTACAGATAAATGCCGCCGTCGCGAGGACGTATCGTCTCATCGATCCGCTCTCCGTCGCGCCGGCCGGTGGCCGAACGATGCGCCGCCTGTCGTTGCCCATCCTCCCCGTGACCCGGTCGAGCTCCCCCGTTCGCGAAGGAGGACTGACCCTGCGACGGAGCCCCTTCAGCAGAGCCTCCCGCATCGGCCGGTCGCGCTTGAGCGACGGTGACATCGGCTTGGTGGTGCGCCTGCTTGAGGAGGTCCGTGAGGATGGCCGCATCCCGCTGCAGGAGCGCGGCGGTTTCCGGCCGCGAGGCGCGCAGGTGCGTCTCGAGCTGGCCATTCGCCAGTCGCAGCTCCACGGTGACGGTTCCCAGCTCTTCCGGCCTCAGCTGGATCCTGAGCACCCGCAGCGGTCCGTCGGGCGCGGTCCCGGTCGCCGGGTCGGCGTGATTGCCGACCGCATCCGGACGGGCCGGCACCGCACGCGCGATCTCATCCTCGATGGCAGCGGCGATCATCGGCAAGGTGATGGCGGGCAGGCCCGTCTCTGTCCCGACGCTGTCCCTGGGGGTCGGGACGGAACTGCCGGCCCGGCTCTGGTGGCCTGCGGCCGCGAGGATCGTACGGGCGATTCCGGGGACCGCATGGCTGTCCGCAGGCACGCTCAGGTCGGACGTGCCGGGCGGGGCGATGGCCGCGCGCACCGCCGTGTCTGCGGGATCCTGGGGCGCGAGACCGGTCGCGGCCCGAAGCGTCCGCGCCGCGGTGGCGATGATGTCGCCCAGTCCCGGCCGGGCGAGGTTCTGTCCGGCCACAAAGGGAGCCCCGGAGGCCGCCGGCGCAGCTTCGGCGGGCATCGCCGTGTCTGCCGGACCCTGGGGCGCGAGACCGGTCGCGGCCTGAAGCGTCCGCGCCGCGGTGGCGATGACGTCGCTCAGTCCCGTCCGGGCGAGGTTCTGTCCGGCCACGGTTGGTGCCCCGGAGGCCGCTGGCGCAGCTTCGGCGGCCCCGGACTCGGGTAGCGCTGCCGGGGGTAGCACGGGTTTGAAATGGACCGCGCGGTCGAGCACCGTGACGTCCGGCTTGGGTCCTGATCCGGCGAGCAGCCCCTGCGCGGATCCTGCTCCGCGCACCAATGCGGGTGCAGAACGGGCTGCGGCGTCGGGGGCTGTCATGCGCGGCCCCGGAGAGCCGCCGGTCGCGGGGGCGTCGGAGGCGGCCGCCGGATGGGCGGTGTTCAGGACGTTGGCCAGCACCGTCGCGGCGGCGCTTGCCGGATCGGCGGGGGAGAGCGCGGGTGTCACGGTCGCCTCGTCGGGGCGGCCCTTCGCGACAGGTCCCCGCGGCTCCGCGGCATCATCCCGGTCCTCGTCGGACGAGGGCGTGGAGGGGGGCTCCGCGATCTCGCGCAGGACATCCCCGAAGGCGCCGGGCCGGCCCCTGTCCGGCGGGGTCCGGAGGTCGGTCTCCGGATGGGACCGCGCCATCTCGCGATCGGACTTCGGCGCGGGTCTCTGAACCGTGGCGGCGATCAGGGTCACGGAGTTGCCTTCTGGAGGAGCAGATCGATCTGGTCGATCGTGGCTTGGGCCTTGGGAATCAGTCTGGCCGCGCCATCGGTGGAATCCGCCGCGGCCTGCGCCTGTCGCGATGGCGCCGTGTCGGCCACCGGCCCCACGCGCGTGCCGACGAGACCGCGCCCGATCTCCTCGGCCGTCGCAAGCGCCGTCTTGAGGAGGGGGATGTCGCGGGCGGGAAGCTTGGATCGGTCGAGGGCCTGCAAGGTCCGCAGCCCGGGCTCGAAGGTCGCCAGGTCCACGATCTCGGCCGCCGCCCGGTAAAGGCGTCCCTGGGCCGCCTCCGGACTCTCGGGCCCGCAGAGCGCCAGGGCCTTGTCGGCGGCCAGGCGCGCCGAGGCCGTCTTGCCCTCCTGGATCGCCGTACGGGCGATCAGCAGGTACAGATCGCGCCGGCTCCCGGCAGCCAGTTCGTTGACGATCCTGTTGAGGGCCCCGAAGCGCGCCTCGTCCCGGCCGACATCGAACTGAGTCAACTGGTAGGCGAGGCGCTGCCTGAAATTGCCAGCGTAGACCGAATGCGGAAAGCGGCGCAGATACTGAATCGCCAGGGCTTCGAACCTGTGCAGATCGCCGATCTGCCCGAGGGCGAAGACCTCGCGGCGCAGGGCTCCTTCTTCGCTGAGGGTCCCCGGCAGCAACAGCCGCACGCGATCGAGCAGGGCGATCGCCCGGACCGGATTCTCGGTCACGATGAGCGAGGCCTGCGCGAGGCCGACCGCACCGGCGAGCGTCGGCGGCAGACCCGCCGTGTCGAAATCCCTGAGGAGGCGGTTCGCGTCCGCATCCCGCCCCTCGATAAAGGCTAGAGCGCCGCGGGCCAGCGTCGCCTCCCGCTCGCCCAGCCCGTCCAGCGCAGTCAGGCGACGCAGGATCGCCGGCCCCCCGCCGCTCAGGGAGAAGACGATGGCGGCTCTGACATGATGCCCGTCGGCCCAGACTTCCGGTGCCGCAGCGAGAAGATCCGCGTTGATCCGGGCGATCAACCGCGGCTGACCCTCGTGGGCGGCGACCGAGCCGGACGCGACCCGGTCCTGCAGCAATTGCAGCGTCCGCACCGCGGCAACGGGACCGGCCCTCAAGCCCTGGGAGTCCAGGGCCGCCGGTGCCGGCACGGACTCCGGAAGCGCGGGACGGTCCGCCTGCGGAACCGCCGTGGGTGCCGGTTCCGCGACGGCTGGATCCACGAGCCCTGTGACGAGCGCACCGAGGGCACCCAGCAGGATCCGCCTCATCCCGGAATTCCTTGGAGAAGGATCTCGATCCGCCGGTTCTCCGGCGCCTTGGGATCTGGCGCGTTGCGCGGCATCCGGTCGGCCGCCCCCTCAACGCGCCAGATCCGCGCCTCCTCGATGCCCGCTCGGATGAGCATGTAGGACGCCATGTGGGCGCGCGCCGTCGAGAGCCGCCAATTGTCGTAGACGTCCGAGCGGAACGGCCGACTGTCGGTATGGCCGCGGATGATGAGCCGGCCCGGGCGCGAGGCCAGCGCCTTCGCGAGGCGCTCCATGGCCCGCACCATCTCGGGACGGGGCTCGGCCGAACCCACCGCGAACATGCTGAAATTCAGGTCGTCCGTCACGTTGATCAAGAGCCCCTCCGACGTCCCCTGAACCTCGACGCGGGGGCCGGGGGCGGAGGGCGGGAAGATCTTGGCGATCTCCGCTTGCAGCGCGGCCTGGGCCGCAGCGGTCGCCGCCGGGATCGGGGCCGACCCCGCGATGGGAGCCTCCGCCGCCTTGGCGCCGGTGTCCCTGATCTCCGCCACCTTGTTTGCCGTCGCCGTGTGTCCTGTGGCCGCGTGTCCTGCTGCCTTGGCCTCGGGGGTCTGCGCCTCCGCCGCTTGGCGATCTGGGCGATCGGACACCGGCGGTTCAGCGTCCGTGCTGCCCGCGTCTCCGGCTCCGCGCACATCGGGCCTGGCCTGGGCCGGCGGGGGTGTGATCCCGGTTGGGGCGGGCCGGTCGGTCTTCGCCGGCGACAGGGTGGTCACCTGCCAGTACAGCGGATCGAACGGATCCCGGGCCACGTCGCCCCCCCGCCGACCCGCTTCGCCGAGATCGCCGATCGTGGTGCTCTGGGGCTTGTCCGGATCGGACTCGGTCGCGAGGTGCGCCAGGACGGAATAGGGATCCTGGAACAGTTCCCGCTCCCGCCCCGCCGATCCGGGCGGCAGTGTGCCGGATCTGTCCCGCGTGCCGGCGGCGGCCGCCGTGTCGCTCGCCTTGTTTCCCTCCTTCGAATCCGTCGAACCCGGCTGAGGATCGCTGAGCCCCTTCCGAAGCGGGAGAGGCTGGGAAAGGCTGATCGGATTGAAGTAATTCGCTATGCTGGTCTTGGTCTCATCGTTCGTGACCTTGGTCAGCCAAAGGACCAAGAACAGCGCCATCAGCGTCGTCATAAAGTCGGCAAATGCGATCTTCCAGACGCCGCCATGATGTTCGTTGTCGTCCTGCGGGGGCCGGCGGACGATAATGATCTCGGGGTGATCGTTGGCCATGCTCAGCGGTCCTCGATGAGGGCGGCGATACGGTCACCCCATGCCTGGAGCCGGGTCTCAATGACCGTCCAGTTCGTCTGAATGCGCAGGTCAGGTCTGCTGTCCGGCGACAAGGCGAGTCGGCCAGGCGGCAGATTCAGGCGCCGGGCCAGCGCCTCCACGAGATCCGGCGGCCCGCTCAGGGTGAGCGTGCCCGTCTGACTGTCTGCCACTAGAGTCGACACGGTCGCCTGCAACTCGCGGATCGCCTCCTGCTGCAGGGCTTCCGCCAAGAAGGGCTGGAGGACCCGCGTCAGGCTCCCGGCCAGACGGGCTTCCAGCATCTGAACCTGCTCGGCGAAGCCGTTCGCCAGGACAGCGGCTTCCGTTTCGACCCAGCGCTGCCGTGTCTCCGCCAGGGTGGTAGCCGCCGCGGCGCGTTCCGCCGCCGCGGCGGCCTCAGCCGCCCGAGCGGCCAGCGCCTCGCCCTCTCGGCGGCCTTCCGCGCGCGCCTCAGCCGCGATGGCATCGGCGTCCTGCGGGGGGGCGGTCGCGTCGGCCGGATCCCGTTTGGCGATCAGGGCCGCAAGGGTGGGGGACGATCGCTGACCCGCATCCGAAAATACGGTCCAGATCGGAGGTGCATCCACCATTACGCGGCCTCGTCGCGCGTGAGCCATTGTTTCAGGATGTTGGCGACCTGCTCCTCGTCGAGTTCCACCAGCTGCTCGAGCTTGCGGATCGGCGAGCGCGCGACGTGCTCATTCAAATCCTCGATCAGGCTGGGATCCGAGGATGCCCCGACCTGCTCCGCTTGCGGCACGCCGAGCGCCGCCGCGAGGTCCATTGGGGCGACGGTGAGTTCGGTTCCGACCTCCGAGGGGCGGGCGAGGATGGCATTGACCGCTGGACGCAAGCCGACCCGGTTCCATCTCGTTCAGGATCGCGCTGGCGATGCGCGCGTCGAGCCGTGTCAGGATCGCGGCTGCCGCCTCGCTGTCCATGGCGGTCAACTGCTGCGCCGCTGCCTCGGGCCGCATCCGGGCGTAGATCGCCGTGACGCTCTCGTCCGCCTTGGCGAGGAAGGCTTGCCGGCGCTTCAGCCATTCCTCGTACTCGGCACGCTTGGCCTCGAGCTGGCTGATCCGGTTCTCGATATCCTTGGACAGCGCGGTGAGCGCCTCCTTCTGCCAAGCGAAGCGGGCATCGGCGGCGGCGTTCGCGATGCCGGCGCAGTACTGCGCGGGACGGGACTCCTCAGTCTTGCCCGGCTCGCCCGGCTTCTGCTGGGCGGCCGCCTGCGTTGCCGACAGCGCGACGGCTGAGGTCAGGAAAAGGCCGCGCCAGCTCCGTACGGAGGCCTGGCCGATGCGGCGCATGCGGATTGGACCGGTCATTGGATCACCAGCTCCGCCTGCAGGGCCCCCGCCGTCTTCACGGCCTGGAGGATGGCGATCACGTCCGTCGGCTTCATCCCGACATTGTTCAGGCCCCGGATCAGGGTCTGCAGGTCGGGCCCCGAGACGATCGCGAGGCGTGCCATCCGCTCGCCCGCCTCGATGTCGGTCCGCGGCACGACGGTCGTCTGCCCGTCGGAGAACGGAGCGGGCTGGGACACCTGCGGGGTCTCGGTGATGCGCACGGTGAGGTCGCCGTGCGTCACCGCCACGGTGGAGACCTGGACGTTCCGGCCGATCACGACGGTGCCGGTCCGCTGGTCGATCACCACCTTCGCGGGAATATCCGGCTGGACCTGCAATTCGCCGATCTCGGCCATGAATCGGGTCCGACCCACATGGCCGGGCCGGGACAGGACGACGGTTCGGTAGTCGCGCGGGCTCGCAGCACGCTTCCCGTATTTCTGGAGCGTGTAGGCGTTGATGGCGTCGGAGATCAGGACGGCCGTGCGGAAATCCGGGTTCTTCAGTTCGAGCGCCATGCCCGGCAACTCGTTGAACGTGCCGGCGACGGCGCGCTCCACCAGCGCGCCGTTGGGGATCCGGGCGGCCGTCGCCACCCCGGAGACCAGGGACTCCGCCTGCCCGGTGGCGCTGAACCCGGAGACGACGAGGGCGCCCTGGGCGACCGCATAGACCTGCCCGTCTCCGCCCGAGAGCGGTGTCATCAGCAGGGTGCCGCCGCGCAGGGAGGTGGCGTCGCCCATGGAGTTCACGGAGACGTCGACGCGCGAGCCCGGCTCCACGTAGGCCGGAAGGTTGGCGGTGACCATGACCGCCGCGACGTTGCGGGTTCGCAGCCGCTGGTCGCGCACGTTGATGCCCAGGCGATCGAGCATCGATTGCAGGGATTGTTCCGTGAACTGCGCGTTGCGCAGGGTATCGCCGGTGCTCTGCAGGCCGGTGACGAGCCCGTAGCCGACGATCTGATTGTCGCGCACGCCCTGGAGCGACGCGATGTCCTTGATCCGCGTCGCCGCGGCAGACGCCGGCCAGAGAGCGAGGGCGGTCAGGAGAAGGGGCAGCAGCCGGCGCATCACGGCTGCCCCGTCCGGACGTGGCCATCGGGCTGGACGATGCCCTGGACGACCCGTCCCGTCGCCAAGTTCCGCACGCTGACCGCCTCGTTCACGGCGGCGTTCGCCAGGGCCTGGCCGACGGTGGTGATCACCACCCCGTGCTCCTCGAAGACGATCACGGTCGGGGTGCCCCGGGTCACGAGCTTTGCCTCTTCGAGGGCGGTCGACGGGATCGTCTCGCCGGGCAGGAGGGTCCGCCGGGCGATCCGTCCGACCGCATGCGCCACCGAGTCGACGACCGGCAGACGCGGCCGGTAGCTTTCCGGATAGGCCTGCTCGCGCAGCATCGTCGGCTTGATCACGTCGCCCGCGTAGATCGTGGCGACCGGCACCGGCAGGACCTGTTCCGCGGCGACGGCCGGCACGGACGCGAGGCCGAGCGTGCAGGCCGCGCCCAGCGCCATCCGTGCCACGATCCCGACGGGGCGAGCTGCATGGGCCATGGTTTTAGCGGATGCCCTTCGAGATCGTGCCGGCCATCTCGTCCGCGGCCTGGATCACCTTCGAGTTCATCTCGAAGGCCCGCTGCGCCGAGATCAGACTGGTGATCTCCCGGACCGGGTCGACGTTGGAGGTCTCCAGATAGCCCTGGTGGATCTTGCCGAAGCCGGGATCGCCGGCGAATCCGGTGACCGGAAGTCCCGAGGCGGCGGTCTCGCGGTACAGGCCGTTGCCCAGGGGCTCGAGCCCGGCATCGTTGGTGAAGTTGGCGATCTGGAGCTGGCCGATCGTCTGCGGCAATTGCTGTCCGTCGACCTTGACCATCACTTGGCCGGTCTCGTTGATCACCACGTCGACGGCGTTCTGCGGGATGATGATCGCCGGATCGACGCTGTAGCCTTCCGCGGTGACCAGGCGCCCGTCGGCGTTCTTGTTGAAGGAGCCGGCGCGGGTGTAGTTGATCTCGCCGTTGGGCATCGTCACCTGGAACCAGCCCCGGCCGTTGAGCGCGAGATCGAGGGGATTGGTCGTGTTGTTGAGCGGGCCCTGCCGGTGCAGGTTCCGGATCGCGGTGTTGCGCACGCCGAGGCCGAGCATGGCGCCTTCGGGGATCGCCGACTCGCCGGCCTGGATCGGGACGCCCGCCGGCCGTTCGGCCTGATAGATGAGGTCCTTGAATTCCGCGCGGGCCGCCTTGAACGCTGTCGTGTTCAGGTTCGCGATGTTGTTGGCGATGACTTCCACGTTCAATTGCTGGGCATTCATGCCCGTGGCCGCGATGGCGAGCGCTCTCATGACCGGATCAGGACCGAGAAGATGCCGGTGATCGTGCCGCCGCCCTCGGTCCCCGGCCCGGCCCGTTCCAGCAGACGCGGCAGATCCCCGAACACGCTCGGCGGATAGCCCCGTGCCACTGGCGGTTCGCCGGCCGCGAGGGCCACCTCCCGGGCGGCATGGGCAAAGCGCGTGACCGAATCGAGGATGAGCAGGACCGATTGGCCCTGATCGCGAAAATACTCGGCGACGGCGAACGCGAGCTTCGGCGCCTGCCGGCGCATCATCGGGCTCTCGTCGCCCGTGGCGACCACGACCACCGACCGGGACCGACTGTCCTGGACAGGGCCCTCGAGGAACTCCCGAACCTCGCGCCCGCGCTCGCCGACCAGGGCGACGACCACGGCGTCGAATCCGGAGCAGCGGGCCAGCATGGACAGCAGCGTGGTCTTCCCGACCCCGGAGCCCGCGAAGATGCCGATGCGCTGCGCCGCGCAGAGCGGCGTGAACAGATCCATGGCCCGCACGCCGGTCGGAAGCGGCCGGTTCACCCGGGACCGCAGCATCGCGGGCGGAGGATCGGCATCCAGCGGCATCGCCTGGGCGCCCTTGGCCAACGGCCCCTTTCCGTCGATGGGCTGCCCCAGGGCGTTGATGACGCGATCCTTCCAGTCCTCGCAGGGTCGGGGATCCGAGGTCGGCACGCGATAGGCGGGCGATCCGAGGCCGGCGCCGATCCGGCTCTCGAACGGCTTGAGGATCGCCCCGTCTTCGTCGATCCGCACGACCTCGCCGTCGAGATTCCGCCCGCCGGTCTCGATCTGCATCCGATCGCCGAGCCTCAGCAGGGGGGTGTTGATGCGGATGCGGCAATGGCCGAACCCGATCTCCCGGACGACTCCCCCGACTCTGACGAGGGGATGATCGTCCCGGTCCTCCAGCGCGCGGGCGAGCCGGTCGAGGGCGTTCATGCTCATCTCAGCACGCGGCAGCCTTGTGGAGTCCACGATGGCGGTCGCTTACGCGCTGGGGCCGAGGCCGCGGATCGCGTCCTGCAGCGAGGATTCGGTTTCGGCCACCGCGGCGGCCGCATTCTGGAAGGTGCGCGTGATCTCGATGAGCCGGGACATCTCCATCACCGGATTGACGTTGGCCCCCTCTTGGAATCCCTGCTGAACCCGGACCGTGGTCGCGTCGCGCTGATTGAAGTCCAGGATCGGCTGGCCCGGCCTGTCCGACGCGACGGCACCGCCGGCGACACGGGTGAGTTTCGCGGCCGGGTCCAGACGGAACACGCCGAGTGCGCCGATCTGATTGGTGCCCTGGGATATGATCCCGTCCTGTCCGATCGTGATCGGGGGTCCTTCCGGATCGACGGTCAGGGGCGAACCGCCGGGGTCCAGGATCGGGCGCCCGCTCAGATCCTGCAGGTCGCCGGCCGCCGTGACCTGCATCCGGCCGTCGCGGGTATAGACCGGACCTCCTGGACCCCGCACGGCCAGCCAGCCGTCCCCCTGCACGCCGACGTCGAGGGGCGAATCCGTCTTGATGAGCGGTCCGGCCTTGCGCGACAGGAAGGTCTCGCCCGGCGTCGTGAACGCGACCTCGCGCCCGCCCGCCTCGGACAGGATCGTCTCGAACTTGACCTCCTCCGCACGGTAGCCGGCGGTCCCGAGATTGGCGACGTTGGTCGCCACGGTGTTCAGGCGCTGTTCGAGCGCCATCTGGGCGGACAGCGTGACGTAAAGCGACGCCTGCATGTCAGTGCCCCCCCAGCCGGATGGATTGCAGCTTGAGCAGGAGCCCGGTGTCGAAGCCCGAATCGGACCCGCCGAAGAGCGACAGCGTCGGCGTCGACGCCGTATCGTTCTTCTGATCCCACATGATCGTGAAGCGCTTAATGAATTTGTCGAGTTTTTCCGGATCTTTGAAGCTCGCGATGTCGAGCTTCCGGTTTATCAGGGCGGCCTGAGCATCAAGGTTGCTCATCGCCATCTCGGGAGGAAGTCCAAGGGCTGTTCGAACGACTTCCGCCAAAGCCTTGTCGGCCAGGATGCCGAACGCGGACTTGATCGTTCCCGCCTGGCGCTTGAAGTACAGGGCCAGGCGTGTGCCCTCGTCTTGCTGGCCGGCATCGCTCTCGAGCTTCTGGCGGACATAAGAAGCGATCGGTGCCTGCCTGGCCTCGGGACGCTGCGTTGTGTTGGCGCCGTGGGTTTGGAAGTCGAAGGCGTTCGCAAATTCTCGAAATCGCGCATCTTGAATGCGATCGACCAAGCGCATTCCGTTCGCGTCAGGCGGCCCTGCCAGGATCTTTCTCATGAATCCCTTGGCGTAAGCCATGTCATCTAAGCCGAAGGCTTGCATGGCGAAATTGAAGATGCGCGCATTGCCGATGAAATCATCGACTGATTTTATTTCGGAAATATGATCAGAGTAATATTTTATCTCTCGAGAATTTGCCTTTTCCGACGCTTTTTCGCTCAGAGTTTTTGTAATATCTCTAGATATAAGCTTGTAATTAAGATAAGTTGATGTCATGTCCGGGTTCCTGATCTTGTTGGATCGGGTTCAGAACGAATTAACAAGAATTCGGATTGCCGATATATCGACCGCTGCAGATGTACAGGCCGCGGATGCTGGGCGTCAGCCCTAGGGCCGGGAGCTTGTCTGGGCCTTGCACGGTCGATCTCGAAACGTGTTGCGTTTGAGCGCTGCGAGATCGCTCCAGCCCGACGCAAGCATGACCGTCTACAGCCCGGTGTAGCGATCCATACGACGTCGAGGCGCTACGTGGGTGTTATCATCGGCTTGCTGACCGCGATGGTCTGTGTCGCGGGCGGCTTCTGGGCCATGGGCGGCCACCTCATGGTGGTCTGGCAGCCTTTCGAATTCATCATTGTCGGGGGCGCCGCGATCGGTGCGTTCATCGTCGCCAACCCGGCGCGGGTGGTGATGGACACCGCCGGTGCGGTCCGGGATGCTCTGTTCGCTCGGGAGCCGAGACAGGAGGATTACCTTTCCTTGCTCGGCCTTTTGTTCGCTTTGACACGGGAACTTCGGTCAAAGCCGCGCAACGAGGTCGAAACTCACTTGGACAGACCGGATGAGTCCGAGATCTTCAAGGCCTATCCGCGCGTGGCCCGCGACCAGGAACTGACGCTGTTCATCTGCGACTATGTCCGTCTCATTCTGGTCGGCAATGCGCGGCCCTACGAGATCGAGGCGCTGATGGAGGAGGAGATCGCGACGCACCGCGGCGACAAGCTGAAGGTCTACTTCGCGCTGATGAGCATGGCCGACGGCTTGCCGGCCCTGGGGATCGTGGCGGCGATCCTCGGTATCGTGAAGGCGATGGGGGCGCTCGACCAATCCCCCGCCCTGCTGGGAAGCCTGATCGGGGCCGCCCTGGTGGGCACCTTCACCGGCATTCTCGTCTCCTACAGCGTCGTGGCGCCGCTCGCCAACAAGGTGAAGGCGACCCGCGAGGCGCAGGCCCGGGTCTTCATCATCGTCAAGCAGACCCTGCTGGCCTTCATGAACGGCGCGCTGCCCCAGATCGCCGTCGAGCATGGCCGCAAGGCCATCACGGCGGCCTACCGGCCGACGATCGACGAGGTGGAGAACGCGACGATCACGGGCGCGCCGCGCAGCGAGAGCGCCCTGCGTGAGGCGGCTTGATCATGGACAAACAACCGGTCGCCAACGACATCCGGGATCGGCTCCTGGACGCCGCAGGGCTCTCCCTCGATCGCCTCCCGATGCTGCACGTGATCCTCGACCGGGCCGCGACGTTCTGCGCGGAGCAGCTCCGCCACCTTGCGGCCTCCCCGGTCTACTTCTCGCTGAGCAATGTCGAGAGCCAGCGGTTCGGAGACATCCTGGAGCCCTACGAGGCGAACGCGGTCGCCGGCATCTTCCAGGCGCCCGAATGGGACAGTCACATCCTGGTCGGTTTCGACCGCGACTTCATCTTCACGATGGTGGAGGCGCTCCTCGGTGCCGACGGCTCCGAACCGCCGCTCGACGAGGAACGATCCTTCTCGAATATCGAGATGCGGATCGCGCAGCGCCTCTTCGAGCAGATCGGCAAGGCGATGCAGTCCGCATTCGCGCTGGTGGCGGACACGCCGTTCAAGCTCGAGCGGACGGAGCTGCGAATGGATTTCGCCGTCATCGGCCGCCGGAACAACCAAGCGGTGGCGGCGAAGTTCGTCCTGCAGGCGCTCAATCGCGGCGGAGAGATGTTCATCGTCATCCCGCAATCCGTCCTGAATCCGATGCGGCAGAGCCTGGCGCGGATCCTGGTGGGTGAGACCTCCGCCCGGGACTCCCGGTGGACGAAGCAGATCGCCGGCGAGGTGCAGAAGACGCCGGTGACCCTCAAGGCGATCCTGGAGGAGAAGCAGCTGACGCTCGGCGAGATCGCCGAGCTCAGCGTGGGCCAGGTGCTAGAACTGCGGGCGACCCCGCGCAGCCGTGTCAAGCTGGTCGGCAACGACCGCGATCTGTTCTGGTGCGATGTCGGGCAGGAGGAGGGCGGCGTCGTCCTGCGCGTGGACCGCTTCATCGATCAGGATCAGGAATTTATCGATGATGTTCTCTCTCGCTGAGGCCCTGCTGTTCGCGGCCCTGGTCGCGACGACCGCCTGCCTCGTACCGATGTACATGCGGCTGAAGCGGCTCGATCGGTATCATGCCCAGTACCGCGACATGGTCGATTGGAGCGCGTCCGCCCTCGTCGGCGCGAGCAACGCCGTCCAGTCCTTCGCCCAGGACGGGCGTGTCGTCCTCGAAGATCTGAGCCGCGAGATCGAGTGCGCCAAGGTGGCCCTGGCCGAGCTGAAGGCGGAGCGGATCAGGCTGGCGAACGCGGCACAGCCCGGCAGTGCGAGCCCTGAACCTGCCGTCGGCGGCAACCTGACCAGCGCCTGATGCCGGCTCAGCCGACGTGGCCACCCTCCCCCGCGACCGCCGGTCCCGGTGCGGCTCGGCCGCGAATCGTCCCATCCTTGAGGAGCGTTTGATGTCATCCCCCGCAGACCACGTGAATGTCGAGTCCGGGACCGGGACCGGGAGTGGGCATAGCGACAGCCTGTTCGCCAAGATCGAGGCGCATGCCGACGGCCAGCGGGCGCAGGACGAGCGCTTGGGCCATGGCCGGAATCTCGATTCCATCCTCCGGATTCCGGTCTTGATGCAGGTGGTCCTCGGATCGGCCACGATGCCGGTCGCCAACCTGATGAAGCTGGGCCGAGGAGCGATCGTTCCCCTGGACCATCGCGTGGGCGAACCGGTCGACGTCGTCGTGAACGGCCGCGTCATCGCCCGGGGCGAAGTCGTCGTGGTCGAGGACGACAATTCCCGCTTCGGCGTGTCCCTCACCGAAATCGTCGGTCCCGCAGCGGCCGATTCCAACGGCTGAGAGGAAGCAGCGCCATGGCCGCAGGTTCCATGACCAAAGTCGGTCGAAGAGTGCTGACCCCTGCCGAGGAGGTCGCGGCCGTCCTCATCGCGATGAAGAAGACGACGGCCAGCCGGCTCGTCAAGTATTTCGACCAGGCCGAACTGAAGCAGATCACGCGCGCCGTCTCGCAGCTCGGACCCGTCCCCAAGCCGCAACTCGAGACGATCGTCGAGCAGCTGGCTGCCTTCTTCGCCGACGGGGCGAACCTGATCGGGACGGCCCGCGAGATGGAGAAGCTGCTGGAGGGGGTCCTGCCTCCGGAGCAGATCGCCGAGATCATGGCCGATGTGCTCGGCGGGGGGGAGCGGTCGATCTGGGACCGGATCTCGAACGGCTCGGAGACGGCTCTTGCCGCCTACCTGATCAAGGAACATCCGCAGACCGCGGCCCTGATCCTGTCGAAGGTCAAGCCGGCCTGTGCCGCCAAGGTGATGGCCCAGCTCCCGGCGCCGATGCGCAACGCGGTCATGCGGCGCATGCTGACGTTCAAGCCGATCGTCGAGACCACGATGAAGATGATCGAACAGACCATCCACGAGGACTTCATGATCAATCTGGCGCGCAACGCCGCGGCGGATACCCATTCGCGCATGGCCGACATCATCAACAAGATGGAGCGCCAGAGCATGGAGGAGGTCCTGGACAACCTCACGCAGTCGCGCCCGAAATCGGCGGAGATCCTGAAGAGCCTGCTCTTCACCTTCGACGACATCATCAACCTGACACCGCGGGCCCGCACGACCCTGTTCGACCAGATCCCCCACGAGAAGGTCATCCTGGCGCTCAAGGGCACGAGCGGACAGCTGCGCAACGTCGTGCTCAGTGCCCTGACGGCCCGCGCGCGGCGCCTGGTGGAGCACGAACTCGAGGGCGGCGAGCCCGCCTCGCAGCGGGATGTGCACGAGGCCCGCCGCGCGATCACCGATCAGGCGCTCGAGATGGCTGCCCGAGGCGAGATCGAACTCAGCTCGGCGGATTCGGATGAGACTTACATCCGCTGAGCGGGACTGCCGCGATGTCGGATGACAAGGAGAGCAAAACCGAGGCGGCCAGCGAGAAGAAGATCAGCGACGCGGTCGCGCAGGGCAATACCCCCTTCTCGCGCGAGGCCCCGGTCTTCGCCTCGATCATGGGCCTGCTGGTCTTCCTCGTGTTCGTGGTGCGGGATCAGGGGGCTGCATTCGTGCGGCGGCTCACCCTGCTCCTCGAGCAGCCGCGCAACTTCAGCGTGGAGACCAGCCCGGACGCCACGCGCCTCGTTCACGCCCTGGCCCTGGAAATGGGCCGGTTCCTGTTGCCGGTTCTGGTGATCCTGCTCGTCGCCGGGATCGCCGCCTCGATCTTTCAGAACGCGCCCCGCATCGTGTTTGATCGCATCCAGCCCCAATGGTCTCGCATCTCGCCCGCGAGCGGCTGGAAGCGGATCTTCAGTACACAGGGGTTCGTCGAGTTCGGGAAGAGTCTCTTCAAGTTTCTGGCGATCGGCGGCATGTCCTTCATGGTTCTGCGCGCAGACCGGTACGAGATCGTGGACGCCATGTTTGTGGATCCGATCGGCCTGCCCGAGTTCCTGCTGACCCTGTCGGTCCGCCTCATCTCGGCCGTCAGCGTGGCGACCATCGCGCTGGTGGCGGGCGATCTGGTCTGGTCCCGCCTGCGCTGGCAGCGTGACCTGCGGATGTCGCGACAGGAGCTGAAGGACGAGTTCAAGCAGCTCGAGGGCGACCCGCTTGTGAAGGCCAGGCTGCGCTCGCTGGCGCAGGACCGGCTGCGCAAGCAGATGATGGCGGCGGTGCCCCGCGCCACGATGATCCTGGCGAACCCGACGCACTACGCCATCGCGCTGCGCTACGATCAGAGCGAGAGCGACGCCCCGGTGGTGCTGGCCAAGGGGGCGGACCTGATCGCCCTGCGCATCCGCGAGATCGCCGAGAGGAACCGGATCGAGGTGGTCGTCGACAAGGCCCTGACCCGGGCGATGTACGACCACGTGGAGATCAATCAGGCAATCCCGGCGGAATTCTACCGGGCGGTGGCGAATCTCCTCGTCTACGTGATGACGCGCAAGCGCCGCTGAGCGGCCGCGGGTGACCGGCCCGCGGATCGGGGAACCCGGCCTGGCCGGCCGGCGCCCCCCGGCGGGCGCCGGCCCTCAGAAATGCGGGAGGGCGCGCCGCGGGGCGACGATCGCTTGTCGAACCCGGCCCCTGATCCTGGCGCCCGCGTTCCCCGGTCTCGAAGGCGGATGCGGGGAAACGCGGTGATCCCCGAAGGCCTCCTGCGAGTCCTCCTGCGAGACCTCCGCTGCGCTCCGGCGCCTCGGGATCGGGTCGCGCTCGGGCGGATCGCAGGCCGCGAGACGGCCTCAGGCCGCCCGACCGTCGGCCTGCCGGCGCTTCGCCTCCCGGCGGAACCGGTGCAGCACGAACTCGGTGTAGCCGTTGGGCTGGCGCGCGCCCTCGAACACCAGGGCCTCCGCGGCCCGGAAGGCCGGGCCGTCGAAGCCCGGAGCCATCGGCCGGTAGGCCGGATCGCCCGCGTTCTGGCGGTCGACCACCGCCGCCATCCGCCGCAACGCCGCGTCGACCTGCGCCCGGTCCACGATCCCGTGGCGCAGCCAGTTGGCGATGTGCTGGCTGGAGATCCGCAGGGTGGCGCGGTCCTCCATCAGGCCGACCTCGTGGATGTCCGGCACCTTCGAGCAGCCGACGCCCTGGTCGATCCAGCGGACCACGTAGCCCAGGATCCCCTGGCAGTTGTTGTCGAGCTCCTCCCGGATCGCCTCCGGCGCAAAGGCGCCCTCGGCGAGGGGCAGGGTCAGCATGGCGTCCCGGGTGGCGGGCGCCCGGCCGGCCAGATCCGCCTGGCGGGCGCGGACATCCGTCCGGTGGTAGTGCAGCGCGTGGAGCGTCGCCGCCGTCGGGGACGGCACCCAGGCGGTGTTGGCGCCGGCTTCCGGGTGGGCGCCCTTCGCCTCCAGCATCGCCGCCATCTGGTCGGGGGCGGCCCACATGCCCTTGCCGATCTGCGCGTGGCCCGGCAGGCCGCAGGCGAGGCCGGCATCGACGTTCCCGTCCTCGTAGGCCTTGATCCAGGCGGTCGCCTTCATGGAATCCTTGCGGACCACCGGACCGGCCTCCAGGGAGGTGTGGATCTCGTCCCCGGTCCGGTCGAGGAAGCCGGTGTTGATGAAGAACAGCCGGTCCGCCGCGGCAGCGATCGCCGCCTTCAGATTGAGCGTCGTGCGCCGCTCCTCGTCCATCACGCCGATCTTGAGCGTCCGCGGCGCGAGCCCGACGAGGGCCTCGACCCGCCCGAACAGCTCCACCGCGAAGGCGACCTCGTCGGGGCCGTGCAGCTTCGGCTTGACCATGTAGACCGAGCCCGTCCGGCTGTTGCGCAAGGAGCCGGTCCCGTTCAGGTCGTGCAGGGCGATCAGCGCGGTCACCGCCGCGTCGAGGAGCGTCTCGGGGATCTCGGCGCCGTCGAGGGTCACGGCGTCGGTGTACATGTGATGGCCGACATGCCGGACCAGCATCAGCGACCGCCCCGGCAGGGTCAGGCTTCCCCCGTCGGGCGCCGTGTAGGTGCGGTCCGCGGCAAGCCGCCGCTCGACGGTGCGGCCGCCCTTGGACAGAGTGGCCAGGAGGTCGCCGCGCATCAGGCCGAGCCAGCTGCGATAGACCGCGACCTTGTCGGCCGCGTCCACGGCGGCGACCGAATCCTCCATGTCCATGATGGTCGAGAGGGCGGATTCCAGCACCACGTCGGCGATGCCGGCGGGGTCGGTGCGGCCGATCGGGCTCGTCCGGTCGATGACGATCTCGACGTGCAGGCCGTTGTGGCGCAGCAGGAGCGCGGTCGGCGCCTCGGGGGCGCCGGTATAGCCCGCGAAGTCCGCCGTGCCGGTCAGGCCGGCGCTCCGTCCGGCGCCGAGAGCGACGGCGAGGCGGCCGCCCGTCACCGAGAAGCCCACCGCATCCGCCCAGGAGCCGACGCTGAGCGGGGCGGTCGCGTCGAGGAGGGCCTTGGTCTTGGCCACCACGGCGGCGCCCCGGGCCGGGTTGAACCCGGTGCCGGGGGCGAGGTCGCCGTCCTGCGGGATCGCGTCGGTGCCGTAGAGGGCGTCGTAGAGGCTGCCCCAGCGGGCATTGGCGGCGTTGAGCGCGTAGCGGGCGTTCGAGATCGGCACGACGAGCTGGGGCCCGGCGATCTGCGCGATCTCCGCGTCCACGTTCTCGGTGGTCACCCGCACAGCGTCGGGCTCCGGCTGCAGGTAGCCGATCTGCGTGAGGTAGGCCGCGTAGGCGGCCGGTTCGTGCGGCAGGCCGCGATGGTCGCGGTGCCAGGAATCGATGTCGGCCTGGAGGCCGTCGCGCCGGTCGAGCAGCGCCCGATTGTGCGGTGCGAGGTCGCGGACGATCGCCGCGAAGCCCGACCAGAACCGGTCGGCCGAGAGGCCGGTTCCAGGCAGCGCCTCCTCGGACAGGAAGGTGCGGAGATCCTCGGCGACGACGAGATTCGACATGCGATCCTCTGGGAAATGGGGCGCCGTGCGTCAGAAAAAGTCGAACGGCCCGTGAAATTTTTTTGATCTCACAGCGATAGACCGCTTGGCACCCGCCGAAAAGGCGGCAAAAGGGATTTGATTTTTTCCGCAGCGTTGAAAATGAACGACCAGAGCGACCTGGAGATCTTCGCCCGGGTGGTGCGGACCGGCAGCCTGACCCGGGCCGGGTCGGAACTCGGCCTGTCGGTGGCGGTGGTCTCGAAGCGGCTGAAGCGGCTGGAGGAGCGGCTCGCCGTGCGCCTGCTGCACCGCACCACGCGGCGGCTGGCGCCGACCGATATCGGCGCGGCGTTCTTCGAGCGGATCGCCCCGATCGTCGACGCCATCGCGGAGGCCGAAAGCCTCGTCTCGCAGAACGCCACACGGGCGCGGGGAACGCTCCGGGTGACGGCGCCGAGTTCCTTCGGGCGCCTGCACATCGTCCCGCATCTGGGGGCCTTCTTCGCCCTCCACCCCGACCTCGTGCTGAACCTGGAGCTGAGCGACGATTTCGAGTCCATCGTCGAGCGCGGCTACGACCTCGCCATCCGGGTGGGCGCGCTGGAGAGTTCCGGACTGACGGCGGTGCGCCTCGCGCCGGTGCGGCGGGTTCTGTGCGCGCGGCCGAGCTACCTCGATGCGGCGGGGCGACCGCAGACCCTGGACGATCTGCGCGGCCATGTGTGCCTCGCCACCGAGAACCAGAACCCCTGGCGCCTCATCGGACCGGAGGGACCCTGCACGGTCACCGCGTCGGGCCCCCTGCGCACCCATTCCAACGAGGTGGTGCGCGAGGCGGTGATCGGCGGCCTCGGGATCGCGCTCCGCTCCACCTGGGACGTGCACGCGGAGCTGCGCGGCGGGCTCCTGGAGGTGGTGCTGCCCGCCTACACGGCCGCGGCCTCGGCGGGCATCTTCGCGGTCTATCCGAGCCGCGCCTTCGTGCCCGCCAAGACCCGGGCCTTCATCGCGTTCCTGAAGCAGACCTACCGGTCGAGCGGGGCCTGGACGGAGGGGTGAGGGGCGGGCCGAGGGGCGACGCGTCCCCCTCCCCCGCAGAGGCGACCGACGTCACACAGCCGGCGCCGCGCGCTTCGCCTCACGAGGGAGAGGGGACAGGCACTCGTTGCTCACGACTTTGATGGCCGGCGGAAGACGGGTGAAACCGCCCGCCCGGAAGCGGAGGCGCGGATCCCACCCGATCGACGTCGCGCCTCACCCCGCCGCGAAGACATCGGGATCGGTCCGCGCCAGCATCCGCTTGAACGCCGCCCATTCGTTGTCGGGCGCTCCCTGGACGACGACGCGGTCGTAGCCGGCGGCGTATTGCCCGGCGGTCTTGGTTGCGATGGCGGCGGAGGGCCGGATCACCGGCGCGCCGGCCGCCTGGATCGCCAACTGCGCCCGGCACGAGCGCTCCATGTTGTGCATCAGCCGGAACGCCTCGCCGACCGTGCGCCCGCAGGTCAGCAGGCCGTGGTTGCGCAGCACCATCACGGGCTTGTCGCCGAGATCGGCCACCAGCCGCTGCCGCTCGTCGAGATCGAGGGCGATGCCCTCGTAGGCGTGGTAGGCGACGCGCCCCGTGAACTGCATCGACCACTGGTTCAGGGGCAGCAGCCCCTCCTCCTGACAGGAGACCGCGACCCCCGCCACCGTGTGGGTGTGCAGCACGCAGATCGCGTCGGCGCGGGCGGCGTGGATGGCGCTGTGGATCGTGAACCCGGCCGGATTGATGCCGAGCCCCATCGGGTCCGCGAGCACGTGGCCGTCGATATCGACGGTGACGAGGTTCTCCGGCGTCACCTCCTCGAAGCGCATCCCGTAGGGATTGATCAGGAACCGGTGCCCGTCCCCCGGCAGCCGCGCCGAGATGTGGGTGTAGATGCTGTCGTCGAGGCCCAGCCGATGGATCAGCCGGTAGGCGGCCGCCAGATCGACGCGCATCGCCCGGACCGCCTCCTGAATCCCTCCGCCGGACCCGGCGTCCCGGTCCGCGACGATCGACGGCATGGCTGCGCTCATGCGACGGCTCCCTGCCGGTCGGCCTGATCGGGATCACCCCCGGCGCGGGCGGTCCCGGTCTCCCGGCGCGGTCGAGCCCCGGAGGACGCGGTTCGGGCCGGGATCGCCGCCAGGGTGCACGATGGGACGCCATCCGGCAATGCGCGGGACCGGGCCGGCCGGCACCGCGGCTCGAGGCGTTCGGGGCCCGCTCCTCCCCACGCCCGCCGCGATGCACCGTGACGCGCCTCGGGGCGTCGGTCCGGTTCAGCCGCCGGGAAGCCGGCTTTAGCAACGTTGCGTTCGGGCTTCGCGGCGTCCCGCGTCACCCCGGCGGCGTGAGGTTTGGGCCATGCCCCCGGCGGCGCAGCGCGCGGGGCCGCGATAGTGTGTCCGGATGCGGGGGCGCTCCCGATGGACGGTGGCCGTCTTTGCGAGCGCAGCGAAGCAATCCAGGGTCGCGCCACGTCCACCGAGGTCACGCTGCCCTGGGTCGCTTCGCTGCGCTCGCGATGACGGGAGCGGCGCGGAGCGCCCTACCCCGCCAGCGCCGCCTCGATGCCGGCGCCGAGGGCCAGGAGGCGGCGGTCCTGCCCGTGGCGGGCGAGCAGCATCAGCCCCGCCGGCCGGGCGAGATCCGGCATCGGCAGCGACAGCCCGGTGAGATCGAAGAAATTGCCGAAGGCCGTGTTGCGCAGCATCAGGCGATTGGCGTTCAGGAACGCCGCGTCGTCCGCCTCCAGCGGGGCGGTGAGCGGCGCCGTGGTGGCGGTCGCCGGGAGGGCCAGCACGTCGAGGGGGGCGAGAACCCGGTCGAAGGCGGTGATCAGTTCGGCCCGCCGGCGCATCGTCCGGACGTAGCGCGCCGCCGTCGCGGTCCGGCCGGCCAGGATGCGGCGGTGGACCCGCGGGTCGTAGCGGGACGCCGCGCTGTCCAGCCAGTCGGCATGGATCGCCGCGGCCTCGATCGCCGCGATAGAGCCGTCCGGCATGGCCGCGTCCATCGCGGCGAGGAGATCGTCGATCGGGTGGTCGACGATTCGGGCGCCAGCCCGGGACAGGCAGGCCAGCGCGCGCTCGAAGGCCTCGGCCACGAGCGGCTCCGTCTCGGTGAACAGCAGGCCCCGCGGCACGCCGACGCGCAGGCCCGCGACGGGGAACGCCTCCAACGGCACGGGCTCCGCGCCCGCCATCACGGCGTCGGCGGCCGCGCATTCCGCCACCGTCCGGGCGAGCGGACCCAGCGAATCGAGGGCGTAGGAGAGCGGGAAGGCCCCGTCCAGCGGCACGCGGCAGGCGGTCGGCTTGAAGCCCACGACGCCGTTCAGCGCGGCGGGGATCCGGACGGAGCCCCCCGTATCCGACCCGATCGCGATGTCGCTGGTCCCCTGCCCCACCGAGACCCCGGCGCCCGAGGACGAGCCCCCCGGGATGTGCGCCGGATCGGCGGCGTTGCCGGGGGTGCCGTAATGCGGGTTGAGGCCGAGCCCCGAGAAGGCGAACTCGGACATGTTGGTCTTGCCCAGGATCACCGCGCCGGCCCGGCGCAGGCGGGCGACCACCGGGGCATCGGCCCGCGCCGGCGCCGCGTCGGCCAGCAGGATCGAGCCGGCGCGCGTCGTCTCGCCCGCCACGTCGAACAGGTCCTTGATCGAGACCATCGCGCCGTCGAGGGGGCCGAGGGAGATCCCGTCCCGGCGGCGGGCGTCGGCGGCGTCCGCCGCCGCGCGGGCCTCGGCGGCGTAGAGCCGGGTGAAGACCGCCCTGTCCCCCTCCCCGATGCGGGCCAGCCGCGCCTCGACGGTCTCGCGTACGCTCATGATCCTCACCGCGCGATGTTGCGGGCCGTCGATGCAAGCGGAGGGCCCGGTCGGGCCCCCGCCCGTCAGAACGTGCCGGGATAGGCGCCGCCGTCCATCAGCAGGTTCTGGCCGGTGATGAACCCCGCGTGCCGGCTGCACAGGAACGCGCAGGCGGCGCCGAACTCGTCGGGGTGCCCGAACCGGCCGGCGGGGTTGGCGCGCGCCCGCGCCTCCAGGAACGCCTCCACGGTGGTGCCCGCCTTGGCGGCGCCGGCTGCGGCGTTGCTGCGGATCCGGTCCGTGTCGAAGGGGCCGGGCAGCAGGTTGTTGATAGTCACCCCGTGCCGCACCGTCTGCCGGGCGAGGCCGGCCACGAAGCCCGTCAGCCCCGATCGGGCGCCGTTCGACAGGCCGAGATGCTCGATCGGCGCCTTCACGGCGCCGGATGTGATGTTGACGATCCGGCCGAACTTGCGGGCGATCATCCCGTCGACGGTCGCCTGGATCAGGGCGATCGGCGCCAGCATGTTGGCGTCGAGCGCCCGGATCCAGGCGTCGCGGTCCCAGTCGCGGAAGTCGCCGGGGGGCGGCCCGCCGGCATTGTTGATCAGGATGTCGGGCTCTGGGCAGGCGGCGAGCGCCGCGGCCCGGCCGGCCTCGGTGGCGATGTCGCCCGCGACGGCGGTGACGGTGACCCCCGTCTCGCTGCGGATCTCCCCGGCGGTCCGCTCCAGGAGCTCCGCGTTGCGGGCCGTGATCGTCACCGCGACGCCCTCGCGGGCCAGCGCCAGGGCGCAGCCCCTGCCCAGTCCCTTGCTCGCCGCGCAGACGAGCGCCCGGCGCCCGCTCAAGCCGAGATCCATGGGGAGCCTCCGTGACCGGCCCTCGCCGCGAGGACATCCGCCGCGTCATAGCCCGCCGGACGCCCCCCGCGGAAGCGATCCGGGACGGGGCCGCGGGCCTCTCAGGCGGTGTTCGGCCGGCGCCCGCCGCTCACCACGTGCGCAGGTCGCGGGCGCCGGGCCCGTCGGGACGCTCCTCCCGCTCCGGGGCGACGAACCCGGCCCACAACAGGGCCACCGCCCCGGTGAGAAGCGGAAGGGACGTGCTGAGGACGAGGCTGAGGGTCACGGCGATCCTGCCAGGCGGACGAGGTCGAGACGACGAGGTCAGGCTCTTTTGGTCCGAAAGTTGTTTTCGTGAGCTTAAGGTTGCCGGTCATATTGAAGAGGCCGCGGCAAAATCTGCATGCGCTGCACCGCTCCAGTCACCGACTGCGCGGCCGGGCCTCCCCGTCCGGACGGAATCTACGGCCGTGGCGCTCCGCATCGGGATGTCGCACGGCTGTTCGAGGACGGATCCGCGGAGCGACGGACCGGAGGCCGGCTCACGACTGCATCAACCCGCGCGATCCCCAGGCCGACGCGATCCCCAGGCCGGGCCGGCCACGTTCGTGCGCTCCGTCGCGAGGCGGCCTCTCCCCGAGATCACGCCCGGCGTGGATCGCGCCGGAGACGGCCTGTCGCCGCGCCTGTCCGACGCCTGCGTCCGGGATCTGCAACCGGACATCGCCGTGTCTCACGGCCGGATGGTGCCTAGGGCTGGGCGCAGCCTGCGGTCGGTGTCACGGCCCTGCCGGCAACCGCGTCGTCCGGCCCGCGCCTGTCGCGCCCGCCGGGACGCCGGGGGGCCGCTGCGCGCCGGCTCACGGCTGATCCGCGGCCTCGGACAGGGCGCCGAATTCGTTGACCATGCACTCGTGCATCCGGCGCAGCCACCCCCGCGCTTCCGTCCGCTCGGCCTCGGCCCGTTCGGCCCGTTCGGCCGCCGCACGGGCCTGCGCCTCGGCCTGCTCGGCCCGCTCGAGCGCCGCCCGCAGCAGCGATTCAGCGTGGCGGGCCCGGTCCTCCGCGGCGCGGCGTGCCGTTTCGGCCGCGCGCACCGAATGCTGCGCCTCCCGGACGGACTCGCGGGCGCTCGCCTGCAGGCCGCGGACCCGCGCTGCGACGCCGCGCACGGCGGTCAGGGAGGCCGACCAGTCATCCGCCTCCGCTTCGGCCGCGGGCCCGGCCGAAGCGGCGCCGGAGAACAGGGCGACGACCCGGTCGATCGGCGCGGCGTCGCCGTCGCGAGGCCCGCCCGGGTAGGTCAGGGGATGGGACTCCATCGTCTCGGCCCGCGCCCGGGCGGCGCCGCTCATGCCGCCTCCTGATCGGTGAGGTCCGAGAATTCGGACAGGATCGCCTGCTGGACGCGTTCCAGCCATTCCTCGGCCTGCCGCGCCCGGTCCTCGGCGGCGCGGACGCGGGCCTCGGCGGCCCTGGCGCGTTCCTCCGCGGCGAGGACCTGGGCCTCGGCGCGCACCTGTGCCTCGCGGGCCTGCATCTCCGCCGTCCGGGCGCGCTCGTTGGAGGCGTGGATCTCCTCACGCACCTGATCCAGCACCTGTTCGATGCGCGCCTCCCGCTCACGGGCCTGCGCCTCGATCTCGCGGGCCTGGCGGGCTGCGGCCTGGACCCGGAGGATTAGGGCGTCCCAATCCTGCGGCGAGGCCGGCGGCTTCTGAAGCTCGGCCCGTGCGTGCAGCGACGAGACGACGCGCAGGACGTTGCCGAGGTTGGTTTCGGGCCCGGCGCCGGAGTCGCGCTGGGTCTTGTCTGCGGGTCGAAACCGAGGGTCGTTCAGAAGCCTCTGCAGCTCGCTCACGGATCCTCTGCTCCCTCTCGATCCAATTCCGATCCGCCTAGACTGTTTAGAATAGTTAACAAACAATTAAATGCGCTGCTGGCCGATTGTAGAATGTTAACACGATGGGCTCCGCCGCCACGCGGGATCCGGCCCTGGCGATCGAGGCCCCCGCCGCAGGCTCGACCGCGCGGGACGCGCCGGGCCCGGATCCGCGCGGCCGGGTGCCGTCGAACGGACCCGGTGGGCCTGTGCCCCGAGACCGCTGCCGCGCTGCCGGATGTGACGTTTGATACCGAAATCGCGCGGGGAATGAACGCGAATACAGATCGTCGCAGGACGCGATGGCTGGTTCGTCAGGAGGTCACGATGGCCGAGGAGCGCTTGGACGAGCCCTGGAGGCCTGCCTTCAAGACCGGGCAGATCTTCTTCGGGCGCCCGCTGGAATGCTGCGATTGTCTCATCTGGGAGCTCAGGGCATCCGGTGCGATGATCGAGCTTCATCCGGAGGCGATGCCGCCGCACACCCTGCGCCTGATCTCGATCGCCCTGCTCCTGAACCAGCCGTGCGAAGTCGTCGGGCGCGATGGCCGGAGGATCGAGTTGAGGTTCTCCTCGGGTTTGGACCGCCTGCTCCTGGGGGGGCGATGACGCGGGCGCCTGTCCGGCCTGCGGGCGACCCCGCTCCGCCACGGCCCGTGCTCATCCGACGCCGCAGCCTCCGCCGCAGCCTCCGCCGCGGCCATCCGGGCCCATCGTCAGCGCGATGCACCCGCGCAGGTGCGCCATGACCGCTCCGCAAGTCATCGCCACGGTCGTCTTCCTGACCTCGGTCGGATCGGCGATGGCGCTCGCCCTCATGGCAGGCGCCTCGTCCGCTCTGGACGCGGTGACGCAGACGTTTGATCGCGTGCGGCCGGACGAAACACGCGACCGGACGCGCCGCCGCCCGGACACCCCTACGGCATCGATCCCTGCCGACGGCGCGGCCGACCCCGTGGGCGCTGCGACAGGAAGCCCGGACGCTTCGCCTGCGCTCTGAGAGACCCTGTTTCGCATCGCCGGACAGGGCCGAAGGGAGACGGGAGCGCATCGCCGTGACCGTGGTCGGGATCCATCGCTCGCCCTGGAGAGCCGCCGGGTTGTTTGCTGCCGCCCCCGCGGCTTCTTCGGCCTGTGCGCGGTGCTCGTCCGCCCCACGCTGTTCCGGCGCGGTCCGATGGTGTCCGTGGGGCCGCGCGGGATCGCTGCGCTACGCGACGCAGCTCAGCGAAACGCCGGTGGCCTGCGCGTGGCGGGCCCGCGGCCCTCGTGATCGCATGCTGCCGCGCGCGCTGCGGTACGCTAACCGACCTTGTCGTCCGGTTCGGTGGGCTCCACGCTCGGACCGAGCGCTCCACCGCGAGGCAAATCCACCGGACCGTGCCCGTCCCGGTTCAATATGCCCCCGTGATCTGGATTGCGCCCGTGGTTCGGGTGCGTCGCCTGCCGCTGGGCCTGTGCCAACTCCCTGTGGGTCGGCAGCGGCCGCCAAGGAGCGGGCGCGGCCCCCAGGCGAAGGGCCGTCGGGGTGCGCGTGAAATACACCGCCAGCACCACCCATGGGACGACGAAGACAACAAATGCGGTGAGACCCATGACGACGCTCCGCGAATCTTTGCCAGCAATAGTGAGAACGCTGTCGGTCCATTGCTGATCCCGCCGGGTCGAAATCAATCTCTGTCGCACCGCAACACAGTTTTCGTTGGTGGACGCGCGATGCCGCATCGCGTCGGCTTGGCAAGATCGGAAGCGGAAACGCCGATACGCCTGACCACGCTCCGTGATTTGGCTCGCGGCGTGCGGAAGCGGGCGGTGCCGCCGCGAAGCACCCGCAAGCCGCCTGCTTGAAGTCTCCGGATCGAACGTCTGGGCCGCCTCGTCAGGCCCGCGCCGGGTGGATATCCGCCGGACAGATTTCTGGCGGCTCAACCACACAGGCCGCCATCACGCGTGGGCGAATGCCCTGACGCGGCCGAGCGCCTCGCGGCGATGGGGCCGTCGGCAGGTCGCTACCCCAGCGCGATCAGCATCCAGGTGCGAGCCTTCGCCATCAGCTCCCCGTCCCCGGCCGACGGATCGGATGCGATCACGCGGCCGATGATCTGGCGGGCGTCCGTGCCACTCATCCCGATTCCCTGCGCGAAGCCGCTCAGGCGCTGCATCAGGCGATTGGCGGTGGCTTCGCGATCCAGATCGGCCTCGGGCTCGCTCATCCGTTCACCGGGTGCGCCAGCAGGATCGCGGTCCGGACCATGGTGCGCGTCCAGGCCGGCGTGTCGGTGGTGAGCGCATCGGCCGCATGGGCGTGCGTTCGGATGGTCTCGACGAGGTCGAGGCTCCAACCCTTCGCAAGCGGGTACGAGTCGGTAGCGAGGTCGGCCGGCACCGCGTCGACCGCAGCATCGATCTCCTGATCGGTGACCTCAGCGGCTTTCCGGACTTCGGAGACGGTCGGGTCGGTGGCCACGCGAACCTACGGCTGATGTCCGCTGAACCCGCCTCAGATTCGCCGAACCTGAGGGACCCGGTAGAAAACCGTCTTCGGTCAAAAAAACCATCCAACCTCGCTCGGTTAGATGGTGGGCGCGACAGGGATCGAACCTGTGACCCCTACCATGTCAAGGTAGTGCTCTCCCGCTGAGCTACGCGCCCGGGCCGGAGCCGTTCTTGCTCCGGTGGGCGGGGCCTATAGCGGCTGGCCGGCGAGGGCGCAAGCAGAACCTGCATCGCGGATCGGATCGATCGCGCCCGGCCCGGGCACCGGACGACCGGATCGCGACGGGGCCGGACTGCATCGGTGATGTCTGGCAAGGGTTTGCGGGCAAGGGTTTGCGGGAAAAATCTTCGGGCCGGTTCAATCGACCGGCTCGGATGCGGTTCGAGGCCGAAGCCGGCCCTGGTGCACGCCGGCGGAAAAATGCGCTATGGCCCTGCCGCTCGGCATCAGGCCGTGCCGCGACACATGGCGGACACAGGGCGCCGGCATGCCGCCGCCTCACGCTTCAGGACATGCGCTACTTCATCGACCACGATCAGGGCGTTGCGATCCGCGGCTGGATCGTGCCGGACAATCCCCTCGCCATCAGCCGGGTCGTGGTCGCGGTCGACGGACGACGCGTGGCCGAGGTCCCGGCCAGCGTCATCGACGAGGCCTTCAAGCGCAACGGGTGGCATGCCACCGGGCAATGCACCTTCGTGGTCACGGAGGCGGAGGTGCCGGGGCTGACGGAGATCCCGCGGCTCGAATTGTACGATGCCGACACCAACGTGATGGTCTATCGCCGCATGCCGCCCGAGGGGCTGGTGCGGTTGCGGACCATGCTGATCAACACCGGCATCGAGCCCGAAACCGTCCTCCAGACGGCGCTCTTCCCGCATTTCCAGCATTGCTATTTCGGCATCCATAAGCTGCCGGACGAGATTCTCACCTGCGTCCTGACCGGCCCGGCCGCCCCGTCGGCCTTCCTGTCCGGCGCCGTGACCGTCCCGCGCTACGAGAACTTCCTGACGCCGGACCTGATGATCACCGCCATCCTGCTGCAGGAGCCGCAGATCGAGATGGCGACCCGGATGCGCTGGCTGAAGGCTCGGGCCGGGGATGCCGCCGATCCCGCACGCAGCTGGCGCCTGGGCCCGCTCGCCGAGGCCGCCGCCTTCGCGGAGGGGTACGACTTCTCCGACGTGAAGAGCCTCAAGCGCTTCTTCCGCATGCTGCCCGAACCCGCCTACCGGCTGCTCTACAATCCGCTGACCCGCCAACTCGGGACCCGCATGCCGGACGACCGGCTGCATCCGGGCAACTCCATCGCGGCGATCGAGATTCTCGCCCGCGTCGGGATCGTCGGGCACAAATCCCGGTTCCCCGCCTTCGCATCGACGCTGTTCGACCGCCTGGGGATCGCCAAGCCGATCCCGGCCCTGCCCCCGGTGCCGGCCGAGACGATGGCGCTCGCCGAGCGCCTGAAGGCCGTCAAGGCGGTGGAAGACATGATCGTCTTCGATGTCGCCATGTCGGATGCCGTGAAGGCCTCGGTCGACAAGAGCTGGAGTTGAGGGTGCCTGCGTCCGGGGCAGAGGTGCCCGAATTCCAGCCCCTGCCGGCCCAGCTCACGGGGCTCTGGCGCAAGCGGCGCGACCTCGCGGCGCGGGCGGCCTCGGACGGCCTGCGCGTCGCCCTCCCGGGCCTCGCGGGCCGCTGGGTCGAGATCGTCCTGTCCAACGACCCGGCCGAGGGCCGCGACACCCTCCCGGACATCAGCTTCGTCGGACCGGACGGACGCCCGGGCACGGTGCTGCCCCAGGAGGCCCGGGGCGGGGGCGCCTTCGCGTGGATCGGCCGCCTGCCCGAGGACGTCGTCGCGTTGCGCGTCGCCGATCCGGCGGGACGGGTCCCGGTCCGGCTGCGTCGGATCGCCGTGCATCGTCTCGCCCGGCCGATCCTGGCCGCGCGCGGTCTCCTGCGCGATCCCGGCCTGACCGCCCAGGCGCTCGCTTGGCGGATCCTCGGCAAGAAGGTGCGCGCCCGTGGCTTCCTCGGCCGGGCGCTGCGCCACCGGCGCGTCAGCGGCTACGAGGCGTGGCTCGGAACCCACAGCCTGCGCCGTGCGGAGCGGGACGGGATCGCCGCCGAGATCGCCGCCTGGACCGATCCGCCGCTGATCTCCGTGCTGATGCCGGTCCACAATCCCGACCCGAAGGTGCTGCGGGCGGCCCTGGCGTCGCTGCGCGCGCAGCTCTATCCCCACTGGGAATTGTGCGCCGTCGACGACGCCTCCACGCGCCCCGAGATCCCGCGGATCCTGAGCCGGGCGGCCGAGGCCGACCCGCGCATCCGCGTCCTCACCCGGCCGGAGAACGGCCACATCGCCCGGGCGACCAACGACGCGCTGGGCATGGCCCGGGGCGCGGTCTGCGCCTTCATGGACCACGACGACGCGCTCACCGAGGACGCCCTCTACGAGGTCGCCCGGGCGCTGCGCCGCGATCCGGACCTCGTGCTGATCTACAGCGACGAGGACAAGATCGACGGGCGCGGCCGCCGGTTCGACCCGCATTTCAAGGCGTGCTTCGACCGCGAGCTGCTCTACGCCCAGAACTACATCAACCATCTCACGGTCGTGCGCACCGAGGCGCTGCGCGCCGTCGGCGGCCTGCGTCCGGGCTTCGAGGGCAGCCAGGACCACGACCTGCTGCTGCGACTCACCGACGGGCTCGATCCCGGCCGCATCCGCCACATCCCGCGGGTGCTCTATCACTGGCGCGCCGCGCAGGGCTCCGGCACCTTCTCCGACCGGTCCCTCGCCCGGGCGGAGGCCGCGCGCCTGCGCGCCCTGGAGGAGGTCGTGGCCCCCTGGGGCGGCCGGGCGGAGCGCGGTCCCGGGGGCTTCAACCGCCTGATCCGGCCGCTGCCGGCGCCGCCGCCGCGGGTCTCCGCGATCATCCCGACCCGGGACCGGGCCGAGATCCTGTCGGTGACCCTCGACGGCTTGCTCGGCGCGACCGACTACCCCGACATCGAGGTGATCATCGTCGACAACGACAGCCGCGAGCCCGAGACCGCCGCCCTGTTCGCCCGCTACCGGGACGATCCGCGGGTGCGCGTTGTCCCGGTAGCGGGCGCCTTCAACTTCTCGGACCTGTCGAACCGCGGCGCCGCCGCGGCCACCGGCCCGGTGCTCCTGTTCCTCAACAACGACATCGAGGTGCTCGAGCCCGGCTGGCTCGCCGAGCTGGTCCGCCACGCGGTGCGGCCGGAGATCGGGGCCGTCGGGGCGAAGCTCCTCTATCCGGACCACACGATCCAGCACGGCGGCATCGTCCTCGGGATCGGCGGCGTCGCGGGCCACAGCCATCTCGGCGTCGCGGACGCGGATCCGGGCTATTTCTGCCGCATGGTCATCGCCCACGAGGTCTCGGCGGTCACCGGCGCGTGCCTCGCCATGCGGGCCGATGTCTTCGCGGCGGTCGGAGGCTTCGACGCCGAGGCCCTGAAGGTCGCCTTCAACGACGTCGATCTCTGCCTGAAGATCCGCCGGGCCGGCTACCGGATCGTCTGGACGCCCTTCGCCAGATTGATTCACCACGAGTCGAAGAGCCGCGGGGCCGAGGACACGCCCGAGAAGCGGAAGCGCTTCGAGGGCGAGGTGCTGACCATGCTGGACCGCTGGGGTCCCGAGCTGCGCGCCGACCCCTATTACAACATCAACCTGTCACGGAATTCGGCGCATTACCGGGTGTGAGCGGTCCACGCCCCGTGGCGCCGCCGATGGCCGCGACCACCGGTGCTATGCATGCGTCAGTGGGTGAACTTGCGTCCGGAGCCGGTTGCGATACCTCTGGACATGCCGCATGAGGCGGTTCCGGCCAAGGCGACCCCATAGGCGCGCGGCGAGGGCGGCAGCCAACAATGAGTTCGAATACCCCAATGGCCTCGGCCACGATCCTGGAGCGCGACGCCCAGCAGGCGGTGGGAGACCACAAGGTCCATCCCAACGAGATCGCCATCGGTGTGGTGATCGGACGCGCGTCCGAATACTTCGACTTCTTCGTCTTCGGCATCGCCTGCGTGCTGGTCTTCCCGAAGGTGTTCTTCCCCTTCGTCGACCCGCTGAAGGGCACGCTCTACGCCTTCTCGATCTTCGCCCTCGCCTTCATCGCCCGGCCGCTCGGCACGGTGCTGTTCATGGCGATCGACCGGCGCCACGGGCGCAGCGTCAAGCTCACCACGGCCCTGTTCCTGCTGGGCGGCTCGACGGCGGCGGTGAGCTTCCTGCCGCGCTACGACAGCATCGGCATCGCGTCGGTCTACATCCTGGCCGGCCTGCGGATCCTGCAGGGCCTCGCGCTGGGCGGCGCCTGGGACGGCCTCGCCTCGCTGCTCGCCATGAACGCCCCGCGGGAGCGCCGCGGCTGGTACGCGATGATCCCGCAGCTGGGTGCGCCGCTGGGCTTCATGGTGGCCAGCGCCCTGTTCGCGTTCTTCATCGTCAACCTCGACGAGGCGGACTTCATCGACTGGGGCTGGCGCTTCCCGTTCTACTGCGCCTTCACCATCAACGTGGTCGCCCTGTTCGCCCGGCTGCGCCTCGTCGCCACCGAGGAATTCGCCCGGATGATGGACCTCGACCGGCTGCGTCCGGTCCCGGCCCTCGAGCTGTTCCGCCACCATGCGGGCGACGTGATCCGCGGCGCCTTCGTGCCGCTCGCGGCCTTCGCGCTGTTCCACCTCGTGACGATCTTCCCGATCGCGTGGCTGGCGCTGAACAGCACCACCCGCTCGCCCGGCGAGTTCCTGATCGTGCAGTTCTCCGGGGCCATCGTCTGCGCCGGCGCGGTCGCCGCCTCCGGTCTGATCGCCGACCAGATCGGCCGCCGCAACGCCCTGATCATGAGCGCCTCGCTGATCGGCTTCTTCGCCATCGGCAGCATCATCGCGCCGCTCCTGTTCGGCGAGAGCGCCATCGGCCAGACGATCTACGTCACGATCGGCTTCATGCTGCTCGGGCTCGCCTATGGCCAGACCGCGGGCGCCGTGACGGCCCGGCTGGGCAACCGCTACCGCTACACCGGCGCTGCGCTCACCTCCGACTTCGCGTGGCTGATCGGGGCCGGCTTCGCGCCGCTCGTGGCCCTGTTCCTGTCGCAGCGCTACGGCTTGGCGATGATCGGCGTCTACCTCCTCTCCGGCGCGGTCTGCAGCCTCGTGGCCCTGTTCACCGACCGGTCGGAACTGCGCCAGATGTAGTCGGCGGGCGGCGGCGCAGGCCGCCCGACCCGCCCATCGCTGACAGGAACGCCGCCTCGCGCGGCACGGCAGAAGCGCCGCGCAAGCGGCCTGGGATGACGAGACGCGTGCTGTGACCTCTACGACCCATCGACCGGACAGGACCGACACCGCGACCCGCCGAGGCGGCCGCGGGCGGCGCCTCCTGTCGCTCCTGACCCTGCCGCTCCTGACCCTGCTCGGCGGCTGCAACTTCGTGGTCATGCAGCCGGCCGGCTACGTGGCCGAGCAGCAGCGCAACCTCGTGCTGGCGGCGACCGGGCTGATGCTCCTGATCATCGTCCCGGTGATCGCCTTCACGCTGATCTTCGCGTGGCGCTACCGCGCCACGAACGAGGACGCGGTCTACGATCCCGAGTGGCACCACTCGACGCAGCTCGAGGTGCTGATCTGGACGGCGCCGCTGATGATCGTCATCGCGCTGGGTGCCCTGACCTGGATCGGGACACACACCCTCGATCCGTTCCGGCCGCTCAGCAAGATCGACACGAAGCGCGACGTCCCGGCCGGCACGGTGCCGCTGGAAGTCGAGGCGGTGGCCATGGATTGGAAGTGGCTGTTCCTCTACCCGCAATACGGGATCGCCACGGTCAACGAGCTGGCCGCGCCGGTTGACCGGCCGATCCGCTTCAAGATCACCGCCACCGACGTGATGAACACGTTCTACGTGCCGACCCTCGCCGGCATGGTCTACGCCATGCCGGGCATGCAGACCCAGCTCCACGCGGTGATCAACCGGGAGGGCGCCTGGGAGGGCCGCTCGGCGCATTACAGCGGCGCCGGCTTCTCGAACATGTTCTTCAAGTTCCACGGCCTGGCCAACGACAAGTTCGACCAGTGGATCGCCAAGGCCAAGGCCGAGGGCGGCGAGCTCACCCAGGAGGCCTACCTGAAGCTCGAGGAGCCGAGCGAGGCCGAACCGGCGCGGTTCTACAAGTCCTACATGAAGGGCCTCTACGACCGGATCATCGGCATGTGCCCCCGGCCCGATCAGATGTGCGTCGGCGAGATGGTGAAGATCGACGCGCAGGGCGGCGCCTCCGGCGCGGAGGCGGAAGAGAACTACAAGCGGCTCCGGTACGACAACCGCCTCGCCGAGCGCGGGATCGAGGGCCCCGGCGCCACGTCGCCGGCCTCGGAGACCGGCCCGCACGCCCAGACGCAGCCCCAGGGCATGAAGCCGCGGCCCGATATGGGCAACCCGGACGTCCGGAGCCAGAAGGCGCCGGACAGCCAGGGCCAGAGCGAGGGCGAGCAGATCGCGCCCAAGCAGCTGAACCAATGATTCCGCGCGTGATGCCAGCGGAACCCACACACAAGACCGGCGGTCGCCGTCGAACCCACTGAACGGGCCGATCCCATGTTCGCAAACCTGGACCTACAGCAGCTGCTCGTCGGACGATTTACGATCGAGCAGATCCCCTATCACGAGCCGATCCTGCAGGGGACCTTCGCCGGCGTGGCCGTGGTCGGCCTCGCCGTGCTCGGGGTCATCACCTATTACCGCTTCTGGGGGCCGATGTGGCGTGACTGGATCACGTCGATCGACCACAAGAAGATCGGCATCATGTACTGCATCTTCGCGGGCGTGATGCTGCTGCGCGGCTTCGCCGACGCGATCCTGATGCGCTCGCAGCAGGCGGTCGCCTTCGGTGACCAGCAGGGCTTCCTGCCGCCGCACCACTACGACCAGATCTTCACCGCCCACGGCATGATCATGATCTTCTTCGTGGCGATGCCGTTCGTCACGGGGCTCATGAACTTCGCGGTGCCGCTGCAGATCGGCGCCCGCGACGTGGCCTTCCCGTTCCTGAACAACTTCAGCTTCTGGATGACGGTGGCCGGCGGCATGCTGGTGATGGTCTCGCTGTTCGTCGGCGAGTTCTCCCGCGCCACCTGGCTCGCCTACCCGCCGCTCTCCGGCGCCGCGATGAGCCCCGGCGTCGGCGTCGACTACTACATCTGGGCGCTGCAGATCGCCGGCATCGGGACGCTGCTCTCGGGCATCAACCTGATCGCCACCATCGTGAAGATGCGGGCGCCCGGCATGACCATGATGAAGCTGCCGATCTTCGTCTGGTCGTCGCTGTGCACCAACATCCTGATCGTGGCCGCCTTCCCGATCCTCACGGCCGTTCTCGCGATGCTGTCGCTCGACCGCTACATCGGCACGCATTTCTTCACGAACGACCTCGGCGGCAACGCCATGCTGTACTTCAACCTGATCTGGATCTGGGGTCACCCGGAGGTCTACATCCTGATCCTGCCGGCCTTCGGCGTGTTCTCGGAGATCACCTCGACCTTCTGCGGCAAGCGCCTGTTCGGCTACACCTCGATGGTCTACGCGCTGGTGGTGATCACCATCCTCGCCTACCTCGTGTGGCTGCACCACTTCTTCACGATGGGCTCGGGCGCGGACGTGAACTCGTTCTTCGGGATCACGACCATGATCATCTCGATCCCGACGGGCGCGAAGATCTTCAACTGGATGTTCACGATGTACCGCGGCCGGATCCGGTTCGAGGTGCCGATGATGTGGGTGGTGGCGTTCATCGTCACCTTCGTGATCGGCGGCATGACCGGCGTCCTCCTGGCGGTGCCCCCGGCCGACTTCGTCCTGCACAACTCGCTGTTCCTGATCGCGCACTTCCACAACGTGATCATCGGCGGCGTGCTGTTCGGCATGTTCGCCGGCGTGACCTTCTGGTTCCCCAAGGCCTTCGGCTTCAAGCTCGACGACTTCTGGGGGAAGGTCGCCCTCGGGTTCTGGGTGACCGGGTTCTACGTCGCCTTCATGCCGCTCTACGTGCTCGGCCTGATGGGCGTGACCCGGCGCATGCAGCACTTCGACGACCCGTCGCTGCAGATCTGGTTCGTCATCGCCGCCATCGGCGCGGCGCTCATCGCCTGCGGCATCGCCTCGCAGATCATCATGTTCGTGGTTTCGATCCGGAACCGCGACAAGCTGCGCGACCTCAGCGGCGATCCGTGGGGCGGCCGGACCCTCGAATGGTCCACCTCTTCGCCGCCGCCGGACTACAACTTCGCCTTCACGCCGGTGGTCCACGATTCCGATGCGTGGTGGGACATGAAGAACCGCGGCTTCGACCGTCCCCTCAAGGGCTACAAGCCGATCCACATGCCCAAGAACACCGCGACCGGCGCGATCCTGGCGGGGCTGAACTTCGCCTTCGGCCTGGCCATGGTCTGGTACGTCTGGTGGCTGGCGGCGCTCACCTTCGTGGCGATCTTCGTCGTCGCGATTGCCCACACCTTCAATTACAATCGCGACTACTACATTCCCGCCGACGTCGTCAGTCGGACGGAAGGTCAGCGGACGCGCGAACTGGAGATGGCGTGATCCGATGATGCACGCGGAGACTGCACCCCCCGGCGCCGCGGCGCCGGTCTTCTACCAGACCGACGAGGAGGGCCATCATTCCGAGGGCTCGACCATGCTCGGGTTCTGGCTCTACCTGATGAGCGACTGCCTCATCTTCGCGACCCTGTTCGCGACCTACGGGGTGCTCGGGCGCAGCTTCGCGGCCGGCCCCACCCCGAAGGAGCTGTTCGACCTGCCCGGCATCGCGGTGAACACCGCCATGCTGCTGTTCTCGTCCATCACCTACGGCTTCGCCATGCTGGAGATGGACCGGGACCGGGTGAAGCAGACGCAGATCTGGCTCGCCATCACCGGCCTGTTCGGCGTGGCCTTCGTGGCCCTGGAGATCCGGGAATTCGTCCACCTGTTCCACGAGGGCGCGCCGCCCTGGCGCAGCGCGTTCCTGTCGTCGTTCTACACCCTGGTCGGGACCCACGGCCTGCACGTCTCCATGGGCATCCTGTGGCTCGTCGTGCTGATGGTGCAGGTCAGCAAGCGCGGCCTGATCGTCGAGAACAAGCGCCGGCTGATGTGCCTGTCGATGTTCTGGCACTTCCTCGACCTGATCTGGATCGGCGTCTTCACCGTCGTCTACCTGATGGGAGTGCTCGAATGAGCGCCGACGCACACCGCCTCACCGGCCACGGCCAGGACACGCACGATGCGCACGCCCACAGCGAGGGCGGGCACGGCAGCTTCCAGAGCTACATGACGGGCTTCGTCCTGTCGGTGATCCTGACGGTGATCCCGTTCTGGCTGGTGATGGGCAACGTCCTCGACAACAGCCTCGTCACCACCCTGGTCATCCTGGCGCTCGGCGGCGTCCAGATGGTCGTGCACGTCATCTACTTCCTGCACATGAGCACGAAGTCGGAGGGCGGCTGGACCTTCATGGCGCTGATCTTCACCATCACGCTGGTGGTGATCATGCTCGCCGGCTCGGTGTGGGTCATGTACCACCTCAACCACAACATGATGCCGATGGATGCCCACGACGTCATGAACAACGCCCGCTGAGCGCGCGTCCGCAGATGAGACCCGCGGGGCCGGGGAGGGGCTTAAGCCCCTCCCCGGCCCCGATTGCGTTGTGGCGGCGCGTCGTGTTCGGCGTCGGCGCCGGCCTCGTCTTCATCGTCCTGCTCGGGCTCGGCACGTGGCAGGTGGAGCGGCGGGCCTGGAAGCTCGACCTGATCGCCCGGGTCGATGCCCGGGTCCATGCCCCGCCGGTGCCGGCCCCCGACTCCGCCGCATGGCCGCGCGTCGGCCCCGACGACGCCTACCGGCACGTCCGGCTCGCGGGCACCTTCCTGCACGATCGCGAGACCCTGGTTCAGGCCGTCACCGAGCGCGGCGGCGGATTCTGGGTGCTGACGCCCCTGCGGCGTCCGGACGGCAGCCTCGTGCTGGTCAATCGCGGCTTCGTGCCCGGCGACCGGCGGGATCCGGCGACCCGGGCGGCCGGGCAGGTCGCGGGGGAGACCACGGTGACCGGCCTCCTGCGGCTGACCGAGCCCGGGGGCGCGTTCCTGCGCTCGAACGATCCCAAGGACGACCGCTGGTATTCCCGCGACGTGGCCGCCATCGCGGCGGCGCGCGGCCTGACCGACGTCGCCCCCTACTTCGTGGATGCGGACGCGACGCCCAATCCCGGCGGGCTGCCGGTGGGCGGCCTGACGGTGATCGCCTTCCCCAACAACCACCTCGTCTACGCGATCACGTGGTACGGGATGGCGCTGATGCTGGCGGCCGCGGTTGTCTACGTCCTGCGGGGCGGACGCGGTCCTGGACCTGCGGGGGAGTAGCCCGCGTCAAGCGCGTGTCTATAATGGCGTGACAAACGCCATAACGAGTCAACGCCATGACCTCCCGCATCCCGAACTTCGCCGAAATCCCGCTGGCCGGCGAATCGCTCGTGGTCGCGGCGCCGGCGCTGGGCGAGCCCTGGATGACGCCGGAGGGCATCCCGGTGAAGGGCCGGTACGGACCGGAGGACCGGGAGGGCCTCGAGTTCCTCGACACCTATCCGGGGATCGCGCCGTTCCTGCGCGGCCCCTACCCGACCATGTACGTCACTCAGCCCTGGACGATCCGGCAGTACGCCGGCTTCTCCACGGCCGAGGATTCGAACGCCTTCTACCGCCGCAACCTCGCGGCCGGGCAGAAGGGCCTGTCGGTCGCCTTCGACCTCGCCACCCACCGCGGCTACGATTCCGACCATCCCCGGGTCTCCGGCGATGTCGGCATGGCGGGCGTGGCGATCGACTCGATCTACGACATGCGCACGCTGTTCTCGGGGATTCCCCTCGACGAGATGACCGTGTCGATGACGATGAACGGCGCGGTGCTGCCGATCCTCGCGCTCTACATCGTCGCCGCGGAGGAGCAGGGCGTGCCGCCGCAGAAGCTCGCCGGCACGATCCAGAACGACATCCTCAAGGAGTTCATGGTCCGCAACACCTACATCTATCCCCCCAAGGGATCGATGCGGATCATCTCGGACATCTTCGCCTACACGTCGAAGAACATGCCGAAGTTCAACTCGATCTCGATCTCCGGCTATCACATGCAGGAGGCCGGGGCGACGAACGACCTGGAGCTCGCCTACACGCTCGCCGACGGCGTCGAGTACATCAAGGCGGGCCTCGCCGCCGGGCTGACCATCGACCAGTTCGCCCCGCGCCTGTCGTTCTTCTGGGCGATCTCGACCAACTTCTTCATGGAGGTCGCCAAGATGCGGGCCGCGCGCCTGATCTGGGCGAAGCTCGTGAAGGGGTTCGATCCGAAATCGGAGAAATCCCTGGCCCTGCGCACCCATTCGCAGACGAGCGGCTGGTCGCTCACCGCGCAGGACGTGTTCAACAACGTCACCCGCACCAACATCGAGGCGATGGCGGCGACGCAGGGCGGCACGCAGTCGCTCCACACCAACGCGCTGGACGAGGCGTTGGCGCTGCCCACCGACTTCTCGGCGCGGATCGCCCGGAACACGCAGCTGTTCCTGCAGCAGGAGAGCGGCACCACCCGGATCGTCGATCCCTGGGGCGGCTCCTACTATGTGGAGAAGCTCACGGCCGACATGGTGGCCCGGGCCTGGGAGCACATCCGCGAGGTCGACGGCCTCGGCGGCATGGCCAAGGCGATCGAGGCCGGGATCCCGAAGCTCCGCATCGAGGAGGCTGCCGCCCGGGCCCAGGCCCGGATCGATTCCGGCCGGCAGACCATCGTCGGCGTGAACAAGTTCCGGGCCGACGACGACATGGCCATCGACCTGCTGCGGGTCGACAACGGCAATGTCCGCCGGCTCCAGATCGACAAGCTCAAGCGCCTGCGCGCCGAGCGCGACGAGGCGGCGGTGACGGCCCGGCTGGAGGCCCTCACGAAGGCCGCCGACGGCACCGAGAATCTGCTGGAGCTCGCCGTCGAGGCCGCCCGCGCCAAGGCGACGGTGGGGGAGATTTCCGAGGCCCTGGAGAAGGCCTGGGGCCGGCACCGCGCCGAGATCCGCTCGATCTCCGGCGTCTACAAGCGCGAGGTGGGGGGCATGTCGCCTGTGGTCGAGGAAGTCCGGGCGCTGGTCGAGGCGTTCGAGGAGAATGACGGCCGCCGGCCGCGCATCCTGGTCGCCAAGATGGGCCAGGACGGGCACGACCGCGGCCAGAAGGTGATCGCCTCGGCTTTCGCCGACCTCGGCTTCGACGTGGATATCGGGCCGCTCTTCGCCACACCGACGGAGGCCGCCCGGCAGGCGGTGGAGAACGACGTCCACATCGTCGGCGTCTCGTCCCTGGCCGCCGGCCACCTGACCCTGGTGCCGGAGCTGAAGGCGGCACTGACCGAGCAGGGCCGGGACGACGTGATGATCGCCATCGGCGGCGTCATCCCGCCGGGCGACTACGAGGCGCTGACGGCCGCCGGCGCGGCGGCGATCTTCCCGCCCGGCACGGTGATCGCCGAGGCGGCCGCCAAGCTGATCCGCGCGCTGAACGAGCGGCTGGGCTACGCGGCGCGGCAGGCGGCGGAGTAGGAGGCTTCCCGAGGCGGCCGGACCGGCCGCCTCGCCCCATGCCCTGGCGCCCCCTCGTCCTGAGGTGCCGGAGCGAAGCGGAGGCCTCGAAGGAGGCCTCCATCCGGCCGCGCGATCCCTGGAGCCCCCCTGCGGCGCCCGCTGACGCGCGCACCTCAGGATGGGGCGGTGCTATGGGATCGGCCGGCCCCCGGGGCTCGCCGCTCAGTTCAGCGCCTGCGGGTCCGCCTCCGTGAGGAAGGCCCCGACCGCGTGGAGGAACTGCATGCGGTTCTTCTCCATCATCACCGTATGGGTGCCCTCCCCCAGCTCGACGAAGCGCTTGTAGGGGGCATGGGTGAGCTTGGTGAAGTATTCCTGCGCCTGGTAGCTCGGCAGGTCGGCGTCCCACTCGGCGTGGATGATCAGCACGGGCACGCGGATCTCGCCCGGATCGTAGAGCGGCTTCCCCGCCGCCCAGTAGGCATCCTTGTCGGCGACCGTGCCGTTCGGCGCGCGCAGGACCGGCGGCGATCGCTTCGCCCCGACCGGGTCGGTGGCGAAGGTCGCGTCGGCCCATTGGTCGAACCAGCCCGCCGGGATCAGGTCGGCCTTCTTGTCCTCGGGGACGCCGGTCAGCCAGCGCGCCCGGGCGCTGTCCCGGCTGACGGTGCGATAGGCCCCCACCGTGCCGCCGCCGCCGATCAGGCCGGGCGTGCGCGCCAGCCATTGCGGCGCGTAGAGGACGAGGCGGTTGACCGCGTCGTTGTGGGTGCTGGTGTAGAGCCCCATGGTGGAGGTCCCCCAGGACCAGCCCATCAGGTCGATCTTCTCGACGTTGCGCCGCTTCCGGATGAAGTCGACGACCTGCCCCACCACCTTGGCGGCGTCCGGCGTCCGCATGAGCGGCGGATTGTCGGCGGGCGGCGCGTCCATGGCGGCCGGGCGTCCGGACAGGCCGTAGCCCGGCAGGTCCACGCAGTAGACGTCGAAGCCGAGGCCCGCGAGGTAGTCCATGGCCGACATCCCCCCGAGCGGCAGGTCGAAGGCGGTGGAGGACGGGTAGGTGGAGCCGTGCACGTAGAGCAGGATCCGGTCGCCCGGGAACCGCTCGGTTCCCGCGGGCCGCTTGTTGCGCACGTAGATCTCGACCCCCGGCTCGCTCCAGGGCAGGCGGAACTCGTCCGTCGTCAGCTGGGCCGCCGGAGCCGCGACGACAGGCGCCGCGACGGCTTGGGCCGCCGAGGCCGCGACCGCCGCCCCGGCGGCGAGCGCCCCGACCAGCTCGCGCCGGGCCAAGCCCCGGCCGGGCCGGGCCGCGTCCGGGTCCGTCCGCATTGGTCTGTCCGCCATGATGTCTCCTCCCGTCCGCCTTGTCTGGCGGCTCGGGCGATTCAACCGGCGGGCGGCGGCGGGCGCAACGCTCCGGACCGGCCGGCGGCGGACAGGCGGCGGGTTCCGTCGCCCGATCCGGCGAAACCGCGTGAAAAAAGCCCGCCCCTGTCGCCGGGGCTGGTGACGCCAAGCTCCCGGACGGGCATTGAGGCGGGAGATTCCGGGAGACGCCCGCTTATGACGACTCCGACCACCGTCGCGACCACGCCCTTCCCCGACCAGAAGCCGGGCACCTCCGGCCTGCGCAAGAAGGTGCCGGTGTTCCGGCAGCCGAACTACGTCGAGAACTTCGTCCAGGCGATCTTCGACACCCTGCCCGACAAGGCGGGCGCGACCCTCGTGCTGGGCGGCGACGGCCGGTTCCTCAACCGCGAGGTGGTGCAGAAGACGCTGCGCCTCGCCGCCGGCAACGGCTTCGGCCGGGTCCTCGTCGGTCAGGGCGGCCTGCTCTCGACGCCGGCTGCCTCCTGCGTCATCCGGAAGGCCAAGGCGCTCGGCGGCATCGTGCTCTCGGCGAGCCACAACCCGGGCGGGCCGGACGGCGATTTCGGCATCAAGTTCAACGCCGCCAATGGCGGCCCGGCGCCCGAGACGCTGACGAACGCGATCTTCGAGCGGGCGAAGGCGATCACGGAATACCGCCTCGTGGAGGCCCCGGACCTCGACCTCGACACTCTGGGCGACACCCGCCTCGGCGCCATGACGGTGACGGTCATCGACCCGGTGGCCGACTACGCCGCGCTGATGCGTACGCTCATCGACTTCGACGCGGTGGCGCGCCTGTTCGCCTCCGGCTTCCGCATGCGCTTCGACGCCATGAGCGCGGTGACCGGCCCCTACGCGACGGCGATCCTGGAAGGGATGCTCGGCGCCCCCGCGGGCACGGTGGTCAACGCGGTCCCGAAAGAGGATTTCGGCGGTCACCACCCGGATCCGAACCCGGTCCATTGCCACGACCTGTTCGACCTGATGCAGGGGCCGGACGCGCCGGATTTCGGCGCCGCCTCGGACGGCGACGGCGACCGCAACATGATCGTGGCCCCGGGCCTGTTCGTGACGCCGAGCGACAGCCTCGCCCTGCTCGCCGCCCACGCCCACCGGGCGCCGGGCTACGCGGGCGGGCTAGCCGGTGTCGCGCGCTCCATGCCCACGAGCCGCGCCGCCGACCGGGTCGCGGCCGCGCTGGGCATCAAGGCCTACGAGACGCCCACCGGCTGGAAGTTTTTTGGCAATCTCCTCGACGCGGGCCTCATCACCCTGTGCGGAGAGGAGAGCGCCGGCACCGGCTCGAACCACGTGCGCGAGAAGGATGGGCTCTGGGCGGTGCTGCTCTGGCTCAACATCCTCGCCGCCACGGGCGAGCGGGCCGACGCGCTGGTGCGGGCGCACTGGCGCACCTACGGGCGCGACTACTACGCCCGCCACGACTACGAGGAGGTGGATTCGGACGCCGCCAACGGTCTGATGGACGCGCTCCGCGAGAAACTCGCCGGTCTGCCGGGCACGCGGATCGGCGACCTCACGGTCTCGACGGCCGACGAGTTCGCCTACCGCGATCCGGTGGACGGCTCGCTCACCGAGCGCCAGGGCATCCGGATCGGCTTCGCCGAGGATGCGCGGGCGGTGTTCCGGCTCTCCGGCACCGGCACCGCCGGGGCGACGCTGCGGGTCTACCTGGAGCGCTACGAGAACGCACCGGACCGCCTCGACTTGGCCGTTGCCGAGGTCCTGGCCCCGGTGGCGGCAGCGGCCCGCGCGATCGCCGAGATCGAGCCGCGCACCGGACGGCCTGAGCCGAGCGTGGTGACCTGAGGGGAGCCGGGAGACGCCTCGTCTTTGCGAGCGCCGCGAAGCAATCCAGAGGCGCCACGCTCTACGGCGGCGCGCCACCCTGGGTCGCTTCGCTGCGCTCGCGATGACGGTAAGGCCGGCGCCGATGCCTCAAACCAAGTCCTTCACCATGTGCACGGTGACGTCGTCGTCGCGGGTCCGGCCCGGTCCGTCGTAGAGCTCCTCCCGCTCCACCCGGTAGCCGAGCGCCCCGTAGAGGCGCAGGTTCGCCGTGTACTTCTTGTTGGTGTAGAGGCGCAGCCGCGCGAGCCCGGCCTCGGCCGCGACGGCGTCGGCCCGTCCCATCAGCCGGCTGCCGAAGCCCCGGCCCTGGAAGGCCGGGTGCACCGCGACGTTGACGACCAAGAGGTGATCGGCCTCGGCCCGCGTCTCGATCAGGCCGGCGAGATCCGGACCGGTCCGCAGCAGGTCGAAGCGGTGGTCCCGCAAAGCCTGCGCGTAATCCGCCTGCATGGGAATCGGCAGGCGCCCGATCACCGGGATCCATTTGGTGTAGGCCGCCTCCACCAGCGCCCGGATCGCCTCCGCGTCCGCGGCCGCGCCGCGCCGGACCACGACTGACTCGTCCATCTGACCTCTCACGGTTGACCGCGGCGCGTCCGTCCCCTAAAGACCCGCCGTCGATGGGGCTCCGCACGGGGCCCCGTCGCGTTTTCACGCGCACCCGTGGGCGGGATCCTCCCGCCCTGTCGTCCCGGACCGCGAAGGGCCGGGAAAAGGAGGGCGCGTTCCTCATTCTCGTCACGAGAGGACGCGGAAGATATGTCGAAGCGGATTCAGGCCAAGCACAAGCTCGACCGCCGCATGGGCCAGAACATCTGGGGCCGCCCGAAGAGCCCCGTCAACCGCCGCGAATACGGCCCCGGCCAGCACGGCCAGCGCCGCAAGGGCAAGATGAGCGACTTCGGCACGCAGCTGCGCGCCAAGCAGAAGCTCAAGGGCTATTACGGCAACATCACCGAGAAGCAGTTCCGCCGCTACTACGCCGAGGCGATCCGCCTGCGCGGCGATTCCGGCGAGAACCTCGTCGGCCTGCTCGAGCGCCGCCTCGACGCCGTGGTCTACCGGGCGAAGTTCGTCGCGACCCCGTTCGCCGCGCGCCAGTTCGTCAACCACGGGCACGTCAAGGTGAACGGCGTCCGCGTCAACATCCCGAGCTATCAGGTGAAGGCCGGCGACCTCATCGAGGTCAAGGAGTCCTCCCGCCAGCTCGAGATCGTCATCGTGGCGACCCAGCTCTCCGAGCGTGACGTGCCGGACTACATCGAGGCCGACCACGCCAAGATGACCGCCCGCGTCACCCGCATTCCCAGCCTGTCCGAGGTGCCCTACCCGGTGCAGATGGAGCCGAACCTCGTCATCGAGTTCTACTCCCGCTGATCCCGTCGCCCCGGCGACCGAGGAGGGGCTGCCCGTTCGGGCGGCCCCTTCGCGTTTCCGGACCCTCGTCCCGGACGAGGGCCTCCGGCGTCCGGGACGACCGCCCGGGCCTCAGCAGCCCTGGCAGATCGAGCCCATCGTGTGGCGCATCTTGCTGTCCCAGGCCTTCGAGCGGGCTTCGGCGGCCTTCTGAGCCTTGATCATCTCGGCCTGGTTCACGGGCTGCGGCAATCCGGTGGCTGCGGTGCCGCCCGGGGGTTTGGTCTGGCCGGTGGCCGTGGTCCGGCGGCCGCTGACCTGGGAACCCGCCGTGGCCGGGGACGCGGCAGAGCCCGGATTGGTGCCCGGATTCATGCCCGGAGCCGGGCCCTGGGCCAGCGCCGGCGCCGCCCCGAGGAAGAGGCCGAGAAGCAGCGCGGGACGAAGAATTGCCATGGACCTGATCTCCCCGGCGGAGGATCCCGTGCAGGCCCCGCCTCATCTGAGGCCGATCCTACCCGATCGCTCCGTTAAAATCATGCCGTCGGCAGGCCTGCGATGAGCGTTGGATCGCCGCCGCTGAATCGCCGGGACGCCGTCGCCGCGGCGCTGGCCCGGCTTGCCCCGCGCCTCCCGGATTTCGAGGCGGAGGCCGCCCTCGACCGGGCGCTGGCCAGCCCGGGCCTGCGCCGGGCCGCCCCGGAGACCGCGGCACGCCTCGCCCTCATCACGTACGCGCGCCACGTCTTCACCGATTACGACGACCTCCTGGCCGACGGATACGACCGGGACAGCGCCCGGCACTTCGTCCTCGACGATCTCAACGCCGCGCTGGCCGCCTGGGGAGCCGCGCCGGTCCCCGAGGACGAGGCCGGCGAGCCTGAGGCCGATCCGCGCTGAGGCGGTCGCGCGGGACCCCGCCATGCTGTAGGAGACCTGCCCGAGGCCGCCCGACGCGACCTGTTCCGGTGCGGCTTATGGAGCGAGGCAGCAGACCATGAAGATCAGCGCGCGCAACGTTCTCAAGGGTACGGTCCTCTCCGTGGACAAGGGGGCGACCACCTCCCACGTGAAGATCGAGATCAGCCCCGGCCAAGTGGTCACCGCTTCGATCACCAACGAGGCCGTCGAATCCCTCAAGCTCGTCGCCGGCGGTCCCGCCTACGCGGTGATCAAGGCTTCCGACGTCATGGTCGCCGTCGACTGAGGGCGTCCTCGCGCCATCCCCTCATCCCGAGGCCTGCCCTGCGCTCCGGCACCGCAGGAGGCGGATGGGACGGACGGCTGAGACCATGCTCCGCTTTCGCGCCGTGACCGCCGGCGGATAGGATGCGGTCCGGATCGGAGGAGTTCAACCCGTGCAGAAGACCGTGCTCGGCATCGAGACCACCTGCGATGAGACCGCCGCCGCCGTGGTGTCGGTCGACGAGGATGGTGTCGGCCAGATCCGCGCCAACGAGGTCCTGAGCCAGATCGCCGAGCACGCGGCCTATGGCGGCGTCGTGCCGGAGATCGCCGCCCGCGCCCACGTGGAGGTGCTCGACCGGCTGATCGCCCGTGCCCTCGACCGGGCCGGGACCGGCTTCCGGGACCTCGACGGCATCGCGGTGGCCGCCGGCCCCGGGCTGATCGGCGGCGTGCTGGTCGGCCTCGTCACCGCCAAGACCCTGGCGCTCGTGACCCGCAAGCCCCTGCTCGCCGTCAACCATCTGGAAGCCCACGCGCTCACGGCGCGGCTCACCGACGGCGTCGCCTTCCCGTACCTGCTGCTCCTGGTCTCGGGCGGCCACACCCAGCTCGTCGCCGTGCGCGGCGTCGGCGACTACGTGCGGCTCGGCTCGACCGTCGACGACGCCATCGGCGAGGCTTTCGACAAGGTCGCCAAGCTCCTCGGCCTCGGCTATCCCGGTGGTCCCGCGGTCGAGCGCATGGCCGAGGCCGGCGATCCCGAGCGCTTCGCCCTGCCCCGGCCGATGCTCGGCCGCCGCGAGGCCGACTTCTCCCTCTCGGGCCTCAAGACCGCCGTGCGGATCGAGGCCGAGCGCATCGCCCCGCTGGCCGAGCGCGACGTCGCCGATCTCTGCGCGAGCTTCCAGGCCGCCGTGGTCGACGTGGTGGTGGACCGCGCCCGGGTCGCCCTGCGCGCCTTCTCGGACGTGGCCGGACGGCCCACCGCCCTGGTGGCGGCGGGGGGCGTGGCGGCCAACGGTGCCATCCGGCGGGCGCTGGCCGCCCTGGCCGGCGAGGCGGGCCTGAGCTTCGTGGCGCCGCCCCTGCCGCTCTGCGGCGACAACGGCGCGATGATCGCCTGGGCCGGGCTGGAGCGCCTGCGCCTCGGGCTGGTGGACGACCTCACGGCCCCGGCGCGGCCCCGCTGGCCGCTGGCGGCCCGGGCGGCGGTGCCGGCCGGATGAACCCGGCGGACCGGCGCACGCATTGGCGGGATCTGGTGGAGCGCCGCCTGCCCGAAGCCGTCCGTCCGGACTGGCCGGTGCGGCTCGACCATTGCTTCGCCCGTATCCTCCTGGACAATGCCTGCGGCGGCCCCTGGCGCGACCATACCCGCCCGCCCGCCTATGCCACCATGCCGCTCGGTCAGCTCGAGATCGCGATCGCGCTGGGCGAGGCGGTGCTCGCCGGCCGTGCGGACCTCGCGCTCCTGAACCGCCGCTCCCTGGCCTGGCGCGGCAAGATCGCCGCCGCCCCGGTGCCGGAGGCCCTCCGGGACGGCGACCTGACCCTCCGCCGCTGGCGGCCGGAGGATACGGCGCCCTTCGCGGCGCTCAACGCCGATCCGGCGGTGATGGCTCATTTCCCGCGGCCCCGGACCGAGGCGGAGAGCGCCGCCGAGGCCGGCCTCTGCGACCGCCGCTTCGTGGCGGACGGGTTCGGCCCCTGGGCCCTGGAGCATGCGGGCCGGTTCATCGGCTTCGCCGGCCCGATGCGGATCCTGCGACCCCTGCCCTTCCCGGGGGGCGACCGGCCCGGAACGACGGTCGAACTGGCCTGGCGCCTCGCACGCGAGGCCTGGGGCCACGGCTTCGCCACCCGGGCTGCGCGGCTCGCCCTCGCCGATCTCGCCGGGCGCTGCAGGATCCGGAGCGTCGTGGCCTTCACGGCGGTCGGCAACGACCGCTCCCGGGCCGTGATGGAGCGCCTCGGCCTGAGGCCGGCCGGGACATTCCCGCATCCGGCGGTGCCGGAGGGGCCGCTGCGCGCGCACGTGCTCTACCGGCTGGACTGCGCGGACAGGGAGGAAGCGGCATGAGCGCGGAGACCCCGATCAACGTCGTCGGCGGCGGGGCCTGGGGCACGGCGCTGGCCAACGCCGCCGCCGGGGCCGGCCATCCCGTCACCCTCTGGCTGCGCGATGCGCAGGCCGCGGCCGCCCTCCAGGCCCAGCGGGAGAATCCGCGCTACCTGCCGGGCGTGCCGCTGCATCCCGCGATCCGCGCGACGGCCGATGCCGACGCCCTCGCGGGCGCCCGGGCGACGCTCGTGGTCGTGCCCGCCCAGACCATGCGCGGCGTGCTGGAAACCCTGCGCGGTCCCCTGGCCAGCGCCGGGCCGGTGATCCTCTGCGCCAAGGGAATCGAGCGCGGCAGCGACAGTTTCATGAGCGCGGTGGCCGAGCAGGTCCTGCCCCCCGGTGTGCCCGTGGCGGTCCTGTCCGGCCCGAGCTTCGCAGCCGACGTCGCCCGCGGCCTGCCCACCGCCGTGACCCTGGCGGCGGCCGATGCCGGCCTCGCCGCCGGCTTGAGCGCCCTGCTGTCCGGGCCGAGCTTCCGCCTCTACCACACCGACGACGTGCGGGGCGTCGAGATCGGCGGCGCCGGCAAGAACGTGCTGGCCATCGCCTGCGGGATCGTGGTGGGGCGCGGCCTCGGTGAGAGCGCCCGGGCGGCGCTGATCGCCCGGGCCTTCGCCGAACTGATGCGCTTCGCCCGCGCCTTCGGCGGGCGGCCCGAGACGCTGATGGGGCTCTCGGGGCTCGGTGACCTCGTGCTCACCGCCTCCTCGCCGCAATCGCGCAACTTCGCCTTCGGCCAGCGGCTCGGCGCCGGCGCCAGCCCGGCCGAGGCCGCGGGCGGCAAGCTCGCCGAGGGGGCCTTCACCGCCGCGGCCCTCGCGGGCCTCGCCGCCGCGAAGGGTCTCGAGATGCCGGTGGCGGAAGCCGTCGCCGCCATCGTGGCCGGCTCGGCCAGCGTCGACGACGTGATCGCCGGCCTGCTGGCCCGGCCGCTGCGCGGGGAGACCGACTGAGGGCGCCCTCCCCGGGGCGTCCTCCCCGGGGCGGAGGCCGCCGACGCGCCCGGCGCCCGGACCCGGGACCGCGCATCCGGGTTTCTGGCGGGCGCTGGGGGCAGGCCCTGCGTGATCCGTCACGGCTCCGCCCCGATCCGCCGCCCAGGGGCTCGGCCCTCTGGGCGCGTGGCTGTCGACGACGGGGCCGGGGGCGCTGCGCGGAGCGCCTCCCCGGATCGCGGATCGGACCCGCGACAGCGTCGGCAGCCCGACCGCGGGGCCGCCATCGACCACCTCCGCCGGGATGAGCCGGCGCCGGGGCCGCCCCTCTTCGAGATGAGGCGACCGGCCCGATGCGCCTCAGGCCACGGCGGCCGCCCGGTCCGGCGCCGCGCCGTGGGTGTGGGTGGAAAAGCGCGCGATCGGCTCGGGTCGGCCCAGCAGATAACCCTGGGCGAGGGTGCAGTTCTCCTGCGCCAGGAAGGACAGCTCCTCGGCGGTCTCCACGCCCTCCGCCACCACGGCGAGCCCCAGACCCCGACCCAGCCCCAGCACGGAGCGCACGATCGCGGCCCCCTGCGGGTTGCTGTGGACCGCCTTGATGAACGAGCCGTCGATCTTGATCCGGTCGAACGGGAAGGCGCGCAGGTTCGACAGCGAGGAATAGCCGGTGCCGAAATCGTCCATGGCGATCTGCACGCCGAGCGCCTTGAGCTGGCGCAGGGTGAGGAGCGCCCGGGCCGGATCCCGGATCAGCGCGGTCTCGGTAATCTCGATCTCGAGGCGTTCCGCCTTCAGGCCGGCTTCGAACAGGGTCCCGTGGACGAACTGGACGAAGTGCGGGTTGTGGAGCTGCACCGCCGAGACGTTGACGGCGATCGCCAGAGGGTTCGGCCAGCTGGCCGCCGCCCGGCAGGCCTCCCGCAGCACCCAGGCCCCGATCTCCAGGATCGCCCCGGTCTCCTCGGCGATCGGCACGAACACGGCCGGGGGGATGCTGCCCCGGGTGGGGTGGCGCCAGCGCAGCAGCGCCTCGAAGCCCGTCACCGCGCCGGTGCCGATCTCGCTCTGCGGCTGATAAACGAGCTCCAGCTCCCCCCGGGTCACCGCGTGGCGCAGGTCGTGCTCCAGCTGCCGCCGGTCGCGGATCTGCGCACCCATGCTGGCGTCGTAGCGCCGAAAGGTGCCGCGGCCCTCGTTCTTGGCCCGGTACAGGGCGGCGTCGGCGTGGCTCAGGAGCGCACGCTGGTCCGCGGCGTCGTCGGGATAGACCGCGATGCCGATGCTGGTGGCGATCACCGGGCCGGAGGCGGCCGGCACCGCGGCCAGGGTGGACAGGATCCGCTCGGCCAGCCGCTCGGCGGACCCCTCCGCCTGCGGCGTCAGGATGGCGAACTCGTCGCCGCCCAGCCGGGCCATCAGCTGTTTCGCGTCGAGGAGGCCGCCGGCCCGGAGGGCGAGATCGCGCAGCATCGCGTCGCCGGCTGCGTGTCCGAACAGGTCGTTGACCTCCTTGAAGCGGTCGAGGTCCAGGCACAACACGGCGAGGCGGCCGCCCTGGGCGTCCGCGGCGCGGATCTCCCGCTCCAGCCGCGCGTGGAAGCTCGTGCGGTTGGCCAGCCCCGTGAGCGCGTCGTGGTGGGCGAGGTAATGGATCTCGCTCTCGGCCCGGCGCCGGGCGCGCAGGTCGCGCACCGCCACGGCGTGGTGCGGCAGGCGCCCGTACTCGGCGACGGGACGCATGATCACCTCCACGGGGATCGTGCCGCCGCTCGCCGGGACGAGGTCGGCCTCGAGGGGCTGGTCGACCGTTCCGGCCCCGGCGGCGACGCCCGGCAGGTACAGGGCCAGGTTCGTGCCCACGAGGTTGGGGGCCCCGGTGCCGGCGAGCCGGGCGAAGGCCTCGTTGGCGCTGACGATCTCGCCGCCGCGGCAGACGACGAGACCCTCCACCGCCGCGTTGGCGAGGCTGCGCAGCCGCTCGCGCTCGAACTCGGCACGCTTGCGGTCCCGCAGGTCGAGCACCAGGGCAGCCCCGGCGAGCAGCAGGATCAGGAAGCTCGCCGCCGCCACCGCGGCGGCGAGCCAGGCGGTGCGGATGGCGCTCGCGTGGATCTCCACGGTGGGGTCCGGCAGGATGGTCACGGCCGCCATGCCGGTGAAATGATGGCCGCAGATCGCCAGGATCAGCAGCGCGCCGCCGCCGAACCGGCCCCGGACCGTGGTGGCCGACAGCCCGACCACCAGGGCGGCGGCGCCAAACGCCGCTGCGAGCCCGACCGAGATCACGACCGGGACGGGATTCCACACAAGGTGTCCCGGCACCTGAAAGGCGGCCATGCCGGTATAGTGCATCACCGCGATGCCGCACCCCACCACGGCGCCGCCGAGCGCCGCCTGGATCCTCCGGCCGGTCGTGGCCAGGGCGAAGCCGAGCCCGGTGATCGCCACGGCATCGACGTAGGAGAGGAGGGTCAGCCCGACGCCGTAGCCCGACGGCAGCCCGGGCTCGAAGGCGAGCATCGCCAGGAAATGCGTCGCCCAGATCCCCGACCCGCCGGCGGCGGCGGCCACGGTGAGCCAGATGTAGCGGTTGCGGCCTCCGGCCCGGCCGGCATGAATGAGGAGTTCCAGCGCCGTCGCACTCGCCAGCGTGCAGACGAGTGCCGCCAGGACCACCAGCCAGAAGTTGTGCTCTCCGGCGAAGCAGCCGACCAGTGACAGCATGTATGCAACCGGAGATTATTAAGAGATGCTCTTAAGCCACGTTTGGCATCCAGAATTTAATATTCAGCCAACAGCATCCCTCGATAAGCGAGATTTTACTGATCTTTAACGACGTCTCATGCGTCGGCCCTCGGTGCGCCGAGCGCGCCGAGCGCGACGGACGCGGCGCTGGCCTGTTCCCGGAGGCCGAAGCTGGGCTATGGCGGGGCATGCCGCCCGGCCGGGCGGTCCACGGGACCTTCAGCGATGGCGTACTGGCTGTTCAAATCCGAGCCCGCGACCTGGTCGTGGGACCAGCAGGTCGCGGCCGGTGAGGCCGGCACGTACTGGAACGGCGTGCGCAACCACCTCGCCAAGAAGCAGCTGATGGCCATGCAGGTCGGCGAGCAAGGCTTCTTCTACCACTCGAACGAGGGCAAGGCGGTGGTCGGCATCGTGGCGGTGATCCGCCCCTACTATCCCGATCACACGGACGAGACCGGCCGCTTCGGCATGGTCGACGTCAAGGCCGTGCGGGCGCTGCCCCGCCCTGTGACGCTCGAGGCGATCAAGGCCGATCCGGCCCTGGCCGACATGGTGCTGGTCAACAATTCCCGCCTGTCGGTGCAGCCGGTGACCGAAGCCGAATGGGCCCGGATCCGTGCGCTCGGCGGCCTCGACTGAGCGGGGCGGCCCGACAGGCGCGGGTCACGCCGCGCGGTTGAGGGGACTGCGCGCGGGGGCCACCACCTCCGGCTCGACCTCGACGGCCGGCAGCGTGTCCATGACCCGGGAGGCCGGCAGCGTCACCACCACCTCGGTGCCCTCGCGGGGCTTGGAGGACAGCTGGAACTGCCCGCCATGCAGTTCCACCAGGCCCTTCACGATCGGCAGGCCCAGCCCGGAGCCCTGCTCGGCGGTCTTGATCGCCAGGGAGCCGCGCCCGAACGAGGACAGGACCGTGCCGAGTTCGTCTTCCGGGATGCCCGGGCCGCTGTCCTTCACCGAGACGTATTGGCCGCCCGACGCGGTCCAGCCGACCTTCAGCCAGATCTCGCCGCCCGGCGGCGTGAACTTCACGGCGTTCGACAGGAGGTTCAGCACGATCTGGCGGAGCGCCCGCTCGTCCGCCCAGAGCCGCGGCAGCGAGCCGTCCACGAGATCGTGGAACGTCTGGTTCTTGGCCTTGGCCCGCAGGCCCATCATGTGGCGGCACTCCTCCACCACGTGGGCGAGCTGCACCGGCTCCTCGTTGAGTTCGTAGCGCCCCGCCTCGATCCGCGACAGGTCGAGGATCTCGTTGATCAGGTTCAGGAGATGCATCCCGCTGTCGTGGATGTCGTGCGAGTATTCCCGATAGGACGGCGCCGTGTGGGTGCCGAACACCTCGTTCTTCATCACTTCCGAGAAGCCCAGGATGGCGTTGAGCGGCGTCCGCAGCTCGTGGCTCATGGTGGCGAGGAAGCGCGACTTGGCGAGGTTGGCCTCTTCGGCCCGGCGGCGGGCCTCGTCGGAATTGGCCTTGGCCTGTTCCAGCTCGCCGAACACCGCGTCCTTCTCGGCCCGGGAGCGCAGGGCGCCCACCGTCGAGGTGTAGAGGCGGCGGGAGAGGCCGAGGAAGAAGACCTGCGCGCCGCCGGCCATCACCACCAGCATCAGCAGGTCCATCCCGCGGGAGAAGGCGGCGAGGGACACGGTGGCGAGCGCCAGCGGCACCAGGGCGGCGATGGCGGCCAGCGGCACCGTCGCGGCCAGCATGGTGGTGACGGCGGAGGCGATGACGAGGCCGAACAGCGCGAAGGTCCAGCCGCCGGTGGTGCCGAGCCCGATCATCGCGGACCACGACAGGCTCTGCAGCACCTCGCCGATCAGGAAGCGCCGGCGCCAGCGGGCGAGCGGGATCGTCGCCGGGTCGGCGCGGAGGAAGCGCCGGCTCAAGGTGGTGTTGAGCGTGATCATCAGGAACACGCCGAGCGCCCAGGCCGCCGCCACCGGCGGCGCGATCCAGAAGGTCGCCGCCGTGGCGAGCGCCGCCGCGAATCCCACCAGCGGGATGCCCGCGCCGGCCCGGTACTGGGCGTAGTGGCGCAGCAGCTCGTAGTCGAAGGCCCGCTCCAGGCCGGTCTGCGAGGTCAGCTTCTCGCGGGCCGAGCGGATTTCCCGGGCGACCCCGAGGCGGCGCGCCGCCTCCTCCGTCGAGGGGCCGCGACCGCGCTGGACCATCTCGACGGTGAGATCGGGCATGCGCGTCTTGAAACTCGGCTCGATTCCGCGGACGGGCGGCGGTGGCTGGGAAGCACGCCGTGAAGATGAGGCGGATGTGTTAAGAAGCGGCTGCCGGCATCCCTTCAATCTTAAGCATCGGGGGCTGTATCGAGGCTGTGCCGCCGCCGGATTGAAGTGCGGTGCCGCACATCGTGTCCGGGCATGGGCTCGCTATTTAAGGGTGCGTGCTCGCTTACCCGTGCGAGGCCGCACGCCGTGATCCGGGCTGCCCGGATGCCCGCGTCGAGAAAGGGTCGCCGACCATGCCGAATCTCACCGTCAACGGTGTCACGCACGCGGTCGACGCCGACCCCGACATGCCCCTGCTCTGGGTGCTGCGCGACCGGCTCGACGCCACCGGCACCAAGTACGGCTGCGGCATCGCGCAGTGTGGCGCCTGCACGGTCCATCTCGACGGGCAGCCGGTCCGGTCCTGCCAGACGCGGCTTGGCGATGTCGGCACCGCGCAGGTGACGACCATCGAGGGCGTGTCGGGCCGCGTGGCCGAGGCCGTCCAGGCGGCGTGGCGCAAGCTCGACGTGGTCCAGTGCGGCTACTGCCAGTCCGGCCAGATCATGTCGGCGATCGGCCTGCTCTCGGGCAACGCCAAGCCCAGCGACGCCGACATCGACGGCGCCATGGACGGCAACATCTGCCGCTGCGGCACCTACCAGCGCATCCGCGCGGCGATTCACGAAGCCGCGCGCAGCCTCGCCTGATCGGCCTGACGCCTCACCTTCCCCGCGGTCCCGACCGGAGCCTCGCCGCCATGCTGAACGCCCGTCGACCGAATCCCCTGCCCGCCCGTCCCAGCCGCCGCGGCCTGCTCGCCGGCGCCGGCGCCCTCGTGGTCGCGTTCCGGCTCGACCCGAAATCCGCCCGCGCGGCATCCGGCCCGAACCTCGCCGACGTCAAGGCGCAGCCCAACGCCTTCGTGCGGATCGGCGCCGACGACACCGTCACGGTGGTGATCAAGCACCTCGACATGGGCCAGGGGAACACGACCGGCCTCGCCACCATCCTGGCCGACGAGCTCGGCGCCGACTGGTCCAAGGTCCGCACCGAATTCGCCCCCGCGGATGCGACGCTCTACAACAACAGCCTGATGGGCCCGATCCAGGGCACCGGCGGCTCCACCGCGGTGGCCAATTCCTGGTTCCAGCTGCGCAAGGCGGGTGCGGCCGCCCGCGAGATGCTGATGGCCGAAGCCGCCTTCCGCTGGAAGGTGCCGGTTTCGGAGATCACGGTCGCCGACAACATCGTGCGCCACGCGCCCTCCGGCCGGCAGGCCCGGTTCGGGGAACTCGCCGCCTCGGCCGCCTCCCTGCCGGTCCCCTCCGAGCCGCGGCTCAAGGATCCGAGCGAGTGGCGGCTGATCGGCCAGACGATCCCGCGCCTCGATTCCGTGGCCAAGACCAACGGCACGGCGATCTACTCGCTGGACATCCGCCGCCCCAACCAGGTCACCGCGGTCGTGGCCCGGGCACCGCGTTTCGGCGCCACCGTGAAGAGCTTCGATGCCGCCGCCGCCCGCAAGGTCGCCGGCGTCCTCGACGTGGTGCAGGTGCCCACCGGCGTGGCGGTGATCGCCCGCGACACGTGGTCGGCCATGAAGGGCCGCGAGGCGCTTACCGTCGCCTGGGACGACAGCACCGCCGAGACCCGCTCGTCCGACGCGATCCTCGCGGAGTACCGTGAGCGGGCCAAGGGCCCCGGCCTCACGGCCTCCGAGCGCGGCGACCCGCAGGCGGCGCTGAGAGGGGCCGCCAAGGTCGTCGAGGCCGAGTTCACCTTCCCCTACCTCGCCCATGCGGCGATGGAGCCCTTGAACGCCACGATCGAGCGGGCGGCCGACGGCGGCTACGACGTCTACGCGGGCTTCCAGTTCCAGACCGTCGAGCAGGCGACGATGGCGGCGATCCTCGGGGTGACGTCCGACCGGGTCCGCCTCCACAGCAACTGGGCCGGCGGCTCCTTCGGCCGCCGGGCGACCCCCACCGCCGACTACCTCGCCGAAGCCGCGACGGTTCTGAAGGCGTCGGGCGAGAAGGCCCCCGTGCACCTCGTCTGGACCCGCGAGGACGACATGGCCGGCGGCTATTACCGCCCGACCGTGCTGCACAAGGTCCGGGCCGGCATCGACGCCAAGGGCGCGGTGGTCGGCTGGGACCACGTCATGGTCGGCAAGTCGATCATGATCGGCTCGCCCTTCGAGGCGATGATCGTCAAGAACGGGATCGATTCCACCACCGTGGAGGGCGCCTCCGACACGCCCTACGCGCTGCCGGCCTACCGGTTCGGCGTCCATAACGGCCGCGAGGGCGTGCCGGTGCTCTGGTGGCGCTCGGTCGGCCACACCCACACGGCCCACGTGATGGAGGTGATGATCGACGAGCTGGCCCATGCCGCCAACGTCGATCCGGTGGCCTACCGGCTCTCCCTCCTGACCCAGGCGCCGCGGCTGTCCGGCGTGCTGAAGCTCGCCGCCGAGAAGGCCGGATGGAGCGCCAAGCCGCAGGATCCGGGCCGCGGCCTCGGGGTCGCGGTCCACGAATCCTTCGGCTCGTACGTCGCCATGGTCGCCGACGTCACCGCTCAGGAGAACGCGGTCCGGGTGAACCGGATCGTGGCGGCGGTGGATGTCGGCGTTCCGGTCAACCCGGACGTGATCCGCGCGCAGGTCGAGGGTGCGGTGGGCTTCGCCCTGTCGTCGGTGCTGCGCAACCGCATCACCCTCAAGGACGGGCAGGTGCAGGAGCACAATTTCGACGCCTACGCGCCGACCCGGATGAGCGAGATGCCGACGGTCGAGGTTCACATCGTGCCGAGCCAGGTGGCGCCCACCGGGATCGGCGAGCCGGGCGTGCCTGTGCTCGGGCCGTCGATCGCCAACGCGGTCTTCGCCGCCACCGGCCGGCGCCTGCGCTCCCTGCCTCTCGACCTCTCGGGCGTGAAGGGCGCGTGAGGAATCGCACGTTCCACCGGCCCGGTTCGGCGTAGGGAGGAGAGGCCTTCCCCCCAAGGCAAGAGACCCGACTGAAGACGGCGCGGCGCGACACCGCGCCGTTTCTTTTTTCTGCGCCGATGCGCCATCTCCGGGGCATGCCCGCCTTCGACGACACCGCCGCGCGCCTGCGCGCCTGCCGCCTCTGCCGGGACAGCCCGCTCTACGGTCCGCCCCTGCCCCAGGAGCCCCGGCCGATCGTGCAGGGCTCGGCCACGGCCCGCCTGTGCATCGCCAGCCAGGCGCCCGGCACGCGCGCCCACCGCACGGGCCAGCCGTTCACCGACCCGTCGGGCGTGCGGCTGCGGTCCTGGCTCGGCCTCGACGAAGCGCAGTTCTACGACGCGGCCCGGGTCGCCATCGTGCCGATGGGATCGTGCTTCCCCGGCCTAGACGCCAAGGGCGGCGACCGGCCGCCGCGCCGGGAATGCGCCGAGCGCTGGCGGGCGGAGCTGTTCTCCGGCCTGCCCGACCTCGAACTGATCCTGGTGATCGGCCAGTACGCGCAAGGCTGGCATCTCGGACGGATGGAGGGCGGGCTCACCGGCACGGTGCGCCGCTGGCGGGAGATCCTCGCCGAGCCCCGGCGCCCCCGGGTGCTCCCCCTGCCCCACCCGTCCTGGCGCAACAACGGCTGGCTGAAGCGCGAGCCCTGGTTCGAGGCGGAATTGCTGCCGGTGCTGCGGGCCGAGGTGGTGCGGGTGATGGCGGGGTGAGGCGGCGATGCCGGCATTGACCTCGCGGGCGTTCCGCGGAATCGCTGCCGCGACCCCGAAGGACGCCCCGATGACCGAGATTGCCGACCCCCGCGACCGCCTGATCGTGGCCCTCGACCTGCCGAGCGTGCAGGCGGCCGAGGCGCTGATCGACCGGATCGGCGACGCCGCGACCTTCTACAAGATCGGCTACCAGCTGGGTTACGCGGGCGGCCTCGCCCTGGCCGAGCGGCTGGCGGCCCGCGGCCTCAAGGTCTTCCTCGACCTGAAGCTCCACGACATCGGCAACACCGTCGAGGAGGGCGTGCGCTCGGCCTCGGGCTCCGGCGCCACCTTCCTCACCGTCCACGCCTACCCGCAGACCATGCGGGCGGCGGTCCGCGGCCGGGGCGCGGGGCTCAAGATCCTCGCCGTGACGGTGCTCACCTCCTACGACGATGCCGACGCCGCGGAGGCCGGCTACGGCCTGCCGGTGGCGGAGCTCGTCGCCAAGCGCGCCGCCCAGGCCGCCGAGATCGGCATCGACGGCCTCGTCTGCTCGGCTGCCGAGGCGGGCTCGGTCCGGCGCATCGTCGGCCCGGACCGGCTGATCGTCACTCCGGGCATCCGCCCGGCGGGCACCGAGGCCGGCGACCAGAAGCGGGTGATGACCCCCGGCGATGCCCGAAAGGTCGGGATCGACCATGTGGTGGTCGGGCGCCCGATCACCGGCGCCGCCGACCCCCGCGCGGTGGCGCAGGCGATCGTGGCGGAACTCGCCTGAACCGGACCGGGATTGCCTTCGCGCCGATCGGATCCACTTCGCTCCGCAAGGCAGGAGACGCAGCATGACGAAGGGCTACTGGATCGCGCGGGTCGATGTCCGCGACGCGGAGGCCTACAAGGCGTACGTGGCGGCCAACGGTGCCGCCTTCGCCAAGTTCGGCGGTCGCTTCCTCGTGCGCGGCGGCGCCCACGAGGCGGTGATGGGGCCGGCCCGATCCCGCAACGTGGTGATCGAGTTCCCGAGCTATGCCGACGCCCTCGCCTGCTGGAACTCCGACCTCTACCAGGCGGCCAAGGCCAAGCAGCGCGGCGGCGTCGAGGCCGAGATCCTGGTGATCGAGGGCTATGACGGCCCGCAGCCGAGCGCCTCCGAGCCGGCGCCGGAGGCCGGTCCGGCTTCCGAGTAGATCGCAGCGAAGGGGCCACGCGGAGTCTCGCGCGGCCGAGCCGGGCACCGGACGGGGCTCTGGATTTCGGGGCCTGCGCGCAGTCGGGGAATGACGGAGGTGTCGTCCCCGGCCGCCATCGCATCCGGCGGCGCGGTGTCCGCGCTGGCGATCGCCACTGTCCCGGCGCGCCGCTTCGCCCCTGTGGGGCGGGGGGCGGAATGCCGACGTTGGACCGGCCGTCAGAGCGGGACCATGGAGGCGGGTCCTCCGGGGCGGCCGCGATGCCGCCGGCGACGATCCCGGATCTCGTCCGGTCGCGCTACGACAGCGGCCTCCGCGGCGCGAGGCTTCGCAGCAGGAAGGCCGTCATCGCGGCCACGGGCGGCACCGGCTGAAGACTGGAGCTGCCCACCAGCAGCGGATGGGTGTAGCGGGCGATGGCGGCGTGGATGCAGGCGGCCGCCTCGACCGGATCGGCGGCCTCGAATTCGCCCCGGGCCACCCCCTCGCGGATGATCCGCTCGAACCCGGCGGTGATCCGGGCCACGTGATGACGGCAGACGTCCCAGCTCTCCACCATCGCCGCCTCGATCATCTCGTGCAGGCGGGGAAACGTCTCGCAGCGGCGGGTGCAGTCGCGATGCAGGGTCTCGATCGCCGCCACGAGGCGCGCGGTGGCGTCGAGGCCCGGCCGGTCGGCGATCTCCGAGATCACCGCCTCGCTCTCGCCGATCAGCCGCTCCAGCACCGCCTCGTTGATCGCCTTCTTCGACTCGAAGAACCGGTAGACGTTGGCCGGACTCATCTTGAGCGTCCGGGCGATGTCGGCCACGGTCGTCTTCTGATAGCCGATCTCGCGGAAATACGTGCCCGCCGTCGCCAGGATGCGGCTCCGCGTGTCGGGCGCGCACTCCTCTGCGATCGCGTGGGGCGTTTCGTCCAGGGACATGCGTCCTCACTAGGCCATGCGGCCGTGGGGCGTCAAAGACGCGAACCCGGATCGGGTTCCCCTGCGGCCGGTGCGCGCGCCCGGAACCCGCCCCGGCGACACCCATTGCCCCCGCATCCGGCCGCCATGGCGGTGCCAGCGAGAGAGTCCCGATGAGCTTCACCGACACCCGTGCCCTGGTCACCGGGGCCGATTCCGGCATCGGGCAGGCGACGGCGGAACTGCTCGCCCGGGCAGGCGCCGACGTTGCGATCACCTATCACAGCGACGCGGACGGCATCCGCGAGACCGCCGCGCGGGTCGAGGCCGCGGGCCGCCGGGCCCTGGTGCTCCAGCTCGATGTCGGCGATCCGGCGGCCGTCACGGCGGCCTTCGACCGTATCGGCAGCGAGCTCGGCACCCTCGACATCCTCGTGGCCAATGCCGGACAGGCCATGAGCGGGATACCGGTCGCCGAGATGGACGACGCGGTCCTGGAGCGGATCCTGCGGGTGAACCTCATGGGACCGCTGTTCTGTGCGCGCCCCTTCATCAAGATGCGCCGAGCGCAGGGCGGGAACGGCAAGATCGTGTTCGTCTCCTCCGTGGCCCAGCACCTGCCCACCCCTGAGAGCGCGCCCTACGGGATGTCGAAGGCGGGGCTCGGCTCCCTCTGCCGCTCCCTGTCGCGGGAACTCGCCGAGGACCGGATCAACGTCAACAATGTCGCCCCGGGCCTGATCGAGACGCCGATGACCGCGGACCGGTTCGAGCGGTCGGAGGTTCTGGACCAGTCCCTGGAGCGGATCCCGTGGCATCGGGCCGGCCAGCCGGAGGAGATCGCTCAGGCGATCCTGTATCTGGCCTCGGATGCCGCGGCCTACGTCACCGGCCACACTCTGGTGGTCGATGGCGGCCTGACGATGCAGTGGGGTGGCGCCTGAACGACGAAGCGCGGCGCCGGGCTCAAGATCCGGCGCCGCACTTCGAGATAGTCTTCGACCGGCGCCGGGGCTGCCGGTGATGCCACCAAGCCCTCGGGCAGGCCCTCAGGACCCGAATTGCGAGCCCAGCCGCTCGAGGTACTCGGCCAGGTCGACGCCCCCGACACGCTTGCCGTAGTCGAAGCGCATCCCCTGGCGGATGTCGACGCTGGCATCCCGGGTGGTCAGGGTGAAGGGACGGACGCAGACCCAGGCCCCGTCGCGGCGGTGCTCGAAGTAGCCGAGGATCTCGTGCTTGGCCATAACCTTTCCTCCGGGACCGTGTTCAGGATCATAACGGTCGCGCAGGCCGCTGGTTCGCGCGGCGCGACTGTTTTTCGCGTGCGGCGGCGCACGGATCGAGTGTTCGAGATCCGGGATGGTCGCGGACGGCTCGCGCAGATCTCGCCTGAGCTTGGCTATTACGGTGCGAATGTTCGGCCCTGTCCGGAGGGCGGCGGGCCGGGTCAGTGCCAGAGATCGAGGATCTCGGCGGTCGTCATGGTCTCGACCTGGTGGCCGTAACGCATCCGGTACATCAGCAGGAGGGCGTCGTGCGCCGCGTCGCAGGAGCTGCACAGGGCGTCGGCGGCCAGCACGATCCGGTAGCCGAGATCGACGCCGCCGAGCACGGCGGCCAGCACGCAGACATCCGTCTCGGCGCCGGTGACGATCAGCGTATCGACAGCGCGCGCCCGCAGGCGCGCGTCGAGGCCGGTCTCGAGCCAGGGCGAATAGACGGTCTTGTCGACGACCTCCGCGGGCGGGACCATCCGGGCGAGATCCGGGACGAGGTCGATCATGCCGGCGTCGAGGCGCTCCCGGGTCATGGCGGCCCAACGCTGCGAGTAGGTCGCCCAGGTGCCGCGGCCCTCGCCCGGCCGGGCGGCCGGGATGAAGCGGGTGAAGATGGTCCGCTCCGGATGCGCCGCCGCGAGGCGGCACACCTGCGGCAGGACGCGGTTCATCCACGGGGTCTGCCAGTCGGTGGGCTCGGCGAACATGCGCTGCATGTCGATGCAGAGATGGACGCAGCCCCTCCCCAGGGCCCCTCCGGAGGCTTTCCCCTCCGGCCGGGGAGCGTTCGTCGATCGACCGCTTCCAGTGTCCATGTGCGCGCAATCAGGCCGGGTCGGCGTTGGTGTGAGGGTCGTCGGACGCGGCCGTCCCCGCCCCGCTTCGGGCGGGGACGGCGCGACGTCAGCGATCGGCCTTGGCGCCGGCCACCGTCAGGGAGAGGTAGCGCTCCGTGATCGGACGGATCAGCTTGCGCACCGCATCCGCCATGGCCTGCTCCTCCTTGAGCGACTGCTCGAAGGCGCTCCGGTGGCCCTGCTGTCCGGCGGCGTCGCTGATCGTGAGCAGCGACTCGTAGGCGGCGATCTCGAAATTCTCGAAGGCGTGGTTGGCGTAGGTGTTCTTCAGGATCTCGTCCTGGGCCGGGGTGTGACCGAGCGCCATCATGTTCCCGACGAAGCCCAGGAAGCCCTCCTTGAGGGCCGAGGGGCTGTCGCCCAGGCTCTGGAGCGCCTCCTCCAGGCGCTGGCGCTGCCCGTGCGTCTCCTCGATGTGGCGGCGCAGGGCCTGTTCCATCTCGGGGTAGCGCTCCAGACGCTCGACCTGCCGCTCCATGATCTGCAGCGCCTGCATCTCCACCGCATGGGTATTCTTCAGGGCCGTGACGTAGATCTCGCGGACGTCCATGGTCATGGCGTTTGCCTCGTAGCAGTTGCGAGCCTGATGGCTCGTTCAACCAGCAAACACAGGCGCCGCGCGGCCAAGTTCCGGTCGGAAGGTCGCAGGAGGAGGCGCCGATCGAGCCTGTCCTGCGCCGTTTCGGGATCCGGACCGGCGCGGTTCCGGATCGAACGCCTCCGGCGCGCCCTCGACGCCCCGGACTGACGGCGCGGGTCAACCGGCCGGCGGCGTCGATGGGGAGACGCGGCTCCGGCGCCACGGTCGTCGCCCTGGCCGCCGCCTCGACGGGAACGGGGCCCCAATCAGTGCAGGGCGTCGCCGCGCTCGGTGCGCTGGCGGTCCGCGAGGCGCCGGCCGATCTCGATCAGCAGCGTCTCGGTCAGCGCCACCAGGGCGGTGTCGCCGAGCTGCGAGACCGTGTCGTGCAGCGAGAGACACAGGTCGGCGGTCCGGCTGAGGGCGTCGTCGATCGTGGCCCCGTCGCGCTTCGCGAAGGCTGTGCCGGCGGACTTGCTGTCCGAGATCTCGACGATCACCCCCCGGCCGGTGGACGGTCGGCCGTCCTGATCGAGGTAGAAATGCCCGCGGGTGAACAGCCACCGCAGCCGGCCTTCCGGGGAGCAGACGCGGTACTCGGCCGTGTAGGAGCCGCCCGTGCGGACGCAATCCAGGATGACCTGCGAGATATGCGGCTGGTCGTCCGGATGGACGGCCTCCAGGAGCTCGGCGAGGCTGACGCCGGCCCGCGACCGGGCCGGGCTGATGTTGAACAGCAGGGCGCTCACCGGATCGGCCCGCGCCTCGTCCCGGAGAATGTCCCACATCCAGAAGCCGACGCCGCCCGAGGCTTCGAGAGCCGCTACCAGAGCCGCCTCGGACACATCCTCGTCCGTTTGGGCCATCCGTGGCATCCCCGAGCGCATCGCCAAAACGGCCGCTGCCGCGCGCGCCCTCCGATCGTACACACTCCGTATCCCGTTGGGATCTGCAAGCGACACAATTAAGTGCGCATGTTGAGGGCGCAATATTGACCTGCGGCATTCCCTCCCCGCCGCCGCATCGGCGTCTCGTCCGGGAGCGTGGACTCGGGTCGGTCGCCCCTCAAGCCCTGCCCTTCCAGGGGACCAGCACGCGCTCCAGGCACCGCATCCCGAACTCGAACAGTCCCGCGAACAGGCCGATCACCAGGATGCCCATCAGCACCACGTCGGTGCGCAGGAAGTTGGACGCGTTGAGGACGAGCTGGCCGAGGCCGGCCTGGGCCGCCACCATCTCGGCGGCCACCAGGGTGGTCCAGCCGACGCCCATGCCGATCCGCAGGCCGATCAGGATCTCCGGCAGGGCTGCCGGGAAGACCACGTGGCGCAGGACCTGCCAGGGGCTCGCCCCCAGGGCGCGCGCCGCGTTGATCTGGTCGACCGAGGCGGAGCGCACCCCCGCGCGCGCGGCGAGCGCCACCGGGGCGAGGCAGGCGAGGAAGATCAGCAGCACCTTCGACAGCTCGCCGATCCCGAACCAGATGATCATCAGCGGCAGGTAGGCGAGCGGCGGCAGCGGCCGGTAGAACTCGATCGGCGGGTCGAGGATGCCCCGGGCGATCCGGCTCGTGCCCATGGCGAGCCCGACGGGGATCCCGACCAGGGTGGCGAGCCCGAAGGCGCCGAGGACGCGCAGGAGGCTGTCGCGGATGTGGATCCCGAGCGGGGCGCCGTCGATCGCCCCGCGCCAGGCCTGCCCGAAGGCCGACAGGACCGCCTCCGGCGGCGGCAGGAACAGCGGCTTCACCCAGCCGGCGCCCGTGGCGACCACCCAGAGGCCGAGGGCCGCGAGCACGGTTGCGACGCTGACCGCCGGCACCGGGATCCCGCCGCGGCGACGGGGTCCGGGGCGCGCCGGCGGATCCGCCGCGGAGCCCGAGGCCGCGTCCCGCGCCGTGCGGGGCGGCCCCGCTCATCGGACGGCCTCGGGCCGGGCGTCGGCACCGTGGCGGATGCGCTCGAGGACGCGCTCCCGCACGGCGATGAAGGCGGGATCCGACTTCACGGCCCGCGTATCGCGGCCGCCGACCGCCGCCCAGGAGAAGGGCAGGTCCAGCGTCTCGACGATGCGGCCGGGCCTCGGGCTCATGATCACCAGCCGGGTCGCGAGGAACACCGCCTCCTCGACGTCGTGGGTGATGAAGAAGGCCATCTTGCCGGTCCGGTGCCAGATCCGGAGGATCAGCTCCTGGATCTGCTCGCGGGTGAGGGCGTCCAGCGCGCCCAGCGGCTCGTCCATCAGCAGGACACGCGGGTCTCCGGCCAGCGCCCGGGCGAGGCCGACCCGCTGCTGCATGCCGCCCGAGAGCTCGTAGACCTTCCGATCGGCGCAGTCGGGCAGGCCCACGAGGTCGAGCATCGCGCGGGCGATCCGCCGCCGCTCCGCCCGGGGCACGCCCCGCATCTTGGGGCCGAAGGCCACGTTCTCGGCCACGTCCAGCCAGGGCATCAGCGCGTGGCGCTGGAACACCACGCCCCGCTCGGCCCCCGGGCCCCGGATCGGGGCCCCGTCGAGGAGGATCTGACCCTCGGTGGGCGGGAGGAAGCCCGCGATCGCCGAGAGCAGGGTGGTCTTGCCGCAGCCCGAGGCGCCGAGCGCCACCACGAACTCCCCGGGGCCGATGGTCAGGTCGATCCGCGACAGGGCGGCGACCGCGCCGGCACCCTGTCCGTAGCGGACGCTCAGGTTGCGGATCTCGATCATCGGCCCTCCGGTCCGGGGACAGGCCCTTTCCGGGCCGCGTCCACGACGTCCGTCGTGACGAACCGGCCGTAATCCGGCGCCAGCGCCTGGACGCGCCCCTGCGCCTTCAGGAACGCGGCGGTCTCGGTCAGGGCCTTGGCGGCGGCACCGCCGAGCCAGGCCGGGGAGGCCTGCGCCTCGAGGGTCGGGAACCGGTAGGCCGCGAGACTCGCCGGCACCTGCGCCGGCGCCGAGCCGGTGATCCGGGCCACCGCCGCCACCTCGGGCGCGTCGGCATTCCAGGGCTTGGCGGCATAAGCCGCGTCCTGGGCGGCGATCAGCTTGACGAGCGTCACCAGGAAATCCCGATTCGCGGCCGCCCAGGCGCGGTCGACCACGAGGCCGTCGAAGGTCGCCTTGCCCCGGCGGGCGAGGTCGCCGGCCGAGACCACCACCGTGCCGGATGGCTTCACCCGGGCGAGCACCGGATCCCAGATGAAGGTCGCGTCGATGTCGCCCCGCTCCCAGGCGGCGGCGATCTCGGGCGGGCGCATGTTGAGGATCCTGACATCCGCTTGGCCGAGCCCGGCCTCCGCCAGGGCGGCGATCAGCTGGTAATGCGCCGTCGACACGAACGGCACGGCGATCGTCTTGCCGCGCAGGTCGGCCACGCGCGTCACGCCGCTGCCGGCGCGGGCCACGAGCTGCTCGGCGTCGGCGATCTCGTCGAGGATCCAGAACAGCTGGATATCGAGACCCTGCGACGCGGCGGCCGCGATCGGGCTCGATCCCGCCTCGCCGATCTGGACGCTGCCCGAGGCCATGGCGCGGATCACGTCGCCGCCGCCGAACTTGCGCCAGTGGACGGTGTAGCCGGTCGCCTTTTCGAGGGCGCCCGAGGCCATCAGCGCCCGGAACGGCACCACCATGTCCTGGTGGGCGAAGGTGACCTCCTTGTCGGCGGCCCGGGCGAGGCCGGGTGCCAGAAGGCCGAGAACCAGCGTTGCCAGGGTCGCGAGCGCGACGGGGCGGTGCGTACCGACGGATGTCATGACGTGAAGTCCCCCTCCAGCCGGCCGACTCACAAGCGCGTCGGCCGGACGATGGCAGGGTCGGCCACGCTTGGCTTCGGAGGCAAGGGGGTTTGGGCCGGAGCGGCCGGAACCGCGGTGTCTCGTGCGGCCACGGTCGAAGGCGGTCTGATCGCGCGGGCCGGCTGCCCTGCGGGGTCACGCCGACCGGCCCCCGGCCGGAGCACCTAGCGAACCAGCCGCTCGACGATCGCCCGCACCTGCGCACGGTCGGCGGGGTGCGGGTCGACCGAGCGATGGATCGTCAGGCCCTCGATCATCGCGTCGAGGGCCTTGGCGGTCTCCGGCGCGAAGTGCCGCTCCAGGGCGGCGCGGCTCTTGGCCATCCAGTCCTGCATGACCCGGCGCAGCGGCGGGTTCCGGGCCGCGAAGGCATAGAGTTCGTAGCTCAGCAGCATCGTGCGCGGGCTCGCCCAGACGTCGCGCACGATCAGGTCGACCACGGCCTCGCAGGCCTCGTCGAAGGTCGTGGCCGCTGCGAGCCGGTCGGCGAACCGCGCCGAGACCGTGTCGGCGAGCCGGGTGAACGCTTCCGTCAGCAGCGCGTCCAGGCTGTCGAAATGGTAGGTCATGGAGCCGAGCGGCACGTCGGCCGCCGCCGCGACCCGGCGGTGGGTCGTGCCGGCGACGCCGTGTTCGGCGACGACGTCGAGGGTCGCCTGGACGATGCGTGCCCGGCGATCCGGGTCGAAACGGCGCTGGGCGGTGGGCAGGGCAATCTCCGCGGATCCGGGATCACGTCCGCCCCACTGTAGCGCGCGCGGCCTGGATACGTACATATGTACGCATGGCGAGATCGCGCGGTGCCGGTGCTGACGGCCTGCGCGGCATCGCCGTGCCGGAACAGGCCGACGCGGCCGGAGGGGAGCCCTCACCATGGACACCGAGATCATGAAGACCCAGAAGCAGCGGATGCTGGCCGGCGCGCTGTACTGCGCCGACGATCCGGAGCTGGCCGCCGACAACCGGCGCATCTCGGACTGGATGGACCGCTACAACGCCACGCAGACGCGCAGCCAGCCCGAACGGCAGGCGCTCCTGGAGGAGGCCTTCGCCCGCGTCGGCCCGGGCTGCAACATCCGTCCGCCTTTCCACTGCGACTACGGCTACAATATCAGCCTGGGCCGCGGCGTGTTCCTGAATTTCGGCTGCTGCATCCTCGACGTGGTGTCGGTCACCATCGGCGACATGACCCAGATCGGCACGGCCGTGCAGATCCTGACGCCCGATCACCCGCGCGACCCGGCGCAGCGTCGGCAGATGCTGGAATTCGGCCGTCCCGTGGTGATCGGCGCCAACGTCTGGATCGGCAGCGGCGCCATCATCCTCCCCGGGGTGACGATCGGCGACGATGCGATCATCGGGGCGGGCAGCGTGGTGACGCGCGACGTGCCGCCCGGCGCTACCGCCTTGGGCAACCCGGCCCGGCTGCGACCGTGAGGGGGCCGGGCGCGCCGAACCGGACTCCAGGGCGATCGCCGAGCCGCCGTCCCGGCGCCGGGACGGCCGGTTCTCCAGTCTCGGCCCGGCCCGCGACGGGCCTCGTCGCGGGCCGGGCGCCGGCATCATGGCTCCGGTCGATGGTCCGGCGCTTTCCGGTTCTTCGCGTCCCGGTTCGGTCGGTTTCGGCCGGATGGCGTCCGCGGATGCGGGCTCAGTCCTTGCGGATCACGGCCACCGGATCGGCCGCGTCGCCGAACCCAAAATCGGCCAGCTTGTAGGAGAGCTGCACGAACCCGCCGTAGCGCTCGGTCTGGAACTTCATCGGGCTGGGCAGGGAGAACGCGAAGGCCGTCGTGCTGGCCTTGTCGGTCTGCATCCGCCAGTAGCGGCCGCCGACGCCGACGCTGACGGCCGGTGTCAGGTCGTAGGAGGCGATGCCCTCCAGGAAATAACCGCCGCCCCGGCCGGATTCCGCCCCCGGGTTGATGTTCGGCCGGTTCCAGTGCCGGTCGACGCCGCTCAGCGACACGACCGGCAGGTAGGCGCCCTCCAGGCTCAGCCGGACCCGGTCGAACCGCGCCTCGCCGATGATGCCGACGCGCAGGGCGTTCCACTGCATGATCTCGCCGAGGGTCTTGATGCTGGCCGGCTGCGGATGGCTCGCGCAGATGTCGCCGCGCGCCACCTGCCGGCAGCCGTAACCGTTATACAGCTCGGAGAAGTACTGGTAGCCGAGGAACCCCCCGAGCTTGAACCCGTCCCGGCGCAACACGTCGTAGCCGAATTCGATCACGCCGTAGCCGATATCGCCGTCCTTGATCGGCGAATGCGTCTTCGAATAGGGGACTTCGACGGGCGGGAAATCCTCGTCGGCGAGGCGCCCGCCCGTGACGCCGCCCGCGCCGAGGAAACCCTTGGCGAACAGGCCCGTGGGGTTGTGATCGAGCCGGACGAAGGTCTCGCCGGCATGGGCATCGGTCTTCGCGTAGGTCAGGCGCGAATTGAGCTGGCCGGGCGCGTAGGGGTCGCCGAGCCTCTCGCGCGGGCTGCCGGAGCTGAAGAAGTAGCGCAGGCCGGCCTCGAGGCCCCAGGTGGCCGGGCCGGTCGATGACGGCGGCGGCCAGTCGGGCAGGCCGGCGGCTCCGAACCGGTAGTTCAGACCGACCCGGGTCAGGAAGCCGTCCGTCGCGATGCGGGTGCCGGCATGGTAGCCGGTCAGCACGGGATAGCTCGGGGCCGGGAGGACGGCACGGCTGCCGAGGTTATAATACAGACCCTCGACCTTGGCCGAGAGATGCGCGCTGAAGGCGTGCTCGATGCCGCCGCCGGCCACGTAGCCCAGGCGCGTCTCGCCGTGCCGGCCATCGAAGAGGGGAAAGCCTGCCAGCGTCACGTTGTTGTCGGTCCGGACGTTCCCGAAGGCGAGGCCGCCGGTGGCGTAGACGAGGGTCCGGTCGAAGGCGAAGCCGACCTTGCCGCGGATCGTGGTCAGGTCGTCCAGCCGCAGCCCGGAATGTGCGACGCTGCGGCGGAAATAGCCGCCGGCTTCGGTTGGGAAGGTGCCCCTCCAGCGATCGTAACCCCAGAGCCGGGTGAACTGGTGATCGACGGCGCCGCCGACGACGAGCCCGGAACCCAGTTGCCAATCGTAGCCGATCTCACCGCCCCCGATAAACCCGCTGTCGGAGCCCTGCTTCGCCGGGAGGACGGGGCAATAGCGTGCGCCGGGCTGCCCGCCCGGACCCGTGCAGAGGAACTGCGTGGCGCGATCCAGCGCGCCGTACCCGCCGAACAGCCCGGCATAGGCTCCGGTCCAGCTGAAGACAGGCAGGATGGGCGGCTCCGGGCGGGAAGCCCGTGGGAGATCCGCCGCCGGCACGGTCTGCGACAGGAGAACGAGAAGAAGTCCTGATCCCAATGTTCGTTGCATGTATAGCCCCCAGCCACGCATGATCGAAGGCCGAAGCGCCGACTTTATCCACTCCGTCAGATCTGATGTGTATTATAGAGCTGACGCAGGCCGGCCTCGTGCGTCCAAGCATGCTGTGAAGATATGTTTATGTCAGAATAAACCGATTCGTAAGGTAAGAGATCAAAAAAAATTGATATGTTTACTGTAAAATAATCTATGAATGTATAAATAATTGCTGTCATAAAAGCAATATACGAAATAATTCAAGTGTAATATTCGTGCTTTATTCGAATGAGTGTGATCTTGTTTGCCTCTGCATGAGGCCGGGCGGCAGTACTTTCGATTCCGGTGATGCGTCCTTGCATCACCTGCGGCCTGTCCGGGCGCCGGTGCCCTTGTTCCGTGTCGCCGCGCCGATCGCCGCTGACGCCCGGCGGGGATCGCGCCGTCCCGCCACGAAGCCCGTCAGGCGCGTTACGCGCAGTCCGCCATTCCGGAGAGCGCGATAGGTTCGCCCGTTCCCGCATCCGCTGGACGAGGCCGAGCCCCGTCTCGGGCTGGACGCACGCGGCGGATTCGATTCCGGGAACCATCCCGGCGGTCGGTGCCTTCCTGGGCGGGATTTCGGGCGGACCTGTGCCGGCCGCGACCCTTTGGGACATGCCCGCCCCCTCCCCCGGCGGCGAGAGAGGATATTTTCTTTGCGTTCAGCGATCATCACCGCCGCCCTGCTGGCGGCCCTCGGCGGCGTCGTCGCGATCCCGGCCTCCGCCGCGCCGATCGGCCCCGGCACCGGCGTTTCGGCGCCCGCCGATATCGTTTCGACCGTCCAGATGGATCGGATGGAGCGGCGCATGATGCGGCGTGACATGGAGCGCCGGATGATGCGGCACCGGATGGAGCGGCACATGATGCGCCGCGAGATGCGTCACCGCATGATGCGTCGCGAGATGATGCACCGCATGTAACGGCGATCCGCGTCGGGTCCGGCGGAAGGCCGGGCTCGACGCGCAGGCTTCGGGAGCTTGCCGCGGCAGGCTCCCGACAGAGGGGGGCGTGGACCGGCGCCCGACCCCGGACGTCACCCGTGCGGGACGCCGAGCATGTCCGCGGCGGACCGGTCCGCGGAGCCCCTGCCCCCGCCGACGTCGATAGTCCGGGATCCGGAGCCGGCCCGCGATGCCGCGCCCGGCAGGATCCGGATCCTCGCCCGATCCGCAGGCCCGGCGGTCCTCCCGGACAGCGCCGCGCGCCGCTACGTCCGGGACGATCGAACCATCCGTGGCGCTGTGCGTTTCAAGGCACCGAAAGGGAGATTGGTACAATGAAGGCGTTTCTGGCAGCGGCCGCGGTGAGCCTCGGAATCTTGGGCGTCGTCGGCCCGGTCTCGGCACAGCCGCGCCCCGATTACGACGATTACGGCGGTCGCGGTTACCGTGATCGCGGCGACTACGATTACCGCGACCGCGACCGCGGCTACCGCGATCGGGACGATTATCGGGGACGCGCCAATTACGGGTTCGATGAACGGGAATACCTGCGCTGCAATCCGGACGTCCGCCGCGCCGTGGCCAACGGCCAGATGGAATCGGGCGCCGCCCATTACCGGGTGTTCGGGCGTCGCGAGGGCCGCCGTCTGAGCTGCTGACCGGATCGCCGGACCCCGCTCGACCGGGCGCGCCTATCGGGCGCGAGCCCGGTCGTGCAGCAGGTTGATGATCAGCGCCGTCCAGCCGGTCTGATGCGCGGCGCCGAGCCCCCTGCCGGTGTCGCCATCGAAGAATTCGTGAAACAGCAGCGGCTCCTCGGCGCTGGGCGCCGGGGCGATCGGCTCGCGGGGCCCGAGGGCGGGCCGCCGGCCGGTCTCGTCCCTGGCGAACAGGGCGATCAGCCGGTCCTCGAGGGCGTCCGCGATGGCGCTGAGCGTCAGCATCGCGCCCGAGCCCGTCGGATACTCCACCCGGAAGTCGTCGCCGTAATAGGTATGGAAGCGCCGTAGCGCCTCGACGATCAGGAAGTTCATCGGCATCCAGACAGGCCCGCGCCAGTTCGAATTGCCGCCGAACATGTTCGAGGTGGAATCGGCTGGGTCGTACCGGACCGTGAAGGAGGCGCCCAGCTCGTTGAGCACGTAGGGCGCGTCGCGGTGGACCTTCGACAGCGAGCGTATGCCGTAGGGCGAGAGAAACTCGGCCTCGTCGAGCATGCGGCGCAGCAGGGCCTTCATCCGGTGCCCGCGCAGCAGCGACAGCAGCTTGCGGTCCTTCACGCCGCCCTCGGTCCAGCGGGAGACCAGCTGGGCGAGATGGGGCCGGTTCTCCAGAACCCAGTTCAGGCGCCGGGCGAAGTCCGGCAGCCGGTGGAGCACGGAGGGCTCGATCACCTCCACGGCGAAGAGCGGGACCAGCCCGACCATGGAGCGGACCCGCAGCGGCAGCATCCCGCCGCCGGGGATGTCGACCTCGTCGTAGTAGAATTCGTCGGCCTCGTCCCACAGGCCGAAGCCGTCGCCGCCGCCTTCGCCGCCCATGTCGGTCATGGCCTCGGCGATGAGCAGGAAGTGCTCGAAAAACTTGGACGCGGTGCTCTCGTAGACGTCGTTGTGGAGGGCAAGCTCCAGGGCGATGCGCATCATGTTGAGCGCGTACATCGCCATCCAGGCGGTGCCGTCGGCTTGGTGCACCACCCCGAAGCCCGGGGGCGGGCGCGAGCGGTCGAACACGCCGACATTGTCGAGCCCCAGGAAGCCCCCCTGGAACACGTTGCGGCCCTGCGCGTCCTTGCGGTTCACCCACCAGGAGAAGTTGATCAGGAGCTTGTGGAACACGCCTTCCAGGAAGGCGAGGTCGCCGCGCCCGCCCCGCCGGTCCCGGTCGATCTCGAACACCCGGTAGGTGGCCCAGGCATGGACCGGCGGGTTGGCGTCGCCGAACTCCCACTCGTAGGCCGGGAGCTGGCCGTTCGGGTGCATGTACCATTCGCGGGTGAGCAGCAGGAGCTGCTTCTTGGCGAAGTCCGGGTCCAGCAGGGCGAGCGGCAGGCAGTGGAAGGCGAGGTCCCAGGCGGCGAACCAGGGATATTCCCAGGTGTCGGGCATCGACAGCACGTCGGCCGCCGCGAAGTGGCGCCACTGGCCGTTGCGGCCGCCCGCGCGCCCCCGCGGCGGCGGCGGCTGGAGCGGGTCGCCCTCCAGCCAGCGCCGCACGTCGTAGCTGTAGAGCTGCTTCGACCAGATCAGGCCGGCGGCGGCCTGGCGGAAGATGGCGCGGGAATCCGGGCTCGCGATGCCGTCCTGCAATTCCTCATAGAACGCGTCCGCCTCGGCCACCCGGCGGCGGACCAGCGACCCGTCATCGACCACCCGGGGGCGCGTGCCCGCCGACAGCCGCAGGCGGATCCGGGCGGTTTCCCCGGGCGCCAGCCGCAGCGCGTAGTGGAGGCCGAGCTTGGTGCCCGCGTCCCGGCGCACCGAAGCGGGATCGCCGCCGACGATCGCCGCGTGGAGCCCGTCCTTGAACGGCCCGGCGGCGTCCGGCTGCCCGCCGTGCCGCCGCAGGTTGGTGTCGTTCTCGCAGAACAGGAGGTCCGGCATCCCGTCGAAGGCGAGCCGGTACGGCCCGAGCCGGTCATGCGTGCAGATCACGCCCCCGTCGGGGGCGCAGGCGATCCGCGGGCGCGCCTGCCCGGCCTGCCAGGACCACGTGTTGCGGAACCAGAGCTGCGGGACGAGGTGGAGGTCGGCGGCCTCGGGCCCCCGGTTCAGCGCGGTGATCACCGCGTGGATGTCGTCGGCGTCGGCCTTGGCGTATTCCACCGTGACGTCGAAGAACCGGTTCCCGTCGAAGAGGCCCGTCTCCTCGATCTCGTATTCGGGCTGCTCCCGCCCGCGCCGCATGTTCTCGCCGACGATGTCCTCGTACGGGAAGGCCGCCTGCGGATAGCGGTAGAGCATCTTCAGGTAGGCGTGGCTCGGGACCGCGTCGAGGTAGTGGTAGACCTCCTTCACGTCCTCGCCGTGGTTGCCCTCCTGGTTGGTCAGGCCGAACAGCCGCTCCTTGAGGATGCGGTCGCGCCCGTTCCAGAGGGCAAGGGCCAGGCAGAGGCTGCCGCGCTCGTCGCAGATCCCCGCCAGCCCGTCCTCGCCCCAGCGATAGGCGCGCGAGCGGGCGTCCTCGTGCGTCAGGGCGGCCCAGGCGTTGCCGCAGGGGCTGTAATCCTCCCGCACGGTCCCCCATTGCCGCTCGCTGAGATAAGGCCCCCAGAGCGACCACGCCCGGTCGCCCCGGCCCTGCTCGGCGATCCGGCGGCGCTCGGCCCAGCCCACCGACGCGTCCCGGGAGTCGTCACGATCCTCGGCACGATCCTCGTCCACGCGCGGCCCCATCAGCCGCGTCCCGGACGCGGTCTCGGACGGCGGGGGACGGGGGCGCGGCGGGGATGGGAGGCGGCCATCGGTCACGACGGTTTGCTGCGGATGCGCCGGCCCGATGCATCATTGACGCCATCCCGACCCGGCCGCCCGCACGGCCACCGCACGGCTCCGTGAGGGCCCGTCCGCCGGCCCCGCGGCGGGCCCGGCCCGGGACCATCCGGGCCCGCCCCGGAAAACTTGACCCTGCGCAAGGTGAGCGACAGGATCGGTCTGGATGATCTGCGACTCGACGCGCGGCGATGCACGTTGATCTGTCCGAACTCAGCGTTCGTCGGCGATCTGACCGGCCGCATCTGGGGGAACGATGACGCAATTACTGAGGGCCGGCCTGGCCGGGCTGCTGTTCATGACCGCGGCGCAGGGGCAGGAGGGCGGCGCGCCGGTGAAGATCGGCGTCGCCGCGCCCATGACCGGGCCGAACGCGGCCTTCGGCGCCCAGATCCGGAACGGCGTGAGCCAGGCGGTCGAAGACCTCAACAAGGCGGGCACGCTGAAGGGGAGGACGCTGACGGTCACGGTCGGCGACGACGCCTCCGACCCGAAGCAGGGCGTCTCGGTGGCCAACAAGTTCGCCAGCGACGGCGTGAAGATGGTCGTCGGCGACTACAATTCCGGCGTCACGATCCCGGCCTCGGACGTCTACCTCGACGCCGGCATCATCCAGATCACGCCGGCCTCCACGAGCGTGAAGTTCACCGAGCGCGGGATGTGGAACACGTTCCGCACCTGCAGCCGCGACGACCAGCAGGGCGCGGTGGCGGGCAGCTATCTGGCCGCGCACTTCCCGGGCCAGAAGATCGCCTTCGTCCACGACAAGACGCCCTACGGCAAGGGGCTGGCCGACGAGACGCTGAAGGCGTTCAGGGCCAAGGGCGGCAAGGAGGTGCTGTACGAGGGCATCAACCCGGGCGAGAAGGACTACGCGGCCCTCGTCTCCAAGATGAAGTCGGCCAATGTCGACGTCGTCTATTTCGGCGGCGTGCACACCGAGGCCGGGCTGATCATCCGGCAGATGCGCGATCAGGGCCTCGCCGCCCGCATGATGAGCGGCGACGCCATCCCCGACAAGGAATTCGTCCAGATCGCCGGTCCGGGCGCGGCCGGGACCCTGATGACCTTCGCGCCGGATGCCCGCAAGAACCCGAACGCCAAGGGCGTGGTGGCGGCCTTCAACGCCCGGGGCATCGATCCCGAGGCCTATACGCTCTACGCCTACGCGGCCGTGCAGGTCCTGGCCAAGGCGATGGCCGAGACGGGCTCCAGCGACGGGAAGGCGCTCGCCGACTGGCTGCACCAGGGCAAGCCGGTGGACACGGTGGTCGGGCCGATCGCCTACGACAGGAAGGGCGACCTCACCCGGCCCGACTACGTCATCTACGCGTGGACCAAGGGGCCGGACGGCCGGATCGACTATGCCGGGCACGAGGTGACCCCGTAGGCCGGTCGGGGCCGGAGGCCGCCGCCTCAGCTAATTGGATGAGGGCGGCCCTCTCAACGCAGCCGCCGCGACGGCCTTATGCTCCCGCCCGACTGCGCCGCGGTCCGGAAGAGGGAGCCTTCATGTTCGATTTCAGCCAGCTCCGGTGCTTCGCCGCCGTGGCGGAGGAGCTGCATTTCGGGCGCGCGGCCGCCCGGCTGAACATGACGCAGCCGCCGCTGTCGCGGCAGATCCAGGTTCTGGAGCGCGTCCTCGACGTGCAGCTCCTGGAGCGCACCAGCCGCACCGTCCGGCTGACCGCCGCCGGCCGCAGCTTCCTGCCCGAGGCGCAGCGCATCCTGCGGCTGGCCGAGACCGCGACCCACGTCACCCGGCAGGTGGCGGCGGGGCGCGCGGGCGTCCTCAAGTTCGGCTTCACGGCGGCCTCGGCCTACGACTTCCTGCCGCGCCTCGTCACCGCGTTGCGGCGGGCGCTGCCGGACGTGACGCTCGCGTTGCGCGAGATGGTCAGCAAGGATCAGATCGAGGAACTCCTCGCCGGCCGGATCGACGCCGCGCTGGTGCGGCCGCCGGTGACGCATCCGGACCTGATCGCCGTCCGGGCGCTGGCCGAGCCCCTCGTGGTGGCCCTGCCGGCCGGGAACCCCCTGGCCCTGCGCGACGGGCTCACCCCCGCCGATCTCGGGCGCGAGCCGCTCATCGGCTACGCGCCCAACGAGGCGCGCTACTTCCACGACCTCGTCCTCGGCCTGCTCGCCGAGGCCGAGATCCAGCCCCCGATGGTCCAGCAGCTGACGCAGATCCACTCGATCCTGGCCCTCGTCCGGGCGGCGCTCGGCATCGCCCTGGTGCCGGCCGCCGCCGAGCGCCTGCGCTTCGAGGGCGTGGTGTTCCGGCCGCTCGCCCTGCCCGCCCCGCGCCCGGTGGAACTCCTCCTCGCGTGGCGGCGCGATGCGGACGCCCCGCTCATCGCCCGGCTGGTCTCGATCCTGGCCGAGATGCCCCCACCCTGACGGGGCCTCCGATTGATGCATGTTCGGCATCGATCGATCCAGTGTTTGGCTTTGACCTGGCACCGGAAGGCTGCGCGTGATGGGGCGGACGGCGCGCAGACGCCGCGACGCGTGCGCGCCCAGGGAGGATCGTGATGGACAGCCTCACCAACCGCTTCAAGGCGGCCCTCGCCGAGGGGCGCCAGCAGATCGGCCTGTGGTGCAGCCTCGCGAGCCCGATCTCCACCGAGGTGGTCGCCGGGGCCGGGTTCGACTGGCTGCTCCTCGACATGGAGCACTCGGCCAACGACCTCCGGGACATCTACGCCCAGCTCCAGGCCATGATGGAGGGCGACACGCACCCGATGGTGCGGGTGCCGAGCGACGACCCGATCACCATCAAGCGCATCCTCGATGCCGGCGCGCAGTCGCTGATGATCCCCAACATCGACGATGCCGAGCAGGCCGCCCGGGTGGTCGCGGCGACGCGCTACGCGCCCCGCGGCATCCGCGGCTTCTCGCAGGCGCCCCGCGCCGCCCGGTTCGGCCGGATCAAGGACTACCACACCCGCTGCGAGGCCGAGATCTTCGTGGCGGTGCAGGTCGAGTCCCGTCGCGCCCTCGACAATCTGGACGCGATCGCCGCCGTCGAGGGCGTGGACGGCGTGTTCATCGGGCCCGGCGACCTCTCCACCAGCCTCGGCCATGTCGGCCAGCAGGGCCACCCGGAGGTGGTCGCCACCATCGAGGCGGCGGTCGCGCGGATCGTCCGGGCCGGCAAGCATGCCGGCATCCTCACGCCGAGCGAGGAGCTGGCCCGCCGCTACATCGCCGCCGGCACCCGCTTTACCGCGGTGGGCTCCGACATGGGGCTGCTCGCCCGCGGCTCCGAGGCGCTGGCCGCCCGCTTCCGCGCCTGAACACCGCAACCGGGATCGACACGCATGAACATCGGATTCATCGGCCTCGGCATCATGGGCGCGCCCATGGCCGGACACCTGATCGCGGCGGGCCACAGCCTGTTCCTCAAGACCCGGCGCAGCGTGCCCGAAGCGCTGCTTGCCGCGGGCGGCACCGCCTGCGCCACGGCGGCCGCGGTGGCCGAGCGCGCCGACACGATCATCCTGATGCTGCCCGACACCCCGGACGTGGAGCAGGTCCTGTTCGGCACCGACGGCGTCGCCGAAGGCGTGTCCCCCGGCAAGACCGTGATCGACATGAGCTCGATCGCGCCGCTGGCCACCAAGGATTTCGCCGCCCGGATCGCCGAGCGGGGCGGCGCCTATCTCGACGCGCCGGTCTCCGGCGGCGAGGTCGGGGCCAAGAACGCCGCGCTCTCGATCATGGTCGGCGGCGAGCCGGAGACCTTCGCGCGCGCCGAGCCCCTGTTCGCCGCGATGGGCAAGACGGTCACCCATGTCGGCCCGGTCGGCGCAGGCCAGGTCGCCAAGGTGGCCAACCAGATCATCGTCGCCCTGACGATCGAGGCGGTGGCCGAGGGGTTGCTCTTCGCCTCGAAGGCCGGCGCCGACCCTGCCAAGGTGCGGCAGGCGATCACCGGCGGGCTGGCCACCTCGCGCATCCTGGAGCTGCACGGCGCGCGGATGATCGAGCGGACCTTCGATCCCGGCTTCCGCATCGGCCTGCACCAGAAGGACCTCAACCTCGCCCTTGATGGGGCCCGGACGCTGGGCCTCAGCCTGCCCGCCACGGCTTTGGCCCAGCAGCTGTTCTCGGCCTGCGTGGCGCAGGGCGGCGCGGCCTGGGACCATTCGGCGATGGTGAGGGCGCTCGAGTCCCTGGCGAACCACGCCGTCGGCGACGCCGCCTGATCACGCCAGAAGCCCGGACGGGCGCGTCACGGAAGGAGCCTCCGATGCAGGCCGAGATCGAAGCCCCGACCCGCCCGCCCGCCGCCGGCGACGTGCCGCGCACGATCCGCCTGAGCCCCGACGACAACGTCGCCATCGTGGTCAACGCCTTCGGGCTGCCGGCCGGCACGGTCTTCCCGGACGGGCTGGAACTCGTCGAGTTCGTGCCGCAGGGCCACAAGGTCGCCCTCACCGACATCCCGGAGGGCGGGGCGGTCCGCCGCTACGGCGAGGTGGTGGGTCTCGCCACGCAGGCGATCCCGCGGGGCGCCTGGGTCGAGGAATCCCGCGTCGCGACGCCGGTCGCCCCCGCCCTCGACGCCCTGGAGATGGCCACCCGCGTGCCGGCCCCCCTGCCCCCGCTGGAAGGCTACACCTTCGAGGGCTACCGCAACCCGGACGGGTCGGTGGGCACCAAGAACATCCTGGCGATCTCGATCAGCGTGCAATGCGTCGCCGGCACCCTCGATGTGGCGATCCGGCGGATCAAGCAGGAGCTGCTGCCGCGCTACCCCAACGTCGACGACGTGGTCGGCCTGACCCACGCCTATGGCTGCGGCGTCGCCATCAACGCCCCCGAGGCGGTGGTGCCGATCCGGACGCTCCAGAGCCTCGCGCAGAACCCGAATTTCGGCGGCGCGGTCATGGTCGTCGGCCTCGGCTGCGAGAAGCTCGTCTCGGAGCGCCTCCTGCCCGACAACGGCGCCGCCGGCGACGGGGTGGTGCGGCTTCAGGACGAGCGCCATCACGGCTTCTCGGCCATGATCGACAGCATCCTGGCGATGGCCGAGGCGCGCCTCGCGGAGCTGAACCGCCGGACCCGCGAGACCTGCCCGGCCTCGGACCTCGTGGTCGGCCTGCAATGCGGCGGCAGCGACGCCTTCTCGGGGGTGACCGCCAACCCGGCGCTCGGCTTCGCCGCCGACCTGCTGGTGCGCTGCGGCGCCACCGTGATGTTCTCGGAGGTGACCGAGGTGCGCGACGCGATCCACCTTCTGACCCCGCGCGCCAAGACGCCGGAGGTCGCCGAGGCGCTGATCCGCGAGATGGCGTGGTACGACGCCTACCTCGCCAAGGGCGAGGCCGACCGGCGGGCCAACCCGTCGCCGGGCAACAAGAAGGGCGGCCTCAACAACATCGTCGAGAAGGCTTTGGGCTCGGTCGCCAAATCCGGCACGAGCGCGATCTCCGGGGTCCTGGCGCCGGGGGAGCGCGTCCGCGAGAAGGGCCTGATCTTCGCCGCGACCCCGGCGAGCGACTTCGTCTGCGGCACGCTGCAGCTCGCCTCGGGGATGACCGTCCAGGTCTTCTCCACCGGGCGCGGCACGCCCTACGGGCTCAGCCAGGCCCCGGTGATCAAGGTCGCGACCCGGACGGAACTCGCCGAGCGCTGGTCCGATCTGATCGACCTGGATGCCGGCCGCATCGCCACCGGCGCGGCCACGATCGAGGAGGTCGGCTGGGAGCTGTTCCACCTGATCCTCGACGTGGCGAGCGGGCGCAAGCGCCCCTGGTCCGACCGGTGGGGGCTGTTCAATGATCTGACCCTGTTCAACCCGGCGCCGATCACCTGAGGGCGGCCGGGGGGCATGCGCCCTGCGGCGTCGTCAGCGTGGCCGCGTTCTGCTAGGCAGCCGGCATTGCCATGACGCTGCCGATTCCCTCCCTCCGGACCCTGCTCTTCCGCCTGCACTGGGCGCTTGGCCTCACCGCCGGCCTCGTCCTCGCCCTGATGGGCCTGACCGGGGCGCTGATGAGCTACGAGGAGGCGCTGACCGCCTTCGCCAACCGCGACCGGCTGGAGGTCACGCCCGGCGCGCGGACGGCGCTGTCTCCCGCGACCCTCGCGGCGCGGATCGACGCGCAGGCGGGGGGGCGTATCGCCAACGTGCTGACCCTGTCGGACGATCCGCGCGCCAGCGTCCATGTCCGCTTCGCCCGCGATCCCGAGACCCGCGCGCGGCCGCCCGCCGCCTATGCCGATCCCTACGACGGCACCCTGCTGGGCCCGGTGCGGCTGGAGGGGGCCTTCACCACGGTGCGGGACCTGCACCGCTGGCTGCTGCTCCCCGGCGGGTCCAAGGGCTGGGGCCGCACGATCACGGGCGCCTGCACCCTGGCGCTGCTGGCTTTCCTCGGGACGGGTCTCTACCTGCGCTGGCCCAGGATCCATCGCTGGCGGATCTGGCTGAAGCCGGCCCTGTCGCGCCCCGGTCGGCCGCGCTGGTGGTCGCTGCACGCCGTGGTCGGGACGTGGCTGCTGCCCGTCTACCTGGTCATCGCGCTCAGCGGCCTGACATGGTCCTACCCGTCGTTCAAGGACGGCGCCACGCGGCTGCTCGCGGGCGCTCCGGACGCGGCGAAGCCTGCGCGACCGGCCGGGAGCAAGGCTGCCGGACGCCCAGTCGATGCCGGGGCCGATGGCGGCGCGGCCGTCGACCGCGCCTGGGCGGATTTCCGCGCGCGGACCGGTGACGCCGCCGGGACAGCGGTCCTGACCCTGCCGGGGGCCGACACGAAGGCGATCCGGATCCGCTGGCTGCCCAAGGGCGTCGATGCGCCGAGCGCCCGCAACGAGGAGCGCTACGATCCCCTCACGGGCGCCCTGCTGGCCGCCGAGCGCGCCACCGATGCGCCGCTGGGCCGGCGTCTCCTGGACAACATCCTGGAGGTGCATCGCGGCCGCTTCTTCGGCGATCTCGTCGCTCTGCTGTTCTGCCTCGCGGCGCTGGCCATGCCGGGTTTCGCGGCCACCGGCCTGACCCTCTACGTCCTGCGCCGCCGCGCCGGTGCCCGGCGCAGGGCCGCCGAGCCCGAGGCGCCCGCGGTGGCCGTCCGTGCGGTGAGCCCCTGAGACGGTGCCGGCATGGCCTTCGGCCGCCCCCGGCGTTCTGCGTGCGGCGAGGAGGGATCAGGGCAGCGCGCGGCCGATCGGCGGGGCGCTGTCCCGGATTGCCGCGCTCCGCGCGTGCATGACGGCGACGCGAGCCACCGCTGACGCGACGAGGCCGCCGCCTTCGCGAGGCGGCGGCCCGGCTCAGAGCCGGGCGGTGATCGTCGCCAGCACGGAGAGCGGCGCGCCGGGGAGGTTGTTGAACTGGTTGAACGGCTGCTCGATGTAGCGGCGGTCGGTCAGGTTCCGGGCATTGATCGAGAACCGGGCGTGCTCGCTGAGGTCGTAGAACACGGCCGCGTCGAGCCGGGCGTAGCCGCCCACCGAGTAGCTGTTGTTCAGGTCGCCGGCGCGGCGCCCGACATAGGTGATCCCGGCCCCGACGTTCCAGCCGAGCAGGAAGCCTTCCTGGAACTGGTAGGTGGACCAGATGCTGCCGCTGAAGGCCGGCGCCCCGACCAGCCGGTTGCCCACCGCGAAGGTGGTGTCCTTCGTGATCCGCGCGTCGAGGACGCTGATGCCGCCGATGACCTTCCAGCCGGGCAAGACCTGTCCGGCGAGGTCGGCCTCCACGCCTTGGGAGCGCTGCTGCCCGGTGATCACCGAGAAGCCCGTGTTGACCGGGTCGGCGGCCGAGACGTTGTTGCGGATGATGCGGAAGGCTGCCGTCGACAGGGTCAGGTCCGGGTTGAGATCGAGCCGGCTTCCGACCTCGTAGAGCTCGCCGGTCTCGGGACGCGGATTGACGGCGTTGTAGACGTTGTCCGTCTGCGGCTTGAACGAGGTCGCGTAGCTCGCATAGAGCGTCAGCGGCTCCACCGGCCGGTAGATCAGGCCGACCCGCGGCGAGGTGCCGGACAATTGCTGCTCGGGCGGGATGGTGCGCGAGGTCGGGACGCGGCTGAAATAGTACTGGGTGCCCGTATCGTAGCGGACACCGACCAGCATCTGCAGGCCGAGACCGAGATCGATCTGGTCCTGCACGTAGAGGCCGGTCAGCGCGTTCTTCTGCTTCAGATCGGACTGGAACTGGAGGCCGACGATCGGGGATCCCGGGACCGGGTTGAGGAAGCTGACCGACGGGAAGTTCGTGCTCTGCGTCTGGTAAGCGCGCCGGTAGCCGTTCGTGTACTCGACCCCGGTGAGCACCGTGTGCCGGAAGCCGAGGAGGTCGAACTTCGCCACCATCTCGGTCTGGCTGTCGACGGCCGCGTAGGTCGAGTAGACCGCAGTCTCCCGCCGGGTCACCTGGGTGTTGCGGTTGGTAAGACCGATGGCTCGGGTGGCCAATAAATCGAAGCCGCCCCACTGCGCGTTGAGCACCTCGCGCAGGGTGATGTTGGCATTGAGGTCGTGCTCGACCTTGAGCAGGCCGAAATTGGCGCTGCCGTTGTAGCGGGAGAACGGCTCGCCGTAGTAGCGCGCGACATTGTCCAGGGGCACGCGGCCGTTCCGGGCGACGAGGCCCTCGTCGTACTGGTTGTCGACCCGGGTGAACTCGCCGAGGAACGTGACGCGCGTGTCCGGTGTCGGAGTCCACGCGAAGGCCGGGGCCACGAAGGTCCGCGCATTGTCCCGGCCGTAGAAGTTGCGGAAGGTCGGGTCCGACTGGGCGGCGAAGCTGAGCCGCCCGGACAAGCCCTCCACGCCCTCGATCGCGCTCGAGACCGAGCCCTGCACCCGCCGGAAGCCGAAGCTGCCGCCCTGCAGGTTGATGTCGCCGGACGGCGTCAGCGTCGGCTGCCGGGTGACGATGTTGATCAGGCCGCCCGGATCGCCGCGCCCGTACAGGACCGAGGCCGGGCCCTTGAGCACCTCGATCCGCTCCACGTCGGCGAGATCCCGGGTCACCGATGAGAAGTTGCCGGCCTGATTCAGGAGGACGCCATCGATGGCGTAGGTCTGGGTCCTGAAGCCGCGGATGATGAAGGTGTCGCTCCGGCCCTGGATCGTGCCCCCGGGCTGCACGCTGCTGACGTTCTGCAGCGCGTCGCTCAACCGGATGTCCTGCTGGTCGACCAGCACGTCGCGCGGCACCACCTGCACCGATTGCGGCGTGTCGCGCAGGGGCGTGTCGGTCCGGGTGGCGGTGGCCGAGCGCGTGGCCCGGTAGCCGACGACCGGTCCACCGGCCCGCTCCGCCGCTGGCCCGGTGCCGGTCACGCTGAGTTCGGAGAGGGCGACCTCGTCGGTCTCCGCCTGCGCGTGAACAGCCGTCGAAGACAGGACCAGAATGACCGTCGCAAGTCCCGTATGGGCGAAACTCAAGTACTCGCGGAGACGGCGCGTGCCATCGACCTCGTCGATCCGCCCAGAAAGCATAGTTTGCAATCGTTCTCAGGAGTGAAGCGCCAGCGCGATGCAGCACTCCTAGAATGAATCGGCCCGATCATCTCAACAGCGATGCGCATCTGGAGCGCCGGGACACGCATCCGTCGTGGGAATGTGGCTGAAATGGCACGAATCGCGGGGCGATATATTAAAACTCCTCCAGTGTGCCTACTTGTGCGTGTATACAGTTGCGGTGTTGAACCCGAATCGCGTGCGGGTTGAGGGCGCCGGCAGCAGCGAACACGACCGGCCGGCCCGCAAGAGGGGGGATTGCGAGCCGGCCGGCGTACCGCGCGCCGATTTCGGCGCGCGATCGGAAGAGACTGTCCTCGGCCCCGTGGGCAGCGACGGCCTCCCGTGCGCCGTCACGTCGTCCGGCGCGGACGCAGCGATCGCGCCGGGCGCGGATCAGCGGCCCGCAAGCGAACGCGCATCCGCCGGGCACGGCAGGCGGCCGTCGAGCCCGGCATGGAGGAGCTGGTGGATCTGGGTGACCGCCCCGGCGACGTCGTAATCGGGCAGCGCGGCGCGGCTCACGACGATCCCCTTCATCAGAGGCGCGAGGAGGGCGTAAAGCGCCGCCGGATCACAAGCTGGCGCGGTGGCGAGCGCCGACAAGGTCGCCACGAACCAGTCCCGGCTCTCGACTTCGGTCTGCGCCGTCATGGCGGCGATGGCCGGATTGCGCGTCGATTCCGACCAGATTTCCACCCGCAGGGCTGCGGCTTCGCGGGTGATCGACATGAAGTAGCGGGCGATGAGGCCCAGCAACGTCCCGCGCGGGTCACTGCTGCCCTCCATCTCGGCGACCAGGAGCGTGCCGCGCTCGCGCTCACGCTCGACCAGCCCGAGGACCAGGGCCTCCTTGGATTCGAAGTAGCGGTAGAAGTTGCCCGGGCTCATCGCGGCCTCGCGGGCGAGGTCCTGCATGGTGGTGCGATGGAAGCCGTTGCGCGTGAAGCAGGCTTCGGCGGCGTCGAGAATGTGCTCGCGCCGGGCGGAGGGCCCGACGCGGGCCTCCGCAAGTCCGTCCGCTGCGGCGGTCACTGCCCCGGCTGCGCGGCGACGGCCACCGGCGTGATGCGGCTCTGATCCTTGCCCAGGCTGGCGACGGTGCAGGATTGCGGTCCCTGATGCAGGTCCGCGCAGATCCGGGCCTGCCAGCCGTCCGGGCCGGCCCCGGTCCAGCCGATCAGCGCCAGCCAGGCGAGGGCCAGGACGGCGCCGAAGGTCAGGTTGGCGGGGGTGCAGACGGCGCGGAGCTGGGCGAGAGCGCCCGGGCCGCGGGCGCCGAAACGCTCGGCATCGAGATCGGACCAGCGGCCTTCGAGGGTGAGAGCCATCGTGCGCTCCTGTTGGCCTCACCTGTATAATGAACGTTCATTCTCATGTCAATGAACGTTCATTCTCGTCGAGGTCGCGCAGCGGACGAAGGACGGCCTGCCGCCGATGCCTGCGGTTCGTCGGGAGGGAGGGCGCGATCGCCGCCGGGTCTTCGACGCCGGTGCAGGGTATGCCGGAGCGGCGGTTCGGACCGGTGCGCGGGCGGGACGCCGCTCCGGGTCCCCGATCCCTCCCGCCGCGCTCCGGCGGCTCGGGATCGGGACGCGCAGATCCGGTCATGGTGGATCCGGTCATGGCGGAGCCGGGCCGGAACCCGCGATCCGCGGCCGTGTCGCGATCTCGGCGCGTCCGGGAGCCCCGTCCCGGACGCGCGAGGCCTGCCGTCAGCCGAGCACGGCCGGCTTGAGGGCGCCGGTCCGCTCGTGGAAGTCCGGGCCGTTGGTGGTCCGGGCCACGTGGCCGGCGCGGATCAGGTAGTCGCCGAAATGCTCGCCCGGCTGCCGACCCTTCGCGTAGTCGGCAAACAGCGGATCGAGGGTGCTGCGGATCTCGGAGGCCGCGACGTCCTCCTTGTAGAGCTTGCTCAGGCGCGAGCCGTCATGGGCGGCGCCGAGATAGAGGTGGTAGCGCTCGGGGCCGCGGCCCACGAGGCCGATCTCGGAGATGAACGGCCGGGCACAGCCGTTCGGGCAGCCGGTGGAGCGGATCGTGATCTCCTCCTCGGCCAGCCCATGGGACGCTAGGCTCTCCTCCAGCTCCGTCATCAGGTCCGGCAGGTAGCGCTCGCTCTCGGCCAGCGCGAGGCCGCAGGTCGGCAGGGCCACGCAGGCGAGCGAGTTGCGCCGCAGCGCGCCCGCGCCCCGGGTCAGGCCGTACTCGTCGACGAGCGCGTCGATCTCCGCGCGCTTCTCCGCCGGCACGTTGGCGATGATCACGTTCTGGTTGCCGGTGAGGCGGAAATCGCCCTCGTGCACCTCGGCGATGCGCCGCAGGCCCGAGAGGAATTGCGGCCCGCCCTCGATGTCCTTGATCCGGCCCGAGGGCACGTAGAGGGTGAGGTGATAGCGGCCGTCGTCGCCCTCGACCCAGCCGTAGCGGTCGCCATTGTTGGTGAAGGTGAAGGGTTTGGGCGCGCCGAGCTTCTGGCCGATCCGCTTCTCTACCTCGGCCCGGAAGGCGTCGAGCCCGTAGCGCTCGATCGTGTACTTGAGGCGGGCGTTCTTGCGGTTCTTGCGGTTGCCCCAGTCGCGCTGGACCGTCATCACGGCCTCGGCGACCTTGAGGGCGTCCTCCGGCTTCACGAAGCCCATCACGTCGGCGGTGCGCGGGAAGGTGTCGGGCTCGCCGTGGGTCATGCCCATGCCGCCGCCCACCGTCACGTTCCAGCCCGTCACCTGGTTCTTCTTGTCCAGGATCGCGATGAAGCCGAGGTCGTGGGCGAAGATGTCGACCTCGTTGGAGGGCGGCACCGCCACGACCGTCTTGAACTTCCGCGGCAGGTAGGTCCGGCCGTAGACCGGCTCGACCTCGGTCGCGTCCTCGCCGCCGACCACGCGCTCGCCGTCGAGCCAGATCTCCCGCCACGCGCTGGTCTTGGGCAGCAGCGAGTCGGAGATGTCCTTGGCGAGCTGGTAGGCGGCCTTGTGGGCGCCGGTCTGGGCCGGGTTCGTCGCCGCCATGACGTTGCGGTTGACGTCGCCGCAGGCCGCGATCGTGTCGAGGAGCGCGCCGTCGATGGCCGCCATCGTGCGTTTCAGGTTCGACTTGATCACGCCGTGGTACTGGAAGGTCTGGCGCGTGGTCGCCCGCAGCGCCCCGCCCGCGTAGGTCCGGGCGATGTCGTCGAGGATCAGCCACTGCTTCGGGGTGATGACGCCGCCCGCGATGCGCAGGCGGATCATGAAGCTGTAGGCCTTGTCGAGCTTCTTCTTGGTCCGCTCGGGGCGCAGGTCGCGGTCGTCCTGCAGGTACATCCCGTGGAACTTCACGAGCTGCCCGTCATCCTCCGAGATCGCCCCCGTGGCGTGCTTCAGGAGGCCGTCCGCGAGCGTGCCGCGGAGGTAGCCGCTGGCGATCTTGATGTGCTCGTTCGCCGCGAGCTGGGCCGCGCGGGCGGCCTCGGCATCGGTGATCGGCCGGTCGGTCGGCGGGGTCTCGTAGACGCGCTTGGCCGGGGTCGGGGTCTCGGCGGCGTCGCGGGGGCTGTGGTCGTCCATGGGGTGAATCCGTCTGTCTGAACGCGTCTCCCACCCCACGCGTCAGGGGTGGGTGCCGAGCGGAACGCGTGCCGGTTCACGGGAGGGGCGGGAGCCGCGACGGTCCCCCTCTCCCGTGCGGGAGAGGGTCGGGGAGAGGGATGCGCCCTCTCCGGAAAGACCTGGATCCCTCACCCTGTCCCTCTCCCGCACGGGAGAGGGGACCCGCGCCCCGTCCTGCTCCGCTCCAATCTCGATCCTGCGGCCTCGGAAGGCCGGTCCGTTAGTACACGTCCTGCTGGTAGCGGTGACCGCGCTCCAAAGCCGCGACCTGGGTCTCCGCGTCGGCGGCGCTCAGGTTCTTCACGGTCTGGTACGCGCCCACCACCGCGGCCCGCACGTCCTTGGCCATGTTCTTGGCATCGCCGCAGACGTAGAGATGGGCGCCCCCATCCAGCCAGGAGACCAACTCCTGCGCGTGCTGGGTGATCCGGTCCTGCACGTAGACCTTTTCCGGCTGGTCCCGCGAGAAGGCCACGTCGATCTTCGTGAGCGACCCGTCCTCCAGGGCGTCCTGCCACTCGAGCTGGTACAGGAAGTCGTGGGTGAAGTGCCGGTCGCCGAAGAACAGCCACGACCGCCCGGGGGCCTCGATCGCCCGGCGCTCCTGCACGAAGGCGCGGAACGGCGCGACGCCGGTGCCGGGGCCGACCATGATGATGTCGGTGGCCGGGTCCTGCGGCAGGCGGAAGTGGCGGTTCGGCTTCAGCCGCACCCGCAGCTTGGCGCCGTCGCGGATCCGGTCGGCCACGTGGACCGAGGCGACGCCCGAGCGGGCGCGGCCGTGGGTCTCGTAGCGCACCGCCGCGATGGCGAGGTGGACCTCGTCGCCCACCTCCTTGCGCGAGGAGGCGATCGAGTAGGCCCGCGGCGGCAGCGGCCGGGTGATGGTGCCGAGATGCTCGGCCGTGAGCTTGGCCGGATAGGTCTCCAGCAGGTCGATCAGGTGCCGCCCCTCGATCCAGGCCTTGGCCTCGCCGCTGTCGATGAGCGTCTGCGCCTGCGTGTGGCCGGTGGCCTTAACGAAACGCTCGACCGTGGCGGCCGACAGCGTGGTGATGTCCCGCTCGGCCAGCAGCGCCTTGCGCAGGGCCTCGTCACCCGAGAGCCCGGCAGCGTTGAGGATCTCGTCCACGAGCTGCGGGTCGTTCTCGGGGAAGATTTCCAGCGAATCGCCCGGCTCGTAGGCCGGGGCGCCCTCCTCGAAGGCGAGGGCGAGGTGGATCGTCTCCTTGTCGGAGCGCGAGGAATTGAGGTTCACGTGCTCGACGACCTCGACCACCACGGGCTCGCGGCTCGGCTCGGCGTCGTCCTCCTCGCCGGTGCCGGCGCGGGCGAAGTCCACTGCCACTACGTTGTCGGGCTGCTCCGCCGGGGCGAGCGCTTTGAGCGCGCCCTTGATCCAGTCGGCCGCCGGCTTCTCGAAGTCGAGGTCGAGGTCGGCCCGCTCCGCGGCGCGCTTGCCTCCCAGCGCCTCGAAGCGTTCGTCGAGGGCCTTCCCGATGGCGCAGAACTCCGCGTAGGAGGTGTCGCCGAGCGCCAGCACCGCGAACTCGACACCGTCGAGGCGCGGGGCGCCCTCCCCCATCAGCTCGCCATAGGCCCGCACGGCCCGGGCCGGCGGCTCGCCCTCGCCCCAGGTGGCCGCGATGGCGACGAGCTTGCCGGCCTTGGACAGGGTCGCGATGTCGAGGTCGGCGAAATCCACCACCTTCGGCTTGAAGCCCTGCTTCCGCGCGAGCTTCGCGACGGTGCCGGCGAGCGCTTCGGAATTCCCCGATTCGCTCGCGTAGATCACCGTCAGCGGCGCGGCGGCCTTGGGCGGCGCGGCCGGCAAAGCGGCGGGCTGGCCACCGGCGGCGTCGAGGCCCGCAAGGAAGCCGGCCAGCCATGCGCGCTGCGTGGGGCTCGCGGCGCCGAGCACCGCATCGAGGCTGGCGCGCTCGCCGTCCCCGAACGGGGCGGTGCGCGGAAGGAGGTTCTGGCGGGACATTACGAGACCATGTCGGGGCCTGCGCGGCCCGTGTCAATCAAGAAACGTTCTTTTTGCAGAACGGGCGGAGACGAGAACATCACATTCGCTGCACTGCGAAAAAAGAGAATATCATTCTCCCACCACGGAAAGGACCGGGGAGGTCCCGGGCAGATGGCGCCCGTTCTTCGGCGGCGCCGGCAGCGGCAGCGCCGTCGTGGATTTCACCTTTTCCATGGCGAAACGGGAGGTGACGTTCTTGAGCGGCAGTACCGCGATGAGGTGCTTGTAGAAGCTGTCATAGGCCTGCATGTCGGCGACGACGACCCGCAGCATGTAGTCCACGTCGCCCGCCATCCGGTAGAACTCCAGCACCTCCGGCATGGCCGAGACGGTTGCGGCGAAGCGCTGCAGCCAGTCCTGGGAATGGTCGGCGGTCTCGATGGAGACGAACACGGTCAGCCCGAGGCCGAGCTTCACCGGATCGAGCACCGCCACCCGCCGGTCGATGACCCCGTCGGCCTCCAGCTTCTGGATCCGCTTCCAGCACGGGGTCTGCGACAGGCCCACGCGCTCCCCGATCGCCGCGATGGAGAGCGTCGCGTCGGTCTGCAGCAGGGCGAGAATCTTCAGATCGATCGCGTCCAAAGCTGTCTCCGTGGGCTTCCGCCGCGCGCGGGGCGCGGGCGCATATAGGAGGCTACCGGTCTCGGTGAGAAGAATCTTTTACCTCGGGACCAGGTTGCCCGCGCCGATTGCTGTGCGCAACCGCACGCCGAACCGCCGGCCCGACACCGTCAAGCGCGCCGGGGCGCCTTGACTTCGTTCGGTATAGCGAACATTTCCGCCCTTCGACAACAGGCATGGCGCAGGCCGTGGCCTTTCCACCCACCACGCGAACCCCGGGACATGGCGCGATGACCCGTCCGGACCGACAGACGGCCGAAGCCCTCGCGGAGCGGCTGTCCGGGCTCGACCTTCCAGGCCGCCTCCACCTGATCGCCGCCGAGATCCCCGGCCGCCTCGTCTTCACGACGAGCCTGGGCGTCGAGGATCAGGCGCTCACCCACGCCCTGGCCATGGCGGGCCTGGCGAAGGGGCGCGTCGAGATCGTCACCCTCGATACCGGCCGCCTCTTCGCCGAGACCTACGACACCTGGACCGAGACCGAAGCGGCCTACGGCATCCGGATCGCCGCCTATGCGCCCGAGCGCGCGGCCGCGGAGGCGTTCGTTCGGAACGAAGGCATCAACGGCTTCCGGCGCTCGGTGGCCGCCCGGCAGGCCTGCTGCGGCTTCCGCAAGGTCGAGCCGCTGGGCCGGGCGCTCGAAGGCGCGAGCGGCTGGCTCACGGGCCTGCGGGCCGGCCAGTCCGCCAACCGCGCCGAGACGCCGCTGGCCGAGTTCGACCCCGCCCGCGGCCTGATCAAGCTGAACCCCCTGGCCGATTGGTCCCGGGCGCAGGTCGACAGCTTCGTGCGCGAGAACTTCGTTCCCTACAACGTCCTGCACGACCGGGGCTTCCCGTCGATCGGCTGCGCCCCCTGCACCCGGGCCGTGAAGCTCGGCGAGCCCGAGCGCGCCGGCCGCTGGTGGTGGGAGCAGGAGGAGAAGAAGGAATGCGGCCTGCATGTCGGACGCCCCGGGGCGTCGGTGCAGCCCGGCCAGGAGGCCGCCGTTTTCGAGACTTCTTTAAAGACTAACCAAGATCATTCAGCCCGCCAGCCGGAGTTCGCCCGATGAGCGCCGCCCTCGCCGCCACCGTGCCGCCGAGCGCCCCTGCGTCCGCACAGACCTCTGCCGACCGCCTCAGCCACCTCAAGCGGCTGGAGGCCGAGGCCATCCACATCTTCCGGGAGACGGTCGCCGAGACCGAGAACCCGGTGATGCTCTACTCGATCGGCAAGGATTCCTCGGTGCTGCTGCACCTCGCCCTCAAGGCCTTCGCGCCCGGGCGGCTGCCGTTCCCGCTGCTCCACGTCGACACCACGTGGAAGTTCCGCGAGATGATCGCCTTCCGCGACGCCCGCGCCAAGGAACTCGGCCTCGACCTCCTGATCCACACCAACCCGGACGGGCTCGCCCGCGGCGTCGGACCGGTGAGCCACGGCTCCGAGGTCCACACCGACGTGATGAAGACGCAGGCCCTGCGGCAGGCCCTCGACAAGCACAAGTTCGATGCGGCCTTCGGCGGCGCCCGCCGCGACGAGGAGGCGAGCCGCGCCAAGGAGCGGATCATCTCCCTGCGCACCGCGCAGCACCGCTGGGACCCGAAGCGCCAGCGCGCCGAGCCTTGGCACCTCTACAATCTCAAGAAGAAGCGGGGCGAATCCCTGCGGGTCTTCCCGCTGTCGAACTGGACCGAGCTCGACATCTGGCTCTACATCGAGCAGGAAAACATTCCGATCGTGCCGCTCTACTTCGCCAAGGAGCGGCCCGTGGTGGAGCGCGACGGGCAGCTGATCATGGTCGACGACGACCGGCTGCCGCTGGCGCCCGGCGAGACCCCGCAGCAGCGGCTCGTCCGCTTCCGCACGCTCGGCTGCTACCCGCTCACCGGCGCGGTGGAGAGCGACGCCGCGACGCTCCCCGAGATCATCGGCGAGACGCTCGCCGCCCGCACCTCGGAGCGCCAGGGCCGGGTGATCGACAAGGACGGGGCCGGCGCCATGGAGCGCAAGAAGCAGGAGGGCTATTTCTGATGACGGTGCACCAGGCTCCCACGGCCTTCGCCGATCGCGCCTCCGGCTACGCGGCTTTCCTCACGGCCCACCGCAGCAAGGCGGTGCTGCGCTTCATCGCCTGCGGCTCGGTGGATGACGGCAAGTCGACCCTGATCGGGCGGCTCCTGCACGACACCAAGCAGATCTTCGACGACCAGATCTCGGCCCTCCAGCGCGATTCGCGCAAGCACGGGACGCAGGGGCAGGAGGTGGATCTCGCGCTGCTGGTGGACGGCCTCCAGGCCGAGCGCGAGCAGGGCATCACGATCGACGTCGCCTACCGGTTCTTCTCCACCGACAAGCGCTCGTTCATCGTGGCCGACACGCCAGGCCACGAGCAGTACACCCGCAACATGGCCACCGGCGCCTCGACGGCGGACGTGGCGGTGATCCTGGTCGATGCCCGCCAGGGCCTGACCCGCCAGACCCGGCGCCACGCGCTGCTGGTCTCGAATCTCGGGATCCGCCGGGTCGTGCTGGCGGTGAACAAGATGGATCTCGCCGGCTGGGCGCAGGGCACCTTCGACGGCATCGTCGCGGGCTTCTCCGACTTCGCCCGGGATCTGAACTTCGCCGAGGTCAAGGCGATCCCGCTCTCGGCCAAGAACGGCGACAACGTCGTGGAGCCGGGCATCGCGGCGCCCTGGTACACGGGCGGCCCCCTGCTCGCCTACCTGGAGACCGTGCCGGTCCGCGCCGAGGCGCTGAACGCGCCGTTCCGCATGGCGGTGCAGTGGGTCAACCGGCCCAATTCCGAGTTCCGCGGCTACAGCGGCCGGATCGCCAGCGGCCGGGTGCGCCCGGGCGATTCCGTGACGGTCCAGCCCTCCGGCCGGACCTCGACCGTGGCGCGGATCTACACCGCCGACGGCGACCTGCCCGAGGCCGGCGAGGACGAGTCGGTCACCCTGGTGCTGGCCGACCAGATCGACGCCTCCCGCGGTCAGGTGATCGTGGCCACCGACGCACCGATGCGGGTCACCGAGACCCTCGACGCCCGCCTGTTCTGGGCGGCCGAGACCGATCTCAGCCCGGGTGCCAGCCTGTTCGCCAAGATCGGCACCGCCACGGTCACCGCGACCGTGGAGCGGATCATCTCGCGCATCGATCCAGAGACCGGCAGGCCCGGCCCGGCCGAGCGCCTGTCGGCCAACGACATCGCCGACGTGGCCCTGCGCCTCGACCGGGCGGTGGCGGTCGACGCCTACGCGGAGAACCGCGAGACCGGCAGCCTGATCCTGATCGACCGCGAGACCACCGACACGGCGGCGCTCGGGCTGGTCCTGGCGCCGAAGACGGAAGCGGCCAAGCCGGCGACGCCCGATGCGAAACCTGCGGAAGGCGGCGGCTTCCTCGCCCGTCTCGGTCGCCTGTTCGGGCGCTGAGGACGGCCGGGCGCGCGACTGGTTTCAGGATCGGGCGCGGGTCCCCTCTCCCGTGCGGGAGAGGGACAGGGTGAGGGATCAGGTCTGTCCGGAGAGGGCTCGACCTGACTGCGCGGCAAGGACGGGCTCGATCCTGTGGCGTCTCGTCCCTCACCCCAACCCTCTCCCGCACGGGAAAGGGGGCCGGTCGCTTGCCGCGCCCGTGTAGGCGCAGCGGACCGGGCCGTCGCGCAACGCGATCAGACCAGCTTGAACCGCAGCGCCCCGAGCCCTTCCAGCTCCGAGACCACCTCGTCGCCGGGCTTCAGCCACGCCCGGTCCTTGCGCGGAGTCTTCTCGCCGAAGATCACCCCCTGCGGCGTGCCCGTGTAGAAGATGTCTCCCGGCTTGATCGTCATCACCTTGGACGCGAAGCTGATCAGCTGGCGGCAGTTGAAGATCATGTCGTTGGTGCTCCAGTCCTGGCGCACCTGGCCGTTGACCAGCGTCTTGAGCTTTAGGTTGTTCGGGTCCTTCACCCGGTCGGCGGTCACCAAGTAGGGGCCGAGCGGCGCGAACCCGTCCGAGGTCTTGCCGATCATGAATTGCGAGGTCAGCGTCTGGAGATCCCGGGCGCTGAAATCGTTGCCCGTGCAGTAGCCGGCGAGATAGTCGAGGGCGTCCGCCTCGGACACGTTCCGGCACTCGCGGCCGAACACCATCACCAGCTCGGTCTCGTAGTCGAATTCCCGCGCCGCCTGGGTCGGCAGCGTGATCGTGCCGCCGTGGTGGTTCAGGGCGTTGTTGTACTTGTTGAACAGCGGCGGGTCCTTGGGGATCGGCGTGCCGGTCTCCTCCGCGTGGTGGCGGTAGTTGAAGCCCATCATGATGATCTTCTCGGGCCGCGTGACCACCGGCGCGTAGGCGATGCCGGATTCCGCCAGCATGAAGCGCCCGTCGGGGGCGGCCTCGACCGCGTCGATCAGCGCCCGCAGCGCCGGGCCGCGCCCGTTCTGGAGAAGGTCGTCCATGTCGGTGGGAACCGGCATCCCGAGCGCCCGGCCGGCGGCTTCGACGTCGAGCACGCCGTCCCTGGTCTTCACGCCCAGGGCGTAGCCGTCGCCGCGGCGCATGTTGAGCAGGATCATGTCCCGGGGCATGCCGACGGGCGGCGGCGCCGCCGGCGCGGTGTTGGGCGCGGTCTTCGGAGCCGCCGTGCGCTCCTCGGCGGCCCGGGCCGGCGCCGCGGCGGCGAGGCCCGCGGCCGTGGCGGTCAGGAATTCGCGTCGGTTGCCCATGCTGCCTCTCCTCCGGTCGGCCCGTCTGGTCGCGGGCGTGATCCGGGCGGGAGCCTGCACGGCCGGCGGCGGCGCCGCCAGGACCCCGCGGCGGGGGCCGGTGACGGCTCAGGCCGCCTGTGAGGCGGCGCCGAGCCCCCAGGCCTGCGCCAGCAGCGCGTAGGATTCGTGCCGGGCGGCTTGGTCGGGGATCGCCGTGACGACCATCAGCTCGTCGGCCTGCGTGCGCTGGACCATGTCGGCGAGCCGGGCCCGCAGGGTCTCGGGGCCGCCCACGTGCAGGCGGTCTCGGCCGCGCGCGATCTGCATCCGCTCGGCGTCGGAATACGGGTAGGCCAGCGCCTCGGCGAGGCTCGGCAGCGGCCGGTACTCGCCCCGCTCCCGCCGCAGCGTCGCCAGCCGCGCGCTGGAGGCCAGCCGCTCGGCCTCCGCATCCGTGGGGGCGCAGATCGCCGCCACCGCCAGGATCGCGTGGGGCTTCGCGCCGAGCCGCGTCGGCTGGAACCGGTTCCGGTAATCCAGCATCGGCGGCTCCGCGGGCATCCCGGAGAAGTGCTGCGCGAAGCCGAAGCCGCAGCCGATCTCGGCGGCGAGGCGAGCGCTGTAATCGGAGGAGCCGAGCAGGAAGATCGGCGGCAGCGGCACCCCCGCGGGGCTCGCCTCGATCCGCGCGAACGGATGCCCCTCCGGGAAGCCGCCGTCCCAGAACAGGAGCTCCTGCAGGCGGTCGAGGAAATCGTCCCCGCCGCCCTCCCCCGGCGCCTCCCGGCGGCGCAGCGCCCGGGCGGTGAGGCCGTCGGTGCCGGGCGCGCGCCCGAGACCCAGATCGATCCGGCCCGGGAACAGCGCCTCCAGCACCCGGAAGCGCTCGGCCACCATCAGCGGCGCGTGGTTCGGAAGCATGATCCCGCCCGAGCCGACCCGGAGGTTGCGGGTCTCGGCGGCGATCTGGCCGATCATGATCTCGGGGGCGGGGCTCGCCACGTTGGGCAGGGCGTGGTGCTCGGCGAGCCAGTAGCGCCGGTAGCCGAGGCCGTCGACGTGGCGGGCGAGCGCCAGGGTGTCGTGCAGGGCCTGCGCCGGGGTCGAATCGGCGCCGACGAAGGAGAGGTCGAGGACGGAGAGCGGAGTCATGGACAGGATCTGGTAACGACGATCCCGCAAAGCGAGAGCGGCCGCGCAGGCGAGACCTGCGCCGCGCGCCCGGCGCGAGATCCGGCTTCGTGCCGCGCACCGCCTTGCCGGCTCAGCGTCCCGGGCCTAGGGTCCGCCGCGCCGCAAAAAGGGGCGGCGAACGGGCATTCCTCGCCCACGCAATCCGGAGCACCGCACGCCATGGCTCTCCTCGCCGACGTCCTCTCGCGGGTGAAGCCGTCCGCGACCATCGTGATGACCCAGAAGGCCCGGGACCTGAAGGCCTCCGGCGTCGACGTCATCAGCCTGTCGGTGGGCGAGCCCGACTTCGACACGCCCGAGCACATCAAGCAGGCCGCCATCGCGGCGATCCACCGGAACGAGACCCGCTACCCGCCGGTCTCCGGCATCGTGCCCCTGCGCGAGGCGATCGTGCGCAAGTTCAAGCGCGAGAACGGGCTCGACTACAAGGTCTCGCAGACCATCGTGGGCACGGGCGGCAAGCAGGTGCTGTACAACGCCTTCCTCGCCACCCTGAACCCCGGCGACGAGGTGGTGATCCCCCGCCCCTACTGGGTGTCCTACCCGGAGATGGTCGGCCTGTGCGGCGGCACGCCGGTCTTCGCCGACACCGACATGGCCAACGGCTTCAAGCTCCAGCCCGAGGAGCTCGACCGGGTCCTGACGCCGAAGACCAAGTGGATCGTCCTCAACTCGCCCTCGAACCCGTCTGGGGCCGCCTATTCCCGCGCCGAGATGAAGGCGCTGACCGACGTGCTGCTCCGCTATCCGGACGTGCACATCCTCACCGACGACATCTACGAGCACCTGACCTACGGCGATTTCGAATTCGTCACCCCGGCCCAGGTCGAGCCGCAGCTCGTCGAGCGGACGCTGACCATGAACGGCGTCTCGAAGGGCTACGCCATGACCGGCTGGCGCATCGGCTACGCGGCCGGGCCGGAGACGCTCATCAAGGCGATGGATTTCGTCCAGGGCCAGCAGACCTCCGGCGCCAGCACGATCGCGCAATGGGCCGCGGTCGCTGCCCTCGACGGCCCTCAGGATCACCTCGCCACGTTCCGGGCAGCCTTCCAGGGCCGGCGCGACCTCGTCGTGTCGATGCTCAACCAGACCAACGGCCTGACCTGCCCGACGCCCGAGGGCGCGTTCTACGTCTACCCGTCCTGCGCGGCGCTGATCGGCAAGAAGACGGAGGCCGGCAAGACCATCGAGACCGACGAGGACTTCGTCATGGAGCTGCTCCAGGCCGAGGGCGTGGCCGCGGTGCATGGCTCGGCCTTCGGGCTCGGCCCGAACCTGCGCATCTCCTACGCGACGTCGAACGCGGTGCTGGAGGAGGCCTGCCGGCGTATCCAGCGCTTCTGCGGCTCGCTGCGGTAGGGCCCTCCGGGCGATCCTGACCGAGCGCGGACCCCGGTCCGCGCTCGGCGTGACGGGGCTCGCGCCCGCGCTCTTGCCCGCGCTCTCGGGGGCGCCCTCCGGTCGGCCGCGGGGCCCGCTGATACGCTTCGCCGCGGCCGCGGCGGCGCGCGGATCGCCGCGCGGGCCACCGAAACGGTCCCGCCTCTGTTGCCGGCTCGGCTGTCACCCTCTACACGGGCTGTCCCCAGCGGCCGATGCGCCTGAAGGTTTCGCGAGCCCGCTCGGGCCTGCATGGCAGCGGGGTCGGCAGTGACGGGGCGGTCCGGACCAGTTCTCTGGACCGTTCCTGTGAGGCTCAGTGGGCCGAGTCGCTGCAGGAGTGTCGGGAGCGCGGGGAACAGGAACCGCGGGTTCGGCGCAAGGCCCACAAGATTCCCCGTCGACCGAGCGCCGGAGCCGTCCCGACGCCGCGATCTGACCCGTTCCGGGACAGGGCCGAACGCGACGGTTGCGGCTTCGTTCACGCTCCCGCGCGATGATGCGTCCGGGCCGGGGATCCGGTTCCGCGTAACCGCGTTCTCTCGGGCCTGACGACCATGCGAGCCCTGCTCACCAGCGGCATCAAGGCGATCCTCGGCATCGCCGCGCTCTCCACCGCCGCCCACTGGACCTTGCGCGTGCAGCGCGAGTCCGCCGCGCCCGCCACCGCAACGGCGCGCCCGGCCGAACCGACCGTGACCGGCTCCATCGAGCCGCGCCGGGTCGAGCGGGCCGCCGCGCTGGTCCCCGCCTCGGTGCCGGCCCCTGCGGCGGCGGTTCCGGTGGCGGCCGCGCGCGCCGCTCCGGGGCTCGACCAGTCGCATCTGGCCGCCCTGATCGCCGGCGCCACGCCGCCCAAGCCGAAGCTCGCCAAGACCGCGACCAAGACGGCCTCCGCCGAGAAGACGGCCTCCGCCGAGAAGGCCGCGGTGAAGCGCTGAGCTCCGCCCGGCCCGGGCGATCGTGCGGGCTGCATGGTTCCCCTGCGCGGCGGCGGATACCGGCGAAGCGCCGGGCGTGGCAGTGAACCGGCCTCTACCGAGATGGGTCAGGCATGAGCACGCAGGTCGCGACCTCCGTCCCCGATGACATCGGCGCGCCGCGCGCCGCTCCGGAGGTCGACCTCGCCGGCCGCCGACGGATCGTCGGGATCGCGCTGATGTGCGGGGCCGTCGCCTTCTTCGCCAGCCTCGATGCCTGCGGCAAGACCCTGGCGCGGGCCGGCGTCGACCCGCTGGTCACCACCTTCATGCGCTACGCGGCCAGCGTCGCCATGATCTCCCTGTTCATCAACCCGGTGCGCACGCCGGGCGTGGTGAAGAGCCGGCGGCTGCCGTTGCAGATCGTCCGCTCGCTGCTGCTCTTCGCCTCCACGGCCCTGAACTTCCTGGCCCTGCGCTACCTGCAACTCGCCGAGACGATCTCGATCCAGTTCGCCGCGCCGCTCACCGTGGCGCTGCTCGCCGGGCCGCTGCTCGGCGAGTGGTCGTCGCGGGCGCGGCTCATGGCGATCGGCGTCGGCTTCCTGGGGGTGCTGGTGATCGTGCGCCCGGGCGTGGGCGGGATGCATCCGGCCGCGCTGCTGTGCGTCGCCAACGTCGTGGTCTACGCCTTCTACGCGATCATCACGCGCAAGCTCGCGGCCTACGATTCGACCGCCACGACCATGTTCTACACGGGGCTCGCGGGCCTCGCGCTGATGGCCCCGCTCCTGCCCTGGATCTGGACGAGCCCGGCGAGCCTGACCCACTGGGCCCTGCTGTTCGGGGTCGCGCTGTTCGGGACGCTGGGCCACTGGCTGCTGGTGATGGCCCATGCCCGGGCCCCGGCCAACGTGCTGGCACCGTTCATCTACACGCAGCTGCTGTGGTCGGTGACGCTGGGCTTCCTGCTGTTCGGCGACGTCCCGAGCCGCTGGACCGTGGCAGGCGCCATGATCGTCGTCGGCTCGGGCCTGTATCTTCTGGCGCAGGAGACGATCCGCCGGGACACGCGTCCGGCCGCCTGAGGCGGCCGGACGGTCCGGTGACGGATCGGGTCAGCGGCCCATGCGCTCCTGGCGCTCCATCCGCTCCTCGCGGCGGTTCTCGCGCGCACGCCGGGCCGGATCCGGATCGGTGCCGAGCACGCCGCCGACCGTGCCGGTGGCTGCGCCCACCGCGCCACCGACGACCCCGCCCACAGGACCGGCCGCAGCCGCGCCATCCTCGGCACCCCGCTGGGCGCCGCGGGCCGTGCCCTGGGCCTGCGCGGCGCCGGCAAAGGCGAGGGGCGCGAGGGCGAGGGTCGTGATCAGTAGCTTCTTCATGGGTCTGCTCCGGTCATACGGTCTGGGAGTCTCCGCGCCGCCTCGGGGCGCGGAGGATGTGCCTGTTCAACGGTTCAGGCGCCGATTGGTCCCATTCGCGGTCACGGGCGCGTGATCCGCGCTGCCGCTGGCCTCGGGCCGGAGCGGCTGATAGAGAACGGGTCATGCACGCTTCGCGCGCCCTGCGCGGCTTCGGCCGCCCGATCCGAATTACCGGCCCGGCCTCCGCCTGAGGGCCCGCTTCGGCGCGGCCGCGCGGAGGTCCGGGATCCTCCTGCCGCCTGACCCGATTCCGCCGGCCTTTCGCCGGCCCGACCGCCGATGCGAGATCCGATGACGACCCCCGAGACCGCGCCCGCCCGCGACTATTCCAAGACCCTGTTCCTGCCGCAGACCGAGTTCCCGATGCGCGCCGGCCTGCCGGTGCGCGAGCCGCTGTTCATCGAGCGCTGGAAGCGGATGGACCTCTACGGGAAGCTGCGCGCCGGCGGCCAGGGCCGACCGAAATTCGTGCTCCACGACGGCCCGCCCTACGCCAACGGCAACATCCACATCGGCACGGCGCTCAACAAGATCCTCAAGGACGTGGTGGTCCGTTCGCAGACCGCCCTCGGCTTCGACGCCAATTACGTCCCGGGCTGGGACTGCCACGGCCTGCCGATCGAGTGGAAGATCGAGGAGCAGTACCGCGCCAAGGGCCGCAACAAGGACGACGTGCCGGTGATCGAGTTCCGGCAGGAATGCCGGACTTTCGCGGCCCACTGGCTCGACGTGCAGCGCGAGGAGTTCAAGCGGCTCGGCGTCACCGGCGACTGGGACCATCCCTACGCGACCATGGCGTACCCGGCCGAGGCGGTGATCGCCGACGAGCTGATGAAGTTCTCGATGAGCGGCCAGCTCTATCGTGGCTCGAAGCCCGTGATGTGGTCGGTGGTGGAGAAGACCGCGCTGGCCGAGGCGGAGGTCGAGTACGAGGAGCATGTCAGCGACACGATTTTTTGTGCTTTTCCGATCCGGTCCGGCGCCGAGGGTGATCTCGCGCAGGCCCGGGTGGTGATCTGGACGACCACCCCCTGGACGATCCCGGGCAACCGCGCGGTCGCGTATTCCAAGAAGATCGCCTACGGCCTGTACCGGGTCACCGAGGCGCCGGCCGACAACTGGGCGACCCCCGGCCAGACCTATGTCCTCGCCGACAGCCTGGCCGCGACCGTGTTCAAGGCCGCCCGCGTCGAGGCGTTCGCGCGCGTCGGCGACGTGAGCCCGGCGATGCTCGCCGCCCTCACCCTGGACCATCCCCTGGCCCAGCGCGGCTACGGCTTCGCGGTGCCGATGCTCGACGGCGACCATGTCACGGACGAGTCCGGCACGGGCTTCGTCCACACGGCGCCGAGCCACGGCCGCGAGGATTTCGAGCTCTGGATGGCGAGCGGCCGGTCGCTGCGCGAGCGCGGCATCGACACGACCATCCCCTACACGGTGGATGCGGACGGCGTGCTCACCGAGGCGGCCCCGGGCTTCACCGGCACCCGCGTGCTCACCGCCAAGGGCGAGAAGGGCGACGCCAACAAGGCGGTCATCGCCGCGCTGACCGAGGCCGGGGCGCTGATCGCCCGCGGGGTGCTGCGCCACCAATACCCGCATTCCTGGCGCTCCAAGAAGCCGGTGATCTTCCGCAACACGCCGCAATGGTTCATCGCCATGGACCGGCCGGTGGATTCCCTCGGCGACCGGACGCTCCGCGAGGTGGCCCTTCAGGGCATCGACGACACCCAGTGGGTGCCGGCCCAGGGGAAGAACCGCATCACCGGCATGGTCGCCAACCGGCCGGACTGGGTGGTCTCGCGCCAGCGCGCCTGGGGCGTGCCGATCACCGTGTTCGTCCACCGGGAGACGGCCGAGATCCTGAAGGACGAGCGCGTCAACGCCCGCATCCGCGACGCCTTCGCGGCCGAGGGCGCCGACGCGTGGTTCCAGGACGACGCCGCCCAGCGCTTCCTGGCGCCGGACCACGACCCGGCCGCCTACGACAAGGTCACCGACGTCCTCGACGTCTGGTTCGATTCGGGCTCGACCCACGCCTTCGTGCTGGACGATCCGGAGGCCTTCCCGGGCCTCGCCGGGGTCCAGCGCGTCCGCGACGGCGGGCGGGACCGGGTCATGTACCTGGAGGGCTCCGACCAGCACCGCGGCTGGTTCCAGTCCTCGCTGCTCGAATCCGCCGGCACCCGCGGGCGGGCGCCCTACGACATCGTCCTGACCCACGGCTTCGTGCTCGACGGCAGGGGCCTGAAGATGTCGAAGTCCAAGGGCAACGTCGTCGCGCCGCAGAGCGTCATCAAGGATTCGGGGGCCGACATCCTGCGCCTGTGGGTCGCCGCCTCCGACTACACCGACGACCTGCGCATCGGACCGGAGATCATCAAGACCTTCGCGGAGACCTACCGGAAGCTGCGCAACTCCCTGCGGTGGATGCTGGGCTCGCTGGCCCACCGGGTTCAGGGCGACGACGTGGCCTACGCGGACATGCCGGAGCTGGAGCGGCTGATCCTGCACCGGCTCGCCGAGCTCGACGGCGAGATCCGCGAGGCCTACGCGGCCTTCGACACCAAGCGGGTGGTGGCGCTGCTCAACGGCTTCATGACCGGCGACCTGTCGTCCTTCTACTTCGATGTCCGCAAGGATGCCCTGTACTGCGACCCGATCTCCTCGGTCCGCCGCCGGGCGGCGCTGCAGGTGATCGACGAGGCCTTCCGGCGGGTGGCGATCTGGCTCGCCCCGGTGCTCGCCTTCACGGCCGAGGAGGCGTGGCTCGATCGCTACCCGTCCGAGGACGGATCGGTGCATCTCCAGACCCTGCCGGAGACCCCGGCCGCGTGGCTCGACGCCGCCCTCGCGGAGCGCTGGCACAAGATCCGGCGGGTGCGGCGGGTCGTGACCGGCGCCCTGGAGATCGAGCGCGCGGCGAAGCGCATCGGCGCGAGCCTGGAGGCGGCCCCGCTTGTCTACGTCGCGGATCCCGAGTTGCTCGCCGCGCTCGAGGGCTGCGACTTCGCCGACACCTGCATCACCTCCGACATCACGGTGACGGCGGGCGAGGGGCCGGCCGACGCCTTCCGCCTCGACGAGATCCGCGGCGTCGCCGTGGTGCCGAGCCCGGCCGAGGGGCGCAAATGCGCCCGTTCCTGGCGGGTGAGCCCCAGCGTTGGCAGCGATCCGGACTATCCGGACGTGACCCCCCGCGACGCCCGGGCCCTGCGCGAGTGGGACGCGGCGCATCCGGAGGCGAGCGCGGCGTGAAGAGGCGCGCGACGGTGCTCTCCCACTCCTCCCTGCGGGGGAGAGTGGCCCTCGCGTCCGCGAGGGTCGGCAGAGGGGAGCCCGGCTTCCGGTCGCTGCGCGACCGTCTTGAAGCCCACAGCCTTTCTCTGCGCCGTCGCTCCCCCCTCTCCCGCTGCTGCGCAGGGTACCCTCCCCCGCAGAGGGGAGAGGGCGATGCGCCCGCACGGCACGGGTCGCGGGGTCGGCGCCCGTGACCCCCTTCCGCGCCGGCCTTCTGGCCCTCCTCCTCACCCTGGTCCTCGACCAGGCCTCCAAGCTCGGCCTCTATTTCGGCACCGACCTCGTGCTGACCCAGCCCTGGCGGCTGGCGCCGTTCGTCGACTTCGTCGTGGTCTGGAACCGGGGCGTCTCCTACGGCCTGTTCCAGCAGGAGGGCGGGGTCGGGCGCTGGCTCCTCGTGGTCCTGTCGCTCGCCGCCGCGATCGGCCTCGGGATCTGGATGCGCCGGGCCGGCTCGCGGCTCCTCGGCGTCGCCCTGGGGCTCATCGTCGGCGGGGCGCTCGGCAACGCCATCGACCGGGCCGCCTACGGGGCGGTGTTCGACTTCGTCCACCTGCATGCCGGCGGCTGGTCCTGGTACGTGTTCAACGTCGCCGATGCGGCGATCGTGGCCGGCGTGATCGGCCTGATCCTCGACAGCCTGTCCCCGGACAGCCGCAAGGAGCGGCCGCTTCCGTCGCAGGGCGACCCCGCGCCGCGCCTGTGATCCGCGCAACACACAGGTCCACCTGCATGCCTGCCCTGGCGCAACGTGGCCAAGGCGCCATACGATCGCCGGAAACCGGTCTCAGGCCGGAACCCGTCGGATCAGGCCGCGCCGCGGTCATCCCAGAGCCGGACGCTCCGTCCGGAACCCGTGAGGCAGCATGACCGGGCATAGCAGGCTTCGTCCCCTCCTCTCCGCCGCGGTCGTCCTGGCCCCGCTCTGCGCCGGCACCGCGCAGGCGCAGGAGCGCGGCGAATTCATGCGCGACGCGCTGTCGGGCATCGGCCTCTTGGAGAAGCGCCAGGATCCGATCGACTATCACGAGCGCCCGCCGCTGGTGATGCCGCCCAAGATCGACGGCAAGGCCCTGCCCCAGCCCCGGGCGCGCTCCACCAGCACCGCGTGGCCGAAGGATCCCGAGATCGTCGAGCGCGAGCGCGCCGCCGTGGAGCGGCGTAATCCCAGGGGCGCCCAGGCCCAGGGCCGCTACGACGACAACAACGCGACGCTCTCCGTGGATGAGATGCGCGGCGGCCGCCGCGCCGGGGCGGGCCTCACGACCACGGCCGAGCGGAAGCCCGGCGACAACAACCGCGACGACAGCCTGCTCAGCCCCTTCGAGCTCCTGAAGGGCAAGAGCGCCAATGCCGAGCCGTCCGACATCGAGCCGAGCCGCGACACGCTCACGGATCCGCCGACCGGATACCGCCAGTCGCCCAAGAAGCTGGCCCGCCCGCCGTCGAGCGACCCGATCAACAACGCCAGCCGCGAACGCGAAGAGGCGGATCCCGGCGCGTATCTCCGGAAGCGCGCGCAGCAGTGACGGGGGCGCCGTGTCGCCGTTGCAACGACGACGCGGCATGGCAACATGAGATGATCGTCCCGGTACGGCTCTTGCCCACCGGAGACCAGGACGGCCCCGAACCACGAACGCGTCCTGTCGTGGAACGCTTCGATCCGGGGCCGGCAGAAGGAAAGCGGAATGCACCTGTTCAGGAAGGCGACGCCCCACCTCTTCCCGCTGCGTCCGGGTTCGTCCTTCGGCGGCAGCGCCGGCCGGGGCGAGGCCGCGCCGTTCGGGCGTTCCGAGGCGGGCGGACCGGAAGTGACGGCCTTCACCCTCGACAACGGCCTCGACGTGGTGGTCGTCCCCGACCACCGGGCCCCCGTCGCCACCCACATGATCTGGTACCGCAACGGCTCGGCCGATGATCCCCTCGGCCAGTCGGGCATCGCCCACTTCCTCGAGCACCTGATGTTCAAGGGCACCGAGAAGCACCCCGTCGGGGCCTTCTCCAAGGCGGTGTCGGGCCTGGGCGGCCAGGAGAACGCCTTCACCAGCTACGACTACACGGCCTATTTCCAGCGGGTCGCCCGGGATCATCTCGGCACCATGATGGCGTTCGAGGCGGACCGGATGAGCGGCCTCGTCCTCGACGATGCCGTCGTGGCGCCCGAGCGCGACGTGGTGCTGGAGGAGCGCCGCATGCGGGTCGAGACCGACCCCTCCGCGCAGCTCTCCGAGGCGATGGCCGCCGGCCTGTTCGTGCACCATCCCTACGGCATCCCGATCATCGGCTGGATGCACGAGATCGAGGGCCTGAACCGCGAGCATGCGCTCGCCTACTACAAGCGCTTCTACACCCCCGAGAACGCCATCCTGGTGGTCGCGGGCGACGTCACCCCGGACGAGGTGCGTCGCCTCGCCGAGGACACCTACGGCCGCGTGACGCCCCAGGGCGCCCGGCCCGAGCGCCTGCGGGCGCGGGAGCCGGAGCCGAAGGCGCTGCGCCGCGTTGCCGTGGCCGACCCGAAGGTGGAGCAGCCGACCCTGCAGCGGCTCTACCTCACGCCCTCCTGCATCACCGCCCGCGACGGCGGCTGCCACGACCTGGAACTCCTCGCCGAGGTGCTGGGCGGCGGCTCGACCTCCTACCTCTACCGCAAGCTGGTCATGGAGAGCGGCCTCGCGGTGAATGCCGGCGCCTGGTACATGGGCTCGGCGATCGACGACACCCGCTTCTCCGTCTACGCGGTGCCCGCCGAGGGCGTGCCGCTGGAGAAGCTGGAGGAGGCCGTCGACAAGGTGCTGCGCCGCGCGCCCGCCGAGGCCCTGGACGCCGAGGCGATCGAGCGGGCCAAGACCCGCCTCGTGGCCGAGACCGTGTACTCCTCCGACAGCCAGTCGTCGCTGGCGCGCATCTACGGGTCTGCGCTCGCGATCGGCGAGACCATCGAGGAGGTCCGCCGCTGGCCGACCGATATCGAGGGGGTGACGCAGGACCGCCTCAAGACCGCCGCCGAGCGCTGGCTGACGCCGGCCCGCTCGGTGACCGGCTACCTGACCAAGGCGCAGGATCCGGACGCCCCGGTCGCGATGGCCGCCGAGTAGCCCCGGGCGCGTCCCGCCCGGCCCTCGGAGGGCCGGCACGGGGCGTGTGCCGAACGGGAGCCTTGGCCCGCTCCGCCGTCGCCCGAGAAAGAGACAAGAGGTTCCCATGAGCTTGGCCGAGACTCTGGTCGAGACCGCCGCCCCCGCCGCCACGTCGCCCACGACGGCGCTGCCGGTGACGACCGCCCCCGGCATCGAGGCGTGGCACGTCGAATCGCCGGTGGTGCCGATGATCGCCCTCGCCTTCACCTTCGAGGGCGGCGCCGCGCAGGACCCGGCGGGCAAGGCCGGCTGCGCCCAGATGCTGGCGCGGCTCCTCGATGAAGGGGCGGGCGACCTCACCTCCGATCTGTTCCAGGAGCGGCTGGCCGCCCGGGCCATCGAACTGTCCTTCCATGCCGGCGCCGACGCGGTCGGCGGCTCGCTGAAGATGCTGGTCAAGCATGCCGACGAGGGCATCGCCCTCCTCGCCCTGGCGCTGGCCAAGCCCCGCTTCGATCCGGACGCGATCGAGCGGGTTCGGGCCCAGATCATCGCCGGCCTGCGCTACCAGCAGAACGATCCGGGCGTCCTGGCCTCGCGGCGCTTCTTCAAGGAGGCCTTCGCCGGCCACCCCTACGCCCGACCCTCCTCCGGCACCGTGGAGAGCGTCGCGGCGATCACCCGCGAGGACCTGCTGGAGATGCATGCCCGCATCATCGGGCGCGGCCGGGTCAAGGTCGCGGCCGTCGGCGCCATCGGGGCGGAGCAGCTCGCCGAGGGTCTGAACCGCGCCTTCGGGGCGCTTCCCGAGGCCGGGGCGCTGAAGGCGGTGCCGCGGACCGAGGTCCAGGATCTCGGCCGCCGCATCGTCGTCGACCTCGACGTGCCCCAGTCGGTGATCCGGTTCGGCATGGCCGGCGTGCCCTGGCGGGACCCGGATTTCATCCCGGCCTACGTGCTGAACCACATCCTCGGGGGCGGCGCCTTCACGTCCCGCCTGTTCCAGGAGGTGCGCGAGAAGCGCGGGCTGGCCTACTCGGTGGGGACCTCCCTGGTCAGCCACCGGTCCGCCGCGATGACCTGGGGCTACACCGCCACCAAGAACGAGCGCGTCGGCGAGGTGCTGTCGGTGATCGGCGACGAGATCGGCCGGCTCATCACCGACGGGCCGGACGACGACGAATTGCAGAAGGCCAAGGACTACCTCACCGGCTCCTACGCCCTGGGCTTCGACACCTCGACCAAGATCGCCCACCAGCTGGTGCAGATCGCCTTCGAGGAGCTCGGCATGGACTACATCGCCCGCCGCAACGCCATGGTCTCGGCCGTGACCCAGGCGGATATCCGCCGGGCCGCCGCCCGCACCTTCGCGGACGGCAAGATGCTGGTGGTCGCCGCCGGCCGTCCGGTCGGGCTCTGAGCTTTCGGAGCGGACCATCGCGGCGGTCGACCGCGAGGCCGTCCGCTCCAACCCTTCATCCTGGAGGCTGAACGATCGTCGATCGTTCAGCCTCCAGGTGCTGTCCAGGGCCCGCACGGCTGGCTGGAAGACCTGTCCCAGCCCCCGCGCACGGCGTCGGCATCTCCGGACCGGATTGCGCCCGGACGAGGCGCCTTCCGACGCGATGTCGATCGGCCCGGAAGCCTCGGTGCTCGCAGTGCCGGCGGGGATCCCTACCTGAGACGCATCGGCGTCAACCCCCGGATCGACATGCACCTCACCGGCCTCCATCACCTCACGGCGGTGACCGCCCGCGCGGCCGAGAACGTCGCCTTCTACACCGGGACGCTGGGCCTGCGCCTCGTCAAGAAGACGGTGAATCAGGATGACGTCTCGGCCTACCACCTGTTCTACGCGGACGGGCTGGCGAGCCCCGGCACGGACATCACCTTCTTCGACTGGCCGGCGCCCCCGGAGCGGCGGGGCTCCAACAGCATCACCCGCACGCATCTGCGTGTGCCCGGCGAGGGCGCAGTGGCCTGGTGGCACGCCCGGCTGCGCGAGGGCGGGATCGTCGAGGCCGAGCCCGCCCTGCGCGACGGGCGCCTCACCCTCGACTTCGAGGATCCGGAGGGTCAGCGCCTCGCCCTGGTCGATGACGGCGGGACCGGGCCGGAGCATCCCTGGGACGGCTCGCCGGTGCCGGCGGCCTACCAGATCCGCGGCCTCGGCCCGATCCGGCTCTCGGTGCCGGACCCGGCCCGCACCGCCGCGGTGCTGACCGAGGTGCTCGGCATGCGTCGGGACCGCGTCTTCGAGACGGGCGACGGGCCGGTGGCGGTCTACGCCATGGGGCCCGGCGGCCCGGCCGCGGAGGTCCAGCTCCTGGCCGATCGGTCCGCGCCGGCCCGCCAGGGCGCGGGCGCGGTTCACCACGTCGCCTTCCGCATCCCGGATGCGGATTACGGCGGCTGGGCCGACCGGCTCAAGGCCGCCCGGGTTCCGACCAGCGGGCCGGTGGACCGCTACTACTTCCGCAGCCTCTACTTCCGCGAGCCCAACGGCATCCTGTTCGAGATCGCCACGGACGGGCCCGGCTTCACCGCGGACGAGCCGCTGGAGACCCTGGGCGACCGCCTCGCCCTGCCGCCCTTCCTTGAGCCGCGCCGGGCCGAGATCGAGGCGGGATTGAAGCCGCTCCACCCCGGAACCGCCGGCTGATCGCGCCGCGCGAGGCCCGGCGGGCGGCAACCCTCCCATGTCCGGAGCGGTGCTGCAGACCTTCCGCGAAGACGCTAAATATTCGAACGATTCCAGGCCGTTCACTTCTTTCGCGAGTGTGATCCCGGCGCGCCTTGACGGGCGTGCTGCAACTGCGAAAGAAGCAGCGCGCGTGTGTCATCCGGATCCGGGCGGGCTCTCTCGTCGAGGATCCACCCCCGCCCGAGCGGGGCGGCGGGGATCCGCCGAACCACGGCCCCCGAATCGTCGGGACCGTGCGCCGAGCATCAGAGGATTCGAGGGCTGATCCGTCGATGAGCAAGTTCTACGAGGAGCGCGTCCTGTCGGTCCACCACTGGACCGACAATCTGTTCTCGTTCCGCACGACCCGCGACCCGGCGTTCCGGTTCCGCAACGGCGAGTTCACCATGATCGGCCTGGAGGTCGAGGGCCGGCCGCTGCTGCGCGCCTATTCCGTGGTCTCGGCCAATTACGAGGAGGAACTGGAGTTCTTCTCGATCAAGGTCCAGGACGGCCCGCTGACCTCGAAGCTCCAGCACCTCAAGGTCGGCGACCCGATCATCGTCGGCAAGAAGCCCACCGGCACCCTCGTGCTCGACAACCTCCTGCCGGGCAAGAACCTCTATCTGCTCGGCACCGGCACGGGGCTCGCGCCGTTCCTGTCGATCATCAAGGATCCGGAGGCTTACGAGCGCTTCGAGAAGGTCGTGCTGGTCCATGGCTGCCGGCAGGTGCAGGAACTCGCCTACGGCGAGACCATCACCGAGACGCTGCCCAAGCATGAATTCCTGGGGGAGATGATCTCGAACCAGCTGATCTACTACCCGACCGTGACCCGCGAGCCGTTCCGCAACCGCGGCCGGATCACCGACCTCATGGTCTCGGGCAAGCTGTTCGAGGATATCAGCCTGCCGGACATGTCGATCGAGAACGACCGGTTCATGCTGTGCGGCAGCCCCGACATGATCCGCGACACGCGCGAGCTGCTCTCGGGCCGCGGCTACGAGGAGGGCAACCACGGCGAGGCCGGTCACTACGTGATCGAGAAGGCCTTCGTGGAGAAGTAGCCCGCCGCGCAGGTCGGTTTCGGGTTCAGCCCGGTGCGGTCCGCCGCGCCGGGCTTTTCTGTGCCGGCCCGTCCCCGGATCCGGTCGCGGGGGCGGGGCGCAGGATCGCCCCGTATCCCTCCTGATCGTCGCCGACGAAGCGGATGCCCGCCCCTTCGAGGACCGTGCGGATCGCCGCGAGGGTCCGGTTGCGGGGCTGGACCTGTTCGCTCTCGATCATGTTCAGGGTGACGACGGAGACCGCGGCGCGGCTCGCGAGAACCCCTTGCGTCCATTTGAGAAGTCCGCGGCCGGCGCGGATCTGGGCGGCAGTGATCATGGCTCCGGCATCGCCCGAACTGAAAGAATTTTCAAGTTTCCGGTTGACGCAGGTCGAGCGCGGCCGTATCCACCCCGCCATCGGCCTGCCGGGCCGGTGATCCGAGGTTATCGCACCCTTGGGACGTCCGCGGCCGGCGAGCCGCGGGGGTGAAACGCCCAGTCCGCCTCGATCGGACATGACCGGCAGACCTCTGATATTCATCGGCGCGGGCCGGAGACGCTCGGTTATCCCTGTCACGGATCCCCCCGAGCCTCATCGACACGCCCGCGTCACCCGCAGCCCCGTTCGGACGGAGCCTGGCATGAAACAGCACGACGGAATCGGCGTCGCGGCGTTCGCCCGTCCCGGGCTGATGCGACCGTTACGGTCGTATCGCGGGGCTCTCGGCCCGAGAGGCTGAGCGCGTCCGGGCGGAGCCCGGCGCCGCCGACGCGGTTCCCACGCGCGTCTCGAGGACCCTGCGGGCCGGCAGGGGACGGTTATCATCGGTAGAGCGCCGCGGGCTTGTCCCGCGGAGGTTGCGGGTTCGATCCCCGCCGGGGGCCGCGAGGTCGCCGGAGCTCATGCCCGTCCCCGACACCACGACCGCAGGGCCCCGCGAGACGACCGTGGAGCCGACCGTGCGCGGATCCCGACCGACGATGCGGGCCGGAGAGGAACGGTTATCCTGACGCAGGAGGAGGTCGCGGGTTCGAATCCCGCCGGGCCGCGAGGCCCGTAGCTCAGCCCGGATAGAGCGCCCAGACACCGTTCCTCACGCCACGACCGCATCGCCCGGACGCGGGCCGGAAGACGAAGGTTCTCGGGATCCGAGGGGTGCGGGTGCAAGTCCCGCCGGGCCGTCAGGCCCGTCGCTCAAGCAGAGCATCGGACAAGCCCTTCGTCGCCGCCACGCCCGCAGCCGGACGGAAACCCGCCCCCGACGACACGAGAGACCGGCCGCCCGGCAGCGGCGGAGGACGACGCGCTGCGGCCGCGTCCCCCGCCCGTCCGCGCGCGCCGAAACGCGCCACCGGCCGGCGATCGGCCGCGATGGAGAGAGGAGAGACAGAGAGGAGCCCGCCATGACGAAGCTTGCACAGATGTTCCGGCTCCGAGCCACCCCGCAGGCGGAGCCGATCCCCGGCACGGTGCCGAACGCAGCCGGGGGCCACGCCTTCGCGGTCGGCGACTGGGCGCGGTTCGACCGCTTCCTGGTGCTCGGCTCCGAGGGCGGCTCGTACTACGCGAGCCCGCGCGCCCTGACCGCCGAGAACGCGGCTTCCGTGCAGCGGTGCATCGCGCAGGACGGCGCCCGCGCGGTCGCCGCCATCGTGGCGGTGAGCGAGGGCGGCCGGGCTCCGAAGCAGGATCCGGCGATCTTCGCCCTGGCGCTGGCGGCCGCTTCGGCGGATCTGGCGACCCGGCGCGCGGCGCTCGCGGCCCTGCCCCGGGTCTGCCGCACCGGCACGCACCTGTTCCAGTTCGCCGCGTCCGTCGAGGCGATGCGCGGCTGGGGCCGGGGCCTGCGCCGGGCCGTCGGCGGCTGGTACTGCGCCAAGCCCGTGGAGGCCCTGGCCTTCCAGGCGGTGAAGTACCGGGCCCGTCAGGGCTGGTCGCACCGCGACCTGCTGCGGCTGGCCCATCCGGAGACGGAGGAGCCCGCCCGGAAGGCGCTGTTCGACTGGATCTGCCGCGGCACCGTGACCGAGGCCGCCCCCGGGATCGTCCACGCCTTCGCGCAGGTGCAGGTGGAGGGCATCGACGGGGCGGTGGCCGCCGCCCTGGTGCGCTCGCACGGCCTGCCCTGGGAGGCGCTGCCGACCGGGCTGATGGGCAGCCGCGCGGTGAACGAGGCCCTGATCGAGCGGATGCCGGTCGGAGCCCTCGTGCGCCAGCTCGGCCGCCTCACGGCCGCGGGGGTGCTCGCGCCCTTCTCGGAGGGCACCGAGCATGTCCGGTCGGTCCTGTCGGACCGGGAGCGCATCCTCCGGGCGCGCCTCCACCCGATGGCGCTGCTGCTCGCCCTCAAGACCTACGCCTCCGGGCGCGGTCAGCGGGGCACGCTCGCCTGGGAGCCGGTGGCCGCGATCGTCGAGGCGCTGAACGCCGCGTTCTACACGGCGTTCAGCGCGGTGGAGCCCACGGGCCGGCGCCTCGTGCTGGCGCTGGACGTCTCGGGTTCGATGGGCGCCAGCACGGTCGCGGGCTCGACGCTCACGGCCCGGGAGGCGGCCGCCGCGATGGTGCTCGTCACCGCGGCGACGGAGGAGCACTGGCAGGTGCTCGGCTTCACCGACGGTCTGACGCCCCTGGCGATCGGCCCGTCGATGCGGCTCGATCAGGCGGTGCGGGCGACCGCCGACCTGCCGTTCGGCGCCACCGACTGCGCCCTGCCGATGCGCTGGGCGCTGGAGCGGGGCGTGAAGGCCGACGCGTTCGTGGTCTACACGGACTCGGAGACCTGGGCGGGGTCGGTCCACCCGGTCCAGGCCCTGCGGGCGTACCGGGAGAAGACCGGGATCCCGGCGAAGCTGGTGGTCGTGGGGCTGGTCTCCAACGGCTTCAGCATCGCCGACCCGGCGGATCCCGGCATGCTCGACGTGGTCGGCTTCGACGCGGCGGCGCCGGCCGTGATCGCGGATTTCATCCGCGCGTGAGACTGGGGCGGGCGGCTCTTCCGGGCTGCCCGCCCTATTGCTGCGGGACCCCCTGCATCCCGTCCGCGAAGGGGCCGCCGCCGGCGCTGAACAGCTTGCGCAGGAAGCCCGGGGCGATCGCCGAGAGCGGGTTCACGCTCACGTCCGGCGAGGCGAGCTTGCCGGAGACGCGGAAATTGACCGCGAACAGGCCCTCGTTGTGCCCGCCCCCGAGAAGCGGCCCGAGCAGGGGCAGCTGCGAGGCCACGTTGTTCAGGCCGTAGAGCGGCACGAAGGTGCCGGTCATGTCGGTGCGCTCGCGGCCGGTATCGAGCCAGCCCGACAGGGTGAAGCCCATGGCGGCGTTCGAGATCGCCGCGTCGCTGAAATCGACGCGGGTGCCGGTGCGCACGAAGTTTGCGCGCATGCGATCGAAGCTGACGTCGCCCGCCCCCCGGCCCGGGGCGACCCGGCGGCCGCGAGCCGTCTCCGTGTCGGTCGGCTCCGGGCCCTGCGCCATGATGCTCGACAGCGCCGGCTCGTTGCGCAGGATGAAGTCGCGGATCTGCACGACGCCGGATTGCGGACCGTCGTTGAGGCCGATCCCGGCATTGAGCCGGCCGCCATACATGCGCCGGTACACGTCGACGAACCGCAGCGTCGCGCCGGCATCGGCCGAGTCCACCGCGAGCGTCGGCACGCCGCGCTCGCCGCGGGTGACCGTGGCGGCGAAGGGCGCGGCGCGGAACCGCCCGGTGATGGTGGCGGCGCGCAGGGTCTTCCCGTGCAGGGCGAGCTTCAGGTTGGCGCCGGTCAGGGCCTCCTCGTTGAAGCCGGTGACGATGGGCACCTGGATGTCGGCATCGACATCCTTCGGGTTCGCGTCCTTCGCATCCCGGCCGCCCTTGGGATCGGGGGCGCCCAGGGATTTCAGGAACGGCCTTGCATCGACCACCGCGCCCCGGACCACGACCTTGTAGCCGCCGCCGGTCCGGTCGAGGCTCACGCGCAGGTCGTCGCCGGGGGAGAGCTTGACGTTGGTGAGATCCGCCCGCTCCAGGCCGCCTTCGGGCGTGATCGAGACGGTGCCGCGCGCGCTCGCGGGGGCCGCGTCGAGGGCGAAGTCGCGCAGGTCGAAGCTCTGGCCGCTGTCGACGAGGGTGAAGCTGAGCCGCCCCGGCTTGCCCGCGGGCTTCGTGAGCCCCGGGATCAGCCCGTCGATCCCGGCCTTGGCCAGATCCGCCTCGACCCGGATCGGTGGCTTGCCGGATCCCGGCCGGCCGATCGGCACCACCGCGCGGACCGGGATCGTGCCGGTGAGCTGCGGCGCGGTCGGCAGGCCCTTGCGGCCGCGGACCGCCTCGTCGAGCGAGACGTTGACCACCGCCTCGCCGGGCTGCCCGACCTTCGGCTGGCGCAGGTCGACCGACATGGGGGCGCCCGCGACCCGGCCGTCGCCCTTCAGCGTGAAGGCGCCCCGGTCGTAGGCGAGGTTGAACTTGCCGGACTCGAGCCTGTCCCGGCCCATCACCTTGTCGACCGAGAGGTCGGCGAGCGTGCCGATCAGCGTCACCGGCAGGTCCGGCAGATCGGGGATGTGCTTGAGATCGAGGGGGAAGTCGACGCGCAGGTCGGCGCTGCCCTTGATCGTGGCGGGGTCGAGGTCGACGCTCATCACGCTCTTGAACAGCTTGGCCTGGAGCACGGAGGCCATGCCGTCGGCTCCGCCGGAGAGCCGCATCCCGATCTGCGCCACGACCCGGTCCGGCGTGATCTGCGGGATGACGAAGCTGCCGTCCGTGATGGCGAGCCCGCGCCCGTCCGGCCCGTGGACCTCGGCGGTCACGTTGCGCACCGTGGTCGAGCGTCCGGTGATGACGCCGGTGACGTTGCCCTTGGTCACAGGCGGAGCGTCGGCGGTGACGTCGATGGCCGCGTCCGAGACGTGGAAGTCGATATGGACCGCGTCGTCCGGGGCCGGGTCGCCCCGGGTCGCGGCGGCCAGGACCGAGCCCGACATCTTCACCTTGATGTCGACGGAATCGACCCGGCCCCGGCGGAGCTGGTCCACCAGGTAGGTGCGGGCCGGCGGCGCGATGTGCTCCGGCCAGAGCCGCAGCCCAGTGCGGACCTCGCCGTCGTGCCCGGCGAGGTGGAGCGTCAGGCCGCCGTCGTCGGCGGTGGTGCCGATCGTGCCGGTGATCGAGCCCTTCACGCCGGGGCCCGACAGGGTGAGCGCGTCGATGGCGATCCCGCCGTCGCGGCCGGAGAGCTGCGCGTCCAGGGCGTCGATCTTCACCGGCGCGTCCTGCGGGGTCGCCCCGCGTAAGGTCGCGTCGCGGCTCGCGAGGGTCGCGGTCCAGGCCGTGCTCGCGTCGGCAGGGTTGCCCTTCCACGTCCCCGTGAGGTGCACGGCGTTGCCGGCCCCGCGATAATCCAGGCCGGTGAGCGACATGACCCGATTGGCCTCGTCCCAGTCCAGGGACGCGTCGAGGCTCTCGACGGTGACGGGGTTGAAGTCCTTCTCCTCGATCAGGAACGTGCCGTCGCCGGTATGGAGCTTGGCGTTCATGGTCCGGATGCGGCCGGCCGTCAGGCTCACGTCGGCGCGAGCCGAGACCTTCAGGTCCGTGGTCAGAGGCATGCCGGACTGGCCCGAGAGCAGCAGGAGATCCGTGACCGGCAGGTCGTCGAGGGTGATGACGCCCGAGCGTTCCTGCCCGTCCGCGCCGTCGCGCAGCGTGCCGCCGAAGCGCCACTCGCCGTGCGGCCCGTCGAGCCGCAATTCGAAGTTCCGGGTCCCGTTGACCGGATCGCGCCCGAACAGGCCGTTGACCCGCGCGAAGACCGCGCGCTCGTGGCCGTCCTCGTCGATCAGCCGCAGGCGCGCGTCGGTGACGCGGGCGCGGTCGAGGGCGCCGACCACGCCGCCCGAATCGAGGACGACACCGAAGATCGACGCGATCGCGGCCGAGAGCGGCGAGACGGTGCCGCGCACCCCGTCCACGCTCGGCGGCGTGTGCGGCGCGATATCGACCGGGTGGTTGGCCTCCGAGGCCGCGAAGGCGATGGAGCCGTCCCGGTGCAGCAGCGCGGTGGTCTGCGTCTCGCGGAACTCGATCGAGCGCGGCTGCACGTTGAGCCGCAGGAGTCCCCAGAGGTCGAGGCTGACGAGCGCCAGGGGCGCACGGACCACGAGGTCGCCCTGCGGGTTGCGGATGTCGAGGCCGGAGAAGCGCAGGCTCAGGGCGTTCTCGCGGTCGAGCTCCAGGCTGCTGCCGCGCAGCCCGATGCTCCAGCCGGGCCCGATCCGCTCGGCCACGGCGGCGGCGACGCGGCGCGACAGGCCGTCGATCTGCAGCGGCCCGTTCGACAGGCGCAGGGCCACGAGGCCGACACCGGCGCCGAGGAGCAGCACCAGCGCGAGGGCGCTCACGAGGCAGAAGCCACCCACGCGCCGCGCCCGCCCCCGAGGCCTGCCTGCCGACGTTGTCTCGTCCGCCATCGGGACCCTTGTTCCGGGGGCTCTGCGCGCGGCACCCTCGGGCACCGCGGCCGGTGGATCGAAGCACGCCCGCGCTTTACAGCGGCGGCGACTCCGGGCTTGGCTCGGACGTGCGCGGCGCAATCGCTTGAGGCCGCGCACGAGATCGGTTGCACATCATCAATCGGCCGAAAGGAAGGCACGATGCCGCTGTCAGAGGGGGATCTCGCCCCCGATTTCGACCTTCCCGCCTCGGGCGGAGGGCGCGTCGGATTGTCCGCGCTCAAAGGTCACAAAGTCGTGCTCTACTTCTACCCGGAGTATAGCATCAAAAATAAGGTATTGAAATCATTACGTAATATGGGCTCAGTCCCGCACCCGGCGATCCGGTGCGGGAGTTCACGCGCTGTTGCGACGGGCCTCGCGGGCCATCTTCGCGCGGTTGGCCGTGCGGGTGTAGACCGCACTTTCTCGTGATCCATCCGCCCAACCGAATAGAGCGTTGAGCTGAGATTCGGTAGCCCCCTCCTCCGCGGCCCTGGCGGCACCGGCCTTGCGCAACCCATGGGCCCGACCCGGCACGCCGGCAGCCTTGCACGCCTTCCCGAACCAGAACGCGAAGCTCTGTTTGTCGTAGGGCGTACCATCCAATTTCGTGATGAACGTCAGGTCGCCCACGGGCCCCCTGGCCAGGGTGTGCGCCAGGATCGGCAAGATCGGCGCCGTGACCGTCATCCCGGTCTTCTCTGTGCGGATCGAGAAGTCCTGACCGTTGCCATGCGTGATGAGGTGCTGGCGGCCGAGCTGCACGGCGTCGCCCCGGCGCAGGCCCGTATAGAGCAACACGTCGAACGCCACGCGCTCACGGGTGCCCAGCGGGTGCTTGGCCTGGAACTGGGCGACCTCTGCCTCGGTCCAGGTGTGGAACCCGGTCTGGGCGTTTTTGCCGGTGAGCGGTTTGATCCCGTCTGTCGGATCGATGGGCGCATGCCCATGCGCGACGCCCCATTTGAACAGGGCACGTAGCGCGTTGACGAACTCGTTGGCCGCATAGGGTCGGTCGGCGCGCTTTTCCCGAGAGGCCATGATGCTCTTGCGGGTGAACGCCTTCAATGGCTGGCCCCCGACAGCCTGTTCGACCTGTCGATATACCGAGTGTCGGTTGCGCCGGGTCGCCGCCTTGAGCAGCCGCCATTCGCCGCTGTTGACGTATTTGTCGATCAGCCACGCCATGGTGTTCGGCGCGGGACCGGCAGGCTGGGGTTTCGGCGCACCCTCTACGGCATGCCGATAGGCTGCCCAGAACGCGTCGGTGTTGTACTCCTCGCGGATGCGTATCCGGGGCTCATGGCCGACGCGGACGTACCAGACGAGCTTCCCATGCCGCGTGCGCTCGGATCGTAGGTGCAGCGGCTTCTTGCGGGGCATGGTGCTTAGAAGATGAGGACTTTCTCGGGCTCGTCCTCGGTGTCTCCAACCGGCATGTCAATACGATGGCTCGGGGGCGGGCCCGGCTCGATCACCACGCCCTCACGCGTGTAGACGACACGCGGGTGTGTGAACCCGGCCGCCACCAGCGCGCGGATGGCACGGGCGATCTCGGCTTGCGTCGCTGTGGCGGGGCGGGTGCTCATGTTGTTCCGCGGAACAATTCGGAGGATGGAACGGTCATACGGGGATGATCGTTCCTGGGGGCTCGCATGGTCAGTCGGCGAGCTGTACGCCTGCGGAGATCGGTTGTTCCGCGGTACATGCGAGCGCACGGGCAGATGCCTTCAACCCGGCAATCTCAACCTTCCGCCAGATCTCCTTGGCACCAGCCTTGAGATCCGCCCAGGTGTGCTCCGACCCAATACAGTCGCAATACATCTCGTAGGATGCGCGACCGACTTCGTAAGCTTGTTCCATGTCTATAAGCGTCCCAGTGGCGGCGGGTTTAATACATATGAAGGTGACATTAGAATGCGTCAAGGTCGCGGGTTGCAATTTGGATTTTTGATGCAACCGACTGGTTGAACGCCTACGCGGTTTGACGTGGGCTGGGCATCATTTGATGGGTTGGGGATTGTCACGTTTAAACTAGGTTGGCGGTTTGCGACTTGAAGTTTGGCGCTTGGTTTTTGGTCCTGCGTATTTTTCAGGGACCCACAAAAGCAGACCCCCCTCCCCCTCCCCCGTTGGGCCGCCTACCACCCCCCTCCCCCTGCCCTATCAATTCGCTGCCCCCGGCCGCCAAGGATGTAGGGCGGCCTCAACAACCTCCCGAACCGCTAACCCCCGGATGACACAATAGGGGTTCGTCTCAGACGTGACCGGCGAAAGGCCGGGCGATCTGGACGGCGTGCCCGCACCCCCTAGGCATCAACCCGATCAACTCAGCGCGAGCTGGGCCGGGACTTGGCAGGGTAGTGGCGAAGCGCAACTGCAAGGTTTGAGGGTGCGATCCTCTTACACACAGTTGCCGCGCTTTAAGGACGGATGTGGGTAGCAAGTAGCTGCCAAACCGCTACGAACCACGATTGAGGTGGCGACGCGGTTTGGTGCGCAAAAACTACACTCTACCCGATCCAAGACATAAACTTAAATTTATATCTCTAAATGGGTATCGCAATAGAGCATGGGCCAACCGCAAGGTTCATACATGTTCGAGGTGTTTCCGCCCACGTCCGAGGGCCGCTGTTCGGGACGTTAAAAACAGAGCGGGCTCCGCGCCGGCGGATCTGATAAGCCCGAATGGGCAATCGAGTGTGAGGGCCTCACTCCCCTCCCGGCTATGCCAAACTTATGTGCTCAAAAACTGGGGTGAGTTTTGAGGGGGTTAAGTTGCCCCAACAAGCTCACCCCAGTTTTGCGAGGTTGCCCCTGTGTTTCCAGGATTTAGTTTTTGGGGGCAAGTATGCCCTGCGTTCCTGGGAAATTGTTTTTGGGGCAAACTATGACGGGCATGGACGGCAAACTTACTGCCGTTTTCAATTAACTCCAGAAAGGCGGTTCGGCCGCGCCAAATGTTGTGACAAAAATAGAACACTGGGGCTGGTAGACGGCAAGTTTTTGCTGTTCTCCCAAGGGGTTAGCCCTTAGTTACTAACTTAATATGATATATATATAATATAATAATTGATAATAGAAACTGTCTGTAGCGACGAAGAAAACCCGGAGCGCCGATCTTGCGCCATCGGACCGCCGCGGGCCCACCGCCTAATTGTCTGGGTGCGTCCTATCTGGATTGACCCGATCAATTATTCGATTAGCCAAACCGAGTCCCTAGTTTGCTCCAAAAATTAAATCCTGGAAACGCACCATCAATTCGCACCGGCAACCGCGCCCTATCAATTCACTAAAAACGGCGACCAAGTGTGTCGGCCCAACTACCTTGAGATCCAGGGTAGTTCGCCCGGCCCAAGAAGGTGCCGAACTATGCCAGCCAATCACCAAGAATTTAGAGCGACGTTTTCCGCTCCAGAGTTTCCCGAACCGATCCGCGCAACTTCCTATGCCCGGCCGCAAGTTCTGGAAGCCCTGGCCACCAAACTGTCCGGCAACGCCGGGTTCGAGTTCCACCGGCTGATGTTCTCGATCCGCCGGAAGAAGCTGAGCCGATACCACCCGGACACGATCACTGAGACCTCCGCAGATGGCCGGTACACGCTGACCATCGAGCATTTCCCACAGGATTGACCCATGTGCACCATGATCCGCCGCATCTTCGGCCGCACCGCCACGCGACCGACCCACTACGCCGCGCCGACCGTCATCCAGAACGACGAGTTCGCCGCGCACCTCAACCGCAGCATCGGCAAGCTGATGTCCGCCTGTAAGCGTGCCGACGCCACCACCCTCCCCCGGATCAAACGCGCCCTGGCGCACCTCAACGCGGCCCGCACGCTCTACAGCCTGGGCTACGGCTCCGACGCTAGGACCATCGTGGCGCGCTGCTTCATGGAAGTGCGGCAGTATTCGGTTGCCGGCGTGCCGGGGCTGGCCTAGTATTACGTAAGAGACGGTCTAGGGATGTATTCCTAGACTTGTTCCATGGAACAACTGAGGACAAGCGATGACCATGCTCTACAGCCTGCACCTGTCCAAGCCGGTGCGTGGGTTCGGCAAGCCCAGCGTGCGCACCTATCCGGCGCCGGCCATAACCGGGCACCTGGACCCTGACGGCGAGATCGTGGTCCCGCACTACGATGAGGTACGCCGGGCCTTGCCTGCACAGTACCGCATGGCGTTCGACCGCTCCGGCGCGGCGTTCTGGTACGATAAGGACGACAACACCAAACCGTGCAGCCTGACGCTGCGCGACTGCCGTGGCCGCTACCTCAACACGCTGTACGCCCTGCCCTACGTGTACGCCCCCGCCGTCGCCGCTTGAGTTGTTCCGAGGAACATAGGAGACACATCATGAGCAATCCTTACAATGTCGAGCTGACCGACACGATGGGCGGTGAGCCCAACTACTCATGGGTGCGGCGCGAGCGTGTGACCGTGCCGGAGCTGACACACTACGGCTACAGCGGATCGACGGACGGCAGCTACGCCAAGGCCAACCGCGTCGCCAATCGAGAGCTGATGCGCCGTGCCAAGGCCGCGGTTGGCTACACTGGCGTGAAGGGCCGTACCTTCCACCAAGGGCACTACATTGAATTTCGCCCGTACCGCATGTGCGTGGTCATGTTCGTGACCTTCGCTGACGAGTAAGTTGTTCCACGGAACATAGGGGTTCATACCATGGCACACTTCATCGGCACGGTTCAGGGCGCCCGCGGCGAGGCCAGCCGCCTGGGCGGGCAGCGCTCCGGCATGCGGGGCTACGTCGCCTCATGGAAGGGCGGGTGCCGGTCTTTCGCCTACGTCAACAACGACGGCATCGATTGCGTGCGCGTCGAGCTGGTGCCTCATCGTGGGCGCGGCGTTCACCGCACGATCTATGATGGCCCCATCGGTGAACTGGGCGCCTGACCTCCAGCACTGCCACCTGGGTGCGATCCGGGTGGCCCTCTGGATGCCAGGAGAAACGAACGATGGCGTTAGTCGGTAAAGGTCCTGTGAAGAACAGTGACTACTTCGATGCACACGGGAATGTATTGTTCACGATGGATCGAAACCCGGATGCCCCGCGTGCTGTTCTGTCCAGCGAAGTCGCAGAAGCAACAGGAATGCCGGCAGCCATCCCGATCTATTCGCCGCGAGCCATCCGCCAGTTGCGGGAACTGCTCACCACCATGATGGCCGATACCGGACACTAGGAGCTGACCCATGCGCCCCACCAAACCGCGTCCCGTCTGCATCTACCGCCGCGCCGGGCGCAACCGCCCGCTGGCCTTCCTCTGCACCATGCAGGCCGATAGCCTGCACCACGCCATCGTGACGTTCGCCGCGCTCTCCTGCTACGACGTGCGGGAGCTGCGGGCGTGCTTCGCGTGAAACCGAAAGGGGTACTCGACATGCCGACGCAACTCCCTATAGTTGTTCCGCAGAACACTAACGTTCGACGGAGGCCCGCCATGCCGAAGTTCCCCGAGATGCCGGAGCACGAGGACACCCCCGACGCGCACGGTGCCGTGTTCGGGATCATGGTCGGCATGGGGCTGATCGCCCTGGCCTACGCCGGGATCGCGGAATACTTCTGGCCCTGAGTGTTCCGCGGAACAACTACCGGAACAACAGGCAACGCGGAGCAATCCGCTATCATCGGCCGCGTTGTTCCGCCCTGCTCACGAGGTCGTGCGTAAAATAACTCCCAAGTGTGTTAGTTTATACGCAACCGCTGCAACTCATTGCCAAAGCTTGGCTTTATGTTCTGGCCAAACGGCCGAGCTAAGGCACTAAAACCTATTGTTGAAAGGGTTCCCGTTCTGTTCGCTTGCGTACCTGTTAATAATTTCCATCTATGCCCGGAACAATCCCCCGCCAGGGAATGGGAAATGAACTGGGCCACCAAGATACCGGGACTGGACCCGGCTGACGCCGCCCGAGCGTCCGACATCCAGGCGCGCAAGGCTGCGCTGAATAAAGAGGCTGCCGAGCTGAAAGACAGCATCGTGCGGCGCATCAACGATCTCGTTGACGAAGAAGTCAGTCTCTATCGCGAGATCGTCCGCAAGAAACGATGGACCACGGCGATGTATCCGCCGGCAATTGCCGAGATGGAATACCCGACGCTAGTTAGACTGATCGAAGGCAAGGCCATCACCGCCGATGTCCTCACCGACAGAATTGCCAAAAAGAAAGCTGGTTGATGCTCTACCTGCGCAGTCGCGCCGGGTTGATGCAGGCCATCCGCGACGCCCGCACGGCCCGTGCCACGTTTCCCCGCGCCCGTTACATCCGCCATGTCGCGGCTGACGGGGCGTTCTGCTTCTCGATCTGGCAAGGTGCCTGCCGGGTCGGCACCCTGGCGCCCGCCGAAATCTGACTTCCGCAACACACGCAAGCAAAACCGTGCGCAACACCTTGCGCATTCTTTGCGTGTGCCTATAACAAGCCCTCTCACTTGTTCCGAGGAACAACATGCGCACCGATGCTTTCGCCTCTGCCCCCGCCGCCCCGAACGCTCCGGCGCCCGCGGCGCCCAGCGTGCCCAACGCCTCGCCGGCCCCGGCGCAGCTCAACCAGGGCGAGACGCCCAAGCCCGCCCCCGTCCCGACCCCGACGCCGCCCGTGACCGCTCCGGCCGCGCCGCCGGCCTCCGACACCACCACGGCGCCCGCCGTTGACAAGGCTCCGAAGGCTCCCAAGGGTGAGGCCAAGGCCGCCAAGACCACCAAGGAGCCGCACATGCCGCCGGTCGGCACCGTGACCAAGGACAACCCGACCGGGGCGCCGGTCGCCAGCCAGGCCCCCGGCTCGAACAGTGCCGCCCAGGACGAGGCCATGCAAGGCCTGATGGCCACCGTCGCTGAGCTGGGTCAGGCCGCCGGCCAGGGCGCCAACTCGCTGGGTGAGTTGGCCCTGACGGTCTGCACGGCCGCCAAGAACGGCACCATCTCGGCCGCCACATCCAGCGAGGACGTGGCAATGATCTACGCGGCCTTCCGCAAGGCGAAGGTCGAGGCCCAGGTCGATGCCACCGGCGACAAGGAAGCCGAGAAGGACGACAAGACCCAGGTCGCCACGCTGCGGGTGTTCGCCAAGCTCGGCGCCGCGGACTGGAAGGGCAACGCCCCGGTCATCCTCGCCAAGGCGCGGACGTTCATCAACGAGAAGCTGCCGCGTGCCGAGACCGGCAAGTCGGCCTACTCGTCGCTGAAGATCTTCGCCCGCGCCCAGCTCAAGGCCATCAAGCAGGACGAGAAGTCCAAGCCGCTCACCAACGAGCAGATCAAGTCGCTGCTGGTCAAGCCCGATGCCGGCGAGGACGAGCGCAGCCACGACGAGTATGCTCGCGACGAGCTGGCCGGCATCATGAAGAAGATCGTCAAGCTGCGCGACGGCAACGACGAGCGGCCCGGCTTCGACAACACCGACGTGGATCGGGCCTACGAGCTGATCAACCGGGTCAAGCTCAGCCTCGACAAGAAGATCGCTCCGCCCGAGGCCGAATAAGCCTCACGACGGGACATCCTGTGGCGTGACCATGCTGGAGCGGTATAGGGGACAGGTTGAACCTGTCCCCTTTTTCATGAGGTGAGCCGTGCGTCTGAGCGAGGTAAGGTGGAGCCCGCAGAACAAGACGGCGTTCCGGTCACAGATTTTGTACGACGCCTATGGCGAGATGTTCCTGCTGATGAGGAACCCGGTTGACCTCAGCAAGTTCTCGCCGCTCGAACAGAAGTGCATGGTCTCCCAAGGCCAGCAGTGGGTCTACACCCTGTATGCCAATGGCTCCGACCCGGTGTGGGACACCATGACCCCGGAGGATCGGCTTGCCGAGTTGTTCACCCGGAAGATGACGCCTCTTGAGGCCAAGTGTTGGAAGCTGGAGAACGACAAATGAACACTGCTACCCTTACCAACGGCCACGCCAGCCTGGACGCCCTGCTCGACATGAGCGGCGAGCCCTTCGCCGGCATCCCCGAGACGACGCAGCCCGCCAAGCGCAAGGGCACCAAGGCCCCCGCTGCCGCGCCCCAGGTGGTGCTGGCCCCGGTGGTCAACACCCCGGCGCCCGAGCAGCAGGACAAGCCCCAGGCCGCTATCATCAACCTCGCCGACGCTACGCAGGAGCTGACCCGTCGCCTCGCACGGTCGCTCGGCATGCCGGCCTCCGATGCCGAGCCCTCCCCCAGTGCCTTCGTGCAGGCCATCGAGCGCGTCCACGCCGGACTGACACAGGCGCGGGCCGACCTGGGCGTGTGGGCCGACGAACTGGCCGAACGCGAACGTGCCCTCCTGTCGCGAGAGAAGGCCGTGGAGCGGCGTGAGGCCGAGGCCGCGGCATCCCTGGCTCTGGCGGGCCTGACGCCGCCCACGGGCCGCGCTGTGAAGCGTCAGGGGTGGCTGGCCCGGCTGCTCAAGCGGAGGGGGTGATGCGGCTGGAGCAGATCGTCTGGCGAAAGACGCCGCAAGACATCAGCTACTCACAATATCTGAAGCGCTCAGACGGTATCTGGTGCCGGGCACTTCAGACGGACTACGATGTGCTTTCGGGTGAAAAGACCGGCGCATACTACAAGTTCCAATACATGTATCAGTATCCGGCGTCCGACTGGCTGGGCGGCATGTGGTGCCATAGCAATCCGCTGACTGCCTTGGAGCTTTCATGTTTGCTCCAACACTGTGCGCCGACTGACTGTCACGTCTGGCTACCACGAATGGCGGAGGTGGATCTCCGCGTCCCCAAGGATCACTTCCTGCCCTGGACCGATGCAGAACTTGCAGAAATGCTCCTGGTCACGATCAAGCCTTGACGGTATTACGTAATACTTCTATCTAGTTGTTCCGAGGAACACGCCATGCACGTCAACGACATTCCCTGGAAGCGATCCGGTACGGGCCGAGCGGTCACGCTCTGCGGCCTGGGCGACCGGGTGTTCGACCTCTATCAGGATCGGCTGGACAGCCCGCTGATCCAGGTGTGTGAGTTCCCCTGCATTGGTGCAGACGGCGACGCTCGCACCCTGACCTACTGGATTCAGGAGGATGGCCTTGCCGTCTTCCTTGCTCGTGAATGTTGTTCCGCGGAACACAGCACCAGAGAGGCCGCCTGACATGGAACGCATGGAACTGCTGGACGAGCTGCGCCGCAGCTTCGTCCTGATCACCCTCACGCACCGGGACACCAACCGGCTCAAGTGCGAGGGCCTGTCGAAGGAACAGCGCAAGTCGCTGGTCAACCTGCACGGCGAGATTGTAGGTGCGTTCCACGACAACTCCATCGCGTTCGGCAAGCGCCGGGCGGTGCCGATGTTTATGGTGCCGGATCTGGTGGAGACCGCCGGCAAGGGGCTCGCTGGCCTGAAGCAGCAGCTCGCCGGCCTCACTCCCGATGCCGCAAGCGAGTTCTCGATTGGCATCCGATACGAGCCGGTGCCCGCGGCCGAGCCGTTCGAGAACCTGCCGGATCGGTTTCGCCTGGGCTTCACCCGCCTGCTCGTGGATGGCGCGGTGCGCGACTACGAGACCGGCATGGAAGAGATGCTGCTCGCCCTGCACAGCGCGGCATCCCGGTGCCACGCCCGCTGGTCGGCCTACCACGACTACATCGCCAATCCGCTCAAGGGCGAGCGCATGCTGGTCCGCGAGAGCGTGAACCTCTCCGTCGCCCACAAGGCCCGCGTGCTTCGTGCGGCCAACGTCCAGCAGGATCGCAACATCGATCGGTTCTGCGCCATGGCCGAGTTCGCAGCCACTGACATCAAGGAGCTGCGCCAGGAGCCATCTGTGCGGCTGGAGATGATCGAGAAGGCCCACACCCTGGTCGAGGCCCTGCGTGGGTATCTCAACATCGGCACGGGCGGTGACGACACGGAGGGTGACGAAGAGTGAGCACCGTGCAGCGTGGACGGCCCCCGGAGCACGGCCTGCGCAACACGGCGACGTATCGCGCGTGGGCCTACATCCGCGCCGTGGTGAACAACCCCAACCGCCGGGGTTACGCCACGGTTGGCGGTGCCGGGCTCAAGCACGATCCGCGCTGGGATGAGTTCTCGGAGTTCGTGGCCGACATGGGCGAGTGCCCTGAAGGTCACTGCCTCCGCAGACACGACGCGAGCAAAGGGTTCGATGCCGGCAACTGCTTCTGGCATCTGCCCGCGCGTAAAGACTAAACCCGCCAAGACCGAGGATCACATGAAGCTCAATACTTTCGCCGACCGCATGGTCGGGTACTATCGCACGGGTAACTGCATGACGCTGCGGTCAAAGCCCGGCCGCGGCAAGACCAGCACCATCGAGCGTGCTCCCGCTATCATCGGCGCCGCGCTCGGCAAGCGCATGGGTTTCAGCTACCTATCCGCGCCGACGCTCACCCCGGCGGATCTCGTCGGCTACCTGATCCCGTCGAAGGACGCCAAGGGCAACGCCGCGTCGTTCTTCACCCGTCCGTTCTGGTGGTACACGGCCGAGGGCCTGCCGCTTGAGGACTACGACGGCGGCGTCATCTTCGTGGACGAGGAAGACAAGGCCGATCCCGACATCAAGAAGATCATCGGTGAGATGGGCCTCACCGGCCGCTGCGGGCCGCACACGCTGCCCAACGGCTGGGTGGTGTGGATGGCGGGCAACCTGCGCTCCGACCGCTCCGGCTCCACCCGTGACCTCGATCACCTGATCAACCGCCGCTGCGAGATCAAGATCGATGACGACATGGAGAGCTGGAAGTCCTGGGCGATGGCTGCCGGTATGCCGCCGCTGGCCCTAGCCTTCGCGGAATCGAACTGGCACATTGTTACCGCCGACGCCCCCGAGGTGCAGGGGCCGTGGCCGACGCCGCGCTCGTTCGTGATGTGCATCCTGCACCTGATGCAGTTCGGCGACGGCAGCGGCAAGCTCCCCCACGACAACGCCGCTCAGGAGGATGCGCGGGGCTACATCGGCTCGGCAGCGGCGGCCCAGCTCATGAGCTTCATCCGCCTTGAGTACGAGCTGCCGTCGCTTGAGGACATCCTGGCCGATCCGCTGGGCACCAAAGTGCCGGAGCGTGCCGACGCGCAGATGCTGGTGGCGTACTCGCTGGCGGCTCGTGTCGATGTGGGCAACATCAGCGCGATGGTCGCCTACCTCGACAGGTTCCCGCAGGAGTTCTCGGTGCTGTTCGCCGATGCCGCCTGCAACCGTGACCGGGCGATCCTGAACACTCCTGCGATGGACGGGTGGTGCCAGCGCAACGGCACGCTGATGGTCACAATCTCCAAGCTGCGCGCCAAGCGATAGTTGTTCCGGGAACAACAATGGGCGGCTTCAAACCTGTCCCTGCTCCTGACTACAGCATGGTCGGCGTCATGAACGAGACTGAGCGGACAAAACAGTACGGGTGCCCCCAGTGCGGGGCACCTCCAGGCGAGATGTGCGTGCGGCTCTCGGGCTTCACGAGGCTGCTGCGGAAGAAGCCCAGGCACACGTACACGTGCCACGACAGCCGGAAGGCCAAGCGAATACTAGCCGAGGGTTCATGAACCAGAACGACATCACCAAGCTCGCCGAGGATACGTCCAGCACATCCCAGTTCGTGCTGGAACTCTACACGATGAATGGCACCTTCACCGCGGAGCAGCGGCGTGCCGTCGCCGAGATCGTGCAGCGGGTCTGCACCGGCCTCACCACGCAGCTCGGGATGCTCCTGCCCGAGGGCTACGATATCAAGCTCCGGCACGTCAGCTCCCGCCGGGGCGTCACGCACATCGATGTGGGGGATGGGTGATGCGGTTCGATGATCTTGTGCGTGACCCGATAGCTGACTATCCACCCACAATACTGAGATACAAACTTGTGCGTGGCCAAGATGGAACTGTTTACAGGGTAAATTACAGTAATAATAAAAAACAATATTTTGCATATGATTTTGAATTAACTACTAGAAAGAATGGCAACACTTGGAGACAGAACTTTACCCCGTTGGAGCTGGCCTGCTGGCTCGTTGACAAGGAACCCGCCGATGAAGCTCACCATCATCCCCGCCAGTCAACTCACCCCCAAGCAACGTGAAGCCTGGGCCGAGACGCGCACCGCCCTGCTCTATCAGGCGCCGATGTTCTCGCACCTGATGTACTCCATGATGACCGGCGCGGATGGCGACCAAGCCGTCTGGACCCGCGACGTCGAGACCGCGGCCACCGACGACGCCCGCATCATCGTGAACCCCGAGGGGTTCTTGAGCCGCCCGCTCGGCGACCGGGTGTTCATCGCCGCCCACGAGATCTGCCACGCGATGTTCCGGCATGCTGGGCTCTCCACCGAGTTGGCCCGTGCCGGCAAGATCCGCTACCAAGACGGCAAAGAGCTGCCGTACGGCGATGGCCTGATGCAATACGCGCAGGACATCTTCATCAATAAAATGCTGGTCGAAAGCGACATCGGCACGCTCCCGCCGGACGGCGCCGAAGCTCTCCAGGGCACCGAGAAGTACACCACCAAGATGTCTACGCTCGACATCTACCGCGGCCTGTACGAGGATCAGCAGAAGAACAAGAAAGACAAGAAGGAGCAGCCCGAGTCCCCTCCCCCGCCGCAAGGCTTCGACCAGCACCTGCCACCCGGCTCCGGCACGCAGGAGCAGCCCCAGCAGGCCATGGACGCCCGCGACGAGGAACGGTGGCAGTCCGAGATCCAGGCCGCCCTGGAGGCTGCTGACGCACAGGGGAAGCTATCGCAGAATCTGAAGACTGCGCTGGGTGTTCTTCAGACTGCGCAGACGAGCTACCGCGAGATCATCCGGTCCATGCTGGATCGCTCGGTGGGCACGGGCGGCTACGACTGGCGGATGCCGGACCGGCGGATGATCACACGCGACGACCCGGTGTTCGCCCCCGGCCGGCGCGGCTTCAAGTGCCGCCTGCTCGTGCTGATCGGCGACAGCTCCGGGTCGGTCAACGACCCGACCGTGACGGCGTTCATGAATCAAGTCAGCGGCGTGCTGGAAGAGATGGAGCCCGAGCGCATCCTGTTCGCATGGTGCGACACGCGGGTTCACGGCTGGGAGGAGATCACCTGCTATGCCGACATCGAGCGCGTCCACAAGGCCGGCGCCAAGGGCCGGGGCGGCACCGACTTCCGCCCGGTGTTCGATGGGCTCGCTGAGCTGGGTGAGCAGCCCGAGGCGCTGATCTACCTGACGGACGGCTACGGTCGTTTCCCGTCCGAGCCGCCGCCGTACCAAGTCATCTGGGGTAGCACCACGCAGGGCAAGGTTCGGTATCCGTTCGGCGAAGTCGTCCACGTACCTGTGCAGGCCGAGTGATGCGGTTGGCGGATCTGAATTGGAAACAGATACAACCGAAGCTTTATGAAGCCTGGGTCGTATCAAACGGTGTTCGACTTGAGTTGCGAAAGCACATCTGGGAGTACGACCATTACATTGTTTTCATAGAAGGTAAAATCCCAGGAAAGCATCTACCTGTCAGTTCAGAACTAGAATTAGCCTGCTGGCTCGCCGACAAGGAACCATGCGAACCTACCTCCTCGCCTGCATCTTCATCCACTACGTGAGCACAGCGCTATGAAGCCTGTCACAGACGCGATGCTTCACCCCCTCACCCTGGCGTTCGACCAGGGTCTGCGGGACGGCGTAATCCAAATCGATTACGCCCTGGAGTTCTGCAACCGGGTGTTCGACGCCTACCTAGAGGCGGTGGAGCGGCGAGACGGATCAGCCGCTATCATGCACGACTTCGTGCTGCGTGGTATTGTTCCGCGGAACAAAAAAGAAGCGCGGCACACCGATTAAAGTGTGCCGCGCTTCCTCACCGAGGATCACCATGAACGGCCCCCGCCAGGGCCGGGCAAATAGTTAATGCAATAGAGGCGGGTCGTCAAGTGACGTTCACCAACTACATTGTGCTCGACTTCGAGAGCTTTTACTCGACTAAGCTCGGGTACACGCTGAAGAAGATGACGCCTGTCGAATACTTACTTGACGAGCGGTTCGAGCTGATCGGCTGTGCGGTGATCGACAAGGGGCGCGGCTCCAACTTCCACGATCCGTACTGGCTCGATGGCGCCGACTTCCAGGCGTACATCGACCGCCTCAACCAGCGGCGAGAGCAAGGCGAGAAGATCGTCATGCTCTCGCACAACGCCCTGTTTGACATGTCGCTGCTGGCGTGGCGGTTCGGCTTCGTGCCGGACATCATGGTGGACACCATGGGCATGTCCCAGGCGCTGCTGGCGCCCAAGGTCGGCTTCGTGTCGCTCGCCAAGATCTCGGAGCACTTAGGGATCGGCCAGAAGGGCGACACCGTGGTGCGGGTGGACGGCATGACGCTGGCCGACATCAAGGCCGCCGGCCTCTACCAACGCTACGCGCAGTATTCGCTGAACGACGCGGTGCTGTGCGACCAGACCTACCAGCGGCTGGCGCCGAAGTTTCCCCGGCAAGAATACCTCGTCAAGGACACAGTGCTGCGGTGTGCCGTCAAACCGCACTTCGTCTTGAACGAAGACATCCTGCACGAACACCTCGCCCAGGTGCGTGCCGACAAGGCGCAACTCCTGGCGACCGCTGGGGTTGAGGTCGATGAGTGGGGCAAGGCCCCGGCCCTGATGTCGAACGACAAGTTCGCGGATCTGCTGCGCGGGCTGGGGGTCGAGCCCCCGATGAAGATCAGCCTCACCACCGGCAAGCCGACCTATGCCTTCGCCAAGGCGGATCAGGGGTTCGCCGAACTACTGGAGCACAATGATGTTGCGATTCAAACTCTGGCTGCTGCGCGCGTTGGCGTCAAATCTACTATCGAGGAATCGCGTACCTTACGATTCATGTCTATTGCTCGACAGAGATGGCAACTGCAAGATCAGCGTGCCGCCAATGGTGGCAACGCTGGATGGCTACCCGTTGCGCTTAAATATAGCGGAGCACATACACATCGACTATCGGGTGAATGGAAGCTCAACCTACAGAACCTCCCCCGTGGCGGACGCCTACGTGATGCTCTCCAAGTCAAGCCCGGCTACGTCGTCGTAACCTGCGACGCCTCGCAGATCGAGGCGCGCATCGCGGCGTGGCTGGCCGCTATCATCCTCGGTGAACCCTCCACACTGGTCGAGGCGTTCGAACGTGGTGACGACGTGTACTCGCTGTTCGCCAGCGTTCACATCTACCACCGGACCATTACCAAGGCCGACAAGAAAGAGCGCTTCGTCGGCAAGCAGGCAATCCTGGGCCTGGGCTTCGGCATGGGCTACATCCGCTACATGGTGCAGGTCCGCAAGGACAGCCGCCTCCAGCTCAACATCGAGATCATCCTCACCGAGGACGAGAGCCGGCAGATCGTCAACGGCTACCGCTTCGGCATGGCCCCCGCCGTGCCCAAGGCGTGGCGCACCCTCCAGCAGGCCATCCCGCTGCTCCAGGGCGGCAACAGCGGCTACCAGTTCGGCCCCATGACCTTCGGCGACCGGGAGATCATCGGGCCCACGGGGCTGCCGCTGTTCTACCCCGAGCTGGAGCAAGTGCCGGGCGACAAGGGCCTGGAGTGGAAGTTCCGATCCGGCCGGATGCACAAGCGCCTGTTCGGAGGAAAACTCTATGAGAACATCGTACAACATCTCGCCAGATGCTGTAACACCGACGCCATGCTGAAGGTCCGCATGCGCACGGGCGTGGATCTGGCGCTCCAGGCGCATGACGAGCTGGTCTACGTGGTGCCGGGCGGCATCAACAGCGCTGGCGAGCCCACGGGCTACGCCAAGGACTTCAGGGACACCCTGCTGGCCATCATGCACGAGCGGCCATCCTGGGGCCCCACACTGCCCTTGGCGGCCGAGGCCGGAGTTGGTCTGTCGTATGGGCAGAGTAAGTGATGGCATCTTGGCGGAAAGTTGATGGCTGGCCATACGAAGTCAGCCGCGCCGGTTTGGTCCGGCATGTCCGTTTTAAGAAGGTGTTGCGCCCAATGTGGTGTGGCCGCAAACGCAAGCAGTACGCGACTGTTCGGATGTGCGATGGCCAGGGCGGGTACAAGGACGCCAAAGTCCATATCCTCGTCTTGGAAGCATTTGTGGGCCCGAGACCAGACGGCATGCAAGGTCTCCACAAAAGCGACAACGCACGGAACAACCGCCTGTCGAACCTGTACTGGGGCACACCCAGTCAGAACGCAGTCGATGCCGTTAACAACGGCGACCATCTAGATGCCTGGGCAATCCGCGACATTCGTGAACTGCGTGGGCGTAAAGTGCTCGGGCGGATCGTTGCTGCGAAGTACGGCATATCCGAACAGATGGTCTGCGACATCTTCAAGCGACGCTGCTACTCGCATCTGTGAGGCGAAAATGATCGCGACCATTGCCATATGCATCGCGTTCCTGATCATCAGCAACTGGGTCAACCACAACGAGATCCGGTTGCTTCGCAAGGAACTGAAGCAAATCCGCGGAAGACTTGACGATCTGGACTAATTCTATTACGTAATACTAGAGCGTTGTCTGCGGGCACCGCTCTATGAGCTGTGAGCGAATGATGGCCTTCATGGAACGCGGATCGAATATGTGGCTCGTCCACGTAAACGGCGTGCCGGGCAACTACGTGGTTGCATACAACCACGCCGAGGCGATAGACACCGCACGAAAGCTGTACGGCAAGAATGGCGAGGCCATCGTCGTCAGTCACGTTAGCTCTGTCATACATACGGACAACTGATGGCCTTCACCGCGACCACCACACGACACCGCCCCCGCTACGTCGCCTGGAGCTACAGCAAGCTCAAGAACTGGCGTGACTGCCCCCGCAAGCACGGCGAAGTCGATCTGGCCAAGAAGTGGTCCGAAGGCGGGGAGAACGAACACATCCAGTTTGGCAACGCCGTTCACGAAGCCATGGAGCACAGGTTGTTCCACGGAACACCTATCCCGGCACACCTCCAATCCACGCTCCAGATGAACCTGGAGACGGCCGCGGGCAAAGTCCTTCAGGGTGACGCCAATGCCGAGGCGTGGATGAAGCGCACAGGCGGGCTCCTTCTGCCGGAACAGCAGCTCGCCATGACCGATGACTTCCAGCCGGCCGAGTGGATGGATCGCACGAAGATGGTCTGGCTGCGCGCCAAGATCGACGTGACCAAGATCCTGGGCCCGGCAGCCCTGCTCTACGACTGGAAAACCGGCAAGGTCAGCGACCGCGAGAGCGACCAGCTCGTGATCTCGGCGGCGATGATCTTCGCGAAATACCCCCAGGTGCAGAAGATCCGCACCTGTTACGTCTGGCTGAAGCCCGACGCGACGACCACGCTCGACGTGACCCGTGACCAGATGCCGGAGTTCTGGACCAAGATCCTGCCGGAGATCGCCCGCTACACCAAGGACGTACAGACGAGCAACTTCCCGCCGAAGCCTTCGGGGCTTTGCGGATGGTGCCCCGTGAAGTCCTGCGAACACAATCCGAAGGACTAGCAATGACCGGCATACTTGTTAAGAACTTCGCGGATCGTAAGTTTTGCTCGGCGTTGTGCGATGTGCTTCAGAAGTTCATCGACGGGAACGTTGTCATCGTGCGTATCGAGTTGATCGAAGACCCTGGCCGGGGCAACCGTGCGCTGGTGTTCTGGTACTCTAAGGTCAGCGAAGGCGTCGCGTCTCGTCAGGCCGGAAAACGCGACGAGGATATTCCCAAGTATCCTATCGAGGTGAACGTGTCGATCTGGAACACGCACGTCGATACGGATCTGATCTTGGCCAAGTTCGCATTGGTGAGGTGAGCATGCGCAGTTTCATGTTCTATGCTTCCGCAATATTAGTTGGAACCATGCTTGGTAGCGCATTCGGCATAGCCATGGTCTTCACGGTCAAACTGTTACTTGGAGTTTGATATGACGCCCGAGGGGAAAGTTAAGAAGAAAGTCAAAGACCTTATTGCTCAGTATCCGCACGTCTACAGCGAGTGGCCGGTGCCGGGCGGTTACGGCAAGTCCGGCCTCGACTGCTGGGGCATCATCGACGGCAAGGCGTTCGCCGTTGAGACCAAGCGTGCAGGCCAAGTGCTGACTGATCGGCAGACCAAATGCATGAACGAAATGCTTGCCGCGGGCGGCGCCGTGTTTGTGGTGGCCGGCGATGATCAGTACGGGTTCACACAGCTCAAGGCGTTTCTCGACGCCAACTCGGTGGGCTGCACCGCGATCAGAAATGTTCCAAGGAACAACGCATGATCCACGTCGCGCCCTCGACACTGCTCGCTGACCCGTTCGACCCGAACACCTTCGACGTGGAGCTTCCTGATGATGCGTGCTTTATCAGCCTGTCGGATCGGTGGGACATCCACGCCATCGTGGATCGGCAAGACTACGAGTGGGCGCGGAAGTTCAAGTGGTGCCACACCTACGGGTCTGGGCCATTCTCTGAAATATTTCCTGGCTATTTTGTTACCCCTCGCCCTGATCACATCTACGCCCGCAACTGCGCGGGTGGCGCCACACGGTGGCTACACCGGGAGATACTTGTTCGTGCTGTCGGGCAACCGCGGTACAAACGGGCTATCGGGGATCACCTCAACGGGAAAACCCTGGACTGCCGGCGATCTAATCTTCGGTGGGCGACGCCTCGAATGAATGCGCGCAACACGCCGAACAGCATGGTGCGAAAGAAATTTCTCAAGCTGGCCAACGCGGTAGCCCAATGATCCACGTAGCTGAGAAGCACCGGGTGCTGGCAGTGCCGGCGATCCCCGCGGTCCTGGCGCAATTCCCATCCGCCAAGGTCGTAGACTTCCACGGCCAGTCCGCACTGATCCCGCACACATTCAGGGACACGCGGCTCCTGCGCGCCATGGGGTTCGAGGTGCCGGCCCCGGTCCTGTACCACTACGACTGGCCGCACCCGCCTGGGCAGCCGCCGTTCGAGGCGCAGCGCAAGACCGTGGCGATGCTGACTACGAACCAGCGCGGCTACGTGCTCAACGACAAGGGCACCGGCAAGACCCGCTGCGGACTGTGGGCGTTCGACTACCTGAAGAAGGCCGGGCTCGCCAAGAAGCTCCTGGTGGTGGCCCCGCTCTCGACCCTGCACTTCACCTGGGGGCGCAGTGTGTTCGAGATGGTGCCGCACCTCTCGCACGTCGTCGTCCACGGCGACAAGAAGAAGCGCCAGAAGCTGCTGGCCCAGGACCACGACATCTACATCATCAACCACCACGGCCTCACGGTCGTGCTGGACGAGCTGGTCGCCCGCACCGACATCGACTGCGTGCTGATCGATGAGCTGACGGCATTCCGCACGTTCAATACGACCCTGAACAAGGCGGCTCGCAAGCTCGTGGCCGGCAAGCCGTTCGCCTGGGGCATGACCGGCAGCCCGACCCCGGAGAGCCCGGTGGACGCCTACGGGCAGTGCATGGTGCTCACCCCCGACACGGTGCCGCGGCGGTTCTCGCATTTCCGCGACATGACCATGACCAAGATCACTCAGTTCAAGTACGTCGCCCGGCCCGACGCCAAGGACACGGTGCTGCGGGCGATGCAGCCGGCGGTGCGGTTCACGCTGGAGGATGTTACCGAGCTGCCGGACGTGGTGGTGCAGCCGGTCAAGATCGGCATGGGCAAGAAGCAGACGGAGACCTACGAGGCCCTGCGCAAGGAAGCCTGCGCCCAGGTCGGCACCGGGGAGATCACGGCGGCCAATGCCGGTGCCGTGCTCAACAAGATGCTTCAGGTCTCCATCGGCTACGTCTACGCCAAGGAAGAAGGCGCCACCGAACGGCATGTTATCGCCCTCGACAACGAAGAACGTCTGGAGCGTCTGATACAGGACATCGGCGAGAGCAGCCGCAAGGTCATTGTGTTTGCACCGTTCACCCACGCCCTGCGCGGGATCAGCGAGCACTTGACCAAGAACAAGATCGAGCACGCCAGCGTTGACGGCTCCACGCCGAGCGCCGAGCGGGACAAGGTGTTCGGTCTGTTCCAGAACACCGACAAGTTCAAGGCCATCGTGGCACACCCCAAGTGCATGAGCCACGGCGTGACCTTGACGGCGGCCGACACCATCATCTGGTTCGGCCCCATCGACAGCCACGAGACCTTCGACCAAGCCAATGCCCGTATTCGCAGGGTGTCGCAAAGGTTCAAGCAGCTCGTGTTGCTATACCAAGGCAGTAAAGCCGAGGAGACCAGCTACAAGCGGTTGAACAACAAACAGACTATGCAGGACGGAGTGCTTGCATTGTTCGCCCAAAATCAGGTATAACGCCCCCCCTCGCCAGGATCACCATGAACATCATCACACCCCCTCCCCCGCCTGCACTGGTCGTGCCGAAGGTCGGCACAGACATCTCGGCCTATATCGAGCGGTACATCAAGATCCGCGACAAGAAGGACGAGATCAAGAAGCGCCATCAAGAGGAGCTGAAGCCCTTCAACGATGCGCTCTACGTGATCGAGCAAGGTTTCCTCGATCACCTCAACGGCTCCAACAGCGACAACGCTGTGGCGAAGAACGTCGGCACCGCCTACCGGCAGTCCAAGCCATCCGCCAAGATCGAGGATGCTTCGACCTTCCGTCGCCATGTCATTGGCTCCGAGGCGTGGCACCTCGTGGACTGGCGTGCCAACGCCAACGCCATTCAGGAGGCCATGGTCGAGACCAGCGAGCCGGTGCCGGGTATCCGGTTTGCCGTCGAGACCTACGTCAACATCCGCCGGGCTTGATTGCCCGGCACCAAATGTTCCGCGGAACACCAACGAGGTATCACATGTCAAACGGTATGGTTGTGGCCGGCGCGAATCCGGCAGCCCTGTTCCCCGGCTTCACGCTCTCGCAGCGTGCGCTCCAAGCGATGCAGCAGCGCGGCCCGCAGCCGAGCGAGCTGGGCGGTGGCATTACCGGCGGCTTCGGCGTCATCAGCTACAAGGGCAAGGTCTGGCGCATCAAGTTCGGCGGCGAGGAAGTCGCCCTGCGCACTCGTGACCCGAACACGGGTGTCGAGACTGCGCAGTCCTACATTGAGGTGGTGATCATCAAGTCCACCACGCACCTGACCAAGACGTGGTACGAGACCCAGTACGTCGAGGGCTCGAACGCCGCACCGGACTGCGCATCGAGCGACGGCGTGAAGCCGGACCTCGCCAGCCCCAAGCGCCAGAACGATCTGTGCGCGACCTGCAAGTGGAACCAGTACGGTTCGCGGGTCAACGCCAACGGCACCGGACGCGGCAAGGCGTGCCAGGACACCAAGCGGTTGGCGGTCGTGCCGTACCCGGATCTGGAGAACGAGGGCAACGGTGGCCCGATGCTCCTGCGCATCCCGCCGGCATCGCTTGCCAACCTCGCGAAGTTCGCCGGGCTGATGGAGCGCAACGGCTACCCGTTCTACGGTGTGTCGGTCTACCTCTACTTCGAGGGCGACGAGGCGTACCCGCAGATCGCCTTCAAGCCGGCACGCCCGCTGAGCGATGCCGAGTTCGCGGTGATCGAGGCATACCGCAACGACGACCGCGTAGCCCGCGTGCTCAATTCAGCGGACACCACGTTCGAGGCCCCCGCTGCCCCGCCGCCTGTCGAGCCGCTGTTCGGTGCTCCCCCAGCCGCTGCGCAGTTGCCGGCACCGCAGGCGGCTCCCGTGGCTCCGCAGCCGGCACCGCAGGCGGTTCCCCCAGCTCCCGTGCCCCAGGCAGCGCCTCCTGCTCCGGTCCCCCAGGCGCCGGCTCCCCAGGCCCCTGTGCCCCCGGCTCCGATGCAGCCCCTGGAGACGCAGCAGTTCGCACAGCATCCCCAGCAGGCTGCTCCGCAGGCCCACCAGCCGGCTCCCCCGCCCGCTGCGGCGCCTGCACCCGCGCCGCAGCCCATGGCCGCCCAGGAGGCTCCTGGCGCAGCCCAGGCCGCACCGGCTCCCGAGCAGTCCATCGATGACTACCTCGACGCCCTTGGCGGCATGTGAGTGGTACGACGCCGGGACATTCCGCCCCGGCGTTCTAGTTCGTGTTGAGGACTGTCCTGATGGCCCTGGAAGCAGCGAGGACGTATCTGGAGCGCGTCGTGCCCTGGATCGAGGGCTCACACGTCAACCTGCACTGGACCGTCCCCAACCGGAAGTTCGACCAGAGCAAGACCGAGGGTAAGGGCAACAAGAAGTTCTACTTGAACGGCATGGCGTTCACCTCGCCATCCGCTGCGATTGACCAGCTAACGTACCTGACCAGCGGCCGGGCCACGGCCCAGGACATCTACGCCTGCATGTCGTCACAGCAGCTCGCCGAGACCAAGGTGGTCGGCGGGCGCAGCTTTTTAGAAGCCAAGCGTGGCACCGAGAACGTCGCTGGCATCAAAGCGCTCTACATCGACCTCGACGTGAAGGCAGACAGCTACGCGACGCCGGGTGCGGCCTTCGGTGAGCTGCGCCGGTTCATCGCGGAAGTCGGCCTGCCGCGCCCCACCCTGGCTGTGTCCAGCGGGACGGGCGGCGCGCACATCTACTGGGTGCTCGACAAGGTGCTCCCGCGTGCCGAGTGGCAGCCGCTCGCCAACGCGCTCGCCGAGGCCACCCGCCGCCACGGCCTGAAGGTGGACAGCAACTGCACCGTGGACAGCGCACGGCTCCTGCGCGTGCCGGAGACATGGAACTACAAGGGCACGCCCCCGCTGCCTGTGACCATGGGCAAGGTGATCCAGCCGAACGACGTGCCACTGGACGACATCCGGCGCATCCTGCTGCCGTACATGGGCGCCACGGTCGTGCGGCTGCCGACCGCCATGGCTCCGTCCGGCAAGCCCGCCCTACCTCAGTCCGAGCTGTCGGCCGGCATTCAGGCGCCTCAGGCGCCGCCCATCGACATCGACAGCATCAAACCGCTGTGCGGCTTCGTGGCCACCGCCCTCGACACGGGCGGGCAGGGCTACGCGCAGCCGCTGTGGAACCTGACGACGCTGCTCGCGACGTTCACGCAATCTGCTCGGGGCGACGGCCGGTGGGCCGCGCACGAGATGGCGAAGGGGCACCCTGGCTATGATCTTGGCACCACCGATGCCCTCTATGACCGCAAAGTCGCCGAGCGGGATGTCCGCAACATCGGTTGGCCAAGTTGTTCCGCGGTACAAAACGCCGGCTGCACTTCGTGCGCGACGTGCCCGCTCAACCACCTCAATAAGTCGCCGCTATCATTCGGCCAGCCTGTCAGCGTCGTGGCGTCGGGTGCGGCGGCGTCTCCGGCTGGCCCTGGGCCGGGGACGGTCAGCGCCGCTCCTGCTGCTCCTCATCCCCTACCTAGCCCTTACGTTTATCGCCCTTCGGGTGTGATCGCTCGGGCGACGGTGCAGGAGGACAACACCGTCAAGCTGATCGACGTGTGCCCCTACCCGCTGCACAGCGCCTGGGTGCAGCAGTCGCCGTGGGTCCTGCACTTCAAGGCCCGCCTCGGCGCGCATGGGTTCGAGGCGAACATCTCGATCCAGACCACCCACCTCAACTCGCGGGAGTACGCAAAGCACCTAGCTGCACAGGGGCTGATGGTGGCCCGCCAGTACGGCCCGCTGCTTCAGGAGTTCCTTATGGCCTGGGTTCACGACATCCAGCAGAGGCGGGATGCCGTAGTCTCGTCGTCGCCGTTCGGCTGGTCCGTCTTGAACGACGTGATCGACGGGTTCGTGTACGACGGCCGGGTGTGGACTGGTGGTGCCGACAAGCCCGCCGCCAGCCCGAACCAAGTCATCGCCGACCAGTACAGCCCCCGTGGCTCCGTGGAGCCCTGGAAAGACGCCGCCAAGGTCATCACCGACCAGCGCCGGCCGGCGCTCGACGCGATCCTGGCGGGCTCGTTTGGCGCTCCGCTGATGCGGTTCACCGGCCAGTCCGGTTCGGTGATGTCGGCCTACTCGATCAGCTCCGGCATCGGGAAGTCCACCACGGCCGACGTGGCGCAATCCGTGTGGGGCCATCCGAAGAAGGCGATGAACTCACTCTCCGACACCCAGAACTCAGTGATCAACAAGGCCGGCACGCTCCGGTCGCTGCCGCTGATCTGGGACGAGCTGAAGGGCGAGGACCAGAAGGAAGCCTTCATGCGGCTGGCCTTCCAGATCTCGGGCGGCAAGGAGAAGTCCCGGCTCAACGCCGACAGCACGCAGCGCGATCCCGGCACATGGCAGACCATGGTCATCGTGCTGGCGAACGACAGCCTGCTCGGATCGATGCAGAAGCGCCTGCGGTCCACGGACGCCGGCATCCTGCGGGTGTTCGAGTACGAGGTGCCGGACCCGCCCGCGGGTGCGCTCCAGAACCACGGCGTGGTCTCCCGCCTGATCGCGCGGACCCACGAAAACTACGGCCATGCCGGGCTGATCTACGCCAAGTTCCTCGGCGCCAACCACGCCCGGTGTGCTGCCGAGATGGCCAAGGTGCAGGACGCCCTGACCGTCAAGCTGAAGGCGCGCAACGACGAGCGGTTCTGGATCGCCAACATGGCGTGCTGCATCCAAGGCGCCCGGTACGCCAACGAGCTGGGGTTGACCCAGATCGACGTGCAGGGCCTGACCAAGTTCTTGATCGCCACGCTGCTGACGCTTCGCAGCCAACGCGAAGCGGCCACCGTGAACATTATGAAGCCGGAGGTGCTGGAGGGCATCCTCGCCCAGTTCCTGGGCGAGATGGCGGCCAAGCACACCCTGACGACGGACAGCATCCCGATGGGGCCGGGCCGTCCCAAGAGCTGCACGGCGCTGGGCGACCACACCCGCCTGGATGCCGTCTACGTCCGGCACGCAAAGGACGACAAGATCTACGTGATCTCGCAGCCGGTGTTCCACGACTGGCTGACGCGCCGGGAGCTGCCGGCGTTCACGTTGATGAAGGCCCTCAAGGACGCCTACCCGGCGGCTGTGAGGACCGGGGTGCTGCGCGACATGACGAGCGGCACCGCATGGTTCGCGGGCGGCATGCGGACCCAGACGGTGGAGTTCCACTACGCTGGGACAACCTTCCGCAAGGCCGCCGGTGAAGTGGAGGAAAGCGCGAAGCTCGCGACTGCCCTGCCATAGTTGTTCCGCGGAACAGGAGAAGCAATGTCGGCCATATTGTCAGATGAAAAGCCTGTACCGCTCTATCGGTACAGGCTCGAACGCTCAACATCGTTCGCAGACGGCAAGACCGCAGCGGTAATAATGGTCAACCCATCAACCGCCGATGCAGTCGAGAACGACCATACGATCAGAAAGGTAATCACATTCGTCCAGATGGCAGGTGCGTCTCGTTTGATCGTCGGCAACAAGTTCGCTTTTCGTGCGAAGGATATTCGGGCATTACGCAGCGCAGTCGATCCGATCGGTCCTGACAATGACCGACATCTTGAGCAGATCATGCGAGATGCCGACCTACACATTGTCGCGTGGGGCCCACTCAACAAGCTGCCGAATGATCTGCGGCAGCGCTGGCGTGCTGTCGTTGAGATCGCTCGCCGAGTTGGCTGCCCTTTGCACGCCCTTGCAACAGCCCAGTGTGGCCATCCGCGCCACCCGCTGATGCTCGGATATGCATGCACCCTGTCGCCCTGGAACATGGAGTAGGCCCATGGACATCAAGGATACACTGGCTCAGCGCCAGGGCACGCACGGCGAGTTCGCCGACAACGCCGACATCATGCAGACCCTGAAGAACGCGGTGCGCGCCCGACCGGGCTGGGACAAGCTCGACGCCACCAAGCGCGAAGCGCTCGATATGATCCTGCACAAGGTCGGCCGGATCGTCACGGGCAACCCGGAGGAGCCCGACCATTGGCATGACATCGCCGGTTACGCCACGCTGGCGCGAGACCGGGTGAAGAAACCTGATCCGACAACCTACGTCAGCATCAAAGATATACCTGACGCAGATCTTGACCGGATGATCCGGCAGCTCGACCGATGATGGTGTTCCGCGGCGCGTTCCGCCCCCGGAAACCCGGTCCGAAACACGACCTGAAGAAGGCCCTGCCTGACGGTGTGCGTAAGGCCATCAACAAGCGCAAAGCCCACACTCCGGCGGTTACGCTGCCGAAGCTGAAGTGCCTGGAGCAGCAACCGAACAACACCGAGGCGTGACATGATCCTCCCCGCACAGGCCATCCGCCGACTGGCCCAGGCCGGCATGATCGAGCCCTTCACCGAGCGCGGCGTCGCGTTCGGCAGGAGCTACGGCCTGGGCCCCTGCACCTACGACGTGCGGCTGAAGCAGGACATCTGGCTCTGGCCGTTCTGGGGGCGCCTCGCCTCCACCATCGAGACCTTCGACATCCCGAACGACATCGTGGTCGAGGTGAAGGACAAGAGCAGCAACGCCAGGATCTTTGTTTTGGTGCAGAACACCCTGATCGATCCTGGTTTCAGTGGAGGGCTCACGCTCGAACTGACCCGGTTCTTGCCGTGGCCGGTGCGGCTGCGGGCCGGCATGCCGATAGCTCAGCTCAAGTTCTCGGAGCTGACGGAGGCGACCGAGATGCCGTACCGGGGCAAATACTATGGGCAATCCGCTGAGCCCGAGCCCGCCCGGTACGAAGCGGCGTAGGGCAGAGGGGGAAGAAGCCATGACGCGCGAAGAGGCCGAAAACATCTATTATCGCAGCCGAGGCACGGACCCGGATTTGATCCGTCGCCTCGACGCTTTGAACGATGCAGCGCCCCACAAGCGCAGCGCCGCCTATCAGAAATCGCGTGACGAATGCGAAGCCGCAATCGTGGCGCTGATGGAGCAGGCGGCGCCGGTTGAGGGGCAGAATGTGGGGCAACGGCGCTCCACATCGCCGCCCACATTGCCGAAGCGGCGACAGAGCGCGAAGGCCCGGCCGGCGGCATCCGTCTAGGCCGCGCAGAATGTGGGGCAAGGTGTGGGGTGGGGCCGTTTTCAGGCCCTCTGCGGCGCCCTGAAACGACGGCAGAGGGGGCAGGAGCCACACTGTGGCGCCCCGGCAACCACAAGTCTGTAGCGACCCTATATGACACGGATCATCAGGAGGTGCCGATGATCCGTGTCGTCGCGTTGTTCGGGGTCTGTGTCGCCCTCGCCGGGTGCAATGAGGACATCAAGGCTCAGAAAGCCTACGTGGCTTCCTCGGCAGCCTACAAGGACTGCCTCGCCGCCAACGGCCCGCAGGCGTGTGAGACGCAGCGGTTGGCGATGGAGAGCGACAGGCAGCTATTCAACAGCCTGTCGCGGGCGATCAAACCGTACTGACGCCCGTGAAGCTCGACATCGAGACCGTAATCTGGATCGTTGGCATCATGCTGATCCTCACGGGCGTCATCTACCAGCACTAACGGGTGTCGCCCCGGTTCGCCTTGATCGAGCGGATGCGGAGGTTCTTCCCATTCCCGCCGCCGTTGCGGATGGCGATCTTGTGATCCACGTCCTTGCCGGCGAGCTTTGCCTTGCCGTGCTTCGCCACCATCTCCTTGCGGGCCGCGTTACGCTGAGCCCGCTCTTTCATTTGCTTCGGCTGCGAATGGTATTCGCGGTAATGTTGCTTCTGCTGCGCGGGCGTGCGGTTGGTCATGTCCTGCTCCTGAAAGGCTATAGTGTTCCGCGGAACACTATAGTCGAGATGGTTACTTGTCTCCAGGCAGCTCGACCCTGGTCGGTTTGAACACGGCACGGTTGATCGCCATGAAGGCGTTCTCGATGCCGGTGCGGCCGATGGCGAGCCAGCGCCCGTCGATCTTGCTGTCGGCCGCCAGCTTGTCGAGCTGCCGCAATACCTGTTCCTCCAAGGCTTTGTTCTGGTTGACCAGCGTCACCCGGTCCTCGGTCTGGGACACATAGCCGGATACCGGCAATCCGTCGTGCTTCTTGTCTGTCATCAGCGCAATCCTTGTCTGGCATCGTTGTCCCGCATCCGGTCGAGACCCGGAATGCTGAGCTGCATCCGCTTATCTGCGGTGCGGTTGTACTGCATGATCTGGACCTTCACCTTGGCCCGCGACCCGGCAGACCCGGCGTTGAGGTACTTGTTGCGCAGCTCGTCGCGCTTGTCCTTGACCTTCGCCCGCTCCGCGATGATGTCGCCCTTGGCCTGCTGCTGGTCGGCAATCCGCGTCGGCTTGAAGCCCAGTGCCTGGATGCCGGCCTCCCCGAGCGACATCTTCTCGTCCAGATAGCCGTTGAGCGCCTTGGCAGTGTCGCCGAGCACCTTGACCGGCAGGATCTTCTGGGCGGCCTTCAGGTAATCGGCATCCTGGGCCGCCAGCACGCCCTCGCGCCAGTCACGCACGGTGCCCCCGGAGGCGCCGAAATACTGCTCGGCCACCCACTGGGAGATCTCGCTGGTCTTGTATTTGCGCGGCTCGCCGAAGGTCCACAGGTCGGCGGCCGACAGGCGGCCCGACAGGTCCACGCCGAGCGCACGGCCAACCGCGCCGTCCGTCACGAGGTCGGACCACGACTTGCCGATGCTCTCCTCCAGGGCACGCCGGATGCGCCGCTCCTGATCGCCCCAGCCGGCGCCGCCCAGCCCGAGCGCGGCCGAGAGCACGAAGCCGACCTTGATCAGCTCCAGCCCAGGAATGCCGAACGAGCCGGCCATCAGCGCATGCACGGCGACGAGGTTGCCGAACTGCTTCATCGCCACGCGGCGATCCGCTTTGCTCTCGCCCTTGAACGTCTGATAGATCATCGAGGCGTAGAGGTCGGTCATCGCCTGACCGTACTTCTTGAACTGGAGGAACGGGCGCAGAACCGGGTTCGAGAACGACGGCGGGGCGTTGAAGGCCGAGTAGTCGAACTGGGTCTTCTGCACCGTATCGAAGGCGTAGTCCCTGGCCTGCTCCTCCGTCTTCCCCTTGCGCCGGGCCAGCCGGTACGCCGCGACGGCCGTCCCAGCCCGGTTGACGGCCTCCACAGCGGCAGGAGCCTGCCGGAACACCCGGTCGGCCTTCGCCAGGGCCGTGCCCGCTACGCCCCTGCCCCCGGCGATTGCAGAGGCAAGCTCGAATGCAGCGCTATCACCAAGCGCGCCACGCTCCTGCACATCCTCCAGCATCCGGCCCAGCTCGGCGCCGTCCTTGGCCCCGGAGAGCCGCCTGCGCACCGAGCCCACCACGTCGGTGGTATCGAGCGCGGTGTCGCCCCAGCGCCGGGCGGCGGTGTAGGTGTTGGACACGCCCTCGCCATAGGTGCGCCACGCGCCGATGTCGCGCATCGCCCTGGTCAGCTCGGCCGCCGCGGTGACGTTGCCGTGGTCGCCGCCCAGGACCGGGAGCGTCGTCATCAGCGGCTGCGCCGCGTTGATGATCGAGTGCGCGGGTGAGGCCAGCTTGCCCAGCATGGTCACGGCGAACAGGTCACGCACGAACGCGGAGGGCTGGTTCAGACCCACGTCGTTGGCGTTCACCCGGTTTTCGATCTCGTCGTAGACCATCTTGCGGATCTGCGACTTGTCGTTGGCGAACGCCTTGGCCTGCTCTTCCATGGCCTGGAGATCGCTGCGGATGCCCGGCATGTAGTTGAGCTTGCCGAGGAAATTGCTCTCCGCGGTGGCGTAGCCCAGCATGTTGCGCGAGAAGTTCTCGCCGGCACCCTGCACGAGCTTGCGTGGCAGCGAGCGGTGCTGGATGCGGTTGCCGGACATCATGCGGGTAGCCGCCTGCCCGACAACCGTCTTCAGGATCTGCCGCTGGCCGGGGGTGAGATCGTCTCGCACCTCGACGCTGCGGACCAGGGTGGAGAGCTGCGAGTACGACAGGTCGCCCCGCTGCTCCATGCCCTCGCGGTGCTGCCAGTCCTCCACGGCGTGGAACGTGCCGTCCCTGCGGGCCTCACGGATGAACCGCTCGGCCTGGGTCCGGCTGTCGAACATATGCAGGCCCTTGGTCTGCACACTCACCCGGTAGGCCACGCGGCTGTCGGTATCGGCATCCGCCGCCTTGATCAGCTCGCCGGTCTTGGCATCGTAGTACCGCTTGGCGATCCGCGTCACGCTCAAGTCGGTCTTACGTGCGAATGCGTCGGCCGCCTTGCGGGCTTGCTTCTCCGTACCGGAGAACTCGACCACGCCCGGCTCCACTTCCGTGCCGCCCATGGTGTCGGCGATCACGTCGCGGGTGCGCACCACGTAGTCCCCCTGGCGCATCAAGGGGAAGTACATGCCCTTGATCGACTTGAACTCGGGTGCCGACTTCAGCGCATCGAACAGGGTGTTGTTCTTCAGCAGCTCCTTGTCCTCGTCGCCCAGTCGGCCGGCAAGGGTCTTGGTCACGAGATCGGCACGCGCTTGCCCGGTGATCTCCGGGGCGAGCTGGTCGAGGATGCCCTCCGCGAAGGCGCGTGCCTTCTCGTTCTGGGTCTCCCGATAGTACCGGGCGGCGCGGAGGAACTGATCCTGCTGCGCCTCCGGGAGCGCGGAGAACCGGCGCTGGAGGTCGGCATGCTGGGCCTTGCTCTGCCAAGCCGCGGCAATGTCGGACTTCTTCGGGTCCTGACCGTAGACGTGGCGGTTGGCGGCCTGCATCTGTTCCAGGGTCGGGGTGCCCTTGAGCAGGTTCAGGTTCGCCATGGTCACGTCGTTAGCCAGGATCGCGAACTCCTGGGCGACCTTGGGGTTGGACCGGCGCAGGTTCTCGTAGTCCTGCACATGCACGTCGGCGGCGCGGCGCTTGTCGGTGACGTAGTTCTGCCAGCGCTGGACCTTCTTCACGAGGTTGTCGAGGTGGCTCTTGCCCTCCCCGGCCGGGAACAGGTTGCTGTGCGCCTGCCGGAGCTGGTCCATGGTGCGCACGCGCAGCACCTTGGCGGTGACGAAGCCACGGGCAGCTCCGCGGCTGTCGGACAGGCCCTCACGGACGGCCTGGGCACCCAGCGCCGCCGGCATGGCGTTGACCGTCCGCGGGGTGGACGGCTGGTTGCTGGCGTTGCGCAGATCCGTGAGCACCGCCCCGATCCGCAGAGCGGCGTCGAGCGCGGTCGGCTGCACGGGCTTGAGCCCGAGGAATTTGCGCACACCGGAGATGAAGTGCGCCCAGACGTTGTTGAGCGGGAGCTGGCTGTAGGCCCGGCTCGACGGCACGGTAGCCAGGAGATCCTGAAAGCTGCGCGACGACATCGCCTCGGACACGAACTCGTGCTCGTTGGTCATGCCGTAGTGCTCGGACGCGGACGGGCCGAGATGGTCACGCACCTCATCCATCAGCCCGCGGATCATGCGCTTGGCTGCGGGGTTGCGCTCGATGGTCTGCATGAAGGCGGCGTGCAGGCCCTCGTGGATCATCAGGTGCGACAGGGCCGCCTCGCTGATGTCGTCTTCGCGCAACACGATCTGGTGCGTAGCCGGGTCGTAGTAACCCATCACCTCATCGGGGAACCCGCCCTTGCCGGCGATGTCCTCCACCAGAGCCCGCATGCCGTCCTTCGACACGACGTGGACCGGCACATCCGGGATGATTTGCTTCAGACGGCGTGCGATGAACGGGTTGATCTGCCCGGAAACACCGCCGGCAGAGGCGTTGTCGAGCTGCCCCAGGTAGTCCCCTAGCCCGTCTTATTCATCACGACGGTGGATCTGGGGTGGCGAGCGTAGCGTAAGGCATTGATGTAGCTTAGGGATTGGGTGCTGACGCCAAGCCTTCAACGCGCACCGAGCCTGCCACGCCCGCCATGTCCGATCCTACGTGTCTGCCGTTCGCGTTTCCATCCGTGCGAGGCAAGAAGCTCACAGCTGCCTTCGACGGCGGGCGCCTGACCTCGGACGGCGGCGTCCTGTTGCTCGCCCAGGCCGCCCAGCGATTGGGCATTGCCGAGAAGCTCGCGACCGTGATCACGGATCGACGCGATCCGAGCCGGGTCGTGCACCCGCTGCCCGAGATCCTGCTGGCCCGCATCCTGGCGATTGCCTGCGGGTATGAGGATGCCGACGACCTCGACCATCTGCGCGCCGACCCCGCCTTCAAGCTCGCCTGCGGACGCCTGCCCGAGAGCGGCGCGGACCTGATGAGCCAGCCCACCGTCTCGCGGATGGAGAACACCCCCGGCCTGCGCGACCTGATCCGGCTCGGGCGAGTGCTGGTCGACGTGTACTGCGCCAGCTACGTCGTACCGCCCGCCGCGGTCACCCTGGACATCGACGACACCTGCGACGTGGTGCACGGCCAGCAGCAGCTGTCGCTGTTCAACGCCCACCACGACGCGCGCTGCTTTCTGCCGATCCACGTCTACGATACCGCCACCAGCCGTCCCGTCGCGATGATCCTGCGGTCGGGTAAGACACCCTCGGGTCGCGAGGTCCGGGGCCATCTGCGCCGGCTCGTCCGGGCGATCCGCCGTCACTGGCCGACGACCGCGATTACCATCCGCGGCGACGGCCACTACGGGCGGCCCGAAGCGATGGACTGGTGCGAGGACAACAGCGTCAGCTACGTCTTCGGCTTGACCGGCACAAAGGCGCTCGCGGCCAAGGTCGAGCCGACCGCCGACCACATCCGGGTGGTGCGGGCCCTCGGCGACAAGGATGCGGTGCGCGGCTTTGCCGAGACCACCCACGCCGCCAAGTCCTGGCGGCAGCAGCGCCGCGTCGCCGCCCGCATCGAGGCGACCCGCCTCGGCCTCGACATCCGCTTCGTGGTCACGAACATCGCCACCGGTACGCCGGAATGGCTCTACGCCGAACTCTACTGCGCCCGCGGCCAGGCCGAGAACCTGATCAAGCTGCACAAGGGCCAGCTCGCTTCCGACCGCACCTCCTGCCGGCACCCGGCCGCCAACCAGATGCGACTCGTCCTGCACACCGCGGCCTACTGGCTGATGCTCACCGTGCGAGACGCCATCCCGGCGGCCCATCGCCTCGCCAGGGCCGAGTTCGCGACGATCCGCCTCCGGCTGCTCAAGCTCGGCGCTCGGATCCGCGAGACCGCTGCCCGCGTCCGCCTCGCCTTCGCCGCGGCGTGTCCGGAAGCCGACCTGCTACGCCACCTTGCGACCGCGCTCGTCCCAGCCCCCGCTTGAACGGCGGGGCCGAGACGCCCCGACGAACCCGCTCCTATCCCTCAAGCACCGACGCAACGTTCCGAATCCATACGCGTCACAGTGGACGCGCGATCCCGCGCGCCATCAGCCCAAAACACGGCGTCAGCCAAGCCCCGGTGAATAAGACGGGCTAGGCGGCCGGACGACAGGATCGGCGTCTGCGCGCCCGTGCGAGGCGACACCAGCATCTCGCCCGTGCCCTGGATCTCGGGCTCATCGCCGAGCAGGCTGGCGATCTTGCGAGCGTTGGCCTCTGCCTCGGCGTCCAGCTCGGCGCGCTTGGCCCGTAGCGGCATGAGGGCCGGGACAGTTTGCCGGGCCGCCAGGGTCCGCGCGATCTCCTTCGGGGAGGGCATGGTCGAGTGGATGCGCTCCCGACCCATGGGCTCGCCCTGGTCGTTGACGGCCTGCACACGCACAGTGCGCTGATCCGGGTCGAACGCGATCACGCGGTCGCGGCCACCGCCATAGGACGGCACATCCTCGCCGGGCTTGAAGAACTCAGCGAGATCAGCCTTGGACTTCGCGATGGCTGCGCGCGTAGCTGCTGCTTTGGATTGCGGCTTGGCGGGTGCCGACGAAGTTGTTCCCGGAACAACCGCCGGACCCTTCGGCCCGGCCTTGGCCCAGTCACGGAACTGCTCGGGCGACATCTCAACGATGGAGCCGATGCGCTGTGCGCCCTTTCCATCCGAGAAGCCGGCCTTGTAGGTCCGCCGCGCCTCTTCAAGCGAGCGGAAGCCGACCATGGCCTTGTGCTCATCGAACGACCCGTCGAGGTTGTTCTGGTTCACGACGTAGACCGGGCCGTCCTCACCGGCCTTCGGGCCGAGATAGACATCGACGTGATCGCCATCGACGCCCTTGGTGCCACGCAGGTAGCCATAGTCGGCAGGCATCTTGACCGACCACTCGCGCCCGTCCGCGTCGGTGCCCGAGCGGGTCGAGCCCTTGGCGTTCTCGACAGACACGTCGAAGCCCAGGGCCCTGGTGTGGCCCATCGGATAGTTGCCGGCTTCCTTCTGCGCCTGGGTCGGCTGAGCCTTGGCAGCGGCCTTCCGCTCGGCGACCTGACGGGCACGCGCGGCGGCTCGGCTCTCGACCTTCTGGAACTGACCGGCGCGGTTCTGGCCGATTACGCCGGTTGTTCCGGGAACAACTTCTGCTGCGGGCTCACGAGCGGGTGCAGGAGCAGGTTCTGCAAGAAGAACCTGCTCGCCTCCATTCGATCCTGGCTCTGTCGTCTCTGATGCCGGCTCGACAACGGCACCCTCTGCTTCGTAGGCTTCAGATGCGTCCGCTCCTTCGCGAACGTCCTGCGATGCCCGCGGCGTCTCATCGTAGCTCGGCCCCCTCTTGAGTGCGTCCTGGTTGACCTTGCGGTTGGTGCGGATCTCCTCCCCCGCGCCGTGACGCAACAAGAAGTCGTCCGTGATGAACTGCTGGATCTGGTCCTGCGTGGAGCCCGCCTGGGCTACCTCGGAAGCCGTCTTCAGGTGGACGAGATGCGCGTCGTCCGTGGCTCCGGTGGTGCCGACGCCGGCAGCCCTCGCTTTCGCTACGAGATCGGCCGCGTAGGCGCGAACCGCCTTGGGCGCACCCCGCAGGGCGAGCGACGGCATCGGGTTGTCACGCACGAGCTGCGCCGCCGTATGGCCGTCCGCGATGCGCTTCTCCTGCGCACGGCGGTCACGCGCCTCGTTGTCGGTCTCGCGCCGGGCCACACCTTCCTGCACGCGGGCCTGGGTGCTGTCGTGCAGCGCCTGTCGAGCTGCCGCGTACTTCTCACGCGCAGCCTTGGCCGCGGGCCCCTGTCCCGTCCGACGCTGGCCGAGCGCATCCACGACATCACGGGCCCACTGCGGGGCCTCGTCACCCTTGGCCTTGATCGTGGCCTCGGCGAGCTTCTTGACGCGGGCACGGTCAGACTGCTTCGTCCAGTCAGCCGGATTGGTGGACAGGGCGACGGCATCGCCCTCCCCCTTCGCAATCCGCTGCACCTCGGTGCGCGAGATCCGCTTGTCCTCGCGAGGCGTGGTCGGCTGGGGCGCCTCGTTCACCGGACGCAGGACACGCGGGCCAGCCTCGATCCGATCGAGGATCGGCGGGCGCGGCTCGTCGGGCACCGGGGGGAGCGTCGAGGGCTCCAGATTGTCCAGATCGATGGTCGAGGCAACCTGCGGTTTCGCGGTTGCCGCTTCCGTGGCCTGGGGAGGCGCTACAGCGGCCTCGGGTTCCGGGGCGGTGGCAGGTGCCGGCTGGGGCTCCGGCGCCGCCTCCGGGGCAGCCTGGGCAGCCTGCTGGGGCTCCGGGGCTGTGGGCTCGGCTACGGGCGCAGATGCCGGCTGGGGCTCCGGCGCCGCCTCCGGGGCAGCCTGGGCAGCCTGCTGGGGCTCCGGGGCTGTGGGCTCGGCTACGGGCGCAGATGCCGGCTGGCCGGGCTCGGCATCCGGGTCGGCCTCGAACTCGTCCTGGGGCACGAAGTCGGAAGTGTTCCGCGGAACATCATCGGACTTGACCGCAGCCGCGATGGCCGGATCGACCGTGGGCTGGCGCAGCTTATCCAGCTCGCCAATGGCCGCGTCCACGTTGTCGAGTGCGGCGCGGGCTCGGCTGCCCGTCGTGTCGCCGGCCGCAGCAGCCGTAGCCGCGTCGATCACAGGGGCACGCGCAGGCTCGGCCGGGGCAGCGTCCGGCACCCGATCTTCGCCGGCTGCACTGGTCGCCTCACGCCCACCGATGCCGGTGACGCCACCGACCGCGCCGCCCAGCAGGCCACCAACGACGCCACCCTGGACGGTCTGCTCCAGGATCTTGCGCCAGTCGAACCCGTGCATGGTGCCGGCGTCGTTCTGGCCCTGCTGGGTCAGGCCCTCCTGCATGGCGTTCTGACCGGCCTCGGTCACGCCTTCCTCGACCAGACCTTTCTTGGCGCCCTTCAGGATGCCCTCACCCGCCTCGCCGACAGCACGGCGTGCGGCGAGCGCAGAGGCTCCGAACTGCTCGGCGATGGCCCCGACCGCTCCGGCGAGCAGCGGTTTGTTGCCGGCAGCGGCTTCCACCAACACCTTGCGAGCCACGGTGTCGCTGTAGCCGTCGTCACGAAGCTGGCGATACACGCCGGAGTTCGACCGGAGGTAGTCCTCCTTGGCGTCCATGATCGACTTCTCGATGTCGTCATAGACTTGGCCCGCCATCATGGAGGCGTTGACCGCTCCCGAGGTGGCGGTGCCGGCAGCCGCTGCCGCTCCGGCGCTGAGCGCGCCACGGGCGACACCGGCCACGAGCCCGCCGGGGATGATGCTGGCGAGCAGCGAGGGCGAGGCGTTGGCCAGCTTCAGGCCGAGCGAGTTGGCGATGGACACGTCCGGCGACCAGATCGACTTGTCGCCGCCCGGCAGGAAACCGGCGTTGAGCGCGTCACGCGCCGCCGGGGTCATGGCCTCCACCTGGGCCTTGGCGCCCTCGTCGGCGAACTTCCGGGTCCGCTTCAGGCCGCTATCATTGTCCGTGTCGAGCACATAGTCCGCGCCCGCCGCAGCGGAACCGAGCACCCCGTAGGCGCCCGCCGCTGCGGCCCTCCCGTAATCCCCGACCGATGTACCGGGCTCAGCATCGAGTGGCTGCCGGTAGTCCTTGGATACCGGCAGCGTATCGAGATCGATCGTGGTGGGCATCGCAATCCTACGGAATATTCACATCGCGCCCGAAAGCAGCGCCGCGACCCTGTTCTCTCACTATCTTGCGCATCATGGCAAGAGGTACAGTGTCGTCGGTCTTGTTGTACTGCTTTTGCACACGGGCATACATAGTGTCGCCCATCTCTTCTTTCAGCCTCTGATATTCAGCCGCCTTGTCCCGCGACCGCCGAGCCGGTGCCGCGTTCTGCCGAACCTGACGACGGTCGGCCGACGCGCGGAGATCGTCCAGCTCGTTCGGCGTGTACTCGCTCTCCGCGTCCGGCTTCATCGGGTTGGGTGCCGTCGAGGTGGCGGGGGCCGGCGGCTTGTTGCGCTGGCGCAGTCGAGCGAGCGCCGCGATGGCCTGTGGCGGCATGTAGACCGGATCGGACCCGTTGATGCTGTAGGCACCGTTGTCCAGCACCTCGATCTTGCCGGTCTTCACCGCCAGCTTGGCGATGTCGGCCGCACGCTTCGCAGTGAGCGCGTTGTCGCCCCGGAGGATGCCAGTGACGGCCGTGCCGTAGTCGGCAGCGTCCGTCTCCTGGGCATCGCTGAGCGTCGCCCCTTCCTTCACGCCCAGGATGCTCGGGACGACCTGATCGACCTTGGTGCCGATGTCGTCGCTGAACCCCGTGTCGCGCTTCTGGAACTCGATGGACGCCCGCTGATGCGGGAGCTGAGCCTGGAGTTGAGCCTTCTTCTCCGGGTCTTGCTCGCGATCCACGGCACGCTGGAACTTCACGAACTGCTGGTCGAGGCCGGCGGCCTTACGCTCATCCTCGGTGCCACCACCCGCACGGCCCCCTGCCCCGCGCCCGGCCGGACGCGCGATCCGTTCAAGCTGCGGCACGTAGGCGGCCCGGCCGGTGTCGCCCGCCGCCCAGTCACGGCCCGCCCTGATGGCGTCATTGAGCGCCTTCTGCGCCGCCTGGACCTTGGGCGTATCGTCGGGATCGGCCTGCATCTGCTCGGCCAGGGCGTCGCGGGCGTTCTCCACCGCGGCGGCGTGACCGGCGTACTCCTGCTGATCCTGGCCCTTCTTGTCCTGCGCCTGTTCGCGGCGCTGGTAGTACGCCTGCCGGCTCTCGTCCTTTGCCTGGGCGCGCTCCTGACTTGTCTGGGCGCGCGTCTGCGCGTCCCGCTGCACCAGCTCCTGGATGGCGCGAGCCCGCACGGCCGGCGACATCTTCTTGAGGGCGTCCTGGGCCTCGGGTGAGAGCTTCGACACCACATCCTGGTTGCCGCCGCCCGCATCGAGATACGCGCCGTACTGCTTCTCGTCCTGGGCCCTGCGCTTCTCGGCGAGCTTCTGAGCAGCCGTCATCGAGCCCGCGCGAGCGTTCTGCATCTGCTGAAGCCACTCGCTGCCGTTCTTCATGCCGGTGGCGAGGTATAGGAGTTGGTTCGTCGTAGCCTGCCCACGCTCCGTCAGGTCGCCGTCCTCATCCACGATGCGGTAATCGACCGTGCCGTTCGGCCCGATCTTGTCCACGTACATGGATGACCCATCCGGGATCTGGTTGTGCGCAGTCGTGATGTCCTTCACCGCGCCCTGGACATCGCCGGCACGCAGCTTCTGTTCGGCCTGGGCACCCGCGTACTGAACCGCCTGCCGGGTGTAGAGCAGGATGCTCTCGGAATACTTCTTGGCTTTGTCGGGCTCGCCACGCTTCAGGAAGAAATCGTAGCCCGCCTTGAGGCGCGCGATGGCCTTGGCGTCCGACGCGAGGCGGTTGTCGGGATCGATGGTCTGGTCGATCTGCCGGATGTCCTCCGGCGTCGCAGCGCCCTCGTTGGCGTGGTAGCGCTGCACCTGGGCTGCACGGTCGCTGCGGGCGTCCGGCAGGGCGCTGCTCTGCCCGTCCAGCCCGAACGTCCTGGCGATGGACGACATGCCAGCATCCAGGGCTTCGTGCAGCCCCGGCAAGCGGTGGTAGTCCGGCTCGCTATCGGAAGTGTTCCGCGGAACATCTTGGGTCGGGTCGGAAGCTTGACGGGACGGGATCGCTGACGCGGCCGGACCATCGTCGGGCGGCATCTGCATGACCGGCAGCACGGCACCGCCATCGGCGAACGCCTGGGTCATCTGCGGGGCGGCCATCATGCTCCCGATGCCTGTGTTGTAGGACGGCATCGGGAGCGCGGCCTGCGGTGTCTCCGCATCGTCGGTTCCGTCGTTCGATGCTGTCCGCATGCGACCCGTCACGGCCCCGGTCGCATGCGGAGCAGCCGGAGCAGCCGGAGCCGAGGCCACACGACCGCCTGCGCCGCCTACGACCGCCTTGGCGTAGTCGGATGTCTTCATGTGCCCATCGCTGAGCCCGAGTGCGGTGGCGGTCGCCAGCGGACGGCCTGAGTGCCACACGGACGCGGCGTCGGCCGGGTTGCCGTACTTCTTGATCTGTTTGCTGAACTCGCCCTTGAACACCGTGTCCTGTGCAACCGGATCTTTCAGAAACTCATCCGGCGTCATCCGGCGGCCGACGTACTTCTCGGTCCACTCCGGGATATTCTTGCCCATGACCTGATAAAAGCCATAGGCGCGGTCGCCCTTGTACGACCCTTTCTGGATCACGGGGCCTTTGGCGTTGTAGTTGTGGCCGCTCTCCACCTTGCCAAGAGAAGCGGCATAGGGGGCCATCTCACCCATGTCCGTGGCGAAGGTCGGGAGCTTGCCGAAGCCGCTTCTCGACGACTTGGCACCATCCGACGCCTCGTCGCCCCCCTTGTAGAGGTAGGGCTTCACGTTGCCGCGGCCGGCGATGGCAGCCTCTGCCTTGTCGCCCTCCGCTGCTGCCTGCTGGCGCAGCTTCTCATCGGCGGCGGCCTTGGCCTCCCACTCGCTCGGCGTCGCAAGCTTGTAGCCCGAGCTGAAGCCCGAGACGAAATCCTTCAGCTCCTGACCCATGCCCATGTCGATTACCTCATCACATCAAGAGCGCCGGTCGTGTTGACCTGCGGGCGCTGAATGGGGAGTGCCTGGACGCGCGGCTTGGCACCGGCCTTCTGCCGCTCCTCGCCGGACTTGGCGATGAGCTGCTGGAGATGCTTCTCGCCGACCCAGCGCACGGTATCGGCCGGCAGGACGAACTCGCCCGCGTTGAGGCGGGCCGGCACGTCGTCGGTCTGCGCGCCGCCGGAGGGCGACATCTCGCGGGTCACGCGAATGCCGGCGTGCATCTCGTCGTCGGTCGGCACTGCACCGCCGTCCTCGAACAGCCCGGCGATGGCGGTGCCAATCCTGCCGCCGCTGTCGTAGGACTTCAGGCCATAGCCCGCCACGGTGCCGAGCAGCGAGCCGAGCCCCGAGCTGGACGCTTGATTGGCTTTGTACTCGTCCAGCTTGTTCTGGTAGGCGGCGTTCGTCGTGCTCGCAGCACCCGCCAGCGAGGAGTTGGCGATCTGCGTGTACTGCGGCGCGGTGCCCATGGTGTTGGCACCGGAGGCCGTGGTGGCGAGATCGTTGCTCACCGCGGACTGCCCCGCCTGGAGAGCCAGGCCCTGCTCCTGAAGCCCGCGTGCCGCCGTCTGCTGCCCCTGCCCGATGGCCTGCCCCAGCATCTGCTGGCCCGTGAGCACGTCCTGCCGGCGCGAGGTGTTCATGGCGCTGGCGCGGGCTGCGGCCTCCTGGGTGCGGGTGCTCAGATCCAGCGCCTGGGCACGGGTCTGGGTCGGGTCGATACCATAGGCTTCAAGCTGCCGCTGGGCGTTGGCGCGAGCCACGTCGAACTGCTGGCTGACATCGCCGGCAGCCGCTGCCGCCCGGTCGTTGACCTTCGCCGGATCGGCGTAGCTCTGAGCGGTCTGGAGGAACTGATCCTCTGCCGGGACATAGGTCGTGTCATAGCGCGCCCGGTCGGCCGCCGCGTTGTTGCTCAGCGTGCCCTGCGTATCGAGCGCCGCTTTGACCACCTTGTCGGTGTTCGCACGGTCGGCAGCATACTGGTTCTGGGCCCAGGCATACCGCTCGTTCGCCATGTTCTGCGAGTTCATCGCTGCCTGAGACTGCGCAGCGATGATCGGCGCGTAGTTAGGAGCCGCAGGTGCCTTCTGTTTGCCCATGATTAACTCCGCGGCTTCGTATTGTTCGGGCGACAATGTTGAGGAAACGGCAATCGGCCTTATACATCGACCGTATTACCATGTCACCTTCAGGATAAACATCAGTCAGTACAGCTTCGTCCTTGAAACCGAGACTGGCGTTGAAGCGCAAGGCTTCAGTGTTGGATGCTCGGATCGAGGTGAACACCTTGCGCAAGCCGAGCTGGTTGAACGGGAAGTCGAAAGCCACCCATAGGAGGTCGCGGTTGAGCCACCCGCGGCGCACGCCTGCGACGTGCATCTGCAACGACGACTGTGTGGCATTCGAGTAGACCACACCACCAACAAACGACCCGTCCACGAAGCGTGCGATGCAGCTCTCCCCCTCGGGGTTGAACACGGCACCGCCGGCCAGGGCCATGATCCGCCGACCGGCGTTGAGCGCATGCTCATCGCCAATGTGAATGCGGTCCAGGGTCATCGGTGGCGCTCGATCACATTAAGGATCAAAGGCCCTTGTGCCTCACCATTGATCATCTTGACACGATATGTGTTGAGGCCGGGGGTGGGTGTGTCACGATACATAATGTGTGTTAGGGAGAAGTAGATCTGCGCATCATCTGAGGTTCGAACAGTAAAGAACTGCACACGTGTGTTACGAAGCAGCGTCACTGAGCCATCAGGGTTCGTTCGCTCAAGGCTAAGTAACTTCGTGCCTGCCGAAACCGGATAGCCTTTATCGGGTTGCCCATCGAACTGGGCATAAATATCCATCTGCGCAAACTTGCGTGTCGTGATCTGTGCTTCCAGTTGCTGGGCGTTCGCCTGATCATTCGTGACCAGTACACTGTTGGTGACGCCTGCGACCTCTAGCTGATCGCCCAGGACTTCGACTGGCACATTGAACCGGAACACGCCCTGGAAATAGCTGAACACCTGGGTCGGACCCTTGGCCTGCCCATTGTTCAACGTCGGGTCGTAGAGCTGAAACTTCTCCGCGGTAAAATTGATAACCGACGTGCTAGATCCATCTGGATTCCTCTTGGCGAGGACTTCAAACCCCGATGTGGCATTGCCAGCCGTGAGCACGAGCTTGTAGGAGGCATAGTACCCTTCGGGCCCGGCAGTCGCGATGAACTTCAGCTTGCCGCCTGCCGTGATGCCGTTGGCTTTCGCCTGCACCTCATCAATGATGCGCGCGGTGGATTGCCCATCGACCGTGAACTGCTCTTGGATCCGGTTGAGCTTCGTGTTCGCTTCGGCGAGCTGATCCACTACGCTCGGGGTGTTCGTATTGCGCTGCCCCGTCAGGGTCTGCACGACCTGCCGCATGGCCTGAAGTGTCTGGAGCAGCGCCGCAGGATCGGCAGTCGGCTCCGGGATAGTCGGGAAAGTGAATTTCTTGTCGGCCATCAGTTTCGCTTCAGATCATCGACCGTCTGGGCGACAGTCAGGCGGTGCAGCATGGTTGCACATGAAATCTCGATTTGGTGGATGCCGTCTTTCGTAGAACTCGGCATGCGCCTGATCTTGCGGTCGGTCAGGTCGCCCTCGAACCGCAGCGCCCCGTCTTCACCCATGATCTTGACATGAACGTTTGCCGCATAGGCCGTGTCGAAGTACGCCTGCACGACGCCCATATTGATCGGCACAGGCGTCTGGAACTGCTTCGACCGCCACGTCAGCGTCTTGTACTGCGTATCCGAGGGCATCCACTCGTATAGGGTGCTGCCTTTGATGATCCACGGCTTACCCGAGAGGTGATCGACCCCAACCTTCAGCGCATCGGCCACGTCGTCGTATCCAATCACGCAGCCGCTCGCGATGCCGAAGCCCGACACTCTGCCCTCGCTCGGCCGGTAGACGATCCCGATATAACCACCATACGCAAACGTCGCCGCGATGCGCGCAGGCGGATAGTCTGTGGCCCACTTGTAGCGGCCGATGATCTCATTGGTGACGAGCTTTGCGCCACCAGAGAGCGAGTACATCGCCAGCCCGTCCGTGGTTGCCCAGTAGACGCCCTCCGGCGCCACGACGATGCTCTGCTTGGCATAGCACGGCATGGGGCTGTCGCTGGAGCTGAGCGCCATGGTGGCCCCAGTGCTACCAGTCAGGGCGGACGGGTTGCTCGTGGTACAGACCACACAGGTATTGCCGATGACAGCCAGCCCGATGATGTCGTGCGGCACCGTCAGCGTGTAGTCGGCAGGCCAGCTCCAGGGCTGAAAGTTGTCGCTGAAATACAGGTTGTTGTCTTTGAACCCGACCATGATGCCGTTGGGCATCAGGGCGATGCCCTGCATGTCGTCGGGCGGCACATCACTGTTCGTGGTCGCCAGGATGGTGGTGCCCGAAACGATGGTGTTGGGCACGGTGTCCACATAGGAGCCCGTGCCGACCGGCAGATCCGTGACGAAGTTGAACACCGTCGAGCCGGAGGCCGCGGTGCTGGTCCGGTAGACCCGGATATTGATGATCGTCGCTCGCGACGGGTCGCCGTCAGGTTGTGGGATGTTAGAGAGCGTCCACTTGGCGTCGGTCGGGCCCGTGCCCTCGGTCGTGGGGCTGGGGCCGCTCTCCTCGCCGTAGATGTTGATGAACGTCACGAGGTAGGCACGGGTCTCGATGGGGCTGGAGAAATCGCCCTTGTCGTCGTTGTCATCGATCACGCCGTCATAGTTCGTGTCCTGCTGCGGATCACGCGCGGCGTTCGTGCTATCGACGGTAAGCGTCGGTGTACCGGTCGGGCGGCCGACACCCACCTTCAGTGGGGCGTTTCCGGCGATGATGTCGTCGCGCGTCGTGAGCTGAAGCCCGAATGCGGGGCTGCATGCGTAGTACCGCTTGAACGCGTCGTTGACGGTCGGCCCGCGCACCACGTCGGTGTTCGGGTCAGAGTGCTGCCACCAGACCCCCTTGGTGATGTCGGCAGCATCCGCGTCATCCAGAACGATGCGATAGACGTAGCGTGTCGCGGCATTGAGCGCGCGGATCACACGCGGTTGGCGGATCGGTTCGAGCGCACCGCTGCCCAGGCGCTGGTTGATCGACAACGCAGCAGCGTTATCAGGCAACTGGCGGACATCCTGAATAGGAAGCCCGCCAGTGAAGTCTTTCAAAAGGAGGCCGACCAACGTCGTGTTCCTTCTAGTAGAGTTGTTCCGGGAACAACTTACTCGGACGAGGGGCCATCGCCGACTGCACGCTGCGCGGCCGGCGGGCGACCACGGCGGCGCTTGGGCTGCTCGGGCTCACCGACGCCGGCCATCAGGTCGGCCGCGGTCGGCTCGTCCACATGCGCGGCCTGACCGTTCTCGGCCTGACGCTCGACACCGAACTCCCCGCCCGTGGCCGCCTCGGCATTCTCGCCGCCCTCGTTGGCCTCACCGTCGCCGATGGGATTGCCCCACTCGTCGTGCGTGGCCACGGCCGCATCCTCGGTGTGACCCTGATAGACGCCGGCCGCCGCATAGTTGTCGGCCTCGGCGCGATCCCGCACCTCCTTCTCGGCGTTCACCTGGGCCGCCTCGGCTTGTTCCGCGGAACCTTCGGGGGTGCCGGCGATGCCACTCGCCGGGGTAAGGCCGGCGGCCTTGGCCTGCTCGGTACGCTGCCGCACGAGATCCGCGGCCATGCTGACGACGGCCGGGTGCGCCGGGGCGTGACGGCCGTGGGTGTCCTCGTGGGCGTCCTGGATCTCCTTTTCCAAGTTCGCCTTTGCATTGATCGCCTGCTGCTCCTGGGCTTTCTCAGCGGTCTCCTGGCGGGCCTGGGCGCGAGCAGCAGCCAGCTCCTCGGCTTCCAGGCGGGCAGCCTCACGGGCCCGCTCCTGGGCCTTGGCATTGTACACCTGCTGCTCCTCAGCCATGCCGACAGCCTTCTGGCCGGCATGGCGCTCGGCCGCGAGCTTGTCGCGCATCTTCTTGGAGAGGTGAGCGTGTTCGTGGTCATGCAGACCGTCGATGGACTTCATGTCAAGAACTCCTGTGTGGTATCAACTTCGTATTACCACCTTCGAGCACGCGGTCCAACTTGCCCTCCAGTTTAGAGACCGCATCAAGGATGGTTTTCTGGTTCTGAAGGACACGAACTTCGATCTTATCGATGTCGTCTACCTTCATATAGTTCTCGAGGAGGTATTGACGATCCTCGCCACGCTGGTCACGGAGCAGGTTTATCGCACCTTGAAGCGCGGCTATCTTCTGATCAACTTCTCGGAAGCGCTGATCGACATCGAGGATGCGCTTTTCGAGTTTGCTTTCCAGTTCCTTGAACTGATCGTGCCGCTCGTCCTTGGCCTCCTTGAGCATCTTCTCCAGCTTGCCGACATCTGCTTTGATGCCGGCAAGTGATTTTGTTGATGCAGCGTCGGTCTCACCGCGCTTGTAGATCCACGAGACGACACCAATCAGCGTGCCGGAAAGCCCGAACAGCGACGTGACGATGGTCAGCCATACCTGCGCGGTCTCCACGGTATGCCTTTCTTGTTCCGGGGAACATTATTTGGCGGGCTGAGCCACGCCGGGAAGCGCGCCGGGCACGCCCTGGACACGCTCGACGGTACGCTGGATACCGAGGCCCAGGATGCCGGTGAGCACCACCATCAGATCCTCGACCTTCAGCACGGGCGCCGGCGGGATCGCAGCGCCGATCATCACCCCGGCGAGGTTGGTGGCCCAGGTCAGGATCGGTGCCAGCACGAACTGGTAGCCGAACCCGGCTGCGCAGATCCAGCCGACCGAGGGCCGCCAGCGCGCCGAGAACCGGTCGTTGCCGGTGGCCTCCGCGAGGTTGACCTGGGTCTGTGCCTTGGCGACTTCCATGGTGGCGTTGATCACAGCCACTTCACGCGCTGCGAGCGCCTGCTCTACCTGGGCCTGTGCCTCGGCCTTGGCGTTCGGATCGGGTACGAGGCGATCCACGAGGATCTTGGCCGTGTCGGCGATAGACGGCATGGCCGCACTGATGGCCGGGCCGATGCCCCCGGTCACAGCACCCCCGATGATGCTCCCGATGAAATTACCGGCTCCGCTGGCCATGTCAGGCGTCCTTCTGGGTGATGGGGAACGCGGTACGAAGCCGATCTGCGATCCGCTGGAAAATGTTGCGAGTGTCCACGACGGCGACGCCGGGAGATGTTGTAGGCGGGCTTGGCGTCGGGGCAGCCGGCGTGGGGGGCAAATCCAGCTTGGGCCCGATCACGATTGGCGCCGGGTTGGGGGTGTTCACAGCCACGTTGCCGAGCGCCACATCGAGGCTGTTGGTGGCGAATGCGTTGCGCAGCATCGCCTCCACGGCCTCGGGCTTCACCAGGGCCTTGTTGAGGCCGTCGCCGGCATAGTAGCTCTGCCCGCGGACGATCTGGCGGCTGGCACCCTTGCACGGAGCCAGGACTGGGAACGACGCCCACTCCTGGGCGATGGCGAGGCCGAACGCGGTCAGCGTCATCTTCCCGGCCATGAACTTGTCGTAGCCCCGGCGCTTCAGGAGCTGCAACGCCAGCCGGTCCTGAAGGTCGGGCGTGAACAGGTCGGTGCCCATCAGGACCAGGGTCTTGCGAAGATCCTGGAGCGTCGCGGTCATGAACTGGTAGCGCCCACATGCAGATGAGCCGAACAGCTTCGTGCGGCGCGGGCCATCCGCTATCACCGCATCGAGCGTCATGCTGGTCAGCGGTTTGGGCATCTGCGCCATCTTGTTGGCGTAGACGGTATCGTAGCCCTTCGGTGCCTCGTAACTGGCGATGTCGTTCAACATCAGCGCAGCCGCAGGCGGGATAGTGCGGTCCATCGGTTCCACCGTTATGATGTGAAGGCGAGCACGCCGTTGTTGAGCCAAGGCTGTCCCGCACCATCGGGCAGGTCAGTTGGGAGCGAGGCCGCCATGCCTTGGAGCAGGACGGCGACCTGGGCCGGGTTGAGCTGGTTCTGGTTCACGGCATTCGCCGCCGCGATGGCCGCCGCGTTGTCGGCGGGCGTGCTCGGGGTGAACACAAGCACGCCATTGTCGAGCCAGGGCTGACCGGCGCCATCCGGCGGCGAGGTCGGGAGCATCCCCATGGTGGCAGCCAGCAGCGACTTGAGCGCGAGCGGGATGGGAAGCGGGAGCTGCACGCCGACCAGCGCAACCGCTGTGGCAGCAGACAAGGCGGCTTCGGTCGCTGAACCACGGGCGGCCGTCTGGGACATTGACGCCGCAATTGCCGAGCCGGTCGCCGAGAGGGCCGACGCATTGGCGGCAGCGGCCTTCGTGATGGCCGTCTGTGCGGACTGCGCCGCGGCCCCCTCGCTGTCCAGGAGCTGCTGCAACGTGAAGTCCGGCATCGCCGGACCGGGATCCCAGATCGGCGGCTGCACACCGGGCCGGGTACGCTTGATGTAGAGGCGCACCGGCTGCTCATCGAGAGCCAGGTATGTGAACTCGGGGAGCGCGTTCTGGAAGTTGCCTAAGCCCGTCTTGGGGCCCGAGGCGTCCCACTTGAACACCATCCCCAGATCGACCAACCGAGAGTATTCGACAATGTAGCCGGGGGTCAGCGCCGCTGCGCTGTCAATCGCCCGCTGGCGATAACCGATACCTGCGCTCATGCGAACCTCGGAAATCGCCAACGTTGCCGGGTCGGCAGCCCTCCATCACGATCCGTCAGCGGAGCAGCATTGAGTTCTCTGCTGTAGATCTGTGTGTGGTACTGACCAAGTGAGGTATTACTATAGGGTTTCGCGGTTTGCAACATCATGACACCGAGCACGCCATGTAGAAGCAAGGTGTATTTGCTGGCGAATATGTCGCCCGGCATCCACAGTGCAGGATTTTCGAGATCGACATCAAGCGACGGTGCGAGCGCCATCGTCAGGTACAGAAAATCGGCCGGGTCGAGCGCCGAGATATCGACACTGATCGCGACCTTCTCATTCGAGTAGTCGATTGCCTGCCGCTCGATGCCGGCGTGCTGGGCATTGAGCATCATCACGACCCGTGCCCCCGGCTGGGACACCGGGAAAACCTGCTTCCCAGGCTGGAGGCGGAACGGCACGACTTCTGTCCAGATGCGACCGCGCTGACACGCATCCTGAAGCACGTCGAACAGGGCGAGCCGCGTCTGACTGTCCTTAGCCCCTGGCAGGCGCGAGCGGATCGATCCGAGCAGTCGGGCGCTGGGATCGATGCTGGGCGCCTCTGCGGCGTCCGCGCGGGCGTAGGCCAACAGGGTATCGTACTGGTCCTTGTTGACCCTGGCGAGGTCGAGATCGGACCAGGGACGCTTCGACATCGCGTAGAGGCGCGCGAGTGTCCCGGCGATCACCAGGGTATGGTTCTTTAGCCACTGGTCGTCGGTGAGCCAGTCCGTGAAGTCCGACAGTGGGTCGGTCGGCGGGTCCGTGTTCAGCGACAGCCGGCACACCTCGCTCACGGTCTCGAACAGTGCGAGCTTCACGATGCGGTCGGTGGCACCCGTAACCTGGGCGCGCAGCAGACGATAAGTGTTGTCGGTCAGCGCGCTCATACGCTACCCCCGGTGAGCTTCGCGGCAAACAGGTTGCGGAAGGCAGTCGAGCGGGAGGCGTTGGCAGCCTCATCGTCGGTCAGCTCGCAGTACGCGACGAGGTAGTCGAGCAGGGCCGAGCGGTACTGGCGGTCGATCACCTGGAGGTCGATGCCCGGTCCGATCACGGTATCCAGACCGTCAGGGTCGTCTATGAACAGATCCGGCCGCAGGCGGCGCATGTCATCGACGCCCTGCTGAAGCCCCTCCAGCATCGTGGCATCGTCGTATCGAAAAGGCGCGAGCCCGTCGTTGAGGTTGATCCTGGCGAGGCGGATGTAGTCGGCGGTTATATCGAGAGCCATGGCACCCTCCCCTACGCACGAGGGCCACCACCCCGAAGGGTGGTGGCCCAACTGTTCCGCGGAACAGTTACTGGGTGACGACGCCCTGCACGAGGCACGTCCCATCCAGCACCTTGAACCCGTAGACGTTGAGCCCACGGATGATGTCACCGAACGTGCTTTCCGAGCGGATGGTCTCCATCTCGGTGATTTGCGAGGCGAACGTGGTGGCGTGGCGGTGGCCAGCGAACACCGGGAACTCACCGGCCGCGAGCTGACCGGCGGCCGTGGCGCTCGTGGGCAGCAGGTTCGAGATGTAGATCGTGAACCGGTCGATCATCCCGAGCTTGCCGTTGCGCAGCGTGGACACGCTGTCGCCCGACAGACCGGCGTTCCGCAGATCGGACTGCTTGATGTAGGAACCGAACCACGACGGCGCTACGATCCAGCGGCCCTCCTCCGGGATGTTCTGCTCGTCCAGCACCTGCCCGAGGCGGCAGATGTACTCGATCACGTCCACTTCGCCAACGCCGGGGTTGCGCGCGGCGAGGTTCACCGGAGCACCGGTCGCTCCGAGGTTCAGCGAATGCGAAATCGCGCCAGCCACGGCACCGCGGTTGTTCACGTTCGCCTGACCAAGCAGGTAGAGCAGCATGTCACGGTCGATGGTAAGCTTCATCTGCTGGGACGCGTCATCCGTCCACATGCCGATGACATCGATGTCCATCTGCTTCTTCATCACGTCATCGAGGATGGCGGCGAAGTATTTACCCTTGTCGATGAGCAGGCTGACGGTCGGAGCGGACGGACGCTCGAACTCCAGCGGCTGGTCGGCCGAGTAGTTCTTGATGGTCAGGGTCGGCCGGGTGCGGATGATCAGCTTGTCGCCGGCCCCGGTGATCTCGCCCTCGTAGTCCGTGTTGCTGATCGCAGCGAGCACGGTCGAGGCGTAGAACTTCTCCAGGAGCTTCGCCGACCAGATCTCCGGGATGAACGTACCGGAATAGGGCGGGTTCGGGGAGACAGCGTTGAGGCCGTAGGGGGTGTTGGAAACCGGGTACGCCATGATGCCCTCTCAGAGGTGCCGGGGTTGAACCGGCACCTCCTGTTCCGCGGAACAACTAAGGGCCGGCGACTACTTGCTGAGGTCGAGGGTTCCATCGCGATAGGCTTGATCAAGATCAGCTTCGCGCTGCTTGATCTCGGCTGTCGTCATACGAAGACGGCCGAGTGCCTTGTCGTTGTGGAACCTGGTATAGTCGGAGAGTGTGAAACGACGCCCGTCCCCCTGATCGCTCGTGCGACCTGGGTCCGCGACCGTCTTGCCCTTGCCCGGCGCCGCGAATTGATCGAGAGACTTGGGAGCCGACGCTCTACCTTGTCCCTGACCTTTCTGGCCCTCTGGCGAGGCTCCGTCCTTCTCGGACAGATACCGCTTGAAGAAGAACGCGACGCGCCCGGCTTCATTGCGGCTGTATGCCTGCTGTAGCAAGGTGGAATACGAAAGTCCAGAGGCTTCGTCAGTCTTCAGCAGCCAGTCTTTGAAGAATGCCGGGTCTTTGTTGATTTCCTCCCAATTCGGCACTTCCTTGTCGAGAGCCTTGTGCATTTCCTCGCGGTTCTTCGACTGCTCGAACTGGTCGCGCTGCTCAGTCTTACCCTGGAGCTGTTCGATTTTGGCCAGCAGCGGCTTCTGTGCAGCCTTGACGGCGCGGTCGATGATACCAGCGACATCACCCCAGTCCTCGCGCTCCTCCTCGGAGAGCACGCTGGCGATGTCGAACTCCTTGGGCTCCTCCGTATTCGCTGGCTTACTGCCGCCCTGCGCACGGATCTGCTCCTCCAGCCCGCTCACGGCCATACGGAGCTGATCGATCTCCTGCCGCTGGGTGCGGTTTGCCTCGCGCAGCGGCTCGAACTGGCCCTGGAGCGAGCGGTAACGCTGCTCCCAGTCCTCGGGCTTGCCGTCCTGACGCTGTTCGACCCGCTGGGGCTCAGCGGAGGTCGTGAGTGGCGCCTGCTGCTCGCCCTGGCGCTCGCCACCCTCCTGGCGCTCGCCGCCCTCCTGGGCCGGCTCAGCGGCCTGATCAGGCGCCCTGCCCTCACGCATGTTCTTCAAGGCCACGTCGGCAGCCGCGGAACGTGCGCGCAGATGCTTCGGCACCACGCTCATATCCAGGCTTTCGGGGCCCGTTGCTTCGATAACGGCCATTGTCGATCCCTCGGTTTACCGTGTGCGCTTTGCGATAGTGGCGGCTCTGGCCAACTGCTCATCCGCAGTTATCAAGTTAAGGCAGAGCTGCTGCATAGCAACGGCCCTGCCCTGGGCATGCAAAATGCTGCTTGGCTCCGCGGAAAGCAAGTTCTCGTTATCGATTTCTGCTGAAGCAGACAGCGAATGCAAAAAAGTGCCCCACTCATGTGGGGCAATCTTCTTCAACCTCTGGGCGGACTCCAGCAGAGCGTGGTGGATCTCGGCGCTTCTCGTCATTTTCTCGGCTTCTTCGTGGTTGGCTTCTTGCCCTTCCCGACGCCGAAGTCGATGACGCCGGTCTGACCGAAGCTGATCCTCGGTTGCGACTTGTCCTTGGCCCTAGACCCGGAGGTCGCCCCCACGGTCGAGACCGACCGGGAGGCGACAACCTTCGTGGTGCGGGGGCGCCGCACTACAGCGTGTTGCCGCTGTCGTCCTGGCCGGCGCCCTTACGACCCTTCGGGCCGGTCGAGCTGCCACTACCACCACCTCGCTGCGTACGGCCCGTGGGGGAGGCGCCGACCGACTGATTACCGATGCTGGCCTTGCCGCCCGGCTTGGCCGCGAACCGGCTGTCACCGCCCATCTTCTTGACCCCGGTTACGCCGGGCGCTTGGGCCCCGGTACGGGCAGTGTGACCGACCGGGGCTTTGCTACCGCGAGGAACATTGACACCGGCACGCACGCCCATGGACTTGTTCTTCATGGTCTTCATTGTGCTCTCCTAGTTGCACATCATCCGCACGGTGAGGTTCGTGCCCTGCGGAGCGGTGGTGAACGGGCTCGCGGTCAGCGCCAAGGTGCCTTGGGACACCTTCACGTTAGCCGTGGCACCGGACAAACTCTGGGTGACGACAGCACCCGTCACCATCTGCACGAGGCCGTTGATCGTGACCCAGCCGGTAATCACATCGACATCGGCCGTGCTCGTGCATGCAGTCCAAGTAAAAATAGCAATGCCGCTTGCATTGGCCACAGCGGTGTAGCGCTCAATCCGCTTGGGTGCGCCCGCCGGACCTACGGAGCCCTGGGCTCCATCCTGCGGAAACCATGGGGTGTAGCCTCCACGAGCTACCACAGGATGCGTCGCAAGGAAAAACGCAATAAGCCATGCGTTGCGGATCATTGACCAGTTCCCGGCTGAAGCTCAACCGTGCCAGAGCACGCTTTTTGAGCTGGCTGCACGGACGCAAATGGACCATCTACTCCGATGACGGACACCGATATTGGCTGTAGCGATGTAAAAATATCGAAAGAGCCCCCTGGCCAATACCAGCCAGTTGTTTCGGTCACAGGAACAAACGGCGACCCCGATATGCGTCCGCGCAGTCGAACAGCACATGGTGCCTTGACCACGTAGCGAAACGAAGTTGTCTGAGGAGGGTAGTTAACTGGCACCTCGACCGCGCCGCTCGTGGGCGTGAATGGGATAATAAACGGCTCGCCGATCCGATAGAACGGCATGCTTGGCGACATGCGGGCACCGGCCGACGCCAGATAGTCGCTGTTAGGGACCACCGCAGGGGCGATCTGAAGCTGGCCGTTCTGGACAGCCTGCGCATACGCGCCGCCCGCTACCGCGGCGCATAATAGAGTGGTGAAGACGGTGCGGCGCATGTCAGTTCGCCGTGTAGCTGGTGTTCATGCTGTAGGTCGCGGCGGTGGCGCCGTTGACCAAGTAGGCCCGGTTGTACCGGTAGAGCAGCGGGACCGTGATGTAGGCAGAGACGTTGGCGGTAATCGCGGTCGAGCCGATGATGACGCCGGTCGTGAAGTTGTCGTTCGAGCCCTGAACGACCAGCGTGCCGCTCTGGTTGGAGCTGACCAAAGCGTTGAACTTGGACCACGGCGACGCGGCACCGGCATCGCGGGAGCCTCCGAAGATCGTGGCGCCTGAAGCCGCAGCGGCTGCGCTGGCCTCCGAGAACGGGACGGCACGCAACGCGGCGGTCTGCAACGCCGTGATCTCGGTGGCTTGGTTCGCCGCCGTGGCGGCGCCGGCCGGGAGCGGCAGCGATGCCGCGCTCATCGGGACAGGCACACCGTTGGTGATGCCCTGGATTGAGTTGGCGAGCCCCGGCGACGTGCCGCCCGCCGCGAGCGTCTGACCGATCGACACGAGCACGCGCCCGTTGGCGTCGAGTTGCGGAGCCGCATAGGCGTTGTTGCTGAGCGTCGGCGGCGTGGTGGTGTACTGCCCTTGCGCGACGACGGCGTTCGTCGTCCCAGGCGTCGTCTGATCGATGCCGACCCGCCCGATGACGTTCGCACCGGCCGGCGTCGCTGCGGTGTTCTGAACCGCGAAAGTGCCGGCGTTCGTGACGGCCTGAGAAGCCGGGAAGTTCACGACCTGCGTGAAGATAGGGTTGCCCGACGCATTGGCCGTCGAGTTGCCCGAGATTACCCAGGGCGTGGTACCCTGCGTGACCGAGCCACCCACACCACCGCCAACGGACCCTGGATCGATTACAGACCCATCAGGCCGCACTGGGATCATCCGTGGCCAAGTATTCGTGGCTTGCGCCAGCGCCGGTCCCGCTTGAAAGAGCAGCGCGAGAGCTGCAATGATCTTACATATATTCATGTGCAGCTCCCGCCTTGTTCGTAATGTATCAGTGGCGTGCTTCGAACGCTACATTGAACACCTCGCCCGAGACGGGTGTGTAAGCACCACGCGCCTCAATCAACGCATAGAGGTTAGCGGCTGTTGGAGGGCAGGTGTACCCGCGCTCACTGATCGCCACAGTACCTTTGGCACCATCTCCGTAGGCAAGATCCATGGTCACGTCGAAGTAACCAATCTCGGCCGATGCACGGCCATTGGCCGGCAAGTACACGCCGCCATCGCCATTGGTCATGGTCGGTGCGATGCGGAACAGATGGATGCGGAACGAAGCGTTGGTGATGTTCGGGCTGGATTTCTCCACGCGCAGCCCCTTCAGGAGCCCGACATCACCCGACGCCCTGCATATCGCAATCGGGATCGGGGCGACATTTGCCGCCACGGTATCGTTGGCCACGAGCTGGCCCACGGCATACGCGGTAGTGTTCGCCGGACGCGTGATCGGGGCGCCCGAGACCTGCACGTCGGTGTTGGCGACGAAGGCGGCACGTCCCACCGCAGTCTGGGTCTGCGCTTCGGCATTATAAGCGCAGAGGCCGGCGAGCAGCGCCCCGGCGAGCATCGTGATCTTCTTCATGTCGTCTCTCCTGTTCCGCGGAACAACTTACACCATTCCCCGCACGGGGGCACTCTCGGGTACTCCGAGATCTGTGTTGGGCCCGGCTGGCGCTGTGCCGGCCTGGGGACCCCCGCCAGGGCTAGGCAGCGAACGCTCGCCCTCCTGCTCAATCTGCTGCGCCTGAGCCGCCTGGGCCTGTGCCTGTGCGGCCTGAGCCTGCTTCTGGAGACGGTCCTGAAGTTCCTCGACCGTGGGCACGATCTCCTCACCGGGCAGGCCGACACCTTTGGCCACAGCCCCGAGCAGCGCACGACGCCCAAGCGGTCCCATGATAGTGAAGTCGGTCGGGTTGTTCGTCGCCTGCAACAGCTCCATCTGCCGCTGCCGCTCGGTCTCACGCTGGACAGCGACCTGCACACCTTGGACGCGGATCGTCTCGTCGCCCTGGAACATACCCGACTGATCGGTGAGTAGCAGGAAGTCGTAGAGCATCTGGATCAGAGGCTCCATGACATCGCGGTCGATGTTGGCGCACACGTTCTTTAGGATCTTGTTGGCGTTGCCCATGAGCATCGCCAGACCGGACGCCGTACGCCCCGCACCGCCCATGCGGTCGGAGCCGGTGACGTAGCGCGGGATCGCCGACAGCTCGTCGGCCTGTTGACAGATCTTCTCGTAGTTGACGAAGTATTGAGATGAGTTGTCCTGCGGCTGGTAGAACCCGACAGGCGGCACGGCCGCAGAGCCGCGGTTCATTGGGTTGTCCCGATAGTGCCAGCGCTTCCACGGGTAGATGTCGTCGTTGTCTCCACCGCCCTCGATCCGATCATCATTGATCATGACCTGGGGGCCGGACGACATCGCCATGTTGTTCACGATGGCCCGCAGGATGCCATTGCCGACATCCTGATGGTCGCCAAGGATGTCCGGCAGGGCGTTGCCCACGGGCGTGCCGGGAACCTTCTCGAACGAGGTGATGAAGTATGGCGCTCGCTTGCGCGGGCTCGGATGGAGCTGCGCCTTGATGACGTAGCGACCGATCAGCCACGCCTGGATGAAGTAATCGAGGTCGGGGTCGGGCACGTCGTCTTCATCGAACCCCCAGTCCCGGAGCAGCTTGCCCTGGACCGAGCCGTGGAACTCCACGCAGTCGATGATGCCGGAATTGTTCGTGCTCGGGCTCTCGCGGTTCTCACCCCTGGCGCGTTCGCTGTCGGTCGGGTCGGTCCACGACTTCCACCCACGGGTGCCGTACTCGCGAAGCACAGCACGGATGTTCTCCTCGACATAGCCCGGCACGCCGATCAGCGCGTTCAGGTCGGCGCGGGTGTAGCGGTTGATCTCGATCACGTCGCCGTCGCGGATGTCGCTCACGCCCGGCGTCCAGTAGATGTCGAACGGCGACTTGCGCGACCAGAACATCTTCGCGCTGTTCTGCTGCACCGCCTTCGGGCGCCCGTCCGGTCCCTTGGTCCACTTCATCTGTGGCGCGACGCGCACCTCCGGCCCCTTGATGCAGGCGAAGGGGAAGATCGGGAGGTCGTTCAAGAACTCGGCGAGTGCGGTATAGAACCCGCCCTCGGCGAGGTAGTCGTCCACCGCGTCCTCTGCGCGTGCCGCCTGCTCACGGGCCTTGCGCTTGTTCGCGCCGATAGCCTCGTTGACCAGTCCCTGTAGGCGGTCACGGATGGCGTTCGGGTCGGGCATACCCGCACCCGCTGCCACCATGGCTCGCACCTCGGCCTGCACCAGCTCCTGGATGGCCTCCTGGATCGACTGGGGCAGCGACGGCTCCGGCGTCGGGTCCAGGCCCCAGGGGCGCTCCACCTCCAGATACACCTCGCGCAGCAGCGACGTGGCGCCCCGGCACTTCCCGGCGACGATACCGGCATACACCTCGGACCCGGCGAACTCCCGGATCTCGGCGAGCTTGCGCGGATCGTACTCGCGGTTGAACGCGCGCTGCGCCCCGAGCAGGCGGTGGTTCCAGCCGGCCGCGGACGAGCGGTGATCTCGCATGACGTACCACATCCGGTTGATGTAGTTCGCGAGATCAGAGGCCACTTGCTCACCGAGCGCCTGACCATATTTCTCGTCGCGGTCGCGATCTTCCTTCTCCGCGAGTTCCGCGGGGGACATCGACTGCACGAATGTCCTGTTGACTTGCAAACCGGCCAAGATGACGCCCTACGATTATTTGCGTGCGCGGCACTCGCCAGAATAGCTAGTACATGATAACCGTTCGGAAAGCTATAGGACCGCCAGATGTCAACTGTGTCGATGCAGATTGAGACGGATCTGCGCAATAAACTCGTCCAGACCGCCGTCCAGACCCGAGGCAACAGCCACAAGCTGATGGTCTCGCTCGCTTCGGAACTGGCGATGGACATCATGCCCATCGAGCACATCCTGCGCAGCCACAGCATGACGCGGGCCGAGTTCGATGAACTGCTCAAGCTGGACATCTTCCAGCAGCTCTACCGCGAAGCCATGATGGCCTGGGGCGCCACGTCGTCGGCGGCCACCCGCATCAAGGCGAAGATGGAGACCGGCTTGGAGCTGGCCCTGCCGTCGCTGCTCGATGAGATCCTGAAGGAGGGCCTGACCGCCGCGAAGGTCGAGCTGGTCAAGACCTTCATGAAGGGCGGCGGCATCGGCGAGCGCGCCTCCGGCGGCTCCGGCGAGGGCGGCGTGCAGATCGTGATCAACATGGATGCCCAGAAGCCGGCGGTGACGATAGACGCCCTGCCGATCTCGCGGGATGCCGAAGACGCATAATTGTTCCGGGGAACAACATGGCCGAGATCAAAGAGTTCAAGCCCAAACCCGCGGCGCCGGTCGTGGATGAGGACATGCTGAAATCAGCGCAGGCCCTAGTCGAGCGGGTCAAGTCCGGCACACTCGTCGGGATGGCGATTGTGATGATTGAGCGCGGCAGCATGAATGCGCTGCACTCATGGGGCGGTGATTGCCCGCGAAACTGCATCCTGGGCGGGATGGCTCTGTTGCAGAACCGCATAATAGGCAATGTGCAGGAAGACTGGGCGCTCCCCTTCGACGCCGATGGCCCTCAAGCGAAGGACATGGATGGGTCGAAGGCCTTAGACAAAGGCGCGACCGAAACGTTGCGCGAAGCAACGATGGATGATCTGCCCGAGGGCGATGCCCAATGAGCATGATCCGCTTCGACGCGCCGCCCACTGTGGCGGCGTTCATGCGCTCGACTGCGTTCTTCCGCATCGTCGCCGGGCCGGTGGGCTCGGGCAAGACCACGGGCTGCATCTTTGAGGTGCTGCGCCGTGCCATCGAGCAGCGGCCCGCGCCGGACGGCGTGCGCTACACCCGCTTCGCCATCGTGCGCAAAACCCTTAAGCAGCTTGAGGACACGGTGCTGAAGGACATCCGGCAGTGGCTCGCCGGCATCCACGATTACCGGGCCCAGGCCAAGACGGTGGTCATCAAGATGCAGCTCGCGGATGGCACCAGTGTCAACTCCGAGTGGATCTTGATCCCCCTGGAGGACGCAGAGGATCAGTCCCGTCTGCTTTCATCCCAGCTCACTGGCGCATGGATGTCGGAGGCCATCGACATCTCCACCGACCTCGTGCAGGCGATCACCGGCCGCTGCGGTCGATACCCCTCCGGCGCACAGGGTGGGTGTACGTGGTACGGCATCATCGCCGACACCAACATGCCTTCCCGCGGATCGGACTGGCACCGCCTGATGGCCCTGGAGACGCCCTCGAACTGCGAGGTGTTCATCCAGCCCGGCGGCATGGACGACGACGCCGAGAACCTTGAGTGGCTGCTACAGACCGAGGATACCCTGAAGCTCCCGGTTAACGACGAACGCCGCCGTGCTCAAGGCCGGACCTACTACATCAATGCGATGGCCGCGGGCCAGGGCAAGGACTGGTGCGACCGCTACATCCACGCCAAGTACGGCGCCGACCCATCGGGTCAGACCGTGTTCGTCAACTCGTTCAATGGCGACCGGCACGTCGTGGACAAACTGACCCCGGTGCGTGGCCGGACGCTGATCATCGGGCAGGACTTCGGACGCAACCCATGCGCGGTCATCTGCCAGCAGGACAGCCGCGACCGCCTGCTGGTGCTGGAGGAGCTGATCTCGGTCAACATGGGCCTGGAGCAGCACGTCAAGGAAAGCCTGCGCCCGGCCCTGTTGTCGCCTCGGTTTGCCGGGCTGCCGTTCTACATCATCGGCGACCCGAGCGGCGTGGCCGGCGGACAAGTGTTCGATGAGAGCCCGTTCGACTACCTGAACAAGGAGAACTACCGGGCCTACCCCGCTCCGTCGAACGCCATCGACAAACGGCTGGCCGCGGTGGAGAGCCATTTCCTCCACAACGTGGGTGAAGACCCCGGCATATTGATCGACCAGCAGAACTGCCCGACGCTCGTACGTGCCCTGTCCATCGAGTACCGCTACGCCAAGCGCCGCAACGGCAACCTCGCCCCGCTGCCCGAGAAAAAGAACCCGTGGTCGGACGTGGTGGACGCGCTCCAGTACGTGTGCCTCGCCACGAACAGCGGGCTGGGCGAGTACCTGACCACGCAGATCTTCGCAAACAGAAGGGCACCCGGCGCTGTCAGACGCCGGATGCCCGTTGGTGCGTGGACGTGAGCTTATTGGAAGCGCTCGACCTTCGCGGTGAACGATATGGCAGTTCCACCCGCAGTTGTTGGGTTGAGGTTCTGCGCCCGGATAGTGACGACACCCGCAGCAGTTACGACGCCAAAGAGGCGATAGCCGGATAGGCCACTGTCAGCGATGACTGTGGACACCGTGACCATATCCCCCGGCTGCGCACCGGTTATTGCCAGCGTCGTAACGTCAGCGACTGCAAGACTGGCCATATTGGCCGGTATGGTCGCGGTGCCTGATTTGGCGTTGAGGTAGGCTTGGACCGCGCCGACACCGATCTGGATGCCACCAATGGCACCCCAGACTTTACTGGTACGCCCGATGAACCCAATCGTAGCTCCAGCCTGATCTTTGAACAGCATCGCATCGGCGTTTGCGTCGTACCCGTAGCTCACGCGCGCCGCCGGGAAGCCGGAGTAGACGATGCCGTTGTTGTCAACGCGATAATTGATTGTTGCAGGATCACGCGTCGTCGCACCGCTAAAGTAGTTCTGCCATCCAGTCGCGGTCGATACCGAACTCGCGTGGAATGCGGAGAACCACGTCCCTAGGAAGGTTTCATTGTAAGAACCAAACCCACGGCCACCCGACATGCTATTGGGGCCACCGGGATTATTCAGCGGACTTTCGGCAAAGCCCAAGATGGAATGCATATTGTGATAGATATTGCCAGAAGCATCCGTAAGACTAACCGAGCCCTCAAACAGGCTGGGCGCGCCAGTTTCATCCGACTGCAAGGTGGTTAGGTTGTCGCGCCGCTTCGTGGCGTTGACCAGAAGTCCAGCGGTGTCGCCTTTCTTACCTTGATTAGTAATTACGAAAACAGGGTCGATCTCACCTTCTAACGCCGCACTCCCTGTCGCCGTAGACCAATTATCTTTCTGGGTCGCAAACATGTGGGCGAAGTCGGCAGCGACTGGCCCGAACGTGCCAGAGCCGGCAGTGTTACGCACGGTCGCGGCCGTGCCGAGCAGCGACGGCTGAGTGCCGTTACGGTGGGAGTAGAGATAGTTCAACGCGTCGGTGTTGCCGAACGTGATGTATGGCCCAAGGCCAGCGTAGTTGCTCTGGGAAAGATCGTTCCCTTTTATGTTCAGACGCTGAGCCATCAGGTCAGCAAGTGTCTGGGCTACAGCAGCGCCTGTCGGCTTTACTGACATCGTAGAGATGTCGCCCGACGAGTTGTTGCCACGCAGGATGATGCTATCGACGTTCGGCCGATACATATCCGGCGACGGGTAACGTGGCGCTTTCGCCGGGTCGAATGCCAGCGCATTGGTCGCCAGCAGCATTAAAATCAGGAACAAAGACTTGCGCATTCCGGCAACTCCCGAAGTTGTTCCCGGAACACTTACCAGAAGATGTTCCGCGGAACAAATGAAAAGGCCCGCGGGGTTGCCACGGGCCTGTATTCGTGCTGGCGAGATGAGATCAGACTTTGGGCTTAGGCCGAGTTATGGCTTAATCCAGCATTTCTCGATAAGTCATTCCCGGTGCTGGTGGTTGGTTTGGAGCTTCAACCAACGGCACGTACTGATCGCGGACGAACATCAGACATTGGTCGAGCGTGCCAGCGAACTCGAAATTGAACTCGTTGAAGTTCGCACTGGGGCCGCTGTTTTGCACGACGTATCCGCCTTTTTTGGCTGGCGTTAGCACGAACTGAATGAACTTCTGATCCATGTCTTCCTCTCAGGCTACTTCGGAGTATTGCTCGCGGAACTCATCGAACGGCATCCAGTCGATGTGCGTGGCATGCTCCACGATGATGTCACCGGGCTTCGGAGGGTTCTTCAGAACATCCGCCTCGGTCGTCCTGCACTCGCGCACATTGCCATCGTGCAGATACAGGATGACGGCGTGCCCGCTGCCGTCGTCGGCCTGCCCGTACTCGATCAGCGTGCCGGCGGTCAGGTGTTCTTTCGCAATGACCTTCATGTGATCCTCCAGTTGTTCCGGGAACAAGATCAGCGCGTGCGCCGGCAGACGAGCGCTTCGTGGCGGTCCAGGGCGGCCTTGATGGCGCTCTCGACGCGGAGCTGGATGCGGCTGACCGCCTGGGCCTTGGAGCGCTCCAGCAGTTCCGGGACGGTCGCCCAGATGTCCCTAGCCGCCTCCAGAGCCATGAGGTCCACGGGCGGATCCTGGGCGTCCCCGAGGGGCATGCCGGCGTTAGAGAAGTTGCCGGGCACATCGACCGGGTAGGGGAAACCGTCGTCACTCATTGGGTCTGCCTCACATGGCTGCTGTCGAACAGGTGGCCCTGCACGTCCGGCGGCTCGTCGGGGATGCCGAAGAACAGCACTGCGAAGAACAGGGTCCACGCAGCCGCGAAGATCATTGCAAGGCGAAAGCCGGTCATCTCGGCACGATCTCTGAAATAGCGTCCGACTATTCTCGCGCGCATCGCTGAGCTACCCCCTGTAGCCAGTCTCAGAGGGTCGCACCCTAACATATAATGTTCCGCGGAACACCCGCCAGGGTCGTGCGCAAAAGGTGCGGGACTTCAGGGAAAAAGCCCAATGATCTCAATCGGGGCAAAAGTCCCGCACCTCGGGCAAGTTGCTCAGATTTATATGGCTTATTCCACAACTACCCGAAGGACGACACGAGCGGATGCACGCTGGAAGCGCAGGACTTCAACGGTCTCCTGCCGGCCTTCGCGGAGGCGGACGCCAAGGTCGTCGGCCTGTCGCCGGACCCGGTGAAGAGCCACGACAAGTTCTGCGGCAAGTACGGACTCGCCTTCCCGCTCGCCGCCGACGAGGACAAGGCCGTGCTCGAAGCCTACGGCGTCTGGGTCGAGAAGAGCATGTATGGGCGCAAGTACATGGGCGTGGAGCGCACCACCGTGCTGGTCGACCGCGAGGGGCGTATCGCGAAGATCTGGCCGAAGGTGAAGGTCCCGGGGCATGCCGAGGCCGTGCTGACGGCCGCCCGCGCCCTGCCCTGACCGGCCGGACGACCCGGCCCGCGACGGATCCTTAACCCTACTGAGGTCTGAATGGCGGCTCCCCCGGGGCCGTCCCGATGCATCCTCCGAAGTTCCACATGCTTCCCAGGCCGCGCCGGCCGGCCCCCTGGCTTGCCGCCGGCCTCGCCCTGGCGCTGGTCTGGGCGCTCGGCGCCACCTACCTGATCGTGTTCCACGACGACGTGCTCGCCGGCTTCGTCGCCCGGCAGGCCGCCCTGCGCGACGCCTACGAGGCGCGCATCGGCGAGTTGCAGGACCGCCTCGACCGCGACCGGCGCGACAGGGTGGGCAGCGAGGCCGGATTGGCCGAACGGGTCGCGGCCGCCCTGGAGCGCCAGGCCGAGCTGGAGCGGCGCACCGCGGCTCTCGGCGACCTCGAGCGGCAGGCCCTGTCCGAGCCCTCCACCACCGGCGCCCTGCCCGACCGGTCCGACGGACCGCGCAGCGGCGGCTATGACGGGCTTCTCCTGCGACCGACCGAGGGGGCGGCTCCGGCGCGGTCCGCCATCGAGCCCCTGCCCCGCCGGAGCGCGCGCGAGGCGGAGACCGGGCTGATCCGGCTGGAGGCCCGGCTCGACGGCCTGCAGGCGGCCCAGGGCGAGCGCCTCGCCCGACTGGCCGCCCGGGCCGGGGACGCGGTGCGGGGGCTGCGCGGCCTGATCGGCCGCACCGGCCTCGATCCCGACCGCTTCGATGCGGCCGTGCCGGCCGCCGGACTCGGCGGCCCGCTGGTCCCCCTGAATGGCCGCGCCCTGGACGGCAGCGGCTTCGCGGAGGGCCTCGCGCTGGCCCGGCGGACGCTCGACGACGGCGAGCGCCTGCGCCGGGTCGCCGCGACCCTGCCCCTGGCCCGTCCGATCCGGGGGGCCTCGATCGTGTCGAGCCCGTTCGGCACGCGCCTCGACCCCTTCACCCGCGGCCTCGCCCTGCATACCGGGCTGGACCTGAAGGCGGAGTACGGCGAGCCCGCCCGCGCCACCGCGCCGGGCCGGGTCGTCACCGCCGAGGCTGCGGGCGGGTACGGCAACATGGTCGAGATCGACCACGGCCACGGCCTGACCACCCGGTTCGGCCATCTCGCCCGGATCGGGGTGCGCCCGGGGCAGCGCGTGGCCGCGGGCGACGTCATCGGCTCGGTCGGCTCGACGGGGCGCTCCACGGGGGCGCATCTGCATTACGAGACCCGCATCGACGGCGCGCCGGTGGATCCGCAGCGCTTCCTGGACGCCGGCGCGACCGTCGCGACGGCCCGGCTCGGAGCCGACTGAGTCCGCCCCCTGGAGGGCCGCATCGTGCGAGCCTCCGCGTCGTGCTCGGAGCCCGCTATGGCATTGGCCGTGAAGCGCGACGCGCGCATGGGCGTCGCCGAAGACATGCGATGGCTGAAGCCGTGCCCGGACGAGGGGCGCGGGGACGTCCTCGACGGTGCTGAGGGCGCCGCCGCGCGCGCGGCTGATCGTTTTCAACGGTCGCCCGAAGTCTCGACGTGATGGCCCGAGAACGGGGCTGCGGCGCCTATCCGGGGCTCGCGATCCGCAGCGCCGCGATCGACGATGACGCGCCCGGATGACCTTCTGAGGCGGCGCTGTTGCGGCCGGCCGCCCCGGTGCTACGATCGGGTCGGGATCGGGGATCGGCGATGGCTCTGACCGCGAAGCGCGACGCGCGGATGGATGGGTCCGAGTTCAGGCTCTGGGTGGAGAGCCGGCCCGCGCACGAGCGTCGGGAGCTGCCCGACGGCGGACCCGTGCTGATGGCGCCGCCGCGGGAGCGGCATCGGGCGATCGTCGCCAACCTGATCCGACGAATCGGCGATCTCGCGGACGGCAGGGGCTGCCGCGCCATGCCGGATCTCGGGATCCCCCGCGCCGCGAGGGACGATTTCGCGACGGTCCCCGATGTGGTGGTGCGGGCCGGGCCGCCCCTGCCGGAGGGCGATGCCACGGATCCGCTTCTCGTCGCCGAGGGGCTCCTTCCCGCGACCATGAGGCTCGACCGCGGCCGCAAGATCGATACCTGCCGGACCGTGCCGCGCCTCGCGGTGCTGCCGATCGTCTATTCCGACGCGGCACGGGTCGAGGTCTGGCGGCGCGCGGGGGACGACCGGAGCGTCGCGGCCCTCGGGCTCGACGGCACCGTGCCGCTGCCGGAACTCGACGGCGCGGTGCCGGTGCGCGACATCTACCGCGGCCTCGCCTTCTGAGCGCCCGCACCCCACCTGATCGAACGGCGACGCATCAAGGCACCGAGACTTGCCCCATTTCGAAGACTTCTACGCGGCCAAGCTGCGCGGCTCCCTCGGCGTGACCGACGCCGAGTCGGTGCTCGACCTGCGCGGCGCCAACCGGGCGACCGCCGAGGCCTCCCTCAAGGACATGCTGGAGCGCAGCCGCTTCGCCAAGGGCAAGACCGTGGCGATCCGGCTCGATCCGCCGCCGGAGGGCGGGGGCGAGACCCTGTTCCAGCCGGCCGGCCGCCTGCTCCTCGACGCGAAGCGTCGCGGCCTGATCGAGCGCCTGCAGACCCTCCCGGCCCAGGACGGGCTGGGCTTCTACGTGGCGCTCACGGGCCGGGCCGAGCGGACGCCGATGTAGGCGGCCGGAACTCTGCGCCGGCAACGGATCGCGCGCGGGCCGCCGGGCGTTGACGAGGCGCAGCGTCACCGGACGTCGCTCAGGACGTCGCTCATCGAGGCAGCCCGTGACGAACATCCGTATCCCGGCTTCCCAGGTCTGCCGATGAGGACGCTTCCCGGGGGCCGCAACACGATCGAGCGCATCGCCCGCTTCGGCTACGGCGCCCGCGGTGTCGTCTACATCGTGGTCGGCGGCCTCGCCTTGCTGGCGGCCCTGGGGCATGGCGGGCGGGCCGGGGACAGCAAGGACGCGCTCCGCGCCGTGATGGCCGGGCCGTTCGGCGCGGCCATCGTCGGCCTGATCGCCCTGGGTCTCGCCGGATTCGCCCTCTGGCGCCTCGTCGAGGGCATCACGGATGCCGACCGGCGGGGCACCTCGGCCAAGGGCCTCGCCGTGCGCGGCGCCCACCTGATCAGCGCCGTGCTCTATCTCGGTCTCGCCGCCAGCGCGGCCTCGCTCAGCCTCGGCCTGGGCATGAGCGGCGGCGACGGCGTGCATGACGGGACCGCGTGGCTCCTGAGCAAGCCCTTCGGCCGCTGGCTCGTGGCCCTCGTCGGCCTCGCGGTCGTCGGAGGCGGCTTCGGCTTCCTCGGCAAGGCTTGGCGCGGCGACGTCACCGACCGACTCGCCATCGACCCGCAGGCCCGTGACCGCTGGGCCGGCCCGATCGGCCGGTTCGGCTACGCGGCGCGGGGCCTCGCCTTCCTGATCATCGGCGGGTTCCTCGTGGCGGCGGCGTGGCACCAGCGCTCCTCGGATGCCAAGGGCCTGTCCGAGGCCTTCGCGCTGCTGCGGGCCCAGCCCTACGGCTGGGTGCTGCTCGGGCTCGCCGCGGCGGGCCACGCGGCTTTCGGTGCCTTCGGGCTGATTCAAGCGCGGTACCGGCATATCGAGGCCCCGGACATCGACCGTGTGGACGATGCGGCCGGCGCCGCGGCCCGGGCGCTGACCTAAGCCTGGCAATTCTGAGGCTGCTCCGATTGTAATCGGCTGGCCACACACCAAGTAAAACAGACCCTCCGCGCGATCCTGTGCCCTGGGCGATGTTGCGGAGGCGAAGATGGCTAGAATTCTGATCACCGGTCGGGCACAGACCGTGACCACGGAAGACTTCAATGAGCGCGTCAAAATTCTGATGGTCGACAAGGCCGACCCGGTGAAAGGGCGCACTTATCAGAAGAATTTCAAATCCGGGTTCGGCGGCAATCTCGGCAGGTAATACGCCCAGCGGTCGCGCGTCCGTGTGGCGCGGGGCCGGAGCGGCGCGTTGACAGGGCCGGTGCCGCGGCGGATACCCCGCGGCATCCCATCCGGCACCCGATGCAGCAGCGCCTCTACAAGACCGCGGTGATGGTGACCCACGACCTCGCGGCGACCGCTGCCGCCGTGGTGCTCACCTTCCTGTTCCGCTTCCAGGGCGGCATGCTCGCCGAGCGCCTGCACGCCCTGCCCCTGCTGCTGCCGCCGTTCCTGGTCTTCGCAGGCCTCGTCTACGGCCGGTTCCGGCTCTACCGGACCAAGTGGCGCTTCGCCTCGCTGCAGGATCTCGCCGGCATCGTCCGGGCGGCCAGCGTCCTGGCGCTGGCGCTCCTGGTGACCGACTGGGTCCTGGTCTCGTCCGACCTGTACGGCTTCTACTTCTTCGGCAAGATCGCGATCCTGCTGTACTGGGTCCTGCAGATCTTCTTCCTGGGCGGTACCCGGCTCGCGTTCCGCTACCTCAAGGATACCCGCTCCCGGCAGACGAGCGCGCGGGCCGCCACCGTCCCGACCCTGCTCCTCGGCCGTGGCGCCGACATGGACGTGCTGCTCCGGGCGATCGAGACGGGCTCCGTGAAGAAGCTCGCCCCGCGGGGCATCCTGTCGCCCCGGGCGGACGAGCGCGGCCAGTTCATGCGCGGCGTGCCGGTTCTGGGCGGGTTCCCCGATCTCGAGCGCGTGGTCGCCGACCTCGCGAACCGCGGCGCGCCGGTGCGGCGGCTGGTGGCGGCCCCGAGCGCCCTCGTGCCCGAGGCGGCCCCCGACGACCTGATCGCCCGCGCCCGGCGCCTCGGCCTGCCGCTCGCCCGCGTCGTCGGTCTCGGCGAGGGCGTCCAGGGCCCGGAACTGGCGCCGCTCGAGATCGAGGATCTGCTGCTGCGGCCGACCGTCGCCATCGATCGCCCGCGCCTGGAGGCGTTCCTCGCCGGACGCCGGGTCGTGGTCACCGGCGGCGGCGGCTCGATCGGCTCGGAGATCTGCCTGCGGGCCGTGGCTTTCGGGGCCGCCGCCGTGCTGGTGCTCGAATCCTCCGAGCCGGCCCTCCACGGCATCCTCAGCCACCCCGCGATCCTGGCCGCGGAGGCGGACGTGACCGGCGTGCTGGCCGATATCCGCGACCGGGAGCGGACGCACGCGGTGATCGCGGCGTTCCGGCCGGACTACGTGCTCCACGCCGCCGCGCTCAAGCAGGTGCCCTACCTGGAGCGGGACTGGCAGGAGGGCATCAAGACCAACGTGTTCGGCTCGATCAACGTGGCCGAGGCCGCGGTGGCGGCCGGCGCCCGGGCGCTCGTGATGATCTCCACCGACAAGGCGATCGAGCCGGTCTCGCAGCTCGGCGTCACCAAACGCTTCGCCGAGATGGTCGCCCAGGCCCTCGACGCCGAACAATCGGTCAGGCCGAACCACGCGACCCGGCTGATCGCCGTGCGCTTCGGCAACGTGCTGGGCTCCGCCGGCTCCGTGGTGCCGGTGTTCAAGGCGCAGATCGCCCGGGGCGGCCCGGTGACCGTCACCCACCCCGACATGGTCCGCTACTTCATGACCGTGCGCGAGGCCTGCGACCTCGTGCTGACGGCGGCCTCGCATGCCGACGGCGAGGCCCGGGCGGGCGCGGAGCGTGCCGCGGTCTACGTGCTCAAGATGGGCCAGCCGGTGCGGATCGCCGAGCTCGCCGAGCGGATGATCCGGCTGGCCGGCTTCGAGCCCGGCGCGGAGATCGAGATCGCCTATACCGGCGCCCGGCCCGGCGAGCGGCTCAACGAGATCCTGTTCGCCCGCGAGGAGCCCCGGATCGCCCTGCCGGGCATCGACGGGGTGATGGCGGCGCGGCCGGTCTTCGCCGACCGGGCCCGGCTCGACGGCTGGGTGGTGCGGCTGCGCGACGCCGTGGCGGCGGGCGACCGGGCCGCCGCCGAGGCCGTGTTCGAGGCGGCCATCCCGCATTTCCGCGAGCGCGCCGTCCTCCGTCCCGGGCCGCCCCAGGAAGCCGCGGAGCCGGCTGCGGAGCCGGCCGCGGAGCCGGTCGGCGATCCGCCGCGCGCCGCCGCCGCGCCCGCCGCCCTCGGCTGATCCGGTCGGCACCTGAGGCCGCCCGGTGCTCACACCGTGGCGATCGGCGTCGTCGGCGAGCCCACCGCGCCGGGCAGGCGCAGCGGCGGGGCTGTGAGCAAAAAGCGGCTCCGTCCATGGGCGCGCAGCCACGCGGCCAGCGGCGTCAGGTGCCACAGTTCGCCGAGATTGACCCCGAGCTTGAACAGGCAGTGCTCGTGGAGCGGCAGCGTCGCGCAGCAGGCGGGACCGGGTCCCGCCGGGTAGGCCTCCACGGCGTAGTTGTCGGCGATCAGCGCGCAGAGCCCGGTTCGGGTGATCCACTCGAGGAGCCGCGGGTCCCGCCCGTCGAGGCCGGCGCAGAGATTGTGGACCAGCTTCGGGTCCGGATCGCCGCCCATGGCGATCAGCCGCTCGGCAAAGCCCGTATGCAGGCAGACCATGTCGCCGGGCTCGATCACGACGCCATCGGCCTCCAGGATCCGGGCGAGCTGGTCGTAACCCACCTTGGTCTTGGCGTCGCCGAGATGGGCGCGCAGGTCGATCATCACGGCGCGGCCCTGCATGCCGGTCTCGGCGAGGCGCTCGATCCCCAGGCGCTTCGCCCGGGACGGCTGATCCGCCGCCTCCGGCGCGCTCGGACCGACGATGTCCCGGCCGCCGCGGAAGCCGTTGTAGTAGGTCGGCGTCGCGCCCGTGCCGTCCGCGTCGAACAGCGACCCGACATGGGCGAGCGAGTCCCACTGCGTCGAGTATTGCAGGTGGATCAGCGCCCGGTCGTCGCAGATCACGTCGGTGGCGCCGTCGACCTCCTCGCAGACCGGGAAGTTCATGTTCGGCCGGCCGTCGGCGCGGCGGGTCGGTGTGATCTGGGGCGGGTGGCGGCGCGGGTTCAGGACGTTGCCGCCCGGCAGGTCCAGCGGCAGGCTGAGGCAGAAGGTCAGGCCCGCGCGCACCTCGGCGACGCCCTGCAGCACCTTCTCGGGGGTGAGCAGGTTCAGGCGCCCCAGCTCGTCGTCGGGGCCGAAATCCCCCCAGGTCGAGCCCTCGGGCCGCCGGGTCCAGCGCAGGGTCATGGCCGAGCTCCCGCTGCCCGTGCGGGCCGCTTCCCGAGGCTCCAGGGCCGCGGTCCGGGGCGAACCCCGGCCGCGGCCGAGCGTGCGTTCCTCACCAGACCGTGCCCTTCTTCGAGGCCGCCGGGCCCGCGCTTCGCAGGGCCGCTGCGAGCCTAGGACGCGGCGGCGCGCCGCGATACCCCGGGCGGAAAACGACTCGGTGCAAACGTCACCGGCCGGTCCCGATCGGCCCCTTGTGATCCGTCGGAGCGCGGGTACAGTCCGTCCCAAGCCCGCGAATATAAAATTCGGGCACTGGGATGAGGAAGCGCCGATGTCCGAGACCGTGCGCGCCGCCGCTCGGGTTGCCCCGATTCGGCGCATGCTGCCCGCGCTGATCGCGGCGGGGCTGGTCGCCGCCGGGCCCGTCCGGGCCGCGGATCCGATCAAGATCGGGGTGATCGCCGAGGCGCAGTCGGTCGCCGGGGCCTCGATCCCGCAGGCGGTCCAGCTCGCCGCCGACGAGATCAACGCCAAGGGCGGGATCGACGGGCGCCAGATCCAGGTTGTCACCTACGACGACAAGTCCTCCGCCTCCGACGCGGTCCGCGCCTTCCAGCGGGCGGTCTCCGAGGACAAGGTCAACGTCGTCATCGCCAGCTACATCTCGGAGGTCGTGCTGGCGCTGATGCCCTGGGCGGCGCGGCTCAAGACGCCGATGATCACGCCCGGCGCGGCCTCCAACGAGATCAGCGTGAACGTCCATAAGGACTACGCCCGGAACAAGTACACCTTCCACGGCTACCTGACCTCCCACGCCCTAGCGCAGGCGGTCTGCGACTCGGCCAAGGAGGTGCTGGTCGGAACGCTCAAGGCCAAGACCGCCGCGATCATGAGCGAGGACGCCGCCTGGACCCGGCCGCTCGACGCCGCCTACCAGGAATGCCTGCCGAAATCCGGGCTCAAGGTGGTCGAGCATGTCCGCTTCTCGCCGGACACGGGGGACTTCACGCCGATCTACAACAAGATCGAGGCTGCCAAGCCCGACCTGATCGTCACCGGCATCGCCCATGTCGGCGTGCAGCCGACCGTGCAGTGGCAGAACCAGCAGGTGCCGATCGCCATGACCGGCATCAGCGGCCAGGCGACCTCCTCGACCTTCTGGGCCAACACCAACGGCGGCACGCAGGGCGTGCTGTTCGACAGCGTGGCGCTGCCGGGCGTGGCGCTCACCGAGAAGACGATCCCGTTCTCCGAGGCCTTCACCAAGCGCTTCGGCGGGGCGCCTTCCTACGCGGGCTTCATGGCCTACGACGCCGTCTACTACACCGCGGAGGCGATCAAGCGGGCGGGCTCCACGGAGGCCGACAAGCTCGTCGAGGCCCTGGAGAAGACCGACTATGTCGGCACCGTCGGGCACCTGAAGTTCTACGGCAAGGACGACCCGTTCACCCACTCGATCCAGTACGGCCCCGGCCTGATGACCAGCGTCCTCGGCCAGTGGCAGAACGGCAAGCAGGTGGCGATCTGGCCGGCGGCGACCGCCAACGGGACCATGATCCTGCCCCCTGCGGTGAAGGCGGCGGTCCCGTAGGCGGACAGGGAGAGCGCGATGATCGGCCTCCAGATCCTCGTCGACGGTTTCGCGATCTCGGCCCTCTACGCCCTCGGTGCGATGGGCTTCACTCTGATCTTCGGGGTCTCGGGCGTCCTCAACCTGACCCACGGCGCCCTGATGGTCATGGCCGCGGTGGCGGCCTGGGCGGCCTCGGCCCTGTTCGGGCTCGGCTCCTATGCGGGCGCGGCGATCGGCGTGCTGTGCGGGCTCGCCGGCGCCCTCGTCACCTATTTCGCCGTCGTGGCGCCGATCGAGCGCAGCCGGGCGATCCCGCGCGAAGAGAAGGAAATCTTCGTGCTCACCGGCACGCTGCTCTGGGGGATCATGATCCAGGAGCTGGTGGCCTACTTCTTCACCGACAACCCGAAGACCGTGCTGCCGCTCATCGAGGGCGTGGTGGAGATCGCGGGCGTCCGCACGCCGAAGAACGAGCTCTTCACCGCGCTGATCTGCTGGGTGGTGATCGGGCTGCTCTGGCTGTTCGTGAACCGGGCGCGGGCCGGCAAGGTCCTGCTCGCCGCCTCCATGAACCCGCGCGGCGTCACGCTGCTCGGCCACGACATGGCGAAGATCTACGTCGCGGTCTGGGCGATCTACGGGCTTCTGGCCGGCATCGCCGGGGTGCTGCTCGGGATGTTCCTCGGGGTGTCTTCGTATTCGGTGGGGCCGCTCACCGCGAGCGCCTTCTCGATCGTGGTGCTGGGGGGCTTAGGGAGCGTCACCGGCTCGCTGATCGCCGCCTACGTGGTGGGCTACCTCGAGACCGCCACCGCCTACCTGATCTCGCCGGCCTACCGGGTCATCCCGGCGCTGCTGCTGCTCGTCGCCGTCATGTACCTGCGCCCGCAGGGCCTGCTGGGGCGGCGCTGATGGCGGTCCTCGAGATCAGAGTCTTCGCCGGGCGCGTGATGAACGCCCTTCCCAGTGCTGGCTCCCGGATTCGAACGGCGTGTGCGCCGCCGCGGCGGCGGCAAGACGAGACGCGGGTCCCCTCTCCCGTGCGGGAGAGGGACAGGGTGAGGGGCGTGCGGCGCCCGGAGAAGGCGGGACGCGCGTCGAGGACGGGCTCGATCCTGAACAATCTCGACCCTCACCCCAACCCTCTCCCGCACGGGAGAGGGGGTGCGTCGCGTTCTTTCATCAGCGTTGAAGCCCTGATCATCAATCCTGGTGCGGCTCATCCATGAAGCTCCTCACCACCCCCGGCTTCTGGATCGCGATCCTCGCCGTCGCGGCCGCCGCCACCCTCCCCTGGTATGTCTCCGGCTACATCCTGGGCCTGCTCACGATCGCCTACTATTTCGGCGTGTTCTCGATGGCCTGGGACCTCCTCTTCGGCTTCGCCGGCGAGGTGAATTTCGGCCCGACCTTCCTGATCGGGCTCGGGGCCTACGGCGCCGGCATCCTCAACAACCGCTACGAATTGCCGATCCCCTACTGCCTCGCGGCCGGGACCGTGCTCGCCGTGGTCGGCGGCCTCGCCCTGGCGCTGCCGGCGCTCAAGGTCCGCGGCCCCTATTTCGGGCTGATCACCCTGGTGGCGGTCCTGCTCCTGCAGAACATGATCGTGGTCTTCTCCGGCCTCACCGGCGGCGAGATCGGCCTGACCGTCCCCGACGTCATATCGATCGACGCCGACACCAATTACTGGCTGGCGCTCGGCTTCATGGCGGTCTCCGGCCTGATCCTCACGGCCATCGCCCGCTCGCCCGCGGGGCTGATCCTCCAGGCCGCCGGCCAGGATCCGGTGGTGACCGGGGCGCTCGGCTTCAACGTCGCCAAGCACAAGCTCGCGGCCTTCGCGGTGAGCGCCGCCTTCTCGGGCCTCGCGGGCGGGCTGGTGGTCTTCTACATGGGCACCGCCTCGGTGGGCACGCTGATCAACACCTCGGTGGGCGTGCAGGTGATCATCGCGGCGGTGCTCGGCGGCCGCCGCACCATCGTGGGCGCGGCGCTCGGCGCCGTGTTCCTGATCGCGGCGGGCGAGCTGCTGCGCCCGCTGGGCGGGCTCTCGACCTTCGTGGTGTCGGCGGTGGCGCTGCTGGTGATCCTGTTCGTGCCCTCGGGGCTCCTCGGCCTCGCGTCCTTCCGGAGCGCCCGATGACCGTCGCCGTGGCACCCCCGCCGGCCGTGTCTCCCGTCCTGGCCGAGCCCTGCCTCACCGTGCGCGGCCTGACCAAGCGCTATGGCGGCCTCGTCGCCGTCAAGGAGGTCGATCTCGACCTGCGGCCCGGCGAGATCCTCGGCCTGATCGGCCCGAACGGCTCGGGCAAGTCCACCGTGATGAAGCTGATCATGGGGCTGGAGCGGCCGAGCGCCGGCTCGATCCGCCTCGACGGCGCCGAGATCGGCGGGATGCCGGCCCACCGGGTGGCGCGCTCCGGGATCGGCCTCGTGTTCCAGCACGCGCGGCCGCTCCAGCGGCAGACCGTGCTGGAGAACATCAGCCTCGCGCTCCTGCCCGACAGCCTGATCCGATTGGTCGCGGATCCCCACGTCGCGCGGCGCGCGAAAGAAATCGCCGAGCGCGTCGGCCTCGGCGCCGTGGTCGACCGGCGGCCCGGCACCCTGCCCTTCGCGGATCTGCGCCGGCTTGAGCTCGCCAAGGCCATCGCCCGCGATCCCCGGGTGGTGCTGGTCGACGAGCCCTTCGCGGGCCTGACCGGCGGCGAGGTCGCGGCCTTCTCCGAGCTGATCCGGGGGTTTCGCGACGAGGGCAAGGCCGTGCTCCTCGTCGACCACAACGTGAAGAGCGTCGCGGCCCTCGTGGACCGGGTGTTCGCCATGTATCTCGGCGAGCGCATCGCCGAGGGCTCGGCCGAGTCCGTGATGGCCGACCCGACCGTGCGCCGGGTCTATCTCGGCGGCAGCATCGAGACGGCGGCCCGGCCGGAAGCCGCGTTCAAGCCGGATTCGCTGCTGACCGTCGAGGGTGTCGACGTGCTCTACGGCAAGGCGCAGGCGCTCCGCGCCGCCTCGATCCACGTCCACGAGGGCGAGTTCGTCTCGGTGGTGGGCCTGAACGGCGCCGGCAAGACCACGTTGTTCAACGCCATTTCGGGCCTCGTGCCGCATACCGGCACGATCCGGTTCGACGGCCGGGATCTCGCGACGATGAAGCCCGCCGCCATCGCCCGGGCCGGCATCGTCCAGGTGCCCGAGACCCGCGAGCTGTTCGGTGACCTCAGCGTGCGCGAGAACCTCGACCTCGGCGGTCAGCATTTCCCCAAGGCCGAGAGCGCCAGGCAGCGCGACTGGCTCTACGAGCTGTTCCCGATCCTGAAGGCCCGCGAGACGCAGAGCGCCCGCACCCTGTCGGGGGGCGAGCAGCAGATGCTGACCATCGCCCGGGCGCTGATGATGCGGCCGCGCCTCCTGATCCTCGACGAGCCGACGCTCGGCCTTGCCCCGGTGATCCTGGAGCTGCTGTCGAAAGCCTTGGAGAAGCTGCGGCAGACCACGCCGATCACGGTCCTGCTCGGCGAGCAGAACGTCACCTTCGCGCTCCCGCACGCCGACCGGGTCTACGTGCTGGAGCAGGCGCGGATCGTCTGGGAGGGGCCGCCGCAGCGCTTCGCCAGCGAGATGGGATCGGCCTATCTGTGAGGGGTGGCGTGATCCGGGTCGATCAAGATCCACGTTCGATTCGGGTTGGAGCGCAGGTCCCCTCTCCCGTGCGGGAGAGGGACAGGGTGAGGGATCAGGTCTGTCCGGAGGCGGCGCGCCAGGGACGCGCGTCGCTGGGTTGCTTGATCCTGAGAGTTCTCGTCCCTCACCCCAACCCTCTCCCGCACGGGAGAGGGGGCCCGTCGCGCCGCGGGTGAAGGCAGTGGGACGGCGGGCAGCCGGCTCGCACAGCTTGGTGCGCTGGCCGGCAGGAAAACCCTAGGGAGCGGACACCGTGGACTTCAACCTCTCCCAGTCCCAGACGCACTGGCTGAACCGCGTCCGCGCCTTCATCGCCGCCGAGATCCTGCCGGCCACCGCCGCGGTCGCGGCCGAGCGGACGGAGAGCCGTGCCCCCTCGCCCACGATGGAGCGGCTGAAGGACCGGGCGAAGGCCGAGGGCCTGTGGAACCTGTTCCTGCCGCCCTCCCCCGAGCACGACACGGTGGAATACCGCGGCGCCGGCCTCACCAACCTCGATTACGCGCTCTGCGCCGAGGCGATGGGCCGGGTCGGGATCGCCTCGGAAGTCTTCAACTGCGCGGCGCCCGATACCGGCAACATGGAGGTGCTGCACCGCTACGGCAGCCCCGCCCAGAAGGAGGCGTGGCTCAGGCCCCTGATGGCCGGCGCGATCCGCTCGGCCTTCCTGATGACCGAGCCGGAGGTCGCCTCCTCGGACGCCACCAACATCGCGACGTCGATCCGCCGGGACGGCGACCACTACGTCATCGACGGCCGCAAGTGGTGGTCGACCGGCGTCGGCGACCCGCGCTGCAGGATCGCGATCCTGATGGGCAAGACCGACCCGGACGCCCCCCGCCACCGGCAGCAAACGCAGATCCTGGTGCCGATGGACACGCCGGGGGTGCGGGTGGAGCGGCTGCTGCCGGTCTTCGGCTACGAGGACGCCCCCAAGGGCCACGGCGAGGTGGTGCTGGAGCATGTCCGCGTGCCGGCCGGGAACTTGATCCTGGGCGAGGGCCGCGGCTTCGAGATCGCGCAGGGAAGGCTCGGGCCGGGCCGGATCCACCATTGCATGCGCACCATCGGGGCCGCCGAGGTGGCCCTGGAGGCCATGGCGCGCCGCCTCGTGTCCCGGGTCGCCTTCGGCAAGCGGATCTCCGAGCAGTCGGTCTGGGAGCAGCGGGTCGCGGAGGCGCGGATCGACATCGAGATGGCCCGCCTCCTCTGCCTGAAGGCCGCCGACATGATGGACAAGGTCGGCGCCAAGGGCGCCAAGCTCGAGATCGCCATGATCAAGGTCGCGGCGCCCCGGGTGGCGCTGAAGGTGATCGACGACGCGATCCAGGCCCATGGCGGGGCCGGCGTCTCGGAGGATTTCGGGCTCGCCAGGATGTACGCCCATATCCGCACCCTGCGGCTCGCCGACGGGCCCGACGAGGTCCACAACCGCTCGATCGCCCGGCTGGAATTCGGGCGCTACACCAATGCCCGCGAGGGCGCATGAGCGACGCGGATGTCTTCTCCGGCGTGAAGCCGGTCGAGCCGCGCCACCGGATCGACGAGGCGAAGCTCGCCGCCTGGATGGAGGGCCACGTCCGCGGCTACGCCGGCCCGCTCACCGTGCGGCAGTTCCGCGGCGGTCAGTCGAACCCGACCTACCGGCTCGACACGCCCGCCCAGGCCTACGTGCTCCGGCGAAAACCCTTCGGCCCGCTCCTCCCCTCCGCGCACGCGGTGGACCGCGAGTTCCGGGTGATCGGCGCCCTCTACGGCGAGGGTTTCCCGGTGCCGCGGCCCTTCGCGCTGTGCGAGGACCCGGACATCATCGGCGCGGCCTTCTACGTGATGGAGGCGGTGGACGGCGCGGTGCACTGGGACGGGGCGCTGCCGGGCCTCGATCCCCATGCCCGCCACCGGCACTATGCCGGCATGATCGCCACGCTGGCGCGCCTGCACGCCATCGACCCGGAGGCGGCGGGGCTCTCCGATTACGGCCGGCCCGGCAACTACTTCGCCCGGCAGGTCGACCGCTGGACCCGCCAGTACCGCGCCGCCGAGGACGGGCGCCTGGAGGACGTCGAGCGGCTGATCGCGTGGCTGCCTCGGACCGTGCCGGAGCAGCAGGGCGCCTGCGTGGTCCACGGTGATTACCGCCTCGACAACCTGATCTTTTCCCGCGACGGCGGCGTCAGCGCGGTGCTCGACTGGGAGCTGTCGACGCTCGGCGACCCGCTCGCCGATTTCAGCTACCTGCTGATGCAGTGGGAGTTGCCGGCCGACGGGCGCAGCGGGCTCGGCGGGCTCGACCTGCCGGCTTTGGGCATTCCCACACGGGACGAGGCGGTGGCGCTCTACTGCCGGGCGGCGGATCGGAAAAGCCTGCCCGACCTCGACTGGTACTTCGCCTACAACCTGTTCCGGCTGGTCGGCATCCTGCAGGGTGTGGCCGCCCGCGCCAAGGCGGGCAACGCCGCGAGCGAGCACGCCGCCGCCATGGCGGCACGCGTCCCGAAGCTTGCCGAAGCGGCCTGGGGCTTCGCCGAGCGGGCGGGGGCCTGAGCATGGAGTTTTCCGGCCGCGTCGTCGCCGTCACGGGGGCCGCCCGGGGCATCGGCCGGGCGCTCGCCGCGGCGGCCCGGGCCCGGGGCGCGACCGTGGTCGCCCTCGACCGCGACGGCGCCGGGGCTGAGGCCGTGGCGGTGGAACTCGGCGGACGGGCCTATGCCATCGACGTGGGTGACCCGGAGGCGGTCGCTGCTGCCCTCGCAGGCATCGAGGCCGGGATCGGTCCCATCGCGCTCTACTGCTCCAATGCCGGCATCCTGGAGCGCGACCCCGATCCGGAGCTGGCCACCTCTGCCGATCCGGAGAGCTGGGCGCGGTCGTGGTCGGTGAACGTGATGGGCCATGTCCACGCGGCGCGGGTTCTGGTCCCGCTCTGGCGCGCCCGAGGCGGGGGCGCGTTCCTCGGCACCGTCTCAGCGGCGGGGCTCTTGAGCCAGATCGGCAGCGCCACCTACTCGGCCACCAAGCACGCGGCGCTGGCCTTCCTGGAGCATCTCGCCATCGCCCATGCCGCGGACGGGATCCGGGTCGCCGCCCTGTGCCCGCAAGGCGTCGACACCGCCATGCTGGGGGCGACCAGCGCCGCGTCGCGCGACGGCGTGCTGTCACCCGAGGCCGTCGCCGAGGCCGCCCTGGATGGGCTGGCATCGGGGCGCTTCCTGATCCTGCCGCACCCGCAGGTGGCCGAATACGCCCGCCGCCGGGCCGAGGATCCCGAACGGTGGCTTGCCGGCATGGCGCGCCTGCGCCGGTCGATGCGGGCGGGGGCGTGAGGATGGGCGGCGTCCGGAGACACCAGCGGTGGCCGCGTGAGGCGCTGGTCCCCTCTCCCGTGCGGGAGAGGGACAGGGTGAGGGATCGGGTCTTTCCGGACAGCGCGCACCCCTCACCCCAACCCTCTCCCGTACGGGAGAGGGGGCGCGTCGCGACCGTCAGATCCCGCGGAACCAAGCTGGCGGGCGTGTCCGGCCCTGCGCAGCGCGGAGGCGAGCCATGTCCCTGTTCGATCTGACCGGCAAAGTCGCGCTCATCACCGGCTCCTCCCGCGGCATCGGGCGGGCGATCGCCCTGCGGATGGCCGAGCACGGCGCCCGGGTGGTGATCTCTTCGCGCAAGCGCGAAGCCTGCGCGGCGGTGGTCGCCGAGATCGAGGCCGCGCACGGCGCCGGCCGCGCCGTGGCGATCCCGGCGAGCATCTCGGTGAAGGACGAGCTGGAAGCCCTGGTCACCGAGACCGAGGCGCGGCTCGGCCCGGTGGACGTGCTGGTCTGCAACGCCGCCAGCAATCCCTATTACGGGCCGCTGGCCGGCATCTCCGACGCGCAGTTCCGGAAGATCCTCGAGAACAACGTCCTGGCGAACCACTGGCTGATCCAGAGGGTCGCCCCCGGCATGGTGGCGCGGCGGGACGGCGCGATCGTCATCGTCTCCTCCATCGGGGCGCTCAAAGGGTCGCCGGTGATCGGCGCCTACAACGTCTCGAAGGCCGCCGACCTCCAGCTCGCCCGCAACTACGCGGTGGAGTACGGGCCCGCCAACGTGCGGGTGAACTGCCTCTGCCCGGGGCTGATCCGCACCGATTTCGCCCGGGCCCTGTGGGAGGATCCCGAGATGCTGGCCGCCACCACGGACGCCGCGCCCCTGCGCCGGATCGGCGAGCCCGACGAGATCGCCGGCGCCGCCGTGTTCCTGGCCTCCGCGGCGGGCCGGTTCGTGACCGGTCAGGCACTGGTCATCGACGGCGGCGTGACCATCGCCCGATGAGTCTCGACCCCCGCATCCCCGCCGGCTGGCCTTCCCTGCCTTTCCGCGAGGCCGAGGCGCGGCTCACCGCCCCGGGCGCACCCTTCGCCATCGCCACGGTGCCGATCCGGGGCGTGCCGACCCGGATCTGGGAGAAGGCCCCGCCGACCCTGCGCGACCTGTTCCGGATCGCCCGGGGGCACGGAGAGAAGACCTTCGTTGTCTACCAGGACGAGCGCGTGACCTTCACGGGCTTCGCCCGGGCGGCGACCACCCTCGCGCGGGCCCTGGTGGAGGCCGGCCTGCGCAAGGGCGACCGGGTCGCCATCGCGCAGCGCAACCTGCCCGAATGGCCGGTGAGCTATTTCGGTGCCCTGCTCGCCGGGGCGATCGCGACGCCGCTCAATGCGTGGTGGACCGGGCCCGAGCTCGCCTACGGCCTGCAGCATTCGGGCGCGCGGGTGCTGATCGCCGACGGCGAGCGCTTCGCCCGGCTCGCCCCGCATCTGGGCGAATGCCCGGCCCTGGAGCGGGTCCTCACCACCCGGATGGAGCCGGACCCCCGTGCGATGCCGCTCGCCGAGATTGTGGGGCCGGTCCGGGACTGGGCCGCCCTGCCCGACCTGCCCCTGCCCGACATCGCTCTCGGTCCGGAGGACGACGCGACGCTGTTCTACACCTCGGGCACCACCGGCAAGCCCAAGGGGGCGGTCGGCACCCACCGGGCGGCCGCCACGACGGTGATGGCCTATCCCTACTCGGCGGCGCGCAGCGCCCTGCGCCGGGGCGAGAGCCCGCCCAAGCCCGACCCGTCCGCGCCGCAGCGGGCGGCGCTGCTGGTGATCCCGCTGTTCCACGTCACCGGCTGCCACGCGAGCCTCGGGGCGGCGCTCTACGGCGGCCACCGGCTGGTGATGATGCACCGCTGGGACGCGAACGCGGCCCTCGACCTGATCGAACGGGAGGGCTGCACCAGCGCGGGCGGCGTCCCGACCATCGCGTGGCAGCTCGCCACCGCCGCCCGGGAAGCCGGACGGCCGCTGCCGAGTCTCGAGGGCGTCACCTATGGCGGCGCCCCGGCCGCCGGCGACCTCGTGCGAACGCTCGGCGAGGCCTTGCCGAAGGTCGTCCCCGGGACCGGCTGGGGCATGACCGAGACCTCGGCGACCTTCACCCATCACCAGGGCGAGGATTACCTCGCGCATCCCGAGTCCTGCGGTCCGCCCCTGCCGGTCTGCGAGGTGCGGATCGTCGACCCCCTCGGGGACGTGCTGCCGCCGGGCGCGGTCGGCGAGCTCTGCGTGAAGGGCCCCAACGTGGTCCGCGGCTACTGGGACGACCCGACGGCCACCGCCGAGGCCCTTTCCGAGGGCTGGCTGCGCACCGGCGACCTCGCCCGCGCCGACGACGAGGGGTTCCTGACCATCGTCGACCGGATCAAGGACATGCTGATCCGCGGCGGCGAGAACATCTATTGCTGCGAGGTCGAGAACGCCCTCTACGCCCATCCGGACGTGATCGACGCCGTGGTGCTGCCGGTGCCCCATCCGACCCTCGGGGAGGAGCCGGGCGCCATCGTGGTTCTGGCGGAGGGGTCGAGTGCCGACGCCTCGGAGATCCGCGCCTTCGCGGCCGCGCGGCTCGCGGCGTTCAAGGTCCCGGTGCGGATCGTGATCCGGGACGAACTCCTGCCGCGCAACCCCGCCGGGAAGATTCTGAGGGCCCCCCTGCGGGCGGTGTTCGCAGGCGTGTCAGATCAGAACGGCTCACCCTCTGGGTCCGGGCGGTAGACCCGCAGGGTCCGGCCGTCGGGGAACTGCACCGTCCGGCGGCGGACCACGACGTAGCCGGCGGCCTGCGCGCTGCTCAGGCGATCGAGGCGGTCGTCGGTGTCGTCCGGCGCGTAGCCGTACCCATAGCCCGGCCCGTAATTGTAGGCGCGGTAGCGCGCGTAGCCCTCAGGCGGAGGCGGGGGCGCTGCCGCGGCGATCTGCGGGCCGCTGCGGATCATGCGGGCCGGCGCTGCGGTGATGCGGGCCCGGCGCGGCGCGGCGGCGAACCGCTTGGCGGTCGAGGATGGGCCGCGTGCCGCCTTCCGCTCCGGCTCGCGCCGCGCCGCGACGGCCGTCCGTTTGGCGGGCGTCGGCCGGACCTTCGTCGCCGCCGCTGGGGTCGAGGCGGCCGTTGCCGGCGCCGCCGCCTTCTGATCCGCGGCCGGCGCCTTTTCGGTGGCCGATTTGTGGGCCGGTGGGTCCGTCCAGGTCGTGGCCACGGATTCGGCGGATGCGCCGCCCAGGCCGAGGGCCAGGATGAGGGCGGCGAGGCTCGTTCGCGCACCGTGCAACATGGTGCCCTCCTGAAATCGCGGCGTTCCCGACTGATCCGCTAGGCGATGCAACAATAGATCGAACTGCCGCACAGGGGAATTCCGTCGCTGCATTTCCATGAAGATCGTCGAAGCACGTTTAATACCGATGACGCTCCGCTCGGGCGGTCCGTGTCGGGGCGGCCGCGGTCCTGCCGGCCGGGAGCCGCTGCCGGACCGGCGCCATCGGAGCCTGCCGATCGATGACGGATCCTGCGGCCGGACAGGCTCGCGCTCGTGGCGCAGACCGGACTGATCGTCGGGCCGACCGCCGCTCGCCCCTGCGGCCGGACACGGGCTGCTTCAGGCGGGCACACTACAGCGTGACCGGACAGCCGTGAACAGTTGAGTTGCTGTCCCGTCTCGAATAGAATTAGATACTAATCTATGTAAATTTACTGAGATAGGCTGCTTTCACGGGGCGCCTCTCGAGATCCGCCCTCATGGTTCCGGCTCTCGGTCGCGAATTTTTGCGATTTACTAACCCGATCGCGCGAAAGTGGCTCGATGCAGCGCCGACGGCGACCCTGTTCCGGCAGGCTGCAGGCGTCCTCTTCCGGTGCTCGGATGATTCCCAACCAGACCAGCCGCCCGTCCGCCGACCGTGCCGTGCCGTGGCACAGTCTCGCCAACCTCAAGCTCCGCCACAAGCTGGCGGCCGTGATGGTCCTGGTGCTCGTGGCCATCGGCGCCCTGAGCGCGCTGAGCTACGTCGACATGCGCAGCTCGGCGCTCGAGGATCGCGCCCTGATGACGAAGCGCCTCACCGAGGTCGCGCAGAGCCTGCTCGGCCATTACGAGGCGCAGGCCACCGCGGGCCAGATGCCCCTCGCCGAGGCGCAGAAGGCGGCCCTCGCGGCGATCACCGCCCTGCGCTTCGGCAGCGAGGACTACTTCTTCGTCCTCGATGCCCAGGGTCACCTGATCGCCAACGCCTTCAACGCCAAGAACGTCGGCAAGCGGGTGGTGGACCAGACCGACGTCCCCGGCGGAAAGCGCTACTTCGCCGAGATGGTCGAGACCGCCACGCGCGACGGCTCCGGCTTCGTCGACTACATGAAGCCGCGCGCCGGCGGGTCCGTGGCGGTGGAGAAGGTCGCGAGCGTGCAGATGTTCAAGCCGTGGGGCTGGATCGTCGCCACCGGCCTGTACCGGGACGATGTCCACGCGGCCGTGCGCGACCGGGCGGTCACCATCGCCGTCTGGTCCGCCGGCCTCGCCCTGCCGATCCTGGCGCTGCTCCTCCTCGTCGGCAACAGCCTGGCGCGTCCGATCACCCGCCTGACCGCGGCGATGCGCGGCCTCGCGGACGGCGATCTCGCGGTGACGGTCGATGACCAGCGGCGCGGCGACGAGGTCGGCGCCATGGCCCGCGCGGTCCAGGTGTTCAAGGACGCCCTGATCGCCAAGCGCGCGGCCGACGCGGCCGCCGTGGCGGAGAACGACGCGAAGATGCGCCGCGCCCAGATGCTGGACGCGATCACCGCCCGGTTCGACACGCAGGTCGGCGCGCTGACGCAGGGGCTGTCCTCGGCCGCGGTGGAGATGGAGGCCACCGCCCGGGAGATGACGCGCACGGCCGCGCGGACCACCGACCAGTCCGTGCGCGTGGCCGCTGCCTCCGAGCAGACGTCGAGCAACGTGCAGACCGTGGCGGCGGCCAGCGAGGAGATGGCCGCCTCGATCCACGAGATCGCGGCCCGCGTCGCCCAGTCCTCCGCGATGGCCGACCGGGCCAGCACGGATGTGACCCAGACGAACGCCCTGATGCAGGTGCTGTCCCGCGGCACCGACCAGATCAGCGAGGTGATGGGCCTGATCGCCGGGATCGCCGGGCAGACCAACCTGTTGGCCCTCAACGCCACCATCGAGGCGGCGCGCGCCGGCGAGGCCGGCAAGGGCTTCGCCGTGGTGGCGGGCGAGGTGAAGGCGCTCGCTTCGCAGACGGCCCGGGCGACCGAGACCATCGCGGCGCAGATCGCGGCCATACAGACCGAGACGCGGCAGGCGGTCGAGGCGATGCGGACGATCGGGGGCACGATCGACGAGATGCGCACGGTGGCGCTCAGCGTGGCCGCCGCCATGGAGGAGCAGGGCGCGGCCACCAGCGAGATCGTCCGGAACGTCACGCAGGCGGCGCAGGGCACGCAGGCGGTGAGCACCGATATTGCCGACGTCCGGCAGGCGGCCCGCGACACCGGGACGGCCTCCGGACAGGTCCTGAGCGCCGCGCAGGAACTGGCCCGCTACTCGGCGAGCCTCGGCGCGGAGGTCACGACCTTCCTCGCCGCCGTCAAGGCCGCCTGAGGGGCATCGTGCGCCGCCGACCCGCCGGCCCGGCGGCGCCTCATGCGATCCCGTCGATCGCCACCCGCAGATGCTCGGGCCCGCGGAGCGCCGCGCCCGACCGGTAGGGCGGCGGGTCCTCGATCAGCCGGGGCGCCTTGAGCCGGCGGGCAAGGGCGGTCAGCGCCGCCTCGGCCTCGAACCGGGCAAGGGGTGCGCCGACGCAGTAATGCAGGCTGCCGCCGAAGCCGAGATGGCGGAGTCCGGCGCGGTCGGGGTCGAACCGGTCGGGATCCGGGAAGACGGCCCCGTCGCGGTTGCCGGAGGCCAGCAGCAGCACGAGGTCGGCGCCCTCGGGGATCGTCACGCCCGCGATGTCGATGGCCGAGAGCGTCCGCCGCGTCCGGAACTGCACCGGCGGCTCGTAGCGCAGCAGTTCCTCAATCAGCCGCGGGGCCCGGAGCGGATCCTGCCGCAGGCGCTCCAGTTCGTCGGGATGGCGCAGCAGGGTCAGCAGGCCGTTGGTGATCAGGTTCACGGTGGTCTCGTGGCCGGCCACCAGCATCAGGATCGAGGTGGCGATCAGGTCGTAATCGCCCATCTTCACCCCGGCCGGGGTCGCGTGGTTGGCAAGCCCCGACAGCATGTCGTCCCCCGGGTGCTTCCGCTTGTCCTTGATCAGGTCGGCCATGTAGCCGCCGATCGCGTCGAAGGTCCGGCTGTTCTCGGCGCGGATCTCGGGGTCGGACAGGCTGTCGGGCTCCAGCGCGGTGGCGAGCTGCGTCGCCCAGCCGTGGAACTTCGGCTCGTCCTCCCGGGGCACGCCGAACAGCTCGCAGATCACCGTCACGGGCAGCGGGTAGGCGAGGTCGTCGACCGCATCGATCTCCCGGGCGCCGCATTTCTCGTCGAGCAGATCGGCGACCAATTGGTCGGAGCGGGCGCGCATCGCCTGAACGCGCTCCCGGCTGAACTGGTGCATCACCGCCGAGCGCAGGGCATCGTGGTCCGGCGGGTCGCGGAAGATGAAGACCCGGTGCCGGTCCATCATCCAGTCCTTGAGCGGCTTCACGATCAGGTCGGTGAGGGGGTTGCCGGTGCGCGGCCGGTCGGCCGGGGGCAGGGTCTCGGAGCTGACCCGCGGGTCCTGCAGCAGGCTGGCGATGGTGCCGTGGGTCGCCGCAACCCAGGTGCCCTCCTCGGTGCCGTCGTCCTGGCGCGAGACGGGGTTCTCCCGCAGCCGCGCATAGATCGGATAGGGATTCGGCCGGTTGGCGAAATCCTTGACCTGATTGAGGAGGGTGGCGTCGGGCATGCGGTTTCCTTAGGGCAAGCCCGGCTCGAGGATCGTGACGGCCTTCGGCCGGTCGGTCGCGGCGCCGTGCGGCGGGAACGGGGCCCGGGCGGCGACCAGCTCGGCATGGGCCGGCAGCCAGCGGGCGGAATCCACCGAGACCGCCGCGATGCAGCGTCCTTCGCGGCCGTAGAGGGCGACGAAGCGGCCGGATGCCGGATCGCCCTGCGTGATCGCCACGGCGTCGGCGCCCTCGGTCAGACCCGCGGATTTCACCACGAGGTCTCCTTGCGTCGACCAGAAGGTCGGCAGGGCGCCGTAGGGCACCTCGGGTCCCGCGCCGGCGAGCAGGCGGCCGGCATGGATGCCCTGCGCCACCGCGTGGCTCCAGTGCTCCAGGGCGACGCGCCGGCCCCCGTAGAGGGGATGGGGAAAGCGCGCCACGTCGCCGGCGGCGGCGATGTGCGGATCGGGCTGGCCGTCGGTGTCGAGGACATAGCCGCGCGCGTCGCAATCGACCCCGCCGCAATCCGCAGACAGGCCGGACCCTTCGAGCCAGTCGGTGTTGCGCACCGCGCCCAGGGCGATGACGGCGATGTCGGTCGCGATGCTGCCGCCGTCGACCAAGTGGGCCCGCACCAGCCGACCGCCCTCCGCCTCCAGCCACTCGACTTCGCTGCCGCAGCGCACCGCGACCCCGTGGCCCGCGTGGATCGCGCCGATCAACCCTCCGACGGTGCTGCCGAGCACGCGGGACAGGGGCGTCGGGCCGGGCTCGACCAGGGTGACGGGAAGGCCGAGCTGGCGGCACAGGCTCGCGACCTCGCAGCCGATGAAGCCCGCGCCGATCACCAGAACGTGCCTCGGGCCGGCGGCCAGGGCGCGCCGCAAGGCGGCAGCATCGTCCCGCCCGCGCAGGGTGAAGACGCCGGAGAGCCGGCCCTCGTGGGGGTTCGGCCACGGCCGGGCGCGGGTACCGGTGGCGATGAGCAGCCGATCGTACGGGAGGGCACGCCCGTCGGCGAGGCGGACCGTGCGGGCTTGCCGATCGAGGCTCACGGCCGCCGTGCCGAGCTGCCAGTCGGCCGCGAGGCCGTGGCGTCCCGGCAGCGTCGTCGCGTCGGCCGCGACGGCACCGGTCAGGACATGCTTCGACAGCGGCGGCCTGTCGTAGGGAGGATGGGGCTCGTCGCCGACGATGGTGAGCGGGCCGTAGAACCCCGCCGCGCGCAGGGACTCGGCACCGCGCAGGGCCGCGAGGCCGGCGCCCACGATCAGGGCCCGCCCGGGGGGCTGCGCCATCAGGCCCCCCGCTCCGGATCCTCGACCCGGATCGCCTGGACCGGACAGGCGACGCGCGCCCGCTCGATGTCGTCCCGGTCCTGCGCGGCGGGCGCGGGATCGTAGAACAGGGCCTCGTGCCCCTCGATGCGGAAGTGCCGCGGCGCCGCGTAGCAGCACTGGGCATAGGCTTGGCACAGGTTGAGATCGACGCTCACCCGCAGGCCGGACGGGGGACCGGAAGACGCATCGGCAGAGGGGGACATGGCGAGGCAACCGCGGGCGGGCAGTGCGGGTTCCGCGGGCCGTCGTCGCGGCCCGATTCGCCCGACCCTGGACGCCGATGCCTGGCAGCCTCTGGCTGCGTGGAGACGGCGGCCGCCCGCCGCATCGGCGCCCCGTCAGGATCGCCGTCCGCGACCGATGCCGCGCCTCAGCGCCCCCCGGCCACCCTTGCCCGGTGCCGCGTCGCCGCGGCCGTCCCGAAGGCCTCGAACAGGGCGCGGTTGAGCGGGTTGGTCGCCGGATCGTGCTCGGCGTGCCACTGGACGCCGAGGGCGAAGCCCGCCGCGTCGCGGACGCGGATCGCCTCAACCGTCTCGTCCTCGGCGACCCCCTCGATCACGATCCGCCCGCCCGGTTCGAGGATGCCCTGGCCGTGCAGGGAGTTCACCCGGATCGTCTCGCGTCCGAGGAGACGGGCGAAGGCGCCTCCGGGCGTCAGGCGGACCTCGTGACGGTCGGCGAAGATCACCTCCAGGTCCGGATGGATCTCGCCGTTCGGGAGGCGCGGCATGCGGTGGTTGAGCCGGCCCGGCAGGTCGCGGATCTCCGGGTGCAGGCTGCCCCCGAAGGCGACGTTCATCTCCTGAAAGCCGCGGCAGATGCCGAACAGCGGCACCCCGCATGCCACGCAGGCCTCGATCAGCGGCAGAGCCACGGCGTCGCGGTCCTCGTCGTAGGGCTCGTGCGCCGCGCAGGGCTCGGTGTTGAACCGGGTCGGGTGGACGTTGGCGCGGCCGCCCGTGAGCAGGATGCCATCCACGGTATCGAGGAGGTCGCCGAGGTCGGTGATCGCCGGGGCGGCGGCGAACATCAGCGGCAGGGCTCCCGCCACCGCGGCCACCGCCCGCATGTTGTTCTCGCCGACGATCTGCGCCGGAAACCGATTGTCGATCAGGCGGGCGTTGCCGATGACGCCGATCACGGGTCTCGCCATCGTCCCGGCTGCTCCTTGTGCTGGCTAATTGTGCTGTCTAAGCGGCAGGCCCTTGCGGCCCGCGGCAGGCTCTACGACCCACGCAAGGCCGACGCCAGTCCCGTCCGGGTCACGGCGGCGACAGAAGGCCCGCGTCCAAAGCCTCCGCGCGCAGCACCTCGGCCACGCGCTCCGGCGCCTCCTCGTGCGCGAGGTGGCCGAGACCCCGGATCAGGCGGACGCGGGCGTCGGGCAGGCGGTCGCGCAGGGCGAAGGCGGTGTCCGGCAGGATGGCCCTGTCGTCGCCGCCGACGATCAGCACGGTCCGGGTCGCGAGGCCGGGCAGCGCCCGGTGCAGGCCGGCCAGATCCCAGTTCGCCATCATCCCCAGCGCACCGCGGACATGGCCGGCCCGGGCGAAGAGCCGCCGGTAGAGATCGACGCCCTCCGGGTCGAGGCGCGAGCCGGTCCCCTCGATCAGCCGCTTGGCCGCGGCGCGGTCCGCCGTCCAGGCGAAGATCTTCGGGGTGAGCGGGTTGAGGAACAAGAGCCGCGCCATGCCGGGGAACAGCAGATTGGCCGCCCCCGGCAAGGGCGCCAGGGCGCCGTTGAAGGCCGCCAGCAGCTGCGGGGCGATGGCGCCGTCGAGGCACATCCGTGCCAGCACGGCCGCACCGGCCGAGTGGCCCGCCGCCAGGACGGGCGGCCGGCCGAGCGCCGCCACGAGGCCCGCCACGGCCCGGGCCATGCCGGGCAGGGACAGGTCGGCGTCGGGCAGGGGATCCGTGAAACCGTGACCCGGCAGGTCCGGGGCGATGATGCGGAAGTCACGGGCGTGGAGCGGCGCCAGCCCGCGCCAGGAATGCGTGGCCGCCCCCGTCCCGTGCAGGAGCAGCAGCGTCGGGGCATCCGGGGACCCGAATTCCTGGACGTGCCAGCGCAGGCCCGCCGCCTCCACGAAGCGGCTGGCCTCCCGATGGGGCCAGTCGCGACCCTCCACGGCCCAGTCCGGTCGGTCGGTCGCGACGCCGGTCAACATGCGTCCGCATCCCGCAATGCGGCATGACCGGAGAGGCCGGAGGTGCCATAGGCGGCGGCGGTGCTATCGTTCATGGCCGGAAGTATTTCGTAGCACTGCATAATCCTATGCGGCGGCCGCATGCCACCGGTGAGAGGAAGCGGATTGCTGCGCCGCAACAACGGCGGCATATCACGGGCGAGCAAGAGCAACACGCGTCCCCGGACTTTGGAGAAGGCCATGATCCTGTTCACCTCCTCGACCCAGAACATCGCCGCCCCGGTCTCCGGCGGCTGGAGCCTCAAGGCCGTCATCCGCGAGATGCTGAACTCGTGGCTCGCCCATCACCAGCGCCTCGCCGACAGCGGCATCGGCGGCGACCTCTGAGACCCCGCCCCGGGGCTGAAGAGCGGGGCGCTCAGAGCGCCGCCCGCACCGCTGCGCTGAGCTGACCGGCCTCGGCCCGCGGCAGCTTCAGGTAACGGGCGCCCATCGCGTCCGCCACCGCCCGGGCGTCCTCGCCCCGGGTCCCCGTATCGACCACCAGGGCCGCCAGCCCGGCCGCCCGCAAGGTGCGGGCCGCCTGCAGGGCCTCCGCGCCCGCCCGGGCTCGTCCCCCTCCCCGACCGGGCGACGTTGGCGCGCCCGTCGGTCAGCAGCACGATCGCCGGCCGGCTGCCGCCGCGGCGTACGCCCAGCGCCACCGCGACCGCGGCATCGATCCCCGCCGCGAGCGGCGTGCCGCCCCGCCGGGCAGCCCCGAGAGCCCGCGCTTGGCCCGGGTGAGCGAGCGGGTCGGCGGCAGCACCAACTCCGCGCCGGTGCCGCGGAACGCCACCAGCGCCACCCGGTCGCGCCGGACATAGGCCTCGGCCAGCAGCAGCTCGACCGCGCCCTTGGCTTCGGCCAGCCGCTCCAGGGCGGCCGAGCCCGAAGCATCGACACAGAACACCGTGGTGGTCTCGGTCCGCTGCTTGAGGATCCGGATCCGCAGATCGTCCCGCCGCACCACGATGCGGCGCGTCTCCTCCCCCGTGCGCCGCGGGGCCTGCCAGGGCGCGGCCGTTCGCAGGGTGGCGAGCAGGTCCAGGCGTCCCCGCCGCGGATCGCCCCGCCGGCAGCCCACCGGGCGCCCGGTGCGGGCGGCCGCCGCCTGCCCCACCCGGCCGGACTTCGCGGCCGTGAGCCGCCGACCCCCCGCCAGCAACTGGTCGAGGAGGTTCGGCGGTATGGCGGCGCGCACCGCCTCCAGCACGACGTCGTCGGGGGGTTCCGCGGCGGACGGATCCGTCGTCTCCGCCCTGGGCTGCTCCTGAGGCGCGTCCGCGGGTGGCGCCTCGGCGGTCTCGGGGCGCGGCTCTTCCGGTGCGGGCAGGCGCGTGGCGCGCGGCGCCAGGACGAGGCGCCCGGCCGCGACGATCTCCGCCCGGCCGATCGGCCCGTCGCCCGCGAGGGCGCGCGCGACCCGCACCGCCAGGATCGGGCCGCGCAGCGACGCGATCCCGAAGGCCTCGGCCAGGGCGCAGAGGCTCCCGACCGGATCGGGCTCCGGAGCGTCCGAGACGGGTTCCGGCTCAGCCGGGGGAGGCTCCGCGAGGCCGTTCAGGTCGATCCGGAAGGCGAGGCGATCGGCCAGCGCCTCGGCCACCGTCTCGTCCGCCTCGCCCTCGTCGAGGAGGATCAGGCCGAATCGGGCCGGCCGGTCCACCGCGGTGCCGGCATCCAGGGCGGCCGCGAGGCGGGACGCAGTGCCGGCCGGCAGGCGCTCGGCCATGGGGACGACGACGATCCCGCCATCGGCCTCCGCCAGCAGACCGGCCCGCGTGATGGGACGGCCCGCCGCCAGGGTCGCGGCGAGATCCAGGCCGCCGAGCAGGCTGTCGTCGCCGATGCCGGGCGGCAGTCGCCGCCAGGGCGTTCCGGAGGGCAACGCGGACCGCAGGGTCTCGAGCCAGCGCTCGCGCTCCGGTCCGGGAGGGGCGCGGACCACCGCGCCACCGAGCCCATGCGGGTCGGCGGCGAGGAGCCGGGCGGCGCGATGCACGTCGGTCCAGGGATGCGACGCGCTGAAAAGCCTGTCCTGCAGAGGCGCGTTCTCGCCCTGGGCCGCCGGTTCGGCCTGCCCGGGACGCGACGCGACGCCCCCTGTCTCCCGTGCGGAAGAGGGTCGGGGTGAGGGAGGAGACCTTTCCGGATCGGGCACGTCCGTCACCCTGTCCCTCTCCCGCACGGGAGAGGAGACCCGCGCGCCATCCCGACCCGGTCGGGCGCGGTCCGTCCGGTCCACGACAGGCGGACCGGCAGCGCGACCGTCACGAAAACATCTCCGCCAGCGCCCGCTCCACCCGGGCGGTGGATCCGGATTCGTCCAGCGGGTTGCGGCGCAGCCGGTGGCGCAGGGCGGCCGGGGCGATGCGGCGGAGGTGGTCGTCGGTGACGGCCCCGGCGCCATCGAGGGCCGCGAGCGCTCGGGCGGTCCGCATCAGGGTCAGCTCGCCGCGCAACCCGTCCGTGCCCAGGGTGAGACAGAGCCGCGCCGCGCGCTCCAGGGCGGCATCCGGCACGGTGACCGACGGCAGGCGCTCCCGCGCCAGCAGGAGGCGCTTTCGAATCGCGGCCTCGTCCCGGGCGCGGGCGGCGCAGAAGCCCTCCGGGTCGCGCTCGTAGGCGTCGCGGGCACGCACCACCGCGATGCGGGTCGGGATGTCCTTCGGGGTCACGACCTCGCAGGCCAGCCCGAACCGGTCGAGGAGCTGCGGGCGCAATTCGCCCTCCTCCGGGTTGCCGGATCCGACCAGCACGAACCGCGCCGGATGGCGCAAGGACAGGCCCTCGCGCTCGACGGTGTTGACGCCGGAGGCCGCCACGTCGAGCAGCAGGTCGACGAGGTGGTCCTCGAGCAGATTCACCTCGTCGATGTACAGGAAGCCGCGATTGGCCCGGGCGAGCAGCCCCGGCTCAAAGGCTTTCACGCCTGCGCCGAGCGCCCGCTCCAGATCGAGGGTGCCGACCACGCGGTCCTCGGTGGCGCCGAGCGGCAGGTCCACCACCGGCACCGGTGTCTTGTGACTCTTTCGCGGGCCGCCTTCCGCGCAATGCGGGCAGGATGCGGCCGGGCTGTCGGGGTCGCAATTGTAGGGGCAGCCGGCCACCGCCCGCATCGGCGGCAGCAGGGCGGCCAGCGCCCGGATCGCCGTGGACTTGCCGGTGCCGCGGTCGCCAAAGACCAGCACGCCGCCGACGGACGGGTCCACCGCCGCGATCAGCAGCGCCTGGCGCATCTCGTCCTGGCCGACGATGGCCGAGAAGGGGAAGGTGGGCACGGGGTTCTGGCTCTGGCTCCTCTCCTCCCCGCGTGGGGAGGAGCCGGAGATGGGGGGTGCAGGATGGGTCGAGGCGGTGCCGTCTGCACCACCCCCACCCCTACCCCTCTCCGCAAGGGGGAGGGAAGAGCGCCTTACTCCGCCGCCTTCTGCCGAAGCCCGATCCGCCCCCAGATCGTGGTCAGGGCCTCGACGAGACGGGCGATGTCGGCATCCGTGTGCAGCGGCGACGGGGTGATCCGCAGGCGTTCGGTGCCGCGGGCCACCGTCGGGTAGTTGATCGGCTGCACGTAGATGCCGAACTCGTCGAGCAGGGTGTCGGAGATCCCCTTGCACAGCACCGGGTCGCAGACCATCACCGGCACGATGTGGCTGTCGTTGGGCATGGTCGGGATGTCGGCGGCCTCCAGCGCCTGACGGACCTTCGCCACGCGCTCCTGATGCCGGGCGCGCTCTTCGCCGCTCGTCTTCAGGTGGCGGATGCTCGCCGCCGCGCCCGCCGCCACCGCGGGTGGCAGGGAGGTGGTGAAGATGAAGCCCGACGCGAAGCTGCGCACGAAGTCGCAGAGCTTCTCCGAGGCCGTGATGTAGCCGCCGTGCACGGCGAACGCCTTGCCCAGCGTCCCCTCGATCACGTCGAGCCGGTGGGCGACGCCGTCCCGCTCCGAGATGCCGCCGCCGCGGGCGCCGTAGAGGCCGACCGCGTGGACCTCGTCCAGGTAGGTGAGTGCCCCGTGGGCCTCGGCCACGTCGCAGATCTCTCCAATGGGGGCGATGTCGCCGTCCATCGAGTACACGGATTCGAACGCCACGAGCTTCGGCCGGGCCGGATCGACCAGGGCGAGCTTGCGGTTCAGGTCCTCCGGGTCGTTATGACGAAAAATGTGGCGCTCGGCGCGGGAGAACCGGATGCCCTCGATCATCGAGGCGTGGTTCTCGGAATCGGAGAAGACCGCGCAGTTCGGCAGGCGTGAGGCCAGGGTCCCGAGCGCCGCCCAGTTCGACACGTAGCCGGAGGTGAACAGCAGGGCCGCCTCCTTGCCGTGGAGGTCGGCGAGCTCGCGCTCCAGCAGCACGTGGTAGTGGTTGGTGCCCGAGATGTTGCGGGTGCCGCCGGCGCCGGCGCCGCAGCGGTCGATCGCCTCGTGCATCGCGCCGGTCACGGCCGGGTGCTGGCCCATGCCGAGATAGTCGTTGGAGCACCACACCGTCACGGGACGCGTGCCGCCGGCATGGTGGTGCGTGGCGTGCGGGAAGTTGCCCGCGTGGCGTTCGAGGTCGGTGAAGACCCGGTAGCGCCCCTCCCGGTGGAGCCCGGCGATCTCAGCCCCGAAGAAGGTCTCGTAGTCCATGTCGCCTCTCCCCGAACAAATCCTGCGGGTTGATCCCGCCTGTGACACCGGACTTCGCACAAGATCAGTTCCAGATTGGTGGACGTGCGTCGCCCGTTCGTGATCCCTCGGCCTACACGTGATCCGGCGGTCCGGCCGCTTCCCCGGGCGCCCGGGCCGGCAGGCTCCAGCGCCACAGCTCCGCCGAGGGCAGCGGCAGCATCAGGAACCAGTGCTCCAGGGTGGCGAGCGCCGTGAGCGTCGCCAGGACCGTGAGGCCGATCAGCTCGTGCTCCAGCAGGTCCGGCCCCAGGGCCGCGCGTCCGAGCAGCGCCGCCGCGATGGTCCCGAGGCTCACGGAGACCGGGAACAGCAGGTTCATCGGCTTCCGGGACAGGTAGCAGGCGAGGTAGCCGAGATGGTCCGGGAGGAACTCGGCGTGGAGGTTGCGCACCCCCAGGAACAGGTTGAGCCGCGCCGAGAGGTTCATCACCACCAGGGTACCGTAGGTCCACAGGGCGAAGCGGTTGGGGCTGCCCCAGACCAGGGCCAGGATCGCCAGACCCCCGATCACGATGGCGAATTCGTGCCACAGGCTGGTGGCGAGCGCCGCGAGGAACCGGTCGAACCCCCGCACCCCCGGCGCGCAGGCGGCCGGCTTGGGGCCGGACAGGAAGCCCATGTAGTAGCTCATCTCCTGCCAGCCCCAGACGACGAGCGCCGCCGTGAAGGCCGTGTAGGCCCCCGTGGCACTCGTGTCCGCGGCGCTGGACCGGATCGCCAACAGGGCGCCCGCGAGCAGCAGCGTCGCCCCGGCCATGCTCCACGCATGCGTCCGCCGCGGGGCGTGGTCGAGCAGCAGGATCAGCCCGGTGGAGAACCACCAGAGCAGGACCGCGTAGACCACCGGGGCGGCGTAGGTCCCCATGCTACCAGACCGGCTGGAGGCGGATGTCGGCCGGCAGGGCGTTGGCCTTGACGGGGAGGAGATAGAGCCGGGCGAAGGTCGTGGCCGCCCGCAGCACCTGCACGCCGTGCTGCACCGTGCCGACGACGCCGCCCCGCGCCTTGGCGTCGGCGATCGCCCGCGAGCAGGCAAGCAGCCGGTCGAGCCCCGCCTTGAACTTCGGGTTGTCGAGGTCGAGTTCCAGCGGGAAGGTCTGCCGGGAGATCTCCGAGGTGATCCGGAAGACCTTGAAGTCGTAGTCGGTGGGATCGACCCCGAGCGCCTTGTGGAAGGCCGGCCGGTGATGGTCGCGCACGTACATCGTGGCGAAGACCGCAAGCAGGAAGAACCGGATCCAGTAGCGGTTCACGCCGCTCGTCAGCTTCGGGTTCGCGCGCATCAGGAGCGCGAAGGCCTCCCCGTGGCGGAACTCGTCGTTGCACCAGAGTTCGAACCACTTGAAGATCGGATGGATGCGCCGCTCCGGGTGCCGCTCCAGCTCGCGGAAGATCGTGATGTAGCGGGCGTAGCCGATCTTCTCCGAGAGGTAGGTGGCGTAGAAGATGAATTTCGGTCGAAAGAACGTGTACTTCTTGGATTTGGTAAGAAACCCCAAATCCACGCCGATGCCGAAATCCTTGAGCGTATCGTTGATGAACCCGGCGTGACGCGCCTCGTCCCGGCTCATGAAGCCGAACAATTCCTTGATATCTTTGTTCTTCGCCCGCTTCCTCATCTCGGCGTAGAGGACGCAGCCGGAAAACTCCGCCGTGATGGAGGAAACCAAAAAGTCCAAAAACTCCTTCCGCAATTCGGGCTCCATCTGCGACAGGTCGCAGTCGAACTCCTCGTTGCGGGTGAAGTGGCGCTTGTTCGGGTCGGCGCGCAGCTCGGCAATGAGCAGATCCCAGTCGCGGCGCACGGGCTCGACATCGGTGCGATCGAGCTCGTCGAAATCCGTCGTGTAGAAGCGCGGGCTGAGGAACGTCGTCTCCTGGGCGGCCCGCGTCGATTCGTTGACCGGGACCTTGGGGACAGGCTGGCCGGAGGGCGGCGGGACAGATGCGTTCACAGCTTCCTCCTCTCGGAAAAGCTGACCTCGTAGAGTTCGGTCAGCTCGAGATGGGCGATGAGTTTGGTCCAGGCCCGCTCCAGCGCCCCGGCCCGGGTGACCGTGGCGGTGCGGCGCACGGTCAGCCGCTCGCCGTAGGGCACCGAGGTCGGCGCGTCGTGGACCTGGACCTCGTCGCCGGGTTCGATCTCGAAGCCGGCATCGAGGGTCACGTGGGCGTGCAGGCTCTCGGGGGTCTGCTCGATCTCCACCGTGCAGGGTACGGTGACGGTGCGGCTGCCGAACAGGCCCATCACCGCGTCTCCGTGGCGGGTACGCCCGGCGCGGGCATCAGCCGGGCGAAGGCGCCGGCATTGGTCGGCCCGAAGGCCTCGAGCGGCACCCGGCGGCCGGTGGCCTCGTCGGCGAGCGCGAGCCGGCCGTCCTCGTAGCGGGTCAGGCTGAACGGTTGCTCGGGCCCCAGGCCTTCCCGTTGGCGGGCCTGGGCGAGGCCCCGCAGGGTCCCGCGCAGGAAGCCGTCCTCGCCGGGGCGGATCCAGGCGACGATATGCCGGTCGGCGATGTCCCGCAGGGCGATCGAGCCGTCGACCTGATCCTCGGCGCGGAATTCGAGCCGCGCCACCGCTTTGGCGGGCGGCAGTGCGACGAGGCCGACCTGCTCGCTCCGGCCGATCAGGACCGCCAGCATGGTGAAGCCCATGAGTGCGCCCGCACCGACCATCAGCAGCGCCGGTGCCGGTCCCGCCGGCCCCATCGCCCGGCCGGCGCCCTCCGCCCGCTCGCCCATCGTGCCCCTCCCTATTCGGCCGCGACGAGGCGACCGGAATTTTCGTCCGCGCGCTCGAGCTGCGCCACCCGAACCGGCGGCGCGGTGCCGTCGGCATGGGCCGCGAGGGCCCGTGCCAGCAGCGCCGCCGCGGCGTCGGCCTCCGGTACGGAGCGCATCATGGGCTCGGTCCGGGCGAGACGCCAGGGCCGGACATGCGGCCAGATGTGAAGGTAGGCGATGCGGATGCCCGGCCGCAACTGCAGAGGGAGATCGCCGCTGCCATCCGTGAAGGCGCGCAGGGCCGCAGTCTCGATCTGCGCGAAGGGCAGGTTGTGGGTCACCGGCAGGGCGATGCCGGCCTGCAGCACGACACGACGGTTGGTCACCGTGTAGAGCGTCGTCCGATGGGTGAGCCATGCGAGCAGCCAGAGCAGCGCGACGGCGCCCGCGCCGATCACCAGGGTCGGTCCCACCACCTTCAGGGCCGAGGCGGGCGAACCGGCTGCCAGGCCGAAGGCCAGGGCGCAGACCGCAAACCACGCAATCACCAGACGGGCGTGGAACACCCGGACCAACAGGCCCAAGGTGGTCGGCCTGCTCTGCCACAGGATACGCTCGCCCGCCGGCAGAGGACCGGGCAGGCCCCGCGGGGTGCCCTCGGGGAGGAAGTCGCCGCTCATATCAGGGGCTCCGCCCGGGCCGGCGTCGCGTAGAGCGTGCCGGCGCCGAAATACGAGACGATCCGCTCCTCCTCCAGGAAGGTCACGCTGTCGGGATCGCGGGTGGTCGGGATGTCGGCGAACTGGCTGGCGAGCAGCGCCTCGGTCGTCACCGTCTTGGTGAAGCCGCCGGCCCGGCAGAAGGTGGTCGGCATCAGCCGGCGGCCGCCCGCCGGGAGTTCCACCTCATAGTAGCGGATCAGCGACTCGCCGCGGTCGACCCAGACGTCGCTGATCACGCCCGCCACGGCGTTGTCGGTGCCGAACACCGTCATGCCGATCGGGTTCGGGCCGCTTTCGTGGATGACGAAGTTCTTCGCCACCCGCAGGGGAACGATGCGGATCTCCTCGTCCCAGGTCCGGTCGTGGACGTCGTGTCGCAGCACCCAGGAGCCGGGGCCGACGCCGGCCTGGAGCGACGTGTCGGTGCGCTCGTAGGGAGCGCCGGGCCAGGGCTCGACCTTGCGGGCCGGGATGCCGGTCTCGATGTCGTCCCGGCCGTGCACCGCCTGCGGTGCGTAGGTGGTCTCGCCGCCGGGGAGATGGAAGGCCTTGGACCGGGGGATCAGGATCGGATCGTCCGCCTTGCGGCGGCCGACGGCCTCGTTCTCCAGCGGGTAGCCCTCCCGCCGGTCCTCGCGGCGCAGCCAGAAGACCAGCCCGGCGAAGAAGATGAAGAACGCGTAGAGCACGACCTGGGCGACGTCGACATAACCCGTAAGTGCGCCGGTTGGCATGGCTGTCCTCCCCGAATGTCAGGCCGTCCGGCCGGTAAGGCCGTTGGCGATGCGGTCTCGATCCTCTGTCCGTGCGTCCTCACGCACCAGCGGCCCCAGCGCGAGGAGCGCCGCGAACAGCAGGGCGATCTCGATGTGGTAGACGATGAGGTAGCCGATCGCGGGCTCGTTCATGCCCTCGCCGAGCACCCCCGACTGGGCGATGGCGCCGCCCACGTCGCGCACGAGGCCGCTCGCCGCGATCGACAGGCCCGCGGCGGTCGCCTGCACGGCGCCCCAGGCGCCGAGCGCCAGCCCCGTATCCTCGGGGCCGGCGCGGTTCATCGAGGCGGTGAGCGTGCCGTGGGCGAAGAGGCCGCCGCCGAGCCCGATCAGGCTGACGCCGGCGGCGAACAGGTCGGCCGAGGCCAGCGGCGCGGCGAAGACCACCGCCGAGAAGGCGAGGATGCCGATGCCGACGCCGACCGCCGACACCCGGAACGGATCGCCCCCGCGGCCGAGCCAGCGCGCCGCAACCAGCAGGCCCAGCCCGCCGCCCGCGGCGAGCAGCGCCGTGAGGGCCGTGGTCGCGCCCACGGAAAGGTGCAGGATCTGGCCGCCATAGGGCTCCAGCAGGATGTCCTGCATGGAGAAGCCCGCCGTGCCGAGGCCGATCGCCACGAGGCGACGGCGGGCGGTGCCCTCACCCGCATAGGCCCGCCAGGACGACCGGAAGTCGCGCTGCGGCGCCGTCTGCGTCCGGTTGGGATCGCGCGGCTCCTGCTTCCAGAGGGCGAACCCGTTGAGGATGATGGTGACCAGGGCGGCGCCCTGGATCACCTGGATCAGGCGCACCGGCGAGAAATGGGCGAGGAACAGGCCGAACAGCAGGGCGCTCGCCATCATGCCGAACAGCAGGGCCGCGCAGAGCAGCGCCACCACCTTCGGCCTTGCATGCGCGGGGGCGAGGTCGGTGGCGAGCGCCAGCCCGACGGTCTGGGTCGTGTGTAGACCGGCACCGACCAGCAGGAAGGCCAGAGCCGCCGCAAGGTTGCCGACCCAGAGCGGCCCGGTGGTGTCGCCCGACAGGATCAACAGGGCGAACGGCATGATCGCGAGGCCGCCGAACTGAAGCAGCGTGCCGAACCAGATGTAGGGCACCCGCCGCCAGCCCAGCAGCGAGCGATGCGTGTCCGAGCGGAAGCCGACCAGCGCCCGCAGGGGCGCAAAGATCAGCGGCAGCGCCAGCATCACCGCGACGATCCAGGCCGGCACCCCCAGTTCGACGATCATCACCCGGTTCAGGGTGCCGATCAGCAGCACCGCCGCCATGCCGACGGTGACCTGGAACAGGGCGAGCCGAAGCAGGCGCCCGAGGGGCAGCTCGACGGTTGCGGCATCCGCGAAGGGGAGGATCGCCGGGCCGAGGCGCATCAGGGCGCGGGTGAGTTTCTGGGATGCGGCGTTCATGTCCGCACCCCGGGCGACGCCGCCCCCGATCCCGCAGAGGCGGACGCGCGCGCGCGCGTCAGCGCCACCGCGTTCGACAGGTAGAATCCGCTGTTGATCCGGTGGCTCCGCGCCCAGGTGAAGGCGTCGAGCGCTGTTTCAGAGGTCATCCGACGGCGCAGGCCGCCCTCGGTCACCGGCACGATCGCGGGCGAACGGTCGCTGCGGGGAAAGAACTTGCCCGCCGCGTGCATCACAGTCAGCAGGGCCGTGCGCGGCGCCACGGTGAACAGCACCGAGCCGTCGGTGCGCGCACCCAGCGCCGCCAGCGCCCGGGCGATGTCGGCGGCCCGGTAGTGAATCAGCGAATCCATCGCCACCACGTGGTCGAAGCGGCCGAGACCCGGATCGAGCATGTCGCCGACGCGGAAGTCGATGCGGCCCGCCCCGGCGATCGCCGGCAGCCGCTCCTGCGCCAGCCCGATCAGCGTCGGCGAGACGTCGATCGCCACCACCTCCGCCCCGCGGTGCGCCGCCTCGACGCTGAGCGCCCCGGTGCCGCAGCCGGCATCGAGCAGGCGCAGGCCGGTCATGTCGGCGGGCAGCCAGGAGAGGAGCGTCGCCCGCATGGCGTCGCGGCCTGCCCGCACCGTGGCGCGGATGCGGCTCACCGGCGCGTCCGAGGTCAGACGCGACCACGCCTCGACCGCGGTGCGGTCGAAGTAGGTGGTCAACTCGCCCCGGCGGGCGTCGTAGCTGGCGCTGGCCATCGGTCGGACCCCAAACTCAATCGAAACCGAGGAACTCGAACAGGTCGCGATCCTTCATCGGGACCGCCTCGCAGGGCGGGGCGCCCGACCACAGCGTCTCGGCGAGCCGCATGTACTCCGCGGTCACGGCGTCGAGCTCCGGGGACGAGTCCATCTCGAACAGGGTCGACTTCTTGAGCCGCGAGCGGCGGACCACGTCGAGGTCGGGGAAATGAGCCAGCCGCTTCAGGCCGACCGCGTCGTTGAACCGGTCGATCTCGTCGGTCTTGGCCGAGCGGTTGGCGATGACGCCACCCAGGCGCACGGGGTAGTTCTTCGACTTGGCGTGGATCGCCGCCACGATCCGGTTCATGGCGAAGATCGAGTCGAAATCGTTGGCGGTGACGATCAGCGCCTGGTCGGCGTGCTGGAGCGGCGAGGCGAAGCCGCCGCAGACCACGTCGCCCAGCACGTCGAACACCACGACGTCGGTGTCTTCCAGGAGATGGTGCTCCTTGAGGAGCTTCACCGTCTGGCCGACCACGTAGCCGCCGCAGCCGGTGCCGGCGGGCGGGCCGCCGGCCTCGACGCACATGACGCCGTTATAGCCCTCGACCACGAAGTCCTCGACGCGCAGCTCCTCCGAATGGAAGTTCACTGCCTCCAGGGCGTCGATCACCGTGGGGGCGAGGCGCTTGGTCAGGGTGAAGGTCGAGTCGTGCTTCGGGTCGCAGCCGATCTGGAGCACGCGCTTGCCGAGCTTGGAGAAGGCCACCGACAGGTTCGACGAGGTGGTCGACTTGCCGATGCCGCCCTTGCCGTAGACCGCGAACACCTTGGCGGTCTCGATCTTCAGGTCCGGGTCCAGGGCGACCTGGACGCTGCCTTCTTCCTTCCGGGCGACGACCGGATTGCGGATGGCGATGTTCATGCGGCGACTCCTGTGGTGACGCCTTCGAGACGATCCTCCAGCTCCTCCTCGGCCCGGTCGAGGGCGTCGCGCATCTCTGCGTTGGGAGTCCAGAAACCGCGGCGGTGGGCCTCGATCAGCCGTTGGGCGACCTTGGCGGAGGCGGTGGGGTTGAGGGCCGCCATGCGCTCGCGCATGGCGGGGTCGAGGACGTAGGTCTCGGTGATCCGCTCGTAGATCCAGGGCTGGACCGCGTTGGCGGTGGCCGACCAGCCTACCGTGTTGGTCAGGTGGGTCTCGATCTGGCGGACGCCTTCGTAGCCGTGGCCGAGCAGGCCCTCGTACCATTTCGGGTTGAGCATGCGGGTGCGCGTCTCCAGCGCCACCTGCTCCTCGAGGGAGCGCACGCGCCCCTCCCCGCGGGTCTGGTCGCTGATGTAGATCGGCACCGCCTCGCCCTTGGCGCGGGCCACCGCCCGGCCCATGCCGCCGAGGCCGTCAAAGTAGTGGTCGACGGAGGTGACGCCGACCTCGACAGAGTCGAGGTTCTGGTAGGCCATGTCGACGGAGGCCAGCACCGCCTGCATCAGGGCGCGTTGCGGCGCCGGGCGGCCGGTGCGGCCATAGGCGAAGCTCTTGCGGCGCGAGAAGGTCTCGCACAGCTCGGCGTCGTCGTCCCAGCTCCCCGAATCGACAAGGTGGTTGACGTTCGCGCCGTAGGCCCCCTCGGCGTTCGAGAAGACCCGCAGGGCCGCCGTCTCCAGGTCGCAGCCCTGCTCGGCCTGGATCGCCAGGGCGTGCTTGCGGACGAAGTTTTGCTCCAGCGGCTCGTCCGCGGTGGCGGCGAGGTACGAAGCCTCCGCCAGGAGCTTCGTCTGGAGCGGCAGGAGATCGCGGAAGATGCCCGAGAGGGTGACCACCGCGTCGATGCGCGGGCGGCCAAGGGTCTCCAGCGGGATCAGCTCGGCGCCGCTCAAGCGGCCGTAGCCGTCGAAGCGGGGCGCGGCGCCGATCAGCGCCAGCGCCTGGGCGATCGGGCCGCCCTCGCTCTTGAGGTTGTCGGTGCCCCACAGGACCAGGGCAACGCTCTCCGGGCAGGGCTTTCCGTCGGCCGCGAAGCGTTCGAGGATGCGGGCCACCTGCCGGGCACCGTCCGCGACCGCGAAGGCGGAAGGTAGGCGGTAGGGGTCGAAGCCGTGGAGGTTGCGGCCCGTTGGCAGGATCGCAGGGTTGCGCAGCAGGTCGCCGCCCGCCACCGGCGGAACGAAGCGGCCGTCGAGGGCCCGCAGCAGCGCCGGCACCTCGTGGTCCCGGGCGAGCAGCCGGTCGGTCTCGGCCAGACTCGCGAAGGCGGCGCGGCTGGTCTCGTCGGCGGACAGGCCGGAGGCCGTCAGCGCCGCCTCGACGCCGTGCCCGGCCACCAGGGCCTCGATCCCGGCCCGCTCCGGACTCACGCCGTGCGCCGACTCGGCGAGCGCCAGGAGCAGGTCGACCCGCTCGTCCTCCGGCGTCCCCGCCCCGACCACGTGCAGCCCGTGCGGGATCAGGGTCTGCTCCAACTCCTGCACGGCGGACCAGAGGGCGCCGACCCGGGCGCCGAGATCGCCGGTCCAGGCCGGCTCGGCGGCCACGAGATCGAGGGCCGCGCCCTGGTCCTGGATCATCCGGGCGAGACTCTCCCGCTCCGTCCCGGCTTCGAGGTCGAGGCCGCGCCAGCGCTCCATCGAACTCTTCAGGTCGATCAGCCCGCGGTAGAGCCCGGCCGCCGCGAGGCTCGGGGTCAGGTAGCTCACCAGCGTCGCGGCCGAGCGGCGCTTCGCGAGCGTCCCCTCCGACGGGTTGTTGGCGGCGTAGAGGTAGACGTTCGGCAGCGCCCTGATCAGCCGCTCCGGCCAGCAGGCCTCGGACAGGCCGGTCTGCTTGCCGGGCATGAATTCGAGCGCCCCGTGGGTGCCGAAATGCAGCACGGCGTCGGCGGAGAAATCCTCCCGCAGGTAGCGGTAGAAGGCCGAGAAGGCGTGGGTCGGCGCGAAGCCGCGCTCGAACAGCAGCCGCATCGGGTCGCCCTCGTAGCCGAAAGCAGGCTGGACTCCGACGAAGACGTTGCCGAACTGCGCGCCGAGCACGAAGATCTCGGCGCCGTTGGTCTGATGGCGGCCCGGCGCCGGGCCCCACTGGGTCTCGATCTCGGCGAGGTAAGTCTCGCGCCGCAGGTGATCCTCGGCCGGAATGCGGGCGTGGACATTGGCCTGGGTGCCGTAGCGCTTGGCGTTGCCCTCAAGGATCGCTGCACGCAGGGCATCGACGCTCTCCGGGACGTCGACGGTGTAGCCGTCGGCCGCCAGGCCCTTCAGGGTGTTGAGGAGCGAGGCGTAGACGGACAGGAACGCCGCCGTGCCGGTGGCGCCGGCATTCGGCGGAAAATTGAACAGCACCACGGCGAGTCGGCGCTCGGCTTTCTCGGTCCGGCGCAGGGACACCAGCCGTTCGACCCGCTCGGCGAGACGCGCGGCCCGCTCGGGATGGACCCGCATGTCGCGGGAATTGTCGCTGCCCGACGCGGCGGAGCGGCCCCCGAAAACCATCGGGGCGGTGGCGCCGTCGAGTTCGGGGATCGCGACCATCATGGTCGCCTCGACCGGCGACAGGCCGCGCTCACCCGCCTCCCACTGCTCCAGCGTCTGGAACTCCAGCGCCTGGGCGGCGAGGTAGGGCACGTCGAGCCGGGCCAGCATCGCCTCGGCGGAAGCGGCATCGTTGTAAGCGGGGCCGCCGACCAGGGAGAAGCCGGTGAGGGACACGAGGGCGTCGATGCAGGCGCGCCCGTCCCGCATGAAGAACGAATCCACGGCCGGGCGGTTGTCGAGACCGCTGGCGAAGGCCGGCACCACGTCGAGGCCCTTGGCCTCCAGGGCCGCGATGACGCCGTCGTAGTGGGCGGTGTTGCCGGCGAGCACGTAGCTGCGCATCACCAGGAGGCCGACGCGGCCCGTCGCGTCCGCCCGGCGCGGCAGCCGGGACGGGTCCGCGCCGATTCGGCCGGGCAGGCGCGGGTGGTAGAGGCCGGTCTCGGGGTAGTCGAGGGGCGCTGGTGCCGCCGGCCCGTCGCGCCAGGCCGCCCGCTCGCCCGCCGCGTAGCGGTGCACGAGGAAACGCACCAGGGCTGCGACGTTCTCGTCGGAGCCCGCCAGCCAGTATTGCAGGGTGAGGAAGTAGGCGCGCACGTCCTGGGCCGAGCCCGGGATGAAGCGCAGGATCTTCGGCAACTTGCGCACCAGGGCCATCTGCCGGCCGGCATTGCCCTGCTGGCCGGGCTTGCCGCGCAGCTTCTTCAGGAAGTCGAGGGCGCTGCGCTTGGTGCCGCTCATGTCGAAGCGGCCGAGCCGCGTCGTCTTCACCACGTCGCCCGCCGACATGCAGCCAATCATCGCGTCGCAGGCCTCGCGCCGGGCCGCGAGCGCCGGCAGGATCGCCCGGACATGTTCGTCCATGAACAGCATGGCCGAGAGCACGATGTCGGCCTGCGCGATGTCGGCCCGGCAGGCCTCCAGCGTCGCAGGATCGGTCTCCCACTCGGCTGCCGCGTGGAAGCCCAGCACCAGCCCCGGCATCTCGGACCGGAGGCGCAGGCGCGCCCGTTCCACCGCGCTCGCCAAATGATTGTCGAGCGTGACGATGACGACGCGGATCGGCGGCCTAGCGGCCGTAATGCGCTTTGGCATCGTAGAGGGTCTCGATCGTGATGAGCGGCAGGTGCCGCTCCCGGGCGAAGGTCTCGGTGTTGCTGCGGGCCTTGCCGCGCACGAAGAACGGGATCTTTCTCAGTTCCTTCTCGGCTTCCGGCGACCACGCGGTCGCGACCGGCCTGTCCAGCAGGATCGGAACGGGCGCCGACGTCGGAGGGGTGTCGGCCGGCGCCCGTTCTCCGGCCTCGAGCGCCCCGTCCGCCGGAGTCCCGAAGGACTTGCCGCCGAGATGCGAGGGGCCGACGCCGTCGTGGAATTCGGGATCCTCCCGGAACATGCCGAGGAGGTGCTCTTCGAGGCCCATCATCAGCGGATGGACCAGGGTGTCGAACAGGACGTTGGCGCCCTCGAACCCCATCTGCGGCGCGTAGCGGGCCGGGAAGTCCTGGACGTGGACCGGCGCCGAGATCACCGCGCAGGGGATGCCGAGCCGCTTGGCGACGTGGCGCTCCATCTGGGTGCCGAGCACCAGTTCCGGTGCCGCCGCGCGGATCGCCGCCTCGACGTCGAGGTAGTCGTCGGTGATCAGCGCCTCGATCCCGTGCTCGGCCGCTTCGGCGCGGACCTCGCGGGCGAATTCGCGGCTGTAGGTCCCGAGACCGACCACCGTGAAGCCGAGTTCGCGCGCCGCGACCCGGGCGATGCCAATGGCATGCGTCGCGTCCCCGAACACGAAGACGCGCTTGGCCGTCAGGTAGGTCGAATCGACCGACCGCGAGTACCAGGGCAGGCGCGAGCCCGGGCCGTCGAGCACGGGTGCCGGATCGATTCCCGCGATCTCCGCCACCTCGGCGACGAACCGGCGGGTGCCGCCGACGCCGATCGGCAGTGTCTGCGTGAATGGCTGCCCGAAGCTCTTCTTCAGGTACTCCGCGGCCGACCGAGCGGTTTCGGGGTAGAGCACGACGTTGAAATCGGCGTCCCCGAGGCGGCCGAGGTCGGCCGGAGAGGCTCCCAGCGGCGCGACAATGTTGACGGCGATCCCGAGGGAGTCGAGCAGACGTCGGATCTCGATCAGATCGTCCCGGTGGCGGAAGCCCAAAGCCGTCGGCCCGAGGATGTTGCAGAGCGGCCGCCGACCGGGCTCGCGCGCCGGACGCGGGGCCGGCGGACCGGCGAGCGCCCGGACGAGGCGATAGAAGGTCTCTGAGGCGCCCCAGTTCTCCTTCTTCTGGTAGGCGGGCAGCTCCAGCGGGATCACCGGGATCGGCAGGTTGAGGGCCTTGGCGAGGCCACCCGGATCGTCCTGGATCAGCTCGGCGGTGCAGGAGGCGCCGACGATCATCGCCTGGGGTTGGAAGCGTGCGTGCGCGGCGGCGACCGCCTCCTTGAACAGCTCGGCGGTGTCGCGGCCGAGATCCTGCGCGCGGAAGGTGGTGTAGGTGACGGGCGGGCGGGCGTCCCGCCGCTCGATCATCGTGAACAGCAGGTCCGCGTAGGTGTCGCCCTGCGGCGCGTGAAGCACGTAGTGCAGGCCGGACATCGCCGTTGCGACGCGCATGGCGCCGATATGCGGGGGACCCTCGTAGGTCCAGAGGGTGAGCTGCATGGCGCTACACCTCCAGCAGGGCGCGGCGCCGGAGCGGGCGCACGAACAGCTCGGCGAGGTCGCCGGCCTGCTCGTAGCCCTGTACCGGCGTGAACAGCAGCTCGATCGACCACTTGGTCGACAGACCCTCCGCCTCCAGCGGGTTGGCGAGGCCGAGGCCGCAGACCGTGAGGTCCGGGCGCGCCGCTCGGCAGCGGTCCATCTGGTCGTCGAGGCTCTGGCCCTCGGTCACCCGCGTACCCTGGGGCAGCAGCTCGATCTCGGCGGCGAGATGCGCCCGGTGCAGGTAAGGCGTCCCGACCTCCACGAGATCCGCGCCGAGTTCCCGGGCGAGGAAGCGGGCGAGCGGCACTTCAAGCTGCGAATCAGGGAAGAAGAACACGCGCTTGCCCGCGAGCTTTTCGCGATGGGGCGCGAGGGCGGTCTCGGCACGGGTGCGGCCCGGGGCCGTCGCCCGGTCGAAGACGGCCTCGGCGACGCCGAACGCCTCGGCCGCCGCCCGCAGCCATCCGGTCGTGCCCTCGGCACCGAGTGGGAACGGCGCCGGGAGCCGGCGGGCGCCGCGCTCTTCGAGGGCGCGGGCCGTGTCGGCCAGGAACGGTTGGGCCAGGAGGTAGCGCGTGTTGCGCCCGACCGCGGGCATCGTGTCGGCCCGGCGGGCGGGCAGGAACCGGACGTCGCCGATCCCCATCGCGGCAAAAATCCGAAGAAACTGGTCCTCCACCACGTCGGCCAGCGCCCCGACGACCAGGAGCGACGGCGTGGCCGTCTCGACCTCGCGGGGCAGGTCCGGCACCAGGGCGGCGAGGCAGGCATCCTCGCCCTGCGTGAACGTCGTCTCGATGCCGGAGCCGGAGTAGTTCAGGACCCGCACGGGGGCGAGGCGCCCCGACAGCCGTTGCGCCGCCCGGGACAGGTCGAGCTTGATCACCTCCGACGGGCAGGAGCCCACCAGGAACAGGAGCTTGATATCCGGCCGCCGCTCGATCAGCCGGGTCACGACCCGGTCGAGTTCCTCGTTCGCGTCGGCGATCCCGGCGAGGTCGCGCTCGTCGATGATCGCGGTCGCGAAGCGCGGCTCGGCGAAGATCATCACCCCGGCGGCGGACTGAATCAGATGCGCGCAGGTCCGTGAGCCGACCACGAGGAAGAAGGCGTCCTGGATCTTCCGGTGGAGCCAGACGATGCCGGTGAGGCCGCAGAACACCGCCCTCTGCCCCTGCTCTTGGTGCAGGTCGATGCCGCCGCAGGGAGGCTGGTGGATCAGGGGAGCGTTCATGACAGCGCCTCCGCGAGGCGCGGTGCGCGGCTGCCGGTGCCCTCGAGACGAGCGGCGCGGAGCTTCATGAGGAACTGGCCGGCATTGACCACGTAGGTCGCGTAGGCCGCCAGCGCGAGCAGCAGCAGCGCCTGCCCGCTGAGTGCGCCCGTGATGAGAGCCGCGAAATAGGCTGTGTGGAGGGCCAGCACGAGCATGCTGACCACGTCTTCCCAGAAGAACGCCGGTGCGAAGAGCCACCGCCCGAACACCGCCTTTTCCCAGATCGAGCCGGTGACCATGATCGCATAGAGCGCCAGGGTCTTCACGACGACCGAGATCTCAGCGGCGAACTGACCTGCACCGGTGGCGAGGGTGCGCAGCACCAGGACGAGACTGATCAGGAAGATCGCGAATTGCAGAGGCGCCAGCACGCCCTGAACCAGGGTCCAGGGCGAAGAGTCGCGCCGTCGCCGTTCGGCAGGCGTGTAGAGCGGTCGTGCCGGCCGGTCCTCGGGACCCATGCATCCGCTCCCTGGTGCTCGGCGGCGCCAAAGGCTCCGTCGTTGACAGAGGCTAGGGCGAGGGTCCCAGAAGTGTCAAGTGCGCTTGACGGTTTCGGAACATGACAGGTGAGAGATATTTTTTCTTCGAATAAGATCATTGCCAAGATCGCCAGGAAGCGTATCGTCGGGCTCGACGGCTGGAGACTGCCGCAGTTTCACTTGTCAGATCCGGGACTGACGAACGCGAAGAATAGACAGGCGAGCAACGCCGCACCCAGGACACGAGCGGTGCCGCTGGTCCTCCCGGGCCAGGGCCGACTCAGGGAGGGATGCCGATGGGAGACTGGAGGCATTTCGGCGATCGCCTGGATCACGGCCAGCCCGCGGCCGGCTGTAACCCTGTGAGCGATGGTCGTTCCGTGTTCCGCGATAGCCCCGTCGGTTGGTCCGATCTGCGCCGGCCCGTTCCGGACATGCTCGCCCGCGTGGTCGAGGCGGAGATCCTGCCCCGGCTGATGCTCGCGCACCGGCCCGCCGGCCGCGGCCGGCCGGCCAATCGCGCGCCGAGTCCCCGGGAGATCGCCGAGTTCAGCGCCCTGCTCCTGGAGGCCGGTCCGGTCGATCTCGACGCCCGGGTGGAGGTCCTGCGCGACGGCGGCCTGCCCCTGGCCCGCCTGCTCCTCGATCTGCTCGCCCCGGCGGCCCGCCACCTCGGCGCGCTGTGGGAGGAGGATGCCTGCGACTTCCTGGCGGTGACGGAGGCGCTCGGGCGGCTCCATGCGGTGAGCCGACGCCTCTGCGCCGAGCTGGAGGACGAATCGATCCCGGCCAACGGGCGCAGCGTGCTGCTGCTGCCCTGTCCCGGCGAGACGCATGTCTTCGGCCTGTCGATCGTCGCGAGCTTCTTCCGGGAGGCCGGCTGGGACGTGACCACGGCGGTGCCCGGTCCCGAGGTCGATCCCCTGACGCTGCTCCGCACCGACTGGTTCGATGTGGTCGGCCTGTCGCTCTCCTGCGACGTGCTGCTGCCGGCCCTGACGAAGGCCGTGGCGGAGGTGCGCCGCGACTCCCGCAACCGGGAGATCCGCGTTCTGGTCGGCGGCCCCTATTTCGCGCGCTACGGCGGCGAGGCGGGGATCGTCGGGGCGGATGCCTGCGTGTCGGACGCCTGCCTGGCGCCCGCCGCGGCGGAAGCTTTGCTGGACAGACAGGCATTGGCCTGCTGAAAGGGTTGGTATCCGAATATCACATTGCAATCACATTGCGGTGACCGTGACGCCCCAGCCTCGCCACACCTCGCAGTCGCCGCCCGCGGCCCTGCAGCAGGTGGCCGGCCTCCTCGAAGGCGAGGCGGTCGGCCGCATCGTCGCGGCATCGACGGACCTGTCGCTGGTGATCGATGCCGACGGGGTGATTCGGGACGCGACGGTCGGCGCCGATCTCAAGGCCGAGACGGTGGCGGGCTGGCTGGGCCGGCGCTGGATCGACACGGTCACGGTGGAGAGCCGCCCGAAGGTCAACGCCCTTCTGCGGGATGCCCGGGCCGAGGGCATCACCCGATGGCGCCAGGTGAACCATCCCTGCCCCGACGGGATCGACCTGCCGATCCGCTACGCCTCGATCCGGCCGGCGGGGGACGGTCCGATCCTCGTGCTCGGGCGCGACATGCGGGCGGTGGCGGCCCTTCAGCGCCGGCTGATGGAGACGCAGCAGGCCCTGGAGCGGGACTACGACCGCCTGCGCGCCGCCGAGACCCGCTACCGGCTGCTGTTTCAGATCTCCGGCGAGCCGGTGCTGGTGGTCGATGCCGGGACGCGCCGGGTGGCCGAGGTCAATCCCGCCGCGGCGCGCCTGCTCGGGCGGCCCGCACGGCGCATCACCGGCCAGGACGCCGTCGACCTGTTCGACGCCTCCAGCACCCGGGCCCTGGAGGCGCAGTTCGCCGCCCTGCGGGCGACCGGGCAGGCCGGGGCGATCCGGGCGTCCCTGCCGCACGAGCGGGGCGAGGTCACGGTGTCGGCCTCGCTGTTCCGGGGCGAGGGCGGCGCCAGCGCCCTGCTGCAGCTGGCCGCCGACCCGGCGGCGACGGCGTCCGGGCCCGATCAGGAGGCGCCCACCGCCGCCGTTCTGGCGGCGATGCCGGAAGGATTCGTCGTCACCGACCCGTCGCGGCGCGTCCTCATGGCGAATGCCGCCTTCCTGGAGCTGGCCCAGCTCGCCACCGAGGGGCAGGCCCGCGGGCGGACCCTCGACCACTGGCTCGGCCGCGACGAGATGGAGGCGCAGGCCCTGTTCGCGACCCTGGTCGACCACGGCGCCGTGCGCCGCTTCGCCACCGTCATCCGGGGCGCCTATGGCGGCCTGGAGGATGTGGAGGTCGCCGCCGTGTCGGTGGCCGGCCCCCGCCCCTGCCTCGGCTTCGCCATCCGGTCCGGCCCGCGGCGGATCGCCGAGGGGCGCTCCGCCTCGGCGATCGGGCGGGGGCTGCCCCGCTCGGTGGAGCAGATGACCGAGCTGGTGGGCCGGGTCTCGATGAAGACCCTGGTGCGCGAGACCACGGACCTCATCGAGAAGCTCTGCATCGAGGCGGCGCTGCGGATCACCCGGGACAACCGGGCCTCGGCGGCCGAGATGCTGGGCCTCAGCCGGCAGGGCCTCTACGCCAAGATGCGCCGCTACGGCGTCGGCGATCTGGACGGCCCGGCCGACGACGCCTGAGGCGGGCGCCGGACTCCCTTTCGGCCCTCGGCGGACTGCCGCGCGCCTGACCGCGCCCGACGCGCGAGGATGGCCGCGTTCCGCGCGCACGACCGCCGGATCGCGCGCGCAGGACCGCCGCCGCACCGGTAAAACCGGCCGCCGCCGAGGCGCTGCGCCCCGCGACTTTCCGGTGTGCCGGATAATGTATTCCTGACGTGGGGGTTGTATTCGCTGGACAAACGCCGCGCACATTCCGCCGCGTGGTGTAAATCTGCCTTGACACTTCGGCGGGGCCCGGTAGCCTCCCGCCATGGCCGCTACGCCCGCCCCGAGCGCAGTCATCGAGCTGCTCAAGCCGCTGACATGGTTCGCGCCGATGTGGGCGTTCGCCTGCGGGGTGATCTCCTCCGGGCAGCCGGCCAGCGGCCAATGGCCGGTGATCGCCGCCGGGGTGCTGCTCGCCGGGCCGCTGGTCTGCGCCACCAGCCAGGCCGCCAACGACTGGTTCGACCGTCACGTCGACGCGATCAACGAGCCGAACCGGCCGATTCCCTCCGGGCGGATCCCGGGCCGCTGGGGGCTCTACCTCGCTTTGGGCTGGACGCTGCTGTCGCTGGTGGTGGCCGCCGCCCTGGGGCCCTGGATCCTCGGGGCCGCCCTGTTCGGGCTGGTGCTGGCCTGGATCTACTCGGCGCCGCCGGTCCGGCTGAAGCGGAACGGCTGGTGGGGCAACGCCGCGGTGGCGCTCTGCTACGAGGGGCTGCCCTGGTTCACCGGCGCCGCCGTCATGGCCGCGGCCCTGCCGGACCGGCGGGTGCTCCTGGTGGCGCTGCTCTACGCAGCCGGCGCCCACGGCATCATGACGCTCAACGATTTCAAGTCGGTGGAAGGTGACCGGCGCATGGGTCTGCTGTCCCTGCCCGTGCAGATGGGCTCGCAGCGCGCCGCGCGCTTCGCCTGCCTCGTGATGGCCCTGCCGCAGGTGGCGGTGATCGCGCTCCTCGTCGGCTGGGAGCGGTACTGGCATGCCGGCCTCGTCGCGGCGCTGCTCGCCGGCCAGGCCGCCCTGATGGTCCGGTTCCTCGAGAACCCCCGGGAGCGGGCGATCTGGTACAACGGCACCGGCACCACCCTCTACGTCCTGGGCATGCTGGTCTCGGCCTTCGCGCTGCGCCCGCTGGTGGGAGGGGCGTGATGGCGGGCGGCTCGCGTACGGAACGGCCGGGCGCCCGCCCGTCCCCCGCGAAGGCGGGCGGGCGAGCGGTCGCGCCCGACGGGTATCTCGGCTGGCCCCAGATCGTCCGCCTCGGCCTCGTCCAGACGGCGCTGGGCAGCGTCGTCGTGCTGATGACCGCCACCCTCAACCGGGTGATGGTGGTGGAACTGGCGCTCCCCGCCATCGTGCCGGGCCTGCTGGTCGCCCTGCACTACGCCGTGCAGGTCCTGCGCCCGCGCTGGGGCTACGGGTCCGACCGCAGCGGCCGGCGCACCCCCTGGATCGTCGGCGGCATGGTGGCCCTCTGCCTCGGCGGGTTCGGCGCCGCCTGCGGCACCGCGCTCGCCGCCGAGAACCTCGCCCTGGGCCTCGCCCTCGCGGCCCTCTCCTTCCTGTGCGTCGGAATGGGCGTCGGCGCGGCCGGGACCTCGCTCCTCGTCCTGCTGTCGGGGGGCGTCGCCCCGGCCCGGCGGGGCGCGGCCGCCACCATCGTCTGGGTGATGATGATCGTCGGCTTCGCCGTCACGGCGCCGCTCGCCGGGCATTTCCTGGATCCGTTCTCCGGTCTGCGGCTCGTGGCGGTGTCGGGCACGGTCTCGCTCGTCGCCTTCTGCGTGGCGGCGCTGGCGGTCGCCGGCATCGAGCGCCGCCTGCCGGTCCGCGCCCCGGAGCCCGCGGAGGCGCGCCGGCCGTTCTTCACCGTGCTGGCCCAGGTGCTGGCCGATCCCGTGGCCCGGACCTTCACGATCTTCGTCTTCGTCTCGATGCTGGCCTACAGCGCCCAGGAACTGATCCTGGAGCCCTATGCCGGCCTCGTCTTCGCGATGAGCCCCGGCGCCACCACCAAGCTCGCCGGGTTGCAGCACGGCGGGGTGCTCGCCGGCATGCTGCTGGTGGCGGGGGTGACCCTCGCCGCCCGCGGCACCGCCCTCGCCTCCCTGCGGCTCTGGATCGGGATCGGCTGCGCCGGCTCGGCGGCCGCCCTCTTCGCCCTGGCGAGCGGCGTGGCGGCGGGCTCGGACTTCCCCCTGCGCGCGACGGTGTTCGCCCTGGGCGTCGCCAACGGTGCCTACGCGGTGGCCGCCATCGGCTCGATGATGGCGCTGGCCGGCCGCGGCGACGCACGGGAGCGCGGCACCCGCATGGGCGTCTGGGGCGCCGCGCAGGGCGTCGCCTTCGGGGCCGGCGGATTCCTGGGGGCGGCGGCGGTGGATGCCGTCCGGCTCGTCACCGCCGAACCGGTCCAGGCCTACGCGGCGGTCTTCGCCGCGGAAGGCGTGCTCTTCCTCGTCGCGGTCGTCCTGGCGGCCCGGCTCGAACCCGCTCCGGCACCCGATTCGGTGCCGCTCGATCCTGCCTTCAGCGCGAGGTGAGGCCATGGCTCGGTTGGACGAAGGCGGCTCCGGTCGCGAATCCTACGACGTCGTCGTGGTCGGCGGCGGGCCGGCCGGGGCCACGGCGGCCACCGACCTGGCCCGGGCCGGCCACGCGGTTCTGCTCCTCGACAAGCCCGGCCGGATCAAGCCCTGCGGCGGCGCGATCCCGCCGCGGCTGATCCGCGATTTCGCGATCCCCGATGCGCTCCTCGTCGCCAAGATCCGGTCCGCCCGGATGGTGGCGCCGAGCGGCAAGGCCGTCGACATGCCAGTGGGCGAGGGCTTCGTCGGCATGGTCGACCGCGAGCATTTCGACCCGTGGCTGCGCGCCCGCGCGGAAGAGGCCGGCGCCGACCTGCGCGACGCCGCCTACGACCGGATCACCCGGCCCGACGACGGGGTGCCGCTCGTCCACTTCACCACCGGGACCGGCGCGGATCTCGCCCGCCACGCCGTCCGGGCCCGCCTCGTCATCGGCGCCGACGGCGCCTGCTCGCCGGTCGGCCGGGCGGAGGTGCCGGGCCACGCCAAGATGCGGCAGGTCTTCGCCTATCACGAGATCCTGCGGGTGCCGGAGGCCGGCACCCCCGGGGCCGAGGCCGTCGAGGCGACCCGCTGCGACGTCTACTACCAGGGCCGCCACTCGCCGGATTTCTACAGCTGGATCTTCCCCCACGGGGATACGCTCAGCATCGGCACCGGCAGCGCCAGGAAGGGCTTCTCGCTCCGCTCCTCGATCCGGGCCCTGCGCGCGGCGACCGGCCTCGACCACGCCGAGACCGTCCGCCGCGAGGGGGCGCCGCTGCCGCTGAAGCCCCTGAAGCGCTGGGACAACGGCCGGGACGTGCTGCTCGCGGGCGACGCCGCGGGCGTCGTGGCGCCGGCCTCCGGCGAGGGCATCTACTACGCGATGCTCGGCGGCCGGCTCTCGGCCGAGGCCGCCGCCGCCTTCCTGCGGACCGGGGACGCGCGCGCCCTGGCCGGGGCGCGCAAGGCCTTCATGAAGCTGCACGGGCGCGTGTTCTGGATCCTCGGGATGATGCAGTGGGTCTGGTACCGCAGCGACGGGCTGCGCGAGCGCTTCGTCTCGATCTGCCGGGACAAGGACGTCCAGCAGCTCACCTGGGACAGCTACATGAACAAGGAGCTGGTCCGGGCGAAGCCCGCCGCCCACGCGCGGATCTTCTTCAAGGATCTCGCCCACCTGTTCCGCTGGGTCTCCCCGTGAGCCTCGCCGTCGACCTGGGGCCGCCGACGGTGGCCGCCGCCGCCGCCGTGCTGGTGGCCGTGGCCGGCGGCCTCGCGACCACCACGGACGGCTGGTACCGGCGCCTGCGGGTCCCGGCCTGGAAGCCGCCGGACTGGGCCTTCGGCCCGGTCTGGACGGTGATCTTCGCGCTCACCACCACGGCCGGTGTGCTCGCCTGGAACGGCGACGCCGATCCCGCCGCGCGGGGTGTCCTCCTGGCCGCCTACGCGGTCAACGGGGTTCTCAACATCGCCTGGAGCGTGCTGTTCTTCCGGTTCCGGCGGCCCGACTGGGCGCTGGCCGAGGTGGCGGCCCTGTGGCTGTCCATCGCCGTGCTGATGCTGGTCACCGGCCGGGTCAGCCTCGGCGCCGGGCTGATGAACCTGCCCTACCTCGCCTGGGTCAGCGTCGCCGCCTGCCTGAACCTGCGGATCGTGCGCCTCAACGCGCCCTTCGGGCAGCCGGCGTGATGGAGGGTCTGCTGGCCCCCCTGTTCGCCTCGGGCCGGATCGTCGACGGGATCCTCCTGCTGGTCGCCGGGGAGGCGCTCGTCCTCGCGTGGCTCGTCCGCCGCCGGGGCGGCCCGCCGCTGCCGTCCCTTCTGGCGAACCTCGCCTCCGGGGCCGCCCTGATGCTGGCCCTGCGGGCGGCGCTGGTGGGCGCCGGCTGGATCGCGGTCGCCGCCTGGATGCTCGCCGGGCTCGTCGCCCATCTCGCCGATCTCGGCCTGCGGTTCCGGACGGCCACGGCACAACGCCGCAGCCCGGCGCCGGCCGGAACAACGCCGCGAACGGCCGCGTTCACGCGCGGCACACGAATCTGAATTACTCTAAGTTCGGGATGGGAGACGCGGCATGCAGCGCACGAGAGCCCTCTCCTCCGGCCGCGTGTCGGCCCCGATCCTGGCGAGCCTGTTCCTGGCCGCGCCGGCGCTGGCGCAGGACGGGTCGGCCGACCAGATCGAGCGGGGCAAGTACCTCGTGACCATGGGCGATTGCGCGGCCTGCCACACGGCGCCGGGCGGCAAGTACCTCGCCGGCAACTATGCCCTGAACATGCCCTTCGGCGTGATCATGACCCCCAACCTCACCCCCGACAAGGAGACGGGCCTCGGCAACTGGAGCTACGCCGACTTCGACCAGGCGTTCCGGCACGGCTACAGCAAGAACGTCGGCTACCTGTACCCGGCCTTCCCGTTCGCGTGGTTCACCAAGGTCACCGACGAGGACACCAAGGCGATCTGGGCCTATCTCCAGTCGGTCCCGGCCGTGAACGAGAAGCGGAAGGAGAGCCAGATCCCGTTCCCGTTCAGCGTCCGCACGGCGCTGGTGACGTGGCGCACCGCCTTCTTCACCGAGGAGCGCTTCAAGCCCGACCCGAACGCCAGCGCCGAGGTGAACCGCGGCGGCTATCTCGTGGAGGGGCTCGGCCACTGCGCCATGTGCCACAACGAGAACAAGCTCGTCGGCAATTCGAGCTTCGCCGGGCGCTTCGGCGGCGGCGTGATCGACGGCTGGTACGCCCCCAACATCACGCCCGACGGGCATCAGGGCATCGGCGCCTGGACCGACGAGCAGGTGGTGACCTATCTCAAGACCGGCACCGCCCCGGGCAACCGGCCGGGCGTCGCCGCCGGGCCGATGCGCCAGACCATCATGGAATCCCTCTCCAAGGTGAAGGAGGAGGATCTGAAGGCGATGGTCGCCTACCTGCGCACGGTCCCGGCCAAGCAGACCTACAAGCCGAAGGATCTCGCCGCCTTCGACACCGCCGACGCGCCGGGCGCCTCCACCTACCTGACCTACTGCTCCTCCTGCCACCAGCCCGACGGCAAGGGCATCGAGGGCGCGGTGCCGGCGCTCGCCGGCAACACCTCGGTCCAGTCCGAAGGGCCCGAGACGGTGCTGCGGGTGATCTATGGCGGGCTCGCGGCCCAGAGCGGCCTCGCCCCGATGGTGGCGATCGGCCAGCAGATGACCGACGTCGAGGTGAGGAACGTCACCGACTACATCCGCAACTCCTGGGGCAACAAGGCGCCGGTGGTGACCGGCGACAAGGCCTCCGAGGCGCGCGCCGCCACCAAGACCATGCTGGCCGGCACCGCCCCCTGCGCGGAGATCGAGCAGGACAAGCTCAAGGCCGCCTTCGACAAGATCGGCATCCAGGAGAGCCTGAAGGGGTTGAAGCAGCAGGACTTCGTCCCGACGCTCGTCCGGCTGGTGCAGCAGGTGAAGGCGGAGCCCACGGGGGTCACGGACGACGACATCGTCAACGGCCTGACCACGGCGTTCTGCAAGGTCGGCCGCGACGACCCGCAATACGGCAACCCGAGCTGGCCCGCGGTGATCGGCACCTTCGCCAACGTCGCCTACAGCCAGGTGAAGCATCCGGAGAAGCAGGCGGCCAACGTGCCGTCCGCGACCACGCCGCCGCCGGCGAAGAACTGAGGCGCCACGCCTCAGGCCGCCGCTCCGGGCTCCGATACGGGGCACCGGAGCGGCGCGAACAATCCCGGGAACGGAGAGGCGCGCCCGTCGTTTGAGCGAGGATCCCTCAGGAACCTCGTCCCGGAGTGTCCGTGTCCAGCCTCGTCCGCATCCTGCTCGCGATCTTCTTTCCGCCGATCGCGGTTCTCGTCACCACGGGCTTCGGCCTGCAGTTCCTGCTGAACATCCTGCTGTGGATCCTCGGCTGGCTGCCCGGCACGGTCCACGCCCTGTGGCTGATGAACCGCGACCGGCCGCTGGTCTGAGCTGTCAGGGCTTCCGGCCCTCGGGCTCGCCCTTCCGGAGGGCGGGCTTCGCCTCGACCTTGCCCTCGACCTTGGCGGTCTTCACCGCATGGGCCTTGGCGGCCTTCGGCGCGACCTTCTCGGCGGCGTGGGCGAGCTTCACCGGCTCCGGCACCACCGCGGCGTCGACCGCCGGGGTCGGGGGTGCCGCCGGGGCCGGCTTGTCCTTGGCGAAGAGCTGGCCGAACAGCTTCTGGTAGCTGCTCGGGTCGCCGTCCGCGTCGGCGAACGCGATCCGCGCGGGCTTCTCGGGCAGCGCCGCCGTGGTCTCCACCTGCGCGTTGGGATCGGCGCGGTTCGCCATGAGCGTCGTGACCGCCGGCTTCGCGGGCTCCCGCCCGCGCCCCTTGCCGTCGGCCTTCGCGGCCCGGGCGGGGGCCGCCGGCTCGGCGCCGGCCAGCATCACCGGCTGGCCCTTCGGCGTGACCTCGATCTCCTGCGGGCCCGCCGCCAGGGTCTCGGGCCGGCTCACGTCGCCGAGATTGTGCCGTCCGTATTCCTTGGCGTCGTAGGGCAGGACCGTCTCGGTCCCGCCGAGGCTCGCGAAGGCGCTCGTGTTCTGCGGGCGGAAGACCGGGTTCTGGCCGCCGTCCTGGTAGACGACCCGCACCGCCGGCGTGCCCTTGGCGACGAGGTCGGCGACCGCGCGGGCGTCGTGCGCGCTCTTCTCCGCCACCAGCGGGTCGACATGGGGCTTGCACGAGCCGGCCGCCGCGTCGGCCCCGCCGAACACGTATTTGGTCCCGCACTGGCCGACCTTCGGCTCCTCGTGCAGGGCCTCGAAATAGTCGGACCCTTCCTTGAGGTTCTGCCAGAAGGCGATGTTCGGGTCGTTGCGGAACTTGGCCATGTTCTCGGCCGTCATCCGGAACGGATAGGACTGGAACTGGAAGCTGCGCTGGCCGCCGATGAACGCCTCGCGGGCGACGGCGTAGATCTCCGCGATGGTGGCGTCGGTCATGGCGAAGCAGCCCGCCGACGAGCAGGTGCCGTGCACCATCAGGTACTTGCCGGTGCGCCCGTTGGCCCGGTCGACGGCATTGGGGAAGCCGGTATCGAACGAGAGATAGTACGAGGAATTCGGGTTCATCAGGCCCGGGGTGATCGTATAGAAGCCCTCCGGCGCCTGCCGGTCGCCCTCGCGGGTCTTGGGGCCGAGCTGGCCGGACCAGCGGCAGATCGGGTAGGTCTTCAGCAGGGCGTAACGGCCGTCGCCGCCCCGCTTCCAGATCTCCATCTCCGCTTCCTTCTTGAAGGTGCGGATCAGGATCGGGTCGGATTGCTGCATCCCCTTGGATTGCATCAGGGCGACCGTCTGGGGGGCGACCGGCGCGAGGCTGCGCGCGCTCGGGCCGTTGATCCCGGAGCCGTCCTGGCAGGCGGCGAGCGACAGGGCCAGCAGGGACGCTGCCGCCAGCAGTCGCGCGGTCGCGAGACGCGCCGTCATGGGGAACCTCGATCGTCTTACGCGCGCCCGCGGGCCTTGCTGGCCGCGTCGGGTGCCACTCCCCAACCCAATAGGCTCGTTAAGCTTGCGCCTTCCTTACCGCAAGGACGCGGGTGCAACACTGGATTGTTATCCGGTGTGGAGAGCCTGCGGCGCAGGCCCTATCCACAGGCGGCCGGGACCGCGGCGGGGCGACCCAGCCAGAGCACGAGGACGAGGCCGGCCAGCGCCAGGGCGGCGCCGGCCAGGGACACCGCCGGGTAGCCGAGCCCGGCATCGATCGTGGCGCCGCCGACGGCCGCCCCGACCGCGTTGCCGAGGTTGAAGGCGCCGATATTCATCGCCGAGGCGAGGCTGGGCGCGTCCGCCGCCTGCGCCATCACCCGCATCTGGAGCGGGGCCACGCTGGCGAAGCTCGCGACACCCCAGAGGACGATCAGCAACGCCGCGGCGGCCGCCCCGTGCATGCCCCAGGCGAACAGCACGAGGACGACGAGCTGCGCCGCCAGCGCGCCGATGATCGTGCCGTCCACCGAGCGGTCCGCGAGCCGGCCGCCGAGCCAGTTGCCCACGGTCAGGCCGAGCCCGAACAGGACCAGCATCGCGGTGACGAACGGCGCCGTCGCGCCGGTCTCGGCCCGCAGGATCGGCGCGATGTAGGTGAACACCGTGAACATCGCGCTGAACCCCACCATGGTCAGCGCCAGGGCCGCCAGGACGGGGCCGCGGCCGAGGACGCGCAGCTCGGACCACAGGTCGGCGCCCGGTTCGGCCTTCAGCTCCGGCAGGGCGAGCCGCAGCGCCAGCATGGCGACGGCGCCGATCGCGGCGATCCCCCAGAAGGCCGCGCGCCAGCCGAGCATCGCGCCGGTCCAGGCGGCGAGCGGCACGCCGCCGATCGTCGCGATGGCGAGGCCCGAGAACATGGCCGCCACCGCGGCGGCGCGGCGCTCCGGCGGCACGAGGCCGGCGGCCACCACCGCGCCGACGCCGAAGAAGGCCCCGTGGTTCAGCGCGGTGACGAGCCGGCCGGCGACCAGCATGGCGTAGCTGTCGGCGAGGGCCGCCATCAGGTTGCCGAGGGTGAAGATCGCCATCAGCCCGACCAGCAGGCGCCGCCGGGGCAGGCGCGCGGTGGCGAGGGTCACGAGCGGCGCGCCGATCACCACGCCCAGCGCGTAGGCGCTGACGACGAGGCCCGCCGCCGGGATCGATACGTTCAGGTCGGCGGCGATCAGGGGCAGCATGCCCATGGGGGTGAACTCGGTCACGCCGATGCCGAAGGCGCCGACCGCGAGGGCCAGCAGGGGTGGGTTGAGCGCCATGGGGTCCGCATCTCCGTTCGTTCCGGGGAGGCAGGTGGCGGATTCGTCTCCAGGGCAGTAGTACCCGCTCGGGACCAGGATCTGTGCGCCGACGGCACGAATGTGGGCTTGCCGACGGCTCGGCGACGGGGGCATTCTGCGCGGCTCTCCCGAACACGCCCTCATCGTGAGGTGCCCGCGCCGGCGGGCGTCGGAGGGGCGCTCCGGCACCCCAGGATGAGGGCCTCGGGTCGGAGCGCCCGGGATCGGCTTCGGGCATCGCGGGACGGGCATGATGCTGCGCGACAAGGTCGACCGGGCGGGCGAGATGGCGGTGTTCGTGGCGGTGGCGGAGGCCGGCAGCCTGTCGGGGGCGGCGCGCCGGCTCGGGCTGACGCCCTCCGCGGTCAGCCGGATCGTCGCCCGGACCGAGGCGCGGCTCGGCGCGCAGCTCCTCGTGCGGACGACCCGGACCCTCCGGCTCACCGCCGAGGGCGAGACCTACGGGCGCGCCGCGCGCCGCATCCTGGCGGATCTCGACGAGACCGAAGCCGCGCTCGCCGACCGGGGCTGCCCGCGCGGGCGGGTCCGGGTCAGCGCCGCCACCGCCCATGGCCGGCTCGTGATCGTGCCGCTGCTCGCCGCCTTCGTCGAGCGCCATCCCGGCATCACGGTGGAGATCGACCTCAGCGACGAACTCGCCGACGTGCTCGGCGGCCGGGCCGACGTGGCGATCCGGTTCGGCCCGCTCGCCGACAGCCCGCTCACCGCCCGGCGGCTCGGGGAGACCGGCCGGACGGTGGTGGCCTCGCCGGCCTACCTCGCCCGGGCCGGCACGCCGCGGCGGCCCGCCGACCTCGCCGGCCACAACTGCCTGGATTTCAGCTTCCGCCGCTCCGAGCCCGGATGGCCGTTCCGCATCGACGGGCACGACAGCGTCCTGCCGGTGGGCGGCAACGTCGCCGCCAACAACGGCGAGACCCTGGTCCAGCTCGCCCTGCAGGGCACCGGCATCACCCGGGTCGGCAACTTCCACATCGCCGAGGATCTCGCCGCCGGCCGGCTGGTGCCGCTGCTGGAGCCGTTCAACCCGCAGGACCGCGAGGCGATCCACGCGGTGTTCGTGGGCGGCCCCGCCATGCCGGCCCGGGTGCGCGTGCTGGTGGATTTCCTGGCGGAGCGGATGCGCGGGGTCGCCTTCGGCGCTCACCCGTGAGGCAATTGCCTCGCGCCCGTCCGCGTCGGCGCGATCGTCGCCCTGTCGCGCGCCACGCAGTTCGGGCTTGGCGCCCGCTCAGCCGAACAGCGCCGGCCGCCGCGCCGCCTCGGCCCGGATGATCTCCACCAAGGCCGCGTCGTCGGCCGGGTCGGCCAGCCGCAGGCCGACGGGCTCCGAGGGCGTGTGCACGGTGAGCCAGCGCAGGGATGTCCGCAGGTCGACCGCCTCGGCGACCGCCATGCGCGGATGCCCGGTCTCCAGCTGCAGGAAGGTCAGGTGGTTGCGGCTGGCGCGCTGCCCGAGCAGGTCGTCGATCGCCTCGACCACGTCCCGGGGCGTGTGGAGATGGGTCATCATCCAGAGGCGGTTGTCGGTGCCCGGCGTGTCGAGGGCCCGGCGCAGCCGCCGCACGCCCTCGGCGAGGAAGGCGTAATCCGCCTCGCTCGTCGCCGGGTCGTGGTGGTTGAACACGCATTCGAGGCCGTGCCGCTCCCGGTAGAGGCGGTGGCGCCCCCGCCAGATGCCGGGGCCGCGCCGCTCGAATTCCGGGATGCTCTCCAGCTGGCTCCGGTCGACGAGCGCGGAGAAATCGTCGGCGAGGCAGTCCCGGGCCATGCCGGGCATGGAGAAGATCCAGTCGAGGGGCCCCGACCATTGGCGCAGGTCGAGCGTCTTGAGGACGTGCGCCATCTGGCAGTTGCAGCCGAGGGAGATATGGTTGTGCCGGTCCGGCTCCCGCGCGTCGCGCCGGCCCAGCAGCCGGCCGAGCGCGCCGAACAGCCCCCCCGACGCCCCGGGCTCGCTCACAGGGTCCGGCCGATCGCCAGGAACTTCTCCGCGCGCCGGTCGCGGATCTCGACGGCCGTCAGCCCGTCGAACTGGGCGAGGGCGTCGGCGACGGCGTCGCCCGCGGCCCGAATCGCCGCTTCGCGGTCGCGATGCGCCCCGCCGGTGGCCTCCGGGATGATCCCGTCGATGACGCCGAGGCGCAGCAGGTCCTGGGCGGTGATCTTCATGGCGGTGGCGGCGTCGGCGGCGCGGCCCTGGTCGCGCCACAGGATCGAGGCGGCGCCCTCCGGCGAGATCACCCCGTAGATCGCGTGCTCCAGCATCAGGACCCGGTTGGCGGTGGCGAGCGCGATGGCGCCGCCCGAGCCGCCCTCCCCGATCACCACGGCGACGTTGGGCACGCCCAGCGCGAGGCAGGCCTCGGTGGAGCGGGCGATGGCCTCGGCCTGGCCGCGCTCCTCCGCCTCGATGCCCGGATAGGCGCCGGCGGTGTCGACGAAGGCGAGGACCGGCAGGCCGAACCGGTCGGCGGTCTCCATGAGCCGGACCGCCTTGCGGTAGCCCTCGGGGCGGGCCATCCCGAAATTGTGGCGCAGCCGCGCCTCGGTGGTGGCGCCCTTCTCCTGGCCGAGCACCAGGACCGGCCGTCCGCGGAACCGCCCGAACCCGCCGAGGATCGCCTCGTCCTCGCCGAAGTTCCGGTCGCCGGCCAGCGGGGTGAACTCGCTGATCAGCCCGTCGCAATAGTCCACGAAGTGCGGCCGCTGCGGGTGGCGCGCCACCTGGGTCTTCTGCCAGGGGGTGAGGTTCGCGTAGATCTCCGCCAGCGCCTGGCCGGCCTTGGCCTCGAGCCGGCCGACCTCCTCGGCGATGGAGACCGCGCCGTCGCGCGCGCTCACGGCGCGCAGTTCCTCGAGCTTGGCCTCCAGCTCGGCCACCGGCTTCTCGAAGTCGAGGTAGGTGCGCGTCACCGCCATCGTATCACAGATCTTCCCGGGGTCCGCCGCGCGGGGGCGGCGGGCGCGAGGTGTTGGCGATGGCGGGAGTGGTGTCAACCGGCCTGTTGCCGGACCGGGCCGCCGGCCGGCGGTCCGGGCCCTCGGCCGGCGGCCCGGACAGGCCGCGGCCGGAGGGTCAGGCCGCCTGCGACTCGACCCGGTTCCGTCCGGCCGCCTTGGCCCGGTAGAGGGCGAGGTCGGCGCGCCGGAGCATGTCGGCGGCGCAGAGATCCTCGCCGCGGCGCACGGCGACCCCGATCGAGACGGTCACGGGCACCGTCCGGGTAGCCCCCAGCACCGAGAACGGCACCGCCTCGACCCGCTCGCGGATGCGCTCGGCGATGCCCTGGGCCTCGCCGAGCCCCGCCTCCGGCAGGATCACCACCACCTCCTCGCCGCCGTAGCGCGCCACGATGTCGATGGGCCGGGTGTGCTGGCGGACCCGCTCGGCGAAGCCGCGCAGCACCTCGTCGCCGGCCTCGTGGCCGAAGCTGTCGTTGATGCCCTTGAAGTGGTCGATGTCGAGGATGAGCACGGAGAGCTGGGCCCGGCGGGCGGCCTCGTCGCCGAACAGCGTGCCGAGATGGTTGTCGAGGTAGCGCCGGTTGTGCAGGCCGGTGAGCGCGTCGATCACGGCCATCTGGAGCGAGGCCTGCATCGCCCCCCGGAGCGCCTCGGTGAAGCGCTTGCGCTTCACCTGGGTGCGGACCCGGGCCATCAGCTCGTTGCGGTCGACCGGGCGCATCAGGAAGTCGTGCACGCCGAAATCGAGGCCGCGGACGACCCGGGCGCGGTCGTGCTCCTCCGCCAGCATGATCAGCGGCATCGTCCGGGTCCGATCCAGCGACCGGAGCTGGCTGCACAGGCGCAGGCCGTCGAAGCCCGCCAGATCGAGGCTGACCAGGGCGAGATCGAAGGGCGCCTCGGCGGCGAGGTGCAGGGCCGCCTGCGGATCGGGCTCGACCGTGACGACGTGGTGCTGGCGCAGGGCCCCGGCGAGGCGCTCGGCCGATCCGGGGCGGTCCTCGATGAGCAGGATCCGGGCATCGAGGCCGGTCTCGGCGGTGGCCAGCGCCAGGGGATCGCCGATCCCGAATTCGCGCGAGGCGAGCGCGCGCTGGCGCAGCTCGTCGGTCACCGCCTTGAGGCGTACGAGGCTGCGCACCCGGCTGAACAGGGCGGTGTCGTCCACGGGCTTGGTCAGGAAGTCGTCGGCCCCGGCGTCGAGGCCGCGCAGGCGGTCCGCGGGCTGGTCGAGGGCCGTGACCATCACCACCGGGATATGGGCCGTGAGCGGGTTGTTCTTGAGGTGCCGGCAGACCTCGAACCCGTCCATGCCGGGCATCATCACGTCGAGCAGGACGAGGTCGCAGAGGCCCTTCTCGCAGATCGCGATCGCGTCCCGGCCATTCATGGCCGCGAGCGTGTCGAAATATTCCAGGCCGAGCTTCGTCTCCAGAAGCCTGACGTTCGGGAACAGATCATCGACGATCAGGACACGGGCCGACATGCTTCCTCGTAGGGGCGCGGTGGAGCGGCCCGGACCGGGCACCGTGTGCCGTGGCGCGCACCGCCGGTCAGCCGCAGGGGCCTGGGCGGATACGACAGGACGGACGGTTGAACCGGTCACCCGACCCGGACGGATCGGGTGACCGGTTCAACGGCGCGCCTCGCCGGCGTGGTCACGGCTCAAGATAGGCCCGAACCGTTGCCAAAAACTTCGCAACCGAGATCGGCTTCGACAGGTAGGCCTCGCAGCCGCCCTCGCGGATCCGCTCCTCGTCGCCCTTCATGGCGAAGGCCGTGATGGCGATGACCGGAATGCCCTTGAGGTCGTCATCCTCCTTGAGCCATTTCGTCACCTCGAGCCCGGAGACCTCGGGGAGCTGGATGTCCATGAGGATCAGGTCGGGATGATGGGCGCGGGCCAGTTCGATCGCCTCGATGCCGTGGGCGGTCTTCAGGGTCGCGTAGCCGTTCGCCTCCAGCAGGTCGTTGAACAGCTTCATGTTCAACTCGTTGTCCTCGACGATCAGCACCGTCTTCTTCATGATCCGATGTCCCGGTGCGCGCCGATCATGATTAGTGGGCGGTGAAGCCCCTCCGTCACCTTTGTAGCGTTCACATGTTGATGAATGGCAAACCTCTTCAAGGGGATGAGTCCGCCGAACGGCTCGCCCTGGACGTTCTGTTGTGGATCGCGGGGGACGAGGACCGGCTCCTGCCCTTCCTGGCGGCGAGCGGATTGAGCCCCGACACGCTGCGCGAAAGCGCCCGGGAGCCGGCTTTCCTGGTGGGCGTCCTCGACCACGTGATGGGCGACGAGAACGTCCTCGTCGCCTGCGCGAACGGTCTCGGCGTCAAGCCGGAGCGGATCGCCGCGGCGTGGCAGCGGCTGTCGCCGCGGCCGGATGACGAATGGGCGTGAGGCCTCCGGCGCGACGCGGACCGCTGCGCGCGTCCCGCCCGCGGATTCCCGGGCCTGCCCGCGATCCGCGCCCGGCCTGCCCCTGGCCCAGCCCCATGAGGGACGGGGCCCGGGCGCTGGTCTCTCACGCGGTGGATGGCTGGCACACGACGTGGGGATCGGCGAGCCCGCGCACAGGGGGGCCGCGACCCAACGCGCGACCCGCCCCCCGATCGGATCGGCGGGCCCGGGAGCCCGGGAGCATGGTCGGAACGGTGCGCGGCCTCTGCCCAACGGCGCTCAGGGCGTGCAGCCCTTCCCCGCGTCCTTGTCGCTCCGCCCCGCCTTGGCGTCGATGTCGAGGGCGGTCATGTCGCCCAGGATGGCGAAATCGCCGTAATCGAGCTTGAGCGCGCCGCTGACGCCGTTCTCGTACAGGTCGAAGCCGAGGGTGTAGATCGGCGTGCGCTCCCCGGCGCCCTCGGTGTAGTAGCTCAGGCGGACCGGCCAGTGCGGCATGCCGGCGAGCGAACCGTCGCGCAGCGGCTTGTCCCGGTCGGAGCCCGCGGCCGAAGCCGGGCCGGTCTCCGTGTGGCCGATCACCGCGAAGGTGTCGTAGATCTTCTTGCCGTCGTCCGAGCCGTCGTAGACCTTGACCGAGAGGGTCGACTGGCCGGCCCGCGCCGCCGCGATCAGGCGGCGCATGTGCTCGCTCGGGAACAGGACCGGCCCCTCCACGGTGAACGGCTTCGGGCCGCCCTTCAGCTTCACCGTGAGGGCGTCGCCCTGCTCGGAGGCGGTCCCGTCCACCGGGGCGGCGGCCTTGTTGTTGGTCAGCGTCGTCGTCTTGAACCGGAACTCGCGCCCCTGCCCGCCCTCGAAGGTGGTGCTGCGCATGTCCGACAGGCGCGTGCCGGTCTCGCCGGAGGACAGTTCCGTCACCTGGCGGGTCAGCATCGTGTAGCCCCGGCAGGCATCCCCCCGGAAGTCGATGACGATGCGCCCGCGGGCGCTCTCCACCGAGCGGGTGCCTCCGCCCTCGGCCAGCGACAGGTCGTAGACCGCCCGATGGTTGGCCAGGACGATCTCGGGCGACGGGGTCGCCGCCTCGGGCTTGGCCGACGGTTCGGGCCCGGCGGGTGGGGCCGCCTGAGCGTTCCCGGCGCAGACGAGAAGGCCGGCCGTCAGCAGTCGGAAGAGGCGCAGGCGCATGGACAACCTCGATTCGGTCCGCCGCAGATAGCAGGCTCAGGGAATCGGGCAATGCTTGGGCCGGGCCGCGGGGGCGTCCCGAGGGCCCCGCCCCCGCTTTCCGGCTCCCCTACCGGTAGCCCTCAGCCTGCAGGGTGAACAGCTCGGCGTAGCGGCCGCGCCGCTCCATCAGGGCGGCGTGGCCGCCCTCCTCCAGGACCCGGCCGCCCTCCAGGACGAGGATGCGGTCGGCCATGCGCACGGTGGAGAAGCGGTGCGAGATCAGCACCGCCGTCCGCCCGGCCGACAATTCCCGGAACCGCGCGAAGACGTCGTGCTCGGCCCTCGCGTCGAGGGCCGCGGTCGGCTCGTCCAGGATCAGGATCTCGGCCTCGCGCATGTAGGCCCGGGACAGCGCGACCTTCTGCCACTCGCCCCCGGAGAGGTCGAGGCCGCCGGCGAAGCGCTTGCCCAGCGGCTGGGCGTAGCCCTCGGGCAGGCGCTCGATCACCGGCGCCGCCAGCCCCCGGGCCGCCGCGGCCGCGATGCGCTCCGCATCCCCGGCGGCCTCGATCCGGCCGACCGCGACGTTCTCGCCCGCCGTGAGGTCGAAGCGGACGAAGTCCTGGAAGATCGCCCCGATCCGCGCCCGCAGCTCGTCGAGGTCGTACGCGGTGAGCGGCACCCCGTCGAGGAGCACCCGGCCCTCGTGCGGGTCGTAGAGCCGGGTCATCAGCTTGACGATCGTGGTCTTGCCGGCGCCGTTGCCGCCGACCAGCGCCACCGTCTCCCCGGCGCGGATCGCGAAGGAGAGGTGGCGCAGCGCCCAGGCCTGCGTGCCCGGATAGCGGTAGCCGACATCCTCGAAGACCAGCCCCTCCCGGATCGGGCGCGGCACCGGCACGGCCTGCGCGGGCGAGCGGATCTGCGGGCGGATCGCGAAGAAGGAGTAGAAGTCGTCGAGGTACTGCGCCTGGCCGGTGATCTGGGTCAGCCCGAGGAGCAGTCCCTCCAGGCCGCCGCGCAGGCGCTGGAAGGCGCCGGCCAGGAAGGCGAGATCGCCCACCGAGAAGGTGCCCGCCACCGTCCGCCAGACGATCACCGCGTAGGCGGCGTAGTAGGCGAGCGTCCCGAGGCTCGCGAAGGCGAAGCCCCAGCCGGCCCGGGCGACGGCGAGGCTGCGGTTCTCGGCGAGCAGCCGGCGCGCCGCCGTCCCGTAGAGGCCGGTCAGGTAGTCCGAGAGGCCGAAGAGCTTGATCTCCTTGGCGGTCTCGACGCTGGCGCCGAGGTAGCGCAGGTAGTCGATCCGGCGGCGCTCCGGGCTGCGGATCCAGGCGAGGCGGTAGCCGGCCTTGGTGAAATGCCACTCGTTGAGGACCGCCGGAACCAGGGCGGCGGCGATCAGCACCACGAGCCAGGGCGTGAAGGCCGCGACGCCGATCGCCAGGGTCGCGAGGGTCAGGAGCCCCTGCAACTGGCCGAACACCGTCCCGATAAGCCCGGTGCGGCCGCTGACCTGCCGGCGCGCCCGCTCCAGCCGGTCCTGCTGGGCGCTGTCCTCGAACTGCGCGAGATCGAGGGCGGCGGCGTGCGCCATCAGCCGCAGGGAGGCGGCGTTGGCGTAGAGGTCGCCGATCAGGGTCTCGGTGAGGTTCGCGAGACGGCCGGTGAGGTCCGAGACCAGGGCGAGGCCGAATTCGGCCGCCACCAGCCCGGCGAGCCGGGCCCGGCCGGGATCGGCCAGCCAGTCCGCCAGCCCCGCCCCTGGCGCCGGCCGGGCATGCTCGGCCACGATCCCGTCGAGGATCAGCTTGGCGAGATACAGCATCAGGACCGGCAGGCAGGCCGCCACGAGGCGCAGCGACAGGCTCGCCGCGAGCAGGCGCGGGCTGGCGGCGGCGATCTCCCGGAACAGGGTCGGTAGGTAGCGCAGGGCGCCCAGGCGCTCCCCGAGCCGCTCGCCCAGGCGCGCGCCGAGCCTCGTCCGCGCGCTCATCCCCTGGGGATTGCTCACCGGATTTCGGACGTGGATTGGACGACGCGCAAAGACAGCATTAACTGTAGATGCATATAGTTTTAATCCTCGTCGAGTGGTGCGTGCTCAGCGGTCCTGCAATCCTCAGAATTTCGGTCCTCCTCATCATTGCCGGCATACTCGCGGCGGTGGTGCAGGTCCTGTTGCCGGGCCCGGCGCCCGGACCGGTATCCCCGCCTGCGCCCTCGGCACCGGCGGTTCCCGAACCCTCGACGGCCCCGCCGCCCGCGCCGGCTCCCGCCCCGTCCGCGGCGGTCGAGCCCGCGCCTTCGCAGCCCGCGCCTGCGCAGCCCGGCAAGGCCCCGGCGCCCGCCGCGCCGTTACAGATGCCGTCCGACGCGATGGCGGTTCCCGCCGACCCTCCGGCCCCGCAGGCGGCGCCTCAACCGCAGGGCGAGGACGCGGCCGGTCAGGCCGAGGTCGAGCGGGCGGAGGACAGCGCCGGGCCCCGGGCCCTGGCCGTGGTCGATCTCAACACGGCCTCCGTGGCGGATCTCAACCGCCTGCGCGGCGGCGGCGCCATCGGCCGGGCGATCGTCGCCAAGCGGCCCTACACCGCGGTGGAGCAGCTGCTGTCGAAGCGGGTGCTCAGCCGGTCGGTCTACGAGAAGATCAAGGATCAGGTGACGGTGCGGTGAGGCAGCCGCGGCCGGCCCGGTGTCACGTGGTGTCGTCCGGGCTCGCCCCTGTCCCGGGCGCGTGCGACGCCAGCGGATGGCGGCCCGGGATCCCGCGCCGGACGTCGCGAAGCGTCCGCCCGAAACGCGCAGGCCCGTTCCGCCGCGCTTCGTCTGCCGGATCCCGGATCGCCGTCCACGGCGTTCCGGGCGTCCGGGAAGAGGGGTGCGTCCCGGAGACGCCGGCCCTCAGAGCGTCGTCCCGAAGATCTCCGCCACCTGCGGGATGTCCTTGTCGCCGCGACCGCAGAGATTGATCACCATCAGGTGTTCGGCCGGGCGCTGCGGCGCCAGTTCCAGAACCTTGGACAGGGCGTGGGCCGGCTCAAGGGCCGGGATGATGCCCTCCAGCATCGAGCAGAGCTTGAACGCCTCGAGGGCTTCGGTGTCCGTCGCCGAGATGTAGGTGACGCGACCCGTCTCGTGCAGCCACGCGTGCTCGGGCCCGATGCCGGGATAGTCCAGCCCGGCCGAGATCGAGTGCGCGTCGGCGATCTGTCCGTCCGCATCCATCAGCAGGTAGGTGCGGTTGCCGTGCAGCACGCCCGGCTTGCCGCCGGTGAGCGAGGCCGCGTGCAGGCCGGAATGAACCCCGTGGCCGGCCGCCTCGACCCCGAAGATCTCGACCTCGCGGTCGTCCAGGAACGGGTGGAACAGGCCCATGGCGTTGGAGCCGCCGCCGATGCAGGCGACCAGCGAATCCGGGAGGCGGCCCTCCTGGGCGATCATCTGCTCCCGGGTCTCACGCCCGATCACCGACTGGAAGTCGCGCACCATGGCCGGATAGGGGTGCGGCCCGGCGACGGTCCCGATGCAGTAGAACGTGTCGGCGACGTTGGTGACCCAGTCGCGCAGGGCCTCGTTCATGGCATCCTTGAGGGTCCGGGTGCCGGATTCCACCGGGATCACCTCGGCGCCGAGCATCTTCATGCGGAAGACGTTGGGCGCCTGCCGGGCGACGTCGACCGCGCCCATGTAGACGACGCACTTGAGGCCGAAGCGCGCGCAGAGCGTCGCGGTGGCGACGCCGTGCTGGCCCGCGCCGGTCTCGGCGATGATCCGCGGCTTGCCCATGCGCCGGGCCAGCAGGATCTGGCCCAGCACGTTGTTCACCTTGTGGGAGCCGGTATGGTTCAGCTCCTCACGCTTGAAATAGACCTTGGCCCCCTGCCCGGCCGGAGCCTTGGCGCGCAGGTGCTCGGTCAGCCGCTCGGCATAGTAGAGCGGGCTCGGCCGGCCGATATAGTGGGTGCCGTAGCTCGCCATGTCGGCCGCGAAGGCCGGATCGACCTTGGCGGCCTCGTAGGCGGCTTCCAGCTCCAGGATCAGCGGCATCAGCGTCTCGGCGACGAAACGGCCGCCGAAGATGCCGAAGCGGCCGCGCTCGTCGGGACCGGTGCGGAAGGAGTTGGGCTCGGGGGCGATGGTCACGGGACGGGTCCTGCGGTCGCTGGGGTCGATCTGTTGCGGGTGCGTAGACCCATGCGGGCGCGGCTGCAATGCGGCGTCCCGCCCGCGTAACCGGTTCGGGCCACGGGGCGAACACCCTGTTGGTTTCCGGCAGGAGGATAGAATGGCACATCGCGATCGAATCCGCACGCTCCTCGGGGCCGCCCTCGGGCTCGGACTCGCAGGGGCCGTCCTGCTCCCCCGGCTTCCGGCCTTCGCCGAGGAAGCGCCCCGGCGCCTGCCGGAGGCCGCGACCCGCTCCGCCGAGCCGCCGGGGCCGCGCGTCGCGGTCTTCGCCGGCGGCTGCTTCTGGGGCGTGCAGGGGGTGTTCCAGCACCTGCGCGGCGTGAGCAATGCGGTGTCGGGCTATGCCGGCGGCACCCGCGCGGAGGCCGATTACCGGACGGTGAGCGGCGGCGGGACCGGCCATGCCGAGGCGGTCTCGGTCACCTACGACCCGGCCGCGATCCGCTACGACGAGCTGCTGCGGATCTTCTTCTCGGTGGCCCTCGACCCGACCCAGGTGGATCGCCAGGGGCCCGATACCGGGCACCAGTACCGCTCGGCCCTGTTCCCGCAGGATGCCGAGCAGGCGCGGGTGGCGAAGGCCTACATCGCCCAGCTCGACGCGGCCAAGGCCTATGCGCGGCCGGTCGCCACCCGGATCGAGCCGGCGGCCGCGTTCTACCCGGCCGAGGGTTATCACCAGGACTTCATGGCCCTGCATCCCGGCCACCCGTACATCGCCGCCAACGATGCGCCGAAGCTGGAGGCGCTGCGCAGCCTGTTCCCGGAGCGGACGGCGGCGCAGCCGGTTCTGGTCAACCGCCCGCCGGCCTGAGCGGGCGGCCCGGCGCGGTCCGCTATTCCTCCGGTGGCCGCGGCCGGCCGAAATCCGGCGCCGCGGTCTCCTGGCCCTGCGCCACGATGCTGCGCCGGATCGCCCGGGTGCGGGTGAACATCGCGTGGAGCGCGTCGCCGTCACCCCAGCGCACCGCCTTGGCGAGCGCCGACAGGTCCTCGTTGAACCGTCCGAGCATCTCCAGCACCGCCTCGCGGTTGTTGAGGAAGATGTCCCGCCACATGGTCGGGTCGGAGGCGGCGATGCGGGTGAAGTCGCGGAATCCGCTGGCCGAGAACTTGATCACCTCGGACTGCGTCGCCGATTCGAGGTCCGCGGCGGTGCCGACGATGTTGTAGGCGATCAGGTGCGGCAGGTGGCTGGTGATCGCCAGCACGTGGTCGTGGTGCTCGGCGCTCATCGTCTCGACATTGGCGCCCATCCCCGCCCACAGGGCGCGGACGGTCTCGACCGCCGCCGGATCGGTGCCCTCGGGCGGGGTCAGGATGCACCAGCGGCCCTGGAACAGGGTCGCGAAGCCCGCATCCGGCCCCGAGAACTCGGTTCCGGCGATCGGGTGGCCGGGGACCAGGGCGACGCCCTCGGGCAGGTGCGGCCGGATCGCCGCCACCACGGCGCCCTTCACCGAGCCGACATCCGACACGATCGCGCCGGCTTTCAGATGCGGCATCATCTCGGCCGCCGCGGCGCCGATGGCGCCCACCGGCACGCACAGGATCACGAGGTCGGTGTCGGCCGCGCCCTCCGCCGGGTCGCCCGTGACCGCGTCGGCGATGCCGAGTTCGCGCACCCGGTCGCGCACGGCCTCGTCCCGGTCGACGGCCACGATGGTGCGGGCGAGCCCGTAGCGGCGCGCCGCCCGGGCGATCGAGGATCCGATCAGCCCGAGGCCGACGATGGCGAGACGGTCGACGGCGGGCCTCTCGGCCTTGAGCGCCTCAGGCATGGGTGCTCCCCTGGGCGCCACGCACGAAGTCGCCGAGCGCCGCCAGGAAGGCCGTGTTCGCCTCGGCGCCGGCCACCGTCACCCGCAGGGCGTTGGGCAGGCCGTAGGCGGTGACCCGGCGGGTGATGAGGCCGCGCTCGGTCAGGAACGCGTCGGCATCCGCCGCCGAGCGGCCGGGCGCGTCGGGGAAGTGGATCAGCAGGAAGTTCGCGACGCTCGGCGTGACCGTGAGGCCGAGCGCCCGGGCGCCCTCGGTGAGCTTCGGCAGCCACTCGGCGTTGTGGGCGGCGGCGGCGGCCATGTGCGCCTCGTCGGCGATGGCGGCCGAGCCCGCGGCGATCGCCGGCCCCGAGACGTTGAACGGCCCCCGGATCCGGTTGACCGCGTCCGCCACGTGCGACGGCGCGACCATCCAGCCGATCCGCACGGCGGCCAGCCCGTGGATCTTCGAGAAGGTGCGGGTCATCACCACGTTCTCGGCTTCGAGCGCGAGTTCGAGCCCGGCCGAGTAGTCGTTCGCCCGGACGTATTCGGCATAGGCGCCGTCGATCACCAGCAGCACGTGCGGCGGCAGGCCGGCGTGGAGGCGGCGGATCTCGTCGAAGGGCAGGTAGGTGCCGGTCGGGTTGTTGGGGTTCGTGACGTAGACGATCCGCGTCCGGTCCGTGACCCGGGCCAGGATCGCGTCGACGTCCACGGTGAGGTCGCGCTCGGGCGCCACCACCGGCTCGCCCCCCGAGGCCAGGATGGCGATCCGGTACACGAGGAAGCCGTGCTCCGAGTAGATGCCCTCGGTGCCCGGCCCGGCATACGCGTAGGCCAGCAGCGAGAGCAGCTCGTCCGATCCCGCCCCGCAGACGATCCGCTCAGGATCGAGCCCGTAGCGCCTGGCGATGGCGGTGCGCAGCGCCGTGGCGCGCCCGTCCGGGTAGGTCTCGAGCTTGGCGGTCGCCGCGTGAAGGGCGGCGAGCGCCGCGGGGCTCGCGCCGAGGGGCGTCTCGTTGGAGGAGAGCTTGTAGACCGTGCCGCCGCCGGGCCGCCCGCTCTTGCCGGGCACGTAGGTGTCGATCGCCAGGACGCCGGGGCGCGGTTCCGGACGGGCGGGGCGGAGGGCGGACATTGCGGTGCGACTCGGGATGCGCGGGGTTCGGTCGGTTCCGCGTCCGTCTACAGCATTTCCTTTGCCGGTGAACCCGGGCCCGCTTCAGGGGCGCCGGTCCCGGTGAGCGCGCCCGGATATCCTGAGGCGCAATCACGCAGCCCGGGGCGCCACGCCGGTCGCGCGCCGCCTCGATCCGATCCCGGCGGGACTCGTGATCCGGGTTCGAGGCTGCACGCCGCGGCGAGGGAAGGCGCGTGGCGTGGCCATTGGTCATGGGATGCGTCGGTCCCGCCGCGTCCGGCAGACCGAGTTCCGCAGGCCGGGGCCACCCGATCCGAGCCCTGTCCCGACCCGGGCGCTCCCGACCGCGCCGACGATTTAAGACGGACCCGCTCCGGGATGGATCGGACGGCGCTGCGGCGTCTTGTACGCCCGCACGAAGTCATGGCTCAATGCCGGCGCTCCGCCGGCAGGCGCCCCATGCGAAGGACCCCATTCATGCCCCTCGAACGATACCTGGACGGCGGCGCCCACATCCTCCCCGCCGACGACACGCTGATCCGCTTCGGCATGACCAACGGCCAGCGGGTGATCGCGGTCGAGGTCCCGATCCCCGTGCTGCGTCAGCAATTCGGCGGCGGGGCCGACCTCGCGCCCCTGGAGCTGTTCGCCCGCAACCAGGCGGTGATCGAGGCCGCGGCGAGCCAGGCCTACGACCGGACCGAGACCCCGAACGATCTCCTGGATCTGGGGCCCGAGGATTTCGACACCCGGCCCGCCTCGGCCAAGCTCTGAACGGCAAGCTCCGACGGGCAAGCCCCGATCCGCAAGCTCTGACGGGCTCGATCCATCCGGGCGCGCCGCGGCAAATCGGCGACGCGCAAATGCCGCGGGGCACTCGCCACGTTTCGGCCTGTTGAACCCGGAGAACGGGGGCGCGTCGGGCGTGCCGCGCCCTGCATGCGCCTGGATGGATCGACGATGCCCGGTGACCTGATCCCCTGCAGCCTGTTCCTGATCGGGATCCTCGTTTCGCTCGCCGCGGATTGTCGCCTGCGCCGTGTCGAGCCGGCGCCCTGGGCCAACGGCTGCATCACGGCCGCCGGGGCCGCCCTGGTCTTCGCGGCCTGCGCGGCTGCGATGCGCTGAGGAACCGCCAGCCCCAGGACGCACTTTCCCACCGGCAATCAGGCGCCGCGCCAGGACGTGCGGCCGGCTGGGCGAGGGATTCATGGTTTCGATGCAGGCCCTGATCGGCTGCGGTCTCGTTCTCACCGGGATATTGATCGAAAGTGCTGCGAGCCGTCACTGGCGGGCGGGCGTCGGCGCGGATCGGCTGGATGCCCGCGCCGCCCTCGCCCTCGGCCTTCCGGCCCTGGGACTGGCCGTGATGGCCGCGCCGCTCGCGTGAGCGGCATCCGCTGCGGCGGCACGGCCCCGTTCCCGGGATCCTGCGTGTCCGGGCGCACCGTCGCGGCCGCCTGCCCGGCGTAGACCTGCGCCATCGCGACGACAGTGCGCGATGGAGGTGTCGAGATGAGCGTCGTTCTCAACTTCGTCCTAGACGGTGCGGCCGGCTTGGTCGAACCCGCATGGCTGCGCGCGCAACGCGCCGTGACCGGCGCCTCGGCGACCGAGATCCGGACGCGCGCGTCCGATTGGACATCCGGCGTCCCCGACGGGCAAGACCCCGCCTGAGTAACCCGGCGGCGGCCGCCGGCCTGTGCGCGTTGACGCTCGGGCCCCCGCGCATTACCTCCGCAGGGCTGGCCGCGTCGGGCGAGTGCGGCGCGTCTGGCGGCACGATGCTCTCCCGGTTCGGATCCGAACGGATACACGGTCGTCGCGACCCGCCATGGACACCCAACCGGACACGGCCCTGAGGCCGGACCCGATCGACGAGCCGGCACGGCGCGCGTCCGAGCGCTCGCAGGCGCTCGACCCGAAGAGCCCGGTGGCGCGGTTTTCCGCGGACACGCCGCTGCTCACCGATGCGGGCATCGAACTCGCCCCGTTCCAGATCGCCTACCAGACCGCCGGCACCCTCAACGCCGCGCGCTCGAACGCGGTCCTCATCTGCCACGCGCTCACCGGCGACCAGTATTTCGCCCACACCCACCCGGTGACCGGCAAGCCCGGCTGGTGGGAGACCCTGGTCGGCCCCGGCAAGCCGATCGACACGGACCGCTACTTCGTCGTCTGCTCGAACGTCATCGGCTCCTGCATGGGCTCCACCGGGCCGGCCTCGATCGACCCGGCGACGGGGCGGCCCTACGGGCTGAACTTCCCGCTGGTCACGATCCGCGACATGGTCCGCGCCCAACTGATGCTGCTGGAGCACCTGGGCATCCACGACCTCTTCCTGTGCATCGGCGGCTCGATGGGGGGGATGCAGGTGCTGCAATGGGCGGCCCTCTATCCCGAGCGCGTCTTCGCCGCGATGCCGATCGCCACGGGCCCCCGCCATTCGGCGCAGAACATCGCCTTCCACGAGGTCGGCCGGCAGGCGATCATGGCCGATCCGGCCTGGGCGGACGGGCGCTACCTCGAGGCGGGCACGCGGCCCGCCAAGGGCTTGGGCGTCGCCCGGATGGGCGCGCACATCACCTATCTCTCCGAGCCGGCGTTGCATCGCAAGTTCGGCCGCCGGTTCCAGGGCGGATCGGCGCCGACCTTCTCGTTCAACGCCGACTTCCAGATCGAGAGCTATCTGCGTCACCAGGGCCTGAGCTTCGTCGAGCGGTTCGACGCCAACGCCTACCTCTACCTGACCCGGGCGATGGACTATTTCGACCTCGCCGAGGACCATGGCGGCGTGCTCGCCAACGCCTTCCGGGGGACGAAGACGCGCTTCTGCGTGATCTCCTTCACGTCGGACTGGCTGTTCCCGACCCGCGATTCCCGGGCGATCGTCCATGCGCTGAACGCCGCCGCGGCGCCGGTCGCCTTCGTGGAGGTCGAGAGCGACAAGGGCCACGACGCCTTCCTGCTCGACGAGCCGGCGATGTTCTCGGCCGCCCGCGGCTTCATCGACGCCGCCGCCCGGGCGCGCGGCCTGTGAGCGGCGGGTCCGGCAAGATGATGTTCGGCAAGCTGCCCCTGGGCAAGCACGCTCTGGGCAAGCACGCCCTGGGCAAGCATTCCATGGGCAAGCATTCCCTCGGACAGGCCCCGCACGGCGCACCCTGGGAGAGCGCGGACGCCCTCCCCCATGCCGGCGAGGGCAACGGCGCCCGGGTCGACCATATCGTCGTGCTCGGCCTCGTGCCGGCGGGCGCCCGGGTCCTCGACATCGGCTGCGGCGACGGCTCGCTGCTGGCGCTGCTGCGCGACCGCCGGGGCATCGACGGGCGCGGGATCGAATTGTCCCGCGAGGGCGTGAATGCGTGCCTCGCCCGGGGCCTGTCGGTGATCCAGGGCGACGCCGACACCGACCTCGCCAACTACCCGGACGGCGCCTTCGACGTGGTGGTCCTGTCCCAGACCATCCAGGCGACCCGCAACCCCCGGGTGGTGCTGGAGCACCTGCTGCGCATCGGCCGGCAGGTGATCATCTCGTTCCCGAATTTCGGGCACTGGCGCGTGCGGTCCGAACTCGCCTTCCGCGGGCGCATGCCGGTCACCGAGATCATGCCGGACGCGTGGTGGGAGACCCCCAACATCCACCATTGCACGATCCGCGACTTCGTCGGCCTGTGCCGCCTGATCGGCGCCCGGATCGAGCACGCGACGTCGCTCGACGCCCGCGGCAGGCCGATGCGGTTCTCCATGCCCTGGTGGGTCTGGAACCTGTTCGGCGCGCAGGGCGTGTTCCTGCTCCGCCGCGAGGACGCCGGAAGCTAGCGCGCGAACGCGGCGCCGCCTCGGCGCCGCGTCCTGTAGGGGCCCTGGATCACCGTCCGCCGCGTTCCGAGGCGCCGGGATCGGGCCTCGCGTCCCCAGCCCCCCTGTCCCGCACGGAGGCTGCGCCGCGCCTCCCTCGGAGGGGCCGGCATGCGCGCCTGCCCGACGCGCTTTGCCCGACGCGCTTTGCCCGATCCGAAATAGAGCAGAAACGGAGCTTGGCTATTTCTGGTCGCGTTCCCGTGATCGGACCGTGATTACGGATTCGTTTGGCGTTTTCCCGAGACGTGCGCGTCCACGAGGGGTCGTGGACTGTGTCCGGCTGTGCGGAAGACTTGCCGCAATCACGAAATCCAGCAGGGTCGACAGGACACGTGCGCCGCGCGATCGTTCACATCGGGATGCCGCGAACCGGCTCCACCGCGTTTCAGGAGGTGCTGGCCCGCCTGCGCCCCCGTCTCGCCTCGGTCGGGATCTGTTACCCGAACCTCGCCCCGCCGGGCGCCCCCGGCAGCGACGACGTCAATCACTACCGGCTCGGCCAGGCGCTGGACCGCCGCCGCGGCGCCGCGGAGCGCCGCGAGGCCCTCGCGCGGCTCGACGCGATCCTCGCCGCCACGCCGGCCGACACGGTCGTGCTCTCGTACGAGGATTTTTCCGTCCAGCGCCCGCTCTGGCGCGTGCCCGAGATCCTGTCCGACCTCTTCGCGCGCCGCGGCTTCGCCCTGGAGGCGGCGCTCGTGGTCAAGCCGCAGGGTGAGCAGCTGGCCTCGGCCTATGCCCTGCGGGCTCAGGTCGTCGCCGAGGGCCGCACGTTCCGCGGCTTCCTGCGCTCCGAGGGCGCGTCCGGGCGCTACGACTACGCGGCCCGGCTCGAGCCCTGGCTGCGTGCCGCCGCAGGGCGCGTCACCGCCCTGCCGTACCGCGACCGCCGGTCCGACGCCCCGCTGCTGGCGCGGCTGGTCGACGGGCTCGGCCTGGGCGCGCGCCTCGCGCCGCTCCTCGGTCCCGCCGACCTGGAATACCGCACGAACCGGAGTTCCGGACCCGTCGCGGTCGAGGCGTCGCGCCGCCTGTACCGGCTCGGGGTCCACCGTCAGGTGGCCGGGCATCCCCGCCTGCTCGGCCATGTCCTCGACGAGTGGGCCTGGGCGCGAGGGCTCGATGCCGAGCGGTTCCGCGGCGATGCGCCGGACGGTCTGGCCCGCGTCGCGGCGCGCTACGCGGCCGCAAACGCGCGCTTCGCCGCCGCCTGCTGGGGGCAGTCCTGGGACGCGGTCATCGATCCCGCCCCCGCGGCACCGCCGAACGAACTCGCCGCCGGGCCGATCGCGCCGGAGACGGAGGCGGCGGTCGATGCGCTGGTGCGGGCGGCGACGGCGCAGGCCGCCTTCCGGTCCCCGCCCGCATGGTGGTGGCGGACGGCCCACATCCTGGAGGAATGCCAGGCGCGGCTCGGCGAGGCCGTCGGCTGCCCGGTCTGGCGCGTGCCCTGACGGCCCGCGCCGGCCCCCCGATCCCGTGTCGATGTCCAAAGACCGGCAGCCGCCTCCGCGCACGCTGCCCCAGGCGGTGGATATGTGCGTCTTGCAGAAGATCCCGACCGGCCTCCCTCCGGGCCCCGTGACCTGGCACCCCCTCCAGGCCCGGGAGGCGCGCTGGGCGCGCCTCGGCCAGGTCCCGGTGATCGCGTGGCTCACCGGCCTGTCGGGGGCCGGGAAGTCGACCCTCGCGGTCGAGGCCGACCGGATCCTCGTGGCGGGCGGCCGGCACAGCGCCGTCCTCGACGGCGACAACCTCCGCCACGGGCTGAACGCCGACCTCGCCTTCTCGCCGGAGGACCGCGCCGAGAACGTCCGGCGCACCGCCGAGGTGGCGCGGCTGATGGCCGAATCGGGCGCGGTGGTGATCGTCTCGCTGATCTCGCCCTACCGGGCCGACCGGGCGGTGGCGCGCCGGATCGCCGGCGACATCCCGTTCCTGGAGGTGTTCGTCGATACGCCGCTGGGCCTGTGCGAGGCCCGGGATCCGAAGGGCCTGTACCGGCTGGCCCGCGCCGGCCGCATCCCGGGCTTCACCGGCATCTCGGCGCCCTACGAGGCGCCGGAGCAGCCGGACCTGACGATCACCACGGAGGGCCGCAGCACGGACGCCTGCGCCCGCGCCTTGAGCGCGCGGCTGATGCGGCTGAGCCGGGCCGCCGAGGCGGCGAAGCCGCGGGGGTGAGCGGCGCGACCGGGATCATCCGACGCCGCTCGCGGCCTGTCGAGCGGCGGACGGGCCGACGATCCGAAACCGGGCGCGGGTCCCCTCTCCCGTGCGGGAGAGGGGGCAGGGTGAGGGTCGGGAGCTGTCCGGACGAGGCGCACCGTGCCTGCGCGTCGACAGCGCGCGCCGTCCTGAAGCGTCCGGTCCCTCACCCCAACCCTCTCCCGAACGGGAGAGGGGGCAGGCCGCGCCCGCCAGCGGCTCCGGGTGTCCCTACGCGCCCGGCCAGCTCAGCTCCGCCCGCAGGCCCCCCATCTCCGAGCGCCCGAACTCGAGCTGGGCGCCCGCGGCCTCGGCGACGTCGCGGGCGATGGCGATGCCGAAGCCGGTGCCCGGCCGGCTCTCGTCCCAGCGCTGGCCGCGGCCGATGCCGGCGATCGCCGCCGGGCTCATGCCGGGGCCGTCATCCGCGACGGCGAGGCCCGGGCGGCCGGCGGCCGTCCCGGTGACGCGGACCCGGCGGTGCGCCCATTTGCGGGCATTGTCGAGGAGGTTGCCCAGCACCTCCATCAGCTCGCCCTCGTCGCCGGGATAGGCGAGGGTCTCGGGCACCGCCACGTTCCATTCCAGGGAGTCGGCCTCCGGCAGCCGGCGCAGGGTCGCGACCAGGCGCTCCGCCACCGGGGCGACCCGGCAGCTTCTCCGGCGCAGGTCGCCCGCGGCGGCGATCCGCGCCCGGGTCAGCGCCCGCTCCACCTGCCCGCCCATGGCCCGCGCCTGCTCGGCGATCTCGGCCGCCAGCGCCGGGTCGGCCGGCCCGGTCCGGCGCGCCAGGGCGTCCAGCACCGCCAGCGGGGTCTTGAGGCCGTGGGCCATGTCGGCCGCGGCGTCGCGGGCGCGGATCAGGGCCCGCTCCTGCGCGTCGAGCAGCCGGTTGAGGTCGGTGACCAGCGGCCGGACCTCGTCGGGGAACTGCTCCGGCAGCCGCGCCCGCCGCCCGGAATGGACCGCCAGGAGCTCCGCCTGCAGCACCCGGAACGGGCCGAGCGCCCGGCGCACGAACAGGCCCATCGCCAGCGTCAGGACGACGAACAGGGCGACGAGGGCCGGGACGAGCAGGCGCAGGAAGGTGGTCCGGCTCGCCGCGAGGCTGCGCCGGTCCTCCGCCACCGCGACCCGCAGCGCGGTCTCGGAGCCCTGCGCGCCGATATGGACCGGCCGCACCACCGCGATGAGCCTTCCGCCATCGGGCCCGGTCGTGTCGAGGGTGGCGGGGTTCTGCGCACCCGCTCCGGCCCGGCCGAGGTCGAGGCTCTTGTCCCAGAGGGAGCGCGAGCGCAGCAGGTGCGATCCCGCCTCCACCTGCCAGTACAGGCCGCCATAGGGCGTGGTGAAGCGCGGGTCCGGCAGGTCCCGGGACAGCGTCGGCGCCCCGTCCGGCGCGAGGCCGACCCGCCCGGCGATGAGCTTGGCGGTCCGGTCCAGCTCCGCGACGGTGCGGGCGTCGAGCACCCGGTCGAGGATCACCGTGAGGCCGATCCCGGCGAGCACCAGCGCCAGGGCGATCAGGGCGGCCGCCGCGAGGCCGAGCCGGAGGCGGAGGGAGTCGCGCCTCACGATCCACCCGGTCCGGGGACCAGATAGCCGTGGCCCCGCCGGGTCTCGATCACCCCCGGCCCGAGCTTGCGGCGCAGGCGCGTCAGGAGCGCCTCCAGGGCGTTCGCCTCGCGCTCGGTCCCGACCCCGTGGAGGTGGTCGAGCAGCTCCCCCGCCGGCACGACCTGTCCCTGGCGGTGCAGCAGGAAGGCGAGGAGCCGGTATTCCAGGGCGGTCAGCTCCGTGGGCCGTCCGTCGACGCTGACCGCGCGGGTGCGGGTGTCGAGCTCCACCGCGCCGACGCGCAGCACCGGCGAGGCGTGGCCGGCGGTGCGCCGCAGGATCGCCCGGAGCCGCGCCACCAGCTCCTCCATCCGGAACGGCTTGACGAGGTAGTCGTCGGCGCCGGCGTCGATGCCCTCGACGCGCTCGCGCCAGCCGTCCCGGGCGGTGAGGATCAGGACCGGCAGGGCGACGTCGGCGGCGCGCAGGCGGCGCAGCACGCCGAGCCCGTCGAGCCGCGGCAGGCCGAGATCCAGCACCATGGCGTCGTAGGGCTCGGTCTCGGCGCGGAACCACGCCGCCTCGCCGTCCGCCACCACGTCGGCGACGTAGCCGGCCATCTCCAGCCCCTGCCGGATGTCGGCGGCGATGCGCGGCTCGTCCTCGACGATCAGGACGCGCACGGCCCGGCCTCCTCAATCATCGTCGTCCTCGTCCAGGATCTTCAGCGTGCCGGCATCGACCTTCACGGTCCGGCGCTTCCCGTCGGCCCCGAGGATGCGCAGCTTGTACAGCCAGCGCCCCTCGTCGTGCTTGAGATCGACCGACACGACATCCCCCGGAACCGCCGCCCGGGCCGCCTCCAGCACCGCGTCGAGGGGGCGGATCTCGCCCCGCTCCAGGGCCCGGCGGGCGCGGTCGGCATCCTCGGAGGCGTGCAGGGGCCCGCCCGCGAGGGCGGCCAGCAGGCCGAGGGCCAGGACGCGGCCGACGAGGCGGTGGAGGCGGCGGGGCGGGAACGGGCTCATGCGGGCAGCAGGCTTAAGCCGTGCCGCCTGACGGGACGCTGACAGGCGGTGTCAGGGTCGCGGGGCGGCGCTTCGGCACAAGGGCGGCCATAGCCCTTCCGGAGACCTGAGACCATGTCGCTCTTCGTCGGTATCCTCCTCGCCTGCGCGGCCGGCCTCGCCGGCACCCTCCTCTGCCCGGACGACAAGGCCGGCCGCTCGCGCCTGCCGCTCCTCGCCGCGCTGCTGGCGGGCGGCCTGTCCTGGCACGCCCCCGCCCGGGCCGGCGAGATCCTGAGCGGCCCCGCCCAGGTGATCGACGGCGGCACGCTGCGCGTCGGCACCCGCGCGGTCAGCCTGTTCGGGATCGCCGCGCCGGAGGCCGACGCGACCTGCGCGGACGCCCAGGACCGGCCCTACCCGTGCGGCCGGGACGCCGCCCGGGCGCTGGCCGAGCGGATCGGCGGGGCGGCCGTCGCCTGCGAGCCGCGGGGCCATGGGACCGGGGACGCGGCGACGGCGCTCTGCCGGGTCGGCGACGCGGATCTCGGGGCCTGGATGGTGGCGCAGGGCCTCGCCCTGCCCGATCGGGACGTGGCGCCGGATTACGCGGCGGCGGCGGACCGCGCCTGGGGGCGGCGCCTCGGCCTGTGGTCGGGGGTGTTCCAGGATCCCGCCGAGCGGCGGGGCCGGCGCGCCGCCGCGTCTCTCGGCGCCGCCGGGTGACGACCGGCCGACGACCGGCCCTCCCCCGGGAACGCGCCCGGCTGCGCCCGGTTGGACCCTTAGGCCCGTCCGGGGCGCACCTGGAATGGCGCACCTGAAATAGCGCACGTGAAATGGCGCACTTGGACTTGCGGAGGCCCCATGAGGATCCTGAACGCGACAATCCTGCTCGCCGTCCTGCTCACCGGCGCGGCGGCCGCCGCCGAGGGGCAAGACGGCAAGGCCGACGGACGCACGGATGCCGGCGCGTCCACGACCAGCATGGGCGCCGGCGGCCTCAGCGGCACCGGGGCCATCCGGGACGGCGCCCGCACGGGCTCGGTCGAGAGCAAGGGGCGGAACGGGGACGCGAAGGCGCCGCCCGCCCCGGCGGCCGGGACGAGCCGCTGATCCGGGGCGGATCGAGGGGGGCGTCCGCCCACCCCCGGACCTCATCCTGAGGTGACCGCGTCAGCGGGCCTCGACGGCGGGCTCCAGGGATCGCGCGACGGGCCGGAGGCCGCCTTCGGGGCCGTTTTCGGGGCCATCTTCGGGGCCTCCGCCGCGCTCCGGCACCGCAGCATGAGGCCGCGGGTCCGGGATCCCCATCCGGCCGGGCCGCCCTACTGCGAGCGGCGGCTGAACGAGACCGCGTAGGCCTGGACGCGGGCATCGATCAGCGGATCGTCCGAGACCTCGATCCCGTCGGTCAGGTTGTTGGGCATGAACAGCAGCGCCTTCTCGGCCTCGGCGCTGTCGGGCACCACCGTGCTCACCGTCACGGTGCCGAGATCGACCGTCTTGCGGTCGTCCGGCCAGGGCTTGGTGGCGTCGTTGGTCGGGTCGCCCGGCTCGGCGAGCTGGGCCAGCATCCTGAATTTCGCCGGCGTCTTGGCGACCCGCGGGCCGATCTCGGCCATCAGGAAGTTCGGATCGCGCTTGGCCGCCTCTTCGGGCGGGAGGATCTCCTCGCCCTCCACGGGCACGAAGCGGAACCGGAACGGCTGCCGCTTGCCGGCGGAATCCACGAAGATGAAGGCGTTGACGCCGTTATAGGTCTGCCGGGCGAGGCTCGACGGGGTCTTGGCGGTTCCCCCCGCCGTGGCGGCGGCCGGGTGGGCGGCGGCGAAGCGCTCCAGCGCGGTCGGATGGGCCGCCTTCGGGCCGCTCTCGGCGACGGCCCTCAGGAGGTCGCGGAAGTCCTCGCCCGTGGCGACGGGGAAGTACTTCAGCGCATTGGTGACGACATCCATCTCCGAGCCGTCGCTCAATTTGAACTTGAGCGCGAGGCCGTGCGGGTTGGCGTTGGCCGCCCCGTCCGGGATGGTCGGGACGCCGGTCGCGTCCGAGAACCGGATCGTGACCGGCACCGCCGGGCCCTTGAACAGGGAGGCCTTGCTGATCCTGGCCGCCTCGGGCGACGGGGTGAAGCTGCCCTCGGCCACCACGCCCTTGGCGTGGTTGGCCCGCGCCCCGGGATGCTTGCCGAACAGCGTGTTCATCACGTCGATCGTCTGCTCGGCGGTGGAGGCCTCCTGGGCCAGGGCCGGAGCGCCGGCCGCGAGCACGGTGCTCAGCAGCAGGGCGAAACCCAATCTCGGATGCAGCATGGGGATCCTCTCGGCGGTGCGGGCTCTCGGGAGCCGGTCAAGGCGGACCGGCCCATCTTCTAGGGAGCCAAGCACGGGAGGCACAACCAAAAGCTATGCCGCGGCGGAGCAGAATGCGGGAAAATCGGGTGTCGGTATCGGAGGGCCGCGGCGCGAACGGGAGAGTCTCGTGCGTCGAGCGGGTGTCGACCCTCCGCGCGCCGTGATGGTCAGCCGCGTGCCGGAAGGGGCGCCCGCGCCCCCTCTCCCGCACGGGAGAGGGGGCCGCGCCTCATTCCGGGACCCTACCGCGCCCCACGGTGGAGGTCGCCGTCGATCAGCAGGGCGCTGCGGCTGTCGAGCCGCGAGCGGTAGACCTGCAGGTTCTCCATCACCCGCTGCACGTAGTTGCGCGTCTCGGTGAAGGGGATGCGCTCCACCCAGTCGATCACGTCGACGTCGCCCCGGCGCGGGTCGCCGTAGGCGTCGATCCACTTCTTCACGTTGCCGCCGCCGGCATTGTAGGAGGCGAAGGCGAGCACGTAGGAGCCGCGCCAATCCTCCATCAGCTCGCCGAGATGGGCTTGGCCGAGCTTCGCGCAATAGGCGGGATCGCTGGTCAGGCGGTCGACGTCGAACGCGGCCGAGACCCGGCGGGCGGTGCGTTGCGCCGTGGCCGGCATCATCTGCATCAGGCCCCGTGCCCCGACGCCCGATTGCGCCCGCGGGTCGAACTGGCTCTCCTGCCGGGCGATGGCGTAGACCATGGCCCGCTCCACCTGCGGCACCGCCGTGAAGGTCTCGTAGGTGGGGATGCCGATCGTCGGGTAGGCGTGGGCGTCCAGAGGCAGGCCGCGCTGCACCGCGAGCTTGCCGATCGCCACCAGGGCGCGGGGATCCTTCATGTCGGTGGCGAGGTCGCCGAGCGCCTGGAGCTCGCGCGGGTCGGAGAGGTCCCGGGCGGCGTCGATGTAGAGCGGCAGGGCCAGCTCCTTGATCCCGGCCTCGCCGAGGAGGCGCAGGGCGCGGATGGAGAGCCGGCCCTCGAAGGCCTGCCGTTCGGCCCCCTCGAGGTCCGCGGGCGCCCGCAGGGGCAGGCTCGTCTGGCCGAGCCGCGCCCGGGCCACCTGGCCGTAATAGGCGATCGGCTGGAGGGCCGCCCGCTCGTAGAAGCGCTTCGCCTCGTCCTTTTGCCCGAGGGCCTCGGCCGCCCGACCCTGCCAGTAGGCGGCCCGCGCCAGCGAGATCGGGCTCTCCGCGACCGTGGCCATCCGGGCGAAGTGCTGCGCAGCGCTCGCCGGATCGCCGGCGAAGCGCAGGGCGATCCAGCCGGCGTGGAACTCGGCCTCGATCCGCTTCTCCGGGCTGCGCGCCGCCGGGGCGCTGGCGACCGCGTAGGCGGTCTTGGCATCGCCGAGGTCGAGGAGCTTGCGCGCCACGATCCGGCGCTCGATCCACCACTCGTCGCCGTCGACCAGCACGTCCGGATTGGTCGGCGCCGTGGCGAGCACGGCGGCGGCGGCCTCGGGCTTGTCGGCCCGGCGGAAATACTGCGCCCGGGAGAAGATGTAGGAGGCGTCCCCGCGCAGGGACGGCGGCACCGCGGCGAGCGCGGCCGCGGCGCCGGAGGACTTGTCCTCCACGGCCCGGCGGGCGCGCACGAGGCTGGCATAGCCACCGCCCGCGTAGCCGGCCGCCCGGCCGGCACTCTCCCAATCGTCCTTCAGGAGCGCCCGCTCCATCCGGTAGCGATGGTCGATTCGGGTGAGCACGTCCGGGAAGGCGTCGAGCACCTTGGCCTCCAGGCTGCGCCCGAAGCTCTCGGTGCGCCAGAGGTCGCGGACCATCTCGGCGGCGTCGGCCTCGCAGCCCTCGGCGCGCAGCGCCAGCGCCAGGGCGAACTTGCCCGGCGCGCTGGCCGGCTTCGCCGTGGCGAAATAGGCCCGGACGATCGCGGGGGATTTCCGCTCGGAGAGCAGCGCCTCCTCGGCCCGGCGGCGCAGCAGCGGGCCGGCCGGCCAGTCCGGATTGGCCCGGACGAAGGCGACCGTGCGGTTGAAGCCGATCCCGGCGCCCGCGCGGATCGCCACCCATTCGAGCAGCGCCTTCGCGGCCGGATCGGTGAAGGTGTCGCGCATCCGGTCGCCGTCCGCGACCCGGCCCTTGCGGTAGAGGTCGATGGCGCCGCGCAGCAGCGTCGGGTCGGTGTCGCCGGAGATCTTCGGCCGCGCGGGATCGGGCACCTCGGGCACCGGGGCCGCCGGGGTGACGGCGGCGTCGGGCAGCGGGAAGGCCACCGGGGCATCCGGGTCGGCGGAGGCGTAGGCCGAGGCCGCGGCCGGCAGCGGCCGTGCGGGTTCCTCGCCCTTGTCGTCGCCGCCGGAGGCGTGGACCGGGTCGAGCTTCAGGGCATCGGCGGCGACCGGGTCGGCGGCCTTCACGGCCTGCATGCCCTGGACCTGGCCGGTGGGGAGGAGCGCGTCGCTCGCCGGCGGCGTGGGCTGCGAGGCCGGGGACTGCGAGGCCGGGAGCGTCGCGGACGGCTCGGGGCCGACCGGGCCGGCGAGCGCGACGCCGACGGTGGCGACGAGCGCCGCGGCGGCGAGGGACGTGCGCTTCGAGGCCGGATGCGAGGCCGCGGATCGGGTCACGATTCCCCCCTTCTGATCACCGGAACGGGAAAGGTCGAGGATGAGGCCGCGACCATTAAGATCGCGTTAACCGTCGCGACGATCTGTTTGCGCGCCGTGGCGCGACCGCCTATGTCTGCCCGTCCGCGCCCGTACGATGCGGACCGCGTGCGGCGCCGAGACCGCCGAAATCCCAACTGGGACCCTTTGGGACGCCTGAGATGACCGAGATGACCGGGAGCCGCCTGCGGGGCTCGCTCACCGCGCTTGTGACGCCCTTCCGCGACGGGGCCTTCGACGAAGCCGCCTTCCGGAAATTCGTGCGCTGGCAGATCGAGCAGGGCAGCCACGGCCTCGTGCCGACCGGCACCACCGGCGAGAGCCCGACCCTCACCCATTCCGAGCACGACCGGGTGGTCGAGGCCTGCATCGACGAGGCGGGCGGGCGCGTGCCGGTCGTGGCGGGTGCGGGCTCCAACTCCACCGCCGAGGCGGTCGAGCGGGCGCAGCACGCCGAGCGCGCGGGGGCCGACGCCGTCCTCGTGGTGACGCCGTACTACAACAAGCCGACGCAGGCGGGCCTCTACGCCCACTTCAAGGCCGTCAACGATGCGGTCGGCATTCCGATTATCATCTACAATATCCCGCCGCGCTCCGTCATCGACATGAGTGTCGAGACGATGGCCCGGCTCTTCGAATTGAAGAACATCGCCGGCGTGAAGGACGCGACCGCCAAGATCGACCGCGTCAGTCAGCAGCGACAGGCCATGGGTGCGAGCTTCATCCAGCTTTCAGGCGAAGATGCGACGGCGCTCGGCTACAACGCCCAGGGCGGCCACGGCTGCATCTCGGTGGTGGCGAACGTCGCCCCGCGTCTCTGCGCCGACCTCCAGGAGGCGACGCTGTCGGGGGACTACGCCAGGGCGCTGACCCTCCAGGACAAGCTGTTCCCGCTCCAGACCGGCCTGTTCGCCGAGGCCAACCCGGCGCCGGTGAAGTACGCGCTCGCCCGGCTCGGCCACATGCAGGAGGAGCTGCGCCTGCCGCTCGTGCCGGTGACGGAGCCCACGAAGCGCATCGTGGACGACGCCTTGCGGCATGCCGGGCTCCTGGTCGACTGAGAGGCACCCGCATGGCCCCGAAACCGGAGCCCAGCCGGCGGATCGTCGCCGACAACCGCGCCGCGCGCTACCACTACACCATCGAGGACACCCTCGAGGCCGGCATCGCGCTGACCGGCACCGAGGTGAAGTCCCTGCGCGGCGGCAAGGCGACGATCGGCGAGGCCTATGCCGGTCCCTCCGGCAACGACCTGATGCTGTTCAACGCCTACATCCCGGAATACCTGGAGGCGAACCGCTTCAACCACGACACCAAGCGCCCCCGCCGGCTGCTGCTGCACCGCCGCCAGATCAACAAGCTGATCGGCGCGACCCAGCGGCAGGGCTACACGGTGGTGCCGCTCAAGATCTACTTCAACGACCAGGGGCGGGCGAAGGTCGAGCTGGGCCTCGGCAAGGGCAAGCAGGCCCACGACAAGCGCGAGGCGGTGAAGGAGCGCGACTGGCAGCGCGACCGGGCCCGGCTGCTGCGCGACCGAGGCTAGGTTGCGGGCCTAGGTCCCGGGACCGGTGGGGCTGAGCCGGATGCACCGGGGGCGCGGACAGGATCGCCTTGGCGGCGATCCCGCGCCGTCGCATGATCCCGCCTCCGCCGGTGCGGCGGCCCGGACTCGCGCATACGAGGTGCGGCCCATGCCATCCAGCCACGACGTCCTGCCCGACGACCTGCCCGTTCCCGTCGATGACGGCGCGGCCGCCCATCTCCGCGGGATGCGCCTGCCCGACGTGGCGCTCACCGCAACGGATGGACGCACCGTCTCGCTGGCGCGGCTCTCCGGGCGCACGGTCGCCTACGCGTATCCGCGCACCGGCGAGCCGGGGAAGCCCGGCCTCACCCCCGACTGGGACGCGATCCCGGGTGCCCGGGGCTGCACGCCGCAGGCCTGCGATTTCCGCGACCACCACGCCGAGCTGAAGGCCCGGGGCGTCGCCCAGGTCTTCGGCCTCTCGACCCAGACGAGCGCCTACCAGCGGGAGGCGGCCGAGCGCCTGCACCTGCCCTTTCCGCTCCTCGCCGACCCGCACCGGGCCTTCGCCATGGCGGCGCGCCTGCCGGTCTTCGAGGCCGGCGGCGCGGTGCTGCTGCGCCGCCTGACCCTGGTGATCGACGACGGCGTGGTGAGCGCGCTGTTCTACCCGGTCTTCCCGCCGGACCAGAGCGCCCGGCAGGTTCTCGCCTGGCTCGACCGGCCGGGCGCCTGAGGGCCTACTCCTCGGCTTCCGGCTGGCGGATGCCGTAGCGGTTCTCCAGGCCCGGGTTCGTCCGGCCCTCCCCGCGGTAACGGCTCGGCGCCTCGCCGGGCGCCCGGACCGGACGCTCGCCCGGATCGCGCCCGATCCGGCCCGCGAGGCTCGCGAGGTCGACGAACTCGTCGGCCTGCCGCCGCAGCTCGTCGGAGATCATCGCCGGCTGGGTCTGGATCGTGGAGATCACCGTCACCTTGACGCCCCGCCGCTGCATCGCCTCGACCAGCGAGCGGAAATCGCCGTCGCCCGAGAACAGGATCATGTGATCGATATGCGTGCTGAGTTCGAGGGCGTCGATCGCCAGCTCGATGTCCATGTTGCCCTTGTACTTCCGCCGGCCCATCGAATCCGTGAACTCCTTCACGGGCTTGGTCACGACGCGGTAGCCGTTGTAGTCGAGCCAATCGATCAGGGGGCGGATCGATGAATATTCCTGATCCTCGATCATGGCGGTATAGTAAAATGCGCGCAGAAGGTTCTCGCGCGATTGAAATTCCTTGAGCAGCTTCTTGTAATCGATGTCGAAACCGAGGGCCTTGGTGGTGGCATAGAGATTGGCGCCGTCGATGAAGATGGCGCTGCGTTGGGTTGTGGGCATGAACAGGTCAGATCCCGGAAAATCGTGGGTGACAGGAAATCGTCTGATTAAACGGCCAGGGTCCGCCGACGGCGACTGGCCGGGGCGGTGCTCCGCGATCGGGGGCGCCAAGCTTTGCAATCCAGCGCGTAACGACGCGGTCCGTGTGCGTGCGGCCGCCGCTCTGGCGACCGGACCATTCGTTTCAAACGCGTCCGTGTCAAGCAGAGCACGGAGATGTGCGGCTCTGGAAACCTGGATCAATGGCTCGGGAGATTGATCGAATGGGCTTCTGCGCTGAAGAAAGAGGTTTACGGAAGTCGATCCCGTAAACCTCAGATGCGTCGGGGCCCGGCCGTGCGCGGGCACCCGGACTCAGCCGTTGACGCGCTCCACGCTGTTGACCGGGCGCTTGCCGCGCAGCTCGGCGATGATCGCGTTGAGATGCTGGAGATCCCAGACCGACAGGTCGATCGTGATGTCGGTGAAATCCTGGGTGCGCCGCTTCATCGAGATGTTGTCGATGTTGCCGTCGTGGTCGGCGATCACTTGGGCGATCTGGGCGAACACGCCCGGCTCGTTGATCGACTTCAGCGCCAGGCGGGCGGGGAAGCGCTCGCCGCCCAGTGCCTCCGTGTCCCAGCGGACGTCCAGCCAGCGCTCCGGCTCGTTGTCGAAGGCGGCGAGGGCCGCCGACTGGATCGGGTAGACGGTGACCCCGACACCGGGGGTCAGGATGCCGACGATGCGATCCCCCGGGACCGCGCCGCCATTCGGCGCGAAGGTCACGGGAAGGTCGCCCGCGAGGCCCCGGATCGGGATCGCGTCGCTGCGATCCTCGGCGCCCTCCTTGCCGTCGGCGCCCTGGAAGGTGAGCCGCATGGTCTGGTCGGCCGAGCGGACCAGCCGGCCGGCGCCGTTGGCGGCCCCCTGCGCGGGGGAAGGCCGGCGCTCGTCGCGGTGGTCGGGATAGACGGCGCGGACGACGTCGCCCGAGAACATCTCGCCCCGCCCCACGGCGGCGAACACGTCCTCGGTGGTGGCGCGGGCGAGCCGCGGCAGGGCGCCGCGCAGCTTGTCCTCCGAGAAGGTCTTGGCGGCGCGCTCGAAGGCCCGGTCCAGGATCTGGCGGCCGAGGCCCGCATATTGCCGGCGCACGGCGGCCCGGGTCGCCCGCCGGATCGCCGCCCGCGCCTTGCCGGTCACGACGAGCGATTCCCAGGCGGCCGGGGGCGAGGCGCCGTCGGAGCGGCTGATCTCGACCTCGTCGCCGTTGGCGAGTTCGTGCAGAAGCGGCGCCATCCGGCCGTTGATCTTGGCACCCACCGCCGTGTTGCCGACGTCGGTATGCACGGCGTAGGCGAAGTCGATCGGCGTGGCCCCCCGCGGCAGGGCGATCAGCCGGCCCTTCGGGGTGAAGCAGAACACCTGGTCCTGGAACAGCTCCAGCTTGGTGTGCTCCAGGAACTCCTCCGGGCTGTCGCCCTCGGCGAGGAGTTCGATGGTCCGGCGCAACCATTGGTAAGCGCCGCTCTCGCCGGCGAGCCGCGGATGCACGCTGCCCTCGGCGCGTCCCGGATCCTTGACCAGCTCGGCGCCGACTTCCTTGTAATGCGCGTGGGCCGCGATGCCGTACTCGGCGATGTCGTCCATGGCGCAGGTGCGGATCTGCAGCTCGACGCGCTGGCTCTTCGGCCCGATGACCGTGGTGTGGATCGAGCGGTAATCGTTCTGCTTCGGGGTCGAGATGTAGTCCTTGTAACGGCCCGGAACCATCGGCCAGCTGGTGTGGACGATGCCCAGCGCCGCGTAGCATTCCTGCACGGTGTTGACGACGACCCGGAAGCCGAAGATGTCGGAGAGCTGCTCGAAGGCGACGGATTTGCGCTCCATCTTCGACCAGATCGAGAAGGGCCGCTTCTGCCGGCCGCTCACCTCCGCGGTGATGCCTTGCGCGGCGAGCTTCTCGGTGAGCACCTGCGCGATGGTCTCGACCACGCTCTCGGACTTGGCGGTGAGCCGCGCCAGCCGCTGCGTGATGGTGGCGTAGACCTCCGGCTCCAGGTTGCGGAAGGCCAGATCCTCCAGCTCCTCGCGCAACTCCTGCATGCCCATGCGGCCGGAGAGCGGCGCGTAGATGTCGAGCGTCTCCTGCGCGATGCGGTGGCGCTTGTCCTCCCGCATGTGCTGGAGGGTGCGCATGTTGTGCAGGCGGTCGGCGAGCTTGACCAGCAGCACGCGCACATCCGCCGCCACCGCGAGCAGCAGCTTGCGGAAGTTCTCGCCCTGCGCCGCCTGCTTGGAGACGAGGTCGAGGCGCTTGAGCTTGGTCAGGCCGTCGACCAGGGCGCCGATCTCCGGCCCGAACAGCCGGCGGATCTCCTCCAGCGTCGCCTCGGTATCCTCCACGGTGTCGTGCAGGACCGCGGCCACGATGGTGGCGTCGTCGAGGTGGAGGTCCGTGAGGATCGCGGCGACTTCGAGGGGGTGGGCGAAGAACGGGTCGCCCGAGGCGCGCTTCTGCGTGCCGTGCGCCTGCATGGCATACACGTAGGCGCGGTTGAGCAGCGCCTCGTCGGCGGCCGGATTGTAGCGCTTGACCCGCTCCACGAGCTCGTACTGGCGCATCATCCGCCGGGACGGGGCCGGGGCTTCCTGGGTCGTGCGTGGGGTCGGGATCACGCGCGATTGTTCCGCAACCGCCGGGCCGGCGCCAGCCCCCGGCGGGGGAAAACCCTCCGGCGCCGGGCCGGCCTCGGAACGAGAGAACCCGGCGTCTCCGCCGGGTCCGGTCTCGGTCAGGTCGTGCGCGTCCAGGCCCACGGTGTCCGGCTCACTCGCCCTCGTCGTCGGTCTCGACCGGCGGGGCGAGGTTCTCGAGGCCGCGGAGCAGATCTTCCTCGCTCATGCGGTCGAACTGGACCGCCGCGTCGTCGCTGGAGGACTGGGGCGCCACCGCGGCGGCGGCCGGCGAGCTCGACAGCAGCGGCACGGTCTCGGCCTCCGGCTCGTCCACCTCGACGTATTTCTGCATCGAGTGGATCAGCTGCTCCTTGAGGTCGTCGGCCGTGATCGTCTCGTCGCCGATCTCGCGCAGGGCCACGACGGGGTTCTTGTCGCGGTCGCGGTCGATGGTCAGGGGGGCGCCGGCGGCCAGGAGGCGGGCCCGGTGGCTCGCCAGCAGCACCAGCTCGAAGCGGTTCTCGACCTTCTCGATGCAGTCTTCGACGGTGACGCGCGCCATGCGGGGCGGCTCCTTGGGCTTGAGCGACGGAAGATGTCGGGTATGGCGCCACTCTACACCGGATGCCGTTGTGCAACAAGCACAGCGGGTTGCGCCGGGCGCGCCTCCGGCGAGCGCTGCGGGCCGGGCGCGCCGAGGCCCGGGTGCGGCGTCGGTGCGGCATCATGGTGCGGCGCATTGTTGACACCCACGGCCGCGGGTGCGAGTGCGCGCCCCATTCCAGAGTTTCGGCCGACACGGGCGGCGTTCGCGCGCCGAAAGGTGCCGGCGATCAGGACGCAACATGCGCGCACTCATCTTTCCCGGCCAGGGCAGTCAGGCGGTCGGCATGGCGCGGGACCTCGCGGAGGCCTTCCCGCAGGCCCGGGCCGTCCTCAACGAGGTCGACGCCGCCCTGAACCAGAACCTGTCGCGGCTGATGTTCGAGGGGCCGGTCGAGGAGCTGACCCTCACCGCCAACGCCCAGCCGGCCCTGATGGCGGCGAGCCTCGCGGTGCTGCGCGTGCTGGAGGCCGAGCGCGGCCTCGACCTCGAACGCGACGTGGCCTGCGTGGCCGGCCATTCGCTGGGCGAGTACGCGGCCCTCGCGGCCGCCGGCAGCCTGACGATCGCGGATGCCGCCAAGCTGCTGCGCCTGCGCGGCGAGGCGATGCAGGAGGCGGTGGCGCCGGGCGCGGGCGCCATGGCGGCGCTGATCGGCACCGATCTCGACTCCGCCCGATCCGTCGCCGAGGCGGCGGCCGACGAGGCCGGCGGCGGCGCGGTCTGCGACGTCGCCAACGACAACGGCGGCGGCCAAGTGGTGCTCTCCGGCGACCGGCCGGCCGTGGAGCGCGCCATCGGCATCGCCACCGGCCGCGGGATCAAGCGCGCCGTGATGCTCAACGTCTCGGCGCCGTTCCACTGCCGCCTGATGGCCCCGGCCGCCGAGGCCATGGCCCGGGCGCTGGCCGCCGTCGCCCTGAAGGCCCCGCGCGTCACCCTCTACGCCAACGTCGCGGCCGCCCCGGTCTCCGATCCGGAGGCGATCCGCACGGCCCTGGTCGAGCAGGTCACCGGCACCGTGCGCTGGCGCGAGAGCGTCGCCGCCATGGCGGCGACGGGCGTCGACCGGTTCTACGAACTCGGCGCCGGCAAGGTGCTGACCGGCCTCGTCAAGCGCATCGCCCCCCAGGCGAGCGCCACGGCGGTCGGCACGCCCGCCGACGTCGCCGCCTTCGCGCTCTGATCCGACAGGAGCCCCGCATGTTCGATCTCACCGGCCGCAAGGCCCTCGTCACCGGCGCGACCGGCGGCCTCGGCCAGGCGATCGCCCGGGCGCTGCACGCCCAGGGCGCCACCGTGGCGCTCTCGGGCACGCGGCCCGCGGCCCTGGAGGCGCTCGCCGCCGAACTCGGCGAGCGCGCGAGCCCCGTCGCGGCCGACCTCTCCGACAAGGACTCGGTGGAGGGCCTCGTGCCGGCCGCCGAGGCCGCGATCGGCCCGCTGGACATCCTCGTGAACAATGCCGGCATCACCCGCGACAACCTGTTCATGCGGATGAAGGACGAGGAGTGGGAGCAGGTGATCGCCGTCAACCTCACCGCCGCCTTCCGCCTGTCGCGGGCCGCCGTGAAGGGCATGATGCGCCGCCGCTCCGGACGGATCGTCAATATCGGCTCGGTGGTCGGCAGCACCGGCAATCCCGGCCAGGGCAACTACGCCGCCGCCAAGGCCGGCCTCGTGGGCATGACCAAGGCGCTCGCTGCCGAGGTCGCCTCGCGCGGGATCACGGTCAACTGCATCGCCCCGGGCTTCATCAGCTCGCCCATGACCGACGCCCTCAACGAGAAGCAGCGCGAGGGCATCCTCGCCCGCGTGCCCGCCGGGCGGCTCGGCGAAGGCTCGGAGGTGGCGGCGGCCTGTCTCTACCTCGCCTCCGCGGAGGCGGCCTACGTCACCGGGCACACGCTGCACGTGAATGGCGGTATGGCCATGTACTAGTGTGCGAAGACCGGTCTCGAACCGGCGACGATCGCGCGCGAATCACCCCCGCCGACACGCAAGTGCCACACCCATGAAGGCTTTCTGAACGGGCCCTCGCCAGGGCGGGAACCCTGTGCTACCACGCCCCGCAGCCGTACAGGGGGTTGACGGTTCAGCGGGTTTTCAGTCCAAGGCCCTCCGGCGGGGGCGTCCCGGCTCACGCGCCGGTTCACCTCAGAAGCACGCGCGATCGGACACCGGCCCGTCACAACAAGCCCGCAAGGGCGCGACGCGGCCACGGCACCACCCCGAGAAGACTGACAGACCAAAAGGACGAGGACGGAAGACCGATGAGCGATATCGCTGAGCGCGTGAAGAAGATCGTCGTCGAGCACCTGGGCGTGGAGCCCGAGAAGGTGGTCGAGAGCGCCAACTTCATCGACGACCTCGGTGCCGACAGCCTCGACACGGTCGAGCTGGTCATGGCCTTCGAGGAAGAGTTCAACGTCGAGATCCCGGACGACGCTGCCGAGACCATCCAGACGGTCGGCGACGCCGTGAAGTTCCTGGAGAAGAACTCCGCCGCCTAAAGGCGCCGGGGACCGGGTTTGACGCGGCGCGGGTGAGGCGAAACAGCCCCCGCGCCGTTATGCGTTTCAAGGCTCGGAGGCGTGACGGGTCCCGCCGGGACCGATTCCGCCGCCGAGGACGTTAGGACGATGCGCGACCGCGGCTCTGCCGGCGGGGCTGCGCCTCAAGACGGGACAGGGCACATGCGGCGGGTGGTGGTCACGGGTCTGGGGATGGTCACGCCGCTCGGCTGCGGAGTGGAGCACACCTGGAGCCGGCTGATCGCGGGCGACAGCGGCGCCGGCCCGATCCGCGGCTTCGAATCCGCCGACCTGCCCTGCCGGATCGCCGCGCAGGTCCCCTTCGGCGACGGCACCGACGGCACCTTCAACCCCGACCTCGTGATGGAGGTGAAGGAGCAGCGGAAGGTCGATCCGTTCATCGTCTACGCGATGGCGGCGGCCGACGAGGCCCTCAAGGATGCCGGCTGGGCGCCGAAGAGCCACGAGGACCAGTGCGCCACCGGCGTGCTGATCGGCTCCGGCATCGGCGGCATCGGCGGCATCTACGACGCCTCCGTGACCCTGCACGAGAAGGGGCCCCGCCGGATCTCGCCGTTCTTCATCCCGGGCCGGATCATCAACCTCGCCTCCGGCCAGGTCTCGATCGCCCACGGCCTGAAGGGCCCGAACAACGCGGTCGTGACGGCCTGCTCCACGGGCGCCCACGCCATCGGCGACGCGAGCCGCCTGATCGCGCTCGGCGACGCCGACGTGATGGTGGCGGGCGGAGCCGAATCGCCGGTGAACCGCCTCTCGATCGCGGGCTTCTCCGCCTGCCGGGCGCTGACCACGGGCTTCAACGACACGCCGGAGAAGGCCTCCCGCCCCTACGACCGCGACCGCGACGGCTTCCTCATGGGCGAGGGCGCCGGCATCGTGGTGCTGGAGGAGTACGAGCACGCCAAGGCCCGCGGCGCGAAGATCTACGCCGAGGTGGTGGGCTACGGCCTCTCGGGCGATGCCTACCACATCACCTCCCCGTCCCCGGACGGCGACGGCGCCTTCCGCTGCATGAGCGCCGCGGTGAAGCGAGCCGGGATTTCGCCGTCCGAGATCGGCTACATCAATGCCCACGGCACCTCCACGCCCATGGGCGACGAGCTGGAGCTGAAGGCCGTGGAGCGGCTCCTGGGCGACGCCGCCGCGAACGCCACCATGTCGTCCACCAAGAGCTCGGTGGGCCACCTGCTGGGTGCGGCCGGCTCGGTCGAGGCGATCTTTTCGATCCTCGTCCTGCGCGACAACGTCATCCCGCCGACGCTCAACCTCGACAACCCCTCCGTGCAGACCCAGATCGACCTCGTGCCGTTCGAGGCCAAGCGGAAGCGGGTGGATGTCGTGCTGTCGAACTCGTTTGGGTTTGGTGGGACGAATGCCAGTCTGGTGATGCGGCGCGTGAGCTGATCGCCCCTGTTCAGAATTAGCGTTTTGTTAAAGTTTTCTGGCCTTCCCTCTAAATCAACCTAGGGTGGTTGAGAGGCGGAATATGGCCACACGCGTCAATTTGGATGCGATGATACCGCGTGCGGATTTTGCTACGCACGACGATGATTTTACGATGGAACTATTTCAGAATTTTCCTATCTCAAATATAGAAAGCAGCTCGCCGATACGTTCTTTCCTGAGAAAGCCTGATTTTCAGCGCGAAACTAATCACTGGAGCGCTCAGCAAATATCAACTTTCATTGCCAGTTTTTTAGATAACGAACTCATTCCGTCACTCATACTCTGGAAATCTCCAAATTTTATATTTGTAATCGACGGCGGTCATCGATTGAGTGCACTGCGTGCGTGGATGGAGGACGATTACGGAGATGGCTCCATCTCACAGAAGTTTTACAATAATGAGATATCAGAAGAGCAAAAAAGAGCGGCAAGGCGAGCCCGAAAACTAATAGAAGACTCGGTCGGAAGATTTTCAAGTCTCAGAAGTCTTGTGAGTTCTGAAGGGCTTGGAACCGATGCTCGCTCGAAGAGGGCGCGCAATTTATTCACTCGCGCGTTGGCGTTGCAGTGGGTTCAAGGGTCGGCTTCTGTTGCAGAAACATCTTTCTTTAAGATCAATTCTCAAGGGACTCCACTTGATGATACAGAGGAGATGCTATTAAAAAATAGAAAAAAGTCTGTCGCAATCGGTGCGCGTTCCATCTTAAGATCTGGTACTGGCCACAAATATTGGTCAAATTTCCCGCCGGAAAAGCAAGCAACGATTGAGGCCGTTTCCAGCGACCTTTATCAAACATTATTCGATCCAGAAATGCGTCAGCCGGTTAAGACGCTCGATCTTCCGTTGGGAGGATCAGTTGCACCAGTTGACGCGCTCTCATTGCTGGTTGATTTTTTGGTTTTGATAAATGCTCAGAGTAGTGGTCCGTCGACAATTGCTGATTATGCAGATGACAAGTCTGGAGATGAAACAATCGATATTTTGAAACGTGCGTTAAGCGTCGCTAAGCGAATTAGCGGTAATAAGCCGGGGAGTTTAGGCCTCCATCCTGCGGTTTATTTTTATAACGAAAGAGGAAAACACAGTAGATTCCTTTTTCTTGCGATGGTGATGCTTGTTGCTCAAAATTTAGCTAACAACAATGGAAACTTCTTTCGAAATTTTACTTCGGCTCGAAAAGAACTCGAAAAATTCCTTGTAAATAATAAATCTTTGATCGGAATTCTCCTTCAAAATATGAGCAAGGGAAGCCGAGTTTTGCGAATAAAAGAATTGTTGTCTTTCATGATCGACGAATTTTCCGCGGGTAGAGCCGTCTCAGTTGAACAGGCAATCATCCAAGCGGGAGGACGAGGAAGAGTGATCGATGTCACAACAGCCAACGACGCTATTGCATTTTCCGAGGAAACAAAATCAGCGATATACATAAAGCAGGCAATTTTGTCGGCCATGAAATGTCCAATATGCGATGGACTGCTCGATCCAACCAAATCGGTTTCCTATGATCATATACAAAGAGTTCGAGAGGGAGGACGAGGGGATATTTCCAATGGTCAAATGGTTCATCCTTATTGCAACGACGCCGTGAAATCTTAGCGTAAGGGTGCACTTGTCTAAATTACTCTAGGAGAGTTCACCACCCCCGGCGCTCAGCCTCCCCCGGCACCCGCCCCTGCGGGGTGAGCGCGTGCACCACCTCCGGCAGCGCCTGGGCGAGCTGCGACAGCAGCGTCTCGCGGTCCAGCCCGGTCTGCTGCTGGAGGGTGTCAAGCGTGTCGGGGCCGAGCGCCCGGGCGAGCTGGTCCGGGGCCACCGGGCGGTTGGCGCCGTGGCCGATCCAGGACTCGATCACGTCGCCGAGGCCGCCCTGGCGGAAGCGGTCCACCAGCCCGTCGAGGCCGCCGAGATCCCCCTGCCCCGCCGGGGCGGCGCGGCTCGGGGCCGGGGCGTCGCCGGGGCCGTCGAGCATGCCGGACAGATCCGAGAAATCGCCGGGCGGGAGGGACGGATCCGTCGGCCCCTCCGGGCCCCCGTCGCGGCGGCCGCCATACTGGTCCCAGCCGCCGATGTCGCCCCCGTCGTCGGGGCGGCGTCCGCTGGCATCGGCGGGGTGCTGGCCGGGATCGCGGCCGTAGGGGCCGGCGCCGCCGGAGCGGTCGGCCTCGGGGCCCGGCTCGCCCCGTCCCCCGCGCCCGAAGATGTCGCCGAAGCCGCCGCTGGCGCCCTTGGCCAGCAGCAGCATCAAGAGCGCCTTCACCAGGGGCGACATGCCCCCGGCGCCCTGCTTCTGCCCGCCGAACACCTGGCCCAGCACGCCGCCGATCGCCGATTCGAGCAGTCCCATGCGCGTCTCCCCCACGGTTCGGGCCGGACGGGCCCCGGCGGACAACCCTCGGGGGCGGGCGCGGGTTGCCTCGCTCAGCGGGCCGGAGGGGTGAGCGCGGCCTGCGTGGTGTGGGCGGCGGTGGTGGCGTCGGCGGGCTCGACCAGCGGCACCGTCGCGGCCGAGAGGATCAGTCCGGCCAGGAACAGGCCGGTGGCGGCGGCGCCGGCGCGGGGGCGCGGCAGGCGGACGGCGCGGCGTTTCGCGGGATGGGGACTTTCGACGGTCCAGGGCATCGCGGCCTCTCCGGGTTCGGGGCGGGCCCTCGGGGCCCTGTTGCCGGATGAACGCCGCCGGGGGGCGGACCGGTTCCCGAACCCTTAATCCCGGACGACGAGGCGGCGCCCCAGCGCCCCGAGGGCGCAGGCCGCGCAGTAGACCGGCAGGATCAGGCCCGCGCCGTCGAGCCACAGACCGGGCAGGCCCGGCACGAACCCGGCGAGCGCCGCCGCGGCCACGAGCCCCGCGACCACGCAAAGTCCCAGCGAGGCGGCGAGCCGGTCCGGCCAGCCGACCAGCGCCCCGACCACGAGGCCGAGCGCGGCCGCCCCGGCGAGCCCGGGCCAGAATCCGGCGAGCAGCAGCGTCACGGCCGTCCGGCCTCCCTGCGGGCGCGATCGATGCGCGCGGATGGGCGCGGCCCGGCGGCCGGGCGCGGGGCGGAGCGGATGTCCCTCACGGCAGCAGCGCGAAGACGACGGGGCCGGCCGGCCCGTCCGGCCCGGCCGTGACCTGCTCCGGTCGGGCGCCGGCCTGGAGGAGATACTCCACCACCGCCTGGGCGCGCAGGCGCGGCAGGTCGGGCGGCGGCTCCTCGGGGGCCTCGGCGGGCTTCTTCGCCGAAGCCTTGCCGTGCGCGGCCGGCTCCTTCCTGGCGTCCTTCTTGGCCGCTTCCGCCTTGCCGGCCTCGGTCTTGGCGTGATCCGGCTTGCCCCGCGTCTTGGGCGTCTCCCCCTTGGGCGTCTCCGTCTTGGGCGTGTCCCCCTTGGGCGTCTCCGTCTTGGGCGTATCCCCCTTGGGGGGCTCCGGCTTGGCGGCGCTGGCGATCTGGGTCGGTGCGGCGGCGGGCGCGCCCTCCCCCGTGGCCGCCGGACCGGCGGCCGGCGTCGGGGTCGGCTTGGCCGGGTCGGCGGGCCCCGAGACGGCGATGCGCAGCGACGGGCAGGTCTTGGCCAGGGCCGCGAGGGCGTCGAGGGTCGGGTAGAAGGCCGGCGTCAGGACCGCGCCCCCGGCGGGGAAACGCAGGTCGGTGCCGGCCAGGGCGGCGGTGAAGTCGGCGCGGCAGGTGGCGGGGTCGCGCCGCTCGGCGGCGTCCCGGGCCGTGACGGTGGCCTGTCCGGTCCAGCCGGGGGGCAGCGCCTCGGCCAGCCGGTCCGGGGTGCGGGCGGCGCCCTCCCGGTAGAGGCTTTCGCCGGTCAGGGTCAGGGCGCGGTCCGAGACCGTGACGGTCCCGTCCGCGAGGTTCGCCACCAGCGGGGCGGCGGCGGCCAGCGCGTCCCCGAGATCCGGCGGGGCGCCGTCGGCGAGGCGGGTGCGGTCGATGACCGGTTCCCGGAACAGGCGCGGGCGCAGGGCGGCGAGCACCCGCTCCCGGGTCGCGGTGTCCGGCAGATGCCCGGTGAGGAGTACGGAATCGGCGGTCCGGCGGATCGCCACCCGGTAGGGCGAGAGCGGCCGCGCCGTGAGCGCCACCGGCCCGGCTGCCACGCCGGCGGGCCGGCCGTCGCGCATCAGCGCCTCGGCGTCCGGGAGCGCCTGCCCGTCGATGGCGTCGCCGGTCACCGAGACCGCCCCGTCCTGGAAGACCACGCGGCCGGACTGGATCAGCTCGGCGAGCTTGAACGCGAAGGCGATGAGGCCCTTCGGGTCGATGGCGGGGTCGAGGCCCCGGGCCGCCAGGAGCCGGTCCTCCACGGCGCCGCCGGCCGCCGCCTCGGTGGCCGCGCGCAGGGCGGCCTCGCGGTCTGCGGCCGAGGGGGTGAAGCCGTCGAGGACGACGCCCCGGCCGGATTTCTCCACGGCGAACCGGTACGCGGCCACCTTGGGCGGCAGGATCTCGATCCGCCCGATGCTGAAGCCCTCCGGCGGGTCCGAGAGCGCCGCCCGCAGGGCCTCGTAGGCCGGCACGTCCAGGGCCTCGCCCGAGAGGCTGAGCACGGTGTCGCTGAGGGCGGCCCGCCCGCCCTTGGCGAGGCCGGAGAGCCGGGCCGCCAGGAACGCGGCCGCGCTGGCGAAGTCCGGCGGCGCCCCCCGGGCGGCCCGGGCGGTGTCGTCGAGGCCTGTGCCGGGATGGAGGGCGCCGGTGATCCGCGCCTCCAGGGCCCGCCGGCCGATCTCCACCGGGCGGCTGCCCTCCAGGGCGATCCGGTTCGGGCCGGTGCGGATCGCCGCCCACTGGAAGGGCGCGGCGGTCTCCACGATGCCGACCTCGGAGACGATGCGGCGGGGGCCGTCCAGGGCCGCGAGGCGGGACAGCACGGTGGCCCGTTCGGCGACGTCCGGCGCCTCGCCGGCGGCCACGAGGTCGCGGCCGCTGGCCTCCAGGCGCAGCCAGGGCTCGCCGGTGGCGGTGGCCGTGCCGGATGTCACCGCCGCCCCCTCGGCCTCGAGTCCCTCGGCGATCCGCGGGGCGGCGTAGAGCGTCGCACTCGCCCAGATCAGCGCGAGGGCCGGCAGGCCGGCGAGCCAGCCGGCGCTGCGCAAGCCTGAGGCGAGGGTTTCGGGCAACGGTACGATCGCAGGTCGGGGCGCAGGTCCGGGCGGATCCGCCGCCGAGACCACACCGCCTTTCCGGCAGCATGAAGGCCGACGGTGCTCTTTCCGCGCCTGCGGCGGGCGTTCCGCGTCGGTGCGCCGCCGGAACCGGCCTCACGCCCCTCTGTTTCTCGGCAACAAATCTGTCCGGCTTTGTCTTCGTCCGCCGGCCTGCGGAGCGTGCCATGCGGTCCATCCTCGCCGCCCTGCTGCTGCCGATCGCCATCCCGGCTTCGGCGCAGAGCCTGTCGGCCACCGCGACGGTGCCGAGTTCGGCCTCGCCGGAGCCGATCACGCCCATCGCCAATCCCGGTCAGCTCAGCCTCGGCGGCGGCACCACCACCGGCCCGTTCCCGACCGTCTCGGCGCAGACCGGCGGCTTGGTGAATGCCGGCCAGCTCAGCTTCGGCAGCGCGGGCGGCGGCGGCCGCATCGGCGCCTCGGGCGGGCGGGCGGCCGGGCAATCGGCCGGGACCGCCATCGGCACATCGGTCGCGGGATCGACCGGTGCGGGCCAGCTCGGAACCTTGGGCTCGGCCGCGACCGGCGGCGCAGGCGTCTCCGGCTCCAGCCTCCGGACCGGGGGGACGATCGGCGCCAGCGGCCTGCGCAGCGGATTCGGCACCGCGTCGCGTTCGGGGCTGGGCGCGTCACCGGGGAGCACCCTGTCGCTGACCAGCGGCACGATCGGTCTCGGTGGCGGGTCTGGCCTCTCCCTGGGCCTGGGATCAGGCGGCACGACCCGCACGGGGCAGACGACCGCCCTGACGGGCGCGGGCTCCCTCAACGGTCTCGGCAACGGCACCGCCACGGGGGTCGGCTCTGTCGGGACATCGGGAACGTTGCTCCCTGCGGCTGCGTCGGCCGGCCTCGCAGGCGGGACCGCCGACGCGGCCGCGATCGGAGCGTCCGGCACCACCCTGTCCAGCGTCGGGCCGTTCGGCGTGTTCGGGCTCGGGACCGGCGCGACCGTGAGCCCGGGCGCGGGCACCTCGATTTCCGGAGCGGCCGGCGCGGGGGGCGTCGGAACGGGCGGGGCCGGGATCGTCGGGGCGAGCGGGCTCCGCGCGGACGACCCCGCACAAGCGGCCCGCACGCTCCCGTCCGGCGGAGGGGCGTTCGGCGGGGCCGGCATCGGCGGTGCGGCGGCCGCGCCGGTCCGGACCGGCGACCTCTGCGGCGATCCCCTGGCCGAAGCCTGCCTCGGCGGCGGCTTCTGAGCGCCTCCCGGGCCCGGAACCGGGCCGAACCGATGCCGTTCATCCTGTTCCGGCACCTGGGCCGGGACAGGAGGCAGAAATGAGCGTCATTCTGGGCCGTGTCTCTTTCGCGGCCGTTCTCGTTCTCGGCGTCTCGGGCGCAGCCCTGGCGCGCGATGCCGGCCCCAAGGCGCAGGGCGCCCATGGCGCGACAGGCCTGCACGGGATCGGTTTCAACGAGCCGAAATTCCGGTCGCACCTGCAGACCGGCAAGAATCAGCCCTATACGTGGCCGGTCAGCGACCGCTATCGCCCGGTCTCGCAGCCCTATTACGGTCGCGCTTACTGAGCCGCCCGGAGACCGCTCCGTCGAATGGATGAGTGGCGCCGCGTCGGCCCCCGCGTCACACAGGGGCCGGACCGGGGCCCGTCATCGGGATTGGCGGGCACAGGCGCGGCTTTCCGTGCCGTGCCGGCTTCCAAGCCTGGAGAGTGTGATGCATCCGCTGACCCGGCTCGTCGTCGCAGGCCCCATCGTCGCTCCCCTCGTCGCCGCCTCCCTGCCGGGACGTGCCGGCGAGTTCGCGACGACGGCTCCGGTTCCCGGCATGGCCCTGACGCAGCCCGATCCGGGGATGGCCAACGGCGCTCCCGCTCCCGTCCTCCCGGCCCAGCCCGCACCGGTCGCGGCGGCGCCGGCGCCGGCACCCGTCCAGGCCGACCCGACCGGGGGGCGCCGACGTCCCCCGGGGCTGGGGAGCGGATTTTCATCCCTCGAAGGACGGCTTCCGAACCAGCGCACCGGTCTGCGACACCCGCACGTGGTGCGCGACATCTGCATCGGCTGCTGATCGTGACTGCAAGACCCGCGTCGCCCCGGCTATTGCAGGGATCGCGAGCGGGAATGCGCCTGGATCCAGCGCGGTGAGAGGATGTCACCGGCCTCGGTGATGATCCACGGCCGGGCGTCGTCGGACGCGATCGCCTCGAGCGCAACCGCGAGGGCTTCGCGCAGCGTCGCGAACGGGCGCCCCTCCGCGGAACGACCGGTCGCGCGTGCGGGCCAGATGGTGAGTTCGGCCCTTTTGTCGAGATCGGAGGGCGTCATCGGCGCATCCGTGATGCTTGGCATGGTGTGTGGGTCTACCGGGCCTGTGTGACGGGCATCTGGCGCCGGAGGCCGCCGATCCGGGTGCGCCCGTGCGGCTGCGACGAACCATCCGGCGCCCGGATCAGAAATTAAATGATGCGCGCGTCCAAGTTATATTTGAGAACCGGCCAATGGAAGTTTAGTTCATTTGCATCGAATGCATGGGCATTTAATTGTCGCCCTGCTCAGGCCCCCCGGAAATCCCGGGAACATTGCAAAACCGTGCCGCCGTAGCGATATGGTGCAATGCGAAAAACGCATGCCGCATCGCACAAATCCGTGGTCTCATGCGCTGGTCGATCGCAATTCGCGGTCGACGCTGCGATCGAAACGGAGACGCACCATGCGCACGATCCTCATCCTCGCGTCGGCCGCGCTCACCTCGGCCGCCTTCATCGGCCCGGCCGCCGCCGACGACCACCTGCACCTGACCCCGCCGCTCTATCGGGAGCAGGCCCGGCCTGCCCAGCAGATCCGTGCGATCCACGACCTGACCACCACGCCTCAGCCCGTGGCGGCGCCGGCGACCGTCAGCCGGACGGTCTCGGCCCTTGGCCGACCGATGGTCCAGGCCTCCGTCGAGGCGAGTCGCTGAGCCCGCCGCCGGAGACGGAGCGCCCCGGGCGCCTCTGTCTCCGGCCCTGACTCAGACGATGTGCAACGCCTGAGCGGCTGCCGCCGGCGATACGCCGCGACGGATCAAGCGCCGCGTCCGCGCCCGTTGATCGCGTTCGGCACTGAGGGCGGCTCCGGCCGCCCGATATCCCTCGAGCCACAGTTCCGCCCAGGCATACTGCATCGCCATCACGAGCAATGCGGCATTCTCGGCCTGCCGCAGGCTCAGCCGCAGGCCCTCATCCGCCAGGCGGCCCACCTCCCCGTACATCATTGCCAACTCCGCGTCCGAAGACGGCCGGCAGCGCCGCGACGGGCCGCCCGCCCACGCGCCCAGAGACCGGGCGCGGATGGCTCTGTACACGTCCTGCACGGCGTCATCGCGGCATCGAGCGCCTGCCCGCGGGTGCGGGCGAGATCGGCCGAATCGTGAAGCGCGTCGATGAGCTCCCGATGGCCCTGCGGGCCTGTGCGAAGCCGGTCCCGGCGAAGGCGCGCGTCCGGGTCGGACCCGCCTGGCGACGCATCCCCGCCCGGGCGGGCCGGCCGCACGAGCACGGAGGTCCAGGGATCGACCGTACCGTGCAACGACCGGTCGGATCTCGGTTTCGCGTCTCACGGGCGAATCCCGCGCGCCGGTGGGCCGATGATGGTCCACCGCTCCGTGTTGGAGGGCCCGCCCTGCGCGGAACGACGCGCCGGGGCCCCGTGTCTCTCACGATGGCGGGAGGCGCGATGCGGGACGCGCCTCTATATGGGAGGTGAGAGCAGGGAGAGAGACGTGTTCACCGTCAAGGGGATTGATCCGTCCGGGCGCGTCATGACGTTCGCCTGCGGGACTGACGAGCAAGCCATGGAGAAGACCTGGGAACTGGCCCGGCGCGGCTTCCGCGAGATCACGGTCGCCGACCCGAAGGGCAAGGAACTGTCCGCGGCCGCCTTCGAGCGCTCTCTGAACATCGATTGGGACTGACGCGAGCCGGCTCCACGGTGCCCCGGCGCGCCGACCGGCGTGATGATCCGATGCGAAGGGCCACTTCGGGCCGCGCGGCCTCGCTGCGGGGCGGACCGGCCTTCGGCCGCCTTCAGGCCCGCTCCAGCTCGTGAAGCATCGTCCAGCCGCCCGACCGAGCCGTCTCGGGGACGTCCGCGGTCGCCCCGATCTCGTCCGCCTTGCGCCAGATGGCCTGGCAGACGAGGATCTCGTTGCTCGCGTCGATACTGAGGATGAAGCGATCCGGCACGATCTCGGTGTCCGGAAGCGCGATCCGCACGCCGCCGGCCGATCGATCGTAGACGATGCAGGGCAGGCTTCGATGCTCGTCCACCGAGATGCTGCCGGTCTCGTTCAGGATCGTGCGCGGAGCGCTGCGTCGTTCGAACATCACCGCCTCGACAAACCTCTGTCCGACAGGATCGGACACCCGGGTTCAGACAGGGTTTGCGAAATGCATCGAATTGTCGGGATGCCCGCCGAACTGTGAATTCAGCGGGCTTCGTGCGCGGTGCGATCGGGCGACCGCGTGGCCTGTGCCGCGCCGGCCGCCCAGTAGAAAGGGGGGCGATGAAGCCGTGACCGGCGTGTCGGCCTCGTATGCGCCGCACCGGTCGCGGCTTGCGTATCGATCCGGTGCCGGTCCTAGCCGGTGACGACCTCGACGAGGGTGGTGAGAAAGCCCAGGGCGACCGCGCCGATGCCGCTCATGAAGGCGACATCCCACCCGGCGAATTCCTTCGACTGGGGCGCGCGCATGAAGGCGAACAGCGTGACGGCAGCCCCGCATAGGACGAGGGCGAGGGCCAGATAGAGCGGTCGGGACATGGCGTTTCCTTCTCCGCCGGTCTCGCGGCCCTTCGGGCTCTTGTACGGACGAGTGCGACCGGCTTGATCTGTTCAGTTTCATCCGTCGTCAAAACATGACAGACGAAGAACGGGCGAACAAGATCATAATCTGTTCTGCATTGCGGAACATAAAGTCGGTCTGCCGCCCTCATCTGTTCTGGGCGCGGGCCTCGTGGAAGATCTGTCGCGAGGGCTGTCGATGTCGTGGGGGCTGAGCGCAGGGCCGGCCCCCAGCGGGCTCAGTCGATGAAGACGCGGACGCCGTCTGTATTCAGGATCTCGCGTTGGTCGGCGCACCATTGCTCCGCACCCACCGCGGCGATCTCCTCCGCGACGCGCCGGCCTTCCGCGGCGATGACGGTCTGCGCCTGCCGGTGGCCGAGGGAAACGTCGAGTGCCCGGCGGACCGTGCGGGACAGGCCCTCGGAGACCGCATCATCGACGGTGTAGAACTTGCGGCAGTAGAGAACGATGCCGGCTTGCGCGCCGACGATCCGCACGAGACCCGCGATCGTCTCGGTGCGCGTGGCGTCCTTCGGGTCTTCGGCCGCCGCAGCCGCGGCGGGCAGGACGGCCGCGGCCAGTAACGCCGGGAGCAGAAGAGCACGAGTCATCCAAAGGCCTTCCTTCGGTCCGGGACCGGACCACGCCTCTGGAACGCCGCAGCGGGCGGACAGTGCCCGCGCATCCGCGCGGCCCTGTGGGCTCGTTTCGCGGGCGCACCCGCGAGAGCCCGTCGCTCACTTCCGGGCGGCCATCATGTCATGGGTCAGGACGGTCAGCTTGCCGATCAGGTTGCTGATGTCGGAGCCCTTGCAGGACCATTGCGTGCCGATCGCCTCGCCGTCCGCCGAGACGGAGACCACCGCCACCGAGCGCAAACGGCCCTCGCGGGCCAGCGCCAGCTGATCCTGCAACACGGCGATGATCGACGCGGTGTCCTCGTCCGCGACCGCGGGCGCGATATGCGCCGGGAACGGCACGACCGAACTCGTCATCGTCTGCTCTCGCTTCATCTCGCCGAACCCCTCGGTAACATCCCTGGGCTCCGGCGTGCGCATCAGCTTTGTGCAGAGTGTGGCAGCTTGTCCGTGTCCTGCGATGTCTTGGAGGCGTGTGGCGGTGATGCAACGGTTTCGGTGCGTTCCGGCGGCCAAAGGCTGCGGGCCGTTCCGGCCGCAGCGGCGCGATGCGCGTGGCTCCGCGGAGCGTTGCGGGGGCGCCCCGCATGGGGCACCCCCGGAGATGTCCGCCTTCAGGCTGCCTTGCGGCCCTTGCGCTCACGCTCGGCCATGGCGCCGGGCTGGCCCAGGCCGATCGCCTTGGCGAGGGCGGAGCGCTGCTCGGCGTAGCTGGGGGCGACCATCGGGTAGTCGGCCGGAAGGCCGTAGCGGTCCCGGTAGCTGCGCGGATCGAGGCCGTGGCTGGTCAGGTGACGCTTCAGCGTCTTGTAGGTCTTGCCGTCGATGAAGCTGACGATCCCGTCCTGCCGGACCGACTTGCGGATCTGGGCCGCGCTCGGCTTCTCGATATCGGCCTGGGGCGCCGCCCCGGTCTCCGGCGTCAGGGTCCCGGCGACGAGCCCGCTGATCGCGCCGTGCACCCGCGCGATCAGGGCCGGCAGCTCCGAGGCCGGAACCGGATTGTTCGACACGTAGGCGGCGACGATGTCGCCCGCCAGCTCGATGAAATTCGAGTTGGGCCCTGTGGTTTCCTCTGTCACTGCAAGATTCCTGATGTGCCCCTCACGAGGGATCTGCTACTTTTGAGCGCTGAATGCAAGTTACAAAAGCGTTTGGCGCGGGGCATCCTGCGGATGACTGGCGTGCGCGCGGCGGACAGCTGGAAGGTAGATCTGGCAATCGGCGATGGAGAACTTTCTTGCGCGGCCCGGCGAAGCCTATCGACTGCGGTAGTGTTTCCACTCTGCGGAACGACCAGAAGGCGAGTCTCGCGGCTTCGGAGCTTGCGCGTCTCTGTCGGCCGGGGGCTGCATCGTCTTCTGCGGTGACGCGGCGGCCGGGGCGTGGCATGGCGCGGCCATGCTGATGCTCGTGCTTCTCATCGCCCTGCTGGCCGTCGTGGTCGTGATGATCGTCCTCCGGCGGTGGACCGGGCGCCTCGCTTCGCTCGCGACGCTGCTGGCCGGAGCGATCGCGGTTCTGTGGCTCGCCGAGGTCGGACTGCTTCCGGGCACCCAGGGGCCGCTGACGGCGCAACGCCCCCTCGTTCCGGGGCTCGACCGGTAACGGTCCGGTAAGCGTGCCGGCGCGAGCATGGGCCATGCCCACGCTCTCCGCCCCGCGCCTGCTCACGTTCCTGGTGTCGGCCGTGTTGATCGGCCTTGCCGTCGCCAGCCTGTACACGCGCATCCCCATGGTCGGTAAAACGGTCGTGGCGCACCGGCAATGGTTCTTCATCGGTGCCTACGTCCTGCTCGCCCTTGGGGTGACCACACGCAGCCTGTAGGCGAGCGAGCCGTCGGCCTCGCGATCGCCGGCTGCGCCGAGGAGACCGGAATGACCCTGAGGACCACCTTCCTCGTGCAGCCGTTCGAGCTGCATCGGAAACGCCTGCGGCCCGCCCGTCAGGAGCCCGCCCAGAGCGAGTTCGGCGCCCTCAAGAAGGCGGAGGCGCTGGCCGCCCGCATGCCGGGCGCGGCGGCCCTCAAGATCGTCGCGGACGACGAGACCGGAGAACTGGAAGGCGTGACGATCCTCGGCCAGTTCGGGGAGGTTCCGGAAGATTTTGCCGAGACTCTTCTGGGGAACTGATCCCGGCCGCGTCTCGGGATGCGACACGGAGGACCGCGCAGTGCGGCCCGCGGGAAACTACGTAGAAACACCGGCGGTCGATACCTGCGCGCTTCCGCGCTCGCTGAGCCCGCATCCGTGCCCCGCTATTTCATCGATCTCCACGACGGCGCCAACCTGATTCGCGATCGGGACGGCTTCGATCTGCCCGATCTTGCCGCGGCGCGGGCGAAGGCGGTTCGATTGCTGACCCGGGTCGCGCAGGGGCTGACCGATCCGGTGCAGCGGCAGGACTACGTCATCGCCGTGCGCGACGAGCAGGGCGCGGTCCGCCTGCGGCTGCGCCTCTCCTACGATGTTGAAACCGGCTGACGGCGCGCCCTCCGGCGCGGTGTCGGAGGCCGGCACGGGTCCAAGATAGGGGCATCACATGCGACGTTCGACAGGTCCGGCCCGTGCCCTCGCGGCAGCGTTCATGCTTCTCGGCTCGGCCGGATGGGCGACGGCGCAGACCGCACCGCCCCCGCCGGCGGGCACGGCTTCGGCCACGGCCGACAACGCCGTGATGCTGACGGTCTTCCTGCGCCACGACCAATCGCGCCCGCTGGCGGACCTGAACGCGCAGCTCGCCCGGCAGGGATTCTACAAGGCCTTCCCGCCTCCGGGCATCGAGGTCGTCTCCTGGACCGTCGTCATGGGGATCGGGCAGATCATCGTGCTGCGGCTGCCCGCATCCCGCCTGCGCGAGGTCAACCGCGTCCTCGAGGACACGGCCTGGGGCGCCTATCGCACCGAGTTCTACCCGACCTACGATTACAAGGCCGTGGGCCTCGGGGAGCACGAGAAGGCGCGCTGAGCGCCTCCCCGCCCGCAGGTCCGGCGGCTCCGCTCAGACGAAATGCGCCGGCAGGGACAGGGCCTGCGCGTACAGGGTCAGCGCGATGGCGCCACCCGCCAGGGTGAGGGCCAGTGTGATGCGGTTGGTCCAGCTCATCGTCGATCTCCCTCCGGCTCGCGACTGTCTTCGCGGTATGGGGAAGAGATAAGCCCAAGCTTTCGCGGCGAGCGTGTTCCGCGGCACATCGGGGTGCGGCCGCCTCAGGCCGGGGCTCCGCGTCCGGTATCCGTCGGCCCGAGAATCAGCGCTTCGTCCCACAGGCACGGATGGCCGAGCCGCTTGGCCGTGTACATCGCCGCGTCGGCCCGCTCCGCCAGGGCCTGCGCCCGCGTGGCGTGCAGGGGTGCGCAGGCCACGCCGATCGCGGCGCCCACGCGGATCGGGGATCCCGCACCGAGATCGTAGGGGGCGGCGAGGCGCGCCTGGAGGTGCAGGGCGAAGCCGAGCGCCGGCGCCGGCGCCGCGTCGCCCAGGAGGATGGTGAACTCGTCGCCCCCGAGCCGCGCGGCGATGTCTGCCGCCCCCAACGCCTCCCGGAGGCGCTCGGCCAGCTGCCGCAGGAGCGCGTCGCCCATGGCGTGACCGTGACGGTCGTTGACCGGCTTGAAGCCGTCGAGGTCGATGGACAGCAAGGCGCAGGGCACGCCGTCGCGGCGCGCCAGGGCCCGGTCGAGCCGGGCCGCGAACAGGTAGCGGTTCGGCAATCCGGTCAGCGGGTCGTGGTGGGCCATGTAGCGCAGGAGCGACTCCGTCCGGCGGCGCTCGGTCACGTCCTCCCACAGGGCGGTCCAGCCGCCGCCGGCCTGCGGGTGCAGCGTGCGCGCGATCTGGCGCCCGTCCGGAAGCGTCTGCACCACCGCATCGGTCGTGCCCCGGGCGCGGAGCCGCCGGCACGCCGCCCAGAGCCCGTTCGGATCCCGGTCGGACGGGAGGGGCCCGGCCGCGCTCGCGGCATCGACCTCCCGGGCATGCAGGCCGGGCCGGATCCGGTTCGCGGCCGCCCCGAAGAGGCGCCGGAACCCGTCGCTCATGAACAGCAGCCGGTCGGCGGCATCGAACACGCACAGGCCGTGCGGCAGGGAATCCAGGGCCTGGACGAGACCGGGTCCGAGGGTGCGTCCGCGGCCGAGGCCGTCCTGGCGCCGGCCACGGACAGCCCGAGGATAGCGCCGCGCCAGCTTCATCGCCGCCCTGCCCACCCGCGCCGTCATGGCCATTCCCCCGAAGCAACCCGACCACGTCGCGCGGCCGCCGGATCGAGCCGGCTCGGAAATTAATCCCTTGTCCTCATAGAATGGGATTCCTTTCGCCAACCTTGACGAAATCAATTCGCGTTCAACGATCCTTGGCGCGGTCGCGCCATCCGGAAGTTGAGACGGTCGCGTGGATGCGCCTCAAGACTGTCCAGAGCCCCGGACGAGGTCCCGGCGCGCGGATGCCGGCCGTCGGCCAAGCCGGTTTCCGCGTCCGCCCGGCGGCGCAGGCCGGGCGGGTCGATCCGGCCGCCGCGCGATCCGCGCGGCGGCGCGATCACGGCGCGTCGTGCACGCCGTGATGGCCGTCGAGGACGGTGTCGCTGGTCGGGACCGTCTCGGCCACCGCCTGGGCGCGGCGGATATCCGGGGCGGTCGCCTCCGCCACGAAGGCCGCCACGGCCTCGGTCAGAGGCAGGGTGCGGGTCTGCTGGCTGCCGAGCCGCCGGATCGAGACCGTCCGCTCCTCCGCCTCGCGCTTCCCGAGGGCGAGCAGGACCGGCACCTTGGCCAGCGAGTGCTCGCGGACCTTGTAGTTGATCTTCTCGTTGCGGAGATCCGCCTCGACCCGCAGGCCGGCGCGCTCCAGGGTGCGGATGACGTCCCGGGCGTAGGCGTCGGCCTCGCCGGTGATCGTCGCCACCACCACCTGCACGGGCGCCAGCCAGAGCGGGAAATGCCCGGCGAAATGCTCGATCAGGATGCCGGTGAAGCGCTCCATCGAGCCGCAGATCGCCCGGTGGACCATGACGGGCGGCTTCCTTGCGCCGTCGGCGTCGATGTAGAAGGCGCCGAACCGCTCGGGCAGGTTGAAGTCCACCTGCGTGGTCCCGCATTGCCAGTCGCGGCCGATGGCGTCGCGGAGCACGTACTCGAATTTGGGCCCGTAGAACGCGCCCTCCCCCGGGTTCACCGCGGTCTTGATCCGGCCGGCCGACTGCTCCTCGATCTGGGCCAGAACCCGGGTCATCACCTCCTCGGCATGGTCCCAGAGGGCGTCGGAGCCGACGCGCTTCTCGGGCCGGGTCGAGAGCTTCACGACGATCTGGTCGAAGCCGAAATCCGCGTAGGTCGAGAGGATCAGGTCGTTGATCTTCAGGCACTCGTCGGCGAGCTGGTCCTCGGTGCAGAACACGTGGGCGTCGTCCTGCGTGAAGCCGCGCACGCGCATCAGCCCGTGCATGGCGCCCGACGGCTCGTAGCGGTGCACGATCCCGAACTCGGCCATGCGCAGGGGCAGGTCGCGGTAGGATTTCAGGCCGTGCTTGAAGATCTGCACGTGGCCCGGGCAGTTCATCGGCTTGAGGGCGAACCAGCGCTTGTCCTCGGCCTCCTCGCCGGCCGACTGCGCGGCGAACATGTTCTCCCGGTACCAGCCCCAGTGGCCGGAGGTCTCCCACAGGGCCTTGTCGAGGATCTGCGGGGCGTTCACCTCGGCGTAGTCGCCGCGCAGGCGGCGGCGCATGTAGGCGATCAGCTCCTGGAAGATCGTCCAGCCCTTGGCGTGCCAGAAGACGACGCCCGGCCCCTCCTCCTGGAAGTGGAACAGGTCCATCTCGCGGCCGAGGCGGCGGTGGTCGCGGCGCTCGGCCTCCTCCAGCCGGTGCAGGTAATCGTCGAGGTCGGCCTGGCTCGCCCAGGCCGTCCCGTAGATGCGGGTCAGCATCGGGTTGTTCGAATCGCCCCGCCAGTAGGCGCCCGCGACCTTCATCAGCTTGAAGGCGGTGCCGACCTTGGCGGTCGAGGTCATGTGCGGGCCGCGGCAGAGGTCGAACCACTCGCCCTGCCGGTAGATCTTCAGATCCTCGCCCGGCGGGATCGCGTCGACCAGCTCGACCTTGAAGCCCTCGCCCTTGCCGGCGAACAGGGCGCGCACGTCCTCGCGCGTCCAGACTTCCTTGGTGAAGGGAGCATCGCGCGCGATGATCTCGCGCATCTTCGCCTCGATCTTCGGGAAGTCCTCGGGCGTGAACGGGGTCTCGCGATGGAAGTCGTAGTAGAAGCCGTTCTCAATCACCGGGCCGATCGTGACCTGCGTCTCCGGCCAGAGCGCCTGCACCGCCTCGGCGAGCACGTGGGCGCAATCGTGTCGGATCAGCTCCAAGCTGCGCGGGTCGGTGCGGTCGAGGAACTCGATGCGGGCGTCGCCCGCGATCGGGTCGTCGAGGTCGGCGACCGTGCCGTCGAGCGCCATGGCGACGGTGCGCTTGGCCAGCGACTTGGCGATGCCCTCGACCACGGCGCGGCCGGTGGTGCCGGCGGCGATCTCCCGGGTGTTGCCATCGGGGAAGGTGAGGATCGGCATGGTTCGAGCGTCTCCGGGCTCAGTCCTGCATACGCGGCAGGTAAGCAATTTCGGGGGAGCGGCCGTGTAGACCGATTTCTCGGGCGAGGGAACAACGGCGCGGCGCAACTCCACGCATCCCTGGCCCCCGTCCGCCGTTCCGGTGCGCCTGATCCCGCGCGGCCGCGCTGGAGGGCGGGACGCGAGCACAGGGAATTCGGGTCCCCTCTCCCGCACGGGAGAGGGGGCACGGCGCGGGTGTCCCGACCGGAGCAGCCTCCGGAGCCGGGTCCCGCTGCGCGGCCCCGGGATGACGCGCGTTCCACGAATGCCGGAGACGGGGCTGGAAGACGGCCCCGTCCGGCGACATGCTGGCGCGGCGCCTCCCCCCGTACGGACGGGCGGGCGGCCGGACACCCGGAACAGGGACACCCGCATGGCCGCGCGCTTCGCCCTCCTCGGCCTCGGCGCGATGGGGCATCCCATCGCCCGCAACCTCGCGGCCAAGCGGGACTCCGACGCCGAGACGCTCGTCGCGATTGATTGCGATCCGCGGCGCCTCGCCGGTCTCGACACGCCGGGGCTCGTCGCCACGACCGATCCTGGTCAGGCCGCCGGCGCCGACGTGCTGTTCCTGTGTCTGCCGGACGGCGACGCGGTCGAGGCGGCGCTCTTCGGCACCGGCGCCTTGGCGGAGCGCCTCGCCCCCGGGGCAGTCGTGGTCGACCTCAGCACCATCGCCCACGCCAAGGCCCTGGCGATTGGCCGCGCCGTGGCGGCGACCGGGCGCGCCTTCGTCGATGCGCCGGTCTCCGGGGCGCCGGCCGGTGCCGAGGCCGGGACGCTCACCGTGATGTGCGGCGGCGAGGCCGGGGCGGTGGCGCGGGTGCGCCCGCTGCTGGCGCGGATCGGCACGACCATCCTCGCTATGGGGCCGGCCGGGTCTGGCCAGCTCACCAAGACGATCAACAACGCGCTCTACGACATCAACATCGCGGCGCTCGCCGAGGTGCTGCCGATGGCCGTCGCCCTGGGGCTCGACCCGGATCAGGTCGCCCAGGTGGTCACCACGGGCACGAGCCGAAGCTACGCGGCGCAGTTTTTCGTGCCGCGCATCCTCCAGGGCCGCTTCGACGAGGGTTATCCGATGGGGGCGGCCTACAAGGACCTCGTCGCCGCGGCGGCGATCGCCGCGGAGAACGGCTTCCCGATGCCGGTCACCGCGGCCGCCACCGTCACCTACCAGACCGCCCTGCGCCAGGGACACGGCGACCGGGACAAGGGCGCTATGGTCCTGCCGTTCGAGGCGCTGCTCGGGGTCCGGGTGCGGTCGCGGTCCTAGGGGATCGCCCCGGCGGAGCGGCCGCGAAGGAGGGCTTCAGGGATCGCGCGCCCGGCCGGAGGCCTCCTTCGCGGCCTTCGCCGCGCTCCGGCACCGCGGGACGCGGGCGCGGATGCGAGGCATCCCGCGGGATCAGGGCAGCTCCAGCACGTCCTTGAGGGGGACCACCGCCAGCACCGCACCCGACGCGTCGGCGATCTCGAAGGACTGGCCGGCCAGCACCGCGCCGTCGACGCGCTGGATCTCCAAGAGCGCGCGGGCGGAGCGCTCGGCCTCGGCGCGGGCGGCGTCGAGGTCGGCCAGGTCAGCGCCGTCGAGATCCTCGATCAGCCACTGGCCGTCACGGATGTGGAGATAGAAGTGCGGCATGTCCGGCAAACGGCCGCTGCCGCCTCCGGTTGCACCTGGGCCGCTCGGCACGGTCCGCTTGTGTCCGCCCGGTCACTCCGCGGCTTCGGTCTCGGGCAGGGCCGCCTGCCCGGGCCGGGGCGCCACCGGTGCGTCGGCGCGCTGCAGAACCTCCAGGGCCGCATCGGCCTCCCGCTGGCGGTCCCAGAGCGCCGCGTAGACGCCCCCGGCCTCCAGCAGCTCCGCATGGGTGCCGCGCTCGACGATGCGGCCGTGGTCGAGGACCAGGATCGCGTCGGCGTTGACCACCGTGGACAGCCGGTGGGCGATCACCAGGGTGGTGCGGCCGCGGCTGACCCGGTCCAGCGCCGACTGGATCTCCGCCTCCGTGAAGGAATCGAGCGCCGAGGTCGCCTCGTCGAGCACAAGGATCGGCGGCGCCTTGAGGATGGTCCGGGCGATGGCGACCCGCTGCTTCTCGCCGCCCGAGAGCTTCAGGCCGCGCTCGCCCACCGGCGTGTCGTAGCCCTCCGGCAGGCTCGAGACGAAGCGGTCGATCTGCGCGAGCCGGGCCGCCTCGCGCAGCTCCGCGTCGGTGGCGTCGGCCCGGCCGTAGCGGATGTTATATCCGATCGTGTCGTTGAACAGCACCGTGTCCTGCGGGACCATGCCGATGGCTGCCCTCAGGGATTCCTGCGTCACCGCCGCGATGTCCTGCCCGTCGATGCTGATCCGCCCGCCCTGCGGCTCGTAGAACCGGAACAGCAGGCGCGAGAGCGTCGACTTGCCCGCCCCCGAGGGCCCGACCACCGCCACCGTCTGGCCCGCCGGTATCGCGAAGGAGACGCCGCGCAGGATCGGCCGCTCCGGATGGTAGGCGAAACGGACATCCTCGAACCGCAGCGTGCCGCCCGCCACCGCGAGCGGCGCGGCGCCCGGCCGGTCGGCGATCTCGGGGTTCTGCCCGAGGATGCGGAACATGTCGTCGATGTCGATGAGCGCCTGTTTGATCTCGCGGTAGATCATGCCCATGAAGTTGAGGGGCATCGAGAGCTGCACCAGCATGGTGTTGGCGAGCACGAAGCCGCCGATCGTGGTGCGCCCGGCCAGGATGTCCCGGGCGGCGAGCCACATCACCACGGTCATGCCCAGGGTGAAGATCACCGCCTGCCCGGCATTGAGCACCGCCAGGGACACGTAGGTCTGCGTCGAGGCCTTCTCGTACCGCGCCATCGACTCGTCGTAGCGGGCGGCCTCGCGGCGCTCGGCGCCGAAATACTTGACGGTCTCGTAATTGAGCAGCGAATCGACCGCCTTGGTGTTGGCGTCCGTGTCCGAGGCATTCATCCGGCGGCGGATGGCGATCCGCCACTCGGTCGCCTTGTAGGTGAAGGCGAGATAGGCCGCGACCGTCACGAAGGCGGTCGCCGCGTAGGTCCAGCTGAACTCGTAGGCCAGCACGCCGAGCACCAGCACGAACTCGACGATGGTCGGCACGAGCGTCAGCACCATCAGGCGCGACAATTCCTCGATGCCGGCGCGGCCGCGCTCCAGCACCCGGGTGAGGCCGCCGGTCTTGCGCTCCAGATGGAAGCGCAGGGACAGCCGGTGCATGTGCTCGAAGGTCTGGAGCGCGAGGCGCCGCACCGCATGCATCGCCACCTTGGCGAACAGACCGTCGCGCACCTGGGTCAGCGCCGACATGGCGATCCGCGAGACGCCGTAGAGGGCGATCAAGAGCATCGGCGCGGCGAGCAGCCCCGTGGGCACCGGTGCGTCCTTGCCCCCCACGGCGGCGACCAGCGCGTCGGTAATCCACTTGAAGGTGAACGGCGTCACCATCGTCACCAGCTTGGCGGCGAGCAGCAGGCCGAAGGCCAGGAAGACGCGGCGCTGCAGGTCGGGCCGGCCATGGGGCCAGAGATGCGGCCAGAGCCGGCGGTAGGTGGCGATCAGGCCGGGGCGCTCGGCCGGGAGAGGCGGCCCGGCCTGAGGCGCGGTCTTGTCGGTCATGCGGGTTCTGTCGGGAGGGAATGCTGAGTGCCGCATATAGGCGCGGGGCGGCGCGGGATCACCCGCGCTGCGCGCAGGGCACCCGTCACGCCCGCCAGAACGGCTTCGCGATCTCGATGCGCAGCGCCCACGGCTCCAGGCCGGCATCCCGAGCCTGATCGGGGTGGAGCGCCGCGAGGGCGCGCCGGGTGCGGATCCGATTCAGCCACGTCCGGAGCAGGGACGGGCGCGCGGCGGGGCGGCGAAGGGCGGGTGACGAAGACAATGTGACGGCGGGCATCGCGGTCGATCCGGTGGCGGGGATGTGCAGTCCGGCCGGGATTGCTGGCGGAGCATTGATCCGATACACATCTCGGATCAATCGAAACATTGATCTCGGAGCAATGATGCGCGCCGCGGATTACCGCTCCGTCGCCGACGCGATCGCCGCCGACATTGCGGCGGGCCGGCTGCGCCCCGGGGCGCGGCTGCCGCCGCAGCGGGACTTCGCCTACGCCCGGGGCATCGCGGTCTCGACGGCGAGCCGGGTCTACGCGGAACTGGCCCGCCGGGGGCTGGTGACCGGCGAGGTCGGGCGGGGCACCTATGTCCGCAGCGATCCGGGGCAGGCCGGCCTGCTCCGGCCGGAGCCGCCCGCGGCGGCCCTCGACCTGCAGCGGACCCATTCGCGCCTGCCGGAGCAGGAGGCGGTCCTGTCCGAGACCCTGGCGGCGCTGGCCCGCAGCGGCGCCGAGATCGGCTTCAGCCAGTACGGGCCCGCGGGCACGCCGCGGGCGCAGGCCGTCGCCGCCGGGTTCCTGGCCCGGGAGGGCTACGCCCCCGATCCCGTCGATATCCTGTTCACCGGCAACGGCCGGCAGGCGCTGGCCGCCGCCCTGGCGGCCCTGGCGGCGCCCGGCGAGCGGATCGGCTGCGAGCCCCTGACCTATCCGGGGGTGAAGGGCATCGCGGCGCGGCTCGGGATCACGCTGATCCCGCTGGCGATGGATGCCGAGGGAGTCTGTCCCGAGGCGCTGCTCCAGGCCCACCGGGCGACCCCGCTGAGCGGGGTCTATCTCCAGCCGACCCTGCACAATCCCCTCGGCGCCACGATGGGGCCGGCGCGGCGGGCCGCCCTGGCGGAGGTCCTGGATCGCACCGGGCTCATCGCCATCGAGGACGCGGTCTACAGTTTCCTGGCCGAGGCGCCGCCGTTGGCCGGCCTCGTACCGCACCGGGTGATCTTCGTGGACAGCCTGTCGAAGCGGGTGATGCCGGCCCTGACGGTCGGCCTGATCGCCGCGCCGCCTGCCCTGACCGACCGGCTCGCCGCCTCCGTCCGCCAGGGGGCCTGGACGGTGCTCGGCCTGTCGCTCGCGGCCGGCATGCACTGGATGGCCGGGGGCTCGGCGGCGGCGCTGGCCGAGGCCAAGCGCCACGATGCGGCGGCCCGGCAGGCTCTGGCCCGGGCCGCGCTCGCCGACCTCCGGGTGGTGGGCGATCCGCAGGCCTACCACCTCTGGCTGGAACTGCCCGAGACGTGGCGGGCCGAGGCCTACGCGGCCGCGGCCCTGCGCCAGGGCATCGCCCTCCTCCCGGCCTCGGCCTTCGCGGTCCATCCCGGCCACGCGCCGAACGCGGTGCGCCTCGCCCTGGCCTCCCCGTCCCGCGCGGACCTCGACGGGGCGCTGCGCAGCCTGCGCCGCCTGGCGTTTGCGGGCGACGATCAGGTCGTGGAGTGAGGCGGGTCTTGGGACGGCGCCGGTGCCCGGCTCTGCCCGGCTCTGCCCGGCTCTGCCCGGGCTGTGCCGCCCGCGGTCACGGCGGTGCGCGTGACGACGGTTCGGCGGCATCGACCGGAGGCGGTCCGGGCGCCTTGCGCGCGGGGACCCGTCCCGTCCCTGGGCCTCGCCCTGATTGGCGATCAGGATTCTGGAGCCCTCCTGCGAGGCCCGCGCGCGCGGGCACCCCAGGACGAGGTCGTGGTCTGGAGCTCCGGCGTTTCAGGCCGCCCCGGCGGCCCTGAGGACGGTCGGGCAGGCCCCGAAGCCGCTCAGCCGCGCTTGTCGGCGGGGAGCACGAAGATCTGGCCCGGATAGATCAGGTCCGGATCGCGGATCTGGTTCTGGTTGGCGTCGTAGATCACCGTGTAGCGCTCGCCCCGGCCATAGGTGCGCTGGCTGATGCGCCACAGATTGTCGCCGCGGGTGATCCGGGCCGTGCTGATCTCCGGCACGAACACCGTCCCGGCCCGGTTCGGCCCCGCCATGTCGGCCACCAGGGGGCTCGCTCCGGCGGCCGGGGGCGAGGCCGCGGCCGGCCGGTCCCGATCGGCCCCGTCGCGGGCGTCGCCGGCCCGCGCGTCCGGGGCCCGCGCCCCGTCCTGGGCGGCCGAGGGCGCGGGCTCGGCGGGTTCCCGGGCGGCGAGCTGCGCCGGCTCGGGCACCGACAGGGGCACCGCCGCGCGGCTGGCGACCTTGCCGGTGGCCGGGTCGACCTCATCGATCCGCACTTGGTACTGGCCGGACTTGAGACCGCGCCCGATGGTGAAGGTCGCCCGGCCGTCCGGCCCGATGCTGCCGGGGGCGATCAGCGTGTCGTTGAGGTAGAGCTGGATCCTGGCTCCCGGCGTACCGGTGGCCGTCACGAACAGGCGGCCGTTCCCCTGCACGTCCACGCTGACGATCCGGGTCGGCGCCGACCCGGGCGCCGCGGCCTCGCGGGTCTCGCCGCTCCCGGCCGGCCGCGCGGCCTGCGCAGGGTCGGCGGGCCTGGAGCCGGGCTCGGTGCTGGGCTGAGAGCTGGGCTTGGATCCGGCCCAGCCATCCGCCTTGCCTCCCGCTTTGGCGTCGGCCGTCGCGCCGGGGGCGCCGGGCTGCGACAGCACCACGGTCGCGGCGTCCGGGGCGGTCAGGGCCACCAGGGGCTGGCGATCCCGGCCGGGGGCGACATCCACCGCGACGCTCTGCTGCGACTCGGTCGCGCGCCCGTCCTTGCCGGTCATGCGCAGGCGGAGGGTGCTGGCCCCCGCCGGCAGGGCCGGCGGCACGATCGCGAACTGGCCGTTGGCGTCGGCCTTGGCCCGGGCCACCGGCCTGCCGTCGACCAGCATCTCGATCCCGGCATCCGGCGCACCGCGGCCGGCCACCACGGCGTCGCCGTTCGGCTCGACCCGGACGATGTCGAAGCGCGGCGCCTCGGCGGCGTCCGGCAGGCGCGCATCCGGGCTTGGGCCGGCCTGCGGCGCTCCGGGTGCGGCGGCGCGGGGATCCTGCGGGCGGGCGGCCATGTTGCCCGCCCCGGCGCCGGGCTCGCCCGGCCCGGCTTGTCGTCGCGAAAGTCGATGGTCGGGTCGGGGCGACCGGCCACGGCGCCCGGATCGGTCAGGCCGCGCAGGCTGGCGCTCGGCGCGGGGGCGTCCGGAACGGGACGGCCGGTGAGCCGCCGCAGGGAATCGCCGCCGAACAGCGCCAGCACGAGTCCCAGTCCGCCGAGAAGGCCGGCGAGCGCCAGGGCGAGACTGCGCCGCACCTGTCTCGACATCGCCACGAAGGCCTCCCCTGATCCTGCCGCCGCCCGTCGGGCCGCCCCGCGCGAAAACCGTCGACGGCGCCGCCCATAATACCGTACATGGTCCTGACACCAAGCCGTCCCGCCGTCCAGGCGGGCGAATCCCCCGCGAATTCAGCAGTTTGGCGCGTGGAGTGCCGGGCGCGGGGCGTGTTCTGGACGGCTCGCAACGGACGCGCGAGGAGGGCGCCGGATGGCCCCGGTGAGGACAGTCTGTGTCTATTGCGGCTCCGGCTTCGGCCGCGACCCGGCCTTCCGCGAGGCCGCGGAGGTCCTCGGGACCGCGCTCGCGCAGGCGGGGATGCGCCTCGTCTACGGCGGCGGCGATGTCGGCCTGATGGGAACGGTCGCCCGGGCGGCGCTCGCCGCCGGCGGCCACGTCACCGGCATCATCCCGGATTTCCTCCAGGCGCGGGAGCACATGCTGGCGGACGTCCAGGAGACCGTGGTGGTGCCCGACATGCACACCCGCAAGCGCCTGATGTTCGAGCACTCGGATGCCTTCGTGACCCTGCCGGGCGGCATCGGCACCCTGGAAGAGCTGGTCGAGCAGCTGACCTGGGCGCAGCTCGGGCGGCACCGGAAGCCGGTGGTGCTGGTCTCGGTGGCGGAGTTCTGGGCGCCGCTGCTCGCCCTGTTCGAGCACATGCGCGGCCACGGCTTCATCCGCGAGGGCCTCGACCTGAGCTACCTCGTCGCCCGCGAGGCGGCCGAGGTGGTGCCGATGCTCCGCACGGCCGGCCACGAGCCGGATCCCCAGGCCGAGACCATCGTCCAGCAGCGGATGTGAGGCGGTCCGGGCGGGATCCGGTGCGCCGGCGACCGCGCGGCGGGAGGATTTTCAGGATGCGCGCTTCCCTCCTCGCGGCCCTGCCGCTCGCCGGCCTCGCCAGCGCGGCCTCGGCCGGACCCGCGCCGGTCCTCCAGACCCTGGACTACGCCAACACCCGCTATTCGGATCTCGCCCAGATCGACGCCGGCAATGTCGGGCGCCTCAAGGTCGCCTGGACCTTCTCCACCGGCGTCCTGCGCGGCCACGAGGGCGCGCCGATCGTGATCGGGCACGTGATGATCGTGCACACGCCCTTCCCCAACGTGGTCTACGCCCTCGACCTCGACCATGACGGCCGAATCCTGTGGCGCTACGCCCCCCGGCAGGAGGCCGGCGTCATTGCCGTCATGTGCTGCGACACGGTCTCCCGCGGGCTGGCCTACGCGGACGGGCGGCTGTTCCTGCAGCAGGCCGACACCACCGTGGTCGCCCTCGACCCCGAGACCGGCCGGGTGCTGTGGTCGGTGAAGAACGGCGATCCGGGCCGGGGGGAGACCAACACCGCCACGGTCCTGCCGGTCCACGGCAAGCTCATTGTCGGGCTCGCGGGGGGCGAGTACGGGGCGCGCTGCCACGTCACCGCCTACGATCAGGCGACGGGCCGGCGCCTCTGGCGCGCCTACGCCACCGGGCCCGATGCCGACATGCTGGTCGATCCGGAGACGACGACCGAACTCGGGCGCCCGATCGGCAAGGATTCCTCGCTGACGAGCTGGGAGGGCGACCAATGGCGGACCGGCGGCGCCTGCAGCTGGGGCTGGTTCTCCTACGATCCCGACCTGAACCTCGTCTATTACGGCACCGGCAACCCCGCGACCTGGAACCCGTCCCAGCGCCCCGGCGACAACCGCTGGTCCATGGCGATCATCGCCCGCGACGCCGACACGGGCATGGCCCGCTGGGTCTACCAGATGACCCCCCACGACCAGTGGGACTATGACGGCGTCAACGAGATGATCCTCACCGAGCAGGTGATCGCCGGGCGGTCGCGCAAGGTGCTGACCCATTTCGACCGGAACGGCTTCGGCTACACGCTCGACCGCGCCACGGGCGAAGTGCTGGTGGCGGAGAAGTTCGATCCCACGGTCAACTGGGCCAGCCGGGTCGTGATGGACCCCGCCGCCCCCGATTACGGCCGGCCGGTGGTCGACAAGCGCTACGCGCCCGGGGAGGCCGACGAGGAGGAGGTGACCAAGAACATCTGCCCCGGGGCGCTGGGCGCCAAGAACCAGCAGCCCGCGGCCTACTCGCCCCTGACCCGGCTGTTCTACGTGCCGACCAACCACATGTGCATGGATTACGAGGCGTTCCGGGTCACCTACACGCCCGGCCAGCCCTATGTCGGCGCGACGCTCACCCTGCACCCGCCGGAGGGCTCGGACCGGACCGGGGCGTTCATCGCCTGGGACGGCGCCAAGGGCCGGATCGCCTGGACGATCCCGGAAGCCTTCTCGGTCTGGTCGGGGGCGCTGGCCACCGCCGGCAACGTGGTCTTCTACGGCACGCTGGAGGGCTACCTGAAGGCGGTCGATGCCCGGGACGGGCACGAGCTCTACCGGTTCAAGACGCCGTCCGGCATCGTCGGCAACGTCACCACCTACCTGCACGACGGGAAGCAGTACGTGGCGGTGCTCTCCGGGGTCGGCGGCTGGGCCGGGATCGGTCTGGCGGCCGGGCTCACCGATCCCGCCGACGGTTCGGGGGCGGTCGGCGGCTACGCGGCCCTGTCGCAATACACGGCGCCGGGCGGGCAGCTCACGGTGTTCGAACTGCCGAAGTAGGCCCGGCCGCCGGTCCCGGCGGCATCCGCACGCGCCGCCGGGCGATTCGCACGGCATCCCGCCGGGTCGCTTCGGCGCCGGATCCGCCCGGGCGCAATCCGGGCCGCCTCCCCTGCCCCGCCTGGCCCCGACCCCTGCAACCGCGTCCGGCCTCGGGCGCGGCTGTTCAGGTGCGGCCGCACGTGCGCGGCAATCGAAGGCCGAAACCCAGTTCTTGACGGATATTGTGATAGACTAAATCCGGTAATCTTCGTGCAGGCTCCAAAAATAAGCCGACTTACAGAGTGTTGCTCCGAAGATACGAATCAAGAAGACGTCAGATTTTGAACGAAATATGACGATTTTCCATCGATGATCTTGGATATGGGGCGCGCGACCGGCCGGACGGGGCGGTGTCGGGGAGCGCATCATGAAACGGGGATATGGGGTCTCAATCGCCGCTCTGGCGGTCGCGATGCTCGGTTCGGGCGCCCAGGCACAGACGCCCGGTGCGGGCAACGGCGTCGACATCCTGTCGGGCTTCGGGCGGATCTGGATCCCCGGACGGACCTACGACACCGGATCGCCCACGGCCCTCGGGGCGCCCCTCCTGCTGCGCAACATCCAGATCGTCGCCGAGCGGGCACGGGAGCGGACTCTCGCGCAGGAGGTCGCCGCCTATTACGACGACCGCCGCAACCAGAGCTACAGCGTCATCGACGGCCTCGGCCCGCTGACCCAGGCCTATCTGGCGGGGTCCGGGGCGACCACCACGATCCCGGCCTTCGACGCGACCACGTCCCGCGTCCAGTATGTCGACCAGGGCACCGGCGCCGGCGTGACGACGTCGCCCCTCGGGAAGGTCGTGCAGCTGGTCAACGTGTTCCGGACCAACGCCTCCACCAGCCCGGCCAAGGACGCCTACAGCTACCCGCGCCCGTGGCGGCAGAGCCTGAACGGCGAAAGCCTCGGCTTCGTCGTGCCGCCCTCCCTCGTGCCGGAGAAGAGCCCGACGCCCGCGACGGATGGCGGCTTCCCGAGCGGCCACACCAACGCCGCCTACCTCTCGGCCCTCGCCCTGGCCTACGCGGTCCCGCAGCGGTTCCAGGAACTGCTCACCCGCGCCAGCGAGCTCGGTGACAACCGCATCGAGGCGGGGATGCACTCGCCCACCGACGTGATCGGCGGCCGCGTGCTGGCGACCTACTTCGCCATCCGGGCGCTCAACGACCCGGCCAACGCGACCCTGCTGGCGGACGCCGTCGCGCAGGCCCAGAGCTACCTGAGCCAGGCCTGCGGCGGGCCGGTGGAACGGTGCGCCCACGCCGCGGTCGATCCCGCCACCGACCGCTTCTCCGATTCTGCGCGCAACAAGGCCGCCTACACGGCGCGCCTCACCTACGGTCTCCCCTCGGTCGGACCCACCAATCTGCCGCCGGTGGTCCCGACGGGCGCCGAGGCGCTGCTCGCGACGCGCTTCCCCTACCTCACGGCGGCGCAGCGCCGCGACGTGATCGCCACCACCGAGCTGCCCTCCGGCGGGTTCCTCGACAACGGCCTGGGCTACGACCGCATCAACCTGTTCGCCGCCGCCGACGGCTACGGGGCCTTCAACGGTCCCGTCAGCGTCACCCAGGATGCGGCCAAGGGCGGCTTCTCGGCCTACGATGTGTGGCGCAACGATATCGGCGGCGCGGGCAGCCTCGAGAAGCTCGGCAGCGGCACCCTGGTGCTGGCCGGCGCCAACACCTACGCGGGCGGCACGACGATCGGCGGTGGGACGCTGGTCGGCCATGCGGGCGCCTTCGGCACGGGCGCGATCGTCGACAACGCGGCCCTCGTGGTCGATCAATCCGTCGACGGGACGCTGCCCAACGCCATCTCGGGCTCCGGGACCCTGACCAAGACCAATGCCGGCACCCTCACGCTCACCGGCCTCAACACGCTGAGCGGCGCCACCACGGTTCAGGCCGGGCGGCTCGCGGTGAACGGCTCCCTCGCCAACTCGGTCGTGTCGGTGCTGCCGGGGGCGGAGCTCGGCGGCTCCGGCACGGTGGGCGGGATCGGTGCGCTCTCGGGGGGCACGGTGGCGCCGGGCAACTCCATCGGCACGCTCACCGTCGCCGGCAATGCCACCTTCGCGGCCGGCTCGACCTACCGGGTCGAGGCCAACGCCGCCGGACAGGCCGACCGCATCGCCGCCACCGGCAGCGCCACCCTGTCGGGCGGCACCGTCCAGGTGCAGGCCGCCTCGGGCGCCTACAACCCGCGCACCACCTACACGATCCTCTCCGCCGCCGGCGGCGTCTCGGGCCAGTTCGCCGGCGTGACCGCGAACCTCGCCTTCCTCAGCCCGGGCCTGCGCTACCGGACCGACGCGGTCGACCTGACCCTCACCCGCAACGACGTGCCGTTCGCCGCGTCAGCCACCAGCCGCAACGGCATGGCGGCGGCCAACGCCGTCCAGGCGGCCGGCGGCGGCCGGCTCTTCGACGCGGCGGTCGCCTTCACCACCACCGAGGCCGATGCCGGCTTCCGGGCGCTGGCCGGCGACATCCATGCCGGCACCGTGTCCACCGCCTACGAGACCGCGTTCTTCGTGCGCGAGGCGGTGCTCGACCGCCTGCGCTGGGGCAGCCCCGGCACCGGCCTCGATTACGGCACCCTGCCGGCCGCCTACGCGGCCGACCTGCCGGGGCGCCAGCCGGTGGTGGCGGGCGTGCCGGTGCGGACCCTCGACCCGCAGGTGTTCGGGCTCTGGGGCCAGGGCTTCGGCGCCTTCGGCACGGCCGAGGGCGGCGGCAACGCGTTCAACCTCGACCGGCAGATCGCCGGCTTCGCGGCGGGCGCGGATGTCCGCGTGTCGAACGGGCTGCGCGTCGGCGTGGTCGGCGGCTACACGGAGGCGTATCTCGACAGCGCCGGCCGGACGGGCGGCACGAGCCGGGCGGAGAGCGCCACGCTCAAGAGCGGCTTCGGCGGCCTGTATGGCGGCTATGAGGTCGGGCCGTTGTCGCTGCGGCTGGGGGCGCTCTACGCCGGGACCGACACGCGCACCCGGCGGGCGGTGCTGTACGGGCTGTCGGACACGCTGAGCGGCCATGGCGGCGGCTATACGGTGCAGGGCTTCGGCGAGATCGGCTGGAGGATCGCGCTCGGCCAGCCGGCTCCGGCGGCTCTGGTGTCGAGGGACGGCGTCGCGGTGCCGGTGCCGCCGGCGGCCTCCTACGTCGAGCCGTTCGTCGGCGGGGCGTATGTCGGCATCCGGCGGGACGCCTTCGCGGAGACCGGGGGCGCGGCGGCGCTGGCGAGCGTCGCGCGGGACTACGATCTCGGCGCGGCGACCGTGGGGGTGCGGGCGCAGACGGGCCTGGAGCTAGGGCTGGGTCTTCCGGTGACGCTGCGGGGTCTGGTCGGCTACCGGCGGGCGTTCGGCGACGTGGTGCCGACGGCCCTGCTGCGGTTCGGCACGGGCCCGGCCTTCCTGAGCGCGGGCGTGCCGATCGACCGGGACGCGCTGGTGGCGCAGGTCGGGCTCGATCTGGCGGTGGCGCCGAACGCGAGCCTGGGTGTGGCCTATACCGGCCAGACCGGCGCCCGCGCCCAGGATCAGGCCGTGAAGGGCACCTTCACCCTCCGGTTCTAGCGCGCGACGCCTGCGCGCCGACGAAATCCACGAAGGCGCGCAGGGGCGCCGGCAAGAGCCGCCGGCCCGGATAGTAGAGGAACGGGCCGGAGAAGACCTGCCACCAGGGTTCCAGCACCGGCTCCAGGGCGCCGCTCGCGAGCTGCGGGCGCAGCCAGTCCTCGAAAAGGTGGACGATCCCGGTACCCGCGACCGCGGCTTCCACCGCGAGGTCGCTGGCGGCGACCCGCACGATCAGCGGCCCGGACGGGTCCACCCGGACGATGTCGCCGTCGCGCTCGAACTCCCAGGGCGCCGTCAGGGCGCCGCTCGGGAACCGGCCGAGCAGGCAGGCATGGGCGAGGAGGTCGCGCGGATGCTCCGGCCGGCCGCGCCGGTCGAGATAGGCCGGGGACGCGGCGGTGGCGAAGCGCTGCCGCCGCGGGCCGATCGGCACGGCGATCATGTCCTGCTCCAGCCGCTCGTCGTAGCGGATCCCGGCGTCGCAGCCCGCCGCCAGCACGTCGACGAACCCGTCCTCGACGACCACCTCCAGGCGGATCTCCGGGTAGGCCGCCAGGAAGGGCGGCACGAGGGCCGGCAGCACGAGGCGCGCCGCGCTCAGCGGCACGTTGAGCCGCAGCGTCCCGGCCGGCCGGTCGCGGAACCCGTTCACCACGTCGAGGGCGGATTCCACCTCGGCCAAAGCCGGGCCGAGCCGCTCCAGCAGGCGCATGCCCGCCTCGGTGGGCGCGACGCTGCGGGTGGTGCGGTTCAGGAGGCGCACGCCGAGCCCCGTCTCCAGCCGGCGCACCGCCTCGCTGAGGCGCGACGCGCTTCCGCCCCCGGCGCGGGCGGCCTCGCGGAAGCCGCCGGCCCGCGCCACGGTCACGAAGGCGGCGAGGTCCGTGAGATCCTGGGTCATTGTTCGAAAATCCGCACAGCCCGTGCCGATTGTCACGGCTTATCTGTCAAATCGGTGGCGTCTACATCCGGGACGCGAACAGGAGATCCGTCATGACCGACATCGCGCAGGCCGGCACGTTCCAACTCGGCGACCGCAGGGTGAAGCGGCTCGGCTACGGGGCCATGCAACTCGCCGGGCCGGGCGTGTTCGGGCCGCCCAGGGACCGCGCCGCCGCCATCGCGGTGCTGCGCGCGGCCGTCGCCGCGGGCGTCGACCACATCGACACCAGCGACTTCTACGGGCCGCACGTCACCAACCAGATCATCCGCGAGGCGCTGCACCCCTACCCGGACGACCTCGTGATCGTCACCAAGGTCGGCGCGAAGCGCGGGGCCGACGCCTCGTGGAACCCGGCCTTCTCGGCCGCGGAGCTGACGCAGGCGGTCCACGACAACCTGCGCAACCTCGGCGTCGAGGCCCTCGACGTGGTCAACCTGCGCCTGATGTTCGACGTCCACGGGCCGGCGGAGGGCCCGGTCGAGGCGCCGCTTACCGTGCTGGCCGATCTCCAGCGCCAGGGGCTGATCCGCCGGATCGGCCTGAGCAACGCCACGCCGCGTCAGGTCGCGGACGGGCGCCGGATCACCGACATCGTCTGCGTGCAGAACCAGTACAATCTCGCGCACCGGGGCGACGACGCCTTCATCGACGCCCTCGCGGCTTCCGGCACCGCCTACGTGCCGTTCTTCCCGCTGGGCGGGTTCAGCCCGCTGCAATCGGGCACCCTGTCGGAGGTGGCCGCCGGGCTCGGCGCGACGCCGATGCAGGTAGCGCTAGCGTGGCTGCTCCGCCGGTCGCCCAACATCCTGCTGATCCCGGGGACGTCGTCCCTCGGCCATCTGCGCGAGAACCTCGCGGCGGCGGAGCTCAGCCTGCCGGAGGAGGCCATGGCGGCGCTCGACCGGATCGGGGCGGCGTGAGAGGCGCTCATCCGACCCCCGCCCTCATCCTGAGGTGCTGGAGCGAAGCGGAAGCCTCGAAGGAGCCCTCCCGATACCGCCGCGATCCCTGGAGCTCTCCTTCGCGGCCGCTGCGCGGCACCTCAGGCTGAGGGGTTTGGTGGGATAGCTCGGGCCCCTACTTCGCGGTCATGCCGGCCACCATCGGGCAGCCGCCCTCGCTCATCGGGCGGAAGGCCTGCTCGGCGGGGATCGTCTCCAGCACCTTGTAGAGGTCCCACGCGCCCTTCGACTCGGAGGGCGCCTTGGCCTCGAACAGGTACATCGGGTGGATCTTGCGCCCGTCCGGCCGGATCGTCCCCTTGCCGAACAGCGGGTCGTCGGTGGGCATCTCCTTCATCTTGGCCACCACGGCGGCGCCGTCCTTGGCCGAATGCAGGGCCGCCACCGCCTTCAGGTAGTGCAGCGTGCTGGCGTAGACGCCCGCCTGGTACGAGGTCGGCTTCTTGCCGGGCATGCGCTTCTCGAACCGCTCCGCGAAGGCGCGGGTGCCGTCGTTGAGGTCCCAGTAGAACGAGGCCGTGAAGTCGAGCCCCTGCGCCACCTCCAGGCCCAGCGAGTGGATGTCGGTGATGGCGATCAGCAGGGCGGCGATCTTCTGGCCGCCCTGGCGGATGCCGAACTCGTGCGCCTGCTTGATGGCGTTGGCGGCGTCGAGGCCGGCATCGGCGAGCCCGATCACCTGCGCCCCCGAGGCCTGGGCCTGGAGGAGGAACGAGGAGAAGTCCGGGTTCGGGAAGGGCGTGCGCACGCCGCCGACGACCGTGCCGCCGTTCTTCTCCACCACGGCCTTGGTGTCGCGCTCCAGGGCGAGGCCGAAGGCGTAGTCGGCTGTGATGAAGTACCAGGTCTTGCCGCCGCGCTTGAGCATCGCCTTGCCGGTGCCGTTGGCGAGCGCCGCCGTGTCGTAGGTCCAGTGCACGGTGTTGGGCGTGCAGGCCGGCCCGGTGAGGTCGGCGGTGCCGCCGCCCGAGTTGATGAAGGCCTTGTTCTTCTCCTTGGTGATCTGCGCGATGGCGAGCGCCACCGAGGAGGTCGGCACGTCGAACACCGCGTCGACGCCGTCGCGGTCGTACCATTGCCGGGTGACGGAGGCGCCGACATCGGGCTTGTTCTGGTGGTCGGCGGAGACGACCTCGACCTTCAGCCCCTGCGCCTCCGGCTTGAAGTCCTCGACCGCCATGCGGGCGGCCACCACCGAGCCCTCGCCGGTGGAATCGAAGTAGACGCCCGAGCGGTCGTTCAGGACGCCGATCTTCACCGGGACGAGGTCGGCCGCGAAGGCGGCGCCGGCGCCGAGCGCGCACAGGCTCCCGAGCAGTCGCGCGACGTGGTGGCGGACCGTCATGTCTCTCTCCCTGTTTGTCCGAACGCGGCGGCGTTGATCGCCGCTCGGTTCTTCTCAAGGGGCAGACTATCCGGGGGGGATCGCGGTCGATACGGCAACGCGTGAGGATGCGGGCGTTCCGTCAGGGGCCGCCTTCCCCGCCCGCGACGACGCTTCGGTGATCGCGGACGGGCATTCGCTTCCCCGAGGCGCCACCCCGTCTTCGCTGCGCACGTGATGACGGGTGAGCGGCGGCGACCGGACTCTCAACCGCCCCGCGGCGCCAGCCCGAAGATCGCCCGCGCCTGATCGGGCGTGGCCGGCGCACGGTCGATATGGGCCAGCAGGCTCACGGCCTTCTCCACCAGCGCGGCGTTGCTCGGCGCGAGGGTGCCGCGGGACAGGTACAGGTTGTCCTCCAGCCCGACGCGGACGTTGCCGCCCATGCCGGCGGCGACCGCGAGGATCGGGAACTCCTCCCGGCCGATGCCGAAGGCCGACCAGACCGCGTCCTCCGGCAGCCGGGCGCGCATCGCCACCAGGGCCTCCGGTGTCGCCGGCGCTCCCCAGGGAATGCCGAGGCAGATCTGGAACAGCGGCGGGCGGGCCAGATGCCCCTCGGCGATCAGGTGCCGGGCCAGCTCGATCTGCCCGAGATCGAACACCTCGATCTCGGGCTTCACGCCCGCGTCGCGGATGTGACCCGCCATCGCCCGCAGGTGGCCGGGGGTGTTGAGGAACAGGTGCTCGCCGAAATTCATCGTGGCGACGTCGAGGGTGCAGATCTCGGGTGTGAGTGCCGCCACGTGCCGGGTGCGGGCTTCCGGGCTCACGAAGGTGGTGCCCGGGCCGGCGACGGCCGGATCGGGATCGCCGGGCACGAACCGGCCCCCCGCCCCCGTGGTCAGGTTGAGGATCACGCTGTCGTTCTGGTCGCGGATCCGTTCCACCACCTCGCGGTAATGGGCCAACTCCATGCTGGGCGCGGCGGTCTCGGGATCGCGGACGTGGATGTGGACCACCGCGGCCCCGGCGGCGGCGGCCTCGAGGGCCGACTGGGCGATGGCCTTCGGGCTCACCGGCACGGCCGGGTTCTTCTTCGGCGTGTCGAAGGAGCCCGTGAGGGCACAGGTGATGACGGTGGTGCTCGACATCGTATCCTCCCCGGGCTCAGATCGCCCCGCCGTCGACCGTGATCGTCTCGCCGGTGATGTAGGCCGCCCCCGCCGCGAGGAAGAAGATCGTCTCGGCGATGTCCTCCGGCCGGGCCATGCGGCCAAGCATCGTGCGCTCCACCGTCGAGGCCTTGCGCGCCTCCGACCAGGGCTCGGTCCAGGGCGTGGCCACGAGGCCCGGCGCCACCGCGTTGGCCCGCACGTCGGGCGCCAGCGCCCGGGCGAGGCTGCGGGTCAGGTTGATCAGCCCGGCCTTGCTGGCCGCGTAGGCCACCGAGGAGCCCCGCCGCCCGAGCCCGGCCACCGAGGCGGTGTTGACGATGGCGCCCCGGCTCGCCTTGAGGGTCGCGGCCGCGGCCCGGGCGCAGCGGAACGGCCCGAGGAGGTTGGTCCCCAGGATCGTGGCCCAAAAATCCTCACTCATCGCGTCGAGATCCTCGAAGGCGATGGGCGTGGTCGTGCCCGACGTTCCGGCATTGTTGACGAGCACGTCGAGGCCGCCGAGCCGGTCGATCCCGGCCGCCACCATCGCCTCGGCCTCGCCCGCCCGCGACACGTCCCCGGGCAGCGCGAGCACCGAGAGCCCCGTCCCGGCAAGTCGCGCGGCCTCGGCGGGACCGCGGGGATCGTCGGGCAGGTGATTCAGCGCCACCGCGGCGCCGTTGCGGGCGAAGATTTCCACCGTCGCGAGGCCGATGCCCGACGAGGCTCCGGTGACGAGGACGCGCCGTCCGGACAGGTCCGCTCCGATCATGATCCCTCCATCCGGCCGATCCCGGCCATCGCCGCCTTGAGCGCCAGGAGCTTGCGGTCGCGCTCGCGGAACAGCTCCGCGGGCGCCCGGCCGCCCCAGTCGAAATAGCCGCGCCCCGCCATCACCCCGGTCCGGCCCGCGGCGCAGAGGGCGTCGAGGGTCTCGGAGCGGGTGCGCGGCGGCGGCGGCGCGTAGCTGCCGTTGGCCAGCGCGCGCTGCGTCAGTTCCAGGCCGGTGAAGTCGGCCTTGGCGAGGTGGCCGAGGATCGGGATGCGCAAGGAGAGCCCGTGGATGATCGCCTCGTCGATGTCCCGCGGCGCGGCGACGTCCTCGTCGAGGAGCCGGAACACCTCGGCGCTGATCGCCTGCTGGATGCGGTTGGCGATGTAGCCGGGAATGAAGCGCTTCAGCACGATCGGGACCTGCCCGAGGCCGCGCACGAGGTCGGCCATGGCGGCGACCACCGCCGGATCCGTGCCGGGCCCCGGGACCACGTCGACGAGGTCGACGATGTAGGGCGGCGTGTACCAGTGCAGGATCAGCGCCCGCGCCTGCCGGGCCTCCGGGATCAGCGGGAACACGTCGAGATAGCTGGTGTTGCTGGCGAGGATCACGTCGGCCGGGCAGAGCCGGTCGAGCTCGGCGAACAGGGCGCGCTTGGCCTCCGGATTCTCGGTGATCGCCTCGATGACGAGGCCGGCGCCCGCCACCGCCGCGTCCAGCGTCGCCTCGACCCGGACGGCCCGTGCCAGTCGCCCGGCATCCCAGCCCGCGGGCGCGGCCCCTGCCTCCTGCAGGGTGGCCAGCGCCGATTCCATCAGGCCGGGCACCCGCGCGCGGGTCTCCGGTGACGTGTCGGTGATCCGCACGCCGTGGCCGCCGAGCGCCAGCACCAGGGCGATGCCGTGCCCCATCACGCCGCCGCCGACGATCGCGATCTCGCCCATGCCGCACGCTCCGTCCCTGTCCCGGGCTCCTCTGGCGGGAGTCCTCGGGTCTTCACGCGAATTCAGCCGCCGCGCTGGTCCCGGCGCATCATGAAGGCCAGCTTCTCGAAGAGGCTGACATCCTGCTCGTTCTTCAGGAGCGCCCCGTGCAGGGGCGCAATCAGCTTGCGGCTGTCCTGCTCGCGCAGGGTCTCGGGGGCGATGTCCTCGGAGACGAGGAGCTTCAGCCAGTCGAGCAGTTCCGAGGTCGAGGGCTTCTTTTTCAGGCCCGGCACCTCGCGCATCGCCAGGAAGGTCCGCAGGGCCTCCTCGACGAGGCGGTGCTTGATGCCCGGATAGTGGACGTCGACGATGCGCTGCAGCGTCTCGGCGTCGGGGAACTTGATGTAGTGGAAGAAGCAGCGGCGCAGGAAGGCGTCCGGCAGCTCTTTCTCGTTGTTCGACGTGATGATCACGATCGGCCGGCGCACGGCTTTGACGGTCTCGCCGGTCTCGTAGACGTGGAACTCCATCCGGTCGAGTTCGGTGAGGAGGTCGTTGGGGAACTCGATATCGGCCTTGTCGATCTCGTCGATCAGCAGGACCGGGCGCTCGGGCGCGGTGAACGCCTCCCAGAGCTTGCCGCGCCGGATGTAGTTCCCGATCTCCGAGACCCGGGGATCGCCGAGCTGGGAGTCGCGCAGGCGCGAGACCGCGTCGTACTCGTAGAGACCCTGCTGCGCCTTGGTGGTCGACTTGATGTTCCAGACGATCAGCGGCGCACCGAGTCCCCTGGCGATCTCCTCGGCCAGCACCGTCTTGCCGGTGCCGGGCTCGCCCTTCACCAGGAGCGGGCGTTCCAGCACCACCGCGGCGTTGACCGCCGCGGTGAGGTCGGGGGTCGCGACGTAGGTCTCGGTTCCGGAAAAGCGCATCGCGGTCTCGGAGAGAGGGGCTTGAGCCCAGGGGTAACGCGGCGCGCAGCCGGGCCGCAAGCGCGGCGCCGGATCCGACCCGCGTCCGCATCCTGAGACGCCCGCGTCAGCGAGCCCCGCAGGAAGGCTTTTGGGGAACGCGCGGCCGGATGGAGGCCTCTTCCGAGGCCTCCGCTGCGCTCCGGCACCTCAGGATGAGGGTGGAGATCCGAGCTCAACCTCGGGACCTGGTCAGCCCTTCTCGTGCCAGACGCAGTTCCGGGCCAGGATCTCCAGGTTCACGTCCGACTTCTGCGGCTGCGGCAGGGTCTTGCCGTCCATGGCGAGGTCGATCTTGATCTCGACCTGCCCCTTCGCCTCGGCCGTGCGGCGGGAGAAGTAGCAATATTGCTGGTAGGGCTGGTCGGCGCTGTCCTTGAAGTTCCAGCCGGTCACGATCTGCCCGTCGAGATAGGGCACCTGCTTGAACACCGTGAAGGTGGTGTTCACCGTCGCCTTCGAGGCCGGGGCCGCGTCGCTGCCGAGCTGCGCCTTGGTGGGGGTCGGCGACGCGGATGCCTTGGGCAGGCCTTCGAGCTTCAAGACGTTGTCGGTCAGCGTGACTTCGCCCTTGGTCTTCAGGGTCACGTCCGAGAGGGCGGCCTGCATGGCGGCGGCGATCTTCTCCGCCGCGGTGTCGAACTGGTTGAGCGTCGCCCAGCCATAGGCCGCCGCCCCGATGCCGATCCCGGCGAGGCACGCGAAGGCGCCGAAACCCAGCGCCCGGAACAGGAAGGCCCGGGCGGCGACGTAGCTCGAATCCGCCCGCAGGCGGGAATTCACCTGCTGGGCGAGGGCGATGTTCTCGGGGGTCCCGCTCGCGACGTAGTTCATGCGCCGGCTCCAGCGGCAGGGAGGGTCTGGCCCGGATGGGCCTGGTTGGGCAGCGCCTGCTGGCCTTGCGCCGGGCGGTTCATCGGGATCACCGCCCCCGAGGCGTTGGCGGCCCGCGGCAGGATCGGCTCAGGGTTCGAACGCAGGGCGTCGGCGATCGCGTCGAGCATGTACGGCGCCGCTTCCGGGTTCACGGCGGCGCCGAGGTCGTCCTCGTCCATGAAGGTCCGGCGGGTCGAGACCGCGCAGAGGGCCAGGATCGTCGACGCGAAGGCGGCGCAGACCGCGGGCAGGAATACGAAGATTCGCAGGAAGGCGTGGACCTGGCTCTCGGTCACGTCGATCGGATCGACGCCGTAGACCATGGCGGTGAACGAGTGGAGCTGCGAGCGGTTGACCGCGTTCCGGTAGCCCTGCTCGGCATCGGCTACGCGGCGGTCGGCGGCGCCCGGATCGAGGGCGGCGCGCGCCTTGCGGGCCTCCTCCAGGTCCTTGATCATCCCGGCGCGGTCGGCCGACGCCTTGGCGACGCCCTGCGACAGGGCCGCGACGCGGGGGTCGGCCACGCATTTCAGGTTCTGGTACTTCCGGCCCTTGCTGTTGGTGCCGAAGACGCGCTCGCAGCGCTGGGCCGGCAGGCCGGCGAGCTGCTGGGCGTTGTCGGCGGAACGCTTCTCGATCTGGTCGAGCTCGGCCGTGTACTGGGCCACGCGTTCGTCCGCCGCCTTGATGCGGTCGCCGATCGTCGCACGGTCGGCCTGGGCGTCCTTCAGGGCCGTCTTGGTCCGGGCCGCCTCCATCAGGCGGGGATGGAACATCATCTCGCCGAGCTGCGATACCGACTTGGTGGTCACGCCCGCCGCAAAGATGATGCCCAGCACCGCCAGCCCGCGCACGAAATGCGAGCGCTGGGTGCGCGCCAGGATGCCCAGCGGCACCCGGCACAGCTCCACCGCGGCGTAGACCAGGGGCGCCAGCAGCATGAAGTAGAAGGCGTGCCAGTCGCCGTCGCTGTAGACGCCGGCGAACAGCCACGCGCCCCAGAGCGAGGCGCCGATCACCATGAACTCGACGAGGTACGCGATTGCCACGTAGCCCCACTTGATGCGGTAGCCCTTCTCGACGTGGCGCTGGTGGCGCCAGCGGTCCGACTCAAGCTTCCACTCGCGCTTCTCGCGCTCGCGATCGCGGCTGGGGGGCGCTGTCGGACCGGAGAATATCGATTTGATGGAGATCATCGGCCTCGTCGCATCCATCCGGTCCAGTTCCGGGCAGGGCCCGGCCGAGCTTAACCCCCGGTTAACTCAGGCGTGTATGCGCCCATTGTGCCGATTTTGAGCCGCGTTGCACACACCCGCCGTACACATCCACCGGGTGATCGCCCGCAGCATCGCCCCGGTGGCGGAAATGTCTCACCCGATCGATGTATCCGGCTTGTGTCGGAGCGCACCTGCGCCGGCCCGTTCCCGGCCTGAAAGCGGTTGCCCGCAGCACGGCGACGACCCATGATCGCGAAGCCGTGATCGGCGTCCCCCCGCAGCCCCGAGAGACGAGGTTCGATCCGCCGCCGATGCCAGAGGTCCATGCCGGCTCCTACAAGGAAGCGATCCTGTTCCTCGTCACAGCGGGCATCGTGGTGCCGCTGTTCCACCGCCTGCGGATCTCGCCGGTGCTCGGCTTCATCGGCGCCGGCGCCCTGCTCGGACCCTTCGGCCTCGGCCGGCTGGCCGACACCTATCCCTCCGTTCACCTCTTCACCATCGGCAACCGGGCCGAGATCGCGCACCTCGCTGAATTCGGCGTGATCTTCCTGATGTTCATGATCGGGATCGAGCTGTCCTGGGAGCGCCTGCGGGTGCTGCGCCGGCTGGTCTTCGGCCTCGGCTCCCTGCAGGTGGGCTGCTCCGCGCTGATCCTCGGGGCGATCCTGTACGGGCTCGGCGTGCCGCTCACCGGCGCGGCGATCGTCGGCATCGGCCTCGCCCTGTCCTCCACCGCCGTGGTGCTGCCGGTGCTGGCCGAGCAGAAGCGGCTGAACGCGCCCACCGGCCGCACCAGCTTCGCGGTCCTGCTGTTCCAGGATCTGGCGGTGGCGCCGGTCCTGTTCGCCATCGCGGTGCTCGGCCGCGACGACGGCGGCGACAAGGGCTGGGCGCTGGCCATGGCGCTCGGGCAGGCGGCGATCGCGCTGGTCCTGATCGTGGTGGCGGGCCGCCTCGCCCTGCGCCCGCTGTTCCAGCTGGTGGCGCGCACGCGCTCCACCGAGCTGTTCATGGCCGCCTGCCTGCTGGTCATCGTCGGCACGGCGCTCACCGCGGCGGCGAGCGGCCTGTCGATGACGCTCGGCGCCTTCGTGGCCGGCCTTCTGCTGGCCGAGACCGAGTACCGCCGGGCGATCGAGGCGACGATCGACCCGTTCAAGGGCCTCCTGCTCGGCGTGTTCTTCGTCTCGGTGGGCATGAACCTGGACCCGGCCCAGCTCATGGCGAGCCCCGGCGCGATCCTCGGATTGTCCCTGGCGCTGGTCCTGATCAAGGCCGCCGTGGTGATGATGGCGGCTCCGGTCCTGAAGATCCCCCGGCCCGTGGCGCTCGAGACGGCGCTGCTGCTCGGGCCGGGCGGCGAGTTCGCCTACGTGCTGATCGGCGGCGCCATGGCCACCGGGCTCGTGCCGGAGGAGGTCGGCGCGGCCGCCCTCGTGGTGACCACCGTCACCATGATCATGATCCCGGCGCTCGCCGCCGTCGGCCGCCGGCTCAAGATGCGGGCGACGGCCAGCGCCCAGGCCGCCGCCAAGGCCGAGCCGGTGCCGGAGCGGGTGGACAACCGGGTGATCGTCGCGGGCTTCGGCCGCGTCGGCCGGCAGGTCGGCGAGATGCTGGAGCGGCACCAGATCCCGTACCTCGCCCTCGATTCCGACGCCGCGCGGGTGGCCGAGCAGCGCCGCGCCGGGGCGCCGGTCTATTTCGGCGACAGCGGCAGCACCGAGATGCTGCGCCGCTGCGACATCGCCACGGCCCGGGCCCTGGTCGTCACCCTGGACAACCCGCGCGCCGTCGAGGCGGCGGTGGTGGCGGCCCGGGCCGAGCGGCCGGACCTGACCATCGTGGCCCGGGCCCGCGACGCCCGCCACGCGTCGTCCCTCTACGAACTCGGCGTCGACGACGCGGTGCCGGAGACGATCGAGGCCTCCCTGCAGCTCTCGGAGGCCGTGCTGGTCGATGTCGGCGTGCCGATGGGGCTCGTCATCGCGTCGATCCACGAGCGGCGGGACGAGTACCGGACCCTGCTGAAGAAGCGCGAGAACGAGGCGAAGCCGATCTTCCGTGCCCGCCGCACGGTGGGCAAGGCTCTGGGCAAGCCGCCGGCCAAGCGCGAGCCCGAGCGCCAGGAGGCGGCCGGCCAGGAGGCGTGACAGGAGGCATGACAGGAGGCGTGAGCCGCAGCCCTGCCGAACCAGCGGGGCGCTGCCGCGGTGGTGCGTCTGTTGTCCGTCTGCGGAACCGGAGAGCGCGCCGATTCCGCCGCCCGACCAAGGTCAGGATCACGACTGCGTGGCTGTCCCAGGCCCGGTTGCGGGTCCTGCCACGTCCAACGCCGGCCGCTTCCCAGCTTCAGCCAAGTCGTGCTGCGGCGGCGGCCGGCAGGCGCAGGAGACGTCGAAATCTTTCGATGTGATTGATTCGAACAGAAAGCGGCGCCAAATTTTTTTCGCGTGAAGTCTGTAGTGCGTGCTGCTAGGGGTCGCATGTTCAAATGCGATATTATGGAATATTTGCCTAAGTAGTTCTTTGTTTGCCTGAAATCGATCCGACCCCTGCGACTTTGGTCTTCGCCCGCAGGTGCCTCTGAAGGCGCGGTGCGATTGCAGGTGAGATTGGCTCAAGATTTCGCCATGTAGGATTGCGGCATTCGACCGGTGCGCGTCTGATGCGAGGTGAAGCCCGTGATGGCTAAAAGCGGTCTCCTGATGTTCTGCGCGTCACGTAACGTTCAACCGGCGGCGCAAGACCGGCTCGCGATCCGGGTCTTCCCGCCGATCCGTGCGTGCGGCGTCGAGCGAGGTCGCGATGTATGAGGGGGACGGCCGATTTCCGCGGGTCGGCGGTGATCGGGACACATCAGAATACGCGACCGTGCGGATGAATACGGACGCGGTGCCGCTCCAGGCGCGTTTCGATTACTGGATTGAGGCATGCCGAACCATGTTCGGTAGTTTCGAGTTCGTGGATCTGGAGCGAAAGAACTTTCGCGCCGCGTTGAACACTCTGACCGTCGACAACCTCACGATCGCGCACTACGTCGGATCGCCCCACGCCATGGTCCGGACGCGGTCTCACATCCGATCGTCGGATAACGATTTCTATCTCGTCATCCTGGCGTCGGAGCGGACCTTCAATCTGGATCACGGTCAATACCATCGATCCAGTACCGGCGGGATCTCGCTCCTGGACAACACTCAGCCCTTCCTGGGTGCCCATCCTGAAGGCTTGGATATCATCAATGTCTTCATCCCGCGGGCCGTGCTGGAGCTGGCAATGGGGCCGGCCCGGTGCCTGACGGGATTGTCGATCGACGCGACGCAGACCAGCTTTCCTATCATCGTCTCGTACCTGTCCGCGTTGATCAAGCATGGCGCGACCCTCGATCCGGCCTGCCAGGCGCGCGTGGCTGCGATTGCCGTTCAACTCATCGCGGCCGGCTTTGCGGAGAAAGTGGAGTCCGACGCGCCCCGGTCCCTGGGCGGCGCCGCGATCCTGAGCCGGGCGCGGGCTTTCATCATCGACCATATCGGCGTCGAGGGCCTGTCGATCAACGATGTCGCGGCCGCGCTCAATATCTCGGTCCGCCGGCTTCAGGAGGTGGCTAGCGCGGAGAACATCGCACTGATGGATTGGATGTGGGAGCGCCGTCTGCAATTGGCGCACGCGAAGCTGGCCGATCCGGTCAACGGCGTCGTGCCGGTCGGCCTGATCGCGTATCAATGCGGGTTCGCCAGCCAGGCGCACTTCTCCCGCCGCTTCAAGGAGCGCTTCGGGCAGACGCCGACGGAGTACAAGGTCGCGTCCGGACTGACGCGGGCGGCACGCGCCGCCGCGGCGGCCGGCATGGCCTGAAGCGGGCCGGTGCGCGCAAGCCGCCGATGCCGTCAGATCAGGGCGGGCTGCGCGTCCTCGTGCTTGGGCCGCCGCGTCACGCGGCTGCGCGGCGCCGGCTCGAACCCGTCGGCGAAGCTGCACCGGTAGACCAGCTCGTCCGCCGGCCCGAGGCCGGTGACCAGGGGCACCGTCACGGTGTCGCCGGAGAAGCGCCAGCCGCGGGCGCCCTTGTCCCAGTAGAGCCAGACCGTCCCGGGATAGCCGCGCAGGGTGAAGACCGCCGCCTTGCGCGACAGGGCCTGCACCGCCCGAGGGGCATACATGCCCTTGTCGCGATACGCGTCCCGGGTCGCCTCCGGCTGGCGGTCCATAAAGGTGTTGCGCACCAGCTGAATCGTCGCCCCCGGCTTCCCGAGAAACCGCTTGAATTCCGTCAGATTCCGCAGGATGACCGCCATCGCAGGTCTCCTCGCCAGTCCGGTCCGGACCGCGTCGCCGCGTCCGCACACACTCGATGCCCCGAGTTGAGCGATTCCCATGACCGATTGAGTGACCGGGCGAGGCTTGTCCGGGCACATATCAACAGATTCGACAACTTATACCCAGGTTATGAGTCCCATCGGCCCGGAGAGACTCGCTTCGGCCCGAGATTCGGCCGCGTCGACGGCGATGAATCTTGTCGACCATCGCCGAAGACTCGAAATCCGGCCCAGAAAGTCCTGCGCCGCCCGGCGCGGCCTTGGCCGATTCGCGCGGGCTTGACCCGGGCGCCCGGCTGGCGCGTTCTCCCGGGATGCTGCTGCAGTTCTTCACGGCCCTCCGGGACGCCAAGGTCCCCGTCTCCCTGAAGGAGTACCTCATCCTGCTCGGCGCCCTGGACCGGGGCCTCGCCGGGCACGATGTCGAGGCGTTCTACTTCCTGTCGCGCACGGCGCTCGTGAAGGACGAGGCGCATCTCGACCGGTTCGACCGGGTGTTCGGCACGGTGTTCAAGGGGCTTCAGACCCTCGGCGAGGCGGTCGAGCCCGCGGCGATCCCCGAGGAGTGGCTGCGCAAGCTCACCGAGAAGTACCTGACCGAGGCCGAGAAGGCGGAGTTGAAGGCGCTCGGCTGGGACACGCTGTTCGAGACCCTGAAGCAGCGGCTCGCCGAGCAGAAGGGGCGCCACCAGGGCGGCTCGAAATGGATCGGCACCGGCGGGACCTCGCCCTTCGGCGCCTACGGCTACAACCCCGAGGGGATCCGGATCGGCCAGGACGGGAACCGCAACTTCCGGGCGGTGAAGGTCTGGGACAAGCGGGAATTCAAGGATCTCGACGACGACCGCGAGATCGGCGCGCGCAACCTACGCCTCGCGCTCCGGCGCCTGCGCCGCTTCGCCCGGACGGGGGCGGCCGAGGAACTCGACCTCGACGGCACGATCCGGGCGAGCGCCCGCCAGGGCTATATCGACGTGAAGCTGCGGCCGGAGCGGCGCAATGCCGTGAAGGTGCTGCTGTTCCTCGATGTCGGCGGCTCGATGGACTGGCACATCGAGCAGGCGGAGGCGCTGTTCTCGGCGGCGCGCTCGGAGTTCAAGCACCTCGCGCATTACTACTTCCACAACTGCCCCTACGAGGCGGTCTGGACCGAGAACCGGCGGCGGCACGAGGCGCAGACGCCGCTGCTCGACGTGATCCGCACCTATGGTAGCGACTACCGGCTCGTCTTCGTGGGCGACGCCTCGATGAGCCCCTACGAGATCGCGACGCCGGGCGGCTCGGTGGAGCACTGGAACGCGGAGGCCGGCGCCGTCTGGATGCAGCGGCTCCTCGACCATTTCCCGAAGGCGGCGTGGCTGAACCCGGTGCCCGAGACGCACTGGGGCTACACCCAGTCGATCGGCATGATGCAGCGGCTGATCGCCGGCCGGATGTTCCCCCTCACCCTGGACGGGCTCGACGCGGCGGCCCGGGCGCTGGTGCGGTGAGGCTCGGTTGCCCCGGCTTCGTCGCGCCGATCCGCGGCCTCATCCTGAGGTGCCCGCGTCTGCGGGCCTCGAAGGCGGGCGCGAGGGATCGCGGCGCTGACTGGAGGGCTCCTGCGAGGCCTCCGCTGCGCTCCGGCTCAGGATGAGGGTGCGGCTGGGAGGATCGGGACGCTCCGCGACATCGTGGCCCGGCCGCTCCGCGATCGGAGGGCCTGTCAGCCCTGCTGGGACGGCGTCGTCACCACGAGTCCGTCGAGTGCCGGGGTGATCTTGATCTGGCAGGACAGGCGGGAATTCTCGCGGACGTCGCTGGCGAAGTCGAGCATGTCCTGCTCCATGTCCTGGGCCTTGCCGACCACCTCGATCCACGCGTCGGCGACGTAGACGTGGCAGGTGGCGCAGGCGCAGGCGCCGCCGCACTCCGCGTCGATGCCCGGCACGTTGTTGCGCAGAGCCGTCTCCATCACGGTCGCGCCGACGCTGCCTTCGACGGTCCGCTCCGTCCCGGCGTGGTCGACGTAGGTGATCTTGGGCATGCTGGGGGCTCCGGGCTCGCGTCGAGCGCACTCTGTCCGACGGGCGGCGTGCCTGCTTGGCGGCTGGAAACGCGGAATGCAAGCGCGGCATTAGACACCGGTCCCGGATCGATCGCCGCATTGCGGCGACCCCGTCAGGCCCGGGCCTCCGCGATCTCCGCCAGCGCCTGCGCGACCGCGTCCGCGAGGTCGTCGACCGGCACGGGCCCGGTGCCGTCCCGCAGGCGCGCCTCCGCGGCATCCGCCAGGGCCCGCACGCGCACGGCCCCGACGCCGGCGGCCGAGCCCTTCAGGGTATGGGCGAGGTCGGCGCGCGCGTCCCGCGGCACGGCCGGGTCGGCGAGGCGCGGCAGGATCGACCGGCACTGGCCGGCGAACAGATCCAGGACCTCACGGGCCAGCTCGGCGTCGCCACCGGTCTGGGCGTCCAGTTCCGCGGGGTCGATGGCCTGCATGCTCGGGCTCCCGGCATCCGGATTCGTCGGGGATTGCGGATCTGATCCACACAATTCACCCCCTGATTCGCCGGGTGGGGATCGCGCCGGACCCCTCCCCTGCGGCAGGATGGTGGACGCGGTGAGCGACGGGCGCGGTAACCATTCGGTTAACGTTTTCTGGGGCCAGTCGAGGGCTCGGGTATCGGCAGTCGCTGCCTGAGTTTAGTCTTGTAATGGTAAACGGGGCGTTGCGTCTCCGGCATCAGCCTTCCCCAAGGCGTCGGTGAACCCGTGTAACGAGGCGTTGAATGGCGACCGAGAAGAAGCTGAAGGACCCGGCCGAGGCCGCGCTCTCTGCGATCGAGCAGGCGCTGAACCTCGACGCCCTGACGCCGAACGGCACCGATGGCCGCGCCGAGCCGCGCCTGCCCGATGTGGGTGACGCCGAGCCGCTGCTCGACGGCGGCCTCGATGCCGCCGGGCGGACCATGCCGCCGCGCCTCGACCTCGACCCGCCGCTCGCCTCCGACCTGCCGCCGCCGGGCCTGGACCGCCCGCGCCGCGAGGGCGGGCTCCTGCCTCCCGACCGCTCGCTGGTGGCCAACGACGACCGGCGCAACATCGGCATCCTGCAGCAGACCCTGCGGGTGCGCTCCTCGCCCAAGCCCTACCTGCTCGCGCTCGCCGCCGGCGCCGTCTGGATCGGCGCCCTGGTGCTGATCGCGTGGTTGAAGTCCGAGGGCGACCTGCGCGCCGTCGTGTCGGGGCTCTCCGCCCTGCAGGCGAGCGTCGGCGCCGCGGCGCTGTTCGGCCCGGTGGTGCTGTTCGTGATCGCCGCCATGCTGGCGGTGCGCGCCCAGGAGATGCGCCTCGTCGCCCGTGCGGTGGGCGAGGTCGCGGTGCGTCTGGCCGAGCCCGAGAGCTTCTCCACCGACGCGGTCCTGACCATGTCGCAAACCGTGCGCCGCGAGGTGGCGGCGGTGGGCGACGGCGTCGAGCGGGCGCTCGCCCGGGCCGGCGAGCTGGAGACCCTGGTCCGGGGCGAGATCGCCACCCTGGAGCGGGCCTATTCCGACAACGAGATCCGCATCCGCTCCCTCGTGGACGAGCTGGTGGCCCAGCGCGAGGCGATCGTCACCAACGCCGACCGGGTGCGCAGCGCCATTGCCGGCTCCCACCAGAGCCTGAGCCAGGACCTGGAAGGCGCCTCGGACCGGATCGTCTCGGCCGTGACCGGCGCGGGTGAGCGGGTGACCGGCGCCCTGGAGACCCGCGGCGCCGCGATCACCGCCTCCCTGGGCGAGGCCGGCGACCGGGTGGTCAACCTCATGACCGCCCGCGGCAGCGACCTCGTCGACACCCTCGCGGCCACCAGCCAGGAGGTGCGCGGCGCCATCCAGGAGGTCGGCGAGACCCTGACCCGCAGCTTCGAGGATCGCGCCGGCGCGGCGACCGGCGCCTTCCAGGCCGCCGGCACCACCTTGGCCGATCGCCTGTCCGAGAATGCCGGCGCCCTTACCCGGACCCTGGAGGAGACCGGCAGCCGCGTCAGCGACGCGCTGGAGCGCCAGGCCGGCACCGTGCGCGAGAGCTTCGAGCGGTCCGTGACGGGGCTGGAATCCGTCTTCCTGTCCCGGGGTTCGGAGCTGACCGAGCGCTTCGGCGCGATGGGCGCCGACATCACCGCCCGCTTCGCCGAGACCGGCTCGGCCCTCACCCAGGACATCGCCGGCCGCGGCCTCGCGCTGCGCGCCGAGATCGAGAGCGCCGGCCTGTCGGTCGCCGAGACGATCGAGGGCCGCGGGCGCGATGCCCAGGCTGCCCTGGCGCTGGCGGCCAGCGGCGCCGGTGAGACCCTGACGGCCCGTGCCGGCGCCGTGCGCGACGACCTCGTCGGCACCGCCGAGCGGATCGCCGAAGGGCTGTCGGAGCGCGGAAGCGCCCTCGCCGAGCGGATGGACGGCATCGCGGCGCGCCTCGACGAGACCGTGACGGTCCGGGCCGCGGACCTGGAGCACCGGGTCGCCGCCGCGGCTGAGCAGGCCGGCGGCAGCATCGCGCACCGGACCGAGACGGTGGCGGCGCGCCTGGAGGCCGCCTTCGCGGCCCTGGGCCAGGGCTTCGAGGCGGGGGCCTCCTCGGCGGTCCAATCCCTGCGGGGCACCGTCGAGAGCCTGTCGGGCGAGATCGACGGCCGCACCGCCGAGGCGGTCGCGGCGCTCCAGCGCGGGGCCGAGGCGGCCACCAGCGCCCTGCGCGGCACGACCGACGAGGCCACCGGCGCGGTCGAGGCCCGGACTTTGGAGGCCGTGCGGGTGTTCGAGCGCCGGGTCGCGGATTCCGCCACCACCCTGTCGGCGCGCACCGAGGAGGCCGCCGCGGCTCTGCGCGCCGCCGCCGATCAGGCCGGCCAGGCCGCCGAGACGCAGACGCGGGATGCCGCCGCCCGGCTCACCGCGGCCCTGGAGACCCTGCGCACCGCCTCCGGCGAGGTCACCGGCGCCGTGGAGGCCGAGACCGCGATCCTCACCGCCCGGTTCCGCGACGCCGCCGACCGCGCCGGCACGGAACTCGGCGAGCGCGGCACGGCCGCCGTATCGGCCGTCCGCGCCGCGCTCGACGACCTCAACCGCGAACTCGCCGCCCGGACCGGCGACGCCACCGGCAGCCTCGCCGAGGCCGCCCGCGCGATCTCGGCCGACCTCGCCGCCCGGATCGGCGAGATGGAAGCGGCCTTCGGCGCGCATGGCCGCGGCGTCGCCGAGCTGCTCGCCAGCCATGCCGACGAGACCCAGGCCCGGATCAGCGGCACCGGCCGCGACATCGTGCTCGCCGTGGCGAGCCAGGGCGCCCGCATCGCCGACACCCTCAGCCAGACCGGTGCGAGCTTCGCCGAGACCGCCGACGGCCGGGTCCGGGCGATCGACGAGACGCTGGGCAGCCGCCTCGCCGCCCTGCAGGAGACCATCGCCCGCGGCGACATCCTGGCCGACCGGATCGGCCGTGACACCGCCGCCCTCGGCGAGACCGTCGGCGCCCGTCTGGAGGAGATGGACCGGCTCCTCACCGGCAAGGGCGAGGCCGTGGCTGAGACGATCACGGCCCGGGCCCGCGAGGCCGGCAGCCTGATCGAGACCCATCTCGGAGGCCTGGAGACGCGCTCCGCGGAGCGGGCCGCCGCGATCGCCGCCGCCGTGGCCGACCTCGTCGGCCAGATCGACGGTCATCTCGGAAGCCGCACCAGCGCGGCGGACGAGGCGCTGCGCGCCCGGACCGACGAGATGGCGCGGGTCATGGCCGAGGGCCATCGCGGCCTGATGGAGATGCTGGAGGGCCGCACCAACGGCCTCGGCCAGGACATCGCCCGGCACACGGGCGAGATCGCTCGCCGGATCGAGGAGAGCGCCGGCCATTTCGACACCGGCGTCATCGGCCGCCTGCAGGCGATCGCCGAGACCCTGGACGAGCGTGCCCGCCTCGTGGACGAGAGCTTCGGCGTGCAGGCCTTCGAGGCGATCCGCCTCATCGAGGCGCGCACCCGCGCGGTGGACGAGGAGCTGGCCGGCCGGACCCGCGACCTCGTGGCGATGATCGCCGATCGGACCGGCGGCCTCGACGGCGCCATGGCCGAGCGCGTCCGCGCCCTCACCGGCACCATCGAGGAGGCCACCCGCGGCCTCGAGTCCGCGCTGGCGAACCGTGCGGAGTCGATGGTCCGGCTGGTGGACGAGCGCACCGAGAGCGCCGACGCGGCTTTGACCGCCCGCACCGAGGCCGTGCACGCCGCCTTCGCCGAGCGCGCCGACCTCCTCGGCCGTCTCATCGACGAGCGCATCGCCGCCATGTCGGGCGAGCTCGACGAGAAGGGCCGCGCCGTGTTCGGGGCGATCGGCGGCCGGATCACCGAGCTGGCCCGTCTGCTCGACCGCGGCGGCACCTCCCTCGCCGAGCTGATCGACCAGCGCGGCGACAGCGTGCTCGCAAAGCTCCAGCAGACCATCGCGGATGCCGAGCGGATGCTCGATGCCGGCGAGGGCCGCCTGGGCCACACCCTGTCGAGCCGCACCGCCGACATCAGCGGCCTGCTCGACGAGGGCGTGCGCTCGGTCCACACCCTGCTGGACGACCGGACCAACCAGATCCGCGTCATGCTGGACGACCACGCCGGCACCCTGGCCGCCACCCTCGACGGCCGCATGGGCCCGATCCACGCCGCGCTGGACGGCCGCGGGCAGGCGCTGGTCACCGCACTGGAGGGCGCGTTCGGCTCCGCCAGCGGCGCCCTGGACGAACGGACCCGCCAGCTCGGCAGCCTGTTCGACGAGCGGCTCGGCCATCTCGAGAGCCTGGTCGACGGCCGCGGCAACCGCCTCGCCGACACCCTCACCGCCCGGGCCCAGGCCCTGCGCACCCTGTTCGAGGAGGCCCAGGCGGCCCTCGACGGCGTGGTCGAGGGCGGCGGCGGCCGCTTCGCAGCCACGGTCGATGCCCGCATCCAATCCCTGCGCGCGGTGCTGGAGGAGGCGCCCGCCGCCGTCTCGGCGCTGGTCGAGACCCGCGAGCGCCAGCTCGCCGCCACCCTCGACGCGCGCACGCAGCGCCTGCAGACCCTCTTCGAGGAGGCTCAGGCCGGCCTGCGCGACCTCGTGGACGGACGCGGCCAGGACGTCGCCGACGCCATCGCGGCCCGGACCGAGGGCCTGCGCGCGACCCTCGACGCGGCACCCGCCCAGATGGCGGACCTGCTGGATTCCCGCCTCTCGGACCTTCAGGGCCTGTTCGAGCGGGCGCAGGGCGAGATCGACCGCCTCGTGGACAACCGCGGCCGCCAGATCGCCGGGACCATCGAGCACCGCACCCAGGCGCTCCAGGCGACCATCGAGGGGGTGAACCCGGCCATCGCCGGCCTGCTCGAGGAGCGCGAGAACCGGCTCGCCGAGACCCTCAAGGAGCGGACGGGCGAGCTGCAGACCCTGTTCGATCGGGTGCAGAACCGCCTCGGCGCGCTGGTCGAGGGCACCGGCCGCGACGTGTCCGAGCGCGTCGACGCGCGCATCGAGACCCTGCGGTCGACCTTCGAGCAGGCCCGCGCGTCGATCGAGGGGCTTCTGGAGGACCGCAGCCAGGCCCTGGTGGCGGCGGCCGAGGGCCGTACCGGCGCCCTCGTGGAGGTCTTCGACACCCGGCTGCGGGATCTCGACGGCGTCGTCGAAGGTCGCACCGGCGCCCTGGTTCAGACCTTCGACGCCCGGCTGCGCGACCTCGACGGCGTCGTCCGAGGCCGTACCGGCGCTCTGGTCGAGACCTTCGACACCCGGCTGCGCGATTTCGACGGCGTCGTCGAGGGTCGTACCGGCGCCCTGGTCGAGGCCTTCGACACCCGGCTGCGGGATCTCGACGGCATCGTCGAGGGCCGCACCGCGGCCCTGGCGCAGGCCGTGGAGGCGCAGAGCGAGGCCCTGGCCCGTGGCGTCGACGCCCGCGCCGATGCCTTCACCCAGCGTATCGACAGCCGCATGCGGCTGTTCGCGACCCTGGTGGCGCAGCGCGCCGACACCCTGGCCACCGCCTTCGACGACCGCCACGAGGCCTTCGCGGGCCTGATGGACGAGCGCACGGCGTCCCTGGTCGCCGCCCTCGACGAGCGGGCGCGGGCCCATGCCGAGCAGGTCGACGCCCACAACGCGGCGCTGGCCGAGACCCTCAGCCGCCGCGAGGCCGCGCTCGCCGGCCTGATCGACGCCCGCACCGAGGCCCTCGGGGCCGGGTTCGAGCGCCGTGCCACGGCGCTCGGCGCCCTGGTGGATGCCCGCGGCGAGGCCCTGTCCCGCCGCCTCGCCGAGAGCGCCGAGACCCTGGTACGCGCCATCGAGGAGCGCGGCGGCGCGCTCGTCGCCAGCGTCGAGGGCAGCGGCCGCGCGGTCGGCGACAGCCTGGAGGGCCATGTCGAGCGCCTGCGCGGCGCCATCGACGGGCCGATGATGGACCTGTCCCGGGCGCTCGCGGACCGGGCTGAGGCGATCGAGCGGGCGCTCGCCGAGACCGGCGTGCCCCTGGCCGAGAGCCTGCGGGCGCGGACCGAGGAACTGGCCGTGCAGTCGCGGGCCTCGGCCGAGCTGCTGCGCGCCGCCGTCGAGGACGGCGCGGGCCGCACCCTCTCGGAGCTGTTCGAGACCAACGACCGGATGGGTCGCGAACTCGGCAGCCTGCTGCAGCGGATCGAGGCCGCCAACACCGCGCTCACCGACCTCGTGGCCGGGGCCGACACCAACCTCGGCGCGATCGAGCGGGGTCTCGCCGGCCGGATCGAGCAGGTCCAGGGGGCCCTGGAGCGCATCGCCGCCGAGACCGGTCGCGCCAGCGCCGGCGTCTCGGCCCAGGTCGAGGCCCTGCGTGGCGCCGCCGACGGGGCGCTCAGCGAGGCCTCGCGCCTCGCCGAGACCCTCGACGGCCGCGGCCGCTCCCTCGGCGAGCAGACCGCCGCGCACGTGGCGGCCCTCGACCGGGCCGCGGCCTCCCTGGCGGCCATCGAGGAGCGCCTGGACTCGGCCCTGTCGGGCCGCGAGACCAAGCTCACCGAGGCGCTGGCCACCTTCGAGGCCCGGGCCGCCGCCCTGGAGCAGAACGGCAACGCCCTGGCGCAGACCATCGAGCAGACTTTGCGCGCCGCCGAGGAGCGGGCCCGCAGCGTCGGCGAGTCCCTGGCCCAGTCGGCCCAGGGCGCCGGGGCCTCGGTGACGAGCGCCTTCGCCGACCTGAAGGACAGCGCCAGCGCCGAGGGCGAGAAGGCCGCCCAGGGCGTCCGGCAGGTCATCGAGGAGGCGGCCCGCGAGATGCGCAGCGGCTTCCAGGAGGCCCAGGCCAGCTTCGGCGATTCCTTCTCGGCTCTGCGCGAGATGGCGGGCTCGATCCGCGGCGAACTCGACGCGACCCGCGCCGAACTCGCCAAGGGCGTCCTCGAACTGCCGCGCGAGACGCAGGATGCCACCGGCGAGATGCGCCGGGTGGTGGCGGACCAGATCAAGGCGCTCAACGAGCTGTCGTCCCTGGTCTCCCGCTCCGGTCGCTCGGTCGACGTCGCCCAGCCGCAGGCCCAGCCCCAGCGCCGGGTCGCGGAAGGCGGGGGCCGCGCCGTCGCGGCCGCGTCCGCCGCGGCCCCCGCGGCCGCGCCTTCGGTCGCGCCTTCGGCCGCACCGGCGGCCTCCGCCGCCCCGGCGCTCCCGGCCCCGCGGCGGCGCCGCGCGCCGCCCTGGCCCGGATCGAGGCGCCCCGCCCCTCCGCAACCGCCCGCCCGGCACAGGCCGGCGACAAGCGCGGCTGGCTGTCCGACCTGCTGACCCGCGCCTCGCTGGACGACGACGAGGAGGAGGTTCCCGCTGCCGACGCGCCGGCCCCCGCACAGCCGGCCCGCCGGCCCGCGGTGGCGGCCGCCGAGACCGGGCGGATCGCCCTCGACACGATCTCGACCGACATCGCCAAGATGATCGAGCATCGGACCGCGGTCGACCTGTGGGAGCGGTACCGCCGGGGCGAGCCGAACCTGTTCGACCCGCGGATCTACACGCCGCAGGGCCGGGCGACCTTCGCGGAGATCCAGCGCCGGTACCGGTCGGATGCGGAGTTCCGCCGCAGCGTCGACCGCTACGTCAGCGAGTTCGAGCGCCTGCTCGGCGACGTGGTCAAGAACGACAGCGACGCCAAGCGCACCGATGCCTACCTGACCTCCGAGACCGGCAAGGTCTACACGATGCTGGCCCATGCCAGCGGGCGCTTCGACGGGGCGTAGGACGGATCCCGCCGGGGCCGAGATGGCTCCGGCGGGTTCGCAGGCCGGCGTGAGAGCTGTCCCACCCTCTCTCTCACCTGAGGGGCCCGCGGCAGCAGGCCTCGCAGGGATGCAGGGATCGCGGCGCCGTCTGGAGGGCTTCCTTCGCGGCCACCGCCGTGCTCAGGCGCCTCAGGAGGGCGTGCGGGAGACTGAGCGGTGGGGGGCGCTACATCCTCACAGCAGGCCGAGGCCGACCAGCTCGCGCCGCAGGGCCTCGGGCATCTCGGCGAGGTCCGCCGACGCCTCGGCGCCGAGGTCGGCCGGCGCGTCGCGCGTCGTGAGGTAGCGCCAGCCCTGGAAGGGCCGGCAGGGCCGGGGCGCCACCGGGACGAGGCGCGGATCGAAGACCAACCGGCAGCGCGGGATGCCGTCCTCGCCGGTCAGCGGTTCGATCGCGGTGATCGCCTGCCGGCAGGACAGAGTCCCCCGGATCACCCAGTAGATCGAGCCGCGCCCGGTGATCTCCCGGTGGCGCTTGGGCAGGGTGCGGGTGACGTGGAACGGGGCCGCGGGCCGGCCGTCCCGGAGCGCCTCCTCCCGGAACCGGGCCTGCCGGGCCTCGAGGTCGGCGATGGTGGCGGGGCCGACGCAGAGCTTGATCAGGTGCAGGGCCACGGACGTGCTTGCTCGGGATTGCCGGGGGCGGCCCTGATAGCAGGGTCCGCGTCGGGACGCGCCTGCCGAACCGCCTCAGGCGGATGCGGCGGCGCGGTCTTCCGTGCGCGCGGATGGCCGGGGCCGCGTCGGCCTCGCTCGGAAGCCGTCAGGCGAACAGGGCGAGCCGCTGCTCCGGCGTCAGCGCCGCGATCTCGGCGAAGCTCAGGGCCGGATCCTCCGGCGGCATGGCCGGCTCGGGGGCCGCCGCGACGGCCTCGCCCCAGGCCAGATCGGCCATATCCGCTCCGAGCGGGGTGTGGGGCTCCGGCGCGGCGTCGGGCTCCGGCGCGGCCTCGGCGAAGGTGCCGGTGTCAGGGGGCGAGACAGTCTCGGGCTCGTCGGCCAACCCGGGAACGGTGTCCAGGTCGGCCACCAATTCGATCTCGTCGACCGGCGCCGCGACGGCCTCCGGCTCGGAATCCGCGACCCGCTCCGGTGCTTCCGCATCCGGCTCGGCCTCCGCCGAGACCGGGAGGAACACCAGATCCTCGTGGAGCGCCGGGCTGCCGGGGCGCGCCACGAGGGCGGCCACCGTGATGGCCGGTACGTCCATGGCGATGTAGCGGTCGACGTCGCTCTGGTTCAGATCGGCCGGCTCGCCGGCCGGCCGCGCGCTCCGGTGGGGCGGCACCCGCACCGCGTCCTCGCCCCAGATGGCGATCATCGCGGAGACCCGGTCCTCCAGGTAGCGCAGGGTGTAGACGATCCGGGCGGTGCGCTGCGCGGTCAGGTCCTGGAAGGAGCAGGCGGTGTAGATCGCGGTGGCGTGGCGGTCGAGGGCGTCGCAGGCCTGCGCGTCGGCCCCATGCTCGCGGAGGGTCCAGGCCGCCTCCTGGATCGACTCGGCGGCGCTGAGGATGTCGGAGGTGGCCTGCTCGGTCTCGCGCACGATGGCGTCGAGGGCGAGCGACGCCTGCGTCAGTCGGGTCTCGTCGCTGTTCGGGGCGTTGAGCGCCGCGATCTCGCCCTTGGTCCGGCTGATCGCGTCGGCCATGTCGAGGAGGTTGCCGCGCAGGTGGCCGAAAGCCTCCTGCCCGCGGTCGGCGGTGACGCTCCGCTCCAGCCGTGCGATCGCTCCGAGCAGCACCTCGGTTTCGGGGCCCCGGTTGCGCCGGGCGTATTCGGCGAGGAACCAGCGGCCGCGCTCGCTGGCGCTGATCGTCGCCTCGATCGCCTCGTACTCGGCCGACGCATGCGCGCTCGGAGTGACGGAACCGAACATGGGCCTCTCTGGACGCTGGCGGCGGGCGCGGTAGCGGCCCGCCCAGGTGCGCGCCAATCCCCGGGAATTTGACAGACTCCCTTTAACGGGCGCTTACGGACGGCCTACGCCCCCCGCCCCTCCCGTCGAGACCCGCCTTGCCCCGCCCGTCCGGCCCGGCGCGCCTGTCGCTGCTCTACGCCGTGGTGTTCACCGAGATCGGCATCGCGATGCCGTTCATGCCCCTGTGGCTCGACGCCCTGGGCCTCGATGCAAGGGTGATCGGCCTCCTGCTCGCGCTGCCGATCGCCACGCGGATCGCCGCCACGGCCCCGCTCATGAGCCTGCTCGACCGGGGCCTGGGCCCGCGCCGGCTGATCCTGCTCGGCAGCCTCGCGCTCAGCCTGACCTACGCGCTGATGCCGGCCGCGGCCGGGATCGCCTGGCCCTGGCTCGCCGCGCTCATCGTGCTCAACGCGGTCGCCGGCGCGCCCCTCGTGCCCTGCATCGACTACCTGACCCTCGCGGCCGTGCGCGGGGATTCCCGCCTCGCCTATTCGCGGATCCGGATGGCGGGCTCCGTCGCGTTCCTGCTGGCGAACCTCGCGGGCGGAGTGCTTCTGACGGCGCTGGGCGGGCGGCTCGCCGTGCCGCTTCTGCTGACCGGCCTCGCCCTCGGCGCGGCGCTGGTGGCGTGGCGCAGCCGCGCGGTGGCGGCCCTGCCGCCGTCCGCGGCGGGAGCCGGCCGGCCGCGGCTGCCGCTGAAGCTGTGGCTGTGCATCGGCGCGGCGGCCGCGATCCAGGCGAGCCACGGGGCGATCTACGGGTTCGGCAGCATCTACTGGACCAGCCAGGGGATCCCGGCGGCCTGGGTCGGCTCGCTCTGGGCGACCGGGGTGCTCGCCGAGATCGCCCTGTTCGCCGCTCTGCCCGCCCTGCCCGCCGCCTGGCGCAGCCCGGTGCGGCTCCTCGGTGCCGGGGCCGTCGCGGCGATCCTGCGGGCGGTCGGCATGTTCCTCCTCGGCGACCATCTCGCCGCGCTGGTGCCGCTGCAATGCCTCCACGGCCTGACCTTCGGGGCGACGCAGCTCGGCGCCATGGCGGCGGTCTCGGCCTACGCCCCGGACGGCGCCCGGGGCCGGGCGCAGGGCACGCTCAGCGCGGTCAATGCCGGGATCTCGGTGGTCGCGACCCTGGGCAGCGGCGTCGCCTACCGGGCCGGCGGCCCCCTCGCCTTCCTGCTCATGGCGCCGCTCGCCGCCGCGGGCCTGGGGCTCGCCCTGGCCTCACGCCGCGCTTCAGGGGTGAGGTTGGAGACGGATCGTCAACCGTAATGTCGTCATAACCGCCGGGCAGGGTGGTGCCTCGATCGAGGAGTATGGGTGTTGCTGAGCGAGGGCACTGTTCCCGGCGCCTTGGCCGGCGCCGCGCTGCGGGACCGGACGGCCGACGGCCGTCTGACGCTCGACGGCCGCTGGACCGCCGACCAGGGCCCGGCCGTCGAGGCCGCGGCCGCGGGCATTGCGGCGGCCGGCCGCGCCGGGCCGGTGGCGGTCGACCTGTCGGCCATCGAGCGCCTCGACACCCTCGGCGCCTGGGTTCTGGAGCGGACCCGCGCCGAGATCGAGCAGGCGGGGGGCGCCCTCACCTATCTCAACGCACGGCCGGAGCACCGCACCCTTCTGGGGGAGGTTCGCCTGCGCGAGCCGGACGCGCCGCCGCCCCGGCGGCACGGCCCGGTCGTCGGCCTGCTCGATGCCACCGGGCGCCAGACGGTGCAGGGCGGCCATGAATTCGTCACCGCCCTCGCCTTCCTCGGCGAGCTGATCGCCGCCTGCGGACGCGTCGCCCTGCGGCCCGGCACGTTCCGCGGCAACGCCCTGATCAACCAGATCCAGCAGGTGGCGCTCAACGGCACGCCGATCATCGTGCTGATCTCGTTCCTGGTGGGCGGCATCGTCGCCCAGCAGGGGATCTTCCAGCTCCAGCGCTTCGGCGCCCAGACCTTCGTGGTCAACCTGATCGGCCTGCTGATCCTGCGCGAGATGGGCGTGCTGCTCACCTCGATCATGGTCGCCGGCCGCTCCGGCTCGGCGATCACCGCCGAGATCGGCTCCATGCGCATGCGCGAGGAGGTGGACGCGCTCCGGGTCATGGGCCTCGACCCGGTCGAGATCCTGATCGTGCCCCGGGTGCTCGCCCTGATGATCGGCCTGCCGATGCTGACGCTGATCGGCGACCTCGCGGCGCTCGCCGGCGGCGGCCTCACCGCGATGCTCTACGGCGGCCTGACTCTCGACCAGTTCTTGGTCCGGCTCCAGGCGGCGGTGGGCGTCCACCACGTCATGGTCGGGCTGATCAAGGCGCCGTTCATGGCGCTGACCATCGGGGTGATCGCCACGATCGAGGGTTTCGCGGTCGAAGGCTCGGCGGAATCGCTCGGCCGCCACGTCACCGCGTCGGTGGTGAAGTCCATCTTCATGGTCATCGTCCTCGATGGCCTGTTCGCGGTGTTCTTCGCCGCGATCGACTTCTGAGGCCGACCCGATGACCGCCCCCGCCCCGATCATCCGCGTGCGCGACCTCGTGGTCGGATTCCGCGACCGCAACATCCTGAAGGGTCTGAGCCTCGACATCCGCGCCGGTGAGATCCTCGGCTTCGTCGGGCCCTCGGGCCAGGGCAAGTCGGTGCTCACCCGGACGATCCTCGGCCTCAACCCCAAGCGGGCCGGCACGATCGAGGTATTCGGCCGGGACGTCGACGAGCTCACCTACGCGGAGCGGCGCCGGATGGAGCAGCGCTGGGGCGTGCTGTTCCAGCAGGGCGCCCTGTTCTCGGCGCTGACCGTCAAGCAGAACATCCAGGTGCCGATGCGCGAGCACCTGAACCTGTCCGAACGCCTCCTCGACGAGTTCGCCCGGCTCAAGATCGAGATGGTCGGCCTGAAGCCCGACGCCGCCGACAAGCTGCCCTCGGAGCTGTCGGGCGGCATGATCAAGCGCGCGGCGCTCGCCCGCTCCCTGGCCCTCGACCCCGAGATCCTGTTCCTCGACGAGCCGACCTCGGGCCTCGACCCGATCGGCGCCGGCGAGTTCGACGACCTCGTCTCGACCCTCAAGGAAACGCTGGGCCTGACCGTCTTCATGGTCACCCACGACCTCGACAGCCTCTACACCGCCTGCGACCGCATCGCGGCGCTCGGCGACGGCCAGATCATCGCCGCCGGCACGATCGACGAGATGCTGGCGAGCGACCATCCCTGGCTGCGCTCCTACTTCCACGGCAAGCGCGCCCGGACCATCGCGACGGGCGGCGCCTCGGCTCATGCCTGACCCGATGCCTGATCACCGTCCCACCCAGATCCCGCCCTGCTCCCCTCCGGGGGCCGGGGCCACAGGCCCGGCCGCATCCCCGCCGGCCAGAACCGCAGGTTGAGCGCATGGAAACCCGCGCGAACTACGCCCTCATCGGGGCCTTCACCATCGCCGTCATCCTGGCGGGCTTCGGCACCGTGCTGTGGCTCTCCGGCGGCTCCTCGCGGCAGGTCAGCCAGATCGTCCGCATCGTCTTCTCCGGCTCGGTCGGGGGGCTCTCGCGCGGATCGAGCGTGAACTTCAACGGCATCAAGGTCGGCGAGGTCACTGATATCCGCCTCGCTCCGCAGGATCCCCGCCGGGTGCTCGCCACGATCAAGGTCGATCCCGCGACCCCGCTCCGGGCCGACACCCGCGCCCGCCTCGACTCGGCGATGCTCACCGGCGTCTCGGTGATCTCCCTGTCGGGCGGCAACGCCGACGCGCCGGTGCTGACCCCGATGGCCAACGGCGAGCCGCCGACCATCTTCGCCGATTCCTCCGACATGCAGGACATGATGGCGCTGGCCCGTCAGGTGGCGCAGCGGGCCGACGACATGCTCGCCCGCCTGGACAGGCTCGTCTCCGCCAACGAGGGGGCGATCAACCGGTCGCTGTCCAATGTCGAGACCTTCTCCAAGACGCTCGCCGATGCCGGCCCCAACATCTCAGCCCTGGTCAAGGCGGTGGACGGCGCGAAGCTCGGCCGGGTAATCGACAATGCCGACCGCTTCTCGGCAGCCCTGTCCAAGGCCAGCCCCGACATCGAGGCGGGCCTGCACGACGCCCGGCTGCTCGCCGGCAAGCTCAGCGCCTCGGCCGACAAGATCGACGCGGTGCTCAACGGCGCCGAGAGCTTCCTGGGCTCGGCCTCCGGCCAGGAGGGCTCCAGCACCTTCGCGGAGATCCGCGCGGCGGCGATCTCGGTGCGCGACGCCGGCAAGGCGTTCCGGACCATGTCGGAGAACCTCGACAAGCGCACTGCCAGCATCGCGACCAGTTTCGGACGGCTCAGTGGCACCGGCCGCCGGGAGGTGGAGGCCCTGTCGGGGGACGGGCAGCGGACCCTGAGCACCCTCAACCGCACGGTGCGCAGCCTGGAGCGCGACCCGAGCCAGGTGATCTTCGGCGGCAAGCCATCGTTGCCCGAATACAACGGTGGGCGCTGAAAGCGCGCGGCGCCGGACGGATGTGTCCCGGCGCACGGCACGGATGCCGCAGCGGATTAGTTTTAACCGCATAGCTTTTACAGCTCCGCTGCTCGCCGGCGGAGTTTCTCAGGTCATGTGTATGGTCCGCTCGTCCCACATCCTCGCCGCCGCGCTGTTCGCCGCCCTCCTGGGCGGCTGCGGCGGCGGTGTGGCGCCCCTCACCTTCGACCTCGCGGCGCTGCCCCCCGCGGGCCGGCCGATCGCGGCCGGCCGTTCGATCGTGGTGTCGGAGCCGGTGGGGATCCAGCCCTTCGAGGCCGACCGGATCATCGTGCGCGAGAACGGCGGGGCGCTGTCCTTCCTGGGCGGCGGCCAATGGGCCGACCGGCTGCCGCGCCTGATCCAGACGCGGCTCATCCAGAGCCTGGAGAATTCCGGCCGGCTCCGCTCGGTGAGTCGCCCCGGCGACAAGGTCGTGGCCGACTACCAGCTGATCAGCGAGATCCGCGCCTTCGATGTCCAGGCCGCGACCGGCGAGGCGGTGGTCGACCTGTCGCTGAAGCTCGTGGCCGACGGCACCGGCAAGGTCGCCGCCGCGCGGATCTTCACGGCCCGGGTCCCGGTGTCCAAGATCGATGCCGGAAACGGCGCTCGCGCCCTCGATCAGGCGCTGGTGACCGTGCTCGCCGACGTGGTGCGGTGGGTGAACAGCGGGCGGTGAAACCGCCTCACTCCATCACGGCGGCCTTCATGATCACCACCATGGTGGCCCGGGCCGGGCCGTCCGTGCAGCGGATGAGGTGGGGCCGGTCGCAGCGGTAGCGCAGGGTCTCGCCGGCCCGCGCGCGCTGCACGCTGCCGCCGATCTCGACCTCGAACGCGCCCTCGGCGACCGACAGCGATTCCACCGAGCCGCGCTGGTGCGGGTCCGAGTCGAGGACGCCGCCGAGATCCGCCGTGACCTCGTACCATTGCAGCCACTCGATCGTCTTGAGCCAGCCGATGATCGCGAGCCGCACCTTCCCGTCCTCGGAGACGAGGATCGGCGTGTCGGCCCGGGAGGTCTTCTCGATGAAGGGCTCCTCGTCGCCCGCCGCCAGCACCCGCTCGATGGACACGTCCAGCGCCTGCGACAGGCGCCAGATGGTCGCGAGGGTCGGATTGGTCTCGTTGCGCTCGATCTGGCTGATGATCGATTTGGCCACGCCGGACTGCTCGGCGAGTTCCGAGAGCGACAGGTTGTAGGCCTTGCGCAGCCGCTGGATGGTCTTGCCGAGCTGCCCGGAGAGCGCCTGCGCGCCGGTCAGCAGGTCGCGCCCGCGCCCCCGGTCGGGCCGTTCCGCCTGATCCTGCATCGTCACCGGTCCGCCTGTACCGTTCCGTTATCCGAACGATCGTGCGCTTCTTCAAACGCAATCGCCGCCCGGTTGCAAGGCGGCGGGCGGCTGGGGCGCGGGAAAGTGCCGGCTCGGGCGCGGCCTACGACCAGAGGGCGTGGAAGTGGTGGACCGGCCCGTGGCCCGTCCCGACCGCGAGCTGGTCGGCGGCGGCGAGGGCGGCCGTGAGGTAAGCCTTGGCGGCCGCCACCGCCTCAGGCAGATCCAGGCCCTGGGCGAGTCCCGCCGCCACCGCGGCCGAGAGCGTGCAGCCGGTGCCGTGGGTGTTGGCCGTCGCGATTCGCGGCGCCGAGAGGGTCCGCAGGGTGCCGTCCGCCGTGACGAGGTGGTCGATGCTCTCGCGCCCCACGCCGTGGCCGCCCTTGATCAGCACCGCCCGGGCGCCCAGCCCCACGAGCCGCCGGGCCTGGGCCACGATCGTCGCCGCGTCCGTGGCGACGGCCTCGCCGAGGAGCACCGCCGCCTCCGGCAGGTTGGGGGTGATCAGATCGGCCCGCGGCAGCAGCCGCTCGCGGAGCGTCGCCACGGCCGCGTCCGCGATCAGCCGGTCGCCGCTCGTGGCGACCATCACGGGGTCGAGGACGACCGGGATAGCCCCGGCGTGGCGCGCCAGCCCCTCGGCCACGGCGGCGATCACCGCCACCTGCGACAGCATGCCGATCTTCACGGCCTTCACGGCGAGGTCGGAGAACACGCTGTCGATCTGCCGGGTGACGAAGTCCGGCGGCACGTCGTGGATGCCCTGGACCCCCGTCGTGTTCTGCGCGGTCAGCGCCGTGATCACGCTGGCCCCGTAGACGCCGAGCGCCGAGAAGGTCTTGAGGTCCGCCTGGATGCCGGCGCCCCCGCCGGAATCCGAGCCCGCGATCGTCACCGCGATGGGCGCGGAGTCGCTCATCGCGAGGCCGCCCGCTCCGCCAGGGCGGCGTCGATCCGCGCGCGCAGGTCGCGGGCGCGCTGGCGCACCGAGTCCGCGCCGAACAGGGCGGTGATCACCGCGACGCCGTCCGCCCCCGCGGCGATCACCGCGGCGGCGTTGTCCAGGCCGATCCCCGCGATGGCGCCGAGCGGCAGGTCCGCCCCGCGGGCGAGGCGGGCGCGGAAGGCGATGCTGGCAAAGCCGTCGAGGCCCACGGGCGGGTCGGGATTGTCCTTGCTGGTGGTGGCGAACACGCCGCCGATGCAGGCGTAGTCGACGGGAAGCCGGTACAGCTCGTCCGCCTGGGCGGCCTTCTTGAGGGTGAGACCGATGATCGCGCCCTCCCCCAGGAGGCGGCGGGCATCCGCCGGATGGAGGTCGCTCTGGCCGAGATGCACCCCGTCCGCGCCTGCGGCGAGGGCGAGGTCGACGCGGTCGTTGACGAGGACCGGGACCCGGCCGCCCACGGCTTCCAAGATCGCCCGGATCCGCCCCAGGGCGGCGCGGGCATCGGCGATGTCCTTCTCGCGGTACTGGAGCAGGGTGCAGCCCCCGGCCACCGCTTCGGCGCCGAGTTCAGCCAGCCGCGCCCCGTCGGCGCCGCAGACGCCGACGTCGAGGAGGCCGTAGAGTCGCAGGTCGACCGCCTGTCTCCCGGTCGATGCGGCGCTGGCGCTGGCTGGCATCGCTGTCGCTGTATCCTCGTTCCGGCAGAACCGCCCCGGCGGCGTCCGCGCCGGTCCCTCCCTGTTTGGGCAGGCATCGGCGCGTTGGCAAGCGCACGGGGCCGCTCCGTCCGACAGCGGCGTTGACGCGCGGCGATCCTGTCCCCCTATAGGTGGGATCCGCTCCGGCGCGTCCCGGGGGAGAGGCGGTCGAGGAACGATGAAGGGTGCCGCGGCGCAGACGGATGCGCGGGGGGCGCAGGCCTCGCCGGAGCGCTCCTCCGTAGGCCTCGTCGCGGTGATCGTCGCCGCGACCAAGGGGGAGCCGCGCGCCCTGACGATCCGCGTGCCCGACCAGGCACCGGGCCGGGGCGACGGCCTGCCGGCCGGCCCGCTGGTCCCCGAACACGCGACCCTGGAACGGGGCCTGCGCGCCTGGGTGGAGCGGCAGACGCACCAGCGTCTGGGCTACGTGGAGCAGCTCTATACCTTCGGCGATCGGGACCGCTCCGGCACGGCGAACCTGTCCGGCGTGCATTCGCTCTCGGTGGCCTATCTGGCGCTCGTTCGCGAGGAGCGGCCGGCCGGCTTGGCCGAGGCCGCGTGGCAGAACTGGTACCGCTACCTGCCCTACGAGGATTTCCGCCAGGGGCGCCCCCGCCAGCTCGACGCCATCGAGGCGCGGCTCGCCGCCTGGGCGTCCGAGCCCGAGGAATGTGCTACCCGGACCCGCCGCCTGGACCGCCTCGGCCTGACCTTCGGCATGAACGGCGGCACGTGGAACGAAGAGCGTGTCCTGGAGCGCTACGAGTTGCTGTTCGAGGCCGGTCTGATCCCGGAGGCGAAGGGCAATCCCGGTCCGGCCCTCCCGAACGACCCGACCGGCGTGCCCATGGCCTTCGACCACCGGCGGGTGCTCGCCACCGCGATCGGCCGGCTCCGGGGCAAGATCAAGTATCGCCCGGTGGTGTTCGAGCTGATGCCGCCGGAATTCACCCTGCTCCAGCTCCAGCGCACCGTGGAGGCCCTGTCGGGAACGCAGCTGCACAAGCAGAATTTCCGCCGTCTCGTGGCGCAGCAGGGACTGGTGGAGGAGACCGAGAGCGTCACCAGCGGCGCCGCCGGCCGGCCGGCGCGGCTCGTGCGCTTCCGCCGGGAGGTGCTGCTGGAGCGGCCCGCCCCGGGGTTGCGGCTGCCGTCGCGGCGGGTGGGCTGACGAACGGGATCGATCTTTCCGTCGCGCCAGGATGCCGAGGCCCAGGCCGGCGGTGCGCCGTAGGCCGCCCCCCAGGCCTTCAGCCTGTCCTGGCCGGCCCGGCCGTCGAAGACGCGGTCGGCGAAGCTGTCGGTGCGCCCCTCCGGCAGGCCGGACGGGATGGCGTTCGTCAGGACGAGGGTGTGGAAACCGGCCTCCGGATGGAGCGACACGAGGATCTGCGCGCCGGTGCTGAAGGCGCCGGCATGGCTCCAGGCGAGGCCGTGGCGACCGTACGCGCTGGTCCAGCGTTGGTCGCCCCGTGTCGGATTCTCACCGCAGGTGTGGTCGTCGGCCGGTACAGACCGCGCCCGCGCCGGCCGTCACGGCATCCTCGAACGGGCGCGGCGCGTTCGGGATTCGCATGCGCCCGCGCGTGGCCGGGCTATCGGAACGGGTTGTCGTCGGCCGGGGGCTTCACGCCATGGAGCATCCGGTAGAGCGTCCATTCCTCGACGATCTTGTTGCCCGGCAGGGAGCAGAGCCCGATCGCGCCCCCATCCGGCAGCTTCGCGATGATCGACCGTCCCCCCATCGTTGCGCAGAAGGCGGAGGCCGGGTTTTCCAGCGCCTGCGCCGGTCCCGGTCGGGCGATGGCGGCGCACAGCGCGAAGGCGATGACGAGCCTCTCGGCGCGACCGCCCGACGGCAGGATCGGAGGGGACATCGGCCGCCCCTGCCCTACCCGTAGGTGTGGTCGTCGGCCGGGAACCGCCCGGCCCGGACCTCCTCCGCGTAGGCTTTCACGGCCTCCTCGATATGGTTGCGCAGGCTGCCGAACTGGCGCACGAATTTCGGCGTCCGCTCGGACAGGCCGAGCATGTCCTCCAGCACGAGGATCTGGCCGTCGCAGACCGCGGAGGCGCCGATGCCGATCGTGGCGGCCGTCACCCGGGGCGAGGTCGCGATGGCGCGAGCCACCGGCTCGACGATGCCCTCCAGCACGATCGCGAAGGCGCCGGCCTCGGAGATGGCGCGGGCATCCTCCAGAAGGCGGCGCTCGTCGTCGGGCCCCCGGCCCTGGACCTTGAAGCCGCCCATCGTGTTCACAGCCTGCGGGGTGAGGCCGATATGCCCCATCACCGGTACGCCGCGCTGGACCAGGAACGCCACCGTCTCGGCGAAATGGGCTCCGCCCTCCATCTTGATCGCGCCCGCGCCCGTCTCTTTCAGCACCCGGGACGCGTTGAGGAACGCCTGTTCCCGGCTGGCCTCGTAGGAGCCGAACGGCATGTCGACCACGACGAGCGCCTTCTCGGTGCCGCGGATCACCGCCTGAGCCTGGAGGATCATCATCTCCAGGGTCACGGGGATCGTCGATTCCATCCCGTGCATGACCATGCCGAGGGAATCGCCCACGAGGATGAAGTCGCAATAGGGATCGACGATGCCGGCCGTGTGGGCGTGGTAGGCGGTCAGCGCGGTGATCTTGCGCCCCTCGGCCTTGCGCTTGCCGATATCGATCGCCCGAAGCCGTCGGGACTGCACGACCTGCGACATGATTCAGATCCCTTCCGGCACCGAGGGCAAGCGCCTGTCCCCCTCCCGTGCGGGAGTGGGACAGGATGAGGGGGTGACTCGTCCGGAAAGACCTGTTCCCTCACCCCAACCCTCTTCCGCTCGGGAGAGGGGGCGCGTCCCGTTTCATGCGTCCCTCTTACACCGCCCGGCGCCGCCGGTCAGCGCCCCGCCTGTGGCTCGGCGCCCGCCTTCCAGGCCGGATCGACCTGCAGGTTCGCGGTCTCGTGCGTCTCCTGCCAGCCCTCGACGCCCTGGGGGAACCAGCGCACGCCGGTATAGCCCTTCAGGATGAGGCGCTTGGCGGCGTTCCAGCTGCCCCAGCACTCCACGTGGCAGAACACCACCACCGGGCGGGCCTTGTCGCCGCCCGTCAGCGCGGCGACCCGGTCGTAGAACAGCGCCTCGCGCGCGGGCGCCAGGGGCTCGGCGCCGGCCTCCGGCATCCAGACGGCCCCCGGAATCGAGGGATGCACCGGAAGCCACAACCGTCCCTCCGGGAAGTTCGACGGTTTGCGGTCCGGGGCAGCCACGTCGATCAGCACCGGCTTGTCGGGGCCCGCCATCAGGGCCGCGACGGCGTCGGCATCGACCACCGTCGCCCCTTTCAGGGTCTGTGGCGTGTAGCCCTTCGGCGGGCCGGCATAGAGCCCCTCCGGCTCGGGGACGTTGACCGGCGAATCGGCCGGCGCGGCGGCGAGGCAGAGGAGTGCGGCACAGGCCGCCGCGGCCCGGCCGGTCAGGAGGAGGCGCCGCATGGTCAGTTCGTCGGGCCCGGCGGGGTGAAGCTGTGCTGCCAGCGCCCGCCCTGGTTGTCGGAAGCCGCCACCTGGATCGGCTTGCCGTCCGGCTTGAAGGCGAAGTTGATCACCGGGTTCGAGGCGATGGAGATGTCGCCCGTCATGGTGAAGACCGTCCGGTCGCCCGCCGAGACGGTGAGCTTGTCGATGTAGCGCGCCGGCGTGTAGTCGCGGGTCACCTGGTTCATCTGCATGCCCGAGAAATTCGGGTGGCGGATCATCAGCGTCGCCTCCACGGGCTTGCCGGGCTGGGTCTCGGCGAACTTCATGCGCATGTCGCCCATGCCCTTCATGGCCTCCTCGTCGCTCATGCCCATCGGGGCCGAACAGCCGCCGGACGCCTTCACGAACTGCTTGGCCTCGTAGAGCTTGCCGTCCTGCGTCTCCACCACGGCGTGCATGTCGGTGTAGTTGTTGACCCGAACGCGCAGCTTCAACTCGGCCGGGTCGGCGGCCGGTCCGAACTCGAACTTGGCCGCGTAGGGCGCCGGGTTGTCGTCGATGATCAGCGAGACCGCCTTGATCTGCCCGTCGTTGGGCATGGTCAGGGTGATCGGCACCAGGGCGGCGTCGAGCGCCCGGGCGGGGGCGTCGATCTTCACGAGGCTGTCGGTCTGGGCGATCTGGCGGTCGCCGAAGATCGACTTGGCGATCTCCTGCCAGCGGGCCGCCCGCTCCTGATCGGTATCGGAGGCGCCCGCCGCCTGCGCAGCGTGGACGAGGGGGCCGGACAGGGCGGTCGCCGCCAGGGCGGCGCTGAGGGCGAGGGTGGAGAGGGTCTTTCCGATCCGGTGGGTCATGGCGTGCCTCCCGTTGTCATCCGATATGGGGAACCGAAAATCCTATTCCCACTCGAGTTCCTGATAGGCCACGGTGACGTTGCGGCCGTTGTAGGTCTCGAACAGCGCCCACTGGTCCCGCTGGTCCGCGGCGACGCGCGTCACCGCCTTCTCGATGGGAACGTCCTTGGCGATCGCAGCCCGGGTCCCGTCGCGGAGGGCGGTCAGGTAGCCGATAAGGTCGGACAGCGCCGGGGCGAGATCCACCGCGACGGGGCCGTGGCCCGGCACCGCCCGTGAGGCGCCCATGGCCTTCAGGCGCTCGATCTCGCTCAGCCAGCCCTTGAGGCTGCCGTCGAGGGACGGGATCCGGTTCACGAACAGCAGGTCGGCGGGGAACAGCAGGCCGCTGCCGGAATCGATCATCGACAGGTCCGAGGTGGTGTGCGCCGGCCCGTGCGCCGTGAAGGTCAGGCGCCGGTCGCCGAGGTCGATCTCGGCCGTGTCGGCCACGCTCATCGTCGGGTAGACCACCGGCCCGGTCCGGTCCTCGCCCAGGAGATCGATCAGGCGCTTGCGGTAGAACTCGCCCCGGGCCGAGAGCGCCTCGGTGAGCTTGGCGTGGCCGATGAAGACCGGCTTGTCCTGGACGAACGCCCCCGCGCCGAAGACGTGGTCGGGATGGACATGGGTCAGCACGACGTGGGTGATCGGCTTCTGCGTGCGCTTGACGATCTCGGCGCGCAGCCACTGGCCGTCCGCGAGGCTGCCGCCGGATTCCGTCACCAGCACGCCGCTCTTGCCGATGAGGAAGCCGATATTGGCGATGGCGTCCGCATTGTCGGAGGTTGCGTCGGCGATCAGGCCCTTGCGCACGAACACGCCCGGGCCGACCTCCTCCATCGTGAAGCTCTCGGCGGCGCGGCCCAGCGTCGGCAGGCAGCACAGGCAGAGCCCCGCGAAGAGCGCGTGCCGCCGCGTCAGCCCGGCGCCGGCGGCAAACGTCCTCGGATGGACGGCGGATGCCGTCATGCCGAAACCTCCCGATCTTGATTGTCTACCATTAAGTAGGTAGATTGCTCCTCCGTCAAGGGGTGGGCCGGGATCGGGATCGCGGCCGGCCCCACATTCGCGTGAGCCGGAGCGACGATCGCCGCGATGAGGGATACCCGCGCCGAGCTGCTGATGCAGGCCGAGACCCTGGTGCGGGGACGCGGCTATGCCGGCTTCAGCTACGCCGACCTCGCGGCGGCGGTGGGCATCCGCAAGGCGAGCATCCACCACCACTTCCCCACCAAGATCGATCTCGGCGCCGCCCTGGTGGCGGCCTATGCGGCGCGCTACGCCGCCGCCCTGGAGGCGATCCGCCGGGACGTCCCGGACGGGCCGGGCCGGGTCGAGGCCTATGGCCGGCTCTATCTCGGCGGTGTCGAGCAGGGGCTCGGCTGCCTGTGCGCGGCGCTCGCCATCGAGGGCGAGGCCCTGCCCGAGCGCCTGCGCCGGGACATTGCGGCCTTCTTTGCGGATCACCTCGCGTGGCTGGAAGCGATCCTGCGGGAGGGGCAGGCGGACGGGAGCGTCCGCGGCGGCGCGGATCCGGCGGCGCTCGCCCGCTACGTCGTCGCCACCCTGGAGGGGGCGCTGCTGATGGAGCGCCTGTTCGCGAGCCCGGCGGCCTTCCGGGGGACGCTGGCGGTCCTGGTGGACGGGCTCAGGCCGCAGTGAACCGCGCGTAGCCGTCCGCCCGGAGGCGGCAGGCCGGGCAGGTCCCGCAGCCGTAGCCCCAGGGATGCCGCTGCCCGCGCTCGCCGAGGTAGCAGGTGTGGCTCTCCTCGACGATCAGGTCGACCAACGCTCGGCCCCCCAACGTCTCGGCCAGTTCCCAGGTCTGCGCCTTGTCGAGCCACATCAGCGGCGTGTGCAGGACGAAGCGTCGCTCCATGCCGAGATTGAGCGCCACCTGCAGGGCCTTGATCGTGTCGTCGCGGCAGTCCGGGTAGCCGGAATAGTCGGTCTCGCACATCCCGCCGACCACGTGCCGGAGGCCCCGCCGGTAGGCGAGCGCCGCCGCGAAGGTCAGGAAGACGAGGTTGCGGCCGGGCACGAAGGTGTTGGGCAGGCCCGACGCCTCGTAGCCGATCGCGGCCTCCCGGGTGAGTGCCGTCTCGGACACCTGCCCGAGGGCGTCGAGGGCGAGCGTGTGGTCCGCCCCGAGGCGGGGCGCCCAGTCGGGATTGAGGTCCGTCGTGCCCGCCCGCAGGGCGCCGCGGCGGTCGAGCTCGACCCGGTGGCGCTGTCCGTAATCGAAGCCGAGGGTCTCGACATGGTCGAACCGGTCCAGCGCCCAGGCGAGGCAGGTGGCCGAATCCTGGCCGCCGGAGAACAGCACCAGCGCGGCGCGGTCCCCCGAAGGCGCGGCCTCACTCGCCATCGTACTCGGCCCAGGACATCGGGGTCTCGGCGACCCGCACCAGCGCGAGGCCCGGCAGGTCCGGCCGGAGGCGCTGCCAGATCCAGGCCGCGATGTTCTCGGCGGTCGGGTTCTCCAGCCCCTCGATCTCGTTGAGGCAATGGTGGTCGAGCCGGGCGAGCAGCGGCCCGAAGATCGACTCGATGTCGTAGAAGTCGATCACCCAGCCGGTGTGGGCATCGACCGGACCGGCCACCGTCAGCTCGACCCGGTAGGAATGCCCGTGCATCCGGTGGCAGCGGTGGGTCTCGGGCACGTTCGGCAGCCGGTGGGCCGCCTCGAAGGTGAAGGCTTGGGTGATCTTCATGGGCGGGGTTCGCGGGCTGGGACCGATCTCGCACCCGCAATAGCGCCGACGGACCGTTTCGCGCAAAGGCTGGCTGTTCCGGGGCGTGCCGCCCGCCCCCCCCGATGGACGAGGAGGGCCGCCCCGGTGCAGGGTCAGGCCCGGGGGCGGTCCTCCGCGGCCTCTTCCGACCACCGGGCGTACCAGGCCTTGAACAGGCGCAGCTGCGTCTCCGCGTAGTGGCGCTGGCCGGCGCTCAGCGCGTCGGTGGCGTTGAAGTGGAGGGCGTATTCCGGGTTTCCTTCCAGCACCATGAGGTGCTTGTAGTACAGCACGAGGTCCGGCCCCTCGTCGAAGCTCGACAGGATCGCCAGTGCGGCGTCGAGCTCCTCCGCCCGGCGGCGGGCCTGGACGTCGCCCGCGGCGGCCTTCTCGCACAGGGCGACGAGGTGGAGGACCTCCCGCGGCAGGACGTTGCCGATGCCCGTGATGGCGCCCCGGGCGCCGCAATTGACGTAGCCGTGCACCACCTGCGTATCCACCCCGACCATCAGGGTGATGTCGGGCGACTGGCCGGTGATGTGCTCGGCCGCGTAGGTGAGCGAGGCCGCGCCGCCGAACTCCTTGAAGCCGATGAGGTGCGGATACCGGGTGCGCAGGCGGAAGAACAGGTCCGCCCGGGTCTCGAACCCGTAATAGGGGCTGTTGTAGATCACCGACGGCAGGTCGACCGCCGCCTCGAGGATGCCGGAGAAATGGGCTTCCTGCGCCGCGGCCGCGCTCCCCCGCGACAGGACCCGCGGGATGATCATCAGGCCCTGGGCGCCGGCCGCCTTGGCGTGGGCGGCGAGCGCCGCCGCCCGCTTCGGGTTCTGGGCCCCGGTCCCGACGATGACCGGGACGCCGGCCGCCAGCAGCCGCTCGACGCCCGCCATCCGCTCCTCGTCGGTGAGCAGCGGCCAGTCACCCATCGAGCCGCAATAGACCACCGCCGACATCCCCGCGGCGACGAGGTCCTTCCCCTTCCGCGCCAGGGCGTCGAGATCGGGCGTCCGGTCCGGCCGGCAGGGGGTCATCAGGGCCGGGATCGTGCCGGAGAAGATGTGTCGGTCGAAGGCCATCGCCGGCTCGTCTGCTGGGAGGAGAATCGCCCCGGCCGGCCTGTCGGGCCTCGCGGGGTGGCGCCCCTCTCCATGGCAGCGACGCGCGATTCTGGCAAGGATTTTATACAATCTCGCGCTTGGTGGGGGTCGCCGAGGCGTCGCCCAGGAAGGCCATCAGCGCGGACGCGACGTGGTCGATATGGTCGGTCAGGAGGGCGCAGGCCGCTGAGACATGGCCGTTGCGGCAGAGCCGGACGATCTCGCGGTGCTCGCGGTCGGCCCGTTCCAGCTCGGCATTGTCCGTCGAGAGCTGCAGGCGCGTGTAGCGGTCGCACTCGGCCAGGAGGGAGCCGACGAGAGCGAGGGCGCGGGGCCGCTCGGCCCGGCTGTAGAGGAGGAGGTGCAGCTCCGTGTTGAGGGCGCCCCAGAGCGCCGTCGCGCCGTCGCGCAACGCCGCGGCGTAATCCTCCAGCAGGGCGTCGGCCCGGGCGTAATCGTCGGCGGTCAGGTTGGGCGCCGACAGGGACAGGAGGCGGGGCTCGAGGGCGCCCCGGAGTTCCAGGGCCTCGGCCGCGTCCGCCGGCGAGAGCGGCGCCACCATGGCGCCGCGATGGGGCAGGATCCGCACGAGGCCCTCGGCCTCGAGCTGGAACAGGGCTTCCCGCACCGGGATCCGGCTGGCCCCGAACTCCGCCGCGAGCCCGTCCTGGCGGAGCTGCGAGCCGGCCGGATAACGCCCGTCGAGGATGCGTCGCCGGATCTCGGTCCCGATCGAACCCGCGATGGTCCGGTTCTTCATCGTCTCGCTCCCGGTCGCCCCCGGGAGCTCCGCAGGACCCTTGACGGCGGAGCTCCGGTGTTGAAATTGTATAAAATCAATCGGGCAACGGGCTCGATCAGGACAAGGGTGCCCGCGATGAAGCTCTCCCGTCGCCAGCTTCTGGCCGGAACCGCAGGCGCGGCCGCCGGCCTCGGCCTCCCGCACCTGGTCCGGGCCCAGCCCGGCGGCGGCAGCGTGCTGCGCTTCATCCCGTCGACGCCCCTGCCGTCCCTCGATCCGATCGTCGCCACGAGCTACGTCATCCGCAACCACGGCTATCTCGTCTACGACACGCTGTTCGCCACCGACGAGAATTTCCGGATCCAGCCGCAGATGGTCCGCGAGTGGCAGACCGCGCCCGACGGCCTGCGCTGGACCTTCCATCTCCGCGACGGTCTCACCTTCCATGACGGCTCCCCCGTCGAGGCCAAGGACTGCATCGCGTCCATCGCGCGCTGGTCCAAGCGCGACGCCTTCGGTCAGACCCTGGCGGGATTCGTGGCGGAATACGGCCAGGAGGACGCCCGGACCTTCACGATCAGCCTGAAGCAGCCCTTCCCCCTGCTCCCGGCGGCGTTGGGCAAGCTGTCCTCCAACGTGCCCTTCATCATGCCGGAGCGCATCGCCCTGCAGGATGCCTCCAAGCCGATCGCCGACGCCATGGGGTCCGGGCCCTGGCGGTTCGAGGCGCGGGAATGGATTCCCGGCCAGAACGCGATCTACACCCGCCACGCCGGCTACCGGCCCCGCGAGGAGGCGCCCTCCTGGGCGGCCGGCGGCAAGGTCGCCAAGGTCGACCGGATCGAGTGGCTGGCCATCACCGAGGCCTCGGCGGCGGTGGGCGCGATGATCCAGGGGGCGGTGGACTGGTACGAGCAGCCGGCGATCGACCTGATCCCCGTCCTGAAGGGCAAGCCCGGGATCGAGATCCGCAACGTGCCGCTCGGGCTGATCCTGCTGATGCGGTTCAACCACACGCAGCCGCCGTTCAACAATCCCGAGATCCGCCGGGCCGTGATGATGGCCATGCAGCAGGACGACTACATGCAGGCGGTGGTCGGCAGCCCCGAATACTACCGGGAGGCCAAGACCTTCTTCACGCCGGGCTCGCCGATGTCGACCGGTGCCGGCGGGGCCGCCGCCATGCAGGGGGACCTCGCCAAGGCCAAGGCGATGCTGGCCAAGGCCGGCTACAAGGGCGAGCGCGTGGTGCTGCTGGCCCCGGCCGACCAGCCGATCGCCTACAACCAGTCGCTCGTGACCCAGGATCTGCTCAAGCAGCTCGGGATGACTGTCGATCTGGTCTCCACCGACTGGGGCAGCTTCATCGCCCGCCGCGGCAACCGCGGGCCGGTCGATGCCGGCGGCTGGTCGCTGTTCCACACGCTCTGGTCGGGGGCCGACGTCCTGAACCCGGCGCTCCACCCGCTGATCCGGGCCAACGGTCAGGCCGCGTGGTTCGGCTGGCCGGACGACCCGACGCTCGAGACCCTGCGCAGCGAGTGGATCGCCACGAGCGACGAGGCGCAGCAGAAGGCGCTGGCCGCCCGCATCGAGGAGCGCGCCTTCGCGGTCGTGCCCTACGCCCCTGCGGGCCTCGTGCAGCAGCCGATGGCCGTGAGTTCGAAGCTCAAGGGCATGGTGATGGCGCCCGTGCAGTTCTTCTGGAACATCGAGAAGACCGCCTGAGCCTGGAGGGTCGGAGCGCCCGCGGCGGTCCTAGCCCGCCCCTTTCTCGGACACACCGGCCTGCGCGAAGGTCGCCATGCCGGTGTGGCAGGCGAGCGCGCCCTTCAGCAGGCCCATCGCCATGCCGGCGCCCGAGGCCTCGCCGAGGCGCATGCCGAGCGCCAACAGCGGCACCAGACCGAGCCGCTCCAGCACCTCGGCGTGGACGCCCTCCGCCGAGACGTGGCCGGCGAGGCAATGGTCGAGGGCGCTCGGGTCGGCGGCGTGGAGCACGGCCGCGGCGGCGGTGGCCACGTAGCCGTCGATCACCACCGGGATGCGCTGGAGCCTGGCGGCCAGGATCGCCCCCGCCATGGCGGCGATCTCCCGGCCGCCGAGGCGCGCCAGGACCTGGAGCGGGTCGTCGAGATGGCCGGCATGGTGGGCGAGCGCCGCCTCCACGGCCGCGACCTTCCGGGACAGGCCGTCCCGGTCGACGCCGGTGCCGCGCCCGACCCAGTGGGCGGGATCGCCGCCGAACAGGGCGGCGTAGAGGGCGGCCGCCACGGTGGTGTTGCCGATGCCCATCTCGCCGATGCCGAGGCAGTCGGTACCGGCGGCCACCGCCTCCATGCCGAACGCCATGGTGGCCACCGTGGCGCGCTCGTCGAGGGCCGGCGCTTCCGTGATGTCGCCGGTGGGCATGTCGAGGGCGAGGTCGAACACCTTGAAGCCGAGGCCGTAGGCCGCGCAGATCTGGTTGATCGCCCCGCCCCCGGCGGCGAAATTGTCGAGCATCTGCCGGTTGACCGCGTCCGGGAAGGCCGAGACGCCGCGGCGGGTGACCCCGTGGCTGCCGGCGAAGACGCAGACCAGCGGCCGGTCGAAGCTCGGGGGCGCCTTACCCTGCCATGCCGCCAGCCACGTCACGAGGCTTTCCAGCCGCCCCAGCGAGCCCGCGGGCTTCGTCAGGGTCGCGTCCCGGGCGGCGACCGCGGCCTTCGCCTCCGCGTCGGGGCCCGGCATCGCCTTCAGCAGGTTGCGGATGTCGTCGAAGGGACCGGGTTCGGGAGCGGTCATCGGGTCGGTCATGGCGGCGATGATTTCCTGTGGGCGCCCCCGGACGGGGAGACTATAATGGACCGGCGCGCGGTGGCGGGCGGATGCGAGAGACCGCGATGAACAGGCAGACCGGCGGGGAGGCCGACTGGCCCGGGCGCGGCGCCCTCTACGACCTCGCCGGGTGCCTGCGCTTCTACTCCCGCCTGCCGGTGCCGCAACTGCCCGGCGAGCCGGACCCGCATCGCAGCCCCGACTTCACCACCCTGCCCCGGATGCTGCCGCTGGCCGGCCTGATCCTGGCCCTGCCCGCGGCCCTGGTCTTGGCCGGCGGCCGGTGGATCGGGCTCGGGCCGTTCCTGGCCGCGACGCTCGCCATCGCCGTACTGGTGGTGGCCACGGGCGCCCTGCACGAGGACGGGCTCGCCGACGTCGCCGACGGGTTCGGCGGCGGCACCACCCGGGAGCGCCGCCTGGAGATCATGCGCGACAGCCGGATCGGCGCCTACGGGGGCGCGGCCCTGGTCCTGGCCCTGGCTCTGCGGATCGGCGCCCTGGCCACGCTCCTCGACCGGACCGGGTACGCCGCCGTCACCGGCCTGATCCTGGCCGCCGCCCTGTCGCGGGTCGCCGCCCTCGCCCCGATGGTGCTGCTGGAGCCGGCCCGGCCCGGCGGGCTCGCCGCCGCGGTGGGCCGCCCGGACCGGGCGAGCCTCGCCACCGCCCTCGGCCTCGGTGCGGTGCTGGCCCTCGGCGCCGTGCCGCTCGGCCTGCCGTTCGGCGGGGTCGTGTCGATGATCCTGTGCGCCGGCCTCGCGGCTTTGGCCCTGACCCGGCTCGCCCGCGCCAGGATCGGGGGGCAGACCGGGGACGTGATCGGCGCCTGCCAGCAGGTCGCGGAGATCGCCGCGCTGCTGGCCCTGGTGGCGGCTTGGGCGGAGTGAGGACGCCAACGCGTCTTGACCCGGCCACGATCCCCCGCCCAAGGTTTCCCGATGCCGCCCGCGCCAAAACCCTCCTCGCCCTGCACCAAGGTCTGCGTGCTCGACGCCCCGACCGGATTGTGCTGCGGCTGCGGGCGGACCCGCGACGAGATCGCCGTCTGGGGGGCGCTGTCGGAGGTGCAGCGCCGCACCGTCATGGCGGGGCTCGAAGCCCGGATGCGGGCCGCCGGCCTCACGCCTCTGGAAGCGCCGCTGCCGTCATGATCTATCTCGGCCTCGCCGCCCTCGCCCTGGTGGCCGTCGCCCTGGTCCTCAGCGACGGCAGCGACAGCGTCGGCGGCGTGATCGGGCCCGATCAGCTCGCCAACCTCGCCTGGACCGGCACGATCCTGCTCCTGGTGGTGGCCGGATTCTGGCGGCAATTTACGGCGCGCCTCGGCGCAAACCTGCAGGCGCTCCTGGCCTGGGGGCTGATCGGCCTCGCCCTCGTGATCGGCTATAGCTACCGCGACCGGATCCAGGATGTCGGCGCCCGGGTGCTCGGCGATCTCCGGCCGGGGAGCGCGACCTCGAGCGGCGACGGGTCCGTCACCGTCACCCGGCGGGCGGACGGCGATTTCCGCGTCGATGCCGAGGTGAACGGCCGGGTGCAGCCCTTCCTGTTCGACACCGGGGCGAGCAGCGTGGTGCTCACCGCCGAGAACGCCGCCGCCCTGGGGCTCACCCCCACGCCCGCCGATTTCACCGCCCGCGTCTCCACCGCCAACGGCATCACCTACGCGGCGCCGACCCAGCTCGACTCGCTCAGCGTCGGCACGATCACCGAGCGGCGGGTCAACGCCATGGTGGCCAAGCCCGGCGCGCTCTCCGCGAACCTCCTCGGCCAGACCTTCCTGTCGCGGCTGTCCGGCTACGAGGTGCGGGGCGACCGCCTGATCCTGCGGCGTCCCTGACCGGGCCGCCGCTCAGGCCGCGCGGGCTTCTTCGGGCCCCGCGCGGGAGACCAGCGCCACCGCCTCCCGCAGGGTCGCGAGGTCCGCCTCCGGGCGCATGCCGTGGGTCGAGAGATGGCGCCGGTAGGCCCGCGCCCCCGGCCGGCCGTTGAACAGACCGAGCATGTGCCGGGTCACTGCGTGCAGCCGCTCGCCCCGGGCCAGGGCCGCTGCGATATAGGGCTCGAATGTCGCGATCGCCGCGAAAGCGTCGGGGGCCGGTGCCGGCACGCCGAACAGGTCGGGATCGACACCGAGCAGCAGCGCCGGCTCGGTATAGGCGGCGCGGCCGACCATCACGCCGTCGACCTCGGCGAGCCGCGCCCGCGCGGCGTCCAGGTCGCGCAGGCCGCCATTGACCGCGATCGGCAGGCCGGGCAGCCGCTGCTTCAGCCGGGCCGCGCGTCCGTAATCGAGGGGCGGCACGTCCCGGTTCTCCTTGGGCGAGAGCCCCTGGAGCCAAGCCTTGCGCGCATGGACGATCAGCCCGTCGACGCCCGCCGCCGCCACGGCGTCGGCCAGGGTGTCGAGCGCGGCCTCGGGATCCTGGTCGTCGACGCCGATCCGGCACTTCACCGTGACCGGCACGGAGACCGCCGCCTTCAGGGCGGCGACGCAGTCGCCCACAAGGGCCGGCTCGCGCATCAGGCAGGCGCCGAAGCGGCCCTCCTGCACCCGGTCCGAGGGGCAGCCGACATTGAGATTGACCTCGTCGTAGCCGAAATCCGCGGCGATCCGCGCGGCCTGCGCCAAGTCCGCCGGATCCGAGCCGCCGAGCTGGACCGCCACCGGGTGCTCGACATCCGCGAAGCCGAGCAGGCGCTCCCGCGGCCCGTGCAGCAATGCGCCGGTGGTCACCATCTCGGTGTAGAGCCGGGCGCGCGCCGAGAGGGACCGGTGGAAGGCCCGGCAATGCCGGTCCGTCCAGTCCATCATCGGGGCGACGGAAAACCGCCATCCCGCCAGTGCGCCGCGTTCGTCAGCCGCCGTCACGTTCCCAGACCCGTGCTGTGACCCGTATCCCGCCCGCCATGCGTCCCGCCGGAGGCCGCGCGTCCGGGGTCCGGCCGATGGCGCGGGAGGGCGCCGGATACCACGGGAGGCCGCCCGGCGAAACGCCGTGCGGTGCCGGTCAGTCCGTCGCCGGCGTCGCGGCTGGCCTTTGGCTCGGTGAGGCGCGGGCTCGGTCAGGCGCGTGGTCCGGCCGGCCAGTAAATCCCTCGGCGATCGCACCATGTCGGTGAAAACCGGGCCGAAGCATGGCTCCCATGTGCGGCCGGCATGGAATCATTCCAATGTAAAGAAGATGATGGGCCGGTGCGGCGCCGTGGAGCATTTGATTCTGTCTCGCTCATGTGCGTGTTTTACCAATTTATATTGGAAATTAACAGAAATGACTATCGGGAAAAAGGTCTTCTATATTATAGGTGGGATAATGTTGGCATTCATATCGATCGTGGGTGTGCAGGTTTCCTCCATCGGCGGGGTGATGATGGACGGCCGCAAGGCCGCCATCCGCGCCCAGGTCGAGTCGGCCCACAGCATCGTGGCTACGTTTGCCAAGCAGGCGGAGGCCGGCGCGATGACGGCCGACGAGGCGCGGCGGCGCGCTGCCGACGCGCTGCGGGCGATGCGCTACAACGGTGGCGACTACGTCTTCGTCTATAGCTCGACCCCGGGCGATATCGGCCGCAACGTCGTGCATCCCGATCCCAAGATCGAGGGCACGCGGTCCCGCGACGACGCGGCGATGAAAAAGACCTTCGTCTGGACGATGATCCGGCACGCTCAGGAGGGCGGCGGCTTCACCGAGTACCGTTGGGCCCGCCTCGGTGAGACCGAGCCCGCGCCGAAGGTCGCCTACTCGCTCGCCTACGAGCCCTGGCAATGGGTCATCAACTCCGCCCTGTACGTGGACGACATCCACGCCTTGGACCGGGCACGGATCGTCACCACCCTGCTCTGGCTGGTCCCGCTCGCCATCGGGGTCGGGGTGGTCGGGTTTCTGCTGGCACGCAGCATCACGCGCCCCCTGAGCGCGTTCACGGCCGCCCTGCGGCGGCTCGCAGGCGGCGAGATGGATGTCGCCATCCCGGGGCGCGGCCGGCGCGACGAGATCGGCCAGATGGCCGAGGCCGCCGGCGTGTTCCGGGACAGCATGATCCAGGCCCAGACTCTATCGGCCGAGCAGCGGGCCGAGCAGGAGCGGCGGCAGGAGCGCGCCCACTGGGTGGAGGCGGTGACCCGCAGCTTCGATGCCGAGGCGAGCCAGTTGCTGGCGCGGGTCGACACCGCGGCGGCCGGGATGCGGGAAGCCTGCCGGGCGATGTCGGAGACTGCCGCGGAGGCGGCGCAGCAGGCCGGCTCGGCGGCCGGGTCTGCGCAGCAGGCGGCGGCCAACGTGCAGACGGTGGCGGCCGCCACCGAGGAGCTGTCCGCCTCGATCGGGGAGATCAGCGGCCAGGTCGCCAAGTCGGCCGAGATCGCCGGTCAGGCGGTGACGGAGGCGGAGCGGACCGACCGGCAGATCCGCGGGCTCGCCGGGGCCGCCGAGAAGATCGGGGAGGTCGTGCGGATCATCTCGGCGATCGCCGAGCAGACGAACCTCCTGGCGCTCAACGCGACCATCGAGGCGGCGCGGGCCGGCGAGTCGGGGCGGGGTTTCGCGGTGGTCGCCGCCGAGGTGAAGGGGCTGGCCGGACAGACCGCGAAGGCCACCGAGGAGATCACCGCGCAGATCGCCGCGATCCAGGGCGAGACCATGGAGGCCGTCAACGCGGTGCACGCCATCGGCGGCACGGTCGACACGATGAACGCCATCGCCAGCGCGATCGCGGCGGCGGTCGAGCAGCAGCGGGTCGCCACGGGGCACATCTCGCAGAACATCGACCAGGCCGCCCAGGGCACCGATTCGGTGAGCCAGAACGTGGTCTCAGCCTCATCGGCCGCGGAGGCGACGCAGCGCGTGGCCGGGGAGGTCGGCGCGGCGGCCGGCGACGTCTGCCGCAGCGCCGAGGCCCTGCGGTCCGAGGTCATGCGCTTCCTCGCCGAGATGCGGGCCGCCTGAGTGCGCGGTCGCGTCGGATGGGCACCACCGTGGCGGATGCCCGTCCGACGCGGCGCGTCAGAGCACCGGCATGGCTCCCGCCACCGTGACGAGCGCACCCGACGTGTAGCTGCTCTCCTCCGAGGCCAGCATCACGTAGGCCGAGGCGAGTTCGGCCGGTTGTCCGGGGCGGCCGAACGGCACTTGGCTGCCGAAGGATTTCACCGAATCCTGGCTCATCCCGGAGGGAATGAACGGCGTCCAGATCGGCCCGGGCAGCACGCCGTTCACGCGCACGCCCGTTTCCGCGAGCAGCTGGGCGAGGCTCAGCACCATGTTGCTCAGCGCACCCTTGGTGGCGCTGTAGGCGAGGAGCGACGGCATCGGATGCTTGGAATTCACCGAGGAGGTGAAGATCACCGAGGCGCCGGGCTTCAGATGGGCGAGGGCCGCCTTAGTCACGTAGAACGCCCCGAACACGTTGGTGCGGAAATGATCCTCGAACACGGCGTCGTCGATTCCGGCGAGGTCCGCGTTCGGCTGCTGGAACGCGCCGTTGTTGACCAGCACGTCGAGGCGCCCGAACGTCTCCACCGTGCGGGCGACGATCTGGCGCCCGTAGGCGGCGTCCTTGAGGTCGCCCGGCAGGAGCAGCGCGCGCCGTCCCGCCTTCTCGATCCACTGGGCGACCGCCTCCGCGTCGGCCTGCTCGTCCGGCAGGTAGGAGATGGCGACGTCCGCACCCTCCCGGGCGAAGGCGATGGCGACCGCGCGGCCGATGCCGGAATCGCCGCCGGTGATCAGCGCCGCCTGGCCGGTCAGCTTGCCCGAGCCCTTGTAGCTCGTCTCGCCATGGTCGGGTTCCGGCTCCATGCGCCCGGTCTTGCCGGGGAAGCTCTGGGGCTGCGCCGCGAAGGGCGGGCGGGGATACTTGTGCAGCGGATTCGTGGTCACGCGTCGTCTCCGGTGGGGGGTGCCGGTCCAACCGCACGGCCTCCCGGGTGTTCCGGCGCCGCGGCGCCGCGCCCCCGTCCGGCACCGTCCGGCCCCGCCCCGCCGGGGCCACACGAGTCCGTCTGCCCGCGATGGGCCGACACAGCTCAGCAACAGGCGTTCGTCAATCTCGCTGCGAGGAGGTCCCGCCATGATCGAGGTTCAGCCGGAGGATCGGGTCGCCCGCATGATCGATCGCGTCCTGCTCTACGCAGCGATGCTCTCGCTCACCTTCGGCTTGGCCACGGGCCTGTGGGGCCTGCTGCAGTGAGCCAGCCCCGGGACGGGGACCCGGGACAGGGATCCAAGGGGCGGATCATGGTCCGGCCCGGCCGCACATCCCTGCGGCGGTCCGGACGCGACTACACCGCCGTGGCGCTGATCGGGGCGGGGCTGACGGTGCTCGTGCTCGCGCTGCTTCTGGTCGGGCTCCCGTGAGCGGACGCCGGCAATGCTGCTGAACCGCGCCATCATCGCGGCGCTGATCGTCGCGGTCGCGGCCTTCCTGCTATACCTCGCGGCGCTCGCCCGCGCGGCGCTGTCGCCCAACGAGCCCTACGCGGCCAGCATCGGCCTCACCCTCGACCAGTGCGTGGCCGCCCAGGACGGCCTGTCCGCCGAGGCGGCGCGCCTGTACTGCCGCAGGCTCGTGCCGAAACGCCTGTGACCGGCAGGACTCCCGGCATCCCGGAGGCGCAGCGTGAGTTTTCCTGACACGCCGCGTGACGACTTGGCGATTGTTCGCCCGGCGCCCGAAACCTAGACTTCGGGGCGCCGACCGGATCTGTCGCCGAGCCGGATCGCAGGAAATCGCACGGAAGGCCCAGCACCATGGCGGACGATGCGACGATCCGGTCCGGGCGCTGCCATTGCGGGGCCGTTCGCTTCGAGGCGGCCCTCGATGACGATCTCGCGTCGATCCGCCGGTGCACCTGCTCCTACTGCCGCATGCGCGGCGCCGTCGTCGCGATGGCGCGGCCGGGCGGGGTGAGGATCCTGCAGGGTGCGGAGGCGCTGACGACCTACCGGTTCCATACCGGGGCGGCGCAGCATTTCTTCTGTTCCCGCTGCGGCGTCTACACGCATCATCAGCGGCGGTCGGAACCGAACGTCCATGCGGTCAACGTGGCCTGCCTGGACGGGGTCAGCCCCTTCGATTTTCCGGAGGTCCCGGTGATGGACGGCGTCAATCACACGAACGACACCGGCCAGCCCACGCGGCGCGCCGGCACGCTGCGCTTCGTCCCGGCGGAGTGACGGCGGCGGCCCGTCCGCGTTCCGGCGCAGGATTCCTGACCGGTCCTGCCTGACCGGCCCGGTCCCCGAGCGCCGCTCCGGGCCGGGCCGGGCCGGGCTCAAACGCTAGTGATCGTGGCCGCAGCCGCAGCCCGGACCATGCACGTGGCCGTGATCGTGGGCATGATCATGGCCGTGCTTCTGGTGCCCGTGCTCGTGATCATGGCTGTGATCGTGGCTGTGGCCATGGTCGTGCGCGTGATCGTGATCATGCCCGTGACCGTGATCGTGATCGTGATGATCATGGTCGTGATGAGCGTGGGCATGATGATCGTGCCCGTGATCGTGCCCGCAGGTGCTGTGATCGTGGGCGGCGTGCTCGGGCCGGAAGGCGCGGGAGACCGGGGTCGCGACGCAGCCCTGCCCGCGGACCAGCTCGGCCGCGGCGGGTGTCGCCGGCACGTAGAGCACGTCCGCGCCGATCTCGGCATCCACGTGGCTGCCGCCGAGCTGCCAGGCCAGGCGCAGCAGGCGGGCTGGATTCTCGGCGCGCACCTCCAGGAGATCCTCGGCGGCCGCCCGCACCGCGACGAGCCGGCCGTCGTCGAGGCGCAGGGCGTCGCCGTCCTCGAGCGCCGCCGCCTTGGTGAGCGCGACGTCGAAGCCGAGACCGCCCTCGGCGACCAGGGGTCCCGTGACGGCATCCCGGGCCGCGCGGTCGAGGGTCACCGTGTCGGCGACGCGGTCGGCGCGCACCGCGGCCCGGCGGACGATCGTGGTGGCTGTCGGCATGGGACCCTCGGACATGGTGCCGGACTGATGCCGGACGTGGTGCCGGATAGGGGGCTACGGCATCCCGGCCGGAGCACCGCCTCGGAACCGTGGCATAGGGCGAGACGGGAACCCGACGCAACTCGTCTCGCGGCCGATGGAACCTTAGCCGTATGGCCGGCATTCCTTTCCTGCTAAGCTCGACGCGATCCGCAACGATCACGGCCACCGGCCGGACCGGATTCACAAGGGAGTTCTGGGGACCATGAAGAAGCTGACGGCAGCCGCCCTCGCCACCATCGCCGCCCTCTCGCTCGCCGGCTGCAACACCCCGGAAGACCGGGCTCTGGGCGGTGCGGGCCTCGGCGCCCTGACCGGTGCGGCGATCGGTGCGGCGGCCACCGGCCGCGCGGGCGGTGCCCTGGCGGGTGCCGCGATCGGCGGCGCCGGCGGTGCCATCGTGGGCGCCTCGACCGCGCCGCGCTGCCCCTACGGCACCTATCGCGACGCCTACGGCAACGTCTACTGCCGCTAAGCGAGACTGAGCTGGGCGGGCCGGGCGCGTCCCGGCCCTTCCTCGCGGCGTGCGGAGGGTCTATCCCGTCGCTCGGCCGGGCCTGTCCCGGTGCCGGAACCCCGCCGCCCCGATGACAGAGCCGAGCCGAGGATCAGCGCCGAGACCGGGCCGCCCATGAGCCAGGCGACCAAGTCTCAGGGCGTCTGGGGGAAGCTCGGCGGTGCCGGCATCGGCCTCGCGATCGGCGGTCCGCTCGGGGCCCTGATCGGAGGGGTCGCGGGCCATTTCCTGCTGGACCGGGTCGGCGCACCCTTCGGGCGGACGCCGCGCGACGTCGTGTTCACCACCGGACTCGTGGCGCTCGCCGCCAAGATGGCGAAATCCGACGGCGTCGTGCTGCCGTCTGAGGTCGAAGCCTTCGGCCGGGTGATTCAGGTTGAACCGTCCGCGCGGGCGGGCGTGGAGCGCCTGTTCGATCTCGCCAAGAAGACCACGAACGGCTTCGAGGCCTACGCGCACCAGCTTGCGACCACCTTCGGCGACGAGCCGGCGCTGCTGGAGGACGTGCTCGATGGCCTGTTCCAGATCGCCGGCGCCGACGGGGCCCTCCACGAGGCCGAGGAGCGCTACCTGCGCGCGGTCTCGGGGATCTTCGGCTTCGATGAGGTGGCGTTCCGGCGCATCGCCGCCCGGCACGTGCGGCTCCCGGACGATCCCTACGGCGTTCTCGGGCTGGGCCGGGAGGCGGACGATGCCGCCGTGAAGGCGCGCCACCGCGCGCTGGTCGCCGAGCATCACCCGGATCGGGCGCTCGCCCGCGGCCTGCCGACGGAGGCGGTGGCCATCGCCACGCGGCGCCTCGCCGCGATCAACGCGGCCTACGACCGGATCGCGCAGGAGCGCGGGCTGCGGTGAGCCTCATCCCCGATACGCCCCTCGCCCGCCGCGTCGCGCCCTCGCCGAACCACGGAGCCCGGCGCGCGGGGCCGCTCGACATGCTGGTCCTGCATTACACCGGCATGGACAGCGGGGCCGCCGCGCTGGCGCGGCTGCGCGACCCGCTGAGCGAGGTCTCGGCCCACTATCTCGTGTTCGAGGATGGCGGCATCGTCCAGATGGTGCCGGAGGCCCGCCGGGCCTGGCATGCCGGCGCCGGGGCCTGGAAGGGCGAGACCGATATCAATTCCCGCTCCATCGGGATCGAGATCGTCCATCCGGGCCATGCCGGCGGCCTGCCGTCCTACCCGGACGCGCAGATCGAAGCGGTGATCGCCCTGGCCCGGGACATCATCGGCCGCTGGCCGATCCCGCCGGAGCGGGTGCTCGGCCATTCCGACATCGCACCCGAACGCAAGGAGGATCCGGGCGAGACCTTCCCCTGGAGCCGGCTCGCGGCGGCGGGGGTGGGCCATTACGTGCCCCCGGCCCGCCTCCAGGACGGCCGGTTTTTCGCGCGGGGCGATGCCGGCCAGCCCGTCGAGGCGCTGCAGGCGATGGTCGCACTCTACGGCTACGACCAGCCGGTGACCGGCCTGTTCGACGCGCGCACCCAGGCGGTGATCACCGCGTTCCAGCGTCATTTCCGTCCGGCGCGGGTGGATGGCGTAGCCGACGCCTCCACCATCACCACCCTGCGCGACCTGATCGCGGCCCTGCCGGCGGCCTGATCGCGGCCCTGCCGGCGCCCTGCCGGCGGCCTGAGGACCGCCGGTCCCGCCTCAGGCGCGGTGGGCCCGGGCCTCGTGCGGAGGGACGGGATCCGCGTCCGCTTGATCCGGCGCGTCGGTCCGGGTCCGCCAGAGGCTGTAGGCGACGCCGGCCGCCAGCAGCGTCAGGGTGACCACCAGCGAGACCCATGGCGGAACCGTCACGAGCCCGAACGTGTCGGCCACCACGATCTTGGCGCCGATGAAGATCAGGATGAAGGCGAGCGCGGTCTTGAGATAGGCGAACCGGTCGACCATCGCGGCCAGGGCGAAGTAGAGGGCGCGCAGGCCCAGGATCGCGAAGATGTTGGAGGTGTAGACCACGAACGTGTCGGTGGTGATCGCGAAGATCGCCGGCACGCTGTCGACCGCGAAGATCACGTCGGCGCCGTTCACCAGCACCAGGGCGAGGGCAAGCGGCGTGAAGTACAGGGCGACCCTACCGGTCTTCGGATCGGTCTTGCGGACCGTAAAACGTTGGCCGTGCAGCTCCGGCGTCACCCGGAAGGTGGTCTTGAACCAGCGCACGACGGCGCTGTTCTGGAAGTCGCCCTCCTCCTCGTCGCCCGAGACGAGGATCTTCAGGCCGGCATAGATCAGGAAGGCGGCGAACAGGGACAGAACCCAGTGCACCTCGTGCACCAGCGCGGCGCCCAGTCCGATCATCAGACCGCGCAGCAGCACCGCCGCCAGGATACCCCAGAGGAGGACCCGGTGCTGGGCAGCCCGGGGGACGCCGAGCGCCGTGAGGATCATGGCGATGACGAAGACGTTGTCCATCGACAGCGACTTCTCGACCACGAGTCCGGTGACGTATTCCTCGCCGGACTGGGGACCCAGATACCACCAGATCCAGCCGCCGAAGGCGAGGCCCAGCGCGAGGTAGAAGCCGGTGAGAGCCAAGCTCTCCCGGACGCCGATCTCGTGCTCCCTGTCGCGGTGGAGGAGTCCGAGGTCGAAGGCGAGCAGGCCGGCGATCAGGAGGTGGAACCCGAGCCACATCCACAATGGCTTGCCGAGCCATTCGATGGTGAGGACGTCCATCATGCGCGGGACCTGATGCTGATTCCGGAAGGAAAGCATCGGCTCCGACATCACGGGCGCTGGGAAGCGCCCGCCAGAGGGGCCCGCAGCCGATAGGGGCGAGGTAAGCGGTGATCGGGGCGAATCAAGGGCAGGGCTGGGGATGCGGGCCTGCATCCCCCGGATGGTTCCATCGGGAATGTGCCGGTGGGCGGCGCCTGGATCGGATGTGCGGCCCGGCCGGGCCGGCTCAGTCGGCTCGGCCGCTCTCGCGGCGCGTTCGGGACGGCGTGCACCCGTACTTGAGGGGTTGAGCGGACAAGCCGCGCAGATCGGCGAGGTCGTGACCCTGATCCAGGGGATCGCCGGACAGACCAATCTGCTGGCGCTCAACGCCCCCATCGAAAAGCCGCGCGTGCGGTGTGTTGACGGGGTGGACGAGGGATCCGTTTGCCGGGCGGCACGGTCCGGATCTGCGAGAGCGTCGTCGATCGCAGCGCCACGTGCCCCGAGACGGTCTTCGCTCCGCACCGGCCAAGCACACCGGCCGAGCGACGCCGCAGCCGAGGTTCCGAACCCTCAGCCCGGGTCGCCGGTAGCCGGTTCCCCGCCCATCCGCGGCGATGCGCGTTCGCGCAGGGGCCGCTCCTCCATCAGCGCCAGGAACGTGAAGGCGCCCAGCAGGCCTAGGCAGGCGGCCAGGAAGACAAAACGGAAGGTCAGGGCGAGCTGCGCCGGGTCCGCGCCGCGGATCAGGCTCTCCACGTCGTGGCCTCCTGTCCCGCTCCCTGCCCCGCCTGCGACGCCGCCGAGTACGATCGTGCCGAAAGCCGCCACGATCAGCGCCCCGCCGAGCGACCGGAAGAAGTTCATCGCGGCGGTGGCGATCCCGAGCTGGTGCGGTTCCACCGCGTTCTGGATGGCGATGGTGGAGAGGGGCAGGATTGTCCCGATGCCCATGGAGAGCAGCGCGAACAGCACCTCCATGAGCCAGAAGGGCAGCGCCCGGCCTTCCCAGGCGATGGTGGCGCAGCAGGCGAGGCTGAGGCTCATCATCGCCAGGGGCACGCGCTTGTAGTGCCGGAAATGCAGCATCGATCGGCCCGACAGCGTCGCGCCCGTGACGGTGCCGATCATCAGCGGCACCAGCGCCACGCCGGACTCGCTCGCCGAGAGCCCGATCACCCCTTCGAGGAAGATCGGCACATAGATGGTGAGGCCGATGAAGGTGCCCATGGCGAAGCAGGCGGCCAGCGTCGCGCTGTAGACCACCCGGTCCTTGAGCACCTCCGTGGGGATCAGCGGCTCTGACGCCGTGGCGAGCCGCGCCGCGAAACCGCCGGCCAGTACGGCCGCCCCGGCGAGGAGGGCGAGGATCGTGGGCGAGCCCCAGGGATAGCGCACGCCGCCCCAGCTCAGGGCCAGCAGGAGGGTGACAGACCCCGCGACCATCAGGGCGGCCCCGGGCCAGTCCAGCCGGTGCTGGCGGTCGTGGCGCGGCAGGCGCTTCAGGTTGGCGTTGGTCAGCGCGAAGGCGAGGATGCCGATCGGCAGGTTGATCCAGAAGATCAGCGACCAGTGCAGGTGCTGGGCGAAGAGGCCCCCGAGCAGCGGCCCCGCCACCGAGGCGGCCACGAACACGCCCGCGATCACCACCTGATAGCGGGCGCGCTCCTTGGGCGACATGATGTCGGCCAGGATGGTCTGGGAAAGCGCGATCAGCCCGCCACCGCCGATCCCCTGGAGGCCCCGGGCCAGCGCCAGCGTCACCATCGTGGGGGCGAGCGCGCAGGCCAGCGACCCGAGCCCGAAGGTCGCGATGGCGATCAGCAGCATGATCCGCCGGCCGTGGATGTCGCTGAGCTTGCCATAGAGCGGGGTCACCGCCGTGGAGGCCAGCAGGTAGGCGGTGACGATCCAGGGGAGGTTGGCGGCGTCCCCGAGGTCGAGCCCGATGGTCGGCATGGCGGTCGCCACGATGGTCTGGTCGAGGGCCGCGAGCAGCATCGCGGTCATCAGACCGTAGACGATCGCGCGGATCTCGCTCTGGTTGAGGCGATCTTGAGGGGCGCCGGTCTGCGCCTGTGTCTGCGCCGGGGTTCCGGTGACGGCAGCGGGGCTGGCCACGTGTCTGAGCCTCTGATCCGAGCCGTGCCGGCCGACCATCCGGTGCGAATGGGGACAGGGCGGCGAAAGGGGATGGCGGACGGCCCGCGGCCGCGGCTCGGGCCGCCGCTATCCGCGAGGCCCGGGACCAAGAAGAGCTTCCGCTCGGCCGTATCGATCCTTAGCGCAGCGCCGGAGGGCAGCCCATGCCGTCCGGCACCGATCCGGTCTTCGCCCTTGACAGGACTGGCGGCCTGTCGCTCTCCCGGCGGATGCCGGATGACAGGGATGCAATCGCCATCGTGGGCGGCGGGCCGGCCGGGCTCGCCGCCGCCGAGGTGCTGGGAGGCGCAGGCCGCGCGGTCGCGGTCTACGAGCGCATGCCCTCGGTCGCCCGCAAGCTGCTGATCGCCGGGCGCGGCGGCCTCAACATCACCCACAGCGAGGCGCGGGCGGACTTCCTCGCCCGCTACCATCCGCATGGCTGTCTCGATGCCGCCATCGCGGCCTTCCCGCCCGACGCGCTGCGGGCGTGGTGCGCGGAACTCGGCGAGCCGACCTTCGTCGGGTCGAGCGGGCGCGTCTTCCCGCGCAGCTTCAAGGCCTCGCCCCTGCTCCGGGCATGGCTGGCGCGGCTCGACCGCCTCGGGGTCCGGATCCACACCCGCCACCGGCTCACGGCCCTGGGCGGGACGCTGCATTTCGACACCCCGGACGGGCCGCGCGCGATCCGGCCCCGCGCCACCCTGCTGGCGCTCGGCGGTGCGAGCTGGCCGCGCCTCGGCTCGGACGGGCGCTGGGTGCCCCTCCTCGAAGGGCTCGGGGTGGCGGTGGCGCCCCTGCGTCCGGCCAATGCCGGCTTCGCGGTGGCGTGGTCCGACCTGTTCCGGGAGCGGTTCTCCGGCGCGCCGCTGAAGCGGGTGGCGCTCGCCTGCGAAGGCACCGTGGTGCGGGGCGAGGCCGTGATCACGCAGACCGGCATCGAGGGCGGAGCGATCTACGCCCTCTCGCGCCTCTTACGCGAAGCGATCGCGGCCGGGGGCAGCGCGCGGCTCGTCGTGGATCTCCGCCCCGACCTCACCCGGGAAGCCCTCGCCCGCCGTCTGTCCGGCGCCCGGCCGGGCGACTCGGCCGCGACCCGGCTGCGCAAAGCCGCGGGCCTCGCGCCCGTGGCGGCGGGATTGCTGCGCGAGGCGGCCGGCGCCGCCCTCCCGGCGGATCCCGGGGCGCTGGCCGGGTTGATCAAGGCCGCGCCCATCACCCTCACCGCCTCCGCGCCGATCGAGCGGGCGATCTCGACGGCGGGCGGCGTCCGGCTCGACGCCCTCGACGAACGGTCGATGCTGCGGGCCCATCCCGGCCTGTTCCTGGCCGGGGAGATGCTCGACTGGGAGGCGCCGACCGGCGGCTACCTGCTCCAGGGCGCCCTCGCGGGCGGAAGGGCGGCCGCCGCCGGGATGCTCGACTGGCTGCGCGAGACCGGCGGCTGACGCGCCCGCCTCACGGCCGCGTGCAGAACCCGACGATGCCGGACGCGTCCGCGGGGCAGCTGGCGCCCTCCCCGTCATAGACCGCCACGCCACCCTTGAGGCAATGGGCCGTGACCAGCATCTCGCCGGTCCCGCAGGTGATCGTGCAGCCCCCCGGGCAATCGGATTTGCGCACGGGTCGCAAGCTGGCGGCTGTGGCCTCGCCCTTCGGGCCCGGGCCGCCCTGCGGTCCGACCGGACCCCGCGGGCCCGGAGGACCCTGCAGGCCCGCGGCCCCGGCATCGCCCTTCGGGCCCGGTGCGCCCTGCGGGCCGACCGCGCCCTGGGGGCCGGTCTCCCCTTTCGGACCGGTCTCGCCCTGAGGACCCGTATCGCCCTTGAGACCCTGCTCGCCCTTGGCTCCTTGGTCTCCCTTGGCCCCCTGATCGCCCTTGAGACCGGCCTCGCCCTTGGCCCCCGTCTCCCCGGGCGGTCCTGCGACACCCTGAGGGCCGGGCGGTCCGGGCGGACCCTCCGGCGCGCAGTTCGCCACAACCGCCTCCCGCTCGTCCGGCTCCGCCTTCAGCGTCACCACGCAGGTCGAAGGCCGGTAGGGCAGCCGGAAGGTGAACCGTCCGCGCCGGTCGGCCTGGATCGAGATGTCGTCGTCCAGCACCACGATCGCCCCGGGCTTGCGCACCGAGCCCGAGATCCGGAGGTCGCCGGCCTCGATGCGCGCGTCGTAGACCATGATCGGCTGGCTCGGGGTCTGCGCGTGCCGGACCCGCGGGCGGGCCGGGCGCGATCGCCCTGCGGCGGCCGCGGCCGGATCCGGACCTGCGCCACCCGGCGGATCCGCCTGCTGGCCGAGCGCCGCCCCCGACAGGGCGAGCAGGATCGTCAGAGTGAGGGCTGAGCGCATGCGCGGTCCGGTTCGGCCGCGTCACGCACGCGGCGGCCCGACATTGGTCTCGCCCTGCGAGGGAGGTCAACCGGGGCGGCGGAACCGGCGGTGGCGGTCGATTCCACAGGCGTCCACAGCCATCCACAGGCCAAGCCGCTGCTTCCGTGCGCGATTCCGGGACGCCGTGGAAACCGTTTGTGTGAGTTCCTGTTATGTTCCTATCGTCCGGCATGACCGGAGCCGACGGAGATGGGGCTGGACCCTGCGGACGAGACCGAGGGGGCGATCGCGCGGGGCGATCCCCGGGCCCGGCTCGCGGCCCTGCGGATGCGCCTCGCGCCGCCGGCCGGCGAGCGGGACCTGCCGCCGGTCCTGCCGCCGGTCCTGCCGCTGGGCGTACCGGAGCTCGACGGGCATCTGCCGGGCGGCGGCCTCGTCCTCGGGCCGCCCCACGAGATCGCGCCGGCCGAGCCCGTGGACGGGGTCGCGGCCCTCGGCTTCGCCCTGGCGCTCTGCGCCCGCCACCTTGCTGGCCGGCCTGGTCCGGCGCTGATCGCCGCCGCGCCGGGGCAGCCCCTGCCCTACGGCCATGGCCTCGCGGGACTCGGCCTCGATCCCGCCCGGCTGCTGCTGCTGGAGGCCGGCAGCGATGCGGAGGTGTTCCGCGCGCTGGAGGCGGCCCTGCACGCCCGGGCGCTCACGGCCCTCGTCGGCCTCGTCCGGGACGGCCTGCCGCTGAAGCCGGGCCGGCGCCTGCAGCTCGCCGCGGAAGGGTCTGCTCCGCCGCTGCTGCTGATCCTGCGGCCGGCGCCTGCCGGCCTGCCCAACGGGGCCGCCACCCGCTGGCGGATCGCCGCGGCGCCCGCGGCGCGGGACCGGTTCGGCACCCTCGACAGGCCGCGCTGGCGGGCGCGGCTCGAACGCTGTCGCAACGGGCGGGGCGGCGACTGGCTTCTGGAGTGGGACCATGCCGCGCATCGTCTGCATCTGCCTGAGCCACTGGCCGGTGACGCGGCTGCGGCGGGCCGGTCTCGCGCCTGAGCGCGGCCCCCTCGCGGTGGCCGCCGAGGGCCCCGGCGGCCTGCGGCTCGTGGCCCTCGACCCGGAGGCCCGCGCCCTGGGCCTCCAGCCCGGCGAGCCCCTGGGCCGGGTCCGGGCGCGGATCGGCGTGCCGCTCCAGGTCTATCCCGCCGACCCGACCGCCGACCGGGACGCTCTGCTGCGGCTCTGCCGCTGGGCGGGCGGCTACGCGCCCCTCGTGGCGCCGTTCGGGCCGGCCGAGGCGGGGGACGGGTTCTACATCGACGTTGCCGGGGCCAGTCACCTGCGCGGCGGCGAGGCGAGCCTCGTCGACGATCTGGCAGACCGTCTTGCGCGGGGACATATCCCCGCCCGGATCGCCCTTGCCGACACACCCGGGGCCGCCTTCGCGCTGGCCAGCCACGGCGGGGTCGACCGGATCGTCGTGCCGCCGGGCGGGGCGGCCGAGGCTCTGCGGGGTCTGCCCGTGGAGGCGCTGCGGCTGGATCCCGGCACGGTCTCGGGGCTGAAGCGGCTCGGCCTGCGCCGGATGGGCGAACTCGATGCCCTCCCCCGGGGACCCCTCGCCCGTCGCTTCGGCGAGGCGTTGCTGTTGCGCCTCGATCAGGCCCTGGCACGCCGTCCCGAGCCGCTGGCGCCCCTGTCGGAGGCCGCCGAATACGCCGCCGCCCGCGGCTTCCTCGACCCAATCGGGCGGCAGTCGGACATCGTCCGGACCGCCCGGGACCTGATGGCCGAGATCGCCCCCCGCCTGGAGCGGGACGGGCTCGGCGCCTGTACCCTGCGCCTCGCCCTGCACCGGGTCGACGGGGTGGTGCGCGCACTCGATCTTGGCCTGTCCCGCCCCGAGCGTCACCCCGAGCGGGTCGCGGCCCTGGTTTCCCTGCGCCTCGACCGGTTGGGCTCCGCCCTCGAGGCCGGGTTCGGCTTCGAGACCGTGGCGCTCGCCGTGACGGTGACCGGCGCCATGCCGGCCCGCCAGACCGATCTCGGGGCGGACGCCTCCGGCGATGGGGTCGCCGTCCTGGCCGATGCCTTGGCGCAGCGCCTCGGGCGGGGGTTGCTGCGCCTGGAGCCACGGGCGAGTCACCTGCCGGAACGGGCTGATCGGAGCGGTCCCTGGGTTGCCGGAGAGGGGCACGGATCGTCAGCGGATAAGGACATCGGCCGGACGCGCGCGCATCGCCCTCTCCCCTCTGCGGAGGAGGGTGCCCCCCGAAGGGGGACGGGTCGGCACGAAGTCCCGCACGGGGGGAGCGAGGGTGCAGGATCCGGCCGTGGCCTTCATGAAGCGCGCGATCCCTCCGGAAGCGGCTTTCCCTTCTCCCGGCCCCTTCTGAAGCAGGAGCCAACCTCCCCCGCAGAGGGGGGCGTGAGGGCGCGGGCCTTTCCCATCTCCGTCCCCTGCTCAATCCCCTGGCCCGATCACCTCCCGCCCCGCCCCCTGGTGCTGTTCCCCCGGGGCGAAGCCGCTTGCGACGTGCTCTCCGCCGTCCCGGAGGGGCCGCCCCGGCGCTTCCGCTGGCGCGCGCAGGTTCACCGCGTCGCCCATGCCGAGGGGCCGGAGCGGATTTCCGCCGAATGGTGGTGCGCGCCCGGCGCGGAGCGCGACTATTACCGCATCGAATGCGAGGCCGGTCACCGGCTCTGGCTCTACCGCGACGGGCCGCACGCCCCCGGGCATCCGGCCGCGTGGTACGTCCACGGGCTGTTCGCGTGAGCCGCCCCGAGATCCCTTTCGCCGAACTCGCCGTCACCACGAACTTCTCGTTCCTCCACGGCGCCGCGCACCCGCAGGACTACGTCGTGCAGGCGGCGGCCTACGGCCTCGCGGCGATCGGCATCGCCGACCGCAACACCGTGGCCGGCGTGGTCCGGGCGCATGCGGCGGCGCGGGCGCTCGAAGCGGAGGGCACGAAGATCCGGATCCTGCCCGGCGTGCGCCTCGTCACCGAGGAGGGGTTCGAGGCCGTCACCTACCCGATGGACCGGGCGGCCTGGGGGCGCCTCTGCCGGCTGCTCACCCTGGGCAACCGGCGCGTCCGCAAGGGGGAATGCCGCTTCGCCTTCGCCGAGATGCTGGAGGCCGCGGAGGGGCAGATGTTCATCGCCATGCCGCCGGCCCGGCGCCTGCCGGAGGGCTTCCAGTCGCGTCTGGAGGCGCTCGCCGCCGCGGCCCCGGGCCGGACCTTCCTCGGGGCGAGCCATACGCGTCGGGGCGACGAGCGGCGCCGCCTCGGTCTGCTCGCCGAGCTGGGCGCGGCCGCCCGCGCGCCGATGGTCGCGGTCTCGGACGCGCTTTACCACCATCCCGAGCGGCGCCCGCTCCAGGACGTGGTGACGTGCATCCGCGCGGGCTGCCGGATCGGCGAGGCCGGCTACCGGCTGGAGGCCAATGCCGAGCGCCACCTGAAGCCCCCCGCCGAGATGGCGCGGCTGTTCGCCGACCACCCGGAGGCGGTGGCCCGCACCGTCGAGATCGCCGAGGCCTGCGGCTTCTGCCTGTCCCAGCTGCGCTACGAATATCCCGACGAGCCGGTGCCCCCCGGGCGCACGCCGCAGGAATACCTGGAGGAGAAGACCTTCGAGCGGGCGCACTGGCGCTACGGCGGCGATATTCCCTCCGCCGTCGCGGCGACGCTCCGCGAGGAGCTGCGGCTCATCGCCAAGATGGACTATGCCCGTTACTTCCTGACCCTGTTCGACGTGGTCGAGTTCGCCCGCGGCAAGGGGATCCTCTGCCAGGGCCGCGGCTCGGCGGCCAATTCCGCCGTGTGCTTCTGCCTGGGCATCACCGCGGTGGACCCGTCCAAGCACCGGCTGCTCTTCGCCCGCTTCATCTCGGAGAACCGGGGCGAGCCCCCCGACATCGACGTCGATTTCGAGCACGAGCGCCGCGAGGAGGTGATCCAGCACCTCTACGCCCGCTACGGCCGGGAGCGGGCCGCCCTCTGCGCCACGGTGATCCACTACCGTCCGCGCATGGCGATCCGCGAGGTCGGCAAGGTCCTCGGGCTCACCGAGGACGTGACCGCGGCGATCGCCGACACGGTCTGGGGCTCCTGGGGCACCGGGATGCCGGACCAGCATGTGCGCGAGGCCGGCCTCGATCCGGGGAACCCGGCGATCCGGCAGGCGCTCGACCTCGCCCATCAGCTGATCGGCTTCCCCCGCCACCTATCCCAGCATGTCGGCGGCTTCGTGCTGACCCGCGGGCGCCTCGACGAGACCGTGCCGGTGGGCAACGGCGCCATGGCGGACCGCACCTTCATCGAGTGGGACAAGGACGACATCGACGCGATCGGCCTGATGAAGGTCGACGTGCTGGCGCTCGGCATGCTGACCTGCCTCAAGCGCGGCCTCGCGTTTCTGGAGAAGGACCACAATACCTTCTACGAGACGCTGGCCGACCTGCCGCAGGAGGATCCCGCCACCTACGCGATGCTGGCGAAGGCCGATTCCGTCGGCGTGTTCCAGGTCGAGAGCCGGGCGCAGATGTCGATGCTGCCGCGCCTGAAGCCCAAGGAATTCTACGACCTCGTCGTGCAGGTGGCGATCGTGCGCCCCGGTCCCATCCAGGGCGACATGGTCCATCCCTACCTGCGGCGCCGCTCCGGGATCGACCCGGTGGAGTACCCCGCCCCGCACCCGGACCACGGGCCGGCGGACGAACTGAAGGAGGTCCTGCAGAAGACCTACGGGGTGCCGCTGTTCCAGGAGCATGCCATGCAGATCGCCATCACGGCGGCGGGCTTCACCCCGGCCGAGGCCGACGGCCTGCGCCGGGCGATGGCGACCTTCCGCCATGTCGGCTCGATCGGCGGCTTCGCGGACAAGTTCGTGGGCGGCATGACCCGCCGGGGCTACCCGCAGGACTTCGCCGAGCGCTGCTTCGCGCAGATCCGCGGCTTCTCCACCTACGGCTTCCCGGAGAGCCACGCGGCGAGCTTCGCGCTCCTCGTCTACGCCTCGGCCTGGATGAAGTGCCGGCACCCCGACGTCTTCCTGGCCGCGATCCTCAACGCCCAGCCCATGGGCTTCTACCAGCCGGCCCAGCTGGTGCGCGACGCCCGCGCCCACGGGGTCGAGGTGCGGGGCGTCTGCGTCAACGCCAGCGACTGGGACTGCACCCTGGAGCCGGCCGGAAATCCCGCGCTGCACGCCGTGCGGATCGGCCTGCGGGTGGTGCGCGGCCTGCCCGAGGCCGCCATGCGCCGGCTCGTGCGGCTGCGGGCCAACGGCTATGCCAGCATCGAGGGCCTGCAGGCCGCCCTCGCCCTGCCCCGCAACACCCTGGAGCGGCTGGCCGAGGCGGACGCGTTCCGCTCGCTGGGCCTCGACCGGCGCGCCGCCCTCTGGATGGTCCGCACCCTGGAGGGGACCTCGGCGCGCAAGGCCGCCAAGGCCGACCCGAGCGCGCGCCGGGCCCATCTCCTCGACGCGCCCCTGCCGCTCTTCGCGTGGCACGCCGATGACGGCCTGTTCCGGCACGAGCCGGCCGTGGACCTGCCGTCCCTGGCCCCGTCCGAGGCGGTGGCCGAGGATTACGCCGCCACCGGCCTGTCGCTGCAGGGGCACCCGGTCGCCTTCTTCCGGGGGCGGCTCGCCCGGATCGGCGCGATCCCGGCCCGGGCGCATCTCGATCCCGCCCTGCCCCAGGGGGCGCGGGTCACGGTGGCGGGCCTCGTGCTTATCCGCCAGCGGCCCGGCACCGCCAAGGGCGTGGTGTTCCTGACCCTGGAGGACGAGACCGGTATCGCCAACGTGATCGTCTGGAAGACGGTGTTCGAGGCCAACCGCCGGATCGCCATGCAGGCCCGGTTCCTCGCCGTGCGCGGCCGGATCCAGCGGGCGGACGGGGTGGTCCATCTCGTGGCCGAGGGGTTTCGCGATCTCACCGCGTCCCTGCGCGATCTGCGCGAGGCCGGGATGAAGCTGCCCCCCGAGAACACGGATTTCGGCGTACCCCCGGATCGGCGCGTGTATCGCAGCCGGGATTTCCACTGAGGAACGCCCCTCGACAGGCCCCGCGCCGCGCGTAGAGTGCGGCCATGTCGAGCTTCGCCGTTCCGCGCCTCTTCCTCGCCGCCTGCCTCGCCGCCTGCGCGGCCCTCCCCCTCTGGGCGGAGGCCGCCCGGGCCGACAGCTGCGACGACCTCACCCGCCAGATCGCCGGCGCCATCGGCGGCAAGGTCGGCAAGCGGGCGGGCCCCAGCATCGACATCCGCATGGCCGGCCCGATCAAGTTCGACGTGACCTGCCGGGCCGAGCCGATCGTGCAGGCGACCTCGGCCGAGCCCGCCCCCTCGGCGACCTTCTTCCGCGACCTGTCGGTGGCCTCCGAGATCCTGGTCGGCGAACCGGCCGCGACCGTCGAGCCGATCATCGCCAGCGCCTACCGGACCGCGCTGTCGGAGCGGCGCAAGTCGTTCATCCAGCAGAACGGCTGGTCGGCCTCCTGCTACACCGACCCGGGCAGCACCGCGATGCGGACCCTGTGCTCGGTGGGGCGCATCCCGCCGGGGTGATGCGATATCGACCCCGGCAGGATGCGCGCGAAGGGGCCGATCAGTACTCGATCACGCCGTCCAGGGCGTAGTGCTTCACGGTCTTCCGGTTGGCGATCAGCTCGTCCACCGTCGGCTCGCCCTTGAGGGCGCGGGCGATGGCGAGCTTCGTCGCCTCGTAGTTGGTCCGGTAGAGGTCCTTCTGGTCGAGGTTGTCGTCCTCGGCGCACCGCTGATCGAGCCAGATCATGATGATCATGCACAGCTCGTCGAGCCCGTCCTTGGGCAGGATGCCCTCGATGATGCAGTCCACGATCGCGTCGCCGGTGGCGGCCTGGACCACGCCGCCGAGGAGCTCGGCATACTCGGCCGTGTGGATCGTGACCTTGGTGGTCATCATCGTGGCGGGGCGCACGAGCTGGTTGAGGTCGCGGACCACGAACATCCGCGTGTGGCCCTGGACCTGCCCCATCATCGACGCGAAGGCCTGGCCGACCGGACCGCGCACCGAGCCGATCAGCACCTCCGGCATGGCGTCGGTGTACTGGCCCTCGGCCGCCAGCACCGTGGCCTCGCCCGTGCGGAACCAGATCTCTTGCATGTTCGAACTCCACCTGATCGGAGCCCGCGGGAGACATCATCGGAGGCCCCGCGTCAATCGCGTCAGAGCAGGCCCACCCCGTCCAGGACGCCGACCATCGCGAACGCGATCGTGATCCCCGACACCGCGTAGACCACCCCCTTGTAGACGCCCGCCACGCGCTGCCCCTCGGGCAGGGCCCGGGTGGCGAGGAGGATCAGCAGGCCGAGCGCCAGGGGCAGGAGCAGCGCGTTCATCACCTCCACGGCGATGTTGAGCGCCACGAGATCCGGCACGAGCTGCACGGCGACCGCGCCGGCCGCGACCGCGAGCGCGAAGGCGCCGTAGAAGGCCGGAGCCTCCCGGGGCGACTGCTCCAGGGAGTGCGGCCGGCCGGTCACGTCGCCGAACCCCCAGGCCAGCGCCAGGGCCACGACGTTGAGCGCCACGAAGGCCGCCGCGATGATGCCCACCCCGAACACCACCTGCCCGAGCCACGGCCCCAGGGCCGGCGTGAAGGCGCCCGCGAGATCGCCGACGGTCTCCAGCCCCTTCGCGCTGCCCTGCCCGGCCTTGCCGATCGTGGCGGCGGCGGCGACGAGGATCGCGCCCATCACGCATTGCGACACCACCGCACCCACGAGTGTGTCGAGCCGCGAGCGCCGCGCGTGCTCCCAGCCCAGGCCCTTATCGACGATCGCCGACTGCTGGTAGAAGATCATCCACGGCATGATCACCGCGCCGATATTGGCCGCGATCAGCACCCGGAACTGGCCGTCGCCCAGCGGCATGTGCCCGAAGGAGGCGACGATCTCGGGCAGGTTCGGCCGCGCCGCGACGGCGAGCCCGACGAAGACCAGCTCGAACAGGCCGACCACGATCGCCACGACCTCGACGCGCCGGTAGCTCTCGGTGAAGACGAGCCCCAGGAGCAGGCAGGCCGGCAGGCCGAGGCTCACGAGCCGCGGCACCCCGAACAGGTCCCCGATGCCGGCGATGCCGGAGAATTCCGTGACGATGGCGCCGATGCCGGCGACCACGAGGCCGCCGTACGAGATCCAGGCCCAGACCGGCCCGTAGCGCTCCCGGATCAGCGCGCCGTGGCCGCGTCCGGTGGCGGTCCCGAGCCGCACCGTCAGCTCCTGGACGACGTACAGGATCGGCACCAGCAGGATCTGGAGGAGCAGGAGCGAATAGCCCCAGCGCGCCCCGCTCTGGGCCGCCGTGATGAGGCTTCCGACATCCGTATCGGCCAGCATCACCACGAGTCCCGGGCCTGCGGCCTTGAGGTAAGCGGACAGGCGAGGCAGGGAAGCGCTGGGCACGGCTCGGGAACAGTCCCGCGCACGGGCGGTTCCGGCGGGCGCCTGCGGCGTTTTCCCGGGGCAGGCGGGAGGGACATGTGATGGCGGAGAGCACGGATCGGGGCTCCGGCTGGAGCCTGCAGGCGACCGCCGTGCCCGACGGGGTGCGCCTGGAACTCGCCCTGGCCGACCTCGGCGGCGCGCCGGTCACCGCCGCGATCGTTCTCGACCGGGCGGAAGCCCGGGCCTTCGCACGCGCCCTGCTCGCCGCCGCCGGCGACGCGGCGGAACGGACCTTCCCGAAGCCGGGCGCCTGACGGCGCGCCGCCGGTCGGTCAGCGGGCGAGACCGGGATTGCGGCCCGGCAGGCGGGGGACCACGGTGCCGCGCTTCTCGATCGGCGTGTCGCAGGCGTAGGCGAACTCGGTCTTCAGCGGATCGAACACGGTCTCGCCGGTGATCCGGCAATCCTCGCGCACGGTCTCGTCGAGATAGGCCCGGGCGGCGGTTCGGAAGCGCTTCACCCGGGTGGCGTTCGGCTCCGGATCGATCCGGGCCTCGCTCAGGTTGCAGCCGGTATATTCGCGCAGGGCGTTCGAGACGATCAGCATCCGGCGCATCTGCCGGTTGTCGTAGACCTCGTAGGGCTCCTTGCAGCCGATCGTCACCACCTGGGGGGTGAGCGCCACGTAGTTCCGCGAGATGTAGGAGAACCCGGTGGTGCAGCCGGCGAGGCCGAGGGCGGCGAGGCCGAGGGGCAGCAGAGCTGCGGGTCGTCGCATCCTCGTCATCCCAAGAGGGTCCCAGCCCGCGGCCCGGATCCGCCGCCTTCCCGGCGGGGCGCCGCGGTGCATTGAAACGGCTCCGCTTGCGCCGTCAATGCGTTTCTCGACCTTGCTCCCGTGAGCGCGGAGCGACGCGCCAAGCGTAGCGGTGCCGCCCTTGCGGAACACTTGCGGAACGTTTAACCTGTTCGTGATTTGTTTCAGAGACCGTCACGGGGCGGTCTGCCAAGCCGCGAGTCCCCCTTCGATGCTCACGCGCAAGCAGCTGGACCTCCTGCGTTTCATCCAGAGCCGGATGCAGGAATGCGGCGTCCCGCCGTCCTTCGACGAGATGAAGGACGCCCTCGACCTCAAGTCGAAATCCGGCATCCACCGGCTGATCACGGCCCTGGAGGAGCGCGGCTTCCTCCGGCGCCTGCCGAATCGGGCGCGCGCCATCGAGGTGATCCGCATCCCCGAGAGCCTGAGCCAGACGGTCCCATCTTCGGCCCCATCTTCGGCCCCGGCCGAGCCGCGCCGTTTCACCCCGAGCGTGGTCGAGGGCGGCAAGTCCAAGCATCCGCCGGCCCCGGCCAGCACGCGGATGATCGACGACGCCGGTCGTGCCATTTCGATCCCGGTGATGGGCCGGATCGCCGCCGGTACGCCGGTCTCGGCGATCCAGAACCAGAGCCATGCCATCACCCTGTCGCCGGATTTCGTGGCCGGCGGCGAGCACTACGCCCTGGAGGTGCGCGGCGACTCGATGGTCGAGGCCGGCATCCTCGACGGCGACCTCGTGGTGATCCGCAAGCAGGACACGGCCAATACCGGCGACATCATCGTGGCGCTGATCGACGACGAGGAGGCGACGCTCAAGCGTCTGCGCCGCCGCGGCTCCTCGATCGCCCTGGAAGCCGCCAACCCGGCCTACGAGACGCGCGTCCTCGGGCCCGACCGGGTCCGGATCCAGGGCCGCCTCGTCAGCCTCGTCCGCCGCTACTGAAGCGGCTCGGCCGGCGCGTCGCCGGGGGCGAGGTCCCCGCCCGACGCATCGGTTTCCGGAGGCGTTGTCGCCACGTCGTCAGAGGCGCGGGCCTCCGCGGAGGGCGCGGTGACCAATTGTGGCGGCCCCGACCCGTGTCCCGAGCGTGGTCGCCAAGGCACGGAGCGGCCATCGGCCCGGGCGTGACGGGCGACGAAGCCGTCGCCGTCGGACCTGAGGGCGACGGCGCCCTGGGCGGCCAGGACGCGCCGGTCGATCACCAGGGGGCCGGTGCAGGTCGGTGGGGCCACGAGACCCGTGATCAGCACCGCGGCGCGGGCGCAATCCTCCGGGAAGGCCCGCCGGTCCCGGACCAGGGCGACCGCCCGTCCGTCCGGCAGGCGCGCGGTGCATCCGAGCCGGTCACAGCGGCCGCTGCCCGATCGGACGATCAGTGCCCCGGCTCCCCGTCCATCGCCGTCCGCCTTCAGCCATTGTTCGAGAACGAAGCCGGACGGGCTGCCGAGGGCCGCGAGCCGTCCGTCCGGCCCCCGCACCGCGGCCCCCGCACCCTGCCGATCGACATAGAGGTCGTAGCGGTCGGGTCGGGCCGCGACGACGAGTCCGAGCAGGATCGGCGGCACGGCGAGCCAGCGCAGGCGGGAGGCCGGTAACGTCGCGAGCAGCAGGCCCGCGGTCAGCAGGAACAGCGCCGCGGTGCCGAAGGCCGGTACGACCACGATGGCCCGCTCGAACCTGGCGATCCACTGGGAGACGGCGAGCATGCCCCCCACCGCCTGACCCATCAGCCACCAGATCGGGCGGTCGAGGGCGAAGGGATAGGCGAGGATCCCGATCACCGCGGAGGGCATCACCACGAGGGAGACGAGCGGCAGGGTCAGGGCGTTGCCGACGAGGCCGAAGGGCTGGATCGTCTGGAAATGGTAGGTGGCGAAGGGTGCGGTCGCGACCTGCGCCACCAGGGTCGTGGCCAGGGTCCCGGTGACCGCCGAGAGGCCGGTGCCGACGAGCCGACCGAGCCGGCCCGCCCCGGGGCGCACGAACAGCCGCCCGTCGATCAGCCGCGCGCAGGCGATCAGCCCGGCCACGGCGCCGAAGGACATCTGGAAGCTCGGGCCGAGCAGGCCCTCCGGCTCCCGGGCCAGGGCGATCAGCGCCGCGAGGGCGAGGTTGCGCATCGACAGGGCCGGCCGGTCCACCAGGATCGCGCCCAGCATGATCAGGGTCATGATCAGCGAGCGCTCGGCGGCGATGTCCCAGCCCGAAAAGGCGCAGTAGGCGGTGACGCCGACCATGGCGAAGCCGGCCGCGATCTTCTTGATCGGCCAGAGGAGCGCGCAATGGGGGACCAGCGCGAGCAGCGCCCGCACCAGCCAGAACACCACGCCGGCGGCCAGCACCATGTGGAGGCCCGAGATCGACACAACGTGGTAGATGCCGGCGGCGCGCAGCGCATCGTTGGTCGCCGGGCCGATGAGGCCGCGCTTGCCGGTCACCAGGGCCGCCGCCACCGCGCCCGCCTGGCCGCCGGCGGCCTCCGCGATCCGGCGGGTGAGCCCGTTCCGGGCCGCGTCGAGCGTGGCGGCGAGCCGCAGGCGGAGGGGCGGCGGCTCGGTCGGCGCCCGGATCGTGACCGCCCCGACCAGGGAGCCCACCGCGCCGATCCCCTGGAAGTAGGCGTCTCGGGCGAAATCGTAGCCTCCGGGCCGGGCCGCCTCCGGGGGAGGCAACAACCGGGCGGTGGCGGCGACGACGTCCCCGGGAAGCGGGGTCGGCGTCTTGCGGAATGACACCCGCACCCGGGCGGGCCGCGCCTCCGGCGCGAGGCCGGCGAAGCTCTCCACCCGGATCAGCAGCCGGGCGCCGACCTCGCGCTCGTCCAGGGCCTCAACCGTTCCGATGAGGGGGCCGATGGTGGTGCGGGTGAGGACCGGGGCGGCGACCTCCGAGACCCGCCAGGCTGCCGCCGCGAAGCCGAGGAACGCGGCCGCCACCGCGAGCACCGCCGCCAGCGTCGCCGGGCGCGCGCCGAGGAGCGGGATCGGCGCCAGGGCAAGGGCGGCGGCGACAAGGGGCGCGGCCAGGCTCGGCGCGCCGTCGGTCGCCGCGAAATAGACCAGGATCCCCCCGCCGAAGGCCACCGCCAGCCAGGGGAACAGCCGGCGCTGCTCGGCGTCCCGGGCGAGGCCTTCGGCCACCCAGTGGCGGATGACCGGGAGGGCGGGCGCGCGGGGGCCGGCCAGCGCCACCGCGCCGCCCGCCAGCCTCGCGCCGATCCGCCGCATCGCCGCCGCCCCGTTCCGCGCGACCTGTCTCGGGGCCGGGCGATTCTGCGGGCGATTCTTAACGCATCCTCCGGCTCGTGCTACAGCCGGTGCTTCGTGCTACGGGCGCCCTGTCGAGCCCCTCGCCGCTCCGCCGCCCCTTCGCCGTCCGTCGCGCTCCGTCCGCGACCAGCCCCGGAACATACCGGACCGATGTCCTCAGCCGTCGTCACGCGCTTCGCCCCCTCGCCCACCGGCTACCTGCATATCGGCGGGGCCCGCACGGCGTTGTTCAACTGGCTCTACGCCCGCCACACCGGCGGCAAGATGCTGCTGCGCATCGAGGATACCGACCGGGAGCGCTCCACCAAGGGCGCGATCGACGCGATCCTCGACGGCCTGTCCTGGCTCGGCCTCGACTGGGACGGGGACGTGGTGTTCCAGTTCGCCCGGGCCGAGCGCCACCGGGCCGTGGCCGAGGAGCTGCTGGCGGCCGGCCGTGCCTACCATTGCTATGCCACCGCCGAGGAGCTGACCTCGATGCGGGAGACCGCCCGGGCCGAGGGCCGCGCCCCCCGCTACGACGGCCGCTGGCGCGACCGCGACCCGTCCGAGGCCCCCGCCGGGGTCAAGCCGGTGATCCGCCTGCGCGCGCCGACCGAGGGCGAGACCGTCGTCGAGGACGCCGTCCAGGGCCGCGTGACCTGGGCCAACAAGGACCTCGACGACCTCGTCCTGCTGCGTTCGGACGGGACGCCGACCTACATGCTGGCCGTGGTGGTCGACGACCACGACATGGGCGTCACGCAGATCATCCGCGGCGACGACCACCTCACCAACGCGGCGCGCCAGAGCCAGATCTTTTCCGCCTTGGGCTGGGACATTCCCCGGATGGCCCATATCCCGCTGATCCACGGGGCGGACGGAGCCAAGCTCTCGAAGCGCCACGGGGCGCTCGGCGTCGAGGCCTATCGCGATCTCGGCTACCTGCCGGCGGCCCTGCGCAACTACCTCGTGCGGCTCGGCTGGAGCCACGGCGACCAGGAGGTCTTCTCCACCGAGGAGATGGTCGCGGCCTTCGACCTCGGCGCGGTGGGGCGCTCCGCGGCGCGGTTCGACTTCGCCAAGCTCGCCAACCTCAACGGCCTCTACATCCGCACCAGCACCGATGCCGATCTCGTCGCGGCGATCGAGACGATCCTGCCCAATGTCGGTCCCGGACGCGGCCTGTCGGCGCCGCTGCAGCCCGACCTCAAGGACAAGCTCACCCAGGCCATGCCGGGCCTGAAGGAGCGGGCCAAGACGCTGATCGAGCTCCTCGACAGCGCCTATTACCTCTACGCCCAGCGGCCGCTGGCGCTGGACGACAAGGCCCGCGCCCTCCTCTCCGACGAGGGCCGCACCCGGCTCGCCGGGGTGCGGCCGGTGCTCGAGGCGCTGCCGGACTGGAATGCGGCCTCGACCGAGGGTGCGGTTCGCCAGTACGCGGAGGACGCCGGCTGCAAGCTCGGGCAGGTGGCCCAGCCCCTGCGCGCGGCGCTGACCGGCCGCACCACCTCCCCGCCCCTGTTCGACGTGATGGCGGTGCTCGGCCGGGCGGAAACCCTTGCCCGCCTGGGCGATCAGGTGCCGCAGGTCTGAAGCCACCGGGCGTAGCCGGGGAACTGCCGGCCCCGGCTCGAATTGCGCTTGGTGGAATTTGCTTGGCGTCGGGGTCGGGTTGTCACCGACCCCGTTGCTGCTGCAGTGCCGTTTGGGTAACCCATGCCTGTGAGCACCCGCAGCATAATGCGTGTGCTCAGGCCCCCGGGACCGACTCGGGCAGCCCGAGCCCGGCATCCGCCACGTCGCCAGAGAAGGGTCCACGATCCATGAGCGCACCCAGCACCATCACCGTGGACGGCAAGTCGATCGAGCTGCCGGTGAAATCCGGCACGATCGGGCCGGACGTGATCGATATCGGCAAGCTCTACGCCCAGACCGGCGCCTTCACCTTCGACCCGGGCTTCACCTCGACGGCGTCCTGCGAATCGAAGATCACCTATATCGACGGCGACGAGGGCGTGCTGCTCTATCGCGGCTACCCGATCGAGCAGCTCGCCGAGAAGGGCGACTTCCTCGAGACCTGCTACCTGATGCTGTTCGGCGCCCTGCCGACCGCCGCCCAGCGGGCCGATTTCGAGTATCGGGTCACGCGCCACACCATGGTGCACGACCAGATGAACCGGTTCTTCACCGGCTTCCGCCGCGACGCGCACCCGATGGCCGTGATGGTCGCCTCGGTGGGCGCCCTCTCGGCCTTCTACCACGACTCGACCGACATCACGGACGAGAGCCAGCGGCTGATCGCGTCGATCCGCATGATCGCCAAGATGCCGACGCTCGCCGCGATGGCCTACAAGTACTCGATCGGCCAGCCGTTCGTGTACCCGAAGAACGACCTCGACTATACCTCGAACTTCCTGCGCATGTGCTACGCGGTGCCGTGCGAGGAGTACGAGGTGAACCCGGTCTTCGCCCGGGCGCTCGACAAGATCTTCATCCTGCACGCCGACCACGAGCAGAACGCCTCGACCTCGACGGTGCGGCTCGCGGGCTCCTCGGGCGCCAACCCCTTCGCCTGCATCGCGGCCGGCATCGCCTGTCTGTGGGGCCCGGCCCATGGCGGCGCCAACGAGGCGGCGCTCAAGATGCTGATGGAGATCGGCACCCCGGAGAACGTCGGCAAGTACGTCGCCAAGGCCAAGGACAAGAACGACCCGTTCCGCCTGATGGGCTTCGGCCACCGGGTCTACAAGAACTACGACCCGCGCGCCCGGATCATGCAGAGCACCACCCATCAGGTGCTGAAGGAGCTCGGCAAGACCGACGATCCGCTGCTCCACGTCGCCATGGAGCTGGAGCAGATCGCCCTCAAGGACGAGTACTTCATCGAGAAGAAGCTCTACCCGAACATCGATTTCTATTCGGGCATCACCCTCAAGGCGATGGGCTTCCCGACCGACATGTTCACGGTGCTGTTCGCCGTGGCCCGCACGGTCGGCTGGATCGCCCAGTGGGCCGAGATGATTGAGGATCCGTCGCAGAAGATCGGCCGTCCCCGCCAGCTCTATGTCGGTCCGACCCAGCGCGACTACGTGCCGGTCGACCAGCGCGGCTGAGGCAGGACCACCTGTCCTGTGACGCGAGCGACGGGGCGGCCGAGAGGCCGCCCTTCGTGTTTGCGGGGGCGATCGAACGCCGCCTGCCCGTCCGGCCGCCCTACGACTGGGCGGCGATCCGCGCGTTCCTCGCCAAGCGGGCGATCCCGGGCGTCGAGGCGGCCGATCCCGCGGCGGCCTACGCCCGCACGATCAGCATCGCGGGGCGGCACGGGCTCCTGACGGTGGCGCCCGGCGCGGATTGCCTGCACGTCGCGCTGCGCGGTGTCGAGGCCGGGTACGCCGAGGCGGTCGCGGGGCGCCTGCGCCGCCTCTTCGACTGCGACGCCGATCCCGGCGCCATCGCGGCCTGCCTTGTCGGCGATCCGGTCCTGGCCCCGCTCGTCGCCGCGCGGCCGGGATTGCGCCTCCCCGGGGCCTGGGACCCGTTCGAGACCGGCTGCCGGGCGATCCTCGGTCAGCAGGTCTCTGTGGCGGCCGCAATCGGGCTTGCGGGCAAGCTGGTGGCGGCGTTCGGGACGCCTCTCGCGGAGCCGATGGGCGGGCTGACCCACGTCTTTCCCACGCCGGCGGATCTGGTCGAGGCGGATATCGCCCTGGCGCTCAACATGCCGCGGGCCCGCGGCGCGGCGATCCGGGCGCTGGCCGCGGCGGCTTTGGCCGATCCGGACCTGTTCGCCCCGGCGGAGTCGCTGGAGGCCGCGGTGCTCCGCTTCACGGCGATCCGCGGGATCGGTCCCTGGACGGCGCAGTACATCGCCATGCGGGCGCTCAAGCTGCCCGACGCCCTGCCGGTGGGCGATGTCGGCCTGCTGCGGGCGCTGGAGAGCCGCACCGGGCGTCCAAGCCCGGCGGCGCTCCTGGCCCGGGCCGAGGCGTGGCGCCCGTTCCGGGCCTACGCGGCGCAGCACCTCTGGGCGGCGGACGAGGCGGCTGTGAAGGCGCGGTGATAGGGGTGCTAATCCGTCGCTTCGGCGCCGCCGTCCTTGCGAGCGGAGCGAAGCAATCCAGTCGGCACCACGCTAACGTATGCCGCGTAGCCCTGAGTCACTTCGCTGTGCTCGCGATGACGGAGGGGCTGGTCGACCCGGTGCCCCGTGGTCGTTGTGGGGCCATGGATGGCGCCCTACAGGGGGCGGTGGCACGCACCACGGACCCTTTTTGCCCGTGACGACAGCCCAGCTCTTTCTTCTGGCGGTTCCGATCGGCGGCGGCGTGGTGGCCCTTGGCGCGCTCTGGCTCGATCAGCGTTCGCGCTGAGACCGTCTCCGAACGAGGCGCGATTCCCCTCTCCCGAGCGGGAGAGGGACAGGGATGAGAACGATCCGGAAGAGGCGCGACCCAAACGCGCGTCGATGGCGGGCTCAATTCTGATCCTTCTCGACCCTCACCCCAACCCTCTCCCGAACGGGAGAGGGAGCCTGTCGCGCCTACATGAACGGACGTGCGTATGGCCGTCCTCTTTCAGTCGGCCCCGCTTCAGCGCCCGAACCGCTCGAATTTCGGGAAGCTGCGCGCCATCATCAGCCCGACCTCGGCCCGGTGGCCGAGCCACTTCTCCAGCACCGACGCGTTGGCGAGCCGGCCCTCCGGTGAGCCGTCCTGCCAGGGCAGGCCGTCCGCCAGCTTGAACACGTGCGCGTCGAGCAGCCCGCCGCTGCGGCAGCGCTGGAGGCGCACGCCCTTGCCGCGGGCGAGTTCGGCCACCTCGGAGATCGGGAAGATCAGCAGCAGTTTTTCCGTGTTGACCACCGCGACGTGGTCGCCCTCGGCCGGCACCAGCACCGCCGCGGTGGCGTCGCCGTCGAGGCCCAGCACGTTCTTGCCCTTGCGGGTGTTGGCCACCAGCGCGTCGGCGGGCGCCACGAAGCCGCGCCCGTCCGAGCCCGCGATCAGCAGCTTGGTCTCGGGCCGGTAGGGCAGCGCCGCCACGATCTCGGTGCCGTCGTCGAGGTCGGCCATCAGCCGCACCGGGTCGCCGAAGCCGCGCCCGCCCGGCAGCTTCGAGGCTTCCAGCGTGAACACCTTGCCGTTCGTGGCGAGCAGCAGGATCTTCTGCGTGGTCTCGGTGGGGAAGGCGATCTTCAGGGTGTCGTCGCCCTTGAACGCAACGCCCGAGAGGTCGGCGACGTGGCCCTTGAGCGCCCGGATCCAGCCCTTGGTCGAGACGATCACGGTGATCGGCTCGCGCTCGACCAGGGCCGCGGTGAAGTCGATGCCGCCGACATCCGGGGGGCTCGCCAGCGTCGTGCGGCGCTTGCCGAGCTTGGTCTCGGGCCCGAAGGTCTTCTTCACGGCGCGGATCTGCGCCTGGATCGTCTTCCACTGCGCCGGCTCGGAGGCGAGCAGGGCGTCGATCTCGGCCTTCTCGGCGGTGAGCGCGTCGAACTCGCGCTTCAACTCCATCTCCTCCAGCTTGCGCAAGCTGCGCAGGCGGGTGTCGAGGATGGCGTTGGCCTGGATCTCGGTCAGCGCGAAACGGGCCATCAGGGCGGCCTTCGGCTCGTCCTCCTCGCGGATGATGCGGATCACCTCGTCGAGGTCGAGATAGACGATGAGCAACCCGCCCAGGATCTCCAGGCGGCGGTCGATCTGGCCGAGGCGGTAGCGCGAGCGGCGCTGCAGGACGACGCGGCGGTGGTCGACCCATTCCCGCAGGCACTCGGCGAGCCCGATCACCTTCGGCACGAGGCCGCCGACCAGGACGTTGAGGTTGAGCGGGATCCGCGCCTCCAGCTCGGTGAGCCGGAACAGCGATTCCATCAGGATCACCGGATCCACCGTGCGCGAGCGCGGCTCCAGCACGACACGCACGTCCTCGGCGGATTCGTCGCGCACGTCGGCGAGCAGCGGCAGCTTCTTCTCCTGCAGCAGCTCGGCCATCTTCTCGATCAGCCGGCCCTTCGGGATGCCGTAGGGGATCTCGGTGACGACGATGTTCCAGGTGCCGCGGCCGAGATCCTCCTTGGTCCAGCGGGCGCGGACCCGGAAGGCACCGCGGCCGGTGCGGTAGGCCTCGGCGATCGACTCGGCCGAATCCACCAGGATGCCGCCGGTCGGGAAGTCCGGCCCCTGCACGAACTTCGCGAGCTGCCCGGACGTCGCCTCGGGATGGTTGATCAGGTATAGCGCCGCGTCGCACAGCTCGGCGGCGTTGTGCGGCGGGATCGAGGTCGCCATGCCGACCGCGATGCCCTGGCTGCCGTTGGCGAGCAGGTTCGGGAAGGCCGCCGGCAGGACGATCGGCTCCTCCTTCTCGCCGTTGTAGGACGGCCGGAAATCGACGGTGTCCTCGTCGATCCCGTCGAGCAGAAGGCGGGCGACCTCGGTGAGCCGCGCCTCGGTGTAGCGGTAGGCGGCCGGACCGTCGCCGTCGATGTTGCCGAAATTGCCCTGCCCGTCGACCAGCGGGTAGCGCTGGGCGAAGTCCTGGGAAAGCCGCACCAGGGCGTCGTAGATCGCCTGGTCGCCGTGCGGGTGGAAGTCGCCCATCACGTCGCCGACGATCTTGGCGCATTTCTTGTGCGCGGTGTTGGGGTCGAGGCGCAGCAGCCGCATCCCGTAGAGGATGCGCCGATGCACGGGCTTCAGCCCGTCGCGGGCATCCGGCAGCGCCCGGTGCATGATCGTGGACAGCGCATAGGCGAGGTAGCGCTCTTCCAGCGCGGATTTCAGCTCGACGCTCTCGATCCCGTCGCCGGACGGCGGCTCGAAGGGCTGGCCCATGACGGCTCCTGTCTCAGGGCGGGGCCGCCGACCGGCAGCGCCGCCTTTCCGGATGGTTCGTCAGTCCGGGGCACCGAAGGCGAGCCCGGAATCCAGAACCACCGACCCTGTCCGAGGAGGCGGACGAACCTTGCGGGCCGAGCGATTCTGGATTCCGGGCCCCGCTTCGCGGCCCCGAAACGACGGGATGACACAGCCCGGGTTGAGCCGCGCTCAGACCCGGGCGCGATTAGAACATAGCGCGAACATTACCCGGCCTCGCGGCCGAGCGCAACGAATCGCGCCCGCTCCTCGGACGGCGCGAGGCCCCGCGGGCCCCAGACGTGCCGGTCGAGGAAGTACCCCGTCAAGGTAAACCCTTGGGCAACGCCGTCCGGACCCGGGGATCCGCCGGCGAGCAGGAAGGTTGGAAGCGCGAGAAGACGGTCCCGATAGGGCTCGCCCGCCGAGGCGCTGACCGCCCGGCCGCTCTTCGGCGAGACGTAGGCGAGGGCGTCGTTGCCGCCGGTGGCGGCGCAGGCTGTCAGGTCCAGGCCGAAACCGAGCTCCGACAGGATGGCCAACTCGAACCGCACCATCAGGGGCGGCGCGATGGCGGGGTCGTCGAGGTGCTCGACGAGGATCCCCGCCGCCGCGTAGAGCGCCGGATGCGGGTCGCGCTCGGGGAGGAGCCGCAGCAGCGCCGCGAGGTGTCCGATGCCGTATAGGGCCAGGCTCGATCCGATCAGCCGGGAGACCTGCGACTCGAGGGGCTCCACCGCGTAGGCGCCGAGGCCCTCGTCGAGGCGCGCCCGCCAGGTCAGCCGGACCCGGTTGCCGGGCTGGAGCACCGGCTGCATCCGCCGCGAGCGTCCGCCATGGACGAGGCCGAGATGGCGTCCATGGGCCTCGGTCATCGCCTCCAGGATGACGCCGGTCTCCCCGTGCCGGCGCAGGCCGAGCACCAGGGCGTCGTCGGTCCATTGCATCGAACGTCGCGTCGTGAGGTGAAAGGGGCGCGGCGCGCGACGGGCGCGTGCCGCTCGTTCTCCTCATATAGGGACCCGCAGCCTTCGGCGCTGTCCAGCCTCAGGCAGCCTTGGCCGGTTAGCGAGGGCCGATGCCGCCCCGCGCCGCTCTTGCCATCATCTTCGCCCTCGCCCTCGCCCTCGCCTCCGCCGGCGCGCAGGCCGGGCCGCGCAAACCGAAGCCCGCGGCCGAGGACGTGCCCTCCCCGGCCCTCCTCCAGCGGATCGCCGCCCTGGCGCTCAAGCAGGTCGCCTTCGGTTCGATCTCGCTGCTGCCGGTGCGCTTCGAGGGCAGCCGGATCGCCGGGCCGATCGCGGAGGGCGGCCGGGTGATCTACTGCGTGTCGGGCCGGATGTACGGCCGGACCTTCGGCAAGCCCGAGCGCCCGAAGGTGACGTTGCTCTACGAGGCCGACCGGCTCACGGTGCTCGACGACGACGAGGTCTGCACCGGCCATCGCACCCGGCCCTTCCCCGAACTCGACGCGCTTGGCAACAAGCCGTGAGGCCGCTGCGTTGAGAGCCATGCCCTGCGCGCCCGCCCGCACCCTCGACCTCAGCCTCGACCTGATCGCCCGCGCGCATTCCGTCCCGGTCCCCGACGACCCGAGCGCCCTCGACGTGCTGTCGGATTCGGAGTTGCGCCCGGGTTTGGAGGCGATCGTCGCCGGGCGCGAGGGCTGCGATCTCTGGGTCTTCGCCTACGGCTCGCTGATGTGGAATCCGGAATTCGAGGTCGCCGAGCGCCGGATCGGGACGGTGCGCGGCTTCCACCGCCGGTTCTGCCTGCTGCAGCGCCGGTTCCGCGGCACGCCGGAGCGGCCGGGCTTCGTCCTGGCGCTGGACCGCGGCGGCCTCTGCCGGGGCGTCGTGTTCCGCCTGCCCGGGATGGAGATCCGCGAGGCGCTGATGCCGGTCTGGCGCCGGGAGATGCGGGGCCGGGGCTACGTCGCCCGCTGGCTGCCGGTCGCCACCGAGACCGGAACCGTGTCGGCGCTGACCTTCCTGGCCAACCGCGCCAGCGACCGCTACGCCGGCCGCCTCTCGGACGCCGAAATCGCGGAAAAGATCGCCGCCGCCTGCGGGCACAAGGGACCGAGCGCCGAATACCTGTTCCGGACCGTGGACGCCTGCGAGCGCCTCGGCATCCGCGACCGCCATCTCTGGAATCTCCAGGCCCTTGTGGCCGCGCGGCTCAGGGCCTGTGCTCCGGGGGCGTGAGGTTCAGGTCCAGGCCCGCTTCATCACCACGGCGACACGTCCGCCCGCATGCTCGGCATCCGGATTGCGCGGCTCCCGGATCCCGGGGGCGCGGCCGGTGGTGACGTAGACCAGCAGGGTGAGGGCGAGCAGGATCTTCGTGCGCATGGCGACGCTCAAGCTTGAGCGCCGGTGCATAGGATCGATCGCTTTTTAAGGAGTTGCTGCGGTGCACACGGACGGGATCGCGGCCCGGTTCCTGCGGACGTGGTGAAGGAAGGGTTGCGGGCCGGCCGCGATCGTCTATGCCGCCGGCCCGGGAAGTCCACAGGTGGAGGATGAGATGCGGCTCCGGATCGGCGTAGCTCTGGCGGTCGTCGGCATCGCCGCCGTGGCTCTCCTGGCGGGGCCGCTGAGCCGCGGCGACAGGCTGTCCGACATCCTCACCGGGCGGACGCCGCTGCTCGCCGGCGGCACCCGGGCGCCCGGTGGCGGCGCGAACCTCACCGGCACTGCCGACCTGGGGACGGATCAGCGTCCGGCGACCCTTTACCTCGCCTGCGATCCGGGCGGAACCGGCCTGTCGGCGGCGCTGACGGTGCCGCGCTTCGCCGAGCTGGCGCCGCGCTTCGACTTCGCCGGGCTCGAAGGCTCCGGCAGCGCGACGCCGCTCACCGGCATCCTCGTCTCCAGTGCCGGCAGCGTGCGCTCCATGCGGATGCCCGTGCAGGGCGCGGCGACCGGGGCGGATTCGGGCTTCACCCTGACGGTGACGGGCGCCCGCCGCGGTGAGGATCCGCTGCGCGGCCTCGCCGTGGCGCTCACCCAGCCCGGCACCAAGCTCACCTGGACGCAGGCGAGCCCGCGCTCCGGCGATCCGGCCCTGACGGCGGTGTTCACGGTGGCGGAGAGCGACGCCGCCGCGCTGAAGGGCGCCCTCACCGGCTGCCTGGCGGCCCCGTTCTAGCTCACCTCCACCTGCACCACCCCCGGCACGGTCCGGAGCTGGCCGGCGAGCGTCGGCGTCGCCTGGAATTTGCCGGGCAGCCGGATCTCCACCTCGCGGCTGCCGCCATCGAGCTTGAGGATCAGCGACACCTCGCTCTCGCCGCGCATCGACAGGCGCTGCTGCACGGGGGCGACGCCGCGCGGGTCGCTCAGGTGGATGCGGATCCCCTTCTGGTGGCGGGCCACCGCCTGGTCGAGGGGCTCCGCGGTGAGGATCCGGGCGCGGACATCCTCGCCCTCCAAATTCGCCTGGAGCTGCAGCACCAGCGGGCGGCCCGGCTCGAGGATGTCGCGGTACTGGCCGAGCCCCTCGGAGAAGATGATCGCCTCGAAATGCGCGGTCCGGTCCGAGAGGGTGACGATGCCCATCTTGTTGCCGGTCTTGGTGCGCCGCTCCGCCCGGTCGAGCACGGAGGCCGCCACCCGGCCGACGCTAGAGGTCCCGGCCCGCACCGCGCGGCAGAAATCGGTCCAGCTCTGCACCCGCAGCTTGTCGAGCAGGTCGCCGTACTCGTCCAGCGGATGACCGGAGATGAAGAACCCGATCGCCGCGTATTCCCGCTTCAACGTGTCGGCCATCGGCCAGATCTCATGGGGCGGGATCCGCAGGGACACGTCGTCCGCCACCACGCCGCCGAACATGTCGGTGACGCCGGCCGATTCCGCCTCCGCCGCGCTGGCGGCGAGCTTCATCATCGGCTCCACCGCCGCGAAGGCGCGCGCCCGGTCGGGCTCGATGCAGTCGAGCGCCCCGGCCTGGACGAGGCTCTCCAGGGTGCGCTTGTTGATCTGCCGCGGGTTGAGGCGGCGGGCGAGGCAGGCCAGGTCCTTGAACGGCCGGTCGCCGCGGGCCTCCATCAGCGCCCGCACCGCCTCCCGGCCGACGCCCTTGATGGCGGCGAGCGCGTAGAAGATCTTGCCGTCGCGCACCTCGAACACCTCGCCGGAGGTGTTGATCGAGGGCGGCTCCACCGTGATCTTCAGGCGCTGGGCGTCCTGGCGGAATTCGGCGAGCTTGTCGGTGTTGTCGATGTCGAGGGTCATGGCGGCGGCCAGGAACTCGACCGGGAAGTTCGCCTTGAGATAGGCGGTCTGGTAGGTCAGCAGCGCGTAGGCCGCCGCGTGGCTCTTGTTGAAGCCGTAATCGGCGAACTTCGCCAGAAGGTCGAAGATCTCGTTGGCCTTGGCCTTGGTCAGCCCGCGCTCGGTGCAGCCCTTCAGGAACCGGTCGCGCTGCGCGTCCATCTCGGCGCGGATCTTCTTGCCCATGGCGCGCCGGAGCATGTCGGCCTCGCCGAGCGAGTAGCCTGCCAGGACCTTGGCGATCTCCATCACCTGTTCCTGGTAGACGATGATGCCGAAGGTCTCCTTCAGCATCGGCTCCAGCTTCGGATCCGGGTACCAGGACGCCTCGTTTCCGGCGTCGCGGCCGAGCTTGCGCTCGCAATAGACCGGGATGTTGGCCATTGGGCCCGGGCGGTAGAGGGCCACCAGCGCGATGATGTCCTCCAGCCGGTCGGCCTGCATTTCGCAGAGCGCCTTGCGCATGCCAGCCGATTCCACCTGGAACACGCCGACCGTCTCGCCCCGGCCCATCGGCCCGTAGGTGTTCGGATCGTCGAGCGGCAGCGACGCGAGGTCGATCTCGATGCCGCGCTGCTTCAGGAGATCGGTGCAGCAGCGCAGCATGGTCAGGGTTTTGAGGCCCAGGAAGTCGAACTTCACCAGCCCGGCCTGCTCGACCCACTTCATGTTGAACTGGGTCACCCGCATGCCGGTCTTCGGGTCGCGGTAGAGCGGGACCAGCTCCTCCAGCGGCCGGTCGCCGATCACCACGCCGGCCGCGTGGGTCGAGGCGTGCCGGTGCAGGCCCTCCAGCTTCTTGGCGATGTCGATGAGCCGGCCGACGATGGGCTCCTCCTCCATGGCCTGCTGGAGCTTGGGCTCGCCCTCGATCGCCTGGGCGAGCGTCACGGGGTTGGCCGGGTTCTGGGGCACCAGCTTGGTCAGCTTGTCGACCTGCCCGTAGGGCATCTCCAGCACGCGGCCGACATCGCGCAGCACGCCGCGGGCGAGCAGGGTGCCGAAGGTGATGATCTGCCCGACCTGCCCCTCGCCGTAGCGCTGCTGCACGTAGCGGATCACCCGCTCGCGGCCCTCGACGCAGAAGTCGATGTCGAAATCCGGCATCGAGACGCGCTCGGGGTTGAGGAAGCGCTCGAACAGCAGGCCGAAGCGCAGCGGGTCGAGGTCGGTGATCAGAAGCGACCACGCCACCAGCGAGCCGGCGCCGGAGCCGCGGCCCGGACCGACCGGGATGTCGTGGTCCTTGGCCCACTTGATGAAGTCCGAGACGATCAGGAAGTAACCCGGGAACTTCATCGACACGATGACGTCGAGTTCGAAGGCGAGGCGCTTGCGGTAATCCTCCTCCGAGAAGCCCGGCGCCGTGCCGTGCTGCTTCAGGCGCAGCTCCAGCCCGGCCTCGGCCTGCCGGCGCAACTCGGTCGGCTCGTCGGCCGAGACCGCCTGCACGCCCGTGTCCGCCGCCTCCGCCAGCGCCTCCGCCATGGGGGGCGTCTCGCCCGCCGCCACGGCGCCGAAATTCGGCAGGATCGGCTTGCGGGTGCGCGCCCGCACGGCGCAGCGCATGGCGATCTCGACGGTGGCCTGGAGCGCGTCCGGCAGGTCGCGGAACAGCGCGGCCATCTCGGCGCGGGTCTTGAAGGCGTGGCTCGGCGTCAGCCGGCGGCGGCGCTCGTCGGAGACGACGCGACCCTCCGCGATGGCCAGCAGGGCATCGTGGGCGTCGTAATCGTCGGGCTTGGCGAAGTAGGGCTCGTTGGTGGCGACGATCCCGAGGCCGTGGCGGCCGGCAAGGTCGAGAAGTGCGGTCTCGACCCGTCCCTCTTCGGGCAGGCCGTGGCGCTGCAACTCGACGTAGAGCCGGTCCTCGCCGAATGCCTCCTTGAGCCGCTGCAGGCGGCCGAGGGCCAGTTCCGGCCGCCCGGCCCGGAAGGCGGCATCGAGGGGCCCCGACAGGCCGCCGGTGAGGGCGATCAGTCCCTCCGAGGCTCCGACGAGGGCCGCGGCGTCCAGGCGCGGCGCTTCGCCGAGCGCCGTGTCGAAATAGGCGCGGCTCGCCAGCCGCAGCAGGTTGGCGTAGCCGGCCTCGTCCTGGGCCAGGAGCACGATGCCATGGTGCGTCGGCGCCTGGCGCTGGTGCGGATCAGCGGCCTCGAACGCCACCGAGAGCTGGATGCCGGCGATCGGCTGGACGCCCTCGCCGGCCGCCTTCTCGGAGAATTCGAGCGCCCCGAACAGGTTGTTGGTGTCGGTCAGCGCCAGGGCGGGCTGCCGGTCGGCGACCGCGGCCTTGATCAGGGAGCCGACCTTCAGCGCCCCTTCGAGCAGGGAATAGGACGAGTGGACGTGGAGGTGGACGAATCCGACCTCCTTGAGCTGGCGTGGCATGGCCGACCTTGTTCCGGGGTCGGCCAGCATCCCCGCTCGCCGGCTCCAAGTCGACGTGTGCCGGGCCGACGAGAGGCGATATCCACCGGTCGTGCCCCGGAAGCACCAGTTCCGGTCAGGCCTGTGGATTGTCGGCCGCGCCGGGCGGATCGCCTGTGCATAACCCGTCCATCGCAGGAACCGGGGGCGCCTTGGAAAAATCCGGCTAACGAACCGGTGCCAAGGCTATCGCCCAGGCGCCGACCGCCGCGAACAACAGCCCGAACGCCATGAACTCGACCATCCCGGTCAGGACCAACCGCTTCAGCATCGACCTGCCTCCCGTGTTCCGGTCCTAGTATGTTCATGTTTTGTTCCAATGGAAGGGCGTTCGGGCCACAAACCGGCGCCCGCTTATCGGTACAGTAAAAAGTGTCTTGATGCGGATCGGGCGGGCTGGCATGCCCCGCCTTCGAGACGAGCTCGTCACCGCTTGGGGGGTTCGAAGGAGTAAGCCATTCCCGCGCACCGGACGGTCGAACGGTTCGACGTCGCCCTCGTGGCCGTCGGCACGCACGGTGACGTGCTGCCGTTCATCGCGCTGGGTCACGAACTCCTGAAGCGCGGTCACGGCGTCTCGCTGGCGGCCCCGGCGCCCTTCGAGGCGATGGCCCGCCGGGCCGGACTCGCCTTCCAGCCCCTGGGTACGGTCGCGGATTACGAGGCGGTGATCCGCCAGCCGGATCTGTGGCACCCGCAGCAGGGCTTCCGCCCGATGTTCGATTACGCCCTGCAGGTGGCCGAGCCGGCCTGCCTGTGGCTCGGTGCGACCCGCGCCCGGGGGATCGACCTGCGGGTGGTCGCCTCGCCGCTGGGTTGGGGCGCCCGGCTCGCGCAGGATCTGTACGATCTCCCGACCGCGACGCTGCACGTCATGCCGTTCCTGATCGAGAGCCGGTACGATCCGCCGCGTCTGCCGGGCCTGCCGCTGCCGCGCGTCCTGCCGGCCTCCCTGCGGGCCTACGTGAATCTCGGCGTCGACAAGGTGGCGGTCGGCCCGTTCACGCTGCCGCCGCTCAACGCCCTGCGGGCCCGCCTCGGCCTCGATCCGGTCTACCGGCTGCGTCACTGGTGGAACAGCCCGACCGGCATGCTCCTCATGTTCCCCGACTGGTACGCGGAGCCGCAGGCCGACTGGCCGGGTCAGGCGGTGCAGCTCGGCTTCCCGCTGGTCGACCGGTTCGGCGACGTGGCGGCCATGCCGCCGGAGCTGGAGGCGTTCCTCGCGGCGGGCGACCCGCCGATCGTGTTCACCTACGGCTCGGCCATGCGCCAGGGGGCCGGCTTCTTTGCCACCGCGGTGCGGCTGTGCCGGCGGATGAACCGGCGCGGCGTCCTGCTCGCTCCCCAGGGCGGCCAGATCCCGAAGCCGCTTCCGGCCGGGATCATCCACCTGCCCTACGCGCCCCTGAGCGCCCTGTTGCCGCGCAGCGCGGCCCTGGTCCATCACGGGGGCGTCGGCACGGTGGCGCAGGCTTTGGCCGCGGGGATCCCGCAGCTCGTGGTGCCCGTGGCTTTCGACCATTTCGACGAGGGGCGGCGGCTGAAGGACCGCGATCTCGGCGCCACCTTGAGCCGCCGCGCCTTCCGTCCCGCACGGGCGGCGCGGGTGCTGGGCCGGCTGCTCGCCGATCCCGCCGTGGCGCGGGCCTGCGCGGCGGCCCGGGCACGGATGGCGGGGAGCTCCGACGCCATCATCGACGCCTGCGACTACGTCGAGAGGCTGATGCCGACCGAGGCCGGTTCCGGCCCCTCCGTCGCTCCCTGACCGCACCGGTCGCGCGGGGCGGCCCGAACGCGAGCGGCGCCGCCCCGGGGGGGGCGGCGCCGTCCGGTTACTGGCCGAGCAGAGTCGTGGCCGAGCCGACGAGCGTCATGAGCAGGCCGCTCACGAAGGCACCGATCATGACGTAGGAGAGAGCCTTCAGCTTCATCTGTCCTCGCGTCGGATCAGCAGCGGTAACCGCCGGCGGTCTGGCCGTACTGCTTCACCGGCCGGGTCTGCTGATCGGCGTTGCCTTCGGCGGCCGAGCTCATCGGGCAGCCCACGTAGTTGGGATTGTCATGGACACCGAGGCCGAGGGAGCCGGTCGTCTCAACCTCGTAGGGAGCGAAGCCGGTCCAGCGCGCGCCGTTCTCCGCCAGAGCGGACGAGATCGGAGCGGCACCAAGAACAAGAGCAGTGACGGCGGCGGCGATACGGGTCTTCATGGCAGGGCTCCAGAGATCACGCAGTACAGGCCGGTTGTTCGGCTCTGTTTTATCTAGCGTGATGATAAGATAGGGAGCCGGTGTCTTCCGTGACGTGACTCGCCGCACGCGACGGGACGGATTAAAAATCGTGTGCATTTATGGACGCGTGAAGCCAGGCATGGACTTCGCCGACGGCGCGGGCGGGGCGAACCGCGGGGTTGAAGGACCGCCCGCATGGCGCGTTGGGGGTGACGTCCGGGCGCACGAAGTCCGCCGCCGCCTTGACCGGAAGCGATCTTGAGCCGAGCCCGTCCGCGTCGATGCGCGCGGCGCCGCGCGCGCCGATCCGCGGACACACGGGACGGTCCGTGCGGACGCGTCGCCGGACTCAGTCGAGCTGCGTGATCAGCCCGTCGCGGATGGTCACCCGCCGGTCCATCCGGGCGGCCAGCTCGAGGTTGTGGGTTGCGACCAGAGCGGCGAGGCCCGAGGCGCGGACCAGCGCCATCAGGACCGAGAAGACGTGGCCTGCCGTCCCGGGGTCGAGATTGCCGGTGGGCTCGTCGGCCAGCAGGAGGCGCGGGCCGTTGGCCACCGCCCGCGCGATGGCGACGCGCTGCTGCTCGCCGCCCGACAGCTCGGCCGGGCGGTGCGGGAGCCGTTCCTTGAGGCCCAGGAAGCTCAGGAGTTCCGTGGCGCGGGCCTTCGCCTCCGGACCCTTCAGACCGCGGATGAGCTGCGGCATCACCACGTTCTCCAGGGCGGAGAATTCCGGCAGGAGATGATGGAACTGGTACACGAAGCCCATCTCCTCGCGCCGCAGACGGGTGCGCTCGGCATCGGCCATCGCCGCGGTGGGATGGCCGCCGATAAAGATCTCGCCCCCATCCGGCCGCTCCAGAAGGCCGGCCAGATGCAGCAGGGTCGATTTGCCGGCGCCCGACGGCGCCACCAGCGCCACCAGTTCCCCCGGCCAGATCGCGAGGTCAGCCCCGCGCAGGATCTCCAGGGCACCTTCGGCCTGGGGATAGCGCCGCTCGACGCGGGAAAAGAACAGGGCCGGGACCGGCTGGTCGCCGGTTGTCTGGCTCGACTCGCTCATCGGATGCGGCCCGTCAGCCGTAGCGGAGGGCCTGCACCGGATCGAGCCGGGCGGCGCGCCAGGAGGGATACAGCGTCGCCGCGAGCGACAGCAGCAGGGACGTGATCACCACGGCGGTGATCTCCTTCGGATTCATCTGGGCCGGGATCTCGGCGAGAAATCGCACGGTCGGATCCCAGGCGCCGGGAAACAGCACGTGCTGGATCGGCTTGATGTTCAGGGTGATCAGGACGCCCAGCGCCAGCCCGCTCAGCGTTCCGACGACGCCGATCAGGGCGCCGTTGATGAGGAACACCCGCATGATCGTGCCGGGCGTCGCCCCCATGGTCCGCAGGATCGCGATGTCGCTCGACTTGTCGCGCACCAGCAGGATCAGGCCGGAGACGATGTTGAGCGTCGCCACCACGACGATCAGGCTGAGGATCAGGAACATCACGTTCCGCTCCACCTCCAGGGCCCCGAAGAAGGTCCGGTTGCGCTGGCGCCAGTCGGTGAGCAGGATCGGGCGCTCGGCCGCCATCTCCAGGGGCTCGCGCATGTCGCCGACATGATCGGGATCGTCGACATAGATCTCGATCATGCTGACGTCGCCGTCCCTGTTGAAGAACGCCTGCGCCTCGGCCAGGGGCATGAACACGAAGGTCTGGTCGAACTCGGTCATGCCGACCTCGAACACCGCCTTGACGGTGTAGCTCTTGGTCCGCGGCGCCGTTCCGAAGGGGGTCGACGAGCCCTTGGGCGTCACCAGCGTGATCGTATCTCCGGCCTGCAGGCCGAGGGTGTCGGCGAGCCGCCGGCCGATCAGCACGCCCGTGCCGTCGTCGAAGCCCTCCAGGGTGCCCCCGCGGATCGCCGAGGATACCGCCGCCAGGGCGTCGAGGTCGGCGGCCCGCACGCCGCGGATGATCACGCCGGAGCCGCCATATTGCGACGACGCGAAGGCCTGGCCCTCCACCAGCGGCACCGCGGCGCGCACGCCCGCGACCTTCGACAGGCGCTCCGACAGGTCGGTCCAATCGTTGAACGGCCGGTCGATCGGGGTGGCGAACAGGTGACCGTTGATGCCCACGATCTTCGAGAGCAGCTCCGCCCGGAAGCCGTTCATCACCGACAGGACGATGATCAGCGTGGCGACACCCAGCGCGATGCCCAGCACCGAGAAGAACGCCACCACCGAGACGCCGCCGCCCCGTCGGCGGGCGCGCAGGTAGCGGCCGGCGAGGATCCACTCGAACGGCGCGAACGGGGCAGTGGTGCCCGCACGGAACGACGCCGCGAAGGTCCTGACCCGGTCCAGCGCCGCTGATGCCGCCATCGGCACGCCTCAGACGCGCCGGATGCGTGCCAGCAGATCGACGATGGCGAGGCTCTCGCGCTCGCCCCCGGCACGCCGCTTCAGCTCGACCTTGCCCTCCGCCAAGCCCTTCGGCCCGACGATCACCTGCCAGGGCAGGCCGATCAGGTCCGCGGTGGCAAACTTGGCGCCGGGGCGCTCGTCGCGGTCGTCGTAGAGCACCGACAGGCCGGCGGTCTCGAGATCCGACTGGATCTGCGCGCAGGCGGCATCGGTGCCGGCATCGCCGACCTTCAGATTGATCAGGGCCACGTCGAACGGCGCGACCGAATCCGGCCAGATGATGCCGGCCTCGTCGTGGCTCGCCTCGATGATCGCCGCCACCAGCCGGCTCGGACCGATGCCGTAGGAGCCCATATGGACCGGCCGCTCGATCCCGTCCGGCCCGGCGACCTTGGCGCCCATCGGCTCGGAATACTTGGTGCCGAAATAGAAGATGTGCCCGACCTCGATGCCGCGTGCCGCGAGGCGGCTGTCCTCCGCAACCTCCGCAAAGGCCTCCGGCTCGTGCATCTCCTCGGTGGCCGCGTAGTGCGAGGTCCAGGCATCGACGATGCCCTGGAGGGCGGCGACGTCGTCGAAATCCACGGTCTCCGGCGGAATGTCGAAGTCGAGATAGGCCTTGTCGCAGAAGACCTCGCTCTCGCCGGTCTTGGCCAGGATGATGAATTCGTGGGACAGGTCGCCGCCGATGGGGCCGGTATCGGCGCGCATCGGGATCGCCTTGAGGCCGAGCCCGGCGAAGGTGCGCAGGTAGGCGACGAACATCCGGTTGTATGCGTGGCGGGCGCCGGCCTGGTCGAAATCGAACGAGTAGGCGTCCTTCATCAGGAACTCGCGGGAGCGCATCGTGCCGAAGCGCGGCCGCACCTCGTCGCGGAACTTCCACGAGATCTGGTAGAGGTTCTTGGGCAGGTCCTTGTACGAGCGCACGCTCGCCCGGAAGATCTCGGTGACCATCTCCTCGGCGGTGGGGCCGTAGAGCATCTCGCGCTCGTGCCGGTCCTTCAGGCGCAGCATCTCCTTGCCGTAGGCGTCGTAGCGGCCGGATTCCCGCCACAGCTCGGCGGATTGCACCGTCGGCATCAGGATCTCGATGGCGCCGGAACGGTCCTGCTCCCGCCGGATCACCGCGCAGACCCGCTCCAGCACCCGCAGGCCGAGCGGCAGCCACGCGTAGATGCCGGCCGACTCCTGACGCACCAGGCCGGCGCGCAGCATCAGCCGATGCGAGACGATCTCGGCTTCCTTGGGCGTCTCGCGCAAGGTCGGCATGAAATAGCGGGAGAGACGCATGTCGTCAGAGTCTTGGAAGAGGATCGGCCGGGAGGAGCCGCGGCGCGCCGGCACACAACACGCCGGAGACGCAAATTACAAGCACTGCGCGACCACGGCGGGGCGTAATCGAGGCGAACCGGAGGCGGCGGCCCGGCCGCGGTTGGGCCGCTGCCTAGGCGGAAAGCGGTATGCCCATTTGCCGGCAAGAAAGCGCAGATTTTTCTCGCAGACCCGGTGACAACACGAATTGTTGTTCCTATAAGCGTCCGGCGATGTTTGCGACGCCCGGAAGAGGTGGCGCAAGGTCCGAGTCTCGGGAGGAAAAGCGACCGCTCCGCAGCCAATGCGTGGGATATTCAAAGGTCGAGCCATTGAAGCTTGAAAGCAAGGCCTCGGGCCTTGCTTTTTTTATTCTTGGCGGCGGGCTGCGTTGCCCCGTCCACCGGGCGCTTGTCGAGGGACAGCGCTGAAGGCCGCCGGAGGCGATCCGTTCAGCACCGAGAGCCGGGCGTGTCCCGACCCTTCGACCCCGGGAGACAAATGGTCGCCGTCAGACCGCTGCGTGCGGCGGGCCTATCTCTCCGATGACGTCCCGCACGCATCGCCCGGAGACGTGAGCCCGGGCATGGGCCTGTCTTACGGCGAGCTCGGAGAAACCCCGGCCCTGAGCCGTCCTACAGCCCGGCCAGGGGGAACACCGCCAGGGCGATCAGGAAAGCGGCCCCTGCGACCAGCGTCGTCCAGATGGCCTTCTCGCGCAGCCGCGGCGCCGCCGGAGCGCCGGGATCCTGGCCCGGGACCACGTGGCTGGGCCGCGTCTCGGGCTGGTTGCGCAGGGGCAGGACCGCGAAGAGCAGCGTCCACCAGACCACGAAGTAAAGGGCGATCGCGCCGCCCACCGTCAGCTTGAACAGGCTCACCGCCGCGGCCACGAAGGCGGCGATCAGCACGGTGATCACCGCCAGGGTTACCGGCGTCGAGCGGGCCAGGCTGTGCATCATCCGGCTCACACCTGCTCCAGCTCGACCAGGGTTCCCAGGAAGTCCTTGGGGTGAAGGAACAGGACCGGCTTGCCGTGGGCTCCGATCCGCGGCTCGCCGGTGCCGAGGACCCGGGCGCCCTGGGCCTTGAGCTTGTCGCGGGCGGCCAGGATGTCGTCGACCTCGTAGCAGACGTGGTGGATGCCGCCGCCCGGGTTGCGGGCCACGAAGGCTTCGATCGGCGAGCCCTCCCCGAGGGGGGACATCAGCTCGATCTTGCTGTTCGGCAACTCGACGAACACGACCGTGACACCGTGCTCCGGCTGCGGGAGCGGCGGGGTGATCGTGGCGCCGAGCGTGTCGCGATAGACCGCGCAGGCGGCGTCGAGATCCTGTACGGCGATGGCCACGTGATTGAGACGGCCGATCATGTTGCTTCCTCCCCGTTCGCGTGCCGATCGGCAGGCCGCTGCTTCCAGGCGCACCCTCATCCTCGGGGCCTGCGCGGGCCGCCGCGAAGGCGCCCGCCAAGGAACGCCCAGAGAAAGGCCCCGAGGATCGCGCCAAGGATCGCGCGTCCCGCTGGAGGGCGCCCCTGAGACCCCCTGTGCAGGGGTCTCAGGATGAGGGTCTGGACCGGACCTGCCGTGGTCCGTTCGTCTGTTGTCGTAACTTAAACTTCGACCACCTGCACGTGGCAGGCGGGCTTCTTGCCCCAGACCTCGTTGACCGCGGTGCGCACCGCCCGGTCGACCGTCTTCTCGACGCTCTCCGAGTCCTTCAGCTTGCCCCGCGACATCCCCGACAGGGTGCGGGAGACCGCATCCACGACCGTTTCGATCAACGGCTCGCCGGACCGGCCGCGGTTCGGCAGGCCGATGATGTCCACCGCCGGCTCGCCGAGAACCACGCCGTCCTCGTCGATGGCGATCGCCACCGAGACCAGGCCGGCCTGCATGAGCTTGCGCCGTTCCGGGATCGCCCGGTCCTTCTCGTCGATCAGGACGTCGCCGTCCTTGAACAGCCGGCCGGCCTTCACGTGGTCGACCACCGCCGGCGTGCCGGGGCTCAGGCGGATCAGGCTGCCGTTGCGGGCCTTGACCACGTTCTGCACGCCCTGCGCCCTGGCGAAGCGGGCATGCTCGTCGAGGTGCAGGGCCTCGCCGTGGACCGGGATCGCCGTGCCGGGACGGGTCCACTTGTACATCTCGACCATCTCGTCCCGGCGCGGGTGGCCGGAGACGTGGACGAGGTCGGTGCGGTCGGTGATCACCTCGACGCCCTGCTCGATCAGGTCGTTGATGATCGATCCGACATCGCGCTCGTTGCCGGGAATGGCGCGCGAGGAGAAGATCACCTGATCACCGGCGGTGAGGCTGATATCCGGATGGTCCCGGCGGGAGACCCGGGCCAACGCCGCCCGCGGCTCGCCCTGCGATCCGGTGAGCAGGGCCACGACCCGCTCCCGCGGCAGGCTCTTCCAGGAATCGGCGCGGCGGAATTCCGGCAGGCCGTCGAGGTAGCCACATTCGCGGGCCACATCGATCACCCGGTCCATGGCGCGGCCGACTGCGATGACCTCGCGGCCGCAGGCGACGGCGGCTTCGGCGACCGCGCGGATGCGGGCGACGTTCGACGCGAAGGTGGTCACCGCGACCCGGTGGGGGGCGTCCGCGATCAGCGTCTTGAGGGTCTCGGCCACGGTCTTCTCGCTGGGCGAGAAGCCCTCGCGCACGACGTTGGTCGAGTCGCAGACGATGGCGAGGATACCCTCGTCGCCGAGCGCCGTGAACGCCTCCGGCGAGGTGACCGAGCCGGCCACCGGGGTCGGGTCGATCTTCCAGTCGCCGGTGTGGAGCACGAGGCCCGCGGCGGTGCGGATCGCGATGGCGTTCGATTCCGGGATCGAGTGCGAGACCGGCACATACTCGAGCTCGAACGGTCCGACGGTCACACGCCGGCCGGGCTTGACCTCACGCAGCTCGACCTTCGGGGCGCCGGGCTCGGAGAGGCGCCGGGTCTCCAGCAGGTTCTTGGCGAAACGGGTCGCGTAGACCGGGACCTTGAGCCGGGGCCACAGCTCCGAGATCGCCCCGATATGGTCCTCGTGCGCGTGGGTGATGAAGATCCCCAGCAGGTCCTTGCGCCGCTCCTCGATGAAGGAGAGGTCGGGGAACATCAGGTCCACTCCCGGCATCTGCTCCTCGCCGGCGAAGCCCATGCCGCAATCGACCATGATCCATTTCCGGCCCTTCTCCGGGCCGAACCCGTAGAGCGCCGCATTCATTCCGATCTCGCCCACGCCGCCGAGCGGCAGGAAGACCAGCTCCTCCTGTCCCATTGCCATCTGTCGTCGTCCAAACTCAGGCCGCCGTCGCGGCCGTTCCGAAATGCACCTCGCCCGCCGTCACGGTATGCCGATTCCCATCGGGGGCGAGGATCACGAGCCGCCCCCCCTCGTCGATCGTCTCGAACACGCCCCGCAGGATGTGCCCGCCGCTGCGCACCGCGATCTCGGTTCCGAGACCCGCGGCCCGCGCGAGCCAAGCCGCGCGCAGGTCAGCGAAATTCCGTCCCCGGTCCCAGGCGCGCGCCTGCGCGGCCATCCGGTCCGAGAGATGTTCCAGTAGCGCCTCGGCGCCCCCGGCGTAACCCGCCGCCGCCAAGCTCATTGCGGCGAGCCCGTCCGGGGCCGCCGCGACGTTGACGCCGAAGCCGATCACCGCGGCGCGCCGGCCGCCCGGCAGCGTCTCGGCCTCCAGAAGCAGGCCGGCGAGCTTGGCGCCGCCGAGCAGGACGTCGTTCGGCCACTTGAGCTGCAGAGATCGGGCGGCGCTGCCGGATCCGGTATCCGGCAGGGTGCCGCAGGTCGCCTCCAGCGCCTCGATCAGCGCGAGGCCGGCCACGAAGCCGAGTTCGGCGAGGTGGTCTGGCGCTACCCCGGCGATGGGCCACAGCACGCTCGCCGCGAGGTTGCCCGGCAGCGAGGCCCAGCTGTTGCCGCGCCGGCCGCGGCCCGCCTCCTGACGGTGGGTCACCACCCAGAGGGGGCCGGTCTCGCCCGCGCGCGCCTGAGCCATCGCCTCCGTGTTGGTGGAGCCGAGGGTCTCGTGGACATGCAGGCGATGGCCCTCGGCGCGCGCCGCGGACCCCAGTCGGTAGGGCAAGGCTGTCCTAGAACAGAGACCGGGCGGCCCGGCCTGCGGCGCCGACCAGCGGCCCGGGCAGGAGGAAGAACAGCACCACCACGACGCTCGAGAGGGCGAGCACCACGCGCAGGCCCGGCGCCATCGTCTCGTAGGGCTCCCGGGGCTCGTCGAAATACATGATCTTGACCAGCCGCAGGTAGTAGTAGGCGCCGACGACGCTGGTGACGACGCCGATCACCGCCAGAGTGACCAGGCCCGCCTTGATCGCGGCGGCGAAGACGTAGAACTTCGCGAAGAACCCGGCCAGCGGCGGGATGCCGGCCAGCGAGAACATCATCGCGGCGAGGCAGAAGGCCAGCCACGGATGCGTCCGCGACAGACCCGACAGGTCGTCGATCTTCTCGAACATCACCTCCCGGCGCCGGAGCGACAGGATGATCGCGAAGGTGCCGAGGGTCATCGCGAGGTAGATGATCATGTAGATGACGAGCCCGCTGATCCCCTCCTCCGAGCCGGAGGCGAGCCCGATCAGCGCGTAGCCGATATTGGCGATCGACGAGTAGGCCATCAGGCGCTTGATCGACGTCTGGCCGATGGCCGCGAAGGAGCCGAGCGCCATCGACGCGATCGAGACGAAGATGAAGATCTGCTGCCAGATCGCCGTCACGTCCGGCATGGCGCCGATGAACACCCGCACGGTCATCGCCACGGCGGCCATCTTGGGCGCCGAGGCGAAGAAGGCCGTCACCGGGGTCGGCGAGCCCTCGTAGACGTCGGGCGTCCACATGTGGAACGGCACGGCCGCCAGCTTGAAGCACACGCCGGCCGCCAGGAACACGATACCCAGCACGATGCCGAAGCCGGCATTCTCGGTGAGCGCCGAGACGATGCCGGGGAACGAGACGGTGCCGGTGAAGCCGTAGACCAGCGAGGCGCCGTAGAGCAGCATGCCGGAGGAGAGCGCGCCGAGCACGAAGTACTTGAGGCCGGCCTCGGTGGACTTGACGTCGTCCCGGTGGAAGGCGGCGATAACGTAGGCGGCGAGCGACTGAAGCTCGAGGCCGAGATACAGCGCGATCAGGTCGTTGGCCGAGACCATCACCATCATGCCGATGGTGCAGAGCACGATCAGCACGGGGAACTCGAACCGGTCGATGCGCTCGCGCTTGAAGAAGTCGTGCGCCAGCAGGATCGTCGCCGAGGAGCCGAGTAGCACCAGGGACTTCATCACCTTGGAGAAGGCATCCGACACGAACGCGCCCGACAGGGTGGTCACCCGACCTTGGGCCGGCTGGGAGATCACCACCGACAGGGCGACGAGGAGCAGGACCAGGGCGCCGATGCTCACGGTCTCGGCGGAGCGTTCGCCGCGCCAGGCGCCGTAGAGGATCAGGACCATGACGCCGACGCCGAGGATCAACTCGGGCAGGAGCGGCGCCAGGGAGGGCAGGACGGAGTGGACGGTGGTCATGGTGTCCGCCTCAGCGCGGGATCGGCAGCGCCGCGGCGGCCGTCTGGGTGTTCGAGAGGGCGGCCTTCATGCTCGCCATCAGCGCATCCGTGGAGGGCGCGAACACGTCGAGCACGGGAGCCGGGTGCACCCCATAGTAGATCGTCAGCACCACCAGCGGCGCCAGGATGATCTTTTCGCGGGTATCCAGATCCAGGATGCCCTGGAGGTTGGGCTTCTCCAGCTTGCCATAGACCACCCGGGCGTAGAGCCACAGGGCATAGGCCGCCGACAGGATGATGCCGAAGGTCGAGAAGAAGGCCACATTCGGGTTCGCCTTGAAGGCGCCGAGCATCGCCAGGAACTCGCCCACGAAGCCGGAGGTGCCGGGCAGGCCGACATTGGCCATGGTGAAGATCAGCATGGCCACCGCGTAGAGCGGCATCCGCTTCACGAGGCCGCCATAGGCGGCGATCTCACGGGTGTGCATCCGGTCGTAGACCACACCGACGCAGAGGAAGAGCGCCCCCGACACGATGCCGTGCGAGATCATCAGGAACAGCGCGCCCTGGATGCCCTGCTCGTTCAGGGTGAACAGGCCGAGCGTCACGAAGCCCATATGGGCCACCGACGAGTAGGCGATCAGCTTCTTGATGTCGGTCTGCATCATCGCGGTGAGCGACGTGAAGATGATCGCGATCACCGACAGGGCGAAGACGAAGGGCGCGAAGTCGTGGCTCGCCACCGGCAGCATCGGGAGGGAGATCCGGATGAAGCCGTAGCCGCCCATCTTCAGGAGGATGCCGGCCAGGATCACCGAGCCGGCCGTGGGCGCCTCCACGTGGGCGTCGGGCAGCCAGGTATGGACCGGCCACATCGGCATCTTCACCGCGAAGGAGGCGAAGAAGGCGAGCCACAGCCATGTCTGCATCTGCACCGGGAAGCGGTACTGCAGCAGGGTCGGGATGTCGGTGGTGCCGGCCTGCCAGTACATCGCCATCACGGCCAGCAGCATCAGCACCGAGCCGAGCAGGGTGTAGAGGAAGAACTTGAAGCTCGCGTAGATCCGGCGCGCGCCGCCCCAGATGCCGATGATCAGGAACATCGGGATCAGGCCGGCTTCGAAGAACAGGTAGAACAGCAGCAGGTCGAGCGAGGCGAACACGCCAATCATCGTCGTCTCGAGGACGAGGAAGGCGACGAAGTACTCCTTCACCCGGAAGTGGATCGAGTGCCACGACGCGCCGATGCAGAACGGCATCAGGAAGGTGGTCAGCAGGATCAGCGGCATCGAGAAGCCGTCGACGCCGAGCTTGAACCGGATCGTCTCGGTGAGCCACGCGTGGCTCTCCACCAGCTGGAAGCTCGACGAGGCGGCGTCGTAGCGGTTCCAGGCCACCAGGGAGAGCAGGAAGGTGACGATTGTCGTCGCGAGGGCGGCCCAGCGGCTGTTGCGCGCGACCGATTCCTCGTCGCCGTTCAGCGTCAGGATGAAGGCCGCGCCGCAGAGCGGGACGATCAGCAGGCCGGAGAGGATGCCGAGGCCGAGCATGTCAGTGAGCCCCCTTGGGCAGGCCGGACATCAGGTACCAGCTGATCAGGCCGGCGACGCCGATGAGCATCACGAAGGCGTAGTGGTAGACGTAGCCGGTCTGGAGCCGGACCACGCCGCGGGTCACGTCCACGACGCGCGCCGCGATGCCGTTCGGCCCGAGGCCGTCGATGATCCGACCGTCGCCCTGCTTCCAGAGGAACAGGCCGAAATCCTTGGCCGGGCGGACGAAGATCCGGTCGTAGATCTCGTCGAAGTACCACTTGTTGAGCAGGAACCGGTACAGCGACGGCTGCTGCGCGGCGAGCTCGCCGGGCAGCTCCGGCCGGCGGATGTACATCCAGTAGGCCAGGACGAAGCCGAGGATCAGCATGATCAACGGGGAGTAAGAGACCAGCGCCGGGACCTCGTGGATCTCGTGCATGATGTGGTTGTTCGGCCCGTGCGCCAGGGCGTGGCCCCAGAACGCGTCCATCCCCTCGCCGATGAAGCGGTCGTGGAAGATGATCCCGGCGAACAGCGCGCCGAAGGCGAGGATCGCCAGCGGGATCGTCATCACCAGCGGGCTCTCGTGGGGGGTGTGGTCACCGTGGTGGCCGTGCCCGTGATGGTCGTCGGCGACGAGGTCGCTCCTGTGGGCCGGCTCGATGTCGTGGCCGTGATCGTCGTGGGCCGCGCCCTCGGTGTGACCGGGCAGGCCGTCGGCCTCGTGCGCCAGGGTGGAATGCGCCACCGCGGGAGCGTCGTGATGGTCGTGCGCGGCATGCGCACCCCAGCGGGCCGGTCCCTCGAAGGTCATGAAGAACAGGCGCCAGGAGTAGAACGAGGTGAAGAACGCCGCCACCACGACGCACAGGAAGGCGAGCGTGTGGCCCGGCCGGGTCGAGGCGTAGGCGGCCTCGATGATCGCGTCCTTCGAGTAATAGCCGGCCGTGTAGGGGAAGCCGATCAGCGCGAGGGAGCCGATCGCCATCATGGCGCTGGTATAGGGAATGTAACGGCGCAGGCCGCCCATGTTCCGCATGTCCTGCTCGTGGTGCATCGCGTGGATGACCGAGCCGGCCCCGAGGAACAGCAGCGCCTTGAAGAAGGCGTGGGTGAACAGGTGGAACACGCCGGCCGAATAGGCGCCGACGCCGAGCGCCACGAACATGTAGCCGAGCTGCGAGCAGGTCGAGTAGGCGATCACCCGCTTGATGTCGTTCTGCACGAGGCCGATCGTCGCCGCGAAGAACGCCGTGATGCCGCCGATCACCGTCACGACGATGAGCGCGTTCGGCGCTTCCTCGAAGAGCGGCGACAGGCGGGCGACCATGAAGACGCCGGCGGTGACCATGGTGGCGGCATGGATCAGCGCCGAGACCGGGGTCGGGCCCTCCATGGCGTCGGGCAGCCACGTGTGGAGCAGGAACTGCGCCGACTTGCCCATGGCGCCCATGAACAGGAGCAGGCAGGCGAGCGTCAGGGCGTTCCAGTCGTAGCCGAGGAAGTGGAAGGAGAGCGTCTTGATCGCGTCGACCTTGTCGAAGATCGCGTCGAACGCCACCGAGCCGGTGAGGACGAAGGTCAGGAAGATGCCCAGCGAGAAGCCGAAATCGCCGACTCGGTTGACGATGAACGCCTTCATGGCGGCGGCGTTGGCCGAGGGCTTCTCGTACCAGAAGCCGATCAGCAGGTAGGAGGCGAGGCCCACGCCCTCCCAGCCGAAGAACATCTGCACGAGGTTGTCGGCCGTCACCAGCATCAGCATGGCGAAGGTGAACAGCGACAGGTAGGCGAAGAAGCGCGGCCGGTGCGGATCCTCCTCCATGTAGCCCACGGAGTAGAGGTGCACGAGGGTCGAGACGGTGGTGACCACCACCAGCATCACCCGCGTCAGGGTGTCGACCTTGAAGGCCCAGTCGACCTGGAGGTCGCCGGCCGCGAACCAGGATGCGACCTGTACGCGCTCGGCCGGACCGCCGTCGATGAACACGCCCCAGGCGATCAGCGCCGTGAAGGCGAGGAAGGACGTGGTGATGTACTCACAGGCCCGCGCCCCGATGTACCGGCCGAACAGGCCGGCGATCAGGAAGCCGATGAGCGGGAAGAAGACGATCGCGTGATACATCGCTCTCTTGCAGTCCGTCCTCCGGGCCGACCGCGGGGCGGCGGCGTCCGGATGTCACTCGGGGCGCGCGAAGAAGAAGGCCCTAGCCCTTCATCATGCTGACGTCTTCCACCGCGATCGACCCGCGGTTGCGGAAGAACACCACGAGGATGGCGAGGCCGATCGCCGATTCGGCGGCCGCCACGGTCAGCACGAACAGGGCGAAGACCTGTCCGGTGATGTCGTTGAGCTGCGTCGAGAAGGCGACGAGGTTGATGTTGACCGAGAGCAGGATCAGCTCGATCGACATCAGGATGACGATGATGTTCTTGCGGTTGATGAAGATGCCGAGCACGCCGAGCGTGAACAGGATCGCCGCGACGGTGAGGTAGTGGCTCAGGCCGATCATCGTTCGAAACCTCCGGCGGACATCAGACCTCGACACCCTGGCGCGACGGGACCTTGCGGGTCTCCACCGCCATGGCCTGGGTGCGGGCGTTCTGGACCGCGATGTCCTGGCGCTTCACGCCCGGCCGGTCGCGGAGCGTCAGCACGATGGCGCCGATCATCGCCACCAGCAGGATCAGGCCGGCGAGCTGAAAGAAGTAGGCGTAGTCGGTGTACAGCACCCGGCCGAGCGCCTGGGCGTTGGTGAGGTTCTCGGCCGACGCGACGTTGCCGAGGGGCGCCTGGACGAGGCCCGGATCGATGCTCCAGGAGCCCACCACCAGCAACAGCTCCACGAGGAAGATCGCCCCGATCAGGCCGCCGATCGGCAGGTATTGCTGGAAGCCCTGGCGCAGCTCGGCGAAATCGACGTCGAGCATCATCACCACGAACAGGAACAGCACCGCCACCGCGCCCACGTAGACGACCACGAGGATCATCGCGAGGAACTCGGCGCCCATCAGGACGAACAGCCCGGCGGCGTTCACGAAGGCGAGGATCAGGAACAGCACCGAGGCTACGGGATTGCGCGAGGCGATCACCATGAAGCCCGACGCGACCGTGACGCTCGCGAACAGGTAGAAGAAGGCGGCTGCTGCGGTCATGCGCTGATCGGGATCGGCCGCCGGAGCGGCCCCTTCTGCCGTGCGTTGAAACGGTCCGCAGCGGGCGGCCCGTCTATAGAACCCGGTCGGCGGGGGCACAACAGCGCCTCCGTCATGTCTCGCGCATCGTCATGGACAACGGGACCGGGACGATGCGCCATCCCCTTGCAACGCGCCGCCTTCTTCCGAAAGCAGGTGGCCGCCTTTCGGGACGATGCGTCAGCGATACGGTGCGTCCATCGCGATGTTGCGGGCGATCTCGCGTTCCCAGCGGTCACCGTTCAGCAGGAGCTTCTGCTTGTCGTAGAGAAGTTCCTCACGGGTCTCGACCGAGAATTCGAAATTCGGCCCCTCGACGATCGCATCCACCGGGCAGGCCTCCTGGCACATGCCGCAATAGATGCACTTCACCATGTCGATGTCGTAGCGCGTCGTGCGGCGGGTGCCGTCATTCCGGCGGGGGCCCGCCTCGATGGTGATGGCCTGCGCCGGGCAGATCGCCTCGCAGAGCTTGCAGGCGATGCAGCGCTCCTCGCCGTTGGGATAGCGGCGTAGGGCATGCTCACCCCGGAAGCGCGGGCCGCGATGGCCCATCTCGAAGGGGTAGTTGATCGTGGCCTTCGGCTTGAAGAAGTAGCGCATGCCGAGGACCATCCCCGACACGAACTCTTTCAGCAGAAGGCTCTTGGCGACCTGATCGAGCTTCATGCCCGGATCTCCGATTCGACGGGTGGGCTCAGGCGCCCGGCGCGAGGCCGGTCAGCTTGAGCACGAAGGCGACGACGACGACCGAGACCAGCGAGATCGGCAGGAAGACCTTCCAGCCGAGGCGCATGAGCTGATCGTAGCGGTAGCGGGGGACGATGGATTTCACCATCGCGAACAGAAAGAACAGGAAGCTCGCCTTCAGGACGAACCAGATCACCCCGGGAACCCAGGTGAAGGGCGCGAAGGGGATCGGCGAGAGCCAGCCGCCCAGGAACAGGATGGTTCCGAGCGCGCACATGCTCATGATGGCGACGTACTCGCCCAGCATGAACAGCAGGTACGGGGTCGAGGAATACTCGACCATGTAGCCGGCCACGAGTTCCGATTCGGCCTCCGGCAGGTCGAAGGGCGGGCGGTTCGTCTCTGCGAGCGCCGAGATGAAGAACACCACGAACATCGGGAACAGCCACAGCCAGTACCAGCCGAAGATCCCGAGGCTCGTGTCCTGCGCCATCACGATGCGGGAGAGGTTGAGCGAGCCGGCGCAGAGCAGCACGCAGATGATCACGAAGCCGAGGGAGACCTCGTAGGAGATCATCTGCGCCGCCGAGCGGAGCGCCCCGAGGAAGGCGTATTTCGAGTTCGACGCCCAGCCGCCCATGATGACGCCGTAGACCCCGAGCGACGAGATCGCGAAGATGTAGGTGATGCCGACATTGATGTCGGCGATCGCCCAGCCGTCGGCGAGCGGAATCACCGCCCAGCTCGACAGGGCGAGCATCGCGAAGACCAGCGGCGCCAGCAGGTAGATCGCCTTGTTGGCCCCGGCCGGGATCACCGGCTCCTTGAGCACGAACTTGATCAGGTCGGCGAAGGACTGGAACAGGCCGAAGGGTCCGACCACGTTCGGCCCGCGCCGAAGCTGCACTGCCGCCCAGATCTTCCGGTCGGCGAGCAGCGCATAGGCGATGAAGACGAGGAGCGCCGAGAGCAGCACGAAGCTCTTCAGCACGATCAGGAGCACGGTCCCGAGGATTTCGAGCGACGTCATCGGTGGGCTCCTACTCGGCCGCCGCGAGGGGCTGCGCCTCGGCGGCGCGCTCCCGGGCAAGGCGCGAGCACTCGGCGAGGATCCGCGAGGCGCGGGCGATCGGGTTGGTGAGGTAGAAGTCGGTCACGGGCGAAGCGAAGGCCGGCCCGCCGGTCGCGCTGCCGAGACGGATCAGCTTCTCCGCCGCCTCCACGACGTCGCCCGGCTCCACGGCGCCGATCGCCGCGAAATGCGGGTGGGCGGCATAGAGCGCTTGGCGGAGCGCGGTGAGCGAATCGAAGGGCAGGCGCTTGCCGAGGACGTCCGACAGGGCGCGCAGGATCGCCCAGTCCTCGCGGGCGTCGCCCGGCGGGAAGGCGGCGCGGTTGCCCATCTGGACCCGGCCTTCCGTGTTCACCCAGGTCGCCGACTTCTCGCTGTAGGCGGCCCCCGGCAGGATCACGTCGGCGCGGGAGGCGCCGCGGTCGCCATGGCTGCCCTGGTAGATCACGAAGGCGCCCGGGGCGACGTCGCGCTCGTCGGCGCCAAGGTTGAACAGGACGTCCAGCGCGCCCGGCTCCAGCATCTGCGCGAAGGTCAGGCCGCCCTCCCCCGGCACGAAGCCGAGATCGAGCGCGCCGACGCGGGCAGCGGCCGTGTGCAGCACGCCGAAGCCGTTCCACTCGGCCGAGATCGCGCCGATCGACTTCGCCAGCGACGCCGCCGCGGCCAGGACGCCCGGCTCGGCATGGGCGCCGACGAGGACGAGCGGCGCCTTGGCCTCCTTGAGGACGTCGAGGAAGCTGTGCTCGCCCCGGGACAGCGCCGCCAGCGAGTCCGGCCCGGCGCCGATATAATGGCTCGGATAGGTCAGATCGACCGGCTCCCCGATCACGCCCACCGCCAGCGGCGCCATGCGCCAGCGCTTGCGGATGCGGACGTTGAGCAGCGAGGCCTCGGTGCGCGGGTTGGCGCCGACGATCAGGATCGCGTCCGCCGCCTCGATGCCCGGAATGGTCGGGTTGAAGATGTAGGAGGCGCGGCCGAGCGCCGGGTCGAGCCCGGCATCGGTCTGGCGGCAATCGAGGTTCGGCGAGCCGAGGCTCTTGATCAGCTCGCGGAGCGCGAACATCTCCTCGATGCCCGCGAGATCGCCGACCACGGCGCCGATGCGTTTCGGATCCGCCCCCTTCACCTTGGCGGCGATCGCCTGGAACGCCTCACCCCAGGAGGCGGGCCGCAGCCGGCCGTTCTCGCGCAGGTACGGCCGGTCGAGGCGCTGCATCCGCAGCCCGTCGATGTGGTAGCGGGTCTTGTCGGAGATCCACTCCTCGTTGATCTCCTCGCTGATCCGCGGCTCGATCTGCATGACCTCGCGGCCGCGGGTGTCGATGCGGATCGCCGAGCCGACCGCGTCCATCACGTCGACCGACTCGGTCTTGTTCAGCTCCCACGGCCGGACGTTGTAGCTCTGCGGCCGGTGCACGAGGGCGCCGACCGGGCAGAGATCGGCGACGTTGCCCTGAAGCTCCGAGGCCATCGACTGCTCGAGGTAGCTCGTGATTTCCATGTCCTCGCCGCGGCCGATGGCGCCGAGGTCGGGCACGCCCGCCACCTCGGCGAGGAAGCGCACGCAGCGGGTGCAGTGGATGCAGCGGTTCATCGCGGTCCGCACCAGCGGGCCGATATGCTTCTCCTCGACCGCCCGCTTGTTCTCCGTGTAGCGGGTCGAATCGACCCCGTAGGCCATGGCTTGGTCCTGCAGGTCGCAATGGCCGCCCTGGTCGCAGATCGGGCAGTCGAGGGGGTGGTTGATGAGGAGGAACTCCATCACCCCCTCGCGGGCCTTCTTGGTCCCCTGCGAGCGGGTCAGCACCTCCGGCGGCTCGCCGTTCGGGCCGGGGCGGCAATCCTTCACCGCGTAGGCGCAGGAGGCCACGGGCTTGGGCGCGCCCTTCAGCTCGACGAGGCACATGCGGCAATTGCCGGCGATCGACAGGCGCTCGTGGAAGCAGAAGCGCGGGATCTCGGCCCCCGCGGCCTCGCAGGCCTGGAGCAGCGTGTAATCGGCGGGGACGTCAACCTCGGTGCCGTCGACGAGGATTTTTGTCATCGGATCGTCTCGTAAACTGGCCCAAACGCACGAGGCCGGATCCCACCCGCACCCTCATCCTGAGGTGCGAGGCGCAGCCGAGCCTCGAAGGAGATGTCCAGCCCGCCTCGCGATCTCGGGAGGCCTCCTGCGAGGCCCGCCGACGCGGGCATCTCAGGATGAGGCTGTGGGTTGGACACCGGCATAGCCCTTTTACTCCGCAGCCATCGGCACAGGCTCGCTGTGCGGATTCGCGGTGTAGCGGTCGATGCGCTTCTCGATCTCGGGGCGGAAATGCCGGATCAGGCCCTGGATCGGCCAGGCCGCCGCGTCGCCGAGCGCACAGATCGTGTGACCCTCGATCTGCTTGGTCACCTCGAACAGCATGTCGATCTCGCGCTTCTGGGCGCGGCCCTCGGTCATGCGCTGCATCACCCGCCACATCCAGCCCGTGCCCTCCCGGCACGGCGTGCACTGGCCGCAGGATTCGTGCTTGTAGAAGTACGAGATCCGGGTGATCGCCGCGACGATGTCGGTGGACTTGTCGAGCACGATCACCGCTGCCGTGCCCAGGCCGGAGCCGAGGTTGCGCAGGGTGTCGAAATCCATCTTCGCGTCGATGATTTGTTCCGCGGGAACAAGGGGGACTGAGGATCCGCCCGGGATGGAACACAAAAGATTGTCCCAGCCGCCGCGCATGCCGCCGCAATGACGGTCGATCAGCTCCCGGAAGGTGATGCCCAGCTCCTCCTCGACGTTGCACGGCTTGTTGACGTGCCCGGAGACGCAGAAGAGCTTGGTGCCGGTGTTGTTCTTGCCGCCCAGGCCCGCGAACCACGCGCCGCCCCGGCGCAGGATCGTGCCGGCGACCGCGATCGACTCGACGTTGTTCACCGTCGTGGGGCAGCCGTAGAGGCCCATATTGGCCGGGAACGGCGGCTTCAGCCGCGGCATCCCCTTCTTGCCCTCCAGGCTCTCGATGAGCGCGGTCTCCTCGCCGCAGATATAGGCGCCGGCGCCGTGGTGGACGTAGATGTCGAACGGGTAGTCGTGCACGTTCGACTGGCCGACGAGGCGGGCCGCGTAGGCCTCGTCCACGGCCTTCTGAAGGGCGTGCTTCTCGGCGACGTACTCGCCGCGGATGTAGACGTAGCAGGCATGCGCGTTCATCGCGAAGCAGGCCAGCATGCAGCCCTCGATCAGGAGATGCGGGTCGTGCCGCATGATCTCCCGGTCCTTGCAGGTGCCCGGCTCGGACTCGTCGGCGTTGACCACGAGGTAGTGCGGGCGCCCGTCGGACTTCTTGGGCATGAACGACCATTTGAGGCCGGTGGGGAAGCCCGCGCCGCCGCGGCCGCGCAGGCCCGAGGCCTTCATCTCCTCGATGATCCAGTCGCGGCCCTGTTCCAGCAGGAACTTGGTCCCGTCCCAGGCGCCACGCTTCTTGGCGGCGTCCAGGCCCGGCGAGTGGAGCCCGTAGAGGTTGGTGAAGATGCGATCCTGATCCGACAGCATGTCAGGTCCTCACTGAGCCGGCGCCGACAGGGCCTTGGCCTGCCCCACCCAGTTCTCCCGGTCGATGCGACCCGGGAACGCGAGGTAGGTGCCGACCCAGGTGATCTCGTCGCGGGACCACGCGGCGATCTGGTCGAAATGGTAGATGCCGAGCCCGTTCAGGCGCTGGCTGTTGCCCGGGCCGACGCCCGTGATGCGCGTCAGATCGTCCGGCTTCCCGGCGCGGGCGGCGTCGAGGCCCGGCGGGCGCTTGCCCACGGCGTCGGCCTTCCGCTCCGGGCTCGCATCCTTCGGCAGGGCCGCGAGGGCGCCGGCGATGCGGGCTTCCTCGGCCTCGGCCGCGACTTCGCCCGCGCTGGCGCCCGACGCTTCCGGCTGCTGCGGGACGGCGTCGCGCGCCGGCACGTCCTGATGGCCCTGGTCGCCGGCGGCGGGTTCGCCCTCGGCGACACGCTTGGCCGGCGAATCGAGCACGTCCGCGTCGCCCGGCCGGGCGGAGCCGTGCTTCGCGGTGGACCGGCCGCGCTCGGCCGCGTCGGCGCGATCCTCCGCCTTGACCGGCGTCTCGCCGTTGGCGACGCGCTGGGCCGGCGCGTCGGAGGCCGGACGCTCGATCGGCCGGCCGGCATCGGGCCGCGCCGGCTTCGGGTTCTCGGCTGCCTGCTGCGTTCCGGAGGCCGCCTCGCCGGTCTGGGCGGCCGGCGTCTCGACCTTTCCGGCCTCCTCGAAGCGCTTGCGCCACGCGCCGACGCGCGAGCCGTCGAACAGGGTCGGGTCGGTGAGCGTGTTCACGGCGCCCTGGGGCTCGGACGAGACGCGCCCGGTCTGCGAGCCGACCTTCACGGGCCGTCCGGCGGCGAGGTCGTCCATCAGCTGGCCGAGGGATTCGGGCGTCAGGTCCTCGTAGTAATCCTGATTGATCTGCACCATCGGCGCGTTGCAGCAGGCACCCAGGCACTCGACCTCGAGCCACGAGAAGGTGCCGTCCGCCGAGACGTGGCCGGGGGGGCCGAGCCGGGCCTGCAGCATCTCCTTGAGACCCCGCGCACCGCAGGAATCGCACGGCACCGTGCCGCAGACCTGGATCCAGAAGCGACCCACGGGCTCGAGAGCGAACATCGTGTAGAAGGTGGCCACCTCCAGCACGCGGATGTTCGGCATGCCGAGCTCGGCCGCCACCGCCTCGATGGCCGCCCGCGGCAGCCAGCCGCCGTTCTGCTCCTGCGCCCGCCACAGGAGCGAGATCACCGCGGAGGCCTGACGGCCTTCCGGGTACTTGGCGATCTGGGTCTTGGCCCACTCGGCGTTCTCGGGGGAGAACGCGAAGCTCTCGGGCTGCTCCGAGGCGGGGGCGAGTCTGCGGTTTGCCATCGCTCTAACTTACCGATCCACTTCGCCGAACACGATGTCGAGCGTGCCGAGCACGCAGGACACGTCGGCCAGCAGGTGCCCGCGGCACATCCAGTCCATCGCCTGAAGATGCGCGAAGCCCGGCGCGCGGATCTTGCAGCGATACGGCTTGTTGGTTCCATCCGACACGAGATAGACGCCGAACTCGCCCTTCGGCGCTTCCACGGCGGCGTAGACCTCGCCCTCGGGCACGTGGAAGCCCTCGGTGTAGAGCTTGAAGTGGTGGATGAGCGCCTCCATCGAGCGCTTCATCTCCCGACGCGGCGGCGGGGCGAACTTGCCGTCGACCGAGGCGATCGGCCCCTGGCCGGCGGGCTCGCGCAGCTTGGCGACGCATTGCTTCATGATGCGCACGGACTGGCGCATCTCCTCCATGCGGATCACCTGGCGATCGTAGGTGTCGCCGTTCTTTCCGACGGGGATGTCGAACTCCATCTCCTCGTAGCACTCGTAAGGCTGCGCCTTGCGCAGGTCCCAGGGAATCCCTGAGCCGCGCACCATCACGCCCGAGAAGCCCCACTCCATCGCCTCGTCCACCGACACGATGCCGATATCGACGTTGCGCTGCTTGAAGATGCGGTTGGCCATGACGAGGTCGTCGAGATCCTGGACGACCTGCAGGAACGGGTCGCAGAACGCGTCGATGTCGTCGATCAGCTTCGGCGGCAGGTCCTGGTGGACGCCGCCGGGCCGGAAGTAGTTGGCGTGGAGCCGGGCGCCGGAGGCCCGCTCGTAGAAGATCATCAGCTTCTCGCGCTCCTCGAAGCCCCAGAGCGGGGGCGTGAGGGCGCCGACATCCATCGCCTGCGTGGTGACGTTGAGGAGGTGCGACAGCAGGCGGCCGATCTCGCAGAACAGCACGCGGATCAGCTGCGCGCGGCGCGGCACCTCGATCCCGGCGAGCCTCTCGATCGCCAGGCAGAAGGCGTGCTCCTGGTTCATCGGCGACACGTAGTCGAGCCGGTCGAAATAGGGCGTCGCCTGCAGGTAGGTCTTGTACTCGATGAGCTTCTCGGTGCCGCGGTGGAGCAGCCCGATATGCGGATCGACCCGCTCGACCACCTCGCCGTCGAGTTCCAGCACGAGGCGCAGCACGCCGTGCGCGGCCGGGTGCTGCGGGCCGAAGTTGATCGCGAAGTTGCGGATGTTGTGTTCGGTCACGGGCGGTCTCCGCGGCTCATGCCGACGTCTTCTCGTCGCCCGGCAGCACGTAGTCGGTGCCTTCCCACGGGGACAAGAAGTCGAAGTTCCGGAATTCCTGCGTCAGCTGGACCGGCTCGTAGACCACCCGCGCCTGGTCCTGGTCGTAGCGGACCTCGACGAAGCCGGTCAGCGGGAAGTCCTTGCGCAGGGGGTGCCCCTCGAAGCCGTAATCGGTGAGCAGGCGGCGCAGGTCGGGATGGCCCGAGAACAGGATCCCGTAGAGGTCGTAGGTCTCGCGCTCGTACCAGTTGGCGGCGGGGAACACCTCGATCACCGACGGGACGGGGGTCACCTCGTCGGTCTGCACCTTCACCCGGATGCGCAGGTTATGGCGCAGGGAGAGCAGGTGATAGACCACGTCGAAGCGCTTCTCGCGCTGCGGGTAGTCCACGCCGCAAATGTCGATGAAGTTGCGGAAGGCGCAGGCCGGATCGTCGCGCAGGTAGGTCAGCGCGTAGACGATGTCGGAGGCCTGGACCACCAGCGTCAGCTCGCCGAACGCGATGGTGTGGGACACCACCGCGGGCCCGAGGGCGCCGGTAACCCGCTCGGCCAAGGCCGCGACGGCGTCGGCGCCGTAGGCCGGCTGGGTATGGGGCAGGATCGAGATGCCGTTCGTCATGGCCGCTCCTCAGCGCTCGATCGTGCCGGTCCGGCGGATCTTCTTCTGCAGCAGCAGCACGCCGTAGAGCAGCGCCTCGGCGGTGGGCGGGCAGCCGGGCACGTAGATGTCCACCGGCACCACCCGGTCGCAGCCGCGGACCACCGAATAGGAATAGTGGTAGTAGCCGCCGCCGTTGGCGCAGGAACCCATGGAGATGACGTAGCGGGGCTCCGGCATCTGGTCGTAGACCTTGCGCAGCGCCGGGGCCATCTTGTTGGTCAGCGTGCCGGCGACGATCATCACGTCGGACTGGCGGGGCGAGCCGCGGGGCGCGAAGCCGAACCGCTCGCAATCGTAGCGCGGCATCGACATCTGCATCATCTCGACCGCGCAGCAGGCGAGGCCGAAGGTCATCCACATCAGGGAGCCGGTGCGGGCCCAGTTGATCAGCTCGTCCGTGGTGGTCAGCAGGAAGCCCCGATCGGCCAACTCGTCGCTGATCGACAGGAAGGTCGGATCGTCCGCGCCGATCGGACGGCCGGTGTTGGGATCGATGATCCCCTTCGGCTGGGGCGCGATCGCGGGGGCGCGGGACAGGGCGCGGTTCGTGTCGGTGATCAGGGCCATCGGCGACTCAGGAATGCAGTGCGGGCGGCGAGCGGCGGGGCATCAATCCCATTCGAGGGCGCCCTTGCGCCACTCGTAGACGAAGCCGACGGTCAACACGCCCAGGAAGACGATCATCGACCAGAAGCCGAACCAGCCCAGATCCCCGAAGGTGATCGCCCAGGGGAAGAGGAACGCGACCTCGAGGTCGAAGATGATGAACAGGATGGCGACAAGGTAGAAGCGCACGTCGAACTTCATGCGGGCGTCGTCGAACGCGTTGAAGCCGCACTCGTAGGCCGAAAGCTTCTCGGGATCGGGGCTCTTGAAGGCGACCAGGAAGGGGACGACCAGCAGCGCGGTGGCGATGAACAGCGCCACGCCGATGAACACGATGAGCGGCAGGTAATCCGCCAACAATCCGGTCATGCCAGGGCCTCGCGAGAGGAGTGAAACCGCGGTGCGACGCCGACCCGGATCCGCCCGTGGAATTGTTCTTATGCCAGGATGCGCGCGGCCGGAGGCTTAGTCGAGCCGCCGGCCCGTGACAATGGCTTGTCGCGTCGCACAAAGCGCGCTGTCAGCCGTCTTGTCAGTCATGTCCAAGATGGGCTTGCGCGGCGCTGGCGCAACACGGCGGAAGCGCGCAGGCCCCGAGTCGGGGTGCCTCGCCGCGTTCCTCAGGCGACGCGCATGCGAATCCGCGCCGGATGCGCTTGACAGGGCCCGAAGCGCCCCATAAACCCCGCCCCGTCGCCGGGCAAAACGCCCCCTCCGAAGCGACCACGCCGTGCGGGCGTAGCTCAGTTGGTTAGAGTGCCGGCCTGTCACGCCGGAGGTCGCGGGTTCGAGCCCCGTCGCCCGCGCCACGTCCCTTATTCAACATTTGTCGGTCCGATCTCGCAAGAGCGAGGACGCGTGCCATGAGCGGCAGGTCTGCGCGGCGCATGCGGCGGGACTTTGGCGTCAGGGCTGCGGAGCATCCGCCGCGGGGCCGAGGGCGTCCCGCCCCGAGGACCGGACGGCGGACCGGCCGCCCCTGAGACTCAACGCGATCCCGACCAGGATGAGGCTGCCACCGACCAGGATGTCGGCACTCAGCGGCTCGCCCAGGACGAGATGTGTGCTCAGGATGCCGGCCACCGGCACCAGCAGGGCGAAGGGCGTCACGGCGGCTGCCGGGTAGCGGGTCAGGAGCCCGTTCCAGAGGCCGAAGGCGAGGAGCGTCGTCGGGTAGGCCTGGAACGCGACCGATCCGACCGCCGCCCAATTCGGATGTGCCAGCGCCGCCAGGGCGCCCGGTCCCTCGATGATCAGCGACAGGATCAGCAGCGGCGGCGTGGTGGCGAGGCTGCCCCAGACCATCAGCGCCAGCATGTCGACCCGGCCGATCCGCTTCACGATGACGTTCGCGCAGGCCCAGGACAGGGCTGCGCCGACGACCAGGAGCAATGGACCCGGCGGGGCGCCCCCGCTCCGTTCGATCGCCACCGCGGCGACGCCGAGGAGCGCGATCCCGCCCCCCACCACCTGAAGGCCGCGCGGGCGCTCCTTCTGCACCGCCCAGGCGAGCGCCACGGTTAGCGGCACCTGGACCTGGATCAGCAGCGACGACAGCCCGGCCGGCATCCCGAAGCGGATGGCGGTCATGAGCAGCCCGAACTGGCCGACCCCGAGGGCGAGCCCGAATCCGGCCACCAGGACCATGGGAGCCCGGGGCGGCCGGATCACCAGCGCCGCCGGCAGGGCCGCGAAGCCGAAGCGCAGGGCACACAGCATCAGCGGCGGCACCGTCTCGAGGCCGGCCTTGATGGCCACGAAGGCCAGCCCGAGGATCGTGACCACCAGGATTGCGGCGAGCCCGTCGCGCAGCGTCATGGGCGGATCCTACGCCGCACGCGGCCGCGTCACCACCGCCGCGCCGCCCCCCGTGCCTGGCGGCGCTCGTCGCGGCGGCCGATCAGCCGATGGATCGCGTCGCCGGTGCCCGGAACGCAGGCATCCGCCACGTCCTGGCGCGTCAACCCGATATCCTTCAGCTCCCGGTCCGACAGGGTCGACAGGCGGTGGAGCACGCGGCGGTTCATGGCCGCCCGCGACAGGCCGGCGCGGATCTCGGCGGCGAGGGCGAGGACGGTTCCGGCCATCCGGGCGAGCCGCCCGGTCCGGGCCTCGAGGGTGGCGGTTTCGGTCATGCACGGGTTCATGGATCCCCTCCTCCATCGTTCCGGGGCGGGGCGATCCTGGCGCCGCGGGGCTGGCGGCGACAGGAACACTTCGGTACGGTTACGAAGAATTGTCCGGACGAAAGAGCAGTACGGATGGCGGTCGCAGTCAGAAGTCCCGGGACGCGCGTCGAGGCCGTGGTCGGCGAGATCCGGGAACGGATCGCGGCGCGGCGGCTGGTTCCGGGCGTGCGGATCCCGTCGGTGCGGGCCTTTGCGGAGACGATGGGCGTCTCGAAATCCACGGTCGTGGAAGCCTACGAGCGCCTCGCCGCCGAGGGCGCCGTGGTGGCGCGGCCGGGCTCTGGCTTCTACGTCGCCGGCAAGACGCGGCCGCTCTCGCTCCAGGCGATGGGGCCGCGGCTCGACCGGATCGTCGACCCGCTCTGGATCACCCGGCAGGCGCAGCAGGCCGGCTCGGATCAGCTGAAGCCCGGGGCCGGCTGGTTGCCCGATTCCTGGATGCCCCACGAGGGGATCCGCCGGGGCCTGCGCCGGGTGGCCCGGGCCGACCTCGCCGAGATGACCAATTACGACCGGCCCCTGGGCTACGCGCCCCTGCGCCACCAGATCGCCCGCAAGATCGGCGAGAAGGGCGTCGGCGCCGAACCGGACCAGATCGTGCTGGTCGAATCGGCCACGCAGGCGCTGGACCTCGTCTGCCGCTTCCTGCTCCAGCCCGGCGACACCGTGCTGGTGGACGATCCCTGCTATTTCAACTTCCTGGCGCTGCTGCGCGCACAGCGCGTCGCGGTGGTCGGCGTGCCGATCACGCCGGAGGGGCCGGACCTGCGGGCGCTCGCGACCCTGCTGGAGCAGCACCGGCCGCGCTTCTACCTGACCAACGCCGCCCTCCAGAACCCGACGGGGGCGAGCCTCGCGCCCACCGTGGCGCACCGCCTGCTGAAGCTGTGCGAGGCCCACGACACGCTGATCGTGGAGGACGAGATCTTCGGCGACCTCGAACCCGAGGCGGCCCCGCGGCTCGCGGGCTTCGACGGGCTGGAGCGGGTGATCCAGATCGGCAGCTTCTCCAAGACCCTGTCGGCGGCGGCGCGCTGCGGCTGGATCGCGCTCCGGGCCGACTGGGTCGAGCCGCTGGTCGACCTCAAGCTGGCTCTCAGCCTCGGCAACGGACACATCACGGCCGCGCTGGTGCATGCGCTCATCACCGAGGGCGCCTACCGGCGGCACCTCGCCGAGACCCGCCGCCGGCTCGCCGGCGCGATGGTGCAGGCCGCCGCGGAGCTGCGCGCCTGCGGCCTGGAGACCTGGGCGCAGCCCCGGGGCGGCTTCTTCCTGTGGATGCGCCTGCCGGACGGGCGCGACGGGGCCGATGTCGCCCGCCGGGCGCTCGCCCGCGGCATGGTGCTGGCGCCGGGAACCTCGTTCAGCCTGTCGGATGCCTGGAACGGCTACATGCGCTTCAACGTCGCCCATTGCGCCGATCCGCGGATCCGCCCGATCCTGCGGGAGGCGCTGGGCTGAGCGTTCCCGGTCAGGCCGGGAGAACCAGATCCGCCCGCAGGCCGCCGAGTTCGGACCGTCCGAGGTTCAGGCCGCCGCCGTAGAGTTCGGCGAGTTCCAGGGTGATCGGCAGCCCGAAGCCGTGGCCCGGCACGCCCTCGTCGAGACGGCGGCCCCGCGCCATGACGGCGGAGGCCGCCGCCGGGTCGAGGCCGGGCCCGTCATCCTCCACCGATAGGGACACACCGCCGTCGCGCGCCGTCGCGGAGACCCGCACGCGGCTCCGGCACCAGCGGCAGGCATTGTCCACGAGGTTGCCGAGCATCTCGTCGAGATCCTGGCCCTCGCAGGGGACCGACAGGGCCTCCGGGACGTCGAGGTCGATCGCCACGCCCTTCTCGGCATAGATGCGGGTGAGCGCAGCCCGCAGGTCCGAGAGCCGGGGCGCCAGGGCCGTGCGCCCCCGGGCCGATCCCGCCAGGGCCGCGGCCCGGGCGCGCCGGAGGTGGTGCCGCACCCGCCGGTCCATGTCGTCCACCTGCCGGCGCAGGGCACCGTCCGGGTCGCGGGCAGGCTCCGCGAGCGCCATCGACAGGGTGGCGAGCGGCGTCTTGAGGGCGTGGGCGAGGTTGGCGACGTGGCCGCGGGCGCGTTCCAGGTTCTGCGCGTTCTGATCGAGGAGGGCGTTGAGTTCCGCCACCACCGGCGCGATCTCGGCGGGCTGGTCCGCCGGAACGCGCTCGCGCCGCCCCGCCCGGACCGACGCGAGGTCCGCGCGCAGGCGTGTCAGCGGCGCGAGGCCGAGGCGCACCTGGACCGCCAGACCGGCGAGCAGGCACAGGCCGAGGATGCCCAGCGCCACGGCGAGGCTGGTCAGCGCCGCGCGCAGCGGCCCGCGCAGTTCTCCCTCCGGCGCCGCCGCCACGATCGTCGCGGACTCGGGCCCTGGCACGACCAGCACCCGGGCGATGAGGGGCTCGCCGTGCGGCCCCGTGCCGGATGCCGGATGCGGCCGGCCCGGATCGTCGTCCGGACCGGGGTCGGACAGGCGGATGTCGCCGCCCCGCAGGGAGCCGGAGCGGATCGTCTCGGGTCCCCGGCGCACCTCCCAGGCCCAGCCGGGGCCGGGCCGGTCGAAGGGTGGTGCGTCGAGCGTCTGCGGGAGGATCCCGGCCTCGAGCCCCGCGCGCAGGGCCACGATCTGCGCGTCGAGGCGGCCGTCGAGCTGCCCGCGCACGAACCGGTGCAGGATGACCCCGATGGCGAGGCCCGCCACCACCAGGGCGGCCAGCACCAGCACCAGGGCCGCGGTCAGCAGGCGTGTGCGGAGCGAGCGCCGCTGCGTCGCCTCCGCCATCAGGCGGGCTCCGCATGCAGGCGGTAGCCGTGGCCGCGCACGCTCTCGATCCGGGCCGGCGCGATCTTCCGGCGCAGCCGCGTGATGATCACCTCGACGGAGTTCGAGTCCACGTCCGCGTCGCCCTCGTAGACCCGCTCGATCAGGTGCAGGCGCGGCACCACGGTCTCGCGGTTCAGCATCAGGCAGGAGAGGACCCGCCATTCCAGGCCGGTGAGCTTGAGCGGCAGGCCCTCGTGCTCGAAGGCGCCGAGCCCCGGATCGAAGCTCAGGGGGCCGCAGGTGATCCGGCTCGCCCCGCCGCCCTGGGACCGGCGGACGAGGGCGCGCAGGCGGATCACCAGCTCCTCCACCCGGACCGGCTTGACGAGGTAATCGTCCGCCCCCGCCTTGAAGGCCGCGACCTTGTCGCTCCAGCCGTCCCGGGCGGTGAGCACCAGCACCGGCAGGGTCCGCCCGGCCCCGCGCCAGGCCCGCAGCACCGAGACGCCGTCGCCCTTCGGCAGGCCGAGATCGAGCACGACGGCATCGTAGCCCTCGGTCTCGCCGAGATGCTGGGCGTCCTCGCCGGTGGCGGCGTGGTCGAGCACGAAATTCTCGGCGCGCAGGACCTTGGCGACCTCCGCCGCGAGGGCCGCGTCGTCCTCCACCAGCAGGATCTTCACGCGTCTGATCTCCCCGTCTGGCCCCCGATGGCCGGTTTCGACCGCCGCCGGAGCGATGCGCCGGGCATCCGGCTGATTTCACCCGCGGCCGCGGCCGCGAACCCTGCCGCCGCCAGCACTTAGGGCCGTTGTCTCACCTGGGCCGCCGGGACGGCCACGCGGGCGCCGAGCTGCCGGCCCGCATCAGCGCCCGCTGCCAAGCCTTTGAACGCGCACGGGTTCCACACGAGGCGCTCTAGGGCGGCGCGTTTAACCGGGCCTGAACCGCGCGGTTCAGATCGGATTGCCGGCGGCGCCTTACGAAGGGGCATCGGATCGAGCGGATCCGGACCCTTTCAGAGGATGAGATCATGAGCGACGACAAGACCATCGACGGGACCGCCCGGGAGATCCGCGAGCCCGAAGCCGCCGCGCCGGCGTCGAAGGCGATCCCGCGACGGACCTGGGTGGTCGGCGCGGTGGCGCTGCCGCTGGCGCTCGGCGCCGTCGGCCTGTCCCTGGCGCAGGGAACGCCGTTCCAGCCGACGCCGGTCGCGCCGGTGGCGATCCAGGCCCTGGCCCCCTCGGGCGCGACGGCCATCAAGGGCGAGGTCGCGGAGATCTTCGGCAACAAGTTCGTGGTGCAGGACGGGACCGGGCGCGCGCTCGTGGAGACGGGTCGCGAGGGCGAGGACGGCGGCCTCGTCGCCAAGGGCGAGACCGTGACGGTGCAGGGCCGTTTCGAGACCGGCTTCCTGCATGCCCGGATCCTGACCCACGGGGACGGGCGCACGCTGCTGCTCGGGCCGGCGGGCGGTCCGCCGACGGGGAGCCTGGACTGGGCCAAGGACCGGCTCGGTCTCGGGCCGAAGCTCGACACCGCCGCCCTGACCGCATCGGTCCAGGCGGCGGGCTACAGCGACGTGCGGGTCACGGGCCGCGGTCCGCGTCATCTGGAGGTGGCCGCCAAGGACCGGGACGGGCGCGAGCAGCAGCTCCATGTCGGCTTCGACGGTCAGGTGCGCAAGCGGCCGGCGCCGGGCCTCCCGCCGCTGTGAGGTCCGCCGCGGCGGGCGGGACGCATGCAACCCTTCCTCTCCTGCCGCGTCCTCCTGTCTCTCGACCGGCAGGAGGTGCGCGCCATGGAACCGATGAAGCCGATGGAACCGATGAAGCCTATGGAACCCATGAAGCCCATGGAACCGATGAAGGGCATGGAGCCCTGGTGGCCGAAGGATCTCGGCGAGCCCGCGACCAGCGGCGCGCAGAACGGGATGAAATATGCCTTCTTCCCCGACAAGCGCCGCCTGCTGATCGACCGCGACGGGCAGGTCTCGACCTACGACAGCGGCGACCACCGGATCGGCGGCGTCGCGCAGGCGGACGGGACCGCCAAGACCCTGACCTTCACCAGCCAGGACGGCGACGTGGATCTCGGCTCCCTCAAGAAGCTCGGCTGAGCCCCGGCGTGGACAGGCCGGGACGGCGCGCTTAAGCCCGGCCGACCATGCGAGCCGTCCCGCTGACACCCGCGACGCCATGCGCGCGCTGATCGACCTCGTCCGGGCCATGCGGGCCGCCGACCGGCGGCGCCTCGCCCTGATCGCCCTCGGGCTCGCGGTGGCGGCGCTGCTGGAGGTCGTGGGCGTCGCCGCGGTGATCCCGTTCCTGACGCTGGTCGGGGATCCGTCGGCGGCGACCCGGGTTCCCTATCTGGCCCAGGCCCGGAGCGTCCTCGGCCTGACCGACGAGCGCAGCTTCCTGCTGGTCACCGGCGGCGCGGCGCTTACGGCGATCCTCGTCACCGCGCTGGTGAATGCCGGGCTGACCTACGCGCAGCTCCGGTTCACCCATCTGGCCGGCTACGGCTTCAGCCGGCGGCTGCTGTTCCGCTACCTCGACCGGGAGCGGCTGTTCTTCGCGAAAGCCAACAGCGCCGAGCTTGCCAAGAACGTGCTGTCGGAGACCGACCGGCTGGTGATCGGCGCGCTGACGCCCGCCACGGTGCTCGCCTCGCGGGCGAGTTCGGCACTCGCGGTGATCGCCTTCCTGCTGGCCTACGCGCCGCAGCTCGCGCTGATCCTCGGGGGCGGCTTCGGCGGACTCTATGTCGGGATCTACCTCGTGATGCGCGCCCGGCTCGCCCGGCTGGGCAGCCGCACCGTCGCCGACAACGAGGCCCGGTTCCGGATCGTGCAGGAGACCTTCGGGGCGCTCACCGAGCTGAAGCTCTACGGGCGCGCGGAGGCGTTCGCCTCTCGGTTCGACGCCCCGGCCCGGGCCTACGCCCTCGCCACCGCGGCGAGCCAGCTCACCGGCCAGATGCCGCGCTTCGTCATCGAGGCCCTGGCTTTCGGCGGGGTGATCGTGGTGGTGCTGTTCGCGCTCGCCCAGGGTCTCGACGTCGCCGGGATCCTGCCGCTCCTCGGCCTGTTCGCCTTTGCGGGCTACCGCATGCTGCCGGCCTTCCAGAACATCTTCACCTCGGTGGCGCTGATGCGCTTCACCCTGCCGGCGGTGCGGGTCATCGTCGACGAGCTCGCCGACGAGCGGGAGCCCCTGCCCCGCACCGCGGACAGGCTGCCCTTCGCCCGGGCGATCCGGCTCGAGGGTCTCGGCTTCGATTACGGCACCGGGCGTCCGGCCCTCGCCGGGATCGACCTGACGATCCCGGTCAACACCACGGTCGGCCTCGCCGGGCGGACCGGCTCGGGCAAATCGACGCTCGCCGGACTGATCCTCGGCGTCCTGAGCCCGACCGCCGGGCGGATCACCGTGGACGGCCGCCCCCTCGATGCCGGGACCCTGCCCGCTTGGCAGAACCGGATCGGCTACGTCCCGCAGGAGGTGTTCCTGGTGGACGGCACCGTGGCGGAGAACATCGCCCTGGGCCTCGACGCGCCGGACCTCGCCGCCGTCGAGCGGGCGGCGCGGCTCGCCGGCGCCCACGACTTCGTCGCCGCCCTGCCCCACGGCTACGCGGAGCGGGTCGGCGAGCGCGGGGCCCGGCTGTCCGGCGGCCAGCGCCAGCGCATCGGCATCGCCCGGGCGCTCTACCACGACCCGGACGTCATCGTGTTCGACGAGGCGACCTCCGCCCTCGACGACGAGACGCAGTCGGCCGTGATGCGGGCACTCCGCGCCCTGTCGGGCCGGCGGACGCTGATCCTGATCGCCCACCGGCTGTCGACCCTGGAGGGCGCCGACGCGGTCCACGTCCTGGAGGCGGGCCGGATCGTCGCCTCCGGGCCGCCCGAGGCGGTCCTGCCGGGGCTCGGCACGGCGGCGTGAGCCGGCCCTTGCTGGCCCCTTGCGTCCGGCCCCGCCTCCGTTACCTCGGCTCTCCGAGGCAGACCGGGAGAGCACCGTGACCACGCGCATCGAGCTGACCGCACCGGACGGCACAACCGCGACCCTCGCGACCCACGGGGCCGAGCCGGTCTCCTGGCGGGTCGGCGGGACCGAGTATCTCTGGAGCGGCGATCCCGAGCACTGGAACCGGCACGCCCCCTGGCTCTTCCCGGTCGTCGGCGCCTCGGCGGGCGGGCACGTGACGGTCGGGTCGGAGCGCTACCCGATGGCCCAGCACGGCTTCGCCCGCGACCTGCCCTTCGCGGTGGTCGACCGGAGCGCCGACGCGGTGACCCTGCGCCTGACCGACGGCCCCGAGACGCGGGCGCATTATCCCTTCGCGTTCCGCCTCGATATCACCGCGCGGGTCCGTCCGGCGGGTCTCGACCTCGACGTGACCGTCGCCAATCCCGGCGACGTCCCCCTGCCCTACGCCCTCGGCTTCCACCCGGCCTTCCCGTGGCCCTTCGCGGGGGGCACCCGCGCCCGGGACGGCGGCTACGCGGTGACCTTCGAGCAGGCGGAGCGGCCCTTCGCGCCCCAGGTCGGCCCGGGCGGCCTGCTGCTGCGCGACGAGCAGCCGATCCCCCTCGCCGGGGACACGCTGCCCCTCGATCCGGCGCTCTTCACCGAGGCCTTCGTGTTCCGGAACGCCCGCAGCCGCTGGATGCGCTTCACCGGCCCCGGACGGGCGATCCGCATGGAGATGGCGGATTTTCCCCATCTGGCGGTCTGGACCAAGCCCACCGCGCCGTTCCTGTCGCTGGAATGCTGGACCGGCTACGCCGACTGGTCGGATTTCGCGGGCGACCTCGCCGAGCGCGATTCGCAGCGTCTGCTCGCCCCCGGCGGCACCGCGCATCACGGCGTCCGCCTCACGCTGGACACCTAGCCCGTGCGCGTCTGGGTGGCACGGCCCGAGCCGGGGGCGACACGGACCGGAGCGGCCCTGGCGGCGCAGGGCCACGCGCCGCTCGTCGCGCCCGTTCTGGCGGTGCGGCCGACCGCGGCGGCACCGCCCGCGGGACCCTTCGCCGCCCTGCTCCTCACCAGCGCCAACGCGGTGCCGGCGATCCGGGACGCGCCGCCCCTGCGCGGTCTCCCGGTCTTCGCCGTCGGTGCGCGGACGGCTGCGCTGGCACGCGCGGCCGGCCTCGGTCCCGTGCGCGAGGGGCCGGGCGATGCCGCCGGCCTCGCCGCCCTGGTGGCGGATGCCCTGGCGCCCGGCGAATCCCTTCTCCACGCGACCGGGGCCGAGCGAAAGCCGGAGCCGGCGGCAACGCTGATGGCCGCGGGGTTCCGGATCACCACCTTCGTCGCCTACCGGGCCGAGGCGCTGCGGACGCTCCCGCAGGCGGTGGGCCTCGAGCTCGCCGCGGGACGCCTCGAAGCCGCCCTTCACTATTCCCGGCGCAGCGCCGCCGTCGCCCTCGCCCTCGCGGATGGATCGGGTCATGGCGGAGCTTTCCGCCGCCTGGGGCATTACTGCCTATCGTCGGATGTCGCGGCCCCCCTGGAAGCCGCCGGTGTTCCGGTCCATTTCGTCGCGACACGCCCGCGCGAAGCGGATCTGCTCGACGCCCTGGCGCCGCCACCGGGTTAGCCGTGCGGTGACAGGGAGGCCGGGCCGCCGTATCTCGCCCTCGCGCCCGGCGCCGCCGCGGTGCTAGGGGGGCGCGGCGACGCCGAAGAGTTGGAGGACTTGCCCGTGACGCCACCACCCAGCGACGCCGACAAGCCCGGTCCCGGCGGTCGGAAGCCGGACGCCGCGCCCGGCAAGCCCGGATCGTCCACGCCGCCCGGGGGCGCGTCCCGGTCGCCCGCGACATCGGCGTCCACCGCCTCGGCGTCGGCCTCGACATCCTCGGCGTCCACCGCCGCCGGTGCGAAGCCGAGTGCCCCGGGTCCGGCCGAGACCGTGAAGGGACCGCAGGGATCCCCGCTTGGAACACCGCCCAAGCCGGCGACCGAGCCCGTCGTGTCCGCCAAGCCCGGTACGAGCGACGCCCGCCCCGACGGCGGCAAGCCTGGGCCCGGTACCGACGGCCTGAAGCCGTCGTCCGGCCCGGCCGCCCAGCCGCCCGGCGCCAAGCCCGATGCGCTCAAGGCCGGGTCCGACAGGTTCGAGACGAAGCCGGGCACGACCACCTCGTCGTCGGCAACGGCGTCGTCGTCGACGGCCTCCGCCACCGCGTCGGCGGCCACCGGGGCGACGGCCGATCCGAAGGCCGCCCAGCCCGGCACCGGCCCCCAGGGCGGTCCCCGTCCGGGCGGTCCCGCTTCGGGTGCCGCGGGTCAGGCGGCCGCCAGTGCGGTGACCGCCGGTCCGATCATCGACCTCAAGGCCAAGCGCATCTCCGATCCGCCGTCGGCCGGCAAGGATGCGGCCAAGGACACCTTCAAGGATGCCCCGAGGGATGGCAAGGAGGCGCCGAAGGGGCCGATCCCCGCGGCGGCCTCCGTCGATCCGGCCAGACCTGCGGCTGGATCGTCTGCCCGGGCGCGGGCCGGGTTCGGATCGATCGCGGCTGCCGGGCTGCTCGGCGGCGTGATCGGCGCCGGCCTGCTGTTCGGTGCCGAGAAGGCCGGGATCGGTCCCGATCCGCGCCTGAACGCCCTGGACCAACGGCTTTCCAGCCAGATCGCGTCCCTCGACAAACGTCTCGACGGGCTGGCCCCGCGCGATGCGCTGGCGGCCCTCGACAAGCGCGTCGCCACCGCGGAATCGAGCGCCAAGCAGGCCCTGGACAAGGCCGGCGCGGCGCCGGCGGCCGCGACGGACGGCCAGGCCTCCGGTGCGGCGCCGGCCGTGCCGCCGGATCTCGTCGCCCGCCTCGACAACCTCGACCAGCGCGTCGCCGCGCTTCAGGAGGAGCCCGGCCAGGAACCGGGCCGGGACCAGTCGGCGGGCGCGAAGCTCGGCGTGATCCAGGACAACGCGAAGCAGATCGCCGATCTCGAGACCCGCCTGAAGGCGGTGGAGGACGCTGGCGGCGACAAGGGGGCGGCCGAGGACGCGTCCCGAAAAATCGCGGCGCTGCAGGGCGAGGTGGAGCAGAAGACCAAGGCGAATGCCGAGGCCGACGCGGCGCTCGGTCAACGCCTCGACGCGCTGCAACAGGCCCTCGACGCGCGGGTGAAGGCGGCCACGGAGGCGGTCCAGGCCGCCGCTCAGGCGAGCCGCACCGCCGCTGAGGCGGGACAGACCCAGGCCGCCGAGTCCGCGAAGGCGGTGGATCGGCGTCTGCAGGAGCAGGCCGATCAGATCGCTGCGCTGGACAAGAGCGTGGCGCAGCGCGCCGAGGCCAGCACCGTCCAGGCGGCTCTCCGGGTCGTGGTCGCCGATCGCGTGGCGGCCGCCCTCGAATCCGGCACGGCCTATGCGGAGCCGCTCGCGACCCTGCGCAAGCTCGATCCGGGCACCGAAGCGCAGGCCAAGGCCCTCGCCCCCTTCGCCGAGGGCGGCGCGCCCTCGGCGGCGGATCTCGCCGACACGTTCCGGCCGATCGCCGAGCGGATCGCGGCCAAGCGGCAGGCGCAGCGGGCCAAGAGCGCCGCGGAGACCGGGGATTTCCGCTCCAAGCTCCTCAGCATGGCCGACGGTCTCGTGCAGATCCGCAAGGCCGACGCGCCCGCCCCCGAGGCTTCCGACGCTCCGGAGGGCAAGGTCCAGGCGGCCCTCGACCGCGGCGACCTCACGGCGGCCTCGGCGGCCTTCGCGGCGCTCCCGGCCGAGGCCCAGGAGCCGGCCGGCGATTTCGGTGCCAAGCTGAAGGCCCGGGCCGAGGCCGAGCAGGCCGTGCGCACCCTCCTCGACAGCGCCTTCAAGGCCCTGCCGGTCGGCGCCGCCCAACCGGCCCAGGCCGCCCCCGGGCGCTAGTCCGGTGACGGACCCGATCCGCGCCCTGCGCGGCCGCACCCTCTCCGAGCGGACGCGCAGGCGCCCCGCTCCTCCCGCCCCCCGCGACGGCCGCCAGCCGGCCGCCGACAGGAGACACTGACCCCATGTGGCGCGCCCTCGCCTTCCTGGCCCTGCTCGCACTCGCCGCCTTCGGAGCGGTCTGGATCGCCGACAGGCCCGGTACCGTCACCGTCGTCTGGAACGGCTACCAGATCGGCACCAGCCTCGCGGTCGCCCTCGTCGGGGTGATCGCGGCGGCGATCGTCCTGGGCGTGCTCTGGGCGATCGTGCGCGGCGTCATCGGCCTGCCGGAGGCCCTGGTCCGCGGCTCCGCCGAGCGGCGCCGCGCCAAGGGCCTCTCCGCCCTCTCCCGCGGCATGGTGGCGGTGGGCTCGGGCGATCCCCTGGCGGCCCGCCGCTTCGCGGGCGACGCCGAGCGGCTCCTCGGCACCGAGCCGCTGACCCTGCTGCTCAAGGCCCAGGCCGCGCAGATCTCCGGCGACCGGGACGCCGCCGAGAGCGCCTTCCAGCGCATGGTCGACGATCCCGAGACCCGGGTCCTGGGCCTGCGCGGCCTGTTCGTGGAGGCCCGGCGCCGGGAGGACGAGACGGCCGCCCGCGCCTACGCCACCGAGGCCGCCCGCCTCGCGCCGAGCGTCACCTGGGCCAACGAGGCCCTGCTCGAGGCGCAGAGCGCCGACGGCGACTGGGCCGCCGCCCTGGAGACCATCGAGCGCCGCTCGTCCCTCGGCCTGATCGACAAGGCCACCGCCCGGCGGCAGCGGGCCGTGCTGCTGACCGCGATCGCCGGCGAGCGCGAGGCCGGCGAGCCGGAACTCGCCGCGGAGCGCATCCTGCAGGCGGTCAAGCTCGCCCCCGATCTCGTCCCGGCGGCCTGCATCGCCGGACGCCTCCTCGCCCGCCGCGGCGACGTCAAGAAGGCAGCCCGGATCGTCGAGGCGGCCTGGAAGGCCAATCCCCATCCCGACCTCGCCAAGGTCTATCTCGGGCTGCGGCCCGGCGATTCGGTCCGCGACCGTCTCGCCCGCGCCGAGGTCCTGGCGAAGCTGTCCGTCTGGGATCCGGAATCCCGGCTCGCCCTGGGGCAGGCCGCCCTCGACGCGCGGGATTACAAGCGGGCCCGCGAGGCCGTGAAGCCCCTGCTCACCGACCGGCCGACCGCCCGCGCCTGCCTGATGATGGCGGCCATCGAGGAGGCCGAACACGGCGCCGCCTCCGGCCAGGCCCGCGAGTGGCTGGCCCGGGCCGCCCGCGCCCCGCGCGACCGCGTCTGGATCGCCGATGGCATCGCCACCGAAACCTGGGCGCCGGTCTCGCCGGTGACTGGGCGCCTCGACGCCTTCACGTGGCGCGAGCCGCCGAACACCCTGGCCGCCGCACCCGCGGTGGAGCCGGAAGCGGATTCGACCGCCCCGGCCCTCGTCCCGGCCGCGACGCGCCCCTCTGCGCCCGTCCCCGGATCGGTCGCCCCGTCGGCCTCTGCACTGTCCTCTGCATCGGCCTCTGCATTGGCCTCTGCACCGGTCGCCACCGGACCGGGAACGCCGGTGCCGGTGCCCACCGTCCTGCCGGCGAAGGCAGCCAGCGCGAAGACCGCCGGCGCCGATCCGGTCTCGGCCGGGATGGCGGCCGCAGCGCTGCCGCCGGGATCGGCGGATCGCGCCGTTCGTCGGATGGGATGACCGGCCGCGCCAAGCGCCGATCATCCCCGCAGATCATGACAGGACCGGCGCGACTTCACGGAGAGGTCGCGCCGTTCGTCTACTGGCAGTTGAATGTGCCGGCTCGCCCTATAGCGTGTGCTCAGAGCCGTCGACCGAGGGTCCGATCATCCGCCAGACTGCACAGAGCCCGCACGCGGCGTCGATGACGCCGGGTCGGGGCAGCCTTCCGCCTCGCGCGGTGCGACCATGACCCTCAACGACGATGACGGGGAGCCGCGTCGGCAGGTGGGAGCCTTGCCGTTCCGGCGCGGGCGGGATGGCCAGCCCAAGATCCTGCTGGTGACGTCGCGGGAAAGCCGTCGGTGGGTCATCCCGAAAGGGTGGCCGATGAAGGGGCGCAAGCCGTTCGAGGCGGCCGCGCGGGAGGCCTACGAGGAGGCGGGCCTGCGCGGTGCGGTCGGCAAGCGTCCGATCGGCTTCTACCTCTACCAAAAGCGCCTGAGGAACCTCGACACCGTCCTGTGCCAGGTGAAGGTCTTTCCCCTCGAGGTGCGCAAGCAGCTCAAGGACTTTCCCGAGGCACGTCAACGGGACCTGCGCTGGTTCACGCCGGTGGAAGCCGCCGAGGCGGTCTCTGAGCCGGGCCTCGCGGCCCTGATCCGGGCCGCATCGCGCACGTAAAATGCGCGGAAGCGCAACACGGCGTTGCCAACGCGGCGGCGATCCGTTATGGCCCCACTCGGCCGGACGGACACGCCCCCCGCGGGGGCGCCCCGGTCACCTGCTGCGGTAGCTCAGTGGTAGAGCACTTCATTGGTAATGAAGAGGTCGAGAGTTCAATCCTCTCTCGCAGCACCAGAAACCTTCTCGATCTGATCACCGGTCCGGCTGACGCTGCGGGTTCCTCGACGGGTCCCGGCGCAGACTGAGGATCGCAGCGGCTGCCCTGCCGACATCATCCGCGGAAGGGGACGTGCGGACGTGAACTCGACAGCCCTGTTCACCATGCTGGGCCTCGTCTTCGGCTGGGCGGTCCTGGCCGGCGCGGCCCTGATCACCGGCCGGCTCGCCACCTTCGCGTTTCTGATCCTGACGCTGATCGCCCTCTACCTGTATGTGCCGTGGGTCCGGCTGCGCGCCAGCGGGATCGAAGGCTCCAGCCGGCCGGTGCGCTTCTGGACGAACGTCGCCATGTTGGGGGTCAGCCTCGCCGCCTGCCTCGCCTTCGCGATCATGCTCGCCCGCCGAGCCGGGCTCCTCTGAGCTCCGGGACGTCGGTGCGGCATCCTCGTGAGGCCGCACGGGCCGCGACCGCCGGACCGGGGATGCTTGCACGGTGCCCGGCCGGATATGCCCGCCAAGCGCCCTGAACCGGGGTTGGTCTCCCTTAACATACGTTATGTAATGCGAGATGCTCTGGCGCGGGAATGATCGAGATTGACCGTGCCAATAGTCTGATCGAGCTGAAGAAAATAGCTTTGACCAAATATTGGTCGTTATAAATAGATCGAGAAATCGAACCGTCGTCCTGACGCGGGGTTGGGCAGGGTGAGAGGCTCGATGCTCCCACGGGGGTGCCGAGCCGACGGCCGCTCGTGCGGTGGGCTTGAGCACGCCGTGCCTCTCGCGAGGGACAGACACCATGTACTATCACGACAAGCGTCTTCAGTATCCGGTCAAGGTCGACAGCCCCGATCCGATCTATGCCCGCATGCTCCAGCAGGCGATCGGCGGAATCGAGGGCGAGATCCGGGTCTGTATGCAGTACTTCTTCCAGGCCTGGGGCAATCGTGCTCCGACCACGAAGTACCGGGACATGCTGCTCGCCACCGCGACCGAGGAACTCGGCCATATCGAGATGCTCGCGACGGCGGTCGCGCTGAATCTTGAGAACGCGCCGACCAAGGTGCAGGAGGCCGGGGCGGCCGACGCGATCGTCGGGGCCATCATGGGCGGTGAGAACCCGCGCCACATCGCCGAGGGCATGCTGCACAAGACATTGCTGTCCACCGGCATGGCCGCCTTCCCGGGCAATTCCGACGGCCTGCCCTTCGACATGAGCCACGTCTACGCCAGCGGCAACATCGCGGCCGACATGTACTGCAACGTCGCCGCCGAGAGCACCGGCCGCGTCCTCGCAGTGCGGCTCTACAACGCCACGACCGACGCCGGCATGCGGGACATGTGGAGCTTCCTCATCGCCCGCGACACCATGCACCAGCAGCAATGGCTGGCGGTGATCGAGGAACTCGGCGGCCACGCGGGCACCCTGCCGATCCCGAACTCCTTCCCGCAGGAGAAGGAGAACCAGAAGTTCAACTACGCCTTCTTCGGGACGTCGGCGGACGGTTCGCCGCCGCCGGCCGGCCGCTGGACGCAGGGCCCGTCGCTCGACGGCAAGGGCACGTTCAGCGTCGTCCAGAACCAGCCGATGGGCGAGGAGCCGGTGCTCGGCCCGGCGCGGCCCGACAGCGGCGCCGAATCCCAGCAGATCGGCTGATCGACCGGACGCTCCGATCCGCGCGCCCTCCGGTCGAGGCGCTTTCCTTGGAGGGATCCGTGCCCTGCGGCCCATCGGTCGGGGCGCGGGGCGGACCACGCGGCACAGTCGGCGAGGGTCGCGGCCGGTCGGCACGGCCGCGACGAGATCCGGCGGATCCGGGCGGCGGCCGGGCCCCCCGAGGGCCACCTCCCGATCGTCGGCCCGCATGGCACGGATGGATGGCACTGCGGGCTTGCGCGTGGTGGCGACCCGATCCGGGTCGGGCGTCGGCGGCCCGCGATGCCTGAGACCGGAGCGGCGTTCGGATCTGCGGTCCGGGCGTCTCCCGTTGGCCGGCGGTGGCTCAGTGCCGGGTCCGCGTCCCGACGGCCGTGTCCGGGCCGCTGCGCGCCGCGAAGCGGGCGAGCCGGCCGCGGCTCGGCTCCTCGAGGCCACCGGCATGCGCAAAGGTCGTCAGGGCGATGCCGACGAGAAAGCGGGCCTCAGCGGCCGTCACGGCGCGACCGCTCAAGGTGCTGGCCGCGCCTCGCAAGGCGCTGACGGCTTCTTGGAAGGCGGGATCCATCTCGAGATCCGAGAGTCTGGTCATGGAGTCGATCCTTGTGTTCAACCCGCCGCGCCTGACCCCGTGTCGAAGACGACATGCGGAGCGGCGCGGTCTCGGACGGCGTCGCCACAGATTCGGCGCCGGGGCGTAGCGTTTTTCAGCGCGTCCAATGCCATCGAGACCCTCCTCGTTCCGGGGCGTTTCTCGTGTCCGCCGCGCCGACCGGCATGTTTCTGTCCATATATATTCGTATTGGCTGATCTATGTTGCGGCGAGTGTGACATATTCCGGGATTAATATCCGAAATCATGTTTTCATCCTGTTCAGGTGATCGGCTATCATGCTCGGAGTCTTGCTGGACGCTGATACAATCGACCCACCGGCGCCCCGGCTCCCCGACAGCGTGCAATCTCATCTCGGCCATCTGCTGGCGGCGACTTACGCGCAGGACGCCGTTGAGCCGACGATCGCGGAGCGCTTCGCCGAACTGCTGAGGTTGCTGGACGGTGCCTTCGGCGAGGCGCAAGACGGCCGTGAGAAGGAATTCCAGGCCTCGCTCCTGGGCATGGTGCCGAACCTGCAGCGCTTCGCGCGCTCGCTGCTGCGCAACCACGTCGGTGCCGACGACCTGTTGCAGAACACGCTTCTGCGGGCTTGGCGCTCGCGCGCCAGCTTCGTACCGGGCACCAACCTGGAAGCGTGGCTGTTCACGATCATGCGCAACGCGTTCTACAACGAGCACCGGAGGCACGGGCGCGAGGTGCAGGACGAGGATGGAGCGCAGGCGGAGCGGATGGTCTCGCTGCCCGAGCAAGGCGGCCATCTCGACCTGAGCGACGTCCAGGCGGCCCTCGGTCGTCTCACGCCGCCGATGCGGCAAGCGCTCGTGCTCGTGGCGATCGAGAACCTGACCTACGAGGAGACCGCCGCGATCATGCGGTGCCGGATCGGCACGGTGAAGAGCCGGGTCTGGCGGGCCCGGACGCAACTCGCGCAGATGCTGGGCTATACCGGCCTCGAGATCGGTAGCGACGACGTCATGCTGGCCGCCGCCGGCCCGAAAGGCTGGAAAACCGCCGCCGTCGCGTGACGGCGACACGGGATCGGGGTCGCAAGCGGCCCGTTCGGGGCGTAGGGTCGCCCCTCGATCCTGGGCTCAGGGAGCCACCGTTTCCCATGTCGCCGCGCGTCCTGATGTCCGGTGCTGTTGTGTTCGGTCTGGCTCTGGCGAGCGGAGCGCAGGCGACTCCAGGACCCGCGGTGCGGGCCTGGCTCTCGGACCTCGTCACGCGGATCGATGCCGCCGACCGCGCTCAGAGGGGATCGGGTACGGCTCGGGGCGGCGGAACCGTGCTGGTCCACGTCCAGATCGGTCCGGACGGGGCGGTGCAGAGCGCGGAGATCGAGCAGAGTTCGGGCTCGCCGAAACTCGATCAGCGCGCGCTCCGCGCCCTGCAGGGGATCAGCCCGACCTCCGCCCCGCCGCCCGCTCTCCTGAGCGGGGACGGGATCGTCGATCTCAGCATCCCGGTGGAGCTCGGCCACTGAATTCCGTCAGCCGGTGGCGGCGCCCGGAGAGCGGGTTGTGCATCCCGGCTTCGTCTTCGATCGCCCCGCCGGCCTGTCTGCGCCGCTGCGTCAACCTGGCGTCGACATCGCCACGATGATTGCAGCCCGCGGGCCGACGATCCGTTCGGTCAAGAATCTTCGCCGAAATCCGCCCCGAGATAGGCGCCGACGAGATACCCGGCCTGATGGGCGGTGAGATAGGCGAACAGCAATAGGATCTTCTCGGCGTCGAGATGCGTCCATACGAAGGCCCACAGGCCCAGCCACCCGATGCTGACCAGCATCGAGCTGGCTATCAGAACCGCTGCCCGATACCGCCAGCCCTCCCATACGCCCACCGCGAAGAGCAGGGCAGCAACCAGCAACGGGCCGTCTCCTTCCGCGCGAAAAGATAAACTTTTACGCGTTAAGTCTCTGTGGGTTCACAAACATTCAACGGGCTGACCGACCTTCGGGGGTGCGGTTTAATATTGTATGAACTCGGTCCGTCCTTCCGTTCGGCCAAACCTTGGCGATGCATCGGCCGGCTCCCGGAGCGCGGTCTCCTCGAGCCGACCAGTCGATGAGGCGCAGGCGGCAAGGTCCGCCTGCCTAGTCGCTCGGAACGGAATCGGCACGGCAAACATTGATCGTATCGATATGCGGTATCGATTGCATCTGTTTGGATCATGTTGCTCTGCAACGTAAATACCCCTTCGAAGCCGGGCACGACCCGGACAACGAGAGGACTTCGCATCATGACCGTTCGCACCATCGTTCTCGCCGCCCTCGCCGCCGTTCCGATGATCGGCACCGCCCTGGCCGACGAGACCATCGCGCTGACTCCCCCGCTCTACCGTGAGCAGGCGCGTCCCACCGCCGCGGTTCGTCCTGCCTCGGAGCTGACCACGACGCCGCGTCTTGTCCCGGCGAGCCCGGCCTCGCGGCGGGTCGTCGCCACCGCGGTCTCGACCCGCTGAGGCGGGCGATGGCCGCGATCCGGCGCCACCGGGTCCATCCGGTGGCGCCGGCCGCGTCGCCGGATCGCCCGCGCCGCGCCCGGAAGACCGCCGCCGTGCCCGCGCACCCCGTCCTGCGTGCCGCAGGCGCCATCCTCCATCGCCGACCGGATTGCCGCGGAGGATTGGCCTCCGCTTGACGGGCCTGCCACCGTCCGCCCGTTCAGGCCGGGCAGGGCTTGCCGCCGGGCAGAACCACCTCGCTCTGTCCGTTGTAGATCTCGCCCCCGCGCACCGGCCAGACTTTTCTGGATCGGAAGGTCCACCGGGTCAGCTTCGAGAGCACCGGGAAGATCGGATTATAGATCATCGTCACCTCCGACACGACGAAGCGATCGCCGTTTCGGGTCATCCCCGGGGGCGGTGGGCCGAGGGAGGTGCCGGCCGCGTAGGCCTGCCCATTGGATTCGGCACTCGAGCAGACCTTGGTCGTCGCCGAGCTGCCGTCGCTGTAGGTGCCCGCGGCCGTCAGCACGATGCTCGCGCCGCTCACGTCGTAGGGGTTGGAGATCACGCTGGTCGCGGCGAAGACCGGTTTCAGGTCGGCGTAGCTGCCGCGGGCGATCAGATCCGCCATCGTGGCCGACGCGTTGTCGAGCCGCTTCCCGATCATGAAGGCGCGGGGCAACTCGATTGACCCCATCAGGATCAGCAGCAGGATCGGCGCGATCACGCTGAACTCGATCGCGCTGACGCCGTCCCGGCTGCCGATCAGGCCGGTCAGGCCCGCGCGGGGACGGAGGCTCAGCACGGTTTGGGCTCGTAATCCTCGGCCCGGAAGATCTCGGTGGTGACGAGCAGCTGCGACTTGTCGGACATGATCCGCCCGGTGAAGTCCAGCATCTGGAAGAGGCGCATCACCGGCACGGCGACCCGGACCGTCACCGTATCGCCGCCCTGCGGGCATTCGAACCGGGTGCCGAAGCCCGTCGTCCACGTCTTCGTGGTCTTGTCGAACGGCTCCGCCGGCTGCGATGCCGAGAACGAAGCCGTCCGCGACACGTCGAGGCGCAGATCGGCGCAGGGGAACAGCGCCGACGGGCCGGCACAGACGAGCTTGCGCAAGCGCTGGCTTGGATCGCTGCCGTCGGCGCCGTCCTGAAAGGCGCCCGTGCGCAGCTGGCGCACGCTGCGGTCGACGGCGATATCGAGGGTCTGCTGCTCGATGGCGACGACGCCGGATTCCGCCACGACGCCCAGAAGTGCCAGGAACGGCGCCGCCAGGAGCGCGAACTCCACCGCCGAGGCGCCGCCGCGGTGGCCGCGCAGCCGTCGGATCCCTCGGTCGGTGCCAGCCCGGCCGCCCGGCTCGCGTGTGCGCCAGACAGTCGCGACGCGCCGCAAGATGCCCATCATGACAAACGAACTCTGCAGGTCCTGTGCCTGCTGCCGTCCCAGCTCAACGGCCGGACGAAGCTAGATGTAAGATCGGCTCGTTTAGAAAACGTTCAAACATGAGTAGAATTTGCCACCTTATCGAGGTTCGGCGGCGACGAGTCTGTGGAGGACTGTCTTTTCGCGCTTTAGTTGTATATAATTCGATTATACGCTCTTCTGCTTGTATCGCGGCCCAGTGTTCCGGGGCGAGCGGGCTTCTGTCTGCAAGGGGTCCGACGATTTTCACAGCCAAGCGTGGCCGGACGGGCGGCGCCGGCATTTTGGCGTTCCAACGCGACGGATTCTTAGGAGCTGGGCGCTAGCCAGGTCGGGTTGGCGGTTGGTGCCGTCGCGATGGCCGCACCGATCCCGCCCGGGGAGAACTGCCCATTTTACCCTTCTGGAGAGCGCTCCGCATCGGCTCGCGCGCCCTGGCGGACCGGTCCGGCTCGGTGGCCCTGACCTTCGGTCTGAGCGCCGTGGTGCTGCTCGGCCTGACCGGCGGCGGCATCGACTATGCCCGCCTCGCCTCCCGGCGCAGCCAGCTCCAGAACGCGGCCGATGCCGGCGTTCTGGCGGCGGGCAATTACCTCAAGCTGGCTGTCGCGACCTCGGCGGCGGCCAAGAGTATCGTGGTCGACACGATCCAGGCCCAGGCGGCGCCCCGCGCCGAGAGCCCGTATGCGCTCCAGGTCGACGTGGCGGACGACAGGACCAGCGTCGCCGTGACGGTCGACGAGACCGTCAAGCTCGCCTTCGGCGGCTTCGTCGGCGTGCCGATGGTCAAGGTCGCGGTGCGCTCGAAGGCGCGCGTCGTCGGCAAGATGCGCCTGTGCCTGCTCACGCTGGATCCGCTCGCCGACGGGGCCTTCGAACTGGAGAAGAGCGCCGAGGTCACGGCCCAGGACTGTTCGCTCTACAGCAACTCGCTGAGCCCTCGCGGCATGGTCGGCAAGGACAACGCCTATGCCCGGGCGCAGACCATCTGCACCGCGGGCGGCTTCGACGGCGCCCGCGCGAATTTTGCCCCGCCGCCGCAGACGAGCTGTCCGCCCATCCAGGATCCCCTGAAGGATCGGGCGCCACCGCCGATCGGCGCCTGCACGGCGATCCCGGCCTCGGCCAACAGCAAGCGCGACACCAGCGGCAATCTCGTCGATCAGAGCGTGACCCTCGATCCGGGCACCTATTGCGGCGGCCTGCACATCACCAAGAGCGCCTCCGTCGCGTTGCGCGCCGGCACCTATGTGATGAAGGACGGGCCGCTCATCGTCGACAAGGATGCCGCCATGACCGGCATCGACGTCGCCTTCTACTTCACCGGCAACAAGGGCGGCCTCGTCTTCGACAAGAAGACCACGGTCAGTCTGTCGGCGCCCACCACAGGTCCCATGGCCGGCCTGCTGATGATGGAGGAGCGGGTGGTCAGCGATCCGGTCGACCCCACCCAGGCCGTTCTCGGGGATGTATTGAGCCCGATCGCGCCGACGCCGCCGCCGCTGGCCGCGACCAAGCCGATGCGGACTTACCGGATCATCAGCGACAATGCGCGGACCATGTTGGGCACGCTCTACCTGCCGGCGGGCCGCGTGGTGATCGACGCGAGCAAACCCGTTGCCGACCAATCGGCCTACACGGTGATCGTGGCCCAGCAGGTCAATCTCTACGAGGGTCCGAATCTCTATCTGAACGCGAATTACGACGCGACGAGCGTGCCGGTGCCCAAGGGGGTCGGCCCCCTCTCGGGCAAGCTGCTGCTCTCGCAATAGCGGAAGCCACGATGCCGATCCTCCGCTGCCGGCCATTCGTCTGGGAGTGACGCGGTGCTCGCGCTGATCATCGACGATTCCGAGATGAACAACCTGCTGGTCATGCAGGCGCTCAAGCCCGTGGCCGGCTGCGAGCCGGTCGCCTTCACCTGCCCCAGGGCGGCGCTCGACTTCCTGCGGGCGCATGTCGACAGGATCGGGGTCGTCGTCACCGACTACGACATGCCCGGCCTGACCGGCCTCGACGTCATCGCGGCGGCGCGGGCGGTCCCGGGCTTCGCGCACGTGCCGATCGTCATGGTGACGAGTCTCGACCAGCGCAGCCTGCGCCATCAGGCCCTGCGCGCCGGCGCGACGGATTTCCTCGGCAAGCCCTGCGATCCCGTCGAGATCCAGGCGCGCATCACCAACCTGATGACGATCAGCGCGGCCCACCGGCAGGAGCAGGACCGGGCCGCGGTGCTCGCCCGCGAGGTCGCGGCCGCGGTCGCGGTCATCGAGGCGCGGGAGCGCGAGATCATCGCCCTGCTGATGCGCGCCGCCGAGCACCGGGACACCGATACCGGCGATCACATCGCCCGGGTGGCCGGCTACGTGGGCATCATCGCCGCCAATCTCGGCTTCGATCCGGCGGAGATCCGGATCCTGAAGCTCGCCTCCACCATGCACGATGTCGGCAAGATCGGCGTTCCCGACGCGATCCTGCTCAAGCCGGGGCCGCTCACGGTCGAGGAGCGCGCCGAGATGGAGAAGCACGCCGAGCGCGGCCGGCGCATCCTGGAGGGCAGCACCTCCGACGTCGTGCGCCTCGCCGCCGAGATCGCCGAGAGCCACCACGAGCGCTGGGACGGAACCGGCTATCCCAAGCGCCTGCGCGGCGAGGCGATCCCGATCTCCGGCCGCATCGTGGCGGTGGCGGACGTGTTCGACGCCCTGGTGACCGAGCGGCCCTACAAGGCGGCCTGGCCCCTCGAGCGCGCACGGACCTTCCTGGCGGACCAGGCAGGCCGCCACTTCGATCCGCGCTGCGTGGAGGCCTTCCTGGCGGGCTGGGAGATGGTGACGCGGACCTGCATCCGCGCCGCCGCCTGATCCCGCCTCTTCCGCCGCCCCCGTCCCGCGACCGGGCCCTCCGGGCCGCCTGAAGGAGAAGAGCGTGCATCTCGCGTGGCTCAGGCCGAGACGTTCCCTGGCCGGCCGGCTGGCGCTGGCGGTGACCGGCGCCGTCACGGCGGCCCTCGTCCTGGCGGCGGCCCTCTCGGTCTGGCGCGAGGTCGACCGCTACGCCGCCGACAAGCAAGCGGCGCTGGAGGCCGTCGCCCAGGTCTTCGCCCACGGGGGCGCCCGGGCCACGGCCGCCAACGACGAGGCCGCGGCCGCCGCCTCCCTCCGGGCGATCGGCAACGTGCCGTCCATCGTCTACGGGGCGATCGAGCGACCGGACGGGTCCGTCCTCGCCGAGCAGGGGATCGGCCTGCGGCTGATGCAGGACGCAGCCCTGGACGGGGCGGATCTCTCGCTCCTTCATCTGTTCGCCACCCAGAGTCTCCGGGCGACCGCGCCGATCCTCGAGAACGGGCGCCCCGTCGGTCGGGTCGTCCTGATCGGCGAGACCGACGACATCCGCGACCACGTCTGGGCCGCCGGCCAGAACGCCGCCCTGGCGGCCCTGCTGGCCGTCGCGATCGGGATCGGCGTGTCGTTCTACCTGCAGCGCAGCGTCACGCGGCCCCTGGGGGCCCTCACCCGGACCATGGAGGCGGTCCGCCTGCGCCACGATTACACGCAGCGCGCCCGCGTGGAGAGCGACGACGAGGTCGGCGCGCTGGCGCGCACCCTCAATGACCTGCTCTCCGCGGTCAACGAGCGCGACCACCGCCTCGCCGCCCACAGCGCCCACCTGGAGGCGGAGGTCCAGGCGCGGACAGCCGATCTGAGGGAGGCCAAGCAGGCCGCCGACGCCGCCAACGCCGCCAAGTCGACCTTCCTGGCCACGATGAGCCACGAGATCCGGACGCCGATGAACGGCGTCCTGGTCATGGCCGAACTGCTGGCGAGTGCCGACCTGCCGGTGCGCCAGCGCCGCTACGCCGAAGTCATCGCGCGGTCCGGCCGGTCGCTCTTGGCGATCATCAACGACATCCTCGACTTCGCGAAGGTCGAGGCGGGCAAGCTCGATCTCGAACACGTGCCGGTGTGCCCCGCCGAGATCGCCGATACCGTGGTGACGCTCTTCGCCGAGCGGGCCCGCGCGGCCGGGCTCGACCTCGCGGCCGACATCGCGCCGGAGGTGCCGCAGGCGATCCTCGGCGACCCGGTCCGCCTGGGGCAGGTGGTGAGCAATTTCGTGTCGAACGCGCTGAAGTTCACCGAGGCCGGGCACGTCTCCGTCCGGATGGCGCTCGATGCCGGGGACGGATGCCTCGTCATTGCCGTCGCCGATACCGGGATCGGCATCCCCCAGGACAAGCTGGCCACGATCTTCTCGGCCTTCTCGCAGGCCGATCAATCCACGACCCGCCGTTTCGGCGGGACCGGCCTCGGGCTCTCGATCGCCCAGCAGATCATCGCCGCGATGGGCGGCACCGTGGCGGTGGAGAGCCGCGTCGGCGCGGGCTCGACCTTCTCGGCGCGCATTCCCGTGACCGTCGCCGAACCCGCCCGGCCGATCCTGCGCCACGGCACGGTGCCGGCCGCGATCGTGCTGGACACCGCCGGTCCCGCGACCCGGGTTGCCCTCGCCGCCAGTCTGAGCGGGGCCGGCTTCGCGCCGGTCGCGGCGGACCGTGGCGCGGCCCCCGCCCACTGGGTCCTCGACGCGGCCGCCCTCGTGGCGGCGGGTCGCCGGCCGGATCGGGCCGGGCGCGTGCTCGTCCTGGCGGGGGCGGGCGACAATGCGGCCGATCAGGCTCTCCGGTCCGGCCTCGCCGACGCAGTGCTGCGCTGGCCCGTGATCCAGGCGGAGTGGCGGCCCCTCCTGGCGGCGCTGGCCGCGGGCGATCCCTTCACCGCGTCCGCGGCGGTCGCCGTCGCGACCGATCTGCTGCCGCAGTTCTCGGGCGCGCGGGTGCTCGTCGCCGACGACAGCGCGGTCAACCGCGAGGTCGCCCTCGAGGCCCTGGCCCGCTGCGGCGTGACCGATGTCGTGACCGTCGAGGACGGGGCCGCGGCCGTGGCGGCGGCCGGGTCGCAGCACTTCGATCTGATCCTGATGGATGGCAGCATGCCGGTCCTGGATGGCTTCGCGGCCGCCCGGACGATCCGGCAGCGCGAGGCGGCCACGGACCGGCGCACCCCGATCGTCGCGCTCACGGCCCACGTCCTCGGCGAGGCTGCGGAAGCCGCAGAGGCCGCCGGCATGAACGGAACGCTCCTGAAGCCCTTCACCCTGCGGCAGCTCGCCGATCTCCTGCAGGCGCATGTCCCGTCCCTCCGGGACGCGGCACGGGAGGCTGCGGTGGGATCGGAAGAGGCCCGGGCCGCCTTGCCGACCGGAGCATCACCCGGAGCAGCACCCGAAGCATCGCCAGACGGCGATCTGCTCGACGCCGAGGTGCTGGACGGGCTCCTCGGCCTCGGAGACGGTGCCTTCCTGGACCGCGTCCTCGATCTGTACCGGGCGCAAGGCCCTGTCGCGCTCGCCACCCTCCGATCGGCCCTCGCGGTCTCGGATCAGCCTGCCATCGCCAGGGCGGCCCACAGCCTCAAGTCGATGAGTGCGAATATCGGCGCCCGCGCCCTCGTCGCGCGGTTGCGCGCCATCGAGGATGCCGCCCGGAACGCGGCCTGCGCCGAGCCGCAAGAGGCCTGCGACGGGCTGGAGACCCTTCTCGCCGCGACGATCCGCGACCTTGAGGGACGGACGCGCGCCCAGGCGGTGGCCGCCTGAGATCGACACCGGATCGGCGATGTCCTGCGCCGATGGGCCGGAGCATCGGGGCCCGCTCCGCCCGGGACATCCGCCCCTCAGCCGATCCGCGCATCCGCCGGCCCGTTGGAGCCGGCGCTTGGGGGATGTCACGGTCGCCCGCCGCCGCGCCCCCGCGGGGCAGTGGGCGCCAATGCCCTGAAGAATGCCTCGTGATTTCGCAGACCTGCCCTGCGTTCCTGGGGCTGGTATGCCAGATACGAGCCTCGTAAAGCTGCGCTTCCTCCCAAGCACTCCCTCAGCCCGCCCGGTTCGCCGCGGCGGGCCTTTTCGTCGGTGCGACGCGGGATACCGCCGCCGGCTGCACGGCAGGTTCCGGTGCGATCGGCTCGTCCACCGTCACGGACGAGAACCGATCCGATCCCCCGTCAGCTCGTGATCATCCGGCGGGTGAACATCGCGGCCGCGAACAGCACGGCGGCGCCGGCCGTGACGAGGCTCGTCATCAGGATCCGTCTCGGCTCCGTGGAAGAGCCGGCCTTGACGGGTTCGACGATCGGCACGAGGGCCACGACCTGTTGCTGGGCCACGATCCGGGCCCGGTCATAGGCCAGTTGCACGTCGCGGTGGTATTTCTCGGCGTTCTCGCGCTCGTGCTCGAGGTCTTCGAACCGCGTGAGCGCGTCCGAGAGGCGCCGCTTCTCCGTCGGTGCTGTGCCGGCCAGCTGCTGCCGAACCTTGGCGATGTTGGCATCGAGATCGGCAATCTGCTGCTTCAGGTCGATGATGCTGCGGGATTGCGGGCCGAGATCCCGCTGAAGCACGGCGAGCTGGATGGCGAGCTTGGTGCGCGAGTCCCGCAGCTCCGACATCGCCTTGATGGTGGCGGTATTCGACTTGACGACGTCGAGCACGCCCTCGCGGTTGCGCAGATCGTTCAATGCGGCGTTGGCCTGCGCCTCCCGCTCCTCGGCGAGCTTCAGGACACGCGCGCTGACGTCCAGCGCGTCCTGGCGGGACCTCATGCTCAGGTCGTTCAACATCCGCTCGGTATCCGCCATCACGGCCTTCGTGATGGCAAGCGACTCGTCGGGGTCGAAGGCCTCGACTGTCAGCGACATGATGCCGGACGCCGACTCGACGTCGACGTCGACGCGGCGCTTCCAGTACTTCAGGAACTTCTCGACCGGCTTTTCCGGGCTGAACCGCGAGAACATGTCGATGCTGTCGCGACCGAACCAGTCGCGGATCGGAAGCTCCGCCGCGACGGCTTCGACCAGCGGCCGGCTGTGGATGTATTCCTGTGCGATGAGCGTTTCCTGGGCGACCGTCGCCTTGATCACGCCGGCATTCGTGCCGACCGTGTCCGGCGTCGCCTTGTCGGCCGTCCCGACGGTCGGCCGGATCGCGAACTGTGCCTCGGTCACGAAGCGGTCGGAGGCGATCAGGCCGTAGAAGATCGCGCCGCCCAGGGTCGGCAGGACGAAGCAGACGACGAAGAGGAGCGGTAGCCAGGGATCGCTTTTGACGTGACTCTGGTACGAGCGCACGCCCTTCTTGGTGTCGGGAAGGCCCGGCAGGCGTGCGAACTGCCGCAGCGAGTGCGCGATCACCTTGTTCCGGTCGATGCCTTTCGAAGGCCTGCCCCCCGCCTTCTCGACCTGCGTGTTCATCGTTGCTTCTCGAAACTCGGGCTGCCACGGGCGCGATCGGCCCGCGAGGCTGTGATGCCGCTCGCGCAGCCCGTCGCACAGCGAGGCGGCGAAAGCATGTCAGCCGAGAGACACCGGAACGAGAACCCGACAGAGGGGCCGGTCCAGAACGCCGTGCCGTCATCGGCGGCGTGCGGCGACCGACGATGGACCGCCCATCCGACCGCCGGTGCCGTTCGGGACCCCGAGACGTCCCCCGAGGGAGCCCTCGATCTACCGCCTGTATTCCGGCGAGAGATGATCGAGCGGGTTGGTGCGCGCGTCCTTGTTCCGGCCGGATACGGTCCCGGTATTTCCCCCGCGCATGACGTCCGTCGATGAAGAGAGGGCGCTCGGGGGTGAGACAGGGCCGCTCGGTCGATCGGCAGGGGAAGGGCTGCCCGGCGTGGTGCTGACCCCGGGGGGGAGCGTGGCCGGCGTCGGCTGATCGATCCGGCTCGCCGCCGATTGGGCGAGCACCGGTCCAGAGAGCGCGATCAGCGCGCAGGCCCCCATGGCCGCGCGGCGCACGGCAGTCCGTGCGGAGCCGACAGGGAGAGCGTGCATCAGGATCATCAATCCAGTCATCCTCGAAAGCCGGTCGCTCCGCGTCCGGTGAGCCAATGGATCAGCGCATCGGCAGTTCCGAACCGGCGATGACCGGTGCCGCGCCGAGGCTTCTCCGGCGCGTCGCCTCGGCGGCACCCTGCGCGCATGAGGCGAACGGCGGTCGAGACGGCCGAGCCCGCTTGGGCATCAGCGCAGGGTCAGGGCCTCCACGGCGGCCTTCTCGGACGGGACCAGCAGGGCGAAGCCCGCATGCTCCGTGACCAGGATCGAGGCGCGCATGGCTGCGGCGGAGAAGCACTCCGGTGACATGCTTCGCAGGGCCGCCAGGCCCTTCTGCAGCCGCACGCCGACCTGCACGATCCCGCCGCCCTCACGGGCCAGCGGATGGAAGAAATCCGCAATCAGGTCGTCGGTCGACAGGGCCGGGACCCGGATGCGCGGATGCTCGGGTTCGCGCGGCGGCCGGTCCGGGTCCGGTATCCACTCCGAGAGCACGCGCAAGCCTGCACCGATCACCGCGATCGCGGTCCCGTAATCGGCGGCCGTCGGCGGAAGCGCCTTCGATCCGATCTCCGCGAGAACGGACAGGCCGAAGCGCGGATCCTGCTCCCAGGCACGATCGTCGGCGATCAGGAAGGCCCGGCGGACGGCCGCCAGGGCGGCGGTCTCCATCTCCGGGTCGACGAAGGCGAGGGGCGTGGCGGCGTGGACGAAGGCGCCGGGGAGCACGGCCACGTCCAGCATCGCGTCGCGGCCGCCGAGGGCCCGCGTCAGCACCGCCAGGTCGACATGCTGGATGTAGCCGATCCGATCCGCGAGGACCGGCCGCGCGTGGCGGTGCGCCGGATCCGGGGGGATGCCACCGAGATGCGGTTGGTCGCGCCGGCAGCGCAGCGCCTGGGCCGCCGCCTGCTCGACCAGCCGGATCGTCTCGCCGACCCGGCCGAAGCGCGTGAGCTGCTGCATCCAACGCAGGAGGGTGACGACGATCAGGCCGATGACCACCACCGTCGCGCCCAGCATGACGAGGCGCCCGCCCGGCCCGTAGAGGCGGGTCGACAGGGCCACGATCCCCACAACCGAGAACAGGAACGCCCCGAGGAAGGTGGCGAGCGCGTCGTGTGCCCGCCGGTCCTCGCTCCAGAGGATCGTGGCGCGCGGCGTCACGCCCGACGAGGCGGACCCCAGGGCGTTCACCAGCACGGTCAGCGAGAAGGTCGTCACCGTCAGCATCGAGGAGGCCAGGATGCCCAGGACGTTGCCGACGGCGTCGGCACCGACGCTGAGGGCGAAGTTCTCCTCGACGTGAAACTGGAAGCGCCACGCCACCAGGGCCGCCAGGACGCCCCCGACGCAGTAGAGCGCGGCGCGGACCCAGGCCTGGCGGAGGGTTCGGGACAGGATCAGCCGCCAGCGCGGCATGACGGTCTTCATGCGCGCTTCGGCCCCCTCCCGCCGCCGATCCCGATGTCCGCGCCGATGTCCGCGCCACCGACCCTGCGACGGACCAACGCCGCTACTCGGCCGGCAGTGCCGCGTCTCCGGCCCCGGACGGCTCGGGCGCGGCCGGATCGCGGCGCCCAAACAGCCGCTCGAAGGCGACGTAGAAGGTCGGCGTGATGAACAGGGTGATGAAGGTCGCCACGACGAGGCCGCCGATCACCACGGTCCCCATGGAGACGCGCGCATGCGCCCCGGCGCCGCTGGCGATGGCCAGCGGGATCGAGCCGGTGATGAAGGCGAAGGAGGTCATGAGGATCGGGCGCATGCGCAGGCGCGCCGCGTCCTGGGCCGCCTTCAGCACGTCCTCGCCCTGCCGGCGCAGATCCTCCGCGAAGGACACGAGCAGGATCGAGTTCTTGGCGGCCAGGCCCACGAGCAGCAGGAGCCCGATCTGGCCAAAGATGTCGAGTTCGAGCCCCCGCACCGCCAGGAAGCCGATGGCGCCGAAGATCGCGATCGGCGTCGCGAGCAGGATCACGAAGGGCAGGCGCAGCGACTCGTACTGGCCCGCCAGCAGCAGGAAGATCATCAGGACCCCGAGGCCGAAGATCAGCGGCGCGTAGCCGCCCGCGACCTTCTCCTGATAGGCGACGTCGGTCCATTCCACCGCGTAGTCGGCCGGCAGGCGGCTCTTGGCGAGCGCCTCGACTTCCTTGAGCACCGTGCCGGAACTCGCGGTAGAGGCCACCTCGATCGCCACCTCGATGGCCGGGTAGGTGTTGTAGGACAGGACGGCGGTGGGGCCGGTGGTGAACTCCGACCGCACCAGGGAGCCGATCCGCACCGGCTCGCCCCGGCTGTTCAGGACCGGCAGGGCCTCCAGATCCTGGATCGTGCGCCGGCCCGCGGCCTCGCTCTGCACGTAGACCTGGTAGACGAAGCCGAAGCGGTTGAAGAGGTTGACGAAGCTCGATCCGACATAGGTCCCGAGCGCGTCGAACAGGTTCTGGAGGGGCACGCCGAGCTGCTCGGCCTTGGCCCGGTCGATCTCCAGGCGGATCTGCGGGACGCCGTAGCTCGTCGTCGGGAGCGCCTGGGCGATGTTGGGGCTCTTCTCCATTTCGTCGATGAAGCGCTGCGCCGCCGCGGCGAGCTTGAGGCCCCCGTTGCCGCTGCGGTCCTGGATCTCCAGGGTCAGGCCGCTGCGCGTGCCGAGGCCGGGCAGCGGCGACGGGTTGACCACCCGCACCGTCCCGTCCGGATCGTGCCGGAACTGCTTCTGCACGCGGGCGATGATGGCGTCGGCCGAGGCCGTCCGCTCGCCCCAGGGCTTCAGGACCGGGATCTGGAACCCGTAGAACGGCGCCACCGCGTCGGCGAGGATGCTGCGCCCGACGACGCCGATCGTGTGATCGACCTCCGGCATGTCCCGCAGGCTCTTGCCGAGCCGCTCGACCATGCGGTCGGTGCGCGCCACGGCGGCGCCCTTGGGCAGGGCGACGTCGGCGAAGAAGTAGCCCTGATCCTCGTTCGGGACGAAGCCGGTCGGGCGCTGCATCACGAGGAGCACGGTGAGCGCCGCGAAGGCCGCGAAGGCGAGGCCGACGAGCACCAGATGGCGGCTGAGCCGCCCGATCATCGCGGTGAGGAGGCCCGCGGCCCGCTCCAGCGTCCGGTTGAACCAGCGCAGCGGCGCCTTCCACCGGCTCTGCCGGGCCTGCGCCCCCTCCGGCCGGTGCCTCAGGATCAGGCCGCAGAGCGCCGGCGTCAGGGTCAGCGAGACGACGGCCGAGATCATCACCGAGATCGCGATGGTCAGGGCGAACTGGTTGTAGAGCTGGCCGGTCAGGCCCGGGATGAAGGCCACCGGCACGAACAGGGCGGCCAGGACCAGGGTGGTGGCGATCACCGGGCCGGCGACCTCGTTCACCGCCTCCCGGGCGGCCGGCCGCGGCTCCATCCCCTCGTCCATCAGCCGCTCGGTGTTCTCGACCACGATGATCGCGTCGTCGACCACGAGGCCCACCGCCAGCACCATGCCGAGCAGGCTCAAGGTGTTGAAGGAGAAGCCGAGCAGCGCCATCGGGCCGAAGGTCCCGACCAGCGCCACCGGCACGGCGATGGAGGGGATCAGCGTCGCCCGCCAGTTCTGCAGGAACAGGTAGGTGACGATGACGACGAGGAGGAGCGCTTCGAACAGGGTGTGGACCACCTCGCGGATCGCCTCGCGGACGAACTCGGTGCGGTCGAGGGCGATCTTGTACTTGAGCCCGGGCGGGAACCGCCGGGCCAGCTCTTCCATGGTGGCCTTCACCCCGTCCATCACATGGACCGCGTTGGCGCCGGGCGTCTGGTAGAGGCCGAGCGTCGCCGAGGGCTGCCCGTCGAAGCCGGAGCGCACGCCGTACTGCTCCGAACCCAACTCCACCCGCGCCACGTCCCGGACCCGGACCACGGAGCCGTCGGGGTTGGCCCGCAGCAGGACGTTGGCGAATTCCTGGGGCTGGCTCAGCCGCCCCTGAGTCACGACCTGCAGCTCGAAGGCGGTGGGCTGCCCATCGGTCGGCGGCTTGCCGAGGGATCCGGTGGTGATCTGCTCATTCTGCTGGCTCACCGCGCGGATCACCGCATCGGGGCTGATCGCCAGGGCCTCCATCTTCACCGGATCGAGCCAGATGCGCATGGCGTAGCGCTTCTGGGAGAAGTTCTGGATCCGGCCCATGCCGTCGACCCGGCGCAGGGGTTTGATCACCTGCGTCTCGGCCCAGTTGGCCAGGAACAGCTCGTCGTAGGGCGAGCCCGGATCGGCGTAGAGCACGATGTTGCCGAGCCGCTGGCGGGAGCTCTTCTGGATCTCCAGGCCCTGCGCGCGCACCGAGGCCGGAAGCTTCGACTCGGCCCGGTTGGCGCGGGTCAGCACCTCGGCGGCGGCGGCGTCGAGATCGGAGCCGATCTCGAAGGTCGCGTCGAGGTTGACGCTGCCATCCGTGTTGCTGGTCGACGCGATGTACAGGAGGTGCTGGGCGCCGTTGATCTCCTGTTCCAGGGGCGTCGTGACGGCGTCGTAGGCCTGCTGTGCGCTCGCGCCCGGATAGGTCGCCTGGATGTTGATGATCGGCGGCGCGATCTCGGGAAACTGCGCGATCGGCAGGGTCAGGCCCGCCACCGCGCCGATCAGGGTGATCAGAACCGAGATGACGGCCGCGAGGACCGGCCGATCGACGAAGCGGGCGAACATCGGACCTCGACGGTGGTCGGTGGCCGCGAGGACCGGGCGTGCAACGCGAGCGCGTTTGGCGTGTTCCCTGTCCGGTTCGGCGCCGAGCGCGCTGCAGCGGGGAGCAGGCGGCGTGCGGGCGGGGATTCGGTACGGCTTACTCGGATGTGGCGCCGCGCTGGTCCTGGCGGCGGGCGGCTGGTTCGCGATGGGCCGACCGGACCCGTCCGTGCTGATGGCGGCCCTGCCCTGGTCGGACCGGCCGCCCGAGACCGCTGAGGCCGAGCCGCCGATCGCCGTGACGGTGACGACGGCGCGGACGCAGGCGGTGCCGATCAGCTTCACCTATACGGGGACGATCATCGCGCAGCAGGACGCGGCCCTGCGGGCCCGGGTGACCGGCAACGTCACCGATCGCCCCTTCGAGCCGGGTGGCCACGTGAAGAAGGGGCAGGTGCTCTTCCGGATCGACCCGCGTCCGTTCCAGGTGGCGCTCGCCCAGGCGCAGGCCCAGGAGGCGCAGGCCAAGGCGCAGCTCCAGTTCGCGCAGGCCGAGGTGAGCCGGACCGACACGCTGGCCGACAAGGGCTACGCCTCCGAGCAGCGCCTCCAGCAGCTTCAGTCGAACGCCGCCTCCGCCGCCGCCCAGGTCCAGGGGGCCGAGGCCGCGATCGCGCGGCAGAACCTCAACCTCGACTACGCGGTGGTGAACGCCCCCTTCGACGGGCGGGCGAGCCTGTCGATCGTCAACCCCGGCGACCTCGTCATCGAGAACCAGACGCAGCTGGTCACGGTGGTGCAGCTCGACCCGATCGACGTGCAGATGGCGCTCTCCTCCGAGGATTCCGAGGCGCTGCGCGAGGCGATGCAGAAGGGCCCCGTGACCGTGGAGGTGCTGGACGAGGCCGGCAAACCCATGCGCGACGCGAAGGTCTATCAGCTCGACAACCGATTTGACCCCCGCACCGCCCGTCGCCTCGTGCGCGCCCTATTGCCGAACACCGACGAGCGCTTCCTGCCGGGTCAGTTTATCCGTGCCCGGGTGAAGACCGGCACCGAGGAGAAGCTTCTGGTCCCCACGATCGCGTTGTCGGCCAGACTCGCTCAGCAGATCGTCTACGTGGTCGACGATCAGGGTGTCGTACGCCAGAAGCCCGTGACGACGGGCGACAGCTTCGGCGAGGACACCGCGATCCTGGCCGGGCTCAAGGCCGGCGAGCGGGTGGTGACCGACCACCTTCAGGACTTGCGGCAGGACCTCAAGGTTGAGATCCGGTCCGCGGAGGCCGACGGCCCGTCCAAGCCTCCGGCGACGAAGACGGGGGGCCGGGATGCGGACGATCGGGGCTGACCGCGCCATGCGAGCCATCCTCCCGCTCGGGCTGATCCTGGCGCTCCTGCAAGCATCGGCCGCGCAATCGGCCTCGCAATCGGCCTCGACGGCGGCGCCGGCGGGCTGCCGTGTCGATCATGCGCGGTACGCGGCCCTCAAGACAGGCATGACCTATCGGCAGGTGCGGGCACGCCTGGGTTGCGATGGCCGTCGCATTTCGCACCTGACGATCGGCCGGGTCCGGCGCGCGACCTATTCCTGGCCCGGACGGGGCACGTATGGGGCCAATCTCACGCTCACGTTCCGCAACGAAAGGCTCACGGACAAGGCGCAGCTCGGCCTGCGCGTGCCCTGAGCGATCCGCTCGGCCCGAGAGCGGCCTTCCTGCCAGGCCTGAGGGGCAAGACGGGCCTCGGAGCCGACCGGGTGATGACCACACGACGGAGGCATTCGAGCGCCGCGCCCGACGGCAGGGGGCATCACGGTCGGGAGGGATCGCGCCCTTTTCCGGGAGAGCTCCAGGCCCCGGCCCCGCTTCAGGCGCGTCTCGGCGAGGGGCGTCGTCGGCCACGCATGGCCGGATCGGCGCGTGACCTTGGCCGCGGCGGTGCCGGCGGCCTCACGAGGTTTGATGCAGGGGCGACGGCCGCCTTCCCTCCGGCGGTTCGTTGAGCTCGCGGCCTCGGCGGCCTATGCATAGACCCCATGGAACTCCACGCGCCCGCCAACCGACCCTTGGCACCCATCGTCTGCCAACCGCCGCCCGCCGGAAAGGCGGCGCCGTTCCTGCCGATGAGCCGCGCCGAGATGGCGGCGCTCGGATGGGACGCCTGCGACATCGTGCTGGTGACGGGCGATGCCTATGTGGATCACCCCAGCTTCGGCATGGCCATCATCGGCCGGCTGCTCGAAGCACAGGGGTTCAAGGTCGGCATCATCGCCCAGCCGGACTGGCAGTCGGCCGAGCCGTTCAAGGTTCTGGGCAAGCCGAAGCTGTTCTTCGGCGTCACCGGCGGCAATCTCGATTCGATGGTGAACCGCTACACCGCGGACCGCCGGCTGCGCCACGACGACGCCTACACGGCCGGCGGCGAAGGCGGCCGGCGGCCGGACCGCTCGACCATCGTCTACACGCAGCGCTGCCGCGAGGCCTACAAGGACGTGCCGATCGTGCTCGGCGGCATCGAGGCGTCGCTGCGCCGCATCGCCCATTACGATTACTGGTCCGACAAGGTGCGCCGCTCGATCCTCGCGGACGCGAAGGCCGATCTGCTCATCTACGGCAATGCCGAGCGCGCCGTGGTCGAGGTGGCGAACCGTCTCGCGGCCGGCGAGGCGCCGCAGGAACTCGATGCCGTCCGGGGTGTCGCCCTGTTCCGCCGCGTGCCCGAGCATTACACCGAGCTGCCCGCCGACGATCTCGATTCGACCGACGAGGCCGCCGCCCGTCGCCCCGGCGAGACCGTGATCCGGCTCCCCGCCTACGAGCAGGTCAAGGACGACAAGGAGGCCTATGCCCGCGCCTCGCGGGTGCTGCACCGGGAGGCCAATCCCGGCAATGCCCGCCCGCTCGTCCAGCGCCACGGCGACCGCGATCTGTGGCTGAACCCGCCGCCGATCCCGCTCTCGAGCGAGGAGATGGATGCGGTCTACGACCTGCCCTACGCCCGCGCCCCCCATCCGTCCTACGGGGACGCGAAAATCCCCGCCTGGGACATGATCAAGTTCTCGGTGACGATCATGCGCGGCTGCTTCGGCGGCTGCACCTTCTGCTCCATCACCGAGCACGAGGGCCGCGTCATCCAGAATCGCTCGGAGGGCTCGATCCTGCGCGAGATCGAGAAGATCCGCGACAAGACGCCGGGCTTCACGGGGGTGATCTCGGATGTCGGCGGGCCGACGGCGAACATGTACCGGATGGCCTGCAAGGACCCGAAGATCGAGGCGGCGTGCCGGCTGCCATCCTGCGTCTTTCCGGATATCTGCCCGAACCTGAACACCTCGCACGACGACCTGATCCGGCTCTATCGCAAGGTCCGGGAGGTGAAGGGCGTCAAGAAAGTCATGGTCGCCTCCGGCGTGCGCTACGACCTCGCGGTCCGGAGCCCCGAATACGTCAAGGAGCTCGTGACCCATCACGTCGGCGGCCGTCTCAAGATCGCGCCCGAGCACACCGAGCGCGGCCCCCTCGACCTGATGATGAAGCCGGGCATCGGCACGTATGACCGCTTCAAGGAGATGTTCGACGCCGCCGCCAAGCAGGCCGGCAAGAAATACTACCTGATCCCGTATTTCATCGCGGCGCATCCGGGCACGACCGACGAGGACATGATGCACCTCGCCCTCTGGCTCAAGAAGAACGACTATCGCGCCGATCAGGTCCAGACGTTCCTGCCCTCGCCGATGGCCACCGCCACGACCATGTATCACACCGAGATCAACCCGTTGCAGGGCGTGCGGCGCGGCGGCAGCGAGCCGGTCGACGCGATCAAGGGGATGCGGCAGCGCCGGCTGCACAAGGCGTTCCTGCGCTACCACGATCCCGAGAACTGGCCCCTGCTGCGCGAGGCGCTGCGGGCGATGGGTCGCGCGGATCTCATCGGGCCGAGGCCGGACCAGCTCGTTCCGCTCTCGCAGCCGCCGGGAACGGGCGCCGGTGCGGGCAAGGCGGGTGGCCAGCCGCGCCCCATGCGCCATCCGGGTGCGCCGCGTTTCACCACGAAGGGCGTGCCGCTGAGGAAGTGATGACCGCGCGCGGCTGATCGACGGATGTTCCGAGAACTGCGTTCGACCGAGGCTGCATCCACATGGATCGAGCGCGGACATCCATGGATGTCGGGCGCGGACGAATGGCCACGGCTTGCGCGTGTTCGGAATCGGATGGCTTTGCGCGGTCGCGCGTGGCGACGCGGGCGCCTCCGATCCGAGGGACACGAAGGACGCCGTCAACCTGCCCTTCGGGGTCGTGGACCCTGATGAAGGATTGCGGGCCGGGAAGGCGCGAGGGCCAAGTCCGACGCGAGCGCCTTCATCCTGAGTATCCCGGCCCCGCTGGAGACGGAAAACGAGGGCCAGCTCCCCCGGCCAGTTCGAGCCGGTCGCGCACCCCTGGACGTCCTGCACGGTGAGCCGGTGCTGCTAATCGGCGAGGCTCGACAATCCCGCCGCGTGCGAACCGTCCGGGTCGGGAACCTCCCGCCGGTGCCTGATCCGGTCGTCGCGGTGCCTGTTGCGCAGGATCGTGAAAAGCCACGCCTTCGAGGCAGCGCCGGGCCGCTAGCTGGTTCAATGCTCCCGGGCCTTGAGCAACGTGTACTGCACGAGGTCGTCGTTCTCGGTGGCGTCGCGGTTCAGCGACAGCGCAGACCGGCGCAGATGCGGCACCCCCGCGACAAGTTCGGCCGCGAAGCCGTGGCCCGACGGCGTCTCGGCCGTGTCCAGCGCCTCCAAGGGGCGCCGGAAAGAGGCCGCCAACGGGAATCTCTCATCGGGCAGCGCGACGTCTAAGTAGTAATTCGGCAGACCTCGCCGGAGTTCGTCGCGCGCAGGCGAGATCACGGCACCGTGTACGGCAGGCGAGCGAAACTGTTCGGCGACATGGGGCACGCGAGTGGGCTCGCCGTCGTCTTGAGGGCGGCGCCCAGGACCATCCGGCGGTCCCGCAGGCGCGATGAGCATCAATCTTGAGTCGCAAATCCCCGCGTCAATGATACGTGCGTACCGGGATAATAACATAAATTTTGGAACCTGCTTGTGCGCAACCCGTTTGTGCCCGGCTGCCGGAGGGGCAGTGAGCGCGGGACGGGGTTGGGAAGCGGTGACGGCGGACGTCGACAGGCATGAACTCCGGCCCATCATCGCCGGCCTGAGTGAGGGCGAGATCCTCGTCGAGCCCGACCGGGCCATGGCGTGGTGTGCCAACGCGGCCGCACCGGCGATGCAGGGCGCCGAGAGCCTGAACGAGCTCGGGCCGACCATGGACGCGTACCGGGACCGGTTCTGCCTGCGCGACCGCAGCGACCGTGGCGCCATCGAGAATCTCGCCAACCTGCGAAGGCGGGAGGTCGGTCGGGCGAAGATATCCGCCGTCAACCTGACGGTGCGCGAGCGCCAGATCCTGAACCTCGTCTGCGCGGGCCGGAATAACGCAGCCAACGCCCGCACGCTCAACCTCTCACGCAATCACGACGCCGCGATCCACCGCAAGATCGGCGTCCGCAAAGGGTCGGAGGCGGTCGTCTGGGGTCGAGGAAACGGATTTCCGATACAAGTCTCTGGAGCAAAATGATTACCGTACTGGTATAATTTGCTCATTGAACACGGAGACGGGACGATCATCTCATCGTCGGTGCAGGGTTTTCTCGAACACGACGGAGCACCCATGGCCGAAGACAGGAGTTCCACTTCCGCCGAGCACCTCAAGGGCTCGGTCAAAGAAGCCCTCGGCAAGCTCACCGGCGACATCCGGGTCGAGGCCGAGGGGCGACGGCAGAAGCGCGAGGCCCGCGCCGCCAAGTCCGTCGGGATCCAGCCCGCCAAGCCGGGTGGGGACTGACGCGAATTCGACCGGCGCCCCGACGCGGAGGCGCCGACCCACACCATTATCACGCAAGGAGAACGACATGGTTGACACGGATCGGATCACGGGCGCCGCCAAGGAAATCGGCGGCAAGGTGCAGGGCGCGGTGGGCGATCTGACCGGCTCGCGGCGGGACTCGGTCGAGGGGCGCGCCCGCGAGGCGGCCGGCCAGGCCGAGAACCTCTACGGCCAGGCCAAGGACACCGTGCGTGACGCGGCCGAGCACGTCGCCGACACCGCCCGCGATATCGGCGGCCGAATTCGCGAGACCGTGGGCGGCCTCGTCGGCTCCGACGACGTCGAGGATCGGGCGCGCCGCGCGCAGGGCGCCGCCGAGGATCACTTCGACCGGGCCCGTCGCTCCGTGCGCCGCGCCGCCGACGACGCCTCCGATTACGCGGAAGACGCTTACGAGCGCGGCGCTCGCGCCCTGCGCCATGGCCAAGGCGGTGTGAGCGGCCAGGTCGCCGAGTACCCCCTCGCCTCCCTGCTGATCGCCGGCGCCGTCGGCTTCGGCCTCGGCCTGCTCGTCTCGGGCACCCGCGACTGAGCCGCCGACCCACGACTTCGAACGACCCAAGACCCGGAGTGAAAGAGTGACCATCCAGACGACCGCTTCCCCCCTCGCCACGACAGCCACGCAGGCCGACACGCGTGCCGTGCTGCTCAACCAAGTGTCCTGGGGGGCCATCTTCGCCGGCGCCGTCACCGCCCTGGTGACCCAGGTCATCGTGAACCTCGTCGGCGTCGGGGTGGGCCTGGCCTCCGTCGGCACCACCGCCGCCGACAACCCGTCGGCCTCCACCGTCTCGATGGGCGCCGGCATCTGGTTCGTGGCCTCGGGCATCGTCGCCTCGCTGGCCGGCGGGCTGATCGCGGGCCGGCTCTCGGGCAAGCCCCTGCCGGGCGCCGCCGCCCTGCACGGTCTCGTCTCCTGGGCGGTGACGACGCTGGTTGTGCTCTACCTGCTGACCTCGGCCGCCAGCGGCTTGGTCGGCGGCACGCTGAGCACGGTCTCGGGGGCGCTCGGCGGCGCGGGCAACCTCGTGGGCGGCACCGTGCAGACGGCGGCCCAGGCGGCGGCGCCGTCGCTGTCGAAGATCTCGAACCCGCTGGACGGCATCGAGGACAAGGTCCGCCAGCAGGCCGCCGGCCAGGACCCGCAGGCGGCTCGTGATGCCGCGGTGGCGGCGGTGCGCGCCGTGCTGACCGGTGACCCCGCCCAGAAGGAGCAGGCCAAGAACCGCGCCGCCGACGCGCTGGCCAAGGCCCAGGGTATCTCGCCCGATCAGGCCAAGGCGCAGATCGACGACTACCAGAAGCAGTACGAGCAGGCCGTCGCTACCGCCAAGCAGAAGGCTGAGGCCGCTGCCGTCACGGCGAAGTCCGCCGCCACTCAGGGCGCGTTCTACGCCGCCATCGCCCTGATCCTCGGCGCGCTGGCGGCCTTCTTCGGCGGTCGCCTCGGCGCCCCGAAGCCGGCGACGCTCCTCTCCTCCTACGACGCCCGCCGCGTCTGAACCCCTTCACCGGCCCCCGCCCACGGGCGGGGGGCTTCACCGGCCGGAGCATCCGGCCTCACTCGCGAAGCAGGAGCGCACGATGAGCAGCACCACCGACAAGCTCAAGGGTCTGGCCAACGAGGCCGTCGGCAACGTCAAGCAGGGCGTCGGCAACGTGACCGGCAACGACAAGCTCGTGGCCGAGGGCAAGGCGCAGGAGCTGAAGGGCGAGGCGCAGAAGACCGTGGGCGACGTCAAGGACGGCGCCAAGAACCTCGCCGACAAGGTCACCGGCAAGCACTGATCGCGACTCCCGCGGCGCCGGTACGGCCGGCGCCGCCCGAGAGAGCCGTGTCCGATGAGCAGAGGAGTGAACCATGAACCGCGACCAGATTCGTGGCGCGTCCCGTCACCTCCAGGGTCGCGCCCAGACCGCCGTCGGCGGCCTGACCGGTGATCCGATCCGCCAAGTGCGCGGCGCCGCCAATCAAGTGGCCGGCGGCGCACAATACGCCTACGGCCGCGCCCGCGACCGGGCCGAGGACCTCGCCGAGGACGGCCGTCACCTCGCTCACGAGGTCTGGGAGCGCGCCGACGACCTCGTCGAGGACGGCCGCCATGTCGCCCAGGAGGCCCGCCGCCGGGTGCAGACCAACGGCCGCCGCGCGATCCGCTATGCCGATGCCAACCGCACCACGACGCTGCTCGCCTTCGTCGGCGTGGCCTTCGCGCTCGGCTGGCTCGCCCGTTCCTCGCGCTGACACCGCGCCAACCTGGAGATCCCGATGATCCGCAAGCTTCTGACCGCCTTCCTGCTGCCGCGCGTGATCGCCTTCGTCACGCGCCGCGTCACCGGCCGGGCGACCACGCCGCCACGTCGCGGCTACTGACCGCCAAGCCCGGCGATTTCTGCCGATCCATCACGGAAAGGACGCGACATGAGCAAGGGATACCCCTCGATGACCGCCCTGCTGGGCCTGCTCGCGGTGGCGGGCTACCAGAACAGGGACAAGATCGCGGAGTGGCTCGGCACTCCCGCCCGGGACGCCCACGGGTCTGTCGTGCCGCCGGTGGCGCGGACCTCCCCGGCGACCGGGTCCGCGGCTCCCTCCAACCTCGAGCGCGTGCTCGGCGGGGTCGGCTCGGCCGGGGTCGGCGGCCTGCTGGCCAGCGGGCTGGCCGAGCTCGTCGAGCACTTCACCAAGGGTGGCCACGGCGAGACGGCGAAGTCCTGGGTCAATCAGGGCGCCAACCGCGACATCGCCGAGCCGGACCTGGAGCGCGCCATCGGCCCGCTGACCCTGGAGCACCTCACCCAGCAGACCGGCCTGAGCCGCTCGGAGATCCTTTCGCGCCTGTCGCGCGAACTGCCGTCGGCCATCGACCGCTACGCGACGGACGGCCGCCGCTTCGCCTGACAGCGGGACCCGAACGTCCCGGTCGTCCCATGGGGCGGCCGGGCAGCCGACCAGGGCCGGCATCAGGCGGCAGCTTGCACGATGCGGGGGGAACCGTCACGCCATGATCACCGCCCTGCGTCGCATCCTCATCACGGCGCTCATCGCCGCGCTTGCCGGCCTCGGTGTGGTCGTGGCCCTGCTCGGCCGGCGCCCGCGGACACGCGTCAAGCAACGGACTGCGGTCCCGGTCCCGGTTGCGGCTCCCGTGCCGGCCCCTCGCACGACCGGCGGCAGGCGGGGGCTGGCTATCGGGCTCGTGTGCCTGTTGATCCTGACGGGGCTGACCGGGCTCGTCTACGAGCGCCATGACGCGACCTTCGGGGTCGTGTCTCGCGCGCCGGACGGCGCGGGCCAGCCGCTCGCCGCCCTGCCGCCGTCCGACACCGGGACCGCCCGCACGCCGAGCCAAGCGGACGAGAGGGCGACCCAGTCGGCGCGGACGCGCGAAGAGTCCGGCCCACCGGCCAACCGTCCGGCTACGCGCCCGTCGGCATCGGCCGCGCCGGGGTTCGACGTCGTGCGCGTCGAACCGAACGGCGACGCCGTGATCGCCGGACGGGCGGCGCCGAACGCGTCCGTCGAGGTGCTCGTCGATGGCCAGCCCGTGGCGCGCGCGCAGGCCGATGCCGGAGGGCACTTCACCCTCACGCCACCGCCCCTCCCGGCCGGGAGCAGCGAGATCGGGCTGCGTTCGACAGATGCGAAGGGCGACACGCAACGGTCGTCGACCCGCGTCGCGGTGGTGGTCGCGCCGGCCCGGGATGCCAGACCCCTCGTCGCCCTGTCGTCGCCCGATGCGCCGACCCGGATCCTGTCCCGGCCGGATGGCCCGGCCCCGGGTAACCCGGCTCCCACGACGGTGCCGGGTCGGGATGCGCCGAACGCCGGGCGAGACCAGCCGGGCGCCGATGCCGGCATCCCGACGACGGGTATCGGGACCGGCGCGCGCCGAGCAGGCGGGGCGACGTCGCCGACCGATCCCAGACCCCGAGGGGCTCGCCCGGCCGAGAAGCCCGTCGCCGACGCGACGACGGTATCGCCCAAGGTCGTCAGCATCGATGCCCAGGACGGAGGCCAGCTCTTCGTCACCGGACGGGCAGCCCCCGGGGCCAGCCTGCGGCTCTACCTGAACGATTCGCCGGTCGCCCCGGCAACGGTGGGCCGCGACGGCACCGTGACATTCACCATTGGCCAGGGCGTGAAGCCCGGCCACTACAGGGTCCGGCTCGATCTGGTCGATCCCGCGACGGGCAAGGTCCGGGATCGGGCAGAGGTGCCGTTCACGGCGCCCGGTGCCGGCCACGACGAGGGGGTGGAATACGCGGCGACCCAACAGGGCGGAGCTCCGCAGACCGCCGTGCCGGGCCCGTCGGGACGACGGACCCCCGAAGATGCCGCCGCGCCGCGCGCGGACCCGGCGCGACCCACCAGCACCGGCAGCTTGGCGGCTGACGTTCCATTCGGGGCCACGGCGGGCTCCGCCGAGGTCTACGTCCCCCGGATCGAGACAGCCCGCATCGTGCGCGGCGACAATCTTTGGACGATCAGCCGCCGGACCTACGGCGAGGGCGAGCGCTACACGCTGATCTTCGACGCCAACCAGGACCAAGTCCGCGATCCGGACCTCATCTATCCCGGACAGGTCCTCGTGCTCCCGGACAAGGACGTCGTCGACGCCGGCCAGACCGGCAAGCGCGACTGACTGGGTCATCTCCCACGCTGCGAAGACTGGTTTTGCCGCGTGGGCGGGGTTGTCCGGGTTCGTCAGGGCGGCGGGTCAACCTCGGTTCGGGACGGCTATGACGCCGCCAGGCCGGTCCGATACAGCGACCAACCGGACCTGTGCGACGTGACAGGGCCGGATGGCATGGCCAGGCGCTGCCGAGTACTCCGTGCCGGCTCCTGGCGCCTCCCTGTCGGCTTCGACGGTCCGGGCGCGTGCGAAAAACGCATCTTGTCGATGCTCCAGCCGCCTGCGTGTTGCAGAGCGGGACCGCGCCCGTGCGGCGCCGCGCTGGCGCGGCGCCGACTCCGGTTCAGTAGCTGACGTAGCCGCCGGCGCCCTGAGAGGGGCGCACCGGGCCACCGGTATTCACGGACGGGGCTGTCCGCTGGCGCTCGGCCTGACGGTTGGCCAAGGCGCGGCCGGCGGCGCAGCCACCGACGGCGCCGAGGACGCCGTGCCCGGCATAATGGCCGGCGATGCCGCCGACGATGGCACCCTTGATGCAGCCCTTCGCCTCGGCCGCCTGACCGGCGGCCAGAAGGGCACTCGCCGCCACAGCGGCCACAGCGACACGCTTCATCATGATAATCTTCCCTCCGCGGCATCTCCGTGGCCGCAAGGACGATTTGGGTATTCAGAGCGCGTCATGAAGATGCCGTGGTGCAAATTTCCATGAATTTCACCACTTGAATTTCCGAGGCATACTGCAGAATGACGATCTGTTCGCGTCGATGCTCCGCGATGACGAAAATGAACATTGCTTGAACGGAGGCGAGCCGTCGATGGAAGAGAGGGTTGCCCCTGTCCTGGGCGTTCGCCGCGTCAGGTCTTCGTGACGGGACGGGCCTGGCCTGCCGCCGTGGGCCGGCCGCCCGACCTGATCCTCCGGCGGCTCCGGACGACCTGACGGAGGACGACGGAGATCTGGTCGGCCGAGCAGGGTGTGTGCCGGAGCTCGAAGCCGTTCGCGCCCTCCCCCGCGTTGGCCGCCATACCGCAGGGCCACGGCGCGGATGCGCTGCCGACCGGTCTCGTCCGAGCGCCCGAGATTGCGCAGATTACCGTTCTCGACGCACCGCCGGATGGTTCCGCGCTCCGTCAGGCTGAAGCCTTCGCGTTTCAGGCGTGCATCGCGTTCGCTGTCGTGCCCCGCCGCGAAATCCTTCGCGGCCGCCAGTGCCTGCAGGCGAGCGAAGGCGCCGAATTCCCGCGCATGTTTCCCCATGAGCAAAAACCCGTCGCCGATCGAGCGCCATGCGCCCTTCCCGTAAGCAGCCCTTCGTCGGCCGTCCGGCAATTTCGGCTCGAGGTGGGAGCCGACTTCAACGTGTCGTCTCGAAACAAACAGCGCGAGACATCGGACACCATCAGTGAGCGCAGATCAGGCGGCCTTCACGCCTGCCAGGAAGCGCGAGACTTCCTGCGTCAGGTTCTCCGCATGATGTGCAAGCTCCCGGGCCGCACCGAGCACCTGAGTTGCCGCGGCGCTCGTCTGGCCTGCACCCTCGCGCACGTTGGTCATGGCCGCCGTCACGAGGCTCGTCCCCTGCGCGGCATGAGCCACATTCCGCGCGATCTCCTGCGTCGTGGCGCCCTGCTGCTCCATTGCTGCTGCGATCCCAATGGATGTGTCTGAGATCTCGCCGATGACGCGTTCCAGGTCCTGGATGTCCAAGACCGCTTGATGCGTCACGGCTTGGATCTCGGCGACCTGCTCACCGATCTCACCGGTTGCCTTCGAGGTCTGACCAGCCAAGTGCTTTACCTCCGCGGCGACGACGGCGAAGCCTTTCCCAGCCTCGCCAGCGCGTGCCGCCTCGATCGTGGCGTTGAGCGCCAGCAGATTGGTCTGCGACGCGATGTTGGAGATTACCGACACGACTGAGCTGATGCGCTCGGCGCTGACGGTAAGCTTCTGAACTGTAAGGTCCGTTTGCTTCGCCTTGTCGACGCCCTGATAGGCGACACCGGCTGAATGGCCGACCTGCTGGACGATCTCCTGCACGGACGCGGACATCTCCTCGCTGGCTGCGGCGACTGTTTGGACGTTGACCGACGTTTGGAGCGCCGAGCCGGCGGCGGCCACAGTCTGCTCTGTGGTTTCGGCAGCCGTAACCGCCATAGCGTTGGCGGTGGCCTCCATTTCGGTGGCCGCGCCTGCCAGCCCCTGAACAAGGGCGGAGACGTTGTGCTCGAACTCCGTCATCATCACGGCCAGCACGCTCACCCGGCGCAACTTGAGTTCGTTCTCGACAGCCTGCGCCTCAGCAAGTTTCCGGGTGAGTTCAGCGTTGCGCGTGGCTTCCGCCGTGGCATGCTCGGATGCCGTCATCGCCTTCGCCAATTGATTGACCGCCAGCATGAGCGCGCCGGCCTCGACAAGAAGGATCACGGCGTGGATGACGACGCGGGTGTAATCAGCGCCGTCCGGAAATACGGCTGCCGGATAGAGCACGTTCAGAGCGAGATGATGGATAGCGACCACACCCGTGGCTGCAAGGATGGCGCTCCAGCAACACCAGCCGGCCACGACGGCGAGAGCAGCGAAGAACAGCATGTGCATGTCGATTTGCAGATGCGTTCCTGCCGTGCCGAACACCACCAAGCCAACGAGCGACATGGCTGCAGCGGAAGAGAGCTGGCGTGTGATCGCCGCTGGGCCATTGACGCGTGCGACCAGTCCGACAACGACGATCAGTGCGCCTCCAAAAGCAGCCACGGCAGCAAGATTGGCGTCCGTGGCCCAGGCCGTGAGGACGGCCACGATATAGAGCAGGCCCAGCCCCCCAAGCATCACAGGCATGAAGGCGTGGCGCAGCGCCGCGAGGTTACTGACAGGCGTCATAGCTGGTGAGTTCCAATCGTGGATGATGACGCAGAGGCCTTGGGCAAGCAGCCGCTCACCGCGGTAGCTGCAACGACAAGGGTCGCGCCCCCTCGGTAGAGCGCCCACACAAGATTCGGTGGGGCAGAGCTGAGGATCAGGATGTGCCCGCTCGGCGACATCCACAGAATCCGAACGTCGACACCAGCGATCGCCGCAGGCGTCAGTTCATCAGGGCTGAGGCGTAAGACCGCGACAGGCTCATCGTGCCGCGGGCTGAGCGACAGGGTGGCAGGGCCGAGCCCACAGAGAAGGATGAAGCCGCCGACGAGGATGCTGTTTGCGCCTCTCGATCGAATGGGTCGTCCGGGCGGGTCAAAAATCGGCCGAGCCTGCGTCATTCTCTTTCATGTATGGGTCGTAGAGATTCTTTCGCCCCTATCGCCCCAAAATCTTATATAAAGCCTTTATAAAACTATATTCTGGGACCTCATGGGTGTTTACCAAGTCTACTACAAGTAGTGTGGTTCAAATTTCCGTGATCGGGTTGGGTCAAACAGGCCTGTCGACTCTCTCCGTTGCTTCTTTGGTATTTCGGAAGTCAGCCTCAGTCTCGATCGAGCACAGTCGGGATCGGGCTGTCCGTAATCTGATCTTCTGATCATCGGGGCAGGCTTTTAGTGGGCGAGCGGCAACATCCGCTTCGATGCCGTCGCGCTCAGAACCGGACCGGCAGAAATCACCCTGAGCGGCCCTCCCGTGTCCGACCCAACCCGGCCGCCCCGACGGCTCCCTGTCGTTTCCGCAAGCAGACGCCCCGCTAGACCACCGACGACTCCGGCAGACTGATGGAGGAAGGGCTACGAAACGGCGTGCGGATTCTATCCTCTCGGGAGGTATCCGATGCACCGTGGAGCGAGGTTTCGGCGGCTCGCAAGCGCCGATTGCCATCGTCGAAATGATTCACTGAAGGGGTCATGACCTAACATGCATTAGATCATTCGCCAGCTTGTTGAATCAAAATTGACCTATTTCTGAAAAATTCAAGCTCTATACCGATTGATGCAAAAGTCCTGGAGGCAATTCTGCGACCGCTACAGCGTCCGCGACACTCTCGGCGCTGCCTACCTTAGGTATTTTTTTAACAATTTTAAATTAGAAACAGACGAACACACACTCGGAAACCATTATGAGGCCACCTGTCCTCATCGAAGAAGACGACCGCGTGGCAGCACTCGCCGCGTATGATCTCGTCGATACGGTGCCGGCACCTGCCTTCACGCAGATCGTCAGCTTGGCCACCCGCCTGTTCGACGTCCCTACCGCCTTTGTTTCACTGGTCGACCGCAACCGGCAGATCTTTCACGCCAAGGTCGGCCTTGACCTGTGTGAGACGGACCGGGAGGTCGCGTTCTGCTCCCATACCATCGCGCAGCGCGACACTCTCGTTGTCCTCGATGCCACCCTCGACCCACGCTTTTGCGACAATCCGCTGGTTATAGGACCGCCATATATTCGCTTCTACGCCGGGATCCCGCTCGTCGCACCGTCGGGCCACGCCGTCGGCACATTGTGTCTCGTCGATACGCGGCCACATCACGGCTTCTCCGCCGCGGATCAGACGATCCTGCGGAATCTGGCGGACCTCGCCCTCGACCGCATGGAACTGCGACGGCTGCAGGTTGCCGAGCGGGCAAGTCACGCGCGCTTCCTCCAGATTGCATCCACCTCGCCGAACGGCATCGTCTGCGCGGACGCTGCGGGCCATATCACCTTCTGGAACGATGCCGCCGAAGGCTTGTTCGGCTACTGTGCCACCGAGGCGGTCGGGCAATCGATCGATCTGGTCGTGCCCGAGCGCATGCGCAGGGGCCATGACGGCGGTCTGCACCGGATCGCCGCCGGCGGTGAACCCCCGTCTCCTCGGCAAGACCGTCGAGTTGCCCGCGCGGCACCGCGACGGGACTGAATTCCCGATCGAGCTGTCGCTGTCGCGCTGGGAGGAGCAGGGACAACCCGCTTTCGGCGCGATCATCCGCGACATTCGCGAGCGGCGCGCCAACGAGGAGCGCCTGTTCCGCCTCGCCCATCTGGATCCCCTGACCGAACTGCCCAACCGGGCCGTGCTGCGCGAGCGGTTGACCGAGATCGTCACGGCCATGCGGGCCGTCTCCGTGCTGATGTTCGACCTCGACGGCTTCAAGGAGATCAACGACAGCCACGGGCATGCCACGGGCGACGCCGCCCTCAAGGCGATGGCTGCACGCTTGCTGTCCTGCGTGCGCCCCATCGACACGGTCTCCCGGCTGGGCGGTGACGAGTTCGTGCTCATCATGCCTGACATCGGGGATCCTCTGCGTGCGGCCGCGGTCGCCGAAGCGATCATCACGGCGGTCGCGGAGCCGTTCGAGCACGCGGGGCAGACCCTCCGGGTCGGTACGAGCGTCGGCATCGCCCTCGCGCCGGCCCATGGCGAGAATGCCGACGATCTCCTCTCCTGTGCGGATCTTGCTTTGTACCAAGCTAAGAGCGAGGGGCGACATTGCTACAGGTTGTTCGCCCCCATGCTCCGAGAGCGGGCCCAGCGCACGCGTACGCTGCGGGACGAGCTCGGCCGTGCCGTGGAGAATGACGAGTTCGTGCTGTTCTATCAGCCGCAGGTACGCATGCGGGACGGAGCATTGACCGGTGCCGAGGCGCTGATCCGCTGGCAGCATCCCGAGCGCGGCCTCCTCGCGCCCGGGGCGTTTCTGGACGTGTTGGACAAGAGTCGCTACGCCGCACAAGTCGGTGACTGGGTGCTGCGTACCGCTTGCCGACAGGCCGTGGCGTGGCGCGCAGCGGGCGCCGCACGCTTCCGGATCGGCGTGAACCTATGCAGTGCCCAGGTGCAGCGCGGGGACCTCGCCGAGACGGTTCAAGTCGCTCTGGCCGAAAGCGGACTGCAGGCAGACGGTCTTGAACTGGAAATTACAGAGAACATCGTGCTGCGCCACGACGCGCAACTGGTCGTCGCGCTGCGCAACCTCCGCGAGGTCGGGGTCGGCATCGCCTTCGACGATTACGGCACCGGCTACGCCTCCCTCAGCCTGCTGAAGCGCTTCCCGCTGACACGCTTAAAAATCGACCGCTCATTCGTCACGGGAAAGCTGGCATCGCATCAGGACATGACGATCGTGCGGGCGATCCTGCAGCTTGGCCACGGCTTCAAGCTGGACGTGATCGCCGAAGGAATCGAGACCGAGGCGGAGTACACGCGCCTGCGGACGAAGGGCTGCCAAGAGGGACAGGGTTATCTGTTCGGCAAGCCGATGCCGGCTGACATCTTTGCCAATCGGTTCGGGCTGAGGATCAGGGAAGACATGCCGGCCGCATTGACTGCCCGTTGATGCCTTGCGTCGCGCAGGCCTCACCCGGCAGGGATGCTGCGCTCCACACCATCGCTGACGGCGCGCAGGCGTCGGAAGAAACGAGGTCGGCGGCAGGCCATCCTGTCGGCAGACTCGGTGCTGTCGCGCCGGTCCAAGTCTGTCGGTGACGCGGTTGCACGCTTCCGTGCAACCGCCCGCGCTGCCGTTCGGCCGACGCGATAAACCGCGCACGTCTGAAGGGCGTCCGCTTACGCCCCAGACAGAACGGGGAGCGGATCGTCCCGAACCCATCCTGAGAGGCCCTCCCGCTTACGGCCCAGTGGAGGCATTCAAGCTGCCGGTCAGGCACTCCTCAAGCGGACGCTTGATGCCGGCACATGACCGACTGCTTCGACGCTAAGGTGCAGCTTCATCCCCTAAACGCGCACGAGCGCCGATCGGATGACGGTTGCACGTCGATTCGCGGCTCCAAGGGTAACAACTTCTGATGGATCTAATAAGATCTGAGTGCAGGACATTGACGGGGTCAATCACCATTGGTTGATCGCCGAAGAAGCAACCTATAGCCGGTTCGAATATAAATATTAAGGCTCTCCCGGCGAAGAGCAGGTTGCTTGGTGGGCTGCCTGTGAGGGCGGGAAGCCGATCCAGGCTCCCCCATCTTGCCCGTGTGGCCGCGTCACCGCCTCCACTCCGGCAGGCGCTGGGCGGCCGTGCGGGGTGCCCCGTACAGGACCGGATCATGCGCCTTCACCTGACAGTCAAAGCGTCACTCCTCGCCGCCTTCGGCCTCCTCGCGCTCCTGTGCGCAGGCCAAGCCGTCCTCACGACTCTGACGCTCTCGGGCATCCGGGCCAACGTCACGGGCGTCGCCACGAACTGGCTCCCCTCCGTCGTGGCGATCACCAACATCCGCGCCGCGGCCGCGGACGTGCGCATCAAGCAGTTGCGGACGCTGACCCTGTCCGGCAGCCCCGAGCAGCGGGCCGAGAACGCGCGGCAGATCGATGAGGCCGTCGTGGCGCTCGCGGCCGCCCGGACGGCCTACGAGCCCCTGATCTCGTCCGCCGAGGAGCGGGCTCTCTACGACGCGTTCGGCGCCACCTGGGAGCGCTACCAGACCGTCGGCCGCGAGGCGGCGCGCCTGGCGGAGGCGGGCCAGAGCGCCGACGGTGCCCGGCTCATGGCCGACCCGGCCAACATCGACCTCTACAACGCCGCGCGCGACACCCTGGTCAAGGATGTCGCCCTGAACGAGCGCGGCGCGCGCGCGGATGCGGACAGCGCCATGGCGGCGACGGATTCCGCGACCGTGACGGCTTATCTCTCGATTGTGCTGAGCGTGCTGGCGGCCTGCGGCGCGACCGCCTTCGTGCTGCTGCGCGTGTCCCGCCCGATCCAGGCGATGACCGGCACGATGACGATCCTCGCCGCGGGCGACACGAGCGGCGCGGTGCCCCACCGCGCGCGCCGCGACGAGATCGGCGCGATGGCGGCGGCCGTTCAGGTGTTCAAGGACAACCTGATCCGCACGCGCCGGCTCGAAGAGGAGACCGCGCAGGCGCGCCTGGCCGCCGAAGAGCAGCGCAAGGCCGGCATGCGGCAGATGGCCGACGGCTTCGAGGCCGCGGTCGGCGGGATCATCGGCACGGTGTCGTCCTCCGCGACCGAGCTGCAGGCGACCGCGCAGGCGATGACCGCCACGGCCACCGAGACCGCCAGCCAGTCGACGACCGTGGCGGCGGCGGCCGAGGAGGCCGCCTCCAACGTCAGCACGGTGGCGGCGGCGGCCGAGGAACTCGGCTCGTCGGTGCAGGAGATCGCCCGCCAGGTGCAGGGGTCGGCCAGCCTCGCCCATCTCGCGGTGAGCGAGGCCGATCAGACCGGCCTGCGCGTCCAGGAACTCAGCGCCGCCGTCTCCCGCATCGGCGACGTCGTCGGCCTGATCTCGAACATCGCCGGCCAGACCAATCTTCTCGCCCTCAACGCCACCATCGAGGCGGCGCGAGCCGGGGCTGCGGGTAAGGGCTTCGCGGTGGTCGCCTCCGAGGTGAAGGCGCTGGCCGAGCAGACCGCCAGGGCCACGCACGAGATCTCGGGGCAGATCGCCCAGATCCAGGCTTCGACCGGCCAGGCGGTCACGTCGATCGCGGGCATCACCGGGCGGATCCGCGAGATCAGCGGCGTCGCCACCTCGATCGCCGCCGCCGTCGAGGAGCAGGGTGCGGCGACCCAGGAGATCGTGCGCAACGTCGCGCAGGCCTCGACCGGCACCAACGAGGTGACGGGCAACATCGCCGGCGTAGCGCAGGCGTCGGAGGAGACGGGGGCGGCGGCCTCGCAGGTCCTGTCGGCGGCCTCAGAGCTGTCGCGGCAATCCGAGTATCTCGGCGCCGAGGTCAGCCGCTTCCTCGCAACCGTGCGTGCCGCCTGAGACCAGCCTCTCGTCGCGAGCACGTAAGAGGCCGACCGAATCCTTGAACGTCCGCTTCCGCCTCATCTTCGAGCGGAAGCGGACAGACAGGAAATCACCTCAAGCCGTCCTCTCGCTCCCGACCCAACCCGACCCGGCCGCTTGGATCATTATGTTTTAGTTTCGAAAGCGGACACGGACGCCGAAGAGCAGCGCGGACCAGGACGCGCTACGTGGAAATCGGCTCCCGCTCGCGAAGCATCAGTTTTTGGTGCACCTGCTCCCTAACGGTATTGCGCACGGCCGGGCTTTTGAGCTTCCGCTGTATGCTTGCCTTGGTGTGCCCCTCGAACGGCCGCTCAGCCTGCCAGCGCCGCCGTGCCATACCTATGATGGACTGCGTCAGCATCCCGTCCCCCCCCTCACGAGGACCGCTGCTGCAACAGCGAGCGACAGGCTAGAACCGACAGGCGACACAGCCCCAGGAGGCAGTTGACTGCGTCCTCTGGCTCATCTGCTCCGGCAGCTACCGCGCAGCTTGTCAGAAAACCTGACGCGCCAAAAAATGGCCGATCCGAGCCACTCGGCGGCTTCCGGACGCCAGAAGGTACCGGCTGGATGCAGTCGGGTGGGCTTTAAAAACTCCTCGTCACGTCACGCATTGCGAACATCGGCAGGCTCGCTCGCCGAGGGGGAAGCCTTGGGAAGCACTCGATGGAGCACTCGACTTGAAAGATACCGTTGGGTAGGTATCTTTGAGGCGGCGCCGATTTGCCGTGCGTCAAGGAGGGGGCATGGCGACCGCCTACAACCGCAAGAAGCAGCCAGAGCTCGTCCGGCGGACGCTCCTCGATTGCGCCGCCAAGCTCGCGTTGGAACAGGGCTTGGCCGCCGTCACGGTGCAGGCGGTCAGCCACGCCGCCGGCGTGACCAAGGGGGCGCTGTTCCACCACTTCCCAAGCAAGCAGGCGCTGGTCGAGGGCGTCGTCGCCGACCTCATCGCGCAGCTTGACGCAGATATCGACGCCGCCATGGCGAAGGATCCTCGTCCGTACGGGCGGTACACGCGGGCTTACGTCGACATCACCCTGCACGACCCGATGATCACCGAGGGCGGCCAGTGGGCTGCCCTACACATCTCGATTCTCGCCGAGCCCACTTTGCGCCGGATGGTGTCGGACTGGTTCGCGGAACGCCTGCACCGCCACCGGGACACCGACGGGGATGCCGACCTGGAGTTCGTCCGGCTCGCCGCCGACGGCGCATGGATCGCCTACCTCGTGCGCGAGAAGCCGACCGACCCGGTGCCGGAACTCGGCGCGCTCCGCGCACGGCTCATCGCGATGACCCTGGCCGAACCGAAGCCAGCCTCGGGCGGGGACAGGGGCTGAGCGATGGGATCGACTTCGATGCACGGATTCGCCCCCGTCCACGGGACGGACGGGCCGGATGACCTCACGGGATACGGCGACCTGGCCGCCCGGCACGTTTCCGCTGGGCGCGTCCTCGGCCTGTTCCGCCCCTACGCGGGCCGGATCGCGCTCGTCCTCGGGCTGATCGCGCTCGCGACGGCGGCGGGGCTCGCCGCCCCGTTCCTGCTCCGGGAGATCATCGACGTCGCGCTGCCGCGGGGCGACGTGCGCCTGCTCGGGCTGCTCGCGGGGAGCCTCGTCGGCCTCGCCGCGCTGGCAGCCGGCATCGGCGTGCTCCAAGCCCTCGTCACCGCGAAGGTCGGGCAGGCGCTGATGCACGACCTCCGGGTCCGCGTGTACGCCCACCTCCAGTCGCTGCCGCTCGGCTTCTTCACGGCGACCCGGGGCGGGGACATCCAGGCGCGCATCGCGAGCGACATCGGCGCCCTCCAGGCGCTGGTCACGCACACCGCGGGCGAAGCGACGCGCAACGCCAGCGCGGTCGCGATGACCGCGGCCGCCATGCTCTTGCTGGAGTGGCGGCTTGCCCTGTTCTCGTTCCTGGTTCTGCCGTTGGCGACCTGGATCAGCAACCGCGTCGGTCGGATGCGTGAGGAGACCACCTACGCGCAGCAGGAGCGGATCGCCGAGATGACCGCGGCGGTGCAGGAGTCCCTGTCGGTCTCGGGCATCGTCCTCGCCCGCACGATGGGGCGCTCGCCGCACCTGGCGCAGCGTTTCGCGCGGGCCTCGCGCGAGGTGGCGACCCTGGAGGTCCGCTCGCACACCGCGGGCCAGTGGCAGTGGTCGGTCATCGATCTCGTTCTGCAGGCCCTGCCGGCCCTGACCCTGTTCCTCGGCGGCTGGATGATGAACGCCGGGACGGCCATGACGGTCGGCACGCTCGTCGCCATGATTGCGCTTCAGGAGCAGATGCTGTTCCCGCTGGAGGAGGTGCTGCGCACGGGCGTCGAGGTCCGGAAGACGCGGGCGCTGTTCGCGCGCATCTTCGAGTACCTCGACAAGCCGGCCGGGATCACCGAGCGGCCCGATCCCGTCATCCTCGAACCCGCGCAGGTCACCGGCCACGTGCGCCTCGACGGCGTGACGTTTTCCTACGACCGGTCGGGACCCGCCACGCTCCGCGGCGTCACGGTGGACATCCCTGCCGGTTCGCACACCGCCATCGTCGGCGCGACCGGCTCGGGCAAGTCGACCCTCGGCTATCTCCTGGCACGCCTCTACGACGTCGACGCGGGCGCCGTGCTCTATGACGGCGTCGACGTGCGTGACCTGAGCGCGCGTTCGCTCTCCGACATCCTCGGTGTGGTGACGCAGGACCCGTTCCTCCTCCATGCCAGCGTCGCGGAGAACCTGCTGTTCGCCCGGCCCGAGGCGACGGTGGCCGAGATGGTCGAGGCGGCGCGCATCGCCCAACTGCACGACCTGATCGCGGCGCTCCCCGACGGGTACGACACCGCCGTGGGCGAGCGGGGTCACCGCTTCTCGGGCGGCGAGAGGCAGCGCCTCTCGCTGGCCCGGACGATCCTGCGCGACCCGCGCGTGCTGCTGCTCGACGAGGCGACGAGCGCCCTCGATACAGCGACGGAACGGGCGATGGTCGAGGCCCTCGCCCGCCCGGCCAAGCCCCGTACGACCATCACCATCGCCCACCGCCTCTCGACCGTGCGCCGCGCCGACCAGATCGTCGTGCTCGACCGGGGGACGGTGGTCGAGTGCGGGACGCACGAAGCCCTGCTCGCCCGCGACGGCGCCTACGCGCGCCTCGTGCGCAAGGCGGCCTGACGGACTCGACCCACGGACGGATTCCATGTCTCCGAGCACACACATGCGGCGGATGCCGGCCCTCGCCCTCGCGGTCGCCCTCATCCTGCAAGGCTGCAAGCCGGCGGCGGACGGCCAGGCGGCAGGCGGTTCCGGAATCGCGGGTCCGGCCCCCGATGTCTCGACCGTCACGGCCGAGGCGGCGACGGTGCCGCGCACCCTCGACCTGCCGGGGCGCCTGGCCTCGACGCGGGTCGCCGAGGTCAGGGCTCAGGTCGCCGGCATCATCCAGGAGCGCGCCTTCGAGGAAGGTAGCCTCGTCAGGAAGGGCGACGTCCTGTTCCGCATCGACCCCGCCGTGTACCGAGCCGAGGTCGATGCCAAGTCCGCCGCCCTCGACCGGGCCGAGGCCACGCGGGTGCAGGCGCTGCGGCAATCGGAGCGCACCGAGACGCTGCTGGAGCGCCAGGCGGCCAGCACCGCCCAGCACGACATCACCACCGCCGCCCTGCGGCAGGCCGAGGCCGACGTCGCGAGCGCGAAGGCGCAACTCGCCCGGGCCCGGATCGACCTCGACTACGCGACCGTCCGCGCGCCCCTCGCCGGCCGCATCGGCCGGGCCATGGTCACGGAGGGCGCCCTCGTGGGCCAGGGCGAAGCGACGAAGCTCGCGCTGATCCAGCAGGTCGACCCGATCTTCGCCGACTTCAACGCTTCCGCCGCCGACGCCGGGCGGCTCGCCGGCCTCGGTCCGGGACAGGGGGAGACGAAGGTACGCCTGGTCCTGCCGGACGGCTCGCTCCACCCCGACGCCGGGCGTCTGCTGTTCACGGATGTGAGCGTCGACCCCGGCACCGGGCAGGTCTCGCTGCGGGCCAGCTTCCCCAACCCGAAGGTCGCCCTGCTGCCGGGCACCTACGTCCGCGTCCGCGTCGCGCAGGGGGAATTGCCGGGCGCGGTCATCGTCCCGGCCCAGGCCATCCAGCGTAGCAGCGCCGGCGTCGCGCAGGTCTACGTCGTCGGTGAGGACAGGACGGCCGCCCTGCGCCCCGTCAGGGCGGGGGCGCTGACGGACTCCGGCTGGATCGTCGAGGAGGGCCTCAGGGCCGGGGACACCGTCGTGGTCGAGGGCTTTCAGAGGCTGCAGCCCGGCATGGCGGTGAACCCCATGCCTTGGCAGACCGCCCGGACGGCCGCCGCCACCAAGCCCTGACGTCGCCGGGATCGAACCGACATGAGCCGCTTCTTCATCGCGCGCCCGATCTTCGCCTGGGCGATCTCCATCTTCATCATGCTGGTGGGCGCGATCTCCATCGCCGCCCTGCCGGTCTCGCAATACCCGGACGTGGCCCCGGTCACGATCCAGGTGACCGCGACCTACCCGGGCGCCCCGCCCGAGCGGCTCTACGACGGCGTCACCCGCATCATCGAGGAGGAGCTCAACGGCATCCCGGGGCTGATGTATTTCGAGAGCACCAGCGACACCTCCGGCATGGCGCAGATCACGGCCTCCTTCGCGCCGGGCTCGGACCCGTCGAAGGCCACCGTGGCGGTGCAGAACCGGATCAAGCGTATCGAGGCGCGCCTGCCCCGGGCGGTGACCCAGCAGGGCGTCACCGTCGAGGAGGCCAGCACCAGCTTCCTCCAGTTCGTCACCGTCTCCTCCAAGGACGGTTCCCTCAGCGAGACCGACCTCGGCGACATCGCCGCCCGCCGCCTGCTCGGCGAGTTGCGGCGGGTGCCGGGCGTCGGCCGCGCCACCCTGTTCTCGTCCGAGAAGGCGCTGCGGATCTGGATCGACCCGGTCAAGCTCGTCGGGTTCGGGATGACGCCAAGTGACGTGACGGCCGCCGTCGGCGCGCAGAACGCGCAGGTCGCCTCCGGCATCGTTGGCGCGCAGCCGGCGACGCCGGACCAGCGCATCGCCGCCAACGTGCTGGTGAAGGGGCAACTCACCACGCCCGCCGAGTTCGGGGAGATCGTGCTGCGCGCCAACCCCGACGGCTCGCTCGTGCGCCTGCGCGACGTGGCCGAGGTCGAACTCGGCGGCCAGTCCTACGCGATGCAGACCCGCCTCGACGGGCGACCCGCCGCCGGCATCGGCATCCAGCTCGCCCCGGGCGCCAACGCACTCGCCGCCGCCACCGGCGTGCGGGCGAAGCTCGCCCAGCTGCAGCGGACCCTGCCGGCAAACGTGCGGGTGACGGTGCCCTACGACACCACGCCGTTTGTCGAGGCGTCGATCAGGAAGGTGCTGGTGACGCTCGCCGAGGCCATGGCGCTCGTCTTCGCCGTGATGTTCCTGTTCCTGCAGAACGTCCGCTACACGCTCATCCCGACCATCGTCGTGCCGGTGGCGTTGCTCGGCACCTGCGGCGTGCTGCTCGTCGCCGGTTTCTCGATCAACGTGCTGACCATGTTCGGCATGGTGCTGGCCATCGGCATCCTCGTCGACGACGCCATCGTCGTGGTCGAGAACGTCGAGCGCATCATGGCCGAGGAGGGACTGCCGCCGCGGGAGGCGACCCGGAAAGCCATGGGCCAGATCACCGGCGCCATCGTCGGCATCACCGCGGTTCTGATCGCCGTCTTCGTGCCGCTCGCCTTCTTCCCGGGCTCGGTCGGGGTCATCTACCGGCAGTTCGCCGTGAGCATGGCGACCTCCATCGCCTTCTCGGCCTTCCTGGCCCTGTCCCTGACACCCGCCCTCTGCGCCACGCTGCTGAAGCCCGTCGAGAAGGGTCACGGCCACGACAAGCGCGGCTTCTTCGGCTGGTTCGACCGCCGCTTCCGCTCCGGCACGGAAGCCTATCGGTCGGGTGTGGCTAGCGTGCTGCGCCGGCCCGTGCGGGCGCTGCTCGTCTACGCCCTCCTCGTCGCCGCCCTCGGTTGGGGCTACCTGCGCATGCCGGGAAGCTTCCTGCCCATCGAGGACCAGGGCTACGTCATCGTCGACGCGCAGACGCCGCCGGAATCGGCCACCGGCCGCACCCTCGACGTGGCCAAGCGGATCGAGGAGCACTTCGCCAAAGAGCCCGGCATCGACAGCCAGACGCTACTTCTCGGATTCGGCTTCTCGGGCCAGGGACAGAACGCGGCCCTCAACTTCGTCGGACTGAAGCCCTGGGGCGAGCGCGGGCCGGACGACGGCGCCGACGCCATCACGGCCCGCGCCAACGCCGCCCTCGGCGGCCTGCCCGACGCCATCGCCATGTCGCTGTCGCCGCCGGCCATCGACTCGCTGGGCAATTCCAGCGGCTTCGCCTTCCGCCTCCAGGACAAGGGCCAGCAGGGTCATGCGGCGCTGGCGGCCGCGCGCGACCAGTTGCTGAAGGCGGCGAGCCGGAGCCCGATCCTGCAGGGCGTCTACGTCGAGGGCCTGCCGACCGCACCGCAGATCGAGCTTATCCTCGACCGGCAGAAGGCGAATGCGCTCGGCGTGACTTTCGCCGACATCAACGACGCGCTCTCGACGAGCCTCGGCTCGGCCTACGTCAACGACTTCCCGAACCAGGCACGCATGCAGCGGGTCATCGTCCAGGCCGAGGCGTCCCGGCGCATGAAGGCGGAGGACCTGCTCGACCTGAACGTCCGCAACGCCAAGGGGCAGATGGTGCCGCTGCAATCCTTCGCCCGGGTGGAGTGGACGATGGGACCGTCGCAGGTCGTGGGCTTCAACGGCTACCCGAGCATCAAGATCTCCGGCAGTGCCGCGCCGGGCTACGCCAGTGGCGACGCGATGGCCGAGATGGAACGCCTCGCCGGGCAACTCCCGCCGGGGTTCGACTTCGCCTGGACCGGGCAGTCGCTACAGGAGAAGCTATCGGGGTCCCAGGCCATCTACCTGCTCGCGCTGGCCCTGGTCTGCGTCTTCCTCTGCCTCGCTGCGCTCTACGAGAGCTGGTCGATCCCCCTCGCCGTGCTGCTCGTGGTACCGACCGGCGTGGTCGGTGCGGTCTTCGCGATGCTCATGCGCGACATGCCGAACGACGTCTACTTCAAGGTCGGCCTGATCACGGTGATCGGCCTGACCGCGAAGAACGCGATCCTCATCATCGAGGTGGCCAAGGATCTCGTGGCGAAAGGCGTATCGGTGAAGGAGGCGGCGCTGGAGGCGTGCCAGCTGCGCTTCCGCCCCATCGTGATGACCTCGTTTGCCTTCATTCTCGGCGTCGTGCCGCTCGCCGTCGCGACCGGGGCCAGCATGAACAGCCAGCGGGCTATCGGGACGGGCGTGCTCGGCGGCATGGTCACGGCGACCGTGCTGGCGGTCTTCGTCACGCCGCTCTTCTACGTCCTGATCGGGCGGGCATTCGGATCTCGGGCAGCCGGCCGACGGCAGGTCGATCCCGCCCGGCCGGTCGCACCCGGGCGGCGCGGCATCCCCGTGCCCTGAGGATGATCAATCGGGATCGGGCCCCCGCGCAATGAGGCGCTGTCCGGGACCGTGACCTCCACCCATCGTGCCGTCTGCTTCGGGGCTGAGATTTGGGCGATTGGAGTGTCCGGTATGGGCGCAAGCCAAACGACAGGTTTTGCGCGCACCGGCGATCCGGCATGGCCTAGTCTGGCCGAAAACCGACCGCTCACTGCAGGGGAGGTCGGCCAGAACAGCGGACAGGATGTTACCGGCTTCTGATGGCCGTGGCATGCGGTGCGGACCTTGCCAGCATTGCCAGCACCTGCGCCGCTCCCTCCTCGGGCGTGATGCGTGAGGTGTCGAGCAGCGGCACGTTCAACTCGTCCGCGAGCGCCCGGTAGCCGACGATTCGGGCCTCGGTCATGTGCTGGGACGGGTTGGGAGTGCCGCGCGCGACCATCCGGGCGATGGTGGTGGGTCGATCGGCCCAGCACATGACGGTGAACGGGCGCGGGTCCCAGCCGGGACGGAAGGCGGGCGACAGGAGCTGCGAGGCCGTGAACCAGTGCCGATCGAAGACGACGGGCCCCGGCGGTGCGTTGGCAATCGCCGTCGCAACCGCGGCATGAGCCACGTCGTCGGCGAGGGCGTGCTGACCGGTCCGGGCGAGGTGGACCATGATGGCGCCGACCTGACCGCCGAACGGGTGCAGCACGGTCGCGCCGATAGCCTCGGCGACGTGCCGCGCGATGCTTGACTTGCCGGAGCCGTCCAGTCCGTCCACGGCGAGCGCGATCCGCGAGGCCTGAGCGGCTTTCTGCTGTGCCCGCGTGAGGTTCGATGGGTAGATCCGCCCTTCTCGCCGGCCGTGCTCTAGGTAGTGCAAGCGCCCCTGCCAGGGATGCTCGAACAGCGCCGCGAGGTCCGGATGCAGTTGGATGTAGCCCAGCGCATCGAAATCATCCGGCAACGGGCCTTCGGCGGTCGCAAGGTCTGAGAGGCGCTGCACGGTCTCGCGGGTGGGCGTCTCGGGCGGCCGGGCTGCGGCGGCCCGCTGCGCGCGCGAGGACACGGCGTCTGCGATGGCGCGAAGGAGTCCATCGGCGTAGGTGTCCCAGTCCAGCGCCCGGATGCGCGCGCGACCCGCCTCCGCGCGGACCGCTGCCCCAGCCGGATCGGCGACGATCCGGTCCGCCGCCTCCGCGATGGCCGCCCCGAGTGCCTCGTCGGAACCGTCCGGAACCACTTGGGCGGTCACGGCGTCCTCGGCGAAGGCCAGCGTGCCGTGCACGGTCGTGACGAGCGGCGTGCCGCTGGCCATGGCTTCCGCGGCCGGGTTGCACCAGCCGGCATGCGCTTCGGCACTGCAGAAGGCGTCGAGCCCGTGGTACCACGCCGGCAGGTCGGCCTCGCGCAGCGGCCCGTGCACGTTGAGGCGGCCCGAGGCGACCAGATCGGCACGCGCGCCCACGAGCCCCCAGTCCGGCCGTCCGAACCAGTGCAACGCCCATGCATCGCCGAGCCTGTCGAGGGCGGCGAGCTGGGCCGCGGGGCGCTTGTTGGCGATGCCTCCGAGCCTGTGGCGGACACCTCGCGCAGGTCTCAGGACAGGCGGCGCGAACAGGCCCGCATCGACCGCACCGATGAGACGGCGCCACGGATGCCCCAAGGCGTCGAGATCCGCATCACCCCAGTGGTCGTTGTTCGCCACGATGAGATCCGGCGCGAAGGTCCGCGTGACGCGCGCATAGGCATCCCGCCGCACCGGGCCGTTGAGGAGATGTTGCACGCGCACGCCGAAATGAGGGGCCCTCAGATCCGCGAAGCGCGCGATCGTGGCATCCGGAAAGCCGCCTCCCGGCACCATGACGGCGTCCCAATGTTCACGGGCCGCGTCCTCGAGGTGCAGGACACGGAGCTGTGTCTCGAAGCCGTCCTCGCCTGAGCCCAGGGCCAGGAAGGCCAGGTCGTGCCCGCGGCGGACAAGGACGCGCCCGACCCGCTCGAAGCGCAGAAGGCCGCCGGTGAGCGCAAGGTGATCGCAGGCCACGAGCAGCCGCATCAGGTCGGTCTTCCAAGCAGGCGCCGGAGGCGTAATGGCAGGCGGCCGACGCGGCCGGATGGCGCGAGACGAGCGGCAAGCGTCGCCTCGAGCTGGTCGCGCGCGCGATGAAGCTCGGCCGCGTAGGCGATCACGCGGTCGGTGCGGCGGGCGCTCTCCAGTCCGGCCGCCTCGTGCGCTGCGGCGTCGAGCGCACGCGCTGCGCGCAAGGCATCGTTCTCCTCACGCAAGCGCGCGATCTCCGCGGCGGCGTCATCGATCGCCCTGGGCGAACCCGCCTGGACTGCGCGGGCCTCCGCCGAGCCGCCGGCGTGAAGGCGCGTCGCAGCGGCCCAGCCGAGGCCGCGCTCCGTCGCATGGCCGCTGACGATCGACTGAAAGCGGCTCTCCCGGGCGAGACGGTCGGCAAGCTGCGCGTCATCCAGGGCGAGCCCGAGCCGCGGCAGCAAGGCCTGAAGGGCGTCCAGCAGCGTCAGTCCGGACGATCCGGATCGCCCCCAGTCCGGCACGTCGATCAGAGCGTTGACGAGGCCGCGCACGGCGAGGTGCCCCTGATCCAGAGGGGCGCCGAGGTCCCATTCCAGGTCGATGAAGGTGTTGATGGGCCCCGCAACAAGATTTTTCGGGATCGCGTCGAGGGCTGATCCCGGCAGGATCGTCTCGAGCTTCAGCGCTGCGCCGGCCACGAAGCTGCGCGACACGGCCTCGAGCCAGGTCCCGGCCCAGGCAGCCACTGCGTCCAGGCACCAACCGTCCCGTGCCAGTTGCGTGTCGAGCGCTGACGACCAGAGCGGCCCCGGCATGTAGGCTTCCGACGGCAGGAGGTTCGCCACCCCGTCGACGTGCGGGGGCAGGTCGGGATACCGACGCGTCCGGCGCACGTGGATCTGCGACCCCGCTGCCACGAAGGTCACCAGCCGCTCGAATTCCGGACGCCGACGCAGTCCGATATGGATCGCTAGACGATCATCCTGCGGCAGCGGTTCCTCTGAGGCAGCGACCAGAAAGGCGGGCGCGAGGTCGGCGGCAAGCCCCTCATCGACCACCTGTCTCCAGGCGCGCCGGAGCGAAAACAGCGCCTCGTCGCCGGAACCGGGCTCCGGCCCGGCCGCACCGATGGCGAGCGCTCCGGGATCGAAGCCGCCCTGCCGAGCCAGACCCCGCTCGGCGACGAGGCTCACGGGCTGCGCCCGGTCCGGAAACGGAAACCACCACGCCTGATGGATCAGGCCACAGGTCTGGAGCGACCGTCGAAGACCAACCCGCGTCGGCAGTCGGAGACCGTTCGGCCCGGACGATCCCTCGAGACTCGGAAAGCCGCCCCGTCCTGGCGCCTCGGCGCCATGAGCGAACCCGTTCAGCGACAGGGCATTGTCGATCGCCAGAATCAATCGCCCCCCCGGCCGCAGCCGCGCGCGGGCCCATGTGATGGACGCCTCGAGCCTGCGCCCTGCGCCGACAGCGTGATGTGGCAGGAAATCGAGCAGCAAGACCGCGTCGAAACGTACCGAGGCCGATAGGTCGTTTCCGTCCGCTGTGGTGAGCACGGACACGCCAGGCGCACAGCCTGCTCTGGCATAGGCGTGCGGCTTCGAGCCCAGCACCAGCAGGCTGCCGGTCAACCACGAGGAGAATGGGCACATCATGTCCGCGCCCCGCCCGTCCGGCAGAACAGATGGGCATATTGCCAAATTATCCCGCCGCATGTTTCCTGAATGCCAATACCAATTGTTCCAAATTTTCCCTGCCGCACTTTGGTTGAGTGGAATCTAAGTCCGAAATGGACATGTGACGGTTTCGTGTCTACTTATAATAAGCGTTAAGCTACAAGCAAAACCGGCCTGTCCCGTCGAGGTCAATAGGGATGAATTTCGTCAGCGCCATCTCGTTGGCCGGCCCGCACGTGCTGGTGACGAGCACCTTCCCTGATACGCTCAACAGAAATCCTGGAATCCGAAGCGACCTCGCGGAGGGCTTTGCCGAACTCCTCGGCGTCGAGCGAGTCGTCCAATCGCCACTGGAACTGGCGGTATCCGTGATCAGAGCGTCCCGCCCGGATGTGGTGGTGGCGGTCGGAAGTCTCGTGCCTGATCTGTCGGACCTGCGTGAACTTCGCAGGGCCGCGGATGCTGTCGGTGCGGTCCTCATATTCTGGCTGACGGACGACCCGTACGAATTCGACTATGCCTTCAAGGCCGACCTCTACGCCGACATCGTCGTGAGCAACGATTCCTGGGCGGCACAGCACTATCGGCACCCCGACATCCATCACCTCCCTCTGGCCGCAGCCCCCAACCGCCATTTCAGGCCCATTTGCCCGGTGGCAGAGCGGGAGACGGTCATGTTCTTCTGCGGCGTCGCCTATCCGAACCGCATCGCCCTGATGCGTCGGATCGACGACTTCCTATCCCGCCACGTCGTCGAGATCCTGGGTGCCGGATGGCCGGACACACTCCGTTGCGCGGTGAATCGCCGACTGACACCCGCGCAGATGGCGGACTATGCCGCCGCGGCCCGGCTGACGCTCAACATCGGCCGAGACCTCGACGTGGCCAATCGCCGATTGTCGCTCCCGCAGGCGACGCCGGGACCGCGGACCTTCGAAGTCGCCCTGTCGGGCTCCACGCAGGCCTTCTTCGTCACGGGCCTGGAGATCTGCGAGCATTTCGAGCCGGACACGGAGATTCTGCTGGTTGATGGCGCAGGCGACATCGCGCGTGCCGTCGAGCGGTCGCTCGATGAGCCCGAGGCGATTGAGGCGATTGCGCGTCGGGCGCAGGCGCGCGCGCTCCGCGAGCACACATACCGGCATCGCGCGGCGCGTCTGCTCGATCTCAGCCGCCTGACGGTTCCGGCCTGAGCCCGTCGCCGCGTACACAGACGAACCTGAACATGTCCGACCTGTCGATCCTGTTGCTCGATACTGAGCCGCGGACGCATAATCGCTATCTCGTGCTTGCCATCGCAGACGCGCTCCGCCGTCATCCTGCCGTTAGACGCGTCCATGTCGCCGGACATGCGGACGCTTTGATCACCTTCGCCGAGCAGGGGTTCGACACGCTGGTCGCTTTTGGGGGCGCCCGAGCGCATGCGCACATCGTCGGCCGGCTCGCAGGCCTCGCCCGAACCAGCGTGCTCTGGACCACAGAAGACCCGTACGAGCTTGAGGCGAACGTGCGCGGCGCGAAGACTTTCGATCTTGTCTTCACCAATGACCGGGCCAGCGTCCCGGCCTATGGCGGGCGCGCACGACACCTCCCGCTGGCCGCCTCGTCGATCTTTCACGATCTGGCAGTGCTCGATGACGACACGCGCTACCGCTACGACCTCCTTTTCATCGGAACGGCGTGGCCGAACCGGGTCGCAACGCTGAACGCACTCTCGGCGAGACTGCCGCGGGACGTGAAATTCAAACTGGCCCTGCCGTGGAACGAGCACATCGGACAGCCCGCACTCGAGGATGAGACCCTCGTCACCGACTGGCGGTGCGGGAATCGCGACTTCGCTCTGCTGGCCAACCGCAGCCGGGTCGTGCTGACCCTGCCGCGAAGCTTCTCATCCGCGCGCGCCGATCAGGCGACCGGCTCAACGCCGCCGCCGCGGCTATTCGAGACAGCCCTCGCTGGCGGCTATCAGGTCGTGGTTTCGCCCGAACCGGAGACAGCCGAATATTATGCGCCCGGCTCTGAGATTGCACTCTGCAGCGACGAAGCTGCGGCCATCGAGGCGATTGAGGCGGCCCTGACTTCGCCTGAGCGCCGCATCGAACGCGCGCGTGCCGCTCAGGCGCGGACCCAGGCCGAGCACCTTTATGATCACCGTGTCGCGACCATCCTGGATGCCGTAGTGGAAGACCGGCGAACGCAGGCGCTACGGCCCCTCCACGGGACGACGCCCGTCCGCACGGTCCTGATGCTCACCCACAACCGAATGGGATATCGCCCCGGCGGCGGTGTCGAAGTCTACCAGGAACTGCTGACCGAACTCGGGGAGCCCTATCGGATCCTGTTCCTGTTTCCCGTGGTCGACGATGGATGCTGGTCGCTGCGGCTCGAAGGCCCCGGGATCGCGGAATCGTACGCCTGCGGCGCCGTCACGCCACCGCTCTCGACGGATCCGTTCGTCGAGGGATTGTTCCAGCGAATCCTGTTCGAGCATCAGATCGACCTCGTCCACATCCATCACCTGATGCATGTCCCGCTGTCGCTGCCTCTCATCGCGCGGGCCTGCGGCGTTCCCACCGTCTACCACCTGCACGATCATTTCCTGATCTGCGAGCGCTGGCTGCTTCTCGATCATGCTGGCCGCTTCTGCGACGTGGTCAACCGTGGCGCGGATCAGTGCGACGCCTGCCTGGTGGCGGCAAACAACTACCCGCCCGGCTCAAAGGCCCGGCGCGACGGCATGATGACCTTGGTGACCGAGGCAATCGATGCCTTCGTCACGAGTACCCCCGAGACGGCGCGCTACCTCCAGCGCTTCTTCCCCGGCCTCCCCGCGGAGCGGCTCCACGAGATCGCAATGGTGGCACCGAGTGCCCCTGTCCCAAGCGTGGGGTCCGGTCTGAAGCGAAAGCGCGACACCGATCGGCTGACCGTAGCGATCCTGGGCAATTTCGCGGCCCACAAAGGCGGCCTGCAGGCGATCAACCTGATCCGGAGTTGTGAGGCTTATCCGATCCACTTCAAGGTGATCGGCAGGATCGAGGACCAGTACCGCGATTTGATCGCGACCTTCCGGCCGGATCAGGTCAGCGTCACGGGTTCCTACGAGCAGCATGCCATCGGAGGTCTGATGGCCGGGTGCGATGTCTCGTTGCATCTCTCGACGTGGCCGGAAACGTTCGTGATCGCGCTGACCGAGGCGTGGCAGGCCGGCCTCGTCCCGATCGTCACCGATATCGGTGCCTTGGCCGAGCGCGTTCAGGATGGCGTCGACGGGTACAAGGTGTCGCCAGACGATCCCGGCTCCGTCCGCAACCGCCTCATCGGGCTCCACTACGATCGTGCCCGCTTGGCCCGGATGCAGGCAGCCATCGCACAGAAGTCCTTCCCCTCCGTGGACGACCATCTCGAAACGGTCCGCGCGCTCTATGATCGCCTGATCGCGGCACGGCCCGTTCGCCACAACAGGATTCCCAGCCACTTGCGGAACGGGTTCGACCTGCGGCTTGAGAGCCTCGGCTTCCGAACGAACGCGCCGTCGTGGACCAGCGCCGCGATCCAGTGGGACGAGGCGGCCCACCCCGCGGCCACGCCGCTCGCTGCCGTCGCGAGCACGCACGTTCGGCCGATGCCGGACCTGCCCGATGCGTTCCGCCGTCTGCCTCTCAGGCCGATCAGACGCAGCGAATGCGGCTGGAGCCTCGACGTGATGCGCGCCGACGATCGCCTGAACAGAAGTCTGGATCTCTCGCCGGTGGCGCAAGGGTCCATTTTCCTGCGCGGATGGTTGCACATCTCCGGACCCGCGCCCAAGGCGCTCTACCTGCGGCTGACGGGAAGATGCGGAACATCGTGGGTCACCCTGCAGAGCGATCTCCGGCCGGACGTCGCCAAATGGTACGGAGAACCGGCCGCCGCGACATCCGGTTTCACCGGACAGATCGAGGTGGCGGGAATAGCATTCGGGCACTACGCGCTCGCCCTTATCCAAGTCGCCGATCATCAATTGCGGGTCTTGGATGACATCGCATCGGTATTCATCGCGCCCGACACAGAGGCTCTGGCGCGCTTTGTTCCTGAACCCCGCAAGATCCTCAATGGGCCGCCGCAGAGCATCACGCTGCGCCACAGCCTACCGGAAGATATGGATGCGACGACGATTTCGCCCGGTCAGCTCTGGGCTGCGGAGGTGGAGTTTTCGGACGCGTCTCCCAGACTTCCGAAGGAGTTATTCGCCGTCCTTCGGTCATCAGCCGGCGAAGCATGGCGCGCGCCGGTTCTCAGGATCGATAAGCGGACCGTGCGCATCGTCGCGTCTATTCCCAACATCGATCCAAGTACCTGCACCGTTCTGCTCGCTGAGCCGCACAGCAGGAATCTACGGATACTCGCGACCTTGTTCCAAACTCGGATCGCTGCTCCCTCGTGATGGGGCCCGCGACGCGACACAACGCGTCGTTTTCGAAAGCAGGTCCGTTTGAAGCCTACCATTTCTGCGAGGTCGCGCTGACACGACTGGACGGCCCTGACTGTCCGATCGAACCATACTGACGGGCCTTGTCCAAGATCATCTGCCATACGCGTGAACGACACACGTCCGGATAGATCTCGGCGGCCCAGGGCCTGTCGTGGCGCTGGACAGCTTGATTGTCTGTTCTGGAGAATATGCCAAAGCGGCCTGATTGGCTGGATCGGGCGCAACACTGCCAGTGTCGCGGCGGACCGTACGTCCGCTTCCGGGGTCCGCGCGTGAACGGTCGCGTTGGGTCGAACGCAGCCACGCGACGCAAAAGCCGATCAGGTCAGTCCCCAGACTGTTAGAACGTGCGGGTGGATGTTCTGACGTGGCCTGGCGCCTCGAGGTGCAGGGGCCTTCTGGATGGGCCTGGCTGTAGCGAAGTGCTGTCCTCGACCCGTCCGCGGCTGGCGGCGGAGCGCCACAACTCCGAATCCGACAAGGTGAGGTCGCCAATCTGCCGGCGTTCCAGTTCGTCGCCGATCGGCGCGAGGACCGCGCCGGCGGCCCGGAGTGCATCGACCGCCTCCCTGATCGGGCGGGCGTCGTTGTGAATCATCCCTAGTCCGGGAAGCCCCTGATCAGGGCGGTCATCACCATCGTGCGGCGCAAGCCGGGAGTGGTTGCCTTGTCCGCGCGCAGTGTCTTTGCCTGCGGGTGAGTCTCGATTGCCTTGGCCATATCGACGGTGTGACCCGACTTGAAGGCGAACGGCTTCGCGGTCTCGTCCTTAAGGTCGGCTTCGGTGGCCTGCTTGATCTCCTCGTCCGTCACCTCGGACTTACGGCACAGGTCACCGGCGCCGGGAATCGCTCTGCCAGTCGGGTTTGTGCCGACCCTTGTGCGCCGGAAAAACACCTTCTGTTTCGGGGGGGCGGTTATGTCCCGGTCCCGAAGGTGCTGTTTTGCTTGGAAAAATTGGCTGGGGCGCCAGGATTCGAACCTGGGAATGGCGGTACCAAAAACCGCTGCCTTACCACTTGGCGACGCCCCAAGGTGAGCGGAGGCTGTCTAGACGCCGCGCCCGCCCCTGGCAAGCGGTGGATCGCGGCCGTCTGGCCCCCGCCCGCAGCGGCTTACCGGCGCTCGGGGACGCCGTCGATCCGGCGGGGCAGGCCCAGCGGATTGGCGGCCTGAAGCGCTGGCGGCAACAGCGCGTCGGGAACGTCCTGGTAGCTCACCGGCCTCAGGAACCGGTCGATGGCGAGGCTGCCCACCGAAGTCGTGCGCCCGTCCGAGGTCGCCGGATAGGGGCCGCCATGCACCATCGCGTGCGCCACCTCGACCCCTGTCCCGAAGCCGTTGACCAGGATGCGGCCGACGCGGCGCTCCAGGAGCGGCAGCAGGTCCCGCGCCGCCGCGTGATCCTCCGGCGCGAGGTGCAGCGCCGCCGTGAGCTGGCCTTCCAGATGCTCCAGCACCGCCCGCATCGCCGCGAGATCCGCGCAGCGCACCACGAGGCCCGAGGCCCCGAACATCTCCTCCTGCAGCGCGGGATCCGCCAGGAACACGTCCGAGTCCGTGGCGAACAGGCTGGCCCGGCCCTGGGTCACCCCGCCCTCCGCACCCTCGGCGATGCGGGTGACGGCGGCGTGCCCGGCCACCCGCGCGACGGCCTCCCGGTAGGCGCGCTGGATGCCGGGCGTCAGCATGGTCGCGGCGGGGCTGTCGCGCAGGGCCGCGCCGGCCGCTTCCAGGAAGGCGTCGAGGCCCGGGCCGGGCAGCGCCAGGATCAGGCCCGGATTGGTGCAGAACTGTCCGGCACCCAGCGTCAGCGACGCCGCGAAGGCTTGGCCGATCTCGGCGCCCCGCGCGGCCAGCGCGCCCGGGAACAGCAGCACCGGATTGATGCTGCTCATCTCGGCATAGACCGGGATCGGCACCGGGCGTGCGGCCGCGATCGCCATCAGGGCCGTGCCGCCCCGACGGGAGCCCGTGAAGCCCACGGCGGCGATCCGGGGATCGGCCACCAGCCCCTGCCCGATCGACTGGCCGGCATCGAACAGCAGCGAGAAGGTCCCCTCGGGCAGGCCGCAGGACGCCACCGCCTTCTGGATGGCGCGGCCGACCAGTTCCGAGGTGCCGGGATGGGCCGGGTGCGCCTTGATCACCACCGGGCAGCCCGCCGCCAGGGCCGAGGCGGTGTCGCCGCCCGCCACCGAGAAGGCGAGCGGAAAGTTCGAGGCGCCGAACACCGCCACCGGGCCGACGGCGATCCGGCGCAGGCGCAGGTCCGGCCGGGGCAGCGGCTTGCGGTCCGGCAGGGCCGGATCGATCCGCACTGCGACGGAACTGCCCTCGCGGACCACGCCGGCGAACAGGCGCAGCTGGCCCACCGTCCGGGCGCGCTCGCCCTCGATCCGCGGCCGGGGCAACCCCGTCTCTTCCATGCAGCGGGTGACGAGGGCGTCGCCGGTCTCCAGGATGTTGGCGGCGATCGCCTCCAGAAAGCCGGCCCGCGTCTCCGGATCGGTCTCCCGGTAGGTGTCGAAGGCGGCCTCCGCCAGGGCGCAGGCCCGGTCGAGATCGCCGAGGCTCGCGCCGGGGAAATCCGGCTCCAGGGATTCGCCGGTGGCCGCCGCGACGGCCCGGACGGCCGCCTCGGTGCCGCGCCGTGCCTCGGCGCCGATCAGGTTCTCGCCGCGCAGGGTCATGAGCTGCTCCTCTTCGTAGGGGTGCGGGCGGGCCGCACCGGGACGGACGCGTGACGGGCGGTCAGCCCCGCTGCGCCGCCAGGGCCTTCTCGCGGATGGCCGCGAGGGTCATGGTCGGGGTGAGCGCCTCGGGATCGACGCGGCAATGGATCATCGCCGGCAGGCCGGAGGCGAGGCTGCGCTCGAAGGCGGGCGCGAAGTCCGCGGTGCATTCCACGCGCTCGCCATGGCCGCCGCAGGCGCGGGCGAGCGCCGCGAAGTCTGGGTTGCGCAGCTCGGTCGCCGAGACGCGGCCGGGATATTCGCGTTCCTGGTGCATCCGGATCGTGCCGTACATGCCGTTGTCGAGCACGACCACCACGACGGCGATCCCGTACTGCACGGCGGTGGCGAATTCCTGCACGGTCATCATCACGTCGCCGTCGCCCGCGAGCGCCACGACGATCCGCTCCGGGCGGCTGCGCTTCGCCATCACGGCGGCGGGCAGGCCGTAGCCCATGGAACCCGAGGTCGGCGCGAGCTGCGTGCCGAAGGCGCGGAACCGGTAGTAGCGGTGGACCCAGGTGGCGAAATTGCCGGCGCCGTTGCAGATCACCGCGTCCCGCGGCAGCCGCTCCCGCAGCCACGTGATCGCTTCCCCGTACTGGAACGCGCCGGGTTTCGGCTCCGGCGTCTCGGACCACGCGCGGTAGGCGGCATGGGCCTCGGCGGCGCGACCGCTCCCGGTCGGCGTGAAATCCGGCAGGGCGGCGCAGAAGGTCTCGGGCGCCGCCTCGATCGCCAGCACCGGCTGATAGACCCGCCCGAGCTCCGCCGCGTCGGCATGGACGTGGACCAGGGGCAACCCGGGATTGGGGATGCCGAGGAGGCCGTAGGATTGCGCCGGCATCTCGGACAGGCGTCCGCCCACCATCAGCAGCAGGTCGGCCTCCCGGATCCGGGCCAGCAGCGCCGGGTTCGGCCCGATCCCGAGCTCGCCCGCGAAGTTCGGATGGTCGGCGGGAAAGAGCTGCGCCCGCCGGAACGAGACCGCCACCGGCAGGTCGTGGCGCGCGGCCCAGGCGGCCAGGGTGGCGACGGCGCCCTGCGTCCAGCGGGAGCCGCCGAGCAGCACCATCGGCCGCTGCGCCTCCGCCAGCATCGCCCGCAGACGCTCCACATCGTCCCCGGACGGGGCCGGGGCGGCCGGGACGACGCGCGGCGCGTCGGACACCGCCACGACGTCGTCGAGCATGTCTTCCGGCAGGGCCACCACGACGGGACCGGGACGGCCCTGCATCGCCACCCGGAACGCCCGGGCGAGGATCTCCGGAATGCGCGCCGCGTCGTCGATCTCCACCGTCCATTTGGCGAGCCCGCCGAACATCTGCCGGTAATCGACCTCCTGGAAGGCCTCGCGGTCCCGCATCCGCCGGGCGATCTGGCCGACGAACAGGATCATCGGCGTCGAATCCTGGCGGGCGATGTGCACGCCCGCGGAGGCGTTGGTGGCGCCCGGCCCCCGGGTGACGAAGCAGATGCCGGGGCGGCCGGTGAGCTTGCCCGCGGCCTCGGCCATGATCGCCGCGCCGCCCTCCTGCCGGCAGACCAGCACGTCGATGCCGCTGTCGCGCAGGGCGTCGAGCACCGCGAGGTAGCTCTCCCCGGGGACGCAGGTCACGCGCTCGACGCTCTGGGCGCGGAGCTGGTCGACGAGCACCTGCGCGCCGGTGCGTGGGGGCAATCCGCTCAAGCCGTTCCTCCCTGGCCCTCGGGCCGCATCCGGGGCGTTCCGCCGGGATCGGCCACCGTTCCGCCCGCCGCTGGGATGCCGCTGATATCCCAGTTTCAGGATAGGGGCGGGTTCGGGGCGGTCAACCTGTCAGACCAGGGGCCGCCGGTCGAGGGCCCGGCGGGTCATCCGGTCGAGAAAGTCGAACAGCGTTCCGATCCCGGCCAGGGCCGCCGCTTCGTCCCGCGCCGCGATGCCGGACAGGATCGCCCCGTGGATCTTGGCGCAATCCAGGAAGCTGGCGGTGGGCTCGTAGGTGTACCAGAACCGACGGGACTGGGCGTGGAGCGCCGCCATGGTGCCGGTGAGCGTCGCGTTGTAGGCCGCGCCGACGAGGGCCTCGTGCAGGCCGCGCTTGGTCCGGAAATAGGCCTCCCGATCGCGGGCCTCGGCGGCGCTGCGCAATCCGGCTGCCCGGTCCAGCAAGTGTGCCATGTCCTCCGCCGTGCCGCGCGCGATGACGCAGCGGGCCACGGTCTCGTCGAGGGGCCGCCGCACCTCCAGCAATTCGAGATGCTTGATGACGTCCACCTGGGTGACGAGAACGCCGCGCCGCGGATGGACCTCCACGAACCCGATCGCCTTGAGCCGCGCCAGAGCCTCGCGGACCGGCGTCCGGCCGAGGCCCAGCTCCGCGCCGAGTTCACCCTCCGAGACCATGGCGCCCGGAGCGAGACGGCGGCTGATGATCATCTGCTCGATGGCGTCATAGGCGGTCTCGGCGAGGGAGCGCGGCCTGCGCCCATCCTCCGGCGGCGCCTGTCCGCCGCCCGCAAATCCCAATCCGGCCAAGGGCTTCCCCGTCGATGTCGGATCCTGTCTGTCGCAACCCGCGCCGGTTGACAATGGCGCCGCGCACCGTGCTACTCAAGGCTTGGGATATCAGTCCGCGTTCAGCGCGGGCGGGAGCCAAGGCCGGCGCAAGCGACATGTGATTGTCACCGTTCGCGGGTGCCGAGACCGAGGCCCAGGGAGGAGGAGCGGATGTCCGGGATGTCCCCTGAGACGCGCGCCAAGCTGAAGACCGTCAGCACGGCGACGCTGATGACCGCCCTCTACAAGCGCGGCTTCCGCAACCAGATGATCCAGGGCGTGCTGCCCCTGAAGGCCGGCGGCCCGACGATGGTCGGCGAGGCCTACACCCTGCGCTACATCCCGGCCCGGGAGGACCTGAACCCCATCACGGTGTTCCGGGACCGCGCGCATCCGCAGCGCAAGGCCGTGGAGGAGTGCCCGCCCGGCGCCGTGATGGTGATCGACAGCCGCAAGGACGCCCGGGCGGCCTCCGCCGGCTCGATCCTGGCCACCCGGCTGATGGTGCGCGGCTGCGCCGGGCTCGTCACCGACGGCGGATTTCGCGATGCCGACGAGATCGCCCGGCTGGAGATGCCGAGCTATCACGCGCGCCCGTCGGCGCCGACGAACCTCACCCTCCATCAGGCGATCGACATCAACGTGCCGATCGGCTGCGGCGACGCGCCCGTCTTCCCCGGGGACGTGATCGTCGGCGACGGCGACGGGGTGGCGGTGATCCCGGCCCATCTCGCCGACGCCGTCGCCGACGAGGCCGTCGAGATGACCGCCTACGAGGACTTCGTCACCGAGGAGGTTCGCAAGGGCCGCACAATCCTCGGCCTCTACCCTGCCACCGACGAACAGAGCCTCGCCGATTTCGCCGCCTGGCGGAAGCGGACCGGCCGCTGAGCGTGCCGGACCGGCCCGCTCCAGCCCGGCCCGCGATCGGCAACGGGCCGGAACGCGTCGGATTCGACTCGGGGGGACGCCATGGCGGCGGGGTTGCGCGGGGGCGCTGCGGCGCCGGAGATCGAGCGGCGGACGGTCGCCAAGGTGTCGTGGCGACTCCTGCCGCTGATCGTCCTGATCTACTTCGTCGCCTACATGGACCGGACGAATGTGGGCTTCGCCGCGTTCGGCCTGAAGCGGGACTTCGGGTTCTCCGCCACGCTCTACGGCTGGGCTGCCGGCATCTTCTTCCTCGGTTACGTCCTCTTCGAGATTCCGAGCAACGTCCTTCTGGAGCGCGCCGGGGCGCGGCTCTGGATCGCCCGGATCATGGTCACCTGGGGACTGGTGGCGGGCAGCATGGTCCTCATCACCGGCCCGGTGAGCTTTCTGGCCCTGCGTTTCCTGCTGGGCGTGGCCGAGGCCGGCTTCTTCCCCGGCGTGATCCTCTACTTCACCTTCTGGTTCCCGAAGCGGTACCGGGCCCGCGTGGTCGCCGCCCTGTTCCTGGCGGTGCCGGGCTCGAATGCCCTCACGGCGGTGATCTCGGGGGCGCTGCTCCAGCTCGACGGCGTGCTGGGCCTGCACGGCTGGCAGTGGCTGTTCCTCCTGGAGGCCGCGCCCTCGATCCTGCTGGCCTGCGCGGTTCTGGCGCTGATGACGGACCGGCCCGAACAGGCGGCTTGGCTCGCGGCCGAGGAGCGGTGCTGGCTGAGGGACGAACTCGCGGCGGAGCGTGCGGGCACGCTCAGGGCTCACGGGCATCTCACCCTCAAACAGGCCCTCACCGACCGGCGGGTGCTCGCCCTCGGGGCGATCTACTTCACCATCGGCACCGCCACCTACGGCATCACCTTCTTCATGCCGCCGATCCTGAAGAGCCTGCATCTCACCGACTGGGAGACGGGGGTCGCCACGGCGGTACCCTACGTCGTGGGGACCCTGGGCATGGTCGCCTGGAGCTGGTCGTCGGACCGGCGCAACGAGCGGCGCTGGCACTTCGTGATCGCCGCGCTGGTCGCCGCCCTCGGCCTCGTCGCCTCCGGCCCCCTGCTCGGCAGCCTCTGGGCGCTGACGGCGATGTCGGTGGCGACGATCGGGCTCTACGGCAGCAAGCCCGCCTTCTGGGCGATGCCGGGGGAGTTCCTGTCCGGGCCCGCGGCGGCCGGGGGGATCGCCCTGATCAACGCGATCGGCAATCTCGGCGGCTTCGTCGGTCCCTACGTCCTGGGCTGGCTCAAGGATTACACCGGCAGCTACGAGGCGGGACTTTATTTCCTGGCCGCTTGCGCGCTCGCCTCGGCGGCGATCACGGTCGTCTCTGTCCGGTCAGGCCGGGTGGAGGCGGACCCGCGCGATGGGACCGGCGGCGCGTTCCGCCCCGCCGGCCCGAGCCCCTGAGACCGGAGACAGAGCGATGACCGCGCGCAAGAAGGACCTGGGCGACCTGCGCAGCCAGCGCTGGTTCGGCGCCACCGACCTGCGCAGCTTCGGCCATCGCTCGCGCATGCTACAGATGGGCTATGAGCGGGCGGATTTCAGCAACAAGCCCATCGTCGGCATCATCAACACCTGGAGCGACATCAATCCCTGCCACCTGCATTTCCGCGAGCGCGTGGAGCAGGTGAAGCGCGGCGTCTGGCAGGCGGGGGGCTTCCCGATCGAATTGCCGGCGCTGTCGCTGTCCGAGAATTTCGTCAAGCCGACCACGATGCTCTACCGCAACCTCCTGGCCATGGAGGTGGAGGAGCTGCTGCGCCAGCACCCGGTGGACGGGGCGGTGCTGATGGGCGGCTGCGACAAGACCACGCCCGGCACCGTGATGGGCGGCATCTCCATGAACCTGCCGATGATCTTCCTCCCGGCGGGGCCGATGATGCGCGGGCATTTCGGGGGCAAGATCCTCGGTTCCGGCTCGGATGTCTGGAAGTACTGGGCCGAGAAGGAGGCCGGCACCATCACCACGCAGGAGTGGAACGACATGGAGGCGGGCATCGCCCGCTCCGCCGGCACCTGCATGACCATGGGCACCGCCTCGACCATGACGGCGATCACCGAGGCGCTGGGCCTGTCCCTGCCGGGCGCGGCCTCGATCCCGGCGGCCGACGCCGACCATCCCCGCATGGCGAGCGCCTGCGGCCGGCGCATCGTGGACATGATCTGGGAGGACCTGAAGCCCTCCGACATCCTCGACCGGCGCTCCATCGACAACGCGCTCGTCGTCCACAACGCGCTGGCCGGCTCCACCAACGCGATGATCCACCTCGTCGCCATGGCGGGCCGGGCCGGCATCCCGGTCAAGCTCACCGCGTTCGACGAGGTCGCCCAGAAAGTCCCGGTGATCGCCAACCTCCGGCCCTCGGGGCAGTGGCTGATGGAGGATTTCCACATCGCGGGCGGAATCCGGGCGCTGATGGCGCGGCTCTCCCCCCTCCTCCACCTCGACGCTCGCTCGGTCACCGGCGGCACGATCGGCGACGGGCTCGCCGGCGCGAAGGTCTTCAACGACGACGTGATCCGCCCCCTCGACAAGCCCATCGTGTCGATGGGCGGGACCGCGATCCTCTACGGCAACCTCGCGCCGGACGGCTGCGTGATCAAGCCGCCCGCCGCCGACCCGCGGCTCCTGCAGCATACCGGCCCCGCGCTGGTCTTCGACAGCTACGACGCGATGAGCGCGGCGGTGAACGACCTCGACCTCGACGTCACCCCCGACCACGTCATGATCCTGCGCAATGCCGGCCCGATCGGCGGGCCCGGCATGCCGGAATGGGGCATGCTGCCGATCCCCAAGGTCCTGCTCCGCCAGGGCGTGCGCGACATGGTCCGCATCTCGGACGCGCGGATGAGCGGGACGAGCTACGGCGCCTGCATCCTGCACGTGGCGCCGGAATCGGCCGCGGGCGGCCCGCTCGCCGCCGTGCGCGACGGCGACCTGATCAGCGTGGACGTGGCCGCCCGCCGGATCCACCTGCACCTGGACGATGCCGAGATTGCCGCGCGGGTGAAGGCCTTCGTGCCGCCCGACCGGGCCTATCCCCGGGGCTACAACCGCCTGTTCGCCCAGCACGTGCGGCAGGCCCACGAGGGCTGCGACTTCGACTTTCTGGAGGGCGCCGGGGGGATCCCGGAACCCGAGATTCACTGACCGGCCCGAGCCGTCGGCAACAGGCGGCGGGCCCGATCACAGGGAGGACACATGGTGATGATCGCACGCAGGGGCCTGCTCGCCGGAGCGGCCCTGCTCGGCGCCGCGCGGGCGGCCGGGGCCGGCTGGGAGCCGTCGCAGCGGGTGCCGGACCCGGCCGTCGAGATCCTCGATCCGGCCTTCGCCAAGTACCGCCTCGCCTCGGCGACGGTGGAGCGGGTCGCCACGGGCTTCCGCTGGGCCGAGGGGCCGGTCTGGTTCGGCGACCGGGGCGCGCTGCTGTTCAGCGACGTGGTCAACGACCGGATCATGAAGTGGGAGGAGGCGTCGGGTTCGCTCTCGGAATTCCGCAGGCCGTCGAACTACGCCAACGGCAACACCCGCGACCGGCAGGGGCGGCTGATCACCTGCCAGCACAGGACCCGCAGCGTCACCCGGACCGAGCATGACGGGACCATCACCACGCTGATGGACCGGTTCGACGGCAAGCCGCTGAATTCGCCCAACGACGTGGTCTGCCATGCCGACGGCGCGGTCTGGTTCACCGATCCCGCCTTCGGGCCGAACCCCCACGAGGCGATGGCGGCCCCGGAATTGCCGGGCAACGTCTACCGGATCGATCCGGCGACCGGGCAGGCCAGCGTCGTGGTCGAGGGTGTGGCCGGGCCGAACGGCCTGTGCTTCGCGCCGGACGGAACGAAGCTGTACCTGATCGAGGCCCGGGCCAAGCCCAACCGCCTGATCCGCGTCTACGACGTGGTCGAGAACGGCACGAAGACCGCCAACGGCCGCGTGTTCTACGACGCCGGCACCGGCACGCCGGACGGCTTCCGCGCCGATGTCGACGGCAATCTCTGGTGCGGCTGGGGGATGAGCGAGGCCGAGGACGGGGTCATCGTGCTCTCACCGCAGGGCAAGCTGATCGGCCGGATTCGCCTGCCCGAGCGCTGCGCCAACCTGTGCTTCGGCGGCCTGAACCGCAACCTGCTGCTGATGACGGCGACGCACTCGGTCTACGCGCTCTACGTGAATACCCGGGGCGCTGGGACCTGCTGAGGCCGCATCATACGGCGAACCGCTCCGCGATGACTTGCGGGGCGGATCCCGGGTTCCATTTCCGTTTTCGTTGCACGCGGCCCGGTGAGGGCCAGCGGAATCTCAGGCGGGACCCAGAGGCGGCAGGCACGCTCTCGACTCGACTCCCCGACGTGTGTTGGTTCTCTTGCCAACAGCCGTCGCCACCGGCATTTTCGCTGACGTGAAGGCCGAACTCCTGCTCAAGGAGCGAATCGCAATCATCCCTGGGCGGTCGTTCGCAGAGCTGGTGGTCTGGCGCGTGCCGACGCCTGTCCGCGAGAGCAGCCACGCCTTCAAGTACCGGCTCGCCCTCGTCGTCGATGGTGCATGCGTGCTTCGCTATGACAACGAAGCCGGCAAGGGCGACCACAGGCACGTCGGCGAGGCGGAGATCGCCTATCGCTTTACCACCCCCGAGGCCCTGCTGGCCGATTTCTGGGCCGATGTCGAATCCTGGAGGGAGTCATGAGAACCGTGACCATCGGCGTCTCTTCGGTCGAGGAGGCTAGTGCCCGCGTACTGGCGGCCTTCCGGGGCGAGAAGCGCGGCGCGTTCATCTCTTTCCCCAGCGTCGAGGGCTTGTGGACCGTCCTGACGCCCCGTCGCTGGGCGCTGATCCGAGCGCTCGCGGGCCAGGAGCCCATGTCGCTGCGCGCCGTGGCGCGGTTGCTGGACCGGGACGTGAAGAACATCCACGCCGACGTGCACGCGCTCCTGAATGCCGGCATCCTGGATCGTACGGACGACGAGCGCATCGTCTTTCCCTACGACGCCGTGCACGTCGACTTCACGATCGGGAAGGTGGCCTGAGGACTCTTCCATCCCAGGCTCGCATTCGGCTGGCGGCGCAGGCGCCCGGGACAGGGGTTCCGTTTCATCCGAAACGCCGCTTCCCCGGACAGGATGCGCTGTTCACACATCTCCGGTGGACATTGCCGCTGATCAGGGAGCGCGGGTCCCTCTCCCGTTCGGGAGAGGGACCCGCGCTCCGACCTAAGACCGTATGGCCTCGTGGTGCGTCGAGCCCCCGCCCCTACTCCGCCGCCTGCGCCAGATACCGCGCCGGATCGTAGTTCAGGATCGGCCCGAGCCAGCGCTCGACCTCGCGGACATCCATGCCCTTGCGGACGGCGTAATCCTCGACCTGATCCCGCTCCACCTTGGCGACGCCGAAATAGTGCGCCTCCGGGTGGGCGATGTAGATCCCCGACACCGACGAGCCCGGCCACATGGCGTAGGATTCGGTGAGCTTCACGCCGATCCGGCTCTCGGCCCGCAGCAGGTCGAACAGGGTCGTCTTCTCGGTGTGGTCGGGCTGGGCCGGGTAGCCGGGAGCCGGGCGGATGCCGTCGTATTTCTCCAGCACCAGCTCCTCGGGGGCGTAGGCCTCCTCCGTCGCGTAGCCCCAGAACTCCTTGCGCACCCGTTCGTGCATGCGCTCGGCGAAGGCCTCGGCGATGCGGTCGGCGAGCGCCTTGACCAGGATCGCCCGGTAATCGTCGTTCGCCCGCTCGAAGCGTTCGGCGATCCGCACCTCCTCCAGGCCGGCCGTGACCACGAAGCCGCCGACATAGTCGGCGATGCCGGTCTCGGAAGGCGCCACGAAGTCCGACAGGCAGGTGTTGGCGCGCCCGTCGCGCTTCGAGAGCTGCTGGCGCAGGCCGTGGAAGGTGGCGAGCCGCTCCGACCGGCTCTCGCCGGTGTAGAGCGCGATGTCGTCGCCGACGCTGTTGGCCGGCCAGAAGCCGATCACCGCCTTCGGGTTGAACCAGCGCTCCTCAACGATCTGCTTCAGCATCGCCTGCGCGTCCTCGTAGAGAGCGCGGGCGGCCGGTCCCTGCTCGGGATCGTCCAGGATCGCCGGAAAGCGGCCCTTGAACTCGTAGGTCTGCAGGAACGGCGTCCAGTCGATGTAGGGCACGAGGTCGGCGACCTCGTAGGAGCCGTAGACCCGGGTGCCGGTGAAGGTCGGCTTGGCCGGCTTGTAGCCCGACCAGTCGACCTTGAAGGCGTTGGCCCGCGCCTTGGCCAGCGGCAGCCGCTGCTTGTCGACCTCCGAGCGCTTATGGGCGTCGGCGACCTTGGCGTACTCGGCCCGGACCTTCTCGATCGTGGGCCCACGGGTCTCCTTGGAGATCAGGCTCGACACCACGCCGACCGCCCGGCTCGCGTCGGTGACGTAGACCGCCTGCCCCTTGGCGTAGGCCGGGTGGATCTTCACCGCCGTGTGGACGCGGCTCGTGGTGGCGCCGCCGATCAGGAGCGGCACGTCCAGGCCCTCGCGCTCCATCTCGCCCGCCACGTGGACCATCTCGTCGAGCGACGGGGTGATCAGGCCGGACAGGCCGACGATGTCGACCTGCTCGCGCTTGGCGGTCTCCAGGATCTTGGCGGCCGGCACCATCACGCCGAGATCGATGATCTCGTAGTTGTTGCAGGCCAGCACGACGCCGACGATGTTCTTGCCGATGTCGTGGACGTCGCCCTTCACGGTGGCCATCAGCACCTTGCCGGCGGCCTGGCGCTTGCCGTCGCCGCCATTGGCGAGCTTCTCGGCCTCCATGTAGGGCTCGAGATAGGCCACCGCCTGCTTCATCACGCGGGCGGACTTCACCACCTGCGGCAGGAACATCTTGCCCGCGCCGAACAGGTCGCCGACCACGTTCATGCCGGCCATCAGCGGGCCCTCGATGACGTGGAGCGGCCGCTCCACGCCCTGGCGGGCCTCCTCGGTGTCGGCCAGGATGTACTCGGTGATGCCGTTGACCAGGGCGTGCTCGATGCGCTTCCCGACCGGCGCCTCGCGCCAGGTCAGGTCGGCGGTCTTGGCCTGGGCCGAGGCGCCGGTCTTGAACCGCTCGGCGGCCTCCAGCAGGCGCTCGGTGGAATCGTCGCGCCGGTTGAGGACCACGTCCTCGCAGAGCTCGCGGAGCTCCGCCGGGATCTCGTCGTAGACGGCGAGCTGGCCGGCATTGACGATGCCCATGTCCATGCCCGCCTGGATGCAGTGGAACAGGAACACCGCGTGCATCGCCTCGCGCACCGGCTCGTTGCCGCGGAACGCGAAGGACAGGTTCGAGACGCCGCCCGAGATGTGGGCGTGCGGCAGGGTCTCGCGGATCGTGCGGGTCGCCTCGATGAAGGCGACGCCGTAGCCGTTATGCTCCTCGATGCCGGTGGCGACCGCGAAGATGTTCGGGTCGAAGATGATGTCTTCGGGCGGGAAGCCGACCTGCTCGGTCAGGATCCGGTAGGCCTTGGTGCAGATCTCGACCTTGCGCTCGTAGGAATCCGCCTGCCCCTGCTCGTCGAAGGCCATCACCACCACGGCGGCGCCGTAGGAGCGGCAGACCTTGGCGGCCTCGATGAACTTCTCCTCGCCCTCCTTCATGGAGATCGAGTTCACGATCGGCTTGCCCTGGATGCACTTGAGCCCCGCCTCGATCACCTCGAACTTCGAGGAATCGACCATCACGGGCACCCGGGCGATGTCGGGCTCGGCGGCGACGAGGTTGAGGAACTCGACCATCGCCTTCTGGGAGTCGAGCAGGCCCTCGTCCATGTTGACGTCGATCACCTGGGCGCCGGCCGCCACCTGATCGCGGGCGACGTCGAGCGCCGCCGCGTAGTCGCCGTTGGTGATGAGCTTGCGGAACTTGGCCGAGCCGGTGACGTTCGTGCGCTCGCCGACGTTCACGAAGGGGATTTCCGGCGTGAGCACGAAGGGCTCGAGGCCCGACAGCCGCATCAGGCGGGGGATATCGGGGATCGGCCGCGGCGCCTTGCCGGCGACGGCCTCGCTGATCGCGCGGATATGGTCCGGGGTGGTGCCGCAGCAGCCGCCGACCATGTTGACGAGGCCGGATTCGGCGAACTCGCCGACCAGCTTGCCCATCGCCTCCGGGCTCTCGTCGTAGAGGCCGAACTCGTTGGGCAGGCCGGCATTCGGATAGGCGCAGACCAGCGTGTCGCAGATCCGCGACAGCTCGGCGATGTGGCCGCGCATCTCGCGGGCGCCCAGCGCGCAGTTGAGGCCGAAGGTCAGCGGATCGGAGTGGCGCAGGGCGTGCCAGAAGGCCGCCGGGGTCTGGCCCGACAGGGTGCGGCCCGAGAGATCCGTGATCGTGCCGGAGATCTGGATCGGCAGGCGGATGCCGGTCTCGTCGAAGACCTGCCACGCCGCCGCCACCGCCGCCTTGGCGTTGAGCGTGTCGAAGATCGTCTCGATCAGGATCAGCTCGGCGCCGCCGTCGATCAGGCCGCGGACCTGCTCCACGTAGGCCTGCTTGACCTGATCGAAGGTGACGGCCCGGAAGCCCGGGTTGTTCACGTCCGGCGAGATCGACAGGGTGCGGTTCGTCGGGCCGATGGCGCCGGCCACGAAGCGGCGGCGGCCGTCCGTCTCCTCGGCGAGCCTGGCGGCCTCGCGGGCGAGACGCGCGCCCTCCCGGTTCAACTCGTGGATGATCGACTCCATGCCGTAATCGGCCTGGGCGATGGTGGTGCCCGAGAAGGTGTTGGTCTCGCAGACGTCGGCGCCGGCCAGGAAGTAGTCGAGGTGGATCTGCCGGATCGCGTCGGGCTGGGTCAGGATCAGGAGGTCGTTGTTGCCCTTCTGATCGTGGCCGTGATCCTTGAACCGGTCGCCGCGAAAATCCTCTTCCGAGAACTTCAGCCGCTGGATCACGGTGCCCATCGCACCGTCGAGGACGAGGATCTTCTCCGCCGCGCGCTGGCGCAGCGCCTGTGCGATCGCGGTACCGTCGACGGGGGCAAAATCGGTCATCATGCGTCCTGTCAGATCACCTCGTCCCGAGGTGCCGGAGCGAAGCGGAGGCCTCGCAGGAGGCCTCCAGATATCTCGGTGTTCCCTGGAGCCCGCCTTCGAGGCCGCTCGCGCGGCACCTCAGGAGAGTGAAAACCTTCATTCTACCAGACGCTTCCGTACCATGGGCGCGGAGGCGTCCCCGTCTCTGCGAGCAGAGCGAAGCAGTCCAGCAGCGCCACGCTCACGGATGTCGCGCTGTCCTGGGTCGCTTCGCTGCGCTCGCGAGGACGGATCGGGGGTGTCGAGCGCGGCCTCGGGAATTAAGCCGCCGCCTTGGCGGCCGCCAGCTTCGGCGCCTGGGCGCGCAGGCCGAGCAGGTGGCAGATCGCGTAGACCAGATCCGAGCGGTTCATCGAGTAGAAGTGGAAGTCGTTGACGCCCTCGTCCACGAGGTCGAGCACCTGCTCGGCCGCCACCGCGGCGGCGACGAGGCGGCGGGTCTCCACGTCGTCTTCCAGGCCCTCGAACCGGGCGGCCAGCCAGTAGGGCACCGAGGCGCCGGTGCGGCGGGCGAAGTTCGCCGCCTGCTTGAAGTTCTGCACCGGCAGGATGCCCGGGATGATCGGGATCGTGATCCCCGCGGCCCGGACCTTCTCCAGGTAGCGCAGGAAGACCTCGTTCTCGAAGAAGAACTGGGTGATCGCCTGATCGGCGCCGGCATCGACCTTGGCCTTCAGGGCCTCGATGTCCGCGTCGAGCGAGGCCGCCTCCGGGTGCTTCTCGGGATAGGCCGAGACCGAGACCTTGAAGTCGCCGATCCGCTTGATCCCCTCGACCAGCTCGGCGGTCGACGCGTAGCCGCCCGGATGCGGCCGGTAGGCGTGGCCGACGCCCTCCGCCGGGTCGCCGCGGAGCGCCACGATGTGGCGCACGCCCGCATCCCAGTAGGACTGGACCACCGCGTCGATCTCCTCCCGGGTGGCGTCCACGCAGGTGAGGTGCGCGGCCGGCTTCAGGCCGGTCTCGCGGACCATCCGGGCCACCGTGTTGTGGGTGCGCTCCCGGGTGGAGCCGCCGGCCCCGTAGGTCACCGAGACGAAGCTCGGCTGAAGCGGCGCCAGACGCTCGATCGAGCCCCAGAGGATCTTCTCCATCTCCTCGGTCTTCGGCGGGAAGAACTCGATCGAGACGCGGATCGGGTGGTAGCCGTCGCGGCTGGCGCGGTGGGTGGAGCGGCGCATCGGGGTCTCGTCCTCTATGTCGATCGGTTCAGACGAAGTCTGCGAAGGTTCTGGATGTCAGGCGACGGCGCGCCGGGGCTGTTCAGTCTCGTCGGCCAGACCGTCCTGGGCCAGCCAGAGGGTGACGGTGAGCTGACCCGACTCGCGCGGCGCCAGATCGCGCGTGCCGACCGTGGCGAGACCGGCCTCCGTGAGCCAGCCGGAGACCTGCTCGGCGGAGAAGCCGAGGCGTCGGTGGGCTTGGCCCGTGCGCAGGAATTCCAGCTCGTGCGGCGCGAAATCCACCACCAGCAGACGGCCGCCCGGCGCCACCAGCCGCGCGGCGCCGCGGAGCGCCCGGGCCGGGTCGTCGAGATAATGCAGCACCTGATGGACCACCACGAGGTCGAAGCTCGACCGGGCGAAGGGCGGCGCGTGGATGTCGCCCTGCCGCAGATCCACCCGCGACAGACCCTGGCGCTCCAGGTTGGCCCGGGCGACGGACAGCATGGCATGGCTCGAATCGAGCCCGGTGGCGCGGCTGGCCCGGGGAGCCAGCAGGCCGAGCATGCGGCCCGTCCCGGTGCCGAGATCGATCAAACTGCCGATCGGCCGGTCGCCCAGGGCGTCCAGCACCGCCGCCTCCACGATCGCCTCCGGCACGTGCAGGGAGCGCAGCTCGTCCCATTTGGGCGCCAGCCGGGCGAAGAAGGTCTCGGCCGCCTCGGCCCGCTGAACGCGGACGGCGTCGAGCCGGGCGCGGTCCTCCGACAGGGGCGGTGCGGTCCGGTCGAGGCCGGACAGCAGCGGATCCGCCAGGCCGGCGCGGGCGTCGGACAGCCGGAAGAACGCCCAGGCCCCTTCGCGGTGACGCTCGACAAGCCCGGCTTCCACCAGAAGCTTGAGATGCCGCGAGATCCGCGGCTGCGACTGGCCGAGGATGTCGGTCAGGTCGGACACCGACAATTCCCCCTCGGCGAGCAGCGCCAGGATGCGCAGGCGCGTCTCCTCGGCGGCCGCACGCAGGACGCCCAGGGCTTCCGGAAAGGGGATCGATCCCGCCTCTTGCCTGCGTTCAATAGACATAAAGATATGTTTATGTGCGTTTCGCGGTGGGCGCAAGCACGAACTTGCGGGGGTTTGCCGGGTGGATGAGACCGAAGCGCGGCGGCCGCGTTGATGGCAGGCCCGCCGAGGGCGGGCCCGGGGAGGCGTGCATGTCCGAGAGCCCGTTCCCGCAGATCACGCTGGTCCGCCACGGCGAGACCGCCTGGAGCCGATCCGGCCAGCATACCGGGCGCAGCGACATTCCCCTGACCCAGGAGGGCGAGGAAGCGGCGCGCGCCCTCGCCCCGCGCCTCGCGGCCCGCTCCTACGCGGAGGTCTGGTCGAGCCCGTCGAGCCGGGCGGCCACGACCTGCGCGCTGGCGGGCTTCGGTGACCGGCGCGTGATCGATCCGGATCTCGCGGAGTGGGATTACGGCGCCTACGAGGGCCGGACCACGCAGGCGATCCTGGCCGAGCGGCCGGATTGGCGCCTGTTCCGCGACGGCTGCCCCGGCGGCGAGACGGCGGAGGCGGTCGGCGTTCGGGCGGACCGGATCATCGCCCGGGCCCGCGCCCGTGATGCCGACCTCGTCGTGTTCTCCAGCGCGCATGTCCTGCGGGTGCTCGCCGCGCGCTGGATCGGGCTGCCGCCGCAGGGAGGGGCGCTTCTCGTCCTCGGCACAGCGAGCGTCTCGGTGCTCGGCTACGAACACGACCGCACCGAGCCGGTGCTGCGCGCCTGGAACGGCTAGGCGCCGACGCTAGCGCAGCCAATACCCATCCGGCGCGAGCGCGTCCGGCATCGGCTCGCCGAGGGCGTGGTGCACGATCCGGTCGACGGCGCGGACCATGGCGTCGAGGGGCAGGTCGTTCGGCTCGGTGCCGAACGGTTCCTCGAGCTCGTCCCCGAGGGCGTCGAGGCCGAAGAACGTGTAGGCTACGAGCGCCACCACGACGGGCGTCGCCCAGCCCAGGGAGCCCGTGAGGCCCACCGGCAGGAGCAGGCAGTAGAGCCACGCGGTCCGGTACACCAAGAGGGTATAGGCGAAGGGCAGCGGCGTGTTGGCGAGGCGCTCGCAGGCGGTGTGCACGCCCGACAGCGCCTCGATCCGGGCTTCGAGGATGCCGAACTGGATGTCGCTGAGCCCGCCCGCGCGCATCAGCGCGGCCAGGTCCCGGGTGATGGCGCCCAGAATCGAGTCGGTGGGATTCGGGCCCGACAGGTCCGATCCGGGGCTCATCCGGCCCACCGCGGCGGCCTCGTCGAGGGCGCGCAGGCGGGCATGAAGCCCGTGGGCGAAGGCCGAGAGGCGTCGGAGCTGGCGCGCCGCCTCCCGCTCCGGCAGCAGGGCCGGGAGGATGCGTGCGAGGTTGCGCACCTCGCCGATCAGGTTGCCCCAGTGCTTCCGGGCTTCCCACCAACGCTCGTAGCAGGCGTTGTTGCGGAAGCTCAGGAAGATCGAGAGGGCGAGGCCGACCACCGTGAACGGGGTGACCCCCGCGGTGACCGGGAACAGTTCGGGCCATCGCGATTCCGCCCAGACCACCGCGCAGGACACCGCGACGATCCCTGCGAGCTTCGGCGCCACCCGCGGCAGGATCGAGCCGCGCAGGGTGAACAGCAGGGTCAGCAGGTTGGGCCGGGTGCGGACGATCATCGGGGCTTCGGGTCTGGGGGGCTTCCTAGCCCTGCCCTGCCCCCCGCGCGCCGGCAAGGAACGTGTTGGTGAAAAGGGGCGCCGGCCGCCCAGCCCGGCGGGGCGGACCGTGCGAGCTGGCCCGGCTGACGGCGCATCCGAGACCCGTCGCGCGGGCCGCGGGCGGTCGATCGTGCAAGGGGCGGCCGATCATGCAAGGGGGCCCTGGCCGGGATCAGGCGCCCTCTGCCTCCCACAGCCATGCCGCGCCGCGCACGCCCGATGCGTCGCCGTGCAGGCTCGCCCGCACGGGGGTGTCGAAGGTGTCCGAGAAGACATGGGGGGCGATCGCGGCCGGCAGGCCGGCGATCAGCTCCGGGATCCGCGACAGGCCGCCGCCGATCACGATCACATCCGGGTCCAGCAGGTTCACCACCTGGGCGGCCGCGCGCCCGAGCCGCTCGAGATGCGCGGCCAGCGTCTCCTGCGCCGCCGGACTGCCGGTCCGGCCCTCGGCGACGACGGCCTCCGCGGTGAGGCTGCCGCCGTGCCGCCGGGCGTGGTCCGCCGCCATCCCGGGCCCGGACAGCCAAGTCTCGACGCAGCCCCGGCGGCCGCAATAGCAGGCGGGACCCGGTCGCTCGTCGTCGCGGGGGGCCGGCAGGGGACCGTGGCCCCATTCGCCCGCGATGCCGTTGCGGCCCGTGAGCACCCGCCCGTCGAGGGCGATGCCGGAGCCGACGCCGGTGCCCAGGATCACGGCCCAGACCACACGGGCCCCGGCGCCGGCACCGTCGATCGCCTCCGACACAGCCAGGCAATTGGCGTCGTTCTCGATCCGCAGAGGCCGCTCCAGCCGCTGCTCGAGATCGGCCGCGAACGGGTGTCCGTTGAGCCAGTGCGAGTTGGCGTTGCGCACGAGGCCCGTCGCCGGGGACAGGCTCCCCGGCATGCCGATTCCGACGCTGCAGGGCATACCGGCTTCGGCTTCGAGACGCAGGACCAGATCGGCCACGGCCTCGACGGTTTCCCCATAGGCGCCGCGCGGGGCGGCCACCCGGGCTTCGGCCAGGGTCGAGCCGTCCCGGCCCAGGACGATCCCGGCGATCTTCGTGCCGCCGAGATCGATGCCGAGGCGCGGGCGCCCTCCGGATCCTGCCGCGGGCGACCCCATCACTCGGCGGCAGCGACCTTGCTGTCGGTTCCCATCGGCTGCGGCGCCTCGTCGGCGATGTGGGTGCCGATGGCGAGCGGATGGGCCATCACCTCGTTGAGCTTGGCCACGTCGAGCTCGCCTTCCCAGCGGCTGACCACCACGCAGGCGACGCCGTTGCCCACGAGGTTGGTGAGCGCGCGGCACTCGGACATGAACTTGTCGATCCCGAGCACGAGGGTCATGGCGGCCACCGGGACCGGGCTGTTGGGGATCGCCGAGAGGGTCGCCGCCAGGGTGATGAAGCCCGCGCCGGTGACGCCCGACGCGCCCTTCGAGGTCAGCATCGCCACCAGGATGATGGTCGCGTACTGGCTGATCGACAGGTCCACACCCACGGCCTGCGCCAGGAACAGCGTGGCCAGCGTCATGTAGATGTTGGTGCCATCGAGGTTGAACGAGTAGCCGGTCGGAACGACGAGGCCGACCACCGAGTCCGAGGCGCCGAGCCGGCGCATCTTGGTCATGAGCTGCGGCAGCACCGTCTCGGAGGACGAGGTGCCGACCACGATCAGCAACTCGTCCTTGATGTAGGCGAGGAAGCGCAGGATCGAGAAGCCCGCGATCCGGGCGATCGTCCCGAGCACCACGAGCACGAACAGCAGCGCCGTGATGTAGAAGGTGCCGACCAGCCACGCGAGGTCGTAGACCTTCTGGATGCCGTACTCGCCGATCGTGAAGGCCATGGCGCCGAAGGCGCCGACGGGGGCGAGCTTCACGATGATGCCGATGATCCGGAAGAAGATCTGGCCGGCGGTGTCGATCGCCCGGTTTACGCCGGCCGCCCGCTCTCCGAGGTTCGTCACCACGACGCCGGTGAGGATCGAGATCAGCAGCACCTGAAGCAGGTCGCCGGTGGCGAAGGGATCGAGGAAGCTCTTGGGGATGATCGCCAGGATGTGGGCGACGGTGGAATCGGCGGCCGCCTTGCTGGCGTAGGTCGCGACCTTGCTGGCGTCGAGCTTCGACGGGTCGGCGTTGAACCCGGCGCCGGGCCTGATCACCTCGCCGACGATGACGCCGATCAGGAGCGCGATGGTGGAGACCACCTCGAAATAGACCAGCGCCTTCAGCCCGACCCGGCCGACCTTCTTCAGGTCGCCGATCGACGCGATGCCGTGCACGATGGTGCAGAAGATGATCGGCGCGATCATCATCTTGATCAGGCCGATGAAGGCGTCGCCGAGCCACTTCATCGATTTGCCGGTGGCCGGGTCGTACCAGCCGAGCAGCACGCCGAGCGCGATGGCGATCAGGACCTGGATATAGAGCACCTTGTACCAAGGCTCGCGGGGCGCTGCGGCGGGAGCCGGCGCGTGGATTGCCTGTGCCATGTCCATCCCGTGCGACGACCGCGCACCCTCCCATTGTGCCGGCACGCTAGCGATTATCATCCGGCGCCTCAACGCCTGCACGGTTATGGGCCGGGAACCATCCGTGACAAAAATCTGTCGATCCCGGCCGAAGTCACTTCTCTCGTCTGACAAGTGCGCGCAGGCTGAGAAGCGCGGCTGTTTCTGGTCTCCGGCGGACTGAGCCGGCCGATCGACGGCATCCGGTGATCTCTGGAGAGTGTCCGTGGCTGGATTCCACCGGGCCCGAACGGCGTTCCTGGGCGTGCTGCTCACCGGCATCCTGATCGAGCCCGCCTCGGCCGGCGTCGTCGCGCGGATCGACCAGTCGCGGCAGCGCATGCGCGTCTATGTCGACGGTTATCCGGCCTATGAATGGCCCGTGTCCACGGCCCGTCGCGGCTACGTCACGCCCAGCGGACGGTTCCGCGTCGGGCTGATGGCGCCGATGTGGCGCTCCCGCAAGTATCACGGCTCTCCGATGCCGCACGCGATGTTCTTCCGCGGCGGCTACGCGATCCACGGCACCTATGCCACCGGGGCCCTCGGGCGCCGGGCGAGCCACGGCTGCATCCGCCTGTCGCCCGGCCATGCCGCCGCCCTGTTCGGCCTCGCCCGCAGCCACGGCGGAGCGACGGTGGTGATCCGCGATTGAGGGATCGGGCCGCCCCACCCCTGCCCCAGGCCTGAGCGGAGATGCGCTTGCGTCGCAAGCCGTCGACACCCGGCACAGAGGCCCGGATCCCCCGGGACCGCCCGAGGAGGGCCGGGTCCCGAAACGCAGACGGGCCGCAGCGCGATCTGCGCTGCGGCCCGTCTGCATGGCGCCTTATCGTGGGCTCAGGTCTGCTGCTGGGTCCGGCGGGGCCGGACGGTCCAGCGCTCGAACATCGAGGCGGGATCCTCGCTCTTCGCGTCCTTGTTCTCCGCCGCGTGATCGGGCTGCTGGTGGATCGCAGCGCCGAGCGCCTGGGACAGGCTCTCGATGACGTCGTCGATGCGGGCATCCCCGTGCAAGGGGTCGCCCGGGCCGGTCTGGGCGGCGGGCGTCTCGGCGGGCGCGGCCGCCTCCGGCGCGGGCTCCGGCTGAGGCTCCGGCTCGGGGTGATGCTCGGGGGCGGGTTCGGGCGGGCGCGCGGCCGCAGCCGGCTCCGGGGCCGGGGGCGCCGGAACGACCGGCGCGGCGGCCGGGGCAGCTGCGGCGGCCGGCGTCACGGCCCGGCGCATGGCGCTCGTCGCACCCTCGTCGGACTCGGCGTTCCGGCTGCTGCTGCCGTAGCGGCCGAAGCCGAACCGGGGCTCGATCAGGTCCAGCACCGCGTCGAGCGCGGCGTTGCTCAGCGCCACCTCCTCGGCGGCCGGCACGCCCTGGATCGCGAGGGCCTGCCGCTCGAAGGCCGGCTCGTTGCTGACCTCCCGGCCGAACCAGCTCGGGGCATGGAAGGCCGCGGCATCGCCGTCATTGTCGAAGGTGATGCTGATCAGGTCAAGGCTGCCGGGTGTGACGTAGCGGTCGATGGCGATCTCGCGGCCGCCGGCATTCAGGGTGGTGCGGTCGTAGGCGGCCTTCCCGGGGCAGACGTCCAGCAGGGCGTCGCCGTGGGCGCGCGGCACGTCGGTGCGCTCCTCGACCGGGATGCCGTCCGCCCCCTTGTTCACCAAGACCAGCTGGCAGACTTGGCCGTCGACACGCACATAGGACGCGCGGCCACCCTGCGGGGCGAAGTGCCCCTCGGTGATCCGGGCGCCACCCCGCTCCTTGCGGATCAGGCGGACCAGGGACGGTGCGACCAGAAATCGGCGAACGGTGCTCATGAACTCAAAACCCCTCCCGCTTGGTCGGCAGTGCGCCGATCCGGCGGACAGCCCTCAGCGCCGCCGGGCCGCACGGAAGGGTGCAAGTGGAACCGACCCGCACGGCGTATAAGCTGGACTGCCACACCGTATTCGTCAGAGCCTGACCGCTTCCGTCGCCAATCACCGGACAGCGACAACCTGAGACTATAGAGCGCTAAGCAAAAACGCGACGAAATCAAGACCGGATCGGGTCGAGGCTCCGGCCGCGGCGCCTTCTATCCCCGATATCCCGGCTTTTGAGCCCGAATTCCGAACCCAGGTTAGGCCGGAACGCGCCTCATTCCGCGGGCTCGAAATTCATCGCCGCGCCGTTCATGCAGTAGCGGAGGCCGGTCGGAGCCGGGCCGTCGTCGAAGACGTGGCCGAGATGGCCCTGGCAGCGGGCGCAGTGGACCTCGGTGCGGACCATCCAGTGGCTGCGGTCCACCGTGGTCTCGACGGCGCCCGGCAGGGGCTCGAAGAAGCTCGGCCAGCCGGTCCCGGATTCGAACTTGGTGCCCTGCTCGAACAGCGGCTGCCCGCAGCCGGCGCAGGTGAAGGTGCCGGCGCGCTTCTCGGCGAGCAGGCAGCTCGTGCCGGCCCGCTCGGTCCCGTGCTCGCGCAGGACCCGGTACTGCTCCGGCGTCAGCGTCGAGCGCCATTCCGCGTCGCTGCGGGTGTCCGGGCTGGTGGTCGGCGTGTCGGCCATGGCGATCTCCCTTTTCGCGAAGCTATATAGGGATTGCGCACGGTTTTCGGCAGTCCCGGAGCGTATCGCAATGCCGCGTCCGGCGCCGGCGAGGCCGCGGTCAGGCGGCCGCGCCGACGGTGTCGGCCATCCGCGCCCGGCGCAAGCCCATCGGCAGCGGCGCGCCCGTGGTGGTGTCGCGGGCGGTCTGGTGCTCCAGCTCGGCGTTGATCTCGCCGCCGAGCAGCACGATCGTCGAGGAGATCCAGATCCAGGTCATGAAGCCGATCACCGCGCCCAGCGAGCCGTAGGTCTCGTTGTAGGTGCCGAAGCTGGCGACGTACCAGGAGAACAGGAGCGAGGCGATGAGCCAGAGCAGGCCCGCGACCACGCTGCCGACCCCGACCCAGCGCCAGCGGGCATGTTCCCGGCTCGGCCCGAAGCGGTAGAGCACCGACAGGCCGCCGAGCAGGACGATCAGGATCGCCGGCCAGCGCAGGGCCGCGAGCAGCCACGCCGTCGAGCCGAGGCCCAGGAAGTTCAGCACCACCGGCACGACCACGATCACGTTGAGCGCGATGATGATGAACAGCAGAGCCCCCACCGTGAAGGTGAGGGACCGGAGGTTCAGCCAGAAGAAATTGCGCTTCTCCTCCTCCTCGTAGACCACGTTCAACGCATCGAACATCGCCTTCATGGCCGCGTTGGCGCTCCAGAGCGACAGCAGCAGGCTGGAGAAGAACGTGATGCTGAGAGATCCGCTGCCCTTGGCGGCGATGCGCTTGACCTGATCGCCGATGAGTTCGACCGCGCCGGACGGCAGGACCGCGTGAAGCTGCGCGAGGTGATCGTTGATGACGGTCACGTCGGCGAACAGGCCGTAGCAGGAGACCAGCGCGGCGATGGCGGGAAACAGCGACAGCAGCGAATAGAAGGTCACCCCGGCGGCGACCGCCAGCACCCGGTCCTTGTTGAACTCCAGATAGACCCGGACGGCGATGTCCTTCCAGCCGGACCGCGTCATCTCGGTGGGGCTGTCGGCGGCGCGGCCCCGCTCGGCCTGCGTCGCGGCGGTGAGCTGCGCGGCGCGCCCCGAGATCGAGCGCGCGCCCGCGGCCACGCCCTTCTGCAAACCCCGATCGCCGGCGGGCGGCTCGCGGTCGCTGGGCGGTTCGCTCGCGGGGGGAGCCGCCGACACGCCGCGCCGCGCCGGCGCCGCCGCGAGGGCGACCAAAGCCGAGCCGAGCATCAGGATCCACAGGATCGAGCCGGTCTCGGATGGTCCGGTCGAACGCGACGGTGACGGAGGCATGTATCGGGGCCAGTGCGCGGAACTGCCGCGCTCGGGACTCCCAACGTCGTCGTGCCGTGGCCGTTCCGCGCATTTGGCGGGGACGCTGCGGCCCTCCGCGCGTTGTGCCCGTTATGCACGCTCAGCCCCGCCTCGGATTCTGCTGCAAGTTTGTCCTGGACGAGCCTCCCGGCACCCACGCCACCCTCAAGGCGGAGCGGGAGGCCACGCTGCACATGAACCTCACCAGCGTGACCATGGCCCATCTCACCAAGCTGGAGCCCGCCGCCCGGCGGGCCAAGCTCGCCGGCCTCGTCGCCCACAACCTCGCTGCGCTGGCCCGCCAGATCGCCTGGGTCGGGGCCCGGCCGCCCCTGGAGCGCCTCCTGCGCATGGCGAGCAACGTCCTGCCGGGCTACACTCACCCCATCGCGCAGGCGATCTACGCCGAGCCCGAGATGGCGGCGCTGGTCGAGCGCGGCCTCGCGGAGGCCGGAGCCCTCGGACGCCGGCTCGGCGTGCGCCTGAGCTTCCATCCGGGGCCGTTCTGCCTGCTGGCGAGCCGCAACCCGGCGGCCATCGCGAACGGCCTGTCGGAACTCGACTACCACGCCGAGATCTTCGACCGGATGGGCTACGGCGGCGGCTGGCACCCGCACGGCGCCCACATCAACATCCATGTCGGCGCCGGCGACCCCGGGGTCGCGGGCTTCCGCGAGACCCTGCCCCGGGCGAGCCGGGTGGCGCGCGACCTCGTCACCGTGGAGAACGACGAGAACGTCTTCGGCCTCGACGCGGTGCTGCAACTCGCCGACATCGTGCCGGTGGTGCTCGACCTGCACCACCACTGGGTCGAGAGCGGCGGCGCATACCTCGAACCGGACGATCCCCGGATCGCCCGGGTGACGGAGTCCTGGCGCGGCGTGCGGCCCGTGGCCCATATCAGCGTGTCGCGCGAGGCGGTCTCGTTCGACTGCGATCCGGACGCCCTGCCCGACTTCCCCGCCCTGCGCGGGGCCGGTCACGCGGTCCGGGATCTCGCGGCCCATTCCGACATGATGTGGAACCGGGCGGTGAACGATCTCGTCGCCCGCCATCTCGCCTGGGCGGATTTCGAGATCGAGGCCAAGGCGAAGAACCGCGCCTCCATGCAGATCGCCCGTCACATCCAGGCGCTGGAGCAGGCCGCGCCGATCGCGGCCGAATGACGGGGCGGTCTCGACGTCTCCGCCGGTCCGCTCTAGGCAATCCGACATGAAGACCGCCGATTGCGACATCCTCATCGTCCCGGGGCTCGGAGGTTCCGAGGAAGACCATTGGCAGGCCCGCTGGGCGGGCCGCCTCGCCACGGCGCGGGTGGTGGAGCAGGACCAGTGGCACGCCCCGACACCGGAGGCGTGGTGCGGGCGCATCGCCGAGGCGGTCGCGGCGGCGACCCGGCCGGTCATCCTGATCGCCCACAGCCTCGGCGTCGTGGCCTGCGTCGAGGCGGTGCCGCACTTCCCCGCGGGGGTGGTGCGCGGCGCCCTGCTGGTCTCCGTCCCGGACGTGGAGGAAAACCCCGACGTTCCCGCGGCGGCGCGCGTCTTCGCGCCGGTGCCGCGGGACCCCCTGCCCTTCCCGTCGCTTCTGGTCGCCAGCCGGACGGATCCCTATTGCCGCTACGACCGGGCCGACGACTTCGCCCATGCCTGGGGCTCGCTGACGGTCGATGCCGGCGAATCCGGCCATATCAACGTGGCGAGCGGGCACGGACCGTGGCCCGAAGGGTTGATGCGGCTCGCCGGTTTCCTGAAGGGTCTGTCCGTGTGACGGACCTGGATGACAGGACTGCACGGAACCCGCCGACGACCAGGCTCCGATCCCCGACGCGGTCACCGCATTAACGCGCTGTTTACCACCGGCCCCTTCAGTGGCGGTACGGGCGGTCCTTCGTCCCGAAGCCGCCCCTGGAGAGCACCGTGACGCGCAAAGAGCTTCTGGAACGACTCGAAGCGGTGCAGACCGCCCTCGGCCCCCGGGCCCAGAGCAACTTCAACAGCTCGCTGTTCAACGACGTGACGCTGCTCAAGCGGATCGAGGCCTTCGAGGCCAAGCTCGGCGAGCCCGAGAAGCCGAAGACCGCCGACTATACCGGCAACATGTTCTCCCGCATCGCCAACCGCCGCGCCGCCGCGGGCGCCAAGTAGCCCGCTACGATTTCGGCTCGGCCTCGGCCGAGCGCAGCAGCTCGCCGGCGACGTCGGCGAGCCGCGGCGGGGCCTCCCGCACGAAGGGCAGCGGACGGCAGACATTCAGGGCCGCGAGCCCGAACCGGGCGGTCATCAGCCCGTTGAGCACGCCCTCGCCCAGCTTGGCCGAGACCCGGGCGGCGATCCCGAGCCCTAGAACCTGCTGCATGACGCTCTCGCCCACCGCCATCCCGCCGGTGACGGTGAGATGCGCGAGCGCCGCGCGCCCCAGCCGCAGGAAGCCCAGGAAGCCCGGCCGGCCGCCGTAGATCGCCGCGATCCGGCGCAGCAGCCGCACCGCCGCGAACACCACGAAGGCCACGTCGACGATCGCCCGCGGGCTGAGCGCGGTCACCGCCGAGACCTGCTTGGCCGTCGTCGCGATGGCGTTGCGCGCCTGCCGGTCCAGCCCGGCCAGCAGCTCGTGCTCGGCGAGCCCGATCCGGTCGTCCACGTCGAGGATCGCGTCGGCGGCGGCGTCGATCCGGGCGCGGCCCGCCGACAGCGTGTCGCGGTCGGCGTAGAAGGTCGAGAGCGCCTGCACCACCGCCTGCGCGCCGGTGTGGTCGCGGGTGGCGAGGGCGTCCAGCGCCGACTGGCGCAGGCGCTCGATCTTCCGTTCGCGCCGCAGGCCGGCGAGTTCCCGAACCACGATCGCGAGCAGCGCCAGCGCGGCAAGTCCCAGAAGCGCGAGGGCCACCCAGCCGAGCCAGGGGGCGGCCTGGAACAGGTCGGCGATCATCCGCTCGACCGACAGGCCGACGCCGAGGGAGACGAGGCCGCCCACCGCCGAGAGGAACAGGGTGCCCCAGGGCGAGCGCGACCGCGGCGCCACCGGCACGGCGACGCCGTCGGCGGCATCGACGATCTCGAAGGGCTCGTCCACGATCCGGGCCTGGGGCGGCCGGGCGGCGAGCGGCGTCGTGATGACGCTCGGCTCGGCGGCCGGCTCGGGCGTGATCCGGAAGGCGCGGGGTTTCTGGCCGGAGGTCATGCTCGAAGGCTCCGCGGAGTCGCACACATCGTCACGCCAGACGGTCGCCGATCAGGAACTGCATCGCCCGGTCCAGGCGGATCTGCGGCAGGTGGCCGGGGCGGCCGAGCCCGTCGGGCCTGACCAGCGGCGGCCGGAAGCGCGGGAAGCGCAGCGAGCCCGGCTCAACCGCGCCCTCCAGCACCGCCTCGGCGCGGGCCGGCAGCTCGCCCGGGAAGATCGCGGCCTCGCTGTTGCCGTCGAACACCTCGTCGCCCACCACCTCGCCGGCTTCCGGGGTGCCGGCCACCGCCCGCAGCGTGTCCGACCCGTCATGGACAGTGGTCTCGCGGGTGGCGCGCACGGAGGCCAGCGCCACCGTGCCCACCCGGGCGCCCGCCGCCTCTGTCCGCCGCATCGCCCGGGATACGAGAAGCCGCAGGAGGGCGTCGAGCCGGTCGTGGCTCGTCTGGTGGAGGTGGTCGGCCTTGGTGGCGGCGAACAGCACGCGGTCGGCCCGCGGCGCGAACAGCCGCGACAGCACCGTGTTGCGGCCGATGTTGAGGCTGAGCAGCACCGCATCCAGCGCCTCCTCCAGCTCGGCCAGGGCGGTGGGGCCGGCATCGACCGCCGAGAGCACGTCCACCAGCACGATCTGCCGGTCGACCCGCTGGAAATGGTCGCGGAAGAACGGCGTCACGACCTTGGTCTTGTAGGCCTCGAAGCGCCGCTCCATCAGCCCCGCGAGGCTGTCGGGCGCGATCGCCTCGGGGAGCCGGTCGAGGGGCGCGAAGGTCAGCGCCGGGGAGCCCGCGAGGTCGCCGGGCATCAGGAAGCGGCCGGGCGGCGTCGTCGCCACCGCTTCCGGGCCGGCGCGCAGGCCCGCGAGGTAGGTCTTGAAGGCGTCGCTCGCCCGCTCGGCCGCGACCTCGTCGAGGGGCCCGTTCGGATCGAAGCCCTTCAGCGCCGCGAGCCAGGGCGCCGCCACGGCGGCGCGGCCGGGGCGGCGGGTGCCGCCGATCGTGGCCCGGGACCACGCCGTGTAGCTGGTCTCGATCAGGGCGAGGTCGAGGAGCCATTCGCCCGGGTAGTCGACCACGTCGAGCATCAGGGTGGCCGGGCCGGTGCGCCAGCCGGCGGCGCGCTCGTAGGCGATCTCCAGGCGGAACTGGCTGATCCGGTCGGTGGAGCGCGGCCAGCACCGCGCCTCGGTGAGCGTGGCGAAATGCTCCTCGAAGGGGAAGCGCGGCACGTCGTCGTCGGGTTGGGGCACCAGCTTGGCGCGGCGCAGGCGGCCCTCCTGCGCGGGGGCGAAGGCCGGGAGCGCGTGCGTCTCCACGAGGTGGTGGATCAGGGCCGTGGTGAAGACGGTCTTGCCCGAGCGCGCGAGCCCGGTCACGCCCAGCCGCAGGGTCGGCTGGACCAGCAGGTCGTGCGAGGCTTCGGCGAAGGCTTTGACGGCCGAGCCGGCGCGCGCGGCAAGGTCGATCAGGGGCACGGGCGGGCTCGTCGTGAGGGGAACAGGCCGGGCAGAGGTGGCGCGGCGGGGGCCGAACCGCAAGGCTTGACGCTAAGGCGTTGCACCGATGGCGGCGGGCGTGAGCGGCCTCAGCCGTGCGATCGCTCCGGCGACGAGGTCCGGGCCGGCCCGGAGCGTGCCGAGTTCCACCGCCGACATCACCTGCATCACCGGGGCCAGATTGGCGCGCGGCGTGCCGTCCGGCCCGAACAGGTCGAGGTCGTCGCCGGGCTTCAGGCCGACGCTGGCGCTGATCCGACCGGCATAGGCCTGGATCCGGACCTCGTCGCCGGTGCAGAGCGGGGCCGGCAGGCGCAGGTCGAGGACCGGCAGGCCGGCGGCGATCGCCGGCAGCAGCGCGGATTCGGCCACCATCCGCTCGGCACTCGGAACCCGGCTCGCCGTCTTCCGCTCGAGGAGCGCCGTCGGATCGGCGACGCTCCGGGCCGGCCGCGCCGGCTCGGCCGACGAGGCGATCCCGGCCGCGATGTCGGGCACCGGCTGAAGCATCGCCACGCGCGGCACGGCAGCCGGGCGGCGGGCGGGACGGCCGGCCATCCGGGCGAGGGTGACCAGGGCTGCACCCGCAGGGCCGCCCGGCCCCGTGGCGCCCCGCCGGGGCGGTGCGCGGCGAGATAGCGGGCCCGGAGGGTCCGCCCGAGGCCCGCGGCGCGAGGGCCGCCGAGACAGCGGGGTCACGGCCGAGCGCCCCGGCCGCGCGGGTGCGGACGCGACGCGGCACTCCGCCGGCGCCCAGCGGCGCACGATGGCCAGCGCCGTACGCCGGCCGTAATCGCGGTAGTAGCGCCGCAGCAGGCTCGCGGCGGCATCGGCGCCGTCCTCGAGGGTGGCGAAGGCGGTGTGGCCCTCCCCGTCGGCGCCGATCTCGCCGGACCAGCGGGCGGACTTGATGCACCAGCCGTTGTTGAGCCGCACGCAGCGGGCGACGTAGGGCGGATCCTCCGCCAGCGAGGCCGTGACCGCCAGCGCCCGCGGCATCAGCTGCGCGCCGGTCTGGGCGTGCCAGTTTGAGACCGAGCGGGTGGCGGGATCGAAGCGCGGGGGCGGGCTTTCAGCCGGGGCGGAGGCCGCGGCGAGGGGCGGCAGGGCGTGCGCGAGGGCTGCCGCGCCGGCCTCGGCTCGGGGGACCAGCGCCGTGAACAGGATCAGCGCGTTCAGCAGCACGCGGATGGATCCTGTCGGCGGATCGGAGTCCCGACGCGCTCCCGCCCCCTGCACAGGGGCGCGGGAGAGCGCGTGCCTCCGACCGCGGCGCGCCCGTCCGTTCCCCCGCTCAAAGACATGGCCGTGCGCCGCCACCGCCTCACGGGTTCAGCACCTTGAGCGCCGCCTCGTGCAGCCGCGGGTCGCCCGCCGCGATCACGCGCCCGCCGCCCGCGGCGGGACCGCCGTCCCAGGCCGTGACACGCCCCCCGGCCCCCTCGACGATCGGGATGAGGGCGACGATGTCGTAGGGCTTCAGCCCGGCCTCGACGACGAGGTCGATCTGGCCGGCGGCCAGCATGCAGTAGGCGTAGCAATCGGCGCCGTAGCGGGACATCCGCACCTGCCCCTCCAGCGACCGGAAGCGCTCGGCCTCCGCGCCCGCCGCGAACAGGCGCGGATCCGTGGTGGCCAGGATCGCCTGGGCGAGGTCCGCGCAGCGCCGTGTCCGCAGTGTCCGCTCGCCCGACGGCGCACGCAGGCGCGCGCTGCGCCCGTCCCCGGTGAAGCGCTCCGCCAGATAGGGTTGGTGCATCATTCCGCGCACCGGGACGCCGTTGCGGCTCAGCCCGATCAGCGTGCCCCAGGTCGGCAGGCCTCCGATGAAGGCCCGGGTGCCGTCGATCGGGTCGAGGACCCAGACGCATTCGGCGTCGGTGCGCTCCGAGCCGAATTCCTCGCCGAGGATGCCGTGGCCCGGAAAGGTCTGGCCGATCATCGCCCGGAGCACGACCTCGGCGGCCCGGTCGGCCTCGGTGACCGGGTCGAACGGCGCTCCGCCGCGGGCCTTGTCGTCGAGGCCGAACTGGGCGCGGAAGAACGGCAGGATCGCCTTGCCGGACGCGTCCGCGAGGTCGTCCATGAACCGTCCGAGTTCGACGACGCTCATCCGTTCCGTTCCCTGCTGTGCCCGAAGGCCGCCCGACCGACTGCCCGACCGACCGCCCGATCCCGACGAAACCGGGGCGCCCCCCCACCCGTCAAGCCCCCCGAGCTCATGCGTCGGCCGAGGCCGGCAGACGCGGCGCCCCGCGTTCCGGGTCCGGGGCGCCGTCCGGCGCCGCGCCGGTTCCGGCTGCACCGGTGGCGTCCGCCTGCGCCAGGACCGCCTCGACGGCCTCGCGCAGCGACCCCACCTGCCCATCGGCCTCCGCGGCGCCCCCCGGTCCGCCGGCGAGGCGGCTCGCCCCGTCATCCTGGGCGAGCCACAGGCCGAGCAGGATCGGCACCCCGGGCAACCGACCCTTCAGCCGGCGGATCAGCCGGCGCAGATGGGTCGGCTCGCCGTCGAGCGCCAGGGAGACCACGCAGACCATGCGCGCCGTCCCCGGATCGAATCGCCCGATCCGCGCGGAAGCCGTCTCGGCGAAGGGGATCGTGCGGACGCCGAGGCCGCGCTTCTCCAGGATCTGTGCGAGGATCGCAGCCGCGGCCTCGTCCAGGAAGCCGCGGCCCGCGACGCACAGGACCGCGCCCGCGCGGGTCCAGTCCTCGGAGAGCGCCTCCGGGGTCGGACCCATCGGCAGCGCGCTGCAGGCGCCCTCCTCCCCGTCGCCGGACGCGGCCGCGACGGCGTCGCTCCGGTCGGAGAGGTCGGCGATCAGCTCGGCGAGGGCCGCGCGCATCGCCGCCTTCTGCCGGGCGGTCAGCACCCCCCGGGCCGCGTCCTGGGCGGCGAGTTCGAGGGCCTTGAGCACCACGTCGTCGTAATAGGACGAGAGCGAGCATTGCTGCAGGATCAGCTCGGCATGGCCCAGCACCTCCTCGGCATCGCCCGCCAGGACCCGCTGATAGAAATTCTGGACGGGGGTCAGGGCCGGCCGGTCGCCGAACAGCACGTCCAGGAATTCCAGACGCTCCACGTAGCGGCCGAGCACGACGAGGCAGACGGTGAGCGGCGTCGAGAGCAGCAGGCCGACCGGTCCCCACAGCCAGGTCCAGAACAGCGCCGAGACCAGGACCGCGAAGGGTGAGAGCCCGGTGGATTGCCCGTAGACGATCGGCTCGAAGACCTGGCCGGTGAGCGGCTCCAGCACGACGAACAGGATCGCCACGGCGATCATCATGTTCCAGCCGGGATCGACCGCGGCGGCGAGCGCCATCGGCAGGAGGGCCGACAGGACGGCCCCCAGATACGGCACGAAGCGCATCAGGGCCGCGAAGATCGCCCAGAGCACCGGATTCGGCACGCCGATCACGTAGAGGCCGATGCCGATCACGATCCCGAAGGCGGCGTTGAGGGCGAGCTGCACCACGAAGTAGCGGCTGAGCCGCTTGGCGGCGTCGTCGATCGCCACGGTGGTCCGGTGCAGGTCGCTCGATCCCGCCAGCCGGATCATGCGGTCGCGCAGATCCTCGCGCTGCATCAGCACGAACAGCAGCACCACGAAGACGATGCCGACCGTCGCCAGCGGATGCATCACCGGCGAGAGCACGGTGGACAGCATCTCGATCGGACCCGGCGGGCTCGCGGCGACCTCGACCAGAACGGGTTTCGGCGCGGCCTGGGGCTGCTCGGGACCCGGCGGCGTCGGCGGCGGTGTCGGCGGCGCGGGCGGCTGCGCCTCCGGGTTGTTCACCTCCTTGGCGCCGCCATGGAGCGCCCGCCCGATATTGGCGACGTATTCCGTGGCGTGTCCGACGGGCGAGTCGCGCAGCCCGTTGATCTTCCGCTCGATGGTGGCCCGGTAGCGCGGGACGTCGCCCGCGAGATCCGCCGCCTGGATGCCGATCAGGGTCGCCAGGGCGGCCACGATGCCCAGGGTCAGACCGACGCTGACGCCGACCGCCACCAGCCGGGGCAGCCGCAGCCGCCGCAGGCGGTTCACCAGCGGGGTGAGCACGAACGACAGGAGCAACGCGATCGCGATGGGGATGAAGATCTCGCGACCGAAATACAGGGCCGCGATGATGGTCGCCCCGACAACCACGGGCGACGCCATGGCGGCCCGCGGCGTCTCGGCCGCGGCGACGCGGGTCGGCCGCGGCGGAAGCAGAGGCGCCCTGGACCGGGCTGCCGGTTCGACCCCGACCGGGGTTTTGGTACCCATACGCTGATCCGCATCCCGTACGCGACGTGCGGGCCTCCGCCGGGAGCAACGGAAGCCACGCGCACGGGGAACGGCACGGGGGCTGAAAATGATCCCGCGGGCTGCGCCGGCCGTCTACGCCCCCGACACGCCGGCCCGCGCCACGTCGCCCGCATCCTTCAGTTCGGGCAGCGACCGGCACAGCTGCATCACCCGCTTGGCCTGCGCCTCCGGGAGGATTCCGGCGGCGAGATCGGCGAACTTCGCGTCCAGCTGCGCATCGGACATCGGCTTCTCGACGCTGCCGATGGCATGCTCGATGTACCGGTGGACGGTCCGCCCGTCGTTCAGCGTCACGGTCATGTCGACCTGCGCGGGCTCGATGCCGGGGGTGATCACCGGGACCACCTTCTGGCGCAGCGCCACCACGCGCGGATCGTTCACCGCCCGGTCGCTGAACTGCTTCTCGCCGCCCGCGCCCTCCACGAAGGCCACCGCCGCCGCGTGGTAGATGCTGAACTTGCCCTCCAGGCCTGTCTTCGGCGCGGTCTTGCCGGTCAGCTCCAGCACCAGCGGATGGACCTTCAGGTCGACGCGCTTGATGTCCTCCGGCCGGACGTGGTCGGCGTCGCGGATCTGGATCGCCGCGTCGATCGTCGGGTGCATGACGATGCCGCAGGCGAAGGGCTTGTAGGTGTTCAGCTGCGCCTCGTAGCGGCTGCCGAGGCCGTCGGTGATCTCCGACCAGTCCTGCTTGGTGGAGATCGTGTTCGCCCAGCCGCGCTTGGCCTCGATCATCCCGTCCGACGAGGTGAAGCCCTTCGCCGCCAGGATCGCGGCGAACAGGCCGTTGGAGGCTGCCCGGCCCGGGTTGAAGCTCTTGTTCATCGAGCCGAACGATTCGCGCAGGCCCACGGGCTGCGAGGCGGCGAGCCCCAGCGCGTAGACCATCTGCTGCTCGGTGAGGCCCATCAGCTTGCCGGCGGCCGCCGCGGCGCCGAACGGCCCGCAGGTGCCGGTGATGTGCCAGCCCGCATCGTAATGGTTCGGGTAGACGGCATTGCCGATCCGGCACTCGGTCTCGATCCCGACCACGAGGGCGTCGAGGAAGGCCTTGCCGGTGACCGGCTTCATCTCCGCATAGGCCAGGATCGCCGAGGCGACCGGGCCGGCGGGGTGGATGATCGTCTTCAGGTGGGTGTCGTCGAAGTCGAAGATGTGGCTCGACACGCCGTTGAGGAAGGCGGCGTTCAGGATGTCGAACCGCTCGGTCCGGCCGAACAGCCCGGCCTGGGGCGGACCCGAGAAGGGCTGCAGCGCCGAGACCGCCACGTCCACGGTCTCATGGTGCGAGCCGCCGATCGCCACCCCCACCCAGTTGAGGACGCTGCGCACGCTCTCGCGGCGGACCGGATCGGGCAGCGTGTCGTAGGACGACCCCAGGATCCATTGGGCGAGGATCTTCGTGACGTGCGGCGGCGGCGTCTTGGCGGCGGGCTTTGCCGCCTCGGCGGCCTCTCCGGCCTGCAGCGCGGGCGTCGCGAGGGCGAGCCCCGCGGCCCCGATGAGCGAGCGGCGATTCATCGACATGGCGTTCTCCCAGGCAGGGCCGCTCCCGGCGGCTCCGGTTGGTCGACATGATAATGAATTCGATTGTGTCCGGTCAGCCGGGGCGTTTCATCGCGCCCGGTCTGACACCGCTGTCAGACCAGGACCGGCAGCGCCTCCTGCTCGCCCACGCCGAAGACCCGCCGGTAGCGGGCGACCTCGTCGGCCGGGCCCTGCGCCTTGGTGGGATTGTCGGAGAGTTTCACGGTGGGTCGGCCCTTCGCCTCCGTGACCTTGCAGACGATGGACACCGGATCGAGCTTGCCGTCCGGCAGGAGGCCGCGGAAATCGTTGGTGAGCAGCGTGCCCCAGCCGTAGCCGATGCGCATGCGCCCGTGGAACCGGGCGTGGATGCGCTCGATCTCGTCGATGTCGAGCCCGTCGGAGAAGATCGCGAGCTTGTCCCGCGGATCGTGCCCGCGCGCCTGCCAGAACCGGATCACCTCCTCGCCGCCCTCGATCGGATCCTTCGAATCGATGCGGATGCCGGTCCAGTCGCTGACCCAGTCGGGAGCATTGGCCAGGAATCCGGTGGTCCCGTAGGTGTCGGGCAGGATCACCAGCAGGTTGCCGCCGTAATCCTCCTGCCAGTCGGCCAGCACCGCGTAGGGCGCGGCGGCGAGCGCCCCGTCGTCCTCGGCGAGGGCGGCGTAGACCATCGGCAACTCGTGGGCGTTGGTGCCCACCGGCTCGACCTCCTGCCGCGCGGCGATCAGGCAGTTCGAGGTGCCGAGGAACGCGCCGCCCAAGCCCTCGGCCATGGCCTGCACGCACCAGTCCTGCCAGAGGAAGCCGTGGCGGCGGCGCGTGCCGAAATCCGCCACCGACAGGTCCGGCAGCTTCTGAAGCCGCTCGATCTTCTCCCAGACCCGGGTCATGGCCCGGGCGTAGAGCACCTGAAGGTCGAGCTTGCCGAGGCCCCGCAGCACGGCGCGCGCCCGCAGCTCGTTGAGGATCGCGAGCGCCGGGACCTCCCACATCGTGGTCTCGATCCAGGGACCGTGGAAGGTCAGCTCGTACTGGCCGTCATGGACGGCGAGCTCGTAGTCGGGGAGCCGGAAGGTCTCGAACCACGCCACGAATTCCGGCCCGAGGATGCGCCCCTGGCCGCGGAACACGTTGCCGCGCAGCCAGGTGATCTCGCTCTTGCTCAGCCGCAACGTCCGGGCATGATCGAGCTGTTCGCGCAGCAGGCCGGCATCGACCTCGTCGGCGATGCGGATGCGCCGCGTGCGGTTGGTGATGCCGAAGGTGGTCTCGATCGCGGGGTGCCGGCGCAGGATCGTCTGCGCCATCAGCAGCTTGTAGAAATCGGTGTCGAGCAGCGACCGCACGATCGGGTCGATGCGGAAACTGTGATCGTAGACCCGCTTCGCCAGATCGAGCATTCTTTTCGCACTCTGCCGCGCTTCGATGGCGCAGAGCGCATGCCGAGCCCGCGCCCGTCAAGAAGACGGGCGGCCTCTTCTCGGAAACCGCCCGTGCGAACGCCTGTCCTGAAGGCCGATCCTCAGGCGAGGTCGACCTTCTTGGTCTCGGTCTTGGGGCTCTCGCCGGTGAGGGAGGCCTTCACGTAGCCGTAGAGGTGCAGCATCGTGCTGTTGGGGCTGTCCCAGTACTCGCCCTTCTCCGGATGGACGCGGATCAGCGCCACCTCGGGATCATTCTTGCCGTTGGGGAACCACGTCTTCAGGCTCTCATTCCACTTGGCGTCGATGATGGCCTGATCGCGGACGATCTCGGCCTTGCCGGCCACCGAGACGTAGTTCTGGCTCGACGGGTCGGAATAGGCGAGGTTGATCTGGTTGTCGCGGCTGATCTCCGTCGTCTTGGGCGAGTGCAGCTTGGTGAAGAACCACAGGTCGCCGTTCTCGTCGGCATCGTTGTTCCACATCGGGCGGCTGTTGAGCGTGCCGTCGGAATCGACGGTGGTCATCATGGCGATCTTCACGTCCTTGATGAGCTCGAACAGCTTCTTCGCGCCTTCGTGGTCGCGGTGGTTGCCCTGATGCATGAAAATGGTCTCCTACGCGTCGTGTCGGTCCCGGCGGGCCTCACCGAGAGGGGGGCCGCCGAAGGCTGCCCCGACAACGGATCAATCTCCCGTTGGTTCAGCTTGCCCGTGCGGTGACGGAGGTTCGGATGAGACGCGTTCGGATGATCGTCCGTGCGGCGGTGCCGCTGGTGCTGGTCACCCTCGGCCTCAGCCTGCGGCCGGCCGCGGCCGAGGTGCGCTTCGGCCCGGGCGTGCGCATCGGCGGGCATGACTTCTCGCACCGGCGCTATGGCAGCGTCCATATCGAGCGCGTGAAGCGCCTGCGTGGCCCCCTCGGCTGCCGCCGCCTGCGTCACGGCGTCTACCGGCGCGGCGACGGGACCGTGGTGCGCGGACCCATGGAAGACTGTAACCTCATCGCTCGACCGCGATGACCGAAGACGACCGAAGACGACCGCGGAGCGGCGCGGGGCCGATCCGGCCGGGACGGGCGTCGGGGCGCAGGCGATCGGGCCGGTCGTCGATTGAGGACGCGGGGTCTGGTGTTCTCGGCCCGCTCGGTTACATGCACGGGCATACTTGTTTGCCCGCTGGAGGACATCTTGGCGATTACCCGCGACGACGTGCTGAAGGCGCTCGCCAGCGTCACCGTCGATGCCGCCGGCACCACCCTGCCGGGCTCCGGCCGGCTCTCCCAGGTCGTGGTCGATCCGAACAACCGGGTGATGTTCTCGATCCTGGTCGATCCCAGCGAGGCCGAGCGGTTCGAGCCGGTGCGGCGGCAGGCGGAAGGGCGCGTCCTGCAAATGCCGGGCGTCTCGGGCGTGTTCGCGAGCCTCACCTCCGAGCGGAGCCAGAGCCATCCGGCGCAGAGCAGCGCCGCCCCGCGTCCCGTGACGCCGCCGCCGGTCGCCCCGCCGCGGCCCGGCGCGCCGCCGAACCAGGGTCCGCAGATCGCGGGCGTGCGCCACATCGTGGCGGTGGCCTCCGGCAAGGGCGGCGTCGGCAAGTCCACCACCGCCTGCAACCTCGCCCTGGCGCTCCAGGCCCAGGGGCTGAAGGTCGGCCTCCTCGACGCCGACATCTACGGCCCGTCGGTGCCCAAGCTGTTCGGCCTCTCGGGCAAGCCCACCGTCGTGGACAACAAGGCCATGGAGCCGATGGTCGGCTACGGGCTCAAGGTCATGTCGATCGGCTTCCTGATCGAGCCCGAGACGGCCATGATCTGGCGCGGCCCGATGGTCCAGTCGGCCATCACCCAGATGCTGCGGGACGTGCTCTGGGGCGAGCTCGACGTGCTCCTCGTCGACATGCCGCCCGGTACCGGTGACGCGCAGCTCACCATGGCGCAGGCGACGCCGCTCTCGGGCGCCGTGATCGTCTCCACACCCCAGGACCTCGCGCTGATCGATGCCCGGCGCGGCGTCACCATGTTCAAGAAGGTCGCGGTGCCGATCCTCGGCGTGATCGAGAACATGGCGACCTTCGTCTGCCCGAATTGCGGCCACGCCTCGCACATCTTCGGACATGGCGGCGCGCGCATCGAGGCGCAGCGTCTCGGCGTGCCGTTCCTCGGCGAGGTGCCCCTCGACATGACCATCCGGGAGACCTCGGATTCCGGCCGGCCGGTGGTGGCCACCGACCCGGACGGGCCGCACGCGAAGGTCTATCGGGAGATCGCCGCCCAGCTCTGGGCGAACCTGTCCGGTGCGCCGGCCGGGCGGACGGCGCCGAAGATCGTCTTCGAGTGAGACCGTGCCCGCCCCTCCGGTCCTGGGCCTGATCCTGGCCGGCGGGCAGGCGCGGCGGATGGGCGGGGGCGACAAGCCGCTGCTGCGCCTCGACGGGCGGACCCTGCTGGAGCGGGTGGTCGAACGGCTCGGGCCGCAATGCGGGGCGGGGCTCGCCCTCAGCGCCAACGGCGACCCGGCCCGGTTTTCCGGGTTTCCCGGGCCGGTCCTGCCGGATCCGCTGCCGGATCAGCCGGGCCCGCTCGCCGGCATCCTCGCCGGGCTGGAACACGCCGCAGGACATGGGATGGCGCGGGTGGTGAGCGTGTCGGGCGACGCGCCCTTCCTGCCGGAGGATCTGGTGGCGCGGCTATGCGCGGCCGGCCCTGAATCGGGCATTGCCCTGGCTGCCTCGGGCGCGCGGCGGCACTTCACGATCGCCCTCTGGCCGACGATTCTGCGCGACGACCTGCGGGACTATCTGGGGCGCGGCGAGCGCCGCGTCGGCGCCTTCATCGACCGCCATGGCGCAGCGGTGGCGTCCTGGCCGGTCGAGCCGGTGGACCCGTTCCTCAACGTCAACACGCCAGAGGATCTGGCCGCGGCGGAAGCGCTCGGACTCAGGTCAGGATCTGAAGGCCATGTTTCTGGACGATCGTCAGGAGCTTGAGTGCCATGCCGCTGGGCTTCTTGGCGCCCGTCTCCCACTTCTCGACCGTGCTCTCGCTCGTGTTGAGATAGCGGGCGAAGACCGGCTGACTCACGTTGAGGCTTTCGCGAAGCCGCTTGATCTGAGCTGGCTCGATCGCGGGCGGCGCGGTGAGGCATGCTTCGTCGAACCAGCGCATCGTCGCCATGTCGGTCACACCAGCCTCATGGAGGGCTGCGGCGGTCGCGTGAATCGACTCGAGGGCGTCACTTTTAAATGTCCGCTTCCCCACCATCGCAGATCTCCGTGATGTGCCCGGTCGAGACGAGGCGGGCGATATCCGCCTCCGAAGTCTTCTCAAGTGCCTTGGCTAGCTGACGGAAGGCTCCCAGCTCATCGTCATCGATGTTGGCACGATCTTTCTTGGCGAAGAGGTACTGATACAGCCAATAGGAGCCGACCTTGGTCAGGATGATGCTCCGGTGTCGGTTCCGGTTCAGGCGCTTCTTGAAGACACCGCCGCCCCGGTTGTCGGCTTGGCCCTTCACGACGTCTTTGATTGCCGCGCACAAATCCCGGTCGGCAATGCCGGCCTTTCGTGCCGCCTTGGCAAACCAGGCCGGCTTGAAGGTGCGCATTCCGGTATCGGACTCGGACACCGCGCGAGGCTGGCATCCGGGTCTTGCGCGGGGCTCACCCGCGCGCCTTGCGGGGCGCGCGGGTGAGGGACGATCAGGCGGCGCCGACGGTCGCCTTCACGATCTTGTCCGGCGAGCGCGGCGGCTCGCCCTTGTTGATCGTGTCGACGACGTCCATGCCTTCCACGACCTTGCCCCACACCGTGTACTGCTTGTCGAGGAAGCGGGCGTCGTCGAAGCAGATGAAGAACTGCGAGTTCGCCGAGTGCGGGAAGTTGGTCCGCGCCATGGAGCAGGTGCCGCGCACGTGCGGCTCGGCGTTGAACTCGGCCTTCAGGTCCGGCAGGTCCGAACCGCCTGAGCCGGTGCCCGTCGGGTCGCCCGTCTGGGCCATGAACCCGTCGATCACCCGGTGGAACGGCACGCCGTCGTAGAAGCCCTGGGCGGCGAGCGTCTTGATCCGCTCGACATGGCCCGGGGCGAGGTCGGGACGCAGCGCGATGACGACGCGGCCCTTGGTGGTCTCCAGTACGATGGTCTCGTTGTCGGCCATAGTCTTTCCTTCCGGTTGGGGGAACTGTATCGGCGCGCGCCGGATCCGGCCAGCGCCCGTAACGGGTGCGACGGCCCTCAGGCCGGCGGGCGGTAGACGAAGCGGAGCGCCACCGGCCGGCCCGCGATGGCCCGGCCCAGGCCCGCTGTGATGTGGACCGGGGTGCAGCGCGCCAGGGCGTCGAGGGTGCCGCGCACCAGAGCGGTCCGCTGATCGCCCGCGGTGCCCGCCGCGTATGTGACGCGCGGCGGGCCGATCAGGCTCCCGTCGCGCCGCAGCGCGAGCCGCACGGTGATCTCGATATCGCCGGCCCCGTCGCCCGGGCGGGCGAGGCCGCCCGGCGCCTGCCAGCAGGCGGCGAGCGCCGGATAGAGCTCGGCCAGGGTGTCGGCGGGCCGCGTCGCCATCCGCGACACCGGCACCGCGATCGTCGCGCGCAGGGTCTGGGGCAGGCTCAGCGGATAGCCGCCCCCCGGCTCGTCGGCGTAGCCGTAGAAGGGGGCGCCGTCATAGGCCGCGGCGGCCGCCGGGATCAGGCTCACCAAGAGGAGCGAGGCGGCGCGCCGACCCGGCATGCGGCCGCTACTTGGCCTTCTCGGCGAGGGTCATGCTGACGATCTTGTCGGGGTCCTGCACGGCGCCGCCGGGCGCGCCGGGGGCGGCCTTCTTGATCTTGTCGAGCACGTCGAGCCCGTCCGTGACGTTGCCGACGATCGTGTACTGACCGTTCAGGAACGGCGCGTCGCCGAGGCAGATGAAGAACTGCGAGTTCGCCGAGTTCGGATCCTGCGAGCGGGCCATGCCCACGGTGCCGCGGCGGAACTGGGCCGATTGCGTGAATTCCGCCGGGATGTTCGGCAGGCTGGAGCCGCCGGTGCCGTTGCCCTTCGGATCGCCGGTCTGGGCCATGAAGCCGTCGATCACCCGGTGGAACTTGAGGCCGTTGTAGAAGCCCTGCGAGACCAGCGTCTTGATCTGCTTGACGTGCTTGGGCGCCAGGTCCGGCCGCAGCTCGATGGTGATCCGCCCGTCCTTGGTCTGGAGGTAGACGGTGTTGGCGTCGGCAGCCCAGGCCGCCGGGGCCGTGCCGAGCGTGAGGGCGAGCGCGAGGAGGGCGTGGCGTCGGTTCATCGAAGTCCTTCCAGTCTCAGGAATGGGCGGCGAAGCGCTGCCGGAGGCGCGCGGCCACGGCGGCGGGCACGAAGGGCGAGACGTCGCCCCCCATGCCGGCGATCTGGCGCACCAGCGTCGCGGTGATCGGGCGCACCTGGATCGAGGCCGGCAGGAACACGGTCTGCACCTCCGGCGCCATGGCGCCGTTCATGCCGGCAAGCTGCATCTCGTAGTCGAGGTCGGTGCCGTCGCGCAGGCCGCGGATGAACAGCGCGGCACCGCAGCGCCGGGCGGCCGAGACGGCGAGATCGTTGAAGGTCACGATCTCCAGCGTCGCGCCCTCCTCCTGCGCCACCGGCCCGCAGGTCTCGGTCAGGAGCGCCGCCCGCTCCTCGGCGGAGAACAGCGGCGCCTTGCCGGGATGCACGCCGATGGCGATCACGAGGCGGTCCACCAGCCGGCAGGCTTGGCGGACCACGTCGAGATGGCCGTTCGTGACTGGGTCGAACGAGCCGGCATAGAGGGCAGTGCGGGTCATCGCGACCCGACCTAGAGCATTTTTGCGCGGGACGGAACCTCGGGGCGGGACGGCCGGAGCCTCATGCCTCCTCGGGACCGCCCTCGATGCTGCCCTCGATGCCGGGCTCCTGCCCGGCATCGCCGTTGCTCTCGTCCTCGCCCTCGATGTGCTCCACCGAGACGACCTTCTCGTCCTTGGCGGTGTTGAACACCGTCACGCCCTGCGAGGCGCGGCCGACGATGCGGATGTCGTCGACCGGCACGCGGATCAGCTGGCCGCCATCGGTGACCAGCATGATCTGGTCCGAGGCCTCCACCGGGAAGGACGCCACGAGGCTGCCGTTGCGGGCATTGACCCGCATCGCCGTGATGCCCTTTCCGCCGCGTCCCGAGGTCCGGTACTCGAACGACGAGGAGCGCTTGCCGTAGCCCCGCTCCGACAGGGTGAGCACGTATTGCTCGGCCGCCCCCATCTCGTTGTAGCGGTCCAGCGAGATCGCCGCGGCCTCGGCGCCGTCCTCGGCCTCCGCCTCGCCGTTCTCCTCCGCCTCGCCGGTCACGGCGCGACGCATCTTCAGGTAGCCGGCGCGCTCCTCCGCGGTGGCGTCGAAGGCGTTCAGGATCGTCATCGAGATGACCCGGTCGTCCTTGGCGAGCTGGATGCCGCGCACGCCGGTCGAATCGCGGCCCTTGAAGACGCGCACGTCCTCGACGGGGAAGCGGATGCACTGGCCGAGGGCCGTGGTCAGCAGCACGTTCTGGTCCGGACGGCAGATCTCGACATGGACGATGTGGTCGCCCGGATCGAGCTTCATGGCGATCTTGCCGTTGCGGTTCACCGTGGTGAAGTCCGACAGCTTGTTGCGCCGGACGTTTCCGCTCGCGGTCGCGAACATCACGTCCAGCGTCTCCCAGGACGCCTCGTCCTCGGGCAGCGGCATGATCGTGGTGATGCGCTCGGAGGTGTCCTGCAGCTGCAGGATGTTCACCAGCGCCTTGCCGCGGGCGTTCGGGGCGGCCATCGGCAGGCGCCAGACCTTCTCCTTGTAGGCCTGGCCCTGGCTGGAGAAGAACAGCACCGGCGTGTGGGTGTTGGCCACGAACAGGCGGGTGACGAAATCCTCGTCGCGGGTCGCCATGCCGGAGCGGCCCTTGCCGCCGCGGCGCTGGGCCCGGTAGGTCGAGAGCGGCACGCGCTTGACGTAACCGGCATGCGACACGGTCACCACCATGTCCTCGCGGGCGATCAGGTCCTCGTCCTCGACGCTGCCGTCGAAGTCGACGATCTCGGTCCGGCGCGGGGTGGCGAACTGCTCGCGGACCTCGATCAGCTCCTGCTTCACGATGGTCTGGATGCGCACCCGCGAGCGCAGGATGTCGAGATAGTCGGCGATCTCGTCGGCGAGCGTCTTCAACTCGTCGCCGACCTCGTCGCGGCCCAGAGCCGTGAGGCGCTGCAGGCGCAGGTCGAGGATGGCGCGGGCCTGGGTCTCGGACAGGCGGTAGGTGCCGTCCTCGGCGACCCGGTGGCGCGGGTCGTCCACCAGGGCGATCAGCGGCGCGATGTCGTGGGCCGGCCAGTCGCGGCCCATCAGGGCCTCGCGGGCCGTGTTCGGGTCCGGCGAGGTCCGGATCAGGCGGATCACCTCGTCGATGTTGGCCACCGCGATGGCGAGGCCGCACAAGACGTGCGCCCGCTCGCGGGCCTTGCCGAGGAGGAACTTGGTCCGGCGGGAGACGACCTCCTCGCGGAAATCCACGAAGGCCTCGAGCAGGTCCTTCAGGTTCATCAGCTCGGGGCGGCCGCCGTTCAGCGCCACCATGTTGCAGCCGAAGGAGGATTGCAGCGGCGTGAACCGGTAGAGCTGGTTCAGCACCACGTCGGCCATGGCGTCGCGCTTGATCTCGACGACGATGCGCATGCCCGTCCGGTCGGATTCGTCGCGCAGGTCCGAGATGCCCTCGACGCGCTTGTCCTTCACCAGCTCGGCGATCTTCTCGACCAGCGTCGCCTTGTTCACCTGATAGGGGATCTCGGTGAAGATCAGCGCCTCGCGCTCCTTGCGCAGCTCCTCGACATGCGACTTGGCGCGCATGATCACCGAGCCGCGCCCCGTCGCGTAGGCCTGGCGCGTGCCGGCGCGGCCGAGGATCATGCCGCCGGTGGGGAAGTCCGGGCCGGGCACTATCTCGGTGAGCTGCTCGATGGTCAGGCCCGGATCGTCGATCAGGGCCACGCAGGCGTCGATCAGCTCGCCGAGATTGTGCGGCGGGATGTTGGTGGCCATGCCGACCGCGATGCCGCCGGCGCCGTTGACGAGGAGATTCGGGAAGCGGGCCGGGAGGACGGTCGGCTCCTCGCGCGACTCGTCGTAGTTCGGTCCGAAATCGACGGTGTTCTTGTCGATGTCGGTAAGCAGTGCGGTGGCGGGCTTGGCCAGCCGCGATTCGGTGTAGCGCATGGCGGCCGGCGGATCGCCGTCCACCGAGCCGAAATTGCCCTGCCCGTCGATGAGCATGAGGCGCATGGAGAAGTCCTGCGCCATCCGCACGAGGGCGTCGTAGATCGATTGGTCGCCGTGCGGGTGGTAGAGACCGATCACGTCGCCGACGATGCGCGCCGACTTGACGTATTTCCGCTCGGGCAGGTGCCCGGATTCGAAGGCGGAGTAGAGGATGCGCCGGTGGACCGGCTTGAGACCGTCCCGGGCGTCGGGAAGCGCCCGGCTCACGATCACGCTCATCGCGTAATCGAGGTAGGAGCGGCGCATCTCGTCGGTGATGGAGACGGGGCGGATGTCGCTGGCGGGCGGGGCGGCGCCAGTCGGATCGTTCTCGGCCAAGTCGATTTCCGTTCTGAGGCCCGGACGGGCGGTGCTCGCGGCGGCCAGGCGGCGCGCGATGCGCCGCAACGGCCTTACGGAAGAGCAGTGATATCAGACGGTTAAATAAGGTTTTCCGAGGCCGCCCGCAAGGTCGCCCGCGAGGCCGCGTCCCGGCCGGATCGGGCCGGGACGCGGAGGGCTTCGCTCAGTAGAACGTCACGTGCCGGGGACCGAAACGGCGGCCGTGCCAGACGTGGTGGCGGTGCCAGTGACGGCGGAAATGGTGGTGCCGGTGCCAATGGTGACGGCGGTGCCAATGGTGGCGGCGATGATGCCAGTGGCGGCGCCAATGATGGTGCCGGTGCCAGTGGCGCCGGTAGTGCCAGCGGGCCTGCTGCACGGCGGGGGCGGGCGCTGCGGCCTCGGCGCTCGCCGGGACCGGCAGGGGCGCCGCGCGCGCAGGCGCACTCGCCAGCCCGCCGAGCAGGGCGGCGAGGAGGACCAGGATTGGCCAGGGTCGCATCGTTTCTCTCCCGTGTGAGCACCCGTCCGAGTCCAGCGGATCCGGGCCGGCACGAGGCTCGCGCCGTCGCCGGAAACGGCCAAGGTCGGCAAACGGTTCGATCCGTTCTGACTGCGCAGATGCGCCGCCCTTGCGTGCGGCGGCAAAGCGCCCAGTTTCCGGACAGGCGCATCCGGGCCGTCCCCCGCCCGGTCCTTCGACGAGCCGCGTAAGACTCCCATGGCGTTCGCGTTCCCCGACTCCGTCCGCGCCCTCCTGCCGCGCCGCTTCAGGGATCGCCGTCCGCGGGTCGCCGTGGTCCGGCTCTCCGGCACCATCGGGGCGGTGTCTCCGATCCGTCCGGGCCTCTCGATCGGCGGCGTGGCGGGCAGCCTCGAGCGGGCCTTCGGGATGCCGGGGGTCAAGGCTGTGGCGCTGCTGATCAACTCGCCGGGCGGTTCACCGGCGCAGTCGCACCTGATCCACCGCCGCATCCGGGCCCTCGCCGAGGAGAAGCGTCTGCCGGTCATCGCCTTCGTGGAGGATGTCGCGGCCTCCGGCGGCTACATGATCGCCTGCGCGGCCGACGAGATCATCGCCGATCCGACCTCGATCGTCGGCTCCATCGGCGTCGTCTCGTCGGGGTTCGGCTTCCATGGCCTGCTGGAGAAGCTCGGTGTCGAGCGTCGCGTTCATACGCAGGGCGAGGCGAAGTCGATGCTCGACCCGTTCCGCCCGGAGGATCCCGCCGACGTGGAGCGCCTGAAGCGCATCCAGGCCGACGTGCAGGACCTGTTCACCGGCCTCGTCACCGCCCGGCGCCCGACCCTGGCCCGCACCGAGAACCTGTTCACCGGCGCGGTCTGGACCGGGCGGCAGGCGCTGCCCCTCGGTCTCGTCGATGCGCTCGGCGACCTGCGCACCGCGATGCGCGCCCGCTTCGGCGAGACGGTCGACCTGCGCCTCGTGGCCGAGGCCCGGGGCGGCCTCGTCTCCCGCCTGCTGCGCCGGGGCGGCGCGCCGGGCGGGATCGAACTCGCCGAGGGGGCGATGGCCGCCGTCGCGGAGCGCGCAGCCTTCGCCCGTTACGGGCTCTGAGACGGGGCCGGAGGGCTTCGCGCTTCGGTGCCCTTCGGAGATCCGCTACCGCCCGGCACGCCGTGCGGAGACGCGGGCGAGCGCCGCGAGATCCTTCTCGCCGTCGCCGTGGCTGATCGCCTCGATGAGGCCGTCGCGCAGCACGCTCGCGAAGGGCATCGGCACCCCCGCGCCCTCGGCAGCCTGGAGGGCGAGCCGCATGTCCTTGGCCCCGAGCTTGAGGAGGAAGCCCGGCGGCTCGTAGCGGTTCTGCGCGATCGAGGCGCCGTAGCCCTTGTAGACCGGCGCGGCGAACAGCGTGTTGGTCATCAGGTCGAGGAAGTCGGCGCCCGGGACGCCGTGGCCCTCTGTGAGCGCACAGGCCTCCGCCATGGCCTCGATCGCCGAGATCAGCATGAAGTTGCCGGCGAGCTTGACGGCGTTCGCCCGCGCCGGGTCGTCGCCGAAACGCCAGGTCCTGGCACCCATGGCGTCGAGGAGCGGGCCCGCGCGGTCGATCAGGGCCGCCGCCCCCGCCGTCACGATGTTGAGCTTGCCGGCCTCCGCCACGTCCGGCCGCCCGAAGACCGGCGCCGCGATGTAGGGGACGCCCGCCCGCTCGTGCACGGCAGCGAGCTGCCGGGCGAGCGCCACCGAGATCGTGCTCATGCCGATGTGCAGGCCCGGGCGCTCCGGCCGGTCGAGCAGGCCGCCGGCCATGATCACGGCTTCGAGCGCCGCGTCGTCGGCCAGCATGGTGATGACCGCGTCGCCGGCGAAGGCCTCGGCGGCGCTCGCCACCGGGGTGACGCCGTCGATGCCGCGCGCGGCCTCGGGCGAGCGGTTCCAGGCGCGGACCGTGTGACCCGCCCGCGCGAGGTTGGCGGCCATGGCGCGACCCATCCGCCCCAGTCCGATGAATCCAACGTCCATGCCTTGCTCCTCGACGCGCTCTGCCGCCTGCCAACCTGGGTGCCCCCGCGCGGCGGTCAACGGCGCCCGGCCGGATTTGCGCCGATCGCCGGCCGTGGCAAGCTCGACCCATGCTGCAGAATCGCATCACCGACATCCCCGGCCTGCGGGTCGGTCACGCCACCGATCTGCGGCTTGCGAGCGGCGTCACGGCGATCCTGTTCGACGATCCGGTGGTCGCCTCCGTCGACGTGCGCGGCGGCGGGCCGGGCACCCGCGAGACCGACCTGCTCGATCCCGAACGTACCGTGGAACGGATCGACGCCCTCGTCCTGTCCGGGGGCTCGGCCTTCGGTCTCGACGCGGCGGCCGGGGTGACGGCGTGGCTCGCCGAAGCCGGGCGCGGCTTCCCGGTCGGCGGCATGCGGGTGCCGATCGTTCCCGGCGCGATCCTGTTCGATTTGCCCAACGGCGGCGACAAGGCCTGGGGGCGCTACCCGCCCTACCGCGAGCTGGGCTTCGCGGCCGCCGCGGCTGCGGCCGCGGACTTCGCCCTCGGCTCCGTCGGGGCCGGGACCGGCGCGCGCACGGGTCGGCTCAAGGGCGGGATCGGATCTGCCTCGGCGCGGGTACCGGGCACGGACTTCCGGGTCGGGGCCCTCGCTGCCGTGAACGCCTTCGGCAACGCGACCGTCGGCGACGGCCCGCATTTCTGGGCCGCGCCCTTTGAGGAGGGTGACGAGTTCGGCGGCCTGGGCGCGCCGGCCCATGTTCCCGCCGAAGCCCACGCCTTCCCGATGCGCGCGCTGCCCGGCGCCGCCACGACGCTCGCCGTGGTGGCGACCGACGCGGCGCTGACCAAGGCGCAGTGCCGGCGCCTCGCGGTGGCGGCGCAGGACGGCCTCGCCCGCGCCCTCGTGCCGGCCCATACGCCGCTCGACGGCGATCTGGTCTTCGCCGTGGCGACCGGCGCCGTGCCCCTCGCCGACCCGGTGGTGGACCTCGCTCGCCTCGGAGATGTCGCCGCGCGGGTCCTGGCCCGGACCGTGGCGCGCGGGGTGTTCGCCGCGACGAGCCTGCCGGGGCTCGCGCCGTCGCCGCCCCTGGCGGGTGCGGGGCTTCCGCCGGCCTGGCGCGACCTCTACGGCGCCTGATCCGCCATGCCCGCTCCGGAACGAAGCGGCAGGACCGGGGTTACAGGGCGCGGCCGAAGGCCGTGTCGTGGCTCGGATCGCGCCGGGCCGCGACCTGTGCCAAACGGGAGGAGTCCTCATGAAAATGACCGGCCTGATCATCGCCGCGTCCGTCGCACTGTTCGCCGGCGGCGCCCAGGCGATGCCCGTGGCGCCGCTGTCCGGCGGCGACGCCTCGGTCACCCTCGTGCGCGGCGGGTGCGGGTTCGGCGCGCATAGCGGGCCGTATGGCGGCTGCCGCCTGAACCGCGGTCCGCGTGGTGCGATGCGCCGCGCCATGACCGGCGCGCCCCGCGGCTGCCCGCCCGGCCTCTACCGCGGCCCGCGGGGCTTCTGCCACCGCTGAGCGATGGCGTCGGTGCCGCCCGCCGGGGCGGCGCCGACGCACGACGGCGTCGGGTCCGACTGGAGTGCCCCCGGGGCGAGCGGAACGGAACCGCACGCTGCGAGACGCCGGGAGGCTCGGACCCGCGTGGCGGCTCGGACGCGGCCCCGAGCCCGGGGCTTACTGCGGGACCGGTGTCTTGCGGCCCGCGTGCCATGTCGGCGGCGGTGCCGGTCCCCGCGCTCAGGCCGGTCGTTTCGGTCTCGAGGCGGCGCGTCTGCGTGGAGGCCGGCTCGGGCGTCTTCTGCGGATCGGTGGCCCGCCTTCTGAGGAGCCGAGCGGGACCGACGGTCCGACCGACTTCAGAGAGCGCCGCTCGCCCTTGCGGGCGGCGGCGATGACGATGGTCGTTCCGGGCGCCCGATCAGGTAACCCTGGACGGCATCGCAGCCCAGTCGCCTGAGAAGCGCCAGTTGATCCGCATCCTCGACCCCTTCGGCAAGGGTGAGGATGTTCATGTCGCGGCCCATCTGGGTGATCGCCTTGATCACCGCCATCGAGTGGTTGTCCGTCAGTGCGGCCGCTACGAAGCTGCGATCGATCTTGATCCGGTCCAGAGGCAGATCGCGCAGGTGAGCGAGGGACGAGTAGCCGGTCCCGAAATCATCCATCGCGATTTTGAGACCGAGCTGGCGCAGGGCGGAGAGGGTGTGGGCGATCTGACGCCCGTCCTCGACCAGCGCCGTCTCCGTCAACTCGATCTCCAATCGGTGCGGCGGCAACCCGCTCTCGGCCAGAGCTGCGGTGATGTGGGCGAGAAGCATCGGCGAGCGGAACTGGACGGCCGACACGTTCACGGCGACATGCTGATGCGGCTGCCAGCGGGTGGCTTGGCGGCACGCCTCGCCCAGCACCCAGGTCCCGATCGGCACAATCAGCCCCGTCTCCTCCGCCACCGGGATGAAGCTTGCCGGCGCGACGAGACCCCGCGTCGGATGCTGCCACCGGATCAGCGCCTCGAAGCCGACGACAGCGTCATCGGCGAGCGCCATGATGGGCTGGTAGGCGAGATGAAACTGCCCCTCCGTCAAGGCGATCCGGATGTCGTTCTCCAGGGTGTGGCGCTCGGCGACGGCCTCCATCATGCCCGACGCGTAATGCGCCGCGCGTCCTCGTCCGTGACGCTTCGCCTCGTACAGAGCGATGTCGGCGCGCTGCAGCAGCTCTTCCGGACTCGACCGATCCGCGTTGTCGCTCAAGCCGATGCTGCAACCGACCATGACCGTGAGGTCGTTGAAGGCGTAGGGCTTCTCGACGTCCACGATGATGTCTTCGGCCAGGCGGCTCGCTGCATCGGCATCCGCCTGTGTGACCACGGCCATCTCGTCGCCGCCCAGGCGCGCCACGAACCCTGACGCGCCCGCTAGGGCGCGCAGGCGCGTGGCAACGGTGACGAGCAGGCGATCGCCGACGCCGTGACCGAACGTGTCGTTGACCGCCTTGAACCGATCGAGATCGATCAGCAGGAGCGTGAAGGCCTGTCCGGTCTCATGAACGAGCGCCATGTGTTCGATGAGCGAGCGGCGATTTGCCAGACCCGTGAGGGGATCACGGTAGGCGAGGTGCAGGATCTCTCGCTGCGCCTGCTTCTCCCGCGAAACATCGTCGAAGGTCAGCACCGCGCCATCGTCGATGGGCTGACAGGCGATGGACAGGATCCGGCCGTCGTCGAACGTATGCTCGACGAGCGTCTCCTCGCTCCGGGCCATCCAGGTCCGATGATTCGACAGCACCCGCGCGATGCGGGTTTCGTCCCAGGCATTGGCGCGGCCGGTCACATCCAGAAACGTCGATAAGCTCATGCCTCGGGCCATGCTTCCCGGCGGCAGGTTGAGCATCGTGCACAGTTTCTCGTTGTACAACTCGACGACTTCGGCGCCGGAAACCTTCAGGATCCCGTTCGACATGTTCTGCAATGTCGTCGCCAGGATTCGCGCGTGCGTGGCCTCCTGCCCCTCGAAGCGCTTGGCAACCAGCAGGGCGAGCAATGTGCCGAGCAGGAGGATGGCGGCGCCCGTCGCGGCGAGAGCAGCGAGTTGGACCTGCATGATCGGCAGGAGCTGATCGGACCGCGCTCCGACCAGCGTGGTGCCGGCGATGGAGATGAAGTGCGTGCCGCAGACCGCGGACACGATGAGAAACAGGGTGACGAGCGGTGGACGGGCATGTCGCGCCACGGTCCGAGCCAACGCCATACAGATGCCGCCGATCAGGCTGGCCAGGATGTCGAGGTCGGGCGATTGCGTTTGGCTGCAGCCCCTCAACGCGGCCATGCCGATGAGGTGCATGCCGCCGATCCCCAAGCCCGCCGCCGCGCCGGCTGCTGCGCGCGTCCATGTCCGCGCGCATTGCGTCGACAGGGCCAGCGGCCCGCCGACCGCGACAATGGCCACGGCCGCTGAGCCCAGGGTCGTCGCCGCCTCGTAATTCAGAAGGAGGTCGGTCCGGTACCCGAGCATCGCGACGAAGTGGGTGGTCCAAACGCCGGTCCCGGCAACCACGGCCGTTCCGAGTTGCCAGCGCCTCCTGACACGCGCCGAAGCGCTCTCCGCTTGCCGGATGAAGTGGACGAGCAGCCACGCACTGAAAAAGCAGATGACCATCGCCGCCAGGGCGAAACCGGCCGCCTGACTGTCCAGAAGGGCTGCGACGAAGAGATCCATAGGATCATCATGCACCACAAAGATGTGCGCAAACTAAATCATCATCGTGAAGAATTCTCTGGGCGTGCCCCCATAGACAGCCGGGTGTAACAACCAAAAATTGAAGGTGTCGGGCAAGCTCGGATGTCCTGCCGAACGGCGCCAAAATCTGACGGTTTCGACCGCCGGAGCTCCGAGCCTCCACGACGTCGAAGCTCCGGGCGTGAACGCGGACGATTCGTTGCTCCGGAATACTCAGGAATACGGACAGACGCCCATACCGTCGGTACTAGGCCGGAAGAATGGTTTCGCGCTTCGCGATGTCTCGACTTGTTCTCGAAGAAATGATCGGTCTCAATTTTCGTGAGAAGGCCTATCGCGCCGCCTGTGACATAGCGAATGCCGCGCCGGATCCGGCAGGTTTGGCCGGACCACGGAGTGTCGCGACGGCCTGGCTCTTTTGCCTGTCGCTATAAGGCATTTGTTGGCCGAACTTATAGTATTAAAGCCTAGTTGTTGTATTGAATGTCGAGCATTCGTCGTGTGGATGTGATCGCCGCGCGGGCGGCTGGAACGGCGACGTTGATGCGCGAGCCGGATCCTTGCCGGGACGCCAATCGCGCCGATGCGCGATGGCGTGTGATTGGCCCGGATCTACAAAAGATCTTCGCCGTCCCCACCGTGCTCAGGGCCTGACCGGCGCAGGCGTGATGCTGCTTCCGCCTGCGGGTCGTCCCGCACGGGCAGTGTCACGGCATCCCGGTCGATGCTGCCCGCGCCGTCCTCGCGCGGCCAAGCGAACCACGACCGAATGCGGCCTCCCGGTGTCGCGCAATCGGAGGACTTCGCCGCGCCCGCGAGGGGGCGGCGGCGTCTCACACCTCGGCGCGGGCCTCCTCCAGCAACTGCGCCAGCCCGGCATCCACCTCTGCGGCCAGCATCCGGCGCTCGGCGTCGGTGAGATCCTTGGCCCAGGCCCCGCTGCCGAACCCCTCCGTGCAGCGCGCCCGCTCGGAGGCGAAATAGGCTTCGGTCTCGGCCGGCCGCGTCTTCATGGCGTGGACGAGGCCGAACCACGCCGCCCGCTCCACCACCGCCAGCCGTGCCCGCAGGCGGATGGACACCGCCTTGTCCGCATCGATCCCGGAATCGCTCATGGTCTCTCTCCCCCCTCCTGCTCCGCGAGCTGCGCGAGCAGGCCCTGAAGCTGACCCGGAACCGGCTCGTTCGCCGAACGCGCGTAGAGGACGCGCAGTTGCCGGCCGATCTCCGCGAGGCTCATGGAGCCCTTGGCGATCACCCGGTCGGCCTGCCGGTTCAGGCTCTCCTTCTCGGCGGTGGTGATCTCCTTGGCGGTCAGCACCACCACGGGCACGTCGCCATCGGGCCGCGAGCGGAGCGCCCGCAGGAAGCCGAACCCGTCCATCTCGGGCATCATCAGGTCGAGCAGGATCAGGCTCGGCCGGGCCTGGCTGAAGCGTTCCAGGGCGATCCGGCCGTTCTCCGCCTCGTCGACGGTCCAGCCCTCCCGGCCGAGGGAGCGGCGCAGGCGCTCCCGGGCATCCGCATCGTCATCCACCACGAGGACCCGTGCCTCGTTCGGCGCCTCGGGCCGGTAGCGCTCCATCAGGCCCTTGAGCCGGTCCCAGTCGATCGGCTTGACGAAATAGTCGGTGGCGCCGAGCGCCTGGCCGAGCCCCTGCTCGGCCACCACCGAGGTCATGATCACCGGGGTCCCGGCCAGTTCGGGATCGTTGCGCACGGCGTGAAGCACCGCCCAGCCGTCCATGCGGGGCATCTCGACGTCGAGCAGGATCGCCCGCGGCCGGAGCGCCCGGGCGAGCGTCAGGCCGGCGCGGCCGTCATTGGCGCTGCGGACGTGGAAGCCCTCGCGCTCCAGGAAGCGCTGGAGCAGCTCCCGGGCGGCCGGATCGTCGTCGACCAGCAGCACCGTCTCGTGCTCCTCGTGCGGCTCCACCGGCGTGAGAGCCTCGGCCTCGGCCGTCGGCGCATCTTCGGGGCTCAGGATCGCGGGCAGGCGGACCGTGAAGGTCGCCCCCGCCCCCGGAACGCTGGTGACGCCGATGTCGCCGCCCATCGCCTCGCAGAAGGCGCGGGTGATGGCGAGCCCGAGACCCGTGCCGCCGAACTGGCGGGTGGTCGAGTCGTCGGCCTGGACGAAGCGCTCGAACAGCCGCCCGATCTGGGTCTCGGTCATGCCGATCCCGGTATCGGCGACCGCGAAGGACAGCCAGTCCGCCCCCTCTTCCCGGTGCCGCCGCACCGTCAGGGTGATCGTCCCCTTCTCGGTGAACTTGGCGGCGTTGCCGAGCAGGTTCACGAGGCACTGGCGGATCTTGGTCTGATCCTGGTGCATGGACCCGAGATCGGCGCCCGCCCCTTCGCCGGCATCGAGGACGAAGCGGTTGCCCTTCTTCTCCATCAGTGAACCGGTGGAATCGCCGACATCGCGGAGCAGGTCCGCCACCGCGAAGGTCTCGGCCGAGGCGGTCATGCGGCCGGCCTCGATCTTCGAGATGTCGAGGACGTCGTTGATCAGCGACAGCAGGTGGCGCGCGGCCGCCTCGATCTTGCGCAGGTCGGGCAGGAGGGCGGCCTGGCCGATATCCTCCAGCTCCTCGCCGAGCATCTCGGAATAGCCGATCACCGCCGAGAGCGGCGTGCGCAGCTCGTGGCTCATGTTGGCGATGAACTGGCTTTTCGCCCGGTTGGCCGCCTCGGCGGCCTGGCGGGCGCGCTCCACCGCCTCCTCGGCCTCCTTCCGGTCGGTGACGTCGACGCAGGTGCCGACCCATTCCCGGAGGGAACCGTCCTCCGCGAGGACCGGCACGCCGCGCACCTCCATGGTGCGCCAAGCCCCGTCGTGGCGGCGCAGCCGGTACTCGACCTCGTAGAGCGCCCGCGCCTCCACGGAGGCGGCCCAGGCATCGGCCGCGTGACCCCGGTCCTCGGGATGGACGGCGTCCAGCCAGCCCCAGCCCTGGTAGGCCTCCTCGGTCTGGCCGGTATAGATGCTCCAGCGGACCTGCGGCGGCATCAGCTCGCCCGCCGCGTTGGTGTTCCAGATCACCGCCGCCGAGGCGTCGACCAGCGCCCGGAACCGCTGCTCGGAATGGCGCAGGCGCTCCTCGATGGCGCGGCGGCCGGTGATGTCGGTGTTGGTCCCGTACCAGCGCAGGATCCGCCCGGATTCGTCCCGATGCGGCAGCGCCTTCGACAGGAACCAGCGATAGGTCCCGTCCTGCCCGCGCAGGGGGAACGTGTCCTCCCAGGACCGGCCCAGGGTGATCGCGGCCCGGTAGCGCTCGGTGACCGCCTCGACGTGATCCGGGTGATGGACCGTGCGCCAGCCCCATCCCCGCATGTCCTCGAGGGACGTGCCGGTGAAATCGTACCAGCGCTGATTGTACCAGATGATCGTGCCGTCAGCCTCGGCGATCCAGGCGAGCTGCGGCAGCGTCTCGGCGAGGTTGCGGTAATCGGCATCCGTGACGGATCCTGGGCCGCTCTCAGTCTCGCTCATCGACCCGACGCTGTCCCGTCATCCGCCCCAGCGGCGGCCTATACCAGTATTCCTTATACACGCATCGCGTCCGGATCCGACCGCGGCGACGCCGCGGCCGGCAGGCGGCGAAACCGCAGGGCGTCCACCGTGTAGAGCGCGAGCGCCACCCAGATCAGCGCCAGCATGAGCGCCCGGTGCGGCTCGACGTGCTCGCCGTAGACGAGGACGCTGAGGAGAAGCAGGCAGGTGGGCGCCACGTATTGCAGCAGGCCGAGGGTGGTGAGCCGCAGGCGCACCGCCGCGGCGGCGAACCAGATCAGCGGCAGCGCGGTGGTCAGGCCCGTGAGCATCAGGAGCGCGCGGTCGCCCGGCGCGGACGGCAGGAACGGCTCGGGCGAGAGGACGAGCCAGACGATGGCGGCCGGCAGGAGCAGGAGGGTCTCGGCCAGGAATCCGACCAGCGCGTCGACGGCGACGATCTTCCGGGCGAGCCCGTAGAGCGCGAAGCTCACCGCCAGCGACAGCGACATCAGGGGCAGCTCACCGGCCCAGACCACCGCGACGGCGACGCCCGTCGCGGCGATGCCGATGGCCAGCGCCTGCGCCGGCCGCAGCCGTTCGCCCAGCACCACCCGCCCGAACGCCACGCTGACCAGGGGATTGATGTAGTAGCCGAGGCTCGCGTCGAGCAGGTGCCCGCTGCTGACCGCGTAGAGGTAGAGCAGCCAGTTCACGCCGATCATGGCCGCCGAGAGCAGCAGGAGTGCGTGCCGCTTGCGCAGCGGGAACGGCAGGTTCAGGCGGTGGCGCGCCGCGAGGACCAGCGCCAACGCGCCGGCGAATAGGCTCGACCAGACGATGCGCTCCGCCAGGATATGATACGGGGTGTAGGCCCCGAGCATCCGGAAATGCACCGGAACCAGGAGGCCCCAGCTCAGATAGGCGGCGAGCGCGTAGACGAGGCCCACGGCGTCCTCCCGGTCGACCCGGATGGGCGGCCGGGTCGGCGGGCTTTAGCGTGCCGGGCCAGTCCCTGTCAGGGGGTGCCGCGCAGGGCAGCCATCCGGCGGTCGCGGTCGGGTCTTCACGCCGCGCGGATCGTGGCGAGGAAGCGCCGAACCTCACCGCCGAGGTCCGCGGATTGGCGGGCCAGCGCGGCGGCGCAGGCCTGCACCCGATCGGCGGCCGTCCCGGTCTCTCCGGCAGCCGCGGCAACGGCCGCCATGGTGGTGGTCACCGCGCGGGTGCCGGTGGAGGCCTGCACGACGTTGCGGGCGATCGCCCGGGTGGCCGCCTCCTGCTGCGCCACCGAGGCCGCGACGCTGGCGGCGACCCCGTCGATCTCGCGGATCCGTGCGGTGATCGCGGCGATCACCGCGACCGCCTGATCGGTCACGCCCTGGATGCGGCCGATCTGTCCCGAGACGTCGCCCGTCGCCTGGGCCGCCTGCGCGGCGAGGTCCTTCACCTCGCTCGCCACGATCGCGAAGCCCCGCCCCGCCGCTCCGGCGCGGGCCGCCTCGATGGTGGCGTTGAGCGCCAGCAGGTTGGTCTGACGCGCGATGGCCCCGATCAGCTCCACCACCGCGCCGACCTTGGCGGCGGCGGCGCTGAGATCCTGCACGAGGGTCGCGGTCCGATCCGCTTCGACGACGGCGCTCTGAGCGAGGATGGCCGAGCCGCCGATCTGCCGGCCGATCTCCGCCACGGTGGTTTCGAGTTCCTCGGCGGCGGCCGCCACCGTGCCGACGTCGCGCGCGGCCGTCTCGGCGGCACCCGCGACCGCCGTGGATTCGCCGACGGTCCGCGTCGCCGTGACGGTCATGGTCCGGGCGGTGGTCTGGAGGGCGGCGATCGACTCCGACACCAAGCCGATGATGCGTCCCACCGTCAGCTCGAAACCCTCGGCGAGCCGCAGGAGGGTCCGGCTGCGGTCGGCGGCGGCGTCCTCGGCCTGCCGCCGCGCGGTCTCTGCCTGCTCGACGGCCTTCCGCGCAACGAGGGCCTTGATGCCCGCGACGGCGCTGCCGATGGCACCGATCTCGTCGCTGCGCCGCGCTTCCGGGACCTCCGCGTCGAGCCGCCCGGCCGACATGGCTTTCAGAGCGGCCGTCAACCGGCCGAGGGGGCGGGCGACGCCGACATGCACCACCAGAACACCGATCAGGATGCTGGCGGCGATGCCGCCCGCCGACAGGCTGATCGCCCGGGACAAGGTCGTGCGGGTGTCCGCGCTGAGGGCCGCGGAACCCGTGCGGATCGACGTGCTCAGATCGTCCACGAAGGCGTCGAGGGCGGCAAACAGCGTCTTCTGGAGCGGATCCACCTGCGTGTGCGCCAGCGTCAGGGCCTGGGCGCTCATGCCCTTCTTGGCCATGGCGCACATCTCGCCGGTGAGTGCGATGTAGGTGCCCAGGAGCGTCGCGATCCGGTCGGTCCGAGCGTCGAATGTCGGGGCGTTCCGGCGCACGCCGTCGAGGAGGCGTGCGGCTTCGGCCGGAAGGGGCTCGAACGCGGCGCCGATGCGGTCCGACGCGTCCGGATCGGCCTCGCCGAGGGTGCGGAAGGCCACGTAGCTCATCTGATAGACCACGCGTCCCAGGCGTGCCGCCATCGTGGCCGCCGTGGCGTCGTTGCCGAGATAGGCGCTGTAGGCCGCATCGGCCGCGGTCATCCGTTTGGAGATGTACCATAGAAAGCCGACCGCATTCACCGCGATGAAGGCGAACGCGAAGGCGATCTTGACGGCAATGGGGAACTTGAAGTGGCGACGCACTGGGAAAAACTCCGCGCTGCCGCTGCTTATGTGTCAGCGGATGGCGAAGTCGATTGCGAACGCGAGGCTTGGGACGGATCGGACATCGAATGGGATTGTCGCGCAATCTTTCATCCGGGACGTGTAAATTGATTTTGCGTTCAACCGTCGGCGCGTCGAATCGCTGGGCGTTCCGCGTGTTCGGACGAGTGCGCCCCGGCGGGCCGTCGCGCGCGCGACATCTTCCCCGCGCGGCGGCACTCTTTCAGGGGGCCAGCCAGCCGCCCTGCCAAGCCGACCCGCACCGGTGCCAGGCGGCCCGCCGGTGACCGCGGCGGTCGAGGTAGAGGAAATCCAGGCGCTCCACCCGGACCAGCACGGCGGCGAAATGCGGCCGTCCCAGCGCCCCGGCCGCGGCCTCGTCCGGCAGGGCGTAGGCGTCCCCCGCCGGCAGGGCCGTGCCCGGGCCGGGTTCACTCCCGTAACAGACCCGGCTCATCGCCCGGGACCCGGCCCAGGCCGCCTCGGCCACCGCGTCGTCGACGTGCAGCGCGGCGCGCCCCTCGATGCGGATCTGGATCTTCGTCGCCTCGTCGTAGGCCGTGAGCGCGCAGGCCGGGTTCGCCAGGATCTCGGCGGCCTTGTCGGAGCGGCGGTCGCAGTGGAACCGGAGGGTTCCGGCATCCCGGTCGGCGGCGCGCAGCACCACCGTGCGCAGCCGCGGGCCGCCCGCCGCGCCGAGCGTCGCCACCACCGGCAGGTGGAACCCGCTGCGGCCGTGCGCGGCGCCGTCCGCCAGATGGCCCCACAGCGCCGCGAACGTCGCGTCCAGGTCGTCGTAATAGGCGGGCAGCGGCGCGCGGCTCACGGGCTGCCGCGCCTCCGCCGCCGCTCGCGGAAGATCAGCGCGAGGTTGCGCAGGTAGATCCCGGTGGAGAGCCCCTGGCCGATGATGATCACCGGCTCGCGGCGCACGAACCCGTAGACCAGGGTCATCAGCCCGCCGAGGATCGACAGGAACCAGAACGACAGCGGCATCACGCTCCGCCCGGCCCGCTCGCTGGCGATCCATTGCAGGATGAAGCGCGAGCCGAACACCACCTGTGCGACGATGCCGAAGACCAGCCAGAAATCGAGCCGGGTGACGAACACGTCGTAGAAATAGGCCGGCAGATCGTGGGCGAGCTGGATCAGCATCCGACGTCCTGGTCTGCGGGTTGGCCGGCCGGGTCGACGATCTCCTCGGGCCGCGGATCGGCGCGCTTGCGCCGGATCAGCCACCAGACCCCGGCGAGATCGAGGAGCCCGACCCAGAGGCGGTCGAACAGGCCGTAATTGGACACCCCCGTCAGCCGCGGCCGGTCGACCACGTCGCGGTGGACCACCGAAAAGCCCTCCCGGGCCACCAGGGCCGGCATGAACCGGTGGAGGGCGTCGAAATACGGCAGCCTGAGATATACGGCGCGCCGGAACACCTTCAGGCCGCAGCCGGTATCGCGGGTGGCGTCGTTGAGGATCCGTCCGCGGACGCCGTTGGCGATCCGAGACTGGAGCATTTTGAACGGGCCATCCTTGCGGCCGCGCCGCTGACCCTGGGCGAGGCCGGCGCCGGGCCCCGCCGCCTCCAGGGCTTCCAGCAGGGCGGGGATGAAGGCCGGATCGTTCTGGCCGTCGCCATCGAGGGTCGCGACGATCGCGCCGCGGGCCGCGAGGACGCCGCTGCGCACCGCCGCCGACTGGCCGCCGCTCCGGGCGTGGCGCAGCGCCCGCAGCCAGGGCGCCCGGCCCGGGCCGCCGCCAGGGCCGCCGGGGTGCCGTCGGTGGAGCCGTCATCCACGTAGATCAGTTCGAAAGCCAGCCCCGCGCAGGCGGCCTCGATCTCGGCCACCAGGGGCGCGATGTTGCCGGCCTCGTTCTTGACCGGCACGACGACGCTGAGATGGGGACTCGCGTTCACGGGGCCACCGCGTAGGCCGTCACGAAGACCCGGCGGCCGGTATTGAGGTTGAAACCCTCGACCTCCGCCAGGGGGGCGGGTGCGCCGCGCCCCACTGGCCAGGCCGCGTTGAAGTCGTCGCGGTCCCGGGATTCCACGAAGAGCAGGCGGCAGCCGCCGCCTTCCAGGAAGGATCGCGCCGCGGCGCCGTCGGGCGGCAGGGCGAGGCCGGTGCCGATCAGGAACACGAGGCTCGGCTCGCGGTAGCCCAGGCTCGCCACCTGCGGGTTCGGGCAAGGCACCCGGTCGCGCAGGGCCGCGAGCCGGGGCGAGACCTTCAAAGCCGGCAGCGAACGCTGCGCCACGCCGAGCACCGCCGGACCGAGCAGGGCCGAGGCCAGGACCCCGAGCGCGAGGGCGCGCTCGGCGGATCCCTGCGCGAAGGCGAGCCAGGCCAGGATCGCGACCGCGCAGGCGGCGGCGAGCAGGGGCAGAGCCGGCCACGGGATCGTGTGGGCGTCGAGGCGCCAGCCCGCGAGGCAGAGGCCGAGGCTGAGCGCGACCGGGATCGCCGGCACCAGCAGGGCCGTCAGGCGCGCGCCCCGCAGGCGCGGATCCAGCGCTCCGCGGGACAACGCCAGCACGGTGAGGATCGCGAGCCAGGGCATCAGCGGCAGCACGTAGTGGGGCAGCTTGGTGGGTACCGCCTCGAAGATCAGCCATGCCGGCAGCACCGCGGCGATGAGGAAGGCCACGGCGGGCTCCCGCCGCGCCCGCCACGCGAAGGGCAGGCTCATGGCCGCGAAGGCCGCCCCGGGCCAGAAGGTGGCGAAGAACACGAGCGCGTAGGCCCCAGGTGGCCCCCAGTGCCGCTCCGCCGCCCCGCCGACCTTGCCGAGCATGTCGTGCCCGACGGCCTCGGCGTAGAAGGCGCCGCCGCTCTTCCAGGTGATCGCCGCGAACCAGGGCGCCACCAGCAGGAGCGTGAGGGCGAGGCCCGGCCAGGGCCGGAGGGGCAGCAGCCAGCGGGCGGATCGCGCCCGGAGCGACAGGCCGAGCGCCGGCAGCGCGACGAAGAGCGGCACCATCGGCCCCTTCACCAGGATCCCGACCGCCATCCCGAGCCAGAATGCCGCAAAGGTTGGTCCGGAGGTCGGCCCTGAGGTCGGCCTGCCGTCCCGCGGCGCCAGCCACGCGCGGGCGAGTGCGGCAAGGCTCGCGGTGGCGCAGGCGGCGAGCAGGGCGTCGGTCTTGGCGAGGTGTGCCTCGGCCGAGAGCATCAGGCAGGCGCCGTAGAGGGCGGCCGCCAGCAGTGCGGGCCGGCGGGGCAGGAAGGCCAGCGCCGCCCAGTAGGCGAGCAGCACCGAGGCGATGGCGCCGATCAGCGAGGGGATGCGGTACAGGGCGATCTGGGTGCGGGCCCCGGGCACGCCCAGCGCCTCGCCGGCCGCCACGGCGGCGGCCTGGGCCCAGTAGATCCCCACTGGCTTCTTGTGCCGCGCTTCGCCCTGGAAGCGGATATCCACGAGGTCGCCGCTCTCCAGCATCTGCTTCGAGGCCTGGGCGAAGCGCGGCTCGTCCCGATCCATCGGCTGCAGGGAGATCTGGCCCGGCAGGAACAGGATCAGGCACAGCGCCAGCAGGGCGGCGACGGCCCGGCCATGGGTGAGGCTCAGCGCGTCGAGTCCGCGGCCGATCCGGTCGACTGGGGCGAGGCGCGGAGCGCCGTCGGCGGAGAGGCTCGTGGTCATGCCGGGCCGGTCAATCAGGATCGGGCGGGAAGGTCAAATGCAGCCGCGTCGTCGCCGGTCGCCCCCCGCCGTCGGCGCCCCGATCCCCCTACGTGGCGGCCCGCAGGCGCGCGAAGCCGGCATCGAGGTCGGCCTTGAGGTCGGCGGTGTCCTCGAGGCCGATATGGAAGCGCAGGGCCGGTCCGCCGGGCGCCCACTTCGTGGCGGTCCTGTAGCCGGCACAGTCGAACGGGATCACGAGGCTCTCGAAGCCGCCCCAGGAGAAGCCCATCCCGAACAGCTGCAGCCCGTCCAGCATGGCGGCCAAAGCCACCTCGGGCACCGGCTTGAGGATCACGCCGAACAGGCCCGAGGCGCCCGCGAAGTCGCGCGTCCAGATCGCGTGGCCGGGATCCTCGGGCAGGCCGGGATGGAGCACCCGCAGCACCTCGGGCCGCGCCTGGAACCATCGGGCCATCTCCAGCCCGGCGCGGCCGTGCTCGCGCAGGCGCAGGTTCATGGTGCGCAGGCCGCGCAGCGCCAGGAAGATGTCCTCGGCGCCGGCGCACATGGCGAAATGGTCGAAGGTGCGGCGCACGGCCGGGTAGTAGCGCGCGTTGGCGGAGGTCAGGCCGATCAGCAGGTCCGAGCCGCCGCTCAGGTACTTGGTGCCGGCCTCCACGGCGATGTCGACCCCGCGCTCATGCGGCGGGAACAGCAGCGGCGTCGCCCAGGTGTTGTCCATGATCACGCAGGCGTCGCGGGCGTGCGCGACCTCGGCGATCGCGGGAACGTCCTGCATCTCGAAGCTCTGCGAGCCGGGGGCCTCAACCAGTACGGCCCGGGTGTTCGGGCGCATCAGGTCCGCGATGCCGGCCCCGATGATCGGGTCGTAATAGGTGACCTCGACGCCGTAGCGCGCCAGCACGCCGTCGCAGAACTGGCGGGTCGGCCGGTAGGCGGAATCGGTGACGAGGAGATGGTCGCCCGCCGAGACCGCGGCCATCAGCGCGACGGTGAGCGCCGCGAGGCCCGAGGGCGTCACGACGGTGCCGGCGGCGCCGGCGAGCTCCGTCCAGGCGGTCGTCAGCGCGTCCATGGTGGGCGTCGCCGAGGTGCCGTAATTGTAGCGCCCGCGCCGGTTCTTGATCGCGTCGTAGGTCGGATAGAGGACCGTGGAGCCCCGATAGATCGGCGTGTTCACGAAGCCGTGCTGCTCGCCCGGATCGCGGCCCGCATGCACGAGGCGCGTCGCGGGCGCGAAGGTCTGCTGGGCGTCGGGCGAAGGCTTCAGGGACATCGAGGCTCGGTGATCGCGTTGCGGTGCACCGCACGAAGCGCGCCGCATCCGGCGAGGTCAAGCCGGACGCGGCGTTCCGCAGCCCTGAGACGCCGTGTTTGCCGCGCTCACGGGGTCTCGGGCGAATCGGAGACGGCGGCCTCCTCGTAGGCCTCCATCCAGGCGGCGCGCTCCTGGGAGCCTTCCGGATAGGGGCATTCGCTCACGGGTTTTCCGTAGAGGCGCGCGTTGCGGCCCTGGATGAACGGGCTGTCGCTCGCGGTGGCCTGGACGTTGGTCAATATCGCCTCCCGAAGACTTGAGGGTGGGGCTTCGTTAACGGCCGCGCCGTAAATCTGTTGCCGTCTCAAGTCGCGTCCCGGGTCGTTGCGTGCGTATCCTGCGTTCCCTCCTCGGCGCCGTCCTCGTCCTCGTCTCGACGGCGACCGTCGCCCTCGTCAGCGCCGATCGGCTCGCCCATCTGGCGCCGGCGCCCGTGGTCCGCGCCGCCCAGGCCGAGCCGTCGGCGACGGGGTCGATCCCGGCTCCGGTCAAGGCCGCGCCCGCGCCGAAGCCGGCCGTGCCCAGCATCCCGAACGGGTTCGACACCGAGCGGCTCCACGCGCTGATGCGCGGCGACCCGATCCTGCCGGGCCGCTGAGCACCGTCACGCCTGTCCCGCCCCGGATCGCATCCCGAGGCGCCGGAGCGCGGCGGCGGCCGCGAAGCAGCCTTGCGGCCGGCCGCCGCTAACGCGCCGTGCGGAACACCTGCAGGTCGAGGTCGCGGACCTTCTTGCGCAGGGTGTTGCGGTTGACGCCGAGCAGTTCCGCCGCGCGGATCTGGTTGCCGCGGGTGGCGGCGAGCGCCGCGCCGATCAGCGGGCCTTCGATCTCCCGCAGGATCCGGTGATACAGCCCGGGGGGTGGCAGGGTGTCCCGATAGCCGGAGAAATAATCCGAGAGGTGGCGCTCCACCGCGCTGGACAGGCTCTCGGATTCCCCGTTGGCCTTGCGGGCCGCGCCGTTGGCGGCCGGGGCCGCGGGCGTCGCCAGCGGAAGGGTGTCGAGCTCGGCCTCGATCACCGGGCCGGTGATCGTCTCCTGCGGGTAGAGGGCGGCCAGCCGGCGGACGAGGTTCTCCAACTCGCGGACGTTGCCCGGCCAGCGGTAGCGCTTGAGACGCTCCATGGCGTCCCCGTCGAGGGTCTTCCGGGTCAGGCCCTCGCGCTCGACCAGCACGAAGAAGTGGCGGACGAGATCCGGCACGTCCTCGGAGCGCTCACGCAGGGCCGGCAGCCGCAGGGGCACGACGTTGAGGCGGAAGAACAGGTCCTCGCGGAAGATGCCCTGCTGGATCGAGACCCGCAGGTCCTTGTTGGTGGCCGCGATGATCCGGACGTTGGTGCGGATCGGGACGCGCCCGCCCACGGTCGTGTACTCGCCCTGCTGGAGGACGCGCAGCAGCCGGGTCTGCGCCTCCATGGGCATGTCGCCGATCTCGTCGAGGAACAGCGTCCCGCCCTCGGCCTGCTCGAACCGGCCCGCGGAGCGCTGCAGGGCCCCCGTGAAGGCGCCCTTCTCGTGGCCGAACAGCTCGGATTCGATCAGGTCGCGCGGGATCGCCGCCATGTTGACCGGCACGAACGGGCCGGTGCGGCGGCGGCCGTAATCGTGCAGCGCCCGGGCGACCAGCTCCTTGCCGGTGCCGGACTCGCCGGTGATCATCACGGTGAGGTCGGTCGGCATCAGCCGGGCCAGCGCCCGGTAGATCTCCTGCATGGCGGGCGAGCGCCCGACCAGCGGGATGTCCTCGTTCTCGGGGGGCGCCCCGGCCGGCGCCGCGCCGCGGGGACGCGAGAGCGCCCGGCCCACGATGGCGATCAGCTCCTTCAGGTCGAAGGGCTTGGGCAGGTACTCGTAGGCACCCCGCTCCGAGGCGCGGATCGCCGTCATGAAGGTGTTCTGCGCGCTCATGACGATGATCGGCAGTTCCGGCCGCACGCGCTTGATGCGCGGCAGGAGGTCGAACACGTTCTCGTCGGGCATCACCACGTCGGTGATGACGAGGTCGCCCTCCCCCTGCGCGACCCAGCGCCAGAGGGTGGCGCAATTGCCCGTCGAGCGAACCTCGTAGCCCGCCCGTGACAGCGCTTGGTTGAGCACGGTGCGGATTGCGGCGTCGTCGTCGGCGACGATGATGTGGCCGTTCGGCATGACTCTCTACTCAGACCTCCGACGGGGGGCCGGATTCGGGGATCGACATCACGGATCGACCGCCGATTCGCGCCCGTCCCGGGCACTCGACATCGGCAGAAGGATGCGGAACGCCGTGCGGCGCGGGGCAGGATCGCATTCGACGATCCCACCGTGATCGCCGACGATCTTGGCCACCAATGCAAGACCGAGGCCGGAGCCTTGTGCCTTGGTGGTGACGAACGGATCGAACAGGTCCGGCAGCAGGTCGGCCGAGATGCCCGGGCCGTTGTCGCGCACGGCCACCTCGATCGGCAGGCTGACCCGCTCGCGGGAGCCCGGCACCTGCAGGCGCAGGCCGGTGCGGAAGGCGGTCGACAGGGTGATCTCGCCCTCGACCGCGTCCGGGCCGATCGCCTCCGCGGCGTTCTTCACGAGGTTCAGGATCACCTGGATCAGCTGGTCGCGGTTGCCGAGAACCGGCGGCAGCGACGGGTCGTAGGTCTCGATGAAGCGGATATGCCGCGCGAAGCCCGACTGCGCCGAGCGCTTCACCTGATCGAGCACCCCGTGAACGTTGACGGCACCGCGATCCGAGGGGCGCTCGTCGCCGAACAGCTCCATGCGCTCGACAATGCGGACGATCCGGTCGGATTCGTCGCAGATCAGGCGGGTGAGCAGCCGGTCCTCCTCGGCGCCGGTGCTCTCCAGGAGCTGCGCCGCGCCGCGGATGCCGGCGAGCGGGTTCTTGATCTCGTGGGCCAGCATCGCGCCCAGCGCCACCATCGAGCGCGCCGCCCCGCGATGGGTGAGCTGGCGGTTCATCTTGTCGGCGATGGTCCGCTCCTGGAGCATCATCACCACGGCGTCGCCGTCGTCGCCGAGCGGCGTTGCGAACACGTCGACGCTGCGCTCCACGCCGAGGCGGGGCTGGGTCAGCTCGACCCGGTACTCGCTGACGCTGGCGCGCCGGCGCCGGACCTCGGCCACCAGGGCGATGATCGGCGAGGCGAAGGGAATGATGTCGCGGAGCCGCCGGCGCTGCATCAGCCGCGCCGAGTAATCGAAGAAGGCCTCCGCGGCGTGGTTGCAGTGGAGGATCTGCTCGTCGCCGCCGATGGTCAGGACCGGCAGCGGCAGGGCGTTGAGCACGGCCTCGGCGGCGGTGTCGCGCCGGCTGCCGGTCGCCTGCGGGAGAGAATCGTCGCTCACGCGGCCTCCTGGACAGGATCCGCCGAGCCTGCAAAGGCGCGGGCCAGCAGGGCCTGGGCCATCGACGGATCGGTGGTGGTGAGCAGCGCCGCGCGCTCGGCCGGGTCCAGCGCCCCTCCGGCCTCGGCATAGGCGGCGAGGTGCTTGCGCGCGTGCCGCACGCCCATGTCCCGGCCGTAGAGCGACAGGAGCCCCGCATAGTGCTCGGCGGCCAGGGAGGCCTGATCGGCCCGTGCCGGTTCCGGCATCGGCCGCCCGGCCAGGGCCGACGCGATGTGCCCGACCAGCCAGGGCCGGCCGGTCGCCGCCCGGCCGATCATCACCCCCGCCGCCCCGGACGCCGCGAGGCAGGCCCGGGCGCTGGCGAGGTCGGTCACGTCGCCGTTGGCGATCACCGGGATCGACACCGCCGCGACCACCGAGCGGATCGCCGCCCAGTCGGCGCGGCCCTTGTAGAATTGCTGCCGGGTCCGCCCGTGGACGGTCACGGCGTTGAGGCCCAGCCGCTCGGCGCGGGCGGCGAGATCGGCGGCGTTGCGGCTCGCGTCGTCCCAGCCGAGGCGCATCTTCACGGTCACCGGGACCGACACCGCGCCCCGCACGGCCGCGAGTAGGCGCTCGGCGTGGTCGAGGTCGCGCATCAGCGCCGAGCCTGACGCGATCCCCGTGACGATCTTGGCCGGGCAGCCCATGTTCACGTCGATCACGTGGGCGCCCCCGGCCTCCGCCAGCCGGGCCGCCTCCGCCATCGGGGCGGCCTCGCAGCCCGCGAGCTGGACCACGTGCAGGTCGACGCCGGAGCCTTCCGCGCGCAGGGTGGCCTCGCAGGAGCCGCGGGTGAATTCCCGCGCCGCCACCATCTCGGAGATGACCGCGTCGGCGCCGCAGCGGCGGGCGATGCGGCGCATGTGCAGGTCGGTGACACCCGAAAGCGGGGCAAGCAGGCAGAGCGGGGCGGCGTCTGCCGCTCCGGCCTTCGCACCTTCGCGGCGCAGCGCGCTCAAATAATGGTCAGTCGTCATTCTGCACAACAATGAGGCAAGCCCGGCCCGCTGGCAAGCGGGACCGCGCGTTGATTTCGGGCCCTCCCCCGCTTAAACGACGGGCACCCTCTGCGGCAGGCTTCCGGCGGCAGCGCTGGCCCGCGCGCCGGCCGCCCCTCCGCTCCTCAGGCCCTCACGAGTTCGTCGCCCATGTCCGCCACCGGCACGCCAGCCATCGGACCCGCCAGCGCGGGAGCCGGCGTCGCCGCGGTGGTGGTGGCCGCGGGCCGCGGTATCCGCATCGGCGGCGGCACGCCCAAGCAGTACCGCCGGGTCGGCGGACAGGCGGTCCTCACCCGCACCCTGGCGGCCCTCGCCGCGGATGACGGGATCGCGCGCATCCAGCCGGTGATCGCCGCCGACGCGGCGGACTTCTTCCGGAACTGCCTGGACGAACTTCCACCCGCAATCCGCGCGAAGATCACGGCGCCGGTGGCGGGCGGGGCGACCCGCCAGCTCTCCGTGCGCGCCGGGCTCGAAGCCCTGGCGGTCGGGTCGGCGCCCGAGATCGTTCTGGTCCACGACGCGGCGCGCCCCTACGTGGACGCCGCGCTCATCGCCCGGGCGATCGCGGCGGGGCGGGATCACGGCGCGGCCGTACCCGGCGTCCCGGTGACCGACACGGTCAAGCGCGTCGTCGATATCGCGCCCGGCATCGGCCGGGTGCACGAGACGCCGCCCCGGGAGCACCTCCGCGCGGTGCAGACGCCCCAGGCCTTCACCTTCGGTCCGCTGCTCGCCGCCCACCGGGACGCCGCCGCGCAGGGCCTCGACGGCTTCACCGACGACGGCGCGCTCGCCGAATGGGCCGGCCTGCCGGTGGTGGTCTTTGCGGGCGACGTCGCCAACCGCAAGATCACCCAGCCCGCCGACCTGATCGAGGCGGACCGCGCCTTCGCGACCGAGACCACCGAATTGCCAGCGCCGGGAGCCCGCGCCATGACCACCTATGTGACCCGCCTCGGCACCGGCTTCGACGTGCACGCCTTCACCACCGGCGACCATGTCTGGCTGGGCGGCGTGAAGATCCCCGCGGATCGGGGCGTCCTCGCCCATTCCGACGGCGACGTGGCGCTGCACGCCCTGACCGATGCGCTGCTCGGCGCCATCGCGGACGGCGACATCGGCACCCATTTCCCGCCCTCCGACGAGCGCTGGCGCGGGGCGTCCTCGGACCAGTTCCTGGCCCATGCCTGCGGGCTGGTCCGTGCCCGCGGCGGCCGCATCGACCACCTCGACATCACCGTGCTGGCCGAGGCGCCGCGCATCGGGAAGCACCGCGAAGAGATCCGCGCGCGCATCGCCGCCATCGCGGGCGTGCCGCTCTCGGCGGTCTCCATCAAGGCGACGACCACCGAGAAGCTCGGCTTCGTCGGCCGGGCCGAAGGCCTCGCCGCCCAGGCCGCCGCGACCGTGCGGCTGCCCGAGGAGGACGGTCCCGCCCTCGATGCGCAGGCCGAGACCGCGATGCGGCAGGGCTGACGTCGTCGGCGCGCCGGCGGCCCATCGAGCCCGAAGCCTCGGGTGTGGATCGGCGGCGCGACCCTCGGAGGCGCTGCCCTGGGTGGCGTTGCGACGGTCTGCCGTCGGCGGCCGAACGTCAAAGGCGGACTTCGCATCACGGGCTCAGGGACCGTCGTACGCCCCGTCCGTGACCTGTTCCATCCACGTCACCGCCTCGCCGTCCAGGCGCTCCTGGATGGCGATATGTGTCATCGCCGCGGACGCGGTCGCTCCGTGCCAGTGTCGCTCGTTCGGCTCGAACCAGACGACGTCGCCCGGTGCGATCTCCTCGATGGGGCCGCCTTCACGTTGGACCCACCCGCGCCCGAACGTGACGATCAGCGTCTGGCCGAGCGGGTGTGTGTGCCACGCCGTGCGCGCACCCGGCTCGAAGGTCACGCTCGCCATGGCGACCCGGGCCGGATCGGGGGCGCTGTGAAGTGGGTCGATCCGGACCGTGCCGGTGAACCACGCGGACGGTCCCTGACCCGACGGCTGGCTTCCGCTGCGCTTGATGTCCATCCGATTAATTCTCCTGCGTTCCGGACGTCGCCTAGAGCGACCAGCCTCCATCGACCGAGATCGACGCGCCGGTCACGAACGAACCGAGGTCCGAACACATCCATAGGACGGCGTCCGCGATCTCCTCGGGCTTGCCCAGTCGCCCGACCGGCTCAAGAGCGATGGCTTTCTGGATGTCGCCGCCGGTGAAGCGGTCCATCATCGGCGTCTCGATGTTCCCCGGCAGGACGGCGTTCACCCGGATGTTCGACTTCGCATAGTCGAGGGCGGCGGACTTGGTGAGGCCGATGAGCGCGTGCTTGGAGGCGGCATAGCTCGCCCCTCCCGCCACGCCCCTGATGGCCGCACCGGACGCGGTGTTCACCACCACGCCGCTGCCCTGGCGCAGCATCTGAGCGATCTCCTGCTTCATGCACAGGAATGTGCCGCGCAGGTTGACGTCGAGGATCCGGTCCCACTCATCCAGAGCGATCTCGTGGACCGGAGCGGCCTTGTTCTCGATGCCTGCATTGTTGAAGGCGCAGTCGAGGCGGCCGAACTGCGCGACGGTGCTGGCCACCGCTGCTTCCACGTCCGCCGGGACCGACACGTCGCAGCGGATCGCCAGCACCGCGCCGCCGTCCGCTTCGATCTCGGCCCTGAGTTTTTCCAGCGGCGCCTCGGCGCGGTCCGTGATCGCGACCTGAGCCCCCTCCCTCGCGAAGGCGATGGCGGTAGCCCGGCCGATGCCGCTGGCGGCGCCCGTGACGAAAGCGACCTTTCCTATGAAACGGCGCATGTCCTGATGTCCTCGCTGACCTCGATGAGGGGCCTGACGTAGACATCGCGCAGCGTTCGGGTCAGCCGTGTCCCCTTCAATGAGGCGATGAGCGGAGTTCACCGCCGAATGGCATTGGCCTTACAGGCCAAGCGGTCTCACCTCACGGATCAGGTCGACGAGGAGCCGCAATCCCGTCGGCAACTGGCGACGTCCGGGATAGTAGAGGTGGAAGCCGGCCCCCGCGACGACCCAGTCTGCCAGCACGATGCGTAGCTCGCCGCGGGCGACTGACGGTCCGACGCAGGGTTCCGGAAGATAGGCAAGCCCGCCGCCCGCCGCCGCCAGGGTCAGGGCGAATTGCGTGTTGTCGAGCGTGACCGCCCCTGGAACGTCGAGCGCGATCGTCTCGCCCTCCCTCTCGAACTCCCATCGGTAGAGGCGGTCGTCGCCGAGGCGGATGCGCAGGCATCGGTGAGCCGCGAGGTCGCGGGGATGATCGGGCGTCCCGTGGCGCTCAAGGTAGGACGGCCGACCGACCACGACCCAGCGCAGATCGGCCGACAGGCGCTGTGCCACCATGTCCTGGGGAACCGTTCCGCCATACCGAATGCCCGCATCGGCTCCGGCGTCCACCACGTCGAGCAGGTCGTTGGACACCCGGACGTCGATCTCGACCCGCGGATGGCGTTCGTGGAAGAGGGGCAGCACAGGGGCGAGCAGCAGCGTGCTCGCATGTTCGAGCACATTGAGGCGGATCCGGCCTGTGGCTTTGGCCGGCTCGCGGTGCTGATTGAGCAGGTCGAGTGCGCAGCCGATCGCTGCGAAAGGCGCATCCAGGGACGCGAGCAGATCTTCCCCTGCCGCGGTAAGGGTGACGCTGCGGCTGGTGCGGTTGACCAGCCGCACGCCGAGGCGCGCCTCCATCGATTTGAGCGCGTGGCTCAACGCGGAGGCGCTGACGCCAAGCTCCAGGCCCGCATGCCGAAAGTTGCGATGGCGCGCGATGGCGAGGAAGGTTCCGAGATCGGCGAGCTCGGTCCGGTTGATGCGCATCGAGGCAGTGGAAGGCCGGCGCGCGGGAAAGCAAGTCGTGCCGCATCCCGACTGCGCCGTGTCGAAAGCGGCCCCCGAGGCTGCCGAGCCGCGCGACCGCCGGCCCTAGGCCACCCGCAGCAGCAGTGCGATCGCCGCGATGGCCAAAGCCGCCATCGTCAGCAGGATGCCGCCGCCCCGGCAGGCGAACTGGCGCGGGGAGTTTGGGGGCGCGAACATCCCGATCGGGTGCAGGATCCGGCCGACCAGCAGGGCGATCAGCAGGGCCTGGACCAGAGTGTGGCCGCCGCCGCCCGCCTCCAGCAGGCCGATGACGATGAGCGCCAGGGGCACGTATTCCGCGAAATTGGCGTGCGAGCGGACGCGCTTGAGCATCGTCTCGTCGCCCCCGTCCCCGAACAGCACGTTGCCGGAGACGCGGCTCGCCATCACCCAGCCCGAGAGGCCGAGGTACACGAGGGCGAGCAGCCCGGCAAAGACGGCCGTGGTCGCGGGGAAGATCATGGATGGGTGTCTCCGATGGCGGCCGCCGGTCCTTGAGCCGGGCTCGGCCTTGGGTCACAACACGAGATAGGGCGCAGCCGCCTGATGGGAGCCCGTTCGCGATGATCGAAGACGCAGAGCTTCTCGCGCGGGCCGAGGCGCTGGTGGCGGCCTACACGGCGGCCCGGCGCACGATCGCCACGGCCGAATCCTGCACGGGCGGGCTCGTGGCGGGCCTGCTGACCGCGGTACCGGGCTCCTCGGCCGTCGTGGAGCGCGGGTTCGTGACCTACTCGAACGAGGCCAAGGCCGAAGCCATCGGCGTGCCGATGGATCTGATCCGCCAGCACGGTGCCGTGAGCGCGCCGGTGGCGGGAGCGATGGCCGCGGGCGCACTCGCCGCATCGCGGGCCTCCGTCGCGGTGGCGATCACCGGCATTGCCGGACCCGGCGGCGGCAGCGCCGAGAAACCGGTCGGACTCGTGCATTTCGGCCTCGCCCAGAGGGAGGGCGGCATCCGCCTTCTGGAGCGTCGCTACGGCGATCTCGGACGCGCGGGCATCCGCTGCGCTGCGGTCGCCGACGCCCTCGGCCTTCTGGAGGAGGCCATTCGCGGCTGACCGCAACCCGGGAGGGACGTCCATGGACAGGGTGACGACGCGCCTCTGCATCGTCGGCGGCGGCCCGGCCGGGATGATGGCCGGACTGCTCTTCGCCCGCGCCGGGATCGACGTGACCGTCCTGGAGAAGCACGCGGATTTCCTGCGCGACTTCCGCGGCGACACGATCCACCCCTCGACCCTCGACCTGATGGACGAGCTGGGCTTCACGGAGCGCTTCCGCGCCCTCCCCCAGCGGCGCGTCGAGACCTTTTCGGGCGTCGTCGACGGACGCAGCTACCGGGTCGCCGATTTCAGCCGGCTGCCGACCCGGAACCGCTTCCTGTCCTTCATGCCGCAATGGGACTTTTTGGATTTTCTGGCCGGCGCGGCGGCCCAGTATTCGGGGTTCCGGCTGCTCCGCCGGACCGAGGCCCGCGATCTCATCGAGGCGGATGGTCGGATCGCGGGCGTGCGGGCCGAGGGACCGGATAGGCCGGTGGAGATCCGGTCCGATCTCGTGCTCTGTGCGGATGGCCGTCACTCGCGTATGCGCGCGCGCGCGGGCTTTACGCCCCGGGCCTTCGGGGCGCCGATCGACGTGCTGTGGTTCCGCCTGCCGCGCCGGGAAGGCGACCCGGAGGCGGCGGCCGGACGGTTCGGTCCGGGGCGGATCCTGATCACCCTCGACCGGGGCGACCTATGGCAATGCGCCTACGTGGTGCCGAAGGGCGGCGACGCGGAGCTCCGCGCGAAGGGCCTGCCGGCCTTCCGGGCGGCGGTGGCGGCGATCGCGCCGTTCCTGGCCGACCGCACCGCGGCCATCGCCGATTGGGACGACGTCAAGCTCCTGACCGTCACCGTCGACCGGCTCGACCGCTGGTACCGACCCGGGCTGCTCTGTATCGGCGATGCCGCGCACGCGATGTCGCCCGTGGGCGGCGTCGGGATCAACCTGGCGATCCAGGATGCGGTGGCGGCGGCCAACCTCCTGGTCGAGCCCCTGCGGGCCGGTCGGCTCTCGGAGGCCGATCTCGCCCGGGTCCAGGCCCGGCGGATGTTCCCGGTCCGGGCGACCCAGGCGCTCCAGCGGATGATCCAGTCCCGGGTGATCGCCGCGTCCCTCGCGGCCGATGCGCCGTTCCGGGCGCCCCTGGCGCTGCGCCTCCTCGATGCCGTGCCGCGACTGCAGGTCCTGCCGGCGCGGATGATCGGCATGGGCGTGCGGCCGGAGCACGTGCGTGCGCCGCTGCGCGCCTGACGCCCCTTCCCCGAACGCGGCGGAGCCATCCAGGGCCGGCCCTGCGGGCTTCGCGGCGCGCGGTGACGGTGCGGCCTATGCTCCGGCGCCGTACATCCGGTTGGCGCGCCCCTCGAAGGCGTCGGTGAACTTGCGGAAGGCCCGGTCGAACATGGTGCCCATGAGGAGCCCCAGGGTGCGGCTCTTGAACTCGTAGGTGATGAAGAAGTCGACGTTGCACCCCCCGTTCGGCGCATCCTTGAAGAGCCAGCGGTTTTCCAGATGCCGGAACGGACCGTCGATATACTCGGCCACGATCTTGAGGTTCGCGGGATCGAGGGTGACCCGGGTGGTGAAGCGCTCGCGGATCGCCTTGTAGCCCACGCCCATCTCGGCGATCAGCACTTGGCCGCCGTCGGGCATGTCCTGGCGGCGGATGATCCGCAGGGATTCGCAGAGCGGCAGGAACTCTGGATAGCGCTCCACGTCGGCGACGAGGTCGTACATCTGCTGCGGCGTGTGCTTCACCGCGCGGGTGACCCGGAAGGACGGCATGGTGTTGGGATTTCCTCAGGCCGAGAGCGCGGGCGACAGTTTCGCGAGGCGGGCCGCCTGAAGGCGCGAAAAGTCCTCGCCGGCGTGGTGCGACGAGCGGGTGAGCGGTGTGGCCGAGACCAGCAGGAAGCCCTTGGCGTAAGCGGTGGTCTCGTAGGCCTTGAATTCGTCGGGCGGCACGAAGCGCACGACCTCGTGGTGCTTCTTCGACGGCTGCAGATACTGGCCGATGGTCAGGAAGTCGACGTCGGCCGAGCGCAGGTCGTCCATCAGCTGGAGCACCTCGTTCCGCTCCTCGCCGAGCCCGACCATGATGCCGGACTTGGTGAAGATCGTCGGGTCGAGCTCCTTCACCCGCTGGAGCAGGCGCACCGAGTGGAAGTAGCGGGCGCCGGGCCGCACCGTCAGATACTTGGCCGGGACCGTCTCGAGGTTGTGGTTGAACACGTCGGGCTTGGCGGCGACGACGACCTCCAGAGCCCCGTCCTTGCGCAGGAAGTCGGGGGTCAGGATCTCGACGGTCGTGCCGGGGCTCGCCCGGCGGATCGCCGCGATGGTGCGGGCGAAGTGCTCGGCGCCGCCGTCCTTCAGGTCGTCCCGGTCCACCGAGGTGATCACCACGTGGTGCAGGCCGAGCTTCGCCACCGAATCGGCGATCTTCTCGGGCTCCGCGGCGTCGAGGGCGTCGGGCAGGCCGGTGCGGACGTTGCAGAAGGCGCAGGCCCGCGTGCAGGTGTCGCCCATGATCATGAAGGTGGCGTGCCGCTTCTCCCAGCACTCGCCGATATTGGGGCAGCCGGCCTCCTCGCAGACCGTGACGAGGCCGTGCTCGCGCACGATCTTCTGCGTCTCGGTCCAGGCCTTGGAGCCGGGCGCCTTCACGCGGATCCAGTCCGGCTTCTTGGCCTGGACGGGCTGGTCAGGCCGGTGCGCCTTCTCGGGATGGCGCAGGCGCGCGGTGCGCGGATCGTTCTTCAGGATGTCGAGGACGACGGCCATGGGTCGGGGGCTGCCACACCGCGGGGAGGCGCCCGTGGGCGCGGTCGGGATCGCCCTGACTTAAGGCCCAAGGCGTCGCGCCGCAAACCGCCGCGACGCCGGGCCGCCCCGCGGCGGTTGAGGGTGCGGGATTTCCGTCAGATCCCGAGCAGGCGTACGAACAGCCCGGCCAGCACGGCCCCGACCACGGGGCCGGCCACGGGAATCAGCGCGTAGCCCCAGTCGGAGGAGCCCTTGCCGGCGATGGGCAGGACCGCGTGGGCGATGCGCGGCCCGAGGTCGCGGGCCGGGTTGATGGCGTAGCCGGTGGTGCCGCCGAGCGACAGGCCGATGCCCCAGACCAGCATGCCGACCATGTAGGGCGCGACGCCCCGCGGGATCGCCCCCGCGGAACCCAGCGTGGTGGTCACGAGGGCGGAGATCGTCAGGATCAGGAAGAAGGTCGCGATGATCTCGGAGAGCCAGTTGGCCTTGGCGTCGCGGATCGCCGGACCGGTGCAGAAGCAGGCGAGCTTGAGGCCGGTATCCTGGGTCGCGCCCCAATGCGGCAGATAGTGGAGCCAGACGATCACGGCGCCCACGAAGGCGCCGAGCATCTGGGCGGGAATGTAGGTGGCAAGCTTGCTGAAATCGCCTGAACTGACGGCGCCCGCCACCGTGACCGCGGGGTTGATGTGGGCGTCGGCGCTGCCGGTGGCGTTGGCCACGAAGACCCCGGCGAGGACCGCGAAGGCCCAGCCCGCCGTGATGGCGATCCAGCCGGCATTCTCGCCCTTGGAATGCTTGAGCAGGGCGCCCGCGACCACGCCGTCGCCGAGCACGATCAAGGTCATCGTACCCAGGAATTCGCCCAGGAATTGTGATGTCATAGTCTTGTCTCCCCCGTTCGCTGCTTTTTTGTAAGAGTTAAAAGCTTGTGCGAGCGTGTGGCCGCCGAAGGCGGTCACCGAATGTCCGACCGTTTCCGGTCTTCACCCGCATCCTGAGATGCGGGCGCGGAGCGGCCGCCTGGAAAGAGCCTCCAGCCGGCCGCGCGATCTGTGGAGGCCTCCTTCGAGGCGGCTGCGCCCCACCTCAGGATGAGGTCGCGGTGGGCGGGATCGGATCACGACGGACCCCGAGCCCGCGCACGGGCCCGAGAGCCGTTCGTCAATCCTCGTCGGTCTTCCAGTCGAAGGAGCGCTGCACCGCCCGGCCCCAGGCCGCGGCGATCTTCTCGCGCTGGCCGGCATCCATCTTCGGCGTCCAGCGCTTGTCGACGCCCCAGTTGCGCTTGAGATCGTCGAGCCCCTTCCAGTAGCCGACCGCGAGGCCCGCCGCGTAGGCGGCGCCGAGCGCGGTGGTCTCGGCCACCTTCGGGCGCACGACCGGCACGTCGAGCAGGTCGGACTGGAACTGCATCAGCGTGTTGTTGGCGACCATGCCGCCATCGGCCCGCAGCTCCTTCACCGGGATGCCGGAATCCTTGGCCATGGCCTGCAGCACCTCGCGGGTCTGGAAGGCGGTCGCCTCCAGCACCGAGCGGGCGATGTGGCCCCGGTTGACGTAGCGGGTGAGCCCGATGATCAGGCCGCGGGCGCCCTCGTTCCAGTGCGGGGCGTAGAGCCCCGAGAAGGCCGGCACGAAGTAGACGCCGCCATTGTCCTCGACCGTCGTGGCGAGCGTCTCGACCTCGGCGGAATCCTTGATCATGTGCAGGTTGTCGCGCAGCCACTGCACCAGGGCACCCGTGATGGCGATCGAGCCTTCGAGGGCGTAGGCCGGCTTCTGCCCGTCGAGGCGGTAGGCCAGCGTGGTGACGAGGCCGGCCTTCGACGGGACCGGCTCGGTGCCGGTGTTCATCAGCGCGAAGCAGCCGGTGCCGTAGGTGTTCTTGGCCTCGCCCGGCGCGAAGCAGGTCTGGCCGAACAGCGCCGCCTGCTGGTCGCCCAGGATGCCGGCGATCGGCACGCCGGCGAAGGGCGCCTTGGTCTCCCCGTAGACCTCGCTCGACGAGACGATCTTCGGCAGCATCGCCCGCGGGATGCCGAAGGTCTCAAGCATGCCGTCGTCCCAGTCGAGGGTCTTGAGCGACATGAGCTGCGTGCGGCTGGCATTGGTCACGTCGGTGACGTGAAGGCCGCCCTCCGTCCCGCCGGTCAGGTTCCAGACGAGCCAGGTGTCGATGTTGCCGAACAGCACGTCGCCGGCTTCGGCCTTCTCCCGGGCCCCCGCGACGTGGTCGAGGAGCCAGCGGAGTTTGAGTCCGGAGAAATAGCTCGCCAGCGGCAGGCCGGTGAGATCCCGGAACCGGTCGCGGCCGCCGTCGCGGGCAAACTCGCCCACCAGCCGGTCGTTGCGGGTGTCCTGCCAGACCAGGGCATTGTGCAGGGGCTTGCCGGTCGTCCGGTCCCAGATCAGCGTGGTCTCGCGCTGGTTGGTGATGCCCACGGCCGCCAGATCGGAGGGCTGGAGCCCGCCTTTCTCCAGCGCCTCGCGCATCACCGCCTGCGTCTTGGTCCAGATCTCGCCGGCGTCATGCTCGACGTGGCCCGGCGCCGGGTAGATCTGCGCATGCTCGGCCTGGGCCAGCGCGATCACGCTGCCCTCGCGGTCGAACACGATGAAGCGGCTGCTCGTGGTGCCCTGGTCGATGGCCCCGACGTAACGGCTCATCGTTCCCTCCCCTGTGATGCCCGACCGGTCTGGCGCCGGATCGGGGCCGAAAAGATCAGGCTGCCTCGGCCTTGCGGTCGAGGTAGGCGGTCAGGCGCGCCGCGCTGTCCGCGCTGGTGCGCAGGCCGAGCTTGGAGCGCCGCCAGAGGATATCCTCGGCGGTCACGGCCCATTCCTCGGTGCGCAGGTAATCGACCTCGGCCGCCGTGAGCCCGCCGTCGAAGACCTCGCCGAGATCGGCCATGGATTGCGCGGTCCCGACGATGTCCCGGGCCCGGGTGCCGTAGGCGCGGGCGAGGCGCCGGGCGGTCTCGTCGGGCAGGAACGGCTTCTCGGCCCTCAGCTTGGCGAGGAACTGGTCGAAATCGGCATCCTTCATGGCGCCCCCGGGCAGGACCGCGTCGCCGGTCCAGGCCTTCTTGAGCGCCGGGAAGTACGGCTTCAGCTTCTCCAGCGCGTGCTCGGCGAGCCGCCGGTAGGTGGTGATCTTGCCGCCGAAGACCGAGAGTACCGCCGCCCGTCCGCCCTGGTCCTCGACGTCGAGGACGTAGTCGCGGGTCACCGCCGAGGCGTTCTCGGCCGCGTCGTCGTAGAGCGGGCGCACGCCCGAATAGCTCCAGACCACATCGGCCGGGGTGATCTTGGTGTCGAAGGAGCGGTTGATGCAGCCGCACAGGTAGTCGGTCTCTTCCGGCGAGATCGAGACCGGGCCGGGCTCGCCCTCGTAGGGGACGTCGGTGGTGCCGATCAGCGTGAAGTCCCGTTCGTAGGGAATCGCGAAGATGATGCGCTTGTCGGGCTGCTGCAGGATGTAGGCCTGATCGCCCGCGAACAGGCGCTTGACCACGATGTGGCTGCCCTTGATCAGGCGGACCGCCGCGCGGCTGTTGATGCCCAGCGTGCCGCCGAGCGTCTCGCTGACCCAGGGGCCGGCGGCATTCACCACCGCCCTGGCCCGGACGGTGCGCTCGGTCCCGCCGCGCTCGTCGCGCAGCGTCGCGACCCAGCCGTCGCCCTCGCGCCGGGCTGAGACGACGCCGGTGCGGGTCAGCACCGTGGCGCCGCGCTCGCGGGCATCCATGGCGTTGAGCACGACCAGGCGGCTGTCCTCGACCCAGCAGTCGGAATAGACGAAGCCGCGCTTGAGGCGCTTCTGCAGCGGCGCGCCGTAATCGGAGCTGTGCAGGTCGACGCCGTGGGAGCCCGGCAGCGTCCGCAGCCGCGCCAGATGATCGTAGAGGAACAGGCCGAGCCGCAGCATCCAGGCCGGGCGCAGGCCCTCGTCGTGGGGCAGCACGAAGCGCAGCGGCCAGATCACGTGCGGCGCGAGCCGCAGCAGCCGTTCGCGCTCCGCCAGCGCCTCCCGGACGAGGCGGAACTCGTAATATTCGAGGTAGCGCAGGCCGCCATGGATCAGCTTCGTCGAGGAGGACGACGTGAATCCCGCGAGATCCCCGCGCTCGGCCAGCAGGACCGACAGGCCCCGGCCGGCTGCGTCCCGGGCGATGCCGGTGCCGTTGATGCCGCCGCCGACGATCAGGAGATCGTAGGCGTCGGACGGCTCGCGCTGGCGCGTTGCTGCCGCCATGGTTCCTCCAAGGCCGCCCTGATGGCGGGTTGGCATAATATTGACACGGCCGCGTGTTTTCGCAAGCGAAAAAATGAATGTTCGTTACGGTTCGTCCGCGCTGTCGGCCACCGCGAGGGTGACACCCTGGCGCTCCATGAGCGCGACCACCTCGGCCGGCGGCATCCGGTCCGTGAAGAAGGTGTCCACCTGCTCCAGACGCCCGACCTGGACCATCGGCCGACGACCGAATTTGGTGTGGTCGGCCACCAGGAAGGTCTTGCGGGCATGGGCCAGGATGGTCTGCGTCGCCCGGACTTCCTCGTAATCGTAGTCGAGGAGCGCCCCGTCGGCGTCGATGCCGCTGATGCCGATCACCGCCACGTCGACGCGGAACTGGCTGAGCGTGTCGCAGGTGAGCTGGCCCAGCACGGCGCCGTCGCGGTTGCGCACGGTCCCGCCGGCCACGACGATGCGGAACTCGGTGGCCTCGGCCAAGGAGATCGCGACGTTGAGGTTGTTGGTGATGATGCTGAGATCGTCGTGCCGGGTCAGCTCCCGGGCGACGGCCTCCGGGGTCGTGCCGATGTTGATGAAGACCGAGCAATGCGACGGGATGCGGCTCGCCGCGAGGCGGCCGATCCGGCTCTTCTCCGGCAGCAGGGTGACGCGGCGGTCGGCGTAGTCGATGTTCTCGACGCTCGACGGCAGGCCGCCGCCGCCGCGGTAGCGCTCCAGGCGGCCCTCGGCGCTCAATTCGTTGAGGTCGCGGCGGATCGTCTGGACGGTGACGCCGAACTGCGTCGCCAGGGCCTCGATGGTGACGAAGCCGCGCTGCCGCACCGCCGTGACGATGGCGCTGCGTCGCCCCTCGACGCCGGTCGCCTCGACCCTGTCGTCGGATCTCCGGTCGAGCGGTCGTGACATCGATACTCCCTCGTGTTGCCTCCCGCCGCCGCACCGCTGTAACGGTGTTCGGCCGATGTTCGTTTGCGAACATTTTTCGTTGTCGAAGGCCGCCGCGCAAGCTTGGACCGCCCGCGGCCGGCCTGCAACCGCCGGCGATTCGAACTATGATTCAAGGGTGCGCGGACGCCCGGCCCGCCGGCGGGCGGGCACAAAAAAGGCCTGCCGCGCATGCGACAGGCCGAGCCACCCGGGCGGTGCCGTCTTCGGCACGCCCTGGGGCCCTTCGATCACATGTTGTGGCGCATCCGGCGGTGATGCTTCATCATCTTCTTGTGCTTCATGCGCTTGCGCATCATCGGACGCTGGGCCGGAGCGGCGCCCTGCTCCATCGCGGCGGCCTCGCCGGCGCGCTCCATGCCGCCGCGCGGGCCACCGGCCTGCGCGCCAGAGGCGTTGTAGGGCGAGTTACCCTGGGCGTAGGCGGAGCCCGCGAGGAGCGTCAGCGACGCGGCGGCCAACAGAAGTTTCCTCATCATCAATCCCTGGCGTAGACCGGCGCAGGCAAAGCGTCGCACCTCGTCAGGCGCGTTGCCGCTGCGTCGGAAAATAAGCGGCCCAGACGAGACTTGGTTCCGCAGTCCCCGCCCTTGCAGCGCACAATTGCCGGGAGCGTTAACTCGGCCTATGTCGCGTCCCGTCCCGGCCCGGCCGCGACCGAGCACGAGGGGAGCGGGTGGCGGTGGCCAGCAGCGGTTCGGCCTATCTCCTGCTGGATGTCGCCGGCACGGCCTGCGCCCTGCCCCGCAGCGCGGTCGCCGAGATCCTGCCGCTCCCGGATCTCCACACGCCCCCCGCGGCCGGAGGCTGGCTCCTCGGCTTCCTCAATCTCGGCGGCGCGCCGGTTCCGGTGATCGATCTGGCGACCCTGCTGGGCCTGCGCCCGGCGGTCGCGGCGCCCGGCCTCTACGCCCACCTCGCGCTGATGCAGGGCGAGGCCGTCGCCTATCTCGTCGAACGCGTCGCGGATCTCATGACCGTCCCGGACTCCGCGATCCGGCAGGCCGAGGAGGCCGATACCCTCAACGGCTGCGTCGCCGCCGAGCTGGTCCTCGGCGAGCGCCTCGTCCACGCGCTGGCGCCGGAGCGTCTCCTGACCGCGCAGGAACGCATCCGCGTCGACGCCCTGACGCGGGCCGCCGCCGAACGTCTCGCCGCGCTGCCGCACTCCGTCTGACCGCGCGATGGCCCGTCCGGGTAGTCCCCGTCCCGATCTGGGTGCCGATCCCGCCTACGCGCCCCTCAAGGCGCGGATCATCGCGCGCACCGGCCATCATTACTACATCGACAAGGACGAATTGCTGATCGAGCGGCTGCACCGCCGCTTCCGCGCCGCGGCCGTGGCCGACTGCGCCGCTTACGCGGGTCTCCTGTCTGACGGCGCGTCGGGAGAGGCGGAATGGGCCCGGCTCGAGGCCGAGATCACCGTCGGCGAGACGTTCTTCTTCCGCTACGCCGAGCAGTTCCAGGCGCTGCGCGAGACGATCCTGCCGGCGCTGATCGCCGCCCGGGCCTCCGAACGCGTCCTGCGCATCTGGAGTGCGGGCTGCTCCACGGGGGCCGAGCCCTATTCCCTGGCGATCCTGGTGCACGAACTGCTCGGCGATGCCCTGCCCGACTGGCGGGTCTCGATCCTCGGAACCGACATCAGCACCGAGGCGCTGGCCACCGCCCGCGCCGCCGAGTACGGCCGATGGGCCCTGCGGACGATGCCGCCGGAGGACCGGCTGCGCTACTTCACCCGTCTGCCGGCCGCTCCGGGCATCCGGCGCGAGGGCGGCTACGCCCTGCGGCCGGAATTCCGCGGACCGGTCCGGTTCGAGCGGGGCAACCTGCTCACCCTTGCCGCCCCCGTCCCGTCGCAGGGCGAGCCGTTCGACCTGATCCTCTGCCGGAACGTGCTGATCTACTTCGAGGCCCGGACGGTGGCCGCCGTGGTGCGCGGTCTGGGCCGCAGGCTGCGGCCGGACGGGTGGCTGCTGCTCGGCCACGCCGAGCCGAGTCCCGCCTTCGCGAGCTTCCTCGACGCCGTCAGCCTGCCCGGCACCGTGGCCTACCGCCCTCGCCCCGAGGCGCCGCCGCTCGCCCTGGCCGCCGTGCCGGCGGCGGATCCGCCCCGTCCGGCGCCACAGGGGGCGGAGCCGTGCGGCCAGAAGCCCAGCCGGATTCCGACCCCGTCCGCCGCCGCCGGCGACGCGGCCGTCGACGCCGCTGCCGATCCCGCCCCGAACCCGGCTGCCGATGCCGCAGCCGGGACGATCTCCGCCGATACGATCTCCGCCGAGACGGCCCCCCCGGACGCTTGGTCGGCCGAGGAGGAGGCGGGAGGGCTCGACCGCATCCGCACGCTCGCCGATGCCGGGGAGACCGGCGCGGCCTGGCGGGCCCTGCGGACCGCGCTGGATCGAGATCCCACCGACACGGCCCTGCGCTTCTACGAGGGGCTGCTGGCCCATACCCTCGGGCGCGACGCCGAGGCCGAGCGGGCGCTTCGGGCCGCGCTCTACCTCGACCGGGGCTTCGTGATGGCGCACTATCACCTCGGCCTGCTGCTGATCGCGCTGCAGCGCCCGCACGAGGCCGTTCGCGCCCTCGACAATGCCGTCGCCTTGAGTCAAGCCCTCGGCCCGGACACGGCGCTGCCCGAGGGCGACGGCGCTTCCGCCGGCGAGATCGCGGCCAGTGCGGCCGCGGCCCGCGCCGCGCTCGGCGTCACCGACAGCAGGAGGTCCTGATGGGGGCACGCCCGAGTGCGCAGGAGGCCCGGCCGCGGACGCGGCCGGAGCGGGATCTGCGCGCCGAGCGCGCGGTCGCCCTCGCCCGCCGCGGCGCGGTCGCGGCGGCCGCCGGCCTGGCCATCGACCAGCTCGTCTGCGCCTGCGGCAGCGAGCGTTATGGCCTGCCCCTGGCAGCCGTCGCGCAGGTCCTCCCGTCACGCCCCTGCACGCCGATGCCCGGCGCGGTGCCGGCGCTGGACGGCCTCATCGCCCTGTCCGGGCGGATCGTCGGGGTCCTCAGCCTCGCCCGGGCTCTCGGCCGGCCCGACGCGGCATCGGATGCGGGGTCGGAGGGTCATCTGATCGTGCTGCGCGGGCCCCATCCGCAGCCCCTCGCCTCGCGGTGGACCGCGTGCTCGGCATCGCCTGGGTCGCCGCCTCCGGCGAGGCCGCCGTCGATCCCGACGGCTTGGGCAACGAGGCCGCTTCGGTCTATGCGCCGGGCTCCGCCTCCGGAGCGGTCGGCGACGGCCGCCCCGACTTCGTCGTCATCGACCTCCCCGTCTCCTGCGCCGCGCCCTGCCCTGAAACGGGCCGCCTGCCCCAACCGGAGCCCTCCCCGCCCGTGTCGCTCTCGATCGGAAAACGCATCCTTCTCGGCTTCTTCGCCATCACCGCCGTGGTGGTGGCGCTCGGGCTCTACGCCCTTGAGCAGATCGGAGCGGTGCGCGACACGACCGACGCGATCGTCCGGCGGGACATGACGGTCCTGCGCCAGCTCGACGATCTCGGGAACGAGGCGCGCGATCTCGGTCTCCTGCGCCGCACCGCCGTGATCGGGATGCTGATGCAGGCTCAGGGCCGCCCGGCCCAGACCGGCGAGACCCTCACGGCCTGGCGCCAGACCGCGGCCCAGGTGGAGAACCGGCTCGCCACGACGATCCAGCTCGCCGGCGAGTACCGGGCGCAGGGCATTTCCGCCGAGCGCATCGCGGCCTGGGACCGCATCGCCGCCGCGGCGAACACGGTCCAGGGCTTCTTCCGCGAGGTCAAGGCCCAGGGCGAAGCGCAGTTCGCCGCCATCGCCCAGCAGGATGTCGCGGCGGTCGAGGCCCGCAACGCGGAGATCAGCCGCCTGCAGGCGCCCTTCCTCGACGGGATCAAGAACCTCCGGTCGCAACTCGACGGCAGCATGGCCCTGGGCCAGCGCGCCGCGCAGGCGGTCTACGAGCGCTCGCGCCTCTCGATCTACCTGACCCTGGCCGCCTCGGTGCTGCTGGCGCTCCTGATCACGTGGCTGATCAGCCGTGCGGTGGTGCGCCCCCTGGAGTCGGTCATGGCCTTCGTCGCCCGCGTCGGCGAGGGCGACCTGTCCGGCCAGCTGACGGCGGGCGGCCGCGACGAGATCGGTCAGCTCTCCGCGCGTCTCAACACGATGGTTGCGGGTCTGTCGGATCTGGCGCGGACCAACCGGGCGGCGACGGCGGACCTGAACGCGGCGGCGGCGGAGATCCGCGCCTCGGCGCAGGAGCAGGCGGCCTCGGTGGAGCAGCAATTCGCGGCCGTGCAGGAGACGGCGGCCACGGTCGACGAGATCACCCATTCGGGCGCGCAGATCAGCAAGCGGGCCACCGAGGTGATCGCCACCGCCCAGGCGACCGCGCAGACCTCCCGCCAGGGCCTGCGCGCCGTGTCCGACACCGCCAAGGCCATGGAGGCGATCCGCGAGCAGGCGGAGGCGGTGGCCGGCAACATCGTCAGCCTGTCGGAGAAGACCCAGACGATCGGCGACATCATCGAGACGGTCAACGACATCTCGGAGCGCACGCACCTGCTGGCGCTCAACGCCGCCATCGAGGCGGCGGCGGCCGGCGAGAGCGGGCGCAGCTTCGCGGTGGTCGCCTCCGAGATGAAGCTCCTGGCCGATCAGGCCAAGGCGGCCACCGGCCAGGTGCGGGGGATCCTGGGCGAGATCCAGCGGGGCATCAACACCTCGGTGATGCTCACCGAGGAGGCGGTCAAGCGCGCCGCCGCCGGCAAGACGCGCTCGGACACGACGCAGCGGACCATCGAGGAGATCACCGCCCGGGTGGAGGAGAACGTCCAGACCTTCCAGCAGATCGTCGCCTCGACCAACCAGCAGCAGCTCGGCATCGAGCAGGTGATGGGCGCGCTCCAGAACATCCGCCAGGCCAGCCAGCAGACCGCGGCCGGCACCCGGCAGGTCGAGGCCGCCTCCGCCAACCTCACCGAACTCGCCCAGGCCCTCATGGCCCTCGCCGAACGCTACCGGAACTGAGGCGGCGCGCCCCTTGGCCGAGGACATCCGCAAGCTCCTGCTCGCCGCCTTCGATGTGGAGCATCGGGAGCACGTCACGGCGATCCGCGGGGCGCTCGGCAGCGCCACGCCGGATTGGAACGACGTCTTCCGCCGGGCCCACAGCCTGAAGGGGGCGGCGCGCGCCGTCGACCTCCCCGCGGTCGAGGCGGTCGCCCACCGCCTCGAGACCCTGTTCGAGGGCGTGCGCACCGGCGCCACCGCCCTCGACCGCGAGGCGGCCAACGCCGTCCACCTCGTCCTCGACCGGATCGAGTCCTACGTCGCCGGCCTCACGGACGGGGCCGGCCCGGAGATGCCGCCCGACGCCCTGGCGGCGCTCGGGCGCCTCCTCGATCTGCCCGGGAAACGCCGCCGCCCGGCCCGGCCTCGGCTCCGGCCCCGAGCCCGCCCGACATGCCGGCGGCCCCGTCACCGACCCCGTCACCGGCCGCGCCTGCGCCGAAGCCGGCCCCCGAGCCGGCCGAAGCCTCCGCCGCCATCCTGCGGGTGCCGGCGGACGCCGTCGAGGCGCTGGCCCGGGCGAGCCACGATCTGGCCAGCACCCTGGCGGGCCAAGCGCCCGCAGCCGACGGCCTCGCCCGCCTCGCCCGCCTCGCCCGCGACCTGCGCCTCGGCGCGGAGACCCTCGCCGCCGGGGCCGGCGCGGAGCGGCCCGAATGGCGCGCCTTCGCGACCCGCGCCGACGCCTTCGCCCGGGAGGCCGCGGATCTGTCGCGGCGCCAAGCTTCCGCGACCAGCGCGGTCGAGGGGGCGGCGACCCGCGTCCGGGCCGCCGCCGAGCGCCTCGCCCTAGTGCCGGCCGAGACCGTGCTGGCGCCGCTGGCCCGGTCGCTGCGCGAGACGGCCCGGGAGCAGGGCCGCGAGGTCGATATCGACCTGCGGGGCCTCGACCTGCCGGTGGAGCGCGGCACGCTGCAGGCCCTGAAGGATCCGCTGCTCCACGCCCTCCGCAACGCCCTCAGTCACGGCTGGGAGGCGCCGGAGGTGCGGCGCGCGGCCGGCAAGCCGGAGGCCCTGGGCCTCGGGCTCGCGGTCGCAGTGCAGGGCTCCCGCCTTCAGGTCACCGTCTTCGACGATGGGCCCGGGCCGGACCTCGCCCGGATCGAGGCGGCGGCCCGGGCCCGCGGCCTCCTCGGCCCCGCGGCCGCCGCCGACCCGGAGACCCTGCTGCGCCTCGTCTTCGAGCCCGGCTTCTCCACCGCCGAGGCGGTCGATACCCTGTCGGGGCGCGGCTACGGCCTCTCGGTCGCCGCGGACGCCGCCCGCCAGCTCATGGGCAGCGTCCGCCTGGAGCCGCGCGATCCGGCCGGCACCGCCCTGATCTTCAGCCTGCCGCTCTCGGCGGCCCGGCGCAGCCTGCTGCTGGTCGAGGCGGCCGGGCGCAGCTACGCGCTGCCGGGGGGCGCCGTGGAGCGCCTCTTGCGCCTCAAGCGCGGCGAACTCCCGGTCGCGATGGGACGGACGATCCTGCGGCTCGGTGAGGGGGATGCGGCGACGAGCCACCCGGTCACGGACCTCGCCGCGATCCTCGGACAGTCGGCCGATCCCGCCGATCCCGGCATGCTGACCGCCGTGGTGCTGCGGACCCGCGGCGGCCGTCTGGCCCTTTCGGTCGATCGTCTGCACGACGTCCGTCCGTTCCTGGTCCTGCCCGCGCCCGCCTTCGGGGCCGATCCGGGCCTGATCGCCGGCACGGCGGTCCTGCACGGGGACGTGCCGGTCCTGGTCCTCGATCCCGAGGGGATCGCGGTGCGCGCCCTGGCCGGGGCGCCGGGCGGGTCGTTCGGAACGATGGGGCCGGCTCAACGTTCGACGACTCCCGTGTCGCCGCGCGCATCCGCCCGCGCGACGATTCTGGTCGTCGACGATTCGATCACCACCCGGACCTTGGAGAAGGGCATCTTGGAAGCCGCCGGCTACCGTGTGGTCGTTTGCGTCGACGGGCAGGATGCCCTCGAACGGCTGCGCGCCGAGATCGAGCCCGTGGACCTGGTTCTCGCCGACGTGGAGATGCCACGGCTCGACGGGTTCGGCCTGCTCAAGGCCCTCCGGGCCGACGAGCGCTTCGCCCGGCTTCCGACGATCCTGATGACCTCCCGCGGGGATGCCGCCGACGTCGCCCGGGGCCTGGATCTCGGCGCCGACGCCTACCTCACCAAGCAGAAGTTCGACCAGCGCCAGTTGCTGGATACGATCGGGCAGCTCCTATGACCCCCGTCCGTGTGATGCTCGTGGAGGACAGCCTCGTGGTGCGCGAGCTGCTGCGCCACATCGTCTCCCGCGATCCCCGCCTCGAACTCGTGGCCGCGGTCGCCTCCGGCGAGGAGGCCCTCGACAAGCTCCGGACCGTGCGGCCGGACGTGATCTCGATGGATATCCGCCTTCCGGGCATCGACGGCCTCGAGACGACCCGCCGGATCATGGCCGAGCACCCGACACCGATCGTCGTCGTGGCGGATTCGGTCGAGGATTCCTCGCTGCGCATCTCCATGAACGCGCTGCGGGCCGGGGCCCTATCGGTGGTCGAGAAGCCGGTGGCCACGACCCATGCCGGCTATGAGGGTGTGGCCGGCGAGATCTGCACGCAACTGCGGATCATGGCCCAGGTTCCGGTCATCCGCCGCCGCCCGATCGGCACCGAATGGGCGGGCCGTGCCGTCGCTGCGCCCCACGCGCCGCCGGCCGAGCTGACCGGGCAGGCCCCGAGCCTCCTGGGCATCGCCGCCTCGACGGGCGGCCCCCCGGCGCTGGCGCGGGTGATCGGCGCCCTGCCCCAGGATTTCCCGCTGCCGGTGCTGGTGGTCCAGCATATGGGGGCGGCCTTCATGGACGGGTTCGCCAGCTGGCTCGACAGCGTCGTGACCCTGCCGGTGGCGCTGGCCCGGGACGGGGAGCGGGCCGAAGCCGGCCGCGTCTACGTGGCCCCGGGCGACCGCCACCTGGAGATCGGCTCCGGCCGGATCCTGCGGGTGATCGACTCCGCGCCGGTCTCGGGCCAGCGCCCCGCCGCGACCGTGCTGTTCCGGTCCATGGCCCGGCAATCCGGAGCCTCCGGCATCGGCGTGCTGCTCACCGGCATGGGCGAGGACGGAGCCATCGGTCTCGCCGACATGCAGAAGGCCGGCGCCCAGACCGTCGCCGAGCATGAGAGCACCGCGGTCGTCTACGGCATGCCGGCGGCGGCCGTAAGGCTCGGGGCCGCCCGGGCCGTTCTCCCCCTCGACCGCATCGCCGACCACGTCCTGCGCCTCGTGGACGGGGGGGCTCGGCCGTGATCGAGGCCGGCACGGTTGAGGTGCCGGCCCGGATCCTGCTCGTCGAGGATTCGGAGACGCAGGCCCTGGAGCTGCGTCTGCTCCTGGAGGCGCACGGATTCGCCGTGGAGCGCTGCGCCTCCGCCGAGACCGCCCTCGACCACCTCAACCGCAGCCAGCCCGATCTCGTGGTGGCCGACTATCACCTGCCGGGCATGAACGGCGACGAGCTGATCCGGCAGATGCGCCTGTCCCTGCGCACCCGGGCCCTCCCCGTCCTGATGCTGACCGGCGGCAGCGGGGGCGAGCGTCAGGGCCTCGAGAGCGGCGCCGACGCCTACCTGCCGAAATCCGCCGATCGCGACCTGATGATCCTGCGGATCCGCGCCCTGCTGCGCGAGCGTCGCCCCGCGAGCGAGGGCGAGGGCCCGGGTGCGGCCGCGTTCCGGCGCGGGCGGATCCTGGTGATCGACGGGAGCGCGACGTACCGGACCTTCCTCGCCGGCCTGATGGGCCAGGACGGCCATCACGTGGTCAGCGCCGACGGGCCGGACGCGGCGCTGGCGGCCCTGGACGCGGCGGCCGGCGCCGAGGCCTTCGACTGCGTGACGGTCGATCTCCTGGGCCACGCCTATGACGGCCTCGCCCTGTGCCAGGTGATCAGCGAGCGGCGCTCCGGCCAGGCGGCGGGTGCGGGCTTCCACCTCGTCGGGATCGCCGGCAGCGATCCGGCCAAGACTTTCCTCGTCGAAGCCTACGCGGCCGGGGCCGACGACGTGGTCTCGAAGACCGATGCCGAGGTCCTGGCGCTGCGGGTGCGCGGCTTCGTGCGACGTCGCCTGCTGGAGGAGGATGACCGGCGCATCGCCGGTCAGTTCGGCGAGCGCGAGCGGGCGGTGGAGCGCGCCCGCGCCGAGGCCGAGGCGGCCGAGGCGCGGGCCGGGCTCGCCGACGCCCTGGAGCGCGCCAACCGCGACCTCGCCGACGCCAATCGCCAACTCACCGAGGCGCAGTCCAAGCTCGTCCAGGCCGCCAAGATGGCTTCGCTGGGCGAACTGGTGGCCGGCATCGCGCACGAGATCAACAACCCGCTGGCCTTCATCCTGGCCCATCAAGGCACGGTCGAACGCCTGCTCGGCGAATTGCCGGATGCCGCGCCGGACGCGGCCGCCCGCGCCGTCGACAAGGCCCGGCAACGGGTCGGCTCGATGCGGATGGGTCTGACCCGGATCCAGGATCTCGTGCTGAACCTGCGGAAGTTCTCGCGCCTCGACGAGGGCGAACGTGCCCTGGTCAACGTCCCGGAGGCCATCGAGACGGTGCTGGCCCTGATCCAGCACAAGCTCGGCGACCGGATCGCCGTGGAGCGCAGCTTCGCGGGGCGCGCCGAGATCCACTGCACCCCGGCGCTGCTCAATCAGGTGGTGATGAACATCCTGGGTAACGCCGCCGACGCGATGCCGGAGGGCGGCACGATCCGGATCACGACCCAGTCGAGCCCAGAGTTCGACGAGATCCGTATCAGCGATACCGGTCCCGGAATCCCGGATACGTTGCGGGAGAAGATCTTCGAGCCGTTCTTCACGACGAAACCGGTGGGCTCCGGTACCGGTCTGGGTCTTGCGATTGCATACAGCGTCGTTCAAGCGCATAGCGGCTCGCTCACCGTGGAGACGGCCCCGGGTGGGGGAGCCTGCTTCGTGATCGGGATCCCGCGGCAGGCGCCAGTGCATGAGTGACGGTACGGCAGGTGTAGGGACGATCCTGGCCGTCGACGACGAGCCGGATATCCTGATCGCCCTGGAGGACCTGTTCGAGGAGTCCTACCGGGTGCTGACAACCTCGCGCCCGGCGGAGGCGCTGGAGATCCTGCGCGCCGAGCCCGACATCGCCGTCGTGCTCTCCGACCAGCGCATGCCCGGCCTGACCGGCGACGCGCTCCTCGCCGAGGCCCGCACCTTTCACGACGCGCAGGCGATCCTGCTGACCGGCTACGCCGACATCACCGCGGTGATCGCCGCCCTCAACCGCGGCGGCATCGTCGGTTACGTCACCAAGCCCTGGGATGCCGGCCTGCTGCGCTCCACCGTCCGGCAGGCCTTCGAGCGCCATAGCCTCGGCCGGGACCTCGCCACCGAGCGGGCGCTCCTGCGCGGCCTCCTCGACCACGCCCAGGACGCGATCAGCTTCAAGGACGCCCAGGGCCGGTTCGTGCGGCTGAACGCCCGCAAGGCCGCCCTCCTCGGCCACGACATCGCCGCCTGCCTCGGGCGGCGCGAGGGCGAGCTCCTCGGCCCGAAGGCGGCCCCGGTGACGGCGGCGGACGAGGCGGCGATCCGCTCCGGGGCGGTGGCCGAGAGCCTCATCAGCGATGGCCCGACGGGGGCCGAGCAGTGGAGCCACGTGACGCGCGTGCCGATCCGCGACGCCGGCGGCTCGATCAGCCACCTCGCGATGATCGAGCGCGACGTGACAGAGCAGCGGACCCTGGAGGCCCGGCTGCGGCAATCGGACAAGATGCAGGCGCTGGGCACCCTCGCGGGGGGCATCGCGCACGATTTCAACAATCTCCTGACCGCGATCCTCGGCAGCCTCGAACTCGCCGCCCCGAAGGTTGCCGACCAACCGCGGGTCCAGCGGCTGATCGAGAACGCCCGCGGAGCCGCCGAACGCGGCGCGTCCCTGACGAAGCGCCTCCTCAGCTTCAGCCGTGCCCACGACCTCCAGGCACGGGCCGTCGACGTGAACACCCTGATCACCGGGATGAGCGACCTATTCGGGCGCAGCCTCGGCGGCCTCGTCACGGTCCGGACCGACCTCGAGGAGGGTCTTGCGGCGGTCCAGGTCGATCCGGACCAGCTCGAACTCGCCGTGCTCAACCTCTGCATCAACGCCCGGGACGCCATGCCGGACGGGGGCGCCATCACGGTGGCGACCCGGCAACTCAGCATCGGCGGCGATCCCGAGATCGCCGACGGGACCTATCTGGGCATCAGCGTCACCGACGAGGGCACCGGCATACCGGAGGAGATCCTGCGCCGGGTCTGCGAGCCGTTCTTCACAACCAAGGCGGTCGGCCAGGGGACGGGGCTCGGGCTCGCCATGGTGTTCGGCCTCGCACAGCAATCCAAGGGCCGGCTGGTGATCGACAGCGTGGTCGGGCGCGGTACCCGTGTCGAGCTGGCTCTGCCCTTCGCCGACCAGGCCCCCGAGCAGGCCGCCGAGGCGTCCGGTGCCGCCCCGGTCGCCGGCCGGCGCGCCCGCGTCCTCATCGTCGACGACGACCCGCAGGTGCGGCACGTGACGGCCTCCTTCCTGACCGGATTCGGCCACAGCACCACGGAGGCCGGCGATGGCGAGGCTGCGCTCCGGCTTCTCCAGGGGGACCGCTACGACATCGTCGTGGCCGATCTGGCCATGCCCGGCATGAGCGGCATCGAGCTGGCCGCCGAGATCCGCGACCGGGATCCGCACATGCCGGTCCTGATCCTCACGGGCCACGCCGATGCGATGCAGATCCCCGATGACCTGCCGGTGCTCGCCAAGCCGTTCCGCTCGGCCGATCTCGCGGCCCGGGTCGCCACGCTGCTGGAGGGTGCGGTCGGGACCTCCGTCTGAGGGGGGCTTGCAACCAACCGGTTGCCGGCTCATTCTCTCTCCGTGGAGCCCGATGGCTCCGGGTTACGAAGAGGAGGTGGACCATGAGCAATCACGGCATCTTCCCGCGCCGCAGGCGTGACAACGATCTGGACCAGGACGGTCCACCGGACGAGTTCCGGCAGGGATAGGGGTTTTCGGAACGCGGCGCGGTCGAGTTCCCGGCCCGTCCGATACGGGCCGCCAGGGCGAGCTCCCGCGACCATCCGAGACGTGGACCCTGCTACAGACCCGTCGGCGCGAGCCGGCGGGTTTTTTTTATGACTCGCGCATCGTCATCGCGAGCGGAGCGACCCAGGGACACGCGACAGCTTGAGACCGCGCGCTGCCTTGGATTGCTTCGCTCCGCTCGCCAGGACGCGAAACGCAAGAAGCCGCCCCGGATGAGCCGGGACGGCTTCTCAGACATCGGGAGCGTCGGAACGCCCTTCGAGGGATCAGGCGGCCTCGGCGACCCGGCTCGGACCGGAATCCTTGCCGCGGGCCTCGACGTCGCGATCGACGAACTCGATCACGGCCATCGGGGCGTTGTCACCCTGGCGGAAGCCGGCCTTCATGATGCGGCAATAGCCGCCCGGACGGCCCTTGTAGCGCGGGCCGAGCACGGTGAAGAGCTTCTTGACCATGTCGGCATCGCGCAGCTGCGCCATGGCGAGACGCCGGGTGTGAACGCTGTCGATGCGGCCGAGCGTGATCAGCTTCTCCACCACCGGGCGCAGATCCTTGGCCTTCGGCAGGGTCGTGATGATCTGCTCGTGCTTGAGCAGAGCGACCGACATGTTGGCGAACATCGCCTTGCGATGCTCGGCGGTGCGGTTGAAACGACGGCCGCGATAACCGTGACGCATGGTGCTGGCTTCCTTTTCGTCTCGGCCGCCGTGCCACGGTACGGCCGGGTGCCCCGAAATCGGGGCGGTTGATTCCGCATGACCCTGCGGCGGGATTCTTTCGGGACCTCGCGTCGGCTCGGCGAAGTCCCGGGTCTGGACCGGCCGAACCGACGGCGCCGTACAGCGCCGCCCCGTTCAGCCCGAGGCGGCTTCGCCTCTCAGTAGTGCTCCTCGAAGCGCTTGGCGAGGTCCTCGATGTTCTCCGGCGGCCAGCCGGGGATGTCCATGCCGAGGTGCAGGCCCATGCCGGCGAGCACTTCCTTGATCTCGTTGAGCGACTTGCGGCCGAAGTTCGGGGTCCGCAGCATCTCGCCCTCGGACTTCTGGATCAGGTCGCCGATATAGACGATGTTGTCGTTCTTCAGGCAGTTCGCCGAACGGACCGACAGCTCGAGCTCGTCCACCTTCTTGAGCAGCGCCGGGTTGAAGGGCAGCTGCGGCGCGAGCGGCGCGGCCTCTTCCTTGCGCGGATCCTCGAAGTTCACGAAGACCTGCAGCTGGTCCTGGATGATGCGGGCGGCATAGGCCAGCGCATCCTCCGGCGAGACCGCGCCGTTGGTCTCCACCGTCATGGTGAGCTTGTCCTTGTCGAGATCCTGGCCCTCGCGGGTCGTCTCGACGCGGTAGCTGACCTTGGTGACCGGCGAGAACAGCGAGTCGACCGGGATCAGGCCGATCGGGGCGTCCTCGGGGCGGTTGCGCTCGGCCGGGACGTAGCCCTTGCCGGTGGCGACCGTGAACTCCATCCGGATCTCGGCGCCGTCGTCCAGCGTGCAGATCACGAGGTCGGGGTTCAGGATCTGGATGTCGCCGACCGTGCCGATGTCGCCGGCCGTGACGAGGCCCGGGCCGGTCTTGCGCAGGGTCATGCGCTTGGGCGCGTCCGTCTGCGAGCGGATGGCGATGGTCTTGATGTTGAGGACGATGTCGGTCACGTCCTCGCGCACGCCGGGGATCGACGAGAACTCGTGCAGCACGCCGTCGATCTGCACCGAGGTCACGGCCGCGCCCTGGAGCGACGACAGGAGCACCCGGCGCAGGGCGTTGCCCAGCGTCGTGCCGAAGCCGCGCTCGAGCGGCTCGGCGACGACGGTGGCGACCCGCTTGGGGTCGTCGCCGGTCGTGACCTGCAGCTTGTTCGGCTTGATCAGTTCCTGCCAATTCTTCTGAATGACCACGATCCTACCTCTCGTCCATGCCCGGGATCCGCGACGCCCGTTCCCGCGCTTCGGCCGTTCGGCGCCGCCCCTTGGCGCCCCGAACGGTCCCTGAATCCGTGTTTGCCGTTACTCGCCGCCGACCCAGAGTGCCGGAACGAAGCTGTATCCCGCCCCGTCCCGATCCACGTAGCCGAGCGCCGGGAATTCGAGATGCGAGCCGGCGATGAAGGTCCGCTCGCTCGCCACCGCGTCCATGATCTTCTTGCGCGTCTCCCGCGCCTGATCTCCGTCGACGTCGAAGCCCACACCCGCCTGCGGGTTCTTGAACTGGATTGCCGGCAGGTGCACCACATCCGTCCACATCAGCAGCGACTGTCCACCGGAGACGATGCGGAAACCGCAATGGCCCGGCGTATGGCCGGGCAGATGGAGTGCGGTGATGCCGGGCAGAACCTCGCCACCCCGATGCTCCCGCATCCGCTTGGCATAGGGCGCCACGGCCTTCCGGGCGCCCTCGAAATACGGCTTGGCCTCATCCGGCGCCCGCGACAGGGCCTCGTCCGGCAGCCAGTGGGCCGCCTCGTCGGCGTGAACCACGATCTCGGCGTTCGGGTATCGGGCCGCACCGTCCTTCACGAGCCCGCCCACATGGTCGGGATGCAGGTGGGTGACGAGAACGGTTTCGATCTCCTCCGGCTTGACGCCCGTGAGCGCCAGTGCCGCGCCGGCCCGGCCGAGAGTCTCGGCCGGAGCCAGATCGCCATAGCCCGTATCGATCAGCACCGGCTTGCGGCCGGCACCGGTGATCAGGAAGGCGTTCAGCGTGATCTTGGGCTGCTCGGTGCGGAAGCCCGCCACCTGTAGCCGCCCGGCCTCCTCCTGGGAGATCCCCGTGACGAGATCGAGGCTGGCCTGAAACCAGCCGTCGTTGAGCGCGGTGACCGTAAGGTCGCCGAGGTTCCAACGCAGCACGCCCGGAAGCGGCTTCGATCCCGTCATGAGCTTCTCCGTCAAAAGGCTTCTCCGGCGCGGATCAGACGCGGCGACGCTTGCGCGGCCGGCAGCCGTTGTGCGGGATCGAGGTGACGTCGCGGATCGACGTCACCGTGAAGCCCGCGGCCTGGAGGGCGCGCAGCGCCGACTCGCGGCCCGAACCGGGACCCGACACCTCGACCTCGAGGGTGCGCATGCCGTGCTCTGCGGCCTTGCGGCCGGCATCCTCGGCGGCAACCTGGGCGGCGTACGGGGTCGACTTCCGCGAGCCCTTGAAGCCCATGGCGCCGGCGGACGACCACGAGATCGTGTTGCCCTGCGCGTCCGTGATGGTGATCATCGTGTTGTTGAACGAGGCGTTCACGTGGGCGACGCCCGACACGATGTTCTTGCGCTCGCGGCGGCGGACGCGTTGCGGTTCCTTAGCCATCTGTTCTCACTCTTCCTTCAGGCACGCCCGTAACACCAGGCGCTCGGGATTCTTCTTGGGACTTGGCCGCTTGGCCCGTGCAGGGCTGGCGAGCCAGGGCCGGGCGCCTCATGGGACGCCCAGCGGGACGGAATGGAGGCCGAGCGAAGCCCGACCTCCCGATCCCAAAAGATTACTTCTTCTTGCCGGCGATCGGCTTCGCCTTGCCCTTGCGGGTGCGGGCGTTGGTGTGGGTGCGCTGGCCGCGGACCGGCAGCTGCTTGCGGTGACGCAGGCCGCGATAGGCGCCGAGATCCATCAGGCGCTTGATGTTCATCGACACTTCGCGGCGCAGATCGCCTTCGACCAGGTAGTCGCGGTCGATCGTCTCGCGGATCGAGAGAACCTCGGCGTCGGTCAGCTGGTTGACCCGACGTTCGGCGGGGATGTTCACCTTCTGGGTGATCTCCTCGGCCTTCTTTGCGCCGATGCCGTGGATGTACTGAAGCGCGATGACGACGCGCTTGTTGGTCGGGATGTTGACGCCTGCGATACGGGCCACGATCACTCTCCATGTCAGGCCCGGGGATCCGGGCAGGTGTCGCGCGCGTCCGGTGGAGGCCGGCCCATGCGCACGTGAAACGACGACGCGGCCCGCGGGCGGCCCTGGACAGGGCACCTCGGACCATCGTTCGGTTGGACGAAGGAGGGCCTGCTAGCGCGCGGGCGGCCCGATGTCAACGACCGTCAGGCATGGCCGCGTCCCGTCATGCGCCGCGTGCGGGACCCGGGTCGAGATGATCGAGGAGCCAAGATGGCGGTTCTGACCAGCGACGGCGCAACGCTCCGGGCCTTCGCCGATTCGGTGTTGCGGGCCGCCGAGGAAACCCTGGACGAGGTCCTGCCGGTGACGCTCGCGGTCATCGGCGGCATCCTCGCCGAAGCGGAGCCCGGCTCCGTGGCGCTCCAGAGCGCGGATGACGGGCCGCCCCTGCTCTGGGCGACCTTCGCCGGGCACCGCATGGTCTTCCGCTACAACCCGATGACGGCGATGATCGAGCTGCGCATCGGCACCGACGAGGGCTACCCGTTCCGCCTGTTCGGCCACCGCTCGCTTCAGATGGACATCGCCAACTTCTTCGGGAGCCTGCGTCGCGAAGGGCGGATCTGATGCATCGTCCCGGGCGCTGCGAGTCGGCAGCCGCGTCTCAGCGGAAGCCCTGGTTCCGCAGCCGGCAATAGCCGCCCATATCCTGATAGCCCGCGGGGCAGCGGCGGGCGCAGGTCCCCGCCACATACTTGAGCGGCGGCCGGCAGGCATGGCGGAAGCGCTTCTGCCCGTACACGAAGGACTGGGCGGGGCTCTGCGCGAAGGCCGGCAGAGGGGGGAATGCGACCGCGAGGAGGAGCGTCGCGGTGGCGAAGAGGCGGAGGGTCATGGCGATTCCGATCCGGGATGCGCCTCTCAACCCACTGACCACGCCTCGGGTTCACGTCCGCGCGCCACCGAGCGGTCGGCGCGCGGCGATCGACTCAGGAGGCGACGCGCTCCTCGTGCGGCTCCAGCACCGCCATCAGGTCGGCCGTGACCTTGTCGATCGGCTGCATGCCGTCGATGGTCTCCAGCATGCCCTGCTTGGCGTAATAGGCCGACAGCGGGGCCGTCTGGGCGCGATAGGCCTCGAGACGCTGCTTGAACACCTCCGGGGTGTCGTCCTTCCGCACCGCCTGGCCGCGGGCCAAGGTCTCGGCGGCCCGCTTCTCGATGCGGCCGACCAGGGCGTTCTCGTCGACCTTCAGCTCGACCACCGCGGAGAGGCCCATCCCCTTGCCGGCCAGCATCGTGCCGAGGGCCTCGGCCTGCGCCACCGTGCGCGGGAAGCCGTCCAGGATGAAGCCGCGGCGGGCATCCGCCTCCTCGATCCGCTCGGCGACGATGCCGACCACGATCCGATCCGAGACGAGACCGCCGGATTCCATCACGGCTTTGGCCTCGAGGCCGATCGGCGTCCCGGCGGCTACGGCCGCCCGAAGCATGTCGCCGGTGGAAAGCTGCGGGATGCCGAAGCGCTGTACGATCCGCTCGGATTGCGTCCCCTTCCCCGCACCGGGCGGCCCGAGCAGAATGATACGCATGGCGTTGTCCTCGTTCGGCCCACTCTCTCTGTGGGCACAAGCCGTGGTGGCGAAGCCTCCCTGGCATCGCCGGGTTCGGGGTCTTCTAGCCGGTCAGGGCCCGACAGGCATCCAGACCTTTGGGCCAGAGGCGGGCGTGTCCTTGGTGACGGCCCGCCTCTGTAGCAGGCTCAGCGCCGGCGTTGCGTGGTTGAGGCGCCACGCAGCTTGGCCTTCTTCACGAGGCCCTCGTACTGATGGGCCATCAGGTGCCCGTGGATCTGCGCCACGGTGTCCATCGTGACCGAGACCACGATCAGCAGCGACGTGCCGCCGAAACCGAGGCTCGCCGCCGCGTAGGACGACAGGATCTCGGGGCACAGGCACACCAGCGTCAGGTACAGGGCGCCGATCACCGTGATGCGGGTCAGCACCTTGTCGATGAACGCCGCGGTGCGCTCGCCCGGCCGGATGCCCGGGATGAAGCCGCCATGCTTCTTCAGGTTGTCGGCCGTCTCCTGCGGGTTGAAGACCACCGCGGTGTAGAAGAACGTGAAGAAGATGATCAGCGCCGCGTAGAGCACCATGAACAGCGGGGTGCCGTGGCCGAGATAGGCCGTCACCGTGCCGAGCCAGCCGGTGGCGCCGCCATTGGCCGAGAAGCTCGCGGCGGTCGCCGGCAGGAGCAGAAGCGACGAGGCGAAGATCGGCGGGATCACGCCCGAGGTGTTGAGCTTGAGCGGCAGGAACGAGGTCTGGCCCTCGTACATGCGGTTGCCGACCTGGCGCTTCGGGTAGTTGATCAGGAGGCGGCGCTGGGCGCGCTCCATGAACACGATGAAGTAGACGAGCGCCACGGCGGCGACGCCGACGCCCAGGATGATCGCCGGGGACAGGGCACCGGTGCGTCCGAGTTCCAGTGCGCCCGCGATCGCCACCGGCAGGTGGGCGACGATGCCCGCGAAGATGATCAGCGACGAGCCGTTGCCGATGCCGCGCGAGGTGATCTGCTCGCCGAGCCACATCAGGAACAGGGTGCCGCCGGTGAGCGTGATCACCGTCGAGGCCAGGAAGAACGGTCCCGGATCGATCGCGGCCGAGGAGCCCTGCAGGCCGATGGCGATGCCCCAGGACTGCACCAGCGCCAGCACCACCGTCAGGTAGCGGGTGTACTGGTTGATGACCTTGCGGCCGGACTCACCCTCCTTCTTCAGCGCCTCCAGGCTCGGGATCACCGAGGTCAGGAGCTGCACGATGATCGAGGCCGAGATGTAGGGCATGATGTTCAGGGCGAAGATCGCCATGCGCTCGACCGCGCCGCCCGAGAACATGTTGAACAGGCCCAGCACGCCGCCCGATTGCTGCTGGAAGTTCCGGGCGAACTGCTCCGGGTCGATGCCGGGGATCGGGATGTACGTGCCCAGCCGGAACACCACGAGGGCGCCGAGCGTGAACCAGATGCGCTTCTTCAGCTCATCGGCCTTGGCGATCGCACCGAAATTGAGGTTGGCGGCAAGCTGCTCGGCGGCTGAGGCCATAAGCGTCGCGTCCTGGACATGTCGCCGGGCGGTGGAGCCCGGATGAAACGAAAAACGGCGGCCCGCGTGGTCGCAGGGCCGCCGCTCGAAGGTTCGGCTTAAAGGGTGCGCGGAAACCGTGCAACGGGTCCCGGCGTCGCTCCCGTCAGGCCGTCGCCGCCTCGCTGCCGCCACGGGTGGAAGCACCCTGGGCGTAGACGACGGTGACCGAGCCGCCGGCCTTCTCGACCGCCTCGACGGCGGACTTGGAGGCGCGGGTGACCTCGAAGCTGAGCTTCGCGGTGAGCTCGCCGACGCCGAGCAGCTTCACGCCGTCGCGGGGACGGGCGATGAGGCCGGCGGCGACCAGGCTCTCCACCGTCACGGTGGCGGCCTTGTCGAGCTTGCCCGCGTCGACAGCCTCCTGGATCCGGCCGAGGTTCACCTCGTTCAGGTCCTGGGCGTAGAGGTTGTTGAAGCCGCGCTTCGGCAGGCGCCGATGCAGCGGCATCTGACCGCCCTCGAAGCCCTTGATGGACACGCCGGTCCGGGCCTTCTGACCCTTCACGCCGCGGCCCGCGGTCTTGCCCTTGCCGGAGCCGATGCCCCGGCCGACGCGCATCCGGTCCTTGGTGGCGCCGGGATTGTCGCTGATCTGGTTGAGCTTCATCGGGACCTCCTCACGCCACGTCGCCGTGGACGCGCACGAGGTGCGCAACCTTGCGGATCATGCCGCGCACGGAGGGGGTATCCTCCAGCTCGGACACGCGGTGGAGCTTGTTGAGCTTCAGGCCGATCAGCGTCGCGCGCTGGCTGGCCTCGCGGCGGATCGGCGAGCCGATCTGCTCGATGCGGAGAGTCTTCTGTGCCATCGGACCCTCCCCTTACGCGACCGCGGCTTCGGACTGGTCGGCCGGGTCGGCATCGCGGCGGCGCGACTGGAGGGTCGACACCTTGATGCCGCGGCGTGCCGCCACGGAGCGCGGGCTGTCCTCGTTCTTGAGCGCCTCGAAGGTGGCGCGCACGAGGTTGTAGGGGTTCGAGGACCCCAGCGACTTGGCGACGACGTCCTGCATGCCGAGGGTCTCGAATACGGCGCGCATCGGGCCGCCGGCGATGATGCCGGTACCCTGCGGAGCCGCGCGGAGGATCACCTTGCCGGCGCCGTGGCGGCCGTTGACGTCGTGGTGCAGGGTCCGGCCTTCGCGGAGCGAGACGCGGATCAGGCCGCGCTTGGCGGCCTCGGTCGCCTTGCGGATGGCCTCCGGCACCTCACGGGCCTTGCCGTGGCCGAAGCCGACGCGGCCCTTCTGGTCGCCGACGACGACGAGGGCTGCGAAGCCGAAGCGACGGCCGCCCTTCACCACCTTGGCGACGCGGTTGATGTGGACGAGCTTGTCCACGAACTCGCTGTCGCGCTCCTCGCGATCATCGCGGCGGCCGCGGCCCCCGCCTTCCCGTTCACGTGCCATTGCTTTACCCGTTCATCTCACTGGCGCAGGCGGCGGGCCTGCTCGCTCGATTGCTTCGAATGCCGGACATGCACGGCACGTCCGGCCCGCCGTCGTTCAACGATCCCGATCGGGGCCGCCGGCGGCGGATGCGCCGCCGGCAAGGTCCCTAAGATCAGAACTCCAGGCCACCCTCGCGGGCGGCCTCGGCCACGGCCGCGACACGGCCATGGTAGATGTAGCCGGAGCGATCGAAGATCACCTTCGTGACGCCCGCGGCCTTGGCGCGCTCGGCGACCAGCTTGCCCACCGCCTTGGCGGCGGCGACGTCGGCGCCGGTCTTGAGTTCGCCCTTGAGGGCCTTGTCGATCGACGAGGCCGCGGCCAGCGTCTTGCCGGCGACGTCGTCGATGACCTGCACGTAGATCTGCTTCGACGAGCGGAACACCGAGAGCCGCGGGCGGCCGTTGGCGGCGGCCCGCAGCGCGCGGCGGACGCGCGCCTTGCGGCGATCGAGGGCTTCGAGCTTGCGAGACATGATGCCCTCCTTACTTCTTCTTGCCTTCCTTGCGGAAGATGAACTCGCCCGCGTACTTCACGCCCTTGCCCTTGTAGGGCTCGGGTCCGCGGTAATCGCGGATCTCGGCGGCGACCTGACCGACCTGCTGGCGGTTGATCCCGGAGATCGTGATCTCGGTGGGCTTCGGGGTAGCGATCGTGATCCCGGTGGGGATCGCGTATTCGATGTCGTGGCTGTAGCCGAGCGACAGCTTGAGGGCCTTGCCGGCCATCGCGGCGCGATAGCCGACGCCGGTGATCTCGAGCTTCTTCTCGAAGCCCTTCGACACGCCCTCGGCGATGTTGGCGATCTGCGCCCGCGACGTGCCCCACAGGGAGCGCGCCGGCTTGGACTGGTTGACGGGCTGCACCTCGATGGCGCCGTCCTTCATCGCCACGGCGACGAGCGACGGGACTTCGTAGGACAGTTCGCCCTTCGAACCCTTCATCTTCACCGTCTGACCGGTGACCGTGGCGGTAACGCCCGCCGGCACGGGGACCGGCTTCTTGCCTACGCGAGACATGGGATAACCTCCTTATGTCCCGATCAGAACACGGTGCAGAGCACTTCACCGCCGACGTTGCGCTCGCGCGCCTCGTGATCGGCCATGACGCCCTGCGGGGTGGAGACGATGGTGACGCCGAGGCCGTCGGCCACGTGCGGCAGCTCGCCGACGGACGAGTAGACCCGGCGGCCGGGCTTCGAGACGCGCTTGATCTCGCGGATCACCGGGCGCCCGTCGTAGTACTTGAGCTCGATGGCGAACTCGGTGCGGCCGTTGCCGAGGTCCGTCGCCGCGTAATCGCGGATGTAGCCCTCGGCCTTCAGGACGTCGAGAACGCTGGCACGCAGGCGCGAGCCGGGCGTCTGGACGACGTTGCGACGGCGCAGCTGGCCGTTGCGGATGCGGGTGAGCATGTCGCCCACGGGATCGTTGACCATGGGGACCTCCTTACCAGCTCGACTTGACCAGGCCGGGGATCAGGCCCCGGTTGCCAAGCTCGCGCAGCGCCACGCGGGAGATGCCCATCTTGCGGTAATAGGCGCGCGGGCGGCCGGTCATGCCGCAGCGATTGCGGATGCGGGTGGCCGACGAGTTGCGCGGCAGTTCCGCGAGCTTGAGGCGCGCCTCGAAGCGCTCCTCCATCTCGAGGGCTTCGTTGTTGGCGATCTCGAGGAGCGCCTTCCGCTTGGCCGCGAAGCGCTTCACCAGCGCCTTGCGAGCCTCATTCTTCTCGACTGAGCTTTTCTTCGACATGTGGTCTATCTCCGGTGTCCGCGTCTGAAGCCCGAGAGCTTCACTGCCGGAACGGGAACTTGAAGGCGGCGAGCAGGGCCTTGGCCTCGGCATCGGTCTTGGCGGTGGTCGCCACAACGATGTCCATGCCCCAGGTCTGCTCGGCCTTGTCGTAGGAGATCTCCGGGAACACGAGGTGCTCCTTGAGACCGAGGGCGTAGTTGCCGCGGCCGTCGAACGAGCGCGGGTTCAGGCCGCGGAAGTCACGCACGCGCGGCAGCGCGATGGTGATCAGCCGGTCCATGAACTCGTACATGCGCTGCTTGCGCAGGGTCACCTTGCAGCCGATCGGCATGCCCTCGCGGACCTTGAAGGTCGCGATGGCCTTGCGGGCCCGGGTGATGACCGGCTTCTGGCCGGCGATCAGGGCGAGGTCGCCCGCCGCCACCGAGGCCTTCTTCGAGTCCGCGGTGGACTCGCCGACGCCCATGTTGATCACGATCTTGGTGATCTGCGGCACTTCCATCGGGTTCTTGTAGCCGAACTCTTCGATCAGCTTCTGGCGAACCACCTCGTCGTAGTGCTTGCGCAGGCGCGGGGTGTAGGCGTTCTTGTCGGCCTCAGCCATCGATCTGATCCCCCGTGGTCTTGGCGAACCGGACCTTGCGCCCGTCTTCGAGGATGCGGAAACCCACGCGGGTCGGCTTGCCGTTGGCATCCGCGACCGCGATGTTCGAGAGCTGGATGGCGGCCTCCTTGGAGATGATGCCGCCTTCCTGGTTCTGGGTCTGCTTCTGGTGCTTCTTGACCAGGTTGATGCCGCGCACGAAGGCCCGGCCTTCCTTCGGCAGAACCTGGATCACCTCACCCGACCGGCCCGAATCGCGGCCGGTGAGCACGACGACCTTGTCGCCCTTCTTGATCTTGGCAGCCATTACAGCACCTCCGGAGCCAGGGAGATGATCTTCATGTGGTTGCGGGCGCGGAGCTCGCGCGGAACCGGTCCGAAGATACGGGTGCCGATCGGCTCCTTCTGATTGTTGATCAGGACCGCGGCGTTCTTGTCGAAGCGGATGACCGAACCGTCGGCACGCTTCACGTCCTTGGCGGTGCGGACGACGACCGCCTTCATGACGTCGCCCTTCTTGACGCGACCGCGCGGGATCGCCTCCTTGACGGAGACGACGATCACGTCGCCCACGCCGGCATACTTGCGCTTCGACCCGCCGAGTACCTTGATGCACATCACACGGCGTGCACCCGAGTTGTCGGCGACGTCCAGATTCGTCTGCATCTGGATCACGTGCGTGACTCCTTGTTTCAGGCGGGTTTCCGCACACGGACGGTATTGCCCGGCGGACGACGCCTGATGGGGACCTGATGTCCCCGGCTCATGTGTTCGACCGCGCTGGCGGTGTCGCAAGGACACCGGCGCGGTCACCGCGTTCACAGGGTGCGAGCACCCATCGGAATGTCGCGAAGGCCGGGCGGATACTACGGGCCGCCCCGGATGGCAAGCGGAGCGGCGCGAAATCGTCGGCGGCGCATGGCTGGATTGACCCGATGCACGGCCTGGTTCCAGTCGGCGCCCGTCAGGAGGCCGCGTCGCGTGGGGATCGTCGGCGCGCCCCGATTCGGCCTCGCGCGCACGACTCGCTGCGGATCTGTCGTGCGGGCCGGCGTGCCTCTCAAAACGCGACGACCGGCGCGCCTCTCGGCGCACCGGTCGCTGAGCGCTCGGGCGGGACTCAGGCGGGCTGGCCGCCTGATTCGAACAGGAAGCCGTCGAGGCTCGGGATCGTCACCGACGCGCCGCTCGCGGGCTTCGACAGGCGCCAGGGCCGCTCCGAGCGGGCGCGGATCGCTTCGGAGGGGCGGAGCCGCCGCATGAGACCGTCCTCGCCGACCTCCTCGATCGCCAGGAATCCGTAGACCTGAAGCCGGGAGGCCGTCAGTTTCGTCCCGCGATCCTCGGCGGCGACGACCATGCTGCCGGTGGCGTAGACGGCATCGAGCAGGGACCGCTGCTCGCTGCGCCGGCGGCTGCGTGCCTCCCACTCGCCCGGTGCCTGGGCGGGAATGGCCCGCCGGAACGGAACGACGTTGCTGACCGCGACGCAACCCATACGCAAAACCCTTGACGCAGACCCGCGGCGGCACACGGGCCGCCCGTTGATCGCGACAATTCGACGGATCGCTTTAATTCTCCGTAGACCCTGCCGGCGCCCCCCTGCCCCGATCCGGTACGTCCCCTCCGGCAACCCGGCAGGATTTGCCGGCTTGCCCGCGTCCGGGGCGGGGTCCTCACGGCGGCCGCACCGGCCGTCAACGGGCCTCCTCTCATCTCCGCCGGATGGCTTCGGCCCCTCTGGGCTGCCTCCTCCCCCCGACAGCGGAGTGGGACGCATCGCGTGACGGTTTCGGCGGGAGACCGTTTCATCGCCGGCCGAATCCGAGGTCGCGGCCATCGTTCGATCCGGCACGACGGGCGACCCAGGGGCCTGCTCCGGTCAGGATGGCCTCAGCCGAGATGCGCCTTCGGTCGCGAGCGGCGCCGCACGAGTCGCGCGGCGAGCCTGTCGAGAGCGACGCACAGGCCCGCGTAGAGGGCGCCGACGAACAGGAAGATCTCGGCCGGGTAGACCATGGTGCGGTTGTTCACCTGGGTGGCCACGAAGGACAGCTCGGGCACGCCGATCACGTAGGCGAGCGAGGTGTCCTTGATGAGCGTGGTCAATTGATTGACGAAGGACGGCGCCATGGCCCTGAGCGCCTGTGGCAGGATGATGAAGCGCAGCACCGGCCAGCGGCCGAAACCGAGGGCGAGGCCGGCCTCCCACTGGCCGTGGCCGATGCTCTCGATCCCGGCCGCCACCCCGTACGAGAGATAGGCCCCGCCGACGAGCGCCAGGGTCGCCGCCACGGTGCCGATCTCCGGAACCGATACGCCGAACAGGATCGGCAGCAGGAAGTAGCTCCAGAAGATCAGCATCACGATCGGCACGGCGCGGAAGACGCCGAGCCCGATGGTCAGAGCGACGCGGGACGGCCCCGCGCTCATCGCCAGGGCGATGCCCAGGACGAGACCCAGCAGGGCCGAGGCGAGGCCGGACAGGCCGGAGAGGATCAGCGTCAGCGCCAGCCCGCCGACCGGGCCCCTGGGCCAGGCGCCGAGCAGCAGGTAGCCGAGATTGTCGGTGATGATCGCAGGGTTCATCGGCGCGGTCCCGGAGCCGCGGCGCGGCGGGCCGCCGTCTGCCCCGCCGCCTCGACCAGGGCGACCGCGCCCACATAGAGCAGCGTCGCGATGCCGAAGGCCTGGAAGGTCTTGAACGTCTCGGTCTCCACCTGCCGCGACGCGTAGGACAGCTCCGCGAGGCCGATCGTCATGGTGAGGGCGGTGTTCTTGATCGTGTTGAGGTACTGGCCGACGATCGGCAGCCAGGCGACGCGCAGGGCCTGTGGCAGGACGATGTGGCGGAAGGCCTGGACCGGCGTCAGGCCAAGGGCGATGGCCGCCTCCCGCTGGCCGGGGCGAACACCGTTGACGCCTGCCCGGCCCTCCTCGGCGATGTAGGCGCCCGCATAGACGGTGAGGCCGAAGAACCCGGCCAGGGTCTCGTAGGCCGGCCAATGCACGGCGCCGAATCCCAGATCGAGGGCGTGCGGCGTGTTCAGCCAGGTTGTCGCGCCGCTCGGCAACAGGGCTGCGCCCACGAAGTACCAGACGAAGAGCTGCACCAGCAGCGGCGTGTTCCGGACGATCCCGACGAAGCCGGCCACGGCCCGCCCGGCCGCGGCGCCGCCCGCTTCCCGCAGGCAGCACGCCGCGAGACCCACCCCGGTGCCGGCGAGACACACGGCCGCCGAGAGGGCCAGGGTGAGTTCGAAGCCTTGGATCAGCCAGACGAGGTAGCGAGGCGCCAACAGGTCGCCGAAGAGCTGGCCCATCGCCGTCGCCCGGCCTCGGCTAGTTGCGGTCGCCGATTCGGAACAGGCGCGGCAGCGGCTGCTCGGTGTTCGGGCCGAACCAGCGATCGTAGATCTGTGCCGCCTTGCCGCGCGCCTCCAACTCGCGCAGCGCCTCGTTCACGAGATCCCGAAGCCGGCCCTCCCCCTTCGGGATGCCGACGCCGATATAGTCGTTGGAGATGCTGAAGGGCGGGATCTCGTAATTCTGGCGGTCCGGCACCTTCGCCAGCAGCCCGACGAGCTTCGGCCCGTCCTGCGTGATCGCCTGGACGTTGCCGTTGCGCAGGGCCGTGAAGGCGAAGGGCGTGTCATCGAAGGCGACCACCGTCGCCTTCGGGAAGTCCCGGCGTAGCACGATCTCGTTGGTGGTGCCCCTGTCGACGCCGATGCGCAGGCCGTTGAGCTGATCGGGGGACGACAGGGTGCCCTTCTTGGTCAGGAACTGCTGGCCGGACGCGAAGTAGGGGATGCTGAAGTCGAGTTGCTTGCCCCGCTCCTCCGTGATCGTGAAGTTCGCCAGGACCAGATCGACTTTGCCGGAGATCAGCAGCGGGATCCGATTCGCCGGGTTGGTGGGACGCAGTTCGACCTTTATGCCGAGCTTGTCGGCGATGGCCTGGGCGTAATCGACATCGAGCCCGGCAATCTGCAGGGTCCCGCGATCAACGAAGCCGAAGGGCGGATTGCTGTCGAAGACGGCCACCCGGAGAACGCCGGCCTTCCGGATGTCGTCGAGCCTGTCGGCCTGAGCTGCACCCACCGAACAAAGGATTGCCAGGGCGAGAGCGAAGAGGCGGCGCACGCGAATCTCCATTGGACGGAGCGGTGACAAAAACTCGGGCCGTTCACGGACGACGGAAGATCTTCGGTGCCGGACGCAAGACGATCTCCGGTCCGGAGAAGACGATCGGAGCGGTCTGTCCCGAGCCTCCGCATTATTCTCTGAAAGCCGCAATCCGATCAACGGACCGGATTTCCGTTTTTCACCGGAACATCAGCACAGCGTGCTGGGGAAGCGTGGAGAAAGGCGGTGGATGTTCTTCTTGCACCGGCAGGACGATTCGCGTGATCTTCCCCGGGTTCTGCCGCGGGTTGATGCCATCCCGGATCGAGCGCGGGGGCGGCCGTGGTTGACGGTCCGGTGATGCGGTGAGGGTCGTGTACGCGCGGACGGGGATTCCGCGCCTTGACCGATCCTTAACCTCCGGCGCGGTGCAGTTTTCTGCCGCCACCGCATTGACCTGCGGGACAACCGCGGCTAGAAGCGCGCCACTTCGGACGGCCATCGGCTGCCGACGGCCCTTGGGCATACCCCCTTGACGCCGCCGCCATCGCCCCGCGCGCTCCGAGGGTTCAAATCGCCTGACGCTTAAGTCAGATCCGTAGGTATGAGCGCGTTCGTTTCGGGCGTGCTCCTCTGCCCACACCGCGCCGAGGGTCCGTGACAGGCCCTCCGGCGCATATTCGTTTTGCGGACTGCCCTGTGCAGTCCGGCCTAGGTGACCGAGGAAGAGGGCACAGGATGCCGACGATCAACCAGCTGATCGCCCAGCCGCGGAAGATCCAGCGGAGCCGCAACAAGGTTCCGGCGCTCGACGCTTGCCCGCAGAAGCGCGGCGTCTGCACCCGCGTCTACACGACGACCCCGAAGAAGCCGAACTCGGCGCTCCGTAAGGTCGCCAAGGTGCGCCTCACCAACGGCTTCGAGGTGATCGGCTACATCCCGGGTGAGGGTCACAACCTTCAGGAGCACTCCGTGGTGATGATCCGCGGCGGCCGCGTGAAGGATCTTCCGGGCGTGCGCTACCATATCCTGCGCGGCGTGCTCGACACGCAGGGCGTGAAGAACCGCAAGCAGCGCCGGTCGAAGTACGGCGCCAAGCGTCCGAAGTAAGTCGGACGCCCGGATTTTTCCCGGGCGCCGGTCTGCGTTTCCACGGCCTCGCAAGGATGTCGCCGGCCTTACGGCTCAGGCGGCCTGCGCGGGGTGCTTAAGATCTTTTCGTTCGAGAGTTCCAGAAGATGTCCCGTCGTCACTCTGCCGAGAAGCGTGAGATCATCCCGGACCCGAAGTACGGGGACGTGGTGCTGACGAAGTTCATGAACTCCATCATGTACGAGGGCAAGAAGTCGACCGCCGAGCGGATCGTCTACGGTGCCTTCGACATCGTCGAGAACCGCGCCCGCGCCAACCCGATCGAGGTGTTCCGCGCCGCCCTCGACAACGTCGCCCCGATGATCGAGGTCCGCTCCCGCCGCGTCGGCGGCGCGACCTACCAGGTCCCCGTCGAGGTGCGCACCGAGCGTCGCCAGGCCCTCGCCATCCGTTGGCTGATCCAGGCGGCCCGTTCGCGCAACGACCGGACCATGATCGAGCGGCTCTCCGCCGAGCTGCTCGACGCCGCCAACAACCGCGGCAACGCCGTCAAGAAGCGGGAAGACACGCACCGGATGGCGGAAGCCAACCGCGCCTTCTCGCACTACCGCTGGTAAGCGGTTCCGCCGTCTCTCAGGAGCAATTCGATGCCCCGCACGCACGCGATCGAGGACTACCGCAACTTCGGCATCATGGCCCACATTGATGCCGGCAAGACCACGACGACCGAGCGGATCCTCTACTACACCGGAAAGTCCCATAAGATCGGCGAGGTCCATGAGGGCGCCGCCACCATGGACTGGATGGCGCAGGAGCAGGAGCGTGGCATCACGATCACCTCGGCTGCGACGACCTGCTTCTGGCGCGACAAGCGCCTGAACATCATCGACACCCCCGGCCACGTCGACTTCACCATCGAGGTCGAGCGCTCCCTGCGCGTGCTCGACGGCGCCGTGTGCGTGCTCGACGGCAACCAGGGCGTCGAGCCGCAGACCGAGACCGTGTGGCGTCAGGCCGACAAGTACGACGTGCCGCGCGTCGTGTTCGTCAACAAGATGGACAAGATCGGCGCCGACTTCTTCAAGTGCGTCGCCGACATCATCGACCGCGTCGCCGGCAAGCCCGTCTGCCTGCAGCTACCGATCGGTGCCGAGTCCAGCTTCCAGGGCGTGATCGACCTCATCAAGATGAAGGCGATCGTCTGGACGGGAGAGGCGCTCGGCGCCAACTTCGACGAGACCGAGATCCCGGCCGACCTGAAGGATCAGGCTGTCGAGTACCGCACCAAGCTGGTCGAGGCCTGCGTCGAGCTCGACGACGAGGCGATGTCCGCCTACCTCGACGGCAGCGAGCCCGACGAGGCGACCATGCGCCGCCTGGTGCGCAAGGCCGTGCAGCTGCGCGCCTTCCACCCGGTGCTGTGCGGCTCGGCCTTCAAGAACAAGGGCGTGCAGCCGCTCCTCGACGCCGTCGTGGACTACCTGCCCTCCCCGGCCGATCGCGGCGAGATCAAGGGCATCGACTTCAAGACCGAGGAAGAGACCGTCCGTCACCCGACGGATTCGGATCCCTTCTCCATGCTCGCCTTCAAGATCATGGACGATCCCCACGTCGGCACGATCACCTTCTGCCGCGTGTACTCGGGCAAGGTCGAGACCAGCGCCAACGTGCTGAACTCGTCGCGCGACAAGAAGGAGCGCGTCGGCCGCATGCTCCTGATGCACGCCAACAACCGTGAGGACATCAAGGAGGCCTTCGCGGGCGACATCGTCGCCCTGGCCGGCCTCAAGGATACCCGCACGGGCGACACCCTCTGCGATCCGCAGAAGGCCGTCATCCTCGAGAAGATGGAGTTCCCCGAGCCCGTCATCGAGATCGCCGTCGAGCCGAAGTCGAAGGCCGATCAGGAGAAGCTCGGCATCGCGCTCTCGAAGCTCGCCGCCGAGGATCCGTCCTTCCGCGTGTCCACGGACCAGGAATCCGGCCAGACCATCCTCCGGGGGATGGGCGAGCTCCACCTGGACATCAAGGTCGACATCCTGCGCCGCACCTACAAGGTCGACGCGAATATCGGCCAGCCGCAGGTGGCCTACCGCGAGAAGCTGACCCGCCGTCAGGAGATCGACTACACGCACAAGAAGCAGACCGGCGGTACCGGCCAGTTTGCCCGCGTGAAGTTCGTGGTCGAGCCGAACGAGCCGGGCGCCGGCTTCCAGTTCGAGTCGAAGATCGTCGGCGGCGCGGTGCCGAAGGAGTACATCCCCGGCGTCGAGAAGGGCCTGAACTCGGTCCTGGGCGCGGGCGTCCTCGCCGGCTTCCCGGTGGTCGACGTGAAGGTCGAGCTGATCGACGGCGCCTACCACGACGTCGACTCCTCGGCGCTGGCCTTCGAGATCGCGTCCCGCGCAGCCCTCCGTGAGGCCCTGCAGAAGGGCGGCTCGGTCCTGCTCGAGCCGGTGATGAAGGTCGAGGTCGTCTCGCCGGAAGAGTACACCGGCTCGGTCATCGGCGACCTGAACTCCCGCCGCGGCCAGATCCAGGGTCAGGACATGCGCGGCAACGCCAACGTCATCAACGCGATGGTGCCGCTGGCCAACATGTTCGGCTACGTGAACAACCTGCGCTCCATGTCGCAGGGCCGGGCGAACTTCACCATGCAGTTCGACCACTACGAAGAGGTGCCGCGCGGCGAGGCCGACAAGGTCATCGCCAAGTACGCCTGAGGCTTCGGCCTGAGGCATCTCTTCTTCCGCAACGCGAATTCGAATCTAGGAGGCTCTGATGGGCAAGGAAAAGTTCTCCCGCACCAAGCCGCACTGCAACATTGGCACGATTGGTCACGTTGACCACGGCAAGACGTCGTTGACGGCGGCGATCACGAAGGTTCTGGCGGAGACGGGCGGGGCGACGTTCACGGCCTACGACCAGATCGACAAGGCTCCGGAGGAGAAGGCGCGCGGGATCACGATCTCGACGGCGCACGTGGAGTACGAGACGCAGAACCGTCACTACGCGCACGTGGATTGCCCCGGGCACGCCGACTACGTGAAGAACATGATCACGGGCGCGGCGCAGATGGACGGCGCGATCCTGGTGGTTTCGGCGGCCGACGGCCCGATGCCGCAGACCCGCGAGCACATCCTTCTGGCGCGCCAGGTCGGCGTTCCGGCGCTGGTGGTGTTCCTCAACAAGGTCGACATGGTCGACGACGAGGAGCTCCTGGAGCTGGTCGAGCTGGAGGTGCGCGAGCTCCTGTCGAAGTACGACTTCCCCGGCGACGACATCCCGATCACCAAGGGCTCGGCGCTGATGGCGCTTGAGGACAAGGAGCCGAAGATCGGCAAGGAGGCGGTGCTGGCGCTGATGGCGACGGTGGATGCCTACATCCCGCAGCCGGAGCGTCCGATCGACCTGCCGTTCCTGATGCCGATCGAGGACGTGTTCTCGATCTCGGGCCGCGGCACGGTGGTGACGGGTCGCGTCGAGCGCGGCATCGTCAAGGTCGGCGAGACGGTGGAGATCGTCGGCATCCGCGACACGCAGACCACGACGGTCACGGGCGTGGAGATGTTCCGCAAGCTGCTCGACCAGGGCCAGGCGGGCGACAACGTCGGCGTGCTGCTGCGCGGCACGAAGCGCGAGGACGTGGAGCGCGGCCAGGTCGTGTGCAAGCCGGGTTCGGTGAAGCCGCACGCCAAGTTCAAGGCCGAGGCCTACATCCTGACCAAGGAAGAGGGCGGCCGCCACACGCCGTTCTTCACCAACTACCGGCCGCAGTTCTACTTCCGCACCACCGACGTGACCGGGATCGTGACGCTGCCCGAGGGCACCGAGATGGTGATGCCGGGCGACAACGTGACCATGGACGTGGCGCTGATCGTGCCGGTGGCCATGGAAGAGAAGCTGCGCTTCGCCATCCGCGAGGGCGGCCGCACCGTCGGTGCCGGCGTCGTCGCCGCCATCAACGATTGAGCTCGAGCAAGCATCCTTAGCAGGGCGCGGCGGGGTCAAGGCCCCGCACACCCCGCCGTCCCTCTCAAGGTTCCAGGATCATGAACGGTCAGAACATCCGTATTCGCCTGAAGGCGTTCGATCACCGCATCCTCGATGCGTCGACCAAGGAGATCGTCTCCACGGCCCGGCGCACCGGCGCGACCATCCGGGGTCCGATCCCGCTCCCGACGCATATCGAGAAGTTCACCGTGAACCGCTCGCCGCACATCGACAAGAAGTCGCGCGAGCAGTTCGAGATGCGCACGCACAAGCGTGTGCTCGATATCGTCGATCCGACGCCGCAGACCGTGGACGCGCTGATGAAGCTCGACCTCGCCGCTGGCGTGGACGTGGAGATCAAGCTCTGAGTCCGCTGAGGACTTAGAGCTTACCGTTTCATCGCGCGAGGGAGAGAACCTATGCGCTCAGGCGTCATCGCACAGAAGGTCGGCATGACCCGCGTCTTTACGGACGCGGGGGAGCATGTCCCCGTCACGGTGCTCAAGATCGATCAGTGCCAGGTGGTTGCCCACCGCACCGTCGAGAAGAACGGCTACGTTGCGCTGCAGGTCGGCGTCGGCAAGGCCAAGGTCAAGAACGTCTCGGCCGCCGAGCGGGGCCGCTTCGCGGTCGCGAAGGTCGAGCCGAAGAAGAAGCTCGCCGAGTTCCGCGTGTCCGAGGACGCGCTGATCCCGGTCGGCGCCGAGATCACCGCGGACCACTTCATCCCCGGCCAGTTCGTGGATGTCACCGGCACCACGACCGGTAAGGGCTTCGCCGGCGGTATCAAGCGCTGGAACTTCGGCGGTCTGCGCGCCACCCACGGCGTGTCGATCTCGCACCGCTCGATCGGTTCGACCGGTGGTCGTCAGGATCCCGGCAAGACCTTCAAGAACAAGAAGATGCCGGGTCACCTCGGCGTCGAGCGGGTCACGACCCAGAACCTGCGCGTCGTGCGCACCGATCCCGAGCGTGGCCTCATCCTCGTCGAGGGTGCGGTTCCGGGCGTGGCCGGCGGCTGGATCCAGATCCGCGACGCGGTGAAGCGCAAGCTCCCCGCCGACGTTCCGCTGCCGGGCAAGTTCCGTGAGAACGGCGCGTCCGCCCCGGCTCCCGAGGCCGCTGCGGCTGAGGAGACCGCGTGATGAAGCTCGATATCAAAACCCTCGACGGTGCCGGTGCCGGCTCGGTCGAGCTCAACGAAGAGATCTTCGGGCTCGAGCCGCGCGCCGACCTGCTGCAGCGCATGGTCCGCTGGCAGCTCGCCAAGCGGCGCGCCGGCACCCATGCCGTGCAGAACCGCTCGGACGTGAACCGGACCCGCAAGAAGCTGTACAAGCAGAAGGGCACCGGCAACGCCCGTCACGGCGCGGCCTCGGCGCCGCAGTTCCGCGGCGGCGGCCGGGCCTTCGGCCCCGTGCCGCGTGACCACAGCCACGACCTGCCCAAGAAGGTCCGTGCGCTGGCTCTGCGTCATGCCCTGTCGGCCAAGGCCAAGGCCTCGACCCTGATCGTCGTCGACGACATCAAGATCGAGGATCACAAGACCAAGGGTCTCGTCGAGCGCTTCGGCAAGATGGGCCTCTCGAACGCGCTGATCATCGGCGGGGCCGAGGTCGACGTGAATTTCGGCCGGGCCGCCCGCGCCATCCCGCAGATCGACGTGCTGCCCGTGCAGGGCATCAACGTCTACGACATCCTGCGCCGCGACACGCTCGTCCTGACGAAGGCCGCCGTCGACGCGCTGGAGGAGCGTTTCAAATGAGTGCCGATCCGCGCCACTACGACATCGTCGTCTCCCCGGTCATCACCGAGAAGGCGACGAACCTGACCGAGCAGAACAAGGTCGTGTTCCGGGTCGCCCCCAAGGCGACCAAGCCTCAGATCAAGGAGGCCGTGGAGAAGCTGTTCGACGTCAAGGTCACGGCCGTGAACACCCTTGTCACCAAGGGAAAGAAGAAGATTTTCCGCGGCCTCCGCGGACAGCGCTCCGACGTGAAGAAGGCGATCGTGACCCTGGCCGAGGGCCACACGATCGACGTCACGACCGGGCTCTGAGGACGGGTTTTAGGGATCCAAGCCGATGGCCTTGAAGACATTCAAACCGGTCACGCCGAGCCTGCGCCAGCTCGTGCTTGTCGACCGCCGTGAGCTCTACAAGGGCAAGCCGGTGAAGGCGCTGACGGAGGGCAAGTCGTCCTCCGGCGGCCGGAACAACCTCGGCCGCATCACCGTCCGCTTCCGCGGCGGCGGCCACAAGCGCGTGCTGCGCAACGTCGACTTCAAGCGGCGCGAGCAGCTCGGCGTCGCTGCAACCGTGGAGCGGATCGAGTACGATCCGAACCGCACGGCGTTCATCGCGCTGATCAACTTCCCCGACGGGAAGCAGAGCTACATTCTGGCCCCGCAGCGTCTGCAGCCGGGCGACAAGGTGGTGGCTGGCGAGAGCGTCGACATCAAGCCGGGCAACGCTGCTCCGGTCGGCTCGATGCCGGTGGGCACGATCGTCCACAATGTCGAGCTGAAGATCGGCAAGGGCGGCGCGATCGCCCGCTCGGCCGGCAACTACGCGCAGATCGTGGGCCGCGACCAGGGCTACGTGACCCTGCGCCTGAACTCCGGCGAGCAGCGCCTGGTCCATGGCCAGTGCTTCGCCAGCGTCGGCGCGGTCTCGAACCCGGACCACATGAACATCTCGCTCGGCAAGGCCGGGCGCAACCGTTGGCTCGGCAAGCGCCCGCACAACCGCGGTGTGGCGATGAACCCGGTCGACCATCCGCACGGCGGCGGCGAGGGTCGCACCTCGGGCGGCCGCAACCCGGTCACGCCCTGGGGCGTGCCCACCAAGGGGAAGAAGACCCGGTCCAACAAGCGGACCGACGTGTTCATCCTGTCCAGCCGCCACAACCGCAAGAAGTAATCGCTATGGCACGCTCTCTCTGGAAGGGGCCGTTCGTCGACGGCTACCTCTTCAAGAAGGCCGAGGCGGCGCGGGGCTCCTCGCGTTCCGAGGTCATCAAGATCTGGAGCCGCCGCTCCACGATCCTTCCGCAGTTCGTCGGGCTCACCTTCGGTGTGCACAACGGGCAGAAGCACATCCCGGTCTACGTCACCGAGGAGATGGTCGGTCACAAGTTCGGCGAGTTCTCGCCGACCCGCACCTTCCCGGGCCACGCGGCCGACAAGAAGGCGAAGAGGCGCTGAGATGGGCAAGCAAGCCACCCCCCGCGCGCTCCCCGAGAACGAGGCGAAGGCCGTCGCGCGCATGCTGCGCGTCAGCCCGCAGAAGCTCAACCTCGTGGCGCAGATGATCCGCGGCAAGAAGGTCGACACGGCGCTCGCCGAGCTGCAGTTCTCGCGCAAGCGGATCTCCACCGAGGTCAAGAAGTGCCTCGAGAGCGCCATCGCCAACGCCGAGAACAACCACGACCTGGACGTGGACGACCTCGTCGTCTCCCAGGCCTTCGTGGGCAAGGCGCTGGTTCTCAAGCGTTTCCACGCCCGCGCCCGCGGCCGCGGTGCGCGCATCCTGAAGCCCTTCTCGAACCTCACCATCGTGGTTCGCGAAGTCCGCCAGGCCGAAGCGGCCTGAGGAGGATCTGATGGGCCAGAAAGTCAATCCGATCGGTCTCCGGCTCGGCATCAACCGGACCTGGGACTCCCGCTGGTTCGCCAACAAGGGCGACTATGCGAAGCTCATGCACGAGGACGTCGCGATCCGCGCCGCCCTCATGAAGCAGCTCAAGCAGGCGGCGGTCTCCAAGATCGTCATCGAGCGTCCGCACCGGAAGTGCCGCGTCACTATCCACTCGGGCCGTCCGGGCGTGGTGATCGGCAAGAAGGGCGCGGATATCGAGAAGCTGCGCAAGCTCGTCGGCACGATGACCAAGGCCGACGTGACCATCAACATCGTCGAGGTGCGCAAGCCCGAGATCGACGCCACCCTGGTGGCCGACTCGATCGCCCAGCAGCTCGAGCGCCGCGTCGCCTTCCGGCGCGCCATGAAGCGGGCCGTTCAGTCGGCCATGCGTCTGGGCGCCGAGGGCATCCGGATCAACTGCTCGGGTCGTCTCGGCGGCGCCGAGATCGCCCGCCAGGAATGGTACCGCGAGGGCCGGGTCCCGCTGCACACGCTGCGTGCGGACGTGGATTATGGCACGGCCACGGCGTTCACGACCTACGGCACCTGCGGCATCAAGGTGTGGGTGTTCAAGGGCGAGATCCTTGAGCACGATCCGATGGCTCAGGATAAGAAGGCCCAGGAAGAGGGCGGCCGCTCCGGCGGACGCCGTGAGCGCGATGGCGAGGGCGGCCGCGAGCGCGGACGCCGCGAGCGCGAGCACGCGTAAGGTAGGAAGCCATGCTGCAACCGAAAAAGACCCGCTTCCGCAAGCAGTTCAAGGGCCGCATCCACGGTGCGGCCAAGGGCGGCTTCGAGCTGAACTTCGGCCAGTTCGGCCTGAAGGCGGTGGAGCCCGAGCGCATCACCGCCCGCCAGATCGAGGCGGCCCGCCGCGCGATCACCCGCGAGATGAAGCGCCAGGGCCGCGTCTGGATCCGGGTGTTCCCGGACGTGCCGGTCTCGTCGAAGCCGACCGAGGTCCGCATGGGCTCCGGTAAGGGCGCCCCGGACTATTGGGCGGCCCGGGTCCATCCCGGCCGGATCATGTTCGAGGTCGACGGCGTTGCCGAGAACATCGCCAAGGAGGCGCTCCGCCTCGGCGCCGCGAAGCTTCCGATCCGCACGCGGGTCGTCCAGCGCATCGCCGACTGAACGGAGGATATCGTGAAGTCGACCCAGAGAGTGTCTGATCTCAAGGCCCTGTCGCCGGATCAGCTGAATGACGAGTTGATCAACCTCAAGAAGGAGCAGTTCAACCTGCGCTTCCAGGGGGCCACCGGCCAGCTCGAGAACGTCGCCCGCGTCCGTGAGGTCCGTCGCGACATCGCCCGTGTCCGGACGCTGCAGCGCGCGAAGACGCTGCAGGCGGCCAAGAGCTGATACGGGCCGCTAGGAGAACACCATGCCGAAGCGCATCCTGCAGGGCACCGTCGTTAGCGACAAGGGTGAGAAGACCATCGTGGTCAAGGTGGAGCGCCGCTTCACCCACCCGGTGATGAAGAAGACCGTCCGCCGCTCGAAGAACTACCACGCGCACGACGAGGCGAATGTCGCCAAGGTCGGGCAGACGGTGTTCATCGAGGAGTGCCGTCCCTTCTCGAAGACCAAGACCTGGAAGCTGGTCGAGGGCGACGCCGCCCAGGCCGAGGCCGGCGAGGCCGCCTGATCCTGGGATCCCGGCGGCTGCGGTCTCCGCATCCGCCTGATCCCGGCCCGCGACGCTGCGGGATGGCCCCCGAGACGGGTCCATTCCTGGGTCGCGGCATGACCGGTTCGACGAACGCCCGGACGCAATTCGACTCGTAAGAGCCGGATTCGTGCCGGGCTTCGTCGTTTCGGCATCCTGCGATCTGAATGCGTGTGCAGGCGCCGACGTGAAGCGCGGAGGTCTCTGTCGGGACCGCCACTCGCCGCGGTGGCGTCGCATACGGGTTGGGGGCGTGCCTGTTTGGTGGTGCCCCAACTCTGCGTCGAGGATCTCTGAGGCCGCGGCCGAGTCTGGACGTCCGCTTCTTTCGTATTCCGCTATCGATCGGTGCCTTGGGCCCAAAACAAAACCCCATGGCGATCCTGCGATCGCCATGGGGCTCGGTCTCAAGGGATCGGGCGCCGGACTTGGTCCACCGCCCGGTCTTCGGATCAGGCTTCGCCCTCGTCGAGATCGTCGGCGGTCGGGGTCGCGTTTTCCAGGATCTTCTCGGCGACCAAGCCGGAATTCTGCCGGATTGAGCCCTCGATCTCGGCGGCGATCTTCGGGTTGTCGCGCAGGAAGCCCTTCGCGTTCTCGCGGCCCTGGCCGAGGCGCTGGCTGTTATACGAGAACCACGCGCCTGACTTCTCGACGATGCCGGCCTTCACGCCGAGGTCGATCAGCTCGCCGACCTTCGACACGCCCTCGCCGAACATGATGTCGAACTCGACCTGCTTGAACGGCGGCGCGACCTTGTTCTTCACCACCTTGACGCGGACCTGGTTGCCGATCGCCTCGTCGCGATCCTTCAGGGTCGAGATGCGGCGGATGTCGAGGCGCACCGAGGCGTAGAACTTCAGGGCGTTGCCGCCCGTGGTGGTCTCGGGGCTGCCGTACATCACGCCGATCTTCATCCGGATCTGGTTGATGAAGATGACCATGCAGTTCGAGCGTGAGATCGAGCCGGTCAACTTGCGCAGGGCCTGGCTCATCAAACGGGCCTGAAGGCCCGGCTGGCTCTCGCCCATCTCGCCCTCGATCTCGGCGCGCGGGGTCAGCGCGGCCACCGAGTCGACCACCAGCACGTCGATGGCGCCGGAGCGCACCAGCGTGTCGGTGATCTCCAGGGCCTGCTCGCCCGTATCGGGCTGCGAGATCAGCAGGTCGTCGAGGTTGACGCCGAGCTTGCGGGCATAGACCGGATCGAGGGCGTGCTCGGCATCCACGAAGGCGCAGACGCCGCCCTTCTTCTGGGCCTCGGCGATGGTGTGGAGCGCCAGCGTCGTCTTGCCGGACGATTCGGGGCCGTAGATCTCGATCACCCGGCCGCGCGGGAGGCCGCCGACGCCGAGGGCGATGTCGAGGCCCAGCGATCCGGTCGAGACGGTCTCGACCTCCTGAACCTTGTCGTTCTTGCCGAGCCGCATGATCGAGCCCTTGCCGAAGGCGCGCTCGATCTGAGCCAGGGCGGCGTCAATGGCCTTGGACTTGTCCTTGTCCACGGGGGGCATGTCGACCACTTTCAATGCGGGCTGGGCCATCTGGCGGGCTCCTTATGAAGGGGTTGGACGCAGTTCACAACGCGCGTCCCCACCGCCTTCATGTACCTGTTTTGTTCTATTTCGACAAGGGCGGTACCGTGGGTTGTGCATAGCCTGCCGGCGCCACCGATGCGGTTCAGGGCGAACCGCGGCCTCCGGCGCACCGATCCGTCGGGGGCATGCCCGGGATCCGGTGCCGCACTCCGTTCAGGGTCTGAACACGGTGGGCGGCACCGGATGCCGGATTTCGCAGGGAAGGGCCGGGACGCTGCCATCGACGACGCCATCGACGCCGTTCAATCGGCCATCGTCTTCTTCACGGTCTCGACGAGCTGCTTCAGACTGAAGGGCTTCGGCAGGAAGTTGAAGGTCTCCCCCTCCGGCAGGTTCTTGCGGAAGGCGTCCTCGGCGTAGCCGGAGACGAAGATCACCTTCAGGTCGGGCTGATGCTTGCGCACCTCTCGCAGCAGGGTCGGGCCGTCCATCTCGGGCATGACGACGTCGGAGACGACGAGGTCGATCGGCTGGGTGCCCTCGCGGACGATCGCCAGGGCCTCGAGGCCGGAGGCCGCCTCCAGGACCGTGTAGCCGCGGGCCGAGAGGGCGCGACTGTTGACCGCCCGGACGGGATCCTCGTCCTCCACGAGCAGGATGGTGCCCTGCCCCGTATGATCCGCGGCGGGCTTGCGCGGCGCCGGCTTGTCGGCCGTGGCCGGAGCCGGTGCACTCCGCGGCGCGCCGGCATCGCCCGGCTCGGCAGCCGGCCGCGGCGACCCGGAGACCGGCGCGAGCGGCTCCGCGCGCGGGAGCGCCGGCACCGCAGTCGGGGCCGGAACCTCCTCCGGTTCGGCCACGGGCACATGCCGCGGCAGGTAGATGCGGAAGGCGGTCCCCTCCCCGATCGTCGACTGCACGTCGATGGTGCCGCCCGATTGCTTGACGATGCCGAACACCGTCGACAGGCCGAGTCCGGTGCCCTTGCCGATCTCCTTGGTGGTGAAGAACGGCTCGAAGATCTTCTCCATCAGCTCGGGGGGGATGCCCTGGCCGGTGTCGCGCACCTCGATCAGCACGTGGTCGCCGGCCGGCGCCCCGCCGCGTCCCTCCGCATCGGAGGCCGCCCCCGGATCCAAGACGTTCTCCGTCCGGATCATCAGCTTGCCGCCCTCCGGCATGGCGTCGCGGGCGTTGACCGCGAGATTGACGATCACCTGCTCGAACTGGTTGACGTCGGCCTTCACGGGCCAGACCTCGCGGCCGTGCTTCAGCTCCAGGGCGACCCGCTCGCCGAGCAGGCGCTTGAGCAGGAGGGTGAGTTCGGAGAGCGCTTCTCCGACATTCATCACCTCCGGACGCAGGGTCTGCCTCCGGGAGAACGCCAGGAGCTGGCGGACGAGGCCCGCCGCCCGGTTGGCGTTCTGCTTGATCTGCATGATGTCCTGGAAGGCCGGGTCGGTCGGCCGATGGCTCGCCAGCAGCAGGTCCGAGTACCCGATGATCGCCTGCAGCACGTTGTTGAAGTCGTGCGCGATGCCGCCCGCGAGCTGGCCGACCGCGTTCATCTTCTGGGCCTGGGCGACCTGCTGCTCCAGTTGCCGCTGCGCCGTCGTGTCGAGGGCGTACAGGATCACCCGCTCGGCCTCGTCGGTCTGCTGCCCCGGATCGCCGCCGTCGGCGGGGCTGAGCCAGACCCGGGCCGAGCGGCCGCCGGGCCCGGTCAGCTGGACCTCGATGGGTTCCGGATCGGTCCGACCGCTCGCCGCCCGGGCGAGCCCGGCTTCCAGGGCGGTCCGGTCGGCCACGGAATCGGCGACGTTCGGCTCGACCCGGGTCGCGCCGTCACCGTCGAAGGCGCCGTCATCGGCCTGGCGCGGCACCGTGCCGAACAGCCGGGTGAACGAGGCGTTGGCCCGGGCGATGCAGCCGGTCCGGTCGAGGGTCGCGATCGCGATCGGCGAGTTGTTGAGGAAGCGGGCGAGGCGCACCTCGGCGGCGCGCTGCGGCTCGTCGGTCTCGGCCCCGGCCGAGCGGTTGATCACGAAGGTCCGCGACGAGCCGGGCTTGCCGTCCTTGCCGAAGGCGACCCGGTGGTAGAGCCGCACCGGCAGGGTGTGGCCGTTGCGGCGGCGCAGGTCGAGGTCGAAGCGGTCGGTGCGGACCTCGCCCGGCAGGCCGGCGGTGCGCACGAGAACATCCGCCTCCGGGGCGATCTCGGTGAGATGCGGCCCGCCGGGGCCGACGCTGGCGAGATCGTAGCCCAGCCAGGCGGCGAGCGTCGCGTTCATGTAGACGATGGCGCCGGCCGGATCGATCGACAGGAAGCCCGCCGGGGCGTGGTCGAGGTAGTCGATGGCGTGCTGAAGTTCCTGGAAGACGTTCTCCTGCCGCTCGCGCTCGGCGGTGATGTCGGCCACCGTCCAGAGCGAGGCCGCCCGGCGCGGACGCGCGAGGGGCCGCACCGAGACGCGGTACCACCCGAAGCCGCGCTCGCCGACCGTCGGCCCGAGGGGCGGCGACATCCGGACTTCCTCGGTATGGGCCCTGGCATCGCGCGAGGCCTGCGACAGGCGGTAGACCGCCTCGGAGACCTCCGGAGAGCCGACGAGGATGCGCTCCACCGGCACGAGGTTCGAGAACGTGTCGCCGCTGGCGATCCGCAGATAGGCCTCGTTGGCGTAGATCAGCCGGCCCCCCTCCTCGACGACCAGCTTGCCGTCCGGCGAGGCGTCGACGATCCCCTTGGTGATGTCGTCCCGGGCCGCGCTGCCGCTGAGCTGGAGCGCCCCGATGGCGAGGGCGAACAGGAAGAACACGCCCGCCATGGCCAGCAGGGCCAGCAGCCAGACGATCAGCGACTGGGCCTGCTCGTTGGCCACGAAGGACAGGCCGATGGCGGCGCCGACCAGCAGCCCGGCGAGCACGAGGAGCAGGCCGACCCGGCCCGGCTGCTCCGACCGGTCGATCGAGCCGGTGCCCAGCAGGGCGGACGCCTGCGAGACCGGAGGCCCCGAATTCTGCGGGCCCGCGGCAGGCGCCGGAGGTCCAGTGACGTCGGCCATCGGCTTCATTCCAGAACAGTCACCCGGTTGGTCAGCCGGCCATATCAGGACATGCGGGGCGCGGCACCACTCTCGTCGCGCCAAGCCTTGATACAGCCTCGCGAAAAAAGGTGGAGGAAGCGTGGCTTTCCGTCGGCTCCGGCCCGCGGCATGGCGCCGTTGCTAGGCCGCCCGCCTCCGCAGGCGCAGCACGAACCCGATGACCTCCGCCACCGCGCGGTAGTGCTCGGCCGGGATCTCCCCGTCGATCTCTACAGTGGCGTGGAGCGCCCGGGCGAGGGGCGGATTCTCGATCACCGCGACGCCGTGCTCGGCCGCCACCGCGCGGATGCGCAGGGCCAGGGCGTCGACGCCCTTGGCGACGCAGATCGGCGCCGCCATACCGGTCTCGTAGCGCAGCGCCACCGCGTAGTGGGTCGGGTTCGTCACCACCACGGTGGCGGTCGGCACCGCGGCCATCATGCGCTTCTTCACGCGGGCCATCCGCAACTGCCTCAGGCGGCCCTTGACCTCCGGGTTGCCCTCGGACTCCTTCATCTCCTGCTTGAGCTCTTCCTTCGACATCCGGTGACGCTTGCGCCAGCGGAACCGCGCGTAGAGGGCATCACCCAGGGTGATCGCGAGATGCATGCACAGCATGCCGGCGAGCAGCTTCAGGCTGAGGGTCAGGATCGCCGGCAGGGAGGCGGCCGGGTCCAGGCGGGCGAACACCTCCAGCCGGTCGCGGTCGTTCCACAGCAGCACCGCGCCGACGACGCCCACGGCGCCGATCTTGGCCAAGCCCTTGCCGAACTGGAACAGGGCCTCGACGCCGAGGAGCCGCTTCACGCCCGCCATCGGCGACAGGCGCGAGAATTTCGGCATCAGCGTCTCGGTGGAGAAGACCAGCGGGTGCTGCAGGAGTCCCGCGGCCAGTCCGGCCACGACGGCCAGACCCACCGGCACGGCCACCGCCTGGAGCCACAGCCACAGGCCGCGCGTCATGGCCGCCTTCATCGCCGTGGCGTCGTCCGGCAGGGCATGGGCGTTGGCGAGGTAGGCCTTGAGGCCGTGCAGGAGGTTCGTGGCGATGCTCGGGGCCGCGACCAGCAGGGTCAGGGTGAACGCCCCCAGCATCGCGAAGGTGTTGATCTCGGTGCTGGTCGCGACGTCGCCGCGCTCGATGGCCTGATCGAGCCGCCGTTGGGACGGCTCCTCGGTCTTGTCCTCGTCGTCGGTATCGTCGGCCATCTCGCTTCGCTCTCAGCGCGGACGGGTGATCGGGGCGCGGGCGGTCCGGCCGCTCAGCGGCCGACGTAATCCCCGAGATACCGGCCCAGATCGTCCAGGAAGACGCCCATCATGACGCCGAGGCAGCCCATCAGCAGCAGCATGCCGATCAGCACCGAGGCCGGGACCGCCAGGAAGAACACCTGCAATTGCGGCATCAGCCGCGACAGCACCCCGAGACCCAGGTTGAACAGGATCCCGAAGGCGATGAACGGGCCGGAGATCTGGACCGCCAGGGTGAAGCCCCGGGCCAGCGCCTTCGTGGCCAGCATCAGCGCGTCCGAGAAGGACGGCACGCCGTCGGGGGGCAGAACCTCGTAGCTGCGGGCCACGCCCTCGATGGCGAGATGATGCAGATCCGCGGCGAAGATCAGCGTGATCCCGAGCAGCGACAGGAAGTTGCCGATCGCCACCTGCTGGCCGCCCTGGTTCGGATCCACCGTCATGGCGTAGGACAGGCCGACCTGTGCCGCGATGATCACACCGGCGGTCTGAAGGGCCGCAAGGATCATGCGCACCGTCAGGCCGAGCACCAGCCCGATGATCGTCTCCCCGAACAGGAGCCCGATCAGCCGCGGGCCGGCCACGCCCTCGGTCCCGCCCAGCAGCGGACGCACGGTCGGGAACAGCACCAGGGCGGTGAGCAGCGCGAAGGCGAGGCGCAGGCGCGGCGGCACCGTCTGCTCGCCGATCCCCGGCATCAGCATGATCAGCGTGCCGATGCGCGCGAAGGTGATCAGGTAGGCCGAGGCGATGCCGGGCAGGAGCAGGTTCATCGCGGCCTCTATGGCACGCGTGGGCCGCGCCTGTCCCGGCCGGGGCGGGCATCAGCCGCCGGCCGCGATGCGGGCGGCGATGCGGGTCATGTAGCCGGCCATGGCATCGCCGATGAAGGGCAGCATCAGCAGGAGCGCGGCGAACACCGCCACGATCTTGGGCACGTAGATCAGCGTCTGTTCCTGGATCTGGGTCAGGGCCTGGACCAGGGAGACCGCGAGCCCGACCGCCAGGGCGACCAGCATCAGGGGCCCGGCCACCTTGAGGAACACGAAGATGCCGTCGCGGGCGACGTCGAGGATGGCGAGGCCGGTCATGGGGATGCGATCTGTACGGAGGGCGCGGGCGGCGGAATCGGCGAGGGACCGGGCCGCCGTTCAGATCTGCATGCGCATGATCTCCTCGTAGGCGGAGATCATGCGGTCGCGCACTGCCACCATGGTCTGCAGGGCGGTCTCGCTCTCGGCCACCGCGGTGACCACGTCCACGACATTGGCCTTGCCGGCGGCGGCCGAGACGGCCTGCGTGTCGGCCCGCCGGCCGGCATCGCCGACGCTGTCCAGGGTCTGCCCGAGGAGTTGCATGAAGTCGCTGCCGGTCCCGGTCGTCGGCTGGACCCGGGGCGCGGGCCGGCCGCCGGCGAGGCCCTGAACGGCCGCGTAGGCACCCGCCGCGAAGTTGCTCGAAGCCATCGCCATGCGTCCTTGCTATGCGTCCTTCAGGCTCACTTCAGGATGCCGAGGGTCTGTGCCAGCATCTTGCGGGTGGCGCTGATCATGTTGAGGTTCGCCTCGTAGGAGCGCTGGGCCTCGCGCAGGTCCATGTTCTCGATCTGCGCATTGACGTTGGGCATCTGCACCACGCCCTGGGCGTCGGCCGCGGGATTGCCCGGCTCGTACTTCGTCCGGAAGGCCGACGGGTCGCGCCTGACGCGCCCGGCCTCGACGAGCCGCGCGCCGGTCTCGTCGTCGAGATGGCTGTTGAAGGTCGGGATCTTGCGCCGGTAGGGCTGCGCCCCGGCAGAGGCCGGCGCGGAATCGGCGTTGGCGATGTTCTCGGCGATGATGCGCATCCGGCCGGACTGGGCCTTGAGGCCCGCCGCCGCCACCGCCAGTGACTTGGTGAATTCCATGGCTCAGGCCCCTCCTGCTGCCGTGACCGTGCGGCCGTCGGCGCTCCCCCCTCGGTCGTCGCGCATCAGCTCTTGCCGATCGCGATCTTCAGGGTGGTCAGGCTGTGCTGATAGAGCGAGGCGGCGAGTTGGTAGTCCGACTGGTTCTCGCCGGCCTTCATCATCTCGTCCTCGAGGTTGACGCCGTTGCCGCTCGGGCGGACCTCGAAGCCCTTGGCGCGCTTTGAATCGGCCCCGACCGTCTGACCGGCGGGCGCCATGTGGCCCGGGCTCGTCAGCGTCAGGCCGGTCGCGGTGGCGGCCAGCGTACCGGTCGCCCGGTCGAAGCGCGGCTCCACGAGGTCGCGGGGCTTGAACCCCGGCATGTCGGCATTGGCCACGTTCTCGGCGATCACGCCCTGGCGCGCCTGTGCCCATTGCATCCGCGTGCGCAGCATGCTCAGCACGGGCAGATCGGTGAGAGCCAAGGTCGCCTCCGGGATGGCGTGGCCGCGCCGGAACGAGCGGGCTCGGCAAAATCTGCCGTGCGCATGGTTAACGGCGCGTTAAGCCCGCGATCAGGGACGGTCGGTCTGCGGATCGGCCGCGGGATCGCGGCTGTCGCGCCGGCGCGGGCCGCCGGGCCCGAAGCGGCGGCAGCCTTTACCGCGGACGAAGGACCGTCCGGCCTCGGATCCGCTGACCCGGCGGCTTATCCCCGACCTACTGTCTTGATCGCGCTCAATTAAAAGGTCTGTTAACGAACTCTTAACGTCGTTTGCCTTGCCGCCCCCCCGGCGTGGTATGGACAAGTCCGTGCCGGCGCGCACCCGCGGCGGTCGGAACCTGCGAGTGCGTAACCTTGCGATGGCTACAATCCGTGTTCGGCTCTGACGGCTCCCCTATCATCCAGTACATCGTGATCTTCGCCGTCATCTTCACGGCGCTCGCGGCCATCGTGTTCACGGTGCGTCGGCTCACCGGCCGGAGCCTGGCGCTGCCGGGGCGTTCCGGAGGCCGTGGGCGCCAGCCGCGGCTGGGGATCGTCGACGTGTACGAACTCGACCGCGCCCGGCAGCTGATCCTGCTGCGCCGGGACAATGTCGAGCACCTGCTGCTCGTGGGCGGCCCCAACGACGTCGTGGTCGAGCGCAACATCCAGCGCGGCCAGCGGCCGTTGCCCGAAGCGTCCATCCGGCCGGAGTCGGCCTCCGAGCCGCTGGACGAGCCGCTCCCGGATCCCCTCGTCCAGGGCGGTCGCCTGCCCGAACCGCCCCGGGTCCTGCCCGAATCCGGCGGGCGCCGCGCGGAACCGCTGTTCGATCCGGGCTTCGAGATGCCGGTGGTCGTGCCGCCGCCGGTCCCGCGCTCCGCCGCCGCCCCGCCCATCACGCTGCCCCTCGATGCGGCGTTGCTCGGCGGCGACGAGCCCGGTCAGGATGTTTCCGCCCCGCTGACGGCCGTTCCGCCCCCGCCCTCACCCGACATGCTGGTGCCGCCGCCAGTGGAACTGCCCGCGCCGCCGGCGCGCGAGCCGACGACGCCGCGGCGGATCCTCAGCCGGACCGCGCCGCCGCTGGTCGAGCCGCGGCCCGGTCCGGCCTCCGAGCGCAAACCCGACGGGTCCGCGGTCGAGGCGGAGGCCGCCCGTCCGGCGCCGAGCCTCGCGGTCCCGTCCGAGCGCAAGTCCGTCGATCCGGGGGTCCTGTCCGACATGGCGCGGCAGCTCCAGGCCGCCCTGTCTCGGTCGTCTTCGGCCGTGACGCCGCCGCCGCCCGTGCCATCGCCCGCCGTGCCGGAGGGCGTCGATCCGCTCGCCGCCGCGATGGCGAGCGCGCCGCTCGATCCAGTGTCGCCGCCGGTGTCGCCTTCGGTGTCGCCGCCGGTGCCGCCGCCGGTTGTTCCGCAGGAGGCCCCGCCGCCGCCGGCGCCGGTCCCGCCCAAACCCGTGCTGCCGCCGGCGATGCCCAAGGCCGCCCCCGTCCCGCCGCCGCCTTCTTCCGCGCCGCCCGAAGCGAAGTCCGCCGGCAATCCGTTCTCCGTGGAGGAGATCGAGGCCGAGTTCGCGCGCCTCCTGGGTCGTCCCCTCGACAAAAGGAGCTGAACGTACCCGTTTCGGCCGAGCCGTCGCGCGGCCGGGGTCGCAGGTCGCAGGTCGACGTAACGATCCGTCGGTCTCGGCGCCGCCCGGCACGGTTCCGACCGAACTTTCCCAGCCGGTTTTCGAGGGCGGCAGACGCGGCGATTGAAGTTTGGTTAACCGTCTTCCCGGACGTTCGGCCTCCGAGGAGATCGCAATGCTCGCGCTGGATGCTGAAACGGCTCACCGGAGCCGCGCGTACCGGACATTCAGGCTCGACCGGGCCGGGCGCGTCCGCGCGGCCGAGATCCTGTCCGCCGAGGACGACACGCAGGCGCGCCGCCGCGCCCGGGCGATGGTTCAGCGCGACCCGATCGAGCTGTGGGAGCGGACCCGGTTTCTCGGGCGCTTCGAGCCGGTCGTGCAGGGGGGCGTCGATCGTCCGGCGCCCTGAGGCCGGCCTCGGCCGGACCGCGCGGCGCAGTCTCCGCGGCGGCGTGACCGGTCAGCGATCGGCGGTTTCCGGCATCGCGAGGACGGCCAGGAAGCTGAGGATCGCGGCGCCCGACAGATAGAACCCGACGAATCCGATCCCGCCATAGGCCGCGAGTTCCTGCGCGATGTAGGGCGCGCCCGAGGCGCCCAGGATCCCCGCGAGATTGTAGGTGACCGAGGCGCCGGTGTAGCGCACCCGCGTCGGGAACAGTTCGGGCAGCACGGCGCCCATCGGCCCGAACACCCAGCCCATCGTCAGGAGGCTGAGGCAGAGGAAGCCCAGGACGGGCGGCCACGTGCCGCTGCCGGCGGCGTGGCCCAGCATCGGCCCCATGAGGAAGCCCAGCAGGAACGTCACGGCCATGCCGGAGAGCAGCACCGGCCTGCGTCCGAAGCGGTCGGCCGCGGCACCCGACACCACGGTGCCGAGCGCCATGAAGCAGACCGCGATGCACTCGAACAGCAGGAAGGTCGGCCGGCTGTACCCGAGGGTGCCGGTGCCGAAGCCGAGGGCGAATACGGTGGAGAGGTAGAACACCGCGTAGACCGCCACCATCGCGAAGGTGCCGACCAGGACGGCGCGCCCATGCTGGGTCAGCATGGTGGCGAAGGGTACGCGCTCCGGCCGCGCCTCGCTGAGCGCCGCCTTGAAGGCCGGCGTCTCGGTCAGCTTCAGACGGACGTAGAGACCCACTCCGACCAGGACGGCCGAGGCCAGGAACGGCAGACGCCAGCCCCAGGCCTGGAAGCTTTCGGGGGACAGGCCGAAGCTGAGGGCGAGGAAGCCGAGATTGGCCAGGATGAAGCCGACCGGCGCGCCGAGCTGCGGAAAGATGCCGTACCACGCGCGCCGGCCCGGCGGCGCGTTCTCGACCGCCAGCAGGGCGGCGCCGCCCCACTCGCCGCCGAACCCGATGCCCTGGCCGCAGCGCAGGATGCAGAGCGCCGCCGGCGCCCACCAGCCCGCGACCGCATAGGTCGGCAGGCAGCCGATCAGGACCGTGGAGAGGCCCATGATCAACAGGGAGGCCACCAGGGTCGCCTTGCGGCCGACGCGGTCGCCGAAATGCCCGAACAGGGCCGCGCCCACCGGCCGCGCGAGGAACGCGATCGCGAAGGTCGCGAAGGCGCTGAGCTGCTGCACGCCCGGGGCGCCGGCGGGGAAGAAGACCGGCCCGATCACGAGGGCGGTGGCGGTGGCGTAGATGTAGAAGTCGAAGAACTCGATGGCGGTGCCGACGAAACTCGCGGCGAGAATCCGGCCGGCGCTCGGCGTGGCGTGCGTCGAGCCCGCGGTGTCGATGGTCTGCAACATGATCGGGATGGGAGAGGAGGAATCCGGGTCGGTTGCGGCGCTTTCGCACGGGGCGGCGCGAGCGGATACCCCGGTTTCGGCATGGGCACCCGACATGGGCGCGGAGGTCGCTGTGCGGCGCACCAGCGGCGGCCTTGCGTTCCCCGATCCCGTTCGCCAAGCTGAACGGCCATATTCCGCGACGGCTGCCGGCCGCGGCGCCGTCCACATCACTTGAGTATTGCGATGAGAGTCACTGTCGAGCGCGCGGCCCTACTCAGGTCGCTCGGCCACGTGCACCGGGTCGTCGAGCGCCGCAACACGATCCCGATCCTGTCGAACGTGCTCCTGCGGGCGGAAGGCTCGGGGCTCCAGCTGCGGGCGACGGATCTCGACATCGAGGTGACCGAAAGCGTGCCGGCCGACGTGGCGGATGCCGGCGCCACCACGGTGCCGGCGCACGTGATCTACGACATCGTGCGCAAGCTCCCCGACGGCGCGCAGGTCTCCCTGGAGACCGGCGGCGAGTCCGGCCAGATGACGATCCGGTCCGGACGCTCGCGCTTCGCCCTCGGCGCCCTGCCGGAGGGCGACTTCCCGGATCTTGCCGCCGGCGAGATGCCGCACGGCTTCGAGATCGCCGCCGCCGACCTGAAGCGGCTGATCGAGAAGACCCAGTTCGCGATCTCCACCGAGGAGACCCGCTACTACCTCAACGGCATCTACCTGCACACGCTGGAGACCGAGGGCGGACCCGTGATGCGGGCCGTGGCCACCGACGGCCACCGGCTCGCCCGCGTCGAGATCCCGGCCCCGCAGGGCAGTGTCGGCATGCCGGGCGTGATCGTGCCCCGCAAGGCGGTCGCCGAGATCCAGAAGCTCCTCGACGACGGCGGCGAGACCGTCGCGGTCGACCTGTCGCCCGCCAAGATCCGCCTGCGATTCGCGGGTGGCCTGACCCTCATCTCCAAGCTGATCGACGGCACCTTCCCGGATTACCAGCGGGTGATCCCGGCCAACAACGACAAGCGGCTGACCGTGGAGCGCGACGCCTTCGCCAAGGCGGTGGACCGGGTCTCGACGATCTCGTCGGAGCGCGGGCGCGCGGTGAAGCTCGGGCTCGCCGAGGGGCGCCTCGCGCTCTCGGTGAACAACCCGGATTCGGGCAGCGCCACCGAGGAGCTCGATGTCGACTACGAGGCCGCCAACCTCGATATCGGCTTCAACGCCCGCTACCTGCTCGACATCACCGCACAGCTCGAGGGCGACACCGCCCTGTTCAAGCTCGCCGACCCGGGCTCCCCGACCCTGATCCAGGATCGCGAGGGCGCGCCGGCGCTGTACGTGCTGATGCCGATGCGGGTGTGAGTCTGACGCGGCACGTCTTGGTCCTGCCCTCGTCCTGAGGTGCCGGAGCGTAGCGGAGGCCTCGCAGGAGGTCTCCAGATGGCGACATGGGTTCTGGAGCACTCCTTCGAGGCCCGCCGACGCGGGCACCTCGGGATGCGGTAGTTGGATGGGATGTCAGACAAGAAGGGACGGTTGAGCGCGGTGCGGCTCGACCTCCGGGTTCCCCGATGAGCGATGTCCTCGATCCGCGGGTCGAGCCCAACGGGTCGGATCTGCGCGTCACACGCCTGATCGCCCGTGATTTCCGCAACCACGCCGATCTCGAGCTCACCCCCGGGGCGCGGTTCGTGGCGCTGGTCGGGGAGAACGGCGCGGGCAAGACCAACCTGCTCGAGGCGATCTCGCTGTTCGTGCCGGGAAGGGGCCTGCGCCGGGCGGAATTCGCCGCGATGGCGCGCAACGGCGGTCCGGGGGGCTTCGCCGTGTCCCTCACCCTCGATCGAGAGGGCTCCGAGCACCGGCTTGGCACGGGGCTGGAGCCGCCGGGCCCCGACGGGCGGACGAGCCGGCTCTGCCGGATCGACGGCGCCACCGCCGCCTCGCCGGTGGCGTTCAGCGAGTTCCTGCGGGTGGTCTGGCTGACCCCCGACCTCGACGGGCTGTTCCGCGGCGCGGCCGGGGACCGGCGGCGGTTCCTCGACCGTCTCGTGCTGGCCGTCGATGCCGCGCACGGCGCCCGGGTCTCCGCGATGGAGCGGGCCCTGCGCTCGCGCAACCGCCTGCTGGACGAGCGCCCCGACGACGACCGCTGGCTCGACGCGGTGGAGCGGGAGGTCGCCGAGCTGGGCGTCGCCGTGGCCCTTGCCCGGCGCGAGACCGCCGAGCGCCTCGACCGGCTGATCGCCGAGACCCGGGACGACGCGCAGCCCTTCCCCTGGGCCTCCATCCGGCTCGAAGGCGATCTGGACGATCTCGTCGCGGTCTGGCCGGCCATCGAGGCGGAGGACCGCTACCGCCTCGCCCTGCGCAACGGTCGCCACCGGGACCGGGCCGCCGGGCGCACCCTGATCGGGCCGCAGAGCAGCGACCTCGTGGTCCGCCACGGTCCCAAGGACGTGCCCGCGGGCACGGCGTCCACGGGGGAGCAGAAGGCGCTCCTGATCGGGCTCGTCCTCGCCCATGCGCGACTCGTGCGCGCCATGAGCGGCATCGCCCCGCTGATCCTCCTCGACGAGGTGGCGGCCCATCTCGATCCCCGCCGCCGGGCCGGCCTGTTCGAGGCCCTGGAGGCACTCCCGGGGCAGGTCTGGATGACCGGTGCCGACCCGGACGCCTTCGCCCAGGCCGGCGCACGGACCGAGGTGTTGCGGATCGGGGCCTGAGGCGGCCTCAGGCCGCCCGCACCGTGCTCAGGAAGCGGGCGACCTCCGCCCCGAGATGCTCGGACTGGCGCGACAGCTCGCCCGCCGCGCCCAGCACCTGGGCGGCGGCCGCGCCGGTTTCCTCGGAGGCTCTGGCGACGCCGGTGATGTTGCTGGTCACCTCGTCGGTTCCGGCCGCGGCCTGGGAGACGTTGCGGACGATCTCCTGCGTCGCCGCACCCTGCTCCTCGACGGCCGCCGCGATGGTGGTGGCCACCCCGTCGATCTCGCGGATGCGGCTGGCGATCGTCTCGATGGCCGTGACCGCCTGGCCGGTGACGCCCTGGATCTGTCCGATCTGCTGGCTGATCTCCTCGGTGGCCCGTGCGGTCTGGGCGGCGAGTTCCTTGACCTCGGCGGCGACCACCGCAAAGCCGCGGCCGGCATCCCCCGCGCGGGCCGCCTCGATCGTCGCGTTGAGCGCGAGCAGGTTGGTCTGCCCGGCGATGGTCGAGATCAGCCCGACCATGTCGCCGATGCGGGCCGAGGCTTGGCTCAGCGCCTGGACGAGATGCTGCGTCTGATCGGCCTCGCCCACCGCCGACTGGGCGAGCTGGGCCGAGCCGGAAACCTGCCGGCCGATCTCCTGCACCGACGAGCCCAGTTCCTCCGCGGCGGCCGCCACGGTCTGGACATTGGCGGAAGCTTCCTCGGCGGCGGCGGCCACGGTGGTGGACTGGCTGGCCGTCTCGGTGGCGCTGGCCGTCATGGTCTGGGCGGTGGCCTGGAGTTCGGTGGCCGAGGACGAGACCATCCCGACGATGCTGCCGATCGCCCGCTCGAACCCGTCCGCCAGCTCCAGCATGGTGCGCCTGCGCTCGGCGGCCGCGGCCTCGTCGGCAAGCCGCTTGACCTCGGCCTCCTCGGCGGCCTTGCGGGCGACCATGGCCTTGATGCCCTCCACCGCCTTGCCGACGGCGCCGACCTCGTCCTTGCGCGCCGCCTCCTTGATCTCGGCATCGATCTCGCCCTGCGCCATGCGCTGCAGGACCATGACCAAACGATCGAGCGGGCGAGTGATGCCGACCGTCGCGACGAACACGGCCGCGATCAGTCCGGCGAGCAGCCCGAGGGCGCTGACGGTCATCAGGGCGCGGCGGGTGTCGTTGGTCTGGTCGGTCAGGTCGTCCGAGCCCTTCGCCATGTAAGCGCTGATGTCTTCGGCGAGCCTGTTGCCGTCCGCGAGCATGCCGGAAAAGACCGGGTCGATCGCCGAGTGGACCAGCGCGATGGCTTGGTCGTTCTGGTTGGAAGTGCCGAGCCGGCGAACCTCGCTGACGTCCCGGATGTAGCGCTCCATGCGTGCCGCCTGCTCGTCGATGCGCGCCGCGAAGCTCGGTGCGTGCGACCGGAAGACCGGCAGCAGTGCCTTCACCTCAGGCAGGACGGCCTCGAAGCCCTTGTTGGCATTCTGCATCTGGGACGGCTCGGTCTCCGCTATGACCCGGTACACGTAGTAATTGAGCTCGATCATCAGGCGGTTGAGCCGGCGCGCCTCGGCGACGGCGGCCGCCTCGTTGACGATGAAGTGGCTGTACCCGTCGTCGATCTTGGTCATCTGTGCCTGTGCATACCAGATGCATCCGCCGACGATCGTGATGATCAGGGTAATCACGGCCACCAGTTTCGGCAGAACCTTAATGTTGGACAAGCGTAACATGGCGGTCGTGCACCCGATCGGACTGGTTGGTCTGTGAAATAATCGATCCCGGAGCATTTGTAAGCATCATACGTAAAAAATCTATTAATACGATGGTGTTATCAAGATACAAACATCGGCAGATTTGAGATTGAAACTTTATAGATGGCGATGTTGTCGAATATCACTAATCTTTTCTCGAATAGGACATCGAGAAAGACAAATCCAAAGCGAATTGGCTGGCCAATCGCGCGAATTGGCGGTTGAAAAGCCCGGACGATGTCCTGCCGGTTTCCCCGCGTCCGGTGACGCCGACCCTCCGAGGGTGCGGCGCCGGACACCATCGGGGCCGCGGATCTGCAGTCGGGGCCGGCCCTTTTCGGCACGTGGGTCGGGCGCCACATAGGAGGCCCGGCGCGCCGCCCGCCCGCTCACGGAACCCACAGCATATGTCCAAGCCCGTCCACGCCATGATCCGCGTCCTCGAGGAGGAGCGCGCGCGCGACTACTATGCCCGCGCCTTCGGCCTGGAGGTCTCCGACCGGTTCGACTTCCCGGACTTCACCCTCGTCTACATGCGGGATCCGGCCTCGCCGTTCGAACTGGAGCTCACGGTGAACAAGGGCCGCGACAAGCCCTACGATCTCGGCGACGGCTACGGGCACATCGCCTTCGTGGTCGACGACGTGGAGGCCGAGCACGCCCGGCACCGGCGCGAAGGCTTCACGGCCACCGACGTCAAGACGCTCAAACACGGGGATGACGTGCTGGCGCGGTTCTTCTTCGCCACCGATCCGGACGGCTACAAGATCGAGGTCATCCAGCGCGGCGGCCGCTTCCTCTGACCGGTCCCGTGCACCCCGCCCTCCCCGACACGCATCCGAGATCCATGCAGGACAAGACCCGCATCGTCTGCATCCGCCACGGGCAATCCACGTTCAACGCCGCGCACAGGCATGGGGGCGGCGATCCCGGCCTCCTCGACGCGCGCCTGACCGAGCTGGGCCACGCCCAGGCCCGGGCCGCGCGGGACCGGCTCCGGTCGGTCCCCTTCGATCTGGTGGTGGTCTCGCCCCTGACCCGGGCGATCGAGACCGCCGCGATCCTGTTCGGCGACCATCCGCGCCGGCCGCGCGTCCTCGTCGAGGTGCTGCACCGGGAATGCCAGGAGAGCAGCTGCGACGTCGGCCGGGCGGCCTCGGAGATCGCCGCGGAGTTCCCGCACCTCGATGTCGGGCACCTGCCCGAGGTCTGGTGGCATGCGGAGCCGGGCTGCGAGGTCGGCGGCTACCCGGTGGAGCCGCGCCCCCTGTTCGACGCCCGGGTCGCGGCGTTCCGCGACTGGCTGCGGGCCCGGCCGGAAGCCACCATCGCGGTGGTCGGGCACGGCACGTTCTTCTACCACCTCACCGGCACGTTCCTGGAGAATTGCGGCTCCATCGAGCTGGATCTCGAGGCGGCGCCCGCGGCGGCCTGATCAGGCCAGCGCCCCGGTCCGCGCGGCGTCCATGCGCTGACGGGCGCCGACGAGCGCGATCTCCGGAGCCTGTCGGCCGATGGCGAGCGCCTCGTCGAGGATCGCGCAGGCCTGGCTCCAGGTCCCGGCCACGAAGGGCGCGGCGCCTTCGGCCACCTCCGCGGCGCAGCGTGCATCCGTGCCCGCGCGTTGTGCCGCCGTCGCGGTGCGGGACACCGCCGCGGTGAGCGCGCCCTCGCGCCAGCGCCGCGCCTCGGCCGCCGCCTGCGAACGCGCCCCGCCCCGCCACGCGGCCGCGTTCGCCGCCGCCAGGGCCGCGGGCCAGTCCGGCGCGCCGATGCAGGCCTTCGCGTCCTCGACCATGCCGGCGACGGCGCAGAGCGGCGCCAGGATGCGGCGGACACTCTCCAGCGCCAGCGTCCGGGTGCGGGCGGCCTCGATCTCCGGAGCGTCGGCGCTGCCCGACAGCCGCAGCACGAAGGCCATCAGCTGGGGGCGCGCCTCGTCCGGCATGGTGTCGTTGAGCCCGAGGGCGTAGGCGGCGACCGGCCTGGAGAAGCAGGGCGGGCAATCGGCGCTGGAGCGGATCGCCCGGTAGGGCAGGCCCGCGGCCACGATCGCGGCCTCGTTGATGCAGGTCCCGCCGTCCGGGCCGGGGAAGGGATGCGATCCGGCGAGCAGACGCCAGTTCAGGATCGTCTCGAAATCGGGATGCATCAGCGCGCGCTCCGTCTCGGGTGCGCAGCGTGGCACGCCGCGCCCCGGATGGCGAGGCCCTTCAGCCGCCGAGCCCGGGCGCAAGGCCGGAGAGCATGGCGGCTCCCAGAACCAGCACGAAGGCGGCGGCGACGAGTTCGAGGCCGCCGAGCGCCAGGAGGCCCGCCTGTCCCCGGCCGCCGGCGAGGCGCAGGGCCGCGCGCTTGGCGAAGACCGCGAGGCAGGCCAGCGCCGTCGTGGTCAGGGCGGTGCCGAGGGCCATCGCCAGAACCGCCAGCACGCCCGCCCCGGGCACGCCCTGCGACACCGCGAAGACCAGGACCAGAACCGCGCCGGCGCAGGGGCGCGTGCCCGCCGCCAGCACCACCCCGGCCCGCTCGCGCCACGTGTCGAGGGTGTCGAGGGCCTGCGGCCCGGGCAGGTGGTTGCAGCCCGGGCCGCAGCCCGCACCGAGGGTCGCGAGGCGTCCGGCCTTGCGCCACGTCAGCACCAGCCCGATCAGGGCGACGAGGGCGAAGCTCACGGTCTCGATCAGGGTGCCGGCCCGGGTGATGCTCGCCGCCGTGGCGTTGAGGACCAGGGTGCCGAGGCCGACGATCGCCCCGGCCATGCAGGCCTGGAGCAGCGCGGCGCAGAGGCTCAGCGCGGCGCCGCGCCGGAGCGCCCGCTCCCCCGCCAGGATGTAGCCGGCGATCACCGCCTTGCCGTGGCCGGGACCGGCGGCATGGAACACCCCGTACGCGAAGGCGAGGCCGACCAGCGGGTCCCAGCTGCCGCCGCCCCGCAGCGCGCCGACCGCCGCGTTCAGGCTGCGGGAAAAGCTCGCCTGCAGCGCCAGGATCACCCCGCCGATCCCCGTGGCGGACGGGGCAGCCTCCCGGAAGCCGATCCCGAAGGGCGAGCGCGGCGGCGGCGCGGAGAGGCCGGGCGCGACGAGCCACGCGATCCCGGCCGCCAGGAGCGCGGCCAGCCCGATGGCCAGGGCCATGAGGCCGAGCCTCAGCCCCAGCCGTCCCGCCCCGGCGGGGGCGACGATCCCGATCCCTACGGACATGCCACGAGAACCCGGCTGGCGAACTGCACCCCGTAGGTCGAGGCGGCGGTGAGCGCCTCGAAGAAGGCCTCGGTCATCCCCGGGGATCCGGCATCGGCCGTCTTCGGCTGCTCGGTCTTCGGGCGGGTCACCGTGGCGGCGCAGCCCTGCGGCGCTCCCGCGAGGGTCGCGGCGTCGGTCCCCTCGGCGAACGAGAAGGCGACGAAATAGGTCGGGTCGTAGACCTCCAGCGCAGCCACCCCCCGCCCCTGCTGGATTGGCGTCTTCAGGGGCAGCAGGAAGGTCATGACCAGCGCCTTGTCCTCCATATGGGCTGCCGGCTCCTTCGGATCGCTGAAGGCCTGCTCCTTGCCGCCGACCTTCAGCTTCGTGAAGTAGCCGAACTCGGCGAGGTTGGCGGTGTTCTCGGCTGCGAGCCCGGCAAGCTCCTCCGGGCTGAGCTTGCCGTCCTTGTTGGTGTCGAGGCCCTGCGTCACGAAGGCCGTGTATTCGGGGTCGAAGCTCCACGTGTCGCGGACGCCCACGAGCTTTCCGCCCTCGTAGACGAGCTGCGCCTTGGCGGTGACCCAGACGTGGGGGTGGGCGCAGGCCGCCGAGGCGGCGCAACCGAGGGCGGCGGCCAGCACCAGGGCGAGCGGTTTCGGGCAGTGCGCGGCGATCAGCATGGAAGGAGGCACGCTCGCGGCGGGAGGAACACGGTCAGGCCGGATCTTCCTCGCGTGCCGGTTGGGCGAAAGCGAGGCGCCGCCCCGTCGCGTGCGCCGCTCACTCGCCCCCGTCGAGCCCCATCGATTGGAAGCTCACCCGCAGGTCGTTCGACATCGGGATGTCGAGGCGCTCGCCGTTGGGCAGGCGCTTGAGGAACCAGCGCTCGTAGGTCCAGCGCAGCGCCCGGCTTTCGGCGAGGCGCGTGAAGGTCTGCTGCACGATACCGGCGAACTCCGGGTCGTCCTTGCGGAACATGATGCCGTAGGGCTCGTAGGAGAGCTTGTCGGGGAGCACCGTGTAGTTCGCCCCGTCCCGCGCGTCCGTGGCGATCAGCCCGTAGAGCAGCACGTCGTCGGTGGCGAAGGCGTCGGCCTTTCCGGCCTTCACCAAGGCGTAGGACGCGGCATGGTCGGGCGCCGTCACCACCTGCGCGTCGATCTTCAGCCGGGCGAGCAGGTCGCGCACGGCCTTCTCGTTGGTTGTGCCGGCCGTCACCACCACGGTCTTGCCGCCGAGATCCCGATAGGAGGCGACGCCCGAGCCCCGCTTCACCAGCAGCTGCGTCGCGCTGATGTAATCCACCGGCGAGAAGGCGACCTGCCTGCGGCGCTCGGCATTGGCGGTGGTCGAGCCGCATTCGAGGTCGATCTTGCCGGAGGTGAGCGCCGGGATGCGCGTCTCGGCGGTGACGGGCTCGTAGCGGATCCTCACCGGCCGGCCGATCGCCGCCTGGACGTCGTCGGCGATCTCGCCGCAGAGGTCGATGGCGTAGCCGATCGCCCGGGGGCTGCCGTCCGGCCGCTTGCCTTCCACGAAGGAGAACGGCACCGAACTCTCGCGGTAGCCGAGCACGATCTCCCCGCGCTCGGCGACGCTCCTGAGCGTGCCGGTGAGCACCTCGACGGCGGCTGCGGGCGACACGCCCGCCAGCGCCAGCGCCAGAACCGCGATGAGCCGCATCGTCATCACAGAGCCTCCCAGGCGCACCGCACAAGCCACACCGCACGGGAGAGTGCCAGCGCCCGGCCCCTCCCATCCATCCCCCATCCAGAGGTGCCGAAGCGCAGCTGAAGCCTCGAAGCAGCCTTCCGGTCAGCGCCGCGATCCCTGGCGTCCTCCTCCGAGGCCCGCAGACGCGGTCACCTCAGGATGAGGAGGATGGGTTCGACAGCCGCCCTGCACCCGACATCCCGGCGGGCGCAGATCCCGTAAAACCGGCCCCTACTCTGCCGGCGAGGCCACGGTGCCGACATGGTCGAGGCGCTGGTCGGTGGTGGTGAGCTGCCCCTCCCACTTGGCGACCGCCACGGTGGCGACGCTGTTGCCCAGCACGTTGGTGGCCGAGCGCCCCATGTCCAGGAACTGGTCGATGCCGATGATCAGCAGCAGCCCGGCCTCCGGGATGTTGAAGTGCGCCAGCGTCGCCGAGATGACCACCAGCGAGGCGCGCGGCACGCCGGCCATGCCCTTCGACGTCACCATCAGCAGCAGCAGCATCGTGAGCTGCTGACCCCAGCTCAACGGGATGTTGTAGGCCTGCGCGATGAACATCACCGCGAAGGTACAGTACATCATCGAGCCGTCGAGGTTGAACGAGTAGCCCATGGGCAGCACGAACGACGTGATGCGGTTCGGCACCCCGAACTTCTCGAGGTTCGTCAGCATCTTCGGGTAGGCCGCCTCGCTCGACGCGGTCGAGAAGGCGAGCACGAAGGGCTCCTTGATCAGGTTGAACAGCCGCATGATGCCGCCGCCCCCGAGCATCAGGAAGCCGACGCCCATGAGCAACGCCCAGAGCACGGCGAGCCCGATGTAAAACTCCACGAGGAACTTGCCGTAGGTCACGAGCACGCCGATGCCCTGCGTGGTGATCGTCGCCGCGATGGCGGCGAACACCGCCACGGGGGCGAACATCATCACGTAGCCCGTGACCTTGAGCATCACGTCGGCCAGGCCCTCGATGCCCTGCGCGAGGAGGCGCCCCTTCTCGCCGAGGGATGCCAGGCCGACGCCGAAGAAGATCGAGAAGACCACGATCTGCAGGATCTCGTTGTTGGCCATCGCCTCGACGGCGCTCTTCGGCACGAGGTGCGTCACGAATTCCTTGAGCGACAGCGAGGCCGCCTTGAGCCCCGTCCCGGCGCCGGCATCGGGCAGCGGCAGGTTCAGGTTCTGGCCGGGCTGCATCAGGTTGACCATGATCAGGCCGAGCATCAGCGAGCAGAATGAGGCGCCCACGAACCAGAGCAGCGCCTTGCCGCCGACCCGGCCGACCGCAGCGGTGTCCCCGAGATGCGCGATGCCGACCACGAGCGTGGAGAAGACCAGCGGCGCGATGATCATCTTGATCAGCCGCAGGAACACGTCGGAGACCAGCGCGATGTAGCCGGCGATCTCCTTGGCGGTCTGCGGATCGGGCCAAGTGATGCTGCAGGCGTAGCCGACGGCGATTCCGAGGAGCATGCCGACGAAGATCATCGTCGTGAGTCTCGACCCTGCCATCGGTACTGCTCCTCGCCTGAGCCCGGGATGATCGAGCATTTCAATTCGTTAACGTGTCGCAGGAACTGCGCCGCACGCAAGCCCGGCCGGGGCGCGTTACTGGCGTGGTCGACTGTTTTCGCGCGACGCTCGGGCGGCGATGAAACCTGTGGCCGGTGTGCTACGGCTGCGGTACGAGACTTGCCCCGCCGCGCCACCTGCGGTTCCCGTAGGCGGCACGAGAAACCTGCGCGCGCGAGAGTTCATGGACGTCTTCGTACAGCAGTTGATCAACGGGCTGACGCTCGGCTCGATCTATGGCCTGATCGCCATCGGCTACACGATGGTGTTCGGCATCATCGGCATGGTGAACTTCGCTCACGGCGACGTCTTCATGGTCTCCTGCTTCATCGCGCTGATCACCTTCCTGCTGTTGACCGTGTGGCTCGGGGTCAGCTCCATCGCCCTGGCCTTCCTGGTGGTGCTGGTGGTCGCCATGGTGCTCACCGCCCTGTGGGGCTGGGCGATCGAGCGCGTCGCCTACCGGCCGTTGCGCGGCTCGTTCCGGCTGGCGCCGCTGATCTCGGCGATCGGCGTCTCGATCTTCCTGTCGAACTTCGTCCAGGTGGTGCAGGGCGCGCGCAACAAGCCGACGCCGCCGATGCTGTCGGGGGGCATCACCCTGTTCGAGCGGGACGGCTACGCGGTGTTCCTGGCCTGGAAGCAGGTTCTGATCATGGCGGTCACCGCCGTGCTGCTCACGGGCTTCTGGTATCTCGTCCAGCGCACCCCCTTCGGCCGGGCGCAGCGCGCCTGTGAGCAGGACCGCAAGATGGCGGCGTTGCTGGGCATCGACGTCGACCGCACGATCTCCCTGACCTTCGTGCTCGGCGCCGCGCTGGCGGCCGTCGCCGGCGTCCTCTACCTCATGTATTACGGCGTCGTGTCGTTCTCGGACGGGTTCGTGCCCGGCGTGAAAGCCTTCACGGCGGCGGTGCTCGGCGGCATCGGCTCCCTGCCCGGCGCGGTTCTCGGCGGCCTGATCATCGGCCTGATCGAGACCTTCTGGTCCGCCTATTTCTCCATCGAGTACAAGGACGTCGCCGCCTTCTCGATCCTGGCGATCGTCCTGATCTTCATGCCCTCGGGCATCCTGGGCCGGCCCGAGGTCGAGAAAGTCTGATGGCCCGTTCTCAGGCTGCGCTTCCCGACTCCGCGATGGCCGGCATCCTGCGCGACGCCGCCCTGTACGCCCTCGTCACCTTCGGCCTCTGCGTGCCGATCATCGCCTACCGCACCGATCCCGGGCCCGGGACCGAGCTGGTGCTCGTTCCGCGCTGGGGACTGGTGGCGGCGCTCTGCGCGGCGATCTTCGTGGCGCGGCTCGTCCAGCGCCTCGTGCTGCTGCGCCGTGACGCCCGGCGGGCGCTGACCCCCTCCCCGTCCCAGGCCACCGAGGCGGTCCACGGCGAGCCGGATGCGGGCCAGAAGACCTCGAAGGTCGGGCTCTATCTGTTCATCGGCATCGCCCTGACGCTGCCGATGATCGCGGCGGCGGCCACCGGCGGCCTGTCCTCGGCGCGCTACTGGATCGACCTCGGCATCCTGATCCTCACCTACGTGATGCTCGGCTGGGGCCTGAACATCGTGGTCGGCCTCGCCGGTCTCCTCGATCTCGGCTACGTCGCCTTCTACGCGGTCGGTGCCTATTCCTACGCCCTGCTCTCGACCACCTTCGGCCTGTCGTTCTGGGTCTGTCTGCCGCTGGCGGGCCTGTTCGCCGGCCTGTGGGGGATGATCCTCGGCTTTCCCGTGCTGCGCCTGCGCGGCGACTATCTGGCCATCGTCACCCTGGCCTTCGGCGAGATCATCCGCCTCGTCCTGATCAACTGGACCGACGTGACCGGCGGCGGGGCGGGCATCTCGTCGATCCCGCGGGCGACCTTCTTCGGGATCCCGTTCACGGCGGGCGACGACGGGTTCGCGGCGACCTTCGGCATCCCGTACGATTCGATGCACCGGCTGGTCTTCCTGTACTACCTGATCCTCGGCCTCGCCCTGATCACGAACTTCGTCACCCTGCGCCTGCGCCGCCTGCCGATCGGGAGGGCCTGGGAGGCGCTGCGCGAGGACGAGATCGCCTGCCGCTCCCTCGGCATCGACACCACCGCCACGAAGCTCACGGCCTTCGCGCTGGGGGCGGCCTTCGGGGGCGTCGCCGGCTCGTTCTTCGCCGTGCGCCAGGGCTTCATCAGCCCGGAGAGCTTCAACTTCCTCGAGAGCGCCATCATCCTGGCGATCGTGGTGCTGGGCGGCATGGGCAGTCAGGTCGGCGTCGCGATCGCCGCGGTGGCGATGGTCGGCGGGCCGGAGATGCTGCGCAACCTCGGCTTCCTGAAGGCCGTGTTCGGCGAGGGGTTCGATCCCAGCGAGTACCGCCTGCTCCTGTTCGGGCTGGCCATGGTGGCCATGATGGTCTGGCGCCCGCGCGGCCTGATCTCGGAGCGCATGCCGTCGGTGTCGCTCGGCGAGCGCCGCGCGGTCTCGGGCGCCCATGTGAGCGAGGGGCACGGCTGATGGCGGCCTCACCCCTCGCCCCCCCGGTGCTCACGGTCGAGCACCTGACCATGCGGTTCGGCGGGCTGACCGCCGTCTCCGACCTGTCCTTCGCGGCGCGGCGCGGCGACATCACCGCCTTGATCGGCCCGAACGGAGCCGGCAAGACCACGGTGTTCAACTGCATCACCGGCTTCTACAAGCCCACCGAGGGCATGCTGACGCTGGCGCATGTCGACGGCACCGCGCACCTGCTGGAGCGGCTGCCCAACCACAAGGTCAACCGCACCGCCCGGGTGGCCCGCACCTTCCAGAACATCCGCCTGTTCCAGGGCATGACGGTGCTGGAGAACCTTCTGGTCGCCCAGCACGCCCCCCTGATGCGCGCCTCGGGCTACACCATCCTGGGCTTGCTCGGCCTCAAGACCTACCGGGACGCGCAGGAGGCCGCGATCGAGCGCGCCAAGGCGTGGCTGACGCGCATCGACCTGATGGCGCGGGCCGACGATCCGGCGGGCGCCCTGCCTTATGGCGCGCAGCGGCGCCTGGAGATCGCCCGGGCGATGTGTACGGACCCGGTCCTGCTCTGCCTCGACGAGCCGGCCGCCGGCCTCAACCCCCGGGAATCGGCCGAGCTGAACGGCCTCCTGCGCCACATCCGGGACGAGCACGACACCTCGGTGCTGCTGATCGAGCACGACATGTCGGTGGTGATGGAGATCTCCGACCACGTGGTCGTGCTGGATTACGGCGTGAAGATCGCCGATGGCTCTCCCGCCGAGGTGCGGGCCGACCCGAAGGTGATCGCCGCCTATCTGGGTGTGGAGGACGAAGAGGTGGAGGCCGTGGAGGCCGAGGTCGGGATCACCGTGCCGCACGCGGACGAGACCCATACGGGAGCCTCGGCATGAGCGTCGCCGGCATCAACGTCCTGGTCGAGGAGACGCGGGCGATCCAGGCGGGCCGCAAGCCGCCGCTCCTCGCGGTGCGCGACGTCTCGACCTATTACGGCAGCGTCGCCGCCCTGCGCGGCGTCGATCTCGACGTCGCCGAGGGCGAGATCGTCACGCTGATCGGCGCCAACGGCGCCGGCAAGTCGACCCTGATGATGACGATCTTCGGCAGCCCCCAGGCGCGCTCGGGGACGATCACCTATGACGGGCGCGACATCACCCGGATGCCGACGCACGCCATCGCCCGGCTCGGCATCGCCCAGTCGCCGGAGGGCCGCCGGGTCTTCCCGCGCATGACGGTCTACGAGAATCTCCAGATGGGCGCCGCCCTCCATGACGGGCGCTTCTTCGCCGAGGATCTGGAGAAGGTCTGCACCCTGTTCCCGCGGGTCAAGGAGCGCCTGAACCAGCGTGCCGGCACCATGTCGGGCGGCGAGCAGCAGATGCTGGCCATCGCCCGGGCGCTGATGAGCCGCCCGCGCCTGCTGCTCCTCGACGAGCCGTCGCTGGGCCTCGCGCCGCTGGTGGTGAAGGGCATCTTCGACGCGATCCGGGAACTCAACCGGACCGAGGGCATGACGATCTTCCTCGTCGAGCAGAATGCCTACCACGCCCTCAAGCTCGCCCATCGCGGCTACGTGCTGGTCAACGGTCGGGTCACCATGAGCGGCACCGGCCGCGCGCTGCTCGACGACCCGAACGTCAAGGCCGCCTATCTGGAAGGGGGCCATGCCGGCCCGGTCGGGGCATGAGCGCGCTGCAGGGAATCCTCTACGAGGAGCCGTCGGCCTGGCTGTTCCTGCTCGTCACCGTGGTGATGGGCGGCTGGGCCGGCTGGATGGCGGCCCGCGGCATCGCCCGGGGTTGGCGGCCGTTCTGGCACTGCGCCCTGGCGCTGCTTCTGGTGGCGGCTGCCGTGCGCTTCATCCACTACGCCCTGTTTTCGGGCACGCTGCTCTCGCTGCACTACTATGCGGTCGACGCGGTCGTCGTCATTATCATCGGCGCGGCGGGCTTCCGCTACACGCGGACGCGCCAGATGACGAGCCAGTACCGCTGGCTCTACGAGAAGACCTCACCGCTGACATGGCGCGCACGGGCGCCCGAAGCGGACGAGGTCCGATGAGTGCGGCCGGATCCGCACGTGCGGTCCTGACACTTAGGGGAAGTACGCGATGAGATCGATTCTGCTGGCCGGGCTCGCCCTCGGCGCGATGGTGGCGGCCGCCCAGGCCGCCGAGGTCAAGCTCGGCGTCGCCGCGCCGATCACCGGCAACAGCGCCGCCATCGGCGCGCAGCTCAAGAACGGCGCGAGCCAGGCGGTCGAGGACCTGAACAAGGCCGGTACCCTCAAGGGCACGACGCTCACCGTCACGGTGGGCGACGACGCCTCCGACCCGAAGCAGGGCGTCTCGGTGGCCAACAAGTTCGCCAGTGAAGGCGTGAAGATGGTCGTCGGCGACTACAATTCCGGCGTGTCGATCCCGGCCTCCGACGTCTACCTCGACGCCGGCATCATCCAGGTCACGCCGGCCTCCACGAACGTGAAGTTCACCGAGCGCGGCATGTGGAACACGTTCCGCACCTGCGGCCGCGACGATCAGCAGGGCGCGGTGGCGGGCAATTACCTGGCCGAGAAGTTCAAGGGCAAGAAGATCGCCTTCGTCCACGACAAGACGCCCTACGGCAAGGGGCTGGCCGACGAGACCCTGAAGGCGCTCAAGGCCAAGGGCGGCAAGGAGGTCATGTACGAGGGCATCAACCCGGGCGAGAAGGACTACTCTGCGCTCGTCTCCAAGCTGAAGTCGGCCAATGTCGACGTGGTCTATTTCGGCGGCTACTACACCGAGGCCGGCCTGATCCTGCGCCAGATGCGCGATCAGGGCCTGAAGGCGCCGATGATGGGCGGCGACGGCATGGTCGATCGCGAGCTCGTGGCGATCGCCGGTCCCGCGGCCGAGGGCACGCTGACCACCTTCCCGCCGGACGCCCGCAAGAACCCGAACGCCAAGGCGGCGCTGGCCGCGTTCAAGGCCAAGAACATCGATCCGGAGGGCTACACGCTCTACTCGTACGCGGCCGTGCAGGTCCTGGCCAAGGCGATGGCCGAGACCGGCTCCAGCGACGGCAAGAAGCTGGCCGACTGGCTGCACCAGGGCAAGCCGGTGGACACGGTGGTCGGGCCGATCGCCTACGACAAGAAGGGCGACATCACCCGGCCCGACTACGTCATGTACGAATGGAAGAAGGGGCCGGACGGCAAGATCGACTACAGCGGCAATGAGCTGACGAAGTAAGCCGCGGCCACGAACCGGGTTTCCAGTCCGACGCCGTCTCCCGATACCGCGGGGGGCGGCGTCGTCGTTTTCTATGCCGTGGATTCGTCAGCTTTCCGGGCGGATCCGTCCTCCGCACCGCGTGCGTACGCCTAAGAAGTGTGCATGATGCCGCCGGCGCGAGCGTGAGGCCGGCTCAGCGCTTGGGAGGAGGCCATGGGGACGGCAGGGACCGCGTCTGCAGACGTGCGCAGCAGCTTGGCCGCGACGTGTCCGTACTCAGCCGCAGGCCTGCGCGGCACGACAACCCTTCTCCCGGCACCATCATTGCAAAGGCGTCGCCCGAGCGGGCGGGCCCGCGTACCCCGCCGCCGGCCGACACGATTAGGCCCGATCCAGGAGTTCCGTACCGATGCAGTCTGATATCGCTCGCCGCGGCCTTGCCGCGGCGCTGGGCCTGACCCTCGCCCTTGCTCCGATGAGCCTGCGGGCGGAGGAGCTGACCGGCACCCTCAAGAAGGTGAAGGACGCCAACGCCATCGTCATCGGCTATCGCGATGCCTCCGTCCCGTTCTCCTATCTCGGCGGCGACCAGAAGCCGGTCGGCTACGCGATGGACATCTGCTACAAGATCGCCGACGCCGTGAAGGCCAAGCTCAACCTCCCGAACCTCGAGGTGAAGCTCAACCCGGTGACCTCCGCCACCCGCATCCCGCTGATGGCGAACGGCACGATCGATCTCGAGTGCGGCTCGACGACCAACAACGCCGAGCGCGAGAAGCAGGTGTGGTTCACCAACTCGCACTTCCTGACCGCGACCCGCTACGTCTCGAAGAAGTCGGCCAACCTGCACACGATCGAGGACCTGAAGGGCAAGACCGTCGTGTCGACCTCGGGCACCACGAACATCAAGCAGATCAACGAGGCCAACACGGAGCGGAAGCTCGGCCTGACGATCCTGCCGGCCAAGGACCACGCCGAGGCGTTCCTGATGGTCGAGACCGGCCGCGCCGCCGCCTTCGTGATGGACGACGTGCTGCTCGCCTCGCTCGCCGCCTCCTCGAAGGATCCGTCCGCCTACGAGATCTCCACCGAGGCCCTGTCGAAGCCTGAGCCCTACGGCATCATGCTCCGCAAGGACGACACGGAGTTCAAGAAGGTCGCGGACGACGCCACCGCCAAGCTCTACACGAGCCCCGAGGGCAAGGCGCTCTACGACAAGTGGTTCACGAAGCCGATCCCGCCGCGCAACATCAACCTCAACCTGCCGATGAGCGCGGAGATGAAGAAGCAGTTCACGACCCCGATCTCGAGCCCCGACCCGGCGGCCTACTGAGATCCGTTCGGTACGCTTTCATGCCATGATGCGCACCGCGGGCTCCCGCCCGCGGTGCGTCTCTGTAAGTTCACAGTAGAAGCGGCGCGATGAACTACAACTGGAACTGGCGGATCTTCTTCGACGCCTCGCCGGAGGGCACCGGCACGTATCTCGACATGCTGCTCTCGGGGCTCATGTGGACGATCACGACCGCGCTCTGCTCCTGGGTGATCGCCTTCTTCCTGGGCTCCCTGATCGGCGTGCTGCGGACCCTGCCGTCGAAGACCGCGAACACCGTCGGTACCGCCTACGTGGAATTGTTCCGCAACGTGCCGCTGCTGGTGCAGATGTTCCTCTGGTACTTCGTGCTGCCCGAAGTGGTCCCGACCCGGATCGGCGACGCGATCAAGCAATTGCCCGACGCGCCGTTCTACACGGCGGTGGTGTGCCTCGGCTTCTTCACCGCTTCGCGCGTCGCCGAGCAGGTCCGCGCCGGCATCCAGGCGCTGCCGCGGGGCCAGCGCATGGCCGGCACCGCCATGGGCTTCACGACCTATCAGACCTACCGCTACGTGCTGCTGCCCAACGCCTACCGGATCATCCTGCCGCCGATGACCTCGGAATTCCTCAACAATCTCAAGAACACGTCGGTGGCGCTGACCATCGGCCTGCTGGAACTGACCGCCCGGGCCCGCTCGATGCAGGAATTCTCGTTCCAGGTGTTCGAGGCGTTCACGGCGGCGACGATCCTCTACGTGATCATCAACCTCGTGGTGGTCACGGCGGCGACCTTCCTGGAGAAGGCGGTCGCCATCCCCGGCCAGCGCTGAGGGCCGCCCGCTTCCGTTCCGCCACCCCGCCCGACGGCCACCGGTAACAGGCCCCGATGCTCTCGAATTTCGACTTTTCCGTCATCGTCTCGTCCCTGCCCTACCTGTTCGGTCAGGGCATGGTCTTCACCGTGACGCTCACCGCCATGGCCGCCGTGGGCGGGGTGATCATCGGCACGCTGCTGGCGATGGCGCGCCTGTCGGGCATTCCCGGCCTGTGGCACCTCGCCAAGGGTTATGTCGAGCTGTGCCGCTCGCTCCCGCTGGTGCTGGTGATCTTCTGGTTCTACTTCCTGGTGCCGTATATCGGCGCCTACGTGACGGGGGCCTCGACGCCGATCCAGGTGGGCGCCTTCCCGTCCGCCCTGATCACCTTCATGGCCTTCGAGGCGGCCTACTTCTCGGAGATCATGCGGGCCGGCATCCAGTCGATCCCGAAGGGCCAAACGGCGGCCGCCCAGGCCCTCGGGATGAATTACTGGCAGACCATGGGCAACGTGATCCTGCCCCAGGCCTTCCGCAACATGCTGCCGCTGCTGCTGACCCAGACCATCATCCTCTTCCAGGACACGTCGCTGGTCTACGTGCTGTCGCTCACCGACTTCATGGGCGCCGCCTCGAAGGTCGCCCAGCGCGACGGACGCCTCGTCGAGATGTATATCTTCGCGGCGGTGGTTTATTTCGTGATCTGCTTCTCGGCCTCGTTCCTGGTGCGCCGCCTGCAGCGCCGCGTGGCCATCATCCGCTGACCGACACTGGAGACCGTGCCATGACCTCGTCCCCGATGCCGGCTCCCACCGCCGCCGAACCCGTCGCCGATGCCAGCCACGCGCCCAAGGATGCCGGCCTGCAGTCGGGCGGCCTCATCGCCGGCGCGCCCGCCGTGGCGCCCGGCGAGACGATGATCGCCATCGACAACATCAGCAAATGGTACGGCGACTTCCAGGTGCTGACGAACTGCACCACCAAAGTCGCCAAGGGCGAGGTGGTGGTCGTCTGCGGTCCTTCGGGCTCGGGCAAGTCGACCCTGATCAAATGCGTCAACGCCCTGGAGCCCTTCCAGAAGGGCCAGATCACGGTGGCCGGCACCAAGGTCGCCGATAAGGCGACCAATCTGCCCAAGCTCCGCTCGCGGGTCGGCATGGTGTTCCAGCATTTCGAGCTGTTCCCGCACCTGTCGATCACCGACAACCTCACCATCGCCCAGCGCAAGGTGCTCGGCCGCAGCGCCGAGGATGCCAAGAAGCGCGGGCTCGACCTTCTCGCCCGGGTCGGCCTCGGCGCCCACGCGAACAAGTTCCCCGGCCAGCTCTCAGGCGGCCAGCAGCAGCGCGTGGCCATCGCGCGGGCGCTCGCCATGAACCCGGTGGTGATGCTGTTCGACGAGCCGACCTCGGCCCTCGACCCCGAGATGGTCGGCGAGGTGCTCGACGTGATGGTCGAACTTGCCAAGGAAGGCATGACCATGATGGTCGTGACCCACGAGATGGGCTTCGCCCGCAAGGTCGCCGACCGGGTGATCTTCATGGATCGCGGCGAGATCGTCGAGGACGCCAAGAAGGAGGAGTTCTTCGGCAGCCCCCGCTCAGAGCGGGCCCAGACCTTCCTGTCGAAGATCCTGCAACACTGAGTTGGAGCGCTCTACTCCGACGCTTCCTGCGCGGCCCGATATTCCCGCCCGTGCTGGCAATAGCCCTCGACGATGCGGATCATCATGGCGCGTTTCTCGGCGTCGAGGGGGCCCAGGATCCTGGCCGGGCGGCCGCCCCACAGATAACCGGCCTCCAGGATCTGGCCGGGATCCGTGGTGGCGCCCGCCGCCAGCATGACGTCGTCGGCGATCAGGGTTCCTGACGCAATCGTCGCGCCGATGCCGATCAACGAACGTGCCCCGATCCGGCAATCCGAGATCCGGACGTTGTGGGCGATGGTGGTGTCCCGCCCGATCACCACGCCGTCCGCCCGGGTGCGGATGACCGTGTTGTCCTGAATATTGGTATCGGCGCCGACGACGATCGGGCCGACCTCGGCGTTGAGGTCGCAGCAGAACAGCACGCTCGCCCCGGCTCCGAGGCTCACCCGCCCGCGCAGACGGGCGTTGCGCGCCACGAACACGCTGTCGTCGACCTCCGATACTTCCCCGGGCGGGAGAGCGGATCCGTCGCCCATGCGCTCACGCAGCCGCTCGGCGCGCTCGGCGATCTCATCGGCTCCGATCGCACGGCTCGGACGGGCGGGACTGCCGGCATAGGCGTAGCCGCCGGGCAGCGTCGCCCGAGGGAATACGGTCGAGCCCGCCTCGATCACCGCACCGTCGCCGACCTCGGCGCCGTCGAGGATCACCACGTCGTCCTCGACGACCACGTCGGAGCCGAGCGTGCAGGCGTGCACGACGCTGTTGCGCCCGACCGTGACGCGGTCGCCGACCCGGGTGCCGTGCGTCCGGGTGGCGATGTGCACCGTCGAGCGGTGGCCGAGCCAGAAGCGGTCGCCGAGGATGACGGTCTGGCCGTCAGCGCGAATCACCGCCTCGTCGCCGATCCAGGCCTGCGCGCCGATCCGCGCGGCGCCGATCACCGTGCTGCCGCGGCCGCACCAGACCGGGCGGCTGACGAAATCCGGCTGCACGCCGTCGTAGGGCAGGATCAGGTCGGGGGTCACGCGGGTATCCTTCTCCAGCGCCGTCCGGAGCACGCGGGCTCATCCGAGGACCGCGCGCCGGGCCGGCAGGGCGCGACGGACCGTCTCATATAGAGGCGGGGCCGGGTGTGACAGGGACGGGACTGGCCCGCAAAGCCGCGGACTCCTATGGATCGGGCCATGAGCGCCCCCGTTCCGAGCATCGCCATCCAGGCCGAGCCCTTCGACACCGCGGCCGAGATCGCCAGCGTGAGCGCGGCGCTGGGCGGCCGGGCGGGCGCCGTCGTCACCTTCACCGGGCTGTGCCGCGACGAGGGCGGGCGGTTGACCGCCCTGGAGCTGGAGCACTACCCCGGCATGGCCGAGGCCGAGATCCGGCGGGTCGCCGACGAGGCGATGGCCCGCTGGCCGCTCCAGGCCCTGCGGGTGATCCACCGCCATGGGCTGGTGCGCCCGGGCGACGGCATCGTGCTGGTGGTGACCGCCGCGAGCCACCGGGTCGCGGCCTTCGCGGCCGCGGATTTCCTGATGGATTACCTCAAGACCCGCGCCCCGTTCTGGAAGCGCGAGCACCTCGCCGACGGCACCACCGGCGGTTGGGTCGAGGCGACGGCTCAGGATGACGCCGCGGCCGGGCGCTGGCGCTGAGGGTCGAGTCCCGCGCCGCGCGACACGATCCGCGTCCCGAAGAGGACGAGGCGGCTGGGTTGATCGCCGGTATCGATGTCCGGCCCGGGCCGAGGGCGCGGATCCGGCTGGCGCCGCCGGTGCTCCTGCGGGGGCGCCCGATGGGCCGAAGCCTGCGGTCCGGCGGCGCGCGCGGACAACCGGCGGACGGGCATCCCCGCCCCGCAGCCGCCCGCGAAGGCCGGAGAGAGCCGGCGGTTCAGGACATCGCCGTCCCGAACGCCCGCCGCCATCGGGCGGACGCCTGCGTGTCCCCCCTGTCATCCCGGTCCCGCCTTCGGTGCCCGGACTGACGGGAAGGCCGATCGGGGCATCCGTCGCAGTCGGAGAGTCGAACAAGCCGGGGACGTCGCCGGCGAACCCGGACCATCGGTTCGGGGTCGCTTCACCCTGAGAACCCGCGGTCTCGCCCTTGACCCCTGAGGGCCCAGGGCGTTCGTGAACCCGCGGTGCAGGAGTGATGATGTCGGACAGCAAGCTACAGGACTTGGACGGCCCGGTCGGGCCCTGGCGCGGAACGGCGCCGCTCGCAGCCTCCGGGATCGCCGTGGTGTGCTTCGTGGCGGCACTGGCCCTGGCCTGGATGTCCGCCGGCACGCTCCTGCTGATCTTCGCGGGCGTCCTCCTCGGCGTGTTCCTCGACGGCCTGACCCGCGGGCTCGGCCGCGTCCTGCCCCTGCCGCGGGCCCTGCGATTGTCCGTCGTCAGCCTCGTGGTGGCGATCGCGGTGGTCGGCTTCGCGAGCTACGGCGGCGCCACCATCGTCCAGCAGGGCCGCGAACTCGGCACCACGATCAAGGATCAGGCGGCCACGGTGTCGGGCTGGCTCTCGGAGCGCGGCATCGACGTGCCGAGCCTCGCCCCGCAGGGCAGCGGCAAGGACGGCTCGACGGATTCGGGCCAGAAGGAGGGCGGCCTCGCCGGCCTCGCCTCCGGCCTGATGAAGGGCAGCGGCTCCTTCGTGTCGGATGCCGGCAGCGTCCTCGGACCGGCCGCGGCGGTGGTCCTGGGCCTGTTCGATGCCCTCGGCAACGTCCTCGTGATCGCCTTTCTGGGCCTCGCCTTCGCGGCCGACCCGAAGGCCTACCGGGACGGGGTCGTCCGGTTCGTGCCTCCGGCGAAGCGCTGGCGCGCCAGCCAGGTCCTCGACGGGGCCGGCGAGACCCTGCGCCACTGGCTGTTCGGCCAGCTGATCATCATGGCGGTGATCTTCCTGTGCACCTGGGCCGGCCTCGCCTTCCTGGGGATCGGCGGTGCGCTGATCCTGGGGCTCCAGGCGGGCGTGCTCGCCTTCGTGCCGACGGTCGGGCCGCTGGTCGCGGGCCTCGTCATCATCCTCGCCGCGCTCGCCTCGGGCACGAAGGCGGTGATCGGCGCGATCGGCGTGTATCTGGCGGTCCAGTGCCTGGAGAGCTACGGTCTGACGCCGTTCATCCAGAAGCGGGCGCTGGACATCCCCCCGGCCACGATCTTCGCCGGCCAGCTGATCCTCGGCGTGATCTTCGGGCTGTGGGGCATCGCCCTCGCCCTGCCCTTGATGGCGGTCATCAAGGTCCTGCTGGAGCAGCTCTACGTGGAGGATACGCTCCACGAGCAGCCGAGCAGCTGAGCGGAGGGACTTCCTTCAGGGCGGCGGGCGATCGGATCGCCGCCGCAGAGGGCCTGCCGGCCGAGCTTCCGCGTCGGGGAGTCGGCCCGATCCCCGAGCCTTCCCCGGGAGGGGCCGCCGCACCGCGCATGCCGGGCCTGACCGAAGGACGGCGCGGTTCGAGGGCTTGCCGCCCGCGCGAGGTCGGGGGCGACGGCGCGCCGGTCTCCAGGGGCGGCATCGACGGCCTGCCCGGCGTCCCGAAGGAGAGCGCCGATCAGGCTCCGGCCGCCGCGGTGTCCTCCGGCGATGTCCGACTGTCGCCGGCGCGAAGGCCGACACCGCGGGTGATCCGAGGGCCGCGACGATGCCGGCCGACACATGCGCCGAGCCGAAACCCGCCAAGACGAAACCCGCCAAGACGAAACCCGCCAAGCCGAAACCCGTCAGGTGCGGCGCCGATAAGCGCGCCTCGAGGAAGAGCGTCGCCGGTTCATCGACGCCGCGCGCGGCAGGGGCAAGTGAGGACGAAGCCGAGTCCGCTTCCGTGCCGAAGCGGAGCGCGACCTCCGGGTCCTTGAGGGAGCCGGCCTATTGGTCCGTGACGGAGAAGCTGGCCCGCGCGACCATGACCAGTCTGCCCGCCTCGTCATAGGCGTGAGCGGAATACTCATTGACCCCGGTCAGGTCGCCTTCGTCGCGCAGGAGTTCCGTCAGGACTCTGCGCAAGAGCTCGCGGAGCGCGCCGTGGCTCGGGAGCTCGACGCCCTCCTCGTCCATGACCGTGACGTGGTTGGTCGTGCTGATGAAGTAGCGTGCCAAAAGACGCTTCACCATTTGGGCGGGAGCGCGCGTCTTCCGGCCGCTAGCGCCCGGAGAACGTTGCCAGCGATGAGCCGTGTCTAGTGTCGCGTCGGTGAGCTCACAATCACAAATGTACGCTAGGAAACACAACGCGACATTTTGCGCGGCCGTCATCATGGCGGCCAGTGAAGGGCCTCCCTCCCGAGCGGCCGCCCGCGCTGCTTGTCCTGCGCGCCGCCGGCGAACCCGCACGCCCTGAACGCCGCTGGCGCCGGGATCGGGCGAGTCGGCGGCTCTGGATCCCGGGCGCTGCGCGGCCCCGGAACGGCGGACGGGATGGGCACCCGGCGGCGTCGCCCGAGAGCGTGCCGGTGCGGGTCGCCCTGACGGCCGGTCAGCCGCGCAGCGCGGTCTCGATCATCCGGGCCACCGCCAGGGTCCGGCCGTCGTCGCCGAAGCGGCCGATCACCTGGACGCCCACCGGCAGGCTCTGGCCGGGCACCGGCACGTTCACGCAGGGCACGCCCATCAGCGTCCACAGCTGGTTGAAGCGCGGGTCGCCCGTCGAATCCAGGGTCGCGGGTGCGGATCCCGGCGCCGAGAAGGTCAGGATCGCGTCGTAATCGGCGAAGAGGCCCTTCAGCACCCGCCGGGCGTGATGGCCGTGGCGGCGGGCATCGTCGTACTGGGCCGGCTCGATCGCCGCGCCAGCGTCGAGATGCTCGCGGACGCGGGGCGGGAGCGCGTCGGCCTGCGTGTCGTACTCCCAGGCGAGCGCCAGCCGCCCCTCGTAGTTCTGGATGATGCGGTGGCGCTCCCAGGCCTGCGCCAGCTCCGGCGGCAGGGCGAGGTCGCTCACCCGCGCCCCGGCCCGCTCGGCCGCCTGCCGGGCGCGCATCAATGCGGCTTCGGCCTCCGGTTCTGGGGCCTCGGCGAAGTCCTGCCGCACCACGGCGATGCGGGGGGCCGAGCCCGAATCCGCGCCGTCGATCTCCGGGCGTCCGGTGACCAGGGCGAGGGCATGGGCGACGTCCGCGACCCCGGCGGCGAACAGCCCGACCGTGTCGAGGGCCCAGGAATAGGTCTTCACGCCGACCGTGGGGATCAGCCGGAACGACGGCTTCACCGCCGCGCAGCCGCAATAGCTCGCGGGCCGGATCACCGACCCCGCCGTCTGCGTGCCGAGGGCCAGGGGCAGCATCCCGGCGCCCACGGCGGCGGCCGAGCCCGCCGATGAGCCGCCCGGCGTGTGGCCGGGATCGTGCGGATTGACCGTCTCGGTCGGGTCGCTGCTGGCGAAGGCCGTGGTGGTGGTCTTGGCGAGGGCGACGGCGCCGAGCTGCTTCAGCCGGCTCACCACGGCGGCGTCACCCCGGGGCGTCCAGCCCGCGTAGATCGACGAGCCCATCTGGCTCGGCAGGCCGGCGCTGTCGATGATGTCCTTCACGCCCACCGCGATGCCGGCGAGCGGCCCGGTCTCCGGGATCGCCGGCGCCGGGTCGAGGGTGACCAGCGCGTGCAGGTCCGGCTCCCGCGCGGCGATCGCGGCGCGGCACAGATCGATCGCCCCCGCGGGGGTCAGGGTGCCGGCGGCGATGCGGGCGCGGAGGTCGAGAAGTGAAAGCATAATGCATTCAGTCTGCGGTCCGCGGCGCTGTCAACCGAGACGCCACAGGTCGCGTCATTCCCGAAACGCCGTTGACGAACGCTTTACGCGACCGTGCGCATCGTCCGGGTCATGTGGCGTGGCGTATCCCTGTTCTCGGCTCTGGCGCTGTTCGGCGCGGGCCTCACCGCGTGCTCGATCAATCATTTCGAGCGGCGCGAACCGTGGCGCGATCAGGCGGAGCAGGTCTGCCTGGCCAAGAAGCTCGTCGAGCCCTCGGAGTTCGTCACGCCGATCGCGGCCATGGACGGCCCCGGGCCGTGCGGCATGCAGCAGCCCTTCCGGGTGACGCGGCTCGGCGGCGGCTCCGTCCTGCTGAAGCAGCGGATGACCCTGGGCTGCCCGGCGCTGGCCGAGGCCGAGGCGTGGCTCGCCGACACGATCCAGCCGGCCGCCAACCTCTATTTCGGCGTGCCGGTGGCCGAGATCAACGCGGGTTCCTATTCCTGCCGCGGCCGCAACAACCAGCCCGGCGCCAAGCTCTCCGAGCACGGTTTCGGCAACGCCATCGACGTCATGTCGATCAAGCTCGCCGACGGCCACGTGATCACCGTGAAGGGCGGCTGGCGCGGCACGGAGGCCGAGCAGGGCTTCCTGCGCGAGATCTTCCTCGGCGCCTGCCAGCGCTTCACCACGGTGCTGGCCCCCGGCTCGAACGTGTTCCACTACGACCACATCCACGTCGATCTCGCCCGGCACGACCCGCGCGGTCTGAGGCGGATCTGCCAGCCGATGATCAAGTTCACGCCGCAGCTCGGCACCGGCGTCGAGCGGCCGCTGAGCCGTCCGGTCCCGCCGCAGCGCCAGCCCGCCGCCCCGCAGGCGCCGGTGGATGTGGAGCAGGACGATCCCTACGGCGTGTCGCCGATGTCGAAGGCCGGCGGCGCGACGCAGGTCGCCCGGGCGCCGGCCCGCCCGACCGCGGCATCGGCCTACACCGCCGCGCCGCCGGTGCGGCCGGCGCCACGGATCGCCGCGGCCGCCCCTGAGGAGCCCGCGCAGGACTACGACGAGCCGCTGCAGCTCGGCGCGCCGCCGAGCACGGGGCCGATCTACTGACCGGGCGACGCCGGAACGCGGGTTGACGGGATCGGGCCGCGGGCCGGTCCCGCTCCGGGGGCATCGGCCGGCGAGTGTAGCGGCCGCGCCGCACAGGCCGCCAAAGCACCGGCGCGGGGCCGCCGGAGCTTGACTGGCGGCGCGGCCGGGCCATCGTTCGCGGATGCAGGATCGCACATCCGTCGAGGCACGCGCCATGCGCCCGCTCTTTCACGGCTTCGCCCTCGGGCTGGCCCTTCTCGCCCTGGCCCAGCCGGCGCTGGCCCGCTCGGCCCGGGAGGACATCGAGCCCGCCGAGGAGCGGATCTTCCCCTTCGACGCGCAGATTCCCGGCTGCCAGGACCCGTCGGTGCTGGAGCGGGTCTCGACCAACTTCGCCGAGAAGGAGGCGAAGTTCTGGAATTCGTCGATGACGATCCTGTCCTTCGACACGATCGAGCGCACCGCCTGGCGGCCCTGGGGCCTCGACACCTATCCCCGCCGCTTCTGCACCGCGACCATCACCACGTCGGACGGCGTCCGCCGCAAGGTCGACTACTCGGTGCGCGAGAGCCTGGGGATCATCGGGGCGACCTGGGGCGTCGAGTTCTGCGTCCACGGGCTCGACCGGGACCTCGCCTACGCCTACGCCACCGCCTGCCGGATGGCGCGTCCCTGACCATGCGCAGGCTCGCCGCCGGCCTCGTGGGCCTGCTCCTCGCCGGGCCGGCCGCCGCCCAGGATTACGGCGGCTTCGCCCGTGGTGGCACGCCCGGCGCGTTCGACTTCTACGTCCTCGCCCTGTCGTGGTCGCCGACCTACTGCGCGGGGCCGGGCGCACGCCGGGACGACGTCCAGTGCGCCCCCGGTCGCGGCCTCGGCTTCGTCGTCCACGGCCTGTGGCCGCAATATGCCCGCGGCTATCCGGAGAACTGCTCGGCGGTGAACCGTGCGCCCACCCGGCAGGCCATGGAGGTGGCCGGGCAGGTCTATCCGAGCGAGGGGCTCGCGCGGTACGAGTGGCGCAAGCACGGCACCTGCTCGGGCCTCGATCCCGCCGCCTATTTCGCGGCCGCCCGCACGGCGCGGCAGGCGGTGACGATCCCCGACGGCCTGACGGGCGGCTCCCCGCCGCAATCCCTCGCCCCCATCGAGATCGCGCGGCAATTCGTGGCGGCCAATCGCGGCCTGCGCCCCGACATGATGGCGGTCACCTGCACCCGCGGGCAGCTCCAGGAGGTCCGGATCTGCTTCGGCAAGGACCTGCGCGGCTTCGCCCCCTGCCCCGAGGTCGCCCGCGGCAATTGCCGGACGCCCGAGGTGCGTCTCGACGCCGCCCGCTAGGTTTTTTCGGCGTTTTGCGCGCCGGGTGCTGGACCTGGGGCGCCGGATCGGCTTGAGCGCGCGGCCATGAACTATCGGCACGCCTTCCACGCCGGCAACCACGCCGACGTCCTCAAGCACCTCGTTCTGGCGCGGGTGCTCGACCACCTCCGGCTCAAGGACAAGCCGTTCCGGGCGCTGGACGCCTTCGCGGGACTCGGCGTCTACGATCTCGAGGCCGACGAGGCGGCCCGCACCGGCGAGTGGCGGGAGGGGTGGGGCCGGATGGCCGCGCCCTTCGCGCCGGATGTCGAGGCGCTGCTTGCGCCCTACCGGGCCGCGGTGGCCGCGGTGCAGGCGCGCGACGGCGCCACCGCCTATCCCGGCTCGCCCGCCCTGATCCGCGAGGCGCTGCGCCCCGGCGACAAGGGCGTGTTCGTGGAACTCCATCCGGCGGATGCCGCCACGCTGCAGGACCGCTACGCCCGCGATCCCCGCACCAAGGTGATGAGCCTCGACGGCTGGACCGCGATCAACGCCCAGATCCCGCCGCCGGAGCGGCGCGGCCTCGTGCTGATCGATCCCCCCTACGAGGTGCCCGGCGAGATCGAGCGCCTCGGCGCCCACCTCGCCCGGGCGGTGGCGAAATGGCCCACCGGGGTGTTCCTGGCCTGGTATCCGATCAAGGACACCGAGGCCCTCGACCGGATGGTCCGCGACCTCGATGCCGCCCTGCCCCGCCCGGCCCTGCGGCTCGATCTCCTGATCGAGCGGCCGGGCGACCCGACGCGGCTCACCGGGAGCGGCCTGATCGTGGTCAACCCGCCGTGGCGCCTCGCCGAGGAGGCGATGCTGTTCCTGCCGGCCCTGGCCGAACGGCTGGCCCGGCATGAGTTCGGAGGATTTCGCTGCGATCCGATCGGTCCCGCGGCCTGACACGGTAGACTTGGGCCGTGCCGGGAAAGCTGTTCCGGACGCCCTCAAAGGAAAACGCCGGTCCGCCCGGACGATTGTGGCGGCAAAGTCACATTTCCGCGTCGAACGTGTTCAGCGATAGGGATCTGCCCAAAAAATATGCAACTGCTCTATGTTTGATTTTGTGTCATTCGCAGCGCGATGTCAGCTTGGCCGTAGACGAATCCGAACGAGCTCCGAACCATGCTGAAGCGATCCGCCCTGGCCGGCCTGGCCACCGTGCTGCTGTCCTCGACCAGCATCCTCGCGGCCGATCTGTCGGCCCCGGCGCCGGTTCCCGTCGCGCCCCCCGCCGAGCCGTGCAAGGCCACGCTGATCGGCCCGGCCTATAGCGGCGTGATCAAGGCCAACCCGAATCCGAGCTGCTTCTCCGCGGGTCCGCTCGGGGACCTCTACGTGGGCGGCGCCATCACCGGCTACGGCTACACGCAGTCGAACCCGTTCGCCTCGTTCTCGACCCCGGCGGCGCCCAACGACCGCGACCGGTCGGCCCGGTTCGACTTCTCGAACGTGCAGGGCATCATCCAGAAGCCCGAGGGCGCGTTCCAGTTCTACATCCAGGCCGGCGGCTACTCGATCCCGCAGCTCGGCTTCCCCACGCTCGGCACCTTCACCCAGACCGATCTCCTGTTCGGCCCGGTCCCGGTCGCCTTCGGCAAGATCCAGATCAACGATGAATGGTCGGTCCAGGGCGGCCGGATGTTCACCCTGATCGGCACCGAGCTGCTGTTCACCTACCAGAACCTGAACATCAACCGCGGCCTCCTCTTCGTGCAGGAGAACTTCATCAACCAGGGCGTGCAGGTCAATTACAGCAGCGGCCCGCTCTCGGAGGGTTTTAGGTCTGCATAGATGCCCTACCTTCTGGATCCTTATGGGTCCCTCAGGAGGTCGATCATGGGGCTGCGGTGCAAGCGCTGTGGGAGTGAGGAGCAGGTCAAGAACGGGCTGATGCGCTCCAAGCAGCGGTATCGGTGCAAGGCCTGCGGCCTGAACTTCACCGACACGCCCGCACGCGGCAAGCCGCTGGCCATGAAGGCCACCGCGGTTCTGCTGTATGTCAGCGGCTTGTCGATGAACCGCACCGCCAAGTTGCTGGGTGTCTCGACACCCACGATCCAGGCCTGGCTGGAGCAGTTCGCCGCCGCCTACGCGCAGAAGCCCGAGCCGGAAGGCCGGGCGGTGGTGATCGAGCTCGACGAGATGTGGCACTACCTCAAAAAAAGTCCGAGCCGCTCTGGATCTGGAAGGCTTGGGATCGTGCTTCAGGGCAACTGGTGGACTGGGAGTGCGGCGGTCGTGACAAGGCCACCTGCGAGCGTCTGATCCAGCGGCTCGCGCGCTGGCGCACCCGGCTCTACTGCACGGACGCCTACGCCGCCTACACCGTCCTCCTGCCGCTCGGGCAGCACTATACCGGCAAGGACGAGACCCACGGCATCGAGCGGGACAACGCCCGGCAGCGGCACTGGCTCGCCCGCTTTCGACGCCGCTCCATCGTGGTCTCGAAGAGCAAACGCATGGTGGACGTCAGCCTCGCCCTGTTTGCCCGCTTTGCCGGGAACAGCAGGATCAGCGACCTGCTATCTATGCTGACCTAAAACCCTCCGCTCTCGGTGTCCCTCGCGGGCACGGACGGCTTCTTCTCCAACGAGATCACGTGGTTCACCGGCAACGTCGCCTACAAGCTCGACGACTACAACACGATCGGCGTCAACGGCGGCCTGAACGTCGGCCGGACCAACGCCCTCGACCGCAGCCCGCGCTACCAGTTCGCGACGCCGAACCTCCAGCAGAACAGCGGCATCTTCAACATCAACTACACCTACGCGAACGGCCCGTGGATCATCTCGCCGTACTTCCAGTTCACCAATGTCGAGCGGGACCTGCGCGTCGGCATCGCCAACTCGGCGTCGACCTACGGCGGCGCGCTGCTGGCGGCCTACTCGTTCACCGATAATTTCTCCCTGGCCGGCCGCGTCGAGTACACCGAGCAGACCGGCGTCCGCGGATCCGGCGGGACCAACCTGCTGGGCTTCGGTGCGGGCAGCAACGCCTTCTCGGTCACCGTCACGCCGACCTTCACCTTCGACCGGTACTTCTTCCGGGTGGAATACGCCCACGTCGAACTCGGCGGGATCACCCGTGGCAACCTCGCGGAGGGGACGCTCGGCACCGGCTTCGGCCGCACCGGCAACAAAACCTCCCAGGACCGCTACATGGTCGAGACCGGCATCACCTTCTGATCGGATGACCCGGACCGGTTCACGGAACCGGTCGCCAGCAAGCCCCCGGCCTCAGGTCCGGGGGCTTTTTGTTGTCTGCTGAAATTGAAGGTGTTCTGGCAAATCGATTTCGACATTTGTAGTAATCGACTTCGTGTATCGACGTATTGTTGTGACGATATGTGCTCGATGAGCCGTAGATCTTGCGGTCGTCTGAACGAGACTTGCGCCGGTGCTGGGCCGATCCGTATAAAGACCCTGGGACTCGACCGACGGGGGCGTTTCGGATGGCTTCGATCGAGGCGCTCGCGGCGACGCTCTGGAGCCTGGCCGCACTGGGCATGACGCCGAAGGCGCTGCGCGTCGCCGTCCGCGAGACGCATCCCGACGCGTCCAGGAAGGATGTGGTGCGGGCAGCCTTCTACGCCCTGGTCGCGGTGCAGCCCCGGGACGGGGGCGGGCTGAACGAACTGCACAGCTTCGCCCTGGCGGAGCGCTCGCCGGACGACGAGGCGTCCTTCGCGCTCGGCCCGCGGCGCACGAAGGTGCGGCGGCGTGGAGCCTGAGACCTGAGACCAGCGGTCGGGGTCCGCCCGCCGGCCATGGGGCTCAATCCCGTCTGAGCAGGCGGCGGCCCGGGCGGTGCCCCTCCTCGCCGGTGTCGCGAAAACCCAGCTTCTGCAGCAGGCCCCAGGACGCGACGTTGGCCGGGCGGCATTCCGCCACCACGAGGCGCGCCGGGAAGCGCGCGCCAAGAAGGCCGAGGATCGCCGATACGGCCTCGTAGGCGAAGCCGCGCCCGCGGGCGGCGCCCCCGATCCAGTATCCGATCTCGATCGTGCCGGTGCCGCGCAGATGCGTCCCGACCACCCCCACCAGGTCGCGTCCCGCCGGATCGGGGGCGACACCGGGATCGGCGCCGCCGCGGGTCCAGGCCCCGAGGAAGCAGTCCCGGCCCCGCCGACCGCTGCGAATCAGATCCTCGGCATCCTGGAGCGTGAACGGGGTCGGCAGGAAGTCCACCGCGGCGGTGATCGCCGGATCGTCGGTGAGCCGGCGCAGGGCCGCTGCGTCCGCGGGCTGAAGGGCGGCGACCGAGAGGCGCGCGGTCTCGATCGCCGGCAGATCGGCCAAGCTGTCGCGCGCGCCGCGGATGGTAAACATGTCCACGATGTGGGGAGCCGCCCAGGTAGGAAAAGGGACGGTCTCGCCCCTGGGTTTCATCCCCGGCACGGCGCGAAACCCTGCGCGAAACCCTGTGCGCTCCTTCGCTTCTGGGTCGCAGGTATGCGGAACGGGAACGGTTGCTTAACCTGAATCCGTCTTCATTGGGGCATCAGGTTGCGTCAGGCAAACGGGTGTGTCGATGCGGGTGCGCGGTACGGGTCAGATGTTGCGGACGCTGTCGCGCGTCGCGCTCATCGGCATGATCGGCGGGGCGGCCGCCGCCTGTTCCTCGGACGCATCGCGGCTGGGCAACCCATTCTCGAATCCGTTCGAGTCGGAGCCTTCCGCCACCGGCAGCCTGCCGGACGGATCCCTGAAGTCGGTGCCGCCGGTCCGGACCGGCCGCATCCAATCGGAGGCGCTGAGCGCGCCCGGCGCCGCGCGTCCGGCCGCCGCCGCGAGTCCGGCCCAGACCCCTGCTGCCGCCCCCGCGACCCGAGTCGCCTCCACCGGCGGCGTCGGCTGGAGCGCCGAGGGCGGCACGCAGATCACCGTCTCGCGCAACGACAGCCTGAACCAGATGTCCACCCGCTTCGGCGTGCCCGCTTCGGCGATCCTGGCCGCCAATGGCCTGAGCAACGCGAGCCAGATCACGCCCGGTCGTCAGATCGTGATCCCGGTCTACAACGCCTCCGGGCTGAACCCCGCCGCGGCCCCGATGTCCGCCCGGCCCGCCCGGGCTGCCGAGGAGAAGCGCGAGGACGCCAAGCAGGTCGAGAACAAGATCGCCGCGAAGCGCGAGGAGGCCAAGGAGGCCGCCCAGAAGCTCGCCGAGGCGAAGGCCGCCAAGGAGGCGGCGCAGAAGGCCGCCGCCGCCGAGAAGGAGGCGGAGCGCAAGGAGGCGCTCGCCCGCGACGCCGCCGCCCGCAAGGTCGCCGACGCCAAGACCCGCAAGGACGCCACCGCGAAGGACGGCGAGAAGCCGAAGCACGTGCGTCCCGGACAGGTCGCCAAGGCCGAGGAGAAGAAGGCCGACGACAAGAAGGCGGATCCGAAGCTCGAGGCGAAGGCGAAGGCCGAAGCTAAGGCCCAGGAAGCCCGCGCCGAGGCGAAGGCCGCCGCGAAGGCGGAGGCCGCCCAGAAGCTCGCCGAGGCGAAGGCCGCCAAGGAAGCCTCCAAGGAGGCGGCCAAGCAGGCCACCAAGGAGGCCGCCAAGGAGGCGGCGCAGAAGCCCGCCGCCGCCGAGAAGGTCGCCGCCAAGGAGACGCCGAAGCCGGTGGCCGCCGCGGCTCCTGCTCAGGCCAAGTCCGAGCCCGCCGCCACCGGCTCCGTGGCCGAGGCGACGGAGAACTTCCGCTGGCCCGCCAAGGGCCGGGTGATCTCCGGCTATGGCAGCTCCGGCAACGAGGGCATCAACATCGCCGTCCCGGAGGGCACCCCCGTCAAGGCCGCCGAAGAGGGCACGGTGGCCTATGCCGGCTCCGACGTGAAGGGCTACGGCAAGCTGGTCCTCGTGCGTCACGCCAACGGCTACGTCTCGGCCTACGCCCATAACGGCGAGATCGACGTGAAGCCCGGCGAGAAGGTCAAGCGCGGTCAGACCATCGCGAAGTCCGGCGCGTCGGGCAACGTGACCTCGCCGCAGCTCCATTTCGAGATCCGCAAGGGCGGCGCGCCCGTGGATCCCATGTCACAGCTCGCCAGCAACTGAGCCGACCGGCAAGACGGCGGCACGCGGCGGCGGTCCCGGACGGGGCCGCCGTTTCGCGTTGCGGACCGCCGGTCCGGCCGCGCCGCGCCGGCCTTCCCCGCGCCCGCGCCGTGGCCGCCTAGGCCTTGGGCACCTGCAGGGTCCCGTCGGGGCTGTGGTGGTCCACGGTCTCGGGAAGGGCCTGCGCGAGGGTCGGGAACAGCTCGTCCATCGGGATTCCGAGCTTTCCCGCCATCTGGCGCACCTGATCGTTGTCGAGGACCTTGCGCAGGTCGTCGGCGGTGATCGGCTCGTTGGGCCCGCGGCCGAGCCAGGAATTGACCTGGCTCTCGTAGCCGGATCGCCGGAGCTGATCGAGCAGGGCGTTGAGCCCGCCGGGCAGGACCTGCTGGATCACGCCCGGCAACGCCTTGAGGGCGATCTGCCCCAGCGAGCCGCCGAGGGAATTGAGCAGACTCATGTGGGCCTCGCGTCGAAGGATCGGTCGACGGGAGTCTAGGGCGTCGTCCGGAAAGCGGGAGAGGCCGGCGGCTGCCCCCGGCCCGCGTGAACCGCAATTTAGTCGACAGGACCCGGACTTTGGCCCGGTATGTTGGCCCGGACACGGTTCCACGGTCGACGCGAATGAGAGTCCTGGCACCGTCTTTCGTGCTCGTGGTCGCGGCCGGTGCGGCGGTGGCGCTGCCGGCCGCGGAGACGGCGCGGTCGTCGGAGGCGCGCCCCCTCGCCGATGCCGTCTTCGTTCGGCCGCTCTACGGCACGTACCGGCATTGCGGCGGATCCTGCCTGAAGAGCGGCGCGCTCTCGTGGTTCTGCTTCGCGAAGCAGAGCTGCCATCTGAGCTGCGCGACCGCCCCGCCTCTGATGAAATGCGCGGCCCCATGAGGCCCCGATGATCAGCGGACCTGCGTGCTGAAATTCGGCTGGGGCTTCAGGCTCCCGTTCTCGCTCTGATCGGCGACGGCGGCGGGCAGGAACTCCGCGAGCACGGTGGGAACGCGCGCGTCCGGCACGCCGAGATCGTAGGCGAGCCGCTCGGTCACCGCCTCCGGCAGGCAGGCCGCCAGCGCGGAGGCCGGAACCGGCTGCCGCGTGCCCGGCGAGAGCCACGAATCGACGGCCGCGCCGTGTCCGGTCTCCCTCAGGCGGTCGAGGAAGGCCGCGAGGCCGCCGGGATAGAATTTCGCGAGCGCCAGGGCGAGCTTGCCGCTACCGGTCTCCTCAAAGGCCCGGTCGGCCGCCGCGACCACGTCGCCGATCAGGTTCTTCGCACCGTCGAGCAGTCCCATCGTTCTCCACCGTCGCGCTTCTTCGTCGCAGGAGAAGTCGGGCGCGACGCGGCGGCGGCAAGCGCGTGCGGCAATTGCGCGACGAACCCGTTAGGATCGCCCCGTGGCGAGGGGGAGTCGTTCATGGAACGCGTGCGGGCCGGCGTGCTGGACATCGCCTATCGGGAGTTCGGTCCGCCGGACGGGCCGCCCGCCGTGCTGCTCCACGGCTTCCCCTACGATATCCAGGCCTGCGAGGCGGCGGCCCTGCGGCTCGCCGCCGACGGGGTGCGCTGCCTCGTCCCGTACCTGCGCGGCTACGGCCCGACCCGGTTCCTGGACCCCGCCACGCCGCGCTCGGGCGAGCAGGCGGCCCTCGGAGCCGACCTGCTCGCCTTCCTCGACGCCCTCGGCATCGGACGCGCCGTGCTCGCCGGCTACGATTGGGGCGGCCGGGCCGCCTGCGTGGTGGCGGCGCTCTGGCCGGACCGGGTCCGGGGCCTCGTGAGCTGCGGCGTCGGCTACAACATCCAGAACATCCCGGTCGCCGGGCGGCCGGTCGCGCCGGAGACCGAGCACCGTCTCTGGTACCAGTACTACCTCCACGGCGAGCGCGGCCGCGCCGGCCTCGCCGAGAACCGGGACGCCTTCTGCCGCCTGCTCTGGCGGCTCTGGTCGCCGACCTGGGCGTTCGACGCGGAGACCTTCGCGCAGACCGCCCGCGCCTTCGACAATCCCGACTTCGTCGACGTGGTGGTGCATTCCTACCGCCACCGCTTCGGGCTCGTGCCGAGCGATCCGGCGCTGGTGGAGATCGAGGCGCGGCTCGCCGCCCAGCCGGCGATCGCCGTGCCGACGATCGTGCTGCTCGGGGCCGATGACGGCGTCGGGCCGCCGCCCGCCACCGACACGGACGCCCGCCACTTCACGGGACCGTACCGGCGTGAGATCGTCGCGGGGGTCGGGCACAACTTTCCCCAGGAGGCGCCGGAGGCGTTCGCGGCGGCGATCCGCGCCCTGCTGTGAGCGCGCCGCATCGGCCTGTCGCTTCGGCGTTGCTTTCGGGTAGCCCCTGGCTATAGTCCGCGCGCTTTTCGACAGGTCTGCGGGCGCCTCATCCGGCGGCAGACCTGCATGCCATTCGCAGGAGACGCTCGTTGATCACCCCCGCCTTCGCGCAAGGGGCCGGTGCGGCCGCTGGCGGAGCGGAGATCGCCTTTCAGGTGGTCCCGTTCGTTCTGATCTTCGTGATCATGTACTTCCTGATCCTGCGGCCGCAGCAGAAGCGGGTCAAGGACCACCAGGCGCTGCTGAAGTCCGTGCGCCGGGACGATACGGTCGTCACCAACGGCGGCCTCGTCGGACGCGTGACCAAGGCGTCGGACGACCAGCCCGAGATCGAGGTCGAGATCGCCCCGAACGTGCGCGTTCGGGTGGTCCGGTCGATGATCTCCGAGGTCCGCGCCAAGGGCACGGTGAAAGCCGCCTGAGTTCCCGGTTGAACCGGCCGGCGTCGTGCGCCGGCCCAAAAGAGAAAAAGACGGCCGATGCTGCGCTTCTCCCGTGCGAAGATCATCGCGACACTGGGCTTGATCCTGGTGGGGCTGATGCTCGCCGTGCCGAGCTTCTTCTCGCCCGAGCAGCGCAAGGGCTTCGTCGCCAGCCTGCCCACGTGGTTCCCGAGCTGGATCGTGCCGACCCGCGCCATCGTGCTCGGCCTCGACCTGCAGGGCGGCTCGCAGCTCCTGCTTGAGGTCGACCAGAACGAGCTGGTCGCCTCCCAGGCCAAGGCCCTGCGCGACGACGTGCGCCGCGTGCTCCAGCAGGAGAATGTCCGCGCCGACGGCGGCATCGGCCTCCTGCCGCGCGGCGTCCAGGTGAAGATCGACGACGCCGCCGCCCGGGCCAAGGTCCTGCCGAAGCTTCAGGAACTGTCGCAGCCGATCACCACCTCGATAGGCCAGACGGCGGCCCGCACCCTCGACATCTCCGAGCAGCCGGGCGGCGTGATCCGCCTCATGCTGACCGATGCCGGCATCACCGACCGGACCCGCCGGGCCGTGAGCCAGGGCATCGAGGTCATCCGGCGCCGCCTCGACTCCACCGGCACCACCGAGCCGTCGATCCAGCAGCAGGGCGCCGACCGCATTCTGATCCAGGTGCCGGGCGAGCAGAATCCCGAGCGGCTGGAAAAGCTCCTCGGCTCGACCGCCAAGCTCGAGTTCCGCATGCTCGCCGACAGTCCCTCGGGCGACGTCGACATGCTGCCCTCCAAGGACGAGAAGGGCGCCAAGGTCCCGGTGGAGCGCCGGGTCATGGCCGATGGCGGCGAGCTGACCGACGCGCAGCCCGCCTTCGACCAGCAGTCCCACGAGCCGATGGTGAGCTTCAAGTTCAACCTGCGCGGCGCGCAGCGGTTCGGGCAGGCGACCTCGGAGAATATCGGTCGGCGCATGGCGATCGTGCTCGACAACGAGGTCGTCTCCGCCCCCGTGATCCGCTCGGCGATCACCGGCGGTTCGGGCCAGATCACCGGCAACTTCACCGTCCAGCAGGCCAACGACCTGGCGGTCCTGCTCCGGGCCGGCGCGCTGCCGGCCAAGTTCACCGTGGTCGAGCGCCGCGTCGTCGGCCCGGGCCTCGGCCGCGACTCCATCGAGGCCGGCAAGCTCGCGACCCTGGTGGCGGCGGGCCTCGTTGTGGCCTTCATGTTCGCGACCTACGGGACGTTCGGCTTCATCGCCAACATCGCGCTGATCGTCCACGTCGGGCTGATCCTGGGCCTGATGTCGGTGCTGGAGGCGACCATGACGCTGCCGGGCATCGCCGGCATCGTGCTCACCATCGGCACCGCGGTGGATTCGAACGTCCTGATCTACGAGCGCATGCGCGAGGAGAGCCATGCCGGCCGCTCGCTGATCTCGGCGCTGCAGGCGGGCTTCGACCGGGCCTTCGCCACCATCATCGACTCGAACTCGACCATGGCGATCGCCGCCCTGATCCTGTTCTTCCTCGGCTCGGGCCCGGTGAAGGGCTTCGCCGTGGTCTTCATCCTCGGCATCCTGACGACGGTCATCACCGCGGTGACGCTGACCCGGATGATGATCGCGGTGTGGTACAAGACCTTCCGGCCGAAGACCCTGCCGTTCTGAACGAGTTCACTTTCGGGAGACGCATCACCGGCGGAAGAAGGCCGCTCCAGACCATCACCTCATCCTGAGGTGCCCGCGTCAGCGGGCCTCGAAGGGGCCCTGCAGACGGCGCTGCGATCCCTGGAGCCCTCCTTCGAGGCCTCCGCTTCGCTCCGGCGCCTCAGGTCGAGGGTGAGGGTGGGACGAGCGGACCGGTGCTGAGATCTCCCAAACGTTAGGTCCGTTTCCATGCGCCTGCTCCGCCTCTGGCCCGATGAATCGCATTTCGACTTCATGCGATTCCGGCGCTTCACCTTCCCGCTCTCGGCGGTGCTGTCGCTCGTCACGGTGGCGCTGTTCCTGACGATCGGGCTGAACTTCGGCATCGACTTCAAGGGCGGGACCCTGGTCGAATTGCAGGCGAAATCCGGCACCGCCGACGTCGCGGCGATCCGCCATACGGCGGCGGGCTTCGGCTTCGGCGAGCCGGAGGTGCAGGAACTGGGCAACCAGGGTACCGTGCTGGTCCGCCTGCCGCTCCAGCCCGGCGAGCAGGGCCAGACCGCGGTGATGAACAAGGCGCACGCCGCCTTCGACAAGGATTACGAGTTCCGCCGCACCGAGACCGTCGGCCCGCGCGTCTCCGGCGAACTCGTGCAGTCCGGCACGCTGGGCGTCGTGCTCTCCGTCGTGGCGGTGCTGCTCTACCTCTGGTTCCGGTTCGAGCGGGAGCTGGCGCTCGGCGCCATCGTCGGCACGCTCCACGACATCGTGCTGACGGTGGGCGTGTTCATCATCACCCGGATCGAGTTCAACATGACCTCGATCGCGGCGATCCTGACCATCGTGGGCTACTCGCTCAACGAGACGGTCGTGGTGTTCGACCGGACCCGCGAGCTGATGCGGCGGTACAAGACCATCCCCACCGTCGACCTGCTGAACCTGTCGATCAACTCGACCATGTCGCGCACGGTGATGACGTCGATCTCGTCCTCCCTGTCGCTGCTGGCGCTGGTCCTGTTCGGCGGCGAGGCGATCAAGGGCTTCGCCGTGGTGATGCTCTGCGGCGTCCTGATCTGCACCTACTCGGCGATCTTCATCTCGACTCCGGTGTTGATCTATCTGGGCCTGATGCTCTCGGGCGCCCGCGCCGCGTCCGAGCGGTCCGGCGTCCCGCAACCGGCGGAGTAGTCCTTTTTCCGAGATGGCCGATCAGCCAAGTCCGAAGACCTTCGACTCCGGCTTCGTGCCGGGTCGCCACATCATCGACACCTACGGCAATGGCGGCTTCCGCTTCGCCGGGATGTCGCATCGCGGCTCGATCCTGCTGCTGCCCTCGGGGGTTCGGGCCTGGGAGGTGACGGAGCCGAGGGCGATCGACCGGACGGCCCTGCGACCGGTCCAGGCGGAATCGGAGGGGATCGAGTTGCTGCTCGTCGGCACTGGCCTCGACATCGCCGCCATCGACCCCGCCTTGCGGGGCTGGCTCAAGGATTTCGGCGTCGGCCTCGACGTGATGCAGACCGGGGCCGCGGCCCGGACCTACAACATCCTGGTGGCCGAGAACCGCAAGGTCGCGGCCGCGCTGATCGCGGTGGCCTGATGCCGGAGGTCGAGGGCAGGACCACCGAGACCGGGCTCGCCTTCGCGCAATCCCATTGCGAGGATCTCGTGCGGACCGGCGATCCGGACCGCTACTACGCCACCCTGTTCGCCCCGGCCGCCGCCCGTCCGCACCTCTTCGCCCTCTACGCCTTCAGCCTGACCATCGCGCGGGTGCGCGAGGCGGCCTCGAACCCCCTGGCCGGCGAGATCCGCCTGCAATGGTGGCGCGACGCCCTCCAAGGGGAGGCCCGGGGCGACGTGCGCGCCAATCCGGTGGCGGCGGCCCTGGAGGAGGCGATCCGGGTCAACCGCCTCGGTCGCCAGCCCTTCGTCGACCTGATCGACGCACGGGTGTTCGATCTCTACGAGGACCCGATGCCTCGGGTGAACGACCTGGAGGGCTATTGCGGCGAGACCGCCTCGGCCCTGTTCCGGCTGGCGAGCCTCGTGATCGGCAACGGCACAGAGCCGGGCGGCGCGGGGGCGGCCGGCCATGCCGGGGTTGCCTACGGGATCACCGGACTCCTGCGTGCCCTGCCCTGGCACGCCCGCTCGGGGCAGGTCTACCTGCCGGCGGACATCCTCGGCCGCTACGGCGTCACCCGCGAGGACATCGTCACGGGCCGCGGCGGTCCGGGCCTGCGCCGGGCCTGTGCCGACCTGCGCGACCTCGCCCGGCAGCACCTCAAGGCCTTCGAGGCGGCGCGTCCGACCATCGCGCCCTCGGCGGGCGCCGCCTTCCTGCCCACGGCCCTGGTGGAACCCTACCTCGCCGCCATGGAGCGGGCCTCCTACGACCCGCTCAACACGCCCGTCGAACTGCCGCGCTGGCGCCGGCTGTGGCGCCTGTGGCGGGCGGCGCGGCGGGTGGGCTGAGGGTCGCTCCACCGTCCTCGCGAGGGGGCAATCCAGCGGCGCTGCGCTCGCAAATGTCGCCCGGCCCTCGGTCGCTTCGCGGCGCGTGCCCCGTCGGCTCGGCGTCAGAGAACCCGCGCCAGTCCCGGCATCAGCGCCGTCAGCCGCACCGGCGCCCCCGGTTCCGGCTCGGCCTCCGGCGTCGGCAGCACCGCGACCCGGCAGCCGCCCTCGCCCCTGAGGCCCGTCACCAGCCGTCCGCCGGGTTCGAGGGCCGCGCGCCAGTGCTGCGGGATCGCCGCGACGCTGCCGTGGACCAGGATCCGGTCGAACCCCCCGTCCGGCAGGTCCGGGGCCAGCCCGTCCGCCCGGACGACATGCACCTCGGACAGGGCCGCGAGCCGCCGCGTCGCCGCCCCGGCCAGGGAGGTGTAGCGTTCCAGGCTGAGCACCGCCCCGGCCCCGAGCTGGGCGAGCAGGGCGGTCACGTAGCCCGAGCCCGTGCCGATCTCCAGGACGCGCTGGCCCGGCTCGAGCCGAAGCAGCGCCAGCATCAGGGCCACGGTGGAGGGGGCCGTCATCGACGCGCCGCAGGACAGCGGCAGGGCGATGTCCCGCCGCGCATGCTCCCGATGCTGCGGCGGCGCGAAGGTGTCCCGGGGCACCTGTTCCATGGCCCGCAGCACCGCGGTGTCCCGCAGGCCCCGGCCCCGGAGCGCCATGACGAAGGCCGCGTTGCCGGCAGCCTCTTCCAGGCTGCCCAGATCGATCACTCGGCGAAGGCCTGCGCGAAGCGCGTCAGCGTCGGCTCGTCCGTGAGATCGAGGCGCAGGGGCGTCACCGAGATCCGCTTCTCGGCGATGGCTTTCAGATCCGAACCGTGGCCCGGCTCGAACCGGGCCTTGGCGAAGGCCAGCCAGAAATACGGGTTGCCGCGCCCGTCGACCCGGGCGTCGATGGACAGCAGCGCCTGATTGCGGAAGCCCTGCGCGGCCACCGCGATGCCCTGCACGTCGGCCGGCTCGCAATCCGGAAAATTCACGTTGACCAGGATGCCGGGCTCGATCCCGGTCTCCAGGATCTTCCGGACGACCTTCGCCCCGTGCGTCCGGGCACAGTCCCACTTGAGGGCGCCGCGTCCGCCCACCCCGTAGGCTTGGCTGAGCGCGATCGAGCGGATGCCGAGGATCGTCCCCTCCATGGCGGCCGCGATCGTGCCCGAATAGGTCACGTCCTCGGCGACGTTCTGGCCGCGGTTGACCCCCGACAGGACGAGGTCCGGCCCGTGGTCGCCCAGGATGTGGCGCACGCCCAGGATCACGCAGTCCGACGGCGTCCCCTTCACGGCGAAACGCTGCTCCGAGACTTGCCGCAGGCGCAGCGGGTCGTTGAGCGACAGCGAGTGCGACACGCCGGACTGGTCGCTCTCCGGCGCCACCACCCAGACGTCGTCCGACAGCTCGCGGGCGATCTCCTCCAGGGTACTGAGCCCCGGCGCGTGGATGCCGTCGTCGTTGGTGACCAGGATGCGCATCAGCGGGTGCCCTCGATCCGGTTGAGCCCGCCCATGTAGGGGTGGAGCACCGACGGGATCGTGATGCTCCCGTCCGGGTTCTGGTAATTCTCCATCACGGCGATGAGCGCGCGGCCGACCGCCACGCCCGAGCCGTTGAGGGTGTGGACGTAGGCCGGCTTGCCGTCCTTGCCCCGGTAGCGGGCGTTCATCCGCCGGGCCTGGAAGTCGCCGCAGACCGAGCACGACGAGATCTCGCGGTGGGTGCGCTGGCCCGGCACCCAGACCTCGATGTCGTAGGTCTTCTGGGAGGCGAAGCCCATGTCGCCGGTGCAGAGGGTCATGACCCGGTAGGGCAGATCCAGCTTCTTCAGAACCGCCTCGGCGCAGGTGAGCATCCGTTCGTGCTCGGTGGCGGATTCCTCCGGCGTGGTGATCGAGACCAGCTCGACCTTGTTGAACTGGTGCTGGCGCAGCATGCCGCGGGTGTCGCGCCCCGCCGACCCGGCCTCGGCCCGGAAACAGGGCGTCAGCGCGGTGAAGCGCAGGGGCAGCTCCTCCTCGCGGAGGATCGACTCGCGGACGAGGTTCGTCAGCGGCACCTCGGCGGTGGGGACGAGCCAGAACTTCTCGGTGTTGCCGGAGGCCGGGTCCGCCGCGGAGTCCAGCGTCTTCACGGCGTCCAGCCCCTTGAACACCGAGAACTGATCGTCCTCGAACTTCGGCAGCTGCGCGGTGCCGAACATGGCGGCGTCGCGCACCAGAACCGGCGGCGCCACCTCCAGGTAGCCGTGCTCCTGGGTGTGCAGGTCGAGCATGAACTGGCCGAGCGCCCGCTCCAGCCGGGCGAGCTGACCTTTCAGCACCACGAAGCGCGCGCCGGACAGCTTGGCCGCCGCCTCGAAATCCATCAGGCCGGCGGCCTCGCCGAGTTCGAAATGCTCGCGGCCCTCGGTAAGCCGCTCGCGGGTCGCGGCGTGGCTGCGGTAGAGGACGTTGCCGTGCTCGTCGGCACCCTCGGGCACGTCGGGTTTCGGCCGGTTCGGGATCGCGGCGAGCTTGTCCGCCAGCGCCTTGTCGGCCGCGTCCTGCGCGGCCTTCAGTTCCGGCTCGGCGCCCTTCAGGGCCGCGACCTCCGCCATCAGGGCGGCGGCGCGGTCCTCGTCCTTGGCCTTCTTGGCGCCGCCGATCTCCTTGGCCAGGGCGTTGCGCCGCTCCTGGTTGGCCTGCGCGGCCGAGACCGACGCCTTCCGCGCCTCGTCCAGCGCGATCAGCGCGGCCGAGAGCGGCGCGAGGCCCCGGCGGGCGAGGTCGCTGTCGAAGGCGTCCGGGTTCTCCCGGATGGCGCGGATGTCGTGCATCGAGTCGGCTCGGGTCTTCTGCGCAGCGTCGAGCGCGCGGGCTCCGCTTTGCCGCATCGCGTCCGGTGGGACAAGCGCGGGGGCGCGTCCGGGCCGACGGTCAGCTCTTCGGCGGCGCGATCTTGAGCTGGTCGATCGCCCAGAGCCACGTCCCGTCCGCCTGCTCCCGGGCGGCCTCCACCGACAGGGCGCCGTTCGGCAGCCGCGCGAAGGTCAGGGCGAGGGGGCCGTTGCGCAGGGGCGGCAGCGTCTCCGGGGCCGGGAAGTCGGATTTGCGCGCCAGCAGGTCGGCGTAGAAGCTCCGGATCTCGGCATGGCCCGTGGCGACGACCCGGCCGGCGGCCAGCACCGCCTCGGGCTCGTAGAGGGCGACGAGGCCCTCGACATCGCCGGCATTGGCGCGCTGGTTGAACAGGGCGGCAAGGTCCTCGGGGGCGCGGGCGGGTTCTCGCGTCTGATCCGACATGGCGTCTCCTCGTCCGGCTCCGGCGGCCGGTTGGTGCTAGGCAATGCGCCGGGCGGCCGATCTTTCCCCGAGGCGCCGGTCATTTCAGGCGCGTGCCGTCGCAATCGGCCACCGACACGGCGACCGGGATCCCGGCCTTCACGCTCTCCGAGACGGTGCAGAACCGCTCGAATTGCTCCAGCACCCGGTCGATCCGCGGCATGTCGGCCGCCGCCGCGCCGAGGCGGATCCGCACGTCGATCGCGGTGACGCGGAGCCGCCCGGCAGGGTTGCGCTCCAGCCGGCAGGACGCCTCGGCGGCCACGCCCCGCGCCTCCTGGCGGAATTTCCCCAGGGCGAAGACCAGGCTGGCGCAGAGGCAGTTCGCGACGCCGGAGATCAGCAGCTGCTCGGGGAACGGCCCGGTCCCGCCGCCGATCGGAGGCGCCTCGTCGGTGAGAAGCGCCGGCAGGGCCGCGCCGAAATCCACCGTGAAGACGTAATCGGCGACCTGGGTGATCCGGATCGTCGGTCCCGCGTCCATCATGCCCCCCGGCCGTTACGGCACCCGTGCTGCCGCGATGATCAACGCCCGATCCGGGTTCCCGTTCGGAAGGCCCGGGCCATGCATCCGGATACGGATGATTTCCCCGGATCTTCCCCGTAGAACCGGCCGCCTGACCGACCCGTACGCGAACCCCCCGATCCGATGACGAGCCCCGCGACCCTGGATACCCTGATGCCGCTCCTGGAGCGCATCGCCACCGCGCTGGAGCGGGCCGCGCCCGCCGCCCCGCCGGCCTTCGATCCCGATGCCGCGGACGCCTTCCTGTGGGGCCCCGAGCGCCGGCTGACCCCGGTGGCGCAGGTGGCGCGGGTGGAGATGGGCCTGCTCACCGGCATCGACCGGGCGCGCGACACCCTGGTGGAGAACACCGAGCGCTTCGCCCGCGGCCTGCCGGCCAACAATGCCCTGCTGTGGGGCGCCCGCGGCATGGGCAAGTCGTCGCTGGTCAAGGCGGCCCATGCCGAGATCAACGCCCGCAGGCCCGCCGGCAGCCGGCCGATGAAGCTCGTGGAGATCCACCGCGAGGACATCGAGGCCCTGCCGGACCTGATGGCCCTGCTTCGGCCGGACCCGCATCGCTGGCTGGTCTATTGCGACGACCTCTCCTTCGACGCCGACGACACTTCGTACAAGTCGCTCAAGACCGCGCTCGATGGCGGCATCGAGGGGCGGCCGAACAACGTGCTGTTCTACGCCACCTCGAACCGCCGGCACCTGCTCGCCCGCGACATGGTGGAGAACGAGCGCTCCACGGCGATCAACCCCGGCGAGGCGGTCGAGGAGAAGGTCTCGCTCTCGGACCGGTTCGGCCTCTGGCTCGGCTTCCACAAGTGCAGCCAGGACGAGTACCTGGCGATGATCCGCGCCTATGCCGAGCGCTATGGCCTCGCCGTGCCGCCGGAGCAGCTGCGCGCCGAATGCCTTGAATGGGCCACCACCCGCGGCTCCCGCTCGGGCCGGACCGCCTTCCAGTTCATCCAGGATCTGGCGGGGCGACTCGGCAAGACGCTCGACTGAGGGCGCCTACCGCCCGCTCGACCCGAACCCGCCCGACCCCCGCTCGGAGCCGGGGCCGGGCTCGCCACCCAGCACGGTCAGGACCGGCCGGGTGATCCGCGTGAAGACCAGCTGGGCGATCCGCTCGCCCGGCTCGATCCGGACCGGCTCGGATTCGTCGCGGTTCCAGGCGGAAACCATCAGCGGCCCCTCGTAATCCGCGTCGATGACGCCGGTGCCGTTGCCCAGCACCAGACCCTCGCGGTGCCCGCGCCCCGAGCGCGGGAAGATCAGGCCGCACCAATCGGGATTGCGGATCAGGACGCTGAACCCCGCCGGGATCAGCGCCGGCTTGCCCTGGGGCGGGAGCACCAGCGGCGCGTCGAGGCAGGCGTGCAGGTCGAGGCCGGCCGCGGCCGGCGAGCCCCAGCGCGGGAAGCCCCAGCCCGGCAGCCGCGGATCGAGCAGCCGCAGGCCGATCTCCGGCCGGTCGCTCACGCGCCGAGACGCGCGATCGCCTCGGCCATGGCGAGGGTCCGCCGGGCGGCCTCGACATGGAGGCGCTCGACCATCTTCCCATCCACCGCGATGACCCCGCGCGCCCGGTTCTCCGGCGCGTCGAAGACGTCCATCAACGACCGCGCCTGCGCGATCTCCGCGGCATCCGGGCCGAAGGCCGCGTTGGCCGGGCCGATCTGGCTCGGATGGATCAGCATCTTGCCGTCGAAGCCGAGGTCGCGCCCCTGGACGCACTCCGCCTCGAATCCGGCCGCGTCGGCGAGGTCGGTGAAGACGCCGTCGATCGCCTCGATCTCGTAGGCCCGGGCGGCGGCCAGCACGGTCATCAGCCAGGGCATCAGGGCGGCCCGCCCCGGGGGCCGGATCCGGGACGCCTTCAGCAGGTCGTTCGGGCCGATCACCAGGGCGGCGAGCCGCCCGTCCACGTCCCGGGCCGCGCCCGCGATCTCGGCGGCGTTCACCACCGCCATCGGCGTCTCGATCATCGCCCAGACCCGCGTCGCCAGGGGCGCGCCGAGCCGGCGCAGCCGGGATCCGACCGCGATCAGCGTGTCGGAGGTGCGCACCTTGGGCACCAGAATGGCATCCGGTGCGGCCGCAGCGAGCGCCACGAGATCGGCCTCGCCGTCCTCGGTCTCGGGCGCGTTGATGCGCACCACCACCTCGCGGGCGCCGAAGCCGCGCGCCGTGACCGCTGCGGCGACCTGGGCACGGGCGGCCGCCTTGACCTCCGGGGCCGTGCCGTCCTCAAGGTCGATCAGGATGACGTCGGCGGGGAGCGACCGCGCCTTTTCCAGCGCCCGGGCGTTGGAGCCCGGCATCGCCAGCACGCTGCGACGGGGACGGATCTCGCTCATCACGCTTCTCCCGGGCCGGCGGCGCCCTCGGCGACGCGGATAGCTTTCCCTGCGCATCCCGGCAAGAACGCCCGCCGCGCGTCGCGCGAGGAAGGAACGGCATGGCACGCTGGATCGCGGGTTTGGACGGCTGCCGCGGAGCCTGGGCGGGCGCGCTCCTCGACCTCGACGATCCCGACCGGCACCGCTCTGCCCTGTTCCCCGACGTCGCCGCGCTGCTCGACGCCCCGGAGCGGCCCTGCATCGTCGGGATCGACGTGCCGATCGGCCTGCCGGACCGGATCATCGGCGGCGGACGTGCCGCCGACCGGGCGGCCCGCGCCCGGCTCGGGCCGGCGCGGGCATCGGTGTTTCCGATGCCGCCGCGGAGCGCGGTCTACGCCCCCGACTATGAAGCCGCGAAGGCCGCCTCGCGCGAGGCGAGCGACCCGCCCTTCGCGCCCTCGATCCAGGGTTACAACATCTTCCGCGCCGTCCGCGCGGTCGACACGCTCCTGCGGGAGCGGCCGGAGGTGCGGGCGCGGGTCCACGAGGTCCATCCCGAGGTGGCCTTCCACACCCTCAACGGCGGCCGGCCGCTCGGCCTGCCCAAGAAGGGCCGGCGCGCCCGGGAGGGGCTCGACCTGCGCCGGGCGCTCCTCGCGGCGGCGGGCCTGCCGGGCGCGCTGATCGAGGCCCGGGCGAAGGGCATTCCGGAGGACGACCATCTGGATGCGCTGGCCGCCCTGGTGGTCGCCCGCGACATCCGCCTCGGATGCGCCGTGCCGCTGCCGGATCCGCCGGAGCGGGACGCGTTCGGGCTTCCCGTGGTGATCTGGGCCCCGGCTTTGCGCGCGCCGTCCTGAGCGGCCGTCCGCCAGGGATCGCAACCGGCGCCGTGCGCGACCCAACGTGCTGTTTTGCACGCAGCCTCGCGCACAGGCGGTGTCCGTTCACCGCGCCCGCTCTAGCTCTCGCTGCATGAGCGCCGCGAACCCCCTGCCCGTCCGCCACATCGCCCGCGCGATCGTGCTCGATCCGCAGGATCGGATCCTGCTCATCGCCTACACGTCGGTCCATGCCAAAGGGCCGGACGGCGCGCCCCTGCGGTTCTGGTTCATGCCGGGGGGCGGCCTGGAGCCCGGCGAGGACCACGTCACCGCCTGTCGCCGGGAGCTCGAGGAGGAGATCGGCCGCGGCGATGTCGCCATCGGCCCGCAGGTCGCCGCCTGCGACGGCCCGTTCCACCTGTTCCGGCAGGCGCGGGACGCCCGCGAGCGCTACTTCCTCGTCCGCCTGCCCGACGACCGGGTCGATACGAGCCGCCTCGCCGAGACCGAGGACAACCCGCTGATCGGGACACGCTGGTGGCCGATCGACGAATTGCGCGCCAGCGGCGAGCACTTCGAGCCGGCCGGTCTCGCCGATCTCGCCGCGGATCTCGCGAACGGGACTATTCCGGCCCACCCACGCGTTCTTGCCTGGCGAGAACTTTGAGTTCACTTCCTGCCGTCGCGGGATTGTCTAACTGGAGACGCCTTTATGTTCCCCGTCTACCTGACCGAAGGCTACCGGTCCTTCCTCCTCGACCGCTTCCCGACCGAGCGCCGGCGCTTCGCGCAGCTCGCCTCCACACAGAACCCGGAGATCCTGGTCATCAGCTGCTGTGACAGCCGGGTGTCGCCCAGCGCGATCTTCAACGCCGGGCCGGGCGAGCTGTTCACGATCCGCAACGTCGCGAACCTCGTGCCGGTCTACCAGCCGGACGGTCAGTACCACGGCACCTCGGCGGCGCTGGAATTCGCCGTCCAGGCTCTGGAGGTGAAGCACATCGTCATTCTCGGCCACGCCACCTGCGGCGGCATCAAGGCCTACGCCAACAAGGCCAAGCCGCTCTCTCCCGGCGACTTCATCGGCAAGTGGGTCTCGCTCGTGGGTCAGGCCGAAGACAAGGCCGGCGATCCCGGCGCGCCGGACTACCTGACCAAGCTGGAGCATGCGGTGGTCGTCCAGAGCATGGAGAACCTGCTGACCTTCCCGTTCGTGAAGGAGCGGGTCGACGACGGCCGTCTGGAGATCCACGGCGCGCATTTCGGCGTGGCGAGCGGCTCCCTGCTGGTGCGCGACCCGGAGACCGGCGTGTTCAAGCCGCCGATCGACACGACGGGCCAGACCGTTCGCTCGGTCGCCGCCATCGCGTGCGATTGAGCGCGACGCGCGCCGAAGAACGGGGTCGGCTGACCGGCTCCGATCGGTAACTTTGCGGCAACGGCCGGCTGCGCATCGCGCACCGGCCGTTTTCGTTTGGGGCTCCGGTCGGCGCGCGGATCTCGGCATTGCCTCTGCGCGGCCCGTCCGTGGCGGAAACGAATGGCGCAACGTGCCGGCCCGTGAACGCGGCGCGCCCGCGGGTTAGCCGGTGGTCGGGGCAGAGGGGCCGGACATGAAAACGGCGGCGGGCTCGCACCCGCCGCCGGAGGTCTGGCCCGGCGGAAGCCGGGCCGTCCCTGACGATGACCCTTACATCGCGCCGGGGAGGCGCTGAGCCTGGTTGTAGTGCATCTGCAGGGCCGGAAGGGCCTGCTGGGCGTAGTTGCGTAGGGCCGGGTTCGGGCCGCTCTGGGCGTAGGCCTGCGTCATCGCGATGGTCATCTGATGCGCCTGGAGCTGCTGGCTGGCATAGACGCGGTCGAAGCGCGGGCCGGCCGGGGTCGACGACAGCTCGGCCAGCATCGCCTGCTGCTCGGGGCTCGGCGCCACCATCGTCGAGGCGCCCGTGGCCATCATGTCGCCGCGCCCGATCTGACCGCCCGCGGCGGCGCCGCGCGCCGCACCGGCGCCGGCGCCCTCGAGGCCGCCGACCGGTCCGCCCGCGAGGGTGCCGCCGACCACGCCGGTCGCCGCGCCGACGCCGGCGCCCACGGCGCTGCCCGCCACCGCGATCGGCGCCGTGATCAGGCCGCCGACGCCCGGATCGCCGGCCACGCCGTTCATCTGGCCGCCCGCCAGGGCGACGTTGGCGGCCCGGTGGTCGCGGAGGACCTCCTGGGCGTAGGAGCGGACCTTCGGGTTGCGCGACTTGGACAGGGCGATCTGCGAGGACTGGATTTCGAAGGCGTTCGCCTGCATCGACTGGAGGCGGAAGTCGTTGGCGCTCTGAGCCAGGGCCGGGGTCGACAGCGCCAGGACAAGCGCGGACGCGGCAGCATAGTTCTTCAGCATCGGGACCTCTGTTCGAAATGGATACGCGAACTCTGGCAGGTCGCATGCGCAGCACGAAGGATCGGGCGCAGGCGGGTTCGCGAATTGGTCGGTCAACGAGGTTATGGGCTTATGGTTCCTGCCGTTTTCGCCCCGGATGGGGCGGTGGCCGAAGGGCGGCGGTCCGCGGGGTGAGCCGCCGGTCCGCAGACTCGGCCGCCGGACCGATCGCCGTCCGGCCCGCCTCCGACCTCGGCTGCAGCCGCGGCGGAACCGCATGCGCGCCCTGCTGGCGGGGCGCGGGGCGAGGCATGGTCGCCCGGTGATCTTCGTCCTGCTCCAGGTCCTGCGCGCCGCCGCCGCCCTGATGGTCGTCTGGCATCATGCGCGGCACGAGGCGGGGCTGCTGGCGGAGCGCGGCTTCGGCCACGCGCCCGCCCCGGAAACGCTCCTGCCCTGGTGGGGCGGGGTCGATCTGTTCTTCGTGATCTCCGGATTCGTCATCGTCCATACCGGGATCCGGCTGGCCGGCAGGCCGGGGGGGCGGGCCCGCTTCCTCGCCCATCGGATCGCCCGGGTGGTCCCGCTCTACTGGCTGGTGAGCCTCGTCTTCCTCGCCCTCGCGCTGGCCCGGCCGGATCTGCTCGGCGACGCGGCGGCCCTCCTCGGCGATCCCGCAGCCCTCGTGGCGAGCTTCCTGTTCTGGCCGGTGGCCCGGCCCGACGGCACCGTCCAACCGCTCTATGGCCTCGGCTGGACCCTGAACTACGAGGCCTTCTTCTACGCAGTCTTCGCGGCAGGGCTCGGCTTCGGCCGGCGCGGCGCCGTCGCCTGGCTGTGCGGGGGCCTTGTGCTCCTCGTGGCTGTCGGAGCCCTCGTGCCCGATCTTCCGGTGCCGCTCCGCTTCTGGACGGATCCGATCGTGCTCGAATTCGTCGCCGGCGCCGGTCTCGCCCTCGCCTACCGCGGGGGTTACCGGCCGGGCCTGCCCCTGCGGGTCGGTCTCACGGTTCTGGGCGGCGTCGGGCTCGTCCTGGCCGCGCGCGTGCTCGCCGGCCAAGGCGGGGCCGACGGATTTCTGCGGCCCCTCCTCGTCGGCGGCCCGGCCGCCCTGCTGGTGGCGGCCGCCCTCGGACCGACGCGCGATGCCGCCCAGGTCGCGCGCCTTCCCGTCCCGGTGCGCGGGCTCGCCGGGCTGGGCGACGCCTCCTACGCCCTTTATCTCGTGCATCCCTTCGCGCTGCGCCTCGTGCGCGAGGGGCTGCTCCGGCTCGGGCTGGCGCCGGCCGTGCAGCCCTGGGGCAGCATGGTCCTGATGCTCGCCGGCAGCGTGGCGGCCGCGCTCGTGGTCCACCGCCTCGTCGAGGCGCCGCTGACCCGGATCCTGCGGGCGCGCCTCGATCCGCGCGGGCCGCAAAACCGTGTGCGCGCCGCGCTGGCCCCGGTTCCACCGGGCGGCCGGGCGGATTAGCCTCTCGAGACCGGGGAGATTGCCACCATGAAGACCCTGCTCGTACCCGTCGCGATGCACGACGCCCTGCCCTCCGTCTTCGAGACCACCCGGCTGGCGGCGACGCGCTTCGGCAGCCTGATCGAGGGCGTGTCCCTGCGCCCGGCCCTCGCCGAGTACGTCCCCGTCGACATGGTCGGCGGCATGACGTGGCTGCGCGACGAGGAGGCCGACCGGGCCGAGGCCGAAGAGGCGGGCAGCCGTTTCATCGCCTTCATGGACGGTGCCGGCATCCCGCGGCATGCCCGCGACGGCCTGTGCATTCCGGATCGCGTGCCGGATGCCGGCCCGCGCTACCGCTGGCGGCAGGACGTCCCCACCGGCGACGCGTTCCTCGGCCAGTATGCACGGCTCTTCTCGGCCACCGTGGTCGGGCGTCCGGGCACGACCGACAATGCCCCGCGCATGACCACCTTCGAGACGGCCCTGTTCGAGAGCGGCCGGCCGATCCTTCTGGCCCCACCCAGCGCCCCGGCGAGCCTCGGCGACGCGGTGGTCATCGCCTGGAACGGCTCCACCGAGACCGCCCGGGCGGTGGCCTTCGCGATGCCGTTCCTGCGGCGGGCCGAGCGGGTGCTGGTGCTCAGCGTCGAGGGCGGCATGGTGCCGGGCCCGACCGCCCAGGATCTCGCCCAGGCACTGGCCTGCGAGGGCGTGGACGCGTCGCACCGGGCGCTGCCGGCCGGCCGGCGGGTGCCCGGCGAGACCTTCCTGGCGGAGTCCAAGGCCTTCGGTTGCGACCTGCTGATCAAGGGCGCCTACACCCAGAGCCGCCTGCGCCAGATGATCTTCGGCGGCGTCACCAGCCATGTCCTGGCCCATGCCGACATGCCGGTGCTGATGGCCCATTGACCGCTGCGCGGACCGGGCCGGCGGCAACCGGGACCGCGCCGGGAACCGGCGCCGGCCCGTGGCGTTCGGCTCCCGCGTCCGGATGGTGCGACGCCGCGAAAGGAGTCCCGTGACGAGCCCCGTGAGACGCCTCTTCCTCGCCGGCCTTCTGGCGATCTCAGCCGTCGGCGCCGCCCGGGCGGAGCCGACGACGGTCCGGTTCCGCGGCACGGTGGTTCGGGCCGACTCGGAGCGCCTGGAGATCCGCCGCGCCAGCGGCGGCACCCTCACCGTGCGGATGGTCCCGCGCACCCGGATCTACGCGGTCAATGCCGCGAGCCTCCGCAACATCAAACCCGAGAGCTACGTCAGCGTCATCGGCGAGGCCGGCCCCGAGCCGCGGCAGGCGACCGCGGTGACCCTGTACTCGCCCTCCGAGCGCGGCTTCGAGGCGGGCAGCCAGCCCTGGGACACGGCGCAGGGCGCGAGCCTGACGGCCGGCTGGGTCGCCGACCTGCAGAGGGGGCCGCCGATGCGCGTGACGCTCGCCTACAAGGACGGGCAGGCGTCCTTCGCGATCCCAGACGGTGCGCCGGTGACGCAGTTCGCCCCGGGCGAGAAAGCCATGCTCCAGCCCGGCGCCGCCGTGACGATCTTCGCCCGCTCCCACCCGGAGGGCGGCCTCGTGGCCGGCACGATCGCGGTCGGCCGCCAGGGCGTCGTGCCGGGGCTCTGAGGCGGACGAGACCCGCGCCGCATCATCGGCGGCGCACCAAACCCGCGCGCCGATGCGGAAGCTGCGCTACATCGTGTCCCGATGACCGAGCCCGCCTTCACCCTCGACCCGCGCCTCTCCGCCGACACGGCGGAGGTGGGCGACCTCGCCCTGTGCCGCGTGCTGCTGATGGACGATGCCCGGTTCCCATGGCTGATCCTGGTGCCGCGCCGCCCGGACCTCTGCGAGATCACCGATCTCTCCGAGGCCGATGCCGCCGCGCTCTGGCAGGAGATCCGTCTCGCCACGGGGGTGATGCAGGCCCTGTCGAAGCCCGACAAGGTGAATGTCGGCGCCCTCGGCAACGTGGTGGCGCAGCTCCACGTCCACGTCATCGGCCGATTCCGGTCGGATCCGGCCTGGCCGGGTCCGGTCTGGGGGTTCGAGACCCGCAAGCCCTATCCACCCCACGCCCGCGCCCAGCTCATCGAGCGCGCCGGCGCCCTGTTCTCCGCGGCCTGACCCTGGCATGACCGATCCCCGCGACACCCTCGGATTCGTCCGCAACCGCCTCGACCGCCACTCGTCCGAGCAGCCCGAGGAGGCGGTGCCCGCCTTCGACGCGCCGGACGCGCGCCTCGTCCTGATCTGCGGCGACCGGATCGTGCTGCGCGGATCGACCGCGCTGATCGCCCCCGCGGAGGCGGCGGGCCTCGACGGCGGGACGCGCATCTTCCTCGGGCACCGGGACGGGCAGCCCGTCTTCGCCGCCGCAGCCCCCGCCGAGGCGGCCGAGCGGTTCGCCGAGGCGCCGGTCCGCACCCTCGACCTGCGGTCGATCGCCACCGAATCCGCCGTGGAGGCCGAGGAGCTCGGCCTGCTGGCCGTGGCCAAGTCGATGCTCGACTGGCACGCCCGCCACGGCTTCTGCGCCAAGTGCGGCACCGCCACGGTGGCGAAGGCCGGCGGCTTCCGGCGCGAATGCCCGGGTTGCGACGCCCACCACTTCCCCCGGGTCGATCCGGTGGTGATCATGCTCGTGCGCCGGGGCGACACCTGCCTGCTCGGCCGGGGACCGCATTTCAAGCCGGGCATGTTCTCGTGCCTCGCGGGCTTCCTGGAGCCCGGCGAGACGATCGAGGACGCGGTCCGCCGCGAGGTGTTCGAGGAGACGCGGATCCGCGTCGGCGCCGTTACCTACCGGACGTCGCAGCCCTGGCCGTTCCCGTCCTCACTGATGCTTGGCTGCGCCGCCGAGGCCCTCGACGCGGCCATCGTGACCGATCCGAACGAGCTGGAGGATGCCCGCTGGTTCGACCGGGACGCGGTCGCGGCGATGCTCGACGGGACGCATCCCGAGGGGATCCAGGCCCCGCCGCCCATGGCGATCGCGCACTACCTGATGCGCGCGTTCGTGGCGGGCGAGACCTGAGCCCCCCGCCCGTTTCTAGCCGGGCTTGCCGGCGTCCCGGCTCGGATCGTCGGCGGGGTTGATGTAGTTCAGCCCGAACGGCCCGGAGCCGTTGACCTGCAGTTCGACCGGCTCGTCGGTGGTCCACAACGAATGCGGCATGTCCTCCGGCAGGTAGACGAAGCCGCCGGCCTTCAGCACCGAACCCTTGGTCTTGTCCAGGGTCCGCCCGTGCGCGTGATGGATCGAACCCGAGAGGATCGTCAGCGTCTCGGGCTTGGAATGGGTGTGCGGCGCGATCACCGTATTGGCCGGCACCTTCACCCGCAGCACGAAGGCGCCGGGCTTCGACGGATCGCCCGCGATCCGGCTGATCTGGGTCCCTCTGGGCAGGTTGGGCGGGCCGGGCTCGTAGGTGGCGGAGGCGCCATCCGGAACCACCACCAGCCCGGCGTGGTCGGCCGCCGAAGCCGGCCCGAAACCGCCGAGCATCGCCAGCGCCGCCGCGGCGCTGATCCATGACCGTGTCATTCCACCCTCCGTTTCTGCCCAAGGCCTGGGCCCACGGGCAGTTCTGGGTCCGGGCGGGCCGTTTCCCAGGCAGGGCAACCGTTTCAGATCGTCGCAAGCCGCGCGGGGCACGCGGGATCCGTGCGGTCAGACGACCATCCGGCTCTGCGCCCCGTCTTCCGTCACGGCGCTCCGCATCTCCGAGAAGGCCGTACCGACCATCAGCAGCGCCGGCCCTTCGAGCCCCGCCGCCTCCACCCGGTCGGCGAGGTCGGCGGCCGTGCCCCGCAGGGCCTGCTGGTTCGGGCGCGTCGCGTTGAACACGAGCAGCGCCGGCGTCGACGGCGCCAGACCTTCCTCCACCGCGCGCGCCAGCAGCGCCCGCAGGGTCCGCTTGGGCATGTAAATCACCGTGGTGACGCTCGGATCCGCGAGCGCCCCCCAGTTCAGGTCGTCCGGCAGCGCCCCGCGGCGGTCGTGGCCGGTGACGAACTGGAGCCGGCGCGCGGCGTCCCGATGGGTCAGGGACACGCCGAGCGCCGCCGCTGCACCCTGCGCGGCAGAGACCCCGGGGACCACGGTGACCGGGATGCCGGCGGCCCGGCAGGCCTCGATCTCCTCGCCGGCCCGGCCGAAGACCAGCGGGTCGCCGGATTTCAGCCGCACCACCTGCTTGCCCGAGCGGGCGAGCTGGACCATCAGCGCGTTGATGTCGTCCTGGCGGCAGGACGGGCCGTGGCCGGTCTTGCCCACCAGCATGGTGCGCGCCTCGCGGCGGGCATAGTCGAGGATCTCCGGGGCGACGAGGTCGTCGTAGAGGATCACGTCGGCGTTGCGGAGCGCCCGCAGCGCCTTGAGGGTCAGAAGCTCCGCGTCGCCGGGGCCGGCCCCGACCAGGGTCACCGCTCCGCCCTTCGGGGCGGCTTCCGTCTCGCCGAGCAACTCCGCGAGATCCGTGTCGGAGGGGGCGCGGTCCGGCTCCGCGAAGGCCCGGTCGGTGAAGCGCTCCCAGAAGGCACGGCGCTCCGCGAAGCCGTGGAAGCGCGCCGTGACGCCGTCCCGCCAGTCGCGGGCGGCGCCGACCCAGCGGGCGAAGCCCCGGGGCAGCATCGCCTCGATCCGGGCGCGCACGGTCTGGCCGAAGACCGGGGCGGCGCCCTCCGTCGAGATGCCCACGACCAGCGGCGAGCGGTTGACGATGGCGCCGAACTTCACGTCGCAGAGATGCGGGCGGTCGACCGCGTTGACGATCGCCCCGGCTCCGCGGGCCGCCACCACGAAGGCGACGCACTCGGCCTCGTCCTCCAGGGCGCCGATGCAGAAGGCCGCGCCCCAGAGGTCGTCCGGCGTCCAGGCGCGCTCGTGCAGCGTGACGTGCCCATCGACGATCTCGCCCGGGACCGCGCGCAGCTCCTCGCCGGGATCGGGGGCGTAGACGTCCACATGGGCGCCGGCCGCCGCCAGGACCTTCACCTTCCACGGCGCCCCGCCGGAGGATCCGGCCAGAACCACCCGCTTGCCGCGCAGGGGCACGAAGACGGGCAGCACCGCCAGCGGCTCCAGGCCGGCGGCCTTGGTCTCGCGGGGGGCGCGGGCTGCGCGCAGGGGGGTCTCGGTCACGGGCCTGTCCTGAATCGTCTCGAACCGGCCTCTCCTGTCCACCCCCCCAGGATGAGGGGGTCCGGTTGGACGGGTCGGTCTGTCCTCGCCGGCAAGTGTATCAGAAAATCACGCGGCGCATGCGGTCTGCCCGGCCAGCATCTTGCGGATCTCCGGTATGCACGAGCCGCAATTCGTGCCGGCCTTGCAGGCGGCGCCCACCGCCTCCACCGAGGCGGCGCCCCCGGCGATGGTGGTGGCGATGACGTCGGCGCCGACGCCGTGGCAGGCGCAGACCACGGGCCCCGCCGAGGCCGTGGCCGCGCGGCCCGAGAGCAGCGCCCGTCGCTCGGCGGCGTCGGGCACCTCGGTGGCGAACAGGGCCTTGGCGGCCTCCCAGTCCGGCCGCTCCCCCGCGGGCGCGTAGGCGAGGCAGGCGACGAGGCGGTCGCCGTCATAGACCGCGCAGCGGTAGCGGTTGCGGGTGTGATCGGCATATTCCGCCAGTTCGCAGCCCGACAGGGCCTCGCTCTGGATCAGGCCGCGCACCATCAGCGCCACCGCCCGGGAGCTGTCGGCGGTGGCGAACTGCGCGCCCCAGCCGCCGGTGATCGCGGCGCGCGCCCACCACCAGCCCTCGGGCATCGCCACCTGCCGGCGCGTCAGCAGGAAGCCGCGGGCGCGGTAGCCGACGGACGCGATGGCCGCCGGGGTCGCCTTGAGTTCGGGCTGGCCCGAGACCGGGTCGGTCATGCCGCGCACCAGCGCGCCGACCCGGGCCTGCGACGCGAAGGCGCCGCCCCAGTGCATCGGCATGAACAGATTGCCCGGCACCACCGTGTCGGTGACTGTCACCTCCAGCTCGGCCGCGCCGTGCTCGGTCGTGAGCCGGGCGATGTCGCCCTCCGCGAGGCCGTGGGCCGCCGCGTCGTCCGGGTGGATTTCGACGAACGGGACGGCCCGGTGCGCCGAGAGGCGCTGGCTCTTCCCGGTGCGCGTCATCGTGTGCCAGTGGTCGCGGACCCGGCCGGTGTTGAGCATGAGCGGGAACGTCGGCGAGGCCGCGAGCGCGAGGGCCGGCGGCTGCACCGCGACGAAGCGGGCGCGCCGGTCGAAGGTGTAGAACCGGCCGTCGCCGAACAGCCTGGCCTTGCCCTGCGGGGCGCCCCGGAAGCCGGAGCGCTTCGGGATGGGCCACTGCACCGGCAGGGTCACGTCGTAGGCGGCGTCGCTGATGTCCGCGAGCGCGCCGAGGTCGAAGTCGCGGGTGCCGTTGTTCTCGTAGGCCGAGAGCCCGGCATGCTCGCGGAAGATCGCGGCGGCGGAGTCGAACGCGAAGGCCTTTCCGTGCCCGAGGCGGCGGCCGACATCGGCCAGCGCCGCCCAGTCCGGCCGCGCCTCGCCGGGGCTCGCGAGGAAGCGGCGCTGGCGGGAGATCCGCCGCTCGGAATTGGTGACCGTGCCGTCCTTCTCGCCCCAGGCCTGGGCGGGCAGCAGCACCGTGGTCCTGCCGCAGCCCCGGGCGGTGTCGGAATCCGCCACCGCCTCGGACACCACGTAGAGGTCGAGGCCGGCGAGAGACTCGCGGATGGCGTCGGCCCGCGGCATCGAGACCAGCGGGTTGGTGCCCATCACCCACAGCGCCTTGATCTTGCCCCGGGCGATCGCCTCGAACAGCGCCACCGCCTTCATGCCCTCGCCGGTGATGATCCGCGGGGCGCCCCAGTAGCGGCGCACCCGGTCCACCTCCTCGGGGGTGAAGTGCATGTGGGCCGCCAGCATGTTGGCCAGCCCCCCGACCTCGCGCCCGCCCATGGCGTTGGGCTGGCCGGTCAGGGAGAACGGCCCCATCCCGGTCTCGCCGATGCGGCCGGTGACGAGGTGGCAGTTGATGATGCTGTTGCCCTTGTCGGTGCCCTGCGCCGACTGGTTCACCCCCTGCGAGAAGGCCGTGACCACCCGGCGGGTGCCGGCGAACAGGGCGTAGAAGGCCGCGATGTCGGCCTCCGGCGCGCCGGTGACGGCGGCGACCGCCGCGACGTCCGGCGCGATCTGGCGGGCGCGGTCGAGGGCGCCGTCGAGGCCGGCCGTATGGGAATCGATGAAAGCGCGATCGCGGAAGCCGTTGTCGGACAGGTAGACCAGCAGGCCCGAGAACAGCGCGGTGTCGGTGCCCGGCCGGATGCCGAGGAACAGGTCGGATTCCTCCGCGGTCTGGGTCCGGCGGGGGTCGATGACCACGAACTTGGTCCCGCGGCGCGCCTTGGCGTCGGCCATGCGGCGGAACAGGATCGGGTGGCACCACGCGGTGTTGGAGCCGACCAGCACGATCAGGTCGGCCTCGTCGAGATCCTCGTAGCAGCCCGGCACCGTGTCGGAGCCGAAGGCCCTGCGATGGGCCGCCACCGCGCTCGACATGCACAGCCGGGAATTGGTGTCCACGTGCGGCGTGCCGATGAAGCCCTTCGCGAGCTTGTTGGCGACGTAATAATCTTCGGTGAGCAGCTGGCCCGACAGGTAGAAGGCGATCGCGTCCGGGCCGTGCTCCTCGGCCACCGCGCGGAGCTTGCCCGCGACCGTGTCGAGGGCCGCATCCCACGAGACCTGCGCGCCGTCGACCTGCGGGTGAAGCAGGCGGTTCTCCAGCGACAGGGTCTCGCCCAGCGCCGAGCCCTTCGAGCACAGGCGCCCGAAATTGGCCGGGTGGTCGGTGTCGCCCGCGATCGTGGCGCCGCCCTGCCCGTCCGGACTCGCGAGCACGCCGCACCCGACCCCGCAATAGGGGCAGGTGGTCCGCACCGTCGGCGCCGCCACGGGCTGGGTCATGGCTGAAGTCCTCGAAGGTTCGCGCCGCGTCTCCCTCCCCCCTCTGCGGGGGAGGGTGGCCCCCGAAGGGGGTCGGGAGAGGGGAGCGACGCGTCCGGAAGGGGTGCAGCCTTCATGAAGGCCACAGCCCTCTTCTGCACCGTCGCTCCCCTCTCCCGCCCCGCATCCGCGGGGCACCCTCCCCCGCAGAGGGGGGTGGAGGGTTGGGCTGCTCAGTACACGTCGGCCTGATAGCGCCCGGCCTTCTTGAGCGCCGCGAGATACGCCACCGCATCCTCGGGGCTCTTGCCTCCGTGCTGCGCGGCCACGTCGATGATCGCCCGCTCGACGTCCTTGGCCATGCGCTTGGCGTCGCCGCAGACGTAGAAATGCGCGCCGCCCTCGAGCCACTTCCACAGCTCGGAGCCGTTCTCGCGCATCCGGTCCTGGACGTAGGTCTTCTCCTTGCCGTCCCGGGACCAAGCCAGGGACAGGCGGGTGAGCACCTTGTCGTCCTTCAGCTGGGTCAGCTCGTCCTTGTAGAAGAAGTCGCTGGCTTGGCGCTGGTGACCGTAGAACAGCCAGTTGCGGCCCGGCGCCTGCGTGGCGGCGCGTTCCCGCAGGAACGCCCGGAACGGCGCGATGCCGGTGCCGGGGCCGCACATGATCACGTCCTTCGACAGATCGGCCGGCAGCCCGAAGCCATGCGCCTTCTGAAGATAGACCTTCACCTTGGTCTGCTCGGGCAGGCGCTCGCCGAGATGGGTCGAGGCGACGCCGAGCCGCAGCCGCGAGCGGTGGTTGTAGCGCACCGCGTCCACCGTCAGAGACACGCGGCCGACATCCATCTTGGGCGAGGACGAGATCGAATAGAGCCGCGGCTGCAGCTCGTCCAAGGCCTCCAGGAAGACCTCGGCGTCGGGCCGCGCGCCCGGGAACTTGTGCAGGGCGCCGAGGACGTCGAGATAGGCGGCATCGCCGTCCGGATCCTCGCCGGAGGCCAGCGCCTGCGCCTTCTTGCGGGCTGGCCCCGAGGTGAGGAGCGACAGGAGCTGGTAGAGGTTGTCCGGCGCGGCACCCAGTGCGTAGTTGATCAGCAGGTGCTCACGCAGGGTTTTCTCGCCGATCACCCGCTCGGGCCGGGCGCCGAGCTCCGCGATCACCGCGTCGACCAGCGCCGGGGCGTTGGCGGGGAACAGGCCCAGCGAATCGCCGACCTCGTACTGGATCGGCGTACCGTCCAGCCCGATCTCGATGTGCCACGTCTCCTTCTCGCCGCCCGGATCGTTGAGGCGGCGGCGGGACAGAAACAGCGCCTCGACCGGGTTCTCGCGGCAGAAGCCGAGCGGCCCGAGGTCGGCGGCGGCCTTCGGGGCGTCATCGTCCGCCTTCGGCGCGGCCGGGGCGCCCCCGGCGGCGCCGAACTCCTCGTCCAGCTTCTTGAGCATGCGCAGGGTCTCTTTGCCGCCGGGCTGGCAAAGGTTCAGGCGCGCCTCGTTCTTCAGGAAGATCGCGTTGGCGTAGTCGGCGCAGTTGTAGCCGCACTGGCCGCAATCCTGCTGGGCCATGGCGGCCATCAGCTTCTGCGGCTCGGGCCGATCCTTGGCCATCTCCATCCGGTCGCCGAGCGGCATCGACGGGTCGTGCCAGGGGGCGTCGTCGTTGTCGGCCAGTTTCGGCCCGGTCGCGGGGCCTTCGCCGGGCGCGAGCGCCGTGGCGCCCGCGACGGCGGGGCCGAGCAGGGCCGCGAAGTAGCCCGAGAGCCAAGCGCGCTGGTCCTCGTTGAAGGGCGCGGTCTCGGGGATCAGGACGAGGGGGGGCGAGACGTGCTGGGTCATGCGGCGGCCTTCAGGGCGGGCTGGTCCTCGGCGGCGTCGCGGAGCGCCTCCGCGCCGGTGCGGCTGGTGAAGGCCTGGAAGCTCTCCTCGGGGCCCTGGCGGAGGGCGAGGTAGGCGCGCAGCAGCGCCTCGACGCGGGAGGGCGCATCCTCGGCCTTCACGGCCTGCCAGATCTCGGTGCCGATCTTCGGGTTCTCGGCGAAGCCGCCGCCGACCACGACGTCGTAACCTTCGACGGTGTCGCCCTCCTCCGAGACGACGACCTTGGCGCCGATCAGCCCGATATCGCCGATGTAGTGCTGGGCGCAGCTGTGGTGGCAGCCGGTGAGGTGGACGTTCACCGGCACGTCGAGGTTCGGCACGGCCTTCTCGACATGGTCGGCGATGATCAGCGCGTGGCCCTTGGTGTCGGAGGCCGCGAACTTGCAGCCTTTGGCGCCCGTGCAGGCCACGAGGCCGGAGCGGATGCCGGCGGCCTTGGTGGTGAGGCCGAGCGCGTCCACGCGGGCTTCCACCTCGGCGACCTTCGCGTCCGGAACACCGGAAAAAATGAAGTTCTGCCAGACGGTGAGGCGGATCTGGCCGTCCCCGCACTCCGCGGCGATCTTGGCGAGCGCCCGCACCTGATCGCTCGTCATCTTGCCGACCGGCAGGACCACGCCGACCCAGTTGAGGCCGGGCTGCTTCTGGGCGTGGACGCCCACATGGGCGTAGCGGTCGGTGGCTTTACGCGGCGCCACGTGCTCGGGCGCGACCCGGTCGAGCTTGCGGCCGAGCTTGTCCTCGACGGCGGCGAGGTACTTGTCGAAGCCCCAGGCGTCGAGGACGTACTTCATCCGGCTCTTGTTGCGGTTCGTCCGGTCGCCGTTCTCGATGAACACCCGGATGATCGCGTCGGCGACCGCGTTGCAGTCTTCCGGCTTCAGGACGATGCCGGTGTCGCGGGCGAGGTCGCGGTGGCCCGAGATGCCGCCGAGCACGAGGCGCATGTAGATCCCCGGAGGCACCGAAGCGCCGTCGAGAACCTCCACCGCCTGGAAGCCGATGTCGTTGGTCTCCTCCAGGGTCGGCATCACGCCGCTGCCGTCGAAGGCGACGTTGAACTTGCGCGGCAGGCCGTAGAGGGAGCGGTCGTTCAGGATCCAGTTGTGCCAGGACTTGGCGAGCGGGCGCGTGTCCAGCAGCTCCTGGGCGTCGATGCCGGCGGTCGACGAACCGGTGACGTTGCGGATGTTGTCGGCGCCCGCCCCCCGGGCCGTGAGGCCGATATCGGTGAGCCCGTCGAGGAAGGGCTGGGCATGCTCGGGGCCGATCTCCCGCACCTGGAGGTTCGCCCGGGTGGTGACGTGGACGTAGCCGCCGCCATGCTCGTCGGCGAGGTCGGCGACGCCCGCGAACTGCCAATGGTGCAGGATCCCGTTGGGGATCCGCAGCCGGCACATGTACGAGACCTGGTTCGGCGCGACCCAGAACAGGCCGTGGTAGCGCCAGCGGAAATTGTCCTCGGGCTTCGGCTGCTTGCCGGCGGCGGCCTCCTGGATCAGGCGGTTGTGGCCGTCGAACGGGTTCTCGGCGCGCTTCCACTTCTCCTGGTCGCAGAGCTTGCCGCCCGCCTTGACGGTCTTGTCCTGCGCCTTGATGTGGATCGCGTCCGGGCCCGTGGGCTCGGCGGGCGGCGCGGCCGCCCCGGCCCCGCCCGCGGCGAGGCCGCCGGTCATGCGGACGGCGGCGATGCCGGAGGCGAAGCCCTCGAGATAGCGCTTCTGCTCGGCCTCGAACGCGCCTGCGGCGCTCTGGGTGGTGGTCTCGGACATCCGCGCCTCCTCAAGCAGCCAGCGGCTCGGGCACGGGGCGCCCGAACATCAAGTCGTCCACGTTCTCGATCGGGTCGCCGGAGCGGATCAGGCCCTTGCAGGCGCCCTGTTCGGCGATGTCGCCGACGAACACCGCGCCGATCAGCTTTCCATCGCGCACCAGAAGCTTGCGGTAGAGGCCGGCGCCGGGGTCGGAGAGCACGATCGCCTCCGCATCGTCGGGCGTGTCCACGATCCCGGCCGAGAAGACCGGCAGGCCCGACACCTTCAGGCTCGTGGACAGGGCCGTGCCCCGGTACTCGGCCGGCTCACCGACGAGGTGGCGGGCGAGCGTCTCGGCGTGCTCGTAGGCGGGCTCGACCAGGCCGTAGATCTGGCCGCGGTGCTCGGCGCACTCGCCGAGCGCGAAAATCCGCGGGTCCGAGGTGGTCATCCGGTCGTCGACCGTGATGCCCCGGCCGACCGCCAGTCCCGCGTCCTGCGCCAGCGCCACCGAGGGGCGCACGCCCACCGACATCACCACGAGGTCGGCCGGGAGCGCGGTGCCGTCCGCCAGGACGAGGCGCTCGACGCGGCCGTCTCCTCCGAGACGGGCGGTATCCGCCTTGAGGATCACCCGAACCCCCCGCGCCTCCATGGCACGCTTCACGAGCGCGGCGGCATGGTGGTCGAGCTGGCGCTCCATCAGCCGGTCCATGACGTGGAGCAGCGTGGTCTCGACGCCGAGGCGCGCGAGCCCGACCGCCGCCTCCAGGCCGAGAAGGCCGCCGCCGATGACGATCGCCCGGGCGTGCTGCACGGCGGCCTTCCGGATCGCCGCCACGTCGGCGAGGTCGCGGAAGGTGATGACGCCGGGGAGATCCATGCCTGGCTTCGGCAGGCGGATCGGCAGGGAGCCGACCGCGAGGACCAGCCTGTCGAAGGGCAGGACGTGGGTCTCGCCCACGCGGACGCACCCGTTCTCCCGGTCGATCCGGGTCGCCGGCGCGCCGGTGATCAGGCGGATGCCGTGATCCGCGTACCAGGCGAGGCCGCGGAAGGCGCAGGCCGCCTCGTCGACCTCGCCGCCGAGCAGCGAGGAGAGCAGGACCCGGTTGTAGGCGACCGTCGGCTCGGCGCCGATGCAGGTGATGTCGTAACGGCCGGGTGCGATCTCCGTGAGCCGCTCCAGGAAGCGCAGGGAGGCCATGCCGTTGCCGACGACGACCAATCTCTCGCGCGGCAGGCCGCTCTCGGCGCGCGCGTCGTGTCCGCGTGTGTCCTTAGGGGATGTCGCCATCGCTCGATCGTGTCTGGAACCTCGATTGCAGGGTCGTTGGCGGACCGCCCACGAAAAAGCCGCTGCCGGTCGTCTCCCGGCAGGCTTCAGCCTCAGGAGAACCGGATCAGCGGCCTCGCTGACGGCGCTGTCCGTCGCCGTTGACGGACGCGGCTCGCCTCGCAGGTTCCGTGCCAATCGAAATGCGCCGCACGGCGCGCGTGGACGCTGCCGCCGGGGCGAGGCCTGCAGATCGGAGGTGCCCCAGGGGCGGCCCATCGGCGCTGCACAAAATCTGTGCGGCCCGTCGCAAAAGCGATCACGCGCCAGCGGCGCGGTGGGGCAAGCTGCGGAGGGTTAAGGATGACTTCCGGACTGACGGAGGGTCGGCTCGGCGCTTACCGTCGCGAGATCACGACACGGGCAAATTGGAGAGCGAGCAAAAGTCGGTCGAGAATACTTCGACGACGAAATACCGAACTTATATGTGAACAACTTCCGTATTTGAACGACATTCTACCTGTAACGAATGTCGAATTCTGTCCTTTCGGACAGCGCGGGCACTCGGCTCCCACTCTCGCTGGACGATAACCAGTCCAATTGATGTGGAGGCTAAAGGAGCTGCGACAGCATCGCCAGGAGGCCCAGAGTCGGCATCGCGCCGGCCGCCAACACCCAATACCAAGCGTGGCGCGCACCGGCCCGCCGGTTGTCGTTGCAGGCGCGGGGGACACGGCCGCCCCGGCATACGTAGCGTCGAAGTTCGACCCGCCCGCGCGGATGCGACATCAACGATCCAGTTTCGAGTTTGCGACATCCAGGCATGGCGTAGGCACAACGGGCGAGCCCGCCCGACGTTCCGCGGCCGTTCGCGCCGGCGTTGCGGGTCGATGACGAATGGCGCGAAGTGTCGCGGGCCTCAGATGTCGGCGACCGCTTGCCGGTAAAGGTCGGGTCTGTAGACGGTCGTGATCGCCGCCGGGATGTCGAAAGGCCCGGGGATCTGCTGCGCGGCGCGCATCTGCTCCAGCACCCAGCGGGCCTGCGCCGCGCGCGGCTCCTCGATCGCCGCGCCGAAGCGGAGACGCGCACCCGTCCCGGCCATGACGTCCGGACCGTCGGAAAAGGTCCGCGCGACCAACGCCGGATCGAGATTCAGATAGGTCCGGCGTGCGAGGCGATGGATCAGCTCGGTCCGGTTCTCCGGATCCGCGCACCAGCGTCCCGCCCGGGCGACCGCCCGCACCAGCGGCAGGATCGCGCCGTCGAGCCGTGCGGAGACGGCCAGGACCTTCTCGGTCGCGTTCGGCGCGAGGGCGCTGCCGTGGACGGCGATGCGCCCATGCCCGGCCTCGGCCGCCACGTCGTTCCAGGGTGCGCCGGCGCAGAATCCGTCGACCAGGCCGCGGGCCAGGGCCTCCACGCAATGTTGCGGGGGGACCACGACCGTCCGGAACGCGGCAGGGTCGAGGCTCCCGGCTTCGGCGAACAGCCGTAGCTGGTAGCTGTGGCACGAGAAGGGATGCACGGTGCCGAGGGTGAGCGGGTCTCCGGCGCGGTGCCGCATCTCCGCGACGCCCGCGAAGGCGCGGGCGACATTCGGCAGGGCCTCGCTGTCGGGGGCCATCGCCGCCCAGAGGGTGCGGGACAGCGTGAGGGCATTGCCGTCGGTGCTGAGCTGGAGCGGCACGATCAGGTCGGAGGGCGGCCCGGACAAGGCGAGCCGGCTCGCCAACGCCAGCGGCGCCAGCATGTGCGCGCCGTCGAGGTGCCCCAGCGCCAGCCGGTCGCGCAGGGTCGCCCAGGAGGGCTCGGCGGTGAGGTCGAGGTCGAGCCCCTCGGCCCGGGCGAAGCCCAGTTCATGGGCCGCGATCAGGGGGGCCGCATCGCAGAGCGGGACGTAGCCGAGCTGGAGCCTCATCCGAGCAGGTCCGCGGTGGTGACGATCGCCCGGGCGATGTCGACGATCTTGCGCTTCTCGTTCATGGCCTTGCGGCGCAGCTGCTTGTACGCCTCGTCCTCGGACAGGCCCTTCATGGTCATCAGGATGCCCTTCGCCCGCTCGATCAGCTTGCGGTCGGCGAGTTCGCTGCGCGCCTCCGTCAGCTCGCGCTGGAGGCGCGCGAAGGCGTTGAAGCGCAGGATCGCGATGTCGAGGATCGACTTGATCCGTTCCGCCCGCAGCCCGTCCACCACGTAGGCGGAGATCCCGGCATCGACGGCGGCCTGCATCATGGTCGAATCCGAGCGGTCGACGAACATCGCCACCGGCCGCTCGACCTGCCGGGAAACGCCCGACATCTGCTCCAGGATGTCCCGGCTCGGGCTCTCCAGATGGATCACCACCACGTCGGGCTTCAGCGCGGCCACGCGTTCCATGAGGTCGGCGGTATCGGGAATCACCACCACACGCCCGATTCCGGCGGCGCGCAGGCCCTCCTCCAGAATGGCCGCGCGGGCGCGGCTCGGATCGATCACGGCGACGGTGAGATTGGATTCGGTCATCTTGGCCCGGGACGGGGCGGGTCTTCTTCTGGAGGACGGCCCGGCTCGGGCCGCCGCGACCTAAGCAAGGCCCGTGCCCGCGTCGGGGCCCGCCGCGGACGCATCCGCGCAATCCCAATGTACGATGCCGGTAACCGCCGCGCAAAGAAACGGTCCAGCTTCCGCCGCAATGCTGGCCGCATTCTCTTCGCCTCACGGTGGTCAGGGAGATCGGTGATTCGGATGCGCAGGCCAGATCAGCCCGCCCTGACGGACGCCGCGAATGGCCGCGTGTCCATGCCCTTCCTGCCGACGCTGGCCGTCGTGGCGCTCCTGGGTGTGGCCTCGCTCTACTGCCCGTCGTCCAATCCGGTGCCCCCCGGTGCCCGAGCGGGCGGATCCCCCGCTCTCGGACCCACGGATTTCGCACCGGTCGCCGCGGTGGCGTCGCCGATCCGGCCGCCGGCCGCGATCGCGTTCGCCGAGCTGTACCCTCTGGACGCTGCGATCTCGCGGACGGGGGCCCTGCCCGTCCGTCCGGCGACGACGGCGCGGGCGACGTCCCATGTGGCGGTGGCGGGTCGGCGTCCCTGCCCGGGCCGGCGCTGCCCCGAGCCGCCCCGCAGCCCGATCGATCCCATGGCGCCCGGACGCGCGGAAGCCGCCGAACCGGCCGAGGATGCGCTGCTCCCTGGGCGGGCCCTGCCCTTCGCCACCTCGGTGGTCGAGACGCTGGTCCCTGCGGCCCGGGCGGTCGGCGATGCCGCGGACTTCGTGCGCAAAGGTGCGGCGTCGGTTCAGGGCTCGGTGGCCCTGGCGGTGGCCGACTGCCTGCGCTGACCGCATCCGCGGGCCGGCCCCAAACCTCTGGATCTCGTGGACGGACGTCCTAGGTGCGTCGCAGCGGATGGACCGAGCTTCCGTCCGCGGACCGGAGCCGGGGCCGGATGGCTGCACGCATCGAGGATTACGCGCTCGTCGGGGATTGCCGCAGCGCCGCGCTGATCAGCCGGCAGGGCAGCGTCGATTGGTTGTGCTGGCCGCGCTTCGACGCGGCCGCCCTGTTCACCAGCCTGCTGGGCACCGAGGCGCACGGCTTCTGGAAGATCTTCCCCGAGGCGGAGCACGTCGAGACCCGGTGGTCCTACCGCCCGGGCAGCCTCGTCCTGGAGACGCGGCACACCACGCGGCTCGGCGAGGTCCTGGTCACGGACTTCATGCCCGTCGGCGACGGATCGCATCTCGTGCGCCTCGTCGAGGGCGTGCACGGGCGGGTCGCCATGCGGATGGAGATGGCGGTCCGGTTCGATTACGGCTCGGCCGTGCCCTGGGTGTCGCGCTCCGAGCTGGGCGACCTGCGCGCCGTCTCGGGACCGCACAAAGTCGTGCTGCGCTCCGACGTCCATCTCAAGGGATCGGAGGCGCAGACCACCGTGGCCGAGTTCACGGTCCATGCCGGCGACCAGCACCGGTTCGTCCTGAGCTACGGGGCCTCGCACGAGGACGATCCGCCTCCGATCGAGCCTCGCAAGGTTCTCGAAGCCACGGATCAGCACTGGCGGGATTGGGCGTGCCGCTGCGCGGGCGGTGCCCCCTGGGACCGGATGCTCCAGCGCTCCCTGCTGACCCTCAAGGCGCTGATCTACGAACCCACCGGCGGCATCGTGGCGGCGCCCACGGCGTCCCTACCGGAGGGGCTCGGCGGGATCCGCAACTGGGATTACCGGTTCTGCTGGCTGCGCGACTCGACCCTGACCCTGATCGCCCTGATGGATGCGGGCTATATCGACGAGGCCCGGGACTGGCTGGGCTGGCTGCTTCGGGCCGTGGCCGGCAATCCCGAGCAGGCGCACATCCTCTACGGGATCGGCGGCGAGCGGCTTTTGCCCGAGATCGAGCTCGACTGGCTGCCGGGCTACGAGAATTCGAGGCCCGTGCGAATCGGCAACGCCGCCGCCAGCCAGTTCCAGATCGACGTCTACGGCGAGCTGTTCGACGCGCTCTATCAGGCTCACGCCCGCGGATTGCCGGTGAGCCAGGACGGCCTGCGGGTCGGCCTCGCGATCCTCGGCCACCTGGAACAGGCATGGCGCGAGCCCGACGAGGGGATCTGGGAGGTGCGCGGCGGGCGGCGCCACTTCACCCATTCCAAGGTCATGGCCTGGGTGGCGTTCGACCGGGCCCTGCGCATGCACGAGATGCACGAATCGGGCGCCACCGAGGAACATGCCAAGCGCTGGCGCGCCATCAAGGACGAGATCCACGCCGAGGTCTGCGCCAAGGGCTTCGACCCCGCGCTCAACAGCTTCGTCCAGTCCTATGGCTCGAAGGCACTGGACGCGAGCCTGCTGCTCATCGCCCATACCGGCTTCCTGCCGCAGGACGACCCCCGGGTGATCGGCACCGTCGAGGCGATCGGCAAGGGGCTGATGCGGGACGGGTTCATCCTCCGCTACGAGACCGAGGGCCATACGACCGACGGCCTGACGGGCAGCGAGGGGGCTTTCCTGCCCTGCACCTTCTGGTACGCCGACAACCTCATCGGCCTGGGGCGCCGCGACGAAGCGGGGGTGCTGATCGAGCGCCTGATCGGCATCTGCACCGATCTCGGCCTGGTCAGCGAGGAATACGACGTGCAAGCCAAGCGTCTTGTGGGTAACTTCCCTCAGGCGTTCACGCACGTCGCGCTCGTCAACACGCTGCTCAGCTATACGCGCGGCGAAGGGCCGGCGGATCGGCAGGGTGGTAAGGCCAACGGAGCCCCTCCCGCCGTCCTACGGCAGCGCGAAGCCGCGAAACGGACCGCGCGAGGCGAACTGGAAGACGCGACATCATGAGCGGTGCTGACACTCCCGCCAAGGCGGACCTCGCTGAGATCGATACGCTCAGCATCAACACGATCCGGACGCTCGCGATCGACGCGGTGCAGAAGGCCAATTCCGGCCATGCCGGTGCGCCCATGGCGCTGGCGCCGGTCGCCTACACCCTGTGGAACCGCTACCTGCGCTACGATCCGGCCCATCCGCACTGGCCGAACCGCGACCGCTTCGTGCTGTCCTGCGGCCACGCCTCGATGCTGCTCTACGGGCTGCTGCATCTCGCGGGCGTCGCGCAGAGCGACGGCGGCAACGCGCCGGCGGTGTCGCTGGACGACATCAAGAAGTTCCGCCAGCTGGACAGCCGGACCCCGGGCCATCCCGAGTACCACTTCACCACCGGCGTCGAGACCACCACCGGCCCGCTCGGCCAGGGTGTGGCCAACTCGGTCGGCATGGCCATGGGCAGCCGCTTCCTCGGCCAGCACCTGAACAGGCCGAACCTGCCGCTCTTCGACTACAACGTCTACGCGATGTGCTCGGACGGCGACCTGATGGAGGGCGTGGCCTCGGAGGCTGCGTCCCTCGCCGGCCACCTCCGGCTCGCGAACCTCTGCTGGATCTACGACGACAACACCATCACCATCGAGGGCCACACCGAGCTGGCCTTCGGCGAGGAGGTGGCCACCCGGTTCCTCGCTTACGGCTGGCAGGTTCTGCGCGTTGCGGACGCCAACGACGTGCACGCGCTCGCCGGCTCGATCGAGACTTTCCTCGCCACCAACGACCGGCCGACCCTGATCATCGTCAAGTCGGTGATCGGCTACGGGGCGCCGAAGAAGCAGGGCACGTCCAAGGCCCACTCGGACGCGCTGGGCGAAGACGAGGTCAAGGGGGCCAAGCGCGCCTACGGCTGGCCGGAGGACGCGCAGTTTCTCGTCCCGGACGGCGTCCGCGAGAATTTCCGCGATGGGATCGGCAAGCGCGGCGCCGGCCTCTACGACGCGTGGCAGGGCCTGCTGAGCCAGGCCAAGGCGGCGGATGCCGCCCACGCCGAGGACCTGAACGCCTTCCTGGAAGGCCGCCTGCCGCACGGCTGGGACAAGGACATTCCGGTCTTCGAGGCCGACGCCAAGGGCCTCGCCACCCGGGAATCCTCCGGCAAGGTGCTGAACGCCATCGCCCAGCACGTGCCGTTCCTGCTCGGCGGCTCGGCGGATCTGGCGCCGTCCAACAAGTCGAACCTGACCTTCGAGGGCGCGGGCTCGTTCGGCCCGTTCTCGCCGGGCGGCCGCAACCTGCATTTCGGCGTCCGCGAACACGCCATGGGCTCGATCGTGAACGGCCTCGGCCTGTCGGGTCTGCGGGCCTACGGCGCGACCTTCCTGGTCTTCGCCGACTACATGCGCCCGCCGATCCGTCTCGCCGCCCTGATGGAGCTGCCGGTCTTCCACATCTTCACGCACGATTCGATCGGCGTGGGCGAGGACGGGCCGACCCACCAGCCCGTCGAGCAGCTGCTGTCGCTGCGCTGCATCCCGGGCCTCGTGACCCTGCGCCCGGCCGATGCCAACGAAGTGGCCGAGGCCTACCGGGTGATCTTCTCGCTGAGGAACCAGCCGGCCGTGCTCGCGCTCTCCCGCCAGCCGCTGCCGACCCTCGACCGGACCCGGTACGGCGCGGCCTCCGGCACCGCCAAGGGCGGCTACGTGCTCGCCGATTGCGACGGCACGCCCGACGTCATCCTGCTGGGCTCGGGTTCCGAGGTGCAGCTCTGCGTCGGCGCCTACGAGGCGCTGAAGGCCGAGGGCGTGAAGGCCCGGGTGGTGTCGATGCCGTCCTGGGACCTGTTCGAGCGGCAGGATCAGGCCTACCGCGACTCGGTGCTGCCGCCCGCCGTCAAGGCACGGGTGGCCGTCGAGCAGGGCAGTGTCATCGGCTGGGACCGCTACGCCGGCTCCGAGGGCGCGATCATCGGCATGCACACCTTCGGCGCCTCGGCGCCGATCAAGGATCTCCAGACCAAATTCGGCTTCACCCCCGACAAGGTCCTGGAGGCCGCGAAGGCGCAGATGGCCAAGCATAAGCGGTAACAGCTGATGCGCGACGCCTCCCTCCCCCCTCTGCGGGGGGAGGGAGGCCCCGAAGGGGGTCGGGAGAGGGGAGCGACGGTGCACAGGACGGTGCCGTCCTTATATGAAGGCCGCGTCCTTCCCTGAACCCGGGTCCCCCTCTCCCGACCCTCGCTGACGCGAGGGCCACCCTCCCCCGCAGAGGGGGGAGGGAGAGCGCCCGGCAAGTAGCGGCACGCGAGACGAGGAACCGACATGAACGCGCTCAAGGCCCTGCACGACGAACAGGATCAGGCGGTCTGGCTCGACTTCGTGGCCCGCGGCTTCATCCAGAAAGGCGAACTGAAGCAGCTCGTCGAGCGCGACGGCCTGCGCGGCGTCACCTCCAACCCGTCGATCTTCGAGAAGGCGATCGGGCACTCGGACGAGTACGACGACAGCCTGAAGGCCGTTCAGGTGACCGGGGACAGCCGCGTCATCGACCTCTACGAGGGTCTCGCCATCGCCGACATCCAGGCGGCCGCCGACGTGCTCCGCCCGGTCTACGAGGCGAGCGACGGGGCCGACGGCTATGTCAGCCTGGAGGTCTCGCCCTACCTCGCCCTCGACACCGAGGAGACGCTGGCCGAAGCCCGGCGCCTGCACAAAGCGGTCGCCCGCGACAACCTGATGGTGAAGGTGCCGGCCACACCGGAGGGTATCCCGGCGATCCGGCAGCTCACCAGCGAGGGCATCTCGATCAACGTCACCCTCCTGTTCTCGCAGGAGGCCTACGAGGCCGTGGCCCGCGCCTTCATCGACGGGCTGGACGAGCGCGCGAAGGCCGGCCACGACGTCTCGAAGGTCGCCAGCGTGGCGAGCTTCTTCATCAGCCGCATCGACGTCCTGGTCGACAAGCGCCTCGACGAGAAGATCGCCGAGGCCAACGATCCCGACGAGAAATTCGCCCTGGAGCAGCTGAAGGGGAAGGTGGCGATCGCCAACGCCAAGCTCGCCTACCAGCGCTACAAGCGGATCTTCGCGGAGTCCAAGTGGACGGCCCTGGCCGAGAAGGGCGCCAAGGCGCAGCGCCTGCTCTGGGCCTCCACCGGCACGAAGAACAAGGCCTATTCGGACGTCCTCTACGTCGAGGAGCTGATCGGGCCGAACACCGTCAACACCATGCCGCCCGCCACCATGGACGCGTTCCGCGACCACGGCGTGGTGCGGGCGACGATCGAGGAGGACGTGCCCGGCGCCGAGGCCGTGATGGCCAAGCTCGCGCGGTCCGGCATCGACATCGAGGCCGTCGCCGAGCAGCTGGTGAAGGAGGGCGTGCAGCTCTTCATCGACGCCGCCGACAACCTGCTCGGCGCCGTGGCGGGCAAGCGCACCGCGCTCCTGGGGCATCGGCTGGACGGCCAGAGCCTCGTCATGGACGACACCCTCGCGGCCGAGGCCAAGAAGACCGTCGAATCCTGGCGCGCGAGCGGCTCGATCCGTCGGCTCTGGGCGGGTGACGCCTCGGTCTGGTCCGGCCATGACGAGGCGAACTGGCTCGGCTGGCTGCACATCGTCGAGGAGGAACTGGAGAAGGCCGCCGACTACGCGGCTTTCTCGGACTGGGTGAAGGCGGAAGGCTTCACCGACGTCGTCGTGTTGGGCATGGGCGGATCGAGCCTCGGCCCGGAGGTTCTGAGCCTGACCTACGGTCAGCGCGAAGGCTTCCCGAAGCTTCAGATCCTCGACTCGACCCACCCGGATCAGGTGCGCGCCCTGGAGGCGAGCATCGATCTGGCGAAGACGCTGTTCATCGTCGCGTCGAAATCCGGCTCGACGCTGGAGCCCAACGTCTTCCGCGACTACTTCCTGGCCCGCGCCAAGGACGTGCTCGGCGACCGGGCCGGCGACCACTTCGTGGCCGTCACCGACCCCGGCTCCGACATGGAGCGGGCCGCGAAGGCGGACGGGTTCAAGCGCATCTTCTACGGCGTGAAGCAGATCGGCGGGCGCTACTCGGTGCTCTCGGCCTTCGGCCTCGTGCCGGCGGCCGCCATGGGCCTCGACGTCAAGGCGCTTCTGGAGACGGCGCGCATCATGGTCCGTTCCTGCGGCCCGGCGGTGCCTCCGGCCCAGAACCCGGGCGTGCTGCTCGGGACCGCCATGGGCGCGGCGGCGCTGGCCGGCCGCGACAAGGTGACGATCGTCGCCTCCCCGGCGATCGCGAGCTTCGGCGCCTGGGCCGAACAGCTGATCGCGGAATCGACCGGCAAGCAGGGCAAGGGCTTGGTTCCCGTGGACGGCGAGCCGGTGGGCGTTCCGGCGGTCTACGGGCACGACCGATTCTTCATCTATCTCCGCCTCGACGGCAACGCCGAGGCGGCGCAGGACGAGGCCCTGCGGGCGCTGGAGCGGGACGGCCACCCGATCGCCCGCATCACCCTCGATTCGGTCGAGCAGCTGCCGCAGGAATTCTACCGGCTGGAGATGGCCACCGCCGTGGCCGGCGCGGTGATCGGCATCAACCCGTTCGACCAGCCCGACGTCGAGGCCAGCAAGGTCGAGACCAAGAAGCTGTTCGCCGAAGCCGAGGCGAGCGGCGCCCTCCCCGCGGAGACGCCGCTCTTCTCGGATGATGCGATCGCCCTCTACGCCGACCCGCAGAACGCGGACGGGTTGAAGCAGGCGACCGACGGCCTGGAGCCTGCGCTCAAGGCGCAGATCGCCCGGCTGAAGGACGGCGATTACCTCGGGCTGCTCGCCTACGTGCCGCGCAACGCCGAGGCCGCCGGTATCCTCCAGGAGGCACGGATCGCCGTGCGCGACACCCGCAAGGTGGCGACCTGCCTGGAGTTCGGGCCCCGGTTCCTGCACTCCACCGGTCAGGCCTACAAGGGCGGCCCGGATACCGGCGTGTTCCTGCAGATCACCGCGGATCCGTCGCAGGACCTGCCGATCCCGGGCCGCTCCCTCGGCTTCGCCACCGTCGTGGCCGCGCAGGCGCGGGGTGATTTCGCCGTGCTGGCCGAGCGGGGCCGGCGGGCGCTGCGGGTCCACATCAAGGGCGACCTCGAGGCCGGGCTGAAGCGCATCGCGGCGGCCCTCAAGGCTGCCGTGGCGTAGGCGCCGGAGGTGGGGGCGATTCCCGATGAGGCTCAGCGGTCCCGTCTGCACCACCCCCACCCCTGACCCCTCCCCGCACGGGGGAGGAAAACCCCCGAGGAGATGACGGCAATGCAACTCGGCATGATCGGCCTCGGCCGGATGGGCGGCAACATCGTCCGGCGTCTCCTGCGCGACGGACACACGGCCGTGGTGTTCGACCAGAACCCGGAGGCCGTCGCGGCGCTGGTGGAGGCCGGCGCGGTCGGCGCATCGAGCCTGGAGGATCTGGTCTCCAAGCTGGAGGTGCCGCGCGCGGCCTGGGTGATGTTGCCGGCCGGCGCGATCACCGAGCAGGCGGTCCAGACGCTGTCGGGCCTGATGCAGGCGGGCGACTGCGTCATCGACGGCGGCAATTCCTTCTACGGTGACGATGTCCGCCGTGGGCTCGCTCTGAAGGAGAAGGGCCTGCACTACGTGGATGTCGGCACCTCGGGCGGCGTCTGGGGCCTGGAGCGCGGCTACTGCATGATGATCGGCGGCGACACGGAGACCGTCGACCGCCTCGACCCGATCTTCAAGACCCTGGCGCCGGGCGTCGGTGACATCCCCAAGACGCCGAACCGCGAGGGGCGCGACTCGCGTGCCGAGCAGGGCTACATCCATGCCGGGCCGACCGGTGCCGGCCACTTCGTCAAGATGGTCCATAACGGCATCGAGTACGGGCTGATGCAGGCCTATGCCGAGGGGTTCGACATCCTCCGCCACGCCAATGCCCAGGAGCTGCCGGCCGAGCGCCGCTTCGACCTGAACATGGGCGACATCGCCGAGGTCTGGCGGCGCGGCAGCGTCGTCTCGTCGTGGCTCCTCGACCTGACCGCCCAGGCGCTGGCGGGCGACGAGCAGCTCACCGACTTCTCCGGCTACGTGGAGGATTCGGGCGAGGGCCGCTGGACCATCAACGCCGCCGTCGAGGAAGGCGTCCCGGCGACGGTGCTCTCCGCCGCCCTCTACCGCCGCTTCCGCTCCCGGGAGCACGCGAGCTACGCCGACAAGCTGCTCTCGGCGATGCGCAAGGGCTTCGGCGGCCACCAGGAGCCGAAGGGCTGAGCCGGCCGCCTCAGGCCGCCCGCAGACCGACCCGTCCGACCCCCGGAGCCGCAGGGCCGTCACCCATGAGCCTTCCCGTCGGAAGCCACATCCTGAAGGATCCGGAGGCGGTCGCCCGCGCGGCGGCCGAGCGGCTCATCGAGGCCTGCGGCGAGAGCCGGTCCGAGCGGATCGCGATCTGCCTCTCGGGCGGTTCGACGCCCAAGGTGCTGTACGGCCTGCTCTCGGGGCCGGACTACGCGACCCGACTCCCCTGGGCGCGAATCCACTGGTTCTTCGGGGATGATCGCGCGGTGCCGTGGGACGATCCGCGCAGCAATGTCCGGATGGTCCGGGAGGCGTTCGGGCACGGTGCCCCGATCCCGCCGACGCACCTCCACTTCATCCCGTCCGACGCAGGCCCGGACGCGGGCGCCCGCGCCTATGAGCGGACGCTTCTCGACTTCTACGGCGCCGAGCGCCTCGATCCGGCGCGGCCGCTGTTCGATCTCGTTCTGCTCGGCCTCGGCGAGGACGGGCACACCGCCTCGCTGTTTCCCGGCACGCCTGCCGCCGACGAGGCCCGGCGGCTCGTCGTCCCCGTGCCCGAGGCCGGCCTGGAGCCGTTCGTCCCGCGGATCAGCCTGACGCTGCCGGCGCTCGCCTCCTCGCGGCACGTGCTGTTTCTGGTCACCGGCGCCGGCAAGCGGGCGCCCCTCGCCCGGCTCGCCGCGGGCGAGAGCCTGCCCGCCGGCCGTGTGACCAGCACGGGCGCCGTGGCGTGGCTGCTCGACGAGGCCGCGGCCGGCTGACACCCTCGGAGGTTCTCGCCGGCGGCATCGCGGGCTCATCCGCCGCCTTTTCCCGGCAGGAACCGATCCCCGGACAGCTATGGCGTCGGGACGGCCGGACGTTCGCCGACGGCACGCCCAGTTCCGTCACGACGGCATCGGCTTCGCCGGGATAGCGGAGGGCGCGCAACGGGATTTCGTCCGATCGCCGCGTGGCGCAATCCCATTGCTCGCTCGGGCGACATCGCGGTCAAGAACGCAACCCCGCGCCGTCAGGCCTGCGGTACGCTTCGCGCAGCCTCGTGAAGGGCGCCGCGTGAAGGGCGCCGCGTGAAGGGCGCCGAAGGAGACCCGCCGATGCCGCAGACGACCATCCCGACCGATGTCGAGGCGATGATGGCGAGCCTCGCCCGTTCCGCGGGCCGCTCGCCGGAGGCCTATCTGGCCGCGGCCCGGGCCACGCTGGTCCGCATCCTGACCCAGCCGGATCTCCTCGACCCGTCGCGGCTGGTCGGCCGCGGTCCGGGCCTGAGCCGCAATCTGCTGTTCGGCACCGAGGCGATCAGCGTCTGGGCGATGGTGTGGGCGCCGGGCGCGGCGACGCCGGTCCACGACCATCACTGCTCGTGCTGCTTCGGCCTGCTGCGCGGCCGGCTGCGGGAAACGTGGTACCGCCCGATCAGCGAGACCCACGCGGTGGCGACGCAGGACGTCGTCCGCGAGCCCGGCTTCGTCGCCTGCATGATGCCGTCGGGACCGAACCTGCACCGGATCGCCAATGACGGGCCGGACGCGGCCGTCTCGATCCACGTCTACGGCTACGACCACCGGGCGCAGGATTCGTCGATCCACCGGACCTACGCGGTCGCGGCGGGCTGAGTCGCGCCGCGGAGCGACCGCGTCACGCCACGTAGATCGTCGGGACCGCGGTCGTGTACTTCATCTCCTCCATGGCGATGGAGGAGGACAGGTTCGAGAAGTCGAGCTTGGCGATGAGGCGCTGGTAGACCGCGTCGTAGGCCTCGATGTCCGGCACCACGATCCGCAAAAGGTAGTCGATCTCGCCGGTCAGGCGCCACGCCTCGACGATCTCCGGGAAGCCGGCGACGACCCGCCGGAACGCGTCGGACCAGTCGGCGGCGTGACGGGGCGCCTTCACGGCCACGAACACCGTGGTGGGGACGTTGACCTTGCGGCGATCCACCAGGGCGACCCGGCGCCGGATCACGCCGGAGGCCTCCAGCTTCTTCACCCGGCGCCAGCAGGGGGCCGCGCTGATCCCGACCTGCTCGGCGAGTTCGGCCACCGGGAGGGTCGCGTCCTGCTGGAGGAGGTCCAGGATCTTCCGGTCCACCGCGTCCATGCCAACGATGCTCCCGTCGACGGCTCCGGGCCGGATTACAACGCGAAGTGCTTCGAGAGCTTGAGGCCCTGGGCCTGGTAGTTCGACCCCGCCCCCGCCCCGTAGAGCGTCTCCGGGAGGTCGAGCATGCGCTCGTAGACGAGGCGGCCGACGATCTGCCCGTCCTCCAGCAGGAACGGCACGTCGCGGGAGCGGACTTCCAGGACGGCCCGCGCCCCCTCCCCGCCGGCTCCGGCATAGCCGAAGCCCGGATCGAAGAAGCCGGCGTAGTGGACCCGGAACTCGCCCACCAGCGGATCGAACGGCACCATCTCGGCGGCATGGTCCGGCGGCACCTGGACCGCTTCCTTGGAGGCCAGGATGTAGAATTGCCCGGGATCGAGGATCAGGCTGCCCGATCCGTCGGCCGCCAGGGGCTCCCAGAAATCCGCGGCGCGATGACGGCCGGGGGCGTCCACGTCCACGAGGCCGGTATGGCGCTTCGCCCGATAGCCGACGAGGCCGTCGAAGCCGGAGAGGTCCACCGAGACCGCCACACCGCCCTGAAGGGACGGACTGCCCACGTCGACCAGCGCCGAGCGGGCATGGAGCAGGCCGAGCTCGGCCTCGGTCAGCCGTGGCGCCCCGCGGCGGAAGCGGATCTGCGACAGGCGCGAGCCGGTCCGCACGAGGACCGGGAAGGTGCGCGGCGAGATCTCCGCGTAGAGCGGCCCGTCATAGCCGGGCTCCACCTGATCGAAGGCCTCGCCCCGGTCGGTGATGACCCGGGTGAAGACGTCGATGCGCCCGGTCGAACTTTTGGGGTTGGCCGCCGCCGCGAGATCGCCCGGCAAGGCGAGGCTCTCCTGCAGCTCGGCGATGTAGACGCAGCCCGTCTCCAGGACGGCACCCGGTCGCAGGTCGACGGCGTGCAGCGACAGCCGGTCGACGCAGGCCTGGACCGTCCGGCCGGAGCCCGGCAGGAAGCTCGTCCGCACCCGGTAGGCCTTGGCACCCAGGCGCAGGTCGAGGCTCGCGGGCTGGATCTGGTCGGGCGCGAAGGGCGTCGCGGCGCGGATCCCGCCCGCCCTGGCCAGGGCGGCGATCGCCTGGGCCGGCAGAATGCCGGACCGGCCATCCGCGCCCGAATCGGCGGCTCCCGTGGCTGCGCCCGCGTTCATCGCGCCCATGACTCCTTCGCGCGCCCGGCAGGTCCGCGTCGGCGAGCGTTGTCGGCCGGGACCCGCTAACGCGGGCTTAACCGCTTCCGAGGGCCGCGTCATGTCGGCGCCGCGACCCGGCCGGTCGCGGCGCCCGGCCCGGGGCCGGGATCGGGACGACGCGAGGTAGTCCGCCGCAATTGACGGCGATTCCGCCGCCTACTACGACCGGCCAGGAAGCGCGTTCCTTTCGGCTTCTGCGAATCGCACAGTCCGAAGAAGGGCCAAATAGGGCGATGTACAAGGCCGAGACGCGGGGAATTAGTGTGACCGTGCAATCTCGCTTCGTCGAGGAGGAATCCTCGCCGAATGAGAGCCGTTACTTCTTCGCCTACACGGTCGAGATCGTGAACAACGGCAGCGAGCAGGTTCAGCTGCGCTCGCGGCATTGGCGCATCATCGACGGCCACGGCGCCTGCCAGGAGGTGCGCGGCACCGGCGTGGTCGGGAAGCAGCCCGTGCTGGAGCCGGGCGAGTCCTTCTGCTACACCAGCGGCTGTCCCCTCAACACGCCCGACGGGTTGATGGCCGGCAGCTACACCATGGCGACGGTGGCCGGCGAGAGCTTCGAGGCCGAGATCCCCGCCTTCTCCCTCGACAGCCCGCACGTCCGCCGCAGCCTGCACTGAGGTCCCGGCCCGGGGCCTCGCCCCGGAGGAATCCATGTCCGCGACCGGCGAGCGGCTCAGCCCGCTCGACATGCTCGCCCGCCTCGTGTCCTTCGACACGGAGAGCGACAAGTCCAACCTCCCGCTGATCGAGGCCGTCTGCGATTATCTGGGCGGCTGGAACGTCCCGTATCTGCATCTGCCGAACCCTGGGGGCGACAAGGCGGCCGTCCTCGCCACGATCGGGCCGATGGTCGATGGCGGCGTCGTCCTGTCCGGACATACCGACGTGGTGCCGGTGACGGGGCAGGCCTGGACCAGCGACCCGTTCACGCTGCGCCTTGCCGACGGCCGGGCCTACGGGCGGGGCGCGGTCGACATGAAGGGTTTCGACGCGCTGGCCCTGGCCCTGGTGCCCGACATGCTCGCCGCCGGCCTGAAGCGGCCGATCCACATCCTGCTCTCCTACGATGAGGAGACGACCTGTCTCGGATCCATGGACGGGATCGCGCGGTTCGGCGCCGACCTGCCGCGGCCCGCCGCGGTGATCGTCGGCGAGCCCACCGGCATGGAGGTGGCAGACGCCCACAAGAGCATCGTCACCTGCCTCACCACGGTTCACGGCCATGAGGCCCATTCGGCCCGTCCCGCCCTCGGGGCGAACGCCGTCTCGGCCGCCTGCGATCTCGTGGCCGGCCTCAACCGGATCGCCGATCTGATGATCGAGCGCGGCGACCCGTCCGGGCGGTTCGACCCGGCCTCGACCACGGTCCATGTGGGGACGATCCAAGGCGGGACCGCCCGGAACATCCTGGCCAAGGAGTGCCGCTTCCTCTGGGAGTATCGCGGCCTCCCGGATCTCGACCCGGCCGAAATTCCGCGCCTCTTCGCCCAGGAGGTCGATCGGGTCACCCGCGAGCGCCTGAACCGCTACGGCGCGTATGGGCGGATCGAGACCCTTGAGGAGGTGGACATCCCGGGCTTGGCCCCCGAGCCGGGCTCGGAGGCCGAGCGGCTCTGCCTGCGTCTCGCCGGACGCAACCATACCGTCGCCGTCCCCTACGCCACCGAGGCCGGACGGTTCCAGGCGGCGGGCCTCCCGACGGTGGTCTGCGGCCCCGGCGACATCGCCCAGGCGCACCAGCCCGACGAGTTCATCACCCTCGACGCCCTCGGCCAGGGTGAGCGGTTCCTGCGCAACCTGATCGAGGCGTGTGCGTCATGAACGCGATGAGCGGAATCACCATCAAGCTGCGACCGCTGGAGCGGGAGGACCTGCGTTTCGTCCACCAGCTCAACAACAACGACAGCATCATGCGCTACTGGTTCGAGGAGGCCTACGAGTCCTTCGCCGAACTCCAGCAGCTCTACGAGCGCAACATCCACAATCAGACCGAGCGCCGTTTCATCGTCGCCGATCCGAGCGGAGAACCGGCCGGACTGATCGAGCTGGTCGAGATCAACCACCTGCACCGGCGCTGCGAGTTCCAGATCGCGATCCATCCGAGCTTCCAGGGGCGCGGCTACGCGTGGCAGGCCACCCGGATCGCCATGGATTACGCCTTCAGCGTGCTCAACATCCACAAGCTCTACCTGCACGTCGACCGGGACAATGCCCGGGCCGTGCGGATCTACGAGCGCTGCGGCTTCCATCCCGAGGGCGTGCTCAAGGACGAGTTCTTCGTGAACGGGCGCTACCGCGACGCCGTGCGGATGTGCCTGTTCCAGCCCGAATATCTCAGGGCCCGCGGCGGGGGCGGCGACATCGCGGAGCCCGTCCTGAAGGCGTGAGACCGTTCGGCCGGAGGGCCGGGGACGAGGCAGCCCCTCGCATCAGCCGCGACGCCGTCGAGCATTGTCGCCGAGTCAATCCCGCACGTCCGGGCTCGCGAGGCCGGACGGCGGATGTTCACCGACCGGCCTCGCTCCGCGTCCTGAGACGGGGCATCAGGCCCTCGACCGAGACAGAAGGGGGGAGGAGCGCCACGGCTCCTCCCCCTGATCGTCGCCGTCAGTTGCGGCCGGCACCCGCCTGACCGCCCGACCGGCCCGCACCCTGCGCGCCGTCCATGCCGGCCTTGCCGCCGTTCATGCCGCCACGCTCGGCGCCGCCCATCCGGCCGCCTTCGGCGCCGGACTTCATGCCGCCCGCCTGGCCGCCGCGATCCGACGCGTTGCGGATGCCGTCCTGCTGGCCGCCGCGCATGTCGCTGTTGCGCATGCCGTCCGTCTTGCCGCCCGTCTTGCCGTCCATCTTGCCGTCCCGACCGGCGGCCCGATCCATGCCGCGATCCTGGCCGCGGTCGTTGCGGTCCGTCCGGTTGTCGTTGCGACCCTCGGTCCGCGAGACGTCGCGGATGCCGTCCCGGCCGCCGCGGTTGTCGAAGCGCGCGCCGGCCCGCTGCTCGGAGCGGAAGCTCGCGCTGACCGCGCCGCCGCCGCTGAGACGGCGATATTCCGCGGAGCCGTAGCGCACCCGCTGACCGCGGATTGTCACGAAGCGATCCTCCTGGACCGAGACGAGGCGACGGTACTCGGGCGAACCGTAGAGGACGCGCTGGCCGCGGACGACGACGTATCGCGCGCGGGGTCCGGTCTCGCGGATGCTGACGAGACGACGGTACTCGGGCGAACCGTAGAGGACGCGCTGGCCGCGAATGACGACATAGCGGACGCGCGGGCCACGGTTCTCGGTGACGATCAGGCGCCGATACTCGGGGGAGCCGTACACGACGCGGCGGCCACCGATGAACACGTAGCGCCCCTCACGGCGGAAGCCGCCTTCGAAGCGCTCGGACCGGACATCGGTACGGCTCACATCCGTCCGACCGCGGAAATCAGCACGGTCGCCACGCCGCTCGCCATGACGGTCGCCATGTCGATCACCGTGCCGGTCGCCGCGCTCGGCGCGGTCGCCGGTGCGATCGCCGCGCTCATTCCGCTCGGCGCGGTCGCCATCCCGACCGCCACGCTCGGCACCGGCCCGATCCTTGTCCTGGGCCATGCGACCCTCGCCGCCGGCCTCACGGCCCTGCGCGGACCGGCCCGTCTCGGCGGCCCCGCGCTCGGAGCCCGCCTGGCGGCCGGCCTTCATGTCGCCCTGCGCGCCACCCTGCATCCCGCCGCGCTCGCCGCCGCCGGCCTTCATGCTGGACTCGGCAGCCCCCTGACCGCCACGCCCGCCCATCTCGGCGCCACCCTGCTGGGCATAGGCCGAGGTGCTGATCAGCAGCGCAGCCAAACCAATCGACATCTTCCGCATGGCGAAACCTCCAATGTTGAATCTGCCACGCAACGTCGAAGGTCGCGAAACGGTTCAGACTGGAGGATCCAAAAATTCACGCAACGAATACCGATCTTCGTGCGTTTCGCGCGGAAAAGCTTGGCCATAAGCACGGGTCTGCGGACCCGTGCTTGCGCCGATCGGCGCTCTACTGGGTCGGCTGTCCGGCAACCTCCGCCTCGACCTCCTGGGGATCGAGATCGTAGCGCCGGGAGCAGAACTCGCAGGTGATGACGATGCGTCCGTCATCGGCCACCATGTCGTGGCGCTCCTGCGGGGAGAACGAGCGGATCATGCCCATCACGCGCTCACGCGAGCAGCGGCAGGTCTCCCGGACCGGCTGGCGGTCGAACACCCGCACCCCGCGCTGGTGAAACAGCCTGTAGAGCAGCCGCTCGCTTGAGACATGCGGATCGACGAGTTCGTGATCCTCGATCGTGGCGACCAGCGAGCGGGCCTCGACCCAGGCATCGTCCTCCGGTGCCTCGCCCGAGAGATGCCTGTGCCCCTCCGGGATGTCGCCCGGCGGCAGATCGGCGAGGCGCGCCCGGTCCACCGACTGCGGCAGGAACTGCACGAGCAGCCCGCCGGCCCGCCAGCGTCCGGCCCCCTCCTCCACGACCTCGGCCACGGCAAGGCGCACCTGCGTGGGGATCTGTTCCGACTGCCGGAAGTACTGATACGCGGCCTCCTCCAGGCTCTGGCCCTCGAGGGCCACGACGCCCTGGTAGCGGCTGGCGGCCGTGCCCTGGTCGATGGTCATGGCCAGATGGCCGGTGCCGATCAGGTCGGAATCCGCGAGCGGGCCGGTGCCGAGGGCGGCCACGCGCGCCGGGTCGAACCGCGCGGTGGCGCGCAGCCGGTCCGGGGCCTCGAAATCGACCACGATCATCGCGACCGGACCGTCGGTCTTGGTCTGGAGCTGGAACCGGCCCTCGAACTTGAGGGAGGAGCCGAGCAGCACCGTCAGCGCCGCCGCCTCGCCGAGGAGGCGTGCCACCGGGTCCGGATAGCCGTGGCGGCGCAGGATCGTATCCACGGCGGGACCGAGCCGCACGACGCGTCCGCGCACGTCCAGCGCCTCGACGGCGAAGGGCAGCACGGCATCGTCCGCCCCTGCCTGGCCGTTGCCGGCATTCTCGGGCTGCGACGGGGAATGAGACGGGGAATGCGACTGGGTTCCTGAGGTCATGCCCTCTCCGATCGATGCGTCCGGCATGTCGTGCCGGCGAGGCGTGGATCCGTCCTCCCGGCGGACCGGGCGGCGTGAGGCGATGACCTTGGCGGAGCGATCGGATCCCTCACCCCGACCGGCCCGGAGTCGGAGCCGCCGCGCTGCGCGCCGTCCGTCGCCGGGATGCCGCCTGACGGCAGCCATGATGGGGAGGCGGACGGCACCGGCCGACCGCTCACGCCCATATGGTGCACCGACCCCGCCAGCGCGAGGCCGGTGACATCGACCGGATCAGAGCCCGTTCGCGCCCAGGCACCAGGCCAGGATGCCCTTCTGCGCGTGCAGGCGATTCTCGGCCTCGTCGAACACCACGGAGCGCGGGCCGTCCATCACGTCGGCCGTCACTTCCTCGCCGCGATGGGCCGGGAGACAGTGCATGAAGATCGCGTCCGGATTCGCCGCCGCCATCAGCTTGGCGTTGACCTGATAGGGGCTGAGCAGGTTGTGCCGGTGGGCCTCGTCGTCGTCGCCCATCGACACCCAGCAATCGGTGACCACGGCATCGACGCCCTCCACCGCCGCGAAGGCGTCGGTGGTGACGTGGATGTCGGCGCCCTCCTGCTGCGCCCAGGCGAGGAGCGCGGGGGGCGGGGCCAGCTCGGGCGGGCTCGCGATGTTGAGCGTGAAGTCGAACCGCGCGGCCGCATGGACCCAGCTCGCCAGCACATTGTTGGCATCGCCGGACCAGGCCACTTTGCGGCCCTTGATCGGTCCGCAATGCTCCTCGAAGGTCAGCACGTCGGCCATGATCTGGCAGGGGTGCGAGACCTTGGTCAGGGCGTTGATCACCGGGACGGTGGCGTACTCGGCCAGTTCCAGCATCTGACCGTGGTCGAGGATGCGGATCATGATCGCGTCGACGAAGCGGGACAGCACCTGCGCGGTGTCGCCGATGGTCTCGCCGCGCCCGAGCTGCATCTCCGAGCCGGTGAGCATCAAGGTCTCGCCGCCGAGCTCGCGCATCGCCACGTCGAAGGACACGCGGGTGCGGGTCGAGGGCCGGTCGAACACCATTGCCAGGGTCTTGCCCGTGAGGGGGCGCTCCGCGGCCAGTTCGCCCTTCCGACGGCGCCCCTTGATGGCGGCGCTGGCATCGAGGACCCGGCGCAGCTCTGCTCCGGAAAAGTCCTTCAGATCGAGGAAATGACGAGGGCCGGCACCGTTCAGGTGCCTGGCCGGGGCCTGTGCCCGGCCGTCAATCTGGGCTTTCATCGCGTCACAATAACTAGAGTCTGCTCAACGATCACCTGATCATGAACCGCACTCTACCTCCTGGCAGGGGCATCTCCGTCAGGCGCGGCGGGATCGACCGCGCCCGGAAATGCTTCGGGCCGCCCCCCGGCATCCGGAGGGCGGTGTTCTGAAACTCTCGGATCGGTCCTACTCGGCCGCGCCGCGCACGGCCTCGAAGCTGGACGCCGCCGCGTCCAGGCGCCGGACCGCCTCGTCGATCTCGGTCTCGCCGATGGTCAGCGGCGGCAGCAGGCGGACGATGTTGTCGCCCGCCGGGATCACCAGCAGGTGCGCGTCCCGCGCGGCGGCGGCGAAATCCGTGTTCGGCACGCCGAGCTTGAGGCCGAGCATCAGCCCCTCGCCGCGGATCTCCTCGATGACGTGCGGATGGCGATCGCGCAAAGCCGCGAGCTTCTGCTTGAGCAGCAGGCCGGAGCGGGCGACGCGATCGAGGAAGCCCTCCTCCAGCACGACGTCCAGCACGGCGTTGCCCACCGCCATGGCGAGGGGGTTGCCGCCGAAGGTGGTGCCGTGCGTGCCGGCGGTCATGCCGCGGGCCGCCTCGCGGGTGGCGAGGCAGGCGCCGAGGGGAAAGCCGCCGCCGATGCCCTTGGCCGCGCTCATGATGTCCGGCGTGATGCCGGACCATTCATGGGCGAACAGCCGGCCGGTGCGGCCGACGCCGGTCTGGACCTCGTCCATGATCAGAAGCAGGCCCTTCGCGTCGCAGATCTCGCGCAGCCGGCGCAGGTCCGCGTGGGGAATCACCCGCACGCCGCCCTCGCCCTGGATCGGCTCGATCATCAGTGCCGCCGTCTCCAGCCCGATCACCGCCTCCAGCGCCGCCCAGTCGCCGGCCGGGACCTGATCGAACCCCTCGACCTTCGGCCCGAACCCCTCAATGTACTTCTGCTGTCCGCCGGCCGCGAGGGTCGCCAGCGTCCGCCCGTGGAAGGCGCCCGCGAAGGTGACGATCCGGTACCGCTCCGGATGGCCGTCGGCCGCGTGGTACTTGCGGGCGATCTTGATCGCCGCCTCGTTGGCTTCCGCGCCCGAGTTGCAGAAGAACACCACGTCCGCGAAGGTCGCATCGACGAGCCGCTGCCCGAGGCGTTCGCCGCCGGGGATCTGGAACAGGTTCGAGGTGTGCCAGATCTTGCCCGCCTGCTCGGTGAGCGCGCCGACGAGGTGCGGATGGGCGTGGCCGAGGCCGTTCACCGCGATGCCGGCGCCGAAATCGAGGTATCGCTCGCCGCCCTCCGTCACGAGCCAGGCGCCCTCGCCGCGCTCGAAGGCGAGCGGCGCGCGGACGTAGGTCGGCAGAAGGGCTGACGTCACGGGTCCCATCTCCGTTTCATGCAGGATCCGGGAGCCAGCGTTGAGCCGGCTCCAAATGAAAGTGCCGCCTCAGTCCTGGGCGGCACGCGCGCGATTACTATGAAAGAGCCGGCTCCTGTCAACGTTTCAATGTCAGGTGGGCCCGCCGGGCAGGCCTGCACGGAGCACGGACAGAGCTGATCTCTGGGACAAATCCGCGGCTTTGCCGTGCGCCGTCGGCGAATCGCGAGCCCGCGAAAAGGAGGCTGGACGGCCGCCGCCGCGGCCGGTCATCGAGGCCGCGATCCGAGCCTTCGCGGCGCGCGGCCCTTGCGCCGCGGGGCGCGGCCGTGCTCCTGCTCCCGCGGATTCGCAGGAACCAGGGAGAACCCGATGAGCTCGATCAAGGAACGCCTGGAGGCGCTGGGCCTGACCCTGCCCAAGGCGGCCGCGCCCGTCGCCAACTACGTGCCGTTCGTGCGCACCGGCAACCTCGTGGTGATCTCCGGCCAGGTCTGCTTCGGCGCGGACGGCGCCATCGCGGCCGAGCACAAGGGCAAGGTCGGCGGCGGGGTCTCGGCGGAGGCCGGCAAGGCGGCCGCCCGCCTGTGCGCCCTCAACGTCCTCGCCCAGCTCGAGGCCGCGGTCGGCGACCTCGACCACGCGGTGGTGCAATGCGTGCGGCTCGGCGGCTTCATCAACGCGGCGCCGGGCTTCTCGGCGGTGGCCGGGGTGATGAACGGCGCCTCCGACCTGATGGTCGAGCTGCTCGGCGACCGCGGGCGCCACGCCCGCTCCACCGTCGGCGTCGCGGAACTGCCCCTCGACGCCGCCGTCGAGGTCGAGGCGATGTTCGAGGTCCGCTGACGGTGGGCGCCCCCGACTGGCTCACCGTGCGGCCGATCGCCCATCGCGGCCTGCACGACCGGGCGGCGGGCCGGCCGGAGAACACGCTGGCGGCGGCCCGGGCGGCGGTCGCGGGCGGCTTCGCCATCGAGTGCGACGTCCAGTTGAGTGCCGACGGCGAGGCGATGGTGTTCCACGACGCCGCCCTCGGCCGCCTCACGACGGCGCGCGAGGCGGTGGCCGAACGGTCGGCCGCCGAACTCGGGACGCTCAAAGTCGCCGGGTCCGCGGAGACGATCCCGACGCTGTCGGCCTTCCTGGCGGCGGTGGCCGGGGTCGTGCCGGTGGTGATCGAGGTGAAGTCCCGCTACGACGGCGACCTGCGGCTTGCGACCCGCACCGCCGAGGTCGCCGCGGCCTATGCCGGGCCGGTGGCGCTGAAATCCTTCGACCCGCAGGTGGTCGCGGCCCTGCGCGATCTCTGCCCTGCCACGATCCCGCGGGGCATCGTGGCGGAGACGACGCAGGACGATCCCGTCTACGCGGCGCTGACGCCCTCGCTCCGCCGGTCGCTCTCCGACCTGCTGCACTTCGCCGAGACCCGGCCCGACTTCCTGTCCTGGCGGGTGGACGACCTGCCCTGCGCGCCGACCTATCTCTGCCGGCTGCTCGGACGGGTCCCGGTGATGACCTGGACGGTCCGGACCGAGGAGCAGCGCGCCCGGGCCGCCGCACACGCGGACCAGATGGTGTTCGAGGGATTCGTCCCGTAAATTTTCCTAAGGCCCGTCCGATTCGTCACGACGAAGACCGCCATGACCGTTTCGAGTGAATCGCGCACACGGTTCGTGCGGCTCTGCGGCGGGCTCGCCCTCGCCGCGACCCTGCTCTCCCCGGTGCCCGCCGCTGCGGCCGACCCGTGCGAGGGCACGACCCAGGCGGATCTCAACGCCTGCGCGGGTGCCGATTACCGGACCGCCGATACGGCGTTGAACGCCGTCTATGGGCAGTTGATGAAGAAGGTCGGTCCGAAGACGAAGGACGCCCTGCGGGGCGCCCAGAAGGCCTGGCTGTCGTACCGGGACGCGACCTGCTTCCTCGAGACCATGGGTTTCGACGGGGGCTCGGCCTACGCGATGGAATACAACGGCTGCCTGAAGGGCCTGACCGACGCGCGGACCAAGATCCTGAAGGGATATCTCGACTGCAAGCCGGAGGACGTGTCCTGCGTGGGCCGGCTCGGGGAGTGAGCGCGGGCCGCGACGGCGGCGTCCCGTTCGGGTCTCAGGCCCGTTTCCGCGCCGTCGCGCACGCCGTCGAGCAAGCCGTCGAGGAAGCGCGCGACGGCGGGTCCGGCGCGCGCAGCGGGTGACGGCGGCGGCCATCTGACAAGGCAGCCATGGCTGCCGTGCGCATCCGCCCGCTTGCTCCCTGCGGGGCACAGGCTAGATTCCGGCCCATGAAGCAAGCACCCGGGCCGACGCCGGAGACCGCCGCACTCACCGTGCGGGCGCTTCCCGGATTGAAGGAGATCGGCGCCGCGGATTGGGATGCCTGCGCCTTCTCGGCCGAGACGCTGGCGGCGGGCGACGAGACCCACAATCCCTTCCTGTCGCACGCCTTCCTGTCGGCGCTGGAGGATTCGGGCTGCGTCTCCCGCAGGACCGGCTGGCTGCCGCTCCACATCTCGGTCGAGCGCGACGGCGAGCGCCTCGGCGTGGCGCCCTGCTACCTGAAATCCCACAGCCAGGGCGAGTACGTGTTCGATCACGGCTGGGCCGACGCCTATGAGCGGGCCGGCGGCGCCTACTACCCGAAGCTGCAAGTCAGCGTGCCGTTCACGCCGGTGACCGGCCCCCGCTTCCTGATCGCGCCGGGCGCCGATCCCGACGAGGCCACCGCCGGCCTCGTCGCGGGCCTGCGGGCGCTGCGGAGCGAGACCAAGGCCTCCTCGATCCACGTCACCTTCATGCGCGAGGCCGAGTGGGAGCGGGCCGGCGCCGCCGGCTTCCTGCAGCGCACCGACCAGCAGTTCCACTGGCAGAACGACGGCTACGCCACCTTCGACGACTTCCTGGCCGCCCTCGCCTCGCGCAAGCGCAAGACCATCCGCAAGGAGCGCCGCGACGCCCTCGCGCCCGGGATCACCGTGGAGCACCTCACCGGCGCGGACATCACCGAGGCCCATTGGGACGCGTTCTACGCCTTCTACATGGACACGGGCTCCCGGAAATGGGGACGGCCCTACCTCAACCGCCGCTTCTTCTCGCTCCTGTCCGAGCGCATGGCCGACCGGGTGCTCCTCGTGATGGCCAAGCGCGCGGGCACCTACATCGCCGGGGCCATCAACCTCATCGGCGACACGGCGCTCTACGGGCGCAACTGGGGCTGCATCGAGGACCACCCCTTCCTGCATTTCGAGATCTGCTACTATCAGGCGATCGACTTCGCGATTGCCCGAGGCCTGAAGCGGGTCGAGGCGGGCGCCCAGGGCGAGCACAAGCTCGCCCGCGGCTACCGGCCGGTCCTGATGCATTCGGCCCACGACATCGCCGACCCGGCCCTGCGCCGCGCGGTGGCCGATTACTTGCAGCGGGAGCGCGCCCACGTCGCCGAGGCGGTGGACGTCCTCGACACGTTGACGCCGTTCCGGCGCACGGACGAGGGCGGTGCCTGCGACGGCGCTGCGCCTTCCGAAACCTCGCCCTCCAAGACGTCAGCCCCCGAGAGTCCGTAAGACATGAGCCCGATCGACCGCATCCAGACCTATGCCGACGAGCTGACGGCCCTGCGCCGCGACCTGCACGCCCATCCGGAGCTCGGCTTCGAGGAGGTGCGCACCGCCGGCATCGTCGCCGACCTCCTCGAGACCTTCGGCTGCGAGGTGCATCGCGGCGTTGGCGGCACCGGCGTGGTGGGACTGCTCAAGGGCCGCACCGACAACGGCCGCCGGATCGGCCTGCGCGCCGACATGGACGCCCTGCCCATCGAGGAGGAGACCAACCTCCCCTATCGCTCGACCTATGCCGGCAAGATGCACGCCTGCGGCCATGACGGCCACACCACGATGCTGCTGGGCGCGGCGCGCTACCTCGCCGAGACCCGCGACTTCGACGGCACCGCGGTGTTCGTGTTCCAACCGGCCGAGGAGGGCCGCGGCGGCGCCCGGGCCATGCTGAAGGACGGGCTGTTCGAGCGCTTCCCCTGCGACGAGATCTACGGCCTGCACAACCAGCCGGGCGGCGGCCACGGCATGATCAAGCTGCGGCCGGGGCCGATCATGGCGGCGGCGGACTTCTTCGACATCCACATCCGCGGCAAGGGCATCCACGCGGCCCAGCCGCACCGGGGCGTCGATCCGATCATCATCGCCACCGGCCTCGCCCAGGCCTTGCAGTCGATCGTGTCGCGCAACGCCGATCCGCTGAAATCCATCGTGCTGTCGATCACCCGGATCGAGGCGGGCTCCGCCTACAACGTCATCCCGGAGACGGCCCATCTCGCCGGCACGATCCGCACCTTCGACAAGGAGATCCGGGCCCTCGCCGGCGCCCGCATGCGCGAGCTGGCGGCGGGCTTCGGCGCGGCCTACGGCGCCGAGGTCACGGTCGACCTGCAGGACGTGTTCTCCGTGTTGGAGAACGCCCCCGAGCAGGCGGCCGCCGCCACGGAGGTCGCCACCGAGCTGCTGGGCGCCGACATGGTCGAGGCGAATGTCGTGCCGAAGATGGGCAGCGAGGACTTCGCCGACATGACCATGGCGGTGCCCGGCGCCTATGTCTGGCTCGGCGCCAATCCGGGTCCCGGCCTGCACAATGCCGGCTACAACTTCGACGACTCGATCATCCCGATCGGCAGCGCCTTCCTCGCCCGGATGGTGGAGCGGCGCACCGCCGCCTGACGCCCGGCGGCCCCCGCCGTCCGGAGCTGTCCGGATGGCGGGCGATGATGGGTCTGGGCGCAGGCGACCGTCGACAGACCGACCGATCGGTGCGATTCTTGACGCAACCAGCCCGCGAACCAACACGGGCCGTGATGGGAGGGCGCCATGTCACCGGAGATACGGGAATCCCGCGCGGCGCTGATCCTGCTCGCCGCCTCGGTGGGAGCGGTTCTGATTTTCGGCGCGTTCACGCTGCTCACGCAACTCGGGTGACGTGCTGCCGGGATTGCAACTTGGGCGGGTCGTTAGGCGAGCGCAACGAAGTGGACCCGCTGCCGGAAAAAGAGAATCGTGATGGAGGCTCAGTCGCGTACCGGGATAGATGCCTCGCTATGGGTTGAGTTAACTGCTCATTAATTCTATCAAAGGTTGTATGTCTCCGGCGAATGCGTGCATGCGGCACGCCGGAATCGGAGATCGCCCATGATTGCCGACGCGATCCAAGATCCCCGTCCTCGGCCCGTCGATCTCGCGGCCGCGCTGAACGCGTCCGGGATCATCGGTGCGTGGTCCTGGTCGCCGCGGGACGAGCGGTGCATCCTCGATGCCGGCGCCGCCGACGTTCTGGCCGGGGATTCCGGGCTCGCCGGGCGTCCGCTCCCGCTCTCGGTCGCCAAGGCCTGCGTTCATCCCGAGGACCGGCCGGCCGTGGTGCGGCAGTTCAAGGCGGTGCGCGCGCGCGGCGGCCTGTTCGTGGCCGAGTACCGGACGCTGTCGCCCTCCGGCCAGGTCCGCCGGATCCTCGATCGCGGTCGCATTCCGGCGGGCGCGTCGAGCCGGCGCCTCGGACACGGTATCATCATCGACGTGACCGATGCGTCGCCGCCCGCGGCTGCGGCGGCGGAGCCCGCGGACGCGCTCACGCAGGCGGTGGATCGGGCCCTCGAATGCCGCGACGCCCTGGAAGGGGTGGCGGATACCGAGCTTCAGCTCCTCGTCGACATGCTGCTGCTGCACCTGGGCCGGCACATCGCCAAGGCTTCCACGACCGGTGCGCGCGGTCGCGGCCACTGAGCCGGGCCGGCCCGGCTCACTGCACCAGAACGGCCTGGCTGCAGAGGGTGCCGTCGACATCGAGATCGGCGTAGCCGAGGCGCAGGCCGAGGCTGCGCAGCACGTTGTCGAGCACGAGGTCGATCGCGGGCGCCACGGCGCCCAGGGTCGTCGTCAGGGCCGACTGGAGCAGCGGAGCCACGCCGATCCCGTTGATGTTCAGCGTGAGGTTGCGCAGCAGGCTGCCAGTCAGCGACTGGGTCAGGTTGCCCGACGCGACCGAGCGCACGGTGTGGTTGGCGATGTCCGCCTCCGAGAAGGTCAGGGTCTGCGCGCCCGTACCCAGTGTCACCAGCGCGCGGCCGGAGACGGTGATCAGCGGCAGGGCGATCAGGGGGGCCGGTTGCGAGAGGTCCGGACCTGTGCTGCCGCCGTTGATCGCCGTGCGCGGCACGCCGGCGATCGCGAGGGTCGCCAGCCCGGTCTGCGCGTCGAGGGTGACCTGACGTCCGCTGGGCCCCGCGCAGGTGAGCGACCGCAGGGTCGCCTGGGCGGGCGCCACCTCGGCGTAGACCGGCAGGGTGAGGCTCCCGAGTCCGAGGGGCGCCGTGACCGTGGCCTCGATCAGCAGCCGGGTCTGCGCGGTCTGCACGGTGGCGTTCGGGCTGCCCGGGCGGACCCAGCCCGAGCTGCGCTTGCGCTCGCCGATCGCCAGGGTCAAGCGAGTCGCGAGCAGGCCCGGAATGGTCGCCCCGAGATCGACCGCCACCTGGTTCTGGCCGTTCGCCAGCGCGGCCGCGGCACCCAGAAGGTTCAGCACGTTGAGGGAGGGGCCGGCGAAGCCCCGGGGCGGCGCCAGCGCCGCGGCATCGCCCAGCCCGTCCACCTGGCCGATCGCGATGAGGTTGCCGGCATTCGGCAGGGCGTTGAGGATTCCCGAGAGGGCCGAGACGACGCTGCCATTGTCCTGCGCGGCGACCCGGAGCGCCATCAACATCTGCCCGACGCTGGCCTGCGCCTGGACGATGTCGGTGTAGTTCGCCGCCTGCATGTTGAGGCTCGCCCCGAGCGCGTCGAGCACCCGCAGGCCGTCCACGCGGGCGCTCGCCAGGGCGTCGTAGTCGCTGACGCTGAGCGACAGCTTGGCGCCCAGAAGCGCGCCGAGCAGGGCGTTGGCGATGCCGCCCTGGAGTTGCAGGGTGCCGGAACCGATCGTGAAGGCGGCGAACTGCGCGCTCGCCGCGGTGCCCGTGACCCGCAGCGGCACCGCGGCCGGAAGGCCGATCGCCCGGCCGAAGGTCACAGGGACCGAAGTCGAGAGACCGACCCGCACGGCGTTGGCCGGGCTGCCGCCGGCCTTGAACCGGCTGCCGGGCGCGGTTCCCGGCGCGCTGGCGTCGTAGCTGCCCGGGCTGACCGTGGCGGTCGCCGTGGCGTAGCCGTTGTCGCCGAGGGAGCGCCGCGCCGCCGTGTCCGCCTGGGCCGGATCGACGGCCGCCAGCATGGCGGCGATGTCCACCGCCCCCTGTGCCTTGCGCCGCGCCTGGAAGACCATGCCGAGGTCGATCCCGACCGCGCCCGCTCCCATCAGCATCGCGCTGCCGAGGGCGACCAGGATCGCGACGTTGCCGCCCCGGGCCGCCCGGAAGCGCCGTGCCCGGCCTGCGCGCGGCCCGGTCACAGGCCGCCCTTTCGAACGCTGACGGTGCTGCGCAGCACGCTCGGCAGCATCGGCAGCAGGCGGGAAAAGACGTTGATGCCCAGCGTCGTGGCGTCGAGGGTGACGGTGACCGTGTACACCGTGGCGTCGCTGGGATCCGGCCCGACCTGCACGACGATGCTGCCCGGCCGGAACATCGCGCCGGCGTTCAGGCTCTGGTTCACCATTTTCTGGGCGAGGCTGGCGCGCTCGGAATCGGTGACGCCCGCCACGGAGGCGCGTGCCGCCTCCGCGGCGATCTGGCGGAGGTTGTGGGCCGCGCCGAGACAGATCCCGAACACCGCGATCCCGGCGAACAGCAGGAGCAGCATGGGCGCCACGAGGGCGAACTCCACCGCGGAGCTGCCCCGCCGGCAGGTCCACCCCTTCGGCGCGCCACGCCGGCGCAAGCGCCGCAAGTCCATCGCATCGCCCTCCACGGGTCGCGCAGCCCGATGACTGCACGACCTATGGTGGCGCCGATCTTCTAACCAATGGTTGTTTTAATCGTCGATTATACAACCTTTGGGCGAAAACAGCCGCTCCGGTGCGGCGCCGGCAGGGGGGACCGCGCTGCGCCACCGCGTGCGGCGCCGACGCCGTCGCGCCGGGGCGGCCTCAGATGGCCGTCGGCGGCCGCAGCAGACCGATGCCGGCGGGATCGAAGGCCGCGCTCTTGATAATGGCATGAACGTCGCGCCCCGGCACCAGCCCGAGTTCGCGGACGGCAGCGGCGGTGACGCGCGCCACGAGGCGCGCGCCGTTGCAATCGATCTCCACCGCCGTCTCGGCTCCCGCCGGGGCGAGCCCGCAGATCCGGCCCGCCAGCACGTTGCGGGCGCTGAGCCCGCGAGGGCGCTCTGTGGCGACGAGCACGTCGCGGGCGGGAATCCGGACGCGCAGCCGCGTTCCGGGCGGGCGCGACAGCCCCGGCACCAGCAGGCGCCCGGCGGCGCCCGTCAGACGCGTGAGCCCGGTGGCGTCATCGATGGCCTCGACGACCATGTCGAGCAGCGCGCCGGCTTCGGACTCGTGGATCGGGACGAGATCGGCCCGGCGCAGGATCGTTTCCGCGGGGCCGGCGGCGGCCACGCGCCCGGATTCCAGCACGATCACCGTGGTGGCGAGCCGTGCCACCTCGGACACTGCGTGGCTGACGTAGAAGATCGGGATGCCGGCCTCGTCGCGCAGGCGCTCGATATAGGGGAGGATCTCGGCCTTGCGGGCCTCGTCCAGGGCCGCGAGGGGCTCGTCCATCAGCAGGAGGCGCGGTCTGGCCAGGAGGGCCCGGCCGATCGCCACCCGCTGGCGCTCACCCCCCGAGAGCCCGGCAGGCCGCCGGTCGAGGAGATGGTCGATCCCGAGCATGCCCGTCACCGCCGCGAAGGCCACCGGGTCGGCACGGTGCCGGGCGAAGATGCGGCCGTAGCCGAGGTTGGTCCGGACGCTGAGATGCGGGAACAGCCGCGCATCCTGGAACACCACGCCGACCTGTCGCCGATGCGGCGGCAGGATCAGTCCCGCCGCGGTATCGACCCATGGGGCCCCCCCGACCGTGATCCGGCCCCGATCCGGGCGGGCGAGGCCGGCGATCAGGTCGATCAACGTGGTCTTCCCCGAGCCCGAGCGCCCGAACAGGGCGGTGAGCCCCGGCCCGGCCTCGAAGGCGGCCTCGAGCGCGAAGGCGCCGAGCCGGATCTGGACGTCGACCTGGATGCTCACGCGGCGGGACTCGGGTAACAGGGGCCGCGGCGCGTTCCGGCGCCGGCCCGGACTCGCCCGCGATGATTACGGTCCATCACCTCGAGAACAGCCGGTCGCAGCGCGTGCTCTGGCTGCTGGAGGAACTCGGCCTGCCCTATCGCGTGACGCGCTATGCCCGCGATCCCCGGACCCTGCGCGCGCCCCCCGAGCTCGTGGCCGTGCACCCGCTCGGCAAGGCGCCGGTGATCACCGACGGCGAGACGGTGGTCGCCGAGACCGGCGCCATCGTCGCTTATCTCACGGAGCTGGCCGGCGCGAGGCTCGTGCCCGAACCGGGGACGGAGGCGCGGCGGCGCTACGTCTACTGGTCGCATTACGCCGAAGGGTCGGCGATGCCGCCGCTGCTGCTGAAGCTGGTCTTCGGTCGGCTGGCGCCGAGCAGCCCTTGGCTGCTGCGGCCCCTCGTGCGCCGGATCGCCGACACGGTGCTGCGGGGCTTCGTCGATCCGGATCTGCGCCGGCATGCAGCCTTCTGGGAGGCGGAGCTCGCGGACCGGCCGTATTTCTGCGGCACCGATTTCTCCGCGGCCGACATCCTGATGAGCTTCCCGCTGGAGGCTTTCGCGGCGCGCGGCACGGGAACGGGCCCGCAGGTCACGGATTGGCTCGCACGCATCCATACCCGCCCGGCCTATCAGAGGGCGCTGCAGCAGGGCGGCCCCTACGCCTATGCCTGAGCGGGTCTCCCCCTTGGCGGCGGCGGCCATTCAGCCCGCCCCCAGCCGTCGACCGGCCCGCGTGGCGAGGACTTCCGAGATCAGAAGGGCCGAGACCGACAGCGCGATCGAGATCAGGGTGAGGCGCAGGGCAGGCCCCTCCCCGCCGGGCACCTGCGTCAGCGTGTAGATCGCCGACGGCAGCGTCTGGGTCTCGCCGGGGATGTTCGACACGAACGTGATGGTCGCGCCGAACTCGCCCATCGCCTTGGCGAAGGCCAGCACGGCCCCCGCGAGGCAGCCGGGCAGGCTGAGCGGCAGCGTGATGGTCAGGAACACCGCGAAGGGATTCGCCCCCAGCGTCCCGGCCGCCTGCTCCAGCCGCCGGTCGACCGCCTCGATCGACAGCCGCATCGCCCGCACCATGAGCGGGAACCCCATCACCGCGCAGGCGAGCGCCGCTCCGGTCCAGCGGAAGGACAGCACCACGCCGATCTCGGCGAGGGGGGCGCCGAGCAGACCGCGCCGGCCGAAGGCCAGCAGCAGCAGGTAGCCGGTGACCACCGGGGGGAGGATCAGCGGCAGGTGGACCAGCCCGTCGAGCAGGGCGCGGCCGGGAAAGCGGCGCCGCGCCAGCAGCCACGCCACGGCGAGGCCGGGCACGAGGCTCGCAAGCGTCGCCACCGTCGCCACCCGAAGGCTCAGGCCGACGGCGGTCCACTCCTCCGGGGTCAGACCGAACACGGGGCCGGCGCGCCGCTACTGGCTGGCGCCGGGCTGCGCAACCACCGTGAAGCCCTGGCGCTCGAAGAAGCCCCGGGCCTCCGGGCCGCGCAGGTAGCCGAGCAGGGCTCCGGCATCCGGGTTGCGCGAAACCTTGGTCACGGCCGCCGGATAGATGATCGGCGGGTGGCTGTCGGCCGGGAAGGTCGCCAGCACGTGGACGCTCGGGTCCGCGGCGGCGTCGGTGGCATAGACGATGCCGAGGGGCGCCTCGCCCCGCGCGACGAGCAGCAGGGCGGCGCGCACGTTCTCCGCCTGCGCCACCTGCCCCTTCACGGCGTCCCAGGCGCCGAGCTTCTCCAGGGCCGCCTTGCCGTACTTGCCGGCCGGGACGGCGTCGATCGTCGCCATGGCCAGCCGGCCGCCGCCGAGAATCCGCGTCAGCGTGGTGCCGAGGTCCGGCGCCAGGGCGATCTGCGGGGCCGCGGCGCCGTTCTTCGGACCCGGCGCGATCAGCACCAGGGCATTGCGCAGGAAATCGATCCGCGATCCGGTCTTCAGGAGCCCGGCCCGGTCCACGTAGTCCATCCAGGCGAGGTCGGCCGAGATGAACAGGTCCGCCGGCGCCCCCGCCTCGATCTGCTTGGCGAGGGCGTTCGAGCCCGCATAGGAGACCCGCGCGGTCTTGCCCGTCGCCCTGGTCCAGGCGGCCGAAGCGTCGTCGAGGGCGTTCTTGAGGCTGGCGGCCGCGAACACCACGACGGGCTCCTCCGCCCGCGCCGCCCGATCCGCGGGGGCGAGCGCCAGCGTTGCGAGGGCCAGCGTGGCCAAGATCCGTCGGGTCAGGCGCATGGATGGGGTCTCCCCGGTCGCGACCCGCTATATCCGGCGGGGAACGACGAGGATCATAGGGACGTGGCGGCCGCCGGCCAAGGCCGGCGGTCACGCCGGGAAGGACGCCCTCCTCGGATCACCCCAGATTGGCGTCGCGGCGGTCCTTGGGCTCGGCCTCGGCGCGGTGCAGGCGGCTCAGCAGAACCAGGAGGTGGCCCGGGAGGGGCCCGTCCGGTGCGGGGCCCCCGAAGATCCGCTCACGCGGTCGGGACTGCACGGCCGTGCCGGTGACGACCACGGGCCCACGCGGGCCGGAACGCCGGGACTTGGTCACGCTGTACGCACCCTGCTCAATCGTGATTCACGTAAAAAGCCGGCAAAAACGCCGCCCGAAGCGGCTGGTTCCACGGCCCCGGTGGATCATGTGATTAACGCGCGACCATCGTGCCGCATCCCTGGGCAGTCGCGCGCACGAATCGAAAGGCGGGGCTCACCAGGTCCGGATGTCGCGGCCTTCCACCGGCTGACTCTCCGGCGCGCCGCTCATGCCGTCCGCAACCAGCAGCGCCCACAGCGTGGCCGCGGCCGTGGTCACAACCGCGAAGGCGACGCTGATAAGGAGAGGCGATGTCATGGCAGCACGATCGTCTGTCAAAACCGGCGCGCCGCTCCACGAAGTGCGGCGCGCCTGAGTCGAGGGTCTGGCCTTGGGGAAGCCGAGATTGTTTAAGCACGCGCGATGCCCCTGGACACTGATTTAGATCGCTGAGATCACAAGTATTGACCCTTGTGTCTGTCCGGCAACAAAGGGCGGGACCGCGCGTCGGCCGCGCGTCGGCCGCGTCTCCCGGGCCTCCCTGCGCCGGCGGGGACCGTATTTTTTCGCGCCAGCCCCTGGGCTGCGGCGCGCCCCGGCGTTACAGCCCGGCATCATGCTCGAAGGCCTGCCGCCCCACCGCCCGTCTCACGTCCTGCGCCTGCTGACCGATGAACGGTCGGCCCGGGCGATGACCGACCTCCTGGGTGAGATGTTCGATCCCATGGACACGGCCGTCGCCGCCTTCGAGGACGAGGACGGCCGCACGTGGCGCCTCGAAGCCTATTTCGCCGACGCGCCCGACGAGGATTACGTCCGGGACCTGATCCGGCCCGTCATCGGCGATGCGGCGGATGCGGCCGAGTTTCGCACCATCGAGCAGCAGGATTGGGTTCGCGCGTCGCTCGAGGGGCTGAAGCCGGTCCGGGCGGGACGCTTCCTCGTCCACGGCTCGCATGACCGCGACGCCGTGCGGGGCAACGATCTGCCCATCGAGATCGAGGCGGCCCTCGCCTTCGGTACCGGCCACCATGGGACCACCCTGGGCTGTCTGCGCGCGCTGGTCTCGGAGCTGAAGCGCCGGCGCCCGGCCCATGTCCTCGATGTCGGTACGGGAACCGGGATCCTCGCCTTCGCGGCCGCCAAGGCCCTGCGGCAACCCGTCGTGGCCGGCGACCTCGACGCGGAGGCCGTGCGCACGGCCCGCGAGAACGCCCGGGCCAACGGGCTCGGGCCCTATCTCAAGCTCTACGAGGGGCCGGGGGTGCGCCACCGCCTCGCCGACCGGCCGCGCCATTTCGATCTCGTCTTCGCCAACATTCTGGCCCGGCCCCTGCGGCTCCTCGCGCCGACGCTGACGCGCGTGGTCGCCTCCGAGGGCGTTCTGGTCCTGTCCGGCCTGATCGCGCGCGACGTGCCCGGCGTCCTCTCGGCCTACCGCCTCCAGGGCTTCTCCCTCGTCCGCCGCGGCATGATCGAGGGATGGGTCGCCCTGGTCCTGATGCGCGGCGGCGCCGCCCGCCGCCCACGGCCCTGAGGCGCCCCGAACCGGCGGCGCGCCGGCGCGTTGATTGGCCATGAGCCAGACGTCGCTCCATGATCCGCCCGCGGACCCCATCGCCGAGGGCGCCCGCGCCCGGGCCCAGGGCCGTCCCAAGGACGCCTGCCCCTATCCGGCGAATTCGCCCGCACGCCTTGCGTGGTTCGAAGGTTATGACGGCGCGCCCATCGAGCGCATGCCGGACCTGCCGGTCACGAAGCGCTGATCAGCGCGCGGTGCGGAGCCGGCCCGACGGCGTCGAACGATCCGACGTGGGGGCGGTTTCGGCTGCTGTTTCCGCCCCGTCTGCCCGCGACACGGGAGCGCCGAGCGCCGCCATCAGCACGCGCAGACCGTCCACCCATTCCTCGAGTTCGGCGAGCGAATCGAATCCGTCCCGGCGAACCACCGTGTCGGGTTCGATCGTCACGATGGCGTCGAAGCGGCCATCGGGTCTGTCGCTGATCCGGTAGTAGACGCGGCGTGGCATGTCTGAGGAATAGGCCAAATCCGGCGGCGTGATAAGATTGTTAGCGATCTTTTAGGCACCGCACCCGGGCGCCTCCTCTGAGGACGGGGTGTTGCGGCGTGGGAGCGGCGGGCGCTAGGCTCGCCTCATGACTGAGCCCCGTCCGCCCCAGCCGCGTCAGCGCTTCCAGAGCTTCGACGACCCGAGCCACCGGAAGGGCGCCGAGCGGATCGAGGCCTTGCGGGCCGCTCTCCGTGAGAACGGGATCGACGGTTTCGTCGTGCCCCGGGCGGACGAGCACCAGTCCGAATACGTTCCGGCCGACGCCGAACGCTTGGCTTGGCTCACCGGCTTCACCGGCTCTGCAGGGACGGCCGTGATCCTGATGGAATCCGCCGCGCTGGTCGTCGACGGCCGCTACACCCTGCAGGCGCCCGAACAGGTCGATACCGGCATCCTCACTGTGGTGCCGCTGGCCGAGTCGACGCCGGAAGCCTGGATCGGCGTCCACCTCAAGAGGGATCAGGTTCTGGGCTACGATCCCTGGCTGCATACACCCGACGGTCTCGCACGCCTGGAGCGGGCCGCCACCCGGGCCGGCGGCACCGTGCGGGCCGTGCCGAACCTCGTCGACGCCGTCTGGGCGGGCCGCCCGAGGGCCCCCGCCGGACCGGTGGTGCTCCATCCGGATGCCCTGTGCGGCGAGGCCTGCACCGACAAAATCGCCCGGATCCGGGCGGCCCTCGCCGAGGGCGGCTGCGATGCCCTGGTCATCTCGGATCCGCACAATCTCGCCTGGGCCTTCAACCTGCGTGGCTCCGATGTCGGTCACACGCCCCTGGCCCTCGGCTATGCCATCCTGCCGCGCGAGGGGTTGGCGCGGCTGTTCCTGGTCTCGCCCGAGGTCGATCCGGCGCTGCGCGCGGTGCTGGCCCCGATCGCCGAGATCCTGCCCCGGGCGGAACTGGACGACGGGCTGGGATCCCTCGCCGGCGTGCGTGTCCGCCTCGACGCGGCGACCGGCGCCGTCGCCCTGAAGGAAAAGATCGAGGCTGCCGGCGGCACTGCCGATGTCGGCAAGGATCCGATCACCGGCATGAAGGCGGTCAAGAACGCCGCCGAGATTGCCGGTGCGCGTGCCGCCCATGTCCGCGACGGGGCGAGTGTCGTGCGGTTTCTTGCCTGGCTCGACGGTGCGGCCGCGGCCGGGGGCCTCACCGAGATCGCCGCCGTCGAGGCCCTTGAGGATTTCCGCGCGGCGGGCGGCGATCTGCGCGAGGTCTCGTTCCCGACGATCTCGGGATCCGGGCCGAACGGCGCGATCGTCCATTACCGGGTGAGCCGCGCCACCGACCGGACGGTCCGGACCGGCGAGTTGTTCCTGATCGATTCCGGTGCGCAGTATCCGGACGGCACCACCGACATCACCCGCACGGTCGCGGTGGGCACGCCGAGCGCCGAGATGCGCGACCGTTACACCCGGGTGCTGAAGGGCCATGTCGCGATTGCCCGGGCGGTGTTTCCTGTCGGTACGACCGGCGCCCAGATCGACGCCTTCGCCCGGGCGCCGCTCTGGCAGGCGGGGCTCGACTTCGATCACGGCACCGGCCACGGCGTTGGCGCCTTCCTGTCGGTGCACGAGGGACCGCAGCGGATCGCCAAGACCGGCACGGTGGCGCTGGAGCCCGGCATGATCCTGTCGAACGAGCCGGGCTATTACGCCCGCGGCGCCTACGGCATCCGGATCGAGAACCTCGTGCTGGTCGAGCCCCGCACGATCGCGGGCGGCGAGCGCCCGATGTTGGGCTTCGAGACCCTGACGCTCGCCCCCTATGATCGGCGGCTGATCCAGCCGGACCTGCTCGAACCGGAAGAGCGCGCCTGGATCGATGCCTATCACGCCCGGGTGCGCGAGACCCTGGCGCCCCGGGTCGATGCCGGGACGCGCGACTGGCTGGAGCGTGCGACCGTGCCGCTCGCGGACTGAGCGATCGGCGTGGGATCCCGGGCACGGCCCGTGGTAAGACCCACCGCCATCGAAACGACCGCGCTGGCCCGGATATACCGTGCGTGAAACCGCGCCGGCCCTGCGCGCGAAGGGACAGCATGATCCGCCGCCTCGCCATTCTGATCCTGGCCTTCGCCGCGAGCCTCTCGGCCGCCGCAGCCCAAGGGGTCCCGCAGGGCTTCCGCACGCCGGCCGACCTCGTGCGGGCGAGCCTCGTGGCCGAGCCCGCCGCGGTCGCCGGCGCACAGCCGTTCACGCTGGCGGTGCGGATGCAGATCAAGCCCGGCTGGCACGTCTACTGGCGCAACCCGGGCGATTCCGGACTGCCTCCGGAGGTGACCTGGACCCTGCCGGCCGGCTTCAACGCCAGCGCGATCCGGTGGCCGGCGCCGGAGCGCATCCCGATCGCGACCCTCATGAATTACGGCTACGAGGGTGAAGTCACGCTCCTCGTGCCCGTGACGCCGCCGCCGAGCCTCGACCCGGCCAATCCCGTTCAGATTCAGGCGAAGCTGACCTATCTCGTCTGCGAGACCGAGTGCGTCCCCGGTTCGGCCGATCTCGCCCTCACCCTGCCGGTGGGCAAGGCCGAGCCGGACCCGGCCAACGCCGCGCTGTTCGCGCGCGCCCGGGCTGCCCTGCCCGCGCCGGCGCTCTGGCCCCTGCGCCTGTCGAGCCAGGGCGACACGCTGCAGCTCGATTTCGCCGCGACCGGCCTGAAACCCGAATCCATCCGGAACGCCGCCTATTTCCCCTATGCCGAGACGGCGATCGACAACGCCGCCGCGCAGGTGATGACCGTCGACGAGACCGGTCTGCATCTGACCATCGCGCGCAGCAGCCCGACCGATCCTTTGCCCGCCGCCCTGCCCGGCGTCCTGACGATCGACGAGGTCGGTACGGACGGCACCCGCCGCCTCGCCTTCGCGTATGGTGACGAGCCGGTGCTTCCTGCCGTCGCGGCCGCGTCGAGCGCGCCGAATCCGGCCGGAGCCCCGCCGGCCGCCGCCGAGTTCGACGCGCTGACCCTCGCGACCGCCGCGGCCTTCGCCTTTTTGGGCGGCCTGATCCTCAACCTGATGCCCTGCGTCTTCCCGGTGCTGTCCATCAAGGTGCTGAGCCTCGTGCGGCATGCCGGCGAGGGCCCGGCGCGGCTGCGGCTGCACGGCCTCGCCTACACGGCCGGCGTGCTGGCGAGCTTCCTCGGCCTCGCATCCCTGCTGATCGCCCTGAAGGGCGGTGGGGCCGCGATCGGCTGGGGCTTCCAGCTGCAATCGCCCGCCATGGTCGCAGCCCTCGCCTATCTGCTGTTCGCTATGGGCCTGAGCCTGTCCGGAGTGGTCCATGTCGGCGGCCGGCTCGCCGGCCTCGGAGACGGCCTGACCCGGCGTGCCGGCCTGAGCGGCTCGTTCTTCACGGGTGTGCTGGCGACCCTGGTGGCGACCCCCTGCACGGCGCCGTTCATGGGCTCGGCGGTGGGCTTCGCGCTGACGCAGAGTGCCGGTGTCGCGCTCGCCGTCTTCGCGAGCCTCGGCCTCGGCCTCGCCCTGCCCTTCCTGGTGCTGACCCTCTGGCCGCCGGCCCTGCGGGCGCTGCCGCGGCCGGGCGCCTGGATGGAGACCCTCAAACAGGTCCTGGCCTTCCCGGTCTACGCCACCGTGGCCTGGCTGATCTGGGTTCTGGCGCAGCAGGTCGATCCGCGTGGGCTGCTGGCGGCGCTGATCGGCCTCGTCCTGGTGGGCTTCGCCGCCTGGGCCTGGGAACACGGCCGCGCCGCCGCGCCCGGGGCGGGCCGGGTCGCGCGGGTCGCTGCGGCCCTCGCGCTAATCGCCGTGTCGGCCCTCGCCGTGACCCTTCCGCGGGACCGCGCCGCGCCGTCGGCGCAGGCCGCCGCCGACGGGGTCGAGCCCTTCACTCAAGCGCGTCTCGACGCCCTGGTGGACGCGCACCGCCCCGTCTTCGTGGACATGACCGCCGCGTGGTGCATCACCTGCGCGGTGAACGAGGCGACCTCGCTCAACACCAAGGCCGTGCGGGCCGCGATGGCCGAGCGCGGCGTGACCTACATGAAGGGCGACTGGACCAACCAGAATCCCGAGATCACCCGTCTGCTGGAGAAGCACGGGCGCAGCGGCGTGCCGCTCTACCTCCTCTATACCGGAACCGGAGCGCCTCAGGTGCTTCCGCAGATCCTCACCGAGGGGACGGTTCTGGCGGCGCTCGACGCCGTGCCGGTCGCGTCCGGCCGGAGCGCGGCGCTGACCCGCTGAATCTGCGCGAGGCCCGGGGGGCCGCCGGGCCTCGCAGCATCCGCCGGCCTCGAACGTCCCTGGCTCCCTTCGCTGCAAGCGGGCGGGCGGCGCGGCCGACCGGCCTCCGGCCCGGAACCCTTTGTCCCGGAACGCTTCGCGCCCCTCTCAAGCGTCGAGCGAGAACGTCTCGTCGAAGGCGTAGCCCGAGCCGCGGACCGTACGGATCGGGTCGGCTTGGCGCGGGCCGTTCAGTGCCTTGCGCAGCCGCCCGACATGGACGTCGACCGTGCGCTCGTCGATGTAGACGTCGTGTCCCCAGACCCCGTCGAGGAGCTGCTCGCGGGAGAAGACACGGCCCGGCGCCAGCATCAGGAATTCCAGCAGACGGAACTCTGTGGGGCCGAGATGCAGCTCCTCGCCGCCGCGGCGGACGCGATGGCCGGTGCGGTCGAGTTCGAGGTCGCCCGCCGCCAGCCGGTCCGAGACATGGGCGGGCTTGGCCCGGCGGAGCAGCGCGCGGATCCGGGCAAGCAGTTCCGGGACGGAGAACGGCTTGACGATGTAGTCGTCGGCGCCCGTCCCGAGACCGCGGATCCGGTCGCCCTCCTCGCCCCGGGCAGTGAGCATGATCACGGGCAGCCGCTCGGTCTCCCGGCGCGCCCGGATCCGCCGGCACAGCTCGATGCCCGACAGGCCGGGCAGCATCCAGTCGAGCAGGACGAGATCGGGGATCCGCTCCGCCAGGAGCAGCTCCGCGTCGTCGCCCCGAGCCGCGGAATCCACCAGAAAGCCCTCGGCTTCCAGATTGTAGCGCAGCAGCGTGGTCAGCGCCTCCTCGTCCTCGACGATCAGGACTTGCATGCTCACGTTCGAAGATCCGTTCACGAAGCGGCGCCATACGGCCTGCAGGCGCGCCGACTCTCCTTGGAGTTGGCGGGCAGGCAGAGGGTGCAGGAGGCGCCGCTCAGCCTCAACCCGCACGCTCCGATTCTCCGGCGGCGCCCCACAGGAGCGCGCGCAGGCCGACGCCTGGACCGGGGGCGGCCCGCTTACGGAGCCGGCACCCCGTCCACGGTCGCATAGTTCGACGCATCGTTCTTCGGCCGGTCGCCCGCCAGGGCCTCGCCCGTGGCGAGATAATGGATCGTCTCGGCGATGTTGGTGGTGTGGTCGCCGATCCGCTCGACGTTCTTGGCGCAGAACAGAAGATGCGTGCAGAACGAGATGTTGCGCGGATCCTCCATCATGTAGGTCAGGAGCTCGCGGAACAGCGAATTGTACAGGGCGTCGATCTCGCCGTCCCGCTCCCAGACATCGTGGGCTGCCTGGACGTCGCGGCTCGCATAGGCGTCGAGAACGTCCTTGAGCTGGCCCTCCGCGAGGTCGCTCATGTGGCGCACGCCGAGAACGATCTTCTGGGCCGGCGCCTGATCGGAGATCGCCACCACCCGCTTGGCGACGTTCTTGGCGAGGTCGCCGATCCGCTCGAGGTCGCCGGAGACGCGGATCGCCGAGATCGTCTCACGCAGATCGATCGCCAGGGGCTGACGCCGGGCGATCAACAGCACGGCGCGCTCCTCGATGTCCCGCTGCAGGGCGTCGAGGCGCTTGTCGGCGACGATCACCGCCTGGGCGAGCGTGTCGTCCCGGCGCACGAGGGCGTCCGTCGCCTCCGCGGTCATCTTCTCGGCCACGCCGCCCATCTCCGAGATCGAGCGACGCAGGTTCTCCAGGTCGGTGTCGTAGGAGGTGACGATATGGCCGGGCATGGCGAATCCTTCGATGGGTCCCGGGGGCGGCGCTCCGGGGAGGCCCTCGGGGACCCGCCGGCCCTCCGCGGATGCGGCGACCGGACGGCCTTCCCCGAGACCGGAGCGTCCAGGCAGACTAGCCGAACCGGCCGGTGATGTAGTCCTGGGTGCGGCGTTCCGTCGGGTTCATGAACATCCGGTTGGTCGGACCGAACTCGATCAGCTGGCCCAGATACATGAAGGCGGTGAACTGCGAGATGCGCGCCGCCTGCTGCATGTTGTGGGTGACGATCACGATGGTGAACTCGTCGCGCAACTGCTCGATCAGCTCCTCGATGCGGCCGGTGGAGATCGGGTCGAGGGCCGAGGTCGGCTCGTCGAACAGGATCACCTCCGGGCGCTGCGCCACCGTGCGGGCGATGCACAGGCGCTGCTGCTGGCCGCCCGACAGGCCCGTGCCCTGCTGCTTGAGCTTGTCCTTCACCTCGTCCCAGAGGGCGGCCTTGCGCAGGGAGGCCTCGATCCGGCCGTCGAGTTCGGATTTCGGCAGCTTCTCGTAGAGGCGCAGGCCGAAGGCGACGTTGTCATAGATCGACATCGGGAACGGCGTCGGCTTCTGGAACACCATGCCGATGCGCGAGCGCAGCTCGTTCAGGTCGATGGAGGGGCTGAGGATGTTCTCGCCGTCCAGGAGGATCTCGCCCTCGGCCCGCTGCTCCGGATAGAGGCTGTAGATCCGGTTGAAGCAGCGCAGCAGGGTGGACTTGCCGCAGCCCGAGGGCCCGATCAGCGCCGTGACCTGCCGGTCGTGGAAGTTGAGGTTGACGTCCTTCAACCCGTGGAAGCTGCCGTAGTAGAAGTTCAGGCGCTTCACGGCGATCCGCACGGGACCGCCCTCGTCGGCGCGGTTGCGGTTCAGCTCGACCGTGGGGATCGCGGAGGCGGCGTTCATCGTCGTGTCCTCGAAGGGTCTCAGCGCGAGGTCTGCGGCTTGATCACAAGGCGGGCAATGATCGACAGCACCAGGATGGTGGCGGTGATCAGAAGCGCGCCTGCCCAGGCGAGGCCCTGCCAGTTCGGATAGGGCGACAGGGCGAACTGGTAGATCATCACCGGCAGGTTCGCGACGCCGCCCATCAGGTTGGCCGAGAACCAGGAATTGTTGTTGAGGGCGGTGAACAGCAATGGCGCCGTCTCGCCGGCGATGCGCGCCAGGGCCAGGATGATCCCGGTGACGATGCCGGCCGAGGCCGCCCGCCACGTGACGTTGATGATCACCGTCGAGGGCGGCGCCCCGAGCGCCGCGCCGGCCTCCCGCAGGGTTCCGGGGACGAGCCGCAGCATGTCCTCGGTGGTGCGGACGATCACCGGAACGGCGATGATCGCGAGCGCGACGCCGCCGGCCCAGCCCGAATAGGTGCCCATCGGCCGCACCATCAGGGTGTAGACGAACAGGCCGATCAGGATCGACGGCGCCGAGAGCAGGATGTCGTTGAGGAAGCGGATCAGGGCTGCGAGCTTCGAGCCGCGCCCGTACTCGGCCAGGAAGGTCCCGGCCATGACGCCGACCGGCGTCGCGATCACGATGCCGATCCCGGTCAGGACGAGGCTGCCCAGAATGGCGTTGGCGATGCCGCCGCCCTCGGATCCGGGGCCCGGCGTCGGGTTGGTGAACAGGGTCGGCGTGAAGCCGCGCACGCCCTGAACGATCAGCATCACCAAGATCGAGCCCAGGACCAGGGCACCCACCAGCGTCGCCCCGGTGCAGGCAACCCGCAGCGTGCGGTCGGCGATGCGCCGGCCCTGACGGACCCGGCCGGAGCGGCGCCGGGGCGCCGCGGTCATCGTAGGGGAGGCGTCCATCGCGCGTGCTCCTCAGGCGGCCTGGACGCGGCGCGTCAGCAGCCGGGCGATGATGAGCACCACGAAGGTGATCACGAACAGGATGCAGCCCAGAGCCATCAGGGCGTTGAGCTGGAGGCCGTCGGCTTCGTTGAACTCGTTGGCAATGCGCGACGCGATGGTCGAGCTCGGATCGAAGATCGAGGCCGAGAGGCGGTTGGCGTTGCCGACCACGAAGGTCACCGCCATCGTCTCGCCCAGCGCCCGGCCGAGGCCGAGCATGATCGCCCCGATGATCGAGACCGAGGCCTGCGGCACCAGCACGTGGCGCACCACCTCCCAGGTGGTGCAGCCGATGCCGTAGGCGCTCTCGCGCAGCACGGTCGGGATCTGGTCGAGCATGTCGCGGGCGATCGAGGCGATGAACGGCACGATCATGATCGCCAGGATGATCCCGGCGGTGAAGACGCCGACGCCCGAGGGCACCCGGGCGTAGAACAGCGTGCCGACGATCGGCATGCCCTCGACGAGGTTCGAGACCGGGATCTGGATGTAGCGCGCGAAGAGCGGCGCGAACACGAACAGGCCCCACATGCCGTAGATGATGCTGGGCACGGCGGCGAGCAGCTCGATCGTCATGGCGACCGGCTTGCGGGCCCAGCCCGGGCAGAGCTGGGTGAGGTAGACCGCGATCCCGAGGGAGACGGGGACGCCGATCAGGAGCGCCAGGAAGGCGGAGGCGACGGTCCCGATCACCGCCACCAGGGCGCCGTACTGCTCGGTCCCGACGTTCCAGGCGCTGGAGGTCAGGAATCCGAAGCCGAATTCGCGGAAGGCGGGCCAACCGCCGTAGAGGATCGAGCCCAGGATGCCGGCGAGGACGAGCAGCACCAGCAGCGCTGCGGCATACGAGGAGGTCCGGAACAGGGTGTCGAGGCTCCGGCTCGGCGCCTTCCGCGCCGTCGCGGAACGGGTTCGGCCGAGGGCGATCGATTCTGTCAAAGCGGGCATCCGCTGTTCTCTGCGAAGAGGGCGTGGTAGCGCGGGGCGTTCCGAGAAGCGAGGGAGGAGGTTCCCACCTCCTCCCGGCCACGCTCACATGTTGAAGACGGGCTTACCGTCCTTGCCCTTCACGTCCTTCCACTCCTGGTGGATCAGCTCGACGACGTTGTCCGGCAGCGGGACATAGTCGAGGTCGACGGCAAGCTTGTCGCCGTTCTTGTAGGCCCAGTTGAAGAACTTGAGCACATCGGCGGACTTGGCCGGATCGACGGCGTCCTTGTGGACCAGGATGAAGGTCGCCGCCGTGATCGGCCACGCCGCCTCGCCCGGCTGGTTGGTCAGGGAGATGCCGAAGCCCGGGGTCGCCTTCCAGTCGGCGCTCGCCGCCGCGGCCTGGAACGCCTTGTCGTCGGGCTGCGGATACTTGCCGGCCTTGTTCTGCAGCAGGGCGTAGGAAAGCTTGTTCTGCTTGGCGTAGGCCGACTCGACGTAGCCGATCGCGTTCGGGACCTGCTTCACCGTGGCGGTCACGCCCTCGTTGCCCTTGCCACCCTGCCCCACCGGCCAGGAGATCGTCGTGGCGGCGCCGTATTCCTTCTTCCAGGGCTCGGAGACCTGGGACAGGTAGGTGGTGAAGATGTTGGTCGTGCCCGACGCGTCGGAGCGGTAGACCGGGGTGATGTTGGAGTCGGGGAGCTTCAGCCCGTCATTGAGTTTCGCGATCCGCGGATCGCTCCACTTGGCGATCTTGCCGGCATAGATGTCGGCCAGCACGTCGCCGGTGAGCTTGAGCTTGCCCGGCTCGATCCCGGGGATGTTCACCACCGGCACGACGCCGCCCATCACGGTCGGGAACTGGACGAGACCGTCCTTGGCGAGCTGCTCGGGCTTGAGGGGCGCGTCGGTGGCGCCGAAATCGACCGTCTTCGCCTGGATCTGCTTGATGCCGCCCCCGGAGCCGATCGACTGGTAGTTGAGGCCCGAGCCGGTCTCCTTGCGATAGGCCTCGGCCCACTTGGAGTAGACCGGGAAGGGGAACGTAGCCCCGGCGCCGGTGATATCGGCGGCGAGCGCCGCGGACGCCAGCTGAACCGTCGCGAGGCCGACGGCGAGCGCGTAAGCGAAGGGTCTCAAGGGATTCTCCGTTGCCGTCGGGCAAGAGCCTGCGCTGCCCTGCCGGCAAGCCCATGCCCGCGGCAGAGCTCTGCGGCCGATCTTCCGAAGAGACCCAGCGCCGGCCGCCCGATGGAGGGGCGCATACGACAGGCAGATGACACCGGGATGACATCGCGCCGTGGGCCCGACGGCACGGTTCGTGGTTCTCGCGCGTTCATAACCCGCATGGGCAGCGGCAATGCCGGGGCAATGCCAGCTGCAGCGGTAGTGGCAGCGGCAGTTACAGCGGGAGGACGTCGGATCGTGGGCGGCGAGGAGGTCGATACGGGGGCGGATGCCGACCCGGTCTGGTCGGCCCTGCATGCGGAGCGGGAGGCCGTGGAGCGTGCCCTCACGCTGGCGCAGGCGCGCCAGAAATTCTCCACCGATCCGGAGCTGGCGGCCGCAGCGCGGCGCGAGGAGGCCGAGCTGCTGGTCAACCTCGACCGGGTGCTGACGTTGATTCGTGCCGCCGAGTATCGTCGACGGCCGGGGGCGCGCCGCTGGTAGCGGCGCGGGGCCGGATCAGATCGCCCGGCGCAGCTCCCGCTCCTTCTGGCGCAGTCGCAGAAGCAGCTCGACGTGCGTGTCGGTGATCGGCTGCGTGTCGACGCTGCCTTCGTAGACCGTGCGAAGGTTGAGGCCGAGCTGGCGCGTGTCGAGCGCCCGCTTCAGCGACTGTCCCGCAGGCAGATGCCCATCGGACTCGACGATAGCCGGCTTCATGGCTCCCTCCCGCCCATCGACCGCCCATGCCTTCCGCGGTACCGGGATGACGGCACTTTCAAGTCGAATAGTTAACGCATCGTTAAGCTCAACCAACGGTTAAGGCTGTCGCCGGGCTACGCCTCGGCGCCCTGAAGCAGGCGCGCGGCTGCCGCCCGGGCTTCGTCGGTGACGGTGGCGCCCGCCAGCATCCGGGCGATCTCCTCCCGGCGCTCGGCGACCGGCAGGCTCGACACGCGGGTGGCGACGCGGCCGGCCCCCTTCACGGGCGCCTTGGCGATCAGGAAATGCGTCTCGGCGCGCGCGGCAACCTGGGGGGCATGGGTCACCGCGACCACCTGCACGGTGGCCGCCAGCCGGGCGAGGCGCAGCCCGATGGCGTCCGCCACCGCGCCGCCGACCCCGGTATCGATCTCGTCGAAGATGAGGGTCGGAGCGGAGCCCTTATCGGCCAGCACCACCTTGAGCGCCAGCATGAAGCGCGACAGCTCGCCACCCGAGGCGACCTTCATCATCGGACCGGGCTTGGTCCCCGGGTTTGTCTGGGCCCAGAACTCGACGCGGTCGGTGCCGGCGGCATCGCGGGAATCCGGATCCGTGACGATCTCGGTGATGAACCGGGCCCGCTCCAGCTTGAGGGGCGGCAGCTCGGCCTTCACGGCGGCGTCGAGCTGCTTGGCCGCCCGGCGGCGCCCGGCGCTGAGCTTCTCGGCAGCCTCGGCGTAGGCGGCCTCCGCCGTCGCGAGCCCCTCCTCGAGGCCGGACAGCGCCGCCTCGCCGGCATCGATGGCCGCGACGTCGTTGGCGTAGCGCTCCGCCAGGGCGGCGAGGTCGTCGGCGGGCACGTCGTACTTGCGCGACGCGGCGCGCAGGGCGAAGAGCCGCTCCTCCACGCGCTCCAGGTCGCGGGGATCGAACTCCGTCTCGGCCACCGCCGCATCGAGGACCGCCCGGGCTTCGTCGAGGGCGACCATCGCGGCGTCGAGGGCGTTCACGCACGGGTCGACGAGGGCCGGCAGCTGCGCGGCGCGGCGCTCCAGCTTGCGCAGGGCGGCCGAGAGATGCGGCACGCCGGAATGGGGTCCGCCGACCGCCTCCAGCGCCTCGTTGAGTTCGCGCGCCACCTTCTCGGATTGCTGCATGATGGTGCGGCGCTCGGCGAGCTGCGCCTCCTCCCCCGGAAGCGGCGCGAGTTCGGCGAGTTCCTCCACGGAATGGCGCAGGAAGTCGGCCTCCTTGCGGGCCGTCTCGACCCGGGCGCGGTGCTCGGCGAGTTCGGTCCGAGCCGTCCGGACGGCCCGAGCGGCGGTGCCGACCTTGGCGAGCTGGGGCTGAAGCCCGCCGAAGGCGTCCAGGATCGCACGGTGCGAGGCGGGGTCGGCGAGCGCCCGGTCGTCGTGCTGCCCGTGGATCTCCACAAGGGCCGCGCCGATCGCCCGCAGGACCTGCACGCCCACCGGCTGGTCGTTGACGAAGGCGCGGGTCCGGCCGTCCGCCATCTGGGTCCGGCGCAGGATCAGGTCGCCCTCGGTGTCGATCTCGGCCTCCTCCGCGATCCGGCGCGCGGGATGGTCGACGGGCAGGTCGAAGACCGCCGTGACCACGCCCTGCGCCTCGCCGTGACGCACCAGGCGGCCGTCGCCACGACCGCCGAGGGCCAGGGCGAAGGCGTCGAGCAGGATCGATTTGCCCGCGCCCGTCTCTCCGGTCAGGACGCTGAGTCCCGATCGAAAATTCAGTTCGAGCCTGTCGATCAGGACGATGTCGCGAATCGCGAGCTGCGCCAGCATGCGGCGACGGGGATTCCTCAGGACGGGACCGCACACATAAGGCCGCTGCGGCGCGGATTCACCCCAAAAATGCGTCGCACCACGCAAGGGGGCGCCGCAACGGGAAAGGCCCGGAGCGGCGGCTCCGGGCCTCGATCTGTGCGCGGGACGGCCCGGTCGCGGGCTCCGATGCCTACTCGGCCGAGGCGGTCTTGCCGGTGACCGTGCGGTAGATCTTCGAGAGGAACGAGGACTTCTCCTCGCGGGGCTCGAGGCCGCCCTGAGCCAGGAGCGCGTGGGCGTCCTTGTACCAGGGGCTTTCCGGGAAGTTGTGTCCGAGCACCGCGGCGGCATTCTGCGCCTCCTGGGTGATGCCCAGCGCCCAGTAGGCCTCGGTCAGGCGCTCGAGCGCCTCCTCGGCGTGGCGGGTGGTCTGGTACTTGGCGACCACGTCGCGGAAGCGGTTGATCGCCGCCGGGAAATTCCGCTTCTCGAGGTAGAAGCGGCCGATCTCCATCTCCTTGCCGGCGAGCTGATCGCGGGTGATCTGGATCTTCGCCTTCGCGTCGGCAGCGTATTCCGATGTCGGATACTTCTGTACCAGTTCCTGGAGGGCGACGAGCGCCTTCTCGGACCGGTCCTGATCGCGGGTGACGTCCGGGATCTGCTTATAGTTCGACATCGCCATCAGGTACTGCGCGTAGGCGGCGTCCTTGCTGGCCGGATGCCGCTGCAGGTAACGCTTCGAGGCGCTGATGGCGTCGTCGTATTTCTGGCCTTCGTAGTTGGCGTAGGCCGTCATCAGCAGTGCCTTCCGAGACCACTCGGAATACTGATACTGCTTGTCCAGATTGTCGAATTTCTTGACTGCGCCCTCGTAGTCGCTGTCCTCGAGCTTGGCCAAGCCATCGCTGTACAGCTTGTCGGCCGGGACGTCCGGGACGACTTCGGGTTTGTACTTCTCAGCGAAGATGCTGGTCGGGTCGAAGTCGCAGCCGCCGAGGCCCAGGCCGAGGATGGCCACGAGGGGCGCCGCGAAGGCCGCTCCCCGGCGATGACGAATGGTGACAGGCATCTGGCGCTCTTTCCCGGAACCGGCGCCGTCTCGCGCCGTCATGCCATCGCGTGGGTGGATCCGGCCCGCCCCGGGCCGTGCCCGCCGTTCACGGACCGTTAAACCGTGCCGTTCGATTCGGGCACGAAAGCGGCAAGGCTGCGGCAGCCAGGATCGGTTGCCGGCTGTGTCCCACCGGCCACAGGCGCTTTCTAGAGGTCGCCCGCGAAGGCGGCGATGCCGAGGCCGACGCCGAGTTCGGACAAAACGGTCTCGCGGCGCGAGCCCTGCGCCTCGACGATGGCGTAGTTCGCCCGGTCGGCGAAGAGGGCCGAGAGCACGCCGACATTCATCCGGTGGCCGCCGCAATAGGAGCGGTACGCGCCCTGGATCGGCAGCCCGGCCAGCGCCAGGTCGCCGATCGCGTCGAGGATCTTGTGGCGGACGAATTCGTCCTGGAAGCGCAGCCCCTCGGGGTTGACCACCGCGGTCTCGCCGACCGCCACGGTGTTCTCCAGCGAGGCGCCGAGGGCGAAGCCCGCTTTCCAGTAGCGCTCCACGTCCCGCATCATCCCGAAGGTGCGAGCGCCGGCGATCTCGCGGCGATAGGTGGCGGGCGAGAGGTCCATCGCCTTGCGGGAGCGGCCGATCACCGGGCTCTCGAAATCGATCTCGACATCGAGGCGGAAGCCGCGATCGATCGGACGCAGCTCCGCGAAGGACATGCCGGTCTCGATGCGGACGTGGCGGAGGATCTTGAGCCAGCGCCGGGGGGTGTCGCAGGTGGCGATCCCCACTTGGTCGATCGCCTGGACGAAGGGGAGCGCGGATCCGTCGAGGATCGGCATCTCCGGGCCGTCGATCTCGATCAGGGCGTTGTCGACGCCCAGGCCGAACAGGGCGGACATCAGGTGCTCGACGGTGGCGACTGCGCCCGTCTCGACGTCACCCAGAACGGTGCAGAGTTCCGTGGCAGAGACGAGGGCGTGGTGTGCCTTGATCAGGCGGTCGTTGCCGTGAGTGGTGCCGGTGCGGAGGAAGGCGATGCCATGATTGGCCGGAGCGGGCCGGATCGTGATCTCGGCGGGATTGCCGGAGTGAACTCCGATGCCCGAGAGAGTCGCCGGCCCTTTGAGGGTCGTCTGTTTGTGCGTTCGCATTCCTTAGCCCCCGGGCGCGACCAGATCCCGACACCCCGACCGGGGGTGAAGAGAAAACCGACTGATCCGTCCGCTGCTTGATGCCCTAGCCCACGCGATCAGGTTGTGTCCCGATGCGTGTCGTCTCGATCACATGGTTTCTATAGCTGCACCGCACAGGGCAGCCAAATCACGGATTCTTACGGTCTGTTACAGACACGCTTACCGGCTCGTTGCCGCAAAACGCTGGTCCACCAAAGGCTTAAAGCTTGGTTAACGCATGGCTAACCGGCGGCCGTTCTGTGGCGCGGATGCACCACGGTCCCGGCCTCGCGAGACGCCGCATGCCCACGCGATGGGGCCTGTTTCAGGCCGTAACAACCACGAGTTGCTTTGTTGCAGCGCGAAGGGGCCGGCGGTTTCCCGCCGGCCCCCTGCCGTGTCCGAGATCTCGGCCTGTCAGTTCGCCTGACGGCGCAGGAAGGCGGGGATCTCGAGCTGATCGTCGTCCATCATCCGGGGCTGCGCGGAGACCCGGCCCTGCGCGTCGAGGTTGCCCTGGGCCGGGCGGTATTGCGGCACCGCGGGCGCGGCCGGGGCACGGGGGGCCGGCGGCACGTGGGACTGGGCCATGTGCGGTTGGGCCATGTGCGGCTGGGCCATGTGCGGCTGGGCCAAATGCGGCTGCGGGGCGGCGGGAGAGGCCGGCCGGGCCGCCGGGGCGCCCTCCATGTCCTCGCGGCGGCCGCCGAAGCCCACGGTGGCGAGCCGGCGCAGCAGCGAGGTCCGCTTGGATTCCGGAGCGGCCTCCTCGGCCGCGCGGTTCGCCATGATCTGGGTCTGGGCGATCGGCGGCAGCTCGTGGATCTGCGGCATGCGCGGAGCGCGGGCGAGCGGCGTGCCCGTCGGGGCGGCGGGACGCGGCGGCACGAACGGGCCAGCCTCGATGGCCGGTGCCGGCTCGGCCCGCTGCGGTGCGGGAGCCGGGACGAACGGTGCCGCGGCGCGCGCCTGGGCCGGGGCGAGCACGACGTCGTCGCGGGTCACCGGCGCGGCGCTCTCCATGCGGCTCTCGATCCGCGGCTCGGCCCGCATCTCCGTGCTGGGCTGCGGCACGGGGGCCGGCGCGGCCGACTCGGTGCGGATGCTCGGCACCGGCGAGGCGGCGCGAGAGCGGGCCTCGGCCCGCAGGCGCTCGGCAACCTCGGCGATGCGCTGCTCGGTCTCGGCGATGGCCGGGTTGTTGGGCGAGTTCGCCGAGATCAGCAGCGGCTCGATGCCGGTGGCGACCACCGACACGCGGATGATGCCGTCGAGGCTCTCGTCGAAGGTGGCGCCCAGGATGATGTTGGCGTCCTGGTCGACTTCCTCGCGGATGCGGGTCGCGGCCTCGTCGAGCTCGTACAGGGTCAGGTCCGAGCCGCCCGTGATCGAGATCAGCAGGCCGCGGGCCCCCTTCATGGAGACGTCGTCGAGGAGCGGATTGGCAATGGCCGCCTCGGCGGCGCGGTTGGCGCGCTTCTCGCCGGACGCCTCGCCGGTGCCCATCATGGCCTTGCCCATGCCACGCATGATCGCGCGGACGTCGGCGAAGTCGAGGTTGATGAGGCCTTCCTTCACCATCAGGTCGGTGATGCAGGCGACGCCGGAGTAGAGCACCTGGTCGGCCATCGCGAAGGCGTCCGCGAAGGTGGTCTTCTCGTTGGCGACCCGGAACAGGTTCTGGTTCGGGATCACGATCAGGGTGTCGACCGCGGCCTGCAGCTCCTGGATGCCGGATTCGGCGGTGCGCATGCGGCGCATGCCCTCGAACTGGAACGGCTTGGTCACGACGCCGACCGTCAGGATGCCCATGTCGCGGGCCGCACGGGCGATGACCGGAGCGGCGCCGGTGCCGGTGCCGCCGCCCATGCCGGCGGTGATGAAGCACATGTGGGCGCCCGAGAGCTGGTCACGGATCTCGTCGATCACTTCGTCGGCGGCGGCCGAGCCGACCTCCGGGTGCGAGCCGGCCCCGAGGCCCTGCGTCACACCCAGGCCCATCTGGATCACCCGCTCGGCCTTCGAGGAGGTGAGCGCCTGGGCGTCCGTGTTGGCCACGACGAATTCGCAGCCGAGCAGGCCCGACTCGATCATGTTGTTGACGGCGTTGCCGCCGGCGCCGCCGACGCCGAAGACGGTGATGCGGGGCTTGAGTTCCCGGATGTCCGGCGCCTGGAGGGTGATGGCCATGGTGTCGAGCCTCTCGCTAACTGTGCTTTCCGTGCGACGCCTGGGCGCCGGATACTCTTCGATCCGCCCGTCCGCGGGGGCGGATGCGAAACCCTAGAAGCTGTCCCGGAGCCAGCGGCCGACCCGGTTCAGGTAGTTGTCGGTTCCGGTCGCCGCGAAGGCGCCGTGCCCGCGCGGCTCGAAATGCTCGGCATGCGCCACCTGCGGGTAGACCAGCAGGCCGACCGCCGCCGAGAAGGCCGGGCCCTTTGCGGCTTCCGGCAGACCCCGGATCCCGAGGGGCCGTCCGATTCGCACCTGACCCTGGAGGACGCGGCGGGCGACCTCGGGCAGGCCGACGAGCTGGCTGGCGCCGCCGGTGAGGACCACGCGCCGTCCGGCCTGGGCCGCGAAGCCCGCGTCCCGCAGGCGGTCGCGGACCAGCTCGACCACCTCCTCGACCCGCGGCTTGATGATCCGCACGAGCTGCGAGCGCGGGATGTGGGCCGGGGCCTCGCCCTCGTCCTCGCCGACCCCGTGCACCGCGATCATGTCGCGGTCGTCGGAAGGCGTGGACAGGGCCGAGCCGTAGAGGGTCTTCAGCCGCTCGGCCGCGGCCATCCGGGTGGAGAGGCCGCGGGCGATGTCCATGGTGACGTGGTGGCCGCCGACCGCCAGGGCGTCCACGTGGACAAGGTGCCCGCCGGAGAACACGCCGACGCTGGTGGTGCCGCCGCCCATGTCGACGACGCAGACGCCCATCTCAGCCTCGTCGTCCACGAGCGCGGAGAGTCCGGCCGCGTAGGGCGTGGCGATCACCGCCTCGACGCCGAGGTGGCAATGCTCCACCGCCAGCATGACGTTGCGGGCGGCGGCCAGCTCGCTGGTGACCACGTGCAGGTCGACGCTGAGCGCCTCGCCGATCATGCCCGACGGGTCGATGACGGCGCCCTGCCCGTCCAGGGCGTAGCCGGTGGGCAGGGCGTGCAGCACGGCCCGGCCGGGGCTGACGCCGTGGGCGCTCGCGGTCTCGAGCACCCGCTCGACGTCGCTGCCCGTGACGGTGCCGGAGCGGACGTTCACCCGCGCCTGGAAATGCTGAGAGGCGAGCCGGCCGCCCGACATGTTGACGATGACCGACTGGACCTCGACCTTGGCCATCCGCTCGGCGGCGTGGACCGCCTGACGGATCGCGCCCTCGGCGGCGGCGAGGTCGACGATGGCGCCGCCCTTCAGGCCGAGCGAGCGCTGGTGGCCGATGCCGATGATGCGCGCGAGGTGGGTGCGCCCGCGCAGCGTGGTGAGCGCCTCGGCGGGCTGCAGCTCGGCGATGAGGCAGACCACCTTGCTCGTGCCGATATCGAGCACCGAGAGGGTGGTCGAGCGCCGGGCGGAGAGCGGCTTCAAGCGCGGCGTGAGGCCGTGTTGGCTGTGCATTGACGCTACCGGACGCGGGAGGCGGGACGGGCGGAGATCGACAGGAAGGGCATCAGCTGGCCGCGCCCTTCTTCTTCGCCTTCTGGGCTTCCGCACGGGCGGCGGCGGCCTCCTCGGTCAGGCGCACCACGAGGCGGTCCGGCATGCGCAGGTCCACCGCGATGATGTCCTTCTCAAGCAGGCCGGCCTCGCGCTCGAACCGGACGAGGCGGGCGAGCGCCGCGGCCGGATCGGCTTCGGGCAGGCGCACGTCGATGCCGTCGAACTTGAGGGTCCAGCGCCGACCGGACACGTAGGTGCCGGCCTTGATCCGCTCGGCGAGCGGTCCGGCGGCGGCGATGAGGGCGAGATATTCCGGAAGCTTGGTGTTGGCGTCGTCGCCGACCACCAGGGGGAGGCTGGCATAGCGGTCGTCCCGCATGGCGTCGATGACGGTGCCGTCGGCGGCGATCACGCTGATCTCGCCGTTCTTCTGCCAGAGGGCCGCGGGCTCGCGCTCCACCTGGGTGATGGCGATCTCGTTGGGATAGATCTTCCGGACGGAGGCCTGGGCGATCAGCGGCACGCGCAGCAGCCGCTCGCGGACCTCGTTGACGTCGAGGAAGGGAACCGAGGAGCGCCAGTCGATGCCGGCGGCGGCCAGCACCTCGCGCTCGTACATCCGGGAGATGCCCGAGATGGTGACGCGCTCGACGCCGAAGCCGGCGACGCGCGCCGCGATGTCGAGGGGACGGCCTTGCTCCGCCACGAAGGCGTCGTAGCGGCCACTCGCCACGAAACCGGCGAGCGCCATGGCGGCGGCGGACACGGAGACCGCTACCACGCCGACGCCGCGCGGCAGGCGCTCGCTCAGGCGCTGACCCGAGCGGGCCCGGCGGACCGAGAGCGACCGAGGCGAGACGCGGCCGGCGAGCCGGCCCAGGATCGCGCCAGCGAGGCGCGCGGGACCGGTCCGGCCGGCGGCGTCGCCGCTCAGCGATTCAGGGAAGCGTCCTCCACCATCCATCGGACGAGCTCACCGAAACTCAGGCCCGCATGGGCCGCCATCTCCGGCACAAGGCTCGTCTGGGTCATGCCGGGTTGCGTGTTGACCTCCAGCACGACGAGCAGACCGGTTCCACCCGGTGTGTCGTCGTAGCGAAGGTCGGCACGGCTGACGCCCCGACAGCCCAGTGCTTGATGCGCCGTTAACGACAGTTCTTGGACACGCTGGTAAACATTTGGTTTAAGTTCGGCCGGGAGCACGTGCACCGACCCCCCCGGGGCGTATTTAGCGTCGTAGTCGTACCAATCCCCCGTCGCGGCCTTCACCTCGATCACGCCGAGGGCCCTGTCGCCCATCACCCCGCAGGTGAGCTCGCGGCCGGCTATGTAAGGTTCTACAAGGACTTGCTCGCCGAACGTCCACTCCTCGGAGGCGAGGATCTGGGGGGGGTGCGAGCGCCCGTCGCGCACGATGATCACACCCACCGAGGAGCCCTCGGCGATGGGTTTCACCACATAGGGTGGCGGCAGGGGGTGTGTCCTGGCGGCCTCACGACGGTTAACGATCCGGCCTTCCGGCACGTCGACGCCGGCCGCGCGCATGACGGTCTTGGCCTGCTCCTTGTTCATCGCGAGCGCCGAGGCGAGGACGCCGGAATGGGTGTAGGGGATCCTGAGGATCTCCAGGAGACCCTGGATCGTGCCGTCCTCCCCGTCCGGGCCGTGCAGCGCGTTGAAGGCCACGTCCGGCTTGAGCGCCGTCAGCACGGAGGCGATATCGGGACCGACATCGACCCGGGTGACCCGGTAGCCCTCGCCCTCGAGCGCGTCGGCGCAGGCCTTGCCGGAACTGAGCGAGACTTCGCGCTCGGCGGAGGTGCCGCCCAGCAGGACGGCGACGTGCTTGGACATCAGGGCACCTCGAATAGGTCGGCTTCAAACAGACTCTGCAGGGACCGGACGGTCACCGGTGGCAGACGAGCACCGTATCCCGGCCGCATCGGCGAGGCGGGAACACCGCGCTCACCGGGGGGCGGCCGCCGCGCCGATCCGCCGGATCTCCCAGCGCAGCTCGACGCCGCTCGTCTCGCGCACCCGGCGACGGACTTCCTCGCCGAGTCCCTCGATATCGGCGGCGGTCGCATGGCCGGTGTTGATCAGGAAATTGCAGTGCATCTCGCTGACCTGGGCGCCCCCCCGGGTCAGGCCCCGGCAACCGGCGGCGTCGATGAGCTGCCACGCCTTGCCGCCCTCGGGATTGGCGAAGGTCGAGCCGCCGGTGCGCTCGCGGATCGGCTGGGCGGCCTCACGGGCGGCCGTGACCCGCTCCATCTCCGCCTCGATGGCGGCCCGGTCGCCGGGCTTGCCCCGGAACAGGGCGCTCGTGAAGATGACGTCCTCCGGGGCATCCGAATGCCGGTAGGAGAAGCCCATGTCGGCGTGGCTGAAGGTGCGCAATGCGCCCCGGCGGTCGATTCCGCGCGCCTCCACCAGCACGTCGGTGGTCTCGCCGCCATGCGCGCCGGCATTCATGCGCAGCGCGCCGCCGATCGAGCCCGGGATGCCGCGGTAGAAGGCGAGCCCGTCGAGACCGGCCTCGGCGGCCGCCTTGGCGAGGCGCATGTCGGGAACCGCGGTGCCCACGGCCAGCGTGTCGCCGTCGATCGCGACGCTGCCGAACGCCTTGCCGCCGAGCCGGACCACCACGCCCGGCACCCCGCCGTCGCGGACGATCAGGTTCGAGCCGAGACCGATAACCGTGACCGGCACGTCGGGGTCCAGGGTGGCGAGGAGGCGCGCGAGATCCTCCTCGTCGGCCGGGGTGAACAGGACCTCGGCGGGGCCGCCGACCCGGAACCAGGTGAGGTCGGCCAGCGGCTGGTCGGCGAGCAGACGCCCGCGGAGATCGGGCGCGGCGGCGCGGATACGGTCGTGGAGGGATGCGGTCATCTTTGGATCTCCCCGCTCCCCGCCTGCGGGGAGAGGGATGCGACGACCGTGTCGTCGCATCGGGGCGGCAGCCGAGGGTGAGGGGGCGGCTCCAGCTGTGGCTTGACTGAAGCCGCCCCCTCACCTTCGCCCTTCGGGCGTTCCGTGCCGACGACGGGGTCGTCGCGACCCTCTCGCGGCAAGCGGTGAGAGGGGGGCGGCACGGACAAGATCGTGTCTCGGACGCCGGCGACGGTGTTCACGATCCCGACGTTCCAGAACCCCAGGACGCGAGAGCCCTGTGCGGTCAGCCACGGGGCCCGAACGCCATGGTCGCTGTCCGCGTGGTGGTCGCCATTCCGCTCGCCAATCAGGCGTGACGTTCGGCAGTCGAACTCCGCGACAGAGCGCCTGATCGATTCCTGCCGGACGACCTCGGCCCCGCCGAGACGCCGGTCCCGCAAGCGACACCGGAGGCGGCGCTCGGCCTCGGTCTGTGATCCGCGCAGGCATCGCCGGAAACGGGCCGGTTCCGGATCGGCCCCGCGCATCCCCTTACCGTCCCCGCGCGGCCAATTCGCCCGGCAGCGCGTAGGCCCATTGGGTGATCGTACCGGCCCCGAGGCACACCACGTAGTCGCCCGGCTTGGCGAGCTCTGCGATGATCCCCGAAAGTTCCTCAGGCCGCTCCAGCGCCCGGGCGTCGCGGTGGCCGCGGGAGCGCAGGCCCGCTACGAGGCTGTCGCGGTCGAAGCCCTCGATCGGCGTCTCGCCGGCCGCGTAGACCGGCGCCACGATCACCGTGTCGGCATCGTTGAAGCAGGTGCAGAAATCGTCGAAGAGCGATTGCAGCCGGGTATAGCGGTGTGGCTGCACCACGGCGATCACGCCGTGCTCGGTCGAGGCGCGCGCGGCCTTGAGCACCGCCTTGATCTCCACCGGATGGTGTCCGTAATCGTCGAAGATCGTCGCGCCGTTCCACTCGCCGGTGCGGGTGAAGCGCCGCTTGACGCCGCCGAAGCCGGCGAGCGCTTGGCGGATCGCGTCGGGCTTCACGCCGAGCTCGTGCGCCACGGCGAGCGCCGCGGTGGCGTTGAGCGCGTTGTGCTTGCCCGGCATCGGCAGGACCAGGTCCTCCATCTCCATCCGGTAGCCGGGGCGGCGGTCGCGGATCATCACCCGGAAGCGGCTCTGGCCGCCGCGCAGGTCCACGTCGATCAGGCGCACGTCCGCCTGCGGGTTCTCGCCGTAGGTGATGATCCGCCGGTCCTCGATATGGCCGACGAGATCCTGCACCACCGGATGGTCGATGCACATCACCGCGAAGCCGTAGAACGGGATGTTGTCGATGAACCGCCGGAACGCGTCCTTCACGGCATCGAACGAGCCGAAATGATCGAGATGCTCGGGGTCGATGTTGGTGACGATGGCGACGTCCGCCGGCAGCTTCAGGAAGGTGCCGTCGGACTCGTCGGCCTCCACCACCATCCAGTCGCCCTCGCCCATGCGGGCATTGGTGCCGAAGGCGTTGATGATGCCGCCGTTGATCACCGTCGGGTCGAGGTTGCCGGCCAGCAGCAGCGTCGCGACCAGCGACGTGGTCGTGGTCTTGCCGTGCGTGCCCGCGATGGCCACGCAGGACTTGAAGCGCATCAGCTCCGCCAGCATCTCGGCCCGGCGCACCACCGGCAGACGGCGCTCCCGGGCGGCTTGCAGCTCGGGATTGTCGCGCTGGATCGCCGTGGAGACGACGACCAGGGCCGCCTCCTCGACGTTCTGGGCGTCGTGGCCCACGAAGGTGCGCATGCCCTTCTCGGCGAGACGGCGGACATTGGTGTTGTCCGAGGCGTCCGACCCCTGCACCGTGTAGCCGAGGTTGTGCATCACCTCGGCGATGCCGGACATGCCGATACCGCCGATGCCGATGAAGTGGATGGGTCCGAGCTTGTCGGGCAGCTTCATGGGTCGAACCGTCTGGTGTCGGGATCGCCGGTGCGGAATCCCGGGAGGATCAGGTGCGGGCGGCCGTCTCGACGACGACCTCGGCCAGCCTCTCGGCGGCGTCATGGATGCCCGCGCTTCTGGCCGCATCGGCCGCTGCGGTCAATTTTGCCGGCGTCTCGAAGCAGGCCGTGAGGTCCGCGGCGAGGCGCTCGGGCGTGAAATCCGACTGTTTCACCGCCAGCGCCGCGCCGATCGCGTCGAGGGTCGCGGCGTTGGCAGCCTGGTCCTGATCCAGCGAGCCGGGCAGCGGGATTAGGATCGCCGGGCGGCCGATCGCCGCCAGTTCGGAGACCGTCGAGGCCCCCGAGCGCGAGACCACGAGGTGGCTCGCGGCCATGCGGGCCGGCAGGTCCTTGAAGAACGGCGCCGCCTCGATCCCCGCGAGACCCATGGCGAGGTAGCGGTTCTGCACCGCCGTCAGGTCCTCGGGCCGGACCTGCTGGACGAGGTGCAGCCGGGCGCGCAGCGCTTCGGGCAGACGGGCGATCGCCTCGGGTACGACCTCGCCCATCACGCGGGCGCCCTGGCTGCCGCCGAACACCAGGAGTCGCAGGGCGTCATCCGGACCGAAGGGGGGATACGGGATCTTCGCCGCCTCGATCACCGCCGGGCGAAGCGGGTTGCCGGTGTGGATCCGCGGAGCTTTGGCCTTCTCGGGCACGCCGCGCACGTCCTTGAAGCCGGTGGCGATGGTGCGGGCGCCCCGCGCCAGGAAGGCGTTGGCCCGGCCCATCACGGCATTCTGCTCGTGCAGGATCGTCGGCACGCGCAGGATCTGGCCGGCCAGCACCGGCGGGACGGTCGGATAGCCCCCGAAGCCCACGATGGCGGCCGGGTTGATCCGTCGGATCTCCTTGGCGGCCACGCCGAAGCCGCGGCCGAGCGTCAGCACGGCGCCGGCCCGCTTCAGCGGCGAGCGGCCGGACGGCGTCGCCGAGGCGATGGTGACGACCTCGGAGGCCGGGAACTCGGACGCGATAGAATCGACCCGGGCGTCGGTGGCGAGGGCCACCCGGATGCCGCGGGCGCGCAGCGCGTGGGCGAGGCTCTCGGCCGGGAACAGGTGTCCGCCGGTGCCGCCCGCGCAGAGCAGGATCGTGGGGGTGAAGACCGTCACCGCATCACTCCTGCGACGGTGGCCGGCGCGGTGCCGGGGGGCTTCTGGCTGAGCATCACGGTGCGGGGGCGCTTGCGGGTCAGGGCGACGAGGAAGCCGGTGCCGAGCGCCAGCGAGATCAGTGAGGAGCCGCCGTAGGAGACGAAGGGCAGCGTCATGCCCTTGGCGGGCATCAGCTGGGTGTTCACCGCCATGTTGATGCAGGCCTGGAGGCCGAACAGCGTGGTCAGGCCGGTGATCGCCAGCCGCGAGAAGGTGTCGTCGGTGCGGCGGGCGAGCTTGAGGCCGCGCAGGACGATGAAGGCGAACAGGGCCACGAGGCACAGGCAGACGATCACGCCGAACTCCTCGCCGGTGACCGAGAAGATGAAGTCGGTATGGGCGTCGGGCAGGTGGCGCTTGGCCACGCCCTCCCCCGGTCCGGTGCCGAACCAGCCGCCCGAGCGGAAGGATTCCCGCGACCAGAAATCCTGGAAGCCGCCGCCGGAATCCCGGTCGAGGAACTTGTTGAAGCGCTCACGCACGTGATGGAAGAACAGATAGGCAGCGAACACGCCTCCGAGGCCCAGCACGCCGAGGACGGCCACCCAGATCAGGTGGAGGCCGGCCACGAAGAACAGCGCGCACCACACCATGGTAATCAGCATGGTCTGGCCGAAATCGGGCTGGAGCAGCAGCGGCACGATGGTGATCGGCAGCAGCAGCAGGGCGAGGATCCCGCCCGGCATGTCGCGGCGCTGGGCGCCTTCCGAGAAGGCCCAGGCGGCGACGACCACGAAGGCGGGCTTCACGAATTCCGAGGGCTGCAGGCCGAAGGAGCCGAACTGGATCCAGCGGTGCGCGCCCTTGATCTCGGGCCCGAACTTGCCGGCGAGCAGGCACAGGACGACGCCGCAGACCCAGGTGACCAGCGCGAGCCGCCGGATGCCGCGCAGCGACAGGAACGACACCGCGCAGATCAGCAGGATGGTCGGCGCGAGGTACATCGCCTGCCGGTTGAGGAAGTAGAAGGTCGGGAGGCCGATGCGTTCGGCCACCGGGGGGCCGCCGCCCATCAGGAAGACCAGACCCGCGATCATCAGCGCGAACAGGGCCGCGAGCAGACCGCGGTCCACGGTCCACCACCAGTCCGTCAGGGGCGTGCGTTCCGCGCGTGACATCATGCCGGGCAACGACTCCAGGCCGCGCGGATGCCGATCCGCGCGGGTCGGGCCTGATCCTGTGCAGGAATGGTAAACGGAGCCTTATGGTCGCCGCGTGGGCTTTCGGCCGCCGCGAAACCGGCCTGCGGTGGAGTGCTGTATTCGACCGGTTTTATACTGGTATAAAGACACCCTATGTTAATCTTCCCATTGCAACTTTCAGGTGTACCCCCGGCGGGTCGAGGCGCGCCGCGCCTGGCCCGCCCAGAGGAAGCCGACGCGCCATGTTTTCTGCCCTGAACGTCCGTGAAGCGCATGCCAAGCTCGCGGCCCTCGACCGGGTTCAGGGCGTGATCGAGTTCGATCTGGCCGGGCGGATCCTCTCGGCGAACCGCAATTTCCTCGACGTCGTCGGGTACACGCTGCCCGAGATCGTCGGGCAGCACCACAGCCTGTTCATGGATCCGGCCCAGCGGGACGCGCCGGACTACCGGGCCTTCTGGGAACGCCTTCGGTCCGGCGCATTCGAATCCGGTCAATTTCAGCGGGTCGGCCGCGGCGGCCGGCCGATCTGGATCCAGGCCTCGTACAATCCGATGCTCGACGTCCGCGGCCGCCCCTACAAGGTGGTGAAGTTCGCCACCGACATCACGCAGCAGCGGACCGAGGAGGCCGACCGCGCCGGCCAGATCGCCGCGATCGACAAGGTGCAGGCGGTCATCGCCTTCGATCTCGACGGCACGGTGACGGCGGTCAACGACAATTTCCTGACCGCGATGGGCTACACCCGCGACGAGGTGATCGGGCAGCATCACAGCCTGTTCGTGGACCCCGCCCACCGCGAGAGCGAGGGGTACCGGGCCTTCTGGGCGGCCCTGCGGAACGGAACCTATCAGGCCGCCCAGTTCCGGCGGATCGGCAAGGACGGCCGCGAGGTCTGGATCCAGGCCTCCTACAACCCGATCCTCGATGCCGCCGGACGCCCCTACAAGGTGGTGAAGTTCGCCACCGACATCAGCGATCAGGTCCGGCTGCTCGCCAATCTCCGGACGCTCATCGACCAGAATTTCGGCGAGATCGAGCAGGCGGTGACGCATTCGACGAAGGCGGCCGCGCTGGCCTCGTCGGCGGCGGATTCCACCTCCGGCAACGTCCAGACCGTCGCGGCCGCGGCCGAGGAACTCGCGGCGTCGGTGGCGGAGATGTCCCAAAGCATCGTGCGCTCCCAGGGCGCCACCGACACCGCCTATGCCTGCGTCCAGGACGCGGATGGCCACACCAAGCGCCTCGCCGAGACCGCCACCGCGATGACCGGCATCGTCGGCCTGATCCGGGATATCGCCGGCCAGATCAACCTGCTGGCGCTGAACGCCACCATCGAGGCCGCCCGGGCGGGGGCGGCGGGCCGCGGCTTCGCGGTCGTGGCCTCGGAGGTCAAGGCGCTGGCCGATCAGGCGGCGCGCGCCACCGGCCAGATCAACGGCGAGATCGCCAGCGTGCAGCGCGTCTCGCAGGAGGTCGTGCAGGCGCTCAGTTCGATCGGATCCTCGGTCTCGGTGATGCGCGAGACCGTGGTGGCCACCGCGGCCGCCATCGAGGAGCAGAGCACCGTGACCCGGGACCTCGCCGAGAACATGCAGAGCGCCGCGGGCGCCGTCACGGCGATCACCGGCAATATCGGGGCGATCGTCCAGTCCGTGGCCAACGTCTCGCAGGCGGTCGGCACCACCCGCGACGCCGCCAAGGTTCTCGCGCGCTGAGAGCGGCGCACCCTCAGGGCAGCGCCTGGACCAGCTCGCGGAAGCGGTTGCCGCGGATCTCGAAGTTCCGGAACTGGTCGTAGGACGCGCAGGCCGGCGACAGCAGCACCACCGGCTCCGGCGCGCCCGAGGCGGCGGCGTTCTCGGCAGCCTTCGGGACGGCGTTCTCGAGGGTCTCGCAGCGGGTGTAGGGCACTGCGCCCTCCAGGGTCGCCGCGAAGGCATCCGAGGCGGCGCCAATCAGGTAGGCGTGGGCGACCCGCTCGAAATACGGCACCAGCGGGAAGATGCCGCCCTCCTTGGCCTTGCCGCCGAGGATCCAGTGGATGTCCCGGAAGGCGGTGAGCGCCTTCTCGGTGGAATCGGCGTTGGTCGCCTTGGAATCGTTGACGAACAGGACGTGGCCGCGCCGTCCCACCTCCTCCATCCGGTGCGGCAGACCCGGAAAGGACGTCAGACCCGCCTGGATCTGCTCCGGCGACAGGCCGAGGGCCCGCGCCACCGCCACCGCAACGCCTGCATTCTGCCAGTTATGTGCCCCCCGGAGGGAGCCGATCCCGTTGACGTCCGCGAGCGCCGTGCCGTCGACGTCGCGGACGATCCCCTCGCGCACCGTCAGCGCGTCGGTGCACAGCACGTCGCCGTGGGGCACGTGGACGCGCACGAGGTCGGCGCCGCGCCGGTCGGCGATCGCCCGGCTCGGCGCGTCGTCGATGCCGACCACCGCGAGGCCGGCGCCCTGGATCAGACGCTCCTTGATGGCCGCGTACTGCTCCATGGTGCCGTGGCGGTCGAGATGGTCGGGGGTGATGTTCATCAGCACGCCGACGCTCGGGTCGAGGCTCGGCGTCAGGTCGATCTGGAACGACGACATCTCGATCACGTGGACGCGGTCCGCCGCGGGGGGCTCCAGCGACAGGATCGCGGTGCCGATATTGCCGCCCATCTGAACGTCGCGGCCCGCCTGGGCGAGGACATGGGCGATCAGCGCCGTGGTGGTCGACTTGCCGTTGGTCCCGGTGATCGCCACGAACGGCGCCCCCGCCGCCTGGGCCCGCCGCTCCCGGCAGAACAGCTCGATGTCGCCGATGATCGCGACGCCCGCGTCCCGGGCGAGCCTGACGCTCCAGTGCGGCTCGGGATGGGTCAGCGGCACGCCCGGGCTGAGCACGAGGGCGGCGAAGCCGGACCAGTCGGCCTCGCGCAGGTCCCGCGTCTCGATCCCGGCCTCCCGCGCCCGCGCGAGGCTGTCGGCATTGTCGTCCCAGGCCTGCACCCCCGCGCCGCCGGCCTTCAACGCCAGGGCCGTGGCAAGTCCGGAGCCGCCGAGTCCGAACAGGGCGACGGTCTTTTCCTGGAAGACGGTGACGGGGGTCATGCGGAACTCTGGATGCGGCAGCCGAACCCGGCCGATCCCGCCCGCCGTCTCATCCCGTCGTGCCGGCGCGCGGCGGAGGTCTCGAAGGGCTCCAGGGATCGCGTGGCCGGCTGGAGGGCTCCTTCGAGGCTGCTGCGCAGCACCTCAGGATGAGGGCGAGCGTGGGATCGCCCACTTTCATCGCCCCTCTAGCACAGTTTTTCAGCGCAGCTTCAGCGTCGCCAGACCGGCCATCGCCAGGATCACCGCGATGATCCAGAAGCGGATCACCACCTGCGGCTCCTTCCAGCCCTTTTGCTCGAAATGGTGGTGGATCGGCGCCATGCGGAAGACGCGCTTGCCCGTGAGCTTGAACGAGGCAACCTGGATGATCACCGACATCATCTCCAGGACAAACAGCCCGCCGACGATGGCCAGGACGATCTCGTGCTTCGTCGCCACCGCGATGGAGCCCAGCAGGCCGCCCAGCGCCAGGGAGCCGGTGTCACCCATGAAGATCTGGGCCGGCGGCGCGTTGAACCAGAGGAAGCCGAGACCGGCACCGATCACCGCGCCGCAGACCACGGCCAGTTCGCCCGTGTCGCGGACGTAGTTCACCTGCAGATAGCTGGCGGTGAACGAGTTGCCGACGAGATAGGCGATGAACCCGAAGGTGCCGCAGGCGATCATCACCGGCACGATCGCCAGGCCATCGAGGCCGTCGGTCATGTTCACGGAATTGCCCGCTCCGACGATCACGAAGGCGCCGAACAGCGGGTAGAACCAGCCGAGATTGAGGAGGGCGTCCTTGAACACCGGGAAGGCGAGCTGGTTCTGGAGGGCGGCGGGGGAATAGACCGCGACGGTGAAGCAGGCCGCCATGGCGATCACGGCCTCCAGGGCGAGGCGGAACTTGCCCGAGAACCCCTTGTGCGACTGCTTCGTGACCTTGAGGTAATCGTCGTAGAAGCCGATCGCACCGAAGCCGAGCGTGACGGTCAGCGTCACCCAGACATAGTGGTTGCGCGGGTTGGCCCAGAGCAGGATCGCCACGACGGCGCCGGCCAGGATCATCAGGCCGCCCATGGTCGGCGTGCCGCGCTTGGTCAGCAGATGGGTCTGCGGCCCGTCCTCGCGGATCGGCTGACCCTTGCCCTGGCGGATCCGCAGCAGCGAGATGATCCAGGGGCCGAACCAGAACACGAACAGGCCCGCGGTGAACAGCGCGCCGCCGGTGCGGAAGGTGATGTAGCGGAACACGTTGAGCGGCGTGAAGGCGCTGCTCAGGTCCGAGAGAAGGTACAGCATCCGGGCGCTCGGCCCCCTTGTTCAGGCTCAGGTTTCGGGGAGCGGCGCCGGCTGCGCCGAACGCGCGGACGTGCCGGTCACGGGACGGCCTGGGTCCGCCGGGTCGGATCGACCGCGTAGCGGGCTTTCAGCGCCTCGACAATCCGGCCCATGCGGCTGCCGTTCGATCCCTTTACCATGACGACGTCGCCGGATCTGAGATTCCGGGCGAGCGGCTCGAGCAGGTCGGCGGCGGTGTCGGTCACGGCGCCGCGGCGGCTCACCGGCAGGGCCTCGAACAGGTGGCGCATCAGCGGACCGGCCGTGAAGACGAGGTCGATCCGTGCCGCCTCGATCGCCTCCGCGAGGCCGCGGTGCAGGTCGGCCGCGGCGGCGCCGAGTTCCAGCATGTCGCCCAGCACCGCGATCCGGCGTCCGCGGGGTCCGGTCTCGATCCCGGCGAGCGTCGCCAACGCCGCGCGGACCGCGACGGGGTTGGCATTGTAGCTCTCGTCCACGAGGTAGGCGGTGCCGCCACCGATCTCGAGGGCGGTGCGCTCGCCGCGGCCCGCCGGCGGCGTCAGGCTGCCCAGAGACAGGGCGGCGCGGGCGAGGTCGGCCCCGAGGCTGTGGACCACCGCCATGACGCCGAGCGAATTCAGCGCCGCGTGCCGTCCGGCCGTGCCGAGCTTGTAGGTGACGGGCTGGCCCATCACCGCCGCGTCGATCACCGACAGGTCGGGGCGGAGCACGATCTTCAGGGCGCGCACGTCGGAATCCGGGTGCTCGCCGAAGGTGACGACCCGTCCCGCCCGGGAGGCCTGCGCGTGGGCCGCGAGCCGGTCGAAATGCGGAACGTCGCGGTTGACGATCGCCACGCCGCCGGGCTGGAGCCCGGAGAAGATCTCGCCCTTGGCGTCCGCGATGGCGGCGAGCGAGGCGAAATGTTCGATATGGGCGGGCGCGATGGTGGTGATGAGCGCGATGTCGGGGCGGACCTGGGCGGTCAGCGGCACGATCTCGCCGCCGTGGTTCATGCCGATCTCGAACACGCCGTAGCGCGTGGAGCGCGGCATCCGCGCCAGGGTCAGGGGCACGCCCCAATGATTGTTGTAGGAGGCCGCCGAGGCGTGGGTCTCCCCCTGCTCGGCCAGGACGTGGCGCAGCGCCTCCTTGGTCCCGGTCTTGCCGACCGAGCCGGTGACGGCCACGACCTGCGCGCCTGTCCGGGCGCGGGCGGCGGCGCCGAGACGCACCATCGCGGTGAGTACCGGGTCGGCGCCCGCTTCGGGCACCGTCAGGACGGGACCGTGGGACGCGAGGTCCCCGAGGCGGGACGCGCTCACCACCGCGGCGCCGGCCCCGCGGTCCAGGGCGTCGGGAACGAAGTCGTGGCCGTCGCGTGCATCGCCGCGGATCGCGAAGAACAGGTCGCCGGGCTGGAGCGTGCGGGTGTCGATCGAGGCGCCGCCGATGGCGCGCTCGGGGCCGATCAGTCGGCCGCCCGTCGCGGATTCCAGCTCCTCCCGCGTCCAGAGTGCGGTCATCGTCGATTCCCCCGTCGTCCTCAGGCCGCCGCGGCAATCGCGGCACGCAGGACCGCATGGTCCGAGAACGGCAGCGTGCGATCCCCCACGATCTGGCCGGTTTCATGGCCCTTGCCGGCCACGACCAGGACATCGCCCGGTCCGAGCCGGCCGACGGCGCTGTGAATCGCCTCGGAGCGGTCGCCGATCTCCTCTGCGCCCGGAGCGGCGTCCAGGATCGCCCGGCGGATGGTGGCGGGATCCTCGGTGCGCGGGTTGTCGTCCGTGACGATGACGACGTCGGCGAGCCGCTTCGCGATGGCGCCCATCAGCGGCCGCTTGCCCCGGTCGCGGTCGCCGCCGCAGCCGAAGACCACGATCAGCCGGCCCGACGCGAACGGGCGGAGCGCGGCGAGCACGCTCTCCAGGGCCTCCGGCTTGTGGGCGTAGTCGACGAGGCAGAGCCCGCCCCGCGCCTCGCCGATCCGCTCCATGCGGCCGGGGACGCCGGTGAGATGGTCGAGCGCGGCGAAGACGCCGTCGGGATCGGCGGCGCCCGCCGGTGTGGCGAGGGCGAGGCCGGCCGCCACCAGGGCGTTCTCCACCTGGAACTCGCCGACGAGCGGCAGGCGCAGATCCCGGGCCCGGCCGGCGAACAGGACCCGGGCGGCCTGCGCGAACCCCTCGGTCCGGACGGATTCGACGTGCAGATCCCGGCCGCCCCGCCCGACCGTGCGGACCGGACGTCCTGCGCCTTCGGCCGCGGCGATCACCCGCTCGGCATAGGCGCCGTCGGCATTGACGATGGCCGGGCAGCCCGGCGGCAGCAGGTCTGTGAACAGGCGCAGCTTGGCCGCGAGGTATTCCTCGATGCTCGCGTGGTAGTCGAGATGGTCCCGCCCGAGATTGGTGAAGCCCGCCGCGTCGAGGCGCACGCCGTCGAGCCGGCGCTGCTCGATCCCGTGGGAGGAGGCCTCCATGGCGAGGTCGGTGACGCCCTCGGCGGCGAGACGCGCCAGCGTCCGGTGCAGCGTCACCGGGTCCGGGGTGGTCAGGGATCCGTACTGCGCGCCGCGGTTCGTGACGATTCCGACGGTGCCGAGGCTCGCGGCGTCGCGTCCGAGGCGGGCCAGGATCTGGCGCACGAAGTCGGCCACCGAGCTCTTGCCGGCGGTGCCGGTGACGGCCACCACGGTCCCGGGCTGCGCGCCGGCGAGGCGGGCCGCGGCGAGAGCGAGCGACCGGCGCGCGTCGGCGACCGGGATCCAGGCGACCGCGTCCGGCAGGTCGGCGGGGCGGGCCCCCTCCCCGGCCACCGCGGCGGCGCGGCGCTGGGCGGCCTGCGCGGCGAAGCGCCGGCCATCGGCCTTCGTGCCCGGCACCGCCACGAACACCGTGCCGGTGGCGACCTGCCGGCTGTCGGCCGTGAGGTCCGATACGGTCAGGTCCGCGGCCGGGCCGGTGGCCTCGGGGAAGAGGTCGGCGAGCCGCGCACTCATGAATCCACCCTCATGGGCCGCCGAGCTGGTTGACGTGGTAGGCGTTGAGCTTGACCATCTGCGGGAACGGCCTCACCGGCGGCTCGAATTGCGGCGGCAGGCCGAGGATCGGCGCCACGCGCTCGATCACCTTGCCGGTGACCACGCCGGAATTCCAGGCCGCGGTGGCATAGCCGCCGGATTCCGGCAGGCCCTGCGGCTCGTCCATGATCGTGACGAACAGGTACTTCGGGTCGTTCATCGGCGCCGCCGCCATGAAGGTCGTGAACAGGCGGTTGTGAATGTAGCGTCCGCCGATCACCTTCTCGGCCGTGCCGGTCTTGCCGCCGACGAAGTAGTACGGGACCGCGGCCTTCTTGGCCGAGCCCTCGGAGGCGTTGAGCCGCATGATGTAGCGCATCGCCTCGGAGGTCTGGCCCGACAGGACGTGGGTGGATCGCGCCTTGTCGTCGGGGTTCGCCTTGAGGAAGGTCGGGGTGATCAGGTCGCCGCCGTTGGCGATGGCCGCCACCGCTGCCGCCGCCTGGATCGGCGCCACCGCGATGCCGTGGCCGAACGCGATGGTGATGGTGTTGATCTCGGTCCAGCGGGACGGAACGATCGGCGCCGCGCTCTCGGGCAGCTCGGTCCGCAGCCGGTCGAGCAGGCCCATCTTCTTCAGGAAGGCCTTGTGACCGGGCACGCCGACGCCGAGCGCCATCTTGGCGGAGCCGATGTTGGAGGAGTGGGTGAACACCTCCGGCATGGTGATGACGCGGTTGGTGCCGTGGTACTCGTGGATCTTCTGGCGGCCCCAGTTCAGCACGCCGCCCCGGGTGTCGAAGGTCGAGTTGACGTTGTACTTTCCGGAATCGAGCGCCATGGCGAGCGTCATCGCCTTGAAGGTCGAGCCCATCTCGTAGACGCCGACATTCATGCGGTTGATGCGATCCGGCGAGAGCGCATCCTTGGGATCGTTCGGGTCGAAATCGGGCATGGACACGAGCGCGATGACCTCGCCGGTCTTCACGTCGAGGATCATGGAGGCGCCGGCCTTGGCCTTGAAGTGGTCGATGCCCCAGGCCAGCTCGTCGCGGACGGCGAACTGCGCGCGCAGGTCGATCGACAGCTGCACCGGCTTCAGGTCGGCCTGCTTGTTGATCAGCCCGAAGCTGTTGAGGGCCTGCAGGCCGGTGGAGTCGATGTACTTCTCCATGCCGGCGATGCCGATGCCGTCGAGGTTCGTCGCGCCCAGGATGTGGGCGGCCGCGACGCCGTTCGGGTAGACGCGCTTGTGGTCGGGCAGGAAGCCGATGCCCGGGATGCCGAGCCGGTGGACCTCGGCCTGCTGCTTCGGGGTCAGCTCGCGCTTCACCCAGACGAAGCCGGCGCCCTTCTTGTCCTTGCGCTGGGTGAGCTTGGCGCGCAGCTCGGAGGCGTTGAGTTCCGGCAGGACCGCGGTGAGGAGTTCCACCGCCTCGTCCTTGTCGTAGATGTTCCCGGGTTCGGCGAAGACCGAGACCGTGCGGATGTCGGTGGCCAGGATCTCGCCGTTCCGGTCGATGATGTCGGGCCGGAAGGCGGTCGAGGATGCGGCCGCGACCCGGTGCTCCTGGCTGGGCGGATCCCCGAAGATCGCCATCATCAGGAGCTTGGCGGAGATCGTCCCGAACACGCCCACGAAGACCAGGCCGACCAGGGCGACGCGCATGTGCGAGCGCTCGATGGCCAGCCGGAACATGCTCCGCAGGAGCAGCTTTGCGCGCTCCGACGGCGGCACCGGCTCGCGCGCCTCCTCCTCGACAGGGCGCGGCGCGCCCGCGGCATGCGCCAGCGCGGCAGCCTCGAGAAGCGCGGCCTCGTGGTCCGACACGGCGGGCTCGACCGTCGGCTCTAGGGTCTGGGCGGCGTCATCGGACACGGGGGATTACCTCGAAGCCGTCGGCGGGGTGCGGGTCGTGGTGACGGTGCGGGTGATCGCGCCGGTCGTTCGCGGCTCGATCGTGCCCTTGTCTTTGGGGGTCGCCGTGGCGGCGAGCAGGCGGCCGATCTCGTCTCCGCGCTCCTGTCGGGCGGGCAGGTCCGAGAGGCGCGCCAAGTGGCTGGTGCCGATCGGCTCCAGAGCCAGATGTTTGTCGACGGCCGCCTGGAGGCGGTCGGGCCGGGTCAGAAGCTGCCACTCGGCACGCAGCACGGCGATCGCCTGCCGTTCCTTGTGCAGGGCCGTCTGGAGCTTGGAGACCTGACCGCCCTGGTAGAGCGTGTCGTACTTGATCGAGTAGGCGTAGATCGCCGAGGCGACGAGGCCGGCCACCGCCAGCAGGTTCAGCAGGCGGATCATCGGCGATGGCCTCCGCGGGCCGCATCCGGCAGGCTCGCCAGGGCGGTCAGGGCCGCCAGCGGTTCGGGAATGTCGGATTCGGTACGCTCCGCAGCCCGCAGCTTGGCGGACCGGGCGCGCGGGTTGCGGGCGGTCTCGGCCTCGCCCGGCAGGACCGGGCCCTTGGTGACGAGACGGAAGCTGCGGACGGTCTCGACCGGGGCTCCCGGGAGATGGCGAGAGCCCTGCGCGGAGCGGCCGCTCCGCGCGGCGAAGAACTGCTTGACGATCCGGTCCTCGAGCGAATGGAACGTCACGACGGCGAGCCGGCCGCCCGGCCTGAGCACGCGCTCGGCGGCGTGCAGCGCCCGCACCAATTCGCCGAGTTCGTCGTTCACGGCGATGCGCAGGCCCTGGAACGTCCGCGTCGCCGGGTGAATGTGGCTGCCGGGCTCGACGCGCACGACGCTGGCGACCAGCTCCGCGAGCTGCGCCGTGGTCTCGATCCGGCCGCGGCGGCGCGCCTCGAAGATGGTCCGTGCCACCGCGCGCGAGCGACGCTCCTCGCCGTAATGATAGAGGATGTCGGCGAGCACGGTCTCGTCGGCCTCGTTCACGAGGTCCGCGGCGCTCGGCCCGTCGCAGCCCATGCGCATGTCGAGGGGCCCGTCGCTCCGGAACGAGAAGCCCCGTTCCGGCACGTCGAGCTGCATCGAGGAGACGCCGATATCGAGGACCACCCGGTCGACCTGCGCGAGACCCGTCTCCGCCAGGAGGGTGTCGAGCGCGCCGAAGCGGCCGGGCAGGAGGCGCAGGCGCCCCCCGGATTCCGCGACGAGCGCCTGCCCGGCTGCGATCGCCGTGGGGTCCCGATCGATCGCGACGACCTGCAGGTCCGGATCCGCCGCCAGGAGGGCGCGGGTATAGCCGCCGGCACCGAACGTGCCGTCGACCGCGATCCCGCCCGCGGTGCCGAGCGCCTCGACGACTTCATCGAGGAGGACCGGCACGTGCGGTTCCGACGGCGCGACGGCGCCGCTGTGGCGGGGCGAGCTCTCGGGAGAAGGACGGCGCCGGCTCACGGGCGCCTCGCCGACGGGGCGCGACGCGGGTTGCGAGAACCGGCGGAGGATCGGCGCGGTCCGGAGATCCGGACGCGGAAGCGGCTCGTGCGTCTCATGGTGCCCTGTGCCGGGCCGCGCGAGCGCGGCGCGCGTGACGGGAACGGCACCGGATGCGGAGCGCGCAAAACGCCGCGCACGGACGGGACCTGCAGGAAGGCAGGTTGCGCCCGGCGATCCGATACACGCCGTTGACGGGAGGATGCCGGGTATCATGGGCCTCGGAGGATCGTCAACGCACAAGCTTGGCGCTGCCGCGCCGAACGATCTGAACCCGGCAAGGTTAACCGAAGGTTTTTTCCGCACCGGAATCTTCGGCGCGGCGTGCTGCGGCGCGGGCGCGGCGCCGGGCCGATAAGGCGTTGAGGACGCAGGGCTTATCGGGATGTGGATCAGCCGGCCTATAAGCCGGGTTCTGTAGGGCCGGAGCGCTCGCGCGCGCCGACGTGGCGGCCATTCCTCTGGGACGGTCGTTGCCGACCGCCTCGAGCAACCAACCCGGGCGACTGGCCTGGAGAGCCGGCCTGCCCTTCTCGCGAAGGGCGCGCCGCCCCTATTCGGTCTTGCTCCCGGTGGGGTTTGCCGTGCCGTCCGCGTTGCCGCGTCCGCGGTGCGCTCTTACCGCACCCTTTCACCCTGACCCCGGACGGATCCGGGGCGGTCTGCTTTCTGTGGCACTGTCCCTGGGGTCGCCCCCGCCGGATGTTATCCGGCACCGTCTCTCCATGGAGCCCGGACTTTCCTCCCCGGACGCTCGCGCGTCCGGAGCGGCCGCCCGGCCGGCTGATCCGCGGGCAGATGCGCCCGCGGGGCCGTCCGGGTCAAGGGAGTCGACCCGCGCTACCAGGTGCCGGTGTTCTCCATGGACGTCCACGGCTCCTGCGGCGCTTTGGCGCCGCCCTTCTGGAGGATCTCGATGGAGATGCCGTCCGGCGACTTCACGAAGGCCATGTAGCCGTCGCGCGGCGGGCGGTTGATGGTCACGCCCTTCTCCTGCAGCCGCGCGCAGAAGGCGTAGATGTCGTCCACCTGATAGGCGAGATGGCCGAAGTTGCGCCCGCCTGAGTAGGTTTCCGGATCCCAATTGTAGGTCAGCTCGATGAGCGGGGATCGTGTGGCCGTGGCCCGCTCGACGTCGCCGGGGGCGGCCAGGAACACGAGGGTGAAGCGCCCCTTCTCGTTCTCGACGCGGCGGACCTCCTTCAGGCCGAACGTGTCGACGTAGAAGGCGAGGGCCCGGTCGAGGTCGGCGACCCGGACCATGGTGTGCAGGTATTCCATCGGACCTATCCTGTGGCTGGTCGGAGGTCGATCGTGCGTCCTGTTCGGGACGCGCGTCCCGCCTCCGGCTGATCGCCACCGCTAGCTAGCGGCCGGCCCGGCGGTGAGAAGGCCGCGCGCGCCGGACGGGCCATAAATCGACCCTGGCGCTCCTGCGTCCCGTGACGATCCGGCGTCCGGCGCGAGGGAGGCTACCGCCAAAAGACGACCGCGGACGCGTCCGTTGCCGCGGCCGGCCGCCAGCGCCGGGCGATGCGGCGCGGTGATCGGATCGGTTTGACGCGCGAAGGCTGTCCCGACGGCGCGCCGTCTCTCCGGGGCCGTTTCGGCGGCTCCGATCGTTGCGCCGCGCGCGCCGAGGGACCAGAACGGGCCCATCCCGCACCCGGAGTGAGCCGAATGCGCACCGAGACGCCGCCGCTGATCCGCCTCGAGGAATACCGGCCCAGCGACTACCTGATCGATCGGGTCGACCTCGACATCCGTCTCGACCCGCACGCGACCCGCATCGACGCGACCTTGACGCTGCGGCCGAACCCGGCCGGTGTGCCGGCGGCTCCGCTCACCCTCGACGGCGACGATCTCCGGCTGGTCTCGGCCGAACTCGACGGGGCGCCGCTGGCGCCCGACGCCTACGCGGCGACGCCGTCCGGCTTCATCCTCCGCGATCCGCCTCCGCGGCCCTTCGCGCTGCGCCTCGTCACGGAGGTGGATCCGACCGCCAACACCAAGCTGATGGGGCTCTACCGCTCGAACGGGGTCTACTGCACCCAGTGCGAGGCGGACGGCTTCCGGCGGATCACCTACTTCCTCGATCGTCCCGACGTGCTGGCGGTCTACACCACGCGCATCGAGGCCGACCGGACCGAGGCGCCCGTCCTGCTCGGCAACGGCAATCCCGCCGAGGCCGGCGATGCCGGGCCCGGCCGCCATTACGCCCTCTGGCACGATCCGCACCCCAAGCCCGCCTACCTGTTCGCCCTCGTGGGCGGCCGGCTCGGGAAGGTCGAGACCCCCTTCACCACGATGGAGGGCCGCACCGTCAGCTGCGCGGTCTACGTCGAGCCCGGCAAGGAGGATCGGGCGGGCTACGCCCTGGACGCCGTCATCCGCTCCATGGCCTGGGACGAGACGGCCTTCGGCCGCGCCTACGACCTCGACGTGTTCAACGTCGTCGCGGTGTCCGACTTCAACATGGGCGCCATGGAGAACAAGGGCCTCAACATCTTCAACGATAAGTACGTGCTGGCCAGCCCCGAGACCGCCACCGATGGCGATTACGCCGCCATCGAGGCGATCATTGCCCACGAGTACTTCCACAACTGGTCCGGCAACCGCGTCACCTGCCGGGACTGGTTCCAGCTCTGCCTGAAGGAGGGTCTCACGGTCTTCCGCGACCAGGAATTCTCCTCCGACATGCGCTCCAGGCCGGTGCATCGCATCGCCGAGGTGCGCTCGCTGCGGGCGCGTCAGTTCCCCGAGGATGCCGGGCCGCTGCGGCATCCGGTGCGGCCGCGGGCCTATGCCGAGATCAACAACTTCTACACGGCGACCGTCTACGACAAGGGCGCCGAGATCGTCCGGATGCTGCGGACCCTGATCGGTCCCGAGGCCTTCCGGGCCGGCATGGACCGCTACTTCGCCGACAACGACGGGCGCGCCGCCACCGTGGAGGATTTCCTCGCGGCCTTCGCGGCCGTGACGGGGCGCGACCTCGATGCGTTCGCCCGCTGGTACGAGCGCCCCGGTACGCCCCGCCTCGCCGTCACGGCCGTCTACGATCCGGCCGCCGCGCGTTACACCCTCCGGTTCGCTCAGAGCCTGCCCGGCACGGCCGACTCCGACGAGACACCCCTGGTCATCCCCGTGGCCCTCGGCCTCGTGGGGGCCACGGGGCCACTAACCGCCGCCACCTGCCCGGATGTGCGGGACGGCGTCTACGTGCTCGACCGCCCGGAGGCCGCGATCGTGTTCGACGCCGTCGCCGAGGAGCCGGTCCCGTCGCTCCTGCGCGACTTCTCCGCGCCGGTGAAGCTCGATCTCGGCCTGACGGATGCGCAGCGGATGCGGCTCCTGGCGCAGGACAGCGACCCCTTCAATCGCTGGCAGGCCGCGCAGGACGTGGCGCTGCGGCTGATCCTCAACCCGGACCCTGACCGGACCGAGGCCTTCGCGGCGGCGCTCGGCCGTTTCCTCGACGGCGAGGCCCTGGCCGACCCGGCCTTCGCGGCGCTGGTCCTGGCACTGCCGAGCGAAGGCGAGGCCGCCGACGCCGTCCCGGCCGAGGTCGATCCCGACGCCATCCACCGGGGGCGTTCCGATCTGCGGACCCGTCTCGGCCAGGTCCTGCGGCCGCGGCTCGAAGCGATCGACGCGGCGCTCGTGCCGGACGCGGGTGTCCCTTACAGCCCCGACGCCGCCTCGGCGGGGCGCCGGTCGCTCCGCAACGCCGCCCTCGACCTGATCGCCGCCGGGGATCCCCGGACCGGCGCGGCCCGCGCCGCCGAGCGCCTGGCCGAGGCGACCAACATGACCGACCGGCTCGCCGCCCTCGGCACCCTGGCGCTGGTTCCGGGCGAGACCCGCGAGGTTGCCCTCGCGGAGTTCGCAACGCGCTACGCCGACGAACCCCTCGTTCTCGACAAGTGGTTTGCCATCCAGGCCCAGATCCCGGAACCCGGCACGCTCGACCGGATCGCCCGGCTCCAGGAGCACCCTGCCTTCACCATGACCAATCCGAACCGCGTCCGGGCGCTGATCGGAAGCTTCGCGTTCGGCAACCCGACCCAGTTCGCCCGGCCGGACGGGTCGGGCTTCGCCCGCGTGGCCGATACGGTCGCGGCGCTTGATTCGACCAACCCACAGGTTGCCGCGCGGCTCCTCACGGCCTTCGGATCATGGCGTCGGCTGGAAAAATCACGCGGCGCCAAAGCGGTCGAAATGCTGAATGGGATCAAGGCGATCCCCGGCCTTTCCCGGGACACGGCCGACATCCTCGCCCGCACCCTTGGAGACGGCTAAGCGTCTGAACCTGCGGTAGAAATTGATTCTCTGGCGGCCGCGCAACACCCGACGGGCGTCAAGTCGTTATGGTAAAAAACCCGTGGACAAACGGCCCCCCGAGGTGATTGTATTCACTCAGATTCGGGGGGCCTTCGGGGGCCGGGCGCCCGTACCGGATCGCTGTTCCCACGGGTGAGGTTCGGCCATGCCGGAGGCGGCTTCCGCTTCCTTCTCCGCGCGTGCGGATTCGAATCTCACGATCTCCTGGCCGATGCGGACCCGGGATCCGCGGCTCGGCCAAGCCGAACGCTTGCTGCGCTACGCCGTGCCGGGGACGCTGGCGGTGTTCCTGGCCTGCCTCGTCGGGCTCGCGGCCCTTCACATCCAGGGCCAGCGGGCCGAGATCCTGGCCGGTGCCCGGGCCGAGGTCGAAGGCTTCGCCCGTCTGGCCGCCCGGGCGGTGGACCCGACCGGTACCGTCGCGGAGGACCTGCGGGCGCTGATGCCGGAGAGCGAACGGCATCCCGGCCGCCGCCTGCTGGTGGTCCGCCCCGACACCCGCATTCTCGCCGCCCATCCGCCGCTGCCCGCCGACCGGACGACGCTCGCCGCCGTCCTCGGCGACAGCGAGCCGCTCTCCGGCCTCGGCGAGCGCGCCGGCGCCATGGCCCTCGAGCTCCCCGGGGGCGAGAGCGTGCTCGCCGCCATGCACAGCCTCCCGGGCGGCGCGGGCCAGGTGGCGGTGCTGCAGCCCATCGAGCCGCTGCTGCGTGGCTGGAGCGCCCGCACCCGCGACCAGATCGTCCTGATCGCCGCTGCCGCCCTCGTGATCGTCGGCGTCGGACTGGCCTACGGGCTGCAGACCCGTCAGGCGGCCCGGGCCGACCGCGCCCGCGAGCAGATCCGCGGTCGCCTCGAGACCGCCCTGCGCCGGGGTGCCTGTGGGCTGTGGGACTGGGACATCGCCCGGGGCCGGATCTACTGGTCCGACTCGATGTACACGCTGCTCGGCTACCGGAGACAAAACGAGTATCTCTCGTTCGGCGACGTCAACGGCTTGGTCCATCCCGATGATGGCGACCTGTACAGCCTCGCCCGGGGGCTCGCCGCCAACCAGACGCATATCGACCACGCCTTCCGGATGCGCGGCGCCGACGGGGCCTATGTCTGGCTGCGTGCCCGGGCCGAGGTCGTGGCCGACGCCGCCGATGGTGGCCGCCACCTCGTCGGCATCGCCACCGACATCAGCGAACAGCGGGCCCTCGAAGAGACCAACGCGGCGGCCGACATGCGCCTGCGCGACGCCGTCGAGGCGATCTCGGAGGCGTTCGTGCTCTGGGATACCGGCAATCGGCTGGTCCTGTGCAATTCCAAGTTCCGCCACCTCCACGCCCTGAGCCCGGAGGATGCGCAGGCCGGGCGAAGCTACACGGACGTGATGGGTCGCGGCGTGCTGCCTCAGGTCCGTCGGGAATCACCCGAGGCGGGCATGGCGTTGACCAGCATGGCGGCCCGGACCTTCGAGGCCGAACTCACCGATGGCCGCTGGCTGCAGATCAGCGAACGGCGCACCAAGGATGGGGGCTACGTCTCGGTTGGGACCGATATCACCAGCCTGAAGCGCAATCAGGAGCAGCTCCTCGCGTCCGAGCGCGAACTGATCGAGACCGTGAAGGACCTCAAGCGGTCCCGCCGCACCCTCGAGCTTCAGACCCAGCAGCTCGCCGACCTCGCCGAGCGCTATCTCGACCAGAAGGCGGTCGCCGAGGCCGCGAACCAGGCCAAGGCAGAATTCCTGGCCAATATGAGCCACGAACTGCGCACGCCGCTCAACGCCATCATCGGCTTTGCCGACGTGATGGAGAATGCCGTGCTCGGCCCGCTCGGCACCCCGCGCTACACCGAATATTGCCGCGACATCCGCGAGAGCGGCTCGCATCTGCTGTCCATGATCGACGACATCCTCGACATGGCCCGCCTCGAGGCCCGGCGGGTGCGGCTGATCCCGAAGGCGATCTCGGCGGAGGCCGCCATCACGGCTGCGCTCGCCCCGGTCGAGCCGGCCGCCCGCGAGAAGGCGATCACCGTCAGCGTCGACGTGACGTCCGGGCTGGACCTGCTGGCCGATCCGCAGGCGATCCGGCAGATCCTCGCCAACCTCCTGCAGAACGCCGTGAAGTTCACGCCCGCCGGCGGGCGCGTCGCGGTGCGCGCGCGCCGTGCCGGGGCGTGCACGCATCTGTACATCGAGGACAACGGCATCGGCATTCCGCGCTCCGATCTCGACCGGCTCGGCCGGCCCTTCACCCAGGTCGAGACGCAGATGACCCGCAGCCACAAGGGATCGGGTTTGGGCCTCGCCATCACCCGCTCGATGGTCGAGCTGCATGGCGGTTCGCTTCGGATCCGTTCCGAGGAAACGGTGGGCACGATCGTCCTCGTGCGCCTGCCGGCCGTGCCGGCCGACCGTTTGGATCCGCCGGTCCCCCTCGCGGCGGCCGGCCCCGGGTTGAAGACCCTGAGTGAGACGCCGCGGTCGGGTCGCGGCGCGGCCGGCCGATCCGCCGCGGCCTGACCGCACCCTCTCACGACCGCGGATCGAGACCGCCGAGGCGCGCGCGGCGCCCCTGTTCCACGTGCCAGCGCGCATCCGCCACGGCCCGCGCCAAGCTCCGGATGCGCCATTGGCGATAGAGGGACAGGACAGGGTTGCGACCCAGCCCGGCTTGATGTCGGCTCAGGCGTCGCAGCAGGTCCGGCAGCTGCGCCGAAGCCGCGTCGCCGGTGGCGATGTCGATCGCCCGCAGTTCCGCCCGGAGCCCCGCTTTCCAGTCGTCCATGATGCCCCCTCTGCGCTGATCGCCCGACGCGACCGGGCCGCGGTTCCGAGCGGCCCGGCTGCCGGTCCTCCCGCGGCATGGCTACCCGGCGCCAAACCCCAGGGCCGGTCCGGTGGTGGCCCGGCAGGTGGTCCGTGCGGCGGACCGGACGTGGAGAATACGAGCGATGCGGTCGCGGGCAACGCGCAGTTCGCCCTGGCGCCCTGGCTCGGACACGCCGCCGGGCCGGCCTGCGCGCGGAGCACGGGCGCCGTCACCGGCCTTCCCGGGGCGGATGACCGGAGATCGCGCTCGCAAATCTCCGCAGGGCGCCCGTGGGTGCGACCTGCGCCGCGCCGATCTAGCGCCGCCGCAGCGCCCGCTTGGCGGCGGCGCGCGCGTCCCGCTCGAATCGGGCGAGCCGGAGGCGCCGCTCCAGGGGAATCACCTGCCGACCGGGCGGGACGGCGATGATCTCGGCGATCGGGGTCCGGTCGCGGTAGAGGCTTTCCAGAGCCGAACCGTCCAACGTCGCCGAGTCGAGGCGTTCGGCGAAGCGGGTCTCGTGGCAGGCCCGCACGATCTCGGCTTCCAGCAGGAGGCCCGGGGCGAGGCTGCGCAGGCCTTCGTCGTAGGCGGTCTTCAGCAGGGTCGCGGTGCCGCCGGTGACGAGGGCCAGGCTGACGGCAATCGGCCGCCCGTCGAGGGTCAGCGCATCGGCCCGGACGCCGACCGGGCCCGGTGTCGCCGTGAACAGGGCGCCGGCGAGCGCGGCGCTCTCCGGGCGGCAGGCCATGGCGGTGCCGGCCTTTCCCTTCCAGCCGACGCGCTCCAGGTCGAGAAATGCCGCAACGAGGCGGGCGAGGTCCGGTCCGTCCGCGGCGCTCACATGGGCGACGGCGCCGGTCTCCGCCAGACGGCGCGCCCGGCGACGCAGATCCTTGAAGCGCGCCCGGTTGGGATGATCGGCGAGGAACGCCGCTTGGTCGGCGCGCCGGTCCATGACCGGCCGGTCGAAGGCCGCCACCGTGCCGATCGCCCAGCCGCGCCGGCGCATTTCCGCCAGCATGTCCGGCACGGCGCCTTCTCCGGTCGGCAGCAGAGGCCAGCGCCACGCCCGGCCGCCGGAAGCCGCCTCGAGGCCGGCCACCAGCGCCCGCGCATGGGCCGTCCGGTCCGGGCCGTCGGCGATCAGCGGCGCGGTGGCGGTCACGTAGGGGGAGAGGAACGGCCGCAGGATCCGGCTGCCGAGGCCGCACAGGTCGCGGGTCGGCGCATACGGCAGCAGCGCCACGAGCCGGTCTCCCTGGCGGACCGTGACATAGCGCAGAGCGGCCGACAGGAGTCCTGCGGCCCGATGGGCATCGATCACGTGCCGTGCGAAATGCGGATGCGGGGCGGTGCTCGCTGCGACCAGCGCATCCCAGGCGACGGGATCCGGTGCGTCGGTCAGCGCGAACGCGACGTCGGAAGGCGCGCGGAGGGGGGGCGCCGCGGTCATCGGGCCATCCCGGCGGCCCAGACCGGGGTCGGCAGCCCGTGGATCCGCCCGGCGGCCCGGGCCAGAAGGGCGGCCCGGCCCATGGTCGCGAGCGCCACCGCCATGGCGGCGCCGAGCGTCCCGAAGGCCGGGACCAGGGCGAGGCACAGACCTGCGGCGACGACGAGGCTCCCCACGGTGATGCCGGCACAGAGCCGCTCGCCGCCCAGCATGGTGAGCAGATCCTCCCCCGGCCCGAACAGGCTCGCTCCGACGCTGCCGGCGATCAGGATGCACAGGATCGGCACGCTGGCGCCGAGTCCCGGGCCGAACATGGCGAGCAGCAGGGGGCTGACGGCCAGGATCGCGCCGCCGACCACGAGCGTCGCGGCTGCCGTCATGCGGCCCTGGCGGCGGACCAGCTCGGCGAGCAGGAAGCGGTTGGCCTGTGCCTGGGCGGCGCTGTAGCGCTGGAGCGTCGCCGCGCTGACGGCGTAGTGGACGAACACGACGAATTGCTGGATCCGCGTCGCCGCGAAGTAGACCCCGACCTCCGCCGGGCCCACCAGGGCGCCGAGCACGATGACGTCGACGAAGGTGAAGCCGGCATTGGCGAGGTCGATGGCGGCGATCGGCAGGCTCGTCCCCAGCCAAGCCCGCCACCGGTAGCGGTGCGGCCCGGCCGGCAGACTCCGCCGAAGCCGCGCGGCGAGCAGGGCGGCCTGCAGGCCCGTGGCGCCGGCGGCGGCGATCAGCATGCAGGCCATCGCCACCTCGGCGCGGGGCGGCGCGCCGAGCAGGATCGCCGCGATCATGCAACCCATCATCAGGGTCTGGCGCAGGAGGTAGGGCGGCGCGATGGCGAGCCCGACCCAGTTCTGGCTGCGGGCCACGCCCTCGAGGTAATCCTGGAGCGCGAAGAGCGGCATCACGCCGAGCGCGACCGCGATCGGGGCCCAGTAGGCCGGGGCGAACAGGTCCGGTTCGAGCATCAGCAGGGCCGCACCGAGCCCCGCGATGGCGAGGGCCGCACCGCCGGTCACCAGGGCGCCGGCCCGGATATAGCCCCGCGCGAGGTCGAGATCGCCCTGCGCCTGATCGCCCGGCACGAAGCGGCAGGCGCCCTGCGACAGGCCAAGGGTCAGGGTATGGCCGAGCATCGCGGTCCAGACCCAGACCGAGGCGAAGATCCCGTAGGCGTCCCAGCCCATCATCCGGGCCGCGAGCACCTGCGCGCCGTAGGCGAAGCCGGCTGCCCCCACGCGGATCGCGAAGACCGTGAGGGCCGCCCGCTGGGGACCGATCTTCAGAGCCCGGAGGTGCCGGAACGCGCGGAGAGGGAGAGCCGTGGCTGACACTACGCGCTCCGCGCCCGTCCTGAACTCGGCGGGAGGCCGATCTCTGGCCGTCCGGTCTAGCCCGGGGCGCGTTGCGGCTCGGTTAAGGGCGGCTGGGCCGGGGCCGCCTTGGGTTCCTTCGGCGTCTCGGTCCGCATCAGGGAGGTTGCGATCGTCAGGGCGACATGCTCGGCCATGCACCGCAACCCGAGATCGTTAAGCCGAAACTGGCGGCCGAGCATGTGCCCCTCGCCCTTGTCCGTGCGGCTCGACAGGTAATGCAGCGCCTCGTAGCGTCGCACGAGCGGCACGCCCTGCTGGGTCGCGACGGTGCGGACCGCCTCGACGATCCGGTTGTAGTCGACGTCGGCCGCCATGCTTGCGGTATAGATCGGGTCGACCAGCACCACGTCGATTTCGTGAGAGCGGATCCAGCCGACGGCCTCGGCCAGCGCGCTCGCGAAGGCGTCCACGTCGACGCGGGCGATGGCATCGTGTGTGCCGACCTGCCAGACCACGAGGTCGGGCTCGGCCTCGGCCACCATGGTCCTCAGGCGCTCGGCGGCCCCGGAGGCGATCTCGCCCGGAAGGCCGCGATGGTCGATCGTCACGTCGACCTTCGGCAGAGCGTGCTCCAGGGCGGCTTCGAGCTTGGCCGGATAGGAGGCGGACGCCCCGGGCGCCGCGCTGCCGCCGATCGCCAGGATCTTGAGCGGGCGGTTCTCCGCCAGTGCCGCCTTGACGGCGCCCAGCTGGGCCACGGTGTACAATTGTGCGCCGGGAACCCGGCACTCCAGGGAGAGGGTTGGATCACCCGGCGCTGGAATGGTGGGCTGCTCCGCCGCGGCCGATCCGACCGGAATGCCCCACAGGCTGGCCGTCAGGACCCAGGTGGCCAGCGCCGGGGCGAGCCCGCCGGCGGCACCGGTCCGGACGGCCCGGGATGGGCGCACAGGATACCCCGCCCGCATCATGCCCGCGGTCGCGACGATCTGCTGCGGCTGCGCCATTCGACGAACCATGCCGTAAACCCCAGCCCGACGAGGCCCGAGCCGGCGACCAGCATATCGATCGGCACGCCGCCGCCAGTCTGGAAACGCACGAGCTGCCCGATCAGGCTCAGGATCGAACCCATCGAGAAGACAGCCAGCGAGTTCCGGCCCATCTGAGTTAGATAACCGACAATGCGACCGATTCGGGGGGCGAGTACCCTGTAAAGGGGCGCAAACGCTAACAATACCCCCAAGAAATGAAGCAGCCGGGCCGGTGTGAGGTAGGTCTTCTCGAACGTGAAGAGCAGGCGCGGCTCCGGAACGAGCATCGGATCCGGGCGGATCTCCGTCACCGCGAGCAGGATCCCCAGGAGAACGATGACGACGCCCATCGGAAACAGGCGTCGCGCCCAGCGGCGCAGGATATCGGAGCGCAGGTTCCAGCCCTGAAGCACGAAGCCGAGTACGAGCAGAAGCTGCCAGCAGAACGGATCGAAGAACCAGTCCCCTTCCCCCGGCCAGGACGGAAGGTTCCAGCCGAAGATGAGGCTGGCGAGATACACGCCCACGGAGAGCGCCAGGGCCGCGAGCAGGCTGACGCGCCCGACGAGCACGAAGACGGGCGCGATACCGATCAGCAGCACGTAGAGCGGAAGGATGTTGAAGTAGCCGAGCTGGTAGGTCAGCAGCGCCATGCCGCAGACCGATTGGATCGGGTCCGCAAAGAAGCCGCCGGCATTGTGCCATTCGAGGATGAGCGGGTTGTCGAGCAGCAGCGCCGCGCCCGCGATGATCGCCAGCGCCAGCAGCATGACGGTGAGCTGCGCCCGGTAGACCTCGACGGTGCGGGCCAGCAGCCGCACCACGCTCCGTCCGGGCGGCTCGGGGTTGCCGTCGCGACCCCGTGTGGCGATGCCGATCGACCAGCCCGCGAGGAACACGAACAGCTCGGCCGCGTCCGAGATGCCGTATTGCGAAAAGGTGTAGCGCTCGAAGGTGTTGCCGGGGATGTGGTTGATGAAGATCGTGATCAGGGCGAAGCCGCGCCAGAAGTCGATCGCGTTGGGGTCCCGCATCGTCGCGGCGGCTCCGGGTTTCGACGCTTCAGAATGTCGGCTGCGGGAACGCGGCTCCTGATACGGCGCCGCATCGGTTCTGCAAAGGCGAACAAAGGTAGGGATCGGCCCGTGGGGTCGAACCGGATGGTCACACCCGCGTTATGGCCCGGCACGGAGTTCCAGACAGATGACCCGACCGCTCACCACCCTCGGCCTCGCGATCTTCCTGCCAATCCTGGCGGCCAGCGCCGCGGCGGCGCAGGCTCAGACCGGCACCGGCGGCGGTCCCGCCTCGACGGCGACCGCGCCGAACACCTCCTCCCTCGGCCGTGTGATGCCGCCGAGCCGGGGGGCCGGCGCGGCGACGCCCGACGACCGGCGCACGCTCACGCCGAACGAGGCGCAGAACGATCGGATCATGCGGGGCATCTGCATCGGATGCGCTCCGAAATAGGAGGCGCGTCCGACCGAGGGCACTCCGGCTACTTGCCGCGACGCAGCCGCAGGTCGTCCTCGCTCTCGCGGGCGAGGCGCAGCAGGTTCTGCCCGTAGGCGGTCTTGGCGAACATCTCGCCCCGGGCCACGAGCTGGTCGCGGGAGATGAAGTGCTGGAGGTAGGCGATCTCTTCCAGGCAGGCGACCTGCAGGCCCTGGCGGTGCTGCAGGGTGCGGACGAACTCGCTCGCCTCCAGCAGGCTGTCGTGGGTCCCGGTGTCGAGCCACGCATAGCCGCGCGACATGCGCTCCACGTGCAGTTGCCCGCGTTGCAGGTAGGCCTCGTTGACGCTGGTGATCTCCAGCTCGCCGCGGGCCGAGGGCTTCACGTCGGCGGCGATGTCGAGCACCTGATTGTCGTAGAAGTACAGGCCGGTCACCGCCCAGGTGGATTCCGGGTTCTGCGGCTTCTCGACGATCTTGGTCGGGCGGCCCGCCTTGTCGAGGTTGACCACGCCGTAAGCCTGCGGGTTGTCGACGTGGTAGGCGAAGACGGTCGCGCCCTGCTTGCGCGCGGCGGCGCGATCCAGGAGTTCGCCCATGCCGGCGCCGAAGAACAGGTTGTCGCCGAGGATCAGCGCCACGTCGTCGTCGCCTACGAAGTCGCGCCCGATGACGAAGGCCTGGGCGAGGCCTTCCGGCCGCGGCTGCAGCGCGTAGGAGAATTTCAGCCCGAACTGTTCGCCGGTGCCGAACAGCCGCTTGTAATTGTCGAGGTGCTCCGGCGACGAGATGATCAGGATCTCGCGGATGCCGGCCAGCATCAGCACCGAGACCGGGTAGTAGATCATCGGCTTGTCGTAGACCGGCAGGAGCTGCTTGTTGATCGACAGCGTGGCCGGGTGCAGGCGCGTGCCGGATCCGCCGGCCAGAACGATGCCCTTCATGGCTTGGAAACTCCCTCTGAAACCGGCCCGACGAGCCGGTCCAGGATATCGTCGAGTGCCGCCTGCCAGGCCCGCGGCGCGATGCCGTAAGCGGCCGTGAGGCTGTCGGTGGACAGGCGCGAATTGGCCGGCCTCCGGGCCGGTGTCGGATAGGCGGAAGTCGGGATGCCCTTGACCGGCACCGAGCGGCCGCCGCGGCGGGCCGAGCCCGCCACGATCGCCTCGGCGAAGCCGCACCATGTGGTGTCGCCGGCGTTCACGCAGTGGAATGTGCCGGTGGGAGCGTCCGCATCCCCGGCCATGCGCTGCGCGATCGTCGCGAGGGCGGCGGCGAGGTCGGCGGCCGAGGTCGGGCAGCCGTGCTGGTCGTCGACGACGGTCAGGGCATCGCGCTCGGCCGCGAGTCGCAGCATCGTCTTGACGAAGTTGCCCCTGTGCGGGCTCACCACCCAGGCGGTGCGGACGACGGCGTGGCGCGGATTGCCGGTGCGCACCGCCAGCTCGCCGGCGGCCTTGCTGGCGCCGTAGACGCTCTGCGGGTCGATCGGTGCGTCGGGCGCGTAGGTCCCGTCGGGCTTCGTGCCGGCGAAGACGTAGTCGGTCGAGACGTGGACGAGCGGGATGGATCGCGACGTCGTGGCGGCCGCCAGGATCGCCGGCGCGAGCGCGTTGAGGCGCCACGCCGCGACCACATCGGACTCGGCCTTGTCGACGGCCGTGTAGGCGGCGGTGTTGATCACCGCCCGGTAGTCGCGCGCGGCGAGCGCCGCCGCGACGGCGTCCGCGTCGGTGATGTCGAGATCCGCGCGGCCCGGTGCGTGCACGCGGACGCCGTCCGGCCAGGACAGGGCCTGCAGCTCGGTGCCGACCTGGCCCGCGCCGCCGAGGACGAGGATGTCCATCAGCCGTTCAGTCCCAGGCGCTCGCCCTTGTACCGGCCCTCGCGGATCGGGCGCCACCAGCCCTCGTTGGCGAGGTACCAAGCGACGGTCTCCTCAAGCGCCTGCTCGAAGGTCTTCTGCGGGCGCCAGCCGAGTTCGGCCTCGGCCTTGGTGCAGTCGATGGCGTAGCGCCGGTCATGGCCCGGGCGGTCGGCCACGAAGCTGATCAGCTGCTCGTGCGGGGCGTTCTGCGGACGCAGCCGGTCGAAGGCCGCGCACAGCGCCTTCACCACCGCGAGGTTGTTGCGCACCGCCCGGCCGCCGAGCAGGTAGGTCTCGCCGATCCGGCCGCGCTCCAGCACGGCGACGAGGCCCTTGGCGTGATCCTCCACGTGGATCCAGTCGCGCTCGTTCAGGCCGTCGCCGTAGACCGGCAGCTTCTTCCCCTCCAGGGCGTTCAGGATCATCAGCGGGATCAGCTTCTCGGGGAAGTGCCGCGGCCCGTAATTGTTCGAGCAGTTGGTCACCAGCACCGGCAGGCCGTAGGTCTCGTGCCAGGCGCGGGCGAGGTGGTCGGAGGCCGCCTTCGAGGCCGAGTAGGGCGAGCGCGGATCGTAGCGGCTCTCCTCGGTGAAGAACGCGTCCGGCGGCAGCGAGCCGTAGACCTCGTCGGTGGAGACGTGGAGGAACCGGAAGCTCTTTTTGTCCGCCTCCGGCAGGGCTTCGTAATAGCCCCGCGCCCCATCCAGCATGGTCTGCGTGCCGATGACGTTGGTGCGCACGAAGGCGCCCGGATCGGTGATCGAGCGGTCGACGTGGCTCTCGGCGGCCAGATGCATCACCGCCTGCGGCTTGAAGTCGGCGAAGGCCTTCTGCACGGCGGCGCGGTCGCAGATGTCGGCCTCGACCAGGCGATGGCGCGGGTTGTCGGCGAGCGGCGCCAGCGAGACCGGGTTGGCCGCATAGGTCATCGCGTCGAGGGTGCAGACGTCGTGGCCGAGATCGTTGACGAGGTGCAGCACCAGCGCCGAGCCGATGAAGCCGCAGCCTCCGGTCACCAGGATGCGCATGGCGTGTCACCTCTTCGGATAGGTCGGAAACGGAATAGCCGGGCAGCGTAAGACTGGCCGGCGTGACGAAATTGCGGCCGGGCCGCGCGGCTCAGAAGACTTGTCCGAGATCGGCGAGGCGCGGGGCGCGGCGATCCTTGTCGGACAAGATGGCCGCCTCGCCCGAGACCGGCCACGGGATCCCGACTTCGGGATCGTTCCAGGCGAGCGCCCGGTCGTGCTCGGGGCTGTAGTATTCGTCGACCTTGTAGGCGACCATGACGTCGGGGGTCAGGGTGCAGAAGCCGTGGGCGAAGCCGTGCGGGATGTAGAGCTGATCGCCCGTCTCGGCGTCGAGGGTGACGGCGACGTATTTTCCGTAGGTCGGCGACCCGCTGCGGATGTCGACCGCGACGTCGAGGATCGCGCCCTGGAGCACGCGGATCAGCTTGGCCTGGGCCCGGGGCGCGATCTGGAAGTGCAGCCCGCGGATCGTGCCCTGCGGCGCCGAGAAGGACTGGTTGTCCTGTACGAACGGCGTCGTGATGCCGACCCGCGCCAGGGCGTCGGCCCGGAGCGTCTCGGAAAACCAGCCCCGCGTATCGCCGAAGCGCTTCACCGCGATGCGCTTCACGTCCGGGATCTCGGTCTCGATGACGTCCATGCCAGCGCCCTTCTTGCGGATCCCGTCGCGAGGTCCAGCGGACGTCTCCGCATCGGTCGTTCGGGGCCGCGCGCCCGCCTTGCCGACCACAACCTCGGTGATGCCCCGCGACTTCCGGTCATTCGCCGTCCGTGTCAAGGCGTGCCCGCTGCTGTGGCGTGCGTGCGAGGAGCCGATGACGACCGGACCGGCATCCGCGGTGGAGACCCTGCTGCGGGCCCAAATGGCCGATCCGGCCTGCACGTGGAGCCTCGGCAGCTACGGAGCCGGCGCCGTCTTCGCGCGGGACCCTGACGAGGCGGCCCGGCCCCTCGAGAATGGGGGGATCGGCATCGTCACGGCCCGGGGCGCCCTCGCCCTCGTGGTGCCGCCGGAGCTCAGGCCGTTCGCCTACGAGACCGGTTTCAACGACGGCTGGAGCCAAGCGATCGCGCTCTGCCTCCCCGAAGCGGCCTGTGCCATGGGTGGGCGCACCGTACTGACCGAGATGGGGCCCGATGCGGCGGCAATCCGGCCGCAGGACCGCGCCGCGTCCCTGTTCGACCTCGGCCTCGGCCTGCGCGCCGTGGATGCGTGCCTGCGGGTGGCCGATCCCGAAGGCATCGGTAGGCTTCAGGCGCTGGCGGGCCGGCCGCTCCTGGCGTCCGGCGATGCGGGAATCCTGCGGTCGCTCGCGGCGCACCCGGACCGGGTCTTCATCACGCGCTGCGGGCGCATCGAGGTCTTCGCCCCGGGGCCCGATCCGGCCGAAGCGGGGTCCGGACCGCAGAGCCACGTCCTGCCGCAGCTGCTGCGGCTCGGACGGACCCATGCGGCCACCGCGCCGATCCCGCAGGGCTGGGTGCCCTGCGGCGCGCTCCATCCGGCGCATCCGGCCTGGGACCGGCCCGGTCGGCCGATCCCGTTCGATGCCGGACGCCACGCGGCGTTCGCGCTGGTGCTCGACGCCTGGGGCGATCCCGCGCTGGTCGCCCTGCGCCGCACGATCCTGGCCGGGCAGGATCCCGACCCGTCGCACGTCGACGGACGGTTCGCCCGCCTGGCGGTCCGAGCGGCGCGCGCCCAGCGGAGGGCCATGGCCGGCTGAGCGGGACGTCACAGGTCCGGCGGCGCCGGCACGAAGAGCGGCGCCAGCTCGGGCTGGCCGCCGGCCGGCATCCACGCTCCCCCGAGCGGATGGATCGGCGTGTCCGCCCGCAGGGCGCCCGAACGCGCCATGCCGACGAGCGCGGAGAGCGGGAACGGCCCCGTCACCGCGTCGCGATAGAGATAGAACCGCATCGCCGTCTCCTCCGGCGGGGCCGGCGGCGTCCGATCCAGAAGGCGCAGCAGGGCGTCGGTCGCGAAGGCCGCCGGATCGACGGTCGGGAGGTGGCGCTCGGCCTCGCCCCGGGCGACCCCGAAGAAGGCCGCGACCTTGTCGAGGCCGGCCTGAGCGGCGGCTTCCTCGAAGTCCAGACTCCCGCGTGTGGCGAGCACGGCTCGACTCAGCGCCGAGTAGTTCAGCGAGAACAGGGCCGTCACGGCGGTGCGGCCCGAGCCCGGCGGCGCCTATTTGCGCATCTTGTGCAGGATGCGCGGCGACGTGCGCCCGGGAACCTGACCGTCCTGGTCGAAGGTCCCGATCGCGATCGTGCCCTCCGGCACGCGGATGGCGGCCGCCAGTGCCTCAACGAAGGGCCGGAATTGCGAGCCCTCGGCGCTCAGGAACGGCTCCATCCATCCGGAATCCTGAATGAGCACGAGCTGATGGGCGGCGGCCTGGACCGGGGGCGACCAGAGGACGAGCAGCGCGAGCGCCGCGCGGGTCAGAAGCGACCTCAGGCCGTCTGAAGCCGCAGCGCGTGGCAGCTGCGCCCGGACCGGGTCCAGAGGTACAGCGCGTTGTCGTGCAGGAGCGCGTCGGCGTCGCCGCGTGACGCCACCTCCAGGGTGATCGGAAGGCGGTGAAGGCCAACCCCGTGGGCGTGGTGCAGGACGTGGCCGATCACCGGTTCGCGGAGAGCGGCGCTCTGGAGGAATCCGGCGCGCGGAGCGTCGATGTCCAGGGCGAGAAGCACGGTATCGCGGGGCAAGGCCAGCAGCGGAACGAGGAGAGCGCCCGCGTGCGCTCCGAGCGTGAGCGTCTCGGCCGGCGGCTGCCAGGGCAGGTCGAAGCGGTCCGCGCCCCAGTAGGCGACGGGTCCGGCGGCGAGGCGCGGCCCGTCGAGGGGGCGGAGCGTCCGGTCCGGCGTCACTGCGGCGAGGTGGTAGCGACCCTCCAGGATGCCGAGCTGGTGGTGCTGGTCGGCCCGATCGCGCCACGGCGCTTGCGCGGTGATCGGCGCGAAGCCGTCCGGCCAAGCAACGAAAGCCGCGCCTGCGCCGCCCGCCCGGAACGCGACGAACCCGTCGGGTCCAGTCCAGAACATGTCGCCCAGGCGGTTTTTCCAGGGACCTGAGAACCGGCTTCCGGACGCGGATCTGTCGAGGTCCAGCAGGGCGAGGGCATCCGAGCCGACCGTGCTGCGGCACAGGATGAGCCGCCCGTCCCGTTCGGCCAGGGCGAGGAGGTCGATCCCGTCCCAGCCTGGAGCGGAGAGAAAGCGCAGGCGCGGTAGGCCGACTTCGCCGGAGGCGAGGCGGAGACCGAGTTGCGGAAGTCCTGCCGAGACCAGCGCGTCGGCGGTGGTGTAGGCGATCCCCGCGGGAGACGCCGTCGGCGTGGTTCGCGGTGCAGCGGCGGGCAGACGGCCGAGGGGCAGGAACGTCCGGCCGTCCCAGGTGTCCAAGGCGCCCAGGTTTTCCTGAAACAGGTGGAGCGCGGCCGGGCGCCCGGCCCGGAGCAGCACTGGCACGCCGCTCGGCAGAGGAAGCTCGGTCAAGCTGCCGCGGTCGATCTCGAGCGTGGCCGGCTCCTCGGCGGTTGCGGGGTTGCGCAGGATCTCGCCGGTTGCCGGTGCGTGGGTGAAATGCGCTGGATAGGGGCGGGCTTGGGTGTCCCGCCGGATGCCGATCTGGGCGATCCGCGCGTCATCCGCGGCGATGCGGATTCCGTTTATCTCGGCCGCCACCGGTACCCCGCCCCGGAAATGCCAAAGCTGACGGCCGGACAGGTTCGTCACATGCGGATCGGGATCGACCGGCCAGATCCCGTGGCATTCGGAAGCGTGCGCATTCCGCGCTGGCGCGGAGATGATCCGCGGCTGTGAGAAAGATCCATCGGCGCTCAACGGCCCTGTTCCGCAGCTGAAACACAGGGCTGATCGTTTCCGATTCTCCGCGCGATGGGAGGAGCACTGTCGAGCGGCGTCCCCCGTCTTGCGCTGATCTTGTCAGGGAATGCCGATGATCTTGTGGGTTTGCAGCGACAGCCGCCAGCGGGCATCGCGGCGGCAATAGGCGATCGCCGCCTCCGTGCTGGCGGCGCGGTCCGGCCCGTCCATGGGCTGGAGGAAGCGGTGCTGGAATGCGAGCCCGACGAAAGCCGCCGGATCGGCGTCCGCCTGCGGATAGACAAGCTTCAGTTCATGGCCGGAGGTCTGCACCAGGGCGTTGCTTCCCTTGGGGCTGACGCAGATCCAGTCGATACCGGGCGGCGCGGGCAAAGTCCCATTGGTTTCGATCGCGATCTCGAACCCGGCCGCGTGGACGGCCTCGATCAGGGGCGTGTCGAGCTGGAGCAGCGGCTCGCCGCCGGTGAAGACGACGTAGCGGTTCTCGGCGCCTCCCGCCCAGGTGGCGGCGATCGCGTCGGCGAGCGCCGCCGCATCCGTGAAGCGGCCGCCGCCCTCCCCGTCCATCCCGATGAAATCCGTGTCGCAGAATCGGCAGGCCGCTGACGCGCGGTCGGCTTCGCGACCGGACCACAGGTTGCAGCCGGCGAAGCGGCAGAACACGGCGGCGCGGCCGGCCTGGGCGCCCTCACCCTGAAGTGTGTGGAAAATCTCCTTGACCGCGTAAGCCACAACTGTCCCAGTCACGTCCGCGCGCGGTCCGCTCCGCGCTCTGACTGCACATAAGCCGTGCCTGTCCGGTGGGCCACCGACAACCGCGCCGAGCAGACGCGCGGTGCGATCTCGCCTTGCTCTTGCCATGGTGGACTCGTTCATGCCGAGATGCAGTCCGGCGACCGCTTTCGGCCGGCCGGGTTGCGCCGCTCTCCGGCTGGCCGGCCGGAAAACCGACGCCCCGCGGCGTCGACCAGGCGATCCTCTGATGAGTCGGGCTCGAATGTCCTCTTCTCTCTACCGACGCGTCACCGTCGGGTTTGCGGCGCTGACGGGTCTGCTCGGGGCGGGCCTGATCGGGATCGGCGCCGCGAATGCCGTGACGGTGCCGATCCTCGTGGCGGACGTGGATTCCGGCAAGGTGATCTACGCGCAGGCGCCGACCGATCCCTGGTATCCGGCCTCGATCACCAAGCTGATGACCACCTACGTCGCCCTGGATCTCGTGCGGCAGGGCAAGGTCTCGCTCGACTCGATGATCACCATCTCGGCCGCCGCCGCCGCCGAGCCGCCCTCGAAGATGGGCTTCAAGCCGGGGACACAGCTCACCCTCGACAACGCCCTGAAGATCATCATGGTCAAGTCGGCGAACGACGTCGCCTACGCGATCGGCGAGTCGCTCGGCGGCACCGTCGACAACTTCGCCGCACTGATGAACGAGACTGCCCAGCGGATCGGCATGCATGACAGCCGCTGGTACAATCCCAACGGCTTGCCCGATCCGCGGCAATGGACCTCCGCCCGCGACATGGCGGTTCTCGCCCGGTCTCTGATCCGCGATTTCCCGGATTCCCACGACCTGTTCTCGATCTCGGCGATCCAGTTCGGCCGCGCCGTGATGGCGAACCACAACGGGCTGCTCGGACGCTATCCCGGCACGGATGGCATGAAGACCGGCTTCATCTGCTCGGGCGGCTTCAACGTGGTGGCGACCGCCACGCGCAACGGTCGGCGGATCGTCACCATCGTGATGGGGCAGCCGAGCCCGCGCGAGCGCGACGTGAAGGCCGCCGACCTGTTCGACTACGCCTTCGGCCAGAGCGCCGGCTGGACGAGCCCGACCCTCGACGCGCTCCCGGCCTCGGCCTTGTCCGCGCCGCCGGACATGCGCCCCTTCATCTGCGGCGGCAAGAAGCCGCCGGCCATCGAGGACGGGGCCGGCGCACTGAGCGCTCCCGGTTCCGCCGCGCAACTGATCGGCGGCTCGGCGGCGAATTCGCCGGCGCTGGCGCTGGCCGCCTTCTCCAATCCTGCCCTGCGGGCCCGCTCCCTGCCGCCGCGGGCGCCGCTTCAGCCGATCGCCGTCTGGATCGGCCGCAACCCGGCGGAAGGCCAGAACATCCTCGACGCGCAGGAGGCCGAGCAGAAGGCCGCCGCCGCCAACACCCGCGCCGCCAAGCTCGAGGCCGCCAAGGCCAAGCGCGCGGCGGCCCTTGAGGCAGCCAAGCAGGCCCAGGCGGCCCGGCTCGAACGCGCCCAGGCCGCGAAGGCCGCCGCCAAGACGGCCCCGAAGGTCGCCGCGAAGCCGGGTCACGGCGTGCCGCGGAACGCGAGCGCCTACACGGCCGACGAGACGCCCGGGATGCCCGAGGCCAAGCCCGGCAAGGGCCTGACCAAGTCCGCGCCGAAGGCCGCCGCCCACAGGTCCGGGTCGACCAAGGGCGAGACCAAGCCCGATGCCAAGCCCGATGCCAAGGCGGCGGCCAAGGCGCCGGCCAGGAAGCCGGCCGCCAAGAAGGCCGCGGCGGACGAGTAGGCCATCGCGGGTGTCCGGCGTGGCGCCGCGTTGCCGCGGAGCCCGACGCACCCCACTTCGCCGCCTATGTCAGACACCATCGTGCCCGCTCCGGACCCGCGTCGCCCGGAGCCCATCCCGCTGACCGTGCTCACCGGCTTCCTCGGTGCCGGAAAGACCACCCTGCTGAACCGGCTGCTGCGCGATCCCGCGCTCGCCGACACGGTGGTGATCGTCAACGAGTTCGGCGAGATCGGCCTGGATCACCTGCTCATCGAGACCGTCGACGAGGACATGATCCTTCTCGGCGCCGGCTGCCTGTGCTGCACGGTGCGGGGCGACCTGATCGCCACCCTCGAGGATCTGCTGCGCAAGCGCGACAACGGCCGGATACGGCCGTTCCGGCGCGTGGTGATCGAGACGACGGGCCTCGCCGATCCGGCACCGATCCTCCACGCCTTGATCTACCATCCCTATCTGGTGCTCCGATACCGCCTCCAGGCCGTGGTGACCCTGGTGGATGCGCTGACCGGCGCCGAGACCCTCGACGCCCATCCGGAGGCCCTGCGGCAGGCCGCGGTCGCCGATCGGATCGTGCTGACCAAGACCGATCTCGCGGGCGACCTGTCGGGCATCCGCGCACGCTTGGCGGCGCTCAACCCGGCCGCCCCGATCGTCGCGCCGGACGCCCCCGCGGAGGCGCTCCTCGGGGGTCTGTTCGGTCTCGACGGCAAGGCGGCCGACGTGCGTGCCTGGCTCGGCGACGCGGCGCTGGCGCAGGATCGCCACCACGCCGACGTGAACCGCCACGACGCCGCGATCCAGGCGATCTGCCTGACCAGCCCGGCGCCCGTGCCGCGCCCCGCCTTCGAGATGTTCATGGACCTCCTGCGCTCCGGCCACGGTCCGAAGCTGCTGCGGCTCAAGGGCATCGTCGCCCTCGCCGACGATCCCGAGCGCCCGCTCGTCGTCCACGGCGTCCAGCACGTGTTCCACGCGCCGATCACGCTGCCGGCTTGGCCTGATCCAGACCACACCTCGCGGCTCGTGCTGATCCTGCGCGATCTCGATCCCGCCTTCGTGCGCCAGCTCTGGGACGCCTTCCTAGGCCGTCCCCGGATCGACGCGCCGGACGCCGCGGCGCTCACCAACAACCCCCTGGCGATCCCCGGCCCCTGACGCCGGCGGGCGGCACCATCCTTGAAGCCATCGAGCCGAATGGCGCCCCTGAGGCGCCGGATCGTCCCGGATCGGGACGGATCGTCGACAGGCAGGACACGCGATGGTGCGACGCTTCACCGTGATACAGGGCGGCCTGTCCGAGCGGGCGGACGACACGGCAATTCCGGATGCCGGAGCCGGTCCGCAGGCCGAGACGTGGCGGGTCGATCTCCAGCGGCCCGGTGCCGTGGATGCGGCGGCGGTCGCCGCCTGGCGGGCCATGCTGGTGCGCAATGCCGTCAGCGATCCGCTGCGCGACCCGGATCATCTCCTGCCGCTGGCCCAGCATCGTCCGGCGGCGCGTTCCGTCGCCGTCGCCCTGGCCTGGAGCCGGGATGCGCGCGACGGCCGCGAGACGCTGCGCGGGGTCGTCCCGCTGGCGATGCCCCATTCGGTCTGGGGCGGCCGGGCCCGGCCCTGGCAGCCCGCGGAGCCTGACGCCGCAGCCCTGGTGGAGCACGCAGCCGCCGAGGCCGTGGACCGGGCCTTGCGGGAACGGCTCGGGGCGCTGCGCCGCCCGCTCCGCCTGGTCGGTGAGTCCGCGCCCGTGCAGGATCCGGGACCGCCGCGTCCCATCCTGGCGGCGAGCCGTCCGGCGCGACCGCGTTCGGTTCCGGCCGGGAACCTGATCGGCATCCGCCCGGCAGGCTGGGAGCCCGCGGAGTCCGAGATGCTGGCCGTGACCGAACCAGCCGCCGTCCGCGATGCGGTCGAGACCTTCCTCGCCCTCGACGCCCGGACGGCTGCGCGGCCGATCATCGCCGACCCGGCCGAGGCATCGCTGGTCCGGGTGGTCACCCGGCTGTTCGCCCGTCGCGGCGCGCTGCAGGTCGAGTTCCGGCGCCGGGCCGGCGCAGTCGTGTCCGGAACGCTCCACCTCTGCGCCGGCTCCAATGCGGTACCCTGGCGGCGGGCCCGGGCCTGAGCGGTCAATCCGCCGCGCGCAGGGAGCCTGTCGCGGGAGGCGTCCGAACCCTAGCTGGCGCCCATGACCCGCGACCTGACCCATGGCATTCGATCCGCTCCGCGCCGAAAGGCCGCCGCGGGACCGGCGTCTGAAGCCGGTCAGGCGGGAGACGCCGCCACGGTGGCCGCGGTCCTCGCGCGTCTCGCGGACAGGGATCCGGATCCGAAGGCCGGATTCGACCGCACCGACCCGTTCCGCCTGCTCGTGACCGTGCTGCTCTCGGCCCAGTCCACCGGACCGACCGTTTCGCGGGTCGCAGAGGCATTGTTCGCCGAGGTCCGCGATCCCGCCGGCATGGTGGCGCTCGGGGAAGCCCGGATCGTCGAGATCATCCGGCCGGTCGGGCTCGGGCCATCCAAGGCGCGCAACATCGTCAAGCTGTCGGCGGCCTTGGTGGCGGATTACGGCGGCGGCGTCCCGCGCAGCGCCGCGGAGATGTGCCGCCTCCCGGGGATCGGCCGCAAGAGCGCGGAGGTGACGGCGAACTTCGCCTTCCACGAGCCGGTGATCGCGGTCGACACCCATGTCTTCCGGGTCTCGAACCGGATCCCTCTGGCCCCGGGCCCGACGGTCGACGCGGTGGCCGACGGCCTCGCCCGGAGCGTGCCGGAGGGCTTCAAGGACAATGCCCATGTCTGGCTGTTCCGACACGGGCGCGACATCTGCACCGCCCGGAAGCCTGCCTGCCCCCGATGCCCCGTCTCCGACCTTTGCGCGTGGCCGGGCCGATCGACGGCCTAGCCGCTACTCGTCTTCGCCGAAGCGGTTGGCGAGCAGGGCCTCGATGGCGTCGAGACAGTCTTCCGCATCCGGGCCCACGGCCGTGACGGCGATGCGTGTGCCCATGGCGGCCCCCAGCGTCAGCAGGCCCATGATGGAGCGTCCGCCCACGGTCTCCCCCGCCCGGGTCACCGTCACGGCGGCGTCGTAGCGTTCAACGGTCTGGACGAACTTCGCGGATGCGCGGGCATGGAGGCCCCGCCTGTTGATGATCGGGAGCTTGCGGAGAAGGCCGCCCTCCGGAACCGGCGGATCGTCATCCGTCTCGAAAAGCTCGTCCATCGTCCGTCGTGTTTCCCGCCCGATCGGCGGCCCTGGCGGCCGCCTGTGCCGAACCTAAACCATTGACCGGGCGTGTCGATCCCGTAGCCTTGCTGAAGACGCGCAAGCCGGTCCTGTGGATCGGGCCGGCTACCACTCGTACTCGGCGCCGACGCCGAGGCTGGTGCGGCCGTCGCTCCCGGCCTCGCCCTTCAGCTTGATCCGGCGGGTGACGTCGAAATCGACGCCGACGGCCGTGTCGGCAGGCTTCGCCCCGGCCTTCACGCCGACGCTGACCCGATCCGAGATGTAGCGCGAGGCGCCGATCGCCGGCCCGCCGCTCGCGCCGGTGGAAACGTCGAGGCTGTCGAGGCCGAGGCTCTTGCGGGCCTGCTCGAACATGTCGGGCCCCGCGGCGCCCCCGGAGAGCTGGGCGACCGCCTGGGCGAGCTGCAGGGCCTGGAACGGCGACAGGCCGGCCGACGCCTTCTTGAACAGGATCCGCGACAGGATCTCGTCCTGCGGCAGGGCTGGATCCGAGGTCAGGGAGAATTGCGGTGCGTCCGCGAAGCCGGAGACCGCGATGCGGGCGGTCACGTCGGTGGCCTTGGTCTCGGCGACGAAATCGAGTTCCGGCGTGGTCAGGCTGCCCGCGAAGGTCAGCCGGCCGCGGCTGAAATCCAGGCGCTGGCCGACAAGTTCGAACTGACCGCGCCGCAGCGAGAAGGCGCCGTTCGCGTTGGGCGACGCGGAGGTTCCGGTGACACGCAGCGCGCCGCCGAGTTCCGCGTCGATGCCCCGCCCGCGCACGAAGATGCGGCTCGGCGCATCGATCGTCACGTCGAGGGTGGCGTCGAACGGCACGGCCGGCTTTCCGGACCGCCGCCCGGGACGTGCCGCGGCCTTCCTCTCTGCCCGCTGCGCCAGGCGCGCGCGCAGCTCCGGCGGCGTGTTGACGTGGCGGACCCCCGGCAGCGGCCGGATGGTGGCCGGGAGCCGATCCGGGACCGCGACATCGATCGACACGACATCCACGCGACCGGCGATCCGCGGTGTCCGCGCCAGCGGACCCGCCAGCGTGACGTCGACGCTCGACACGGCCGTCATCAAGGGGCTCGACACGAGTTCGGCCTTGTCGGCAACGACATGGAAACTGCCCGGGAAGTCGGGCGCGAGGGAGACGCGGCCGGTGACCGAGACCCGGCCGCCGTTGCGGGCGCTCGCGGTCAGGCGCTCGACCACGACGCTGTCGCCGCGACCGGTGACGCGTCCCTCGATCCCGGTGAAGCGGAGGCCGTTCAGCGGATCGGTGAAGCTGCCGCCGGTCAGCACCGCCGCGCCCTGCGCCCGCGGCGCCGCCAGCGTACCGGTGACGCCGCCGTCGATGGCAACCTTGCCGGTGACGCTCTGGCCGCCGACGCTGAGCAGGGAATTGGCGAGGGATGCGTCCAGGGTCCCGCGTGCGCGCAGGTCCAACGGCCCCCCTGCCTCCACGGGCAGCGATCCCGAGACCGTCAGGGCGACGCCGCGCCCTGCCGTCACTCGACCGTCCAGGCTCGCCTGCCCATCCGACAGGGTGCCCTTGGCGGTGGCGTCGATCGCCGGAAGTCCGGCCTGCCGCGTCTGCGGGGCGACGAGCTTCGCGACGCTGATCGCGTAGCGTCCCTCGGGGCGCGTGACAGGCCCGTGGAGATCGGCTTCGCCGTCCAGGGTCCCCGAAAGGGCGAGGCTCGGCGCGGCGATCCGGGCGAGCGACAGGGGTAGCGACCGGATCGCCACCCGCAGGTCGAGAGCCTGCCCGACACGGCCCGCGGCCGTGATGCGACCCGCGCCCGCCGCGATGGACAGGCCGTCGATCACGGCGCCACCGTCCCGAAGCGTGATCGCCGCCGGCCCGGTGAGGGCGAAGCGATCGCCGCCCCGGGCGGCCGACAGACGCTGGATCTCGATCCGCGTGTCCTCGGCCGGAACGACCCGCGCGGCGCCATCGAGATTGAAGCCGCGCGACCGGGCGGTCAGGGTCACGTCGCTGAAGGCGGGGCTGCCGTTGGCGAGGAGCCGGATCGTGTCGACCTGCTGGCCGGCGGCCACAAGCCGGTCGGCTTCGAGCCGTCCTTCGAGAACGGGATGCGCGCGCAGGTCGCGGCCCGAGAGATCCGCATCGAGACGCGCGAGGCTGGTCTCCCCGTATCGGAGCGCGGCCCCGGTGGCGCGGATGGCTGCATCCTGGCGGCCGCCGTCACGGGCGAGGGTCAGCGCGGCGTCGAGTCGGCCCGCGACCGGCTCCGGGACCAGGGGCGCGATGTCCGCCAGATCGCTGGCCCGCACGGTGAGCGCGCCGGCCGACAGCCACGTGTCGGCCGCGACCATGGCGTGGCCCGCGACGGCGACAGAGCCGAGATCCAGACCGAGCCGGTCGAGGACCCAATCGCCGCCGACGCGCGCGAGGTGGGCACCGCCCGTGAGCGCCTTGCCGGCGACGTCGCCGCTGAGTCGGACCGTTCCGTCCGGGGCGAGGAGCGCGTCCCGCAGGACCGCCTCGGCGCGCAGGTCCCGGATCGGCTTTCCCGCCGCGGTGGCGGACGGCGCCGTCAGAGCCGCGGTCACATCCGGATGTTCCAGGGATCCGGTCAGGCGCGCATCGATGCTGGCCTTGCCGGTGAGGCGTCCGTCGAGATCCGCGAGGCTCCTGAGATCGAGCCGCCCGGTGACATCCGCCCGGGACGCCGTCGCCTCGCCCTGCAGGGTCGCGGCGACGCCGGCCCCCTCCAGGCGCAGATGGTCGAAGCCGTAGCCGTCGAAGGTCTGGGAGACGCGCCCCTGAAGGGTCGGTGCGCGGCCGAGGGTGCGGTCGGCGGCCTGGATCCCGGTGACGAGGCCGCTCGTGGTCACGGCGAGGTCGGCCGCGATGGCCTTGCGCGCCGGATCGCCGCTCAGCCGCGCCTTGGCGTCGAGGCTGCCCGCAAGGCCCTGGCCCGCGAGACCCGAGAACACCGAGAGGTCCGGCAGGGCCGCGTCTACGGTGCCCGTCAGGGTGTTCTGGCCGACGCGACCGACATAGGCCGCCCGCGCCGTGTCGGAGTCGAGCCGGAGCGCCGCGATATCGACCACGCCGTCTGCGCCGGCCGAGGCGCGGAGCGTCACGTTGGCCCGGCTGCCGATCGCCCGGCGCAGGGCCGGATCGGCGAGCTTCAATCCGTCGACCCGGCCGTCCGCCGTGATGGCGAAACGCTGCGCCGATGGGTCGCCCTGCGGGTCGATCCCGAGGCTGGCCTCGATCCGGTCCAGGCCGGAATCGCGGCCGCGCAGGGCAGCCGCGTCGAGGCGGCCCCGGACCGTCGGTGCCGCGAGCGGTCCCTTCAGGCTGCCGTCGAAGACGAGCTTGCCGATCTCGGCCTCGCCGGCGCGGGTGACGTCGCCCTCCGTGGGCAGGGCGCGGGCCTGGAGCGTCAGGTCGGCGACCCGGTCGCGGGTCAGGCTGCCGCCAGCGGCCAGACGCGCCGTGCGGGAGGTCAGTTCCAGCCGGTCGATCCGGAAGGCGCCGCTATCCGCGAAGGCGATGCCGCCGTCGAGCTTGGTGGTGCCGGCGAAGATCGCGGCCGCCGGGCCCGGCATCAGGCCCTCGATCCGTGCCGCGAGATCCAGGGCGAGGCGCCGCTCGGCCCCGATCCGGGAGATCTTCGCACCGCCCTTGGCACCGATGTCGGGTCCGGCCGTGAAGTCGAGCTTGGCCCCCCAGGCGTCCAACGTCCCGGTTCCATCGAGTTCGAAGTCGATTGGCGGCGTGCCGGGCAGGTTGGCCGCCTTCGAGAGCAGGCCGCCCGCCGGCTCCACGAGGTTCGCCTTCAGCTCGAGCCGCTCGCCGTTCGGCACGAACAGCAGCGACAGCAGGAAGCGGCCCGGCGCGTCGAGGCGCAGGGCCCTGGCCTGGAGGTCGAGCCCTTCGCTGGCGGCGCCGAGCTTCGCCCGGCCCTCCGCGGACAGCCGCGCCGGCTGCCCGGCCACCGCCTCGCCCAGCGTCAGCTCGGCCAGCTTGAAGCCCTTGATCTCGACCTTGACGGGCAGGTCCGGGAGCAGCCGGCCATCGGGCTTCGCTTCAGGCGGCGGTGGACCGGGGATCGGTCGCCGCAGCACGTCGAGATGCCCGATCTCGAGGCTGTCGACCTCCAGGCGTCCCGACAGAAGGGCGAGCCGGCGCCAGACGATGCGGGCCCGGTCGAGTTTCAGCCAGACGCCGTCGCGGTCGCTGATCGCCACGTCCCGGATGGTGGCGTCGGAGGACAGGGCGCCGTCGATGGCGCCGATCGCGACCCGGGACGAGGGCGTCGAGAGCGCCCGCGACAGGAGTCCGCCGAGCACGGACTTGTCCCCCTCTTCGGCGGAGGTCAGCGTGACGGCCCAGGGCAGCGCCAGAATCAGGCAGACCAGGACGAGGCCAAGCCACCGGCCGCCGCCGCGGTTCGGCGTGGCGCGGCGTCGCGTGAGTCCGGTCCGAAGAGCCATTCAGAACGCCTGTCCCAGGCTGAGATACAGGACGGCCGGCCGCACGTGCCCGCCCTTATAGGGATCGAGCGGAAAGGCGAGATCCGCGCGGATCGGGCCGATACCGGTGTAGTAGCGCAGGCCGATGCCCACGGATTTGCGGATCTTCTCATCGAAATCCGGCGTCGCGGAGGCGAAGGCGGTGCCCGCGTCGAAGAACGGCACCACGCCGATCGTGTCCGTGACCTTGATGCGCGCCTCGAGGGAAGCCTCGAGCAGGCTGCGGCCGCCGATCGGGAGGTTGTAGGGGCCGATCGGCCCGAGGGTCCGATACGGATAGCCGCGCACGGAGCCGCCTCCGCCGGCGAAGAACCGGAAATTGTCCGGGATTTCTCCCAGCGGCGCCCCGGAGACCGAGCCGAAGCCGATGCGGCCGGCCAGGATCATGCGGGCTTCGTCGTCCAGGGCGTAGTAGGTCGAGCCCTGCGCCTTGGCCACGACGATGCCGGGCGACGAGATCGCGCCGGGATAGACCGCCAGCGACGCGATCGCCCGAATGCCCCGCGTCGGGTCGAGGAGGCTGTCGGTGGAATCGTAGGTCACCGAGGCGGGGACGCCGATCAGCCGGTAATTGACGGTACCGAGGGCATCCTTCGACCGGCCCGCCTGGGCGTCGAGCCCGATCTGCGCCGAGAACGTGTCCGAGAAGCGGTGGCGGATCGCCCCAGAGACACCGCCGCCATCCACGAGATAGCTCTGCTGCACCTCACGCGTGACGAAGGCGTTGGCCAGCAGATCGTTGCGTGTGCCCCACAGGGCCGGCTGGACGTAGGTCGCCGAGAGCCGTCCGCCGAGGCCGTTCGTGCCGATTCCCGCAACCTTGCGCTGGTTGGCGAAGGGGTCGTTGCCGAGGCCCAGATAGTAGATGTCGGCGTCCACCCGGAAGGACTCGCCGCCACCGAACAGGTTGCGATTGGCGTAGTAGGCCCGCACGCCCGGCCCGTCGACGGTGGAATAGCGTGCCGAGACACCCACGAGGTTGCGCTCGCGTTCGGTGACCTCGACGAACAGCGGCAGGTTTCCGTCGGCGTCGAGCGCCGTGCCCTCGCGGACGCGTACGCCGCCGATGCCCTCGATCCGCGCCACCGACCGGCGGATCGCCGCCACCGCCTGGGGCGAATACGGGTCGCCCGGTTCGGCATAGATGAAGG
>NZ_JAQPZJ010000001.1:3142500-4140000 GCF_028920805.1 Methylobacterium sp. 092160098-2 | reverse complement strand
TGGAGTTCAGGCGCCCCTCGATCATCTCGGCGCAACGGCGACCCAGATCGACCGTCGCGCCGTCAACCTGCGATGGCTCTGCGCCAGCAGCCTCACCGGCCTGACCGGGGCCGGCCTGATCGCGGCGGCTCTCCATGTTTCCCTTCAGGGGGACGTGTCCTTCGCGGCCATTCCCGAGAAGGCGACGGTCTTGCCGCGACCGCAGCCGAGCGAAAGTGGCGCCAATATCGCCCGGAAGGGTGACCGACTGATCCGCAACCTGATGATCGCGTCGGCCAAGCAGAGCTTCCGGGCGCCGGTCACGGTCCGCCTCGGGGATCGCGAGATCATCAAGGCCAAGGCGTTCGTACGGCTCACCACACCCCTGTCGATGACGACGGGCGTTTACGCGAGCGAGCCCCCCCGCTTCGATCCGATGAAGTTCGTATCCGACGAACCGTTGGAGCGTGCCCCCGAGGCCTCTGCCGATGCCCCCGGCGCCGAGGTCACCGTGGTGAAGCGCGATCTGGCTGAGGCCGCCGTCGACCCCAACGCACCCGCACTCACCGACGACGACGTCACCGCGCAGGTGGAGGAGGAGCGCCGCATCGCCGCCGAGGCGGGCCGTCGTGCCGCGATCCCGATCGCCCCGCAGATCATGCTGTCGCGGACGCTCCAGCAGGGCGCGACGGGGGATGGTGACGGCACGGCGCCGAAGGATGCCAACCCGTTCAAGGCGATCGAGGTGCTGGTCGTCCCCGAGAACGTCACGAAGGTCGCCAAGGTCGAGCTCAAGCCCAATGAAGCGCCCCTCGTCGAAGAGCGCGACCTCGCGCTGAAGCGCGGCGAGACCCTGGAATCGACCCTCAAGGCCATCGGCTTCGCCAGCGACGACGCGATCCGAGGCATCGTCGCGGCGCTCGGCGGCAAGGCCCGCACGGCCGCCCTCAACGAGGGCCAGCCGATGCGCGTGCAGATCGCGCCGGGCCCGCATCCCGGCGACCCGCGCCAGGTGACCCGCGTCGTGCTCTACGGTGAGAACGGCATCGAGGGCATCGCCGCCCTGAACGATCGCGGCGCCTTCGTCTCGGTGGCGCCGCCCTCCGAGGAATCCCCCTCCCCCAAGCCGCAGGCTCAGGCTGAACCCGGCGAAGACGAGGATGCGGATTCCGGTTCGGGGCCGCGGCTGTATCAGAGCCTCTACGAGACGGCCGCGCGCCACGACCTGCCGCGGGCCGCCGTCGAGGATATCGTCCGGGTGTTCAGCTACGACCTGGACTTCCAGCGCCGCATCAGCAGCGGCGACGGGCTCGACGTGTTCTACAGCACCGACGACGATGCCAGCGCCGACCGTCCGGAACTTCTCTACGCGGCGCTGACGCTCGGTGGCGAGACCCGCAAGGTCTATCGCTTCCAATCCCCGGATGACGGGACGATCGACTATCTCGACGAGCAGGGCCGCTCGCTGAAGAAATTCCTGCTGCGCAAGCCCATCGCCGACGGGATCATGCGCTCCGGCTTCGGCTACCGGCGCCATCCGGTCCTGGGTTATGCCAAGCTTCACACCGGCGTCGACTGGTCCAATCCGATCGGCACCCCGATCATGGCAGCCGGCAACGGCGTGGTGATCCGCTCCGAGATGACCTCGGGCTACGGCAACCGGGTCGAGATCCAGCATGTCAACGGCTACGTGACGACCTACAACCACATGTCACGGTTCGGCCGCGGCATCCGGGAGGGCGTCAAGGTCCGGCAAGGGCAGGTCGTGGGCTATGTCGGCTCGACCGGCCTGTCGACCGGCGCCCATCTTCACTACGAGGTGATCATCAACGGCCACTTCGTCGATCCGATGAAGATCCGTGTCCCGCGTGGCCGGGAACTCGACGGGCGCCTGCTCGCCGAGTTCAAGCGTCAGCGGGAGCAGATCGACGCCACCATGCAGAAGTCGAAGAGCGCCACCGCCATCGCCCAGCGCGATGCGGCGGTGCGCTGAGGCGATCGCTCAGGCGAAGCCGAGCCGGGCGCGGATGTCCCCGGGGGTCTGGCCGGCTTGCCGAAGGTCGGCGAGGGATTGCGAGCCGCGCGACTTGGACAGCTTCTCGCCCTCAGCGTCGTGCAGCAGCGGGTGGTGGTGGTAGCGCGGCGTCGGCAGGCCGAGCAGCGCTTGCAGGAGCACGTGCAGGTCGGTGGCGGCCTCCAGGTCGCGGCCGCGAACCACATGGGTGATCCCCTCCGCGGCATCGTCGTGAACCACCGCGAGATGGTAGCTTGTCGGCACGTCGCGGCGCGCGATCACCGTATCGCCCCAGCGCCCCGGATCGGCCGCGATCCAGCGCTCGCCCGCCTCGTCGAAGGCGACGTAGCCGTGCGTCGAGCCGGCGCCGCGCAGGGCGGCCGCCATGTCGAGACGCCAGGTATGCGGATCGCCCCTGGCGAGACGGTCCGCCACGGACACGGCAGATTCGTGCCGGCAGGTGCCGGGATAGAGCGGCACGCCATCCGGATCGCAGGGGACCTCGCCCGTAGACGCGATCCGCGCCCGGATCTGCCCGCGCGAGCAGAAGCAGGGATAGGCGAGCCCGCGGCCGACGAGCCCGTCGAGGGCCGTCCGGTAGGCATCCATATACCGGGACTGACGCCGCACCGGCTCGGGATAGCTCAGCCCGAGCCAGGCGAGGTCCGAGACGATCCCGTCGATGAAGTCCGGCTTCGAGCGCGCGGGATCGATGTCCTCGATCCGCAGGCGGCAGAGGCCGCCCAGCCGGGTGGCGAACTGCGCGTTGAGAAGCGCCGAGTAGGCGTGGCCGAGGTGCAGGCGTCCATTCGGGCTCGGCGCGAAACGCAGGACCGGTCCTCCCGCACTTCTGAGCCGCTCCGCCGAGGCGCCCGGATCGGCCGGTCTGCGCGGGTGCGGCGTCAGCCCTCGCGGCGGCGGAGGCATTGCAGCGCGCCGGGCTGGCAGGCGAAGCCGGGGAGCGAGCAGGCCGGGCCGTCTGCGAGCCGCTGACAAACCTTGCAGCCGTCGCTCCATTCGAGGCAGGCCGGATCCTCGGCCGCCGAGCGCAGCGGTGCTGGGTGACGGGCGGGCGCCAGGGCGCCGATGAGCACGGTGGCGATCACGAGGACCGCGATGCCCCAGGCGGCAAGCGCGCCGCTCGACGAGCGCGGTGCGGGCGGCAGAGGGCTGGTTGTCGACATGGGCGTCCTGTTGGCGCGGGACTCGCCCGCCTGTCAACGCGCGCCCTCAGGCCGCGCGCGCGGATTGGCGCTCCAGCAGCGGGGGGAGCAGCTTCAGATTGAGCGGCTTGGCCAGGAACCCGTCGAAGCCGGCCGCCCGGGCGGCGATCTCGTCCTCGCGGCCCGCATTGGCGGTCAGTGCGACGAGATGGAGCCGGTGCGCGCAGCCCGATTCGGCCGCGCGGATCCGCCGGGCGGTCTCGTGCCCGTCGAGGCGCGGCATCCGCACGTCGATCAGCGCCAGGTCGAAGGGGCCGTCCGACTCAAACCGCTCGAGGGCCTCGACGCCGTCGGCCGCATGGACCACCGTGGCGCCGAGCCGTTCCAGCGCCCGGGTCGCCAGCAGGGCGTTGATCGGGTTGTCCTCGGCCAGCAGGACCCGAAGGTGGCTGCCGGTATGCGAGGGGGCCTCGGGCGGGGCGGCTGCGGCCTCGACCGGCCCCGTCGATGCGAGCAGGCGCTCGAACAGGGAGCGCGGGCGGACCGGTTTGATCAGGTAGCCGTCGAAGCCCGCCGCACCGGGCGCCCCGAAGCCGCGCCGGTCGAATGGCGAGAGGAGCACGAGGCTCGTGCGAACCCCGCAGGCCCGCGCCGCATCGGCGATCTGCCGCACGGCACCGTCGCCCAGCGCCCGGTCGGCCAGCACCACGTCGAAGGCGGCGCCCGACAGGGCGTCGAGGCCCGACTCGAGGCTGTCAACGATCACGGTGGCGGCTCCGGCCCGGGACAGACTGCGGGCGAGGTACGGCGCCTGGAACGGCGAGTCGGCGACGATCAGACAGCGTCGCGCGGAGAGCGGCGGCAACGGGACCCGTCCGCCGTCATCGATGCCGGCCACCTCGGCCAGCGGCAGCAGGACCCGGAAGGTCGAACCCCGCCCGAGGCGCGACTCCGCCTCGATCCGGCCGCCCATGCGGGTCACCAGACGCCGCGTGATGGCGAGACCCAGACCGGTGCCTTCATGGCTGCGGCTCGCGCTGCCGTCGCCCTGCTCGAACTCCTCGAACAGGATCGGCAGCCTCTCTTCCGGGATGCCCGGGCCGGTATCGGCCACGGCGAGCACGACCTCGCCGCCGGCTGCGGTCCGCACGAAGCTCAGGCTGACGCCGACGCCGCCCCGCTCGGTGAACTTGATGGCATTGCCCGCGAGATTGATCAGGATCTGCCGCACCCGGTCGGCGTCGCCCAGAACGGCGGCCGGAAAGTCCTCGGTCACGTCGAGGGCGATCTCGATCCCCTTGTCCTGCGCGCGGGGCGCGAGCAGCTCGACGACGCCCTCGGAGAGGGCCGGCAGGTCGAAGGGCTCGGCCGCGAGGTCGAGGCGCCCGGCCTCGATCCGCGAGAAGTCGAGGACCCCGTCGATCAGGCCGAGCAGCGCCTGGCCGCTGGTGCGCACCGCCTCCACGTAGGTGCGCTGCTCGGGGTTCAGCTCGGTTCCGAGCACGAGGTCGGCCATGCCCAGGATGCCGTTGAGCGGCGTCCGCATCTCGTGGCTCACCGTCGCCAGGAAGCGGGATTTCGCGACGCTCGCCGCCTCGGCGCGCTCCAGGGCCGCGTCGCGGCTGCGGATCGCCTCGACCCGCGCGGTGACGTCCCGGCCCGCGCGGAGCCAGTGCGTCGCGTCGCCGTGCGCCACCGGCATCTCCACGAAGGCGAACCAGCGCGCCCGCCCGTCCGCCGCCCGGACCTGCGCCTCCAGGCGGCGGACCCCGTCCGGCCCGATCTCCACGGCGTTGCGGTCGAGGATCTCGAGATCGTCCTGAGAGCCGATCAGCGCGATCGGCTCGCGGCCGAGCAGGCGGGCGAAATCCTCGTTGGCGTAGGTGATGCGCCCGCGGGCATCGCGCTGGACGATGATCTCGGTGGTGGCGGCCACCAGGGCGCGATAGCGGTCCTCGCTCTCGCTGATCCGCCAGATGCGGTCCTGCAGCCGCTCGGTCTCGCGCTCGGCGCGCCGCGTTCCGCGCACGCGCCAGAGGCCGAGGCCCAGCGCGGCCGCTGTCAGGAGCGCCAGGACAGGCGCCATCATGTCGATCATTCCGGCCTCCCCGGCTTCAGGCCGGTCCGCCGCAGGATCGCAGCCGAAGCTGAAGGCCGCGTTGGGAAAGGCGCTTAACCGCCGGTTGCAGACTTCGCGGAGCCCGGGACGCGGCGCGCGCTTAACGGAACCGTGAGGTGATCCGAAAAGCGGCTCGCGAGTTGCCTGCCAGGACGCAGGTCCGGACGGAGACGGTACATGCCCGGTGAGCACTACGACGTCATCATTGTCGGGTCCGGTCCCGGCGGCGGCACGATGGCGTGGCGCCTCGCCCAGACGGGCAAGCGGATCCTGCTGATCGAGCGCGGCGACTACCTGCTGCGGGAGCCGCGGAACTGGGACAGTCAGGCGGTGATCGTCGACGGCTACTACCAGGCCAAGGAGACGTGGTACTCCTCCGACGGCAAAAGCTTCCATCCTGGCCTTCACTACTATGTCGGCGGGAACTCGAAGTTCTACGGTTCGATCCTCTTCCGCCTCCGCGAGAAGGACTTCTCCGAGATCCGCCACCAGGACGGCGTCGCGCCGGCCTGGCCCGTCGGCTACGACGTCTTCGACCCGTACTATCAGGCGGCCGAGGAGCTGTTCCACGTCCACGGGCTGCGCGGCGAGGACCCGACCGAGCCCTGGTCGACGAAGCCCTACGCCCATCCGCCGGTGGCGCACGAGCCGCGGATCCAAGAGCTGTTCGACAACCTGAAGCGGGCCGGCCACCACCCGTTCCACCTGCCGGTGGGCGTGCGGCTGGTGGAGAAGGACGGCCGCGCGGTGCCGACCTCGCCCTGCATCAAGTGCGAATCCTTCGACGGATTCCCCTGCCCCACCAACGGCAAGTCCGATGCCCAGACCATGGTGGTGGACCCGGCCCTGCGGGACTGCCCGAACCTGACGCTGCTCACCCGCACCTATGTCGAGCGCCTCGTCACCGACCCCTCCGGCCGCACCGTCACGGGCATCGTCGGCGCGCGCGACGGCGCGCCCTTCGAGGCCTCGGCCGACCTCGTCGTGGTGGCCTGCGGCGCCCTCTCCTCGGCGCTGCTGCTGCTGCGCTCGGCCAGCGACCGACACCCGAACGGCCTCGCCAACGGGTCGGACCAGGTCGGGCGCAACTACATGCGCCACAATAACTCGACGGTGCTGGCGATCTCGAAGGTCCCGAACCCGACCCGGTTCCAGAAGACGCTCGGCCTCAACGACTTCTACTTCGGCGATCCGGACCCGAAGGACGGCTGGGAGTTCCCCCTCGGCCACATCCAGATGGTCGGCAAATCGGACGGGGCCCAGATCCACGGCGAGGGCCTGCCGGGCTTCCTGCAATGGTTCCCCGACAAGCCCTTCGACTGGATCGCCAAGCACTCCGTCGATTTCTGGCTGACCTCGGAGGACGTGCCGCTCCCGCAGAACCGGATCTTCTATAAGGACGGCAAGGTCCATCTCGACCTCACCGAGACGAATGTCGAGGCGCACAAGCGGCTCCGGCAGAAGCTGCGCGAGATCTGCAGCTTCACCGACATCCACCCGCACCTGTTCGACCGCTCGCTCTATCTCGGCAAGAACGTCCCGATCGGCGGGACGGCCCACCAGGCGGGGACCCTGCGGTTCGGCGAGGATCCGAAGACGTCGGTGCTCGATCCGAACTGCAAGGCGCACGAGTTGGACAACCTCTACGTGACCGATGCCAGCTTCTTCCCGTCGATCGGCGCCGTGAACCCGACGCTGACCATCATCGCCAACGCCCTGCGGGTCGCCGATCATCTCGTCGCCCGGATGGGGGCCCGGGACGCGATCGCGCCGCCCCGGCTTTTCGATCACACCGAGCCGCGGGAGCCGCTGCCCGCCTGAGGATCGGGGGGCGCGGAACACCGCTCCCGCCCGGCGCCGCATCCTGAAGCACCCGCGCCGGCGGGCCTCGCAGGCGGCTTCCAGGACGCGCGCGACCTGTGGAGAGCTCTCCCGAGGTCGCCGCGCTCCGGCACCTCGGGATGCGGGGCCGGCTTCGGATGTGCGTCATCGTCCCCGCGCGCCGGTGGCGCCGGGGGCATGGCCCGGGAGCGAACACGAGGGACGCGGGACGCCGCGGGAACCCAGGTGTCGGCCAAAGTCGCGCGGGATCCGATCCCCGCGGCGCCCCGCGGCATCGACCGGGCGCCTGCCCCGGCCGGTGCCGTCTTTCTCGTCGCGGCGTCTCCAGCGCCCCGGTCCTGCGACTCCCTGTTAGCGGTCTCGGGCGAGGCCCAGGCACGCCGTGCCCGCACCTCCGGAACCCGCATCAGCGCCGTGGCCTTCCAGCCGCCCCCCGCCTCGTAGTGGGCGGGTCCGCAGGTCGCTCAGGGTCGGCCCAGAGGCGGGTCGGCGCGGGGGCATTTCCTCGACCCCGCCGGGCAAACTGCCGCCCGGTCTCACGCCCGCTTCCGAGACACGCCCCGCACCGGTCCGCCGCCCGGGGCGATGGCGGCTGAAAGCCACCGACGCGGGCGCCGCCCCGCCCCCGGACCCGCCCGGTCAGCCACCGGGCGGGCCCCCGAAGGACGCCCCGGGATCGCTCCCGGGACGCCGCGGACAGGTGCGGTCAGGAAGCACAAAATAGGAACATTGTCAAGGCGCGGGCGGCGCGGCAGGCGGGACAGGGCCTGTCCGCCGCGGTCTTCCGTCCGTCCCTGGGCCGTCATTCCGGGGCGCCGCGGGCGCCCCGGAAACCCGGTGCCGCGGTCGGCGCGTCCGGATCCCGGGCTCCGCGCAGCAACACCGGGATGACGGGGAAGCGGCCGCGTCTGCTATGTCGGCGGTCCGAATCCTCATCGATCGCGCCGCCCGTGGCCATTGACCATATCGATCTCAGCCGGATCGACCTGAACCTGCTGGTGGCCCTGGATGCGCTGCTCGACGAGCGCAGCGTCACGCGGGCGGCCGCACGGGTGGGGATCGGTCAGTCGGCGATGAGTTCGAGCCTCGCCCGCCTGCGACGCCTGTTCGACGACGAACTCCTGACCCGGGCGCCGGACGGGATGCGGCCGACACCCCGCGCCCTCAAGATCGCCGAGCCGCTGCGGGCCACCCTCCGGCAGGTGCAGGCGCTGGTGCATCGGGAGGAGCGGTTCGACCCGGCCACCGTCGAGCGCAGCTTCACGGTGAGCCTGCCGGACAGCGTCGAAGCGCTGCTCGGGCCGCGGCTGATCGCGCAGCTCCGCCGGGACGCGCCCGGCATCCGGCTCCTGCTGCGCTCGGTCGACCGGACCCGGATCCTCGACGAACTCGACGCCGACCAGGTCGATCTCGCCATCGGCCTGTTCTCCGAGGGGCAGCTCCACCACAAGCAGCGCCTCCTCTACCGCGACAGCTACGTGGTGCTGTTCAACGCCGCGCTGATCGGCCTGGAGCCGCCGATCGGGCTGGACGACTACCTGCGCTTCCCCCACGTGCTGACGTCCCTGCGCGAAACCGCCCACGGGGTGGTCGACGACGCCCTCGCGTTGATCGGCCGCTCGCGCACCCTGGCGGTGACGACCCCGCGCTTCCTCGTCGTCCCGTTCATGGTCCGGGCGGCGCCGGTGATCGCCACGATGCACGCCCGGCTCGCCACCTCCTTCGCCAACGCTCTGGCGCTCAGCGTCAGCCCCGTGCCGGTGCCCCTCGACGACGTGGCCGTGTCGATGCTGTGGCACGCCTCGTACGACCACGACCCGGCCCATCGCTGGCTCCGGGATCTGCTGGTCCGGCTGGCCCACGAACCGCCGGCCCCCGGCATCATCTGAGCTCGGCGCTCACAGGCAGGGATCGTCCGCGGTCTCCAGGCGGCCGCTCGCGATCGCCGCGCGGAACAGCGCGAAATCGGCCGCATTGCGCTCCGCATAGGCCGCAGCCCAGTCGGCGATCGCCGCGCAGAGGTCGTCGTGCTTGCCGCTGCCGCAATAGCCGGCGATCGCCGCCGCATCGCCGGTCCGCGCATGGGCACGGGCGAGGAGCGTGCCGTAGGCGTACGAGAAGGTCAGGAGCGGCGCGCCGGACATCCGCGCCAGCGGGATCGCGCCCTTCAGGTTCTTCATCTGCCGGACGTAGAACGGGCGGCCCGCGATGCTGGTCCAGCCGAGCAGCGGATCGCCCACCGCCTGGAGCAGGCGCTGGCCGTAGATCACGCGCTCGCCCTCGTGCCCGGAAAAGGGCGCCGGCACCCGCGGCAGGTACGGCGCGTGCGCCGGACGGACCGCCTCCTTGACCTGGAGGAAGAGTGCGTCCGCGTCGGAATTGCCGAACAGCAGCGCCAGATAGGCGCGGGTCCCGACGCTGCCCACGCCGACGACCCGATGGGCGACATCGACCACGTGGTAGCGGTCGAGCATGAAGCGCCGCTCCCGCGGCAGGGTCTCGGCGTAGCGCTCCAGACCGGTGACGACGCCCTCGCGGGTCGCCTCGTCCACGGGCGTCAGGATCGGCGGATCGGTTTGCAGGCGCCAGCTGCCGTCGGTGCGCCGCTCGGCGACCTGGGCGAGGAGGCTGCGGTTGTTCCGCCGCCGCGCCTTGTCGACGGCCCGCCGCACCACGGCCCGGGCCTCGGCATCCATCTGCAACCCGGCGATGTGCGGCGCGTCGGCACGCGTGGTCTGGTACCAGACGTCGAGGGAGCCCTGCGGCGCCAGGCGCCGCATCGTGTGTTGGTAGCCGGAGACCGCCTCCATGACGGCCGCGCGCCGCTCGGCCGCCGGCGCGCCCGCATCCGCGATGGCGACCGCGAGGCCGGCCGCGAGGCGCTTGAGATCCCATTCCCACGGGCCGATCGTGACCTCGTCGAAATCGTTGAGGTCGAGGACGACGTCGCGCTGCGGCGTACCGAACAGGCCGAAATTATCCGTGTGCGCGTCGCCGTTCATCACCACGTCGATGCCGCTGCGCGGCCCGCGCGACAGGTCCCAGGCCATGACATGGGCGGCCCCGCGCAGGAACGCGAAGGGCGAGGATGCCATCCGGGCGACCCGCAAGGGGATCAGATGCGGCTGACGGCCCTTATGCGCGGCCTCGATCAGAGCGATCGGGTCGGGCCGGTCCGGACCGGGATCCAGCGTGGCCTGGCTCGCATGGGGCACCTCGGCGCGCAGCCGCTTGCCGGCCTTGCGGCGCTTGTCCCAGGCCTCGACGCCCACGCGGAGGTCGATCCGCGGAAACTCCGCGACCGGCGCGAGCACCGAGTCCATACCCGGGGCGTCGGAGACGCCGGTTTCCGGGGCAGTCCTGTCGCTCTCGATGCGATCCATCGATGTCCCATCGCGGCATGCAGGGCGGCCGCGGCCGTACAGGTCTCCCCCCCGAGCCGGGAGCGATTTCCATACGGTAGCATCGGCCCCGCTCTGTGACGTCCCGGGCCCGAACGGCCCTTGACCACTCTATAGGCGAGCCCTCTAACGAACCGAGTATTCGCGGGGCGTTTCCGGGTGCCGGGCCGTTCACAGCGTCGCGATCAGAGTTCCGGAAGTGGACGGGGCGTTCCGGGAACGCCGTTGCATCAGCGAGACTTCGCATGCCCAAGGGTTCAGATCTCCTCGTCGCCGCCCTCGAGAACGAGGGGGTCGACCGAATCTTCGGGATTCCCGGCGAGGAGAATCTCGACGTCGTCGAATCCCTGCGCAACTCCAAGATCGAGCTGATCCTGACCCGCCACGAGCAGGCGGCGAGCTTCATGGCCGCCACCCATGGCCGCCTCACCGGCCGCCCCGGCGTCTGCCTCTCGACCCTGGGTCCCGGCGCCCTGAACTTCTCCACCGGCGCCGCCTACGCCCATCTCGGCGCGATGCCGATGATCATCATCACCGGCCAGAAGGGCATCCTGTCGTCGCGGCAGGCCAAGTTCCAGATCGTCGACGTGATCAGCTCCATGAAGCCGATCACCAAGATGGCCCGGCAGATCGTCTCGGCCTCCTCGATCCCCACCATCGTGCGCGACGCCTTCCGGGTCGCCACCGAGGAGCGGCCGGGCCCGGTGCTGCTGGAGCTGCCCGAGGACATCGCGGCCGAGGAGGCCGAGGCCCACCTCGTGCCCTCGCACCCGATCGACATCCCGGTGGCCCATCCCACCGCCATCGCGCGCGCCGCCGCCATGATCCTGAAGGCCGAGCGCCCGCTGATCATGCTGGGCGCTGCCGCGAGCCGCCCCCGGGCCACCGGCGAACTCGGCGGCTTCGTGCAGCGGACCCAGATCCCGTTCTTCACCACCCAGATGGGCAAGGGCACGGTGGCGAGCGGCACGAACCTCTACATGGGCACGGCGGCGCTGTCCGAGCGGGACTACGTCCACGAGGCGATCGACCGGGCCGACCTGATCATCGCCATCGGCCACGACACGATCGAGAAGCCGCCCTTCTTCATGGGCCAGCACGACCAGAAGGTCCTGCACATCAGCTACATGCCGGCCAATGTCGAGCAGGTCTACTATCCCGACGCCGAGGTGGTGGGCGACCTCGGCCCCACCCTGAAGCTGCTCGCCGACCAACTCGACGGCAAGCTCCCCAACGCCGGCGCCCTGCTCCACCTGCGCGAGCACATCCTCAACCACATCGCCGACCGGGCCGGCGAGGACCGGTTCCCGGTGACACCGCAGCGGCTCGTGCGCGACGTGCGCCGGGTGATCCCCGAGGACGGCATCGTCTGCCTCGACAACGGGATGTACAAGATCTGGTTCGCCCGGAACTACCGGACCTACGTCGCCAACACGCTGCTCCTCGACAACGCGCTGGCCACGATGGGCGCGGGCCTGCCCTCGGCCATGATGGCGGCGATGCTCTACCCGAACCGGCGCGTCATGGCGGTGTGCGGCGACGGCGGGTTCATGATGAACAGCCAGGAGATGGAGACCGCGGTCCGCCTCAAGCTCAACCTCGTGGTGCTGGTGCTGGACGACTCGGCCTACGGGATGATCCGCTGGAAGCAGGCGGTCGACAAGTTCGCCGATTACGGGATGACCTTCAGCAACCCGGATTTCGTGCTCTACGCCAAGTCGTACGGGGCCACCGGCCACCGGGTCGAGTCGGTCAACGACCTCGTGCCGACCCTCGACCGGGCCTTCGCGGCGGGGGGCGTCCACCTCGTGGCGGTGCCGATCGACTATTCCGAGAACACCCGCGTGCTGGTCGACGAGCTGCGCGCCAAGGTGAAGGATTTCGAGCCGGCCGAGTGAGGCTGGTGTCGCAGTTGGGTCGGGACCAAGACAGGGCAGCGCGATGAACCCGTTCACCTTCCAGACCACGCCGAACGTGCTGTTCGAGGCCGGCGCCTCCAGGAAGCTGCCCGAGATCGTCGGCCGCTTCGGGGCGAAGCGCGTCCTGCTGGTCACCGACAAGGGCGTGCGCGGCGCCGGGCTGACCCAGGCCGCCGAGGCGGCTTTGGCGGCGGCCGGCGTCAGCCTCGACGTCTACGAGGACGTGGTGGCCGATCCGCCCTCCACGGTGATCGAGGCGGCGGCCAAGCGCGCCCGGGAGCTCGGGACCGACCTCGTCCTGTCGATCGGCGGCGGCTCGGCGCTCGATACCGCCAAGCTGGTCGCCTACCTCGCCAAGTCCGACGAGCCGCTCGACGCGATCTACGGCGTCGGCCTCGCCACGGGCGACCGGCTTCCGCTGATCCTCGTTCCCACCACCGCCGGCACCGGCTCGGAGGTGACGCCGATCTCGATCGTCACGACGCCGACCACCGAGAAGAAGGGCGTCGTCGCCCCGAAATTGCTGCCCGACTGGGCGGTGCTCGACCCGGAGCTGACGCTGGGCCTGCCGTCCCACGTCACGGCCGCCACCGGCATCGACGCCATGGTCCACGCCATCGAAGCCTTCACCAGCAAGAACAAGAAGAACCCGATCTCCGACCAGCTCGCCAAGCAGGCGCTGGCGCTGCTCTCGGCCAACATCCGCACCGCCTGCACGGACGGGGCGAATCTCGAGGCGCGCTCCGGCATGCTGCTCGGCTCGATGCTCGCCGGCATGGCCTTCGCCAACGCGCCGGTGGCGGCGGTCCACGCCCTGGCCTACCCGGTCGGGGCGATCTTTCACGTGCCGCACGGGCTCTCGAACGCGCTCGTGCTGATGGGGGTGATGCGCTTCAACCTCTCGCACGCGGAGGCGCTCTACGCCGAGCTGGCGCCGATCCTCGATCCCGCGGCCGCGGATCTGCCGCCGTCCGAGGCCGCCAAGCGCTTCGTGGAGAGCCTCGACGCGATCTGCCGCGACTGCAAGGTTCCGGCGTCCCTCGCCGAGGTCGGCGTCGCCCGGCAGGACCTGGAGCGCATGGCCTCCGACGCGATGAAGCAGACGCGGCTCCTCGTGAACAACCCGCGCGAGGTCACCTACGACGACGCCTTCGCGATCTACGCCGAGGCGCTGGGCGAGGCACGCCCGGCGGCGTGAGGGCGGAAGCGGCGCTGGACTGCCGCTCGGCCAGTCCCGGCCACGCCGTCGTCGCGAGCGCAGCGAAGCGACCCAGGGCAGCGCGACCTCGCCGAGCGAGACGCTGCTGGATTGCTTCGCTCCGCTCGCAAGGACGGAGGCGACGTTTCAGCCCTAGGGCTGTGAGGAGAAACGCCAGCATGGACCAGTTCGACGCGTTCCGGGCGATGGGCGAGTTCTGGACCCGGGCGGGCACGGGCTTCTTCACGCAGGGTCTGGGGCCATCCGCGCCCGGCTTCGGCTGGCCGACCTTTCCGGCACCCGATCTCGCCGGCATGGCCGCCGCCCAGTCCAAGCTCTCCGAGGCCTGGACCGCCGCCAACACCCTCTCGCAGACACTCGCGACATCGCTCCAGGGCGGCCCCGGGGCGCCGGACCCGACCGCCGGGGCGGTGCTCGCCCGGATCTTCGATCCCCAGGCCTGGCTCGGCGGCTCGGGCGAGTTCGACGCCGCGCTGACCCGCATTGCCGAGGGCCCGCAGCTCGCCGACCTGTGGCAGACCGAGCGGCGCTACGCGGCCCTGTTCACCGCCTGGGCGACGCTGCGGCGAGCGCAGAGCGAGCATCAGGCCGTGATGCTCGACGCCTGGACCCGCGCCGCCGGCACCTTCGCCCAGGAGGCCAATGCCCGCGCCGAGCGCGGCGAGAGCTTCGCCTCCGCCCGGGAGATGATGACGCGCTGGATCGAGACCGCCAACGCGGTCCTGCTGGAGGTCCAGCGCTCGGACAAGTTCCTGGCCTCGCAGCGGGCGGTGCTGCGGGCCTCCACCGATCTGCGGCTCGTCCAGCAGGACGTCGCGGCCTTCCTGTCCGAGTTCTACGGCCAGCCGACCCGGGCCGAGCTCGACGACGTCCACAAGAGCCTCACCGAGCTGCGCCGCGAGGTGCGGGCGCTCCGCCGCGAGCGCCGGCAGGCCGGCAAGGTCGCGCAGGCAGGTGGTTCAGAGGTCGGGAAGGAAGCTCATGGCTGACCAGGAAAGCCCGAAGGGGCCGGCCGCTCCGCTGAATCTCACACCCGCCGCGTTGCTGGCCGAGGTCGGCACCCTCGGCCGCCGGATCAGCGAGGGGGCCAAGCTGTTCGCCGATGTCAGCGACGCGGACGTCGCGATCGCCACCACGCCGAAGGATCTGGTCTGGAGCCAGGACAAGGTCCGGCTCTACCGCTACCGGCCGCTCGCCGAGAGCAGAGGCCTGCCGCCGGTCCTGATCGTCTACGGCCTGATCGGCCGCTACACGATGGCCGACCTGCAGGAGGACCGCTCGCTGGTCCGCAACCTGCTGAATCTCGGCCTCGACCTCTACGTGGTCGATTGGGGCAATCCCGGCCGGGCCGACCGCTACGTCACCATCGACGATTACGTGGACGGCTACCTCGCCGAGTGCGTCGCCGTCATCCAGGAGGCGGCGAAGCGCGACAGGATCAGCCTGCTCGGGATCTGCGAGGGCGGGGTCTTCACCACCTGCTACGCGGCGCTCTACCCCGAGACCGTCAACGCGATGGTGCTGACCATCACGCCGATCGACTTCCATGCCGATGCCCGGGATGCCCGCGCCGGCCACGGCTTCATCAATGTCTGGACGCGCTCGCTGACGCCCGAGGACGTGGACCGGCTGATCGACGCGCAGGGCTCCCTGCCCGGCGCTTTCATGGGCTCGGTGTTCTCCATGATGACGCCGATGCGCACCCTGACGAAGTACAACCTCGACCTGCTCGACGCCCTCGACGACAAGAAGAAGTTCTTGAACTTCCTGCGCATGGAGAAGTGGATCGCCGACCGTCCGGACCATCCCGGCGAGGCGGCGAAGCAGTGGCTCAAGGATCTCTACCAGGACAACAAGCTGGTCCAGAGTGCCTTCGAGCTCGGCGGCCGGACGGTGGATCTGAAGGCCATCACATGCCCGGTGCTGAACGTCTTCGCCCAGGACGACCACATCATCCCGCCCGCCACCTCGCAGGCGCTGAAGGACAAGATCGGCACCGCGGATTACACCGAGATGGGGCTGCCCGGCGGCCATGTCGGCGTGTTCGTCGGCGGCAAGGCCCAGAAGCTGCTTGGGTCGGGCATCGCCGACTGGCTCGGCCAGCGGGGGTAGGATGTCGGCCCGACGATTCTCGATGAGCACGACGCCCCTCCCCTCCCCCCGCTGTGGGGACGGCGACTGGACACACCCATCGTGCGCGGCGCCGCGGCGGCGGGATCAAGCGCGGGTCCCCTCTCCCGTGCGGGAGAGGGACAGGGTGAGGGATCAGGTCCGTCCGATAAAGGCGCGACCTGACGGCGCTTCGAGGGCGTGCTCCATCCTGACGCGGCCCGTCCCTGACCCCGACCCTCTCCCGCACGGGAGAGGGGGCGCCTCGCGATCTGCCGCGGAGGCCAGCGTTCAATCCGGGCCGATGGACATCGTCGCTTCCCGGAGAAGGGCGAGCGCAGCCGCTCCGGCCGCATCCCGGGCGCCGAGGATCACCCGATGGGCAGCCTGAAGAACAAGATCGTCAGCGCCGACGAGGCGGTCGCCATCCTGCAGGACGGTGACATGGTGGCGGTGTCGGGCTTCGTCGGCATCGGCACGCCCGACGAGCTGATCCTGGCGCTCGCACGCCGCTTCGAATCCGGCGCCGGCCCGCACGGGCTCGGTCTGATGTTCGCCGCCGCCCCCGGCGACGGCAAGGAGCGCGGCCTCAACCGGCTGGCGCTCCCGGGCCTCGTCCGCCGCGTCGTCGGCGGCCACTGGGCCCTGGTGCCGAAGCTCGGCGCCATGGCGGTCGAGGGCCTGATCGAGGCCTACAACCTGCCGCTCGGCGTGGTCTCGCACCTCTACCGGGAGATCGCGGCCCACACGCCGGGCCACATCACCAAGGTCGGCCTGCGCACCTTCGTGGACCCGCGGCTGGAGGGCGGCAAGCTCAACGCCGTGACGCACGAGGACCTCGTCAGCGTGGTCGAGCTCGGCGGCGAATCCTGGCTCCACTACAAGGCGTTTCCCATCAACGTCGCGCTGATCCGCGGCACCACGGCCGATCCCGCCGGCAACATCACCATGGAGCGCGAGGCGCTCACCCTCGACAACCTCGCCGCCGCCATGGCGGCGAAGAACTCGGGCGGCTTCGTCATCGCGCAGGTGGAGCGGCTGGCCGAGGCCGGCTCGCTCAACCCGCGCGAGGTGCAGGTGCCCGGCGTGCTGGTCGATTGCGTGGTGCTCAGCCAGCCCGAGAACCACCGCCAGACCTACGGCACGCCCTACAACCACGCCTTCACGGGCCGCCAGCGGGTGCCCCTCGACCGGATCGCCCCCATGGCGCTCGATGCCCGCAAGGTCATCGCCCGGCGCTGCGCCTTCGAGCTGCCGCCGGGCGGCGTGGTCAATCTCGGCATCGGCATGCCGGAGGGCGTCGCGGCGGTCGCCGCCGAGGAGCGGGTGCTGAAATACCTGACGCTCACCGCCGAGCCCGGCGTGATCGGCGGCCTGCCGCAGGGCGGGCTCGATTTCGGCGCCGCCCTGAATCCGGCCGCGGTGCTGCACCAGAACCAGCAGTTCGATTTCTACGACGGCGGCGGCCTCGACCTCGCCTGCCTGGGCCTCGCCCAGTGCGACGCGGAGGGCAACGTCAACGTCAGCCGCTTCGGCAAGCGGCTCGCGGGCGCGGGCGGCTTCATCAACATCTCGCAGAACGCCAAGAGCCTCGTCTTCGCCGGCACCTTCACGGCCGACGGGCTCAAGGTCGCGGTGGAGGATGGCGGCATCCGGATCCTCACCGAGGGCCGCTCCCGGAAGTTCATCGCCGCGGTGGAGCAGGTGACCTTCTCGGGGGCCTACGCGGCCGAGCGCGGCCAGCCGGTGCTGTACGTGACCGAGCGCTGCGTGTTCCGGCGGACCCGGGCCGGGATGGAACTCGTCGAGGTTGCGCCGGGGGTCGACATCGCGCGGGACATCCTCGGCCAGATGGGTTTCGCGCCCATCGTGCAGGACCCGAAACCGATGGATCCGCGCCTGTTCCGCGAGGCCGTGATGGCCCTGGAGCCGTGGCTGCTGGGCCTCTCGCTGTCGGAGCGGATCAGCTACGACCCGGAGCGCAACATCCTGTTCTCGAACCTGGAGGGTTTCCAGGTGCGGACCATCGACGATGTCGAGCTGGTGCGCCGGGAATACGAGCGCGCCTGCCAGGAGATCGGCCGCAAGGTCCACCTGATCGCCAATTACGACGGGTTCGAGATCGACCCGACGGTGAGCGACGCCTATTTCTCGGCGATCGCCTATCTCGAGAACCGCTATTACGAGACCGCGTCGCGGTACACCACGAGCGCGTTCCTGCGATTGAAACTCGGCGCCTCGTTGGCGAGCCGCGATCTGGCTCCCCATGTCTTCGAGACCAAAGCCGAGGCGCAGGCGCGGAACACCGCCCAGAGCGTGCCCCTCAAGCCGCGCCCCGGCCTGTCGCAGCCCGACAGATCGCAGCCGCCGAAGGAACCGTTGGATGCCTGAGTTCGAGACCCCCGCCCTGACGGACCGCGCCTTGCTGGTCGATGCCTGCCTGATCGGCGGCACATGGTCGAAGGCCGGCTCCGGCAGCATCGACGTCACCAACCCGGCGACCGGCGCCCTGATCGCCCGGGTGCCGAATGCCGGCGCCGCTGAGACGGCCCAGGCGATCAAGGCCGCCCACGCGGCCTACCCGGCTTGGCGCGCCAAGACCGCCAACGAGCGCGCCGTGCTGCTGCGCAAGCTCGCGGCGCTCGTTACCGAGCATCAGGAGGACCTCGCCCAGATCCTCACGGCCGAGCAGGGCAAGTCACTGACCGAGTCCCGCGGCGAGGTCGCCATGTCGGCCGCCTACGTGCTGTGGTTCGCGGAAGAGGCGCGCCGCGTCTACGGCGACGTGGTCCCCTCCCCCTGGGGCGACCGCAAGATCCTCGTCACCAAGGAGCCGGTCGGCGTCGTTGCGGCGATCACGCCGTGGAACTTCCCGTCCTCGATGATCGCCCGCAAGATCGCCCCGGCTCTGGCCGCCGGCTGCCCGATCGTGATCAAGCCCGCCTCGCAGACCCCGCTCTCGGGCCTCGCCTGGGGCATCCTGTGCGAGCGCGCCGGCTTCCCCGCCGGCACGGTCTCGATCCTCACCGGCTCGGCCCGCGCCATCGGCGCCGAGATGACCGGCAATCCGCTCGTCAAGAAGATCACGTTCACGGGCTCCACCGAGGTCGGCAAGGTGCTGCTGGAGCAGGCCGCCCACACGGTGAAGAAGGTCTCGATGGAGCTGGGCGGCAACGCACCCTTCATCGTGTTCGACGACGCCGACCTCGACAAGGCGGTGGCCGGCGCGATGCTCGCCAAGTACCGCAATTCCGGCCAGACCTGCATCTGCACCAACCGCTTCCTGGTGCAGGACGGAATCTACGACGCCTTCGCCGAGAAGATGGCCGAGGCGGCCAACCGCCTGAAGGTCGGCAACGGCGTCGAGGACGGCGTCGCCCAGGGGCCGCTGATCGACATGGCCGCGGTGGAGAAGACCGAGGCGCATATCCGCGACGCGCTCGAGAAGGGCGGCCGGGTGATCGCGGGCGGCCACCGGCACGCGCTCGGCGGCCAGTTCTTCGAGCCCACCGTGATCACCGGCGCCACCCCCGCCATGGCGGTGGCCCGGGAGGAGACCTTCGGACCGCTGGCGCCGCTGTTCCGGTTCCGCGACGAGGCCGAGGCGATCCGCATGGCCAACGACACCGAGTACGGGCTCGCCTGCTACTTCTACACCCGCGACCTCGGCCGCACCTTCCGGGTCGCGGAGGCGCTGGAATACGGCATGGTCGGGATCAACGAGGGGATCATCACCACCGAGGTGGCGCCCTTCGGCGGCGTGAAGGAATCCGGCCTCGGCCGCGAGGGCTCGTATCAGGGCATCGAGGATTACCTGAACACCAAGTACCTCTGCGTGGGCGGCCTCGGCGCGTAGGGCCGAGTCCCAGGTCGACCCGGATCGGGGCCTGATTGGTTCTCCCTCCCCTGCGGAGGAGGGAGAACCGGTGCGTCTTACTTCCCGCTCGGCGCCGCGCCGCTGCCCGTGGCGCCGTTGCCCGAGCTGCTGCCGGCGGGCGCGCCCGGGGTGCTGACGCGCGGGCCGCCGCTGGTGCCGGGCGCCATGCCGGCGCCGGTGGAGCCGGTGCTCTCCATGGAGCCGGCTCCCGTCCCGGTGCCGCCCACCGCGCCGGACTTGTTGACGTTGCCCTGGTTGGCGCCGCCGGTCTGGGGGGCCTGAGCCAGCGCCGCGCCGGACGTGGCGAGCACGAGGGATGTGGCGAGGGCGAGGATCGTCTTCATGGGGACTCCTGACAATGGTGGGTCGTGTCATGGCAACCCGGCGGCGCCGGGAATGTTCGGTCGCCTTTAGCGGGCGAGCGCCTCCCGCCACGCCGTCCAGGGCCAGCGCAGGGCCTCCCCGCCCGCCGACGGCGCGATCGACACCGTCGCGGTCCGGCCGCTGACCAGCCGCGGGTCCGCCGGGCCGCCGTCGAGGGTGATCCGCACGGGGATGCGCTGGGCCAGCCGCACCCACGAGAAAGTCGGGTTGACGTTCGCCAGCAGGTTGGTGGCGTCGCTGCGGCCGGTCTCGCCGATGCCGCCCGCGATGCTCGCCACGCGGCCCGTGAGCACGCCGTCCTCGCCCATCAGCTGGACGGTGACCGGCGCGCCGACGCGGATGCGCGGCAGCTTGGTCTCCTCGAAGTAGCCCTCGATCCGGACGGTGTCGCGGTCGATCAGCGCCATGACCCCGCGGCCCGTGGTGACGTAGGCGCCCGGACGCAGCTCCATGTTGGTGATCCGGCCGTTGACCGAGGCCCGCACCGCCGAGCGTTCCAGGTTGAGCTTGGCGAGGTCGCGGTCGGCCAGGGCCTGCTCGTAGGCCGCCTGGGCGGACAGGTCGGCGGCCTTGGTGGCCTCGACCTTCTGCTGCGAGACGGCCGCGTCGGAGAGCTTGCTGTAGCGGGCATAGTCGGCGGCGGTCTGTTCGGCGGTGGCCTTGCGGCCCTCCACCATCGCCTCCGCCTGCCGCAGCCCGATGCGGAACCGGTCCGGATCGATGCGGAACAGGACGTCGCCCTTCCGCACGACCTGATTGTCCTCCACCAGCACCTCGGTGACGAGGCCGGACACGTCGGGGGCCACCGCCACCACGTCGGCGCGCACGCGCCCGTCCCGGGTCCAGGGGGCATCCATGTAGTAATCCCACAGGCCGAGGCCGACGATCAGCGCCGCGGCGACCATGCCGAGGGTGACCAGGAGGCGGCCGAGGACGGAGAACAGGGCTGTCATTGCAGGGTCCGGTGGGCGAGGGTCACGACGCCGCCGAGCAGGACGACGTAGAGGGCGAGGTCGAAGAGCGGTCGGTGCCAGACGAGGCGGTAGAAGCCGGTCGCCGACAGGAGACGGCGGAGCGGCAGGCTGAGCGCGAAGGCGATGGCCATCCAGAGCGCGAGGCCCGGCACGAACACGCCGTAGAGGTCGATCTCGCCCATCATGCCGCCATCTCCCGGTCGTCCCGCGCGGGGGGCGCCGCCCGGTAGGCCGGCGCGTCGGGGAAGAGCCCGCGGCGCAGGCCGGTGAGTCCGATCAGGGCGGCCCGCCGCTCCGGCGCGGGGGCCGCATCCGCGACGGCGGCGAGCCCGTCGTCCAGCGCCGCCAGGAGCGCCGAATCCGGTCGGCCGGTCCGGCCGCGGAGCTGGCGCGCCGCCAGCGCGAGGGCTCGGTCGACGGCGGTCCGGGGCAGACCCGTCAGCCGCCGGCGCACCCGACGGACCTCCACGAGGTTGATGCCCACCCGGACATCGGCCAGCAGGTCGCCCACGGAAGCCGACGTCTCAGCCGGCAGCGTCGCCAGCCGCGGGGCGATCAGCCCGATGCGGTCGAGCATCAGGGCGGCGAGTTCGAGGCCGTGGCCGGTGCCGCGCCCGTCCGCGGCGGCTGCGAGGCTCTGCCGGTTGATCCGCACGAGCCGCCGGGCGCTCCAGCCGGCGCCCACCGAGCGGATCAGCCGGGTGACCACCGCGCCGACCCACATGCCCACCACCGAGGCGATCACCCCGTTGGCGAAGGGCGCGAAGTCGCCGCTGTAGCCGTTCTGGAGCGCCAGAAGTGTCGCGCCGTTCAGCGCCGCGCCCATGCCCATCGGGGCGGTGCGCGGCTGCGTCATCATCAGGCCGCACAGGATCAGGGCGGGCGCGAGCGCCAGGGCCAGCATCTCGAAGGAGGTGGCGAGGGGCAGCACGGCGAACAGGTAGAGGCCCGCGCCGAGGGCGCCGACGAGCGCCGAGTTGGTGAAGCTCAGGATCTGCGGCGCGGGATCGTCCTGCGCGGCGAACAGGCAGCAGGCGACCGCGCCCATCATCGGCGCCGCGGATCCGTCGGGCCAGCCGGTGGCGATCCAGATCGCACAGCAGACCAGCAGGCCCACGAACACCCCGAAGGCCGAGAACGCCGCCAGCCCATGGTCGCGGTGGCGGATGGACCGGACCCGAGCCGTGTAGGCGAAGGCGAGCGGCGCCCGCGGCGGCGTCCCAGCGGCAAGGTGGCCACGGAGTGCCCGCAGGTCCTGCCGCAGGTCGATGACGTCGCGCAGCCGCGCCGCGAGGCTCGCGAGCAGCAGTGTGGTCCAGTCCGGATTCCGGCCGAGGGTCGGCTCGAACCCGTCGATCCGGCCGCGCAGATGCGCGGCGCGCTCCGGATCATCCGCCTCGTCGGCGAGCCAGACGGCGAGGTCCGACAGGAACGACCGGACCCGCGCCGGCAGCGCGCCCGCCCGCTCCAAGGTCTCGACGCGATCCGCCACGGCGGCGACGATCGGCAGGACCATCAGCATGTGCTGCCGGAGCGGCGCGAAGGCCTCCGCGGCGCGCTCTGCACCCGTCGCTTCGTTGCGCAGGGCGAGGCCGAGGGCATCGAGGCCGAGGGCGTCCGAGGCGAGGCGCAGGCGCCGGCCCTGGCTCGTCCCGGAAGCCTCCGGTGCCCGGGCCGCCGCGAGGGCACCCTGGATCCACGCACGGGCTTCCGCCAGCCAGAGATTCAGACGCCCGACGATCAGGGGGGCCGCCGATTGCGGCAGGATCAGCGTGGCGGCGAGGCTGGCGCAGAGGATCCCCAGGGAGATCTCCTCGGCCCGCGCCACGGCGGTGTCGAAGATCGCCCCGGGATCCTCGACGGCGGGGAAGCCGATCAGCGCCGCCGTGTAGCCGGCGAGCATCGGCAGGTAGCTCGCCGGGGTACGATCGAGGAGCGAGACGTAGAGGCAGAGCGCGACCCAGAGGGCCACCGCGAGGCTCAGCAGGATCGGCTCGTTGACGAGGTTCGGCACCAGCACGACGCTCACCGCCGCGCCGAGCACCGTGCCGCCGACGCGGTAGACGGCCTTCGCGCGCGTCGCGCCCGAGAGGACCTGGCTGGTGATGTAGACGGTGCCCACCGCCCAGTAGGGCCGCGGCAGGTCGATCCAGAGCGCGAGGAACAGGGCGAGCATCGCCGCCGCGTAGGTCTTCAGCGCGAACGCCCAGTCGCGCCATCCGGGAAGGGTCACGACGCCGGCTCCAGCTCGGGGGCGGCCGGGGCGGCCTCCCGCCCGTAGCGCTGGAGCGCCGCGAAGACCCGCAGGCTCGCTTCGAGATCGGCGTCGTCGACCTCAGCGAAGACCCGCGCGCGCAGGGTCGAGAGCGCCGCCTCGATCTCCTCGAAGACCTGCCGTCCGCGCGGGGTCAGACCCAGCACCTTGGCGCGGCGGTCGGAGGGATCCTCGCGGCGGACCACCAGCCCGGCGACGGCGAGCTGGTCGAGGAGGCGGACCAGCGAGGGGCCTTCGATGCCGACGGCCTCCGCCAGGACGTTCTGGCGCGGTTCCTCTTCCATCCGACCGATGATGATCAGCGGGTGCGCGGTGGCGTCGGACAGGCCATGCGCCTCCGCGACATTGTTGGCGGCGCGCCGCCAGTGGCGTCCCGTCGTCAGCAACGCGTGCGTGATGGCCTGCTGCAGCCGCTCGCGCGTCCTGGGATCGTCGATGTCGGTCACGGTCTGATCCCCCGCCGCGAGGACCCGGCGAAGACGCCGGATCAATCAGTTCACATACTGATAGATAGCATCATATCGATTTGGACAGGGTGACATCGTGAACGGTCAGGGTTGCGGGCAACGAATGGGCACGTCCCTCGTCGCGAGAGTGTGCAGCGTCAGCGGAATGCAGCTCAGGGTCCGGCACGCACGTGTGCGGAACGGTGAGCGGGCCAGTCCATCCCGCCCCTTCATCCTGAGGTGCCCGCGTCAGCGGGGCTCGAAGGCGGGCTTCGGGGATCGCGCGGCTGGCTGGAGCCCGCCTTCGAGGCCTCCGTTGCGCTCCGGCACCTCAGGATGAGGTGGAGCGGGGGGCGCCGATCAAGGGCGTCGCGGTCTCGCAGCCGCGCCGTCAGGCCGGATGCGTGTTGTGGATCTGGTCGAAGTCCAGCGACGCCGTATCGATCACGATCTGCGTCCGGCTGATGACCTCGAGCTTGCGCAGGATTTCCGAGACGTGCGCCTTCACGGTCGAGTCACCGACCTGCAGTTCGTGAGCGATCTGCTTGTTGAGCTTGCCCTGCCGGATCATCATCAGCACCCGCAATTGCTGCGGCGTCAGCCGGGCGAGGCGCTCGGGGAGCGGCGCCTTCTTGCTCCGTGGTGCGGGCGTCGTGGCCTCGGCGAGACCCGGCGGCAGGAACAGCGCCCCGCGCATCACCTCGGTGATCGCCCGGGTGAGCGTCGCCTTGTCCATGGCCTTCGGGACGAAGCCCGCCGCGCCGTGCTGCAGCGCCTCGCGCACGATGCGCGGATCCTCGTGGCCGGAGACGATCAGGATCGGGATCCGCGGAAAGCTCGCCCGGATGGTGATCAACCCGTCGAAGCCGGTCACGCCCCGCATGGAGAGGTCGAGGAGTGTCAGGTCGATGCTGCGATTCGCGGCGAGCACCGCGCAGGCCGCCTCGATCCCGTCCGCCTCGTGAAGGACCGCGTCCGGATGCGCGAGGCGGATCGTGGCCGCCAGGGCGTCGCGGAACAGCGGGTGGTCGTCGACGATGAGGAGATTCACGCAGACCTCGGTCCTTCGCTCGAGATCCTCACAGGATCCGCCGAACCCGCGGGCGGGAGGTCCGAAGGGTGATCGATGCGGCCCCGGGGCGCAAGCGGGTGTTGAGACGAACGCCGCGCCCCGAGGCCCAGGCGTGCCGGCCCGGGAAGGCCGACACGCTTTCGGTTGCGCGCCGTCAGCGCGCCGCCACCGTCTTCGGCAGCTTGAACGCCCAGAAGCTGCCGCCCTGGTTGATGCCGGCGGTGGACTTGGCGACCTCGCCGCCCCAGAGCGGCACCGCGCCGCCCCAGCCGGCCGCGACGCCGACCCACTGCTCGCCGTCCTGCTCCCAGGTGATCGGCGAGGAGACCACGCCGGTGCCGACCTGGAACTTCCACACCTCCTCGCCGGTCTTGGCGTCGAAGGCCTTCAGGAAGCCCTCCGGGGTACCGGTGAAGACGAGGTTGCCCGCGGTGGTGAGCACGCCGGCCCAGAGCGGGGCCTTGTTCTTGTACTCCCAGACGACCTTGCCGGAGGTCGGGTCGATCGCCTTGAGCGAGCCGATATGGTCGTCGAAGACCGGCTTGATGGTGAAGCCGGCGCCGAGATAGGCGGCGCCCTTCTTGTAGTTCACCGGCTCGTTCCAGATATCCATGCCCCACTCGTTGGACGGCACGTAGAACATTTTGGTGTCGGGGCTGTAGCCGATCGGCATCCAGTTCTTGCCGCCGAGGAAGCTCGGCACCGCGAAGACCGACTTGCCCTTCTTGTCGTCGCCCTGGGCCTTGCTCGGGTCGCCGGGCCGGTTCTCCTCGTTGTAGATCGGGCGGCCGTTCTCATCGATGCCCTTGGCCCAGTTGATCTTCTCGACGAACGGCGTCGCCGAGATGAACTTCCCGTTGGTGCGGTCGAGGACGTAGAAGAAGCCGTTGCGGTCGGCGGTGGCGCCGGCCTTGATGGTCTTGCCGCCCTTGTTCAGGTCGAACGGCACGAACTCGTTGACGCCGTCGAAGTCCCAGCCGTCGTGCGGGGTGGTCTGGAAGCCCCAGACGATCTCGCCGTTGTCGGGGTTGAGGGCGAGGCGCGAGGAAGTCCACTTGTTGTCGCCCGGCCGCAACCAGGAGTTCCACGGGCCCGGGTTGCCGGTGCCGAAGTAGATCAGGTTGGTCTCGGGGTCGTAGGTGCCGCCGAGCCACGTGGCGCCGCCGCCGAACTTCCACATGTCGCCCGGCCAGCTCTCGTTGACCTTGCCGGTCATGGTCGAGGGCTTGCCGTTGAGCTCGCCCATGTGGCCCTCGATCACGGGGCGCTTCCAGACCACCTCGCCGGTCTCGGCGTCGCGGGCCTCGATCCGCCCGATGACGCCGAACTCGCCGCCCGACACGCCGGTGATGATCTTGCCCTTCACGATGATCGGGGCGGCCGTGTAGCTGTAGCCGGCCTTGAAGTCGTCGATGTCCTTGCGCCAGACGACCTTGCCGGTCTTGGTGTTCAGGGCGACGAGCTTGGCGTCGAGCGTGCCGAAATAGACGTTGTCCTTGTAGAGGGCGGCGCCGCGGTTCACCACGTCGCAGCAGGGCAGGATGCCCTCCGGCAGGCGGGCATCGTATTCCCACTTCTTCTCGCCGGTGCGGGAATCGATCGCGTACATGCGCGAATACGAGCCCGTGACGTAGATGATGCCGTCCTTGACCAGCGCCTGGCTCTCCTGGCCGCGCTGCTTCTCGCCGCCGAACGAGAACGACCACGCCGGCACGAGGCTCTTGATGTTGTCGCGGTTGAGGGTCTTCAGCGGGCTGAACCGCTGGGCTTGCGGCCCGAGGCCGTAGGTGACGACGTCGCCGGGCGTCTTGGCGTCGTTGATGATGTCCTGCTCGCTCACCCCCTGGGCCATGGCCGGCAGGGCACCGCCCGCCACGAGGGCGGCGACGCCCACCGCGGCGAGGAACCGGGTCCGCATTCTCATGACGTCTCCTCCGTGATCGTCTCCGGTCCCTGCGGCCGGAGCTTTCGGGTTTCGGCGCGAGCCGCACGAGTCGCGGGGCGCCCCCTTGGAGAACGACGCTATCGCTGTTCTCAGGAAAGTCTTATTGGCCATTGGTCCAATAAGACCATCGGTTCAATGGCCGAGAAGAAAGTATTCGGTGAATCAAGAACAGCTGCCGCCCCGGCGCGCCGCGCCGGTCGGGGACGGAATGCACGGCCGGGTCCGTTCGACGCGCCGGTCTCGAACGGACCGTTCGAGAGACGCTGAGATCCGGCCCACGACCTCATCCTGAGGCGCCGGAGCACAGTGGAGGCCTCGAAGGAGACCTCCAGCTGGTCGGGCCATCCCTGCAGATCTCCTTCGAAGCTGCTGCGCAGCACCTCAGGATGCCGTTGAGACTTGGAGATCCGGCTTCGGACCGTGATTTCTCCTTCCCTTCATCGTCCTCCGCCGGAGAGCGGCTCAGTGCCGCTCAGTACCCCTTCGGCGGCGTGTAGGTGACGCCGTAGGTCTCGCAGATCGCCTTGAGGCCGCCGTCCGCGTTCAGCGCCGTGATCGCGTCCCCGACCGCGTAGGCGAGGTCGCGGGAATCGGTGCGCACCGCGCCGCCGATCTCCCAGCGGGTCTTCACCAGCCCGGTCGAGGGGATCGTGGCGATCGAGTTGTCGTCCTTCGGGGCCTTCGCGGCGAACAGGGCGGCCTCGATCGCCGCGCGGGTGCCCGCCAGGATCGGCGCCTCGCCGGCGAGATAGGCCGTCGCGGCCTCCTCGAAGCTCTTGTAATGCTTCAGGTTCGGGCGGAAGCGGCCGCCCTGCGCGGTCAGCAGCATCAGGTCGGCGGCGCTGGTGCCTTCCAGGGCGACGGTCCTGTCGCCGATGTCGTCGAGCCTGTCGAAGCCCTCCAGGGCGTCCTTCCGGTACGCGAAGGCGATCTCCTGCTCGACATACGGGGCGGTGAAGAACACCTGCTCGTTGCGCAGGGCGAGCTGCCGGTCGGTCGGCACGTGCAGCATCAGGTCGGCGAGGGGCGTGCCGGCGAGATCGCCCCGCCACAGGTTCAGGCGCAGGTCGCCATCCACGTTCTCGCCGGCATCGACCACGCGCAGGTCGAGCTTCACCTTCAGCCTGTCGGCGATGGCCTGCGCGAGATCGGCATCGATACCCCGGGCCTTGCCCGTCCCCGCGTCGGAGAACGGCGCGTTGTCGCCGTAGACCGCCACCCGCAGGGTACCGTCCGCCACGACCTGATCGAGCGGGCGCGCGGCCGCCTCCGGCTGGAACCGGAGGGCCAGAAGCAATCCGCAGGCGAGGAGGAGCCGCGCGCTACTCCTCATGCTTCGACTCGATGTAGCTGCGGATCGCCCAGAGGCCTTCCTGCGAGATCACCCCGTCGAAGGCCGGCATCTTGGTGACGCCGTTGATGACGGCGCCGTGCTTCATGCGCTCGACGAAGTATTCGTCGCCCTCCTTGCCCTGCGGCAGGTAGCGCAGGTCCGGGGCGAGGCCGCCGGAGATCATCTCCAGGCCGTGGCAGCGGGCGCAGTTCTGGTTGAAGCCCGAGGCGCCGATCGCGATGGCGTGCTTGTCGCCCTTGTAGGGGTTCTCGGCGACCCACTCGGTGCCGAGCGGCTTCAGGCCGTCGGTGTTGACCGGCTGGGGCTGAACGTCGCCGTGTCCGAGGGCGCTGCCGGCGGCGAGGGCCAGCCCCAGCGCCGCGAGCATGCCGCCCGCCGCCGTCTTCATGGTGCGCATCCGCCGCCTCCCCTCGTTGTTGGACGAAGGTTAGCAAGGTTCGGGCAGCGGACCCATTATGCTTTGGTACGGATCTATCGGCCGAACGCCATCCACGACTTGTGTTGCACTGCGTCATGATTGATGGGTGCACCTTGGTCCAATATCGGCGGGCACAACTCCGCTTCTAGACTCCGGCTCAACGACAAGGGACGCGGGGCTGGAGGAAACGGGCGGGGATGGTGTCCTCCGGTGCGCGACGGGCCAGGAAACGCGGAGGGCCGCAGGCCGCCCTGCGGCTGGCCGTCGTCCTGGCGGCTCTCGCGCCGGTCTCGCCCGGGCGGGCCGCGCCCGCGCCGGCGGGTCCGCCCCTGACGATCCAGTACCTGGAGCGGCGGGTCGAGCGGCCGGTGCCGCTGAACAACGAGGATCCGATCCCCGCCGATGAGGGGGCGAAGGGCGCGGAACTCGGCCTGAAGGATTCGAACGCCACGGGCCGCTTCCTCGGCCTGAGCTTCGGCCTCGACGCGAAGGTGGTCGAGCCGGGCGACGACATCCGCCAGGCCTTCCGGGATCTCGCCGACCGCCGCTTCGTGGTGCTCAACGCGCCGGCCGCCGACGTCCTCGCCCTCGCCGACCTGCCGGAGGCGAAGGGCAGCGTGCTCCTCAACATCGGCGCCCCGGACACGCGCCTGCGCGACGCCGATTGCCGGCGGAACCTGCTCCACGTCCTGCCGTCCCGCGCCATGTTGGCCGACGCGCTGGTGCAGTTCCTCGCCTTCAAGCGCTGGTCCCGGATCCTGCTGGTGACCGGGCCGGCGCCGGGTGATGCGCTCTACGCTGAGGCGCTGCGGCGCAGCGCCCGGAAGTTCGGCGCGCGGATCGTCGCCGAGTCGCGCTACGATCCGCAGGGCGGCGACGTCCGCGACACGGCTTTGCGCGAGTTCGCCCTGCCGACCCGCGGGCCCGAGCACGACGTGGTCGCGGTGGCCGACGAGGCGGGCGCGTTCGGCGCGAGCCTGAACTACAACACCGCCTCCCCCCGCCTCCTGGTCGGCACCCAGGGCCTTGCGCCGGCCGCCTGGGGGCGCCCCGTCGAAGCCTGGGCCGCCGTGCAGCTCCAGGGCCGGTTCCGGAAGCTCGCCGGCCGCGCCATGCGGCCCGTCGACTGGGCCGGCTGGATGGCGGTGCATGTGGTCGGTGAGGCGGCCGTGAAGGCGCGCAGCGCCGATCCGGCGATGGTCCGCGCCGCCCTGACGGCGCCCGGCTTCGAGATCGGCGGCTTCAAGGGCCGCCCCCTGAGCTTCCGTGCCTGGGACGGGCAGCTGCGCCAGCCGGTCTTCCTGCTCTGGCCCGGGGCCGTGACCGCGACGGCGCCGATCGAGGGCTTCCTCCACCACCGCACGGAACTCGACACCCTCGGCCTCGACGAGCCCGAGAGTGCCTGCCGCGCCTTCTCGGGGACACCAGGATGAGCCGGCTCGCCGCCCTCGCGCTGCTCCTCTGCCTCGCAGGCCCCGCGCGGGCCGAGGAGATCTTCGTCTCGAACGAGCGCGACAACACCGTCTCGGTGATCGACGGCGACAGCCTGGAGGTGCTGCGCACCTTCCCGGTCGGCCGTCGGCCCCGCGGGCTGACCTTCTCGCAGGATGGGCGGGCCCTCTACGTCTGCGCCAGCGATTCCGATGCCGTGCAGGTGATCGATCCGGATACCGGCGAGGTGCGGCACAACCTGCCCTCCGGCGAGGATCCGGAGCAGTTCGCCCTGGCGCCGGACGGGCGCACGCTGTTCATCGCCAACGAGGAGAACGCTACCACCACGGTGGTCGACGCGCAGAGCCGCAAGGTGCTGGCGCAGATCGATGTCGGCATCGAGCCGGAAGGCGTCGCGGTGAGCCCGGACGGCGGCACCGCCGTCACGACCTCCGAGACCACCAACATGGTCCACTGGATCGACACCAAGAGCCTGGCGGCGGTGGACGCCACGCCGGTCGGCCAGCGGCCGCGCTTCGCCGCCTTCACGGCGGACGGGGCCCGGCTCTGGGCATCCTCGGAGATCGGCGGCACCGTGTCGGTGATCGACGTCGCCACCCGCCAGGTGATGCGGACGATCGAATTCGCCGTGAAGGGTATCGCGGCCGACCGGATCCAGCCGGTGGGCATCCAGCTTTCGAAGGACGGGCGCCACGCCTTCGTGGCCCTGGGGCCGTCCGACCGGGTCGCGGTGGTGGACACCGCGACCTATGCGGTCGAGAGCTACATCCTGGTCGGCCGCCGGGTCTGGCAGCTCGCCCTGAACGCGGCCGGCACGCGGCTCTTCGCCACCAACGGCGTCTCCGGCGACGTGACGGTGATCGACGCCGCGACGTTCAAGCCGATCAAGACCGTGAAGGTCGGCCGCTTCCCCTGGGGCGCGGCGGCGCGGCCGATGATGCCCGCGCAGGCGCCGGACGGGCGCGCCGCCGGTGCGGTGCCGTGAATCTTCCGCGATTGCGCATGGCCGCATCACCCGCTCCCGTGAGGGCGATCGGATCCACGCATCGGCAGCGGCGACGCGGCTACGGGACGGAGCGCGGGTCCCCTCTCCCGTGCGGGAGAGGGACAGGGTGAGGGACGTGCGGCATCCGGATAAGGCGCAGCGGACCCGCACGTCGACGGCGTGCTCCATATTGGACGTTCCGATCCCTCACCCCAGCCCTCTCCCGCACGGGAGAGGGGGCCCGTCGCGCCCTGCCGCCAGCGGCCGTGTTCAATCCGGATGCGTGACCGACGCTGCCAGGGGCGGAGGCAGGCGGAAGGCCCGGCGGATGCGGTGCGGAGCGTCTCCGCAGCCGCCCGCGCCTCGGGCCGCGGTGGGTGAAGGCCGGGGCGCGGGCCTGCTCCTGCGCGCCGCATTGCTGCTTCTCGCTGTCCTGCTCGCGCACCCCGCCGCCGCCGGCCAGCTCGATCGGGCCGCCCTCGAACGACACTTCCCGCCTCCGCTGGTCGTCGGCGAGAAGGACGACAGGCTCCCGGTCTGGCCCATCCTGAAGCAGCAGGCCGGGTCCTACGAGGTCTTCGCCTACGCCTTCGAATCCGTCGATCTCGCGCCGATCCCCGGCTTCGGCGGCACGCCTCCCGACCTGCTGATCGCGCTCGCCCCCGACGGCACCTTCCGGGACGTGACGGTGCTCTCGCATCACGAGCCGGTCTTCCTCGAAGGCCTAGGCCCGGAGCCGCTCTTCGCCTTCGTCGAGCAGTATGCGGGCCTCTCGGCCCGGCAGGCGATCCGGGTCGGCCGGCCGAACGCACGGGCCGCCGGCGCCGCGCCCCAGACCACGGTGGACGGCATCTCCATGGCCACCGCCTCGACCCGGGTGATCAACCAGTCGATCCTCGCCTCGGCCCTGGCGGTCGCCCGCGCGAAACTCGGCTTCGGGGCGGCCAATGTCGGGCTGAAGGTCGAGGCCAAGCCCGATCTCTACAAGCCCCTGGCCCTGGCCGACCTCCTCGCCCGCGGCTGGGTGAGGCGGCTGACGGTGACGAACGCCGATGCCGCGTCGGCCTTCAGGGGCACGGGCGTGGCGGACCCGTCCGAGGGACCGCCCGATGCCGCCCTGACCGACCTGTACGTCGCCGCCCTGGACCCGCCCGCGATCGGCCGCAACCTGCTGGGGCCGACCCGCTACGACGCGCTGATGCACGAACTCGGCCCCGGCAACCACGCTGTGATGGTGATCAGCGCCGGACCGGAGGACGCGCCCGAGAACCCGGTCGGCGACCGGTTCGTCCTGGGCGCCGTTCCCGAAAGGCTGGCGATCAGCCAGGGCGGCCTGATCGTGAATGCCCGCGACATGGCGGTGGAGCGCCGCGGGGCCGGCCTCGCCGAGGGCCTGCCGCCCGGACCCTGGACGATCCTGCGGATCGACCAGGCCGCCGGGTTCGACCCGTCCGCGCCGTGGGTGCTGACCGAGACGATCGTCCGCGAGCGCGGCCAGATCCTGTCCGAGAAGATCGCCCGGACTTTCACGGTCGAGACCGCCCTCCCCGCCGACCTGTTCACCCGGATCCGGCCGGATGACGGGCCGAGCTGGACCGACCCCTGGCGGGCCCGGGCGCCCGAACTCGCGTTGATCGGGCTAATGCTCGCCGTGCTGGTGCCGGTCCTGAGCCGACAGCGCGCGCTGGTGGCGGACCGGCGCCGCTTCGCCCTCTTCCGCCTCGGCTTCCTGGCGCTGACCCTCGGCTTCGTCGGCTGGTTCGCGCAGGCGCAGCTGTCGATCGTGACCCTCGTCGGCCTCGTGCGGGCCGCCACGGTGACCCACGACCTTGCCTTCCTGCTCTACGATCCGCCCTCGCTGGTGCTCTGGGCCTTCGCGCTGGTTGCCCTGGTCGCCTGGGGGCGCGGCACGTTCTGCGGCTGGCTCTGCCCCTTCGGCGCGCTCCAGGAATTCGTCGGGCTGCTGGCCCGGCCGCTGCGCATCCGCCCGGTCGCGGTGCCGCCCGGCCTCGACCGGGCACTGCGGTCGCTGAAATACGTCGTCCTCGCCGGCATCCTCGGCGCGGCCGCGGCGGGGTCGCCCCTCGCCGACACCTTGTCCGAGGTCGAGCCGTTCAAGACCGCCATCACCCTGTATTTCGTCCGGGCATGGCCGTTCGTCGCCTACGCGGCCGGGCTGCTGGTCCTCAACCTGTTCGTCTTCAAGGGCTTCTGCCGCTACCTGTGCCCGCTCGGCGCCGGCCTCGCCCTCCTCGGGCGGGTCCGGATCCTCGACTGGATCCCGCGCCGGGCGGAGTGCGGCTCGCCCTGCCAGCTCTGCAAGGTCCGCTGCCGCTACGGTGCCATCGCGCCCTCCGGCCGCGTCGATTACGCCGAGTGCTTCCAGTGCATGGAGTGCGTGACGATCATCCACGATCCCGGGCAGTGCGTGCCGGAGGTGGTGGCGCGCAAGCGGGGCCGCCGCGCCGCGCCCCGGCCGGTGACCGTCGGATGAGCGCGCCGCCACTTCGCGCCCGGCCGGCGCCGGCTGCTCGTCGGGGCCGCGGGGCTGGCCGCGCTCGGCGGCGTCGCGGCGTTCCGCGCGTACGCGGCGTCAAGGGGGCTGGCGCTGCGCACCGCGCCGGCCTCGCCTTCGGCACCACCGTGGCGTTGACCGCCGCGGGGCCCGACCCATCCGCCATCGAGGCGGCGCTGAGCGACGGGTTCGCGGCGATGCGCGCCGTGGAGGACGCCGCCAGCCTGTTCCGGTCCGACAGCGCCCTGGCGCGGCTGAATCGCGATGGCGTTCTCGAGGCCCCCGACCCGCACCTCGTCGTCCTCCTGCGGTTCGCCCTCGCCCTCGCGGCCGAGACCGGCGGCGCTTTCGACCCGACAGTCCAACCGCTCTGGCCGGTCTGGTCCCAGGCCGCCGCCCGCGGCGAGCGCCCCGGGGCGGAAGCCCTGCGCGCGGCCCTGGCGCGGGTCGGCTGGCAGCGAGTGCAGGTGGGGACGGACCGCGTCGTCTTGGAGCCCGGGACGGCCCTGACCCTGAACGCCCTGGTCCAGGGCTATGCCGCCGACCAGGTCATGGCGGCGCTCCGGGCGCGCGGGATCGCGGATGCCTTCGTGGATACTGGCGAGTTCGGCGCCGCCGGCGCGCATCCCGACGGCACGCCCTGGCGCCTCGGCCTGGCCGATCCCCGCCATCCCGGCGCGGTCGCCGCCGTCATCGCCCCGTTCACGGGCTTCGCCGCGACCTCGGGCGACTACAACATGAGCTTCTCGGACGACCGCGCCGACCATCACATCTTCGATCCGGCCACCGGCCGGTCGCCGCGCGCCCTGTCGTCCGTGACGGTGACCGCGCCGACGGGGCTCGCCGCCGACGGGCTGTCGACGGCCTGCATGGTCCTCGGCCGCGCGCGCGGCGCGGGCCTCGTCGCGGCCCGTCCGGGCTGCGCCGTGCGCTTCACCGGCAAGGGCTGACACATCCGGCTCCGGTGCGCGGGGCGAGGCCCGAACCGCGCCACGCGCTCTGCCCCCGCGGGGGCGATGGCTCTACGGATGGTCCGATCCGCGGCGCAGGCCCTGCATGCGTCCGCACCGGAGAGGACCGTCGGGAGAACGCGCGTGACCGAAGCGACCGGGCCGTACTGGCCGACGCAGGACTGGGCGGAGCAGGACCCGGGTGCGGCGGGGCTCGATGCCGGGCGGCTCGCGGACGCGGTCGCCTTCGCGGAGGCCCACGAGAGCGCGTGGCCGCGCAGCCTGTACTATCCCGACGGGCGCTACGTCGGGATCGTCGAGTGGAACGAGACGGGGCCCTGGAGCGCCATCGACGGGCCGGTGCGTCCGCGGGGCGGGGCGGCTGGCGTGATCCTGAAGGGCGGCCGGCGCGTCGCCGCCTGGGGGGACACGGCCCGCCCGGACATGACCTTCTCGATCGCCAAGAGCTACCTCGCGGTGCTGGCCGGCCTCGCCCACGACGACGGCCTGATCCCCGACGTCGACGCGCCGGTGCGGGACAGCGTCCCCGACCCGCTGCTCGACGGCCCGCACAATGGCGCGATCACGTGGCGCCACCTCCTGCAGCAATCGAGCGAGTGGCAGGGCACGCTGTTCGGCAAGTCCGATCAGGTCGACCATTTCCGGCAGATCGGCCCCGGCGCCGACAACAGCCGCAAGGGCGAGGCCCGCGCGCTGCGGCGCCCGGGCACCTACTACGAGTACAACGACGTCCGGGTGAACCTGCTGTCGTACGGCCTGATGCGCCGCTTCGGCCGGGCCCTCCCGGAGGTGCTCCGCGAGCGGATCATGGATCCGATCGGCGCCTCCCGCGACTGGGCGTGGCACGGCTACGACACGGCCTGGGTCGAGGTCGCGGGCGCGCGGGTCCAGTCGGTCCCCGGCGGCGGCCACTGGGGCGGCGGCCTGTTCATCGGGGCCGACGACCACGCCCGCTTCGGCCTCCTCGTCGCCCGCGGCGGCGCCTGGAACGGGCGGCAGCTCCTCTCGGAGCGCTGGATCCGCGCCATGCTGACGCCGTCCCCGACGCTGGACAGCTACGGCTACCTCTGGTGGCTGAACCGCGGCGCGGCCGCCAGGCCGCAACTGCCGGCCTCGGCCTTCAGCGCCCTCGGGGCGGGCAACAACGTGATCTGGTGCGATCCCGAGCACGACCTCGTCGCGGTCCTGCGCTGGATCGACAAGACGGCCGTCGACGGCTTCCTGCTGCGCCTCGTCGCGGCCCTGCGCCCGTAGGCGCGCCGGCGGCGCTAGCGGCCCCGGACGTGATCGACGAAGCTCCTGAGCACCGGCCGCATCTGGCGGCCGGCCGCGATATCCCGGCCGCCGCCTGCGCCTCGAACGGACAGGCGCGTCCGGCGCCGCGGCGTCCGCCCGGAGACGGCGACCGCCGCGGCGCGGCCGGGCTGGCGACGGTCGGCCTCTGAATCGTCAGAGCGCCGCGATGGTCTCGGCCATCGCGCGCGCCCGCGGCACGAGGCTTCCCACCTCCAGGTACTCCTCGGGCGAGTGGGCCTTGCCGCCCACCGGGCCCACCGCGCAGAGGGTGGGACAGCCGACGCTGGCGGTGAAGCCCGAATCGGCGCAGCCGCCGGCGAACTCGCCGGTGACGGGATTGCCGCCCTGCGCGCTCACCCGGGCATAGGTCTCGAACAGCGCCCGCGAGGCCTCGTCCTGCACGAGCGGCAGGAACTCGCCCTTGATGGTGAGATGCGCGGTGGTGTCCGGCACCGTCGATCCGGCCACGATCGCGGCGATCCGGCCCATGGCCGCCTCGCGGTCGGGTGGGGTCACGTAGCGCAGGTCGATCTCGCAGGTCGCCCGGGGCGCCACGGTGTTCACCGACTGGCCGCCGGCGATCAGGCCGACATTCACCGTGGTGCCGCGGTCGAGGTCGGTGAGGGCGTGGAACGCGACGGTCTTGTGGGCGAGCTCCAGGATGGCGCTGCGCCCGTCGGCGTAGTTGCCGCCGGAATGGGCCGCCTTGCCGAGCACCTCGAGATGCATGAACACCCCGCCCTTGCGGCCGGTGACGACGTTGCCGGTCGGCCGCCCCGGCTCGGAATTCAGCACCGCGCGGGCGCCTCGGGCGGTCTCCTCGATGATCGGGCGGCAGGCCGGCGAGCCGATCTCCTCGTCGCTGGTGAACAGGCCGACGAGGGGCACCGGCGCGCCGCCGGCCCGGTGGTAGGCGGCGAGCACGAAGGCGTTCATCACGAGGCCCGCCTTCATGTCGGCGACGCCGGGCCCGTAGGCGCGGCCGTCGGCGACCCGGAACGGCCGCCGCGTCGGCTCCCCTTTCGGGAAGACGGTGTCGCGATGGCCCATGAGCACGACCGGCCGGTTGCCGCCGCCGGACCCGGCCACGCTCGCCTTCACCGCGTCGCCGTAGCCCTCCACCGGGATCGTCGTGACCGGGATGCCGTGGCCGGCGAGGAACTCCGCGATGCGGATGCCGACCGCGTCGACGCCCGGCTTGTCGTAGGAGCCGGAATCGATGTTCACCAGCTCCTCGAGGAGCGACAGCATCGCGCCCTCCTGCCCGTCGAGCCACTGGAGAACGTCGGCGTCGCGTGCGGTCATGGATCGATCCTGGGCAAGGGTGATGGGACCCGGTCGCCGCGCCCGCCAGCGTGCGCGGTGTGTTGCGGGCCGGCTTCGAGCGAGCCCCGGTTTCCCGCGGCGAAGGTGCCTCGCCGGGTAAGCAAGGACGGCGCCGCGCATCCGTAGCCCGGACGGGGGGCGGTGCGCCTACTCGACCGTGACCGACTTGGCGAGGTTCCGGGGCTGGTCGACGTCTTTCCCCATGAACACCGCCGTGTGGTAGGCGAGCAGCTGGATCGGCACCGCGTACACGATCGGCGCCACGGTGGCGTTGACCGCCGGCATGGTGAAAGTCGCCAGCGTGTCGAGGCCGTGCTCGGCCGCGCCCTTCGCGTCGCCGATCAGCACGATGCGGCCGCCGCGCGCGGCTACCTCCTGCATGTTCGAGACGGTCTTCTCGAACACCGCGTCGTGCGGGGCGATCACGATCACCGGCACGCTCTCGTCGATCAGGGCGATCGGGCCGTGCTTCAGCTCGCCCGCCGCGTAGCCCTCCGCGTGGATGTAGCTGATCTCCTTCAGCTTCAGCGCGCCCTCCAGCGCCATCGGGTAGCTGGTGCCGCGGCCGAGATAGAGCACGTCCCGCGCCTTTGAGACCTCGCGGGCCAGGCCCTCGATCGCCGCCTCGTGGGTCAGCGCCTCCGCCATCAGGCCCGGCGCCTTGATCAGCGCGTCGACCAGCCGACGCTCGCCCGCCGCGTCGAGGGTGCCGCGGGCGCGGCCCGCCGCGATGGCGAGGCACAGCAGCACGGTGAGCTGGCACGAGAACGCCTTGGTGGAGGCGACGCCGATCTCCGGCCCGGCCAGCGTCGGCATCACCACGGAGGATTCCCGCGCGATGGTCGAGGTCGGCACGTTGACGACGCTCAGCGTGTGCTGGCCCTGGCTCTTGGCATAGCGCAGGGAGGCCAGGGTGTCGGCGGTCTCGCCCGATTGCGAGATCACCAGCGTCAGCCCGTCCTTCTCCAGGGGCGCCTCGCGGTAGCGGGCCTCGGAGGCGACGTCGATCTCCACCGGCAGGCGGGCCACCTGCTCGAACCAGTACCGGGCGACGAGGCCGGCGTAGAAGGCGGTGCCGCAGGCGGTGATGTAGACGCGGCTGAGCTTGGCGAAGTCGAAGGGCAGCGCCTCGGGCAGCACGACCCGGCCCTGCGCCATGTCGACGTAGTGGGCGAGCGTGCGGCCCACGACCTCGGGCTGCTCGTGGATCTCCTTGGCCATGAAGTGGCGGTACTCGCCCTTGTCGATCCGGTAGGCCTGCGTGGCAATCTTTTGTCGGGGCCGCGCCACCGTGGCGCCCGAGGCGTCCCGGATCTCGGCGCCCGCCCGGTTCAGGATCGCCCAGTCGCCCTCGTCGAGATAGGTGATGGCGTCCGTGAAGGGGGCGAGCGCCAGGGCGTCGGAGCCGAGATAGGTCTCGCCCTGGCCGAAGCCGACCGCCAGCGGCGCGCCGTGGCGGGCGCCGATCAGCAGGTTCTCCTCGCCGGCGAAGATGAAGGCCAGTGCAAAGGCGCCGCGCAGCCGCGGCAGGGCGGCGGCCACGGCCTCGACCGGGCCCATCTGCCGGTCCATGTTGCGGCTGACGAGCTGGGCGACGACCTCGGTGTCGGTCTCGGTCTCGAACACGACGCCGTCGGCCTCGAGCTCCTGCTTCAGCTCGCGGAAATTCTCGATGATGCCGTTATGGACGACGGCCAGACGCGCGGTGGCGTGGGGGTGGGCGTTGGTCTCGTTGGGCCGGCCGTGGGTCGCCCAGCGGGTGTGGCCGATGCCGAGCGTGCCGGTGAGCGGCTCCTCAGCGAGCTTGGCCTCCAGGTTGACGAGCTTGCCCGAGGCCCGGCGGCGCGCCAGCCGGCCGTGCTCCAGGGTGGCGATGCCGGCGGAGTCGTAGCCGCGGTATTCGAGCCGGCGCAGGGCCTCGATCACCTGTCCCGCCACCGCGTCGCGCCCGACGATGCCGACGATGCCGCACATGGGTGTGTCTCTCGCTGTCGTGCCCGGCTGGCCGCGCGAGGGTCTTGCGCAAGGTCCAGGCCGCCCCGCTTCATGCGGGGCCAAACGCGACTTGTACCGGATCGGGGCGGCGCAGGGCCAGCCCCGGCCCGTTCGGTCCGTCGGGCCTCAGCTCTTCCCGCGTCGCGCCTTCTCGGCCTGCAGCGCCGCGCGCTTCTTCCCGGCCCAGCCCGGTTTCACCGCCTGCCGGCCGCGGGCCACCGCCATGGCGTCCGCCGGCACGTCGTTGGTGATCACCGAGCCCGAAGCCACGTAGGCGCCCTCCCCCACCGTGACGGGGGCCACCAGCGCCGAGTTCGAGCCAATGAACGCGCCCGCGCCGATCGTGGTCTTGTGCTTGAGGACGCCGTCGTAATTGCAGGTGATCGTGCCAGCGCCGATATTGGCCTTGGCCCCAATCTCCGCGTCGCCGAGATAGGTGAGATGCGCGGCCTTGGCGCCGGCACCCATCCGGGCGTTCTTCAGCTCCACGAAATTGCCGAGCTCCGCGCCGGCCTCCAGCACGGCGTGACCGCGCAACCGGACGAACGGCCCGATCTTCACCCCCGCCTCCAGGCTGGTCTCGGTGAGATGCGCGAAGGCGCGCACGGTGCACCCGTCCGCCACCCGCACGCCCGGCCCGAACACCACGTTCGGCTCCACGATCACGTCGCGCCCCAACACCGTGTCGTGGCTGAGGAACACCGTCTCGGGGGCGATCAGCGTGGCGCCGCCCAGCATGGCGGTGCGACGCAGCTGCGCCTGGAAGGCGGCTTCCGCAACACTGAGCTGCACCCGGTCGTTGACGCCCTGCGCCTCGGCCTCGTCCACCGGCACGACCGTGACCGGAAGCCCGTCGGCCACCGCCAGCGCCACCGCGTCGGGCAGGTAGTACTCGCCGGCCGCGTTGTCGTTGCCGATGCGGGCGAGCAGCGCCAGGGCGTGCCGTCCGGCGAGCGCCATCAGCCCGGCATTGCACAGGGTCACGGCCCGCTCTGCGGCGCTGGCGTCCTTCTCCTCGCGGATCGCCAGGACGCGGTCGCCCTCGGTCAGAACCCGTCCATAGCCGGTGGGCGTCGCCGTCTCGAAGGCCAGCACCGCCACCGCGGCGCCGTCGGCCAGGGGCGCCCGGAGGCGCAGGAAGGTCTCGGCCGAGACGAGGGGCGTGTCGCCGAAGGCGATCACCACGTCGTCGTCGGGCTCGGCCAGGATCTCCCGGGCGGCCAGGACCGCGTGGGCGGTGCCGAGGCGCTCGGCCTGCGGGAAGACCCGGGCGCCGGGGGCCGCCCGCGCGATCTCGGCGGCGACGTCGTCGCGGCCGGGCTCGGCCACCACGGCGATCCGGCCCGCCCCCGCCGCCTGTACGGCGGCCAGGACATGGCCGAGCATGCTGCGCCCGGCGATCCGATGCAGGACCTTCGGCAGGTCCGAGCGCATCCGCGTGCCCTTCCCGGCCGCGAGCACGATGGCGGTGAGGCTGCGCGGGGGCGTTCCGGTCGGGGTCATCGCAGGTCCAGGCGTCGAGCAAACGGCACGACGGATGGGCCGGACGCGCGCCCGGCGCAACCCCATCCGGGCGATCAGCGCAGCGCCAGGGCGGCGTGCTGGCCCGAACCGTGGGCGAAATGCTCGCGGCGGCGCTCGATCGAGCTCGGGATCCGCAGGGATTCCCGGTATTTCGCCACCGTGCGTCGGGCGATGTCGACGCCCTCCCCGCGCAGCTTCTGCACCAGCGCGTCGTCGGACAGCACGTCGTCCGGCGTCTCGCCGTCGACCAGCTGCTTGATGCGGTGGCGCACCGCCTCGGAGGAATGGGCGGCCGCGCCGGCCGCACCGGGGATCGCCGCGGTGAAGAAGTACTTCATCTCCAGGGTCCCCCGGCTCGTGCCGATGGCCTTGTTGGAGGTGACTCGCGAGACGGTCGATTCGTGCATGCCGATCGCCTCCGCCACGGTCTTGAGGTTCAGGGGCCGCAGGTGGGAGACGCCGTGGACGAAGAACCCGTCCTGCTGGCGGACGATCTCGGTGGCGACCTTGAGGATGGTGCGGGCCCGCTGCTCCAGCGAGCGGGTCAGCCAGTTGGCGTTCTGCAGGGCCTCGGACAGGAAGGCCTTATCGCCCTCCGCGGCGGCATTGCGCGAGACGCGGGCGTAGTAGCTCTGGTTCACCAGGACGCGGGGGAGCGCCTCGCTGTTGAGCTCGACCAGCCAGGACCCGTCCGGCGCGGCGCGCACGAACACGTCCGGAACCAGAACCTCGACGGCGCTCGATCCGAAGGCGCGGCCCGGCTTCGGATCCAGGCGGCGGATCTCGCCCAGCATGTCGACGAGGTCCTCGTCGTCGACGCCGCAGAGCCGGCGCAAAGCCGCGAAATCGCGCTTGGCAACGAGGTCCAGACGCGAGACCAGCGCCTGCATCGCCGGGTCGAACCGGTCGCGCTCGCGCAGCTGGATCGCGAGGCATTCGGCGAGGTCGCGGGCCGCGATCCCGGGCGGATCGAAGGTCTGCACCAGCGCCAGCATCCGGCCGACGAGGGCGGGGTCGGCGCCGAGCCGCTCGGCCACGTCCTCCACGGTCTCGCGCAGGTAGCCGGCCTCGTCGACGGCGTCGATCAGAAAGCCGCCGATCAGCCGCTCGGCGGGATCGCGGGTCGCGAGATCGAGCTGGCCCGCGAGGTGATCGCGCAGCGAGGTCTCGGCCGTGAGGGTCGCCTCGAAATCGGGCGCCTCGGCGTCGAAGCTTCCCCCGGTGCTGCCGTAGGGCGGCGGCGTCAGCGAGAGCATGTCGCCCCCACCCGCCTCGCGCGCCTGGACCGGCGTCTCGTCCGGGAAGACGTTGTCGAGGCGCGTGTCGAAATCGCTCTCGATCTCGCCGCGGCTCGGGTTAAGGTCGGCGGACAGCCATGATTCGGGTTCCGTAACCTCCAGGCCGTCGGAGGAGGCATCGTCCGAATGGCCGCTTGATTCGGAGGTCTCGCCGGGGCCGGGCAGTTCCGGCTCGGCGCGCTCCAGCAGCGGATTGCGTTCCAGCTCGGCCTCGACATAGGCCGCGAGATCGAGCTGCGACAATTGCAGGAGTTTGATCGCTTGCAGAAGCTGCGGCGTCATCACCAGGGCCTGGCCCTGACGCACTTCCAGCCGTTGCACCAAACTCATGTGAGGCCTCGATGCCCTTCCGGCGCGGTTCGCCAGCCTGAGCCACGCTGCTCACGGCATGGTTCTTGCTTGCTCCGCCAGGCCTTCTCTAGCCCGATCCGTGGCGCGGGTCAAAGCGCGGCCTTGCACAGGCGTGTTGGCAACTGCACTGCAGTTCCGGGGGTGTGGCGCTCCCGCTCCATCGCCGGGACGCCACGGTCAGTCTGAGAGCAGGTCTCGGGGGCCGCTGTGTTCCCCTTTATCCCGGCGTGTCTGCCGAGATGTCCGACTAAGCTGCGCGTTGCTTTGTTCGGTTGCGGACGGTTCCGCGACGGGATGCGATATCCGCTCGCTATTGTCCGATGATCCGAGCATGGCTCCCTGGGCACAATGGCTCGCGGACTTGAGCTGGCGTGCCAATGCCGAATTCTGCGTACGCTTGCGGCCGATGCGACACCAAAACCGTCTTCTGGCTGCCCTATCCGAGGCGGATGGCGCGCTGCTCGGACCGCATCTCGAGGCGATCGACCTCCCATTGGGCCATGTGCTCGTCGAACCGGCGGCCGAGATCCCGTACGCGATCTTCATCGACACCGGCCTGTGTTCCATGGTGTCGACGCTCGACCAGGGCGGGCGCATCGAGGTCGGCCTGGTGGGCCGCGACGGCATGGCGACGCCGGCGCTGCTGCTGGGGACGGACACGATCCCGTACCAACTTTTCATGCAGGTTGCCGGTCACGGGCATCGGATCGCGGTGCCGGCGCTGCGCGACGCGGTGAAAGCCAGCGCTTCGCTGCGCACTCTTTTTCTGCGCTACGTCCAGACCTTCCTGGTTCAGGTGGCCCAGACCGCCATCGCCAACGCGGGGGCGCCTGCCGAGGAAAGGCTCGCGCGGTGGCTGCTGATGTATCACGACCGTCAGGACGGCGACGACCTGTCCGTGACGCATGAGTTCCTGTCGATCATGCTGGGTGTGCGTCGCCCGACCGTCACGGTGGCGATCCACACGCTGGAGGGGGCCGGCCTGATCCGGGCTCGGCGCGGCCGGATCCGGGTCCTGAGCCGTGCCCGCCTGGAGGAGGCCGCCGGCCAGACCTACGGGCCGGCCGAAACCGAATACGAGCGCCTGATCGGCCCGCTGCGGCGGTCTGAGGATTCGCCGGCGTAAGGCACCTCTGCGCCGACGAGGCCGGTTCATCGGTGATCCCGACCGTATCCGAACGCCAGGTCCGTGGCGTGCCGACGCGCCGGTCACGTCCCCACCGGAGAGAGGCCGGCCGGGTATCGGTGCCGATGCGCCGCGTCCCGCCGCGCAGGCGGTGGCCCGCTGTCAGGGACACGCGGCCCTGTCCGCACCGCGATCGCCGTCTCTGCCCCGCAATCCGCGTCGGACCGGCGTGGACGGGCCACACAGCCGCCGGCCTCAGACCGGCCCATGCCCCTCGGACCTCCAGGCGCGCTTGCACGGGACGCCGCCAGGGCCGGCTGTCCCGCCCCACGGAAGGGCCGCGATTCGGCGATTGTCACCAGGCCTGTCGCGCGGCGGCGGCAGTGCCGGGCGAAACCGGGCAGGCCCCGCTCCGCCTCAGGGCTGACCGGCCGGCCGTCGGAGAGGACGGCGCGGTGCAGGCGACGCGGGCCCGGAAGCCCGCTCGGTGGCATCCTCTTCCGCGTTGACCCGCCCGCACGCCGGATCGGCCAGGAGGTCGACGGGCGAGACCCGGCTCTACCAGCCGCAGTTCGGGACCGGCGGCTGGGCCTTGGCCATCGCCGACTTCTCGATCGGCACCATCGCGCCCCAGGCGTACTTCTGGGCGTGGGGCGTGACGTTGGCGAAGAGGCAGCCGAGCTGGAAGTGCGTCGCGCCCATCTCGCCCGAGAAGCCCATGCAGTCCAGGAACGTCCAGGTCTTGGGCACCGGGGTCATGGAGCGCCAGCGCGGCATCGCCACGGGCGAGCAGACCTTGACCGCCCCGGTGCCGTCATCGGCGTTGAGCGCATCGCCCGGGCTCTGTGCCGCGCCGGGCCGGACGCCCGGGCCGAGCAGCAGGGCCGCCGCGACGAGTGTCCGGCGGGTGATCAGGGCAAATCGGCTCATCGGGTCAGCGCATCGTCCACCACAGGGCCGCGAGGATCGCGAAGCCGAGGACGTTGTAAAGGATTGCCCAGATCCAGACACCCAGCACGGCGCGGCTCGGCTGGCGGGGGCGCGGCCGGCCGGGGCGCAGGCGATGGCGGTCCTCCGGCGTCGGCCAGATCGCTGCTCTGGGCGCCTTGAGGAGCCGCGTTAGCGCCTCCGGAAGATGCGGGCCGGGCGGTCCCTCGCCGGTCATGACGGTCTCGGATGCGGCGGGGGGCCTGTGCGGGGCGAAGCGGCACGCAGACGGACATGGGCGCAGGCCCTGCGGCCCTCAAGACCCACGCGCCGCATCCCGCATCCGCCGCGCCCGGCTCACAGCACCGTGCCGGGCGCCTGCGGGTCGTACCGGTAGGCCCAGGTTTCGGAGAGCAACCGGTCTCCGGACTTGAGCTGCAGACGCATCTCCACGGGCTCCAAGCCCTCGGCATAGACCTTGAAGAAGACCCGCCAGGGGCTCGGCTTGCTGTCGGGCGCCCAGGTGGCGCCGACCTCCTCGGCGCTGCCGCGCGACAGGGTCAACGCCACCGTGGCCGTCTCGGGATTGAGGCCCGACAGGGCCGCACCCGCGAATTCCAGCACGAATTGCCGCACGAGATTGGCGCGGCCCGGGCGCCGGTCCCCGTCCGCGAGCCACGCGGCCTTGGTGGCCCGTGTGGCGACGCAGCGGGCGAGATCGGTGGCGACCGGTTCCTCCACGGTCCAGCGCAGCCGGTAGGCGAAGCTGCGGTCGGATCCGGCCTGAGGCGGGTCGTCCGGCACCCAGAGGGCGACGATGTTGTCGTCGGTTTCCTGATGGGTCGGGATCTCCACGAGCTGGACGCTGCCCCGGCCCCAGTCGCCCTGCGGCTCGACCCAGATGTCGGGCCTGTTCTCCTCGAAGCCGTCGTCGATGTAATTCTCGTACGCGCGGTCGCGCTGGAGCAGGCCGAAGCCCTTCGGAGCGCGGTCCGCGAAGGCGCTGACGCTGAGGCGGTGCGGGTTGTTGAGCGGCCGCCAAATCAGCTCGCCGGCCCCGGTCTGCATCAGCAGACCGTCGGAATCATGCACCTCGGGCCGCCAGTCGCTCGCGAGGAAGCGGCTCATGCCCTCCGAGTACCAGAGCATCGAGGTCAGGGGCGCCATGCCGAACCGCTCCACCGACTTGCGCATGTAGACCGTGCAGGCGACGTCGATGACGACATGCGGCTCCTTCCGGGCGACGAAGCGGTAGGCGCCCGTCAAGCTCGGACCTTCGAGGAGCGCCAGCACGGTCACGGCGCCGTCCGCGGCCGGGCTCACGTAGAAGCGCGTGAAGACCGGGAATTCCTCGGTTCTGCCCGGTGCCGGCGCGGTGTCGATGGCGATGCCCCGGGCCGAGGCGCCGTACTGCGCGCCGTCTCCGGCGGCGCGGAAGTAGGAGGCCCCCAGAAAGGCCAGCCAGTCGCCGTCGTCGCCGGGCTGTCCGGCGGGCGCCTTCTGGAAGCGGAACCCCGCGAAGCCCGCCCCGTCCGGGACGTCCTTGGCCGGGTTGCCGGCCGGATAGGTGAACAGGTCGTGGGCGTAGAGCACCTCGCGCGCCTGTCCGCCCTCCAGGGCATAGACCTTCACGGGGTGGCGGAAGAAGTTGCCGAGGTGGAAGAACGTCACCGGGTACGGGCTCTCGGCGAACAACGCGTGGCCCGGCGGGTAGCGGATCTCCTGGAGCGGTCCGTAGGTCAGGGCGTCGAGGGCGGCCGAGGCCGGGGCTTCGGGCGGCGGCGCATAGGGCCGGTCCCGCAGCGTCCGGGCGAGAGCGTTCAGCCGGTCGAGATCCATGGGTTCCGGCGGCGCGAGGCGCGGCCCCCCGGAGGCGGCCCTGGCGAGGCCGGGAAACGGCGCGAGGGCGAGGAGCCCGATGGCAGTCAGGACGCGGCGCGTGATCAAGCTGGGACCCCCGGATTCGGCCGGGCCTCGCGACCCGCGCCGCCCTCTAGCCACGCGGGCGCCACGGCGCAATTTCCCGGGCTGCAGCTCAGCTCCGCGGGCCGCAGCTGCCGGTGCTGCCGTCGGTGGCCCAGAGATTGGCGCCGCCCCCCGGCGGGCATTGGCCCGGCAGCGCCAGGGTGATCAGCTTGGCGAAGGCGCTGGCCTCGTCCTCGCCGTAGCCGATCTCGCCGACCATGCGGCCGGTCTTGTCGAACAGCGCCACGGTGGCGGAATGCTCCATCGTGTAGTCGCCGTCCTTGGTCGGCACGCGCTTGTAGGCGACGTGATAGGCGTCGGCCATGCGGGCGACCTGCTCGGGCGTGCCGACGAAGCCGCGGATGCGCGGATCGAAGGAGGCGAGATAGTCCCGCAGGGTGTCGGGCGTGTCGCGCTGCGGGTCCAGGGTGACGAAGACGACGTTGAGGCGATCCGCATCGCGGCCCATCCGGCCGAGGGCGGTCGACAGGGTGGCGAGCGTCGTCGGGCAGACATCCGGGCAGTGGGTGAAGCCGAAGAACAGGACGGCCGGTTTGCCGCGGAGGTCGGCCTCGGTCACCGGGCGGCCCTCGAGATCCGCCATCGTGAACGGGCCGCCCACCTTTCGGGGATGGCTGAACCGCGAGCCCTGCTGCAGGACGATCGCCCCGGTTCCGGTGGCGACCACGGCGACGAGGGCGGCGGAGGCGATGAGTGCGAGGGGGCTCGGTGCCATGCTGTGACCTGCGACGGCGCGTCGATGCTGCCCATATGGGGTTCGTGTCGACCGGCGTGAGGCCGCGGCGCGCCGTGCCGCGCCAGTCTTACGTCCGGGCCGAGCCGGTTGGCCAGGCTCCGGTCGGCCACCCGGAGCGGCGCGAGGCCGCGCGTCGCAGGGGCCGGAGCGCCGCCCCGAAACCTGTCCGTCCCGCGGACCACCCGCTCGGGCCAGCCGACGGGAGGCCGCGACGCTCGGACGGCCAACTGCCCTTACGAGGCCTGCGCCAGAGGCCGAAGCGGGAGCGCGGATTGCGCGGTGGCGAGGATCTCGTCCATCTCGGATTTCGGCATGGCGTGACCGAACAGGTAGCCCTGGCCGAATTGGCAGCCCTGGTCGGACAGCCAGTCGAAACTCGCGTCCGTCTCGATCCCCTCGGCGGTGGTGGAGAGGCCGAGGCTCGCCCCGAGCTTGATGATGGCATCGACCAGCTTGGCCCGCTCGTCGCTCATCGTGATCGCGTCGACGTAGCTGCGGTCGATCTTCAGCTTGTCGAACTTCAATTCACGCAGGTGGTACAGGCTCGAATAGCCGGTGCCGAAATCGTCCAGCGCGATGCGCACCCCGAGCTCACGCAGCGACAGCAGGGTCATCCGGGTCGCTTCCAGGTCCTGGATCAGGGCGCTCTCGGTGATCTCGACCTCGAGGCGCTGCGGTGGGAAGCCGGTCTCGGTCAGGATTCCCAGGATCCGCTGGGCGAGCCACGCGTCTTGGAACTGCTGCGGAGCGATGTTGACCGCCAGGATCAGGTGGGGCGGCCAAGCCCGGGCATCCAGGCAGGCGCGACGGATCAGGTTGTAGCTGAGATCGCCGATCATCCCGGTCTCCTCCGCCACCGGGATGAACTCGCTGGGGGCGACCAGTCCGCGCGTCGGATGGCGCCAGCGCGCCAGCACCTCGACGCCGACGATCTCCCGCTCGGGCAAGGACACCACCGGCTGGTAGAAGGGTTCGATCGCCCCGGTCTCGATGGCGCTGCGGAGCTCCGTCTCCATGCGGGCCCGGGCGCGCAGCTCCGCGTCCATGGCGCTGCGGAAGAACCGGAATTTACCGCGCCCGTCCTTCTTGCCCTGGTACATCGCGAGGTCGGCCGCATGCAGCACCGCGTCGGCATCCCCATGGTCGGCCGATACCGCGGCGACCCCGACCGTCGCGCCGACCTTGAGGTCGTTCTGGTTCCACGTCACCGGCTCGGCGATCCGCGCGATGACAGTCTGGGCGAGGCGCCTCAGCCCCTCGCTCTCGTAGCGCAGCGGGACCAGCATGGCGAATTCGTCGCCGCCCAGCCGAGCCGCGAGGCCGCCCGGCGGGACGAGCTGCTGGAGACGCTCGGCCACGGCGCACAGGACGGCGTTGCCCGCAGCATGGCCGTAGAGATCGTTGACCGGCTTGAACCGGTCGAGATCGATCAGCAGCACCGCCGAATCCCCGGTAGCCGAGGCATGCGCGCGCTCCACGGCATCGATGAAGCGGCGACGGTTCGCGAGGCCCGTCAGCCCGTCATGTCGAGCGATCGCTTCGGCCTGCGCGGCGGCGGCGGCGCGTTCGAGCATCAGCCGGCGGAGGATGATCGACTTGCGGATGCTGGCGCCGCATTGGGCGACGCCCATGCAGGCGGCCAGCAACAGGAGGTCGGTGAGGTTGTAGGCGGCAACGAGACCGTTGAGGTAGTCGAAGGTCCCGAGGGTTACGCCGACGAACCAGATCCCAACGCCGATGACGAGCAGGCACAGGGTCTCGTAAAGCTCGCCGCGACCCCACGTGGTCGGCGTCTCGATCGGCATGTTCTGGACCCGGTTCCCGAAACGATCTTGAAGCATGCTGTCCGCTAAGGCGGCGTAAATGTCATGTCCAACGTGGTCGGCTATTTACATCGTTGCGCGCGAAGGTCTGGTTTAATTTGAATTAAGGCGCGCATCTCTATCGCGCCTGTCAAATCATGCCGTCGGCAGGGTCGCCGCCATCTCTGGATCCCGCTGGCGGCCCGAACGGCGATCGTCCGGACGTTTCGCCGGTTCGGGGTGTCGGACCGGCGCCCTCACTCCCGGGCCGCGGCTTCCGCGCGCTGCGCACTCGCGCGGCTCTCCTGAAGGGCGGCGGCCGCCTTGACGATCGACAGGATGCCGCTGCGGGTCGTCTCGTCGGGGATGCTGGTGAAGGCCAGGACCAGTTCGAGCACCTTCGGATCATCGAACAGGGCCGCAGGTCCGGCCTTATCCCGTCCGCTCTCCTGCAGATCGGCGAAGAAGGTATCCACCGGCACCTTCAGCAGGTCGGCGATGGCCTGGAGACGGCCGGCACCGATGCGGTTGCGGCCCTTCTCGTACTTCTGAACCTGCTGGAAGCTGACGCCGATCGCTTGGCCGAGATTCGTCTGGCTCAGCCCCTGCGCCACCCGGAGCGCCGCGATGCGTCCGCCGATCGTGCGGTCGGCGTCGGTGGCGGATTTGGGCTTCGGGGAGGATGACATGGATGAGAGCTTTCGGCGTGGTGGATTGATCGCGAGTTAACTCGCCGTGGCGGCGAAAAACACAACCGAGAAATGCTTAGTGCACCAACAAGTTGCGCGTGCCAAGTCTGCGTGGGACGCATACCTTGGCCATTGGCCGGGCGCGGCTGGGCCATTCGTCGCGAGCACGCCGCGTTGTCGGCTCCAATGAATAGCGGTTCAGATCAGCCTCGAAACGCTATCGACCGAGACTCTGAGTCTATTCGGGCGACGATTTACCGAAATTCGGAAGCGATAAAGAGTACTGAGATGTTGAATTGCGTAGGACCGGGCTGATCAGGCGCGGAAACTGCCGGCGACGTAACCGGGATGGTGCCGGCCGTGCCGTCTCAGGACTTTAATGGTGTCGCAGGAGGATCATAAGCCCGCTGAAGCCGCGCTCAAGGACCGTGCCGGTGTCGGGATTTTCCCTATGTGGCGGGGTAAACACTTTAAATTTGAGATAAAGAAATCTATGAAATGATGTATTCATTGACCGACCCCAGCGGTAGGTTCGCCGTCCATTCACAGCGCCCGCGTCGATGACCGACTCTCTGACCACCCTCTCGGAGACTGCCGATTCCGTCCTCCGGGCCGATGCGCTGGCCGAGACCTCGGCCCTGCGCGCCCATATCCGGCGAATCCTGCGAAAACTCGCTGCGGCCAAGTCGACGCGGCGGATCGGCTGAGTGCGTCCCGGGTGCCCACCTGGGCGCCGGCGCGTGTGCCCTGCGACCCTCTGCCTCAACCCTGCAGGCGGGGCGCGGAGGCTGACCGGAGCGGGGATGTCGCGTCGCGACCCTCATGGCTCGCGGCCCGTTGAAACCGGGCCGTCCCACCCGTGACGATGATTCGGTCGTGCGGCCCGGTGGGCACCGGGGTAAACAATCCTCGGTTGAGCAGATGTTTAAGCGTCCGTTTACCCTGCGGCTCGAGAGTTCCGAACTCAGTCGGAGCTTAATGAGCAGCCATGCTTGATGTCGCCTTCTGGTGGTGCGTAGCCGTGGCGATGACCGGATCGGTCGGCCTGGTCGGCATTGCCCTCGTCGCCGGACGCACGGTCCGATCGCAGCCGCGCGGCGTTCCGCTCTCCCGGAGCGAGCCGCTCGTCCTGCGTCACTTCGGTCGGGCTTGATGGAGGGAGCCTGCGGGCACGGCGGCCGCTACAGAAAGTCCGCGACCGGCTGAGCGTCGCAGAAGAAAAATGGTCGGAGTGGCCGGACTTGAACCGACGACCCCCTGTCCCCCAGACAGGTGCGCTACCGGGCTGCGCTACACTCCGACGCCGCTTAGGCTCGCGGCTCTTAGCCTCCGCGCAGCGCCCGCGCAACCCCTTCCGGCATCCGGGTTCCGTGCCGCGAGGCCGGCAGATGCTGGCACTTGCGGATCAGGACCGCTACGGGGAGCCCCCGCCCCGACGATTGCCAGAGGATCATGACGGACCGACCGATCGCCTTCGATCTCACGCGCCTCGTCACGCGCCTGCGTCACGCCAGCCCGTCCGGGATCGACCGCGTCGACCTCGCCTATGCCCGCGCCTTCCTCGGCTCGGCCGAGACAGGTGTCGGCGTCGTCTCCACAGCCGTCGGACCGCGCATTCTCGATCGCGCGCAGGCTCTGGAGATCGTCGAGGCGGTGGCGGCCGGCTGGGTTGAGGACCGGGACGCCGCCTCGGACCCGGTCTATCGGCGGCTCGCCGCCCTCTGCGGGGATCCGGCCGCGGGACCGGCAGCCCTCTCGGAGACGCCGGCCAACACCGCCGACCGGCGGCGGATCCAGGCGCGGAAGACGCTCGACATCGCCCTGCGCGGCCGGTCGGTCGCCGCGCTGCCCCGGGATGCGCTCTACCTCCACACGTCGCATCTGCGCCTCGACGATCCGCGGCGGTTCGACTGGCTCTACACGCGGCGGGACGTGCGGGCCGCCTTCTTCGTCCACGATCTGATCCCGATCACCCATCCCGAATACGGCCGGTCCGGCGAGGCCGACCGCCACCGGGCGCGCCTGCGCACGATCGGCCGGCACGCCGCCGCGATCCTGGTGAATTCGGAGGATACCGGCCGGCGCACCCTCGCGCATCTCGCCGCCGAGGGGTTCGGCCGGCCGCCGGTGGCCGTGGGCCATCTCGGGGTCGAGCCCGCCTTCGGGCGCACGGGACCGCGGTTCAGGCCGGACCGGCCGACATTCCTGGTCTGCGGCACCATCGAATCGCGCAAGAACCACCTGCTGCTGTTCCAGATCTGGCGGCACTTGGCCGAGCGGCACGGGGCTGCCACGCCCCGGCTCATCGTCGTCGGGCGCCGGGGCTGGGAGGCCGAGAGCGCGATCGACATGCTCGAACGCTGCCCTGGCGTGCAGGCCCATGTCATCGAGGCGTCGGGGTTGTCCACGCACGGGCTGGCCGCGCTGATGCGCAGCTGCACGGGATTGCTGATGCCGTCCTTCACGGAGGGCTACGGCATCCCCGTGGTCGAGGCCGCGGCTTCGGGTCTGCCGGTCATCGCCTCCGACATCCCCGTCCATCGGGAGATCGCCGACGGGTTCGCCCTGTTCCGCGACCCTCTGGACGGGCCGGGCTGGATCGAAGCGATCGAGGCGCTTGCGCAGCCCGCCGCGTCCCTGCGCGCCGAACTGGCGGGACGTCTGGACGGATATCGACCGCCGGACTGGCCCGCGCATTTCGCCGCCGTGACCCCCACCCTGGCCATGCTCTGACCGAGCCGTTCCGGTCCAATGTCCGGTCGCGCCGCCTGCGCGCCCGGCCGCACAAGTTGCGCCGCTCGGGTCTGACGAATAAGGAAAAGCGTCAGTCAACCAGCCTGGCCGAGAGCGGGCGGAACGGAGATCCTGCCGATGCGGGTGGTCGACCTCGATCGCGACACGGTCAAGCGCGGGCTCAGCGACGGCTCGATGCTGATCATCGATGTGCGTGAGCCGCACGAATTCGAGGCCGGGCACATTCCCGGTTCCGTCTCGCATCCCCTCTCCAGCTTCGATCCGCAGGCGGTGGCGGATATCGTGGCCGCCGATGGTCGGCGCGCGGTCTTCTCGTGCGGCTCGGGCGTCCGCTCGATCCACGCGCTGATGGCCGTGCAGAATGCCGGACTCGATCTCGCCGAACACTACAAAGGCGGATTCAAGGACTGGTACAGCGCAGGTGAGACGATCGCCTGACCTGCGGATTCAATCCGGTACACGAGACCGTGATGTGCGCTCGCGCACAAGCAACAGCGTGGCGCGCGGGTTAGGCCGCACCCGCGGCGGAACAATCGTCAAGCTCGGCGCGACCGCACGGTCAGCCAACGGACAGCAGGACCCGATGCGCAGCCGGCTTCCCAGCCTTCTCACCCTCTTGTCAGCCCTCGTCGCGGGTCTCGCGGCAGGTCCCCTCACCCCGGCGGCCCGCGCCCAGGCGCCGGGCGGGCCGCCGCCGAAGGTCACCGTGGCCAAGCCCGTGGTGCGCCAGATCGTCGAGCAGGACCAGTATACCGGTCGCTTCGACGCGATCGATTACGTCGAGGTCCGGGCCCGCGTCACCGGATATCTCGAGAAGATCAACTTCGTCGACGGCCAGACGGTGAAGAAGGGGGATGTGCTGTTCGTCATCGACCGGCGGCCCTACAAGGCGGCCCTGGAGCAGGCCCAGGCCGCGCTGGCCTCGGCCAAGGCGCGCCAGTCCTTCTCGCAGACGGATCTCGAGCGCGCGCAGACCCTGTCCCGCAGCGGCAACATCTCCGAACAGGTGACCGACCAGCGCCGGCAGGCCTCCCAGACGGCCCAGGCCGACGTCGACAGCGCGCAGGCCGCCCTCAACAACGCCCAGCTGAACTACGATTTCAGCGAGGTGAAGGCGCCCATCAACGGCCGCATCAGCCGGCGCCTCGTGACCGAGGGCAACATCGTCAGCGCCGACCAGACGATGCTGACCACGATCGTCTCGCTCGATCCGATCTATTTCAGCTACACGGTCGATGAGAAGGCGTTCCTCAAGTACCAGAACAGCCTCGGCATCGGGATGGGCCAGACCCAGCAGGGCAAGGGTGTGCCGATCCTGATCTCGCTGTCCGGAGAGGCGAAGCCGACCCGCAAGGGCACCCTCGACTTCGTCGACAACCGCGTCGACAACGCCACCGGCACGATCCTGCTGCGCGCCACCGTCCCGAACGCGGACCTGTTCATCAAGCCCGGCCTGTTCGGCATCGTCGCGATGCCGGCGACGAAGCCCTTCCAGGGCGTGCTGGTCCCCGACGAGGCGGTTGCCGCCAACCAGGACAAGCGCATCGTCTACGTGGTGGGGCCCGAGAATGTCATCCAGCAGAAGGATGTCGTGCTGGGACCGAAGGTCGACGGCTACCGGGTGATCCAGTCGGGGCTGAAGGGCGACGAGACCATCGTGGTCAACGGCCTCGCCCGGGTCCGGCCGGGGGCGAAGGTCACGCCCGAGACCGTCGAGTTGCCGCCGAGCAAGACCTGAGCCCGCGCGGCTCGTCACGAATGCCTTCGTGCGCGCCCCAGGGTGCGCCCCGCACCGACGACGCAGGGCCCCGTCCGGGAGACCGGCGGGCCTCAGAGGTTTGACCGATGCGTTTCGCCCATTTCTTCGTCGACAGGCCGATCTTCGCGTCCGTCACGTCGATCGTGTTCCTGATCCTCGGCTTCGTGGCCTACGAGAGCCTCCCGGTCTCGCAGTATCCCGAGATCGTGCCGCCGACCGTGACGGTGCGCGCCTCCTATCCGGGCGCCAATGCCGAGACCGTGGCCGCCACGATCGCGACGCCGATCGAGCAGGAGGTCAACGGCGTCGACAACATGCTCTACATGACGTCGTTGTCGACCAACGACGGCAACATGCTGCTGACCGTGACCTTCAAGGTCGGCACCAACCTCGATATCGCCAACGTGCTGGTGCAGAACCGGCTCTCGGTGGCGCAGCCGCGCCTGCCGCCGGACGTGCGCAACCTCGGCGTCACGGTGCGCAAGGCCTCCCCCGACCTGATGCTGGTCGTGCACCTGCTCTCGCCGAACAAGACCTACGACCAGAACTACCTCGCCAACTACATCTACCTGAACATCCGCGACGAGCTGCTGCGCCTCGACGGCGTCGGCGACATCACGATCTTCGGCGGCAACGAGTATGCCGAGCGCATCTGGGTCGATCCCAACAAGCTCGCCGCCTACGGACTGTCGGTCACCGACGTCACCACGGCCCTGCAGGAGCAGAACGTCCAGGTGGCGGCCGGCCAACTCAACGGTCCGCCCGCGGCCAAGAGCGAGGCGTTCCAGCTCGTCGTTCAGTCGCAGGCGCGGTTCAAGACGCCCGAGCAGTTCGCCGAGGTGATCATCAAGGCGCAGGACGGGCGCCTCGTCCGGGTGAAGGACATCGCCCGCGTCGAGATGGGCCAGAAGGACTACACGACCAACTCGTTCCTGAACGACACGCCCGCGGTGGGCATCGGCGCCTTCCAGCGGCCGGGCACGAACGCGCTGGACGCGGCGGCGTCGGTCAAGAAGGTGATGGAGGAGGTCAAGAAGAAATTCCCGCCGGACGTCGAGTACCGCATCGCCTACAACCCGACGGAGTTCATCGAGGAATCGATCCACGAGGTCTACAAAACCCTGTTCGAGGCCGTCGGCCTCGTCGTCATCGTGGTGCTGGTCTTCCTCCAGAGCTGGCGCACCGCGCTGATTCCGGTGATCGCGATTCCCGTGTCGCTGATCGGCACCTTCGCGGCGATGGCGGCCTTCGGCTTCTCGCTGAACAACCTGACCCTGTTCGGGCTGGTTCTCGCCATCGGCATCGTGGTCGACGACGCCATCGTGGTGGTGGAGAACGTCGAGCGCAACATGGCCGAGGGCCTGTCGCCGGGGGACGCCGCCCACAAGACCATGGACGAGGTCGGCGGCGCGGTCATCGCCATCGCGCTGGTGCTCGCCGCGGTGTTCGTGCCCACGGCGTTCATCCCGGGCATCTCGGGCCAGTTCTACAAGCAGTTCGCGCTGACCATCGCGGCCTCGACGCTGATCTCGGCCTTCAACTCGCTGACCCTGTCGCCGGCGCTCTGCAAGCTGCTGCTGGTCCCGCATCATGCGCGCAAGGAGCCGAAATTCTTCCTGACGCGGTTCGTGAACTGGCTGGCGAACGGCTTCAACCGCGCCTTCGACGCGACGTCGAACGCCTACGGCCGGACGATCCGCGTCCTGACCGGCGGCATCGTCGGCCTGGGCGTGATGCTGCTGGTCTATGCGGCCGTGATCGCCGGGACGCTCCATCTGGCGCAGACGACGCCCACGGGCTTCATCCCGGACCAGGACCAGGGTTACCTGATCGGCGTCGTCCAGCTCCCGTCCGGCTCGTCCCTCGACCGCACCACGGAGGTGTGTCTGCGCGCCGCCAAGCAGGCCCGGACCGTCGACGGCGTGGCCAACGCGGTGATCATCGCGGGCTTCGACGGCGCGACCTTCACCAACACGACCAATGCCGGCGTGATGTTCCTGACCCTCAAGGGGGCGAAGGAGCGCGCGGAGGTCGGTCGAAGCGCGGCCGTCATCACCGGCGACGTGCTGAAGGCCACCTCCGACATCCAGGAGGCGCGGGTCATCGTGATCCCGCCGCCGCCCGTCCGCGGCCTCGGCAACGGCGGCGGCTTCAAGATGCAGATCGAGAGCCGCCAGTCGTCGGATATCGGCCCGCTCATGGCCGCGGCCGGCGAGGTGATCGCTCAGGCCAACCAGAGCGCGGACGTGCAGCGCGTCTTCACGACCTTCGATAACTCGACGCCGCAGCTGTTCCTCGACATCGACCGTACCATCGCCCGGATGCTGAACGTGCCGCTGGCGAACGTGTTCTCGTCGGTCCAGGCGGATCTCGGCGGCACCTACGTCAACGACTTCAACACGCTGGGCCGGATCTATCAGGTGCGCCTGCAGGGCGACGCGGCGTTCCGCACCTCGGTGCAGGACATCTCGCAGATCAAGGTGCGCTCCTCCACCGGCGCGCTGGTGCCCATGGGCACCCTCGCCTCGGTGCGGGACGTGACCGGTCCGCAGATCGTGCAGCGGTTCAACCTCTACTACTCGGTCCCGGTCCAGGGCGTGGCCAAGCCGGGCGTCTCGACTGGTCAGGCGCTGACCGCCATGGAGGAGATCGCCAAGAAGGCTTTGCCCGACGGCTACTCCTACGACTGGACCGAGATCGCCTACCAGCAGAAGGCCGCGAGCGGCACCGCGGGCGCGGTCTTCGCCCTCGGCGTGCTGCTGGTCTTCCTCGTCCTCGCCGCGCAGTACGAATCCTGGGCGCTGCCGCTGGCGATCCTGCTGGTGGTGCCGACCGGGGTGCTGGCGGCGCTCGCGGGCGTGCAGTTCCGCGGCCAGGACAACAACATCCTGACCCAGATCGGCCTGATCGTGCTCATCGGCCTCGCGGCGAAGAACGCGATCCTGATCGTCGAGTTCGCCCACGACATCGAGCAGCGGGAGCATCGCGGCCCGGTGGAGGCGGCGGTGGAAGCCTGCCGCCTGCGCCTGCGCCCGATCCTGATGACCGCCTTCGCGTTCATCCTGGGCACCCTGCCGCTGGTGATCGCCACCGGCCCCGGCGCCGAGATGCGTCAGGCGCTCGGCACGGCGGTGTTCTTCGGGATGATCGGCGCGACCTTCTTCGGCCTGTTCCTCACGCCGGTCTTCTACGTGGTGATCCGCCACTTCTCGCTCTGGATCGGGCGGTTCCGGAAGAAGCACACCCACGGTGATTCCGGCGGCGCCGCGCCCGCGCACGGCTGACGGGCACACTCTCGGCTGCCGTATCCTGGAAGCCGTGCCGGATCCGCGAGGATCGGGCGCGGCTTTCGCGCGACGGGCGGGCGCGCCCGGTGTAGAGGCTGGCGCCATGCACGCCCTCGGTCGCCTCATTCTCGGGGCCTTCGCCCTCCTGCTCGCTGTTCCGGCGGGCTTCGTGGTTCTCGTCCTGGCGCTGCTCGTCGATCCGGCCGCGCAGGCCTGGCTGAGCGGCGGGGCGCTCGCCGGCCTCGACATGGCCCTGTCGGACCTCTCGGCCGGGCTCCCGCCGGAGGGACTCGCCCTGTTCGTCGCCGGCCTCGCCAAGGCGCTGTTCGTGCTGCTGTTCGTGCCCCCGGCCCTGATCGGTCTCGGCGGGGAGATCCTCGGATGTCGCGGCCTCCTGTGGTACGGCGCCGGCTGCGGCCTGCTCACCGCCGCCCTCCCCTGGCTGACGCGCGGCGCGCTCCGGTCCGGCGGGGCAACCCGGGATGCCGCCCTCCTCGCCGGCGAGGTGCGCCTGACGCTGATCCTGTTCGTGGTCGGCGCGAGTGCGGGCTTGGTCTACTGGCTGGTCGCGGGGCGCGGCGCCGGGCGCATCCGCGAGGCCGACCTCTCCGAGGATGCCTGACGGCTCCCGGCGACGTCGCCCTTGGCCGCGGACACGCGGGCGCGCTACAGGAGGCCGCTACGACACGGTATCCGATGCTCGCCCTGCGCTCCCTCGCCTTCAACATCTGCTTCTACGCCGTCACGGCGGTCCTGGCGGTCGCCGGCCTGCCCATGCTGGTCTCCGGCCGGTCGGTTCTGCGGCTGGCCCGCGCCTGGGGGCGGATCACCCTGTGGCTGCTGCGCGTCGTCGCCGGAACGCGGGTCGAGTTCCGTGGGCTGGAGAACATCCCGACGGGTCCCCTGCTGGTGGCGGCCAAGCACCAGTCGGCCCTTGAGACCCTGGCCCTCTGCACGGTGCTGCCGAACTTCGCCTACGTCCTGAAGAAGGAGCTGCTGCTGATCCCCCTGATCGGCTGGTACTTGTCGCGCAGCGGCATGGTGGCGATCGACCGGTCCAAGGGCACCCGGGCCATGAGCCTGATGAATGCCGCGGCCGGCGCGGCGATCCAGGACGGGCGCCAGCTCATCATCTTTCCCGAGGGCACCCGCCGGCCGGTCGGCGCGCCGCCCGCCTACAAGCAGGGACTCTCGCATCTCTACACCGCCCTGAAGGTTCCCTGCCTGCCCGTCGCGCTGAACACCGGCCTGTTCTGGTCGCGCAACAGCCTCGTGCGCCGGCCGGGCACGGCGGTGATCGAATTCCTGCCGCCCATCCCGCCCGGCCTGCCCCGCCAGGAGTTCCAGGCGCTGGTCCAGGATCGGCTCGAGACGGCCTCGAACGCCCTCGTCGACGGCGGCATCGCAGGCTGCGCGGCAGACGGCCATGCCGTACCGGCGGACGAGGCACCGGTCGTGGCCGCGCCGCGCCGCTGAGCCCCGCGCAACCGCCGCGTTCCGTCCCCGGTGGCGCTGAGCCAGCTTGTGGATAACGGGCATCGTCGCCACATCTGCCCTTGGGAACGTCGCGCTTGACGCCTGTGGATATCGCGCGTTAGGTTGGAACAAATGGCGAACAGAAGAGCCCTGTCCTGGTCGGCCGCGCTCCGCGACCTGAAGGACGATCGCACCCGGAGGCAGGACGTGCGTGAAGAACGCCTCAAGACGACCGCAGGTCTGCGCGGCTCGCCCGCGCTTCCCCTTTCGGCCTGGCGCGGCCGTTCCGGCCGCCGCTACGTGGTCGGGGTTCATCCGGCCGGGGGCTTCGACCTCGACGAGATGGCCCAGGCCGTGGTGATCGCCGTCCGCCGGGACAATGCGGGCATCGCCGAAATGGTCTCGGTGGCCAGCTCCAGCGAGAGTCCGCGCGATCATCTGCGGCGGACTTGGCTCGACCGTGTCCGCCGCCGGGGCGCCACCGAGATGCACGTGCATCGCCTGGCCGAGAACGACGTCGAGCGGGTGGCGATCGTCGAGGATCTGCAGGTCGACACCGTCGAGCCGGCGCAGGTCTGACCGGAAACGCGACGCGCGCGGACGGATCACGTCCGCAGCGGTCGACCCGGGGCGGCGCTGCCCCAGTTTCGCCCCTTGCATGGCCTCAAGGCGAGGCCGCGATGTCCCTGCGGGGATCGGGTCGGGGAGCGGAGCGCATGGTGCAGGATCGGACGCGGCCGGAGGGTGCCGACCAGACAGCCCCGGTGGGGCGCGCGCGGCGATCCCGGCTCGGGCTGTTCCTGCCCTACATCCTGCTCGCCCTCGTGGTGGCGGGCTGGTCGGCCGGCTGGCTGTGGATGCGTGAGCGCGCGGCCGCCGAGATCGACGGCTGGATCGCCCGGGAGGCGTCGGCCGGGCGCACCTGGACCTGTGCGGACCGCTCGCTCGGCGGCTACCCGTTCCGGCTCGAGCTGCGCTGCAGCGCCGTCACGCTCGACCGTGCCGACGGACGCTTCCGGCTGGGACCGAGCACCGCGGTGGCGCAGATCTATCAGCCGCGCCTCGTCGTGTTCGAGAGCGCCGGTCCGTTCCATGTCGAGCAGGGCGCGCTGACCGGAGACGCGTCCTGGTCCGCGCTCCAGGGCAGTTTCCACGGCGCCGCGGATGGCTTCACCCGCGCCTCTCTGGTCGTCGACAATCCCGATGTCACCGTGAAGGGGGCAGAGCCCGGTCCGATCGCGGTTGCGGGCCGGCACCTCGAACTGCACGCCCGGCCGAGCCCCGGCCGTTTCGATTCCGACGGTGCGGTGGATCTCAGCCTGCGCCTGAATCAGGCGGCGGTGCCTCAACTCGATGCCCTCACCGGAACACGGGATCCGGTCGATCTGGCCCTTGATGCGAGCCTGACGCAGGCCACCGTGTTGCGGACCGGGACGGTGGCGCGCGAGCTGGAGCGCTGGCGCCAAGCCGGCGGCAACCTGGACCTGACGGCCCTGTCGCTGGCCAAGGGCGCACAGCGCGTTCAGGCGAAGGGCACCCTCGCCCTCGATGCCGCGCACCGCCCGGCGGGCCAGATCGATCTGCGGGCGGCCGGCGTCGACGCGCTGGTCGGCAGCATCGTCGGCCAGCGCTTCGGCTCGGATCGGGGCGCGCTGGTCGGCCAGCTGGTCGGCGGCCTGCTGGGGCTGGCCCAGCGTCCGAACCCGGACGCGCCGGCCGACGCGACACCCCTCAAGGCGCTCCCACCCCTGCGGCTCGTCGACGGGAAGGTGGTCTTCAGCGGATTTCCGATCCCCAACGTCTTCGTGCCGGCGCTGTATTAGGCGGCTCTCGGTCTGAGGGGGCCTCTGAAACGCCCGGACAGGCGCGTCTTCGGCGCAAGACGATGCAACGCGCCTTGCCGCCTGTCCGGGCTCATGGCCGCGCGCATCGGACACCCTGGCTCACCATCGATGTCCTGCGCCGTCAGGCCGGGGCGTTGTCGGCGAGACCGGAATGGAAAGGCGCTCGTGGTGCAGGATCTCGCGGCCTCGGCGCGTCGGGATCCCGGGCGCCGCTGCGGGTCTACGGGATGACCGCGCAGCGCGACGGCACGTGTCGCCCTGCGCGCGAGGCCTGGTGCGTCGGCTTGGGCGCGGATTGCAGCAACGGGCCTGTCGCACGGGCCTGCTCGGCGACGCCGGATCGGCTATAGGAGGCCCATGGCCTCATCCGCGTCCCCGACCCGTATCAAGATCTGCGGGCTCAGCACCGAAGCGACTCTGACCGCCGCTCTGGACGCCGGGGCGGACTGGATCGGGCTCGTCCACTTCCCGCGCAGCCCCCGGCACGTGGCGCTGGAGCAAGCGGCCGCCCTGTCGGCCCTCGCCCGCGGGCGGGCCGAGCGGGTGATCCTGCTGGTCGATCCGGACGACGCTCTGCTCGCCGCGGCCGTCGCGGCGGTGGATCCGGATCTCATCCAGCTCCATGGGCGCGAGAGCCCGGAGCGCGTCGCGGCGATCCGCGCCCGCGCTGGCCGGCCGGTGATGAAGGCCCTCGGCATCGCCACGTCCGCGGATCTCGCCGTCCTGCCGGCCTATGCCGCGGTCGCCGACCGGATCCTGCTGGATGCCAAGGCGCCGCCGGATGCGGCCCTGCCGGGCGGCAACGGCCGATGCTTCGACTGGGAGATCCTGCGCGGCGCCGCGCTTCCGGAGGGCACCATGCTGTCGGGCGGCCTCGATGCCGGCAACGTCGCCGATGCCATCGCCCGCACGGCACTGGGCGCCGTCGATGTCTCGTCCGGGGTCGAGACGGCGCCGGGGGTGAAGGATCCGGCGAAGATCGCGGCCTTCGTGGCGGCCGCGCGGCGGGCGCGCTGAGGTTTCCGCCTCAGCGCCGCGAACGGGAACCGCTCAGCGCGGCGCGGGCAGCGCGGTCCGGCCCGTATTCGGGACCGTATAGGTGCCCGCGGTCTCGCTCTCGGGCGCATAGGTGCGCAGCCGGGTCGCCTCGCGCTCGTACCGGACGGCCTCGCGGCGATGGTAGCGCGCCCGGGCGCGGGTCTTGCCCTGGCCGAGCCACGTGAAGATGCCTCCGACCACGATGCCGAGGGCCACGGCGCCGAACAGGATCGCGTAGAGCGGAAGAGCGACGCTGAAGACCGGCGCGTCCGCGTTGAACGGATCGAAGGAGAGCTGCACCGGCGCGCGGTTGGCCACCGCCAGCAGGATCACCAAGGCGGCGATCGGCAGCAGCACGAGGCTCTTCAGGAAACGGATCATCGCGCTCACAGGTCCTTCCTACTCGGCGGCCGAGGCATTCTCGCCGATCCCGGCGGCGTTGAGGCGCTGGCGCATCTCCTTGCCGGTCTTGAACACGGGGATTGCCTTCTCGGACACGGCAACGGCGGCACCCGTGCGCGGGTTGCGTCCCCGACGCGCCTCCCGGCGCTTCACCGAGAAGGCCCCGAAGCCACGCAGTTCCACCCGGTCGCCGCGGGCCAGCGCATCGGAAATGGTGTCGAGGATCGCGTTGACCAGGATCTCCACGTCACGCTGGTAGAGATGCGGGTTCTGCTCGGCGATCCTGAGGACGAGCTCCGACTTGATCATGGCGTGGAATCTTCTCGCGGGATCGGGGCGGGCTGCGCGGTGGCGGTGGTTCAGGGTTCCGGACGCCAGAGGGCGAGCATCCCACCCCGGGCGGCCTGTGCCTCGGCCCCCACGGACCGAAGGCGCGCCGCGAGGCCGTCCAGGCCCAGGAGGTCGGCGCCGATTCCGGCCGCGGACCACAGGGTGAACCGGCTCTCCGTCGCGGGCTTCCAATCCTTGATCGGCAGGTTCGTCTGGACGCCGCGGGCGCTCTCCAGCCACGCCACCGCCTGACGCTCGCCGCCGAGCTCGTCGACCAGCTTCAGCGGGATACTCTGGCGACCGCTGAACACCCGGCCGTCGGACACGGCGCCGAGTTGCGCCGGATCCATGCCCCGGCGCTCCGCGACGAGGCCCTTGAACCACGCATAGGTGTCGCCGACGACGGAGGCCAGGGCGGCGCGCGCCTCCGGCGAGGTCGGTGTGAAGCCCGACGGCTCGGCCTTGAGCGGCGACGACTTCACGGACTCGACCTTGACGCCGACCTTGTCCAAGAGCCCCGAGAAATCGGGATACTGGAACAGCACGCCGATCGATCCGACCAGGCTGGTCTCACGCGCGACGATGTGATCGGCCGCGATGGCCGTGATGTAGGCCCCGGACGCGGCCGTGCCGTCCACGAAGGCGACGATCGGCTTCTTGGCGGCGAGCGTCCGGAGGTTGCGGAAGATCTCCTCCGACCCCGTGGTCGTACCGCCGGGCGAGTTGATCGAGACGATCACGCCCTTCACCGCATCCGAGTCCCCCACCCGCTTCATCAGCTTGGCGGTGGCCTCGCTCCCGGCGATGAAGCCGGAGACGGAGATGCGGGCGATCTGCGGCTGGACCGCGAACGCGCCTTCGACGCCCGTCCGCGCCCGATAGCCCAAAGCACCGACCGCCACGATGAGGCCGCCGACGCCGAGCACGCGCCAGAGGGACAACCTGCGACGCAGGCGCCGCCGGTCAATCAGCAGTTCGGCATCGGCTGCCATGCTGTCGCTTCCCCTAAAGCCCCCCGGCCGGCCCCCTCGACGGGATGCGGGCGCATCGCGCTCGCGCCGGGCAAGTCCTTGGTTTCCTTCGGCTCGCTCGATCCGCGCCGGGCGAGGCCGGTGTTCTAGAGCATTTTCCGCAGGCGTGGATACGGGGCGCGCGAAGAAAATGACCGGGTGGCCCGTCCCTGTCGTTCCGGACGGGGCGACCCCGCCGGCGCTCCGCCATCGTCAACCTTGAATTGCTGGGCGCAAAAAAGAACCCGCGCAGGACGTCGGTCCTGCGCGGGTGTCGAAGCCAGGGATCCACCGCCCGGACGGGCCGGGCGGCGGGGTCGGCGTCTTACTCGTCGTCGGAGCGCTTCTTGTTGAAGGCGGCGCCGAGGATGTCGCCGAGCGAGGCGCCCGAATCGGCGGAGCCGAACTGGGCCATGGCCTCCTTCTCCTCGGCGACCTCGAGGGCCTTGATCGAGACCTGCACGCGGCGGGCCTTCCGGTCGAACTGGACGACGCGGGCGTCGAACTTCTCGCCGGCGGCGAAGCGCTCGGGACGCTGGTCGCCACGGTCGCGGGCCAGCTCGGCGCGGCGGATGAAGGTCTGCATGTCGGTGTCGACGATCTTCACCTCGACGCCGGCATCCTTCACCTCGACGACCTCGCAGGTGACGATCTGGCCCTTCTTGATCTCGCCGGCCTCGGCGAAGGGGTCACCGCCGAGCTGCTTCACGCCCAGGGAGATCCGCTCCTTCTCGACGTCGACGTCGAGAACCTGGGCGCGGACCATGTCGCCCTTCTTGAACTCCTCGATGACCTGCTCGCCGGGACGGTTCCAGTCGAGATCCGACAGGTGGACCATGCCGTCGACGTCGCCCTCGAGGCCGATGAACAGGCCGAACTCGGTCTTGTTCTTGACCTCGCCCTCGACCTCGGAACCGACCGGGTGCTTCTCGGCGAAGGCCTCCCAGGGGTTCTGCAGGGTCTGCTTGAGGCCCAAGCTGATGCGGCGCTTGACCGGATCGACCTCCAGGATCTGCACCTCGACCTCCTGGGAGGTGGAGACGATCTTGCCCGGATGGACGTTCTTCTTGGTCCAGCTCATCTCGGAGACGTGGATCAGGCCCTCGATCCCCGGCTCCAGCTCCACGAAGGCGCCGTAGTCGGTGATGTTGGTCACGCGGCCCTTGAGCTTGGCGCCCTCCGGGTAGCGGGCGGCGATGCCCTCCCACGGATCGGCGAGGAGCTGCTTGATGCCGAGCGAGATGCGGTGCGTCTCGTGGTTGATCTTGATGATCTTCACCTTGACCGTCTGGCCGATGGTCACGACCTCGGACGGATGGTTCACGCGGCGCCACGCCATGTCGGTGACGTGCAGCAGGCCGTCGATCCCGCCGAGATCGACGAAGGCGCCGTACTCGGTGATGTTCTTGACGACGCCGTCGATGACCTGACCTTCCTCAAGGTTGGCCACCAGCTCCGAGCGCTGCTCGGCGCGGCTCTCCTCGAGCACGGTCCGGCGCGACACGACGATGTTGCCGCGGCGGCGATCCATCTTGAGGATCTGGAACGGCTGCGGGGTGCCCAGCAGCGGGGTGACGTCGCGGACCGGGCGGATATCGACCTGCGAGCGCGGCAGGAACGCCACGGCGCCGTCGAGGTCGACGGTGTAGCCGCCCTTGACCTGGTTGAAGATCGTGCCGGTGACGCGGTCGTTGTTCTCGAACGACTTCTCGAGCTTGACCCAGCTCTCCTCGCGGCGGGCCTTGTCGCGCGAGATGACGGCTTCGCCCAGCGCGTTCTCGATCCGGTCGACGTAGACCTCGACCTCGTCGCCGACCTTCAGCTCGCCCTCGCGGCCGGGACCGGTGAATTCCTTCAGCGCGACACGGCCTTCCGTCTTGGCGCCGATGTCGATGACGGCCACGTCCTTCTCGATCGCGACGACGCGACCCTTGACGACGGAGCCTTCGGTGATCTCGTGTTCGAGGAAGCTCTCCTCGAGGAGGGCTGCGAAATCCTCGCGGCTCGGGCCACGCCCCAGAGCGGTACCTGCGGTCATTCTGTCTCCTGAACGGCCTCCATCGGAGGCCCGTTGCGTCGGCGGCTCGCGTTGCAGGCGCCCCCGTTCGCCGCGGCCTTCCCGGAGTCTTTCGGGAGAGGCGGCCGGTCCCGCGGGACCCGGCTTGCCGACGCGTCGATACGGATGACGAGGGCGGTCCAGCCGGAAACCTGGCGGGCGCACCGGAAAGACGGGCGCGCGAGAGGGGATCCGGGAGGACGCGGGTCCCTTACAACATCGGCCTTGCGACTTCAACCGATTAGGGTTTTAGCCTCCCCGGGCGTCGGATGGCCGCGGCGCAGGTGCGGTCTTGCGTGCGGTCTTGCCGCCGGCTGCAGATGTGGCAAGTCTGTCTGCCGCCGGACGCTTGCCCGGCGCATATCCGCCGGTCAGGAGAGCCCGCACCGGTCCGTCGGGCGCGGCCTGGTGTCTGTCCGGCGCATCCGGAGTGTTTTGAGGGAAGAAGCGTGCTGCGTCCTGATCTCGTCTCCCGTCGTGCCCCGCGTCTGCGGCACAGCGGCATCCCCCATGCCTCGCGAACCGAGGCCTGAACGCCCGATGCCGAACGGGTACAACGCCCCGATGGAGATGCTGGCGCGCAAGCTCGACAGCATCGCGCGGATTGCGGATGCCGACCGCGAGGCGCTCCTCGCGCTGCCCCACACCGTCCGGAACCTGCCCGCGCGCCACGACATCGTCCGGTTCGGCGATAGGCCGAACCAGAGCTGCCTCGTCCTTCAGGGCTGGGTCTATCGCTATTCCGCCCTGGCCGAGGGCGGACGCCAGATCCTGTCGTTCTACATCGCGGGCGACCTTCCGGACCTGCAGAGCCTCCATCTGCACCGGATGGATCACAACCTCGCCACGCTGACGTCCTGCGTCGTGGCGCTGGTCGCGCATGACGACCTGCGGGCGGTTCTCCTCAAGAATCCCGGTCTCGCCGCCACCCTCTGGCGCGACAGCCTGATCGACGCCGCGCATTACCGCGAGCGGATCACCAGCCTCGGGCGGCGGCAGGCGCTCGGTCGCGTCGCCCACATGTTCTGCGAGCTCTATCTCCGGCAGAAGGCGGTCGGGCTGACGCGCGGCCTGAGCTGTCCGCTGGCGCCCAAGCAGTCCGAACTCGCCGACTCCCTAGGCCTGACGAGCGTCCACCTGAACCGGGTTCTGCGGACGCTCCGGGGCCGCGGGCTCGTCACGCTGGGCGGCGGCATCCTGACCATCGAGAACTGGGACGCGCTCGCCGAAGTCGCCGAGTTTGACCCCACGTTCCTGCACCTCGCGAACAACGCCGCCCCTGCGCACCCGACCGTCGAGACCGTCTAGGGCGTGGGGCCGCCTCAGGCGGCCTGGGCCAGCGCATCCGGTGCGGCCGGCACCTCGTCGGTATGGACATCGAAGCGGATCAGCTGGGCGGCACCGAAGCTCGTGGTCAGGGCGCAGTCGGTGGCGTCGCGGCCGCGGGCCATGACGATGCGGCCGATCCGGGGCCGGTTGTGGCGGGCGTCGAACGTGTACCAGCGCGGCCCGTCGGGCCCGTGGAGGTAGACCTCGAACCACGCGGAGAAGTCCATCGGCGCCGGATCCTTCGGCACGCCGATGTCGCCCAGATAGCCGGTGGCGTAGCGCGCCGGGATGTTCATGCACCGGCACAGGGTTATCGCCAGATGCGCGAAGTCCCGGCACACGCCGACGCGCTGCGTGTAGCCGTCGAAGGCGGTGCGGGTCGCGTCGGCCTGCTGGTAGTCGAAGCGCAGGCGATTGTGGGCGAAATCGACGATGGCCTGGACGCGCGCCCAGCCCTCCGGCGTGGCGCCGAACAGCGACCAGGCCGTCTGCGAGAGCTTGTCGGTGTCGCAGTAGCGCGAGCCCAACAGGAAGGTCAGGACGTCGTCGGGCAAGTCCTGCACGGCGATCTGGCGGGCGTCGGGCGCCTGGTCGTCCGGCCGGCCGCTATCGGTGATCGTGAAATCGGCCGTCATGGTGATCCGTCCACCCGGCGCGACGAGGCGCGTGCAGACATTGCCGAAGGCGTCCACGTGCTGCCGGGCCGCCACCGGAGGATCGAAGGTGATCACCTCCGGGGTCACGAGGTCGCGCCTCAGCTCCGGGCGGACGTTGAGCAGCAGGTTCATCGGCGTCGGGCCGAACGTGTCGAACGCGATCGAGAAGCCGGTGCGGATATGCATCGTCGAGGACCGAATGGTAGGTCGCTGTCCGGCGCTGCCGGAGATCGAGCCGTTAACAGTACAGGGCCCTACAAGCCGCGAGGCGACCTCAAGTTCCGTCGGAGATGCCCGCAGGGCGTCGTCGACCTGCCCGAATATTCGGCACGGTTCGGCGCGGGCCGAGGCCGCGCGACTCCGCTGCGCACCCTGAAGCGCTCCCCGGGCGGGGCTGCCCGGCGTCGCGCCATGTTGCAACGCACAGGGCGCCCTCGTATCCGGAGCCGCTTCGAACCCAAGGTCGTCCGGCCGCCGCCGGGGGGCCTGCTGCCAGACGATCCATGCCCATGACGCCCGACAAGCTTTCCCTGCCCAAGGACAAGATCCGGGTCTTGCTGCTGGAGGGCATCAACGACAGCGCCGTGGCACTGATGCGGGCCGCCGGCTACACCAACCTGACCCGGCTGCCGAAGGCGCTGGACCGGGAGGCCCTGCACGAGGCGCTCCAGGGCGTGCACATGGTGGGCATCCGCTCGCGGACGCAACTCGACGCGGCCGCCTTCGCGGCGTCGGACCGGCTCCTGGCGGTGGGCTGTTTCTCGGTCGGCACCAATCAGGTCGATCTGGAGGCCGCCCGGCATCGGGGCATTCCGGTCTTCAACGCCCCCTTCTCGAACACGCGCTCGGTGGCGGAGCTGACGATCGGCGAGATCGTGATGCTGCTGCGCCGGATCGTTCCGCGCTCGGTGGGCGCCCATGCCGGCCGCTGGGACAAGTCGGCGGCGGGCTCGCTGGAGGTGCGCGGCAAGACGCTGGGCATCGTCGGCTACGGCAACATCGGCACGCAGCTCTCCACGCTCGCCGAAGCCATGGGCATGCGGGTTCTGTATTACGACCACACCGACAAGCTGCGCCACGGCAACACCGAGCCGACCGAGACGCTGCACGAGCTTCTGGGCCAGAGCGACGTGGTCTCGCTGCACGTGCCCGAGACGGAGGCCACCGCCAACATGATCGGCGCGGCCGAGATCCGTGCGATGAAGCCCGGATCCTTCCTGATCAACAACGCCCGGGGCACCGTGGTCGATCTCGAGGCTCTGGCGGCGGCGCTGCGCGACGGCCACCTCAAGGGCGCCGCCGTCGACGTCTTTCCGGCGGAGCCCGGGTCCAACGCGGAGGCCTTCGTCAGCCCCCTCCAGGGACTCGAGAACGTGATCCTCACGCCGCATATCGGGGGATCGACCGAGGAGGCTCAGGAGCGCATCGGCTCCGAAGTGGCGCGCAAGCTCCTCGACTATTCCGATATCGGCTCGACGGTCGGCGCCGTGAACTTCCCGCAGGTGCAACTCCCGGCCCGCCCGACCGGAACGCGCTTCATCCACGTCCAGCGCAACCTGCCCGGCATGCTCGGACGCCTCAACGGCGTGTTCTCCCGCGGGCAGGTCAACATCGCCGCGCAGTTCTACCAGACCGACGGCGAGGTCGGGTACGTGGTGCTGGAGACCGACGCCACCGACGCGGATGCGGAGGCGCTGCTCGCAGAGATCCGCGCCATCCCGGGCACGATCCGCGCCCGCCTGCTCTACGAGCGGCGCTAGCCGGAGGGACGCGCCTCGCGGGACCGGCGAGCCTGCGGGCTCTCAAGCGTGCGGTAATTTACGCGGCGCGCGTGAACGCGGCCGATCTTGCCGCGTTCGTCTTGCGCGGCCAAGCTGGCCGCTGTTCAAGTCGCAAGCGGCATGATCGACGGCCTCGACCGATCGAGCGCCCGGCCGGCGGAGGAATTGCGGTGACGAAGCGTGTAGCATGGGCATGGGCCGGACTCGCGCTCGGCATCGCCGGGACGGTCTCGAGCGTCTCCGGCGCGTCGGCGGATTGCCTGCGGAGGGTCTACAATCGATCGAACCTGGTCCTGGTCGCCCGCCAGGATGGCGGGCCGCCCGCCACGCTGTTGCCCGGTCGGTCGCTGCCGATGCGGCTGTCACGGCCGGGCCAGATCGACATCACGGGCTATTGCGGGATGCCGGGCGCGGGTGCGGGCCCGGTTGTCCAGCGGACCTTCGACTATGAGGCGGTCCTCGACCGCTGCTTCGTCCGGTTCGGGGGCGACCTGTTCGTGCCGCAACTGGGGCGCGGCTTCATCGGTCTTCAGGAGACGGCTCCCTTTACGGTGAACAACCCGCGGCAGGGCGACATCGTTCTCGGACCCGCAGTCGGATCCGCATGCCCGGTGCCCGGGCCGGCCGTTCTGAGCCGGCGCGGCTGAGCCTCAGAGGTAGTGCCGGAACACGACCCCCGTATCCGCGGAAGTGCCGGGTTGCGGGGGCGAGGCCGGCCCGATGAAGGGGCTTGCGAGGCGCAGGGCCACGAGGCCGAGGGCAGCCAGCGCCGGGGCGATCAGGCGGAACGGGCGAGCGAGCATGGACGCCTCCGTCGCGCCGCCGGTCCCGCCTGCAACGTGCATGCGGATCGGAGCGCATGTGAAGCATCGCACCTTACGGCCGAGCTGAACGTGCCGAAGCGCACACGGGGCGCGTCGAGACCGATGCCGGCGCGTCGGAGCCTGGCGCCCGGTGCGGTGACGGTCCGACGATTGCGTCCACCGGGTCGCTGGCGTGTACACCGATGCACTCCTATGCTGCCCGGTGTCGGGGGCCGCCGGGAGCCGCGCTACCAGGGCCGCGGTGGCGCTCCCCGGGTGGAACCGACTGCGTGAACGAGGACGCGCGTATGCTGACCCAGACAGGCAACTCGATTCTCCGAGGCGATCTCGGCGTCGAGGAGACCATCGAGTCCGACAATATCGTCCGCTGGGACGGCGAGCGGCTCTATGTGGAGCAGGACGTCTATCACAACGGTCAGCTGGTCCACCGCAAGTACCGCCGCACCGTCACCGAGCCCGTCGCCCGCGTGCTGTGGGCGATCATCAATCGCGCCAAGCAGTGAGCGCCGGGGCAGGAGCGGATCGGATGCGTTCGTTCGGGCGGCCTTTCTGACGCCTCCGCCCGTATCGCTGCAAAGTCGGGGGCCGTGGTCGAGCACCATCCGGCCGGGCCGATGGTTTCGTGCCTCGCATCCGAATGGGAAACGGGATTCGACGCCGTGCGCGGCGCGGCCACTGGCGCCGCGCGGTGCCCAGGGTCTCTCAGGGGGGGGCGTGTAATCCCATATCGCGGCCCCTGCGTTCCAAACAGTCTCTAGTTCTTGACGGGGCTGAAGCGACGCGCTCTTGCTGATTTCGTCCAGGGACAGTGGCTCTGAGTCGCGCCAGAGTTCTGCGCCCCTGCGTGTTCAGACTTTCGTCCGGTCCATGCTGGCAAGATCACTTCTCAACCGCTGGTCGATCTTTGCGTTCAATATGCTGATCGCGTTGCCGCTGACGCTCGCGCTCGTCGAGGTCGCCATCTTGCTCTGGGGCGCTGGATTTCAGCATCACGCCACGATTCACGAGGCCGGGCATCTGATCGAGGGGATGGGCGTGATCCTGATCGGTTGGGGCGTGGTGCTGGAAGAGCGCCCTGGCGTGAGCCATCTCCTCGGCGGCCTTCCGACCGAGGATCCCGATCGCGAGGCGGCGATCGACGCGCTCTGTCACCATTGCGGACTCGCCCTGCTGGTGCTGGGGCTCGTCGCCGAGATCCTCGTGCAATGCGTCGAGGTCCCCGATCACATCATCAATACGGACCGGATCGAGCGTGTGGTTCTGACCGGCGGGGCCGTATTCCTGGCGCTCGGCCTCGCCACGCTGGCGCGGCTCTCCGCCGGTCTCGCGGCATTCCGCGCGCCAATTCCCTTGGACCCCGAAGGCTCCCTGCCTGAGGCGGGGCCGCGCTGAGAGCCCTGAGCCCGACGACCGGTCCGGCTCTCTGCGGGGGACGGCGCGGCTGCTAGGCTGCGACGGCAGCCTCCGGTTCGACGAGGGTGAGATGCGACGGTCGCAGCACGTCGAGGCGCTCGTGCGCGTTGTCGAAGGCGGCCCGGATCGTCGTGCTCGCGTCCTCGACGGCAACCAGGACAGCCAGTTTCTGGGCGCTGGCGCGGTCGGCGACGCTGCGGGCGGCCGCGATCAGCGACTGCTCCAGGCCGAGAAATTCCGCCTCGGCATCCCGTCCCGCATCCCGCGCGGCCGACGCAAGACGGTCCAGTACGGCTTCCAGGGCATGGCGCAGGACAAGCGTCCGCACGCGCTCCTGCAGGAGCGCCCTCTCGTCGATCTTCATCGGAATCGGTCCGCGTTGGGGAACACGGCCAAGCTCTCATACTTCGGCTCACCGTGCAGCCACCTTTTTGCAACAGAGCAATACTGTCTCGTGCGCCGGGCGCGCGGCGCGTTCACCGTTTCGTCGGCGAGATCATGCAAAGTTGTTCTGCAATCGTGTGTCGAGTATTTGCGCATCCTGAGAATCGAAAGCGCTGTCTCGATCACTTCATGGCGCAAAATTGCGCGCATCGAGGTGCGCTTGGCCGTTCGAATACCTCCGATGCACCGGGAGCGTTGTCTCCCGCGAGGGCGCGATGACGCCGCCGCGACGGGGCTGGGGGCGGCCGGCTGCCGCTCAGTACGGCGTGCCGCGCTGGCGCCGGTCCCGCAGGGCCTCGGCGTGCCATTCGAGTTCGTCGAGGAAGCGGTTGGCCGCCGTCGTGATCCAGGGCTCGGCAGGAATGCCCTGGCTGTCGATGGCTTTCTGGAGCCGCGGGATCGGCAGGAGCGAGGGGATGCTGGACATGCCCATCTCGGCAAGCATCGCCCGCAATGCCATTGCCGCCCGGACGCCGCCGAACTGACCGGCCGAGTAGCAGCAGATGGCCGACGGCCGCCAGAAGTACTCTTCCAGGAAATGGTCGAGGGTGTTGGAGAGCGCGGGCGGGACGCCGTGATTGTACTCGGCCGTGACCACCAGGAAGGCGTCCGATCCGCGGAAGAGGTCGGCGAGGCGCTGCAGGGGCTCCGGCGCGGTGCCGGCCGGATATTCCTTGTACATCCGGTCGAGGAGCGGGAGCTTCAGCTCGGCGGGGTCCACCAGCGGGGCGGCGTGGCCGCGCGCCTCGAGTTGCGCAATCAGGAACTGCGCGGCGCGGTTGCCGATGCGGTCGGTGCGGACGCTGCCGAGAATCACGGGGATGGTCAGGGGCATGGCGATCTCCGGTTCCCCCGATCATGCCAGAGGCCGGCGGACCACTCCAGACGCCAGGCGATCCCGGCCGGGTCAGGCCTGGGTGCTGCTGGTGAGTGCAGCCGCCATGCCCACCGGGCCGCCCGTCGCATAGGCGGCGATCGCCTTCGTCACCTGTTGCAGGAAGGATTGCAGGCCGTCGCCGCTGCCGGTCGCCGACGCGGCATCGGCGGTCGCCGTCGTACCCGCGGACGCACTTGTGGACGACGCGCCGTCCGTTGCGGCGCCGGTCGGCGCGGATGCCCCGCTCTGCGTCGCGTCCGACGCCGGCCGATGGCCATGGTGGCCGCGACGGTGATGGACGGGCGCCGCGCCGTCCGCGGTCGGGCTCGACGACGTGCCGGTCGCTGAGGCTTCGTCGGCATTGGCGGTGGCGTCCGCCGGTGTGGTGACGCCGCTCTGAAGGCCCATCTGGCTGAAGTCGGATTGCAGTTGCAGGAGCGACGCCATCAGATCGTTCGACAGGGTCGGTGTCGATGTGGTGCCGGTCGTCTGCCCGGTGCTTCCGGTAGCCTGGGTGGTGGTTGGATCCTGGCCCGCCGTGGTCGAGGCACCGGCCTCGATCCGGGCCGTATTCGCCGCACGCGCCTGTCTCAGGGCGCTGACAAGATCCCGCTGGAGAGAACTGCCCGTAACCGCATTCGTCGACATGCTACGCCTCCGCGACCGCCTTCGGTTCGGGGAGGCACGGCGCATTCCAGAATTTTCCCAATGATTTCAGCGACGCTCCCGGGCCGGGGACCGGCAGGATCGGCCCAGCGGCAGATTCTGCCGATCCACCCCGCTGAGAGGGGGCGGGTCAGGTCGGTGCGGCGCGGGGGGCTGTCCGTCGACGAAGTCAAGCACGGCGATCTTGATCCGCTCTACGCCCGGCTGAGCCGGGGCGCCTCCTTCGGTCCCCGCCGCGGCCCGCCGACATTTCGAGTGCCGCTCCGGGTGAACGCGGCCGCCGACATGCGCGGCCGCCCCGAGACCGTTCGATCGCGCTCGCGACCGGCATTTCGCCGTGAGCGCTGCGCGCGTCTCAGCCGTATCGACGGCCGGGATCTTGGGCCGGCGCACGGACGGGATGAAGCGGCTGCTGCCCAAGGGGCCCCGAGATCCTGTCGCAAGAACGGATCGGCATCAGCGCTCAACGCCGTGGGGTCCGAGAGGCGGGGCTGTAATGGGGGCTGATGGCTCCCCGAGCAGGACTCGAACCTGCGACAAGGCGATTAACAGTCGGGGCGATCATATTGATTCCGCGCACAGGCGTTACCGGCCGGCGTCCGTTTCCGAGCGGGCAATAGACCCCCCTCCCCTGCCCGCGGTAGCCTCGCCTTATGAGCGATGGCCACGATCCGATTCGCGAAGCCGTTGCGGCGCTTCGGGCCCGCGGCCACACCGTGGAGCCCTGGATCGGTGGCCTGCCCTACTGGCTGGTCGACGGCGTGACGCTGACGGACGGCGACCTGTTCGCCCTCGCTGTGCGGGTCGGCCTCATGGACTCGACGTCGGACAAGCTGCAGTAGGCCGGCCATGGCCAAAGAACCCCCGACTGTCTCCGAGCTGCGCAAGGCGGCCGAGGTCACCGACCAGGAGATCGACGCTGCGGTTGACGCCGTGCTCGCGGATCTGGCGACTGAGGCCTACCCGCTCGCGAAGGGCTGGACGCTCGACCTCGTCGAGACGCTCCGCACGAACACCCGTGCGGCCGAGGCGCTGACCACCGACAAGCCAGCCTGGAAGCGGAACATGGTCCGGACGGCGATCCTGTTGGCGCATCCGGTGAAGGGATGAGCGATCCTGACGCCGAGCGCGAAGCGACAGTAGAGCGCCTGATGGAGCGCTTGAGCGGCTTCGTGCAGGGAATCGGGATGAGCGGGAACGAGGCGCGCGAGATCATCAAGCGCGTAATCGAGGCTGATCCGACGGCCGGCGATGGCGACCTGATGGCCAAAGCGCGCACCTGGATGCTGATCGCGCTGGGATAGCGGCATGATCGACGACGCCGACCCGGTCCTTGCAGCCGTCGCAGCGCTACGGGCTGCCGGCATCAAGGCCATCCCCACGGGCAACGACATGGAGCGCTGGCAGATCGGCGACCTGATCTACTCGGATGCCGACGTGTTGCGTTTGGCCGCGAGCCGCGGACTCGTCGAGGATGGCGACTCGCGATAGCTGGGGGTCGTCATGCCTTCCGAACCGATCGCGCCAGTTCGCGGCCGCCAGCTCGAGGCTCTTCGCGCCTGCCTGCTCTACCCGCAGGGGCTGCGCCGCGGCGCCTATCCGTCGGCGATGGCGGTCCTGCGCAAGCGCGGGCTAGTTGAGTCCCGTTCGGCTCCTGGCCCAGGCCGCCGCGTGGATGCGTGGTTCATCACGCCAGCTGGCCGGGCGCATCTCGTCGAGATCGAGGCGAGCAGGCCGGGTGTAGCGCCGGGTCTTCAACGGGCGGCAGACCTGTGACCGACGAGCAGAAGGGCTACCTGCAGGCGCTGTCGAACGTGCGCTCCTGGCACCGATGGGAGTTGGGGAAGTGTCTCGGCGACGTGCGCCGCATGGAGCCGCACGAGAAGGCCATCGCTTGGCTTGACCTGCTGATCGCCACGAAGAAGCAGCACACGGCCGTGGACGAAGCGGAGCGTCAGCGTAATCGACCCACCGAGACCCGAGCTTAGAACAGACCGTCGGTGGATCGGCTGGCGCAGCTGGAAGTGTCCATCCCGCTCGCTTTGGTTTTAATTAGAGCTCCCTACTTTAGCTCGAAAGCTTCTGATTATCTCTTCCGTCTCCTCATTGCTCTGCCGCTTCAGAGGAACTTTTGATTGATCCACCTGACCTGAAGGCACTCCAAGCCATTGGGCAATTCTATCGACCTCACATTGCGGATTCTCCAGAACATCTTCGTAGAATACAATCAGAGGATCAATGCCTTTATCAGAAAAAAAAGCAAGCCAATCATTATTTTCCCGGTCAATATTGCCTAGCATTCCTTCGACGTCAATTTTATTGCTATTGATAGTGCCGCTTTCTGGGTGAGAATAATTCTCTATCGCGATCCATTCTTGAGACAATACCGCCTTAGCATATGAGATCGCCTGTCTTATCCTATCTTTTCTCTGGATAAACACATACTTACTTATTTCGAAATTATGTCCGAGACTTTGCATATAGCGCAATTGAGCTAACTGATTAGCGTGCAATTTGACACCGAATACCCCGAGTTCCGAGGTGCGCCGCCTGACGATCTCTCGCATTGTCGAATGATCATCGGGGGTCTGAAATCTAACCTGCATCATTCTGAAATTATCTTCCGCCAAGTACTCGTGAGGTGCTCCTAATGTTTTGGTCTGACTGATCAATGCCGCTAAATATGTACTGCCACACCTTGGCGAAGAACTTAGAACATATGATATTTTTGGAATATTGGCGTATATCGGGAGGTCATGATGATCATCGTACAATGGGTTATGATATTGTCGCACATCAACCTCTTTAGCATTTGGTTCGAACAGTGAGCTATATCCAGAAATGATTCAATAAATTTTTCTTCGCCAGATCATGTTTCTGAACAACATTCTGAGGAGTGACTGATTGGACATGCCGTCTCTTCGTTGACTGTCTAGATGCAGGCCCGCGTTTGCGTCTCCGACGAACCAAAGGGCACGATTGTTGAGTACTCAGATGGTACTGATCGCCAGCGGCATGGCAGCCATCGAAACTCAAGCGAATAGATCCCAACTGCAAAGGGTTACTTCAACTCCGTCCGCTGGCTCGCCCTAGGACAGCTGTGTGATGGTTCGCAGCACCGTGACAAATTTAGCACGTTGCCGCTCACGGAAACGTGTACACTGCCTTTAAGTTGCATATCAAGCAAGCTCATGAACCAGCACTCTGAGGATACGAACCCTAGCAATCTGAGTTGGCAGGCACTGCTGCCCCGCGAGCAGCGGTGGCACGCTTTAGGTCAGCGACCGGTAATCGCTTGGTTCACCGGTCTATCCGGGGCAGGAAAATCGAGCATCGCCAACGCCGTGGACGATGCGCTGCTACAGGCCGGAAGGCACGCCATGGTGCTCGACGGTGACAACCTGCGCCACGGCCTCAGTAGCGACCTGGGTTTCAGCGCCCTGGACCGCATCGAGAACATCCGCCGCGCAGCTGAGACCGCGCGCTTGATGGCGGAGGCCGGGCTAGTAGTGATCGTCTCCCTAATCTCCCCCTTCCGTCAGGAGCGAGCGACTGCACGCCAAATCGCTGGCGACGTGCCCTTCCTTGAGATTTTCATTGATACGTCGTTGCAGGTCTGTGAAACGCGGGACCCAAAGGGCCTGTATCGTCGTGCACGAGGCGGCGAGATCTCCAACTTCACCGGCATATCTGCGCCTTACGAGGTTCCTGATCAGCCCGACGTCATTGTACAGACTGAGGGATGCACAGTTGATCAGTCCGCTGCAGCACTCATCTCTAAATTGCTGCAGACATCATCATTCGATTAACTGGCGATTAAAATTGACATTCACGACGATTTGATCGCGGAATGCCATCAAGAGTCGACCGATTTTACGAACCAAGGTATCGGATACATTCAGAAACATATATCGCTAACCGGAATGGCGTGAGCAGACGCCGCAAAGGAAAGCGCACGTGAAGCTAATTCGGAGACGTCTTTGTGTAAGGCAGGAATATCGCTCGGACGACGGCAATCTTCAGGGTGTAATTTTAAATTTTTGGCCCGTCGAATCTGGCTCAGAAGCTCTTGTCCAATTGCGTAGTACTGGTGAGCTTGTGCGCGTTTTTATCGCCAGCAAAAGGCAGCAAGATAAAAATCAGCGCTAGCTACATTTGCGAATAGGGATACATAAGCGGCTTTGCCGTAATTGCGTACCGCAGCGACCGCTCCCGCTTCCGCAGAATCCGAGCTCAATCTCGCAGGGTGACCATGTGCGTCGGCCATTCCATGCATGGCGCTTCGAATGCCGCGATGGCCGAAGACAGCGGGTAGATCGTCGCGAGGTGCAGTTCGATGTTGCCACCGGTCTCACGCCGGACCTCGATCGTGTAGGGCACACCCAGCGGCACCGGCGGGATCTTCTTGGCATCTGGCGGCAGGGTTAATCGCGGCGAGGCAGAGATGCTCGTATTTCCGCGCGGGCGGCGCCCCGGGGGCGCGCTGGTAGCGGCACGAGGCCGTCAGGTGCCGAAGCAGATCGATCGTCGAGATGTCGGCCCCGTAGCGATCGATGAGGCTAGCGACGTTGTAGCGGCCCGAGCGCTTGCAGGTCGCGCAGTCGACCTACACCCGACCGGGCCCCGCATCCCCCAGGCGCCCCATCTTGGTGGCCCTCCGCTCGCGAACTAGTACGGAACAAGCCTGAGGCCGAGGCTGCCTTCAAGATGCCGGCGCCGACGATCTTCGCGACCGGTGGACGAATGTGAATGGACGCCAATTTCGGCTGTCATGCCATCGGCTTGCCTGGGGATCGCGGTCGTATCAGAGCAAGCCGCCTGCGGGACCGGCGGTCAGTGTCTTGCCGGCCCGGGTCACGAGCTTCGAGAAGGCCAGCGCGGCGGCTGAAGCCTGCGCCTCGGACGGAAAGGTCCGGTCCGATTCCATCACCGTAAGATGCGAGGCGTTGAGCAGCACCCATGTCCACAGATGGCGGCCGGTGGATCGGATCTCGAAGTGCATGGCTGGCTCGGTATGCGAGTGGACATATTCGCATGATGCGCTGCGAAAAGACCTGCGGCGTTAATGGCTTGTTTGGCGCAACATCCTGCGCCGGCTCACATCGCGCTTGCCCCCGACATCCTCGCACATCACAGGCGGGATCAGCCGCCCACCCCCCCCCTGGGCGAATGCTGGCAGATTGGGCGCGGGGCGCAAGACTCTTTAAGGCGAAGCCCGAGCATGGCTCGACAGGCATGCAGCAGCCGATATTCTGGCCGCATGCGCGCAGTTCTCATTCTGCCTCTGGTGCTGTGTCTGATCTCGCTGGCGGAGGCTGCCAGTCGCCGCGACAGTCGAACGCTCACTCAGGCGGCTTACGTTCTGAGGCATGCGCTGCCGATCACTGCGACCAAGCTCAAGGTCCTGACGGCAGACCGCGCGCTGCTGACCAGCGGGGATGACGGCGTGGTGATCGTCACACGGATCAATCACTGCTCGTATTCGATCATGTCGAACCGCGTTGGTGGCTACAGGATCAACTTCAGCCGCCTTAACGGGACGTTCGAGCGTGAGGGAGCGGCAGAAAGTGCGCGGATCGTGCTCCCCGGCAATAGCGACGCTGCGTGCTCCCTGCCACTCGACGGCCCCGATCAGTGCGCCTCCACTGTCAGGCTGAAGAGCGTGAGCCCACAACAGGAAGCCACGCTGCTTGCAGGCGTGACTTACCTTCTCGACCAAGGCGGCCGCGCATCCGCCGCGCCTGTTGACCGCCCGTAGTTCGAAGGCGGGCTCAACCCAGCCAATCAGCAGCTACGCGGCTCTGCTTCTGGCCGCGAACTCCCAGATCGGCGGCCGCCGGGTCTGCCTGGGCTTCGTCCGGTAGCCACTGAACCGGTCGAATACGAGCCGGTCCGGCTCCACGTCGGTCACCGGCCGCTCATCCACCATCAGGGCGCCGGCACATTCCACGCGCAGGAAGCCGTATTCCAATCAAAAGCCCAGAAGTTGCGGCTGCGTCTAACCGAGCCGGCGCGTGAAGCTGCATACCTCGGGAACGCGAACGAGGGCTCGGGCGGGCGATTGGCCCAATCCGAACGATCTGCTACGTGCAGAGTGAGTGCGGAGGCCTGCCATGCAATTTGATGAATTTGATCGAGAGGTCCTTATAGCACTTGCCAAACCATTCGGACAGTTAGTTGATCGTGTGGCCACTATCGGTGGCTCGTGGATAAACACTGACGTGCAACGCGCCTTCCAGGCTGCAGGTATTAGTTTAAGCCGGAACCACTATTACAGCGTCATATCTGATATTTCAGCGCTACCGGAAAGTTTTTGGCCTGACCGAGCCTTCCCGGACGCATGGGCACAAATAAACTGCCCTGATTATCGGCCTTTTCTGGATCAAGTTCTTTCCCACATCAATGAGTTGTCTAAAATTCTACGTGAAGCGAGCGAGAGCTCTATTAGAATAATCCGATGTATCCGCCGCTCGACGCTGCGGTCTACTATGGGCTGATTCGAGCGCGTCGGCCAAAACGTGTACTAGAGGTTGGTTCGGGTTTCAGTACCCTCATTGCCCTAACAGCGACGGGCTCGAACGGGATCGGAACGGTCGCTTGCGTTGAGCCTTATCCACGTCCTTAACTGGTCGCACGAGAAGGGCAGCTGGGCGCACTGCACCGCATCTCGATACAAGATGCTCCCATGACCCTCTTCGAAGCTCTAGAGCCAGGTGATGTACTCTTCATCGACACCAGCCATACCCTGAAGCCCGGCTCCGACGTCCACGATATTCTGTTCCGCGTGCTCCCCGCCGTAAAGCCGGGCGTTCTCGTGCACATACATGATATGTTCTTGCCCTACGAGTATCCCAAAAATTGGTACAAAGATATAGGTATCATATGGAACGAGCAGTACGCCGTCTTAGCTCTTTTGATGAACAGCACCCGCTATAAGGTAATTTTGCCTAATTATTTAGCGTCAGTAGAAGATGCAAAGTGGCTCGCGCCAAAATTTTCCGGACTAGACGTCGAGGGCCTTACCATGAACATGGGTGGCGCACGCGGGGCCAGCCTTTGGCTTGAGGTTTGCGGGTGAGATGAACGCACGGCAAATACTGCGGAGACCCCGCGAAGTCGCACAGCTGTTTATGGTTCTTCGTCATACGGAGTTGATCTGAGGTCAGACGTACCGGCCTCCAAATCGGCCTCCAGGGTTGATATCGGCGCGCCGTACCAGACTTCGCCCATCACCGCGGTCTCAAGTTCGGTCCTAACCCGGCAAGCTTCGGAGGCCATCATGAACGTCACCGCTCGCGGTCCAATCGGGGCGCGTCTCGGACTCGCGAATGTAGAGGCTGAGCTTTACGGTGTGCGGGTGACCCGCGTCGGCTCAGGTTGAGATAGTTCCAATGAGCGCGGTCATGGCGATACCAGCATGTCGATCTGCTACGTTGACGGCAGGCGCTCTACGCGCCGCGCAGCGCTTTCTTGACTCAGCAAGCACCTTGCGCGCGGCGAAATGGTCGAGATCTGTGGGGCGCTGGCCCTGGACCGTTTGAAGCGGGCACCGGGGTTCGACTGATACGCATCAACCCCAGACTGCGAAGCGGACCTAAAGCCTGCTTCTCAGCCGTCAACCCCGTATGACGAATAACCCTTAAATGACCTACACGCTTTCACTTTCTAGATTCTGCGCCACAATGAGCTTGTACTCTGCCATTAGCGAAGTTTCCCAGTCTATCCTGCAAAGGCTGATGTCTGACAATGGGCGCAGGTTGGGGATGAGGTGCTAAGGGGCACGATCGCCGCGCCGGAGCCTACTCCTGTGGCCAAGATCGAAAAGATCGCTTAGACCTCGGATTCAGGCCGGTGCGGGCAGCCGGCTGGGAGCGAGGCCCCGGCATGACAGATGCACCTGCTAAACTATGGTCTACCGAACTGGTACCTTCCGCAGATCTTGACCAATTTTTTACAGACGGCGATCCTTGGGGCTACGAGAGTCATCCAGATGACCATCGCCGCGCTGGTCATATCCTTTCGGCTATATCAAGTCTATCGTTCGCGCGCATCCTCGATATCGGGTGCGGAGATGGCTACCTGACACTGCGGCTTCCGCCGGGGGAGATCATTGGAGTAGATATATCTCCTGCAGCGGTTGAGTGGGCCACCCGCAAGGCGGGACTTATCGGTCGGGATGACGTTAGGTTTGAGGTTTGCAATGTTTTCGATCTCGACGGTTCGGATCTGGGCGATTTTGATCTCGTGATTGTCACTGGCGTTCTATATAAACAGTATATTGGTCACGCTTTTTCTGTTGCTTCTGATCGAATATTGCGACTCCTGAGGCCGGGAGGTCATCTCATTCATGTTCATATAGAGTCATGGTTTTCTCATGCATTTCCGCTGACCCGCGTCGCAAAAAGGACCTACCCCTACCGGGATTACATCCATTTGCTTGAGGTTTATCGCCGATGATCTTGTGTTATCATAAAATTTATCCGGTTGCGAAAACCCACTGGTGGCTAACTGTTGATAAGTTTTACCAACAAATGGCTGCTTTGCAATCGTATAATGTAGTTTTGCTAGACGAGTACGATCCAAATGACCCGAGCCACGTCGTTATCACATTTGATGGCGTGTATGATAATGTATTGGAGCACGCGCTTCCAATACTACGTCAATTTTCTTATCCGTTCGAGTTGTTTGTGATTGGTGATTGGATTGGTCGAGACAACACGTTCGATCAGACCGTTGAGCCATCATGTCATTTTGCTAGTGTGGAACAACTTGACGCGCTGGTCGCGGGCGGTGGCCGGGTGCAGTGGCACACGCGTAGCCATCGACGCTTCACCGGACTCGACCAGGTCGAGGCCGCCGGCGAGCTGCAGGTCCCGGAATGGCTCCGGACCCGGTATGGACCAGAACATTTGACGTGGTTTGCATATCCGCATGGTGCCGTTGACGATAGCGTCCGGGAGGTCGTGAAGAGCTACTTCAAGGGTGCTTTGGCCTGCGATGACGGTGACCAAGACGACCTTTATTATTTGCCTCGCACCCTCGTTTTCGAGAATCACAACTTCTTCCGTTCTAAATCTGCCGTTACCGTCGTACTCAGGGATAAGCCTTGGTTGTTGCGTGATACATTAGATACGCTTGAGCGGCAGATCGTGCCTTTTGATAGAATTTTTGTGACTGCCGACGTTGCACAGCGGGAATTTGTGCAGCCGATAATCGATGCGCTTGATACAGCTAGGCAAGATGGGATGTCATTCCGGTACACGGACCACACCGGTGAAGACATATGCGAATATCAAACCGAGGTTGCAGCTGGCGACCGACTTCGCAGCGATTATGGCTTGCTTTGTCGCGTTGCGTTAGATTGTAATCCGAACGCAGCAGCTGTCACGACTGGCGTATTTGACTTCGGATCGAACGGCGCCGGCTCTTCGGCAAACGAGATTTCAGAGTCGGTCCGGTCGACAAATACTGATTCTGCACTCGAGGCCGTTATGTCAGGCCGCCTAGAGGCGGATCGCGGCGTGAGTGTGATGCGTCGTCTCGGCGCGGCAAAGGACGCTGAAACTCTTCACCTAGGCGACGCGCTTTACGAACGCTGCATAGATGTAATTGGTGTGACAGGTGACAGTGCGACGGTATCGACGATGGTACGCGAGCTGTGTACCAGAGAGGCAGAATTGATCCAGCGCGCAGCGATCATACGGGTTCGAGATCAAGAAATTGAGCGGCTTAATGCTTCTTACGCTGATGCTTTCGCCGAGATCGACCGGTGCAACCGGGAGCACACACTCAACGCTGCGGAGATCATTCGCTTAAATCTTGCTTATGGATCTTTAGAGACGGAGTTGCGAAGGGTCAACGAGGCCTACGGCAGTGTCTCGGCCGAACTCGTCAGGGTAAATGAGGCCTATGGATCACTGTCAGCTGGGCTAGATAATATTAAACGTAAGCATTTGGTATAGCATCCGATCTTTATCAGGGCCGTTATTAGGGTGCGGTGGAGGCTGGCGGCTGCCCCACCATCTGGCGCGCGAGCGCATCCTCGTGGCCGGCCCTGCAGACGGCCGATGCCGCCATGGGACCTAAGGAACCCCGCTAAACCGTCCTGACGCCAGAGGTCGGGGCCGTCATCGTCGCCTCCCGGCGGCCCGCCATGCTGCCGCTGGACGACTGCCTCTATGGCTTGCGGCCCACGATCCCGCACCTGACCCATTCGTCGCTGTACCGCTGCCTTGAGCGGCACGGCATCAGCCGCTTGCCGGAGATGGAGGGCGATAAGCCCAAGAAGAAGCGCTTTCCCGATTACCTCATCGGCTACATGCACATCGACATCGCCGAGGTCAGGACAGGACAGGGCAAGCTCTGCCTGTTTGTAGCCATCGACCGAACATCGAAGCTGGCTTTCGCCAAGCTGGAAACGGAGGCCGGCCGCTACACCGCGATGCTGCATCCGGCAAGCCAGTGGAAGCCGAGGAGCGCGAAAAAGCCCGCGGCGGCGGACCGGGCGGGCTGAAGATCGTGACACGGGCCTCGGTGCGATTGAGGCGCAAGGCTACATGTTGTGCGTCTCTGTCATTTCGCGAGAGAACGCAGTGCTAAGTCCAACTGGTAATCTGGTTAATTTATACTGGTAGGAACTTCGCGCTCGCCGTGGCACGCAAAGTTATAATGCTCACGCCCTTTTGATGGTCTGATATCGGTATATGCGCAAATTACAACTTGCGGGTTGTATCTTCTGACTAGGATTATACGACACTCCGGCTGACCTGCGCTGTGCGGGCAGCACACAGAAGACATATGACCGAAGCAGCATCAGCAAATGCCGAGGCCGCCACCGATAGCGCAGTTGCGCTTGCGCAGGCGATCCAGGCTGTCTGTCGCGGCCACAGCGCAGCCGCGGCATACATGGCGTTCGGCTTGGTAGTAGGCGCCTCGATCCCTCTCACTGGGCAAAAGCCAACGCTGGACGAAGCGCTTGGCTTTGTCCGGGAAGTAGCTGAGGCAGAGATCGCGCGGAAGAGGCCGAAGAACTGAGACTGCGCCGAAATACGAAAAAGCCCCGCGCGGCGGGTGCCGGCGGGGTTAAAGTCGGGAGGAAACGACAGGCCGTCGCAAGCCGTGGGCCAGTGCACGAAAGAACTGCCGCGGCCGGAGCCGGGCGGTTCAAGGGCATTGCTCAGGGATGCGGGGTAGACCCGCGGGTGGGCCGGCGGTTCCGATCAGCCGGACGGATCCTTCGGCGCAGTCCGGTTGCCGAGAATGATGCCGGCCAGGAACGCGAGGAGCGCCCAGACCAGCGACAGGTCCTGCGCATCGGGATCCTTCATGGCGCTGGCGCCCGCGGCAGGATTTCGAACTCCAGTGGCGGAAGGATCGAGGTGATCGACCATCCGAGCGCGCGCTGGAGCGGGTTGCAGTCATAGGCCACCGCGCCGAGGAGCCGCCCCCGACCCGGCATCGCATCAAGCGGGATGAACGGGCCGATGACCTCTTCCTCACGCCCCAGCGGGCCGTAGGCGTCGAAGCGCTCGGGCTCGAAGTCGAGCCGCCGCCCGGCTCCGTCGACGATCCACCAGCGGCGCGTGATCTCGCACGACCGGTCTCGGACCCGAACGCCGCGGATTAGGAGGCGATCGCCAGCGTGCACTTGCTTGCCCGGGTTCACGACTTCGCGGGTGATCTGCCGGACCGGCGGCTCACGGTCGATCGCCATGGAGAAGATCCAGCCGACCAGCGCGATGAGCGCGGTGTATTAGAGCACGTTGAGCACGAGCTGCACGCGAGCCTGGCGCCGCGATGGCCCGTAGGCAAGTTCGATGGCACGGGCGTAAATTTCGTCCGTGCGGTCCACTTCGGGCATCATCACGACCTGCGGCGGTTCCGATTTCGGGGGCATCAATGCGGCACGCCCCCCTTCGACAGGACGAGGCCGACGATCGCCAGGACGATCGCGCCGAGGACGGATTTCACCAGCCAGCCGACGTGGTCCTTCAGCTTGGACACGTCGTCGATCACGTCCTTCAGCTCCGTCTTGGTGGCGTAGACGTTGCGCAGATCCTCGCGGATGCCACGCACGTCGGATTGGACCGCATCGAGCTTCGTCGCCGAGACCGCGACGTCGACCTGCATCTTGGTCCAGGCGACCTCATCCTGCTTGTTCGGGGCTTCCGGCATCATGCCCTCTTGATCGTGGAACCGCAGGAAGGCCGGCGGCCGGGTGTGGGCTTCGCGGGCGGCGTCCATGGCGCGAGCATCCGCGCTCAACGCCGTGCCGGCTGCGGACTGGGCACAGCCCCCGGCACGCCCGTGGTGCGCTCGTAGGTGCGCATCACGCCGAGCCCGAGCATGCCGATCAGCACCGGCATGAAGTCGGACACGACGATCGTCGGCGGAGCCGGGAACGCGACGCCGAGCATCACGCCGAGGATCGCACCCAACCACGTGACCATGGGCGCGGCCAAAAACTGGTAGACGAAGGCCGCCACGCACGCCCAGCCGAGAGCCGGCCGCCACCTCGAAGAGAAGCGGTCGTTGCCCTGCGCCTCGGCGAGGTTGATGGCGTTCTGCTGCTCGTTCTGAGCCTGGAGGGCGGTCACCAGGGCCGTCTCGCGCGCGGTGGAAGCCTGCTCGATCTCGGCCTGTGCCTCGGCCTTCTTCTGCGGGTCCGGGATGGTCCGGTCGACGATGACCTTCGCGATCTCGGCGACGCTCGGGATCGCCGCGCCGATCCCGGCCCCGAGCGCCGGGCCCGCCCCGCCCGTCAGGACGCCGCCGATGATGGATCCGAGGATGCCTCCGGCCATGGGTCAGATCTCCTTCTTCGGGTAGGCGGTGCGCAGCCGCGCGGAAGCGGAGGCCCAGAAGCCGGGCTTGGCCGGCGCGGGATCAGGCTGCGGCGCGGTCGGAACCGGCGAGCCGCTGTTGCGCGGGGCCGGCGCGAACACGGGCGGTTCGACTGGCGGAACGGGCGCGACCTGAACCGGCACGACCGGGGCTGCGGCGACCACACCTCCCGGAACATGTCACGCGGCCTTGAGCGCCTTCAGGAACGCGTCGTGGTAGGCGGCGATCGTCTGGGCCTTGTCGGTGCCGTTGATGATCCTCCGGGCGTTCACCGGGTCGCCGAGCTTGCCGGGTCCGACATAGTCGCCGAGCTTCCTGCCGGTGAACCAGCCCTCGACCATGCCCAGGAACATGATTGGAGCCGCAATGTCGGGCGTCATCGCCATGTCGGGCGCGGCAGTGAGATCGAGCGTCCAGTCCAGATAGCCGCGGTTCTGCAGCTCGCCGGTGGTGCGCCGGTAGTTCGTCCGGCCGGTGAGCTGGACATACCCGCGGCCGGCGAACTTCGCCCCGTCACCGGGAACCGTGTTGCCCAGCGTCTTCGCCGTCGCTGGCCGGTCACCCTGCGGGTCGTACATGCGCCGGAAGTAGGCTTCGCCGCCCAGCTTCTTGATCGGCAACATGGTACAGGCCATCTCGTGGAAGGCGGTCGCGAGGCAGTAGGCGAGTTCCTGGCTGCCGAGATCCGAGGGGCAGGCGTCGAGGATGGCGCCCATGCCCGAGACCTGCCCTTGCGTGAGGGCCATCGGGAACGGGTTCTTGCGCGCAGCCGCGAAGAACGCGGCGCGATCGAGGGCGGCAGCCATGGGAGTCTCTCAGCTGTAGGGAGTGGTTCGGCGACGGCGCGGTGTCAGCGCAGCGCGGTGATGTTCCAGACGATTGGTGCAGCCCCAGCGGCGACCGACAGGCTGGCGGTGAGCTGGAGGCTGACTGCGCCGTCGGCGGTCGCGACGGCCGCGGACAGGTTGACGCCGGCTGGCAGCGGGGTTGCCGGCTCTACCAGCACCGTCTCGCCGGCCTTGAGCATGTCGCCCAGCCGTGCGGGCTTTAGGCCGGTGAGGGTCAGGGAAATGGGCGAGAGAACGGTGAGTGAGGGGAGCGTCGCGCTGGCCGTGAAGTGCGCCGCCTCCTCGGGCTTCGCCTCGATGGTCGCGAGGCGCGCGGTCAGCGCCGAAGCGTCATAGAGGGCGGCGACAGCCGCGATCGTCGCGAGATACCAGCGCCCGCCCTTGAGGACACGCACCATCTCGGTGCCGTCCAGCGGCTCGCGGTAGACGGGAGGAGTGGTCGCCATCGGATCACCCCGGTAGGGTCACGGCCGCGAAAGCAGCGTCGATCTGCGCGGTCGTCGTGATGGTCCCGGCGGTCACCTTGCCGTCGACCAGCCGGTAGGCCGAATAGCAGGCCTGAACCCATTTCCCGACCGCGACCGCGACTGTCTGCATGGTCGCAGCATCGAGCGTTCGTCGATCAGGCGACGATACCAGTCCTGAACTGACCAGGCTGAAAGGCCCGCGCGACGTGCCGGTACTCGGGACCGGAATCTGCGGCACGAAGGTGATTTCCGCTTCAACGGACAGACGATCGACTATGCCCCTCGGCCGCCAGGTATCGAGGGCAAAAAGGACGTATTCGTGGTCTACGTCGTCGGTGACAGCATGGCCGAGCGCTACGAAGATGGCGACCCTCTTTACGTCGACCCGCATCGCCGGCCGAAGCCGCGGGATATCGTGATCGTCGAGCCAAAAGCGCCGATGGCCGGTGAGGCTGGAAGCGCGTTTGTGAAGCGCCTTGTGCGCCGTAGCGGCGGAAAGATCGTCGTCGAGCAATTCAATCCGCCGAGGGAGCTCGTCTTCGACGAAGACGACGTCATGCGGCTGCATCGTGTGATCCCCTGGACCGAGTTGATCGGGATGTGATCGGCATGACCGAGCCCAGCACCTTCCGGCCCGAAGCAGCCGCCGACGTTCATTTCGGCAAGCTCCATACACTTACCGAAGGTCGCCAGCGTGATCAGCGTTGTCGCCTACCACCCGCTAAGCGCTGCTCGCTTCCACGTATTGGGCGCCACACACCGATACTCATAGTTCGCGTCCCAGGAGCTTTGTCCGGTGGTGCACGGCGACGTTGATGAACGCGGGGTACTCGACCGTGCGGCAATTACTGAGCCGTTCACCCGCAAATCGCCCTTTAGAAACTGATTGCCAGTGCCGTCGATGGACGCGTAGACGTCGCCGGCACTTCGTGTCGCCGAGCCCCAGAGCAGATACTGCCATGTAGGCAATGCACCGGCTCCGGTCTTAAATCCGTCGGCGGCGAAGGCGGCGAACGGCACGCCTTCGCTCGCCTCGGCGACAAAGCCGTTGCCGGTGTTGACGGTCGAGCCGCCGGCTCCCTCTAGGATCCCCATGGTTAGGTGCATGCCCATGGTGGCCGCCCCCGTTTGCGTCACCCAACGCAGCTCGCCTTCGAGGCCGGTCATGCCTCCGGTATCCGTGCCAGTGCCCTTTACCTTCTGCCCGTTAAACAGGAGCGAAGCGGCATCACCTTTGCGCCCCTGGCGAGTGATCAGCACGAGCCCGTCGACCTCCCCAGCTTGTCGGCTGGTCAACCAGTCCGACTTCCTCGATTGGACCAGGCCGGCGAAGTCGGCTGTGGACGCGCTCTTCTCTCCGTCCACGCCGGATCCGAGCGCCTCTTTGTGGACCGAGAAGATCCCGCGTGCGTCATAGGGGTGTGGCTCGCCCTCGCGGCGCTCGATTACGGCGGCGACGTTGTGATTGCCGAATACCGAGCGACTGTCCTGCAGTGGCGCTACGGCTAGGGCCGCCAAGGGTCCTGCGTCTGGTGGGGAGCCCGGCCGCTCCCGAAGCGCAGTCTGTGCTTGGGCTTGCGCCGAGATTGGAGCAGCCATGAAAGCAAGTACCGGTAGAATGAAGCGCATGCTGCCTCGAGCTGTGGCGAGTGAACGGTACGCATCATCTGGCGCGACGCGGCCACAAGCCCATGGGCGAGGTTTGGTGACCTAGAGCGTCAGAATGGTAGTTGCTCCGCCAAGCCTGCTGGGACCATGCCGAAGATCGCCAACGTGACCGGCTCACCGCCATCGTCGTAGTCTGGCTCCATAACCGTGCGGGTGAAGGCGGCTGCGCCTATCGCCCGGCCTATACGCACCTTCTCCTCGGCAATCCTACAGGCTTCCGCGGCGCCCCTGCAGCCCAATAGACTCCCCGGGGCCAGCCTGCCATTCACAAGAACAAACAACTGCAGGCTGTGATCGGCAATGGGCTGGAGCAGCATCGAAGCATCTCATTCAGCTAGAGCGTTTTCGGTTTGGGCTGAGTCGGCTTGGTGGGGTTCACGCGGCGCTGGGAGGCTGATTCACTAGGCCGGTCGACAGCTGGAGTGATGCATGGGCCGCCCCTACAGCTTGGACCTGCGCGAGCGGGTGGTGACCGCGGCTGCGGCGACCTCGCGCCGTCAGGCGGCCGCCCGCTTCGGGGTCGGCCAGGCAACCGCGATCCGCTGGATGGCGGCGCTCGCCGCGACTGGGACGGTGGCCGCCCGGCCGCAGGGGCGTGCCCGCCGCTCCAAGCTCGACCCGTACGAGACGTTCCTGCGTACGCTGATCGACGAGAAGGTTGACATCACCCTGGAGGAGATGCGCGCCCGGTTGCAGGACGAGCATGGCCTCACCGTCGGGCTCGGCACGCTGTGGGCCTTCCTCGACGCGCGCGACCTGACGTACAAAAAAAGACGGCCCACGCCGCAGAGCAGGATCGACCGGACGTGAAGGCCGCCCGGGAAGCGTGGTTCGAGAGCCAGCCCGATCTCGACCCGGACCGGCTGGTGTTCCTCGACGAGACGTGGACCGCCACCAACATGGCCCGCACCCGCGGGCGCTGTCCCCGCGGCCAGCGGCTGCGCTCCCCCGTCCCGCACGGTCATTGGAAGACCACGACCCTGGTGGCGGGCCTGCGCCTGTCCGGGATCGCCGCGCCGTTCGTGCTCGACGGGCCGATCAACCGCGACGCCTTCCAAGTCTACGTCGATCAGGTCCTGGTGCCCGAACTCGCACCCGGGGACATCGTGATCATGGACAATCTCGGCAGCCACAAAGGCCCGGCCGTGCGCGCGGCGATCGAGGCGGCAGGCGCGCGGCTCCTGTTCCTCCCGCCCTACTCGCCGGACTTCAATCCGATCGAGATGGCGTTCTCGAAGTTGAAGGCGGGGCTGCGCAAGGCCGCCGAGCGCACGCGCGAAGAGCTCTGGACCACAATCGGGCGGCTCGTCGATGCCGTCACGCCCGACGAGGCCGCAAACTTCTTCGTCGCGGCAGGATACGACCCCGATTAAACCGAAACCGCTCTAGGGCGCCTGTCCGTTGCAGTGCAGCAACGGCCGCAGTGGTTGCGGTGGCGAGATCATGTCCGCCCGAATCCTCCGCGGCTCGCGCCAGCACGACCTCTTCGCGCTGACGGCCGAGCGCTTAGTCTACGACGACGCCGTCGAGATGACCCTCGCCTCGCTCCAGGCCTACGGCCCGCAGCACGAGCACTGGGCCATGGCGTGGTCCGGCGGGAAGGACTCGACCGCGACGCTGACCCTGATCGTCCATCTAATCGAGGCTGGCCGGCTCGCGCCGCCGAAGACGCTGACCGTCTACTATGCCGACACCCGCCAGGAGCTGACGCCGCTCTCGATCGCCGCCGCCGACGTCATGGCGCGGCTCGCCCGCTTTCCGTGGATCCGGCTGCGCGTCTTCACCGCGCCGCTCGACCGCCGATTCCTCGTCTACATCCTCGGCCGGGGCGTCCCGCCGCCGAACAACAACACGCTCCGCTGGTGCACCCGGCAGATCAAGATCGACCCGATGGCGGCCGCGATTGAGGCCGACTTTGCCAACCTGCCCGAGACCGACACGGTGCTGACGATCACCGGCGTCCGACAGGGCGAGAGCGCGATCCGTGACAAGCGGATCGAGATGAGCTGCTCCAAGGACGGCGCCGAGTGCGGGCAGGGCTGGTATCAGCAGGTCCTCCCCGACATGAAGGGCGTCCGCGGGCGCCTGGCGACCCTTGCGCCGATCCTGCACTGGCGGGTCTGCAACGTCTGGGATTGGCTGCGGGTCTACGCGCCGATGCGCGCCTATGCTGTCCGACGCCTACGGGGGCGACGAGGCCGAGGAGGCAAACGCGCGCACCGGCTGCGTCGGCTGCCCACTGGCCGCCCGGGACAAGGCGCTCGAGGCGGTCGTCGCCCTGCCGGCTTGGTTGTACCTGGCGCCGCTGCTCGGCCTGCGCCCGATCTACCGGGAGCTGCGGCTCGCCTGGAACCGACTGCGCCAGCCCGGCGGCGAGACCCGCAAGGACGGGACGCTGGTGCCGAACCAGCAGCGCATGGGCCCGATCACCCTGCCGGCGCGTCTCGACGCGCTCGACCGGATCCTCGCCATCCAGGCCGCCTGCAATGCCGATGCTGTTCGGCTCGGCCGGCCGCACGTCGACCTGCTCAACGCTGAGGAGGAGGCGCGCATCCGAGAGCTGATCGCCGCTGGCACCTGGCCGCAGCGGTGGACCGGCGACGAGCCGACCGCGGACGTGCCGCTCGATGCCGTCTTCTCGGACGGGTCCGTGCAGCCGCTCCTCTTCACCGACCACCCCGACCTCACGCCCGCGGAGTAGCAGCATGGCCGAGTCCAGCATCATCACGCGCGGAAATGCCAGAGCATGGCACTCGGGAAACGCTCGCATCGCTCTCTCGCTGCCGTCGGTTGCAAAGCCAAAAGACGACGACCGCAAACGTAATACCGAAGATCAGACACGAGATCGTATCGAATGCACCGGGCGTGCGGGTTGGTTTGAAGTTCAGAACGCCGAACAATACGCCGGCCAAAGTACCAAGCGCGGTGAAATGCTTTGCGGCCGATCGCGAATTTTTCGCCGCAACGAAGGCAGCCGGCACACTAAGCAACAGGGCCGGAGCAGTCATGAAAGATACCACGAAAGCAAACATCTGCACCGCAAATAACATTACGAACAGGTATTTTCCGATATTTATCAAGCTCGTGTTGCCGGCAACGGAGAATGCCTCTCTCCAGTGATGTCTAAGATCGGTCCAGAAAAGGGCAAAGACACTATAAGCGTATGCAGCGCAAAAATGTGCGATCAAGACAACGAGAACCATTCGAAGGATCGATGGCCCCCCGTTACCCGACCCTTGAGTCTGATTGTTCATAAAGACTCGCAACTAATTCGCGTGTTGGTAGCAGGCCGCCCCATCATCGCGTCCATCCAGTTTCCGGGCAGTGCACGGACAAGCCGTTTTCTACAGCCCTCGCGACGGGAGGCGCCCGATGAACGCGCCGTGGACCCCGCGTGCCTTCAAGGGTGACTGGCGGGACTACCTCACCGGAGCAGAGCGCAGGGCGGTCGAAGCCGCCGAACGGAAGCAGAGCGAAGCGCGCGCTGCCCTCGCGGAGGCTTCGGCCCTGCTCCACCCCATCCGCATGCGCGCCTGTCAGCGGCGGCTCTACGCCGAACGCGCTCAAGCCCAGGAAGCAACCTGTGGCTGAGACTTTCACCGCTGCCGATCTCGCCGCCTATGCCGAGCGTGAGGTGCGCCAGCGGCAGCGCATCTACGCCGAGGACAAGAACGGCATCTCCTCAGCGTTCCGGCCGACTACGACCGATCGCTTCTGCCAATGCAGGGACGCCTCCGCTCAGTTCGGCACCGCTGATCCGGTAGCGCCGTCCGAACATGAGGTTAAGCCAAGACGCGAAGCGAGCCCGTCTCGTCCACTGGATGCGCGCAGAAGCTTCGGGATCGATCTCCAGTCGGGAGTAGCTGCTCATCCAGAACTGAGCTGGCTTGATGGCACGGATCGCCTCCCAAGGGATCCAGTCCGTCGAGAGACGACGGTCATAGATCCCTCGCGAACCGACGGAAACGACGGGATCGGATTGAAACAATTTGAGGCCCCACAAGGCCGCGCAAAAGCCGAAAAATACTGCGCACACGCGCATTTCGTAATCCCGGAAGCTTCCAGGGATTATTGTATCGGCGCCAACATTAGGTCGAACTATAGCCAGCCGCAGAGCCACCGCAACAAAAATGCAGGACCCCAAAAAGCCCATAAAAATGCGCAAATTGGATAGCCGAAGATCGATTGCACTCATCGGAATACTTCCTCACTTGAGTATTCGGCCTACTCTTCGCTATGGGTTTCCGAAGTGCGGCGGAGCACCAAGGCGCCCGCCGCACGCGATGCCAGTCACCGCTTCCAGCAGCTCGGTGGCGCAGGCTTGCATTGTGGAGGCGGACGATGAGCCCAGACCCCGGCCGCATCGCCTACGAAGCCCGTTTTGCCCACGCCCGCCCGCGCGAGTTCGACCCGTGGGACAGCTTGGCGCCCGAGGTTCAGGCGATCTGGGTACGGGTGGAGTGTGCAGTCCTCGACGCCGCTGGCTCTGGCATTCACCCCGGCCAGGCTCGGGAGGCTGCCGATGATCCGGGTCAGCCTTCGACTGTCTCGACGGCGGCCATAGTCCCGTCGGTGGTGGCTGGAGAGACCTTCGTGGCCATTCAGGATGAGCACGTGCAACTGCTCCAACGCATCGATCGCGGTCCCTTCTTCGTGCCGCTCCTCGAGCGCGCATACGTGAAGCTCATCCCCTGGAATGGAGACACGCTCATCCCGAGGCTGGTGAGCTGCGGCTGGGCTGAGATGGCGCCGCGCGAGTCGCGCGCTGTCCGCATCACCGATGCTGGCCGTCGGGCGCTGGCCGATTTCGAAGAAGCGAGGCTGAAGGAGCTGGGAGGGAGCAGTGCCGCGTAGCGTTCGGGCGGTCGAGCGAGCAGAGCCGACCTGCCTCTATCCGGATGAGAAAGAGCTCGCCGAGATCATCATGGGACCGGCTCGGTCGAAGGGCTGGACCGGCCTTGCCGTGGTGCTGGAGCGCGGGGGCTTCCCACGGATCGATCCGCAGTTCGGTGGCCGCTACTGGCCGGCCGTGAAAGCCTTTCTGGACCGGCGGAATCATGTCGGCAACGATGCCGGCGCTCGGCGGCCGCGCCGGGAATAGGAGACCCAAATCATGACAGCCGAGGTTGCGCTCTACAGCCCAGGGCTGAAGCGCATGAAGCGCCACAATGGGCGCATCGATCTCTATTGGGTGGCCGACGAGAAGCTCGTCGCGAAGAGCTACCCGACCAAGACGGTTCGGATCCCGAGCGACATGCCGCCTGAAGGCATCGCCGCCCGGTGTCAGATCCTACAACAGGAGATGCTCGAGTGGGCGGGCGGCCTCGTGCCGTCCAAGAACTCAGCCGTCCCTGGCACACTGGAGTGGGTGTGCCGTGCCTTCGAGACGGACGCAGACTCGCCCTATCACGACAGGCGCCAGGCGACCCGCGTCTTCTACTCGAAATACATCCGCACGCTGGTCGACACGGCGGGCCACATGCACCTCGCCGACATCCTCGGGCGGGACGTGCGCCGCTGGCACAAGGACTGGAGCGCCTCGACAGGCGAGCGAAGCGCCTATGCCTGCATCCAGACTCTGCGTCGGGTCGTGAGCTACGGCTGCGAGCTGCGGAACGCCGACGCGATCGAACTGGCAGCGGTGCTCGAGCGGACCGAGTTTCCGATGCCGCGGAAGCGCAAGCACCGGCCGACCTTCGAGCAGATCGTTGCGCTCCGCAGAGCCGCGCATGCGGCTGACCGCCCGAGCATTGCGCTTGCCGTCGCGCTCCAATTCGAGCTCGGCCTGCGTCAGAAGGACGTGATCGGGGAATGGGTGCGGCCGACGCCGGCCCAACGATCAGCGATTGCTGGCGCGATCGCCGATGGCGTCTGGGTCTGGCAATGGGGGCTCACCTGGAACCACATCAACGCCGAGCACCTCCTCGAGAAGCCGACGTCGAAGTCGAACGGGCAGGAGGTCGCGGCGCACGACCTGCGGCTGCACCCCGAGATCCTCTCCGAACTGCCGCCGCGAGGGGTCGGCCCTGTGGTGATCGATGAGCGGTCCAAGCTGCCCTGGAAGGCGACCCACTTCTCGCACACGTTCCGCAAGATCGCCCGGGCCGCTGGTTGGCCGGGTGACCTCTGGAACATGGACAGCCGAGCCGGAGCCGTGTCGGAGGACTTCGAGGCGGGAGCGGACGCGACCGACGTGATGCGCACGGCCACCCACACGCAGATGTCCACGACGATGATCTACAACCGCGGAGGGGTGGTCCAATCGAGCCGCGTGGCAGAGCTTCGAGCCGCGCGACGGAAGGGACGCGAACAGTGCTGAAACAAGCCGCGGTAACAGGGGCACGATCCGCCGTAACGCGAAGCTATCGCCCCGGCTGCTCCAAGCGCCTGAAGATGTTGGGAGAAGTGATGGCTCCCCGAGCAGGACTCGAACCTGCGACAAGGCGATTAACAGTCGCCTGCTCTACCAACTGAGCTATCGGGGATCACGAGGGGGTCTCTACACACCGCAATCGCGGGACGCAAGGGCCTCGACGCATGATCCGCGGGCATTCCACGGCACGGCGCTCTGCGTCACAGGGCGCGGCCTGCACCGATGGCGGTCGAGCGTCCGCTGTGTTGCTTTTTGGCAACAAATGCGCCGGGTCCCGCCGCTGGCTTGGCCTGCTCGCTCAGGCCGTCGCCGCCAGGGTCATGCGAATGTCGCGACGCGATCCTACGGGAACGCCAGCCCGGACGACCCGGTGCGTGCCCGTTGTCATCATGCTGACCCATCACTGCCTGAACCCCCAAGACCCCTATGCCGAGCGCGAAGTGCGCGTCGCCTTCGAGTGGGCCGCCGACCGTCCCCGACTGATCGCGGCCCTCGACGAGCACGAGGCCGATATCCTGCCCGATCTCGTCGACGTGCAGCGCGACGACCTCCGCCGGGAGATCGTCGCCGCGCTCCGGATGCAGGAGCAGTCCCGCCGTCAGCCGGTCCGCAGTCCGGCCCCCGTCGCGCGGGATCGCTGACGGGTCTCGCGGCGGGCGCGCAGCCCGCCACCGGCACGCGGGCGTCCATAGGCCCGACGCGGTCCAATACGCGGCTCCAGCGCTCGCGAGATCCAGCATTCGCAGTCGTCCGGTCCGGAAGCACGCGGTATGCGCGTGATCATTCTGGGTGCGTGCTGCAAGATCTGGCTATTCGTTGATGGATATCGGTCTCGACCACCATATCAGATAATAGAGTTTGCCGGCTATATTTACCTGTTCAAAAGGAAGTGTTCGTGTATAGCTGCGCCTCTTCGTAACCATCGCTGAAGCGGCGCGGCTCCCATGCGAATTTCACTCGGCCTCAAGCTCTCGGCAGTGATCGGATTGCTGGCCCTCGTGGCGATCGGCATCGCGGCCTTCGCCGTCCGGCAGTCGAACTGGGAGCAGGAGCGCGCCGCCGCGACGGACAGGATCTGGAATGCCGGGCTGCAGGCCGGTGCCCTGGGGCAGGCGATCGAGCACGCGGTGGTGCAGGCCACGGCCCTCTACACCGCGGAAGACACCGCGGAGGCACGGACACGCCTGTCGGCACTCCACGACGCCCTTGCGACGGTGGAGCAGGTGCGCGGACCCTTCCTCGCAGCGATGGAAGATCAGCTTCCCGAGGATCGGCGCCGGCGCTTCGATCTCTTCGTGAAGGAATTCATCGCCTACCAGACCGACACGGCCGAGCTGGGGCTGACGGTGTCGCCCAAGGCGGCCCTGATCCAGGCGACCGACGAGGCGACCGTGAAGAATCGGGAGCGCATGGTGGCCGAGATCGGCGCCCTTGGACGGGAGGTGCTGAGCCGCCTGAATGCCCGACGCGCCGGGGACGCCGTCGACCGGCGGCAGGCGCGGATCACCCTCGTGGTCGTGCCGGCGGTGGCGCTCGTGCTGGGGTTGCTCGCGGCGGTCTGGATCATCGTCACCCAGGTGCGGCGCCCCCTGCACCGTCTCAAGGATGGCATGACGGCGCTCGCCGCCAACGACCTCGGCCTTGTCATCCCGTTCACGCATCGTCGCGACGAGATCGGCGAGATGGCAGCCGCCATCGCGGCGTTCCAGACCGCTCTGATCGAGAAGCGCGACTTGGACGCGGAGGCGCAGATGCGCCGTGATCGTGACCGGATCCGGGCGGAAGCCTTGGCGACGGCGACCCATGCCTTCGAGGCCGAGACGCATCGCGCGGTCGCCGATCTCGCCGGATCGGCCGAGGCGATGCAGGCGGCCGCCGACACGCTCACCGGCAATGCCGGCGCGATGGCGTCCGAGGCCGCCATCGTGGCGGGCGCCTCCAGCCAGAGTGCCGGTTTGGTCGACAGCATCGCCAGCGCTGCCGAGGAACTCTCGGTCTCGGCCCGGGAGATCGAGGCCCGGGTGCGGCACACGAGCGAGATCGCTTCCTCCGCCCTCTCCGACACGCAGGGCCTGAAGGAGACGGTGATGAGCCTGTCGCAAGCGGCCGAGGAGATCGGCACGGTGGTCACGTTGATCCGCGAGGTGGCCGGGCAGACCAATCTGCTGGCGCTCAATGCGACGATCGAGGCCGCCCGGGCCGGTGTCGCCGGGCGCGGCTTCGCGGTGGTCGCCGCCGAGGTGAAGGCCCTGGCCGGCCAGACGGCGCTCGCAACCGACCGCATCACCGGGCAGGTCGGGGCGATCCAGGGGGCCGCAGGACGCACGGTCGGCGCGATCGGCACGATCGGCGAGACGATCGCCCGCATGAGCCTGATCGCCTCCGAAGTTGCGAAGGCCACCGATCAGCAGGGCCAGGCCAGCCAGGAAATCGCGCGGGCGATCTCCAGCGCGGCCGCGGACGCCCGGAGGGTTTCGGAGAGCGTTGCCGGTGTTCAGGCCGCCGCCGCGTCCAACGAGGCGCAGGCCGGACAGGTGCGCGGTGGCGCCGTGCGGGTCACGTCCGGGGCGCACAGCCTGCAGAAGGCCATCGAGACCTTCACGACGCAGGTCCACAGCGCATGAGCGCGCGGCGACGCTCACGCCGGAGCATCACGGCGGGATCAGCCAGGAGAGGAATAAGAAGGATGGAGGCCTCGCCCGGAATCGAACCGGGGTGCAAGGATTTGCAGTCCTCTGCGTAACCACTCCGCCACGAGGCCTTCCTGAACGGCGTTGCCATCCGGTCCGGAGCTTGGCGGACAGCTCCGGGTGCGCGTCTCTAGCAGAGGTCGGCCGTCGCAGGCAACGGTCCTGAGCCGCCGACGTGGCGGTTCCTGTCAGCTCTGCCAGACCCGGGGCATCGCGACGCCGCGATACTGCGCCACGAACCGGGCGATGAGGCCGCGCAACGGGCCGACGGCCTCCCCGAGGGCGCGGATCGCCAAGTGACCGTTCCAGGCACTCGCGGCTGCCGCTGTTCCGGGTGCGGCGGCCCCGGCCAGGAGGGCGCGGGCCTCCTCGAGGCGCGCCTCCGCGCCGGGGGCGATGTCGAGGACGGTCGCGCAGGCGCGCGCTCCCCCGCCCACCGCCGGACGGGCGAGGAGATCGCTGATCGGGCCGTCCAGCAGAAGATCGTCGGCGTAAGCGAGCCGGCCGCCCCGGCGAATGCGCCAGGAATCCGCGAACAGCCCGTCCGTGATCCGCTCGCCCCTGGCCGCTCGGCCGAAGGCGACGACCTCCACGGCGATCAGCGCCGCACCTTCGGCGAGATCGGCCGTGAAGCGGCGGCGCACCCGGGCGCGGTCGAACAGGATGGTCTCCTGCGGCAGCCAGGCGAGGTGCGCGCCGGCCTCGAGAGCCAGGGTGTTGGCGATATGGCTTACGGGGCCGTCCGATCGGTAGATCTTCTCGGCTGCGGTGGTGGTCAGGACCAGTTCGGCGCCCGGATCGAGGGCGAGGTCGATGGCGAAGGTGTCGCCGCAGGCCACGCCGCCTGCGGTGTTGACCAGGACCGTCTCAAGCGCGCCCGTTCCCCGTGGGAATCGGAGCCGCGACGGGCCGGATTCGGCGAGATCGAGGATGCGCGTCGCGCCGCCCAGGTGGGTCGGGCCCACCCGCAGCCGGACGCGCCCGTCCGAGCGCTGGCGTGCCGGTGGGGCGCCGGTCGCCGCGGGGGGGCATGACGACGTGGGGAGGCGGTGGTCCATCAGCCGCGCCCGGCCGGCTCGATGGGGGCGGCCTCGACCGGCAGGGTGGGCCGGTCGAGAATGCGACGGCCGAACAGGCTCGCCACGAGCTCGACCAGCACCCGGGCGCTGCGCCCGCGCTCGTCGAGGAAGGGATTGAGCTCGACCACGTCGAGGGACTGCACCAGACCGGAATCGTGAAGCATCTCCATGATGAGATGCGCCTCCCGGAAGGTGGCGCCTCCCGGGACCGTGGTGCCGACGCCGGGCGCGATCGACGGGTCGAGGAAGTCGATGTCGAGGCTGACATGGAGATGCGCGCCCTGGCCCGCGACCCGGTCGAGCACCCGCCGGAGCGGCGCCACCACGCCGAATTCGTCGATCGTCCGCATGTCGGTGATGCCGACCCGCCGCGTCGTCACCAGCGCACGTTCGCCGGCATCGATCGATCGCAGCCCGAACAGGTGGACGTTGGCCGGGGACAATGGCTGCGGGACCGGCTCGGCGAACAGGCGTGGAAAGCCCGGCTCGCCGCACAGGGCGGCGAGCGGCATGCCGTGCACGTTCCCGGAGGGCGAGGTCGCCGGCGTGTTGAAGTCGGCATGGGCGTCGAGCCAGAGCACGAAGACGGATCGGCCATGCCGCGCACAGTGCCGCAACACGCCATCGACGGAGCCGAGGGACAGGCTGTGATCGCCCCCGGCCGTCAACGGAAGCGACCCGGCATCGAGGGCGCCCTCGACGACCCGGGACAGGGCCCGCGTCCAGGCGGCGACGCCATCGAGGCCGCGCATCCCGGCGGGCCCCTCCGGGGCGACGTCGCCCCGATCCGTGACCCTATGGCCGAGTTCGCCGAGCGCGCGGACGAGCCCGGCCGTGCGCAGGGCCGCAGGTCCCATGAGGGCGCCGGGCTCGCTGGTTCCGACTTCGATCGGCGCGCCGATCAGCGCAATGCTGCGCGCCGCGTGGAGGCTGACTTCGCTGCTCATCCCGTCTCCATCGCCGTCACCATCGCCGTCTCGGCGCACCCGCGCTCCGCAGAGCCTCGGCCATCGGGCTCATAACCGGCCGCCGATGGCGGTTGCGAGACCGCATCCCGGGCCGGAAACGGATCCTGCGCGCGATGGACGCCCTGGCACACGCCCAACGATCAGGTCTCAGGGATCGACGTGTACCCGGCCGCTCTCGAAGACAAGTTCAGGCGAGCAGGACAGCGAGGATCGCGGCCGAGAGGACGTAGGCGATCCACAGCAGCGCTGGACGTCGGGCCGTCAGAAACACGCGCAGGATCATGAACACCATCATCTGCCCGATCAGCAGCACGCAGACCTGTCCCTCGAAACGACCTGCCGCACGCCACCAGGATCGGTCCTCCGGCACCGCCCGCCCTTCCACCAAGAGGGTGCCGGCCGCGGCCAGCGCCAGCGTGAGCAAAGCGGCGACCGCGATGTGTCGCGGGACGCGGAAGCGCGGCCGCGCCGCCTGCCGCCGGTGCCAAGACGCGATCTCGACGGCATAGAAGCCGACGACGGGCGCCGCGAAGGCCGCGCCCACGATCGCGATCTTCGTCGGCAGCGGCATGGACGCCAATGCCCGACAGCGCGCGACACGGCTGACCCAGACGAGATGCGCGACGATCACACCCCCAAGCAGGACGATCGCGATCCAGAGGAGTCGCAGGACGCCGGCGAGGGCGTCGCTATTGATGAACATACCGTGCCTCCGCCGACGCGGCAGATGCGACCGAACTTACCGCCGCCAAGGGTCGCGCGGCAGCACCCGACTTGTCCTACCTCCGGATCTCGGCTGCAATCGTCGGCGGATGCTGCATCACAGCCCGAGATGGCGGGCTCACGAGCGGCCGAAGGCCCGCGCGGCGGGCCAGATCGCGGCGCGGTCTCGGGGATCCAGATCGCGCGTCCGGCCGCGCAGGGCGGTGGACTGTTGCCTTTCGACAGTCGCAAACCGTTCGTCCGCCTGCCCCCAGCGGCGGCCCAACCGTCGCCCATCGGATCACCGCCGGCCCGTGCGCATCCACGCCTTGGGTTCGGAGCCCGACCGGCACCGGGTCACCGTCAGATGGCGGAGTGATTTCGAGGACGGTCCGTGGACATGACCGTGATGATCCGAGATTCCGGGAGCAGGAGAGCCAGCACGCGCGCCGGCCGGGTCCGCAATGCTGCAGACCCTCCGCCATGGCTGCAGGGCGGGTGACTATCGAAAACCGAAGGGGGCCCGTCCACAACTTGAATTCTTGGCAGAGCACGTTCTTTCAGGTTGTATAGTGCCAGTGCTCGATATCCGCGCGCTGCATCGATGTTTACGAGATTTTTATAAGAGTCGGGCTATTGGACTGGTTGGATCGCCGTCATTCAATAGTTCAGGGTCATCATGAAAACGCTTTCGCGGCTGAGCACGCGCCTTCCCGCGACGACCGTCGGCCTCGCGCTTCTGAGCGCCACCGCCATGGGTGGATTCAGCTGGTACTCGGCGCGGTCGGGCTTGATCACCGCGGCGCACGAGCGCCTCGAACTCGCCGCGGCGGCGCGGCGGGACGCGATCGAGCTGGTGGCGGACCGGATGCAGGCGGACTTCCAGGCGGTGGCGACCCATCCGCAGATCGTCTCGAATTTCACGGACCTGATCGAGAATCTCGACCCGGCGAAGCCCGACACCGCGAGCGTCATCGAGGCGTTCCAAGCGCCTCAGACGGCTGAGGCGCGGATCGCCCTCGACGGCAGCGGCATGACGTCGATGTATGCCCGGCGCCACGTCAAGGTCCAGGAAGTGGCCCACAAGCTCGTGGCCCAGCCCGGCTACGCCGACCTGATGTTCGTCGATAACAACGGCCGGATCGTCTACACCACGACCAAGGGCGCCGATTTCGCCAAATCGGTCTCGGAGGATGGCTTGGCGGGCTCGGCGCTCGCGCGGCTCGTCGAGCGTCTCAAGTCCGCCGATCCGGGCGCGGTTCTCTTCGAGGATTTCGCCGCCTACCCGGTGGATGGGACCCCGGCTGCCTTCATCGGCCGTGTCATGACCAAGCGGGCGAACGTCGCCATGGGCACGGCGCAGGCGGCCGAGCGGACCGGCTACATCGTCATGCGGGTCACGCCGACCCTGTTCGATCAAACGCTGTCCAAGCGGACCGGTCTCGGCGAGACCGGGCAGATCCTGGCGGTCGGGACAGACGGGCTGTTGCGCAGCAACCCACCGCTGAACCCGGCTCTGCATGCCGGTGCAGGCCTCGCCGGAATCGGCCTGGCTGCCGACCGGATCAAAGTCGGCGGTCCGGTCGATTTCACGGCCGAGAACGGCGCACACATGGCGGCCGCCTCGCCGGTGACGGTCCTCGGCGCGCCCTGGACCGTGCTGGCTGAGCAGACCCAGGCGGAGGCGATCAATGCCGTGCAGGCCCTGTCTCGGACGCTGATCCTGACCGGTCTCATCGTCCTGGCCGTCACGGCGGTGCTCGGCCTGCTGCTCGCGCGCTCGATCGTGTCGCCGCTGGGAGCCCTGACCCGCGCGCTGAAGGCCCTCGCCGACCGCCAGGCCCTGACCGACGTTCCCGGCAGCAAGAGGCGGGACGAGATCGGCGACATCGCCCGCGCGGTCGTCACCATCCGCGACATGTCGCTTGAGGATGCCGCCCAGCAGCTTCAGACGACCGAGGCCGCGCGTCTGCGCGAGGAGCAGAGCCGCCGCGCCATGCTGAAAGACCTCGCCGACGGCTTCGAACGCTCGGTCGGGGCCATCGTCGAGGGCCTGACGGGGGCCGTCACGGAGCTTCAGGGAGCCTCGGGTACCATGCGGAGTGCGGTCGCGGGCACGTCCGAACGCTCGACCAGCGTCGCCAGTGCCGCCCAGCAGACCTCCGAGAACGTCAACACCGTTGCGGCCGCGGCCGAGGAACTCGGCGCCACCGTGCAGGAGATCGGCCGCCAGGTCGAGCAGGCGGCCGGGATGTCGGCGACGGCCGTCGGTGAGGCGCGTCGGGCCGAGCAGACCATGACGGAGCTGGCCGCCGCAGCGACGCGGATCGGCGACGTCGTCGGGATGGTCTCGACGATTGCCGGTCAGACCAATCTGCTGGCCCTGAACGCCACGATCGAGGCGGCCCGGGCCGGCGAGGCCGGGCGCGGCTTCGCGGTGGTCGCCTCCGAGGTCAAGGAACTCGCCGCCCAGACCAGCCGGGCCACCGAGGAGATCAGCCGGCAGGTCGCGGCGATCCAGACCGTCACCGGCGATGCGGCCGGTGCGATCCAGGGAGTCACGGCTCAGATCGAGGCGATGAACCACGTGTCGACCAGCATCGCGGCCGCCGTGGATCAGCAGGGCGTCACCACGCAGGACATCGTCCGCAGCATGGGCCAGGCGTCCGCCGGCACCGGCACGATGACCGTCGAGATCGCCGAGGTCGCCCGGGTCGCGGGCGATGCGGGTCAGGCCGCGGCTTCGGTTGCTCAGGCGTCCGATGCCCTGGCGACGCGCTCGGAGCAGCTCCGCGCCGAGGTGGCGCAGTTCCTGCGCAACGTGCGGGCCGCGTAGACCGGACGAGACCCGAGGCGGCCTCAGGCCGCCTCGGCCGAACGCGGCACGAGCTTCTGCGCCGCGCGCCCCGCGAAGGCCTGTGCGGCCAGGGGCAGTTCGATCGCGGCGCAGAGCCCGCCCCCGGGGCGATTTTCCAGCTGCAGGCGCCCGTTATGGGCCTCGACGATCGCCTGCACGATCGACAGGCCGAGTCCGAAGCCGCTGGCCTCGTTGAGATTGCGGGCCCGGTCGCCGCGCACGAAGGGCTGGAGCATGGCCTCCCGCTCCGCCTCGGGAATCCCGGGGCCCGAATCCAGGATGCAGACCCGGACGCCGCGCTCGGACGCTTCCATCTGGACTTCGGCGCGGCCGCCGTACTTCACGGCGTTGTCCACGAGGTTGGTCACCGCCCGCTGGAGTTCCTCGGGCCTTCCCTGGACCAGGACGTGCCGGCTGCGGCTGACGCTGACCGGGGATCCGAAATCCGAGAAGTCGTCGCAGACCGTCTGGACCACCGATGCGAGGTCCACGAGGCTGTGGCTGTTCGCATCCCGGATCTGGCCGTCGCGCACGAAGGAGAGCGCCGCCTCGACGAGGCCGTTCATCTGGTCGAGGTCGCGCAGGGTGGAGGCGCGGGCGTGCTCGTCCTCGATGAACTCGGCGCGCAGGCGGAGCCGGGTGATCGGCGTGCGCAGGTCATGGCTGATCGCCGCCAGCATCTGCGTCCGGTCGTCGATCAGGCGGCGCACCCGCGACCGCATCCGATCCAGCGCCCGGGATACGGCGAGCACCTCGCGCGGGCCCGCCTCCGGCAGCGCCACGTGGTCGTCGCGGGCGCCGAACGCCTCGGCGGCACCGGCGAGCCGCTTCAGCGGCGCCGTGAGGGCCCGGGTGGCCCAGACGCAGAGCAGCGCCAGGGTCAGCGCCAGGAAGACGACGGTGAAGATCAGCGCACCCTGGCGGGGCCCCCGGAGGGGATCGTTCGGCAGCGTCGCCTGGAGCCGCGCGCCCGCCGGCGTGACGATGCCGATATGCAGCCGCGCGTCCGACCGCTCCCCGTCCGGATCGGCCGCGGAGAGGTCGGTGATCGTCACCGGCCGGCCGGCGCCGTTGCGCAGCCGCCGGATCACCGGCAGGTCGGGCGGCGACGTCGCCCCCGGCAATACGGTGCCGTCCCAGGGCTCGACATGGATCAGCGGCAGGCTGCGACCGCTCGCGAGCAGAGCCGGCCGCGCCGCCGGATCGGCGGCGTCCAGCAGTCTCACCAGCACTCCGAGGCGGCTCGCGGCCACACCCGGCAGCGTGTCGGGGTTCTGCGATTCGTGCAGAATCAGGAATGCCGCGGTGGCGACCACATGGGCGACCGCGATGCCGGCGACCACGAGCAGCGCGATCTGGCCCGCGATGGTCTTCGGACGCAGCCGCGCGCGAAGACGGCGCAGACCGCTCATGACCGCGTGACCTCCGGCGTGAACAGATAACCGCCCGACCGGATCGTGCGGATGAATTCCGGATTGCGGGTGTCGCGCTCGATCTTCTGACGGATCCGGGAGATCAGCACGTCGATGCTGCGTTCGAACGGGCCGGCGGAGCGGCCCTGCGTGAGGTCGAGGAGCTGGTCCCGCGACAGAACCCGGCCGGGCCGGAGGCAGAGGGCGTGCAGGAGATCGAACTCCGCCCCGGTGATCGAGATGCGGGCGCCCTCGGGGGACAGAACCTGGCGCAGGGACACGTCGAGCGTCCAGCCCGAGAAATGCAGCCGCCGCCGCTCGTCCGCGTCGGGGGCCTCGGCCGCGACCCGCCGCAGGATCGCGCGGATGCGAGCGAGCAGCTCCCGCGGGTTGAACGGCTTGGCGAGGTAATCGTCGGCGCCGAGCTCCAGGCCGAGGATCCGGTCCACCTCCTCGGATTTCGCCGTCAGGATCAGGATCGGGATCTGCGACGTGCCGCGCAGGCGCTTGCACAGGCTCAGTCCGTCCTCGCCGGGAAGCATCAGGTCGAGGACGATCAGGTCGATCCGCGCTTCCGCAAGGACCCGGTCCATCTCGGCCCCGTCACCCGCCAGCGTGACCCGGCAATCGTTGCCGCGCAGGTAGCGCGCGATCAGGGCCGAGATCTCTCGATCGTCCTCGACCACGAGGATGTGGGGTGTTGCGGGTGCGTTCATCGCGAAGGAATCGGTCAGCGGTTCGGCCTGCATCATCAGGCTATTATGGCCCGATCCGCCGATTATTCGAAGGTGGGCGACGGAACCAATTTGTAAGCGCGTGTTTCCCGCACGGGCCTCAACTGAGTTGCCACATGGCGTCAAACCATACGGGGGTAACGATGACCGGATCCGAGGATCGGAAGGACCTGATCGCGCCGCAGCCGCCGGAACTCGCCTCGCCCTGGCGGACCGAGGCCCGGGCGGCGCTTCAGGCCGAGGCCCGCGCCTTCGCGCGCGACAAGGTGCTGCCGATGGCCGACACGCTCGACCGGCAGAAGGCCGAGATGCCGCGTACGCTCATCGACGCCATGGCCGAGAAGGGCTGGTTCGGCATCACGATCCCCGCGGAGCACGGCGGCCTGGGCCTCGGCGTGTTCGAGTACTGCCTCGTCTCGGAGGAACTGGCACGGGCGTGGCTCTCGGTGGGCAGCATCCTGGCGCGCGGCCAGGGGCTGGGCACCCAGACCCTCGACGCGGAGCGCCGGGCGGAGCTGCTTCGCCGCTCGGCCCGGGGACAATGGATCGGCTCGATCTCCCTGTCGGAGCCCAACGCCGGCTCCGACCTCGCCGGCGTGCAGACCCGGGCGGTGCGGGACGGCGACCTCTGGCGGCTCACCGGCACCAAGCGCTGGGCCGGCTTCGCAAAGGGCGCCGATTTCATCGAGGTCCTCGCGCGCACCCGCGATCCGGAGCCCGGGGAATCGCGCTCCGCCGGCCTGGAGCCGTTTCTGGTGCTCAAGGAACGCGACAGCTTCCCGCCCGGCGTGACCGGTCGAGTGATCGACAAGATCGGCTACCACGGCTTCCAGACCTTCGAACTGACCCTCGAGGACGTGTGCGTGCCCGAGAGCGACCGGCTCACCGGACTCTACGGCGACCACGGAGCGGACGCGGATTCCGGCGGCTTCGCCGCGGTGCAGCGCGGCCTCAACATCGCCCGGGTCCACACGGCGGCCCGGGCCGTCGGCGTCGCGCGGGCGGCGGTCGAGGATTGCCAGAGCTATCTTCAGGAGCGGGTCCAGTTCGGCCACCCGATCGGCGATTTCCAGGCGCTGCGCTTCGCCCTTGCCGACATGGCGGCCGAGGTCGCGCAGGCGCGGGCCTTCTGGCATCAGGTCGCCCACCTCCTCGACCAGGGCGAGGCCGCCGAGAGCGAATCGGCGATGGTGAAGCTCCTGGCCACCGAGATGGCGGTGCGGGTCACCAACCAGGCGATGCAGCTGCATGGCGGCAACGGCTACACCACCGAGCGTCGGGTCGAGCGCTACTGGCGCGACGCGCGGCTGACCACGATCTTCGAGGGCACGAGCGAGATCCAGCGCCGGATCATCAGCGACCGGATGCTGCCCCGGCCGGCGGCCTGATCGCTCGTGCGGCGAATCGTCGAGCGGGACTCCCCGCCCGGCGTACTCCGGCTACCTCAGGGCTCTGTACTGCCCGGCGGACCGGGTGCCGCCAGCCGGAAGCCCTGTGTCGAAGCCCATCAGCGATTACGCCCTCATCGGTGACACCCATTCCTGCGCGCTGATCGCCCGCGACGGATCGATCGACTGGCTGTGCTGGCCACGTCACGATTCGCCGGCCCTGTTCGTGAAGCTCCTCGACGACGACACGGGTGGCTCGTGCAGCGTCGCCTTCGACGGGCCGACCGAGGCCGCGCGCCGCTACCTGCCCGACACCAATATCCTGGAGACGACCTTCACGACGGCGACCGGCCGGGCGCGCCTCGTCGACCTGATGCCGGTCAACCCGCCGAGCCCGGAGCCCGACGAGGGCCCGGACGGCGAGAGCGAGAGCCGGCTGATCCGGCTACTCACCTGCGAGCAGGGCCGGGTGACGGGCGCGTTCCGAGTGCGGCCGACCTTCGATTATGCGCGACGCCCCTGCACGCCCCTGATGGCGGGCGGGTCCGTCCTGTTCGAGGCCGGAGACTGGCGTCTGCGCGTCAACGCGCAGCCCTGTCCCACCCTCGACGGGGATGCCGCCGAAGTGCGGTTCAGCCTGTCGGCCGGAGAGACCGCCTATCTGGTCCTGACCCATGGCGAGGATCAGGACGAGGCCTGCATCGAGGATTACGCCGGCGCCCGACGCCGTCTGGAGACCACCGCCGATTACTGGCGACGCTGGTGCGCCCGCAGCACCTATCGCGGCGCCTACCGGGAGGCGGTGATGCGGTCCGCCCTGTGCCTGAAGCTGCTGACCTACTCGCCCTCGGGTGGGATCGTTGCAGCGGCCACCGCCGGTCTGCCCGAGGCGGTGCCGGGCAACCGCAACTACGACTACCGGTTCACCTGGATGCGGGACGCCGCCTTCACGGTCACCGCCTTCGTGATGCTGGGCTACGTCCGCGAGGCGTCCGAATTCCTGCGCTTCCTGCGCGAGCGCGACGGCACCTACGGGCGGGAGACCCGGCTGATGTACGGTATCGCCGACGGCATGCCGCCGGAGGAAGAGCTGAGCCATCTCGCGGGCTGGAACGGCGTGCGGCCGGTGGTGATCGGCAACGTCGCCGAGGCTCAGGATCAGCACGACATCTACGGCGAGCTGCTCCGGGCGTTGTGCATCTTCCTTGAGGCGGTGGACTACGACCCGCCCGAGAAGGTCAACGACCGCCTGCCGGAGGTGCTGCACAACCTCACCGCCCGCGCCATCCGTCACCGCCACGATGCGGATCACGGCATCTGGGAGCTGCGCACCGGGCCGCGACAGCAGGTCCACACCAAGGCGATGATCTGGGTGGCCCTGAGGGACGCCGCCCGGATCGCCCGCAACATCGCGGGCGTGGCCGCGGAGACGATTGCCGAATGGGAGCGAATCGCTGCCGAGATCCGGGCGGAGTATCTCGAACAGGGCTGGAACGCGGAGAAGCAGGCCTATGTCGGCGCCTACGGCTCGCATCATCTCGATGCCGCGGTGTTGCGCGCGGCCCTGTTCGGCGCCCTCGATCCGACGGAGCCGCGCATGCGGGCGACCCTCGCGGCGGTCGAGCGGGAACTCGGTGTCGGCGACCTGATCTATCGCTACCGCATGGAGGACGGCCTGGAGGGGGACGAAGGCACCTTCACGGCCTGCGCCTTCTGGCGGGTCGGCTGTCTCGCTCTCGGCGGACGGGCGGCCGAGGCCAAGGCCGCTTTCGAGCGGCTGATCGCCCGGGCCAACGATGTCGGGCTGCTCGCGGAGGAGATCGATCCGGCCACAGGTGCGCAGCGCGGGAACATGCCGCAGGGCTTCTCCCACATGGCCCTGATCAACGCGGCGCTGCGGCTCGAGAGCAGCATCGCGCGCTTCGGCGCCGACGATGGTGCCGATGCCATGGCCTCGGCGGCGGAATAGGGATCCGGATCTGCGATTGCACCCACCCGTTGGGCCGGGGCTTCGTCTCGATTTCCGCGTATGGGCGTGGATCGCGCTGGTGCCCCTCGGCCTGACGCCGCCGCGTTGGCGGTCCGCACGGATACGCCCTGCGATGCAGCCTCTCTCCGCCCTCCGGAGAGAGATGATGTCACGCGAAGGCATCCGGCGGTGGATCGCGGCGGTTCGCCACGCGATGGACACCGGCCGCATCGGCCGGCAGATCAGCCCGGGTCCGGACCACATCCGGATCCGCGGGACCCGGACGGCGCCCCTGATCGGGCTGCCTCCGGGCCCAGCGCACGGTCCCCTCGAACTTCGGGACATCTGGGCCGTTCCTGTACCGCAGCACGCAGCACGGACACTTGTATGACCCGCACCACCATGGCCTTCGCCGGCGTCCTGAGCATCGTTCTGGCCGGCCCTGCCGTTGCCCAGGTGGTCACAGGAGGCGCCGGGAACACCGGTGTCGCCCCACCCGCGGCGGTCGGCGGCGTCCCCCCCGGCACCCGGGATCTGGGCCCCAGCCCGATCACACGGGGGAACGAAGCCAATCCCAGCAACTCCTCGGTGCCGGGCACGACGCCAGATGTGAACATCGGCGGTACGCCCACCAGCGGGCCGCCCGGCACCGGGGGGACATCCGGCGGCCCATCGCTCGGTCGATAGCGGTGGGTGCAATCCCCGCTGCTGACCAGCAGATCTGCGAGGTGAAGGTGGGCGAGGCGTGGACGCCGGTTAGCCTCGCGGAGGCACGCGGATTGTACACGATGACCCCGAAGCGATGCCCGGCCTGCCATGGCCAAGTGATCGTCGCCGGGAGCTACACCGGTACCGGTCGTTTGAAGCTACAGCACCGCCGCGCGCATACCGGCTGCCCCCTGAGGCCTCAGGGCTATGTTGGGACGCCGTCACCGCACCCCCAGGCGCTGACCTGACGGCGAAGCCTCGGCGGCTCGGCCTCCTCCCCGCTCCGTTCAGGGGCGGGAGAGCATCCGATCTCGTTGGCGATGAGCCGATCCGCAACATGGCTTGCAACCATGGTGCCTGGGTTCGGTTAGGGGGCGTCGCCAGCTGACCTGATCGGCTGGCGTCGGACCGGGCTGATCGAGAGGGTCGGCCCGGTCCGGAGGCGGCGGACCTGCGGCGCGCTCCACGCCGGCGTCCGGCCGCAGAGCCTCTGGGCTGATGCTCTGGATACATCCCGGCGGCCCCCTTACGGGGTCGGCATCGGCTTCTTTGTCAGCGGATGGGCCGCGGATCAGCCGCGACCGCCGCCTGGCCGACTTTCGGCCGTCAATGCCCCAGGCTGCCCTGGCTTTAGCCGGAGAGCCGATCGTCATTTCTGGAAGAGAATTAGCGGGCCCCGAGGCCGAAGCCTCGGGTTCTGTTGCTAGGCGTGCCCACGCCCCGGAAGATTACGCCGCGAGGCGCATCTCCATGCCGACGTTGTCGTTGGCATTTAGAGTTTTGGTCAGGTGCTCGGAACGAGGGTTACCCGCGCCGAACCGGTCGAGTCCTTACCGAAAGCCGCATCTTACCCTACCGAGGCAGGGCAGAACTCGCGATCCCTTTACCGTCCAGTCGAACCTGTTTCGCCCCCAGCAGAAGCACCCTGGCAGCGCGCTGTCCGCAACGCCGGACGCTCGCCCTCACCCCCGTGCGGTATCCGGGGCAGGATGCTTCTGGTGGAGGCGCCGGGTACCGCCCCCGGGTCCTGAAACGTTATTATGAACCGGTCATCAACCTCGCGGACACCTTACGCAGAAAGCGGCGCTCAGGTCTACTGGCCCACCGCCTGCCCTGGCCCGATGGCTCTGCGCTGGCGTCTCAGCCCCCCGGCTCGACCGCGAACCCCGGGTCTGACCGGAACCGCCCCGGCCGGCCGCGCGTAGATGGGCCTCTCATCCTCAGCACGACCCACCTTGAATCGCCCGGCTCCGGCCGCGGCGGTTTTTTCGTGTCTTGTGTCCTGCTGGCCTGCAGCGTGTGTCGGTTCGACCGTTTCTTACAGGCCAATAAGCCCCGCCGGCATCACCGTGCGGGGCTTTCTGCGGATCACCCAGACCGTCACGATGAGCTGCCAGTGACGGCCGCAAACCAGCGCGATCAGTTCTGAGGGCGTCGATGAAGGAAAGCTAAACGACTCGCCCCGCTTACCATGTGCCTACCAGACTGAATTACCGGTAAGCAGGAAGTGGGCTAAGTCTTGGTGGGCGCACTAGGGTTCGAACCTAGGACCCGCTGATTAAGAGTCAGCTGCTCTACCAACTGAGCTATGCGCCCGATCGCGTCTGCGACCGCCCGGTGGCCACCAAGTCCGTCCGGGGTGACGGGCTGATACCAACGCGGCCGGGGGGTGTCCACCCCCCGCCGCAGCTTTTTCTCATTCCGCCGCCGCATGCTGTGCATGCACGCGCACCGAATGGGCCGAGAGCTTGTTCAGCGCCGAGAGATACGCCTTCGCGGACGCGACCAGCGTGTCGGGATCGGCACCGCGGGCCGTGACGCTGCGCTCGCCGTCCCGCAGGCGCACCGAGACCTCGGCCTGGGCATCCGTGCCGCCTGTCACGGCATGGACCTGATAGAGTTCCAGCTGCGCCTGATGCGGGACCAGCGCCGAGATCGCGTTGAAGACCGCATCCACCGGCCCGTTGCCGTCCGCCTCCTCGATCCGCGTGCCGGCCTCGTCGGCGATGCGCAAGGTCGCGCGCTGCGGCCCGCGGGTGCCGGCGATCACCGACAGGGAGACCAGCCGGATGCGGTCGTGGGCCGTGGCGAGGTTCTCGTCGACCAGCGCCTCGATATCCTCGTCGTAGACGTTCTTCTTGCGGTCGGCCAAAGCCTTGAACCGGTCGAAGGCGTCCTGGAACTGGTTGTCCGACAGGTGCAGGCCGAGATCCTCCAGCTTGGAGCGGAACGCCGCCCGGCCCGAGTGCTTGCCCATCACCAGGGAGGTCTTGGTCAGCCCCACCGAGGCCGGCGTCATGATCTCGTAGGTCTCGGCGTTCTTGAGCATGCCGTCCTGGTGGATGCCGCTCTCGTGGGCGAAGGCGTTGCGGCCGACGATCGCCTTGTTGAACTGCACCGGGAAGTTCGTGGCGTGGCTCACGAGCTTCGAGGCGCGGGTCAGCATGGTCGATTCGACCCCCGTCTCGTAGGGCAGCACGTCCGCGCGGGTGCGCAGGGCCATCACGATCTCTTCCAGCGCCGCGTTGCCGGCCCGCTCCCCGATGCCGTTGATCGTGCATTCGACCTGCCGGGCGCCCCCCTCGATGCCCGCCAGGGAGTTGGCGATCGCGAGACCCAGGTCGTTGTGGCAATGGACCGAGAACACCGCCTTGTCGGCGTTCGGCACGCGCTCACGCACATTCGCGAACATGTCGCGGTACTCGGAGGGCGTGGCGTAGCCCACCGTGTCGGGGAGATTGATCGTCGTGGCGCCGGCCGTGATCGCCGCCTCGACGCAGCGGCACAGATAGTCGAGGGGCGTGCGCGTCGCGTCCATGGCCGACCATTCCACGTCCTCCACGAGGTCGCGGGCCTGGGCCACGGTCTTCAGGATGATCTCGACGACCTCGTCCTGGCTCTTGCGCATCTGGTGCGCGAGGTGGATCGGCGAGGTCGACACGAAGGTGTGGATCCGCGCCCGCTGGGCATGGCGCACCGCCTCGCCGGCCCGGGCGATGTCGGCGGGAATCGCGCGGGCGAGCCCCGCGATGGTGGCGCGCTTGGTCCGCCGGGCGATCTCCGACACGGCCTCGAAATCGCCGTTCGACGCGATGGGAAAGCCGGCCTCGATGATGTCGACGCCCATCGTATCGAGCAGCTCGGCCACCGCGAGCTTCTCGTCGAAGGTCATGGTGGCGCCGGGGCATTGCTCGCCGTCGCGCAGCGTGGTGTCGAAGATCACGATGCGGTCGCGGGCGGAGGTGGTGTTCGTCGTGGTCATGGCATTACCCTGTCGCGGGCCGCCCGGCTCGAGATGGCGCGGCGCGGCGTGGTGCCCTCGCGGGCGGATTCGCGAATGGAAGAACTCCCCTGAAGGCCCAGGCGCGCGCCCGGACGGCCCTCAGGGGCGGGTAAGCAGAAGCGGAAGAGCAAGCCCGGCGCGGCGCGCGCGCGACCGCGGCGCCGTCATGGCGACGCGGGCGATCTCGGGCGCTGAGCCGGCTCTGGCCAAGGCTCGTCTCTCCTGTCGGCGACCCACGCCGGATGGTCTCACGGCGCGGTGCAGCCCGTAGGTATCCCCGGAACGGCCGGAACACAAGCGAGCGCCGCGCACCCGGTGGATCAGGAGGTGCAGGCACAGTCCGGAACCCGTACGGCCGGCGGATCCGCGAGAACCGCCGCCGCCAGATCGTCGTAGAACAGCATCTGTCCGGCGGCCCAGTCCTCGAATTCCGCCAGCACTGTCGGATCGAAAAAGCTCAGGCGGCTGTCGGCGATCCGGATCCATCCGGCCGCCTCCGCCTCGGCGAGCAGGTTGCCGACATGCGCCCGGGACACGTCCAGCCGCTCGGCGAGGCCGCGCAGGCTGAGCGGCGCGGCCGGCGGCGCCCCGGGAATCGTGGCGGCGTAGTGGGCGCCGACGAGGGCGGCGAGCAGCGGGTAGCCGCAATCCCGGCCGGCGAAATGCAGCACCCGGGGGAACGGCGCGATGAGCGTCCCGTGCCGCAGCACATGGGCTGCCGACCGGCGGACGAGTTCCCCGAGCCGGCCGGGCCCGTCGAGTCCTGCCGCGCGGCCCGGATCGCGACCCGCGACGGCGTCCATGGCGACGACGAACAGGCGCCCGGACCGGCCGATCTCGGTCACCAGCGCCGGCGAAGCCTGCAGGCATTTCACGCGTGCATCATCCGGATCCGCCACAGCCGTGACGAACCGCCCGGCCTTCAGGGTCGACACGAAACCGGCCGTCTGCCGGTGGCTCAGTCCGACCATCGCCTGGAGCGCCGTCAGGGTCGGACGGGGTCCGCCATGGTGGCGCCACGCGTAGTCGTTGTGGATCAGCATGAACGAGACCACGTAGCGCCCGATCTGATTGAGCAGCTTGTGACTCGGCCAAACAATCTGCGACGGCTCGATCATCCCCAGGCAGTAACCGGCGACCGCCCGACGGAAATCGCGCTCGGACCGAAGCAGAGCGATCCGGTCCCGAAAATGATCGTCCAACATCCGCGCCTCGCAGCAGCCGGATCCATGCCTTCGGGATGCCCGGCGCAGCCCCTTCGGTCCAGTATTTCCTGCAAAGTTTGGACTCGGCGGTGAAGATCCGCAGGGGATACGATCCGGATTGCTCGGCCCGCTGCTGCCGGGACGAGCGGCTCGCCGGGCTCGGCCGGCAAGGACGACGAAGGGGACCGCCAAGCGTGTGCGATCTGCATCGACCCTCCCTCTCACGGCGACTCTCACGGCGCGGCCTGTTGACGGCCGTCGCCGTCGGCACCCTGGCCGGCGCGTCCGCACCGCCGTTTCGCGCCGAAGCGGCCTCCGACGGGGCTCGGTCGAAGGCCATCACGCCCGAGGAGGCTCTGGCTCGGCTGCTCGACGGCAACGGCCGCTACGCGGCCAACGCGCCCGCCAACAGGGATTTTTCGGCCGGTCGCGCGGCGCGGGCCGCGGCTCAGCATCCGATCGCCTGCATCGTCGGCTGCGCCGATGCCCGGGTCGCCCCGGACTTCATCTTCGACCAGGGACCGGGCGACCTGTTCGTCGTCCGCGTCGCCGGCAACTTCGTCAACACCGACGGCCTCGCCAGCCTCGAATACGGCGTGTCCGTCCTGGGCGCCCCGTTGATCCTGGTCCTCGGCCACTCCGAATGCGGGGCCGTGAAGGCGACGATCGACGTCATGCGGACCAAGGCGGTGCTTCCCGGCCATCTCCCGGTGCTGGTCGACGCGATTCGGCCCGCGGTCGATCTGGCCGCGAAGGCCCGGGCGCAGGATCCCCTCGCCGAGGCCATCGCCCAGAACGTCCGGCACACCGTCGGACGGCTGGAGCAGTCCGGGCCGATCATCGCGGAGGCCGTCGCCGCCCAGCGGGTGAAGGTCGTGGGCGGCTTCTACGACATCGCCACCGGCAAGGTCGCGCTCCTCTGAGAGGACGGACGCGCATCGACGATCGGGCCGGCGCCTTGCCAATGACGGGCCAGCCTCGATAAAGCCCGCCGGCACGTCGAGACCAACCCGCGAGACCGTCATGGCCAGCTACAAGCTCCTGCTCCTCCCCGGCGACGGGATCGGTCCGGAGGTGGCGGCCGGCATGCAGGTCGTGCTCGAGGCGCTCAAGGAGACCGGTCTCGCGACCTTCGAGACCGAGACCGACCTCGTCGGCGGCTGCGCGCTGGATGCCCATGGCAGCCCGCTCGCCGACGCGACCCTGCAGCGCGCCAAGGATGCGGACGCGATCCTGCTCGGCGCGGTCGGTGGGCCGAAATGGGCCGGCGTCGCCTACGAGAACCGCCCGGAGGCCGGCCTGCTGCGCCTGCGCAAGGAACTCGACCTCTTCGCCAACCTCCGTCCGGCGATCTGCTACCCGGCCCTGGCCGAAGCCTCGGCCCTGAAGAGGGAACTGGTCGAGGGCCTCGACATCATGATCGTCCGGGAGCTCACCGGCGGCGTCTATTTCGGCGAGCCGAAGGAGATCACCGTTCTGGAGGACGGCTCCAAGCGGGCGGTGGATACCCAGGTCTACACTACGGCCGAGATCGAGCGGATCGCCCATGTGGCCTTCGACCTCGCGGGCAAGCGCTCGGGACGGGTCGCCTCCGCCGAGAAGCACAACGTGATGAAGTCCGGCGTCCTCTGGAAGGAGGTCGTCACCAAGGTCCATGCGGAGCACTATGCCGACCTCCAGCTGGAGCACATCCTGGCCGACAACTGCGCCATGCAGCTGGTGCGCCGGCCGAAGCAGTTCGACGTGCTGGTGACCGACAACCTGTTCGGCGACGTGCTTTCCGACATCGCCGCCATGCTCACCGGTTCCCTGGGCATGCTGCCCTCCGCCTCGCTCGGTGCGGTCGATGCGGGCGGCCTGCGGCGCGCGCTGTACGAGCCGGTCCACGGCTCGGCCCCGGACATCGCCGGCCAGGACAAGGCGAACCCGATCGCCATGATCGGCTCGCTCGCCATGTGCCTGCGCTATTCCTTCGGCCTCGGCGACGCCGCCGACGCCCTCGACGGCGCCATCACCGACGCCCTGTCGGGCGGTGCGCGCACGGCCGACATCGCCGGCGAGGGCACGAACCCGATAGGCACCCGGGCCATGGCGGCGGCGGTGGCGGACGCGCTCCGCGCACGCGTCGGCTGAGACAGGACTTCGGCGCGTCTCAGCATCGGGGTCGGTCCCCAGCCGCGTGTTTCGACGCATGGCGGCCGGGCCCGACCTTCGCTATGACGCGCCCATCGAGGAATGGGAGCGTCATGAAGGCCGGAAACGGGGCGTCTGAGCGCGCGAGCGCGGATTTCGGCTTCGAGCGCGTGGCGCTCGACGAGAAGCAGGGGCGCGTCGACAGCGTCTTCCACTCGGTCGCCCGCCGCTACGACATCATGAACGACCTGATGTCGGCGGGCCTGCACCGGGCCTGGAAGGCGCAGCTCGTCTCGATGCTGCGGCCCTCCCAGAACCGGGCCTTCGCGCATCTCGATGTCGCCGGCGGCACCGGCGACGTGGCCTTCCGGGTCCTGGCCGCGGGCGGCCCTCGCACCCGGGTCACGGTTCTCGACATCAACGAGTCGATGCTGCGCGTCGGCGCGGAGCGGGCCCGGGAGCGCAAGCTCGACGAGACCGGCGACCGGATCGCGTTCGTGACCGGGAACGCCGAGGCGCTGCCCCTGCCGGACGCGACCTTCGACGCCTACACGATCGCCTTCGGCATCCGGAACGTGCCGCGGATCGAGACGGCGCTCGCCGAGGCGCGGCGGGTGCTGAAGCCCGGCGGGCGCTTCCTCTGCCTGGAATTCTCCGCCGTCGACATCCCGCTGCTCGACCGGATCTACGACGCCTATTCCTTCAACGTGATCCCGCGCATCGGCGCCCGGGTCGCCGGGGACGCGGAATCCTATCGCTACCTCGTGGAATCGATCCGGAAGTTTCCGACGCGCGGCGCCTTCGCGGGCATGATCGAGCGTGCCGGCTTCCGGCACGTCACCGACCGGCCGCTCACGGGCGGGATCGTGGCGATCCATTCGGGCTGGAAGGTCTCTTGACCGCCGCCGTGCGCGACGGGAGCCAGCACCGGTGATCAGCGCCGCCATCAACCTGTTCCGCGGCGCGCGGGTCGGCTTCGTGCTGGCCCGCGAGGGCGCCCTCGCCTTCGCCGATCCCGCGGAGCTGCCGCCGCATCTGCGGCTCGCCCTGCGGCTCGGCCGCTCCCTCGAGCGGCCGGGTCTCGACGACGGCGCCGCTCGGCTCTCGGCGGCCATGACCCGCCTCGGCCCGTCCTACGTCAAGTTCGGGCAGTTCCTGGCGACCCGGCCCGACATCGTCGGCATGCGGGCGGCCTTCGACCTGGAGAAGCTGCAGGACCGGGTGCCGCCCTTCCCGCAGGAGGTCGCGCTCCGCACCGTCGAGACGGCGCTCGGCAAGCCGGTCAGTCAGCTCTTCGTGTCGTTCAGCGAACCGATCGCCGCCGCCTCCATCGCGCAGGTCCACAAGGCGATCGTCCAGGATGCGGACGGCACGCAGCGCGCGCTGGCCGTGAAGGTGATGCGGCCGGGCGTCCGCGAGCGCTTCATGCGCGACCTCGAGGTCATGCGCTTCATGGCCCGGGTGGTGCACGCCCTGTCCCCGCAGGCGGAGCGGCTGCGTCCCCGCGAAGTCGTGGAGATCCTCGCCCGCTCGGTGCTGATGGAGATGGATTTCCGCCTGGAGGCGGCCGCCGCCTCCGAACTCGCCGAGAACACCAAGGACGATCTCGACTTCCGCGTGCCGAAGCCCGAATGGGAGCTGACCGCCCGCGAGGTGCTGTCGGCCGAGTGGATCGAGGGCACCCGCCTGCACAGCGCGGCGGAGATCGCCGCCCAGGGGCACGACCCGCAGACCATCGGGCGGACCGTCATCCAGAGCTTCCTGCGGCACGCGATCCGCGACGGCTTCTTCCACGCCGACATGCACCAGGGGAACCTGCTGGTGGACGCCGAGGGCCGCCTGGTGGCGGTGGATTTCGGCATCATGGGCCGCCTGGGCCCGAACGAGCGCCGGTTCCTCGCCGAGATCCTGCTCGGCTTCATCCTGCGCGACTATCGCCGGGTGGCGAAGGTCCATTTCGAGGCGGGCTACGTGCCGGCCCACCATTCCGTGGAGGATTTCGCGCAGGCGATCCGGGCGATCGGCGAGCCGATCCACCAGCGCCGGGCCGACGAGATCTCGATGGCCAAGGTCCTGACCCTGCTGTTCGACGTCACGGCCCTGTTCGACATGAGCACCCGCACCGAGCTGGTGATGCTCCAGAAGACCATGGTGGTGGTGGAGGGCGTCGCCCGCTCCCTCGACCCGCGGCTCGACATGTGGACCACGGCCGAGCCGGTCGTGCGCGCCTGGATCGCCCGCAACATGGGCCCGGTCGGCCGGGCGGAGAGCGGCCTGGAGGCCCTGCGTGTGGTCTCCGACGTGGTCGGCGATATTCCGGATCTCGCCATGCGGTTGAAGCGCGTGCTGGTGCGCCTCGACGAGGCCGGAACGGGCGATGCCCGCCGCCTGGAGCGCTTCGCCCGCAACGAACGCTATCGGGCGATCTGGTCGACGCTGGCTCTCTGGGCGATTGCCGCCGGGGCGCTGATGCTGGCGTTCCGCGGGGGGTGAACCCGCATCGCGGGTCCGCGCGACGGGGGTGATCGCACGGTCCCGTCGGGCGCTGCCGGGTCGGCTCGCCCGGCTCGTGTTGCGGGTTCCCGGTCAGTCCGCGCCGTCCATCGTCGGGACCAGGGCCCGCAATTCCCGGGCAAGTTCGCCGAGACCGGTCGATCCCTTGGCGAGCACCCGGTCGGCCTGACCGGCCAGTCGGCGCCGATCCTCGGCCGTGATGTCCTTGGCGGTGAGCACGACCACCGGCACGTCGCGGCTGTCCGGGCGCGCCCGGAGCGCCCGCAGGAAGGCGAAGCCGTCCATCTCGGGCATCATCAGATCCAGCAGGATCAGGCACGGCCGTTCCGATTCGAGGGTCGCGAGGGCGCGCAGGCCGTTCTCGGCCTCGCGCACCGGAAAACCTTCGCGCTCGAGATAGGCGCAGACATGGCCCCGAACGTCCGCCTCGTCCTCGACGACGAGGATCGGCCCGCTACCGGCCGTAGGTCGGAAGCGGTCGACGATCTGGCGCAGACTTCCCCAGTCGATCGGCTTCTGCAGGTAGTCGGTGGCGCCGAGCGAGAAGGCGAGGTTCTGCTCGTCCAGGACCGTCACCATCACGATCGGTGTCGCGCCGATCTCGGGATCGGCGCGCATGGCCCGCAGCACTGCCCAGCCGTCCATCTGCGGCATGGTCACATCGAGGAGCACCGCCCGCGGGTGCAGGCTGCGGGCGAGATCGAGCCCCCGCCGCCCGTCCTCGGCGACCGTTACCGAGAAGCCCTCGCGCTCCAGGAAGCGGGCGAGCAGATCCCGGGTCGCGGCGTCGTCGTCGATCACCAAGATGGTTCCGCGTTCGCCGGGACCGGCGGCGCTGTCCGCATCCGCTTCCTCCGCCGCACCGGTCTCGAATCGGACCGGCAGGGTCAGCGTGAAGGTGGTGCCCTCCCCTTGCCGGCTCTCCACGGCGATCGCGCCGCCCAGCATCTCGGCGAAGGCACGGGTGATCGCGAGGCCGAGCCCGGTCCCGCCGAAGCGGCGCGTCGTCGAGGCGTCGGCCTGGGTGAAGCGCTCGAACAGCCGCCCCACCTGCTCCGGTGTCATCCCGATCCCGGTATCGGTCACGGAGAAGCGCATCGTCGTGTCGGCCCGGGCGACCGACAGGGTGATCCGGCCGTTCTCGGTGAACTTCGCGGCGTTGCTCAAGAGATTGATCAGGCACTGGCGCAGCTTGGTGACGTCGGTGTGGGCGCTGCCCAGATCCGCCTCCAGCGCCAGCGCCAGGGTGTTGCCCTTCTTGGCGATCAGACCCTCGACCGTGACGGCGACCTCCTGGACCACGGTGGCGACGTCGAAATCCTCGGCGTAGACCTCGACCCGGTCGGCCTCGATCTTGGAGATGTCGAGCACGTCGTTGATCAGGCCGAGGAGGTGCCGGGCGTTGGTCTCGATCTTCTTCATGTCGGCGACCAAGTCGGCCTCGCCGATATCCTCCAGCTCCTCCTGCACCATCTCGGAATAGCCGATCACCGCCGAGAGCGGGGTGCGCAACTCGTGGCTCATATTGGCCAGGAACTGGCTCTTGGCGGCGTTGGCGGCCTCTGCGGCGGCGCGGGCCGCCTCGATGGCGGCCTCGGCCTCCTTGCGTTCGGTGATGTCCGTATGGGTCCCGACCCATTCGCGCAGGGTGCCGTCGGATTCGAGGATCGGAACGGCGCGCACGCTCATGTGCCGGTATGCCCCGGAGGCCGCGCGGATCCGGTGCTCCGTCGCGTAGGGCTCCAGGCTGCTCAGGGCGCGGGACCACGCGGCCCGGGTGTGCGGGCGATCCTCGGGATGGACCGCATCCAGGAAGCCGAGCCCTGCATAGGCGGCCTCGTCCTGACCGGTGAAGCGGCTCCAGGCCACCTGGCGTCGGTGCAGGCTGCCCTCCGGGTTGGCGGTCCAGACGATGGCCGCGCTGGCCTCGATCAGCGAACGGAACCGCTCCTCGCTGCGGCGCAGACGGGCCTCGGCCAAATGGCGGATGGTCTCGTCGACCACGACGAGGCCGACGCCCTCCACGTTCTCATCGGTCGCGGCGCTCTCCACGCCCCGGAGCGGGTAGAAGCTCATCGAGAAGTGGCGGACACCGCCGGGAGCGGAGGGAGCCGGCACGGCCACCGGGACGTTCGGCGAGACCAGGCCGTCCTTCAGGGCCGCGGCGAGCTTCAGGGCGAGTTCTTCCCGGAGGGTCGGAAGCATGGCCCAGATCGGCGCGCCGAGATCGGCCCCGAAGCCGCGTTCGCTCATCGTGGCGAGCGCCCGGTTCATGTGCCGGATCTTGAGGTCGCGGTCGAGGAAGCCGAGGCCCACGGGCGCGTTGGCGAGCACGCCGTCGAGCAGGCGCGACATGCGCAAGGATTCCTGCCGGCGCACCAGAGCGAGGCGCGCGAGCAGCACGATCGCGCCCAGCGCCGCCGCCCCCGAGAGCAGGAACAGCAGGAGCCCGCGCCAGCCCTCGATCGCCTGGAGGGTGGCGAGACGCTCCAGGGTCGCGGCCTGACGGGCCGCCGCCTCGGCGCGGATCGCGTCCATCAGCTGCTTGCCTTCGCCGGTGCGGACCAGCTCGATGGCCGGCTCGAACCCCTGATTGCGCCGCGCCGCCACGACCCGGGCCGCGAAGTCCCGCTTCTGCGCGATCAGTCCGGCGAGCGAGGGGCCGCCGGCGCGGACCGGATCCTGCGCGGCCGAGCCGAGGCCGGCGAGTTCCGTCTCGATCTTGGTGAGGGCGCTCGTGTAGGGGGTGAGGTAATCCTCGCTGCCGACCAGGACGAAGCCCCGCTCGCTCGTCTCCAGGTCCTTCACCTCGGAGATCAGGCGCTCGATCCCGGCGACGGTGTCGTTCGCGTGGGCCGTCGCGGTCCGGTCGGCCTCGCCGGTGAGGTAGTTCGCCGTGCCGCTGCCCAGGGCGACGACCAGCAGGACGAAGGCCGCCGGGGAGCCCAGGAGCCAGCTGAGCGGGCCGGCGCTGCGCCAGTTCCGCCGACGCAAGGAGAAGATCGATCCGACGCGAGACGGGGCGCTCACGTCTCCACCAGCCCGGTGCTGGCACCCGACGCCTCGGAATCGGGCCGGCCGTGCGGCTGGGCGAGGTATTCCCGTGACCGCATCTCCATGAGGCGCGAGACGGTCCGGTCGAATTCGAAGGCCTCGCGGCCGCTCTCGGCGGTGTAGAGCTCCTGCGCGTCGGCGTCCGCGGAGGCCACGAGCTTCACGTGCCGGTCGTAGAGCGTGTCGACCAGCGTGATGAAGCGCTTGGCCTCGTTCCGGTCCGCCTCAGCCATGACCGGGATCCCGTCCAGAATGACCGTGTGGTAGGCGCGGGCGAGCGCCATGTAGTCGGAGGCGCCGAGCGGCTTGCGGCAGAGATCGTCGAAACCGAACCGGGCCACGCCGGTCGCCTGCTCGGGGACCTCCACGGCCCGGCCGTGAACCGTGACCGTCGCCGGAAGGCCCCGGACCTTTCCGGTCAGTCCCTTGAAGGCGGCGTCGAGGGCGGCGCGCGCCTTGGCGTCGGCGGGAACGTGATAGACGGCCGCGCCGCCGAGCTTCTCCAGTCGGAAGTCGGTACGGGCGTCGAGCCGGACGACGTCCACGCGCTCCTTCAGGGTCGCGACGAACGGCAGGAACAGCGCCCGGTTCAGCCCGCCCTCGTAAAGCCTGTCCGGCTCGACGTTCGAGGTTGCGACGATCGTGACGCCCCGCCGGAACAGGTGGTTGAACAGGCGACCCAGGATCATCGCGTCGGCGATGTCGGTGACGGTGAACTCGTCGAAGCACAGCAATGTCGCCTCGTCGGCGAGCTGGTCGGCCACCGGCCCAATCGGGTCGTCGCCCTTGACGGTGCCGGCCTTGAGCGCCTGCCGGTAGGCGTGGATGCGTTCGTGTGCGTCAGCCAGGAAGCCGTGGAAATGGACCCGCCGCTTCGGCTCGGGGGCCGCCTCGTGGAACAGGTCCATCAGCATGGTCTTCCCGCGCCCGACCGAGCCCCAGACGTACAGGCCCCGGATCGGTTCGGCTTCGTCCTTGCGCCGGAACAGCCAGCCGAGGGCGCTCGTCTTGCTGGCGCGCTTGCGACGCTGCAGGTCCAGGACCAAGCGGTCGAGGGCGCGCACCAGATGCCCCTGGGCCGGATCGCGCTCGATCGCCCCGGTGGCGACCAGGGCCTCGTAGCGCTCGTGGACCGGCCCAGGCGAGACCGCGCTGGCCCTCGCTGCCGGCGACGGGGCGATGTGCTTGCCGGATCTGTCGTTCACGCCGCCGGTTCCTCGCTGCTGGTCGCGGCACCGGTTCGGCACCCCCCGCGCCCGCGTCGGCGGTCAACGACCCGGGACCTGTTCCAGTGCCGCGCAAGCTCGGCCTGAATCAACCCCGCGGCTGAACAGTCGCAGGAAAGCGTCCCATCGGCCCTGCGCATGGCAGATCCGCGGAGGGTCAGCCAAGCGTTTCGCTGCATTGCACAACGACTTTGAGGATGCGAGATCCGTTCCGTCTTTGGGAGGAGCGTCCGGATCTCCCTGCGCGGCACCGCGCACGAACCGGAGCTTCATCATGGCGGTACAAGCCCTCGAGGGTCTGGCCCACACCGTCCGCCGTCTGTGGCCGGCCGACCGCACGGCGGTCCTGAACTATTTCCTGCGGCTGGATCCGGAGACCCGGGCGAGCCGCTTCATGGGCAATGTCAGCGAGGCCGGGGTCCAGGCCTACGCCACACAGGCCCTGACCGCCGAGGGCGTGATGTACGGCGCGTTCGTGGGCGGCGCGCTGCGCGGCCTCGGCGAATTGCGGCCCATGAGACCGGGTGCCTCGCGCTACGTCCTGGGGCCGCATGCCGAGGCGGCCTTCGCGGTGGAGCGGGCATTCCGTCGGCGCGGCATCGGCGCCGCCCTGTTCGCGCGGATCGCGCGCTCGGCGCGGCATCGCGGCGTCGTCGATCTGCACGTGCGCTGCCTGTCGGGGAACGGACCGATGCTGCGCCTCGCGGCCAAGCACGGGGCGGCCCTCCAGCACGAGGGGCGTGAGATCGAGGGCGCCCTCCACCTCGCGCGTCCGACGCCGTTCTCCCTCTGGTACGAAGGGATCGCGGAGGCTTTCGACTTCACCCTGGCGGCAAGCTTTCCGGAGCAGATGCGGCCCCCGGCCTGAATCCGCGAGCGCCGTCCACGCGGAGAGCCCGCGCGCTCACCCGGCGGCGTCGCCGACGAGCGCGAAGGTCAGGAGATCGACCGACCGTGCCCCGCCGCGCAGCAATGCCCGAGCGGCGGCGTTGCCGGTCGCGCCGGTGGTCATGACGTCGTCAACGAGGAGGATCCGGCGCCCGCGGATCCGGTGCTGTTCGGCGGTTGCCACGCGGAAGGCGCCGCTCAGGTTCTCGGCGCGGGCTGCACGGCTCAAACCCACCTGGGACCGCGTCGCGCGGACGCGCACGAGCGCCGTGGCGACGAAGGGGAGTTCGGCCGATCGGGCAATCACCCGCGCCAGAAGGGCGGATTGGTTGAACCGCCGGCGCCACAGGCGTCCGCGGTGGAGCGGTACCGGGACCACGCATTCGGCGTCGGCGATCAGGGTTCGGCCGCTCGCGGCCATCATCCGGGCCATGACGCGGGCCAGATCGAGGCGGTCCTCGTATTTCAGGCGATGGACGAGGCGGCGCGCCACCGCGTCGTACAGGGCTACAGACCGGGCACGCTCGAAGACCGGCGGCTCGGCGATCGCCCGGGGTGAGAGCAGCGGGCCGACCCCGAGATCGACCGCGAACGGCGTCCCGTAGCGCTGGCAGACCGGCTCCTCGATCAGCCGCAGGCTCGACCAGCAGGCCGGGCACAGGGCGCCGGGATCCGCGGTGGCGCCGCCGCAGCCCGCGCAGGTGGGCGGATAGATCAGCGAGACGACCCCGCGCGGCAGTCCGCGCAGGGTCCTTGCGACGGCCTCGAGAGCCATCATGCGGCGGACGCGCCGCCCGAATCCGCGCTTCTACTGGACCGAGACCGGGCGCGCCTGCGGCGCCATCTGCTGCTGCTGCATCTGGCGGTCGCGGGCGTTGGCGCGGTGACGGCCGATGGCGCAGCCGGCCGCAGCGCCGACGAGGCCGTGATGGCCGGCATAGTGCCCCGCGATGCCGCCGACGATGGCGCCCTTGATGCAGCCCTTGGCTTCGGCGCCGCCGGCGGCCGCGAGGGTGGTGAGGGCCACGGCGGCCCCGATGAGCATACGCTTCATGATCAATGCTCCATGACGAATCTCGGCCGTTTAAGCCGGTTGCAGCAGGAACAGCGACGCTGCCGAGTCGTTCCGACATTCTAGCGCGGCTCACGGATCCGTGCGCGCGGCCGTGCGAGAGGTGGCGCGGGACGGCTTCAGATGCCATCTCCCCCGCGATGGATGCTCCCTCCGCCCTGTTCGACACGGCCCTCGCCCGCCGCCGCCTCGCCCGAGCCCAGGGCCGCGGCTACGCGGGCTTCCTCGTCGATCGGCTCGCCGAGGATCTCGATGACCGCCTGGGGGCGGTCCTGCGCCGCTTCACTTCGGTGCTCGACCTCGCGACGCCCGTCCCGGTGGCGGCCCGGATGCTCGCGGCCCGGTATCCGGAGGCGCGGCATCTCCGTCTCGCGGCCCGGCCCGAGACGGGCGGCGGCCTGATCGTCGGCGACCCGGAGGCGCTGCCGCTGGCGGCCGGAAGCCTCGACCTCGCCGTCTCGCTGCTGAGCCTTCACGCCGTGAACGACCTCCCGGGCACGCTGATCCAGCTGCGCCGCGCCCTGCGGCCGGACGGGTTGTTCCTCGGCTGCCTGCTCGGCGGCGCCACCCTGACCGAGCTGCGCCAGAGCTTCGCCCAGGCCGAGAGCGAGGTCGAGGGTGGGATCAGCCCGCGCGTGGCGCCCTTCGCGGCGGTACGTGAGGCCGGCGGGTTGCTCCAGCGGGCCGGTTTCGCCCTGCCGGTGGCGGATACCGACACGCTGACGGTCCGCTACGCCGATCCGTTCGGCCTGATGCGCGATCTGCGCGCCATGGGCATGACCAACGTGCTCACCGAGCGGCGGCGGACGCCGCTACGGCGGGCGACGCTCCTGCGGACGGCCGAGATCTATGCCGAGCGGTTCGCGGATCCGGATGGGCGCGTGCGGGCCACCTTCGAGGTGCTGTGGCTTTCGGGCTGGGTCCCGCACGAGACCCAGCAGAAGCCGCTTCGGCCCGGGACCGCGAAGACGCGCCTCGCCGACGCGCTCGGAACCGTCGAGTTGAAGCCCGAAGGAGGGAGCACGCCATGAAGGTGCCTGGACCGGACCACCCGATCACCATCGAGCCCGAGCCCCGCCGCGTCCGCGTCGTCGTGGCGGGTGTCGCGGTCGCCGAGAGCCGGAACGCCCTCCGGCTGCAGGAGGCCCAGTATCCGCCGGTCTTCTACGTGCCGCGGAGCGACATCCGGGCCGATCGCTTCGTCGCCTCGTCGCGCACCACACACTGCCCGTACAAGGGCGACGCCCACTATTTCGACCTCGTTGTCGACGGTACCCGGCGTCCCGACGCGGTCTGGAGCTACGGGGACCCGTACCCGGCCGTCGCGGCGATCCGGGACCACGTGGCGTTCTATCCGGACCGGGTCGACGCCATCACGCTGGAGGACTGAGCCGGTCACCCGCCCGGTTTACCCGATTCAATCCCGGACGAGGCTCCAGAACCCGTGCTTGCGGCCGTGCGCCTGCCGCAGCGCCGCGCGGTAGGCCTTCGGATCCGGCTCGGCATCGCCGGCCGCAAGGCGCCCCGCCAGGGCGTCGAGTTCCGCGAGGTAGCGCGCCCCATGCGGGTAGGCGGCGCTGCGGCCGCCCTCGAGGATGGAGTCGAGGAGCCGGCGATACAGGATCGTGGCCGCCCGGGGGTGTGCCAGGGCGAGCGCCTCGGCCGCCGGCGCCAGCACCGCGTACTGGTCGCCCTGCCAGATCCCGGGCCTCGCGACCACCAATGCGGCGGCGCGGCGAAGATCCGGCCAAGCCGTCAGGAAGGTCAGAGCCCGGTGCGGCTGCGGGAAGGCCTCGGCATGGTCGAGGGCGCGTTGGAGCGCCTCCTCGTCCTCGAAATCCGGAAGCTTGGCGAGGAAGGTCCGCAGCATCGGCGCGTCGAGTTCCCGCTCGAATCGCGTCCATCGGAGGAGCTGTGCCTCGTCGGACCGGCCGAGGGCATCGAGGATCTCGATCTCCAGCGCCTGCCGTTCGCGCTCCGGCCCGCGCGTATCGAATCCCGCGATCAGATCTGCCCGCGTCGCGATGCGCAATCCCGGATCCTGCATGCGCCGGATCCAGTCCAGCGCCTCTTCCGCCCGTCCGGCGGCGAGGAGGCGCCGGGCAATCTCGACGCGGTTCTCCCGCCCCGGCAGCACCGTGCGCTCCAGGGCGATGAAGGCGTCCGGATCGCCGCGCCGGTCGGCTATGGCCTGCCGGAGGCGCAGGATCTGGATCCGGGCGGCCTGCCGATGATGCGTCGCCTCGCGGCGCGGATCGCCGCCCGTCGGCATCGCGGCGTCGGCCGCGGCGAGCCTGTCGTCGATCTCGGCAAGGGCCGACTCGAGCAGCGTCGGGATCATGTCCCCGAGGACGAGTCCCAGTGGACCGAACGGATCCGCCGCGAAGGGCTCGACGAGGCGTGCCGCCAACCCGGCGGCCTCCGCCGGAGGCAGGTTGCCCGCGATCTCCACGAAGGCCGTCGATGCGCGATCGAACACGCCCTGCACCGCGCCGGTGCTGTCGTCGACGCGGTTCAGGACCGCGTCGGCACCGTTGAGGAAGCGCCTCAGGCGATCGAGGGCGGCGCCCGCATCGAGGGGGCGCAGCTCGTCGAGGATCACCGTCACGGTGGCGTTGAGATCGGCCGCGAAGGTCCGTCGCTTCTGCCAGTCGATATAGCCCTGGGCCCCCTCCAGGGCCGTCAGCCGCCGGTCGACGATGGCCGCCACGGCGTCCGGCCCCTGGAGGGAAGCCAAAGCGGCGCTCACCAGCTTCTTGAAGGCGGGATTGCGCGCGGTCTCGCCGAGGATCAGCCCGATCAACCGGTCCGGGCCGAGCGCCGCCAGCGTTTCCGGCGACGGTGTCGTGCGGCGCACGCCCTTCGGGAGGGCGGGCGCCTTCCGGCGTCCCTGCGGCGGCGGTTCCGGTGTCACCCGCCGCGCGCGCGCCACGATGGCCTCCATCGATGGTTCGGGTTCCACACGGCCGTCCCGTCCGCGCCGGCTACTCCACGACGCGGGCGCGGGGCCGATCGCTGCCCTGGGCGGTCTCGTCGTGCCAGCCGCCGGCCTGATCCTGGTAGCGGATGCCCTCGGTCGAGCCGGGGACCTGCTGCTCTGCCGCCGCGGCCTGGGCCGCTTGCAGCGCCTCTTCGCGACTCGGGAAGGTCTCGGAAAAGACGTCGCCGACCTTGTAGGCGAACCCGCCGTCGTGCTCGACGATGCGATAGGTAACCTCAGACATCACGCCTCCTGTTCACGCCCGGCATTGTTGAGCGCGAACCCGCCGGATGTGCTGGGGGTTCCAGGCGTGGTGCGTGGCGGCCTCCGATCCGCCGGAAAGTGCCGCTATCGGCAGCGGATCCCGATATCCAGACGATCCCGATGCAGCTTCGCCCGCTTCTCGCCCTCGCCCTTCTCCTGGTCGCCCGGCCCGCCAGCGCCGAGGAGGGGTTCCTCGACAAGCTCTTCGGCGGTTCCGGGCGCGGGACGCCGCCCAATCCGTTCGCCTCGAACTACCCGTCCGCGCCGCCCTCCGCGGAAGAAATCCGCGCCGTGCGGGCGCGGCGGGACGTGCGCGACGAACGCGGCGTCCGGCGCGGCCCGCTGCCTCCGGGCCGCATCCCGGAGGAGTGAGGCTCAGGCGTCGCCGACGACTCCGGCCGCGTCCTGGGCCTGAAGCACGTCCGGGCGCGGCATCGAGATGATGTTGTAGCCGGCATCCACGAAATGGACCTCGCCGGTGACACCGCCCGAGAGCGGCGACAGGAGGTAGAGGGCTGAGCCGCCGACATCCTCCAGGCTCACCGTGCGCCGCAGCGGCGCATGGGCCCGCTGGTGATTGAACATCAGCCGCGCGTCGGCGATTCCGGCGCCCGCCAGCGTCCGCATCGGGCCGGCGGACAGCGCGTTGACGCGGATCCCGTCCGGACCGAGATCGCTCGCGAGGTAGCGGACGGACGCCTCCAGCGCCGCCTTGGCCACGCCCATCACGTTGTAGTTCGGCATGACCCGGGTCGCCCCGCCGTAAGTCAGGGTCAGCAGGGACCCGCCCTGCGTCATCCGCTTGGCCGCGCGCTGCGCGATCTCGGTGAACGAGAAGCACGAGATCGTCATCGTCCGCACGAAATTCTCGCGGGTGGTCACGTCGACGTAGCGGCCCTTGAGCTGCGCCTTGTCGGAGAAGCCGATGGCGTGGACCACGAAGTCGAGGCTGCCGTCGAATCGCGCATCGAGGGCCTCGAAGGTCGCATCCACTGAGGCGAGGTCCTCGACGTCGCAGGGCAGGACGAGATCCGAATCGAGCTTGGCGGCTAGCGGTGCCACGCGGCGTCCCAGAGCCTCGCCCTGGTAGGTGAAAGCCAGGCGCGCGCCCTGGGCGTGCAGCGCCTTTGCGATACCCCAGGCGATCGAGTGATCGTTCGCGACGCCCATGATCAGGCCGCGCTTGCCTGCCATCAATCCCGTCATGCCGACTCACATCCTGACCAAGCACGCCGCCCCTACCAGGCGGGGACGGTCCGCGATCCGCGCAAGCGAACCGCCAAAGGGTGCCTTAGCGCGGCTCGCCGTGCGTTCCAAACCGGTCGGCGGTCGGACGGCAGGCAAAAAAAAGCCCCGCCTGTTGGCGGGGCGTTCCTGGCGGGGCGGCCGAACTCAGAAATGGCCGTCCGTATGCGACTGCGCCTCGTCGATGAGGGCCTGCTTCGCGTAGATCGCGGCGCAACCGGCGATGACCAGTCCGCTCAGCGTTCCGAAGATGAAAGTCCCCATTGCCACCACCAGATCTCAACATCCAGTAAACGCCGACCTCGAGCCGGCGGTTCCCTTCAGTAATCAGGCGTCGACGTGCTTCAGGACCAGGGTCGCGTTGGTGCCGCCGAAGCCGAAGGAATTCGTCAGCACGTGCCCAAGCTGCGCGTCGTCCCGACGCGCCCGCAGGATCGGCATGTCGGCGAAGGCAGGATCGAGTTCGTCGATATGCGCGCTCTCGCAGATGAAGCCGTTGTTCATCATGAGCAGGCTGTAGATCGCCTCCTGCACGCCGGTGGCGCCGAGCGAGTGACCGGTGAGCGACTTCGTGGCGGCGATCGGCGGGCATGCGTCGCCCCGGCCGAAGACCTCGCGGATCGCCTCGATCTCCTTGTCGTCGCCGACCGGCGTCGAGGTGGCGTGCGGGTTGATGTAGTCGATCCGCGCGCCCTTCAGGCCTTCCATGGCCTGCCGCATGCAGCGGACGGCCCCTTCGCCCGACGGCGCCACCATGTCGTGCCCATCCGACGTGGCGCCGTAGCCGGCCACCTCGCCGTAGATCCGGGCGCCCCGCGCCTTGGCGTGCTCCAGCTCCTCGAGGACCAGAACGCCCGCGCCGCCGGCGATGACGAAGCCGTCGCGGTTGGCATCGTAGGCGCGGGAGGCCCGGGACGGCGTGTCGTTGTACTTGGACGACATGGCGCCCATGGCGTCGAACAGCACCGAGAGGGTCCAGTCGAGGTCTTCGCACCCACCCGCGAAGATGATGTCCTGCCGCCCGCCCTGGATGATCTCTGCGGCGTTGCCGATGCAGTGATTCGACGTCGCGCAGGCGGAGGAGATCGAATAATTCACGCCGCGGATCTTGAACCACGTCGCCAGGGTCGCCGAGGCGGTGGACGACATCGCCTTCGGCACCGCGAACGGGCCGATGCGCTTGGGGCCCTTCTCCCGGGCGATGGCGGCGGCCTCGACGATCACCCGGGTCGACGGACCGCCCGAACCCATGATGATGCCGGTGCGCTCGTTCGAGATGTCGCCCTGTTCCAGACCCGCGTCCCGGATCGCCTGATCCATGGCGACGTGGTTCCAGGCGGTGCCGCCGCCGTGGAAGCGCATGGCGCGCCGGTCCACCACGCCTTCGGGGTCGAGGGTCGGCGCGCCCGAGACCTGGCTTCGGAAGCCGTGCTCGGCGTAGCTGGCGTCGCGCGCGATGCCCGAGCGGGCTTCGCGCAGGGAGGCGAGCACCTCCTGCGTGTTGTTGCCGATGGACGAGACGATGCCCATCCCGGTGATGACGACACGGCGCATGATGGTGACACTACCTCCGTCGCGGCCTCGGTCGCCCGGGCCACGTACCGGTCAGCTAAGGTGACGCGGACACAATCTCAACCACCGAGATCGTCCGGCGTTGCGGCCGAGCCGCGAACCGGACGCCCGGCCGACGCGATTCAGCTCTGGAACAGGCCGACCCGCATGTCCTGAACCTGATAGACGCGCTCGCCGTCCGCTTCGAGCCAGCCGTCGCCGATGCCGAGGACGAGCTTGCCCTGACGGACGCGCTTCACGTCGACATTGTAGACCACCTTCTTCATCGTCGGCAGGACTTGGCCGGCGAGCTTCACCTCGCCGACGCCGAGGGCGCGGCCACGACCCGGCGAGCCGAGCCAGCCGAGATGGAAGCCCAGCATCTGCCAAAGCGCATCGAGCCCGAGGCAGCCCGGCATCACCGGATCGCCCTGAAAGTGGCAGGGGAAGAACCAGAGGTCCGGCCGAATGTCGAGTTCGGCGGTCACGTGGCCCTTCCCATGGGCGCCACCCTCGGCCGCGATGGACGTGATGCGGTCGAACATCAGCATCGGCGGAAGCGGCAATTGCGCGTTCCCGGATCCGAAGAGTTCGCCGCGCCCGCAGGCCAGAAGATCCTCGTAAGAATAGTGCGACCGGCGGTTCGCGTCCTGCGCTTGTGTCTCGGCGTCTGGCGGCATTGGGTTGGCTGTTTCCTCGGATGTGCGCGATCTTCGCGTCGCGGGCGACTATACTCGGCCCGTCGGCTGGCGCGCGGGTTAGCACGGGGCGTCGCGCCTTCAAAGCCTGCGGCCGCAGGCATGCGGCAACGCTCGGGTTGCGACAGCCTGACCACTTCAATATACTCGGGCGACATCCGTTCCTTCAGGCCCCTCGTCGAGCGTTCAGTCCAGCGATGTCCGAACCGGTGCCATTCCAGGCCGTCTTCAACGGCCGGGTCCCCGCCCCCCAGTTGGAGGCCAACGGGACTCCGCGGCGCGGGTGCCCGCTGTCCGACCTCCGCGACCGCCTGCGTCGGGCTGGCCTGCGGCCGACGCGGCAGCGTCTCTCCCTCGGCTGGCTTCTGTTCGGCCGCGGCGACCGCCATCTCACGGCCGAGATGCTCTACGACGAAGCGATGCGCGCCAAGGTGCCGGTGTCGCTGGCGACGGTGTACAACACCCTCCATCAGTTCACCGAGGCGGGGCTGCTGCGCCAGCTCGCGCTCGACGGGTCGAAGGCCTATTTCGACACGAACCCGACCGAGCACCACCACTTCTACCTGGAAGACGAGAGCCAGGTCATCGACATGCCGGATTGCGGCATCACGGTCGATTCGCTGCCCGAGGCCCCCGAGGGGATGGAGATCGCCGGGGTCGAGGTGATCGTACGCCTGCGCCGCAGCCGGCCGGCGGGCCGCCGCCAGGGCTGACGCCGCGGTACGTCTCGAGGAATCATCAGGATCGTCGCAAAGGCCCGGATTCGTCCGGGCCTTTGCGTTTGCGCTCGGTCGCGCGACACCGGAGCGCCGGCCATTCCGGTCGGGGTGCGGCGCTCGATGCGGAAATCGGATACCGTCTGCTGCGCGGTCCCGGGATGGGAGCGTCCTTGCCGGCCGGCATCGCCCGACGGCGATGATCGCGCCGGACGCTACTCCACGACCTCGTTCGGATAGACGCCCCACAGGCGGTTTTGGCGGATATAGCCATCCACGTCCCGCTTGTTCGGCAGGGCGACGATCAGGCGGCACCACGTGCCGGTGCAGCTCTTGACGCTGCCGATCACCCCGGTCTGAAGCTTGGCCTCGTCCTCGGCGCCGTCGTCGGCCTTCGCGCGCAGCGATACGGCAGCCTTCTCGACGCCCTTGTCGGGGCCGGCATTCACGATGGCAGTCCGGCGGCCGGACAGCAGGGAGTGCAGCACCCAGCCTTCGGTCCCCTCCGAATCGCGGATCCGGCGCCAGGTCTCGAACTCGCCGATGATCTCGACGGGCAGGCCGGCCCGCTGGAAGACCCAAAGGGTGCGGTGATCCTTGGAGGGGCCCTCGCGGAGGTTGACGCGATCGGTCTTCAGGCTCGCGTAGCGCGGCAGCGGCAGCTTGGTCACCGGTCCGACCCCGGCCTCGGGGCCTGCGGGCGGCGCCGCCCGGGCACCGGTCGCGAGGCCGCCGGCCAGCATCGCCACGACGGCGAAGCTGAGGCGTGACACGCGCATGGTCGTCTCCCTATCCAGACGTGGCGTTGGTGGGCGCCGGACCTGTCGAAAGCAGGGCCGGTTCGACACGCGGACCGGGCCGCATCCGATTGTGTTCCGGCCCACCTCTGGTAGAGAGGCCGACGGGTCGGAACTGGCTCCGGAACCGGCGCCTCGTGACCGATCCTGTCTGGCCGAGTTCGGTTAACGGACGCTTGCGGGAAGCGGTCCGGGCGGAAGCCGCCGGGCGCGAGCCGCAATCAGGGCCGCGGGGCTGACGGGGAGAGAGACGTGTCGAAGCGCAAGCCGCTGGTGGTCGTGACGCGGCGCCTTCCGGATGCCGTCGAGACGCGGATGCGTGAGCTGTTCGACGTCCGGCTCAATGCCGACGACGCTCCGCTGGCGGCGGACGATCTGGCGGCCGCTTTGCGCGAGGCCGATGTCCTCGTCCCCACTGTCACGGACGAGATCGATTCCGGCCTGATCGCCCAGGCCGGACCGAACCTGCGGCTCATCGCCAATTTCGGCAACGGCGTCGATCACATCGACGTGGCGGCGGCGCTGGAGCGCGGCATCACGGTCACCAACACGCCCGGCGTGCTGACCGAGGACACCGCCGATATGACGATGGCGCTGATCCTCGCGGTGGCCCGCCGGGTGACCGAGGGGGCGCGGATCATCCCGGATGACGAATGGACCACGGGCTGGTCGCCGACCTGGATGCTCGGCCGGCGCATCACCGGCAAGCGGCTGGGGATCGTCGGCATGGGCCGGATCGGCCAGGCTCTGGCCAAGCGCGCCCGCGCCTTCGGCTTGCAGGTCCATTACCACAACCGCCGCCGGGTGCCCGCCGCCATCGAGAGCGCCCTCGACGCCACGTACTGGGAATCCCTCGACCAGATGCTGGCGCGCGTCGACATCGTGTCGGTGAATTGCCCGCACACGCCGGCCACCTACCATCTGCTCTCGGCGCGGCGCCTGAAGCTGCTCAAGCCCGAGGCCATCGTGGTCAACACCGCCCGCGGCGAGGTGATCGACGAGAACGCCCTGGCGCGCCTGATCGAGGGCGGCGAGGTTTCGGCGGCCGGCCTCGACGTGTTCGAGCAGGAGCCCGCAGTCAGCCCCCGGCTCGTCAAGCTCGCGCGCCAGGGGAAGGTCGTGCTCCTGCCGCATATGGGTTCGGCAACCTATGAGAGCCGCACCGACATGGGCGAGAAGGTCATCATCAACATCAAGACCTTCATGGACGGCCACAGGCCGCCGGACCGCATCCTGCCCAGCATGCTCTGAGCAGCGCTGCGCCTTCGAAGGGCCTCAGGCCGCCAGCGGCTTTCTGGCGGCCTCGACGCTTTGGAACAGGCGCTCCGAGGTCGGCGCGAGGAAAGCGAAGCCGCATTCCGGGCTCTGATCGGAGAGGTCCTTCAGATCGGAACGGCCGACGCACAGCGCCCTGCCCGGCTCCGCGCAGACCGCGAGGCGGTGCGCGCGTGCACCGGCGACGGAAGGCCCAATTCGCCCACGACACTGCCCGCGCCCGCCGCGAGACCGACTTCCGGCATCCGGAAGCGTAGACGAGCCGCACGGATGGTCTAGCCGCGATCAGAGGGCGTCGCCGGTCACCGCCTGGGGCTTGGCCATGCCCTGAACGCCCTGGAACAGGCGTTCGCTTGTCAGCTTCAGGAAGTAGAACCCGAATTCAGGGTTCTGGTAGTAGAGTTGCTTTACGTCCGAATAGGACACGCACAGCGCGTGGCCCGCCTCGACGCAGACCAACGACGCGGTTCGGGCATTGCCGGGTGACAACAGACCCAGCTCGCCGACGATCCCGCCCTTGCGCACCTCGAGGCCGACTTCCGGGATCCGGAACACGCCGCTCTCGATGTAGTACATCTCGTCGGCGAGATCCCCCTTGCGGAACACCACCTCGCCGACGCCGAACGGGCGCCGCGAGCCGAAGGGCCGCAGCCATTCGAGGGACAGGTCGCCGTCGGCGGCCGTCTCCACGTCGCGGACGAGGCGCATCATCTGCCAGAGCCGGTAGGCGTTGAAGGGCATCTGGATCAGCTCGGTGAGCACCACCGGCATGCTGCCGATCAGGATGCCGTAGGTAATCACGGCACAGCTTGCGCAGAGCGAGATGATCCGCAACGGAATCATCGTGCTCATGGCCGTCGCCGAAATGGTCAGCGCCGTCCCGAGATAGCCGATGCCCTCGACCCAATCCATGGCCGCCCCCTGAAGCGTGTCAGCCGGGGGATGCCTGTCTTGCCCCGCTCCGGCAAGCTTTTCGGGGCTTTCCGCGCAGCGGGGATCTCAGCCTGTGCCTGCACGGATACGCGTCCCGGCCCCGTCCGTGACGACCGCGGCCACGGCCTCGGCGGCCCGAACGCCCTCCTCGTAGGCGCCGCCGACGGTGCCCCACTGTTCCCGGGACAGCGCCTCGCCGGCGAACCAGACCGTATCGGCCACCGCGCCGCGCAGGGCCTGTCGCGCCGGCGCATGGCCCGGCGGGACCACCGCCCACGATCCGCGCGACCATCGGTCGTGGCGCCACGCGCTCACCGCCGGGATTGTGAGGTCGCGCAGCCGTGCGCCGCCGAAATGCTCGGCCAGGACCGCGCGGACATGGCGGCGCACGCCGTCTGCGCCGGAGCCAGCGGCGTCGATCGCCGCCGCCTCGTGCAGGTCGAGTTCGTAATAGTGGAACGGCGTTCCGTCGATGCGGGTCAGAAGCCCCGGCGGCGCGTGACGCCCGCCATGGATCGCCGCGAGCCGGTCGCGGCCGCGGAACGGGCTCGACGGCCAGTGCAGCACCGCGTGCTCGTAGATACCGGTGGTGAACCCGTCGATGGCGGCCCGGGCCGCATTCGGCAGCGTCGGCGAGAAGACCGGCCCCTCACGCAACACCATCATCGGTACGGTCACGATCACGGCGCGCGCGGCGTGCTCGGCTCCGGCCGCGGTGGTCGCGCGGACCCGGCCGCCCGACCAGTCGATCCGCGTCACCGCTGTCGCGAGCGCCACCGGCAACCCGTCCGCCAAGCGGGCGAGGTAGCTGCCGTAGCCGTCGGCGAGGAAGTAGTTGTCGCCGTATTCGAGGCTGGGGAAGTCCTGAAGCGAGACCTCGTTCAGCGGCCGGCCCGACACGAGGCCATGGACCTGCGCCACCCGCGACCCCCAGGGCCCGAGTCCCGGCGGCAGCGCGCTGCCTGCCGGCCGGTCGGGACCGGGCTGCGCGGCGCCGCGGGTCATGGCCCGGTCGGCCCGGTCGAAGGCGCGCCCGTTGGCCCGGATCTCAGCGGCGCGGCCGGGCCGACGCCCGACCCAGACGTGGCTCTCCTGCGGCGCACGGCGCAGCCGCTCGCCGCGCGTCCGACCGAGCGTCACCAGGGGGTTGATCGGCCCGGCATGCAGCCAATGGGCTCCGAGATCGAGGGCATGGCCGCGCAGGGCGACCGTCAGGGCTCGGCCACCGACGCGGTCCCGTGCCTCCAGCACGGCCACCGAAACACCCCGTGCGGCAAGAGTCCGGGCCGCGCCGATCCCCGCGGCACCCGCACCGATCACCAGCACGTCTGCCACTTCGGGAAGCGGCGCGAGGCGCGGCCTGTAGGCGGGGCGGAACGCCGGGTCGATCCATCGGGACTCCGCAGCCTGCGGCATCGCGACCTGTCCGGTGGTGCCCTGTCCGGTGGTGCCCTGTCCGGTGGTGCCCTGTCCGGTGGTGCCCTGTCCGGTGGTGCCCTGTCCGGTGGTGCCCTGTCCGGTCGTGTCCTGTCCGGTGGTATCCTGCACGCGTTCTCCCCGCACCCTCTCGCCCCTGCGACGGCTCCCGGCCTTGCACCGGTCGCCACACCGCTCCACAACGCGCCTGCGCCGCTTTCGGCGCGGGCCGGAACACTTCGCCCGATGCTCGTCGAGTCCGCCGCGGCGGCGTTGCGCCAGACCTTCTCGCCACCGCTGCGGGCGATCCTGTGGAAATCCCTCGGCCTGACGGTCGGGCTCCTGCTCCTGGTCTGGCTCGGCCTGACCCGGCTCATCCAGGCGTTCCAGGCGAGCCACCACATCTCCACCCAGTACCCGATCCTCGACAACCTCGCCTACTATCTGGCGGGGGTCGGTCTCGTCGTGGTCCTCGCCTACCTGATGCCGGCGGTCTCGATCCTGGTGGCGGGCTTCTTCCTCGACGATGCCGCCGAGATCGTCGAGCGCACCGATTTCCCGAATGACCCGCCCGGACGCCCCATGCCGTTCGGAACCGCCATGCTCTATGCGGTGCGCTTCGCCGGCCTGACGCTTCTGGTCAATCTCGCGGCGCTGGTGATCTTCTTCGTGCCGGTGATCGGAATCGCGGCCTTCTTCGCGGCCAATGCCTATCTGCTCTCCCGCGAGTATTTCGAGATGGCGGCGGCCCGGTTCCGGCCCCTTCCGGAGGCCGCCGAGATGCGCCGCGCTTTCTCCGTCCGGACACTCGGTGCCGGTTGCCTGCTGGCGGCCCTGATGGTCGTTCCGATCCTCAACTTGCTGACGCCGCTCTTCGGAATCGCGCTGATGGTCCACCTCCACAAGCGCCTCGGCCGACGCCCGCTGGTGACCGGACCCCTGCGTTAGGCCCACGCATCTGCGAGGATGCGGCCCGTGACCGCTCTGGCCGGCCCGGCCGTCGCCCGCTACCTTCACCGTGACCCGACCGGACGTTCGGGGCGGAGAGCCGATCGATGAAGGCGCACGACTCGGGTGCGGACGTTCCACCGCCGCCCGGCAAGGTCCCGTTCTTTCTCGTAGGGCTTGCCGCAATGGGTCTCCTGGCCTGGGGCGCCTACGGCCATTGGCAGCGCGACGCGGAGGCGACCGCGACGCTGGAGCGGATCAAGACCCTCGTGCCCCAGGTGCGGACCGTCGCGGCCGTGCGGGCGGAGGGTCCCGTCGATCTCGTGCTTCCCGGCGAGATGCAGGCCTTCACCATGGCGGCGATCGCCGCCCGCGCCACCGGCTACATCGCCGAACGCCGGGTCGATATCGGATCGCGCGTGAAGGCGGGCGAGCTGCTCCTGCGCATCGCCGCACCGGATCTCGATCAGCAACGCGCGCAGGCCGAGGCGCAGGTCGGACAATTGAGGGCGCAGTTGCTCCAGGCGCAGGCGCAGGTCGAGCAGGCGCGCGCCAACGTCAACCTCGCCAACCTCACCAATAACCGCACCTCCACGCTCGCGGTGCAAGGTTGGGCGTCGCGGCAGAACGCCGACAACACCCAGGCCGGTGTGCTCAGTCAGGCCGCGGCGCTCGCCGCCGCAGAGGCCGGCGTGAAGGTCGCCACGGCCAACATCAAGGTGCAGGAGGCCGTCGTCGACCGCCTGAAGGCGCTCACTGCGTTCGAGCGCGTCGTAGCCCCGTTCGATGGCGTCGTAACGGTGCGCAATGTCGATGTCGGGGATCTTGTCCGGGCCGATAACGGCGGGACGCCGCTCCTGAGCATGGATCAGGACAGCACTCTGCGTATCACCGTCAACGTCCCGCAGAACGACGCCATCGGCGTCAAGCCCGGTGTCCAGGCATTGATCACCGTCCCGCAGATGCCGGGCCGCCGCTTCGAGGGTTTCGTGGAGCGCAGCTCCGTTGCGCTGAACGCGGCGTCGCGTACGTTGACCACCCAGGTGGACGTGCCCAATCCCGACCGGACCCTGCGCGCCGGGCTCTATGCCTACGTCACCCTCAAGATCCCCCGGACCGAGCCCGGCGTGACGATCCCCGCCGAGGCGACGGTGTTCAACAGCAACGGCCTTCAGGTCGCGACCCTGGGCGACGATGACCGGGTGACATGGCGGACGATCCGCGTGCGGCGCGATCTCGGGCGCACGCTGGAGCTGGATTCCGGTCTTTCCGCGGACAGCCGCATCATCTATAGCCCGGCTCCGGACTTGCGCGACGGCCAGTCGGTCGAACCCGTGAAACCGCCGCAGTCGATGGAGCCGCTCCGATCGGCGCAACGCTGATCGGCCGGGAACAGCCCCCTGCAATCCGCGTCGGGCTCACCATCGGCCTCACCCTCGCGCCGAGCGACGGGACGAGCTGCGAGAAGCGCATCAAGAACGCCGAGGTCACCCGCAATCGCGGAAAAGGCCGAGGCGTGCGGCGCGTTGCGGTTCTTCGGGCCTGCGATGGATGAGCGCCCCCAGGTTCGCAGGATCCTGGAGCGCGATCTGCCCGATGTGCTCGCCGGGGAGATCTTCGAGGCCTGTGATCGGCAGGTCTACAGCCTCGGGGCGGATCGCATCTGCGCGTTCACGTCGGCACGCCTCGTCACCGCTTTTCACGCGGCACTGCGGCGGACCGGATTGCCAGGGCGGCGGCCGGAGCCGGACGCGCGCCGCCCCCGCGAGGAGGCCGCGCGCGCCATCGGTCTGCGGACGGAGGAACCGCCCTATTCGGCGGCGTCGAGGCGCGGGCGCTCCACGTGGCTGCGCTCGGCCTTGACCAGCTCGGCGGTCCGGAACGCCACCTCGAGGGCCTGCTCCGCGTTGAGGCGCGGGTCGCAGTAGGTGTGGTAGCGGTCCTGAAGGTCGTCGGCCGTCAGCGCCCGGGCGCCGCCCGTGCATTCGGTGACGTCCTTGCCGGTCATCTCCAGATGGATGCCGCCCGCGAAGGTGCCCTCGGCCCGGTGAACGCCGAAGAAGCCTTCGATCTCCTGCATCACCCGCTCGAAGGGCCGGGTCTTGTAGCGGCCCGCCGGGATCGTGTTCCCGTGCATCGGATCGCAGATCCACACCACCGAGCGCCCTTCCCGCTCGACCGCCCGGATCAGCGCCGGCAGGTGGTCGCCGACCTTGTCGGCGCCGAAGCGGCAGATCAGGCTGAGGCGCCCCGGCTCATTCTCCGGGTTGAGCAGGTCGATCAGCCGGATCAGGCCTTCGGCCTTCATGGACGGGCCGCACTTGAGGCCGATCGGGTTCTTGATGCCGCGGGCGTATTCCACGTGGGCGTGGTCGGGCTGCCGGGTCCGGTCGCCGATCCACAGCATGTGGCCGGAGGTCGCGTACCAGTCGCCCGTGGTCGAATCGACGCGGGTCAGCGCCTCCTCGTAGCCGAGCAGCAGTGCCTCGTGGCTGGTGTAGAAATCGGTGGTCCGCACCTCCGGATGCGTCTCCGGATTGATGCCGATCGCCCGCATGAAGTCGAGGGCGTCGGTCATGCGGCCGGCCACATCCTGGTAGCGCGAGGATTGCGGCGAATCCTTCACGAAGCCCAGCATCCAGCGGTGCGCGTTCTCCAGGTTGGCGTAGCCGCCGGTGGCGAAGGCGCGCAGCAGGTTCAGGGTCGCGGCCGACTGACGGTAGGCCTCGAGCTGGCGGCGGGGATCCGGAACCCGCAACTCCTCGGTGAAGCCGATGCCGTTGATAATGTCGCCCCGGTAGCTCGGCAGGCTCACGCCCTCGAGGGTCTCGGTGGGCGACGAGCGCGGCTTGGCGAACTGGCCGGCGATGCGCCCGACCTTCACCACGGGCGATCCGCCCGCGAAGGTCAGCACCATCGCCATCTGCAGGAACACCCGGAAGAAATCCCGGATGTTGTCGGCGGAATGCTCGTCGAAGCTCTCGGCGCAGTCGCCGCCCTGCAGCAGAAAGGCTTGGCCCGCGGCGACGCGCCCCAGCGCCGCCTTCAGCTTGCGGGCCTCACCTGCAAAGACCAGCGGCGGAAAGCTCGCGATCTGCGACTCCACGGCACCCAGGGCGGCAGCGTCCGGATAGGCGGGCACCTGCTCGATCGGCAGATGTCTCCAGCTTTTCGGTGTCCAACGCTCGCCCATGGTCTCTCTCCGCGCACCTCTTCGTGCGATCGCGCCGTCGCGCGAAGCGCGGCTTATAGAGAGGTTCCTTCACACTTGCGAGTGCCGCGAAACCGGGGGCAGGCGCGCCTCGGCGTCAGGCCTCGCCGTCTTCCACCTCGATCCCGTGCTCGGCCAGGATCCAGAAGATTGCCTCCAGGTCTTCCGCCGACACGTCCCGCGGTGGCAGCGCCTCCTCCAGATCGTCGTAGGTCAGGTTGCGGCTGCGCTGCGCCTCAGCCTTGGCGAGCAGGCGGTCGATGGCCTGACGGATATCGGGCGGCAGGGCATCGTGGCTCGGCGGCCGATGGAAGGCCGGCCGCAGGGCGTCCGCCAGCAGGCCATCGATGATCGCCTGCCGCCGCGCATGCGCGTCGTCCTCGCGTCGTCCCTTGCCTGTGCTCGGCTTGCCCATGCCACAGATATGGCTCGGTCGCGCACCGCGTCGAGGCCCCGCCCGCACGGAGGTTTCAGCCGACGCCGACCGGATGCTTGGTGACCTCCGGAACCCGCATGGTCACGAGCTCCTCGGCGGCTGTCGGATGGACCGCGATGGTCCGGTCGAAATCGGCCTTCGTCGCACCCATGGTCACGGCGATACCGACCGCCTGGATCACCTCCCCGGCATCGTGGCCGAAGATGTGGACGCCCACCACCCGGTCGCTGGCGCAATCGACCAGCACCTTCATGAGGATGCGTTCCTCGCGTCCGGACAGGGTCGCCTTCATCGGGCGGAAGCGCGCCTTGTAGACGTCGATCTTGCCGTAGATCTCCCGGGCGGCCGCCTCGTTGTGGCCGACGACGCCGATCTCGGGGGTCGAGAACACCGCGGTGGGGATCAGGCGGTGATCGACGCAGGAGGGCCTGCCGCCATAGACCGTGTCGGCGAAGGCGTGGCCCTCGCGGATCGCCACCGGCGTCAAGTTGGCGCGGTTGGTCACGTCGCCCACCGCATAGATCGACGGGACCTTGGTCTGCGAATAGGCGTCCACCGGGATCGCTCCGGCCCCGTCGGTCTCGATCCCGACGCGATCGAGGCCGAGCCCGTCCACGTTGGGTCGCCGGCCGGTGGCGATGAGCACCTGATCGACCCGGATCTCGCTGCCGTCGTCGAGCTCCGCGCAGAGGCCGCCGTCCTGCCGTGCGATGCGCCGCAGCGTGCGCCCGAGCCGCAGGTCCATCCGTTGGCCGTAGGCCTCGGCGAGCGCGTCGCGGATCTCGTCGTCGAAGCCGCGCAGCAGCCTTTCGCCCCGGTGCAGCAGCGTCGTGCGGCTGCCGAGCGCCGCGAAGATGCCGGCGAATTCCACCGCGATGTAGCCGCCGCCGATCACCAGGATGCGCTCCGGCAGGCTCTCCAGCTCGAACACCTCGTTCGAGGTGATCGCCAGATCGATCCCGGGCACCGCCGGCTCCTTCACCGGATGCGCGCCCACCGCCACGAGGATGCGTTCCGCCCGGACCGTGCGGCCGGACTTCAGCAGGCGGACCGTGTGGGGATCCTCGATCACCGCCCGCTCGGGCACGATCTCGACGCCGGCGCGGATCAGGTTGGCGTCGTAGATGCCTTCGAGCCGGGTCACCTCCGCGTCGCGCCGGCTCTTGAGGGTGCCCCAGTCGAAGCGGGGCTGTCCCACCGTCCAGCCGAAGCCCGCGGCATCCGCGAACTCGTCGGCGAAGCGGCCGGCATAGACCATCAGCTTCTTCGGGACGCAGCCGCGGATCACGCAGGTGCCGCCGACGCGGTACTCCTCGGCCAGCATCACCCGCGCGCCGTATCCGGCCGCGATCCGCGCCGCGCGGACACCACCGGACCCGCCGCCGATGACGAAGAGGTCGACGTCGAACGCGCTCATGCCGGACCGTCCCGCTCGGATCTCTCGTTCGCGTCGGCTGGAGACGCCGCACGCATCCAGGTGATGGCAGCGCCGAGCCCCGCCGTCCACCATGCCGCCCAGCCGTTGTGCTCGACGAAGGCGATCGCGGCCGCGCAGGCCACGAGACCGAGGGCCGTGGCGCGGTCCGGCTGCGTCAGCCGCGCGATCCGGGCAAGCATCAGCATCAGCGTCAGGGCGGCGAAGAGGGCGCCGGGCAGGCCCAGCTCGGCCCAGATCTGCAGGAAGCTGTTGTGCGGATGCCCGACCCCGAGCAGGACCCGCATCTCGGGGGGCACCGTCTCCGCGACGGGCGTCTCGGCGAAGCGCGCGCTGGTGCCGAAGCCCGCGCCGCGCCAGGGATCGGCCGCCACGGCGGCGCCGAAGCTGCGCGCGATCGCGACCCGTGCCCGGGAGGAGGACTGGACGAGCCGCTCGTGCGCCGCCTCCGGCATGGCGCGGGCGAGAAGGTCGCCCTCGACCGGGGCGAGCGCCACGGCGAGGCCGAGACCGAGGCCGGCGAGGCCGAGACCTACCCGCAGGGGCAGCATCCGGGCCAGGGCGGCCATCGCGGCGCCGGCCAGCAGGCCGAGCTGGGCGGCGCCGCTGATCGAGCGGAGGACGCCGAGCGCCGCGAAGCCCAGCACCGCCGCCGCCAGGCCCCGGGCGCTGCCTTTCCAGAGCACCAAGGCCAGCGGACCGGCCACGAGATCGAGGGTCAAGGCCGGCCGGTTGTGAACGAAGGCGGCGATCCGGCGCCCGAGCGCACGCTCCAGGGCAAGATCGGAGGCGAGGTCGATCGCGATCAGGAGGCCTGCGAGCCCGACCGCGATCGCGCCGAGGCGCGGCGCGAAGGCCGGTATGCGGCCGGGCGCCAGACAGGCGAGCAGGTAGGCGGCCAGCAGCGTCGGCAGGAACTCCCCGAGAACCCGGAGCGACGCGGCCGGGAACGGGCTCCAGGCGAGTGAGATCAGGGCCCAGGCCAGGAAGGCGAGCGCTGCGCCGGCGAGCGGCGTCCGGAGCGGTCCCAGCAGATGGCGGCGCAGGGCGGCCGCGTCCTCCGCCCAGCGCCCGGCCAGGAAGGCGAGCGCCGCCAGCCCGCAGATGAGCGGGCTCGACCGGTTGGCGAGCACCATGGCGAGCGGCATGACGGCGAGGAGCACGCCGCCCGCCGCGTAGAGGCGGCCGGCCGCGCTCATGGTCGACCTCTCACGGCGATCGACCCGCGGGGGCGGCCACCCTCACTGCATCTGATGCCCGCGCTTGCCCATCTCGGCGCGGACGCGGACCATGACGTATTCCGAGACGTCCTGCGTCCAGTCCTGCATCTCCTGCACCATCTCGTCGAGAAGCTGCGGCTGCGCCTCGACATAGTGCTTCCCGGCGGGCGAGCGGAAGAAGGTCGCGATCTCCTTCAGCTCGGCTTCGGAGAATTTCGACGCGTAGGTCCGCGCCGCGATGTCGATCATGCGCTGCTTCTGCAGTTCCATCTCCGGCTGCAGCGAGGCCAGGACTTCCTCGAGATCCTTGGAAAGCTCGGGCCGGGTGACTGTCTGCTTGCGGATCTGATCGGCGAAGGCGGGCAGCACCGAGTCGAACGAACGGGCGATGCCGGAGCTGAGCATCACCTCGCGGGCGAGTGCCAGATGGCTCGGCGAAAAGGTGGAGGCCGCCGGCGTATTGGCGGCCGGGGTGCCGCCCGCCGGGGCATTCGGCTGCGCCGTCGGCTTGGTCGGCGCGGGTTTTTGAGGCTGGGCTGCAGCTGGATGCGGAAGCGCCAGGAGCGCGAGGCCGAGCGCGAGGCCGGGCGCGGCGATGAGGCGTCGGGACATGCTGGACTTTCTTGCGAGGATGACCTGCGATTGAGGACGGCGCCTCAGGCGAGGCTGCCGAGAACGGTGACCTCGGCCTGCCCGTCCCGCGCCGCCGCCAGGATCGCGGCGTCGGCGATGCCGAGGAACAGGCCATGCTCGACCACGCCCGGCACGGCCCACAGCGCGGCGCCGAGAGCCTCGGGATCGGGAATCGCACCGAGATGCGCGTCGAGGATGTAATGGCCGCCGTCGGTGACCAGGGGCTTGCCATCGGGCCGGCCGCGCAGCCGGACCGCACCGGAGCAGCCGGCCGCCGCGACCGCCGCCTCGACGGCCCGGTGCGTGGCCTTGAGGCCGAAGGGATTGACCTCGATCGGAAGCGGGAAGGCGCCCAGCCGCGCCACGTGCTTGGCCGCGTCGGCGATCACCACCATGCGGCGGCTCGCGCAGGCGACGATCTTCTCCCGCAGCAGGGCCGCGCCGCCGCCCTTGATCAGGCGCAGCTGGTCGTCGACCTCGTCGGCGCCGTCGATGGTCAGGTCGAGTTCCGGCTGCTCGTCGAGGGTCGCGAGGCGGATGCCGAGGCTCTCCGCCTGGGCCCGGGTCGCCTCGGATGTCGGGACCCCGAGGATGTCGAGTCCGGCGCCGACCCGCTCCCCGAGGAGTGCCACGAAGGCCGCCGCCGTGGATCCCGTCCCGAGGCCGAGCCGCATGCCCGGCTCGATGAGGTCCAGGGCGCGGGCGGCCGCAGCCCGGCGCAGATCCGGCCCGCTCACCGGGACACCGCCCGATCGGCGAGGTTGGGCGAGGAATCGCGCGTCATGGGCAGCCGCTCTCTCCGTGAGATTCGGTCGGCCCGTAGCACGGGACCGGGCCGACCGGAACGCCCGCGCCGGCAAGGCGGCATCACGGCCGCCCACCCTGTGTCGGCGTGGCGCTGGCCCCGGCCCGACCGGGCGCGGGTCCGGTCAGCGGCGCATCGGACGCGCTCTCGACCCCGGGCTTGCCCTGCTGGGTGCAGACGACCTGCTCCTTCTTAACCAGCACGAAGCAGATGCTCATCTCGCCGGTCCGGTAATTCACCCGGAAGACCCCGGCTTCGCGGGTGTGGCGGCTCGCCACCAGCCCGTATTCCGACGGGGTCTGGGGCCCGGCGCCCTCGCCCGGCCCGAAGCAGACCGTCTGACCGATTCCCCCCGCCGATTCCTGAAGCCCGTACTGGCAGGAGGTGACCTCTCCGGTCACCTTGTCGACCCGGTACATCCGGTTCAGGTCGGTCTGTGGCGCGGGCACGAACTCGAAGGAGGTCGCGGCCGCCGGCAGGGTTTGGAGCACGGCGCAGGCGGCCAGAAGGGGCAGAGACGGTTTCATCGCGGATCCCGGGGCTGGTACGCGCTGCGTTTCGCCGCGCTTTCAGGCGAGTCTGGGGCGCTGGGTGAGACGATCGGTGCATCTGCCGCGTCCCCTCCGCCGGCTTGCCCCGCATCGCCGGCCCCGATAGCGACGCCGTTTCGAGATCCCGGCCAGCACGGAGCCCCGCAGGCATGCCCACCGAACCGACGACCCCGCCCCCGATCGCCGTGTTCGACCTGGATGGGACCCTCGCGGAGACCGCAGGCGACCTGATCGGCACGCTCAACGTCCTGATGGCGCGCGAGGGGTTGTCGGAGCTGCCCCTTTCCCAGGCGCGCGGGCTGATCGGGGCCGGCGCCCGGGCGCTGATCCGGCGCGGCTTCGAGGCCGAGGGTCGGCCGCTCTCGCCGGAAGACCACGACCGGCTGTTCGATGCCTTCATCGACCATTACGGGGACCACCTTGCCGACACGACCTACCTTTTCCCCGGCGTGGTCGAGGCCCTCGATTCTCTCGAGGCGGCGGGATTCACGCTGGCCGTCTGCACCAACAAGTTCGAGGGGCAATCGGTGGAGCTGCTGCGCCTCCTGGGCATCGGTCACCGCTTCGCGGCGATCTGCGGCCGCGACACCTTCCCGCAAGCCAAGCCCGATCCGCGCCACCTCACCGGCACGATCGCACGCGCCGGTGGCGATCCGGCGCGCGCCGTGATGGTCGGCGATTCCCGGACCGACATCGACACCGCCAAGGCCGCCGGCATCCCGGTGGTGGCGGTCACCTTCGGCTATACCGATCGCCCGGTTTCCGAACTCGGGCCCGATCGGGTGATCGAGCACTTCTCGCAGCTTGTCGAGGCGGTGGGCGCCCTCGTACCGGCCGCACTCGCCTGATCCTCAGCGCAGCCAGGTCTTCAGCCGCGACACCGCTTCGCGGCACTCGGCCTCCGAGCCCGCGAACGAGAACCGGACGTGGTGGTGGCCGAGATCCGGGTCGAAATCGAGACCCGGCGTCGCCGCGACATCGGCCTCGTCCAGCATCCGCCGGCAGAAATCCGAGGCGTCGTCGGTGAGGTTCGAGACGTCGGCGTAGAGGTAGAAGGCGCCGTCGGCGGGATGCACGCGGCCGAGGCCGAGGGCCGGGAGCGCGTCTAGCAGGATCGCGCGGTTGCGCGCGTAGCCGTCGCGCACGGCGTCCAGGTCCTCCGTGGCGTCGAAGGCCGCCAGCGCACCGACCTGCGAGAGGTAGGGCGCCGAGATGTAGAGGTTCTGCGCCAGCCGCTCAATCGGGCGGACCAGCGCCTCCGGCACGACCATCCAGCCGACGCGCCAGCCGGTCATGCAATGGTATTTCGAGAAGGAGTTGATGACGACCGCGTCGGGGTCGAAGCGCAGGGCCGTGACCGTGGGCAGGCCGTAGCTTAGGCCGTGATAGATCTCGTCGGAGATCAGCGGCAGGCCGAGGATGCGCGTCGCCGCGCAGAGATCCTGCAGGGCGGCCTCCGTGATCACCGTGCCGGAGGGATTGGCCGGGCTCATCACCAGCGCCCCGGCGACCGGCGCGCGGGCATGGGTCTCTCGGAGCAGGGCGGCGGTCGGGGCGAAACGGTCCTCGGCGCGCAGCACCATCGGCGCCGGAACGAGGTCGAGGGCCGTCAGGATGCTGCGATAGGCCGGGTATCCGGGCTGCGGCACGGCGACCCGGTCGCCGGAATCGAACAGGCTCATGAAGGCGAGGACGAACCCGGCCGAGGATCCGGTCGTGATCACCACCCGCTCCGGGCTCACCGCGACGCCGTGCCGCTCGGCATAGTCCCGGGCGATGCGGGCCCGCAGGGCGGGCAGGCCGAGGGCCTCCGTGTAGGGGATGCGGCCGGTGGCGAGCGCCGCCTGCGCGGCCGCGATCACCGGGCCGGGCGCGGGGGCGGAGGGCTGACCCACCTCCATCCGCACCACGTCGACGCCAGCCCGCGCCTTGGCGGCGGCGGCGGCCATGACATCCATCGCGAGGAACGGCTGGACTGCGGCGGCCCGCCGGGAGATCGGGGTCATGGCATCCCTCGCTGCAAAGTCGTCTGCGCCGCGCTGCCGGCGCGCCGGGGGTAGACCCTCGCGGCCCGCGCCTCAACCGGATGCCGGACCGGCAGCCGCGACCGATTCGATCGGCACGGGCAGGATTTGACCGGACGCCGCGAAAACGCCTAACCCAGCCCCTACCGCTCGCGCCACGCGCGGGCCGGCCTGCCGCGCAAGCGAGGATCCATGCCTTTCATCCGCCCCCTGCCCGCGCTGGTCCTGGCGCTCGGCCTCGTCGCCGTCCCCGCCCTCGCGCAGACCGCGACGCCCCCCGCCGCGCCCTTCACGGACGCGCAGCGCGCCGGCATCGAGGCGATCGTCAAGGACTACCTGATCAAGCATCCCGAGGTGCTTCAGGAGGCCCTTGCCGAGGCTGAGAAGCAGCAGGCCGAGACGCAGCGTCTCGCCCAGGCCGCCGCCTTGAAGGAGTCGCGCGAGGCGCTGCTCAACGGGCCCCACGATGTCGTCGCCGGCAACCCGTCGGGCGACGTCACGCTGGTCGAGTTCTTCGATTACAATTGCGGCTACTGCCGCAAGGCGCTGGCGGACGTGCAGACGCTGATCAAGTCCGATCCGAAGCTGCGGGTGGTGATCAAGGACTTCCCGGTGCTCGGCCCGGAATCGCTTGAGGCGAGCCAGGTGGCCATCGCGGTGCGCCAGCAGCTCAAGGGCGACAAGCTGTGGGAGTTCCACCAGAAGCTCCTGGAGACCAAGGGCCGGGTGAACGGCGCCCGGGCGATCCAGGTCGCCAAGGACCTCGGCGCCGACACGACCAAGCTCCAGAAGGACATGGCCTCCCCCGAGGTGAAGGCCGCGCTCAGCGAGAACCGCGGTCTCGGCGACCGTCTGGGCCTCTCGGGCACGCCGGCCTTCATCATCGGCGACGAGGTGATCCCGGGCGCGGTCGGCGTCGAGCCGATCCGCAAGACCATCGCCGACGTGCGCCAGTGCGGCCACGCCTCCTGCTGAGCTGACGGATCGACCCGACGGACCCCGAAGGCGTTCCGCGCAGCCTTGTCGCGCCGGGGCGCCTTCGTCTAAGAGCCGCCAGCCGCAGGGCCGCGGTGGAGGTCCAGGGCCGAGCCCGGATGGACGCACCGACGTGCCGCGAGACGAAGTAGGCCGGATGCCAAAGAACGACGCCATCGATCCCGAACTCGTGCGCGAGCTCGCCAACCTCGTCACCGAGACCGGCCTGTCCGAGATCGAGGTCGAGAAGGGCGACCTGCGCATCCGTGTCGCGCGGCGGCTCGAACCCGTGAATGTTCAGGTGGCGGCGCCCGCGCCCCTCGCGGCCGTGGCCTCGCCCCCGGCGGCGGCCGCGGCGCCGTCCCCCCTCGCCCCGGCCGAGCCGGCCCGCGCGCAGCCCGGCACCGTGCCCTCGCCGATGGTCGGGACCGCCTATCTCCGGCCCTCGCCCGACGCCAAGGCCTTCGTGGATGTGGGCTCGAAGGTCGAGGTCGGCGACAAGCTTCTGCTCATCGAGGCGATGAAGACCTTCAACGAGATCGTGGCGCCCCGCGCCGGCACGATCAGCGCGATCTTCGTCGAGGACGGTCAGCCGGTCGAGTTCGGCGAGGCCCTGCTCGTCATCACTTAGGACGTCCGCCGGGCGCTCGCCGCTCCGTCCCGGACGATGCCGCAACTCAAGAGGATAGAGCATCCTGCGCGGTCCGGGATCGCCAGGACGCCCTAACGGGTCCGATGTTCGACAAGATCCTGATCGCGAACCGCGGCGAGATCGCCCTGCGCATTCTGCGGGCGGCGAAGGAACTCGGGATCGCCACCGTGGCGGTCCACTCCACCGCCGACGCGGATGCCATGCATGTGCGGCTGGCCGACGAGAGCGTCTGCATCGGGCCGCCCGCCGCCCGCGACAGCTACCTCAACATCCCGTCGATCATCGCGGCCTGCGAGATCACCGGAGCGGATGCCGTGCATCCCGGCTACGGCTTCCTCTCGGAGAATGCCCGCTTCGCCGAGGTGCTGGCCCATCACCAGATCGGTTTCATCGGCCCCAAGGCGCAGCACATCCGCACCATGGGCGACAAGATCGAGGCGAAGCGCACGGCGCTGAAACTCGGAATCCCCTGCGTGCCGGGCTCGGAGGGCGGGGTCGAGGATCCCCATGAGGCCAAGCGCGTCGCAGCGGAGATCGGCTATCCGGTCCTCGTCAAGGCGGCGGCCGGCGGCGGCGGCCGCGGCATGAAGGTCGCGCGCACCGAGGCCGAGCTTGAGCAGGCGATCGGCATGGCCCGGTCCGAGGCCAAGGCCGCCTTCGGCGACGACGCGGTCTATCTCGAGAAATATCTGGAGAAGCCCCGCCACATCGAGGTGCAGGTGCTGGGTGACGGGCGCGGCGGCGCCGTCCACCTCGCCGAGCGCGACTGCTCGCTCCAGCGCCGTCACCAGAAGGTGTGGGAGGAAGGCGGCTCGCCGGCGCTCAACGAATCGATGCGCGCTGAGATCGGCGGCATCTGCGCCAACGCCATGAAGGAACTCGGCTATCTCGGCGCCGGGACCGTCGAGTTCCTGTACGAGGACGGCCGGTTCTACTTCATCGAGATGAACACCCGCATCCAGGTCGAGCATCCGGTGACCGAGATGATCACCGGAATCGACCTCGTCATCGAGCAGATCCAGGTCGCCTCGGGTGGGGCGCTCTCGGTCAGCCAGGCGGACATCAAGGTCGAGGGCCACGCCATCGAGTGTCGGATCAATGCCGAGCACCCGGAGACCTTCCGGCCTTCGCCGGGCGAGATCACCCATTATCACACGCCGGGCGGCCTCGGGGTCCGGGTCGATTCGGCGGCGTTCCAGGGCTACCGGATCCCGCCGAACTACGATTCGCTGATCGGCAAGCTGATCGTCCATGGCCGGACCCGCAACGAGTGCCTGATGCGCCTGCGCCGGGCGCTGGACGAGTTCGTGATCGACGGCATCGACACGACACTGCCGCTGTTCCGGACGCTGGTCCGCAACCCGGACGTGCAGAACGGCCTTTACGACATCCATTGGCTGGAGCATTTCTTGGAAGACGGCGGCATGAAAGCCTGACCGGACCGGGGCGGGGCTGCGGCGACCGCTCCACGCGCGGGATCTGGTCTTCGCGCCGGCCGCGCGCGACACTCACGGCATGCACGATTCCGCCCGCGTGGACATCACCCCCGAGATCCTGCTGAAGGCCTACGCGGCGGGAATCTTCCCGATGGCGGAGGACGCCGACGACCCGACGCTCTATTGGGTCGAGCCCAAGGCGCGGGGCGTGTTGCCCCTCGACGCGTTCCGCGTCCCCCGGCGCCTCGCCCGGACGGTGCGGTCCGACCAGTTCGTGGTCCGCTGCGACACCGACTTCGAAGCTGTGATCGACGGTTGCGCCGCGCCGCGCCGGGACAGCGAGCGCACCTGGATCAACGCACGGATCCGCGAACTCTACGGCGCCCTGTTCGATCTCGGCCATGTCCACACGGTCGAGGTCTATGCGGGCGCGGACGGGCGGCTCGTCGGCGGCCTGTACGGTGTCTCGTTGGGGGCGGCCTTCTTCGGGGAGAGCATGTTCCACGAGGTGCGCGACGCCTCGAAGGTCGCCCTCGTCCACCTGATGGCCCGCCTCCGCGCCGGGCACTACCGGCTCGCCGATACCCAGTTCGTCACCGACCATCTCACCCAGTTCGGCGCCGAGGAGGTGCCGCGGCACGTCTACAAGCGGCGGCTCGCCGAAGCCCTCGATCAGGTCGCCGACTGGAATGTCTGGCCCGGCGACGGCTCGATGCCGGGCGCGCGGGTCCTCGAGGCTCTGGAATCTCCGGACCTGCCTTAAAGTCGAGATCCCAGAGGATCCCGGTCGAGATGCCAGGCGTCGGAGCGGACGATCCGGAGGCCGGCGTCAGCGCCGGCGCCGGTGCCGGTAGCCGGTCGAGAACGAGGCGTATTGCCGGCCGCGCGCGGACCGGTAGCGCCGGCGGCGGCTGGTGCTGGCCTCGGCCGTCTCCTCCACCTGCGGGATCGGCTCTGCCATGGCGGCCGCCGGGGTGGCAGCCGTGGCCACAGTGGTGTCGGCCGAGGCGTAGCCGCCGGCGACGTTCTTGGCCGCGGGGCCGAACATCGCGAGGCATTGATTGTAGGCGAGGTCGTTCTTCAGGCGCTCGCATTCACCGATAGAGCGCGGGGTCCCCTGAGCCAGGACCGGCAAGGGCGCCAGCATCACGACGAGGGCAGCCAGAGGCGTAAGGCATAGGGACGGGCGGTGCACGGAGCGGGATCTCGAGCGGGAACGGGCAGGCTTGTGATCCCCGAGTGCGGCAAAATCGAGGGATCGGCGTCAGCGATCGGGCCGCTCCATCCACCGGATCAGCGGCATCAGCGGGAAGATCCAGGCGATCCCGAGAATCGAGTAGATCACCGCCTGCACCGGCGCGGGCGTCTCCGCGATGCGGCTGTCGGCCAGGGCCATCGCCAGCGGGCCGTAGAGGCAGACGAAGGCGAGGATCACGAGGGTGCCGATCAGGGTTCGGGTGCGGCGGCGCATTGCTGTGTCCGTGGCCTCGCGGCCGGCGCTCCCGGCGCCGACCGGGGACGGCTACCGTCCTGTGGTCCGGTTGGCAACGCGCCCGCTGACGCGGGCTGCGGCGCCGGCGCCGTTGCTGGGCGGTCGGACATCCCCTAACCCGAAGGCGGCGGCCGGGGCATCCCGGCATCCGCGGAAGGGACGGGCATGGACATGAGTGGCGCGGGCGACCGGCGGTCGGGGGCGGTGCGAACCTGGCTCTACGTGGTCGCGGCCATGGTCGTCGCCATGGTGGCGGTCGGCGGCGCGACGCGTCTGACCGGGTCCGGCCTGTCGATCACCGAGTGGCGCCCCGTGACCGGGGCGATCCCCCCCCTCACCGAGGCCGACTGGGCCGCCGAATTCGCCAAGTACAAGGACACGCCGCAATACAACATCCTCAACCAGGGGATGGGGTTGTCCGCCTTCAAGGTCCTGTATGGCTGGGAATGGGGCCATCGCGTCCTCGGCCGGCTCATCGGCCTCGTGTTCTTCCTGCCGCTGATCGTGTTCTGGTGGCAGGGCCGGATAAGCCGGCGTCTCGGATTCGGGCTGCTCGGCCTCGGCGTGCTCGGCGGCCTTCAGGGCGCCATCGGCTGGATTATGGTCGCTTCGGGCCTCCAGCCCGGCATGACCGCGGTGGCCCCGCTCAAGCTCGCCCTGCACCTCACCACCGCCAGCCTGATCCTGGCCGGCCTCGTCTGGCTGGCGGCGGGCGAGCGCCGCGGCGTCCTGGCGCCGGTCCCGGCACGCCTGCAGGCGACCGCGATGGTGCTCCCGATCCTGGTGCTGGTGCAGATCTTCCTCGGAGGGCTCGTCGCCGGCTCCCATGCCGGCCTCGTCTTCAATACCTGGCCCACCATGGACGGCGCTTTCGTGCCGCCGCTGGACAGCCTGTTCGCGATCCGGCCCTGGATCGAGAACTTCGTCGACAACCACGCCCTGGTTCAGTTCGACCATCGGGTGACGGCCTATCTGGTCCTGGTCGTGGCGATCCTTCACGCCATCGACGCCCGCCTCACGGGGCCGGCGAACGCGGCCGGCCGCGCCAACGGTGTCGTGATCCTCGTTCTCGCCCAAATGGCGCTGGGGATCGCGACGCTGCTCCTCGCCGTTCCGCTCTGGGCGGCGCTCGCGCATCAGGTGCTGGCCATGGCCGTGCTGACGATGGCGACAGTCCATGCCCGGGTCAGCCGGGGATCCGGCGTAGTGATGCCGGCGGCCGCGGAGCCGCCCCTGGGGTTCGAGGGGCTGGCGAGAGGCCGGATCTAGGCTATCGTGCGGTGCGGCCATCGTGCTGCGCTGCACGAGACTTTTACCGCTTTTAGTGGAACCTTGGGATAACTCCGCATCAGCAACCTGCACGGGGAACGACTTAGACTTCTCAAGCTTTATGCTGCAAGCGTTGCAGGAGGCTTCAAGATGTCTCTCGCGGAAGATGGCCGACCCCTCTCCCTGACCTGGCACTACACGCCGCGGGAGATCGTGGCGGATGGCGTGATCCACGGCCTCGGCGTTCTCCTCGGTTTCGCCGGCGCGGTAGCCCTAGTGGCCACGGCGGTCACCACACATCTCGGCCTCGGCGAGCGGGCGGCAGTCGTCGTCTACGCCGCGGCACTGGTCCTGATGCTCGGCGTCTCTGCCCTCTACAACCTGTACCCCGTGAGCCCGCGCAAATGGCTGCTCCGCCGCGCCGACCACGCCCTGATCTACCTGATGATCGCCGGCACCTACACGCCGCTGGTCGCCCTCGTGGGTTCGGGGATCCGAGCCTATGCGCTGCTGGCGATCATCTGGGTGGTGGCGCTGATCGGGATCGCGGTGAAGCTCCTCCTGCCGGGCCGGTTCGATCGGCTGTCGATCGGCCTCTACCTGCTGCTGGGCTGGAGCGGCCTGCTCGCGTACGAATCCGTCATCGCAGCGCTCCAGCCCACGGCTCTGTGGCTGCTGGGCATCGGCGGGGCGCTCTACTCCATCGGTGTGATCTTCCACATCTGGCGGACCCTGCCCTTCCAGAACGCGATCTGGCACGGCTTCGTCCTGGCCGCGGCGGCCTGCCATTACGGGACGATCTGGGCCAGTCTGAACGGCGCACCGCTGACATAGGGCGGGATCGGTTGCGGCCTCGCACGTAAAATTCCGCTTACCGTCCTGACCGAAAGGTCGAGCCCCCCGATCCTGCTTTAAGTGTCCCGCGACCGTCGGTGGATCATAACTTGGGAACTTATATTCCCGGGAGCTGAACCGTGGTCCCGAAGTCGAACGCCCCTGGCCGTGCTGAGCGTTACCGGATCCTTCACGTGTTCCGGGCACCCGTAGGCGGCCTGTTCCGGCACGTGATGGATCTCGCCCGTCTGCAGGCCGCCGCGGGCCATCAGGTCGGGATCGTCTGCGACGCCACCACCGGCGGCGAGCGCGCCGCGGGAGCCCTGGCGGATCTGCTGCCGATCCTGGATCTCGGCCTCCTCCGCATCCCCATGCGCCGCAATCCGCATCCGTCGGACTGGTCCTGCCTCCGGAACGTCGCGCAACGGGCTGCCACGGTCGGCGCGGAGGTGCTTCACGGTCACGGCGCCAAAGGCGGTGTCTATGCACGCCTTGCCGGGGCGGGCCCGGCGATCCGCGCGTACACCCCGCATGGCGGCAGCTACAATTACCGTCCGGGCACTGGACTCCACCGTCTCTACATGGGGGCCGAGGCGATGCTGGCCCGCCGCACCGACGCGTTCCTGTTCGAGAGCGAGTACGTCGCCGGCCGGCACCGGCGCTTCGTCGGCGGTCCCGAGCGTGTGACGCGGATCGTGCACAACGGTATCGCCGAGGCCGAGTTCGCGCCCCTGGACCGCGTCGCGGAGCCCTTCGACCTACTCTATGTCGGCGAGCTGCGGGAGGCCAAGGGTCTGCCCTATCTGCTCGAAGCCCTGGTCCGGCTCCGCGCCGAGGGCCGGGCGCTGCGCCTGCTGATGGTCGGCTCGGGCCCGGATGCCCAGAGCCTCCGCGAGACCGTGGCACGCCTCGGTCTCGCCGACGCGGTGGCGTTCGAGCCGCCCCAGGCGATTCGCTCCGTCCTCGCCCGCGGACGGATCCTGGTCGTCCCGTCGCTGGCGGAATCGCTGCCCTACGTCGTGCTGGAAGCCGCGGCGGCGGCGCAGCCCCTGGTCGCCACCCGAGTCGGCGGCATACCGGAGATCTTCGGTCCGGCCGCATCCGATCTGGTCTCGTCCGGGGATGCGGGCGCGCTCGCAGACGGCATCCGGCGCGTCCTCGACGCCCCACCCGATGTGCTCGCCGCCCGGACGCAGAGCCTCAGCGCATCGATCCGGCAGCGCTTCTCGCTGGAGCGCATGGGCAGCGAGGTGATCTCCGGCTACGCCGCGGCCTTCGAGGCCCGCGCGCAAAGCCGCAAGCCTGCCCCCGGTGAGATCGCCGGAGCCCGGACCGCCTGAGTTCGGTCGCAGGGACGTGATGCGCCGGGGCTTGTGCGTCGCAGTGGAAAAAGCCGCGACAGCCTCGCCCTTAAGTCTTCAATCAATGCCCCGTGCCAAGCTCCGTTCGAAGTGGCGGCTGCAGGGCTCGGGGGGAGCCGATCGATGAGCGCGTTCGATATTCGCGATCTTCTCGACGCCGCCGTGCCGATGGAGGCCTCTTCGGCGCCGGCTCGTGGCAGCGTCCCCCTCGCCGAGGCTGCGGTTCCCGGGCCCACGGCGATCTCGCCCGTCGTCGTGGCCGGGCTGGTGCGCGCGCTGGAATGCGCCTTGATCTTCGGCCTCGGCACGCTCCTGCACATGCTGATGCTGCGCGGCCGCGTGCCGTTCGGTCTGACCTATGCAGGCGCCATCGGGATGATCGCCGTGACCACCGTGACGCTGATTCAGGCGTCCGGCGGCTATCGGATCGCCGCCTTCCGGAGCTTCTTCAGGACGGCGATCCGGCTGATCGTGGCGTGGTCGCTGACCTTTCTGATGGTCGCCACCGGCCTCGTGCTGGCCAAGGTGGCCGACCATTACTCGCGCCTCTGGCTGGGAACCTTCTTCGGCGCCGGCCTCGCGATGCTGCTGGTCGGGCGCTTCGTCCTCTTCCGGATCATCGACGCCCAGACCCGGGCCGGACGGTTCGACCGGCGCACCGCCATCGTGGGCGGCGGCCAGCCCGCGGAAGCCCTGATCGCCGCCCTGGAGACACAGAGCGAGAGCGGCATCCGCATCGTCGGCGTGTTCGACGACCGGAACGCCGATCGGTCATCGGACGTGGTGGCGGGGCATCCGAAGCTCGGCAATGTCGACGACCTCGTGGCCTATGCGCGGCACGCCCGGCTCGACCTGATCGTCTTCACGATCCCGATCACCGCGGAGGCGCGGATCCTCCAGATGCTCGCCAAGCTCTGGGTTCTGCCGATCGACATCCGGCTCTCGGCCCACGCCGCCAAGCTGCGCCTGCGCCCACGCAGCTACTCGTATCTGGGCTCGGTTCCGGTGCTCGACGTCTTCGACAGGCCGATCGCCGATTGGGACGTGGTGGTGAAGGCGGTGTTCGATCGGTGCGTCGGTCTGATGATGCTTCTGGCGCTGTCGCCGCTCATGCTGGTGATCGCCCTCGCCGTGCGCCTGACCTCCCGCGGGCCGGTCCTGTTCCGGCAGAAGCGCCACGGCTTCAACAATGAGCTGATCGAGGTCTACAAGTTCCGTTCGATGTACGTGGATCAGTGCGACGCCGGCGCCGCCAGGATGGTCACGCGGGGCGATCCGCGCGTGACGCCGGTCGGCCGCTTCATCCGCAAGACCTCGCTCGATGAGTTGCCGCAGCTGTTCAACGTGCTGAAGGGCGACCTGTCGCTCGTCGGCCCACGCCCGCATGCCCTTCAGGCGAAGGCCGCCAACACCCTGTACGATCAGGTGGTCGACGGGTACTTCGCCCGCCACAAGGTCAAGCCCGGCATCACCGGCTGGGCCCAGGTCAACGGTTGGCGCGGCGAGACCGATACGTCCGAGAAGCTGCAGCGGCGCGTCGAGCACGACCTCTACTACATTGAGAACTGGTCGGTTCTGCTCGACCTGCAGATCCTGCTCACCACGCCCTTCGCGCTGTTCAAAACCGAGAACGCCTACTGAGCGGAGGGGCCGGCACCCGAGCGGTGCCGGCCATGGGTGTCGCTACGGCAGGGCGCCCGCCTTCTCCTTGGCCTTCATGATCGTGTCGCGGCAGCCCTGAGCGTCCCCGGCCTTGTCCTGCTGGCTCGCCTGCGCGACGAGCTTCTTGGCCTCCTCGACACCCGCAGCCGTGGGCTTCACCGCGGCATCCGACTCGGTGAGCTTCGGCGGCGTGTCGAGCGCCTTGGGCGAGTTGGACGAGGTTGGGCCGCCGGGCGGCGTCTTGCCCGTCACTGCGACGGCGCCGGCGCTGTCGAGCCGCCTCTGCAGCGTAGAGACCTCGTCGGCGCACGGGGTCGCCAGGGCCGGCGTGGCGGCCGCCAGGGCCAGGGCTGCAACGGCGAAACGCATGATCATCAGGATGAAACTCCACGGTGTCGGATTGCGGCCGGCGCTGACATCCCGCTCCTGAGCGGATTGTGACGCGCCGGCGCGGCTACCGGGGAGACGCCGGGCAGACGGGCCCGTTCCCGAGACAGGAGGCCGCATGCAGGGCCGCGAAACGCGACGGGCGCCCCGCGCGGCCGGTCGGCCGCGGGAGGCGCCCGCTTCTGGACACCTGGGACGGATCAGTACTTCCGGATGATCGGCTCCGGCGACATCGGCACGGGGTCGGCACCGAAGGCGTAGCGGATGCCGGCGTAGACCGAGAACGGCTGCGCCAGGGTCGTGGTCCGCGGATCGCTGATCCGCAGGTTGCCGGCCACCGCGCCCGGCTCGGCAAAGGTGCCGAACGTGGCGTAGCGGTTGTTGGTCAGGTTGGTGATCAGGCCGAAGACCTCGAGGTTCTTCGTCACCTGATACTTCGTCTGGAAGTTCAGCACGTAGTAGGGCGGCAGCTTCCGGTTCAGGTTCGACTCGTCGCCGCGGAAGTAGGACGAGGAGAAGGCCTGGAGGTAGAGGCCGAACTGCCAGTCGGGCGTGACGAAATAGTCGAACCCGGCCTTGATCTGATGGGTCGGCACCAGCGGCACGATGTTGCCCTTGCGGACCTGGATCGCGCCGTCATCCGCCAGCGGGTTGTTGGGCGACGACAGGGTGCCGTTGAACTGGAAGGTCGCATCCACCAGCGCGTAGTTGGCGTAGACCCGCAGGTAATCCGCCGTGTACTCGCCGCCGACCTCGATGCCCTGCCGCTGCGTCGACGGCACGTTGACGAAATAGGCGCGGGCGGTGTTGCCGGGGGTGGCCAGCGACAGGATGTCGTTGGCGAGGTCGGTGCGGAAGGCGCCGATCTTGTAGGTGATGATGCCGCCGTCATAGGTGTTCGGCAGCTGGCCGCGGAAGCCGACCTCGTAGGTCCGCCCGGTGACCTGCTTGAGCGGCGGGTCGGCCACCAGCGAGTTCGGCAGCAGGCACGGCCGGTCCGGGTTGGCACAGGCCAGTTCCAGCGGGGTCGGGGCGCGGTTCGACTCCGAGTAGCTGCCGTAGAGGTTCAGCGCGTCGAAGAACCGGTAGGTCAGGCCGGCGACCGGGTTGATCTTGTTGAAGTAGTGCGTGCCGGTCACGTCCGGCGAGAAGCCGGTCAGATCCTCGCTCTGGATGCGCGCGAAGTTGAGCCGGGCACCGGCGGTCAGCGACAGCCGGTCGGTCACGTCGAGCGTGTCGAGGGTGTAGAGGCCCATATAGAGGTTGGAGCCGTTGACCGAGCTCGGCGCGATGCCCAGCGCGCCCGCGGTCCGCAGCTGCGGCGTGCCGAGGCCCGGGATGTTGCCGTAGAACGGGTTGCTCGGATCGGTGGTGATCGACAGGTTCGGGTTGATCACGCCCAGGGTGCTGGACGACTTGAACGAGTAGTTGGCCGCGTCGATGCTGCCGCCGACCACGAACGTGTTGGACAGGCCGAAGATCCGGTCGCGGTTGGCCGCCTGCAGCGAGCCGCCGAAGCCGGTGGCTTCCGTCCGGGTCGTGTCCAGCGTGCCGTACGGGATGCCCGCCCGGAACGGGATCCGCTGGTTCTGCTGGCCCAGGATCAGGAACTGGTTGCGGAAGGCGTTCTGCGACTGGCCGGCAGCCGGGCTGAAGCCGTCATCCTCGAAGCAGAGATTCCCGCGGAAGCTCGACCGTGTACTGCAATTCTCGAAGTTGCCGTCGTTGCCGTCGACGTAGGTCTGGCTGAAGCGGCGGAAATAGGCGTTGCCGGCGAGATCCCAGGTCGGCGAGATGTCCACCCGGCCGGTCAGCTGGAGGGTGCCGACCTCGGTGGTGGTGGTCTGCGGGTAGGTGAAGATCGCCCGCGGGTCGCGGTGGGTGAAGTCCACCGGGGTCGCGGCGGCGGCGCCGTAGAAGCTGCGGGCGGCGAGCCCGATCAGGTGGAACTCCGAATCCTGGGAGCGGTAGCCGATGTCGCCGTAGATCCGGCCGATCGTGCTCGGGCTCTCGTAGCGCCAGCCGCGGTCGTTCAGGCCGTCGCCGGTGAAGTAGACGCTCCAGGGGCCGGAGACCTTGCCGTATTCGAGGTAGCCGGCGGTGCGCGCGTCCGAGCCGCCCCAGGCCGAGATCTCGGTCCCCTGCCAGGTGAAGCCGTTCTTCATCTGGATGTTGACCGCGCCGCCCAGCGCGTTGAGGCCGAAGACCGGGTTGCCGGTGACGACGTCGATCCGCTGGATCGCCTGCGGGGGGATCAGGTCGAAATTGACGATGTCGCCGAAGGCTTCGTTGATGCGCACGCCGTTCTGGTAGACGGCGAGTCCCTGCGGCACGCCCTGGACCGGCGAGGCCGTGAAGCCGCGATAGGTGATGTCGACGCGGTTGTTGTTGCCCTGCGCGTCGGAGACGTTGATGCCGGGGGTGCGCCGGGCCAGCGTCGTGGTCAGGTTGTTGCTGGCGCGATCAATCGTGAGATCGCTGGCGGTGACCGACTCGACGGTGCTGGGGATCTTGTAGAGGGGCTGCTCGGAGCCGCGCAGCCGCGTTCCGATGCTCGGTCCCACCGAACCCGCCGGCGGCACCGGGCCGGGCCCGTTGAAGATCTGCGCCTGGCTCGAATTGCCGCCGCCGGACCCGACCGGCGACGTCGAGACGACGCTGATCTCGCCGAGCGTCACCGATTGCTGAGCCTGCACGGCGGTGGGGAGAACCGTCCCCGCCAGGACCGATGCTGACGCGACCAGGCTGCTCCGAAGCGCCCGAAGTGACATCCCCAACCCCCTCAAGACCGAACACATGCTCGTGACTTCCGAGCTTGGGTCTCTCTTGGCGGGTGCCGGGGACGCACACAATTGGTTCAAGAACACGCGAGCCGCGTTTCGGCTCTATTTCCGGTCGGAGCCAAGCTAAGCCGTCACGACGTGGTGAAACGGCAACAGTTTCGATAACGATCTCAGAGGCTTAGGGACGTTTCGGCAATGTGCCCGGGATGAATCGGCAAGAGGAGGCCGAACGCTGTCAGAGTCGCGCCTGGATCAGGCGGGCGAGCTCGCCGAGCCGCTGCTCCAGCAGCTGCGGAACCTCGCAGACATAGGTCAGTGACTGGCTTCGCTCCTGGAAGATCCGGCGATCCCAGGCGAACTTCGTCTCCAGCTCGGACTGGTCCTTGGGAAGCTCGGTGGCGTCCGAGGCGCTCGGCGCGTCCTTCACCTGGCTGATCTTGTCGGCCTCGTCGCGGATCCGCTCGGCCATCCGGCGCTGCCCCTGCGCGTAGCGCGCGATGCCGCTGACCACCTTGTCCCGCTCGCCGTTCAGCACCTCGAACACGCCCGCGAAGACACGCGTCAGGGCCTTGTCCTTCGCGTCCTTGTCGGACCCGAATTTCTCCACGAACGTATCGAGGAGCGGCCCGACCTGCGACAGGTCCGTGCGCCGGGAGGCGATTTTCTGCGCCAGGACCGCCGCATCGTTGTCGCTGCCCCAATCGCCGGCCGCCGCGACGTCCGGTCCGGTCCAGAACTGGCCGGCGCTCAGGGTGGCGACCTTGCGCTGGACGCAGGGCCAATTCGGGTCCGGCTTCGGCTGAGCCAGGGCGGGGCCGGAGAGAAAGGCCAGCCCCAGCACCGGGCCGAGGATGCGGGTGAGGAGGACGTTCATCGGGCAGGCTCCGTCAGGTGTTGTCGCCGGCTGGGCCGCCGCGCCGGGCCATGATGCCGCGACCGGGATCGTAGGCGACCACCGCCATGCCGAAAAAGGCGAGCCCCACGCCCACCACCACGGCGCAGGCGACCGGCTCGAACTGGACGTAGAGGGCGTAGCGGACGAGCTGGACCGCGTGGCTGAACGGGTTCAGCTCACAGATCCAGTACAGGGTCTCCGAGGATTCCCGGATCCGCCACAGGGGATAGAGGGCCGAGGAAGCGAAGAACATCGGGAAGATCACGAAGTTCATCACGCTGGCGAAGTTCTCGAGCTGGCGGACCAGCGAGGACAGGAACAGCCCGATCGCCCCGAGCATGAGCCCGGTGGCCAGGAAGGCCGGGAGCGCCGTGAGGTAGCCGAGCACCGGGATGTCGCTTTCCCAGAAATAGGCCACGGCGAGGAACGCGTAGGCCTGCACGATCGAGACGGCGACGCCGGCGATCAGCTTGGCGAGCAGCAGCAGCCAGCGCGGATAGGGCGAGGTCAGCAGAACCTTCATCGAGCCGACTTCGCGGTCGTAGACCATCGACAGGGACGACTGCATGCCGTTGAACAGCTGGATCATCACGGCGAGGCCCGGCACCACGTAGACCTCGTAGAGCACGTAGGTCTGGTAGGGCGGCTCGATGGACACGCCGAGCGTGTTGCGGAAACCCGCCGCGAAAATGAACAGCCAGACCAGCGGCCGGATCAGCGCCGAGAAGAACCGCTCCTTCTGATTGAAAAAGCGCAGCAACTCCCGGCGGACGATGCCGCCGAGGCAGATCAGGTAGCCCACCGCGTCGAGGCGACCGATCCGTTCCGTCTGGCTCCGCGGCGGGGCGGCGCCGATCCGTGTGGCGAGGGGTGTCGGATGGGTCATGCCGCCGCCCTCCCCGGTTCGGCCACGAGGCGGCGGAACGCGTCGGCGAGCGCCTCGCCGGGCATGCCGATCTCGCCGGCCCGTCCCCGGGCGACGATCCGGCCCCGGTGCAGGACCACCGCATCGTCGTCGTCCGCGATCTCCTCGAAGATGTGGGTTGCCCAGAGCACCGACAATCCCTCCTCCCGCACCAGGGCGCGGACGATCGCCACGATGTCGGCCCGCGACTCGAGGTCGAGTCCGACGGTGGGCTCGTCGAGGAGCAGCAGGTCCGGGCGGTGGATCAGCGAGCGGGCGATCTCGATGCGGCGCGACTGGCCGCCCGAGAGCGTGCGCACCTTGTCGTGGCGCCGGTCCGCCAGACCGACGCGGTCGAGGAGTTCGCCGACCCGGACCTTGGCGGCGGTGCGGGTGATGCCGTGCAGGCTCGCATGGTAGAGAAGATTCTGCTCGACGGTGAGATCGGTGTCGAGGGTGCGGGCCTGGAACACGACGCCGAGCCGCGCCAGCGCCCGGGACGGCTCGCGATCGAGGGCGTGACCGAAGATCGAGACCCTCCCCGTCTGGTTGTTGTAGAGCCGGGTGATGACCGAGAACAGCGTCGTCTTGCCGGCGCCGTTCGGCCCCAGCAGCGCGGCGAAGTGCCCGCGCTCCACCGTGATCGAGACGTCGTCCAGCGCGGCGCGGGCGCCGAACCGGTGGCCGACATGCTCGATCAGGAGGGCCGCCGCCTCGGATGTGCTCATCGGCCCAGGACCTTCCGGGCGTCGGACACGGCGTCGAGGCACTCGTCGAACTCGCCCTCCTTCTGCTCCCGCTCGGCCACCCGCAGGGCCTTCTTGAGCTTCGGCACGGCCGCCTCCGGCGGATTCAGCGCGAGGGCGTCGCGGATCATCGTGATGCCTTCGGCACAGGCGGAGGCATCGTCGGCCGCGAAAGCCGGACCGGCGGCGAGGAGGCAGGCGGAGAGCAGGAGGATGCGCATCACTTCACCGTCAGCGTGCCGGTCATGCCCTTGGATTCCAGGCCGCGCGCCGCCCAGGTGTAGGTGCCGGGCTTGATCGCCACGAACTCGATGGCGATCTCGCCGGGATCGTCGAACTCCAGGTGATCGGGCGGTCCGCCGCCGTGGATCTCCTTGTGCTCGATCACGATCTGGTTGAACCAGATGTAGCGGAAGAACTCCGGCGCGTAGAACTTGTATTCCTGGCGCCCCTTGGCGACGATCCGCAGCCGGTAGGCCTTGCCGGATTCGAGGGTGATGTCCTTGTTCTCGACCACGAAGTCGTTGCCCTGATCGTCGCCCAGGACGAGGTCGGGCAGGTTCTCTCGCTTCTTGGTCAGGTCGAGGGCACTCGCCGGGGCTGCGGCGAGCAGCCCTGCCAGGCCGAGGGCCGCCGTTCGAAACATGCGCGTCATGTCGTGTTCCACCCTAGGGCCGCTTCGCGCGCGGCCGTCCTCGCTTGGCGCCCGGAGGTCGCACGGATCAGTTCGGCGAGATCGCCACGCCCCAGGGCAGGAGCCCGACCGGGATGCTCTTCACCACCTTCTCGGCGGCCACGTCGATCACCGAGACGTCGTTCGAGGTGCCGTTCGTGGTGAACAGCATCTTCTGGTCCGGCGTGAAGGCCAGTTGCCAGACGCGCTGGCCGACCGGCAGATACTTCTCGACCTCGTAGGTCTTGGCATCGATCACCGCGACGCGGTTGGCCGGACCCAGGGCGACGAAGGCCTTGCTGCCGTCCTTGGTGATCCGGATGCCCACCGGCTGGATCGCCTCGTCGTTCACGCTCGGGATCTTGAAGGTGATCTTCTTGATCACCCGGCGCTGCGCCACGTCGATGACGCTCACCGTGCCGCCGACCTCAGCCGAGACCCACAGGTACTTTCCGTCGGCGGTGAACTCGGCGAAGCGCGGCCGGGCATCGACCAGCACGTTGTCGATGACCTGGAAGGTCTTCGTGTCGATGAAGTGGGCCATGTTGGTGGTTTCGGAGGTGTTGACCAGGACCTTGCCGTCCGGCGACAGGCCCATCCCCTCCGGCTCGACCCCCACCGGCACCTCGGCGAGCACCTTGTTCTTCTCGATGTCGATGATCGTGACCTGGCTGTCGTCCTCGTTGGCGACGTAGAGCGGGTTGCCGGAGGCATCGAGGATGAACTGCTCCGGATCCGGCCCGGAGCGCAGCGAGCGCACCACCTTGCCGGAACTGGTATCGAGCACGTCGATCCGGTCGTCGTCGCTGGCGCAGACGTACACCTCCTTGCCGTCCTTGGAGACGGTCACGCCGCGCGGGCGCCGCCCCACCTTCCAGGTCGCCGTCACCGCCATCGTGTTGGTGTCGATGACGCTGACCGAGTTGCCCTTCTCGTTCGTGACGTAGGCGGTGAAGGCAGCGGCCGGACCGCACAGGGCGAACCACGCCCCAAGGGCGATCCCACTCAGACATGCCTCGACGGGGCGGCTCATCCCAATTCCTTCCCTTGCGGCTTCCCGGCGTCCTCGGCGGACGTTCTCTCCGGTCGTTTGTAGTGCGATTCCCGCGCGTTGCGAGGGCCTTGGCCGCTCTCCATCGCCGCAGGCCGCGGGCCTACTTGAATTTGCAGGTGGTCTCCGGGAGGTCGACGCCCAGCGTGTCGAGGGGCGTGCGCTGGTGCAGGAAGCCCTGCTCGGGCGCGACGGAGACCAGCGCCTTGGGCTGCACTACGATGATCGCTTGGCGCAACTGATGGTCCCAGGGCCGGAAACTCAGCGGCACGCCCTTGTAGGCCGGAAGGGTGAAGGCGGGATCGACGAGGTACGGGGTGATCACGGCCGGATCGTTGGTCTTCTTCGCCGTGACGGCTTCGCCGACCGTCCGCACCGCCGCCCAGGCTTGGTAATCCAGCGGGCGCATCAGCCGCGATGCGAGCCGGCGGAAGCGGTTCTGGGCCTGCGCGGCGCCCCAGGTCTCCAGGACCGGCGACCACGTCGTGGGCGTCAGCGCCTGCGTTCCGCCAACGGGCCGCGGATCGACGGTGCGGTAGGGAACGTAGTCGCCCCAGTCGCCCTCCTCATCCGCCACGACGGCCATGTCGTAGTCGAGGCCCCGGGTGAAGACCATCGCCTCGGCCCGGGTCGGCGTGTCGCCGCGCGCCTTGGCGAGCGGGCCGAAGGTCCAGGGCTTCTCGGCGGTGATCTTCAGCGCGAATTTCCGCGCCGAATTGCGCATCGCGTCGGCGTAGGCCTTGTCGGCCTCGGTCGGGCCGACGATCAGGAAGAGCTTCCGCCAGCGCATCACGGTCAGGTACTGCGCCAGGGCATCGGTCAGCATCGCCCGGGACGGCAGGATGTGGAACACGTTGGCGCGGCAATCGGCGCCGCGCAGACGGTCGTCGGCCGCCCCAGCGTTGAGGATGACGGCCCCCGTGTCCTTGACCGCGTCCGCGACCGCCAGGACGGAATCTGCGGGGAGCGCCAGGACGAGGTAGCGGACGCCGTTGCCGATCAGCGTCTTGGCGGCCGCCACGGCGTCCGGCTTGTCGTCCGTCAGCGCCACCTCGTCGAGGACGTAGGACTGCTTGGTGAAACGGCCGGTGGTGTTGTTGTCGGCGATGCCCATCTTGGCACCGGCCAGGCCCTCGTCCTCGGGCGCCGCCTCGGCATCGTAGGAGGACGGCGCAGGCTGCGGCCGATAGATCAGGCCGATATGGGTCTCGATCCCCTGCGGGGCCCCGTGCTGGGCCGGTTGCGCCGCCGCAGCCGGGGCTTGGTCCTCGGCCCATGCCGACGGCGGAGCCAGGGCCAGCGCGACGAGGGCCGCGCGCAGCCAAGCCGGGCGCGTCGGAGGCCGGAAGACGGTGTCGGGTGCAGGATGATGCATGTGGGCGGCCTCTATCAGCTTCCGCTCTGGCCGCTCAACCGCGGCGTGTCGTCCCGACGTTCACGTTGCCGTCGTGGGATAGGTGGACGCGGAAGTACATTGCCAAATTGTCCCTTCGCCCGACCTATGGCGGGAACGACGCCGCCGATACGGGCGGCCGAACGCCTCGAGAGGAAGCTCCCGCCGATGCGCCTGACGTCTCTCCGCGCCGCGATTGCCTGCAGTTTCGTGGCGCTCTCGGCCGCCCTGCCCGGCGCGGCCAGCGCCGCCGAGAAGGCGGCCGTGTTTCCGGTCGAACTCTTCGATCCCGGCGCCTCCTATGGAACCCGGACGCGGCCGGTCGATGCGCGGAAACTCACCCTCGTCACGGACGAATTGCGCAACGCCCTCCGTGACAGGGCCGGGCTGGAGATCGTCGATACCGCATCCAAGGCCGACGTCGTCGCCAAGGAGGGGCCGCTCTACAAATGCAACGGCTGCGCGGCGGACATCGCCAAGAGCCTGGGTGCGGACCTCGTCGTGACCGGTTATGTGGAGAAGGGGTCCGGTCAGATCTTCAACCTGAGCGTCACGATCGCCGAGGCCGATACCGGCAAGGCGGTGCGCGGCGGCCAGGTGACGATCCGCGCCGACACCGACGATACCTGGGCGCACGCGATGCGCTGGGTGGTGAAGAACCGCCTGCTCGCCGAGCCGCTGCCCGGGAAGTCCTGAGACGGTCCGTTCAAGTCCGAGTGTTTCGTGCCCACGTCTTCAACCCAGCAAGATCCTCTGCCCCGGCTCCTCGTCAGCGTCCGCGATCCGGCTGAGGCCGAGGCCGCTCGCCTTGCGGGTGCCGACCTGATCGATGCCAAGGATCCGGAGCGCGGGGCGCTCGGCGCCCTGGACGACGGGATCGTGCGGGAGATCGTCGCCCGCGTGTCCGGCGGTGCCGCGACGAGTGCGGTGGCCGATCCCGCGGTCCGATCCGTGGCCGCCCTGGCGCGGACCGGCGTCGACTGGGTGAAGGTGGGCCTCACGCCAGCCCTGCTCCGGGATCCGTCGGCCCTGGTCGACCTTGTCGCGGCGGCACCGGGGCGGCTGATCGCCGTGCTGTTCGCCGAGGACGGCACGACGGCCCCGCATGTGCCCGCACTCGCAGCCGCCGGCTTCGCGGGCGCCATGGTCGATACCGCAGGGAAGACCGGCGCCCGCCTGCCCGATCTCGCCGCTCCCGCGGATCTCTCGGCCTTCACCGCCGCCTGCCGGGTGCACGGCCTGATGAGTGGCCTCGCCGGGTCGCTTCGGGTGATCGACATCCCGGTTCTGTGCGCATACCGGCCGGATTATCTCGGCTTCCGCGGCGGCCTGTGCCGGGACTTCGACCGCCGCAACGGCATCGATCCCCTGCGCGTGGCTGAGGCGCTGCGCGCCCTCCGGCCGAGCCGGCAGGACGCGGCGTGACCACCGTCATCAAGATCGGCGGCAGCCTCGAAGCGGATCCGCATCGCCGCCGCGCCCTGCTGACGGCGATCGGCGACGGGGCGCACGGGCGCTGCATCGTGGTCCCGGGCGGCGGCGCCTTCGCCGACGCCGTCCGGGCCGCGCAGGCACGGGAGCGGTTCGGCGATGCCGAGGCCCATCGCCGGGCCCTCGATGCCATGAGCGACGCGGCCGGAATCTTCCGCGGGATCGAGCCGCGTCTGGCGCAGAGCCTGGAGCCCTGGGCGGAGACCGCGCCCGCCCGGATTCGGGTTTGGAATCCGCGCGGCCTGCGCGGCGGCCATCCGGACATTCCGGAAACCTGGGACGTGACCTCGGACAGCCTCGCCCTCTGGCTCGCGACGCGGATCCGGGCCGAGCGCTGCGTCCTGGTGAAATCCATCGATGTACCGCAGGGCCGGGATCCCGTCGCGCTGGCGCAGGAGGGGATCGTGGATGGCGCCTTCCCGGGCTTCGCAGCCAAGTTCGAGGGGGCGATCGAGATCTGGGGCCCGCAGTGCCGCGTTGCGGTCGAGACGAGGACGGCCGCGTGAGCACCCCCGAGCACATCGTCTTCGTCACCGGCCGTCTGGCCCGGGCGCGGCTCGAGAAGGTCGCGGCGGGGCTGCCGGAGAATCTGCACTGGAGCATCGCGGATGCCGGCGTGAAGGTCGCGGCGCTGATGACCGAGGAGATCATCCGCCGACGGATCGTCCTGCCCGAGGGCGCCACCCGGATCATCCTTCCGGGCCGGTGCCGGGCCAACCCGGAGCATCTCGCCGCCCATTTCGGTGTGCCCGTGGAGCGGGGACCCGACGAGGTGGTCGACCTGCCGGCCTGGCTCGGCCTGACCGCGCGCAAGGTCGATCTGTCCCGGCACGACCTCCGGATCTTCTCGGAGATCGTGGATGCGTCGAAGATGAGTGTCGCACAGATCGTCGCTAAGGGCCTCGATCTCGCCCAGCGCGGCTCGGACGTCATCGATCTCGGCGGCTTGCCCGACACCCCGTTTCCGCATCTCGAGGAGTCCGTCCAGGCCCTCAAAGGCGCAGGCCTGAAGGTCAGCGTCGATTCCTTCTCCCGCGAGGAACTGGTCCGGGGCGCCGGGGCCGGCGCCGACTTCCTGCTGAGCCTGAACGAGGAGACCCTCGATCTCGCCTTCGAGACCGACGCGGTGCCGATCCTCGTGCCCCTGCGGCCGGACGACCTGCCCTCCCTGGATCGCGCGATCGAGCGCATGCTGAAGGCGGGACGCCCCTTCCTCGCCGATCCGATCCTGGAGCCGATCCATCACGGCTTCGTCGATTCGATCGCGCGCTACCGCGACACCCGCGCCCGCTGGCCCGAGATCGACATGATGATGGGCACCGGCAATCTCACCGAGCTGACCGAGGCCGATTCCCTCGGCGTCACCGCGCTGCTCGTCGGCATGTGCTCGGAGCTGTCGATCGGCAACGTGCTGATCGTGCAGGTCTCCAACCACACCCGGCGCACCGTCGAGGAGCACGACGCCGCCCGACGGGTCATGTACGCGGCCAAGGCCGATTCCGCGCTGCCCAAGGGATACGGTCGGGCGCTGCTTGCCCTCCACGACAAGCGCCCGTTCGTGCAGACGGCCGACGAGATCGCCCAGGCCGCCGCGGAGGTGCGCGACCCGAATTACCGGATCGTGACCGCCGAAGACGGGATCCACCTCTACAATCGCGACATTCACAGGGTCGGCACCGACGCGATGGCCTTCTTCCCCGAACTCGATGTGGCTAGCGACGGCGCCCACGCCTTCTATCTCGGCGCCGAACTGGCCAAGGCGGAGACGGCGTGGCGGCTCGGCAAGCGCTACGTCCAGGACGAAGCGCTCGACTGGGGCTGCGCCGCGGACGCCGACATCGAGGATGCCACCGCCTTCAAGAAGGCCGGCCATACCCGGCATTCGGGACCCGATGCGCCGCCACCGGGGACACGCGATGCCCGGCTGACCGGGCCCGAGGCCGGCGCAACGCCGCCCGAGACCATTCCCGAAGCCCAGGTGCGGGCCGAGGCCGCGCCCGAGCGTCCGCAGGACCCGCCGACGAAGCTGGTCTGCGGGCGCCTCGTCCCCGCCGACAAGGCGTGAGGCCATGCCGCTGATCCTCGAGACCATCGTCACGACCCTGTCCCCGGCGGGCGAACTGCACCTCGTTCCGTTCGGACTGATCGGCGAGGATGACGGCTACGTCCTCGCGCCGTTCCGGCCGTCGCCGACCATCGCCAATCTTGAGGCCAACCCCTGCTTCGCGGCCTCGAGCCCCCGCGACATCCGGGTGATCGCCGGCGCGGTGACCGGCCGACGCGAATGGCCGACGCTGCCCTGCACGGCGATCGAGGGGCGCCGCCTCGCCGACAGTTTCGGCCACGCGGAGTTCGCCGTCGCCGCCGTCGAGGCCCACGAGACGCGGCCGCGCTTCCGCGGCCGCGTGGTCCACAGCGCCGCGCACGCGCCGTTCATCGGCTATAACCGCGCGCAGGCCGCCGTCCTCGAAGGCGCCATTCTTTCGACCCGGCTCCACATGTTGGAGCCCGATAAGGTGTTGACGGAGATGGCCTACCTCGCCATCGCCATCGGCAAGACCGCTGGACCGCGCGAGCGCGAGGCCTGGGGTTGGATCGAGGACAAGGTCGCGGCGGCGCTCGGCCCCGAGGCGCGCGTTCTCGATCGCGACGACCGCTGAGGGCGGGAGGAGAAGGACAAGATGAAGAAAATCACCCTGGCCCTGGCGGCCACGGCAGCCCTAGTGGCGGCTACCGCGCAGGCCCACGGCCCAACCCGGCGCAAGATCACCGAGTCGATCGAGATCAACGCCCCCGCCGACAAGGTCTGGGCCGTGCTCGGCGATATGAAGAATTCCGACTGGATGCAGAACGTCACCAAGACGGAGCTCAACGGCGATCCGGCCGGCAAGTTCAAGCGTGTCCTGACCCTGAAGAACGGCGATCAGATCCAGGAGACCAGCAACAAGTACAAGCCCGATGACAAGCTGTTCTCCTATTACATCGACAAGGTCGACGTGAAGGATCTTCCGGCGAACGACTACTCGGCGACGATCACGGTCGAGCCCGAGGGCAATGCCAAGTCGAAGGTCGAGTGGAAGGCGGCCTTCTATCGCGGCTACATGAACAACGATCCGCCGCCGGATCTGAACGACGAGGCTTCCGAGAAGGGCGTCGGCGACTGGATCAAGGCGAGCCTCGCCAACCTGAAGGCCAAGGTCGAGAAGGGCTCGTGAGCCTGTCTCGGGGCCGCGCGGCCCTCGCCGCCGGCCTCGTTCTCATCGCAACCGCCTCCCGAGCCGAACCGGCCCGGGAGGCCATCGTCACCGCGCAGCTCGGCGGCGCGGTCGAGATCGTCGATCTGGCCACCCGGACGGTGGTGCGCCGCATCCCCGTCGACGGGGCCCCGGCCGGGATCGCCCTGTCGCCCGATCGCCGGCGCGCCTACGTCACGCGTCCGGAGGGGCACGGTCTCGCGATCCTCGATCTCGATGCCGGCCGCGTCCTCGCCGAGGTGCCGCTGCCCGGCGGGCCGCTCGGCGTCGCGGCCGACCCGCGGGGCGGCACCGTCTACGTGGCCGACTGGTACGGGCACCGTCTGTTCGTGCTGACCGAGCGCGACGGTGCGCTGGTCCCGGACGGCGAGATCGCGGTCGGCGCCTCGCCCTCGGGGATCGCCGTCAGCCCCGATGGCGCGACGCTCTATGTCGCCAACCGCGAGGCCGACACGGTCTCCGTCGTGGATACAGCGACCCGACGGGAGAGCTCCGTCATTCCCGTGGGGCAGCATCCGTTCGGCATCACCCTCGATGCCGCGGCCGGGCGCGCCTACACTGCCAATGTCACCGGGGACGACGTCTCGGTTCTGGACCTGAAGACCGGGCGCGAGATCGGCCGCGTGCCGACCGGCCGCCGGCCTTACGTGATCGCCCTCGCCGGCGGGCGCGGCTTCGTCACCGACCAATATGCCGGCAGCGTCACGGCGTTCGACCTCGCCACTCTGAAGCCGATCGCCGACGTCGATGTCGGCGATCATCCGGAAGGGATCGCCGCGGATTCGGGCGGCCGCCTCTACGTGGCCAATTGGGGCGACAACACCCTGAGCGTCCTCGATTCCAAGACGCTCAAGGTGCTGGCGACCATCCCCACCGGCAACGGCCCGCGCTCGTTCGGCGCCTTCCTGCGCTGAGGCTCAGCCCGTGCGGCGGTGCGGCGCCCGGCGGTAGGCCGCCCGGGCCATCACCAGCGCGCCGCCGATTTGCAGGAGGCCGGTCTCGCCGAGATCCGAGGGCGCGAAATGCGCCTGGATCAGCAGCCGCGTCAGCGCATTCAGCGCGAGCAATGTCAGGCAGAAGGCTGCAGCGGCCAGCAGGCTGGCGACGAACTCGGGCATGATCGCGCTCCCGTGTCGAACGGGAGGAGATTAGCAAGCCCCGCGCCAGGGCCAAGCTGCCGGAACCGCCGATCTCAGCGCTTGCGGCCTGCGGGCGCGGATGCCGGCGTCCCCGCCTGCGCGGCCGGCGTGGGCCGGGGCGTCTCGACGGCGAGCCGCTTCACCGGCCAGCCGTCGCTCCAGCGCTCCATGTCGGCCAGGCGCGGATTGTTCTTCAGCGCCGTCGCATCCGACCCGGCGAAGGCCGCGGCGGCGGCGAGGTCGAAGGTCTTCCAGAAACCGAGATAGTCCAGGGCATCGACCCGGCCGAGATTGATCTGCGAGACCAGCGTCTGCTGCTCGCCGGTCAAGGCCATGTCGGCGGACCAGCGGAACGGGGGCGGCTTGGTCGACTCCTTCGGCGCATCCTTGGGCTCCGGCGCGGGCTTGATGTTGCCCCCGTCATAGGCGCTGTCGACGCCCGCAGGGGCGGCCAGCGTCGCCGTCAGGGCCGGGAAGCCATGATCGTCCGAAAGGACCCGCACGAACAACTTGCGGTCCAGCGCCACGCCGCTGGCCTCGCGCAGGAGACGCTTCGCCGCGAGGTCGGCAGCCCGCGTGTCCTTGTCGCCGACCATGGCCACGAGGAGCGTGGATGGGTCGATCGCCGCCAGGTCGGTCAGCGCGATACCTCTGGACTTCGGCCCGCTGGCGATACCGCCGGGCGTCGCCGCAAAGATCAGCTTCGGAACCGGCAGGCCCTGCGCCTTCGCGGCCGCTGCGAGATCCATGGCGAGCGGCGCGCCGGCGAGATGGCCGATCATCGCGACGCGGCCAAGATCGGGCTTGGCCTCGCTCTCCGTCGCAAGTTCCGCGAGCGCGGCCTTGACCAAGCCTTCCGCGATGGCCGGGGCATCGGCCGGTCGCGTCCGGTTGACCTCCTGGAACCGGGGGAACAGGACGAGCCAGCCCTGGCGGGCGAGATGGTCGATCCAGCCGCCATAGCTCTGTGGATTGACCGCCCCCCACCCGTGCAGGACGATGGCGACGGGCCGTCCCGCCTCCGGCGCAGCGCCCGCGGCGTAGAACGCATAGGTGGAGGGCGTGCCGCGCCCCAGCAGCCGCTTGGTGATCGTGGCCTTGCGGTCACCCGCACCCCCCGCCCCATCGGCAGGCTGGGCGGGCGGCGTCGCCGCCTGGACGGATACGAGGCCGGCCAGGGTCATGATCGCGGCGGCAGTCAGCGATCCGCGAAGAACTGTGAGACGCATCAGGGACTCGACTGAGAGACGCTTGGCGTCGGCAGGTCAGAATGCGCTGAATAGCAGATTCTCTCGCCTTGGCGACTCATCGCCTCAGTCTTCCGCCAAGCTTCGGCGGTCGAGCCTCAGGACAGCATGCACCGCGTCATATCCGGACGGTCGAGCCGCCGCACGATCGCTGCCATCTCCGCCGGAATGTCGTGCTCCGCTGCGCCGTAGACGCTGAGCAGCCCCTCGCGGACCGTATCGAGAAGGACGGACTCGACCGTATCCCGGGCGCCGGGCCGGCGCAGGGAATCGGCGTGGTTGATTGCAACGATCTTCATGGCGGTGCCGCGGGTCAAGTGTACTGCGCACGTCCGGTGGCTGCTGCTCCGGAGTGGCATACAACTGTGTGGCCGCCTCAGGTTTCCAGGCCGGTGGGGATTATTGTGCCGCCCGGTCCGATAACGGACGGTCCGGGCTCGGTGGACGGCCGGCCCGCGGCCTGTTCCACCCAGGCGAGGATGTCTTCGGCGCGCCAGGGCTTCGGGATGAACGTCGCCGAGACGCGCAGGTCGCTCGGCTGGTCGCCGGCATCGCCGGAGGTGAGGAGGACCCGCACGCGCGGCCAGGTCACGCCGATGATCCGCGCCAGTTCGAAACCGCCGATCGGCCCGGGGGTCCGGACGTCCGAGAAGACCACGCTGACCTCGTCCGCGCGATCATTGAGAATGGCCAGGGCGCGATCGGCGGTCTCGGCTTCGATGACCGTGAAGCCCGTATCCTCCAGCAGCGTGGCCGCGAGGAAGCGCTCGTCGGGCTGGTCTTCCACGACGAGGATCACGGGCTTCTGGCCAGGCTGTACCGATTCGCTCATGGGCCAGGACACTCTACAGGGGCTGAACGGCGGTCGCTTCGATCGGTTCAACGCCCGAACGCCGCGAAGGGCCACACCCGCGCGGGCACAGATCCTCCTTTGATCCTTGCACAATTGAGAAATTGAGGCCGTGTCTTGGGCAACACAGCCAACGCAGAACGCGTTCGCTCGACCGTCGATGACGTCTTTTCAGCCGACACCGTGTGACTTCAGGAAAGCCAGAGCGCGTGTCCAGCCATCCTCGGCAGCCTCACGCTGGTAGCTCGGACGGTAATCCGCGTGGAAGCCGTGCGGCGCATCCGGATAAACCACGATCTCGACGCTCTTGCCCGCCGCCAGAGCACGATCGCGCGCCTCTTCCACGGCCTTTACCGGGATACCGGTATCGGCTCCCCCATACAGGCCGAGCAGCGGAGCATGGATCTCGGCGGCCACGTCGCCGGCGGTGCGCGGCTGAATGTCGGTGCGTTCGCCGCCGACAGGCCCGTACCAAGCGACCGCCGCCTTCAGGTCGCGACGATGCGCCGCGTACAGCCACACGTCGCGTCCACCCCGGCACCAGCCCATGACGCCGAGCCGGTTCGGATCACCCTTCGCCGCCGAAGCCGCCCAGGCGGCCGCCGCATCGAGGTCGCCGATCCATTGCGCGTCCGGCGTCTTCGCGATGACGTCCCGGATGATCTGCTTGGGATCCGACATGGTCGAGAGATCGCCCTGGCGGGCGTAGAGTTCGGGCGCCACCGCGCAGTAGCCGGCCTTCGCGAGCCGGCGGCAGATGTCCTTGATATAATCGTGGACGCCGAAGATCTCCTCGATCACCAGAACGATCGGGAAGGGGCCGGTGCCCTCCGGAACCGCCCGATAGGCCGGCATCGGCCCGTCTGCGGCCGGAATCTTGACCTCGCCGGCCTCGATGCCGGTCGGGTCCGTGTGGATCACCTGAGCTTCCACGCGGGTGGTCGCGAGGGTCAAGCCACTCATCAGGCTCGTCATCACGAAGCCTCGCCGGGACAAGGGCGGCGTGATCAGCCCGTCGAGTCCAGCCCGGTCGTGATCCGCCATGATGCTCTCTCCCTTGCTTCAAGGATGAGGGCTATCCGCGTGCGGCGGCTCGGGTCAAATCATCCGCCCGCCGCTGGTCCGTCACGCCCCTGCGGCAGCCAGGGCCCGCGCCGGCCGGCGCACGGTCACCCGGATCGGTTCAAGCGTCTCGCGCGGCGTCAGCATCTCACCCAGGCTGACGAAGGTGTCGGCGGCCGGTGCGACCACCGCGCGGATGCCGTAGCCCAGTGCGAAGGACCGGATCAGCTCGGCGTCGCGCGCAATGCCGAAGCGGTCGAGGGCCGCCAGGAAGGCTTCCCGGAACAGGCTCGGCCGGCACCAGCGCTTCTCGGCCATCTGCAGCGGCCAGTCCCACAAGCCCTCGGCCCGGCGCATGGCCAGGGCGCCGCGCGCGATGAAATAGCCGGTCTCCCGGTGCTCGATCCCGTCCGTCTGGACCGACCAGTCGTCATTGCCGAACAGTTCGGCCGCGGCTGCGTTGCCCATCGGGTCCTCCGCCCTGAACCTGCCTTCCGGCGCACCGGAACATTGCCGGAACACTGGCGCGGAATTCGGCGGCGGTCAAGGCACTTGTTCCCGGTGCGTTCGCGGGCCGGGATGGACGTCAGCGGGCCTTGAACATGGCGTGCTCGATCCGGTCGCCCGGCGCGATCCCGAGCTTCGCCGCGGTTCCCGCATTCAGTTCCAGAACCGCGAGGACGGGGCCGCCCGAAGCGATGATCGCGGTGGAGAGCGGCTCGGTATCGGCCGCGATCCGGCTGATCGTCCCGTCGGCGCGGATGAAGACCATATCGAGGGGCAGATAGGTGTTCTTCATCCACATGGTGACGGGCTGGTCCTGCTCGAAATCGAACAGCATGCCGTGGTCCCCCGCCATGTGCCGACGGAACATCAGGCCCCGGGCGCGGGCGGCGTCGTCGCGCATCACCTCGACGTCGAAGCGCTTGGGTCCGGACTTCGTGATGATCGTCAGCGGCTCCGACTTGACCGCAGCGGCGCGCGCCGCAGCCTGCGCCCGAGCAGCCGGGGCCGGGCCGACCGCGCTCAAGGCGAGACAGGCTAGTGCGGCCGCCGAGGCGGCGCGGAATATGGATCTCACAGGCTCAAGCCTCTCGAGGAATGGCGCGCGGGCCCGCGCGCCCGTCGCCGGTGTTAGACCAGGATGTGCGACAGGGGAATCCGGCGCCGGATTTCCGCCGATTCGCCAAGCCTATGGCGCAGGCTGCGCGCCGCCGGAAGGGCGCAAACTAATGCGAGACGGGCATCGCCCCGTCGATCAGCCGGACCTCGGCCGCCATGACGCCCTTCGAGCCGTCGCCATAGCGGACGAGGACGGACTCCCCGGGCTTCAGCTCGGCGATCCCGTAGCGCCGCAACGTCTCCATGTGCACGAAGATGTCAGGCGTGCCGTCGCCCCGCGTGAGGAAGCCGAACCCGCGCAGGCGGTTGAACCACTTCACGACGGCCGTTTCCAATCCGCTGGTCGGTGTCACGGTGACGTGGGTGCGCGGCATGGGCATCTCGGACGGATGCACCGCCGTGGCCTGATCGAGGGAGATCACCCGGAACGCCTGCCAGCCCCGTGGGCGCTCGACGGCTTCCACGACGATGCGTGCGCCCTCGCTCGCGGCCTGATACCCGTCGCGACGCAGACAGGTCACGTGCAGCAGGATGTCCGGCGCGCCGTCGTCGGGCACGATGAAGCCGAAGCCCTTCGAGACGTCGAACCACTTGATGTGCCCCGCCACCTCGACGAGATCGAGAGCCTCGTCCTCGTACTGACCCTGTTCGCCGGTTCGGGCGACCGGCAACCGTTCGGGGTTCTCCGGCCCGGATCCGCGTTCGTCAGACATGGCCGAGCAACCTACACCGAATCACGCCGCGCGCTCTCCCGGCAAGATTAACGAAGTCCTGATGGCCGGGAAGCCCATTTGGCCGTCTGATGAGCCCCGCGAAGTTGCAATCTTGGCGCACGGAGGCGGGGCCGCAACAGTCGATCGGTCGCAGCTCCCGGGGAAAACGGGGTTTAAGCGCCGGGGCCGCCGAAGGGTTTTTCCGATCCCCCGCTGCGGACCGCCGCCGCGCATTCGTGTGCCCACCGCCTTCACGTTTCCGAGAGCCTTCGCGCCAGCGTCACGATGGGCCGAGGCGCCCCGAGCCGGTTCCGGTGGAAAGGGCGGCGCCGACATGGTTTGGGAGCACCATCATGTCCGTTGACGTCACCCTCGACCGCCCCGTCTCCGCATCACCGGCTGCGCAGCGCCGATGGCCGGTCATCGACGCCGCCCGGGCCGCAGCCCTGGCGGCGATGGCGAGCTACCACACGGTCTGGGATCTCGGCCACCTGCGGCTGACGGCGGAGAATTACGCGCTGACCCCATTGGGCCGGCACGCCGCCGAGGCGATCGCCGGAAGCTTCCTGCTTCTGGTCGGCGTCGGGCTCGTGCTGATGAACGGCCGGGGCGTCCGGGTCCGGCCGACCCTGCTGCGGTTCGCGCGGATCGGCGGGGCGGCGCTGCTCGTGACCCTCGGCACCTGGGTCATGTTCCCGGACGCGTTCGTGTTCTTCGGCGTGCTCCACTGCATCGCCGTCTCGAGCCTGCTCGGGCTGCCGTTCCTGTACCTGCCGGTGCCCGTCACGGCCGTTGCGGCCGCCGCTTTCCTCGCCGCACCGCATGTCGTGCACGCGCCCATCTTCGACGCCGCGGCCCTGTCCTTTCTCGGCCTGGGCTCGGTCGTGCCACGGACGAACGATTACGTGCCGCTCTTCCCCTGGTTCGGGCTGGTTCTGGCCGGGATCGTCCTGGGTCGACTGGCGCTGCCGAAGCTTGCCCGTTCGCGCCTCGGGGCCTGGGCTCCACGCACGCGCCTGGGGCGCGCCGCCACCTTCGCGGGCCGCCACAGCCTCGCGATCTACCTCATCCACCAGCCCGTCCTGCTGGCCCTGCTGACCGGTGTCGTCACGGTGATCGGCGCCAATCCACGCGCCGGGCTGCGGGCGTTCCGCGCCGATTACGTGACGATCTGCACCCGCACGGGCGGCGAGCCGGCGCTCTGCCGCATCGCCGCGCGCTGCACGTCGGAGGCGCTGCTCCGCGAGGATCTGTTCCGGGAGGATGGGCGCCCCTTCAGCGGGACGGAGCGCCTGCGCGCGCAGGGGCTCTCGCAGGCCTGCTACGCCACCCTGGACGCGGCCGCGCGGGCCGCGCCTTGAGCCCGGCGCCGGACCGCCCGGGCCCGGCGACCGGCGAGGACCGGATCAGTCCTTGGCGCGCTCGACGTAGGAACCGTCGGCCGTCATGACGACGACGCGGGTTCCGGCCGCGATATGGGGCGGCACGGTCGTGCGCACGCCGTTCGACAGGGTCGCGGGCTTGTAGGACGAGGAGGCGGTCTGGCCCTTGAGGACCGGCTCGGTCTCGGCGACTTCAAGGGTCACGCGCTGCGGCAGCTCGATCGTCAGCGGGACGCCGTTATGGACCGAGAGCATCACCGCCATGCCCTCCTGGAGGTACGGGGCGGCATCGCCCACCACGTCCTCCGGCACGGCGATCTGCTCGTAATTCTCGGGGTTCATGAAGTGGAACCCCTCTCCATCGCTGTAAAGGAAGGTGTGCTCGCGATCCTCCACGAAGGCGCGCTCGACCTGCTCGGTCGTCCGGTAGCGCTCGGACACCTTCACGCCGTCCGTGATCCGGCGCATGTCGAGCTGGGTCACCGGCGTGCCCTTGCCGGGGTGGATGTTCTCGGCGAACAGGATCACGTAGAGCTTGCCATCCTTCTCGACGACATTGCCCTTACGGAGCGTTGAGGCGATCACCTTCACGGAATTGCGTCCTGCATTGACATGGGGGCCGGCACGCGCCAAGCGCGGGCGCTGCATCTCGGACCCCGCCACTATCGCATCTGCGCCGCGGTTGCCAGCGGGCGGGCGTGAACCGTCGATGGCACACAGCCTCGGCCGCGGCGCGTCTCCGCGGTCCGGAGCCAGTCAGGGCCGAGGATTGAGAGTGCTCGAGAACGCGACGCCGTACGGTCGGAGCCGGCCGGACTCGCTCCGTAGCGGACGCGGAGGCCGGTCGTGACGGGCGCGGCCTCCCCCTGGTGGTCAGCCGGCCGCCACGCCGACCGGCGCCCGGCGCTGCTCCTGCGCAACCGCATCCTCGCGGCGTTCCGCGCATGGTTCTCCGACCGCGACTTCATCGAGGCCGAGGCCGCCTGCCTCCAGGTCTCGCCCGGCAACGAAGCGCATCTGTCGGCCTTCGCCACGGAGGCGATCGGCGCCAGCGGTGCCCGCACGCCCCTCTACCTTCACACCTCACCGGAATTCGCCTGCAAGAAGCTTCTGGCCGCGGGCGAGACGCGGCTGTTCAGCGTCGCCCGCGTGTTCCGCAACCGCGAGCGCGGGCCCCTGCACCATCCCGAGTTCACCATGCTCGAGTGGTATCGGGCCGGCGCCGCCTACACGGCGCTGATGGCGGATTGCGCCGCGCTGCTCGCCTGCGCGGCCGAGACCGCGGGCGCCCGCCGTCTCGTCTTCCGCGGCCGGGAGACGGATCCCTTCGCGGAACCGGAGCGCCTGACCCTGGCGGAGGCCTTCGACCGCTTCGCCGGGATCGACCTCCTGGCCAGCGTCACGCCGAGCGGTGCGACCGATCGGGATGCCCTGGCCGCCGCCGTCGCCGGGGCCGGGCTCCGGGTCGTCCCGGACGACACCTGGGCCGACCTGTTCTCCCGCGTCCTCGTCGCGCGGATCGAGCCGCATCTCGGCCTCGGCCGCCCGACCATCCTGTGCGAATACCCCATCAGCGAGGCCGCCCTCGCCCGTCCGGCGCCGCACGATCCGCGCGTGGCCGAGCGCTTCGAGCTCTACGCCTGCGGCGTCGAACTCGCCAACGCCTTCGGCGAGCTGACCGACCCGGAGGAGCAGCGCCGCCGGTTCGAGGCGGAGATGGCCGAGAAGCAGCGCGTCTACGGCGAGCGCTACCCGATCGACGACGACTTCCTCGCGGCGCTCGCCGTCATGCCGGAGGCGTCCGGGATCGCCCTGGGCTTCGACCGCTTGGCGATGCTGGCCTGCGGGGCAACCCGGATCGAGGACGTGATCTGGACACCCGTGGCGGAGACGCGGCCATGAACCGGGCCCTGCGCAGCGCGGACGACCTTCTCTCCGCCGGCCTGATCTCCGGGGCGGAGGCCGAGGCCCTCGGCGCCGTCCTCGCGCGCTACGCCGTCTCGGTGACGCCCGACATGGCCGAACTGATCGACCCGCAGGATCCCGACGATCCGATCGGCCGCCAGTTCGTCCCCCGGGCCGAGGAGGCCGTGGCGACGCCGGAGGAGCGCGCCGACCCGATCGGCGACGCCGCCCACGCCCCCGTGACCGGGATCGTGCATCGCTATCCCGACCGCGTGCTGCTGAAGCCGCTCCATGTCTGCCCGGTCTATTGCCGCTTCTGCTTCCGCCGGGAGATGGTCGGACCCGATGGGCTCGGGACACTCACCGACGCCGAGCTCGACACCGCCCTCGCCTACATCGCGCAGGATCCGCGGATCTGGGAGGTGGTGCTCACCGGCGGCGACCCGTTCGCGCTCTCGCCGCGCCGCCTCCGCGTCATCGCGGAGCGCCTCGCCGCCATCCCGCATGTCCGGGTGATGCGGGTCCATACCCGCGTGCCCGTGGTGAAACCCGATCTCGTCTCCGACGCGCTCGTCCAGGCGCTCAAGCGCTTCGGGCGGGCGGTCTTCGTCGCCATCCACGCCAACCATCCGCGGGAATTCACCGCCGCCGCCAGCGCCGCCTGCGCCCGGTTGGTCGATGCGGGCATCCCCCTGGTGAGCCAGTCGGTGCTCCTGCGCGGCGTCAACGACGAGGCCGCGACCCTCGAGGCGCTGATGCGAGTTCTCGTGGAGAACCGGATCAAGCCCTACTACCTCCATCATGGCGATCTCGCCCCCGGAACGGGCCATCTCCGCACGGGTGTGCCCGAGGGGCAGGAGCTGATGCGCGCCCTGCGCGGCCGCCTCTCGGGCCTCGCCCAGCCGACCTACGTGCTCGACATTCCCGGCGGGCACGGCAAGGTGCCGATCGGCCCCGGCTACCTCCGCGAGACCGGGGACGGGGTCCGCGTGACCGATCCGAACGGGCAGGATCATGCCTACCCGCCTCAGGTGTGACGGAGACTCATCGACCATGCGCAGGCTTTGGGGCCGCCTCACCTCGGTTAACGTGCAGAAGGCCGTATGGGGGCTCGACGAGGCCGGCCTGCCCTACGAGCGGGTCGCGGCCGGCGGTGCCCACGGGGTCGTCAACGATCCCGGCTACCGCACCTTGAACCCGAACGGTCTCGTCCCGACGCTGGAGGAGGACGGCTTTGTCCTCTGGGAATCCAACGCGATCCTGCGCTACCTCGCGGCGACCAGTCCGGCCCTGGCCTTGCCGGCGGATCCGCGGGCGCGCGCCCACGTGGAGCAATGGGTCGATTGGCAGGCCACGAGCTTCACGCCCGCCATGCGCGACGCGTTCTGGCAACTCTACCGGGCGGCCGCGCCCGACCGTGCCCTGATCGCCGCCTCGTTGGAGAAGAGCGAGGCCATGGCCGCGATCCTCGACCGCCATCTCGCGGAGCGGACCTACATGGTCGGCGAGGGCTTCAGCATCGCCGACATCGCCCTCGGCTGCGCGGCGCATCGCTGGCTGAACCTGCCGGCCGAGCGGATCGAGCGCCCGGCGCTGCACCGCTGGTACGAGCGGGTGGCCGCCCGGCCCGGCGCCGCCCGCGCCCTGGGCGAGCCCATCGCCTGACGGCCCCTTCGGACTTGCCGGCGCGCCGGCGCGATCCACCTTTCCCGACCGCGCCGCCCGGACCGGGGCCGGCCTTTCACGGAGCCCCCGATGGCCATCGATCCGACCCTGCGCGATGCGCTCTCCGCCGTCACCCCGGCGAGCCTCGCCCGCGCCTTGACGCGGGCCGGCGTGAAGGCCTTCACCCCGCACGGCCTCTCGGCGCGCGGCAGCGGCGCCGTCGTCGGCCCCGCCTACACGATGCGGATGATTCCAGCCCGTGACGATGCCGCCGGCGACCTCGCCGCCGCCATCGACGCCGTGCCGGACGGCGCGGTCGTGGTGATCGATGCCGCCGCGTCCGGCCTCGCCCTGCCGTTCGGGGCGATATTGGCCGCGCGGCTCGCCCAGCGGGGCGCCGTCGGCCTCGTGACCGACGCGGCCCTGCCGGACGAGATCGGCATCCCGGCCTGGAGCCGGCCGGCAGCCGCCGGGGGCACCCTCGCCCTGGTCGGCACGCAGGAGCGGGTGGCCTGCGGAGGGGCGGCGATCCATCCGGGCGACATCCTCGTGTGCGAATCCACCGGAATCGTCGCCGTGCCGGCCGCGATCGCCGAGCGCGTCGCCCTCGAAGCCGTGGAGCAGCAGCGTCTCGATCTCTGGATCCAGCGCGAGGTGGAGCGGGGCGCCACGCTCGCGAGCCTGCTTCCGCCGGATGCCGCCGCCCTGGCCCGGTTCGAGTCCGAGACGAAGCCGGCTTGAGATCCGTGTTTTTCCCCGCCTCGAAGCTGATCTTCTTCCTGATCACGCCCTCCAATTTCTGCATCTTCGCCATCCTGGTCGGCCTCGGCCTGACGGCGATGACGCGGTGGCGCAGAACCGGGTTCGGATGCGCGCTCTTCGGCGCGCTGCTGCTCGCCGCAGGCGGCCTGTCGCCGGTGTCGGAAATGGTCCTGCTGCCCCTCGAGCAGCGGTTCCCGCCCTATCCGGCCGACGGTCCGGCGCCGGCGGGGATCATCGTGCTGGGGGGCGGGATCGAGGCCGGCCTCTCGGAAGCGCGGGATCAGATCGTCGTCAACGATGCCGGCGAGCGACCGATCTACCTCGCCGACCTCGCCCGCCGCTTTCCCGGGGCGCGGCTGGTCTTCTCTGGCGGCAGCGGCTTCATCGCCGGCGGCATCGCGGAGGCCGACATCGTCAGTCGGCAGGCGGATGTGATCGGCGTGCCGCGGACGCGCCTCATCCTGGAGAACCGCTCACGCAACACGCAGGAGAACGCCGCATTCTCGGCCGCTCTGGTGCAGCCGAAGCCCGGCGAGCGCTGGCTGCTCGTCACCTCGGCCTGGCACATGCCGCGGGCGATCGGCTGCTTCCGCCAAGCGGGCTTCACGGTGGACGCCTTCCCGGTGGATTACCGGACCCGCGGCTGGGGTGACGTGACCCGTGTCCACGGCTTCGCCTCGGACGGGCTCCTCCAGTTCGACCTCGCGATCAAGGAGTGGATCGGCCTCGCCGTCTACCGCTGGTCCGGCTACACGCCCGACTGGTTTCCCGCGCCCGAGCCCGGCAACGACAGCCGGTAGACGCCCCGGAAATCGTCCGGATCGACGGCCTTTCCCTTTCGCAGGATCGCGATGCGCCCGGCATGGGCGAGCCGCACCGCGATCCGTCGCACGGGCTGCATCAGTGGCCCCCAGCCATCCGGATGCGGACCGCCGAGGGCGCGGGCGACTTCCGAGGGGCAGACGGTCTTGTCGGCGCCGCGCTCGGTCACAAGGCGCAGCATCGTCGTCTCGATGGCGTCGTCGTCGGGTCGTGCGTCGGTCATGTGCGTGCCTCCTCGGCGGGCGACAGGAGCGGAGCGTCGAGCGGCCCCTCGTGCGGTCCCTCCCCGGCTTCCAGAAGCGCTTTGCGGATCTCCGAGGCGAATTGGCGGCGCCACATGATGATCACCACGGCGGTCGTCGAGACGAACAGGATGTAGGGGCTGATGAACCAGCCCAGATAGGCGAGCGCGAAGAAGAACGCCCGCTGTCCGCGGGCGAAGTGACGCCCGGCGCTGACGTTCATGGCCGCGAGCCGCCGCACGGCCCGCAGCATCTCGGTGTCGCTCGCGCCGGATCCTTTCGGCGGCACGGCGCCGAGCAGGATGGCCGTGTAGTTGAACAGCCTGTAGGCCCAGGCGAACTTGAAGAAGGCGTAGACGAAGATCAGTGCGAGGCCGGCGACCTTCAACTCCCAGGTCAGGCGGTTGGCCACCGTCCCGAAGGGCAGCGTCGCGAACAGGTTCAGGACATCGTCCCCGGACCGCGACAGGGTGAGGACGGAGCCCAGGGCGATCAGTGACGTCGAGGCGAAGAAGGCCGTGCCGTTCTGCAGGGAGGCGTTGATCTGCGTATCGACCACCCGGTTGTCGCGGCCGATGACCTGGCGCGCCCAGTTGGCCCGGTGGCCGTTCATGATCTGGCTGAGGGAGACCATCCGTCCGCGCAGCCGGCCCACGGAGAGGCCGTAGGCGACCCAGGCGACGATGAAGTAGAGGAGCGCCCCAAGGTCGAGGTGCGAGAAGGCGGCGCTGCCGGCGGAGAAGTCGTTCATGGTCTCCGGATGGCGGATTCGCGAGGGGGCGATCCCGCATATCAGCCCGCGGGCGCGTACTGAACCCGCGCCGCCGAGGTCAGTCGCGCAGGATCCGGAATCCGCCGCCGGGCGGCACGTCGCCGCCGGCACGCACGGCCACGTCGGTCACGCGCGCACCGGCGGGACCCGACCGGCACAGGGCCTCCATCGCCGCCACGGCCTCCGGTGAGCCGCTGAACACCGCCTCGACCGTGCCGTCGTCGCGGTTGCGCACGGAGCCCGAGAGGCCCCGGGCGCGGGCTTCCGCCTGCGTCCAGGCCCGGTAGGAGACGCCCTGGACGCGACCCGTGACGATGACTGAAATCGTCCGGGTCTCGCTCATGCGGGTGCCGCTTCGTCTGACTGGGCCCGCGCCTGGCGACGCGGGCCGGGATGGCCTTACTCGGCCGCGATCGGGCGACGGACGCCGGCACCCAGGGCCGGGCTCCGCGTCGCACCGGTGCGGACATGGGTGGAGTAGAGCATCAGGCCTGTGAAGGCGATGCCGCCCACGATGTTTCCGATCAGCGTCGGGATCTCGTTCCAGAGCAGGTAGTCCATCACCGTCAGGTGGCCGCCCATGAGGATCGCCGACGGGAACAGGAACATGTTCACCACCGAGTGCTCGAAGGTCATGAAGAAGAACACCGTGATGGGCATCCACATCGCGATGACCTTGCCGGGCACCGAGGTCGACAGCATGGCGCCGATGACGCCGGTGGAGACCATCCAGTTGCACAGCATGGCGCGGACGAAGAGGGTCAGCATCCCGGCGGCGCCGTACTTCTCGTAGCCGAGGGTGCGCGCCTCGCCGATGCCGGCGATGAGCTTGCCCACGGCGTTCGGCTCGGTGGCGAAGCCGAAGGTGAAGACGATCGACATCAACACCGCGGTGGTGAGCGCGCCCGCGAAGTTGCCGAAGAAGACCAGCACCCAGTTGCGGGCGACGCCGGCGAGGGTGACGCCCGGCCGCTTGTCGATCAGGGCGAGCGGGGTCAGCACGCAGACGCCGGTGAACAGGTCGTAGCCGAGCAGGTACAGCATCGAGAAGCCGACCGGGAACAGCAGCGCCGCGACCAGAGGCTGACCGGTCGCCTGGTTGACGGTCACCGCAAAGGCGGCGGCGAGCGCCAGGATCGCGCCGGCCATGTAGGCCCGGATGAAGGTATCCTTGGTCGCCATGAAGACCTTTGCCTCACCGGCATCGACGGCCTTCTTCACGAAATCGGCGGGCGCCAAATACGACATGTACAACTCTCCCTCGCAGGCGCACGCCAATCATCGTTGGCCGACGGGCGCGCTGCGCAATCATGGATGGCTGGCCAGGCGTGGTGCTGCCGTTCGCCCTCCAGCTCGATCGTGGGCAAGCATGTCGCGTACCAAGTGCGCGGCGCTCAGGCGGGAAGGCCGCGGGCCCAACTGCTGAGTTCCCGGAGATAGGCCGACGGCAGCTGCGCCGCGCGCGCCGCCGCGACGACGGCGTCCAGATATCCGGGCCGCGGGCGGCCAAGCGCGGTTGAGCATCCGCGATAGATCAGAGCGCGCTTGACGCCCTCCCCCGTGCGGACCGGGAGCGCCGCCTTCGTGTAGAGCCCCCCGGCGACGCCCTCGTAGCGGTCGAGCGCCGGGATGTCGTCGACAGCCAACTCCCACAGGACGCCCCAGACGGTGCGTCGGGGATCGGGCACGACGGAGGCGTAGCCCTCACGCATGATGATGAAGCGGTAATTCGGCAGGTGCCCGCCGCCGATCAGCCGCGAAACCGGGCAGCGGAGCGCCATCGCGGCGGCATCCATGTTGGCGCCGTAGGCGAAATAGAGGGGCATGTGGCCGCGCTTGGTCGGCCGAGCGCCCGAATTACCGTCCGGGCTTGCGCTCGTCGCGCTGGACCGACCACTCGTTCGCCCGCATGGCCGCACAGGCGAGTGCCAGCGTGAAGGTGGGGATCACGAATGTCACGAAGATCTCCCCCGAGCCCATGGTCTGATGCGCCGCAGCACGCGCCTCCCGATCCAATGTAAGCCCATCGCCGCACAAGGCCAGATCGCCGCGAAGAAAGCGGTCGCCGGCCGCAGGACGGGCGCATTGGCGATCCCGAAGCTCATGGCGGTGATCGGCGTGACGCAGCCGATCACCGCGAAGCACCGGCGCTGTTGTTCAGCGCTGTCGCCAGGAGCGTGGTCTGCGCGTCGTGAACCGCCGTCGCGACGGCGGATGCGACGCGCCTGCCGCGATCAGGCGAATTCCAGGATCACCGCGTCGACGGCGAGGCTGTCGCCCTCCTTGGCGTGGATCTTCGCCACCGTGGCGTCGCGCTCGGCGCGGAGCATATTCTCCATCTTCATCGCCTCGACGACCGCGATCGGCTCACCGTTCTTTACCTCCTGGCCCTCGGTGACCAGGATCTGCTTCACGAGTCCGGGCATCGGGCAGAGCACCTGCTTGCCCGAGCCCGCCTGCTCCTTCACCGGCATCAGGGCGGCGAGCTCCGCCTCGCGGCGGGTATAGACCCGGCCCTCGGCGGCCGCGCCCGCATGCTGCAGGAACACGCCGTTGAGCAGGCTGCGCACCTGGATCGCCACGCGCTCGGAGCCGATCGTGCCGATCCAGACCGGCTCGCCCGGGCGCCACGCGCTCGCCACCGTGAGCGCCGTGCCGTCGTCCCGGGTCACGAGGATGTCCTCGCCCTCCGGCTCGACGGTCACGGGATAGGATTGGCCGGCCAGAATCACCACGCGCTCGCGCTCGAAGGCGAAGAGGCCCGGGGCGCGCATCTGTCCGGAGATGCCGCGCTTGCGCTGGTTGAGCTTGTGGTCGATCGCCGCCGCGGCGGCCATCATGCGGATGGCCACCGGCCCGGCCGGCTCCGGCGCCGTGAAGCCTTCGGGAAATTCCTCGGCGATGAAGCCTGTGGACAGCCGCCCCTCCTGCCAGCGCGGATGGGCCATCAGCGCCGAGAGGAACGGGATGTTGTGGCGGATGCCGTCGATGGCGAAGGCGTCGAGGGCCTCACCCTGCGCGGCGATCGCCTCGGCGCGCGTCGGCGCCCAGGTGACCAGCTTCGCGATCATCGGATCGTAGTGGATGGCGATCTCGCCGCCCTCCTCCACGCCGGTATCGTTGCGCACGATCGCCGTGCCCTGCCGGCCCTCCTCCGGCGGACGGTAGGTGGTCAGCCGGCCGATCGAGGGGAGGAAGTTGCGGGTCGGGTCCTCGGCATAGACGCGGCTCTCCACCGCCCAGCCGTTCAGCTTCACGTCGTCCTGGGTGATCGGCAGCTTCTCGCCGGCCGCGACCCGGATCATCAGCTCGACGAGGTCGAGGCCGGTGATCATCTCGGTGACCGGATGCTCGACCTGCAGACGGGTGTTCATCTCCAGGAAGTAGAAGGACTTGTCCTGCCCGGCGACGAACTCGACCGTTCCGGCCGAATCGTAGTTCACCGCCTTGGCCAGCGCGACCGCCTGCTCGCCCATCTTCCGGCGGGTCTTCTTGTCGAGGAGCGGCGACGGCGCTTCCTCGATCACCTTCTGGTTACGGCGCTGGATCGAGCACTCGCGCTCGCCGAGATAGACGACGTTGCCGTGCTTGTCGCCGATCAGCTGGATCTCGATGTGGCGCGGGTCGGTGATAAACTTCTCGATGAAGACGCGGTCGTCGCCGAAGGAGGAGGCCGCCTCCGACTTGGCGCGGGCGAAGCCCTCCGCCACCTCGTCGCCCGAATAGGCGATGCGCATGCCCTTGCCGCCGCCGCCCGCGGAGGCCTTGATCATCACCGGGTAGCCGATCTCGTCGGCGATCGTCTTGGCGTGCTCGGGTGATTCGATCACGCCGAGGAAGCCCGGAACGGTCGAGACCTCGGCGGCGGCCGCCGCCTTCTTCGACTCGATCTTGTCGCCCATGGCGGCGATGGCCCCCGGGTTGGGGCCGATGAACACGATGCCGGCGGCTTCGAGCGCCTTCGGGAAGGCCTCGCGCTCGGACAGGAAGCCGTAGCCGGGATGGACCGCCTGGGCGCCGGTCGTCTTGCAGGCCTCGACGATCTTCTCGATCACGAGATAGGATTCGGATGCGGCAGCGGGGCCGATATGGACCGCCTCGTCCGCCATGGCGACGTGCACGGCGTCGCGATCGGCATCCGAGTAGACCGCTACGGTCTTGATGCCCATCCTCCGGGCGGTCTTGATCACGCGACAGGCGATCTCGCCCCGGTTGGCAATCAGGATCTTTTCGAACATCGCTGGCGCACTGCTTTCGAGATCGCCGGATTGCGCACCGGCTTGACTGTCCCGATAGATCAGTTGCGCCGCGGACGGAAGCTGTGCGTTGCTCCGAGGCTCACGCCGCCAGGGCAAAGGTCATCCGCGGGGCCGAAACCGTGTCCCGGGCGCGGCGGTTGGCTTCGAGGGCGAAGGCCACCAGCGATTCTGCGCTGCTCTGCGCCTCACGGACGACTTCCATGGCGATCCGGGCGCCCACCGCGCTCGGGCCGTCGCGGCCGCTGAGCGAGGCGGCCAGCCAGGCGGCGACGTCGCGGTCGATGTAGCCCGTCGGGCGCGAGCCCCAAACGGCGAAGTCGACGACCGAGGCCACCAGGAAGTCGGCGAAGGCGTCGGAGCCGATCACGGCCCGCTCGAGGGCGATCAGCAGGTCGGCGTCCTCGCGGTTCATGAGGCCTTCCGGAAGAACCTCGCGCTTCAGGACCAGCAGGTCCTCGTCGCTGATCGTGCCGGTCGAAACAGCATGGTTGCAGAACTGTTGAACGGAGATGGTGGTCATGATCGCCTGCTCCTCCGACCTTTGCTGCGGCCGGTGCTAGTCCCTGTGTGTCTTCAACTTACGGGACCGCTTCCCTTCCAGAGGTTAATGGCGAGATCTGAACGGAAGTTCAGGTAAACACCCCCCGAGCAAGCAGGCTTATTGGGACGTTGACCGGTTGCGTTACCGGACGATGACCGAGGCCCCGACGGGGACCCGGTTGTAGAGGTCGACCACGTCGATGTTGCGCATCCGGATGCAGCCGGAAGAGACCGCCTGCCCGATCTTCTCGGGCTCGTTGGTGCCGTGGATCCGGTAGAGCGTGTCCCGGCCGTGATCCGACAGGTACAGGGCGCGGGCGCCGAGGGGATTCATCGGGCCGCCCTGCATGGCGTGGACATGCGGCCAGCGCTTGATCATCTCGGCCGGGGGATTCCAGGCCGGCCATTCCGCCTTGCGGTCGATTCGGGCGGTGCCGGTCCAGCCATAGGCCTCGTCGCCCACCGACACGCCGTAACGGATCGCCTTGCCGCCCGGCAGCACGAGGTAGAGCTGCCGCTCCTTCGTCTCGACCACGATCGTGCCGGGCGATTCCCGGGTAGGATCGGCGACCTCATAGCGGGCGAAGTGCGGATCGAACTCGGCATCCGGGACCAGGGCCATGAATTCGGCATCGCGGGCCGAAAGGGCCGGATCGGGCACGCCCTTGAAGGTGCAGCCCGCCAGCAACAGCGCGCAGCCGATGACCGATGTGATGCGCATGGCCCTGCCCCGACGATCCTCGCGGCGGTGGACGGAGCCTCGATGGATTGATGATCCGGGTCCGTCCCACGGAAGAATCGCGCAACCATAAGGGGGCAACGGCACCCCGCCGTAGTCCGCGCGTTGGGCCCGTGGCACATTGCCGGCTCCTGTTGCAGGTGCGCGACAGGAGAGCATCCGGGAGCGACCCTCGTGACCACCCTCTACGTGAGCCATCCCGCCAGCTTCGATCACGAGGTCCCGGAGGGACATCCGGAACGGCCGGCCCGGATGCGCGCCGTGGAGCGGGCCCTGGAGGATGAGCGCTTCGCCGGCCTCGTGCGGGCCTCTGCACCCAAGGCTGAGATCGAGGCGGTGACGCTCGCCCATCCGCGCGCCTACGTGGACGCGCTGGTGGCGGCGGTGCCCGAGCACGGCATGGTCGGCATCGATTCCGACACGATCCTGTCGGCGGGGAGCCTGGAGGCGACGCTGCGGGCCGTGGGCGGTGGAATGCACGCCGTCGATGCCGTCGTCGGCGGCGGGTGCCGCAACGCCTTCGTGGCCATGCGCCCGCCGGGCCACCATGCCGAGCGGACCCGGTCGATGGGCTTCTGCCTGTTCAACCATGCCGCCATCGCGGCACGCCACGCCCGCCAGAAGCACGGGGCCGAGCGGGTGGCCCTGGTGGATTGGGACGTCCATCACGGCAACGGCAGCCAGGACATCTTCTGGGACGACGCCGCGGTGCTCTACTGCTCCACCCACCAGATGCCGCTCTACCCGGGGACCGGGGCGTCGTCCGAGCGCGGCGAGAAGGACACGATCGTCAACGTGCCGCTGCGGCCCAACGACGACGGCGAGGTGTTTCGCGAAGCCTTCGAAACCGGCATCCTCCCGCGCCTGGAAAGCTTCCGGCCGGACGTGATCGTGATCTCCGCCGGCTTCGACGCGCATCGGCTCGATCCGTTGGCCAATCTGCGCCTCGAAGCGGAGGATTTCGGCTGGGCGACCCGCCGGCTCATGGACGTCGCGGACCGCTGCGCCGGCGGGCGGATCGTCTCGATCCTGGAGGGCGGCTACAGTCTCGAGGGGCTCGGCAAATCGGTGGCCGCCCATGTCGACGCGTTGATGGGGCGCTGACGGGGGCGCCGCATCGCGATTGCACCCGCTCCCGCGCGCGCCATAATCTGCGCTTCGGGGAGACCGCCGCCATGCTGCCGCTGAGCCGGATGCCGTCGCTTGCGCGCCAGCGCGTCGACCGCACCGGCGCAGCCCGTCCGGGTTTCGGCCGATGACGCTCACGGGCTTCCTGACCTATGCGCTGGCCCTGGGCGTTGCCGCCGCTGTGCCGGGACCCGGCGTCGTCGCGCTTGTCGCGCGGGCCCTCAGCTCGGGCTTCGGCGCCGCGATGGCCTTCTCGGCCGGTCTGATCCTCGGCGATCTGACCTATCTCGCCGCCGCGATCTTCGGCCTGTCGCTGATCGCGGAGGCGTTCGGCGCGGTCTTCGCCGTCATCCGCTACGGCGCGGCGCTCTATCTCGCCTACCTGGCGTTCCGGCTCTGGCGCGCCGCCGGAACGGCTGTCCGGATCGCGGGCGAAGCCCGCGACCGGCCGCTGACCAGCTTCGTCGCCGGGCTGACTATCACCCTGGGCAATCCGAAGACGATCGTCTTCTACCTCGCGATCCTGCCCACGCTCGTCGATCTGCGGCGCGTGACGGCGGCCGATGTCGTCGCCCTCATCCTGCTCACGGCCGCGATCCTGCTCGCCGTGATGACGCCCTACGCGGCGCTGGCGGCCCGGGCGCGCGAGACCCTGCGACGGCCCGCCATCCGCGTGCGGCTGAACCGGGGTGCCGCCGCTATCATGGCCGGCGCGGCGGTGTGGACCGTCCTGCGCCGCGCCTGAAGAGCGTCAGCCCTCCAGGGGCTCGTCGCCCAAGAGCTCGATGCCGAATCCCGAAAGGCCGACATAGGAGCGCGACGAGGTCGCGAGGTTGCGGATCGAAACCACGCCGAGATCGCGCAAAATCTGGGCGCCGAGCCCGATCTCGCGCCATTGCCGCGCCCGCAGGGCCTCCGTGCCCTCGTCGGTGACGGTCTTCACCGGCACGCCCGCAGTCCCGTCCCGGAGATAGACCAGCACGCCCCGCCCGGCGGCCGCGAAGCGCTTCAGCACGGCGTCGATCTGCTTTCCCCCGCCGATCACGTCGGCGGCGACGTTGGAGCGGTGCAGGCGCACCAGCACGTCCCGGCCGTCGCCGATGTCGCCCATCACGAAGGCGAATTGCTGGATCGATTCGAAGGGCGTCGAGAACACGTAGGCGTTCACGTCGCCGTGGTTCGAGCGGACCGTGAAGTGGCCGACGCGCTCCACCAGCCGGTCGCGTGCCTGCCGGTAGGCGATGAGATCGGCCACCGAGACCTGCTTGAGGCCGTGCGTCTCGGCGAAGGCCTCGATCTGCGGCCCCTTCATCACGGTGCCGTCGTCGTTGGCGAGCTCGCAGATCACGCCCACGGGCGGCAGCTCGGCGAGGCGGCACAGGTCGACCGCGGCCTCGGTATGGCCCGAGCGCATGAGCACGCCGCCGTCCCGGGCGATGAGCGGGAAGACGTGGCCGGGCCGCACGAAGTCGCCCGCACCCATGTTGCCGTTGGCCAGCGCCCGCACCGTGTTGCAGCGCTGCTCGGCCGAGATCCCCGTGGTCAGGCCGTGCTTGACGTCGACCGTGACGGTGAAGGCCGTACCCAGCGGCGCGTCGTTCGACGCCACCATGGGAGCGAGGTGCAGCCGCCGCGCCTCGCTCTGCGTGATCGGCGCGCAGACGATGCCGCAGGTGTTGCGGATGATGAACGCCATCTTCTCCGGCGTGCAGAGCGAGGCGGCGACGACGAGGTCGCCCTCGTTCTCGCGATCGTCATCGTCGGTGACGACCACGATCTCGCCGCGGGCGAAGGCCGCGATGGCCTCTGTGACGGAGCAGTGGGGCACGGGCATTCTCGAATCGTTGGGACGGACCCGGATCAGGGCTGCGATCCGACCTGTCCGCGATGGCGCAGATAGTGATCCGCCAGCACGCAGGCCATCATGGCCTCCGCAACCGGCACGGCGCGGATGCCGACACAGGGGTCGTGCCGGCCCTTGGTGACGAGATCGACCTCGCTGCCGTCGCGGGCGACCGAGCGGCGGGGCGTCAGGATCGAGGAGGTTGGCTTCACGGCGAAGCGCACCACGACCGGCTCGCCGTTGGAGATGCCGCCGAGGATGCCGCCGGCATGGTTCGCGAGGAAACGCGGCCGATCGCCGTTGCCGGCGCGCATCTCGTCGGCATTGTCTTCGCCCCGCAGGACCGCCGACGCGAACCCGTCGCCGATCTCGACGCCCTTCACGGCGTTGATCGACATCATCGCCGCGGCGAGATCGGCGTCGAGCTTGCCGTAGACCGGCGCGCCGAGGCCAGGCGGCACGCCCTCGGCCACGACCTCGATGACGGCGCCGACCGACGAGCCGTCCTTCCGGATCTCGTCGAGGTAGGTCTCGTAGAAAGCGGCCGTCTCGGCATCGGGGCAGAAGAACGGGTTGTCGCCGACCGCGGCCCAGTCCCAACGGGACCGGTCGATGGCGTGCGGTCCCATCTGCACCAGGGCTGCCCGGATGGTCACGCCGGGGATGACCTTGCGCGCCACGGCGCCGGCCGCGACCCGGGCGGCGGTCTCGCGCGCCGAGGACCGGCCGCCGCCGCGATAGTCGCGAATGCCGTACTTCACGTCGTAGGTGTAGTCGGCGTGGCCGGGGCGGTAGCTGTCGCGGATCTCCGAATAGTCCTTCGAGCGCTGGTCCGTGTTCTCGATCATCAGCGCGATCGGCGTGCCGGTGGTGAGCTGGCGGCCGCCGGTGCGGTCGTCCGCGAACACGCCGGACAGGATCTTCACCTGATCGGGCTCGCGGCGCTGCGTCGTGAACCGCGACTGGCCGGGCTTCCGGCGATCCAGCTCGGCCTGGATCTCCTCGGCCTCCAGGGGCAGGCCCGGCGGGCAGCCGTCGACGACGCAGCCGAGCGCGATCCCGTGGCTCTCGCCGAAGGTCGTGACGCGGAACAGGTGGCCGAAGGTGTTGTGCGACATGGCGCCGTTGCCTTAGCGCGGGAGCGCCGGGGGCACAAACGCGGTGCCTGCAAGGGGCCGGGCGGAGGGCTGGGTAGAGGGCTGGGCGGAGGGCTTGGCGGAGGGCTTGGCGGATGCGTTCGCTCGCTCGGTATCCCCGTCCCTGTGGGCGCAGCGCAGCGATCCCGGGCAGCGGAACAGCGGCGCTCCCGGATTGCGTCGCTGCGTCAGGACGGCCCTCGCGGCGGCCTGCGATCTCATGCCGTCCCATCCGAACGGGGCAGGTCGAGCCCGCCCCGCGCCTTCAGCGCCCGATACGCCGCGACCGCCACAGCGAGATCCCGGTGCAGCCGGCGCTCGTCGCCGAGATCGGGAAGGTCGTAGGTGAGGCCGAGGATGTGGGCGGCCTCGTAGCCTTCCGGCAATTCGCCCGCGCTGCCGAGGGCGATCGTCGCGTTCGGCAGCGCGTCGGCGAAGTCCGAGAGCCGCGCCTTGAGCGCAGCGCCGCTGGCACGGAGATGGGCGCCGGCCGCCGCTGGACCGTGGCTCCGGATCGCCGCCACCGTTCCCTGCGCCAGCGACAGGTGCACCGCCTCGCGATGGGCCGGGAACAGGTAGACGAGGTAGTAGCCCCGCGTGGCGCTGGTGGTGATGGCGGGGTCGAACACGGCGAGCCAGGGGATCGCGGCCCAATGGCTTCCGCGCCCGGGACTGCCCTTGACCAGGAACGGCCCGTCGATCGGCGCCAGTGCGGCGCGCAGCTCCTCAGGCGCACCCTTGCGGATGACGGAGGCCAGCGGATGGCCGGCCGGCGGGTCGAGCCGGGCGAGCGGGTATTCCTCGACGATCCGCCGGAGCGCGTGGCCGAGACTCACGGCCGCGTCAGGACCCCACCGGTGATCGCCTCGCGCACCCCGGTGGTCGACGGCAAGGTGATCGGCAGGCCCTTGAGCGAACGCACCGCCAGATACGCGAAGGCCTGCGCCTCCAGGTAGGCCGAGGACCAGCCGATGGCGTCCGCGGTCGTGATCTCCGCGCGCAGATGATAGTTGAGGAGCCGCACCAGCTCGCCGTTGCGCGCGCCGCCGCCGGCCACGATCCAGCGGGTCGGGATCTCGGGGGCGTGGTCGAGGGCGCGGGCCACCGCGCGCGCCGTGAAGGCCGTCAGGGTGGCGGCGCCGTCCTCGGTGGAGAGCTGGCCGGCGAGCTTGTGGGAGAACCAGTTCCGGTCGAGCGACTTCGGCGGCTTGCGGAAGAAGAACGGGTGCGTCAGCAGCCAGGCCAGCAGCTGCTCGTCGGGACGGCCCCGGGCCGCGGTGCGACCGCCATCGTCGAGGTTCTTGCCCTCGCGCTCCTGCATCCATTCGTCGATCAGCGCATTGCCGGGACCGGTGTCGAAGGCGATGACGCCGCCCTTCGAGTCGATCAGCGTCGCGTTGGCGACGCCGCCGATGTTGAGGATGCCGAACGGCCCGTCGAAGCCCGAGGCCTCGGCGAGCGCCTTGTGGAAGACCGGCACCAGGGGCGCCCCCTGCCCGCCCGCCTCGATATCGGCCCGGCGCAGGTCCGAGACGACCGGGATGCCGAGCCGGGTCGCCAGCGCCTGCCCGTCGCCGATCTGGATCGAGATGCGCTGGTCCGGCCGGTGGATCACCGTCTGGCCGTGGAAGCCGATCACGTCGATCTCGGACACTGACAGGCCGTGCTCCTCCAGGAAGCGCTCCACGGCCTCGGCATGGGCCAGGGTGACGAACGCTTCCGCCTCCGGCAGCCGCCCGGGCCGGTCGCCGGGATGGAGCACGGATTCGGCATCCTTGGTGGCCGCGCGCAGTAGCGCCTTCTCGTCGTCGGCGTAGCCGCGGTAGCCGGTGGGACCCAGCGGCTCCAGGAAGTTGTTGTGGCCCTTGACCACGTGGACCCGCTCGCCGTCGGTCTCGATCAGCGCGATGTCGACGCCGTCCAGCGAGGTGCCGCTCATCAGTCCGATCGCGCGCATCATCGCCATGCCGCCCTGCCCCGTGCCTTTCGGCCAACGCCCTGCTAAGAGCGCGCCGTATCCTGAACCCAGCGCGAGCTAGCATGCGGGGCCTCGGCCTGTCGCGCCAGCGCGCGACCCGAGATGGCAGCCATGACCGCCGAGAGCTTCGCGCCGATATCCGACTTCCTGCGGATCCTGACCGAGCGCGGCTATATCCACCAGACCTCGGACCTGGCCGGCATCGACGCCGCGGCCCTGGAAGGCCGGCTGACCACCTATGTCGGCTACGATTGCACGGCGCCCTCGCTGCATGTCGGGCACCTGCTGTCGATCATGATGCTGCACTGGCTGCAGGCCACGGGGGGGCGGCCGATCGCCCTGATGGGCGGCGGCACCACTCGGGTCGGCGACCCGTCGGGCCGCGACGAGACCCGCAAGATCCTCACCGTCGAGCAGATCGACGCCAACAAGGCCGAGATCCGCAAGACCTTCGACCGGTTCCTCCGCTTCGGCGAAGGGGCCGGCGACGCCGTGATGGTCGACAACGCCGAGTGGCTGACCAAGCTCAACTACATCGAGATGCTGCGCGACATCGGCCGGCATTTCTCGGTGAACCGGATGCTGTCGATGGACAGCGTGCGCCTGCGCCTGGAGCGCGACCAGGAGCTGTCGTTCCTGGAGTTCAACTACATGATCCTCCAGTCCTACGACTTCGTCGAGCTGAACCGTCGCTACGGCTGCGTCATGCAGATGGGCGGGTCGGATCAATGGGGCAACATCGTCAACGGCATCGATCTCGGCCGCCGCATGGGCACGCCGCAGCTCTACGCCCTGACCTGCCCGCTGCTGACGACATCCTCGGGCGCCAAGATGGGCAAGACCGCGGCCGGGGCCGTCTGGCTCAACCCGGAGATGCTGAAGCCGTACGATTACTGGCAGTTCTGGCGGAACACCGAGGACGCGGACGTGGCCCGCTTCCTCAAGCTGTTCACCCTGCTGCCGATGGAGGAGATCGCGCGTCTCGCCGCGCTCGCCGGCTCCGAGATCAACGCGGCCAAGACGGTGCTGGCCACCGAGGCCACCGCGCTGATGCACGGCCGCGAGGTCGCGGAGGCCGCCGCCGAGACCGCGCGCAAGACCTTCGTGGAAGGGACGCTGGCCGCCGACCTGCCGAGCGTGACCGTGCCGTCGGCCACCCTGGAGGCCGGGCTCGGGGTCCTCACCGCCTTCGGCCCGGACGTCGCCAAGCTCGTTCCCTCCACCAGCGAGGCGCGCCGGCAGATCAAGGGCGGCGGCCTGCGGGTCAACGATGTACCGGTCACGGATGAGAAGGCGATGCTCGGCCAGGGCGACCTGACCCCGGACGGCGTGATCAAGCTGTCCTTCGGCAAGAAGCGGCACGTGCTGCTCCGGCCGGAATGAGCCGTCCGGCCGCCTGGATCCGCTACGGGAAACAGCCCGCGTGAGCCTTGCCCGGATCCTGGTGATCGACGACGAGCCGCCGATCCGCCGGCTGCTCCGCACCGGCCTCGGGACGCAGGATTACGCGGTCGCCGAGGCCGCCGACGGGGCCGCGGCGCTCGCCGCCCTGGAAGCCGGGGGCGTGGATCTCGCGATCCTCGATCTCGGCCTGCCGGACATGCCCGGCCATGCTCTCCTTGCGGCGATCCGCGAGCGCTGGCCCGACCTGCCGGTCGTGATCCTGTCGAGTCGCGACGACGAGCGCGGCAAGGTCGAGGCCCTCGATCTCGGGGCCGACGATTACGTCACCAAACCCTTCGGCATGAACGAGCTGCTGGCGCGCATCCGCACGGCCCTGCGCCATCGCCTGGCCATGCAGGGGGAGCGGCCGGTCTTCCGGGTCGACGACCTCTCGGTCGATCTCGTCCGCCGCGTCGTCCGGGTCGGCGAGCGCGCGGTGAAGCTGTCGCCCCGGGAATACGAGTTCCTGCGCGTGCTGGTGCAGCATGCCGGCAAGGTGCTGACCCACGCGCAGCTCATGCGCCACGCGCCGGCCTCGTCGGATCCGCAATACCTGCGCGTCTATATCCGCCAGCTGCGCCAGAAGCTGGAGCCCGATCCGGAGCGCCCGCGCTACCTGCTCACCGAGACCGGCGTGGGCTACCGCCTGCGTGCGCCGGACTGAGCCCGGCGCGCCGCCTCACGGCTCCAGGCCTTCCGCCGCGCGCCGCGCCGCCCGCAGCTTCTCGACCCGCGCCACCGAGAACACCGAGGCCTCGTACAGCAGCAGCATCGGGATCGCGAGGGAGAGCTGGGAGATCACGTCCGGCGGCGTCAGGATCGCGGCGGCGACGAAGACCAGCACGATGGCATAGCGCCGCTTCTCCCGCAGGAAGGCCGCGTCGATGATCCCGATCTGACCGAGCAGCGTCAGGATCACCGGCAGCTGGAACGCGATCCCGAACGCGAAGATCAGCGTCATGATCAGCGACAGGTATTCGTCGACCTTCGGGAGCAGCTTGATCGTCGGCTCCCCGGCCACGCCCACCTGCTGGAGCGACACCGAAAATTTGATCAGCAGCGGCATCGCCAGGAAGAACACCACCAGCGCGCCGAGCACGAAGAAGATCGGCGTGGCCACGAGGTAGGGCAGGAACGCCTTCCGCTCGTTGCGGTAGAGGCCCGGGGCCACGAAGGCGTAGATCTGCGTGGCGATCACCGGGAACGCCAGGAAGGCCGCCCCGAAGACGCTGAGCTTGATGTTGGTGAACACCTGCTCGAGGAAGTGCGTGGCGATCAGCTCGGCGTTCTGCGCACCCACGATCGAGACATAGGGGTAGACCAGAACGTTGTAGATATCGCGCGAGAAGAAGAAGCAGGCGAAGAACATCAGCACGAATGCGATCAGCGACTTGATCAGCCGCGCCCGCAATTCGATCAGGTGTTCGAGCAGGGGCGCCCGCGACGCCTCGATCTCGGCCTCGTCCGCATCGCTGATCATCGGGCGGCCGTGCCGTTCTGGGACTCTTCGGTGGCGTGATGCGGGGCGGGCGGAGGCCCGAACGGATCGTCCACCGACCCGGGCACGGGCAGGGGTGCCTCCGCCATCTGCGGTGCAGGATCATGGGACGATTCGGCGGGCGGCGGCCCCGGAACCGAGGGCGGTGCTGCGGCGTCCTGCTCGGCCTTGAGCTGCGCCGTGGCATCGGCGAGGGATCGGGTTTCGACCGGCGGCTTCTCCGGGCCGAGCTTCTCCGGGCCGACCTTGGCCCGGCCCTCGACGGCGCCCTTCAACTCGTCGCGGATGGTCTGCACGGGATTGAAGGTCGAACTCGCATTCCGGACCGTGTTGCGGATCCCGTCCACTTCGCGCCGGACGTCTTCGAGCTCCGCCTCGCGGATCGCCTCGTTGAACTGCATCTGAAATTCGCCGGCCATGCGGCGCAGCTTCGAGGTGATCTGCCCGACGGTGCGCAGCGCCTTCGGCAGATCCTTCGGCCCGATGACGATGAGGGCGACGCCGCCGATCAGCATCACCTCGCCCCAGCTCATGTCCAGCATGTCGTCGACGGTCCTGCTGCCCTGAGATCCGGCGCGGTGGCCGGACCCCGTCAGGCTCTACACGAGCGCGTGCGCTCTGCCAGTCCTACAGTCGCGCCCGCCGTCAGACCGGCTTGCGCTCGCCGCCGGGAAGATGGCTCGCCGGGATCGCCGTGCCGGGGCTCGTCTCGGTGGCGTGCGGGATGGTGCGGACCGGCTCGGCCGGCGGCGGCGCGGCCTGGCTGACCGGAGGCGTCTCATCCTCGGCCATGCCCTTCTTGAAGGCTTTGATGCCCTTCGCGACGTCGCCCATCAGATCGGACACCTTGCCGCGTCCGAAGAGCAGCATCACGATGACCGCGACGATGACCCAGTGCCAGATACTCATGCTGCCCATGGCAACCTCCTGCGGGCGCCCCGAAGAAGCGGGAGCGCGACGCCACGTCCGGTTGAGGATTTCGGGGCGAACCTAGGGATCGCGCCGCCCGAACACAAGCAGAGGCGATGCCACGGCCGGTGGAAGGCCGCGGTGGAAGGCCGCAAGGGGCTCAGGTCAGGCGGCGGCGAGGGCCGCGGCGAAGCGCTCCCGGGCTTCCGGAACGTCGAGTCCGTCGCCTGCGGGGTCGAGCTGCGCCAGCGCGGAAGCGGCGCGGCGCGCGGCCTCTCCGGTGAGCGCGGGCGCCGCTTCGGCCACGGCGCGCATTTCGTCCATGGCGCCGTTGCAGTGGAGCCCGATATCGATCCCCGCCGCGAAGGCGCGCTCCGTCCGGTCGCGGAACGAGCCGGTCAGCGCGTGCATGGAGAGATCGTCGGTCATCAGAAGCCCGTCGAAGCCGATCGCGCCGCGGATGATGTCGCGGATGACGATGGCGGACTGGGTGGCCGGCCGGTCGGGGTCGATGGCGGTGAAGACCACGTGGGCGCTCATCGCCATCGGCAGGTGAGCGAGCGCCCGGAAGGTCCGGAAATCCTGCTCCGCCAGATTTGCGCGCGTCGCATCCACCACCGGAAGGCCGTGGTGGCTGTCACAGGTGGCGCGCCCATGCCCCGGGATGTGCTTCATCACCGGCAGGACGCCCCCGGCCATCAGGCCCTCGGCGACCGCGCGGCCGATCTCGGCCACCCTGTCCGGGCTGGTCCCGTAGGCCCGGTCGCCGATGATGTCGTGCGAGCCCGGCGCCGGCACGTCGAGGACGGGGGCGCAGTCGACGTTGATGCCGACTTCCGCGAGGTCGTGCGCCATCAGGCGCGCGCCGAGGCGGGCGACGGCCGCGGCGCTGCCGTTCAGGCGTCCGTAGCGGCCGCCGGCCGGGTAGGCCGGCCAGTGGGGCGGACCCATGCGCTGGACCCGGCCCCCCTCCTGATCGATCAGGATCGGCGCGCGATCGGATCCGACGCAGTCCCGCAGCGCGCCGGTGAGGGCGCGGACCTCGTCCGGGGTTCCGATGTTGCGCTTGAACAGGATGAAGCCCCAGGGCTTCACGTCCCGGAAGAAGGACCGCTCCTCCGCCGAGAGCGACGAGCCGGTGCAACCGAGGATCAGGGCGCGGGAGGTCATCAGGAACGGCTCGGAAACTGCTCGGTGGCGGCGCGAAGACGGCGGCGGGATCGCCGGGCGGTTCGGCTCGATGGCGACAGAGTCGGGCGGGAACGGGGAGCCGGCAAGACCAAACCGCGGCTCCGGGCGGAGGCCGGAGCGATGCCGCCGCCGGTGTGGCCTGCAAGACTCGGTCGGCAAGACTCGGTCGGCGAGCCTCGGTCGGCGAGCCTCGGTCGGCGGGGCGCCCGAGCGGATCACCGCGGGCGGGAGCGCTGCCCCGACCGCGGCTTTCCGTCAGAACCTCAGTTCTTGGCCACGAAGCACTGGCCGCCCTCGCCCTGCAGAGCGCTGCACAGGCTCGCGGCCTGAGCCTTCTCCAGGGGTCCGACGCGGACGCGATAGATCGTCTTGCCGTTCACCTCGGCCTGCCGGATCAGCTCGGGCTTGCCGGCGAGCTGTGTGTACTTGGCCTGCATCTGCCGGAACGCGGCCTTCGCCTCGGCGGCGGAGCTGCGCACCCCGAGCTGCACCGAGAAGCCGCTGACCGGGCCGGACTTCACGGCCTCGTCGTCGGTGGTAGTGCTGGCGGTGGTGTCGGGCGCGGCCGCCCCGGCCGGGGCGACGGCGGCGATCCGCTGGGCGGCCTTCGGCGGCGGCTTCACGGCCACCGGCTTGGGAGCCGGCGGCTCGACCGCGGCGTCCGGCTGCGCGTCGACGGGCGTGGCCGTGGTCGCCGGCATGGCGGCGGCGGCCTGGCGCATCGGCTTCGACTTCGCGGGCGCTGCCGGCGGCGGCTCGTCGCCGGGCAGAACCATGGTGGGGATCGGGGCCGGCCCGGCGTCGACGGCCTGCTGCTCCCGCGGCGGCGGTGCGGGCGGCGCCTCGGGCTTGACTGCGACGGTGCGGACGCGGCGGGGCTCCCCGAACGCTTCGAACGGGCCGTTGCCCGGCGTCGTGCCGCCCTGGGCGCCGGTCGGCTGCGACGGGCCCTGGGCCGCGCGCGCGGCCTCGGCCACGTCGAGGGGCTGCTCCTCGCGGTTGACGATCTTGATCTGGCCGTCCTTCTTGCCCTTCGGATCGTAGATCTGCCGGTTCTGATCCGGGATCTCGACACCGTCGGCCACCTTCGGGGCGACCTTGAGCGGGGTGGAATCGGCCTGCACCACCGGCACGCCGCCATGGCCCGAATTGCTCATGCCCTTGTAGGTGAGCGCACCGGTGACCGCGAGCGCCACCACGGCGACGCCGGCGCCGACCGAGACGAGGCGCCGGCGCGGATTCGCGCGATGCAGGGCGTGGCTGTCCGCATAAGCGTCGTCGCCGCTCGATACCGCGACGCCATCTGGCGCGTAGGCGCCGCCTTCGCGATGCGTGTCCTGCTCCACGGAGGCGAGGTACTGATCGAACGCGTCGGCCGGCGTCGCCTTGGCGGGCTCCGGCGCGAAGCTCGGCTCCACCCGGGCGTTCCAGCCGGCCTGCGGCTGGGTGTCGGGCGCGACGGCGCGCATCTCGTCGCGCGCGGCGAGCAGAGCCCGGAACGGATCGTCCTGGCCGACGATGCGGGCGAGTTCCGCCAGCGGATCCGCCTTGGCCGCCTGCGGCGCCTGACCCGTCTCCTGACGCAGATCGCGCGCGAAAGCGTCCAGATCGACCTGAGCGCGCGAAGCGTTCGTCATGGCAGCATCCTCACATCAACGCCGGTGACCGGCCCGATGCGCTCGGGCCTATCGCATCTCGTCCGGCGCGGTCACACCGAGAATCGCAAGGCCGGCCGCCAGCGTGCTCCGCAGAGCTTCGATGAGCGCCAGCCGGGCCCACGTCGACTTTCGGTCGGTTGCATTAACAAACCGTAATTGCGGCAAGTCTTTGCCCTTGTTCCAGAAACTATGTAGCGCCGAGGCCAGTTCATAGAGGTGGAATGCGATTCTGTGCGGTTCGTGCGCCAGGGCTGCGGATTCGAGAACCCGCGGGTACTGGGCGATGAGGCGCATCATCTCGATCTCGCCCGGATCGCTCAGCACCGCGAGGTCCGCCTCGCGTGCCAGCGCCGCGGCCGAGAGGTCGGCCTCGGGAAACGCCTCGCGCGCCTGCCGCTGCACCGAGCGGACGCGGGCATGGGCGTACTGAACGTAGAAGACCGGATTGTCCTTCGACTGCTCCACCACCTTGGCGAGGTCGAAATCCAGGGTCGCGTCGTTCTTCCGGTAGAGCATCATGAACCGGATGGCGTCGCGGCCGACCTCGTCGATCACGTCCCGCAGGGTCACGAATTCCCCAGCCCGCTTCGACATCTTGACCGGTTCGCCTGCGCGCAACAGCCGCACGAGCTGGCAGAGCTTGACGTCGAGCGTCGCCGCGCCGTCGCTCACCGCCTTCACGGCAGCCTGCATGCGCTTCACGTAGCCGCCGTGATCCGCGCCAAGGACGTCGATCAGCTCGGTCGCGCCCGCGAGATACTTCGCCCGATGGTAGGCGATGTCGGAGGCGAAATACGTGTACGAGCCGTCCGACTTCAGCAGCGGCCGGTCGCTGTCGTCGCCGAATTCCTTGGTGCGGAACAGCGTCTGCTCGCGGTCCTCCCAATCCTCCGGCAGCTGGCCCTTGGGCGGCGGCAGGCGGCCCTCGTAGACGAGGCCCTTGGCGCGCAGCTCCGCGAGCAGCGTCTTCACGGCACCGCTCTCCTGGAGCGTGCGCTCGGAGAAGAACACGTCGTGGCGGATGCCGATCGCCTCCAGATCGGCCCGGATCATGGTCATCATCATGTCCAGCGCGGTCTCGCGCACCGTGGGAAGCCACGCGGCCTCGGGCTGGTCGAGGAGCGCGCGGCCATGGGTCTCCGCCAGCTTGGCGCCCACGGGCTTGAGGTAGTCGCCCGGATACAGGCCGTCCGCGATGGCGAAGGGCTCGCCCAGAGCCTCGCGGTAGCGCTGGAAGGCGGAGCGGGCCAACACATCGACCTGAGCGCCGGCATCGTTGATGTAATATTCCCGCGTCACCTGCCTGCCGGCCGCGACGAGCAGATTGGAGAGGGCGTCACCGAACACCGCGCCGCGGCCATGGCCGACATGCATCGGCCCGGTGGGATTGGCCGACACGTATTCGACATTGATCGGCCCGCCGGGCAACTCCGCCCGGCCTAACGCCTCCGGCGCGGAGAGCGCGTCGCGCACGACCGCGTGAAAGATCGCGGGGTCGAGCCGCAGGTTGATGAAGCCGGGCCCGGCGACGCTCGCCTCCACGATCCGCGGATCGGCGCGGAGTTCCGCCGCCAGGGCTTCGCCCAGCGCCTTCGGGTTGGCCCGCGCCTCCTTGGCCAGGACCAGCGCCGCGTTCGTGGCGAGGTCGCCGTGCGCCGCGTCCCGGGGCGGCTCGACGACCACGCGGCCCAGGTCGAGGCCCTCGGGCAGATGGCCGGCGCGGGTCAGCGCCTCCACGGCCTCGCGCACGCGCGCCTCGAACAGGGCGAAGATGTTCATGGGTCTCGATCTCGCTTGCGCGGGGGTCTCGTCGCCCGGCCCGTCCGGCCTGTGCCCGCCCGGGCGGTCTAGCAAGGGGGCGGGAGGGTGTCACGGCGCCGAGCGGTTCGCCGGCCTGGAGGAGCCCACATTCCCGGCATCGGTCCGGTAACCAAGCGCGCGGCGCTCCCACGTTATCCCACGCGACGAATACGGATCGCGCAGTGTTCGGCTTGTTTTGGCCGGGACGACACTGTGTCATCGCCGACGATCGCGCGTGGGCCGATCGCGGAGTTACTGATGAAGACCTTGACGATTGCGGGTACGGCGCTCTGCGCCCTGATCCTGGCCGCGCCGGGTGCGGAGGCGGGCGGCTTCCACGGCGGCGGCTTCCACGGCGGCGTCCACGGTGGTTTCCGGGGCGGCTACGGCTACCGGGGCGGCTACGCGGCCCGCGGCTTCTACGGGCGCGGCTACGGCTACGGCTATCGCCGCGGCTACGGACGGGCCCTCGGCTACGGGCTGGCCGGTGCGGGGATCGGCCTCGGGCTCGGGCTCGCCGCCGGGAGCGTCTACGGCGGCTACGGATATGGTGGTTACGGGTACGGCGGCTACGGCTACAGCTACCCGGCCGCCTATGGCGGCTACGGATACGGCTACCCGGCGGCCTACGGCGGCTACGGCTACGGCGGTGGCTACGGCGGGTGTTACGGCAGCTTCACCTGCGGCTGCGGCTGCTGATCCCAACCCATCCCGCGCCGGGCCTTCAGGGCTCGGCGAGGGGCAGGCCCCGGCTGGGCAATTCCCAGTGCAGGTCCGGCGTCGTCGCGTAGAGCTTGCGATGCGCCAGGACCGCATAGGTGTCGGTCATTCCGGCGATGTAGTCGGCGACCCGGCGGGCGACCCGTGCATCGCTGGCCTCCTCGAGACCGGCGCTCCACTCCTCCGGCATCCGGGACGGCGCCGCGGTGAACGCGGCGAACAGGTCGTTGACGATGGCGTCGGCCTTCTTCCGCACCGCCACCACGCCGGGATGCCGGTACATGCGGTCCCACAGGAAGCGCATGATATCGGCATCGGCCGCCGCAATCTCCGGCGAGAAGACGATGACCGCCTGATCCGCATTCCGGATGTCCTCGACGCGGCGCGGATCCAGTTCGGCGATGCGGCGTCCGCCCTCGCGGATCACGTCCTCGACGAAGCGGGTGATCACCCGCCGGGCGAGTTCGTGGATCATGCGCGAGGGCTCCAGGCCCGGATGCAGCCGGTCGATCTCGTCGAGCAGCCCGGCCAGGAACGGGACCGCGCGCAGCTCCGGGATCTCGAACAGGCCGGCCCGCAGCCCGTCGTCGAGGTCGTGGGCGGCATAGGCGATGTCGTCGGCGAGGGAGGCCGCCTGGGCCTCGGGGCCGGCCTGGCTCCACAGGTCGAGGGGGTTCAGCGCATCGTATTCCAGGATCGCCGCCGGGATGCCGCGCGCGGCGTAGCGGGGCGTCGGCTGGCCGTCGGCCGTCAGCAGCGGGCCGTTGTGCTTGACGAGGCCCTCCAGGGTCTCCCAGGCGAGGTTCAGCCCGTCGAAGCCGGCGTAGCGCCGCTCCAGCCGCGTGACGATCCGCAGGGCCTGGGCGTTGTGGTCGAACCCGCCGTAGCGGGCCATGCAGGCGTCGAGGGCGTCCTCGCCGGTATGGCCGAAACAGGTGTGGCCGAGGTCGTGGCTGAGGGCCAGCGCCTCCGCAAGATCCTCGTCAAGCCCGAGGGCGCGGGCGAGCGCCCGGCCGATCTGGCTGACCTCGAGGGTGTGGGTGAGGCGGGTGCGGTAATGGTCGCCCTCGTGATGCACGAAGACCTGCGTCTTGTGCTTCAGCCGCCGGAACGCCGTCGAGTGGATGATCCGGTCCCGGTCCCGCTGGAAGTCGCTGCGGGTCGGCGAACCGGCCTCGGGGATCAGGCGTCCCCGGGTGCGGGCCGGATCGGTGGCGTAAGCCGCGCGCCAGCGCTCACCGTTGCGTCGCACGGCATCCGCTCGCAAACTCACGCACCCTGCTCATGACGGCTCCTCGCCCGGCGCGTTGCGGCGCGGGCTTGCGCCTCATATCTTGTGGGCCGGGACGCCCTCGGCAACAGGCGGGGTGCGCCGTCCACCGAACGATTGCGTGGCCAGAGACTGATGGCTGATATCACCCTGACCGCCCGCGCGGCCAAGCGCATCAACGAGATCATGGGGGCTGAGCCGGCCGGCTCGTCGCTGCGGATCAGCGTCAATGGCGGCGGCTGCTCGGGCTTCTCGTATGCCTTCGACATCGCCCGCACCCGTGAGGCGCAGGACGTCGCGATCGAGCGCGACGGCGCCACCGTCATCGTCGACCCCATCTCGATGGAGTACATGAACGGCTCCACGATCGACTTCGTGAACGATCTGATCGGCCAGTCCTTTAAGATCGAGAACCCGCTTGCCACCGCCTCCTGCGGCTGCGGCACCTCCTTCTCGTTGTAGCGACCCGCCCGGCGCATCCGCGCCGTTGCGTCCATACGACACCGGTGCCGGCACGGTCGCCCGGGCCGGCATGCCTGATTGCCTCGCCTCAAAAAACCCGGCACGGCTAGGGAATTCCCGCGCGAGCCCTGGTCCGGATGCAGCCATGAACCACCCGAAGGCCCGCCTCCGCCTCCGGTCGGCCTGGGCGATAACCGGTATGCTCGTCCTCCTCGGCCTCGCCCCCGCGCCACTCGCCGCGCAGGAGGGCGCCGCCGCCGTCCAGGACGTGACGGTCACCGACGTGGTCATCCCGCTCGGCGGCACGCTGCTGAAGGCCCCGAAGCTCACGGCGAGCGGCACGCGCCTCTCCAAGGAGGATCTCGCCGCGATCCTGCGGCCCGATTCCAACGTGCCCTGGGAGCAGCGGCTCGCCCGGCTTGATGCGGGCAGCCTCACCGTCCCGGTCCTCACCTCCGAGAATGCGGGTCCCGGCGACAACCGGCAGACCGTCACCTACCGCGATGTGGTCGCCCGCGACATCCGCGCCGGCCGTGTCGGGGAACTGACGGCGGCCGGCGCCACAGTCAGCTCCGTCGCCGGGCCGAACCGCGGTTCCGGAACCTACGGGCAGGTGCGCGCCACGGATCTGGATCTGGCGGCCCTCAGCCGGCTGTACACGGTTCCGGGCGACGGCAAGGGACCGGTCCAACGGGTCTACGGCACCATCCAGGTCTCCGACGTGACCTATTCCGACGCGCGCGGCACGACCGTGAAGATCGCACGCCTCGACGGGCGTGATCTCGGCGGCCGGCAGATCCCCGACGGCTGGAGCGGCGCCTTCGCGATCGTGGCCGGCGGTTTCGATGGCTCCAGCGACCGGCGTCCCCTGGCCGCCGCGGCGGCTGATCTCATCGCCGCCACCGCCGTCGGCAGCCTGGAGATGCAGGGCCTCAGCGTCAGCGACTCCGATCCGAAGGGGCCGGTTCTGTTCGAGATCGGCCGGGCCGCCTACACCTCCGCCGGGTCGGAGGGCAGCACCGTCCTGGACAACCTGGCGCTGTCGCGCGGCAGCCTGCGTGTCCATGTCGGTCGCCTCGCCGTCCTCGGGACCTCGCTGGTGCCGACCGTCGCGGCCCTCCAGGGGATCGCCGCCGAGCCGACGGCCGGGCCCGGCTTCTCCGATATCGAGATGCGCCGCCTGACGCCCAAGCTCGGCAATCTGACCCTGAGCGACCTGTCGATCGAGCTGCCGCCCGAGGGCGAACCCGAGCGGGCGCCGCCGCGTGATGGTCGGGCTCCGGCCCGCGGCGGCCTCTTCGACTCTGGCCGGGCGGGGCCTGGCAGGCCGGCAGATCCGAGGACGGGCGACACCGCCGCCGACCCCCTCGCCCTGTCGGTATCGCCCCGGCCTGTCCGCCGGATCGCCCTGCGCGAGGCCACACTCGCTCTGGGGGCGCCGAATGACGGCGTGCCCAGCGCGACCCGCCTCAGTCTCTCCGGCCTCAACCTGCCGGCGGATCTCGTGGCGGGCGCGCCGATCATCGGCATGCTGCCGGTTTACGGTTACCGGGATCTCGACCTCGACCTCGTGGCCGACGCCACTTTGGATGAGAAGGCCCGCGACCTTGCCCTGCGCGAGGTGACGGTGTCGGGTCGCGACATCGGCACCGTCCGGCTATCCGGCACGCTGGGCGGTATCGGGCCCGAGCTCTTCTCCGGCACCCTGCCGGCCGCGACGATGGTGATGTTTTCGGGAAGCGCCAAGGCCCTCGACCTGACGGTGGAGAACGCGGGCCTGTTCGAGCGCTTCCTGGCCGCGCAATCGAAGGATCTCAGCCTCAAGCCGGACGAGCTGCGCAAGGAGTACGTCACCGCCAGCCTGCTCGGCGTGCCGATCATCCTGGGCAACAGCGCGGCCGCCAAGGGCATCGGCGCCGCCATGGGCCAGTTCGTGATGAAGCCCGGCAAGCTTGTGGTGCACGCGAAGTCCAAAGAGCCCGCCGGGATCGGTTTCATCGATCTCGGCGCGGCGCGCTCGCCGGCGGCCGTGCTCGACCGGCTGGACGTCGAGGCGAAGGCGAACTGAGGCGACCGTGACCGGTCTCCGGGCTGTCGCAGCCGGACGACCGGCCTTGAGGAAGCCCCATGCGCGCGTTCCGTCTCGCGAAGGCTGCGCTCGCCGCCGCCCAGGCGCTGACCTGCATGCCGGTCGAGTATGGCAACGTCGCAGACGTTGCCGCCGCGCGATCTGGCCTGCGGCCGGTCGGGTAGATTCCCGTCTCGCCGATCGGGCTTGGCTCTCGAACTGGACCGAGCCGAGACAGCCCAAGGCTGAAAGCTGTCGCGCCGGCTGTCGGAGCGTTCGTCGTCGACCGCGGAACGGCCTGCGTCGAACGTCGCTGCTCAAGCGATCACGCGGGCCCGTTGCGGAGGTTACAGCGCGATGATCTCCGGATGCTGCGCTGCGAGGTTCGCCCGGGTCGCCTCGGCCCAGGCGCGGTCGCGTTCCCGGCGCGGTCGATCGAGGGACACGGCGGCGATGAGACCCGCCGGGCGCCGGGAGACCAGCAGCAGACGGTCGGCGATCCCGATCGCCTCGGCGACGTTGTGGGTCACCATCAGGACGCTCATGCCGGACCGATCCACCGTATCCACCACGAGGCCGCGCAGCTCGGCGGCGGCGGCATCGTCGAGGGACACGAAGGGCTCGTCGAGGACCAGCACCCGCGGCCCGTCGGCCAGGGCCCGCGCCAGTGCCACGCGGCGTTGCATCCCCAGGGAGAGCGCCTTCGGATAGCTGGCCCGCCATGCCGTCAGGCCGAGCTGCGCGAACAAGCCGTCAAGGTCGAGCCCGCGCCGCGCCCGAGGGAGCCCGAGGCGGACATTGTGCTCGACGCTGCGCCAGGGGAGCAGCCGCGGCTCCTGGAATACGATACCGGCCCGCTCCGCCCCGGAGACGCGTCCCTCGAACGCGGTATCGAGGCCGAGCAGGATCCGCAGCGTCGTGGTCTTTCCGGCGCCCGACGGCCCGATCAGGCAGACGATTTCCCCGGCTGCCACCTCGAATTCGAGGTTGCGAACCGCCTCGACCGGTTCGGCATCGCGCGGCCGATACCATTTCGACGCGATCGCGACCTGAAGAACGGGCTCAGCGCCAGCGACGGACATAGGCTTCGAGCCGCTGCAGCAGGAGGACGTCGATGCCGATCATCACGGCCATGAAGACGAGGCTGTAGCCGATGATGGCCGCCACGTCGGTGCTCTGGACGAAGTAATAGTTGATCGCGAAGCCGACTCCGTCGGGACGACCGAGCAGTTCCACCACCAGCACGATCTTCCAGGCGAGGGAGAGGCCGGACCGCGCCGCCGTGACGATGTAGGGCTGGAGCTGCGGGATCAGGAGGTCGCGGGCCCAGGTAAGCCGGTCGAGCCGATAGGCGCGGGCCATCTCGTCGAGGCCGGGATCGAGATTACGGGCCCCTTCCCGGACAATCACCGCGACATTCGGGAGCTTGTTGAGGACCACCGCCAGGATCGCCGCGGTCTCGGTGAGCCCGACCCAGACATAGGCCAGTACGGTGATCACCAGGGCCGGCGTGTTGAGGAGGACGAGAAGCGGCGTGTCGAGCGTGAGATCGGTGACCTTCGAGCGTCCGAGCGCGACGCCGAGGACGACGCCGAGAAGCATCGCCACCGTGAATGAGATCGCTACGCGGAGCAGCGTCATGCCGACATTGTGTGCGAGGTCGCCGCGCTCCGCCTCCTGAACGATGAAGCGCAGCACCGCCAGCGGCGCCGGCAGCAGGCGCGATCCCGCCTCGAGTGCAGCCAACTGCCAGGCTGCAAGGAGCACGACCAAAGACGCGATGCGGGTCAGCACGCCCAGGCGATCCCGATTGTCTGGACCGCTGCAACGGTGGCCCGCTGGGCCGGCGCATCACCCATTGCGACCGGTGTAGTACAGGTCGGGAGGCAGTGCGTCGCCCTTTCCGACGAGGCGCGCTCCGCCGAGCCGCGCCATCACGGTGTAGAGTTTCTCGGCATCGGCGCGCTCCTCCGCCACGGGGCGCCGCGGGATGCCGGCGAGGAAGTTGCGCTTGAGCGCCTCGAAGGTCGCATCGTCCTCGGCCGCCATCAGCGGGCGCACGATCTGCCACGCGGTCGGATCCGAGGCCAGGATGTCCTTGGCCGCCCGCGACGCCCGCGCGAAGGCCGCCACGGAAGCGGGCTTCTCCTTCACGGTGGTGTCCTGGAACAGGTAGCCGATCAGCGCCACGTCACCGGGGACGCCGAGGGCGTGCATGATGTCCTCGGCACCGACCAGTTGGCGAAACCCCTTCGCCTGAAGGCGGGCGCAGTAGGTCCAGTAGGTGAGCGCTGCGTCGAGGGCGCCCTGCTCCAGCTTCAGCGTGATCAGCGGGGGCGCGCCGTAGGCGATCTCGGCTTCGCGCTCCAGGTCGATTCCGGCCGCGTCCTTCGCCTGCGCCCGGAGCAGCAGCCAGTTCTTGTCCAGGGGACCGCCGGCCACCCCGAGGCGCTTGCCGGCGAGATCCTTGAGGCTCTTCACCGCGCTCCCGGCCGGTACCATCACGCCGCCCTCGGAGGTCGAGTACGGGATGAAGCGCACCGCCTGCCCGTCATTGCCGAGGCGGGCGGCCCAGAGCAGGTCGCCGATGATCGTATCGACCTGTCCTCCGATGAAGCTGATGCGGGCCGCGTCGTTGCCGGCGAGCTTCACGGCATCGAGCTGAAAGCCGTTGTCGGTGTCGAGGCCGCGGGCCTTGATCACCGCAGCCTCCCAGGTCGACGTCCCGAAGGGCAGACTCCCGAGACGGATGGTCGGCACGTCCGCGCGCGCCGCCCGCAGGCCGAGGCCGCCCAGCAGGCCGCCGGCGAGCATCGCGCGCCGTGACAGCATCACGCCTTCTCCCATCGTATTACGCAGTCTTCGACGGCGGTAGACTGACGTGCCGCATGAACGGGACGCCATTGGAAAAAGGTCATAGGGCTCACACCGGTTTCCGTCCACCGTGCGGAACACGCTTGCGCGCAACCGGCTGCGGCGGCACCCTCGACCGAGACGCCATCAGGGGAGACATGCGATCATGACTGAGCGAGGCGAGGGAGTTCTGGACGAGGCGACCGTGGAGGCGCGGCTGAAGGCCGAACTGCCCGCCTGGCGCCTGGAGGATGGCTGGATCCGCCGCACCTACAAGACGGCCGGCTGGAAGGGCACGCTGATGGTGATCAACACCGTGGGTCACCTCGCCGAAGCAGCCTGGCATCATCCCGACATCACGGCGTCCTATGCCTGGGTCGAGGTCCGGCTGATGAACCACGCCGCCAAAGGCATCACCGAGAAGGACTTCGCCCTCGCCCGGAAAATCGAGGAGGTCGTGTCCTGGCAGCCGGCCCTGGAGGGACAGGGCCTCGAAGGGACGCCCGCGGATCCGCGCTTCGCCTACATCAAGTACGACAAGTAGCCGCGCGGCGCGGGCGTCACTGCGGGTCCTTCACGCGGCGGCACTCGGTCTTGAGGTAGGCGGTCTTGCCGATCTCGTCGCGGCGCTCGGTGCGGGCGATGATTTCCTGCCAGCCGGTGGCGCATCCGAGCTCGTTGGCAACTCGGACCTTGCGGACCTCAAGGGCCTGGGCGTCCGTGCAGGCATCCTGTGCCAGGCCGTTGGCGCAGACCAATACGACGGCGATGAAGGCGTTCATGGATGGGGCGGTCCTCGTTCTCGCCGCACCCTACGCGCCAAGCGACCGCAAGGTTTCCGATGACGGGCCGCGGCCCGCGATCAAGCTTTCGTCACGGTCGGCCCGCCCTGAGGGGGCGGAGGGGCGGGCCGACCGTTTCTCGCAGCACCCGCGGGCGCTGCGATCGCGTGAGCCGGGCGATCAACCGGCGTGGGCCGCCGGACGGGCGCCCGCATCCGGGCGGATGCGGTAGCAGCCGATGTAGAGGGCCGGCAGGAACAGGAGCGTGAGGAAAGTCGCCGCCAGGATCCCGCCGATCATGGCGAAAGCCATCGGACCCCAGAAGACCTCCCGGGCGATCGGAATCAGGCCCAGACTCGCGGCGGCTGCCGTCAGCAGGATCGGCCGCATGCGGTGGTGGGTCGCCTCGAAGACCGCTTCCCAGGGGGCCATCCCCTCGGCCCGGAACTCCTCGATCTGGCTCACCAGGATGACCGCGTTGCGGATGATGATCCCGATCAGCGCCAGGATGCCCAGGATGGCGACGAAGCCCATCGGCTTGTCGAACAGGAGCAGGGCCGGCACGACGCCGATCAGGCCGAGCGGCGCCACGGTGAAGACGAGGATCATCCGGCCGAAGCTCTGGAGCTGCATCATCAGCAGGAACGCCATGGCGAGCAGCATGACCGGGACGACGGCCGCGATCGGGCCCTGGCCCTTGGCGGATTCCTCAACGGCGCCGCCGGTCTGGACGGTGTAGCCCTCCGGCAGCGCCTTGATGAAGGCGTCGATGCCGGGCTGCAGAGCGGCCACGATGGTGGCCGGCTGGGTCGCGTCGTGGATCGTGGCGCGCACCGTCACGGTCGGCAGACGGTCGCGGCGCCAGACGATCGGCTGCTCGAGATCGTAGCCGATCCGGGCGAAGGCGAGCACGGGGACCACGGTGCCGTTCGCGAGACCGACCTGCAGCGATTGCAGGGTGTCCAGCGAAGACCGCTCCACCGCGCGGGCGCGGCCGACGACGTTGACCAGATAGATCGAGTCCCGGACCTGCGTGATCGCCTGGCCGCCCTCGATCCCGTTGAGGATCCCGGCGACGTCCTGGCTGGTGACGCCGAGCTGACGCGCCTTGTCCTGAAGGATCTCGACCCGCAGCACCTTGCCGGGCTCGTTCCAGTCGAAGGTCGGCACGTCGAGCCGCTTGTCGCCGGCCACCACGTTGGCGAGGTCGAGCGAGAGGCGGCGCACCGTCTCCATGTTCGGGCCGCTGAGGCGGTACTGCACCGGTCGGCCTACGGGCGGTCCGAGGCTCAGGGGCTGCACCAGCACGTCGGTGCCGACGAAGTCGCGCAGGGCGATGGTCTGGAGACGCGCCATCACGCGGTCGCGCACCTCGAGCGACTTCGTGACGATGACGATCTGACCGAAGAAGGCGTTGGCGAGCTGCTGATCGAGGGGCAGGTAGAATCGGACCGCGCCCTGACCGACATAGGACGACCAGCTCGACACGTCCGGATCGCCCTTCAGGTTCGTCTCGAACCGGTCCATCTGCGCCCTGGTCTCGGCGATGGTGGCGTTCTGCGGGAGGGTGAGGTCGACCAGCACCTCGGAGCGGTCCGAGGACGGGAAGAACTGCTGCTGCACATGCCCCATCCCGACGATGGCGGCCGCCATCAGCGCGAGGCAGGCCACCACCGTCGTCCAGTGCCAGCGCATGGCGACGCGCAGGGCCGCCATGAACAGGCGCGTGAAGATGCCGCGCTTCTCCGTGTGGTGCTTCATGGTCTTCGGCAGCAGCGTGACGCCGACGAGCGGGGCGAACAGAACCGCCACGACCCACGATACCAGCAGCGATGCGGCGATCACCACGAACAGCGAGTAGGTGTATTCGCCCGCGCCGGAGCCGTTGAAGCCGATCGGCAGGAAGCCCGCCACGGTCACCAGCGTTCCGGTCAGCATGGGGAACGCCGTCGACGTGTACGCGAAGGTGGCGGCCTTGCGCAGCGTGTCGCCCCGCTCCAGCCGCGCGACCATCATCTCGACGGTGATCATGGCGTCGTCGACCAGCAGGCCCAGCGCGATGATCAGCGCGCCGAGCGAGATGCGCTGCAGGGTCACGTCCATGATCTGCATGACCACGAAGACGATCGCCAGCACGAGGGGGATCGACACCGAGACGACGAGGCCGGCCCGGATGCCCAGGCTCACGAAGCTCACGGCCAGCACGATGACCACGGCCTCGACCAGCGCCTCGGTGAAGCCGCCGACCGCATGCTCGACCTGCTTGGGCTGATCCGAAACGAGGTGGACGCCGACGCCCACCGGCAGCGTCGCCTCGATCCGCCGCATGCGCTCCTTCAGCGCTTCACCGAAATGCAGCAGGTTGGCGCCCGGACGCATCGCGATGGCCAGCCCGATCGCGGGCTTGCCGTCCACCCGGAACAGGGGCGCGGGCGGATCCTCGTAGCCGCGGCTGATCTCGGCGATGTCGGCAAGACGGAAGAAGCGATCGTTCACCCGCAGATTGAAGTCCTGAAGCGAGGCTTCGGAGGCGAAGGAGCCGCTGACCCGCAGCGAAATGCGCTCCGGTCCGGCCTGAACGACCCCGGATGCCGAGACGGCGTTCTGCGCTTGAAGCGCCTTGATCAGGGCCTGGAGATCGATGCCGTAACCGGCGAGCTTCCGGGTCGAGAAGTCGAGATAGATGGTCTCGTCCTGGGTGCCGAGCAGCTGCGTCTTGCCGATATCGGGCACGCGCAGCACATCGGTGCGGATGCTCTCCACGTAGTCGCGCAACTGCCGGTGAGTCAGGCCGTCGGCCGTGAAGGCGTAGACGTTGCCGTAGACGTCGCCGAACTCGTCGTTGAAGAACGGCCCCTGCACACCGTCCGGGAACTGGCCCTTGATATCCCCGAGACGTTTGCGGACCTGGTAGAAGGCGGGCTGGACCTCGCCCTTCTTCAGGGTGTCGCGGAAATTCACGAAGACTGTGGAGGATCCCGGGGTCGTGTAGCTGCGGACGTAGTCGAGGCCGTTGAGCTGCTGGAGTTCCTTCTCGACCCGGTCGGTGACCTGATCGAGGGTATCCTTGATGGTCGCGCCCGGCCAAGTCGTCTGCACGACCATCGTCTTGATGGTGAACGGAGGATCCTCCTCGCGGCCGAGGCGGCCATAGGCCATCACGCCCGCCACGAGCGAGACCAGCATCAGGAACCAGACGAACGAGCGGTGCTCGAGCGCCCAGTCGGAAAGGTTGAAATCCTTCACGCGAAAACCCCGTGCGGCCGGATCAGACGGCGCCGTTGGCCAGGCGCACGGCCTGGCCTTCCTTAAGGACATGGACCCCCGCGACCACGACGCGTTCGCCGGCCTTCAGCCCATCGACGACCGCGATGCGACCGTCCTCCGCGTTGTCCCGCGCCGCCGCTACGGTCACGTCGCGACGCGACACGGACTTCCCGTCGGCGGACACGACCCAGACCGAGCGGCGGCCGCCGTCCTCGAGCAGTGCCGATGCCGGCAGCAGCACGGTGGGCGAGACATTCCGCGTCAGCGACACGTTGATGGTCGCGCCGAGCCGGAAGGCCGGGCCGGGCTGGTCGAGGCTGATCCGGATACGCTTGGAGCGCGTCCCCGATTCGGCGAGCGGCGCGATCTCGCGGACGCGCCCGCGCGCCGTGAGCTCCGGGGCGCTCTGGAGCGCGACGGTGAAGACGCCGTCCGCCGGCAACGCTCCGACATAGACCTCGGGAATGTCGACCACGGCCTCGCGGACGTCCGGCCGCGCCACGGTCACGACACCCTGGCCGGCGGTGAGCACCTGGCCGACCTCGGCGAGGCGCTGGGTCACGACACCGTCGAACTCGGCCTTCAGCTCGGTGTAGCCCATCTGGTCGCGGGCCTTCTGCAGGCTGGACATAGCTTGGTCCACCCGCGCCCGGGCCGTCTCGCGCTTGGCAACCGCTTGGTCGAGCGTGGCCTGGGCGACGCTGTTGCCCGACATCAGGCGCCGGGTCCGCGCCTCGGCGGCCTCGGCGTTCTCGGCCTGCGCCTTCGCATCGGCGAGGTCCGCCTCGGCACGGGTCAGGTCGAAGCGTGTCACGATGGTGTCCAGGGCCGCGAGGCGCTGGCCCCGGGTGACGAGGTCGCCGATCGTCACGTCCCGCGCCACCATGCGGCCGGGAATCTGGAAGCCGAGCTGCGCCTGATAGCGCGGCTCGATCGTGCCGGCGAAGGGCCCGAACATGACGGTGTCGCTCGGCACGACCACCTGCGTGAGCACCGGACGTATCGGGGCCGCTGCCGCGGCTTCGCCGCCCTCCTCGCCGTGCCCGTTGCAGGCCGCCAGCGCTGCCGCGACGAGGCTCAGGGCGAGATACGTGTGCGCCTTCACGGGCGAGCTCCGATCTCGGCGGCCGCGACGGTCTGACCGGGGCGCAGGAACTGGATGCCGGCGACGACCACGCGCTCGCCCGGCTCGACGCCGCGCTTCAGCGCGATGATGTCGGGCCCGAAGCGGTCGATCTCGACGGCGCGGACCGAGACTGTCCGCCGGTCGGGGTCGTAGATCCAGACGGACGGTTGCCCGTCGTAGCGGTACAGCGCCGACCAGGGCAGGATCACCGCTTCATGGGGCGCGAAGCGTCCGCGGCCGACCACGACGGCACCCAGCCCCATCGCGGCCGGAGTCGATTTGAGTCCGATCTTGACCCGGACGGTGCCGCTCGCCGCATCCACCGTCGGCGAGATCTCGCGCACGGTCCCGACCGCGGTGATCGCCGGATCCGACTGGAGCGCGACCGCGATGGTGTCGCCCGCCGGCGGCTGGGCCAGCAGCGATTCGTAGACATTGAAGACCGCATCCCGGGGGCCGTCCTGCGCAATCACGAGAACGGTCTGCCCCGATTGGACCACCTGGCCGACCTCGAAGCTCCGGCTGGTCACGACACCGGCCACGCCGGCGCGCAGTTCCGTATAGGAGAACTGCTCCTGCGCGGTTCCCAAAGCGGCCTTCGCCGAATCGACGGCCGCCTGTGTCGTGCGCAGCTCCTGCTCGGCATTGTCGTAGGTCGAGCGCGTGGTGAAGCCGCCGGCAAGAAGTTGCTTCTGGCGCTCGAAGGACATCTTGGCCTGGGTCAGGAGTGCCTCGGCCGAAGCGAGGGCGGCTTTCGCGTTGTCGAGATTCGCCTGCTGGGTCAGGGGCTCGAGAACGGCGAGGACCTGATTGGCGGTGACGTGATCCCCGACCTCGACCCGCCGCTCGGCCACCTTGCCGTTGGTCCGGAACGAGACGTTGACCTGCGCCTGGGCCTGGATGTCGCCGGTCACCACGACCTCGAGCGCCTGAGGCGTACGGCGTGCCTGCACCACCCGCACGCGCGCCATCGCGGGATCCAGCGCGGCGTCCGGTTCGGCCCGTGCGCACCCGATCGACGCGAGCGCGGTTAACACCAGTACAACGGATGGGGGTGGACGGAAGACGATGCGGCTCATGCGATCGACCGTGTCGGCGCGGCTCGTGCGAAATGCGTGGCGCGTTCCTACGCCATCCGTTACATACCGTCCAGACGGTTTTTAGTGCAGGTCAGCGATGCAGGTGAAGCGACAACGGCTGGCGGCCCGGCCCGAGATCATCCTTGAGGCCGCCGCCGCGGTGCTGCTCAAGGCGGGCGTGCGGGGGTTGACGATCGACGCGGTTGCCGCCGAGGCCGGGCTGAGCAAAGGCGGGGTTCTGCACCATTTTGCGTCGAAGGATGCGTTGGTGGTGGCTCTGGTCGCCCGAAAGCTTGCGGATGTGCGCGAGGAGATCGCGGCATGCGCTGCGGCGATCCCCGCCGGCCCGTCTCAGTTCCCGAAGGCGATGGTGGCGCATGTGCGCGGGCATTATTGCGAGGACAACGAATCCGCGCGCGCCCTCCTGCTGGCCTCGATGGAGTCGCCGGAGGCGCAGAAGGGGTTCCAGGCCTTCGTGGTGGATCAGCTGGATCAGCTCGGTCAGATCGACGGCGCCCGTCCGGGCGAGGGTTCCGTCCTGTTCTTCGCGATCCTCGGCCTGTTCATGAGTCGGGCCCTGGGCTTCCACCAGCTCGGCGAGGACTCGCTCGTGCCGATGCTCGACGCCCTCGATCGAATCGCGAGCCGGACCGACGGCTGAGATTGCGCGATCAGACCTGAAAGGCGAGAACCGCCCGCGTGCCCGGAGATCCGGGGGCATACGACAATGCCGAGCGCAGGTTCGATGCCATCGCACGCACGATCCGTGAGCCGAGTCCGGTCCCGCGGATCTCACCCTCTCCGGTCCAGCCGATTCCATCATCCTCGACAGCGAGCCGCACGGTGTCGGCGGCATCGCACTCGATCGCCACGCGGATCTCGCCCGACGTGCCGACCGGATAGGCGTACTTGTACGCGTTGGTGACGAGTTCGGTTACGACCACGCCCACCGAGACGGCCTTGTCGGTCGAGAGGCGCACGGGCGCCGCCCGGAGCCGGATGGCATGATCCCGCCCGCTCGCCCGCATGGCCGCCTGCAATTCCTCGACGAGGCTCTGCAGGTAGGCGTCGAGCTCCACGGACTCGACGTCGTCCGAGGTGTAGAGGCGCCGATGGATCCCGGCGATCGCCGAGATCCGGGCCTGCATCTCGTCGAGCGCAGCCTTGGCAGCCGAATCCGTGACGGCGTTGCGCTGCATATGCGCAAGGGCCGCGACGAGGGCCAGGGAATTGGCGACGCGATGGTTGACCTCGCGCAGAAGCAGTTCGGCGCGGTCGCGCGCCTCACGCACCTCCGCTTCGGCGCGTTCCTTGTCGCGCCGCAGGCTCTCCTGCCGCAGCGCCGTGGCGACGGCCTCGCCCAGCAGCTCCCGGAACTGCCCCTGAACGTCCTTCCAGACGTAGTCGACCGCGCCGGCCTTCAAGGCCGCGACGGCGACGCGGCTGTCCTCGGAGCCCGTCACGTAGATGACCGGGGGCGCCTCAGGCAGGGCACGGATTTCCGGCAGCAGATCGAGGCCGGTCTGGCCGGGCATGTGATGGTCCAGGGCGACGGCATCGATACCGCCCTGCGCCAGCCGTGCCAGCCCCGCGGCGCCGTCGGGACAGATCTCGACCGCGTAGCCCCGGGCCTCCAGGGCGCGCCGGACCAAGCGACCGAGGCCTGGATCGTCGTCGATGTAGAGGATGCGTGCCGCCGCGGCGGTCCCGTCCCCGCTGACACGCCCGGTGCTCATGGGTTCTGGGGAACCTGCATGACCGAGAAGAACAATCCGAGCTGACGGATCGCGTTCGCGAAGCCGTCATAGCTGACCGGCTTGGTGATGTAGACGTTGGCCCCGAGATCGTAGCAGCGCTGGATCTCGCGGCTGTCATCCGTGGTGGTCAGCACAACCACCGGGGAGCGCCGCGTATGCGGGTTCGCCTTGACCTTCTCCAGGATGTCGAGGCCGGTCATGTCGGGCAGGTTGAGATCGAGCAGGATCAGCAGATGCCGCCGGGCACTCGCCTCGCCGGTGCCGTCCGCGCCGAACAGGTAGTCCAGCGCCGAGGTGCCGTTCCGGAACGGGACGATCTCGTTGTTGACGCCGGCGCGACGGATGTTGCGCTCGATGAGGCGCGCATGCCCCTCGTCATCCTCGATCATCACGATGCTGACAGGATGCACGGGCGGGCTCCACGCTCATTCGGCGGCGATGGGCGCCGGTTCGGGGTCTATCTGGACCGCTGTAGCCGGAGCGCGGGGCAAGGTCACGTCGAACGTCGTGCCGACGCCGAGTTCCGAACGGACCTCGATCCGGCCGCCGAACGAGCGCACCAGGGCTTTGACGTGGGCCAGGCCTATTCCATCGCCCGGGCGATCCTGCAGGCCGGAGCGTCGAAAGAGTTCGAAGACGCGGGCATGATCCCGTGCGGCGATCCCCCGGCCGTTATCGGCGACGGAGAAACAAACCCGACGGTCTCCGACGGCCGTGGCGGTCACGGTCACGCGTCCCGGCCGGCTGGGGTCGAGATACTTCACGGCGTTGTCCAGCAGGTTCCCGAAGACCTGCTCGACGGCCACGCGATCGGCAACGATCGTCGGCAGGTCGGGGGCGATCGTCACGGTGGCGCCCGTGGCCTCCGTCTGGTGCCTCTGGGCGTCCGCCACGTCGCGCAGCAGATTCGTCATGTCGAGGCGCTCGGGGGAAAATTGCCGCCGCCCTTCTCGGGAGAGCTTCAGGATGGCGGCGATCAGCCCTTCCATCCGGTTCACCGCCGCCTTGATGAAGCCGAGCGCCTCGGCGAGATCGCCGTCGAGCCGCTCCGCCTCCGGGTGCCCGCGAAGGGCCGCCTGGATCTCGGTCCGGGTCGCCTCCAGCTCGCTGGTGAACCCCATGACGTTGACGAGCGGCGCGCGCAGGTCATGGCTCACGATATAGGCGTAGCGCTGGATCTCCTCGTTGGACTCGCGCAAGTCGGCTTCGGCCTGCCTCTGTTCGGTGATGTCCGTATGGACGCCGACCCATTCCCGGATCGCGCCGCGTGCATCGAGCACCGGAATGGCGCGGATTGCGAAATGTCGCCATGATCCGTCGCGGGACCGGACCCGGTGTTCGTGGACGTAGGTTTGTCGCGCCCGGACGGTTGCGTTCCAGCTCTCGATGGAGGCCTGCACGTCGTCCGGATGCACCGCGTCGGCCCAGCCGTAGCCCTGGTACTCCGCCCGCGTCTGGCCGGTGATCGCGCTCCAGCCGGGCTGGTCGCCGAGCATCCGGCCTTCGGCATCGTTGGTCCACAGGACGCCACGCACGGCCTGCACCGCGGCTCGAAACCGTGCCTCGCTCGCCAGCAATTCGCGTTGCACCCGCTGCTGGTCCAGGGACGAGGCGAGGATCGCCAGGAACAGGATGAGGAAGGTCGCGCCGGCGACGTAGAGCGCGAGATTCTGCTGGCCCTGCACGCTCGTCATCGCATGGGCGGCGTGGGGGGCGCCTTCATCGACGGTGATCGTCGCGGCGGCCATGCCGGTGTAATGCATGCCGGCCACGGCAACCCCCATGACGCAGGCCGCGACAAGCTTCTGCCAGACGCCGTGCTGGTGAAACGAGAGCCACAAGGCCGCGGTCGCCGCGGTCACGGCGATCGCCACCGAGAGCGCGATTATGGGCCGATTGTAGGAAAGGTCGCCGGGGATCCGAAGCGCCGCCATGCCGGTGTAGTGCATGCCGGCGACCCCCAGACCCATCAGCACGCCCGCCACGAGGATGCTGCCGAGCCCCTCCCCGGTCCGCTCCACCCACAGAAAGCCGGCGCCGGTGGCCGCAACGGCGATCGCGAGGGAGAGGAGGGTCAGGCCGATGTCGTAGGTGGTGGGCATGCCGGTTTCGAAGGCCAACATGCCGACGAAATGCATCGACCAGATGCCGCCGCCCATGGCGAGCGCAGCGCCGGTGATCCACGGCCAGCGGGGGCCCGCCGCGACGGGCCCTCGGATGCGACTGCCCAGATCCAGCGCTGTGTAGGACGCAAAGATGGAGAGGCCGATCGACAGGGCGACGAGCGCCGGATTGTAGCCTGTATGGACCATCGACTGGGATCGACGTGTGGAGCGCGCAGATCGGGATGTATCCTGAGCCCTCGAAGCGCGCCATCGGGAATCGAAGGCCCCGTGGTCTCCCGCAGCCAGGATCGTGAGCGCGGGGCCGACCTGCCGGTCGGCTGCGGGTGGCGCGACGTGGCGGAAGCCCGGGCCTTCCCGTCGCCGCGGCGATCGCGCATTGTCCCGCGCGGCGGCCTTCGGCCTGTCCCGACAGGTTGCGGCAAGCAGGAGGAGCGACGATCCATCGTGGCCCCCGCCCGAGCCGAAGATCCGCCGCCCTGACGCGGGGTCGCGGTGGAGGGGGAGCCCAGATGCGGGCCCGATCCGGGCAACCCGACGGCCGGGCCCCGAACGACCCTGGGCGCCGCCGCCGGCGCGCCCATAGACTGCGTAGAAAAATCCGCGTTCGCCAGACCGCGATGGCCTCATCGGTCGCGCGCGCGCGTTCTAGAGTTCCGTCGATCGCTCATCGCGAATGCAGGTTCATGAACGGACACGCTGCGGCACGACTTCCGGACGACCTGCGCGACGCCCTGGCGCGGACCCTTTACGATCACGACCGGCCGGCGGGCGAGGCGTGCGCGGGCTGGGAGGCCGCGGATTTCGAGATCCGTCACCCGGGTCTGCGCGAGCGCTATCGCCGCTCCGCCGACGCCCTTGCCGACGGCCCGCTCGCCGAATGGCTTCTGAGCCGCCTCGCCGACGAGGAGGAATTGCGGGTGCTGCGTCGGCAGCGGATGTCGCCGGAGCGGGAGCGCGAGCTTCTGGAGGCCAACAACCGTCTTCTCGCGCGCGCTGAAACGGCCGAAGCGGCCCGGGAGGCGGCCGAGGGAGCGTTCGCCACGCTCCGCCGCGAGCGCGACGTCGCCCGGGAGGCGGAGGCGTTCTGGCAGCAATTCGCTTTCGATGCCGACGATCTCGCGACCCGCCGCCTCATCGAGCAGACGGATGCGCGCGCCGAGGCCGAGCGCCGGGCCATCGCGGAACGGTGCCGCAGGGAGCGCGCGGAGGCGGCGTTGCGCCTGTTCGCCGACCGCGCCGACGTGATGCCGAAGGAAGGCTGGGCCTCGGAACTGGCCCAAGCCAATCGCGACATACCGCTCTGGTGGTTTCACGCGGCGCGCGTCGCCCTGGACCCGCCGGATCTCTCCCGGCCAGCCGAAGACGGAGAGGGTTGAGACCCTCAGGCGGCGGCGGACTGCTTGGCGGACTGGTCTCGGAACAGCGCCGTGCATCCGGAACCGCGGTGCATGCTCAGGATCGACGCGCGGTCGATCTCCGGGTGCGACTTGAGCACGTTCTGGACGCAGGCCAGGACACGCTCGTACTGCGCGGCATCGTAGTTCGGCTCGAGCGGACTGACCGCGATGTAGGTCTCCACGACGAGGACGCGCTCGGCGCGGTCTCGGGCGACGTCGACGGCGATCCAGGAGGATTTGATCAGGCTGGTGCTGGCGAGCATGGGCGTTCCTCGTGCAGCGTTGCGACTTTAATCCCGCGGCGGCGGGCCAATTTTGGCGAAATCATGGACCGCCCGGCCGCGAATGCCAAGGGGCGCTCCCACCTGGTCCGAGGCTGCAAGCTGTCTGTTGAGCGCCGCGTCTGGCCGGCTTACGCTTCGTCACGGGCCGCACAGGCCCGATCCACAATCGGCACTCGCATCCGGCGAATGGCATGTGGTATACAAATTCAAGGACTCGTCACCCAGGGTCCGAGTGACGGTGTCGCGACACGACGAGACCGCGCATTGGGAGGGATAGCAGACATGATCCGTTCGAGGATGAGAGGTCCCTGCCCCGGCGTCGCACGTTGCCCGTCACCGACCCGTGCAGGCAGCATGCCGGCATTCCGCGCGGCCTGAGCCGCCCTCCGACATTCCCGAATCCGACTCCAGCTCCGAGACCGATCATGACCAAGGCCCTCGAAGGCGTCCGCATCCTGGACTTCACCCACGTTCAATCCGGCCCGACCTGCACGCAGCTCCTGGCTTGGTTCGGTGCAGACGTCATCAAGGTGGAACGGCCGGGTGTCGGCGACGCCACGCGTCAGCAGCTTCAGGACATTCCTGACGTGGACAGCCTCTATTTCACGATGCTGAACCACAACAAGCGCTCGATCACGCTGGATTCGAAGAATCCGAAGGGCAAGGAGGTCCTCTGGCGCCTCATCAAGGAATGCGACGTCCTGGTCGAGAACTTCGCACCCGGCGCGCTCGCCCGCATGGGCCTCACCTGGGAGAAGATCCACGAGGCCAACCCGCGCATGATCCTGGCCTCCGTGAAGGGCTTCGGTCCCGGCCGCTACGAGGACTGCAAAGTCTACGAGAACGTCGCGCAATGCGCCGGCGGCTCGGCCTCGACCACGGGCTTCCGGGACGGTATCCCGATGGTGACGGGGGCGCAGATCGGTGATTCCGGAACGGGTCTGCACCTCGCGCTCGGCATCGTCACGGCGCTGTATCACCGGACCCAGAGCGGCCTCGGCCAGAAGGTCGACTGCGCGATGCAGGACGGCGTGCTCAACCTGTGCCGGGTGAAGCTGCGCGATCAGCAGAGGCTCGAGCACGGGCCGCTGAAGGAATACAGCCAGTTCGGTGAAGGCATCCCGTTCGGCGAGGCGACTCCGCGCGCCGGCAACGATTCCGGCGGCGGTCAGCCGGGCCGCATCCTGCGCTGCAAGGGCTGGGAGCAGGATCCGAACGCCTACATCTACGTGATCACCCAGGCCGCCGTGTGGGAGCCGATCTGCGACATCATCGGCGAGCCGAGCTGGAAGACCGACCCGAACTACGCCACGCCGAAGGCCCGACTGCCGCATCTCAACGAGATCTTCACGCGGATCGAGGCGTGGACGATGAAGGTGTCCAAGTTCGAGGTGATGGACACGCTGAACAAGTACGACATCCCCTGCGGCCCGATCCTGTCCATGAAGGAGATCGCCGAGGACGAGTCGCTGCGGAAGACCGGCACGATCGTCGAGGTCGACCATCCGACGCGCGGCAAGTACCTGACGGTGGGCAATCCCATCAAGCTGTCGGCGAGCCCGAGCGACGTGAAGCGCTCCCCGCTGCTCGGTGAGCATACCGAGGAGATCCTGCGCAGCGTGCTGGGCTATTCCGAGGCCGAGGTCGGTGAAATCTCCGAGTCCGGCGCGATCGGCGTCGTTCAGAAGATCGCCGCAGAGTGAGCGGCGTGCGGCGATCCCTGGCTCCGGCCTGGGTTCGCCGCCGTCGTGTCCGGGGCCGCACCGTCCCGGACTTCGGATGACGCCGTCCGACCAACGGGGCACGACCGTTCGCCGCCGCGCCCCGCGCTCCGACCGTCCCTTTCCCGGGCCGCCATGGGCCCGGTCGAAGACCAGGAGATTGCATGCGCATCGCCTTCATCGGCCAACAGGATTTCGGCAAGGCGGTCCTGGAGGCGTTCCTCAAGCGAGGCGATGAGGTCGCCGCGGTGTTCTGCGCGCCCGAGAAGCCCGGCGCCAAGCCGGACGTCCTCAAGACCGCGGCGGTCGAGAAGGGGTTGACGGTCTTCCAGTTCCCCAGCCTGAAGAGTCCCGAGGCCGAGGCCGCGATGCGCGGGCTCGATGCCGACATCGGCATCATGGCCTACGTGCTGCAATTCGCGCCCCAGAGCTTCGTCAACATCCCGAAGCACGGCACCATCCAGTATCATCCGAGCCTGCTGCCGCGGTATCGTGGGCCGTCCTCGATCAACTGGCCGATCGCCCGCGGCGAGCTGCAGACCGGCCTCACGATCTTCCGGCCCACCGACGGGCTCGATGAAGGGCCGGTGATCCTGCAGAAGACCTGCCCGATCGGCGCCGATGCGACGCTGGGCGACGTCTACTTCGACAACCTGTTCCCGATGGGCGTCGAGGCGATGCTCGAGGCGGCCGATCTCGTCGTTGCGGGAGAGCATGTCGAGATCGACCAGGATGAGGATGCCGCCAGCTACGAGGGCTGGTTCCGGGGGGCGGAGGCGGAGATCCACTGGTCCGCCCATGCCGAGCAGATCTACAACCTGATCCGCGCGGCCAATCCGGCGCCGGGCGCCTGGACGACGCTCGACGGCAAGAAGCTCCAGATCTTCGATTCCACCCTGCATCGGGTCCGTAAGCTCGGCGATGTCGTGGGCAAGCCCGGCGAGGTGATCGCCATCGACGACGCGGGGTTCAGCGTTTGCGCGCAGGGTGGTCGGATCGAGATCCGCAAGGTCAAGGCGGAGGGCGGCAAGAAGATCGCGGCCGCCGCGTTCGCCCAGGAGGTCGGGCTGGCGGTCGGGCAGGTGCTCGGGCGGTAGGATGCCCGCGCCGGCGGTGGAGCGCATCCGACCTTAGACGGCGCGGCGCCCGACCGATCCCGCGGGGGCCTCTCGGCTACGCGGTCGTTGAGCCTGTGCTCCCCGCCGCATTCAGCCCATAGCCGCGAAAGCGCTCGACGGTGATGCCGATCTCTTCATCGGACAGGACGATCGGCGTCCCGATCTGCCGGGCGACGGCGTATTGCTGGCAGAGGGTTTCCAGCTCGACGGCGAGCCAGAGGGCCTTCTCCAGATCGGTGCCGGCCGCGATCATGCCGTGGTTGGCGAGGAGGCAGACGTTGCGATCGGCCAGCGCCGTCAGGGCCAGGTCCGAGAGTTCAGCGGTGCCATAGGGCGCATACGGCGCGCAGCGCACGCTCGGGCCTCCGAAGGCGGCGATCATGTAATGGATCGCCGGTATCGCCTGACCGCACATGGCGAAAGCGGTGCAGTAGACCGGATGTGCGTGGACCACCGCACCGAATTCCGGACGGGACACCAGGATGTCCCGATGGAAGCGCCATTCCGAAGAGGGCTTCTGATCCGGCGGGTGGGTGCCGTCGAATGCCATCGGGACCACATCGTCCGGTCCCGTCCTGTCGGTGGGCATGCCGGAGGGTGTGATCAGGAGCCCATCGCGGAACCGCACCGAGACGTTCCCCGACGTCCCGCGGTTCAGCCCCTGGGCGTCGAGCGCCCGTGCCGCCGCCACGACGCTCTCCCGCGCGATCCGCTCGTCCCTATCCATACCCGATCTCCGGAAAGCCCGGTCCCCGGTATGCAGGAAGCCCGGCGCCGTAAAGACGGCGCCGGGCTCATTCTCGTCGGTTCGTGTCGCCTGGACCGCGTTACTGGGCCAGGACCGGCGCGAGGCTCGCCTCGGGCTTCTTGGTATAGGCGGCCCGCATCGGCTTCAGGACGAAGAGCGCCAGAAGGGCCGCGACGATGTTGAGGGCCGCTGCCGCCAGGAACACCGCGTGCCAGCTCCCGGTCATGGTCGTGAGCACGCTGGTATAGGGGACGATCAGCGCCGCCGTACCCTTGGCCGTATAGAGCAGGCCGGCATTGGTGGCGGCGTATTTCGAGCCGAACGTGTCTCCGCAGGTCGCCGGGAACAGGGAGTAGATCTCACCCCAGGCAAAGAACACGAGACCGGTCAGAAGCACGAAGGCGATCGGGTTCTGGCCGAACTGGCTGAGCGCGTAGATGCCCAGGCCTTCGATCGCGAAGGACAGGAACATCGTGTTCTCGCGGCCGATATGGTCGGAGACCCAGCCGAAGAACGGACGCGTCACGCCGTTGAGCACCCGGTCGAGCGTGGCCGCGAAGGTCAGCGCCGGCAGCGTGATCCCGAGCAGCGAGACCGGAACGTCGGCGATCTTGAAGTCCTTGGCGATCGGGCCGAGCTGCGCGGTGGCCATCAGGCCGCCGGCCGCCATCATGACGAACATCGCGTACATGACCCAGAAGATCGGCGTGCGGACCATCTCGGAGGGCTTGTAGTCGCGCTTCGACTGGCTGACCCGGGCGATCTCCGGAACCTGCCCCTTCGCGGGCGACCGCAGGAACAGGGCGATGAGCATCACGATGACGCCCTGCCCGATACCGAAGTAGAAGAACGCCGCCTCGTAGCCCTGCGACTTGATCATGGCCTGGATCGGCACGACGGTCAGGGCCGAGCCCGCGCCGAAGCCCATCGCGGTGATGCCCGCGGCGAGGCCGCGGCGATCGGGAAACCACTTCAGCGAATTGCCGACGCAGGTTCCGTAGACCGCACCGGCGCCGGTGCCGCCGATCGCGGCCGCGATGTACAGCACGGTGAGCGAGTCGGCGTAGGAGTTGATCACCCAGGCGATGCCGCAGAGCAGGCCGCCGAACAGCGTGACGATCCGCGGGCCGTACTTGTCGACGAACCAGCCCTCGATCGGGACCAGCCACGTCTCGGTGACGACGAACAGCGTGAACGCCACCTGGATCGCCGCGCGATCCCAGCCGTGCCGCTCCTGCATCGGGTTCACGAAGAAGGTCCAACCGTACTGCATGTTGGCGATCATGCACATGCAGACCACGCCGAAGGCGAGTTGCAGCCATCGGCCACGCCCCGCCGGTTTGACGATCTCGGACATACCCATCCCTCCTTGGCAGTATTATTGTTGGGGTCTGTGCTCAGACCGGCTGTATGCCCTGCCGCGGCCCAGCTTGGCAGAACAAGATGACCGGGATTCTTTGAAAAATTCTTGGCCCGCAGGCAAATTAAGTCTCAAGTACTCGAGCATCCGCATTGGACTCAGCAGCGCGGGACTGATGGTCGACGGTATGCCAGCAGGATGGTGCTGGTATCCCTCCGGGCTGTCAATCGAACCGGCATAAAAATACACGTTTCGGCGCCGGGATTAAAACCGATCGGCCGAACGTGCGGCCAAAATGGCGAATGGGGAGCCGCGCCTGCACAACTTCCGCGGGGCGAAAAGTCGGCAAAGCTCACAGGTCTGTGGGGCCGCCCCGCAATTGACTAGGATCTGGCCAAGGTTTGGGTTAGTCCGCTTGGGAGCGCACGACAGAGAATGCGTGCGAGACATCATACGTGTGAGCTGACTGGACGAGGGATGTCGAATTCCGAACCGCTGAGCGTGAAGCCCATCGTCGCCAGCTCCAGTCTCCGGACCTTGGCCTACGAGGCGCTCAAGACAGCCATCACCAACATGGACATCTACGGACGTCCGGACGAGGTCCGCCTCGACGAGCGGAAGCTGTCGCAGGATCTCGGCGTCAGCCGGACGCCCGTGCGCGAGGCCCTGACGGTTCTGGAGCAGGAAGGCTTCGTCCGGTCCGAGGCGCGGCGCGGTGTCTTCGTGATCAAGAAGAACAAGCGCGAGATCGTCAGCATGATCCACGCCTGGACGGCGCTGGAAAGCATGGCGGCTCGCCTCGCCTGCACCCGCGCCACCGATGCCCAGCTTCGCGCCCTGCGCGAGTCCTTCCCGGAATTCTTCGAAGGACAGCCCTCAGAGCACATCGATGAGTACTCGGACGCGAACATCCGCTTCCATCAACGCATCATCGCTCTGGGACACTGCGATGCGATTGCCGATCTGACCAGTAATCTCCTGATGCATGTGCGGGGCATCCGCAGCACGGCGCTCCGGCAGGGCGACCGGGCCGAGCGTTCGATCCGGGAGCACGTCGCCATCATCTCGGCTCTGGAAGCCCGAGATGCCGACCTGGCAGAGCGTCTCGTGCGCGAGCATGGCCTCGGGCTGGCTCAGCACGTCGACACCTACGGCGACTACCTGGACTGATCGGCGTCGAGACCGTCCCACAGGGTCCGTTTCGACCGACAAAGCCTCGCCGACCGCTTTGCCGACCGCATCGGGAATCGTCGGCGAGGGCCGCACGGTCGTGCGCTTCGGCTGCGACAGCACCGACCGACCCGGTGGTCTGAACCCCGACCGAGTGCTGGTTACAAATTAAATCGCGCACAAGCGTTGCCGCACTGCAAAAATTTTGAAAGGCGCGAAGTCTCTGTGCGCTACTCTCAACTGCGAGCGTGGCGCATGCGATGTGCGGCTTCTGTGCGGAATGCGGTCTCATCTCCGCCTTCCATGCATAGGCCGCATGAACGGTATTCGTTATCTGGCATACCAGTTTGCGTGGCGGCATGACATCTCTCGCACCGCAACATATCGCGGTGCCCGGCCGCCCTGGAGAGTCCGATGATCGCCAGCTTCCTCGCCATCTTTGTCGCTTTCGCCGTTTGCCAGGCGCTGCTGACCGTGAAGTTCGCCGACTTTCTGAGCTCCGAGCGCACGTCCGGTCGTTCGACCGTCGCACCGACCGGCGACGTCGCCTCCGCCAAGCTGGCCTGACGCGATCCGTCGATGTTTCGGTGAGGGCGCCGAGCACGGTTAACGCTTTCCTCAAAACTTGCGCGTAGGGTAAATGGATCGTTGACCCTGCGGGCGAGGAGCGACCGCGTTGGCCCTCGGCGCCGCATCGCGATTCTCGGACGGCCCCTACGTCCTTCTGATTTCGGATCGCCCATCCGAGCAGAGAGCCCTTGAGCGCGCGATCGCGCTGGTGATGGATTGCCGGGCGCTCTCGCCGGGCGCGCCGATCCCGGCCGAGCGGCCCCACCTCGTAATTCTGGATCTTCCACCGGTCCAAGCCGCAACGTTGCGGACCACTCTCGACCGGTACAGGCCGTCACTCCCGCTCCTGGTTCTCGTACGCGGCGAGCCCATGGCGGGGGCGTCCAACCTCCGCCAGCTCCCCGCCGCGGCACCGCGCCAGATCGTCCTGGCGAATGTCTTCGCCATGATCGAGGAGGCGACGCGGTCGGCCGAGGCGCGTCGGCGACAGCTCGCGGAGCGCGTCACGGGTGCCACCGCAATCGTCGCGGACCTGTTCGACAGCGCCGCCCTCGGCGCCCGACTCCGCCGTGCCGACGTGGAGCGGGGAACCGAGCTGGTCCTCGCTGCCGTTTCCGAGGTCGGCATCGGGGCGTGGCTCGCCGAAGTCTGGCGCCACGAGATCGGCGTCTATCAGCACACGCTCGGCGTCGCCGGACACGCTGCGACCTTCGGCGCGCAGATCGGCCTCAATCGGACCGACCTCGCGCGATTGGTTCGATCCGCGCTGCTGCACGACATCGGCAAGTCGCGCATTCCGGTCGAGATCCTCAACAAGCCGGGGCCGCTCAATCCTGAGGAGATGCGGCTCATGCAGCGCCATCCCGATATCGGCGCCGACCTGCTGGTCGCCCAGGGTGAGTTCGAGGCGGCAATCATCGATGTGGTCCGTCATCACCACGAGCGCCTGGACGGCAAAGGTTACCCCGACGGCCTGGCCGGCTCGGCCATCTCGGACCTCGTGCGCATCGTGACGATCTGCGACGTGTTCTCGGCCCTGACCGAGCGGCGCACGTATCGGCAATCGGCGACCCCCGCCGACGCCCTGGCGACGATGGTCGGCGGCACCGGTCATCTGGACTTGGATCTCCTCCGCGCCTTCGCACCCTCGATGCTGGCCGGCATGTCCCTGGCGGCGTGATCACGCCGGGTACGTGGCGCGCGTGCCACGCGCGAGTGCGGCATCGTGCGGGCGCGCCGCGTGCCGCGCTTTCGCCGCAACCGCCCTGGAGGGAGGCGGGTGTCTGTCACCGATCGCCGTCCGGACCGTGCCGAAATTCAAGTTCGCCCTCGCCGCCGCCCTTCTGATGAGCCTCACCGCATGCGGCGGCGTCTCCGTCATGCCGGATGCGTCCGTTGAGAATGCGACGCACACTGCCGTGCTCGACGAGGTCGCGGCCGCGGCCGCGATTTCGGCCTACCGGGTTCAGAACGGCCTGAGCCCCGTCGTGGTCGATCCGGTTCTCGTGAAGGCGGCGGCCTTCCAGGCCGGCAACAACGCGCGCCACGGCCAGCTCAGCCACGAGATCGGCGGCAGCTTCACGTCGCGCATGGCCTCCGTCGGTCTGGCGAAAGCCTGGGCGGCGGAGAATCTCAGTGCCGGCTCCGAGACCCTCGAGCAGGTGCTCGCCCGCTGGAAGGCGAGCCCCGAGCACAACAAGAATATGCTGCTGCCGCAGATCCGCAGGATCGGGATCGCCCGCGTGGATGCGCCGACCACGCGCTACAAGCGGTTCTGGGCCCTTGTCATGGCAGGAACCTGACGCAGCGGCTCTCAGGGGTCCGCCGGCGCCAGATCGACGATCCGGAGCTGGGCCCGCTCGGCCCCGCGCCAGCGGTCGCAGGACAGCGTTCCGGCCACGTGCAGTTCCCGACCGATCCCGTTCAGCAGCGCGAGGCCGAGGGGGCGCTCGGCGGCACGGAAGCAGATGGCGCCCACTGCCTGTCCGTCGCGGCTGCGCAGGCGGGCCCTGACATGGCTCGACCCGACCACGCCGGCATCGACCAGGCGATGGCGCCCGAGGGCGAAGATCGGCTCCGGCGCGCCCTGTCCGAACGGTCCGGCCTGCTGGAGCAGCCGGACCGTTTCCGCGGTAGCGCCCCCGGCGCTGAGTCCGCCATCGATCAGCAGGGCGTCGGCCGCCCGCGCCACGGTCACGCTCGCCCCCAGCAGCATGACGAGATGCGCCTCGAAGCGGGGGATGTCGTCGGTCCGCACGGTGACGCCGGCCGCCATGGCGTGTCCGCCCCCCTTGAGGGCGATCCCGGCCTCGACGCAGGCGCGCACCGCAAGCCCGAGATCCGACCCCGGGATCGAGCGCCCCGAGCCGGTGGCGCTGCCGTCGGGTCGGATCGCGAAGGCGAAGGCCGGGCGGTTGAACCGTTCCTTCAGGCGCGACGCGATGAGTCCGACGATGCCGGGATGCCATTCAGGACTGGCCGTGACCAGCACGGTGCGGGTCGGGTCGAGCGTCAGGGCACGGTCCATCTCGGCCTCGGCCTCGGAGACGGCCTGCGCCTCGATCGCCTGACGCTCGCGATTGAGGCGATCGAGGTCGGCGGCGATCCGGGCCGCTTCGTTCGGGTCCGCCGTCGTCAGAAGCCGGGCACCGAGGGCCGAATCGCCGATGCGGCCACCGGCATTGATGCGCGGCCCGAGGACGAAGCCGAGATGCCACGATTCCGGCGGTTCGCTCAGCGAGGCCGCGTCCAGCAGGGCCGCCAGGCCGATGCGGCCGCGATGGCGCATCACCGTCAGGCCCTGCGTCACGAAGGCCCGGTTGAGACCGGTGAGGGGCACGACGTCGGCCACGGTCGCCAGCGCTACGAGGTCGAGGGCATCGGTGAGCTGCGGTTCGGGGCGGTCCGGCCCGAAGAAGCCCTCCAGCCGCAGGGCACGGTTCAGTGCCACCAGGGTGAGGAACACGATCCCGGCGGCACAGAGATGGCCGAGGCCCGACAGGTCGTCGAGGCGGTTGGGATTGACCACGGCGCGGGCCGGCGGCAGCACCTCGGAGGCCGCATGATGGTCGAGGACGATCACGTCGAGGCCCGATTTCTCGGCTTCTTCCAGAGGCGCGTGGCCGCTCGTGCCGCAATCGACGCAGACCAGAAGCGTCGCGCCGTCCGCCGCCAATGCGGTGATCGCAGCGATGTTGGGGCCGTAGCCCTCGGTGATCCGATCGGGGATGTGGATCGGAGCCCTCAGGCCCACACCGCGCAGGTAGCCAGCGAGCAGGGCCGCGCTCGCGGCGCCGTCCACGTCGTAGTCGCCGAAGACCGCCACCGTCTCGCCGCGGCGCACGGCCCGGACGAGCCGGCGGACGGCGGCGTCCATATCGAGCAGCGTATTCGGGTCCGGCATCAGGTCGCGCAGACGCGGCGCAAGGTGGCGCGGCGCGGCCTCCGGACCGATCCCGCGCCCTGCCAGCACACGGGCGAGCAATTCCGGCAGGCCGTGGGCCTGAACCATCTTGGCGATGTGATTCTGGACTGCCGCGCCGCCACAGCGCTCCTGCCAGCGCCGGCCGGTGATGGAGGCGGCGACCCCCAGGAAGGGCGGCAGATCGACGGAGAGCGGGGCGGATGACACGGATGCCACCCTACACCGGGTGGGCCGCGGAATCTTGCGCACCGCCGCAACAGCGTCGGCGAACGCGCGCCGTCGCAACGAAAAAGGGCGGGCATCGCTGCCCGCCCCGGAAATCCGCCCGAGACCCGGGCCTCAGAGCGACTTCAGGATGCTGTCGACGACCTTCTTGGCATCGCCGAACAGCATCATGGTGTTGTCCCGGAAGAACACCTCGTTCTCGACGCCCGCATAGCCGGAACCCATGCCGCGCTTGATGAACAGCACGGTCTTGGCCTTCTCCACATCGAGGATCGGCATTCCGTAGATCGGCGAAGCCTTGTCGGTCTTGGCCGCCGGATTGGTGACGTCGTTGGCGCCGATCACGAAGGCGACGTCCGCCTGCGGGAACTCGCCGTTGATGTCCTCCAGCTCGAAGACCTCATCGTAGGGCACGTTCGCCTCGGCGAGCAGCACGTTCATGTGGCCCGGCATGCGCCCCGCCACCGGGTGGATGGCGTACTTCACGTCGACGCCCTCCTTCTTGAGCATGTCGGCCATCTCGCGGAGCGAGTGCTGCGCCTGGGCGACCGCCATGCCGTAGCCCGGGACGATGATGACCCGCTCAGCATTCTTCATGATGTAGGCGGCGTCGTCGGCGGAGCCCTGCTTCACGGGGCGCGTCTCGACCTGGCCCGTGCCGGCCGCCGCGGTATCGCCGCCGAAGCCGCCCAGGATGACCGAGATGAACGACCGGTTCATCGCATGGCACATGATGTAGGACAGGATCGCACCCGAGGAGCCCACCAGCGAGCCGGTGATGATCAGCGCGAGGTTGCCCAGGGTGAAGCCGATGCCGGCTGCCGCCCAGCCCGAGTAGGAGTTCAGCATCGACACGACCACCGGCATGTCGGCGCCGCCGATCGGGATGATGATCAGGCCGCCGAGCACCAGCGCGGCGATGACGATCAGCCAGAAGATCGCCTTGGACTCGGTGCCGATGAACAGGGCGATGAGCAGGACGAGGCCGGCGGCCAGCAGCGCGTTGATGAGGTGACGCTGGGGCAGCATGATCGGCTTGCCGGACATGCGTCCGTCGAGCTTGGCGAAGGCGATCACCGAGCCGGTGAACGTGATGGCGCCGATGGCGACGCCCAGGCCCATCTCGAACAGCGACTGCTTGTGGAAGTGGCCGTTCTCGATGATGCCGAAGGCCTGCGGCGCGTAGAGCGCGCCGGCCGCCACGAAGACCGCGGCGAGACCGACCAGCGAGTGGAAGGCGGCCACGAGCTGCGGCATCGCGGTCATCGGCACGCGCTTGGCGATCACCGCGCCGGCGCCGCCGCCGATGCCGAGGCCGAGGAGCACGAGGATCCAGGCGCCGAACCCGGCCGGCGGGTGGCCGACCAGCGTGGTGAGGATCGCGAGACCCATGCCGACCATGCCGTACAGGTTGCCCTGCCGGGAGGTGGTGGGGTGCGAGAGCCCCCGCAGCGCCATGATGAACAGGACGCCGGCGACGATATAGAGAAGGGAGGAGACGTTCTCAGACACCGGCTCAGCCCTTCTTCTTGTACATGCCGAGCATGCGCTGCGTGACGAGGAAGCCCCCGAAGATGTTCACGCTGGCGAGCACGATGCCGATGAAGCCGAAGAACCGGGCCAGTCCGGTGCCCTTTTCGATCAGGGGAACGCCGACCGCCAGGATCGCGCCGACGATGATCACCGACGAGATCGCGTTGGTGACCGACATGAGCGGCGTGTGGAGCGCCGGCGTCACCGACCAGACCACGTAGTAGCCGACGAAGATCGCCAGCACGAAGATCGCGAGCCGGAACACCGTGGGATCCACGGCGCCGCCGGTCGCGGCACTGAGCCCGTGGCCCATGCCGTCGGCGATGACCTGTGCCTGGTCGGCGGCGTTGCGGGCCACCGCGGCCGCCGCGCGCGCGGCGTCGGCCAGCACGCGGGCCTGATCGGCCGCCTGATCGGGAGGGACGATGACGGTTGCCATTCTGCTACTCCTCTCGGCCGGGCTTCACTGTGCGCCGGCCGGAGCGGCCGTGCCGGTCTCCGGCTTGGCGAGCCCCACGGACGCGGCTTCCGAGGTCGCTCCCTCGGTCTTGGGCTGGAAGGATGCGTGGACGACCGAACCGCCGCGGGTGAGGTTCGTGGCCTTCACCAGCTCGTCGTCCCAGTTGATGGCGAGCGCTTTCGAGTCCTTGTCGATCAGGGTCTCGACGAAGGCGTAGAGATTGCGCGCATAGAGGCTCGAGGCTGTCGCGGCGAGGCGCCCCGGAACGTTGACGTGGCCGACGATCTTCACACCGCGGTCGTTGGTGACGACCTCACCGGCCTTGGCGCCGGCGACGTTGCCGCCACGCTCCACCGCGAGATCCACTAGGACCGAACCCGGCTTCATCGAGGCCACCATCTCCTCGGACACCAGCTTGGGAGCCGGGCGTCCGGGGATCAGCGCCGTGGTGATGACGATGTCCTGCTTGGCGATGTGGCCCTTGACGAGCTCCGCCTGCTTCTTCTGGTATTCGGCCGACATCTCCTTGGCGTAGCCACCTGCGGTCTCGGCCTGCTTGAACTCGTCGTCCTCGACGGCCACGAACTTGGCGCCGAGTGATTCGACCTGCTCCTTGGTGGCGGGCCGGACGTCGGTGGCCGTGACCACCGCGCCGAGGCGGCGGGCGGTCGCGATGGCCTGGAGACCGGCCACGCCGACGCCCATCACAAAGACGCGGGCGGCTGGCACCGTGCCTGCGGCGGTCATCATCATGGGCATCGCCCGCCCGTACTCGGCGGCACCATCGACGACCGCGCGGTAGCCGGCGAGGTTCGCCTGCGAGGACAGCACGTCCATCACCTGGGCCCGGGTGATGCGGGGCATCAACTCCATGGCGAAACCGTCGACGCCGGCCTCGGCCATCGCCTTCAGGGCCGCCTCGTTGCCGTAGGGGTCCATGATCGCGATCACGGTGGCGCCGCGCTTCAGCTGCGGCAGCTCCTCGGCGCTCGGTCGGCGGACCTTGAGCACGAGATCGGCGTCACCGGCGGCGTCGGCCGCGCTGCCAGCGATGCTGGCGCCGGCCGCCTCGTACTCGCTGTCGAGGATGCCGGCTCTCTTGCCCGCACCGGACTGCACCACGACGTCGGCACCGAGCGAAATGAACTTCTTGACGGTCTCAGGAACCGCGGCGACGCGCGGCTCCGCGGAGTCCGTCTCGGACAGCACAGCAATGCGCATGCGAGGGTTCCCCTGGAAAAGCTCGGCCTTCGAATGCGCGAACCGGCGACGCTTTTCGAGAGGCGGATCTACGATACCGCGTTGGAAGCGGCCGGAATGTAACTTGTGCTCAATTTAATTGCCAACAATGCGTCAGCGGCCCGCTCGGCGAATGCGAGCGAGCTCCTCATCCGAGGCAGCCGGCGAACCGGCCGCTCGGGCCTCGCCTCAGGCGAAGAACAGGTAGAGGACGAGGAGGATGCCCACGACCAGCGGCGCACGCCAGCCCACGGCCGGCGCCAGGGCACCGACGGCTCCTGCCGCTCCGGCCACGATCACGCCGACGATGGCCAGCAGCCAAGCCTCGCGGATTCCGCCGATCGCAAGGGCCAGGACCCAGCAGATCACAACGCCGGTGGCAATTTCGACGAACCGGACGAACCCGCGATAGGTCTGTTCGTGAGTCCTCGCGTCCATCGCCGGGCTGTAGGTGTGCCCGGCCACCGTGTCACTCTCGGCCATCGTGCGCTCGTTTCCCTAAGACGCGACTTCTTGCGGTCAGGGTCGGATGTAGCTCAAGCGTTTATCTGCCGCAATCGGACGCACGCAAGTTGATCGCTCTCTCGGTGGATCTTCGATCCCGATCAGACCGGTTCCGGCAATCCCGCCTCGGCGAGGGCCCGGCCCTGGCGATCCGACAATTCGTCCAGCGAGAAATACTCGATCTCGGCCTCGAACAACCGGTGGTAGTTGAGTTCCGACCTGAGGTGGAGAAACACCGCGCCGAGTCCGACGGCGGCGCGGTCCATGAAGACGAATTCCTGCGGAACGGTGACGGGTCCGCGCTCCTTCAGCGCCTGGTGGACCTGGAAGGCCTGCCGCCGGCCATATTCTCCGGGCTTCACCCCGTCCGCGACCGTGCGGGTACGATCCTCCAGCAGGGGGCCGTAGATGAATCGGGCCCAGATGTTCAGGATCTCGATCTTCTCCTTGTCGAGGTCCTTGAAGCCCCACACCTCGTAGGCGTGGACGATGCGGGCCTCGTCGTTCTCCAAGAGGCCGCGATACAGATCCACGACACCGCCCACGAATCGCGGATGGAAGATGCGGACGCAGCCGTAATCGAGCAGGTTGATGCCCGCAGCCTCGCCGCCCTCTGAGAAAACGGTGTAATTGCCGAGATGCGGATCGCCGTGGATCACGGCCGCGCGGCTGAACGGGTGCCACCACGCCTTGAACATCGCCTGGGCGATCCGGTTGCGCACCTCCACCGGCTCGTCGGCGAAGCCCAGGATCTTGTCTCCGTCGAGCCAGCTGAGCGTCAGGAGGCGCTTGGTGGAGAGGTCCGGAAAGACCCGGGGCACGCGCACCGCCGCGATGTCCTTCAGCACGGCCCCGTAGAGTGCCGCGTGCTTGGCCTCACGTTCGTAGTCGAGTTCCTCGCGGACCCGGGCGCCGATCTCCTTGGCGATCTCGCGGGTGTCGAGCCACGTGTTCATCCGGCGATGCAGCGCGAAGGCGACTTCCAGCTGCTTCAGGTCGGCCTCCACGGCCGATTGCATGTCCGGATACTGAAGCTTGCAGGCGAGCCGTTCACCATCCTGGGCGGTTGCACGGTGCACTTGGCCCAACGAGGCGGCGGCTGCGGGTTTGAGGTCGAAGCTCCCGAAGCGGCTCTGCCACCCGGCTCCGAGTTCCGACTGCATCCGGCGCCGGACGAAGGCCGCGCCCATCGGCGGCGCGTCGGCCTGGAGCTTCTGCAACTCGGTGGCGTATTCGGGGGGCAGGAGGTCGGGAACGGTGGCCAGCAACTGCGCCACCTTCATGATCGGACCTTTCAGGCCGCCCAGCGCCTGCGCGAGGGCGGCCGCATTGGTCGTGCCCTCCTTCCCGAACAGCCGTGCCATGGCCATGCGAGCGGCTACGCCGCCGACATTGGCGCCCACGCTGGCGTAGCGCCCGGCACGGGCGGAGAAGCGGTTGGCTTCGCGGTCGGTCTCGGCCATCTCTCGATCTGCTTGTCGTGTGATGATCCGGAGATAAGCCGCGCCCCCGCGTGAACCAGGGGCGTGGGGCCCTGCGCCGCGGGGGGCACCCCGCGGCGTCGCGGTCAGGGCTGTCCTTCCATGCCTTCCAGTTCGGCGATCATCCCTTCGATCATGCCGAGCCCGATCTGCCAGAAGCCCGGATCCTTCGCGTCGAGCCCGAACGGCGCAAGCAACGTGCCGTAGGGCTTGGAGCCGCCTGCCGCGAGCAGCGCGAAGTAGCGCTCCACGAAGCCCTCCTCCGCCTGGGCGTAGACGCCATAGAGCGAGTTCACCAGGCAGTCGCCGAACGCGTAGGCGTAGACGTAGAACGGCGAATGGATGAAGTGGGGGATATACGCCCAGAACGGCTCGTAGCCGGAATCCAGCGTGATGGCCGGACCGAGCGACTCGGCCTGCACGGACAGCCACAGGGCATTGATCTGATCGGTGGTCAGCTCGCCCTTCGCGCGGGCGAGATGCACCTTCCGCTCGAAAGAGTAGAAGGCGATCTGGCGCACCACCGTGTTGATCATGTCCTCGACCTTGGCGGCGAGCATGGCCCGGCGCTGGGTCGTGTCGGTGGTGGCGGCGAGGAGCCTGCGGAAGGTCAGCATCTCCCCGAACACGCTGGCGGTCTCCGCGAGCGTCAGGGGGGTCGGCGCCATCAGGGCGCCGTTCGGGCCGGCGAGAACCTGGTGGACGCCGTGGCCGAGCTCGTGCGCCAGCGTCATCACGTCCCGCGGCTTGCCCTGGTAGTTTACCAGGACATAGGGGTGCACCGACGGCACGGTCGGATGCGCGAAGGCGCCCGGCGCCTTGCCGGGACGGGTCGGCGCGTCGATCCAACGCTCATCGAAGAAGCGCTTCGCGATCCCCGCCATCTCCGGCGAAAAGGCATCGTAGGCGGAGAGAACCGTGTCACGGGCCTCCGTCCAGGGGATCGTCCGCTGCTCGACCCGCGGAAGAGGCGCGTTCCGGTCCCAATAGGGCAGCGTCTCCTGCCCGAACCACTTCGCCTTCAGCTTGTAGTAGCGGTGGGAGAGCCGCGGATAGGCCGCCCGTACGGCGTCGACGAGGGCTTCCACCACCTCGGGCTCGACCCGGTTCGACAGGTGGCGCGCGTCCGCCACGTCCTTGAAGCCGCGCCAGCGGTCGGAGATCTCCTTGTCCTTCGCCAGCGTGTTGGTGATCAGCGTGAAGACGCGCAACTGCCCACGCAAAACCTCACTGATCGCACCGGCCGCCTCCTTGCGGACGGCTCCGTCCGGATCTTGGAGCTTGTTGAGCGTCGGCTCCAGAGGCATCTCCTCGCCCTGCACGGTGAAGCGCAGCGAGGCGATCGTCTCGTTGAACAGACGGTCCCAGGCGGCGTTCGACGTGACCGACTTCTCGAGGAAGAGCTTCTCGGTCCGGTCGTCGAGCTGGTGCGGCTTCTCCTTGCGCAGGTCCTCGATCCACGGCGCGTAGTGGGCGAGCGGCCCCTCCGCCATCGCGGCATTCATCGCCGCGTCGTCGACGCGGTTCAGCTCCAGGGCGAAGAACAGGAGATCCGCGGAGGCGCTGGTCAGGCGCTCGCGCGTGTCGCCGTAGAACTTGGCCCGTGCCTCGTCGGTAGTATCGCCGGAATAGACGAGACCCGCGAAGGACATCAGCTTGCCCAGCAGGTCCTCGATCCCCTCGTAGGTGCGCACGGCCTCCGCCAGTCGGGCGGACGCCTCCGGTCCCGCGGCGAGCTCGGCTATGCGGCCGGCATAGAGTTCGGAGAACCGGCGGCACTCCTCCTCGGCCCGGGTCATGTCGCCGGAGAATTTGGGGTCATCGAGGCCGGAATAGAGGTCCGACAAATCCCATTCCGGAAGATGGCCGAGGTCGGCAGCCTTCGCGGCGGCGCGCGCGGCGCTCACGCCCTCCGGCAGGCGGACAGTCACCGGCGATGCGGCGTGGCTCGGCATCATGTCGTGCAATCCTCTCTAAGGGCAGCGGCCCCGTACCCTGATATCGAGCGTGCCGCCACGCGTTCAACGCGGCGTGTCGGTTCGAAGCCCCGCGCGATCGTCGTCGACACGATGCAAACGTCGTTAAGCGCCACTTTACGTCTGTGGGTCACCCTACGGCTCGAAACGAAACAGTCGCCGAATCGGAGCCCGTGACGGGGTTGAGCCCATGTCGCGAGCCCGGCCTTCGCGCGCCGTTCAGGGAGCCGCCATGTCCGCCACCGTGCTCATTGTGGACGACGATCCGGTCCAGCGGCGTCTCGCCGAGGCGGCGGTGCGCCGCTTCGGCTTCGAGCCCCGGGTCGCCGAAACGGGCGCGGACGCACTGGCCCTGCTCCGGTCCGAAGGCGCGGACGTCGTGCTCCTCGACCTCGTCATGCCGGGTCTCGATGGGCTTGGCGTGCTGGCCGAGATGCGCAAGAGCGGCCTCGCCACCCCGGTGATCGTCCAGACCTCCAACGGCTCCATCGACACGGTGGTCGGCGCCATGCGGGCCGGCGCCGTGGACTTCGTGGTCAAGCCGGCGGGTGCCGAGCGGCTGCAGGTCTCGATCAAGAACGCCCTGCGGGTCGATACGCTGGAGGAGGAGGTGCGCCGCATGCGCCGCCGGGCCTCCGGGGCGCTGACCTTCAAGGATCTCACGTCCAAAAGCCCCGACATGGAGCGGCTGATCCGCCTCGCCGAGCGGGCGGCGAAATCGAATATCCCGGTCCTGATCGAGGGCGAGTCCGGCGTCGGCAAGGAGGTGCTGGCCCGGGCGATCCAGGGATCCGGCGACAGGCGCGGCAAGCCGTTCGTGACGGTCAATTGCGGGGCGATCCCCGAGAATCTCGTGGAATCCACGCTGTTCGGTCACGAGAAGGGCGCGTTCACCGGTGCGACCGAAAAGCATGCCGGCAAGTTCGTCGAGGCCTCGGGCGGTACGCTCTTCCTCGACGAGATCGGCGAGCTTCCCCTCGACGCGCAGGTCAAGCTGCTCCGGGCCCTGCAGGAAGGCGAGGTGGATCCCGTCGGCGGCAAACGCTCCGTGCGGGTGGACATCCGCCTCGTCTCCGCCACCAACCGATCGCTGCTCGACCTCGTCAAGCAGGGCAAGTTTCGCGAGGATCTCTATTATCGCCTGAACGTCTTCCCGATGACGCTGCCGCCGTTACGGGCGCGCCGCGAGGACATACCCGACCTCGTTCGCTCGTTCTGCGCGCGGTTCTCGGCCGAGGAAGGCAAGCGCGTGCGGGCCATCACGCCGGAGGCGATGGCACTGCTGACGCGCTATCCCTGGCCGGGGAATGTCCGGCAACTGGAGAATGCCCTGTTCCGCGCTGTCGTGCTCGCGGACGGCGACGAGCTGACCGTGGCCGAATTCCCCCAGATCGCCGCGCAGGTGGAAGGCTTCGACGTCCGCATCCCGGCCCTGCCGGTTCAGACGCAGATGCCGGCCTACGCCCCCGAGCCCGTGCGCGAGATCGTCCGCGTGGAGGTGCGCGACCCTCACGCCATGTCCCTCGTGACCGAGGAGACCGGCGAGATGAAGCCGATGGACGTCCTGGAGGCGGAGATCATCCGCTTCGCGCTCCAGTTCTATCGGCAGCGGATGTCGGAGGTGTCGCGTCGCCTCGGCATCGGTCGCTCCACCCTCTACCGCAAGCTCAAGGATCTGGGCTTGGAGGACGACGCGAAGACCGAGGACGCGGCCTGATCGAGCGCCGCGTGCGCTAACGCACCGACCGCATTCGGTCGGCGCGGTGGTGCGGGAAATTCACCTGATGCTGCACGCAATCGACCGACGATTTGGTAGATCATTAGCTAAGCAGCATTAGAAATGACACATTCATCTGCGCGACAGAGGTTCTATTCGCGACGACTGCGGTTGCTGAAAGCCACGCTTGCGCGGATAATCACACTCTGAGCGTGCGGTCCTGCCGCCGCACCCCGGGAGATCACGATGCGCGTCCCGCGCTCCAGCCTCATGGCGCTGGCCGCCCTTCTCTGCGGTACGCTGGCCCCGGCCGCCTCGCTTCGTGCGGAGACCGTCTCGCTGGACCAGCCCTCCGCCGATGTCCCGGCATCGCCAGCCGCCGCGCCGCCTGCGCAGGCGGCTCCCTCGGCTCCGGCCACGACGGCGCTACCCGACTACAAGCCTGAGGCACCGGCGGCCGAGCCGGCACCGGCCCCCGCCGCCACGGCGCCGGTCGCCCCGACGGATCCGCTCGGTGCTGCGGTCTTCGCCCGCTTCGCGGATCCCGCCCCCCTTCTACTCCGTCTGACCGGCAAGGATGGCGACGCGATCCGGAGCTTCTATGAAGCCCGCACCTACAAGCCGCTCTGGATCTCCGGAGGGGCGTGGACCGAGGCCGCAAAGGCGGTGTCGGCCCGGCTGGCGGCTGCCGCCGAGGACGGTCTCGACTCGCGTGCCTACACGGTCCCGTCGCTGCCCGATAAGCCGGACGAGAAGGCGCTCGCCGATGCCGATCTCCGCCTGTCCGCGGCGGCCGTGCTCTATGCCCGGGACGCCCGTGGCGGCCGCGTCAACCTGGCCTCGATCTCGCGGCTGATCACGCCGCATCTCGATCTTCCCGCCGGGGACGCGGTGCTGGCGAAGCTCGATGAGGCCGGCGCGAAGGCCGGCGAGGCGCTCCAGGGCTACAATCCGGCGACGCCCGGCTATCTCGCCCTCAAGGCGCGTCTCGCCGCCCTGCGCGGTCCCGTGCCGACCGCCGTGAAGCCGCTGCGTCTTCCGGCCGGGCCGGCCCTGCGCGTCGGCATGCGCGATGCCCGCGTGCCGCTGCTCCGGACGCATTTCAATCTCGAGAGCCGCCCGGCCGGAACGTTCGACAAGCCCCCCGGCGAGCCGGACGAGTACGATACCGTCGTCGCCGACGCGGTCGCGAAGTTCCAGCGCGGCCGCGGGCTGCCGGGCAACGGGGTCCTGAACGTCCAGACGGTCCTGGCCCTGGCCGATGCCGGTCGCGCCGCACGCCCGACGGGGGGCGAGGCCGAACTCATCGTCAACATGGAGCGGTGGCGGTGGCTTCCCGGCGATCTGGGATCCGACTACATCCTGGTCAACGTCCCGGAATACCGCCTGCGCGCCTACCGGGGCGGCGTCCTGCGCGATGAGGCGCGGGTCATCGTCGGCAAGCCGGAATCGCGGACGCCCCTGTTCTCGGGGCTGATGGAATACGCGGTCGTCAACCCGTCCTGGTACGTGCCGCCCTCGATCCTGAAGACGATGGCGCCGAAGCTCGCCGGCTACGGTGGCAAGACCTGGGGGGGCTACGAGGTCGTCCGCCGCGGGGGGCACATCTCGCTCCGCCAGCCCCCCGGCGAGCGCAATGCGCTCGGCTTCATCAAGTTCATGTTCCCGAACCAGCACGCGGTCTACCTGCACGATACGCCCAACCGCTCGCTGTTCTCAGCCTCGAAGCGGGATTTCAGCCACGGCTGCGTGCGCGTCGACGACCCGTTCCGCCTTGCCGACGCGGTGCTGCCGGACTGGTCTCAGGACAGGTTGAAGAAGCTGATCGGCAAGGGCGAGCGGACGATCCGGCTGCCGGAGAAGCTGCCGGTCCATCTCGCCTACTTCACCGCCTTCGTGGACGATGGCGGCACCTACCGTACCTTGCCGGACCTTTACGGCTACGACGCGCCGATGCGCGCGGCCCTCGGGCTGCCCGGCGGCGGCGGACCGGCGATCGCCCGGCTGCCGGACGAGCCGCCGCGGCGCAAGGCCGAGCCCGCCCCGAAGCCGACCGTGGCGCGGACGGTCCATCGCCGCGCGCCCGAGCGCCCGGTGGCCAATGCCGAGGCGTGGCCCGAAGGGCGCTACGAGGACGCGGACACGCGGCGCCGGTCCCTGCGCCGCGCCGCTCGGGCCGACAGCGCGCCGGAATACGGCGAGCCCGGGCTCTGGACGCCTGCGCCGCAGCAATCGGCGCCGCGCGGGTGGTGGTAGGCCACCCGCGGAACCCGCAACTTTCGCGTGCGCAGACGCACAGCCGGGCACGATTTCGCCACGGTCGAGCCTTAGCCGTTTCGACCGACAGCCCGGGCTGAGATGCGTTCGGGCGAGGGTTTCGGGAGAGGATCAGGACCGTCGTGCCCAGTCTCCCGCGTCCCCTCCGTCATCTCGCCCTCGGCTTGTCCGGCCTCGTGCTCGGAGTGCTGGTCGGGACGGCCGAAACCGAGGACGCGGTGGCCAACGGCGACACCCGCTCGCTGACCATCTACCACACGCACACGCAGGAAAGCGCGACCGTCACGTTCAAGCGCGATGGCCGCTACGACCGCGCGGCCCTCGATCAGCTGAACTGGCTGCTCCGCGACTGGCGGATCAACGAGCCCACCAAGATGGATCCGCGGCTGTTCGATACGGTCTGGGAGGCCTATCGCCAGGTCGGCTCGTCGCAGCCGATCCACATCGTCTCGGCCTATCGGTCCCCCGGCACCAACGCGATGCTTCGCCGCCGCTCCAAGATGGTGGCCGAGTACAGCCAGCACATGCTCGGCAAGGCGATGGACTTCTTCGTGCCGGACGTCTCGATCGACCGGATCCGCGAGGTCGGGCTCCAGATGCAGCGGGGCGGCGTCGGCTGGTATCCGCATGCCGGAACGCCCTTCGTGCATCTCGATGTCGGTTCCGTGCGGATGTGGCCGCGGATGACCCACGATCAGCTCGCCCGGCTCTTCCCCGACGGCAAGACCGTGCTGCTCCCGAGCGACAACCGTCCCTTCCCGCGCTACGAGGAAGCCAAGGCCGAGATCCTGGCCCGCGGCGGTACCGTCGCGGGGATCACGACCCAGATGGCCGGCGGCGAGGAAGAAGACGGTCCCGGCCTGTTCGGCTTCCTGGCGAGTCTGTTCGGCGGCGGTCGATCCAGCCCCGAGCCCGCTCCGGCACCGCCGCCGGTGGCGGTCGAGAAGAAGGGACGGCGCGCCCCCGTCGTCGCCGTGGCGAGCGCCGATCCGCAGGATCCGGTGGGCGCACGGACGGCCCTCGCCTATGCGGCCCCCGCCACCGACGACGCGCTGCGCGGTTCGCTGGCGGCGCGGGCTCAGGCGAAGAGCGCGGAGATCAAGCCGTCCGATGCCAAGTCGCTTCTGACGGCCGATCAAACCGCGCCCGCCGACGAGGCCATGCCGGCGGTCACGACGCCGCTGCCGCCGCGGCGTCCCTCGGACCTCGCAGCCGCGGTCGCGAGCCTGAACATGCCGCTTCCGCCACCGCGCCCGGTGCAATTCGCGGCGCTCGAGCGCGGGATGGCCAATCTTCCGTCCGCGAGCGAGATTCGCGCCCTCGGCAAGCCCACGGCGCCGGACCCGGTTCGTCCGCGTTCGCTCGTGGCTCCGGACGCGGACGCGAAGGCCCAGCTGCGCGCCCTGTTCGATTCCGTGTCCGCCGGTCCCGTTGCGACGCCGGCGAGCCGCGCTGTTCCCGTGCATGTGGCTGCCACGCGTCTCCGCGGTGCAGCGCCCGACTCGGTCGTCGCTGTGGTTCCGGACCGCGTCACGACGCGGTTCAGCACGCGCAGTCCGGGCGATGACCTGACAACCCGGTTTACCGGCTCCGCTGCCCGCGCCTTGCCCGGAGCACGCTGATCGAGGGGTCGGTCTGACGGGGAGGTGCACTTCGCCTGCCCGTCCGCGTCGGACGGCTCGTGCGGGGCGGCCAGAGCGCCCGTTCGACTCAGCGCAGGGGCTTGGACAGGTTGACCGCCAAGGCGCCGACCAGCGTTGCCGCGTAGCTGTCGTCCTGCGTCCCGGCGATGCGTTCGGCTTCGCCGCCGCTGTTGGCCGCGATCGACATCATCAGCATCACGGCGGTCACCAAGCCGCCCAGGCCGCCGACCAGGGCGAGATACGCACGGACGGCCGCGCGCGGCACTGACGCGGCCGCATCGGTCCCGGTGAGGCACAGCGGCGATGGGCTGTGAGACATCTTGACGGCCGATTCTGACGGGCGACGTTGACCCGACGCAGGCCGAATAGGCGCACGCCAGACCGCCTCGTTCAACGAAAGAACGCCTCACAAAGAGTCGAGTTCAACCGAAAGGCGAGGTTTTTCCACTGGTCTTCATTCGGATGGTTGATCGCCATCCGGAGGCCGCCGCGCGGCGGCCTCCGGCGCGCGTTCAGCCTTCCTTGCCCGAGACCTTGCCCAGCGCCGCCTGGGCGGCCGCGAGCCGGGCGATCGGCACCCGGTAGGGCGAGCAGGACACGTAATCGAGGCCGACCTCCTGGCAGAAGCCGATCGAGGCCGGATCGCCGCCGTGCTCGCCGCAGATGCCGAGCTTGATGTTCGGCCGGGTCTTGCGGCCGCGCTCGACGCCGATGCGCACCAGTTCGCCCACGCCTTCCTGGTCGATGGTGATGAACGGATCGGCCGGCAGGATGCCCTTCTGGGTGTACGGGCCCAGGAAGGTCGCCGCGTCGTCGCGGGAGATGCCCAAGGCCGTCTGCGTCAGGTCGTTCGTCCCGAAGGAGAAGAACTCGGCCGTCTCGGCGATCTCGCCGGCCTTGAGCGCCGCGCGCGGCAGCTCGATCATCGTGCCGACCTGATAGTCGAGGGTCGCGCCCTTCTCCTCGGCGACAGCCTTCGCCATCGCGTCGATGCGCGCCTTCACGATGTCGAACTCGGCGCGCGTGAACACCAGCGGCACCATCACCTCGGGCGTGACCGGGCTACCGGTATCGGCGGCGGCCTGGACGGCCGCCTCGAAGATCGCCCGGGCCTGCATCTCGGCGATCTCCGGGAAGGCGATGGCGAGCCGGCAGCCGCGGAAGCCGAGCATCGGGTTGTGCTCGGACAGCTCCCGCATCCGGTGCCGGATCTTCTCCTCGGAGACCCCGGTCGCCTTCACGACCTCGGCGACCTCGGCATCGGTATGCGGCAGGAACTCGTGGAGCGGCGGGTCGAGCAGACGGATCGTGACCGGCAGCCCGGACATGATCGTGAACAGCTCGAGGAAGTCCTGGCGCTGATAGGGCAGGATCTTCGCGAGTGCCGCACGGCGGCCCTCGGCGTCGTCTGCCAGGATCATTTCGCGCACCGCGATGATGCGGTCGCCCTCGAAGAACATGTGCTCCGTACGGCAGAGGCCGATGCCCTCCGCGCCGAAGTTGCGCGCCGTGCGCGCATCCGTCGGCGTATCGGCGTTCGCCCGCACCTTCATGCCGCGGAAGGCGTCGGCCCATTCCATCAGGGTGGCGAAGTCACCCGACAGCTCGGGCTCCAGCATTTTCACCTCGCCCTGGATCACCTGTCCGGTGGACCCGTCGATGGTGATCTTGTCGCCGGCCTTGAGCGTGTTGCCGCCGACCGTCAGGGTCTGCGCCTTGTAGTCGATCCGGATGGAGCCGACGCCGGAGACGCAGGGCTTGCCCATGCCGCGGGCGACCACGGCCGCGTGGCTCGTCATGCCGCCCCGGGTGGTCAGGATGCCCTCGGCGGCGTGCATGCCGTGGATGTCCTCGGGCGAGGTCTCGATCCGCACCAGGATGCACTTGCGCTCCGCCTTGCGATGCGCCTCCGCGTCCTCGGAGCTGAACACGATCTCGCCGGTCGCCGCGCCGGGCGAGGCCGGCAGGCCCGAGGCGATGACCTTGCGGTCCGCCTTCGGGTCGATGGTCGGATGCAGGAGCTGGTCGAGCGCCCCGGGCTCGACCCGGCCGATCGCCTCTTCACGGGAGATCAGCCCCTCGCCCGCCAGATCCACGGCAATGCGCAGGGCGGCCTTCGCCGTGCGCTTGCCGTTGCGGGTCTGGAGCATCCAGAGCTTCCCCTTCTCGATGGTGAATTCCATGTCCTGCATGTCGCGGTAGTGCGACTCCAGGATCCCGTAGATCCGGGTCAGTTCCGCGAAGCTCTCGGGCATGGCCTTCTCCATGGAAGGCTTGTCGCTCTCGGCCTCGATCCGGGCTTTCTCGGTGATGTTCTGCGGCGTGCGGATACCCGCGACCACGTCCTCGCCCTGCGCGTTGATCAGGAACTCGCCGTAGAGCGCCTTCTCGCCGGTGGACGGATTGCGGGTGAAGGCGACGCCGGTGGCCGACGTGTCGCCCATGTTGCCGAACACCATGGCCTGCACATTGACGGCCGTGCCCCAGCTCTCCGGAATGTTGTTCAGCTCCCGGTACTTCTTGGCACGGGGAATCATCCAGGAATTGAATACGGCGCTGATCGCGCCCCAGAGCTGGTCGTCCGCGACCTGCGGGAAGTCGGATCCGTGCTCGTCGCGCACGATCTTCTTGTAGGTCTGGATGAGCGTCTTCCAGTCCGCGGCGCTGAGCTCGGTGTCCAGCTCGAAGCCCTTGGCTTCCTTGTACTGCTCCAGCGCCTCCTCGAAGGCGTGGTGCTCAACGCCCAGCACCACGTTCGAATACATGGTGATGAAGCGACGGTAGGAATCGAAGGCGAAGCGCTCGTCTTCGGCCTCCTTGGCCAGCGCCAGCACGGTCTCATCGTTGAGCCCGAGGTTCAGGACCGTGTCCATCATGCCGGGCATCGACGCCCGGGCGCCCGAGCGGACCGAGACGAGGAGGGGATTCGTGGCATCGCCGAACTTGCGGCCGGTGAGCGTGCCGATCTGGGCGAGCGCGGCGGCGATCTGATCCTTCAACTCCGGCGGGTAGGACTTCCCGTGATCGTAGTAGTAGGTGCAGACTTCGGTGGTGATGGTGAAGCCGGGTGGAACCGGCAGGCCGAGATTGCACATCTCGGCGAGGTTGGCGCCCTTGCCACCGAGCAGGTCGCGCATCTGCGACTTGCCCTCCGCCTTGCCGTCGCCGAAGGCGTAGACCCACTTCGCGCTTCCGGTCGCCATGTCGATCCCGTCCGTATCTGGTGCCCGGCGCTGGCCGAGCTGATGGGCGGGGTTGGACCATCCCGCAGCGCAACGCAAGATGAACGCGCGATGGCCCTGTGCGTGCGTGGATGACGGGTTCGACGGTCTGTCAGGCCCCCCGCGTCGCGGTGCGGGCGCTGCCCCTCAATGGAGGATTCCGAGCCCGATCACGCCGACGATGATCAGGTAGATCGCGACGATGTAGTTGAGCAGCCGCGGCATCACCAGGATCAGGATCCCGGCAAGGATCGCGATGAGCGGTTGGAGGTTCGAGATGGTGATGGTCACGGGCGCCTCCTGAGGCCGAGCTTGGCCGCCGGTATCGACGCCTTTACCCTACAGAGGTTCCCCGGAGCTTGAGCGGAGCGGCCGGACGGTCCGGCCGCTCCGGTCCGATCACGGCTTCGGCGTCTCGGTGCCGGGGATCGGGTCCTTCGCCTCGCCCGTGGGCAGGTTCGCCGAAATCGTCGGGTGCGACAGTTCCGGATAGGGCTCGATCACGTTGGCGCCGTTGAGCGGCTTGTTGGCGCCGTTGTGACAGGTGGCGCAGTTGATCTTCGGCACGTCGCCCAGAACGCCGAGGCGATTCCGCGGGAAGACCGAGGTCAGCGGCGTCATGTAGTCCTGGTTCAGATCGCGGACCATGCGGATGCCGTACCAGGCATGGACGCGGTTCGGCGTGCTGGTATCCCACTGCGCCACCGAGCGGGTGTTGTGGCAGAAGGTGCAGTTCACGCCCAGTGACTGCGACATGCTGATCATGATTGCGAAGGTCTTCTCCGCGTCCTGGATCGGCTTGCCCTTCGTCTCGGGCAGCGCCGTGGTGGCGTTGACCCGCACCGCATCCTCGGGCGTGTCCTTGTGCTGGTAGAAGGCCTGATAGACGTCGTAGGGCAGCGACGTGTTGCCGACCTCCGCGGACGCGAGATTCTGGCTGTTGTTGCGCGGGATGAAACGCCCCGCGCCCTGAACCGGGTGGTCGAACCAGATATTCGCCGGCACCGGATTGCCGCGGTGACACGTGTAGCAGGTCACACCCGCCTCGTGGACGTGCTTCTCCTTCCAAGTGGAATTAATGTACTGGGTCATCTGCAGCATGCGCCGGGCGACGCGCTTCTGGTAGAGCTCGTCCGAAGCCATGTTCTCGGTGCTGTGGCAGTACGTGCAGCCCTGCTGGGGTGCGACCCACTCGGTGATCGACACCATCAAGCGGTTGAACTGCTCGGCCGAGAGATCTCCCAGCACTTGCACATTCTGGTAGACCGCCGAAGCCTTGTCGCCCCCTGCCTCAGCCGGGTCGGCCGGCGCCGGCGCCACATTGGCCGCCGACAGCGCCGCGTTCCCGGCCCGGGTGCGGATCAGGTCCATGCCCGTTCCGCGAAAGCCGGTCTGCTTGTTCGCCATCGGCGGATGGGTCCAGCCCGCGCCGCCGAACATCGCGATGGTGAGGAACAGGGCCAGAGCCCCGCCGATGACCGCCAGAATCGTCTTCATGACGGCCTCCTCACGGCTTCATGCCGGGTGCGAGATGAGCGGGATCCACGATCGGACCGTAGACCTGGGGATAGGAGGGCGCGACGCCGTGCTTGACCGCCCAGAGGTACCAGTTGTCCACCACGGTCCCGGTGAGCAGGATGCCGATGCCGCCCGTGAGCGTTGTCAGGACCGCGAACCACCAGGCCCAGCGGTGGATCGACTCCATCGTGGCGTTGAAGCCCATGGTCCAGCGCCAGAACAGGGCTGCGCGTTCGGTGGCCGTGCCGCGGTCGACGATCTGATCGATCTCCCGTTCGGCGCCGTAGCGCGAGCAGGCCAGGATCGTGCCGCCATGCATCGCGAACAGCAGCGTCGATCCGTAGAGGAACGTGATCGAGAGCATGTGGAACGGGTTGTAGAACAGGTTCCCGTAGCGCAGCGAGAAGGCCGCGGTCCAATCGAGGTGGGGGAAGATGCCGAAGGGCACGGCTTCCGACCACGATCCCATCAGCACCGGCCGGATGAAGCCGAGGACGAGGTAGAGCCAGATCGCCGACGCGAAGGCCCACGGCACGTGGGTGCCGAGCCCGAGCGCCCGCGCCCGCCGATAGAGGTGGACCCACCAGAGGAGGATCGAGGCCGTCAGGAAGAAGCCGGCGATCAGCCACCAGCCGCCCTCGTTGAGGGGTGGAAGGACCTTCAGCCCGTACTTCGGGAGCGGCGGCTCCAGGGCGAGCCACGGCAATTGCCGGACGAACTGGACCGGATCCCAATTCACCGAGGCCCACATGTTGAGCCCGATGATCTCGAAGGCGATCAAGCCGCAGACGATCGAGAGCGCCGCGATATAGCCGATATAGATCGGACCGACTTGGCTGTTGCCGATGAGCCCGAACAGGTAGCTGTTGAACGGCTTGCCGATCCGGTCATCGACCGCCACCGGAACGCCGTGCTCCGGTACCAGCGGGCGCACCTGAACCTGCGTGAAGATGTTCTGGTAATAGGCCATGGCCTGCCCTCCCCCGGAGTGCCGCGCGCTCGACGGCGGCGACCCGCGTTATGTCCTTCGTTCCGATCGCGTCCGGCTTGTCATCGCCACACCGGCAGATTGAGCCACCAGCCCCACCATTGCGGCCAACCCTGCGTCCAGAACGGCCCGCTGATCACGATGCAGACCGCACTCCAGAACCCCGCCGAGAGGGCCAGGAACAGGCCGAGGCGGTGAACGCCGAGCGTGCCGATCGAGTAGCCGATCGTGTCGCGGAAGAAGGTGTCCTCGTGCTCCGGCGTCTTCACGACCTCGCCCTTCTTCGGGTTGGTCGCCGACAGGATCAGGCCGCCGTGCATCGCCAGGGCGAGCGTCGTGGTGAAGAAGAACGTCACGGCCAGCATGTGCGCTGGATTGTAGTGGAAGTGCAGATACTGATAGCCGGTGTTGGAAACCCAATCGAGGTGACTGAGGATACCGTAGGGAAAGCCGTATCCCCAGGCGCCCATCAGGAACGGCCGGACCACCACCAGCGTGAAATACGCGAAGATCGCCATCCCGAAGGCCGCGGGCACGTGGTAGCCGATACCGAGCTTGCGGCAGATCTCGACCTCGCGCAGCGCCCAGGACACGAAGGACCCGAGCGCGCAGAACGTGATGATTTGCCAGAGACCGCCCTCCTTCAGCGGGGCGAGCCTCAGGCCGTAGCTGATATCCGGCGGCGCGATGTTGATCTGCCAGACGTTCCAGGTCGGCCCGATCGCCGCGCCGTAGATGACGAGGGCGGTGCCCAGCACCGTGAAGAACAAACCGACGACCCCGAAGAAGCCGACGAAGAACGGCCCGACCCAGAAGTCGAACAGGTCGCCGCCGAGCAAGGTGCCGCCGCGGACCCTGTATTTGCGCTCGAAGCTCAGCATCGCCATGGCGGCTGCTCCTCAGTCAGGCCGGAGAAAGGGAAGGTTTGGGGTGACCGCGGCCCTCGCGCGCCGCGGTCCGGACCGGCGGTCAGGCCGGCATCTGCGGCAGCGCGAGCGTGATGGTGTTCTCGGCCGCCTTGTTGTTTCTCGGACCGTCAAGCCAGTTGAACCGGTCGGTCGAGAGCAGGATGAAGTGGATCAGCAGCGCCAGGATGAAGAGGAAGGTGAACAGAGCCACCAGCGTGCGCCGCGGATCGAAAAGCAACCAAACCTTGTGCATTCGATCCTCCTCAGCCGATCATCGTGACGAGGGCGTGGGCCGCATCGCGGACGCCGTCGAGAGAGGCGTAGCCCTGCGGTCCGGGAAGCCAGGGGCGCCACAACCAGACGAGGATGTGAGCGACCACGGCAATCGCCGTGAAGATGAGGAAGCTCGTCAGGAAGATCGCATGGAACTCCTTGGCTTCCGGTTCCGTCAGCCCGGACAGGCTGCTCGGTCTTTCTGTTGTGACGGGTCCACTCGCCATCGTTCAGACCTCCGTGTGTTGGCCGCGCCTCTGACGAGGCGCGACGGGTTCAGCCACGATGCCTTGCAGCGGTCGCGGCTCGACTTCCCCCGCGTGACCGGACGGAAGTGTCTCGCTCAGGGGCGTGTCAGCCCATGAAGGCGAAGGGGATCGCCTGAACCGCCATGGCGCGGGCCTCGCCGAAGACCGAGCGCCGCGCCGGTGCCAGGCCAGGACGGGCCGCCTCGCGCGCCGGCCGGAACCGGTTCAGCGCGGCCGCGGCGAGGAAGAACGGGTAGGTCGCCGTCAGGATCAGCCGGAACTGAATGGCTTCCTGATGCTGGCGGCCGGTCGGGACCATCGTTCTCATCGTCAGGTCTCCTCTGGGTGAAACGGAAAGGCGGCTCACGCGGGAATCCCCCCGGCGAGATCGGCCCGGGCCCGCGCCACATGGGCGGGCGCCACGGCGGCGGATTCTGTGTCGCGGGCGGCGCGCTCGGCGGCGTCGCGCAGGCGCTTGGCGGCGGAGATCCGCGCCAGGACCGGCTGGGCCTCCACGAGGCTGTCGAGGGCCTGACGGGCGGCCTCGTCCCAGGGCAGCTCGCGGTGGAGGCGGGCCGGTGTGGCCTCGACCTTGTCCATGTCGCGGGCGAGCGGCAGGATGTGGAAGAGGGTGTCGAACAGGGCGTTGCAGACTTCCTGGACCAGGTAGGTGGCGCCCGCGTAGCCCATGAACGGCGTCCCGGTATGCCGCCGGATGATGGCGCCGGGGAACGAGGCCGGAACATAGGTCGCCCGGGCGCCGCACTCCGCGAGGTACATCCGCTCGTTGAACGACCCGAAGAGAACCAGGGGCGGCTTGGCCGCGATGGCGGCCCGCACGGCGTCGTTGTCGGGCTTCAGCCCGGCGGAGCGGCCGAAGGCGAAATGGCAGGGCAGGCCCATCTCGTCTTCGAGGAAATGACGCACGCCCCGGGCGTAGGTCTCGGTGGCGACGATGCCGAAGCTCGCGGTACCGAAGAAATCCTGGGTCACCGACCGCCAGAGATCCCAGACCGGCTTGATGGTCGTATGCCGCTCCCGCTCGATGAACGGCTCCGGGTCGAGGCCCAGAATGGCACCCAGCGAGCGCAGGAACTTCGTCGTCGAGAGGATGCCGATCGGCGCCTGCAGGTAGGGCCGCTCCAAGTCTTCGCAGAGCAGGCGGCCGAATTCCCGGTACAGACAGATGTTGGCGTCGGCGTTGACCAGCTTGGGCACGTCCGCGAGGTGCGAGCCCAGCGGGAAGGTCAGGTTCACCTCGGCGCCGATCCCCTCCACCAGCCGCCGGATCTCGGCGAGGTCGGAGGGCATGTTGAAGGTGCCGTAGGCCGGACCGATGAGGTTGACCCGCGGCCGCTCGCCGGTCTTGCGCTCCGGCCGGGCCGGGATGCCCTTCTTGGCGAACTTCTTCGCCCCGTATTCCTGCCACAGCCAGCGCATCGCCCGGTCGGCGGCCTGCCACTGGTCCTCGTCGATGGTCCGGGGCAGGAAGCGCTGGAGGCCGGTGCCCTCGGGGGTGACGCCGCCGCCGATCATCTCGGCGATGGAGCCGGTGACGACCACGCTGGGCTGGCCGGGATCGAGGGTCGCGTGGGCGCGCTTCATGGCGCCCTCGGTGCCGTGCCGTCCGAGCTCTTCCTCGGCGAGGCCCGTGACCACGATCGGCAATTCATGGGGCGGCAGCGCATCGGTGTAGTGCAGCACCGACGTCACCGGCAGGTTCTCGCAGCCCACGGGGCCGTCGATGACGACCTGCAGGCCCTTGATCGCCGTGAAGACGTAGACCGCGCCCCAGTATCCGCCGGCCCTGTCGTGATCGAGGATCAGCATTATGCCATCTCCCCGATCGGCTTCTTCGGGCCCTCGATCTTCGGGCCCTGCCGCCGCTGCGGCACCTCCTGCCAGACCCCCGCGGCGTAGCCGGTGCCGACGCCCTCGAAGAAGTCGCGCATGGCATCGAACCGCGCCTTGTTGCCGAGCGCGGCGTTGATCACCGTGGCGAGCGACCCGGCGCCGGCCGCGCCCATCAGCGGGCGGGCCGAGATCAGGTTGGTGAAGTAGAGGGCGGGCGTGCCGCGCTCCTTGGCCCGCTGCACCACCGGCGTCGTGCCGATGGCGAGGTCGGGCTTGAGCGAATCCAGGGCGTAGAGATCGTCCTCCAGGGAGGCGCGGTACTGAACCTGCGTGCCCCGCGCTTCCAGCCATGCGCGGTCGGACTCGGACCAGGGCGTGCGCGGGCAGGCGGTGCCGACATAGGGGACCTCGGCGCCGCTCTCGACCAGCAGCCGGGCCACCAGCAGCTCCGAGCCCTCGTAGCCCGAGAGGGTGATCCGGCCCTTGATCGGCATGGCGGCGAGCGCCCCGCGAATGCCGGGCAGGATCCGGTTCTTGGCCGACTCGACGGTGGCGCGGGGCACCGCGCAGGCCTCGCCGATCCGGTCGAGCCAGTCGGCGGTTCCGTCGACGCCCACCGGGGCCGAACCGACGATCGGGCGGCCCGCCGCCTCGAATTCGCGGATGGAGGCGGTGTAGAAGGGGTGGATCGCCGCCACGGCGGCGCAGTCGAGGGCGGCGTAGAGCTCGCGCCACTCGCGGGTCGGCACCACCGGGCCGGCCGCGAGTCCGAGCGGCTCCAGGAGCGACGCGATCACCACCGGATCGGCCGGGAAGACCTCGCCGAGGAGCGCCACGCTCGGGCGCTCCGAACGGCCGCCCCGGGGCGCCGCCACCGGTCCCTGCTCGGCTTCCGCGCGGGCGACCTTCAGCATGGCGCCGGCGAGCACGTCCTTCGCCTCGGCATGGGTCGGGACGCCGAAGCCCGGCACGTCGATGCCGATCACCCGGACGCCGTCGATCTCCTTCGGCAGTAGGCGCAGCGGGACGCCGGAGGCCGTGGGCACGCAGAGATTGATGACGACGACGGCGTCGTAATCCTCGGGCTTCGCCGTGGCGTAGACCGCCTCGCGGATATCCTCGAACAGCTTGCCGGTGACCAGGGTCTCGGAATTGAACGGCACGTAGCCGACGCTGCGCCGGGCCCCGTAGAAGTGCGAGGTGAAGGTCAGGCCGTAGACGCAGCAGGCCGACCCGGAGAGGATCGTGGCGGTCCGGCGCATGCGCAGCCCGACCCGGAGCGAGCCGAAGGCGGGGCACATGCTCTGGGGCTGGTCGTGCGGACCCTGCGGATAGTCGCTGCGGAGTTGTGCCAGGGTGTCCGACAGGCCGGCGGCCTCGGCGGCCGCCCGCATCGCGTCCTTGCCGGCGTGGCAGCCGAGCCCGTCGCCCTCGGTGGCGGCGCGATCGATGGTGGGCGCCGCCTGGCGGGCCCGCAGATCGGCGATGTCGAGGGAGACGGCCATCGCTCAGACCTCGTCGTAGACGACTTCGAGGGACGGCTTGGACACGTGGGCGACGCCGCACATGTCCTCGTGGGTCGCAGGCACCAGCACCACGTCGCGGCCGGTGACGTCGCTGGAGAACAGGCCGAGCAGACCATCCTGTGTCAGCGGGGTCGGCCGGTGCGGCGCGGCGTCGGCGACATTGGCGGCCAGATCCGAGAACAGGCTGCCCCAGCGGCTCTCTGGCCGGCCGATGATCTCGTAATTCGCGCTCTTGCGGCGGATGTCGTCGTCGGCCGGGATCGAGGCGAGGACCGGGATGCCGGCGGCATCCGCGAAGGCCTGCGCCTCGCCGGTGCCGTCATCCTTGTTGATCACGAGGCCGCCGACGCCGACATTGCCGCCCAGCTTGCGGAAATACTCCACCGCCGAGCAGACGTTGTTGGCGACGTAGAGCGATTGCAGGTCGTTCGAGCCGACGACGATGACCTTCTGGCACATGTCCCGGGCGATCGGCAGGCCGAAGCCGCCGCAGACCACGTCGCCCAGGAAGTCGAGCAGGACGAAGTCGAAGCCCCATTCGTGGAAGCCGAGCTTCTCGAGGAGCTCGAAGCCGTGGATGATGCCGCGACCGCCGCAGCCGCGCCCGACCTCCGGGCCGCCGAGTTCCATGGCGTAGACGCCGTCGCGCTTGAAGCAGACGTCGCCGATGGCGACCGCCTCGCCGGCCAGCTTCTTCTTGGTCGAGGTCTCGATGATGGTGGGGCAGGCCTTGCCGCCGAACAGCAGCGAGGTGGTATCGCTCTTCGGATCGCAACCGATGAGCAGGACCTTCTTGCCCTGCTGGGCCATCATGTAGCTGAGATTGGCGAGCGTGAACGACTTGCCGATGCCGCCCTTGCCGTAGATCGCGATGATCTGGGTCTCTTTCTTGGCCTGGCTCGTCGCGACGGGATCCGGTTCGACCGCGGCCTCGGCGCGGAGCTGCGCGGCTTGGGACAGGGCGGCCTTGTTGAGCTGAACGTTCACGCGGCGTCCCTCCAATCGAGGATCATCTTCAGGCAGGCCGGATCCGCGAATGCGGTGCGGTAGGCGTCCTGGGCTCGACCCGCGGGAAGACGGTGGGTGATCAGTCCGTCGAGAGACAGGCGTCCGCCTTCGATCAGCTTCGTCACCGCCGCGGTGTCCTCAGGACGGAACTCGGCGGAGATCCGGATGCGCGCCTCGCGCATGAAGGCGGGCGGGAAGGCGAAGCTCAGGGGAGCCTCGTAGAAGCCGGCCAGGACGATCTCGCCGCCGGGCGCCAGCCGGGCGATCAGATCGTCGAGGCCGGCGGCGTTGCCGCTGACGTCGGTGATCGTCGCGTAGTCGCGGCGCGGGTCGGCGTCGGGCGCCACGACCGCGTAGCCATGGTCTCCCGTGGCCCGGGCCGGATCCGTCTCCCAGACCGTCGGCTCCGCGCCGGCCGCCAGGGTCAGGCGGGCGAGCAGCCGTCCGAGGACGCCGTGCCCGACGATGAGCGGGGTCGCCCCGGGCCGGATTCCGCCGAGGGCGCGATAGGCCGTCGCCGCCAGGGCCAGGAGGCAGGCCCGGTCGCCCAGCGACGCGTCCACCGGCACGAGCCGGGCGGCCGGCGCCACCAAATGAGAGGCCGCGCCGCCGAACAGGCCGCGGACGGAACCGAAGCAGCGTGCCCCCGGAACGTAGACGGTCTGGCCGACCCGAACCGAGGTATCGGCGCCGGCCTCAATGACGGTCCCGACGGATTCGTAGCCGGGTACGAGCGGATATCCCATCCCGGGAAAGGGCGGCATGCGGCCCGACCAGAGCAGGCGCTCGGTGCCGGTGCTGATCCCGCTCCAGGAAATGGCCACCACGGCATCGGCATCGCCGGGCGGCGTCAGAGCCAAGCGCTGAACCGAAAGGTGCTCCGGGTTTTCCAGAATGACGGCCAGAGCGTCCATGGCTGGAATCGTCCACCCTTTGCCTTGCGACTCTCTCTGATGCGAAGCCGCTAAGTGTCATCCTAGATAGACACAGGCCAGCGTCAAGTGACACTTACTTGAGACGGCCTGTTTTTTGGGCTTTCAGAACTCGGGTGAGCAGCGGGCGCCGGGTCGGATGTTCATGCGTCACGGCGAATCCTGCCGTGCCGAGCATCGCGCGGAGCTCCTCCGCACGGCGCGGGCGCCCGGATCCCATCGCCAGGAGATAGAAGCCGAAATAGGCGTCCCCGACCGGTTCCGCGCCCGGCGTTCCGGCCATGGGTTCCGCGAGCAGAAGCGTTCCGCCCGGCGGCAGAGCCGCGTGGACCGCTCGGAGCAGCGCCAGGGCGGGCTCGTCGTCGTGGTCGTGGACGATCCGAACCAGGGAGATCGTGTCGGCGCCGGTCGGCAGGCCTCCGTGGAAATCGCCGCCGCGGCAGGCGATTCTGCCTTCGAGGCCGGCCTGCGCCAAGCGGCTGGCGGCGCGCTCGGCCACGGCGGGGAGATCGAACAGGGTCAGGCGCGGCGTCGCGTGCCGTCCTGCCACCGCTTGCAGGAAGGCGCCCTCCCCGCCTCCGACATCCATCAGGTGCCGGACCCCTGACAGGTCGCAGGCATCGAGCACGTCCTCCGCGATCAGCGTTTGCGAGGCGCCCATCAGGCCGCTGTAGGGGGCCACCGTCTGCGCATCGCCCGAGAGGCCGGAGGCATAGGGCCAGTAGCGCGCGAGTCCGGTCGGCGGGGCCTGGCCGCGAAGCAGAGCCACCGGATCCGCAAGGTCTGCGTAGAGCAGCGCGTGATGCTCGATCATCGCGGCGATCCCGGGATTGCCGACGAGAGCGGCACCGAGATCGGCCAGCCCGAACCGCTCGCCCGACAGGGCGCGGACAAGCCCGAGGGATTCCGCGGCCCGAAGAAGGCGCTGGGTGTTGTCCGGCGGCAGGTCGAGCCGGCGAGCGAGGGCTTCGATCGTCAGGGGGCCTTCGGCCAGGATCGCGAACAGGTCGAGGCGGACGCAGGCAGTCAGAACCTGCGCGTAGACGAAGCCCGCGCAGAGATCGAAGAGGGCGCGCGTGTTCCGGCGGGCGATGCCCCGCGTGAGGGGGAAGCCCGCCGCCCAGCGCTGGAAGCGGGGGCTCGCGACCAGGCGGATGCGCCAGGCGTTCCATCGATCCGTCCAGGCGGACGGGACGGACGCCGCCGCACCGATACCGGAGAGCGATCGGCCGGTCAGGCCGTCACCGCCCGCAGGCTCGCGGGCAGGAACAGCCGCGCCTGCGCCTCGATCTCGGCGGTCAGCGCGGCCATGCCCGGGCAGGCCGGAATCGCCGCCACGGCCTCGCGCGTCAGTCTCGACAGCCGATCCAGCGCGCCGCCGGTGCCCAGAAGCGCCGCAGCGTTGGGCCGCCCCAGAGTTGCGTCGCGCCCGGCAGGCTTGCCGATCTCCTCCTGGCGGCAGGCGACGTCACGCAGGTCGTCGGCGACCTGATAGGCCTCGCCGAGGCACTCGCCGAGGCGGCGCCAGGGCTCCGAATCCGCTCCCGCCGCGGCGGCGCCGGCGACGGTGGCGGCGGCGAACAGGGCCCCGGTCTTCGCCTGCTGGTAGTCGCTGAGGCTGATATGGGCCTCCGATTCCCAGGCTTGCCCTGCGGCGATGCCCGACGGCGACCCGGCGGCGCGACCGAGGAGGCCCACGAGCCGTCCCAGGCGCGCGGGATGGGAGCCGGCGGACCGGGCCAGTGTCTCGAAGGCAAGGACGATCAGGGCGTCGCCGGTCAGGACGGCGATGGGCTCGCCGAAAGCGACATGGACGGAGGGCTTCTGCCGCCGCATCGGCGCATCGTCGAAGCACGGCAGGTCGTCATGGACCAGGGAGGCGCAGTGCAGAAGCTCGATGGCTGCGGCCGCCGCTTCTGAGCCGGCCGGATCGTCATCGCCGCAGGCGCGGGCGACCGACAGGCACAGCCGCGGCCGGATCCGATGCCCGCCCGGGAACACCGCGTAACGGAGCGCCTCCGCCAGAAGGGGCGGCGCGCCCGGCGCCTCCGCGTGAGCAACGGCGCGATCCAGCGCCATCTCGATCCGCCGACCGGACTCCATCGCGTTGCCTCCCGTGTTGTGTGCGGTTGTCAGCAACAAGTGTCATTTCTTATTGACACTTTGGCGCCGGCAGATCAATCCCGTTTCCGGGGGAGAAGGTGGAGCGACCGTGGCGCAGGAGCGCGTCGTCGTGATCGGAGCGGGGATCGGTGGTCTCGCCGCGGCCGTGCGGCTCGCTCATGCCGGATTCCACACCACGGTCCTCGAGCGGGCGCAGCAGCCCGGCGGAAAGATGCGCGCCATCCCCGTCGGAGACCGCGCCATCGAGGCCGGCCCGACCGTCTTCACGATGCGCTGGGTCTTCGAGGAGCTGTTCGCGGAATGCGGTGCAGAGCTCGGGGACCGGATCTCCCTGGCGCCGGCTCGGCTCCTCGCCCGGCATGCCTGGAGCCGGGACGAGCGCCTCGACCTGTTCGCCGACATCGAGGCGTCCGCCGACGCCGTCGCGGCCTTCGCGGGACGGCGTGAGGCGGACGGCTATCGGCGCTTCTGCGCCCGCTCGGCGGAGGTCTACCGCACTCTCGAAGGGCCGTTCATCCGCGAGGGCCGGACCGGCCCCGCCGGCCTCGCGCAAAGGGTCGGCCTGTCGGGCCTCGGCGACCTCTGGCGGATCCAGCCCTTCACCACGCTCCAGTCTGCGCTGGGCAGCTACTTCCGCGATCCCCGGCTGCTCCAGCTGTTCGGACGCTACGCCACCTATTGCGGCGCCTCGCCCTACACCGCGCCGGCGACGCTGATGCTCGTCGCCCATGTCGAGCAGGCCGGAATCTGGACCGTTTCGGGCGGCCTCAGCGGCCTCGCGCGGGCCGTGGCCGATCTCGCCGAGGAGCGGGGCGCGGCCTTCCGCTACGCTGCGGAGGCCGAGCGGATCCTCACCGCGGGCGGTCGGGTCGTCGGCGTGCGCCTGGCCGACGGCACGACGGTTCCGGCCGACCGCGTCGTCTGCAATGCCGATTGCGCCGCCCTCGGCGCGGGCCTGTTCGGACCGGACGCCGCCGTCGCCGGCGAGCGGCTCGCGCCCGGCGAGCGCTCGCTGTCCGCCGTCACATTCTGCGCGGAGGCGGTGCCTTACGGCTTCCCGCTGGCGCACCACACGGTCTTCTTCTCCCGCGATTACCGGACCGAGTTCGACACGATCCTGCGCGACCGTCGCCTGCCCGACGATCCCACGGTCTACGTTTGTGCCCAGGACCGGGACGCGGCGGGGACCGCGCCGCAGGGGCCCGAGCGCCTGCTCATGCTCGTCAACGCACCGGCGGATGGCCGGGAGCGACCGCTCACGCCGTCGGAGACCCACAGATGCGAGACGACCCTGATCCGCCGGTTGGAGGCCTGCGGGCTCACCCTGACCTTCGCGTCGTCGGCGGTGACCACGACGCCACGGGATTTCGACGCCCTCTTTCCCGGGACGGGCGGAGCGCTCTACGGGCGGGCGGCGCAGGGATGGGCGACGACCTTCAAGCGCGCGGGCGCCCGGACGGCGCTGCCGGGCCTCTATCTGGCGGGGGGCTCGATCCATCCCGGCCCGGGCGTGCCGATGGCCGCGCAATCGGGTCGGCTGGCAGCGGCGGCGATCCTGGAGGACCGCGATTCGATGGCCCGGTCGCGCGGGGCGGCTACGCGTGGTGGTACGTCGATGCGGTGAGCGACGATGGCCGTCACGGCCTCACGATCATCGCGTTCATCGGAAGCGTGTTCTCGCCCTACTACGCGTGGAGCGCCGAGAAGGACCCCTTCGCCCATTGCGCCATGAACGTGGTCCTCTACGGCGATCGCGGCCGCTTCGCGATGACCGAGCGGCGCGCTGCCAGCCTGTCGCGCGGCCCCGACCACATCGCCATCGGCCCGAGCGCGATGCACTGGGATGGCACGGCGCTGACCGTTCGCATCGACGAGCGCGGGGCGCCGCTGCCCCATCGACTCCGCGGCACCGTCCGTCTCGAGCCGCGCGGTTTCACGGCGGGTCCGTTCCATCTCGACAGGGCGGGCCGCCACCGCTGGTGGCCGATGGCGCCGTCCTCCCGGGTCGAGGTGGATTTCGACCAGCCGGATCTGCGCTGGAGCGGCGGAGGCTACTTCGACACGAATGACGGCGACGAACCGCTGGAGGCTGCCTTCTCCCGGTGGACGTGGTGCCGGGCGGACCTGCCGGACGGCGCCGCGATCCTGTACGACGTCCACCATCGCGACGGCGGCGGACAGAATCTGTCGCTCCGGTTCTCCGCCGACGGCAGCCGCCGCGAGATACGGCCGCCGCCCGCGGCGTCGCTGCCGGCGACCGGGTTCTGGCGGATGCCGCGCGAGACCCGCAGCGATGACGGGCGGTCGCGGGTGCTCGCGACCTACGAGGATACGCCGTTCTACGCCCGCTCGCTCCTCGCCTCGACGCTGGGCGGCGAGCCGGTGCGGGCCATGCACGAGAGCCTGTCGCTCGACCGGTTCCGCAACCCGCTGGTGCGGCTCATGCTGCCCTTCCGGATTCCTCGGCCGATGGCCCCGTGAGGGCCTGGATGTCGACGCCGCCCCTCCCGGTTCGGTGCCGACCTTCGAAGACCGTCCAGGGCCGGATGCGGTGGGCGATGCAGGCGAGCGTTGCGACGCTCAGCACGAATCCGAGGGGAAAGCCGGTCAGCCCCGCCACCTCCCGCGTGACCGCGAAGAGCGGCGCACAGCAGATCAGGACGCGTTCGTGCGGTCGCAATCCGCCCGCCCGGTGCGCGGCGAGGGCCAGCAGGAGCGTGGCCGGGACGACGGGCGCCAGATCGTAGACCGGCAGGTACGGCGACAGTATCGGCGCGGCGGCGACGAGCGCCGCCGCGTGCAGCGCCGCGTCGGTGGGGCGGCACCAGGCGCGGCAGGCCACCCCGAGGGCCAGTGCGGCGACGAGCACCTGCGCGATCCACGCTGTGGCCATCGCGCCGCCGACCAAGCGCACGGCCCCGAACGCGCTGGCATTGAGGTCGAGGCCCGCGGCGGCGTTCTGCAGAATGATCCGATTCGTGTCTCCGAGCGTGCCGAAGAAGCCGCTCCAGGGCGCTGTGCCGAAGAGGGCCAGCGATGCGAGGCAGAGGACCAGCACCGTGGCGAGGCAGGCCGCCAGACAATCCCGCCGCCCGGTCGCCAGCAGGAGCACGGGCGCCAGCGCCGCGAAATGCGGCTTGTAGGCCAGCAGGCCGAAGCAGAGCCCGGCCAGCCAGGGGCGCCGGTCCACGAGCACCGCGCCGAGGGTCAGAAGCGACGCCGTGAACAGAGCGTTCTGGCCGTAGGCGAGGTTGCTCAGCACCAAGGGATGCGCGAGCGCGACGAAAGCCACATCCATCCGGCCGGCTGCCACGCGCATCGTCAGCGCGAACAGGGCGACCGAGAGTGCAATCCAGAGCAGATAGGCCGGCTGCGGTTCCATGAGCGCCATGGCGGCCGCCGGCAGGAGGAACACCGGCGGGTAGTGCCAGGCGAAGCGGCAATCCTGCCCGAAGGCGGCCTTCATGTTCGCCAGATGCACCGGCAGATCGTAGGGCTCGCCGCCCCGGCCCTCCAGAGCGGAACGGCCCGCCGTCCAGACCTGAGCGAAATCGTTTCCGAGCGGATCGCCGTACCAGTTCCGCCGCGGCTCCGGGCCGGTCCCATAGACCAGCAGGACCAGGGCGAGGCCGAACGGGACCAGCACACGGGCCGCGCGCATGGCAAAGGCGGACAGCCGGGCGTCGCTGCTCACGAGATCCGCGAGGTCGGCCCATAAGGCAGGCAGGCGTGCGGTCGCGGGGCCCGGCGCGCGGGACTGGGAAGGCGCAGGCATCGGGCGATTTCGGTATCCGGACTTGGCGGAAGCTTAGGTTCCCGCGGTTTGAAGCCCGTTAACAGCGCTGTTTGCGGCCCGGCCCGGCTTGTGCGAGAGGGCGGCGGCTGCGATCCTTGCGCCGTCAACCGGGGCGGTCACCTTGATGCGACTGGACGAGGCGTCTTCGGCCCCGCGCGTCCTGATTTACAGCCACGACACCTTCGGGCTGGGGCATCTGCGCCGCTCGCGGGCGATCGCCAACGCGATCGTGGCGTGCAACCGCGGCGCTCAAGCGATGATCGTCTCGGGCTCGCCGGTGGTTGATCGCTTCGCCTTTGCGCCGGGCGTCCGGACCGTCCGGCTGCCGCCGGTGACCAAGTTCGCGGATGGCAATTATGCCAGCCTCGACGCGGCGACCCCCCTCGCCCGCACGGTCGAGCAGCGGTCGGCGATCATCGCCCAGGCCTGCGGAACCTTCCGCCCCGACCTGATCATCGTCGACAAGGAACCGGCCGGATTCCACGGCGAGTTGCTGCCGGTGCTGGAAGGCGCCGCCGACCGCGACATCCGCCTGGTCCTCGGACTGCGCGACGTCCTCGACGACGCCGATCGTCTCGTGCCCGAATGGGAGCGCAAGGGGGCGATCGAGACGATGGTGCAGTTCTACGACGAGATCTGGGTCTATGGGCTGAGCCGCATCCATCAGCCCCTCGCGGCGCTGCCGATGGATCCCGAGATCGCCGCGCGCATCGACGCGCGCCTGATCTATACCGGCTATCTGCGCCGGGACCTCCCGGAGCGCCGCGCCGGCCGCAAGGAGCCGGCCATCGCCGACGGCCCGTTCATTCTGGTCACGCCGGGCGGCGGCGGCGATGGTGCCGCCCTGATCGACTGGGTGATTGCCGCCTACGAGGCCGATCCGGCGATCCCTTTGCCCGCCCTGATTGCCTTCGGTCCTTTCCTCGATACCGCCACCCGCGACGGTTTCGCGGCGCGCATCCGCGCGCTCGGCGGAAGAATCGCCGCGATCACCTTCGATAGCGAGATCGAGTTCCTGTTGCGCAAGGCCGCCGGCATCGTCGCCATGGGGGGCTACAACACCTTCTGCGAGATTCTGTCCTTCGACCGTCGCGCAATCCTCGTGCCCCGGACCGAGCCGCGGCGGGAGCAGGCGATCCGGGCGCTCGCGGCCGAGCGGCTCGGCCTCGCGCGGGTCCTGATGGAGGCCGAGGGCCGGACGCCCGGGCGCATGGCGGCCGCGCTCCGCGACCTGCCGGAGCAGGATCCGCCGTCGCGGGTGCTGGTGCCGGGTCTGCTCGACGGCCTCGACGCGGTGGCCCGCCGCGTGCGGGCGCTGACGGCGCGCGGCAGCGCGGACGAAGAGACCCGCCCGTGCCTGCAGGCCTATTCGTGAGCGCCAAACGGGTCGCCGTGGTGCTGAAGGGCTATCCGCGGCTCTCCGAGACCTTCATCGCGCAGGAGCTGCTCGCCTTGGAGCGGCGCGGTCTGTCCCTGGAGATCTGGTCCCTGCGCCGCCCGACCGACCGGGCGCGCCATCCGATGCACGGGCAGATCCGAGCCGAGGCCGCCTACCTGCCCGAATATCTGCGCGATGCGCCGCTGCGTGTGCTCCGCGGACTCGGTGCGGCGTTCCGGCGGCGGAACCTCCCGGCGCTTCTCGCGCTGTTCGCCCGCGACTTCCGGCGCGACCCGACGGCGTCGCGGCTGCGCCGCCTCGGGCAGGCCCTGGTCCTCGCCCGGGAACTGCCGGCCGACATCGCCCATATCCACGTGCATTTTCTGCATACGCCGGCCAGCGTCGCCCGCTACGCCGCGCTGCTCACCGCGCGCCGGTGGAGCTTCTCGGCGCATGCCAAGGATATCTGGACGACGCCGGACTGGGAGCTGACCGAGAAGCTGCGCGACGCCGCTTGGGGTGTGACCTGTACCCGCGACGGGCTTGCACGGCTGGACGCGCTCGCGCCCGGCCGGACGCTGCTCGCCTACCACGGGCTCGACCTCAGCCGCTTTCCGATCCCGCCGCCGCATGAAACGCGCGACGGCACGGATCCGGCCCGGCCGCTCCGGCTCCTCTGCGTCGGACGGCTCGTCGCCAAGAAGGGACACGACGATCTGATCGACGCCCTGGCCACCCTGCCCCCAGGCCTGCATTGGCAGCTCGACCTGATCGGCGGCGGAGAGCTGCGCGCTGCCCTGGAGGCGCGGGTTGGCACCTGTGGCCTCGCTGAGCGGATCCGCTTCCGGGGCGCCCTGGCGCAGCCTGCGGTGATCGAGGCCATGCGCGCGGCCGACCTGTTCGTCCTGCCGACGAAGCCGGCCCCGGGCGGCGACCGCGATGGATTGCCGAACGTGCTGATGGAGGCGGCAAGCCAAGCGTTGCCGATTCTGGCGACCGCATTCGCCGGCACGCCGGAATTCATCACCGATGGCACGCACGGGGTCCTGGTCCCGCCGGGCGACCCGGCGGTGCTGGCGGCGGCGCTGATCCGTCTCGCCGACGATCCGGGCCTCCGCCGGAGGCTGGGCGAGGCCGCCCGGGCGCGGCTTGTGCGAGACTTCTCCGAGGAGGCCGCGATCGCGCTGATCGCCGGCCGGCTGCGTGCCTCTGCGGGTCTGTCGTCGGACGTGGCCGCACACGAATCGGAGCTGCCCGCGTGCGCGTCCTGATCGCGGTCACGCATCTCTTGGGCGCGGGGCATCTCACCCGCGCCGCCGCCCTCGCCCGCGCCTTCGCGGCGGCCGGTCACGAGACACTGCTGATCTCGGGCGGCGTTCCGGCGCCGATGGTCCGCCGCGACGGCCTGCGCCTCGTTCAGCTGCCGCCGCTCCGGATCGCCGGCACGGAGTTCTCGACGCTGCTGGAGCCCGACGGCCGTCCGGCCGAGCCGCCGCTGCTGGCACGCCGCAGCGCCCTGATGACCGAGACCGTGACGGCCTTCGCACCGGATGCCGTCATCACCGAGCTGTTCCCCTTCGGCCGGCGCGCCCTGGCACACGAGTTCCTGGCTCTGGTGGATGCCGCTCGTGCAGGTCGGCCGCGCCCGCTCGTCCTCGCATCCGTCCGCGACATTCTCGTCGCCTCGACGAAGCCCGCGCGCATCGCCGAGGCGCATGCACGCGTGGCGGACCTCTACGACGCCGTTCTGGTACACGGCGATCCGGCTCTCGTGCCCCTCGATACCTCCTGGCCCGTCGATGCGGCCACCGCCGCGAAAGTCCGGTACACCGGCTACGTGGACGAGGGCACGGTCGCTTTGCCGGCAACCCGTCGCGCCGGCGTGCTGGTCGCCGCCGGATCCGGGCCGGCCGGGCTGGTTCTGCTCGGCGCTGCCGCCGAGGCGGCCCGGCAACGGCCGGATCTCGGCTGGCGGATCCTCGCCGGCCACGGTGTGCCCGAGGCGGCGCTGTCCGGGATCGGCCGCGATCTTCCTCCGGGCGTCCTCGGCCGTGCCCGGCCTGACTACCGCGCCCTCCTGGCCGGGGCTGCCGTCTCTGTGAGCCAGTGCGGCTACAACACGGCCATCGATCTCCTCGCCACGGGCACGCCCGCCGTGCTGGTGCCGTTCGAGGCCGGCGTCGAGACCGAGCAACGCCTGCGCGCCGCGTGCCTCGCCGCCCGCGGTCTCGCCCGTGTGCTGCCGGAATCGGAGTTGACGGCCCAAACCCTGGTCCAGGCCGTCGAGGCCCAGGCGGCTGCACCCGTCCCCGGTCCGCACGGCATCGACATCGCCGGCGCCCGGCGCACGGTGGAACTGGTCGAGAGCCTGCACGGCGTCGGTCCGGCGCGGCGCGGATCCGTTCCCGCGACGGATCCGGCCTTCGCGGTCATCGATCGCGCCCTGGATTCCGTGGCCGCCCGCGGCGGGCGTGTTCCGCTGTTCTGGCGCGACGACGATGCGATCGCGGCGAGCCCGAAGCTCGATCGGCTCGTGGGGCTTGCGGAGGCGCATGGCATCCCGCTGCTCCTCGCGGCGATTCCGTCCGGGATCGAGCCGTCGCTCCAACGGCGCCTTGAAACGGCTCCAGGCGTGAGGGTCGCCATTCATGGCCTCGCCCACAGCAACCATGCGCGCCCCGGCGAGAAGCCGGCGGAGTTCGGTGCGCACCGGCCCCTCGATATCCGGATCGCGGAGGCCGCGGCCGGCTTGCGGATCGCCCGCGCGCGGCTGGCGGAGGCCACGGTGCTGCCGGTCTTCGTCCCACCCTGGAACCGCCTCGCGCCGGATCTCGCCGCCGCCCTGCCTGATCTCGGCTATTGCGGCCTCTCGGCCGTACCCGGCCCACCGGTTCCGGGTCTGCGCCGGCTCGACGCCACGCTCGACCCGATCGACTGGCGGGGCACCCGGTCCCTGCGCGATCCGGAGGCGCTGCTGACCGGCGTCGCCGACGCCATCCTCCGTGCGCCGGAGCAGCCGGTCGGTCTGCTGACCCACCATCGCGTCCATGACGACGCCCTCTGGAGCTTCGTCGCGGCGCTGATCGCGCACCTCGTCCGGCACCCGGCGATACAGCTGCTGGATCTTCGCGAGCACTTCGGCGTCGCCGCGATGGACATGGGCCCCAAGGCGTCTAAGTCTCGGGTCTCACAGATCGCGAGGACGGGTTGAGCCCGCTATTGTCCATCCGCGACCTCGCGGTCGCGTTCCGCACGGAGAGCGGCCCGTTCGAGGCGCTGCACGGCCTGTCCCTCGACGTTCACCGCGGCCGGACCCTTGCTCTCGTCGGGGAGTCCGGCTCGGGCAAATCGGTGACCGCCCAGGCGATCCTCCGGATTCTGCCCCCGGCCGCCGCCATCACCCGTGGCCGGATCCTGTTTCGGGATGGCGAAACGGAGACCGACATCGCGCGCCTCCCCGCCGACAGCGAGGCGATGCGGGCGATCCGCGGCCAGCGGATCGCGATGATCTTCCAGGAGCCGATGACCTGCCTGTCTCCGCTCCACACGGTGGGCGATCAGATTGGCGAGGCCCTGCGGATCCATACCGGTGCCGACCGCAAGGAGGCGGATGCCCGAACCGAGGAGGCGCTGGCCCGGGTCGGCTTCCCCGATCCGCACCGCGCCCTGCGGACCTATCCGTTCGAGCTGTCCGGGGGCCTACGCCAGCGGGCCATGATCGCCATGGCGCTCATCCTGAAGCCCGCCCTGCTGGTGGCCGACGAGCCGACCACCGCGCTCGATGTCACAACGCAGGCCCAGATCCTCGCCCTGCTCGCCCGGCTCCAGGAGGAGACCGGGATGGCGATCCTGCTGATCACGCACGATCTCGGCGTGGTGGCCAACATCGCCCACGACGTGGCGGTCCTGTATCGCGGCCGCCTCGTGGAGGCGGGCCCGCGCGACACGGTGATGCGGACGCCGGGCCATGCCTATCTCCGCGCGCTCCTTCACGCGGTGCCCCGCTTCGACATGCAACCCGGCGAGCGCCTGACGCCGATCCGCCCCGCGCGGGCCGAGATACCGCCCGGGCAGAAGCCCGCGCCGCTGGCGGGGCCGCTCCTCCAGGTCGAGGGCGTCAGCAAGAGCTTCACCCTGCGCGCGGGACGGATGTGGCAGAAGCCGCGGACCGTCCATGCGGTCTCGGACGTCGCGCTCAGCCTCGCGGGCGGCCAGACGCTCGGGCTCGTCGGCGAGTCCGGATCGGGCAAAACCACCGTCTCGAAGATGATCATGCGGGCGCTGCGGCCTGATGCCGGGCGGATCCTGTTCGACGACGGCAGCGGCCCCCGGGACGTCCACGCTTTGAGCGGCGATGCGTTGTTCGCCTATCGCCGCACGGTCCAATTCGTGTTCCAGGACCCCTACGCGTCCCTGGATCCGCGCATGACCGTGCGCCAGATCCTGTCCGAGCCGATGGAGATCCACGGCGTCCCGGCAGGAGAGCGACGGGAGCGCTGTCGTGCCCTGATGGCGATGGTCGGTCTGGAGTCGAGCGGTCTCGGCCGCTACCCGCACGCCTTCTCGGGCGGCCAGCGGCAGCGCATCGGCATCGCCCGGGCCCTCGCCCCGAAGCCGCGGCTGCTGGTGCTCGACGAGCCGGTCTCGGCCCTCGACGTCTCGGTCCAGGCCCAGATCCTGAACCTGCTCAAGGATCTCCAGGCGGCGCTGGGGCTCTCCTACCTCATCGTCTCCCACAATCTGGCAGTGATCGACTACATGGCTGATACCATCAGCGTGATGTGCCGGGGGCGCATCGTCGAGGAGGCGCCCCGCGCCGCCCTGTTCCGCCGTCCGGTGCATCCCTATACGCAGGCGCTGCTCGCGGCCGTGCCGGATCCGAGCCTCGACCATCCGCTCGATTTCGCGGCGGTCGCGGGCGACCAGAACGATCCGATGCGCTGGGAGGAGCCTTTTCGCCTGGCCCCCGACGAGGCCGGGGCGATGCGCGCGGTCGAGATCGGCCACCGGGTGCGCTTCGGCGCCGCCCACGCGGTCGAGGCCGCGTGATGCAGGCCCGGCCACCCGTGATGCTGGAGCGCCTGCGCCGCAAGGTGCTGTCGCCGCTCTTCGACCGCCTGGGCTACGACCTCGTCCCGGCGGCCCCCGACTGGAGCCACCGGCCGACGTCACCGCGCGAGGTGGCGACGCTGCTCGAATCGGCCGCCGCCATCCTGGAACGGGATCTCGCCGCCGCCGGCCTGGTTCCGGATGGCGACGTCCTCGAACAGGTCCAGGCGTTCTGGGCGCTGATCCCCACCGCGCCCGTCCGCCAGCGCCGGGGCGGCAGCGGCTTCAACGGCGCGTTGCAGCTCTATATCGCGATGCGGGCGCTGAAGCCGGATTTCGTGATCGAATCCGGCGTGTTTCGCGGCCTCACCACCTGGGTCATCCGGCAGGCCCGCCCGCAGGCACAGATCTTCTGCCACGATCCCGACCTGTCGGGCCTCCAGTACCGCGACCGGCAGGCGCGCTACAGCACCGCCGACTGGTCGAAAGCCGACTGGTCCATGCTGGACCCGGCGCGGACGGTGGCGTTCTTCGACGACCACGTCGCCCAGGGGCGGCGGGTCGTCGAGGCGCAGGCCCGGGGCCTGACCCGTCTGCTCTTCGACGACGATGCCGCCGGACACCGGATCCACGCCCATGGCGGACCTGCGCATCCGACCATCGCGATGATCACCGGCCCCGAACGCAGCCCGGAGCCGATCCGCTGGACCCGGAACGGCCGACACTTCGAGCAGCCGGCCGACGATTCTCTTCTCCGGCAGGCTGCAGACCTGATCGTGCGGTCGCATGCCTTCGATGACCTGCACCGGGCCACGGGCTACTCGCCGGCGCGGCTGACCTCGGTGACGCTTCGGGGCAGCCCATGAGCGCCGGGGATTTCCGGGACGATTCTTCCGCCTCCCTCCCGCGCCGCGGCAGGCGGGACGGCACGGTCTCCCGCCGCGCCCTCCTCGTCGGCCTGGGCGCCACATTGAGCTGGTCGCGCGCGCCGTCATGGGCCTTCGCAGAGACGCCGCCGACGGATGCGCTCGGTCCGCCGACCAAGCCCGCCGTCGCCGACCTCGCTGCCCATGGCCGCCGTCTCGGGACGGCAGGCGGCACGATCCGGACCCTCATCGCGAAGGCCCGGGATGTCCGCTACCTGTCGGTCTACGGCTATACCCGCTTGGTCGGTTACGATGCCGAGCTGAACCTGCGGCCCGACGTGCTGGAACGTGTCGATGTCGAGGGCGGGCGCTTCACCTTCACGCTCCGCCAGGGCCACCGCTGGTCGGACGGCCATCCGTTCACCACGGAGGATTTCCGCTATTACTGGGAGGACGTCGCCAACGAGAAGGCGCTGAATCCCGATGGGCCGCCGGCCTTCTTCCGGGTCGACGGCAAGCTGCCGCAGGTGGAATTCCTCGACCCGGTCACGGTCCGCTACAGCTGGGACCGGCCGAACCCGATGTTCCTGCCCGCCCTGGCGGCGCCGCGGGACCCGCTGATCTACCGGCCGGCGCACTACCTGAAACCGTATCATGCCCGCTACATCGGCAAGGAGGCGGCCGACGCGAAGGCCAAGGCGCTCAAGCTCCGCAGCTGGGCGGCGCTGCACAACCGCCTCGACGACAATTACGAGCTCAACAATCCGGAGTGTCCGACCCTGCAGGGCTGGGTGCCGCGGACCCGCTCGCCGGCCACCCGGTTCCGCTTCGAGCGCAACCGCAGCTACCACCGGGTCGACACGGCCGGCACGCAACTGCCCTATGTCGACACCATCGTGATGGATGTGGCTTCGCAGGGCCTCCTGGTCGCCAAGACCAACGCCGGCGAGGCCGACCTGATGTTTCGCGGCCTGACGATGCCCGATATCCCGAGCCTCAAGGAGGGTGAGGCGGCCCATCGGTACCGCACCAACTTGTGGCCCGTGGCCCGGGGATCGGAGATCGCCCTCTACCCGAATCTCACCACGACGGATCCGGCCTGGCGGCAGCTCAACCGCGACGTGCGCTACCGGCACGCCCTGTCGCTCGCCATCGATCGCCGGACCCTGAACAACACGCTGCTGTTCGGACTGGGCACCGAGGGGAACGACACGATCCTCTCGGACAGCGCCCTCTTCGAGCCGGAGATGCGGACGCTGAACGCCGCCTACGATCCGGCGCAGGCGGCGAAGCTCCTCGATGAACTCGGTCTGACCGGACGCGACGGCGCGGGCACGCGGCTGCTGCCCGGTGGGCGGCCGCTGGAGATCGTGGTGGAGAGCGACGGCGAGGCCGAGATGGTGCTGGACGCGCTGCTCCTCATCACGGAGTTCTGGCGCGAGGTCGGCATCCGGCTGATCACCAAGCCGCAGGAGCGCACCAACCTGCATCGGCGCTCCATCGGCGGCATGACCATCATGGTGGCCGCCCAGGGGCTCGACCTCGCGGTGCCGACCGCGATCATGCCGCCGACCGAGCTGAGCCCTGCCCAGCCGGAGCACTATTCCTGGCCCCTCTGGAGCATGAACGTCGAGAGCCGCGGCAAGAGCGGCGAGCCCTGCGACGTTCCGGAGGTCCAGCGACTGCTCGACCTCGACCGCCAGTGGCGCGACACCGACGACGCCGCCAAGCAGGCCGCGATCTGGCGCGAGATGCTGACGAATCACGCGCGCAACACCTGGGTGATCGGCACGGTGGCGGGGGCGCTCCAGCCCGTTGTCGGCGCGGATCGTCTGATCAACCTTCCGAAGCGCGCCCTCTATTCCTGGGAACCCACTGCAATGATCGGCGTGCAGCGCCTCGACGAGTTGTTCTGGGAGACAGGCGCCGACACCCGCGCGGAGGTCCGGTGATCCGTCAGATCCTTCGCCGGATCGTCACCATGGCGGTGACGCTGCTGGTCATTTCGGCGCTCGTCTTCATCATCATCAAGCTGCCGCCCGGCGACTACCTGTCCAACCGGATCATGGAGCTGCGCGCCACCGGCGATGCCAGCTCCGTGGCGAAGGCGGAGTTGCTGATCCAGCAATACGGGCTCGACCGCCCGGTCTGGCAGCAATACCTGATGTGGATCGGGGTGATGCCCGGCTCGGTGGGGTTCTCGGGCCTGCTCCAGGGCGATTGGGGCTGGTCGTTCGAGTACGACAAGCCGGTGGCGGATGTCGTCGGCGACGCCCTGTGGCTGACCCTGCTGATCAATCTGACGGCCGTGGTGTTCGTCCACCTCGTCGCGATCCCGGCGGCGATCTACTCGGCGACGCACCGGAACACGGTCGGCGACGCCGTCGTGACCCTGCTGGGCTATGTCGGCCTCGCGGTCCCGGGCTTCCTGCTGGCGCTGATCCTGCTCTTCTACGCCAACCGCTGGTTCGGGCTGTCGATCGGCGGCCTCTACGATTCGGCCCTCACCAACCAGCCCTGGACCTGGGAGAAGGTCCGCTCGCTCCTGGCGCATCTCATCGTGCCGACCCTGGTGATCGGACTCGGCGGTACGGCGGCCATGATCCGGCGGATGCGTGCCAACCTGTTGGACGAACTGGCCAAGCCCTACACGGTCACGGCCCGTGCCAAGGGCCTGCCGCCCCTGCAGGCGTTGCTGAAGTATCCGTTCCGGATGTCGCTGAACCCGTTCGTGGCGGATATCGGCAACCTGCTGCCGCACCTCGTCTCGGGTTCGGTTCTGGTCTCTCTGGTGCTCAGCCTGCCGACCGTCGGGCCGCTGCTCCTCGAAGCCCTGCGCAGTCAGGATCAGTTCATGGCCGGCTTCCTCCTGATGTTCGTCGCGGCCTTGACCCTCGTCGGCATGCTGATCTCGGACCTGATCCTGGTCTGGCTCGATCCGCGCATCCGCATGGGCCTGCGATGAACCGGCCCGCCATGAACGACGCGCTCCCCGCATCGGGACATTTCGTCGATCCGGCCCCCTTCGAGCCTGAGGCCAGGGCCGAGAGCCCGGTCGCGACGGCGTCCGCCTGGCGGCTGATCCTGCGTAAGTTCCTGCGCCATCGTCTGGCCGTGGCCTCGGCCCTGATCCTGCTCGCCCTCTACGCGATCGTGCCCTTCGTCGAGCAGCTGGCACCCTACGGCCAGGCCCGCCGCAACGGCGACTACCTCTATGCGCCGCCCCAGGGCGTTCACCTGTTCCATGCGGACCGCTTCGTCGGCCCGTTCGTCTATCCCTACCGGGCCCATCTCGACCTCGACACGTTCCGCCGGGACTACAAGGTCGACGCGTCCGCGCCGCAGCCGTTGCGGTTCTTCTGCCGGGGCGACAGCTACGATTGGCTCGGGCTCGTCCACACCGACTGGCACCTCGTCTGCCCGCCGGAGAACGGCACGCTGTTCCTCCTCGGAACCGACAAGCTCGGGCGCGACCTGTTCTCCCGCATGGTCTACGGGGCCCGGATCTCCCTCACCATCGGCCTTGTCGGCGTGGCGATCTCCTTCACCCTCGGGCTCTTCTTCGGCGGTATCGCGGGCTATTTCGGCGGCGTGGTCGATGCCGGGGTGCAGCGGCTGATCGAGGTGGTCCGGTCCCTGCCCGAGCTGCCGCTCTGGCTCGCCCTGTCGGCGGCCCTGCCGCCGAACTGGAGCCCGCTGCTGATCTTCTTCGGGATCACGGTGATTCTCGGGCTGCTCGACTGGCCCGGGCTGGCCCGGGCGGTGCGCGGCAAGCTGCTGGCGCTGCGCGAGGAGGATTTCGTCCAGGCCGCCGAACTCATGGGCGCCTCGCCGGCCCGGGTGATCGGCCGGCACCTGATCCCGAACTTCATGAGCCACCTGATCGCCTCGGCGACCCTGTCGATCCCGACCATGATCCTCGGCGAGACCGCCCTGTCGTTCCTCGGCCTGGGCCTGAGACCTCCGGTGACCAGCTGGGGCGTGCTGCTCAACGAGGCGCAGAATCTTGCGGCGGTGCAGCTCTACCCTTGGCTGCTCCTGCCGGTCCTGCCCGTGCTGGTGACGGTGTTGGCCTTCAATTTCATGGGCGACGGCCTGCGCGACGCGGCCGATCCCTATCACTGACGGAGGCGGCCGTCCCCACGCGTACGGACGGGCGCCTCGAAACCCCTAACCCGCGAGCGGCAACGGTGCGATCCGTGTCGGTGCGGCGACGCCCTTGCGCTCGAGTAGGCCCGGCGGCGGCACCGGGGCGTCGATGGTGCAGACCACGCCGGTCGGCTCGTAGCTGAGGACGACCTCGCCGGCGAGTTCCCGGGCGAGGCTGCGCTCGATCAGACGCGAGCCGAAGCCGGTCCGCGTCGGCTTCTTCACCGGCGGGCCGCCGCGCTCGGACCACCGCAGCGACAGCTGCATGTCCTCCGCGCGCCGGACGGTCCACGAGATCTCGACCACGCCGCCCTCCGCGGAGAGCGCGCCGTACTTCACGGCGTTCGTACCGAGTTCGTGCAGGGCCATGGCGATGGACAGCGCGAGCCGTGGCGGCAGACGCAGGGCCGGTCCCACGACATGGAACCGCGAGTCCCGGCCGGCGCCGGCCTCCAGAGGCCGGATCGCGTCCGCCACGACCGCGGAGAGTTCCGCGCCCTCCCAGCTCTCCCGCGTGAGGACATCGTGGACCCGCGCCAGGGCCAGGAGGCGCGCCTCGAAGGCGGCGCGTGCCGCATCGGCCTCCGCGCCCTCCAGCCCGCGCAGCGACTGGGCGGCGATCGACTGGACCGTCGCCAGGGTGTTCTTCACCCGGTGGTTCAACTCGTGGATCAGGAGCAGCAGGTGCTCCTCGGCATTCTTCGTGTCGGTGATATCGATGTTGCAGCCGGTGTAGCCCAGGAAATTCTGTCCGTCGTCCAGCCGCGGGACACCCTCGCACTGGAGCCAGCGCACCGCCCCCGTCCGGTCGATCACCCGGGCCTCCGTGCGGAACGGGATCCGGGCCTCGAAGGCCTCCGCGAAGGCGGTCCGGAAGCCGTCCAGATCATCGGGATGGACGATCTGGTGCCAGCCATCGTCGTTGAACTGGTTGGCCGGCAGCCCGAACAGGTGCTCGAAATGAAGATTGGCGAAGCTGACCGCCCCGGTCTCGTCGGTCATCCAGATCAGGGCCGGCGCCGAATCGGCCATGTGCCGGAAGCGCGCCTCGCTCTCGCTCAGGGCGCTCAGGCCGCGCTTGGTCTCCGCCAGCGCCCGGTCGCGCTCCTCTTCCCGAGTCCGCAGCCGGAGCGAGGCCTCGGACAGCACGACGGCGAGTCGCTGGATCTCGTGCACCGGTGAGGACACCCGCGGGATCGCCTCGCCCCGGGCCAGGGCCGGCCCGGAGGCGGCCAGCAACCGGAGGGGGCGCGAGACCCGCGACCACAGATTCACCGCCAGGAGTGACGACGTGGCGAGGACCAGCAGGCCGAAACCGGCGAACGCCCAGATCCAGCGCCGCACCCGCGCATCGACGACAGTCTGCGGGATGCTGGTGGCGACCATCCAGCCGGTGAGCCGCGAGCGCGCTTCGATCACCACCACCGGCTTGTGCTGGCGGTCCTGGCCGTCCCAGACGCCGGGCGTCGCCGACTGCACCTGTCGAAGGCTGGCAAGGCGCGGCTTGCCGACCACCGCCTCGGGATCCGGCAGCCGGGCGAGAACGATGCCGGCCCGGTCGCTGATGCCGGTGGTCCAGCCCGGGACGACCTCACGGGACAGGATGCCTTGGAGGCGCGACAGGGGCACCGTGAAGCTCAGGATGTAGCCGACCTCGCCGTCGATCATCACCGGCACGCCCACCGCGTAGGTCGCCTCGCCCGGCATCGGACCCGGCACGTAGCCGCTTACCATCGCCCGTTGCGTGCCCCGGGCGAGGTCCTGATCGAAGGGGAACGCGACGATCGGCATCGGCGCCCCACGGGGAACGCCGGTGTTCACCACCTCCTGACCGTTGGGCCGGCGCAGCAGGACGTCCAGATCGATCGATTCGCGCACCAGACGCGCTTGGGCGTCGAACGCCTCGAAATCGCCCTGCCGGATCCGCGGCGAGGTGGCCAGCGTCTGGAGCACCGAGACCAGACCGGCGGTGTCGCGGTCGAGGGACAGGCCGATGCCGCGCACGTTCTCGCGGGCGTCCTGCTCGAAGCGCGCCCGCTCGGCAGAGGCGTAGCGCATCAGCAGGATGCTGGTGAACAGCAGGCCCGGGCCGATCAGCGCGATCACCAGCGCGATCAGGTAGACCTGCGTCGAGAAGCCGTTCCGCCCGAAGCGATGCAGCCGCCGCGACAGCCACGACCGGCGCGCGGGGATGACCGCCGGGACGCCCGCCCCCTCGGCTTGGTGATCCGGACTCAAGCGGGGTCCGTCCCCGGCCCGCAGTGCCCCGCAGGCGCCTTGCCGTTCCCTCGCCTCATCATCGGTCGATATGGCCGAGATCGCGCGCCGGGTCGAGGTGGTCGCGCACGCGTTGCTTCAGGGTCTTCACGTCCGGGAAGCCGCCGTCCCGCACCCGTTCCCAGAGGAGCGCATCGCCCAGCGTGATGCGGAACAGGCCCCCCGAGGCTGGGACGAGGGCGACCTCGCCGAGATCGTCGCGAAAGGTTGAGAGGAGCTCCTGCGCCATCCAGGCTGCCCGCAGCAGCCAGTTGCACTGGGTGCAGTAGGTGATCGCCACGCGCGGCCGATCAGGCCCCGTCGCGCAGGCCGCCGTCACGTCGCTGCCCTGTCTCGCGCCCGCTGGCCCATCGTGCATGGCCCCACAGCGCACCGGGCCGCGGGCCTTGTCAACCTCGCCGGCGCCCGTAGTGGCGCGCCTGCCGCCGGCGACGGCCGAACCCGGACTCGGCAATCCGGGACGCGGAGGCGCTTCGCCGGCCCGTCTCCGTGCGGCAAAGATCGTCGGCCGCGCTTGACGTCCCGGGCCGCCGCGCTCTAGAACGCCGGCCACCGGGTTGCGGCGCCCTCGAGGGCGAGCGGCTCGATCGCGTGCGTTGAAACGGCACGCCGGTACGGACGGTTAGCACAGCGGTAGTGCGTTCCCTTCACACGGGAAAGGTCGCAGGTTCGATCCCTGCACCGTCCACCATCCCGCTCCCATCCCCAGACGGTCTGATCCCGCGGGCCACCGTGTCGGTTTGCCGCCCGAAATGCGCGTGCTAAGGGCGCTCGATCGGTGAACGCATAAGCTTGGACCCGGCCCGATCCGGGTCGCAGGTCGCGGCAGGGGAAGGGCGGGAACAGCCATGAAGGATATCCTCGACAAGCTCGAAGAGCGGCGGGCGCAGGCCCGGCTCGGCGGCGGTGAGAAGCGCGTCGAGGCGCAGCACAAGCGCGGCAAGCTCACGGCGCGCGAGCGGATCGAACTCCTCCTCGACCACGGGTCGTTCGAGGAATTCGATATGTTCGTGCAGCACCGCTCCACCGATTTCGGCATGGAGAAGCAGAAGATCCCGGGCGACGGTGTCGTCACCGGATGGGGCACGATCAACGGCCGCACGGTCTTCCTGTTCTCCAAGGACTTCACGGTGTTCGGCGGCTCCCTGTCGGAGGCGCACGCCCAGAAGATCGTGAAGGTCCAGGACATGGCGCTGAAGATGCGCGCCCCGATCATCGGCATCTTCGACGCCGGCGGCGCCCGCATCCAGGAGGGCGTCGCGGCGCTCGGCGGCTACGGGGAGGTGTTCCGCCGCAACGTCATGGCTTCGGGCGTGATCCCGCAGATCTCGGTGATCATGGGTCCCTGTGCAGGCGGCGACGTCTATTCGCCGGCCATGACCGACTTCATCTTCATGGTCCGCGACACGAGCTACATGTTCGTGACCGGCCCCGACGTGGTGAAGACCGTCACCAACGAGGTCGTCACGGCCGAGGAGCTCGGCGGCGCCAAGGTCCACACCACCAAGTCGTCCATCGCCGACGGCTCGTTCGAGAACGACGTCGAGGCGATCCTGCAGATCCGCCGCCTCCTCGACTTCCTGCCGGCCAACAACACCGACGGCGTGCCGGAGATCACGAGCTTCGACGACGTCAGCCGCATCGATGCATCCCTCGATACGCTGATCCCCGACAATCCGAACAAGCCCTACGATATGGGCGAGTTGATCCGCCGCGTCGTGGATGAGGGCGACTTCTTCGAGATCCAGTCCGCCTACGCCCGCAACATCATCACCGGCTTCGGCCGGATCGAGGGGCGCACCGTCGGCTTCGTGGCGAACCAGCCGCTCGTGCTTGCGGGCGTCCTCGATTCGGACGCCTCGCGGAAGGCCGCGCGGTTCGTGCGCTACTGCGACGCCTTCGATATCCCGATCGTGACCTTCGTGGACGTGCCGGGCTTCCTGCCCGGCACGGCCCAGGAATACGGCGGCCTGATCAAGCACGGCGCGAAGCTGCTCTTCGCCTATTCGCAGGCGACCGTGCCGCTGGTGACGATCATTACCCGGAAGGCCTTCGGCGGCGCCTACGACGTCATGGCCTCCAAGCACGTCGGTGCGGACGTCAACTACGCTTGGCCGACCGCCCAGATCGCCGTAATGGGCGCGAAGGGCGCGGTGGAGATCATCTTCCGCAGCGAGATCGGCGACCCGGAGAAGATCGCGGCCCGCACCGGCGAGTACGAGGACCGCTTCCTGTCACCGTTCGTGGCGGCCGAGCGCGGCTACATCGACGAGGTGATCATGCCGCACTCGACCCGCCGCCGGATCGCCAAGGCCCTCGGCATGCTCCGCACCAAGAAGATGGAGCAACCCTGGAAGAAGCACGACAACATCCCGCTCTGACACGGGCGCGGTGGCCGGCGGCACGCTCCGCCGGCCTCTCAACTGCGGTCGCTGTTCTCGATCACCGCGCACAGGGTCAGCGGACCCTTGTCGGGCGACACCATGGCCGAACAGGTCACCCGAGCGCCGCCGAGATCGACATTGCTGTGGCGCAGCTTGGTCGCGGTGGCCTGGGCCCGGTGCGCGGCCTCCGTGATGACGGAGGCATCGATGCCCGTCACCGCGTGGCCGGCCTTGCCGAACACGTCGAAATAGCGATCCGGCGGAGTGGCGCCCCGATATTGGGCGCCGACCGACGAGTGGTCCGGTCCGCCGCAGGCGAGGGTCAGGGTCATGTCCTCACCGGCCGTGAAGCTGGCATAGTCGCTCCGGCGATCCGTAGTCTTGGCCGCAGTCTCGCCGGTCACCTTGTCGATCAAGGTGTCGCAGGATTGCGCCCGGGCCGTTCCTGAGCCGGCCGCGAGAAGTGTGAAGACGATCAGGGGGAAGAGTGCGCGCATTCCCCCGAGGTAGCGCGACGGCGCGCAAAGGCGAGCCAACCGGCGCTTCGGCGCCTCCGACCCGCCATGGTCCGGATCAGGCGGATTCGCCCCGCCGCGTGTCGAGAGCGGCCCCCGCGCCGGCGAGAAGCCGTCGCTTCAGGCGGGCGATGCCCTCGCGCTGCAACTCACTCGGCGGAGAATGCGCGCCAGCCACCTGGGTCAGCATCGCGATCAACTGCTCCCGCTCGGCCGGTGTCAGCGCGTCGCGCAGCAGCGGAGCCAGCGCGTCGGCGACGTGCGAGAAGGGAACCCGCGCCTGCATGTAGCCCCAGGCCCGCTCGAAGGTCGCCGAGATCCGCTCCACCCCCAGGGGCGTCTCCATGTATTCGAGGATCCGCGTCTTCTCGCTGGCGGTCAGGGGGCTGCCCGTACGGACCAGCTGAATCATCAGGATGATCGCGGCCAAGCGGGGATCGCGGACACGCTGCAGCGGCGTTCCGACGAGGTTCTCGAAGGTGGACACGGCGCGGCGCTGGAGCCCCTTCGTGTCCCGGTTGACCTCCTGCAGACCCTTGACGGTCCCGTGCGTCCGCAAGATCCAGAACAGTCCCGCAACGATGAGACCGATGAGGCCGAGCAGGATCGGCATGAACGTCCCCAGATCGAATCGATGCGGGACGGTCCCATGCACATCTCGATGTGTCAAATTGCCGCCGAAAGCCTCCGGGCACCGGAATTCATCCTCTGATCCACAGAATTCCGATCGCATGACTTGCGCGCGGCTGGATTGTGCTTCGACGATCCATCGATCGTCTGACAGTCGAGCGGCGGTCCCGCGAATGCCCCGCGCTCAGCTGGCGGCTGTTACCGCGTCCGTCTTGCCGAGTTCGAGGAGGACGATCTCGGGAGGGACGCCCATCCGCACCGGGATGCGGCTCATCCCGAACCCGCCCGAGACGATCATGTGGCGGCCGTCCTGGATGACATGGCCGTAGGAATAGTCGTGTCCCTGCACCTTGCGGATCGCGGGGGCGTGGCCGAACAGGCGAATCTGGCCGCCATGGGTGTGCCCGGCGAGGGTCAGGGAGACGCGGTCGGGCACGGCGACGAAGATGTCGGGCTCGTGCGCCATCAGGATCACGGGTGCCGAATCGGTGATCGGATCGAGCGTTCGCGGCAGGTCGGCCAAGCTGAACGTGTTCCACGCGTCGAAGAAGGGCTGTTGGTCGCCGAGACCGGCGAGCCAGAACGGCCGGCCGTCCTTCACCAGGCGCACCGCACGATTCTCGAGAACCGGGATACCCTGTGCCTCCAGCAAGCGCCTGACCGCGGGCACGCCGCGACCGTTCCTCTGGACCGTATGGTCGTCCCACCAATCGTGATTGCCGAGGATCGCGTGCGTGCCGAGGGGCGCCTTGAGTTCGGTCATCATCCGGGCGAACTGATCGAGCGGCAGCTTGCGCCACGCGATCCGCCCGGCCGGATAATCGCCGAGCAGAAGCACCAGATCCGGTTCGAGCGCGTTGGTCGCTTCGACGATCTGCGCCACCCGGTCGAACGGCATGAACGGCTCGCAGATGTGGAAATCCGCCAGGACCGCCACCCGTAATTGCAGCGACGGATCCCACCGCGGCAGGGTCGGCGCATAGGATGTCACCACCAGCCGATGCAGCGGCTCGATGTCGAGGGCATAGACGCCGGTGGCGGCGGTGATGCCCGCGCCTGCAGCGAGCCCCGTCAGGACTTGCCGTCGGCTCGGCATGATCAGCATCGCGACAACACCCGTTGGCTCCGAACTACGCCGGTGTCCCGCTAGGAGCGCAGTCCGGCGAAAGCGGGGCAAGACTGGATTTCACGATCGCGCTTTGCCGCTTCGAAACCGCGAGACGGACCATGGCCTGCCGCCCCGCTCGGTTTATAAGGCAGTGTCTCGTCCAGCGAAGTGATCCGGAACCAGATGTTGAACCGCCCCCTGCGCATCGGCACCCGCGGCTCTCCGATGGCGCTCGCGCAGACCGGCATGGTGCGGGACCAAATCGTCGCCGCCAATCCGGGCCTGGAGACCGAGTTGGTGGTCGTGACCACCGTGGCAGACAAGATCCTGGACCGGCCGCTCTCCGAGATCGGCGGCAAAGGGTTGTTCACCAAGGAACTCGAGCAGGCGCTGTTCGCCGGCGAGGTCGACGTCGCCGTGCACTCGATGAAGGACGTGGAGACCTGGCTTCCCGACGGGCTCACCATCGCCTGCATCCTCGAACGTGACGATCCGCGGGACGCATTCCTGTCGCCGCACGCGGACGGTCTGGCGGGGCTGCCGGCGGGCGCGCGGATCGGAACCTCGTCGCTGCGCCGCGGCGCGCAGGTTCTGATGCGGCGGCCCGATCTCCGGGTCGTGCCGCTGCGGGGCAACGCCAACACCCGGATGCGCAAGCTCGAGGCCGGGGAATGCGACGCGACGCTGCTCGCCCTGGCGGGCCTCCAGCGCCTCGGGCTGGAAGACATGGCCCGCAGCGTCCTGTCGGTCGAGGAGATGCTGCCGGCCGTGGCACAGGGGGCACTGGGCATCGAGTGCCGTACGGACGACGCGGTCATCCGCGACCTCCTGGCGCCCATCGCCTGCGCCCGGACCACCATCGCCGTGTCGGCCGAGCGATCGCTGCTCGCGGAACTCGATGGATCCTGCCGGACGCCGATCGCCGCCCTAGCGCAGATCGACGGGGATGTCCTGCGGATCGACGGCTTGCTGTTCCTGCCCGACGGCAGCCGCCACTGGTCCGCGTCCCGACAGGGGCCCGTGACGGATGCGGAGCGGATCGGCCAGGAGGCGGGAGCCGCCCTCAAGGCGGCTGCCGGCGACACCTATACCCGTCACCTGCAGTAGAAGACGGGCCGCAGGACCCACCCTCCCGATCGCCCTCACGCAGGCCGGTGCGGATGGCGACCGGCCGCCGCCCTGTGGCGGGGAGCGTGACGTGCTGGAGGGCGAATTTGGGGCCTGACGTCGCCCGTCGCTGACAGAGCCCGGATCCGCCGACGGGCGCTTTCAGCGCCTGGCCAGTCGGCCGGGACCTGTGCGGTGCGGATCGCCTCAGTCCGGCTTGCGATCGCGATCACGCCGGATGCTGCGGCGGACCACGATGAGCTGCCAAATCCCCACCCCGAAAGCCAGGGCGAAGACGAGGCCGATATCGAAAGCCGCGAACAGCCCGTCGCTCACCGATGTCCTCCAGGCCGCAGGTCAGGACGGCGCCGAGCGGCCGAACGTCTCGCGCTCACGCATCCGCTCGATCAGATCGAGGACGTGCACGACCCGGCCGCCGACATCCCACCACGGCCGCAGCGCCGGGCGCCGACGCGCCGGCACGAGCGGCTCGCGCGCGACAGCCTCGATCAGGAAGGCGGCTTCCGGCAGTGAAGGCCCGCCGAGGCCGGCCGCGACCGCGGGCGTGCGGGCTGCGCGGGCGATCAGAACCAGCTTCCGTGCCGTTCCGACCCGGGCGCGGTGCTGGACCGAATCGTAGTCGTGCGCCGCCACCACGCGGCCGATCTCGGAATAGATCAATCCGGCCGCCCGGATCGACGACCGGCAGCCGCGCGGCAGCGCTGCGATTCCGGCCTCCGCGCGGGTATAGAGGACGTCCGCTTCGGCGAGGAGGCGGGCCACCACCTTGGCCAGCGCCGGGCTCGGCCGCGGATCTGCGAGGAATGCCTCCGGATCGAGCCCGGCCGCATCCATCCAGTCCAGCGGCAAATAGAGACGGCCCATCCGGGCATCCTCGCCGACGTCGCGGGCGATGTTGGTGAATTGCATCGCGGCGCCGAGGTCGCAGGCGCGGGCCAGGGCGTCCGGTTCGCGGGTGCCCATGATCAGCGCCATCATGGCACCGACGGAGCCGGCGACACGGGCGGCGTAGGCATGGAGCGCCCCCAGATCGGCGTAGCGCCGGCCTTCGGCGTCCCAGGCAAAGCCTTCGATCAGGGCACGCGGCAGGGCCTCCGGGATCGCGTACGTGGCGACGATCTCCGAGAAGGCCCGGTCGGCGGGAGCGTCGGCGGGTCGCCCGGCATAGGCACGGCCGATGCGTGCCTCGAGGCGGGCCACGGCGTCGCGTCGTCCGGCCGGATCGGCCGCGTCGTCGACGAGGTCGTCCGAGAGTCGGCAGAAGGCGTAGAGGCCGTAGGCCGCCTCGCGGACTTCGGCCGGCAGCAATTGGCCGGCGGCGAAGAAGCTCTTCGAACCGGCCCGGATCGCGACCCGGCAGGCGGTGCGGTCGGCCGCGGCGGCGAATTCAGGCGGTAACGCGGGCATCGGGGACCACGCTGTCGAGAATACGGGCAGAGGAGAGCACGCCGGGCAGGCCCGCACCCGGGTGTGTGCCGGCGCCGACCAGGTAAAGGTTGCGGACGGTGTTCGACCGATTGTGCGGCCGGAACCACGCCGATTGGGTCAGCACCGGCTCCAGACCGAAGCCCGAGCCCCGGTAGCTCAGGAAATCGTCCTGAAAATCCAGAGGGGTCGTCACCTTGGACGTGACGATGGACTCCGACAGGCCGGGCATCACACTCGCCTCCAGCATGGCGGCGATCCGGCGCCGATACGGTTCGGCAAGCGCCTGCCAATCCTGGCCACCCGCGAGATTCGGCACCGGGGCCAGGACGTAGAAGGCGTCGCATCCCGGGGGGGCGAGGCTCGGGTCGGTGGCGGTCGGCCGGTGCAGGTAGAGGCTCGCGTCCTCGGCCAAGACCTTCCGGTCGAAGATGTCGGCCAGCAGTTCGCGGTACCGCGGTCCGAGCAGGATCGTATGATGATCTACCCCCGGATACTGCCGATTGGTGCCGAAATACCAGACGAAGAGCCCCATCGACGAGCGGGCCCGCCGAAACCGGGTGCGGCTCCAGCGCTGCGCTTCCGGCAGAAGACTCGCATGCGTCACGGCCGAGTCGGCGTTGGAGACCACGAGGTCGGCGCCGATCACCTCGCCGCTGGTCAGTACGACACCCGTGGCAGCGCCCTCCTCCACCTGGATGCGCGCGACGTCGACGCCGAGGCGGAGGCGGCCGCCCTGTGTCCGGATCAGACGCACCAAGCCATCGACCAGCTGCCCGGTCCCGCCCATGGCGAAGTGGACGCCCCAACGCCGCTCGAGATCGGCGATCAGGCAATAGATGGCGCTGGCTCGGAACGGGTTGCCGCCGATCAGCAGCGGGTGAAAGCTGAACACCGTGCGCAGCCGCTCGTCGCGGATGAACCGCGCCACCACCTCGTAAACGGAACGGTGTCCGGACAGGCGCAACAGGTCGGGTGCGATCTTGAGCATCGATCCGACACTGCCGAAAGGCACATGACCGAGCTGCTCGAAGCCGATCCGGCAAACGGCCCGGCTGTGAGCCATGAAGCGCTCGTAGCCCGCGACGTCGTCCGGTGCGAAGCGCGCGACCTCGGCGCGCATGCGATCCACGTCGCCGCTGTACGCGAAGGATGTCCCGTCGGCGAAGCGGATCCGGTAGAACGGATCCATCGGCACCAGCGTCACATCGTCCGCGAGCTGGCGACCGGCGAGCTGCCAGAGTTCCTCGAAAAGCTGCGGGGCCGTGACGATCGTCGGACCGGCATCGAAGGTGAAGCCGTCCTGCCGATGGACCCGGGCACGGCCCCCGGCCTGGGCCAGGCGTTCGAGGACGGTGACGCGGTAGCCCCGCGCACCCAAACGGATCGCGGCGGCGAGACCCCCGAAGCCTGAGCCGACGACGACGGCGTGCGGACGCCCATCGATCGAATGCGCAAGCCTGTGGTCGACCGCGAGTGTCAGCATTGGTTGACACTACTGCGGCCTTTCACCGACGCGCAAGGTCGAAGTGCCGTCCGCCGTGCCGGGTCCCAGTCGTTCAGAACTCACCGGCCAGTCCGGCGCGGACGCCGACGGCGTTGTCGCCGCCATAGGCCATGCCGGCCGTGACCGCGATCGGGACGCAGCAGGTCGGCAAGCGGTGCGCCACCGCAAGGCCGCCGGCCCACTCGCCCCGATAGGTTGCGCCATTCGTCGCCCAGGTGGTCTTGCCCGGCGCGGACGGCATCGGCGCGGTCGCCATCGCGATGGCCATCGCCACGCCCTGCCGGGCCTCCTTGCGGGTCTGGATGGCGTAGCGCTGCACGGAATCGGTCTTGGCCTCCAGCGCGTTGACCTGTCCCTGGACCGAATCGATCCGGTTGCCGAGACCTGCGATCGTCGACGGCCCGTAGGCCGAGGCCGCAAGGTTACCGCTGGCATCGGTGGTCACGAAGGCCGTCGCTCCGCTCTGAGCGGCAGCGCTCGCCTGAGATGCGACGCCGGCCAGCCGGTAGGTGTTGGCGGAATTGCCGATCGCCACTTGGTTGGCTTGCGTGGTCTTCACGTTGGCGCCGATGGCGATCGTGTTGGCTTGGTCGGCGGCAGCCCCGTTTCCGAGCGCGACGCTGTTGTTTCCGGCGGCCGAAGCGGCCGCGCCGATGGCGGTTGAACCTGTCCCGGTCGCGCCGGCGACGAACCCGAGCGCGGTGCTCCCGGCCCCCGACGCCGCAGACGCCGTACCGATGGCCGTTCCGCCGAGGCCCTGAGCGCTCGCCGCAAAGCCGAGGGCGACGCTGCCGGTATTCGCCGCGCTCGCGCCGGTGCCCACGGCGGTCGATGCCGAACCGGCCGCACTTGAACCGGCGCCCGCCGCGAGGGCGTCGGCGCCGACAGCGATCGGGGCGGCCAAGCCGCTGGTGTTGTTGGCGGCGACGCCGGTGATGCTGGACAGCTGTGAGAGCCTCAGGTCGGTGATTACGGTCTGGCCCTGGGACTGCGTGGTGGTCCCTGTGACGATGTAGAGACCCTGATTGGCGCTGGCGGCTGCTCCGCTTCCCGCTGTTCCGCCGACGGCAGTCGCACTTCCACCGGTCCCGACGGCAGTCGCACTTCCACCGGTCCCGACGGCAGTCGCACTTCTACCGGTCCCGACGGCAGTCGCACTTCCGCCGGTCCCGACTGCAGTAGCACTTCCGCCGGTCGCGACGGCTGTTCCACTTCCGCCGGTCGCGACGGCAGTCGCACTTCCACCGGTCCCGACGGCTGTTCCACTTCCGCCGGTCCCACCGACGGTCACACTTCCGCCGGTTCCGCCGGCGGCTCCAGTTCCGCCAGTTCCGGTTCCGCTCGCCGTCCCGAGGTTGAGACCGGTGCCGAGCAGTCCGTCGCCTGGGCCAGTCGTGCCGACGACCAGACCGGTTCCGAGGACGCCTCCGCTCGTGGTCCCGACGTTGAGGCCGGTCCCGACGATGCCGGTCCCGGGAGCGGTGGTGCCGAGCGTCACGCCGGTGCCCAGAATGCTACCCGTGGTTGTGTCCAGGGTGCCGCGAAGAAGCTGCGCCTGGACCGGTGTCGTCTGCGCCGTGCAGATCAGGAGGCCGGCGGTGAGCGGGATGGTCGGCGTGATCCACCAGCGGGGGACGGCGAGCCAGGCAGCCCGGGCGCGAGCCGGCACGAGGGTCGAGGGACGCATCTGGAACTCCATTGCTGCGCAGCGGGACGGGGTTCCGAACCGGCCATGCAACTCAGCGATCAGCGAGCGGGAACAGAATGCATCTTCTAGTGGAATGATTAACGCTAACTTTCGGTTGTATTGATATCGGAAGTGCCCGCACAGATAGGTGTTCTCCCGGCGGCCGAGGGGGTACCGGCAGCCGCCTCAGAAAACGCGTGTTTGCGCGGCGATATCCCGACGGAAAGGGGCTATAGGGGCTTGGAAATCCGAGCTTTCGGCAGGGAACGGACGCGTGATGGACGGTCGAGGTCAGACCATTTTCGTGGCGGGCCATCGGGGCATGGTGGGCTCGGCGATCGTGCGTCGGCTGCGTGAGCTGGGCCACAAGCGCATCCTCACGGCCGACCGCCAGAGTCTCGACCTTCTCGATCAGGCGGCGGTCCGTCGCTTCTTCGCCGACAACCGCATCGATCAGGTCTACCTTGCGGCCGCCAAGGTCGGCGGCATCCACGCCAATAACACCTATCCCGCCGAATTCATCCACGAGAACCTGCTGATCCAGTCGAACCTGATCGACGCCGCGCACACGCACGATGTCGACCGGCTGCTGTTCCTCGGCTCGTCGTGCATCTACCCGAAGCTGGCCCCGCAGCCGATGCGCGAGGACGCGCTCCTGACCGGGCTTCTGGAGCCGACCAACGAGCCCTACGCGATCGCCAAGATCGCCGGGATCAAGATGTGCGAGAGCTACAACCGCCAATACGGGCGGCGCTACCGCAGCGTCATGCCGACGAACCTGTACGGGCCGAACGACAACTTCCATCCCGAGAACGCCCATGTCCTGCCGGCGCTGATGCGCCGCCTGCACGAGGCGAAGGTCGAAGGCCGCCCGTCGGTCACGGTCTGGGGCACCGGCCGGGCGATGCGCGAGTTCCTGCACGTGGACGACATGGCCCGCGCCAGCGTCTTCGTGATGGAGATGGACGACGGGGTCTATGCGGCCAACACGCGGCCGGACCTGTCGCACATCAATGTCGGCACCGGCGAGGATTGCACCATCCGGGAGTTGGCCGAGGCGCTGGCCCAGGTAATCGGCTACGCAGGCCAGCTCGACTTCGACGCCACCAAGCCCGACGGGACGCCGCGCAAGCTGATGGACGTGTCGCGCCTCAGGGCCATGGGCTGGCGGCCGGAGATCGGCCTAGAGGACGGGCTGCGCCAGACCTATGGATGGTTCCTCGAGAACCACGCCTCGATTCGGAGCTGAACGGCCGCGCCGGCGCGGCCGCCTCATCCTTTCACTCCATCGCCACCGACCATCCGCTCGGGGAGGAGACGGTTCATGGCCCATCGGCCACCCGATGACAGCGCCGACGCGCGACGCCGAAAGTTCCTGCAGAGCTTCCAGAACTTCGACGCGAACAGCCGGTTTCCCGCACCGTACGTCCAGTTCGCCGGCAAGCCGCTGACGGTCGCGGGGGGCCAGGATTGGCGCTACGACGCCCTCGGGTATCGCAACGACGCGCATGCGGATACGCGGCCCTCATCCGAGACGCTGCGGGTCTTCGTCGTCGGCGACAGCACCCTGATCGACGGACAGGTCTTCGCCGATACCGTGCCGGGGCGGCTGGAGACCGGGCTGAAGCAGGCCCATGGGGCGGGGGCGCGCGTCTACAATTTCGGCGCCGTCTCGGCCTGCCTGAATCAGATGATCGCCCTGGTCACGACGCGGCTGATGGATCTTCAGCCCGATGTCATCCTGATCGTCGGCGGAGCGACCGACATCTTTCAGCCCTGGAGCTTCGATCCGCGGGCCGGCGTTCCATACAATCACTTCGCCAACGAAAGTCTCTACGATTACTTCTTCGACCCGAGGAAGAGCGCAGAGGACACGGTAGCACTATCCTATGACGGCCTGCAGGCGATGATCTTCAACCGTCTCGAGAATCTGCGGGCGCTGACGAACTGGCAGTCCGAGATCTGGGAATGGGAGGTCGTGCGGCAGTTCGAGCTGGCGCTCAGGCGGCTCGCGCGGCTCGCTCCCGGCATCGGTGCCCCGGTTCGGTTCCTCCTGCAGCCCACGATCGTCCGCAAGGGCGCGCCCGTCGGCACGGAGGCGGGCACGGCCTCCGACGCGTTCCTGGCCTATCTCGACCGCCAGTATGCACGTTTCGAGGGCGTTCTCGGCCGGCTGGATACGCGGGATTCAGCCTTCGCGGCCCGGGACCTCAGCCGCCTGTTCGAAGGCGACGCCCGAAACCTTTTCACGGACATCGTTCACGTGACCTCAGAGGGCCGCCAGATGATGGCGGACCGCCTCCAGGCGGAGGTGGCCGAGACCCTCGGGACCGCGACGCCGGCCTGAACCTTGCGCGAACCGATCGTCTTCATCGGGGATTCGATCACCGAATTGTGGGGCTTCCACCGGGCCGGCACCTTCGAGGCCTACAACCTGATCCCCCGCGGCGGGTCCGGTCAGACGGCCCGCTGGATCACCATGCGTTTTCGGCGCGACCTCGAGGAAACGCGAGCCCGGGGCGTGCATCTTCTGTGCGGTGTGAACGATATCGGCCGCAACGAGGGCTTCTTCGTCCCGGCCGACGAGATCGCCCGAACGCTCGCCGGCATGCTCGACGAGGCCCGTGCCATGGGCGTGAAAGCCTGGATCGGCTCGATCATGCCCGCCGCCAGCATCCCCTGGAATCCGGAGGTGCGCGACGCGCCGGCGATGATCGCGGCGGTCAATGCATGGTTGCGAGACCATGCGCACGAGCACGGCGCGACATTCATCGACTACCATGCGGTGCTGGCGACCGAGACAGGCGGACTCCGGCCCGAATACGGCACCGACGGGCTTCATCTGAGCCCGGCCGGATACGCCGCCATCGAGCCGCTGATGCTCGCCGCGCTCGGGCGCATCCCGCCGCCGACGCCCGGAGGGGTGGGGCGGGGCGCAGCCAAGGTCCGCCGACGGTGGATCGGTCTTGCGGTGGCGGCGGCAGCGCTCCTCGGTGCTGCCGCCGTTCTGGTTCTCGGCGCCCGCTGATCAGAGCCGGCGGACCGCCCCGTGGGCCGCGCTGGTCGTCAGCATGGCATAGGCACGCAGTGCCGTACTCACCTTGCGCTTGCGCGGGGTCGCCGGCTGCCAGCCCGCCGCGTCCTGCGCGATCCGCCGCCGATCCAGCTCCGCCTGATCCACGTCCAGATGAATGCGCCGGTTCGGGATATCGATGGCGATCCGATCGCCGTCGCGCACGAGGCCGATCAGGCCGCCCTCGGCGGCCTCCGGCGAGACGTGGCCGATGGACAGGCCCGAGGAGCCGCCGGAGAACCGCCCGTCGGTGACGAGGGCGCAGGCCTTTCCGAGCCCTTTCGATTTCAGGTAGCTCGTCGGATAGAGCATCTCCTGCATGCCGGGGCCGCCGCGGGGCCCCTCGTAGCGGATCAGCACCACCTCGCCGGCCGTGACCTTGCCGTTGAGGATGCCGTCGACGGCCGCGTCCTGGCTCTCGAACACCCGCGCCGTCCCGGTGAAGGTCAGGATCGAGGCATCGACGCCTGCGGTCTTCACGATGCAGCCCTGCTCGGCGAGGTTGCCGTAGAGGACCGCGAGCCCGCCATCCTGCGAATAGGCGTGCGCGGCATCGCGGATGACGCCGCCTTCCCGGTCGAGATCGAGTTCGTCGAAGCGGGATTCCTGGCTGAAGGCCACCTGGGTCGGCACGCCGCCCGGGGCCGCCCGGTAGAAGGTCTGGACCGACGCGCTCGGCGCGGCGCGCACGTCCCAGCGGGCAAGGGCGTTGCCCAGCGTGCCGGCCGAGACGTTGCCGACCTCGGTGTCGATCAGACCGGCCCGGTCGAGCTCGCCGAGGATCCCCATGATGCCGCCGGCCCGGTGCACGTCCTCCATATGGACGTTGGCCACCGCAGGGGCGACCTTGCACAGCACCGGCACCCGCCGGGACAGCCGGTCGATATCGGCCATGGTGAAGGGCACCTCGCCCTCGTGCGCCGCCGCCAGCAGGTGGAGGACCGTGTTGGTCGAGCCGCCCATGGCGATGTCGAGGGTCATGGCGTTCTCGAACGCCTTGAAGCTCGCCACGGCGCGCGGCAGCACGCCCGCGTCGTCCTGCTCGTAGTGGCGGCGGGCGAGATCCACGATGAGGTGACCGGCCTCCACGAACAGGCGCTTGCGGTCGGCATGGGTGGCGAGCACCGAGCCGTTGCCCGGCAGCGCCAGGCCCAGCGCCTCGGTGAGGCAGTTCATGGAATTCGCCGTGAACATGCCCGAACACGATCCGCAGGTCGGGCAGGCCGAGCGCTCGATCACCGCGACATCCTCGTCGGAGATGCGGTCGTCGGCTGCGGCGATCATCGCGTCGACGAGATCGACCTTCCTGGCGATGCCCGGCAGCTGGACCTTGCCGGCCTCCATCGGGCCGCCCGAGACGAACACCGTCGGGATGTTGAGGCGTAAGCTGGCCATCAGCATGCCGGGTGTGATCTTGTCGCAGTTCGAGATGCACACCATCGCGTCGGCGCAATGCGCGTTGACCATGTACTCGACGGAATCGGCGATCAGCTCCCGGGACGGCAGCGAGTACAGCATCCCGTCATGGCCCATGGCGATGCCGTCATCCACCGCGATGGTGTTGAACTCCTTGGCGACGCCGCCGGCGGCCTCGATCTCGCGGGCGACCAGCTGGCCGAGATCCTTGAGGTGGACATGGCCGGGCACGAACTGGGTGAACGAGTTCACCACGGCGATGATCGGCTTGCCGAAATCGGCATCCTTCATGCCGGTGGCGCGCCAGAGGCCGCGGGCGCCGGCCATGTTGCGGCCGTGGGTGGTGGTGCGGGAACGATAGGCGGGCATCGAGAGCTTCGACTGGTTCAAAGGTGAAAGGCTTCTGCGCCGGTGCTCGCGCCTCTGCAAGCGTCGCGGAAGGGGCCGCACCCATGGCATGCTCCTGGCAGATGGCAGGAGGGAGGGAGCATATGGTGATGACACAGGTGGAATCGCTCCGGCAGGCCATCGCGCAGGGCCAGGGTCGCACGGAGGCTGACCTCGTCCTAAAGGGCGGCCGTTTCCTCGACCTCGTCACCGGGGCGCTTGTCGCCTCCGATATCGCGATCTGCCGCGACCGCATCGTCGGCACCTTCGGCCACTATCGCGGCACGCGGGAGATCGACATCTCCGGCAAGGTCGTTGTGCCGGGCTTCATCGACACGCATTTCCACGTCGAATCCTCGCTGATGCCCCCGCAGGAATTCGAGCGCTGCGTTCTCCCCCACGGCGTCACCACGGGGATCTGCGACCCGCACGAGATGGCCAACGTTCTCGGAACGGACGCCTTCCGATGGTTCCTCGCTTCGTCCGAAACGCTGGCGATGGACCTGCGCGTGCAGCTCTCGTCCTGCGTCCCGGCCACCGACCATCTGGAAACCTCGGGGGCGCGGATCGACGCGCAGGACCTGCTGTCCTTCGTCGGCCACCCGAAGGTCATCGGGCTCGCCGAATTCATGAACTTCCCCGGCGTGCTGGCGGCCGATCCCGGCGTGCTCGACAAGCTCGCCGCGTTCCAGGGCCGGCATATCGACGGTCATGCCCCGCTCCTGCGCGGCCTCGGACTGAACGCCTACATCGCGGCCGGCATCCGCACCGAACACGAGGCCACCACGCCGGAAGAAGCCCTGGAGAAACTGTCCAAGGGGATGATGGTGCTGATCCGAGAGGGCTCGGTCTGCAAGGATCTGCACGCGTTGGCGCCGATCCTGACCGAGCGGACGGCGCCGTTCCTGGCCTTCTGCACCGATGACCGGAACCCCCTCGACATCGCCGAGGAGGGGCATCTCGACTTCGTCATCCGGACCGCCATCGCCCTCGGTGTCCCACCCCTCGCCGCCTACCGTGCGGCCTCGTGGTCGGCGGCCCGGGCGTTCGGGCTTCACGACCGGGGGCTCGTCGCCCCCGGCCAGCGCGCCGATCTCGTGGTGCTTGACGATCTCGACACCTGCGCCGTGTCCCAGGTTCTCAGTGCCGGACGCCCGGTGAACGAGGCGCTGTTCGCCACGCGACCCGCCGTGGAGCCGATCGGTCGCGGCAGCGTGCGGGCGCGGCGGGTCAGCGCCGCGGATTTCGCCGCGCCGGGCTCCGGGCCTTCGACGCCGGTGATCGGGGTGATCCCGGGCCAGATCATCACCCTGCGTCACGACCTCGCCCTGCCCTATTCCGGCGGGGAGCGCCGGATCGACCTGGACCAGGACGTCATCAAGGTCGCGGTGGTCGAACGGCACGGCCGCTCCGCGCCGGGGGTGCGCGGCATCGGGGTCGCGTTCGTGAAAGGCTTCGGCCTGAAGCGGGGGGCCATCGCCTCGTCGGTCGGGCATGACAGTCACAACATCACGGTCGTCGGGGCGGATGATTCCGACATGGCCGTGGCCGTGAACCGTCTGGGCGAGATCGAGGGCGGCTTCGTCGTGGTCGAGGGTGGCGAGGTGCGCGCCGAGATCGCGCTGCCCGTCGCCGGCCTGATGAGCCTGATGCCGTTCGACGACATCCGCCGGTCTCTCGTGACCCTGCGGTCGGCCGCCAGAGGCCTCGGAGTCGTGCTGCCGGAGCCCTTCCTGCAGGTGGCGTTCCTACCGCTCCCGGTCATCCCCCATCTCAAGATCACCGACCGGGGGCTTGTGGATGTCGACCGTTTCGCCCTGATCGACCCTTGATTTCGATTGTGCGCAATTTAAATGGGGCTGTGCGAAGGCCCGCCGGCGCCTACATGCCGACTTTCTTCCTCCAACCGGAGATCGCTATGTCCGTAGATGTGAAGTATCGCACCACTGCCACCGCCACCGGTGGCCGCGACGGCGCCGCCCGCACGGCCGACGGCAGCTTCGAGGTCAAGCTGTCGACGCCGAAGGAACTCGGTGGCGCGGGTGGCCCGGGCGCGAACCCGGAGCAGCTCTTCGCCTCCGGCTACTCGGCCTGCTTCCTCGGCGCCATGAAGGCCGTGGCCCCGTCGCTGCAGCTCAAGGTCCCGGCCGATACCAGCGTCACGGCTGACGTCGGCATCGGTCCGCGCTCTGAAGGCGGTTTCGGCATCACCGCCGATCTCACGATCAGCCTGCCGGGCCTCGACCGCGCCGACGCGCAGAAGCTCGTGGACGCCGCTCACCAGGTCTGCCCGTACTCCAACGCGACCCGCGGCAACGTCAACGTCGGTCTCAAGCTGGCCTAAGACGGCGTCCGGCGGGTTTCGCGTCCGCGAGGCCCGCCGTCGCACCACCCGCGGGCTCGATCCGCGGGTCGATGCCGTGCCGTCGTGGCGCCGCGACGCGTATGCTGATGGCGCCGGTCCGCAATCCGTGCCGGACGAGGCCGCCCTTCGACTGACCTCGCGCGCCGGATCTCACACGTCGGCGCGGGCCCGCATGCAGACCTTCCCTGCTGCATCGAGGGTCACACCCTCGAACCCGGACCCGCGGGTTCGGCCGCAGACGCGAAAGGTCTGGTTGGCCGTCATCGGCGAGACGCCGCGATAGGTGAACTTCCGCGGCACGTGTCCCAGGAGCGTGGCTGCGAGGTTCATCAGCAGCGTGGCCTGCATCGGGCCGTGGACGACGAGATCGGCATAACCCTCCACCTGCGTCGCGTAGGGCTTATCGTAGTGGAAGCGGTGGCCGTTGAAGGTCATCGCCGAATAGCGGAACAGCAGCGTCGGCGTCGCGGGCACTGCCCAGATTGCCGCGTAGTCATCGGGATCGTCGCGTTCGGGCGCGGCATCGGTTCCGGTCTGCGCACCGGCCGCCTCGCGATAGACGATGTCCTGCCGTTCACGGATCGCGACGCCCCGTCCCGTGGCGACGGCGTGCTCGACGGTGACGAAGCACAGGCTTCCGCTTCGCCCGTCCTTGAAGACGACGTCCCGTACCGTCTCGGTGCGGGTGACGGCGTCTCCCGCGCGCAGATCCGAAAGGGTCTCGATCTGTCCGCCCGCCCACATCCGCCGGGGCAACGGCACGGGCGGGAGGAACCCGCCCTTCGCGACGTGGCCGTCCGGCCCGAGGGCGTCGGCGGCCGGCGTCTCCGGGGCGAGACACCAGTGCAGCGCCGGCCACGCGATGCCGTCGGCGACCGGGGCGAGATGGGGCCCGAGGGTCGCGCGAAACTCGGCCATCAGGCGTGGGGTGACGAGGTCGGAGGCCTCGCGTGTCCGGCCGATCCAGGCGGCGAAATCGGTCATGTCAGTACGAACGCGGCAGGCCGAGCACATGCTCGGACAGGTAGGCGAGGATCAGGTTCGTGGAGATCGGCGCCACTTGGTAGAGGCGGGTCTCGCGGAACTTCCGCTCGATGTCGTATTCCTCGGCGAAGCCGAAGCCGCCATGGGTCTGGATGCAGGCATTGGCGGCCTCGAACGACGCGTCGGCCGCGAGCATCTTGGCCATGTTGGCCTCGGCTCCCGGATTCGCGCCGCCCTCGTAGAGGGCCAGCGCCTCCCGGACCATCAGCTCGGCCGCGCGCATGTTGGCGTAGGCCTTGGCGATCGGGAACTGCACGCCCTGATTGGCACCGATCGGACGGCCGAAGACCGAGCGCTCGCCGGCATAGATCCGTGCCTTCTCGATGAACCACTTGGCGTCGCCGATGCATTCGGCGGCGATCAGGATCCGCTCGGCATTCATGCCCGACAGGATGTAGCGGAAACCCTTCCCCTCCGCGCCGATGAGATTCTGGGCCGGCACCCGGAGGTCGTCGAAGAACACCTCCGTGGTGGCATGGTTCATCATCGTGCGGATCGGCCGGATGGTGAGGCCGTTGCCCCTGGCCTCCCGCATGTCGACGAGGAGCACCGACAGGCCGTCGGTGCGTTTCATGCCCTCGGTCCTGGGCGACGTGCGCGCCAGAAGCAGCATCAGGTCCGAATGTTCGGCACGACTGGTCCAGATCTTCTGGCCGTTGACGACGTAGTGGTCGCCCTCCAGGCGGGCCGTGGTCTTGAGGCTGCCGGTGTCGGTGCCGGAGGTGGGCTCGGTCACCCCGAAGGCCTGGAGCCGCAGGCGGCCTTCCGCGAGGGCCGGGAGATATTCGGCCTTCTGCGCCTCGGAGCCGTGCCGGAGGAGCGTGCCCATCGTGTACATCTGCGCGTGGCATGCGCCCCCGTTGCAGCCGGCCCGCTGGACCTCCTCCAGGATCGCGGCCGCGGCCGAGAGCGGCAGGCCGGAGCCGCCATACGCCTCGGGGATCAGAACCGACAGGTAGCCGCTCTCGGTCAGCGCGTTCACGAACGCGGTCGGGTAGGCCATCTCCCGGTCGAGGGCCCGCCAGTACGCGCCCGGGAAGCCGGCGCAGAGCTTGGCGACCGCCTCGCGGATGTCGGTGTAGGCTTCCATCGACATCTCCTCAGGCCGTGCGGCCGCCGTCGACCGGCAGATCGACGCCGGTGATGAAGGCCGCCTCGTCGGAGGCGAGGAACAGGGCGGCCGACGCGATGTCGCTCGCCTGGGACAGGCGGCCGAGCGGGATCGTGGCGATGAACCGGTCGCGGTTCTCGGGGGTATCGGGCACGCCCATGAAATGCTCGAGGAGCCCGGTGGCGCCCATGACCGGGCAGAGGGCGTTCACCCGGATCTTCCAGGGCGCCAGTTCGAGCGCCAGGGACTTCGAGGCGAGGCTCGCCGCGCCCTTGGAGGCGTTGTACCACGTCAGCCCCGGCCGCGGCCGCAGAGCCGCCGTCGAACTGACGTTCAGGATAACGCCGCCGCCCGCATCGCGCATGAGCGGGGCGACCTCCCGGACGTAGTGAAAGATCGACTTCACGTTGACCCGGAAGACCCGGTCGAAGTCTTCTTCGGTGACCTCCATCAGCGGCTTGTTGCGGTGTGTGGTGCCGGCGTTGTTGACCAGGATGTTCGGCAGACCGAAGCGCTGCCGTGTCTCGTCGACGCTGGCGATGACATCGGCGGCGAGGCCGACATCTGCGGCGATGGCGATGGCGTTGTCGCCCAGATCCGCCGCGACCCGCGCGGCGGCCGCGCCGTCGATGTCGATGCAGGCGACCTTCGCCCCCTCGGCGACGAAACGCTGGGCGATCCCCGCTCCAAAGCCGCTGCCGGCGCCCGTCACGAGCGCGATCTTGCCGTCGAGCCTCATCGTGTCCTCCCCGCGTGTCGTTCGGTGTCGATCTCTAGGTCCTCAGGTGCCGGGCGCGAACTCGGCCCGGATACGCGCGCCGTGCGCGTCGATCGCCGGGACGGGGCCGAGGGCGCGAATCTGCCCGTCGACCAGCACCGGCGGCGCGACGATGCGGGCGGATCCGGCGGGTGTCCCGACCTCCGTGCGGATCAGCGCCGGGTGGGTGGCGAGGTCCGCAAGCGTGTTGACGAAACCGTAGGCGGTGCCGGCGGCCTTCAGCCGGGCGGCGGCGGCGTCGCGGCTCAACCGCACCAGCTCGGCGCCGATGCGCAGGTCGACGGCGGCGCGGTTGGCGACCCGGGCGTTGTTGGACGCGAAGCCTTCGGCGCGGGCGAGATCCGGCTCGCCGAGCACGCCAGCGCAGAAGCGCGCCCATTCGCGCTCGTTCTGGATCGAGATCAGCACGAGGCTGCCGTCGGCCGTCGGGAAGGCGCCATAGGGACAGATCGAGGGATGGGCGAGGCCGACCCGCTGCGGCGCCTGCCCGGTTCCCTCGAAATAGAGCAGCGGCACGTTCATCCAGTCGGCGGCGGCGCTGAACAGGCTGACCTCCAGGGCGCAGCCCTGCCCGGAGATGCCCCGGGCGATCAGAGCCTCCAACACGGCCGCATGGGCATCCATGCCGCAGGCGACGTCGCAGACGGACACGCCGACCCGGCCGGGTCCCGCCGGATGGCCGGTGATGCCCGCGAGCCCGCTCTCCGCCTGGACCAGCAGGTCGTAGGCCTTCATGTCGCTGTAGGGGTTGCCGGCACCGTAGCCCGAGATGTCGACGGTGATCAGCCGGGGATAGCGTGCACGCAGCTCCGCCGATCCGAAGCCCGCGCGCGCCGCGGCGCCGGGGGCGAGGTTCTGCACGAACACGTCGGCCCGCGCGAGGATCGCGTGCAGGAGCCGGGCATCGGCCGGGTCCTTGATGTCGGCGACGAGGCTCTCCTTACCGCGGTTGAGCCAGACGAAGTAGCTCGCCAGGCCGTCGACCGCCGCGTCATAGCCGCGGGCGAAATCGCCTTCCGGCCGCTCGATCTTGATGACCCGGGCGCCGGCATCGGCGAGCCGTGAGGTGCAATAGGGGGCGGCGACGGCCTGCTCCAGGGCGAGCACGGTGAGCCCTCGCAACGGCAGGTTCTGGCTCATCCGCACCCTTCGTCTTTGCGCCGCCCCGCGAGGCCGGAGCTGGAACAAGTGGAACGGCCGGAGGCTCCGCCAAGCGGGCGGCGGTGACAGGGCTGCCCGGTCGTGGGCCTCCGGCCGGGCTTTCACACGGTGCCGGCGAGGCCGGCGGTCGAGCCTACTCGGCTGCGTGCAGCGTGGGCGGTCCGCGGACCTCCTCCACCGGCTCCGCGTCGGCGCGGGCGACCTGCGTCGTTTCCGGCCGGTCGCGGAAGGACAGGCGGTGGGCCAGCCGGTCGAGATAGATGTAGATCACCGGCGTCGTGAACAGCGTCAGCACCTGGCTCACCGCGAGGCCGCCCACCATGGCGTAGCCCAGGGGCTGCCGGATCTCCGAACCGGTGCCGGTGGCGAGCATCAGCGGGATGCCGCCGAGGAGCGCCGCCATCGTGGTCATCAGGATCGGCCGGAAGCGCAGCAGCGCGGCCTTCCGGATCGCGGCCTCGGGGGTGAGCCCCTCCTCGCGCTCGGCGACGATGGCGAAGTCGACCAGCATGATGCCGTTCTTCTTCACGATGCCGATGAGGAGGATGATGCCGATCAGCGCGATCAGGCTGAAGTCGAACCCCGCCCACATCAGCACCGCCAGGGCGCCGACGCCGGCGGACGGCAGGGTCGACAGGATCGTGATCGGGTGGATGAAGCTCTCGTAGAGGATGCCGAGGATCAGGTAGACCACGAACAGCGCCGCCAGGATCAGGAGCGGCACCGTCGAGAGCGATTGCTGGAAGGCCTGGGCGGTGCCCTGGAAGCCGCTCACCACGGTCGGCGGCACCTGCAGCTCCCGCATCGCCCGGCCGATCGCCTCGGTCGCTTGGCCCAGTGCCACGTCGGGAGCGAGGTTGAAGCTGATCGTCACCGCCGGGAACTGGCCCTGGTGGTTCACGGCGAGCGGCGCCACCGGAACGGTCGTCCAGTGGGCGAAGGCAGCCAGCGGTACTTGCCCGCCCCCGATCGGCGCCTTGATGTAGATCCTGTCGAGGCTCTCGACGCTGCCCTGCAGCGCCGGCAGAACCTCCAGCACGACGTGGTAGCTGTTCAGCTGCGTGAAGTACTGGGCGATCTGGCGCTGGCCGAACGCGTCGTAGAGCGTGTCGTCGATCAGCTGAGGCGTGATGCCGTAGCGCGAGGCGGCGTCGCGGTCGATCGACAGCGTCAGCGTCGTACCGCGGGTCTGCTGGTCGGTGGCGACGTCGCGCAGCTCCGGCAGGGTCTTCAGCGTGTCGAGGATGCGCGGCGCCCAGGCGTTCAGCTCGGCGAGATCCGGATCTTGGAGCGTGTATTCGAACTGGGTCCGCGAGGTGCGGCCTCCGGTGCGCACGTCCTGGGTGGCCTGGATGAAGGTCCGGATGCCCTCCACGCGCTCGAGTTTCGGCCGCAGGCGGCCGATCACCTGGAAGGCATTGGCGTCGCGCTCGTCACGCGGCTTGAGCGTGATGTACATGCGCCCGGAATTGAGCGCCTGGCCGTTGCCGCCGAGCGACATGCCGACGGTCGCCACCGCCGGATCGGCCTGGACGATGGCGCCGACCTTCTCCTGCAGCGCCTGCATCGCCGAGAACGAGATGTCCTGCGACGCCTCGGTGACGCCGATCATGAAGCCGGTGTCCTGCTGCGGGAAGAAGCCCTTCGGGATCGCGACGAACAGGTAGCCCGTCAGTGCCAGCGTGGCGAAGAACACCAAGAGCGTGACGCGTTGGAACCGCAGAGCCACGTCGAGGGCATCGGCGTAGACTGCAAGCAGCCCGTCGAACGCGGCCTCGCTGATCCGGTAGAGGCGGCCATGGCGCTCGCCGTCGTGCGGCTTGAGAAGCCGCGAGGCCATCATCGGGGTCAGCGTCAGCGACACGAAGGCCGAGACCGCGATCGTCATCGACAGCACCACGGCGAACTCGCGGAACAGCCGGCCGATGATCCCGCCCATGAGCAGCAGCGGGATCAGCACCGCGATCAGCGACACCGAGATCGACACGATGGTGAAGCCGATCTCGCCCGCGCCCTTGAACGCGGCCTCCATGGGCCGCATCCCCGCCTCGACGTAGCGGCTGATGTTCTCGAGCACGACGATGGCGTCGTCCACCACGAAGCCCACCGAGATGGTGAGCGCCATCAGCGAGAGGTTGTCGAGGGTGTAGCCCGCCATCCACATGAGCGCGCAGGCGCCGAGCAGCGCGAGCGGCACCGTCACGCTCGGGATCACCGTCGCCCAGAAGCTGCGCAGGAAGACGAAGATCACCCCGACGACCAGCACGATCGTCAGCATCAGGGTGAATTGCACGTCCTCGACCGAGGCGCGGATGGTCTGGGTGCGGTCGCTGAGGATGCCGACCTTGATGGCGGCCGGCAGGGTGGCGGTCAGGCGCGGCAGCTGCGCCTTGATGCTGTCCACCGTGTCGATGACGTTGGCGCCGGGCTGCTTGAACACGACGAGGAAGATGCCGCGCCGGCCGTTGGTCCAGCCGGCCTGCTTGGTATCCTCGGGGCCGGCGACGGCTTGTCCGATATCGCGCACGCGCAGCGGCGCGCCGTCGCGATAGGCGATGATGACGTCGTTCCAGTTCTGCGCTGCAGTGAGCTGGTCGTTGGCGTAGATCGTGTAGCTGTGGCTGCCGCCGTCGATGCTGCCCTTGGGGTTGTTGACGGTGGTCAGCGTGAGCTGCGCGCGCACGTCCTCCAGGGACAGGCCCTTCGCCACGAGCTTGGCGGGATCGATCTGGACGCGGACCGCCGGCTTCTGCTGGCCGCCGATGAAGACCTGGGCGACGCCGGAGATCTGGCTGATCCGCTGGGCCAGCTGCACGTCGACCGCGTCGTCCACATCGATCAGCGGCAGGCTGTCGGAGGTGGCCGAGAGCAGCAGGATCGGCGAGTCGGCCGGATTGACCTTGCGGTAGGTCGGCGGGGTCGGCAGGTTCTTCGGAAGCTGGCCGCTGGCAGCGTTGATCGCCGCCTGGATGTCGCTCGCCGCGCCGTCGATGTTGCGGTTGAGATCGAACTGGACCGTGACCGTCGAGATCCCGAGGGAACTCGTCGAGGTCATCTGCGCCACACCCGGGATCTGCGAGAACTGCCGCTCCAGCGGCTGCGCCACCGACGAAGCCATCGTCTCCGGGCTCGCGCCGGGGAGCTGCGCGGTCACCTGAATCGTCGGGAAATCGACCTGCGGCAGCGGTGCGACGCCCAGCAGCGGATAGGCCACGACCCCGAGGAACAGGATGCCGACCATGATCAGCGTGGTCGCCACCGGAAACCGGATGAAGGGTGCCGAGATGCCGCCTTTCACCGCTCGGCCTCGCGCGGAACTGCTCTCGTCATCGCCGCCTCGCTCACCCTCAACGCACCGCCTCCGCCTGCGCGGTGTGGGCGGCGTGCGGGTCACCCACGAGGCTGCCGTCCTGAACCTTGTACTGACCGGCGACGATCACCCGCTCGCCGGGCTGCAGATCGCCGCTGAGGATCCGGGTCCGCCCGGAATCGGAGCGCCCCGCTTTCAGAGCGCGCTGATGGGCGCGGTTTGCGTCATCCACCGAGAAGACGAACAGGCCGTCGGGACCGTGCTGGACGGCATTGTCCGGTACGGTCATGGCGACGGCGACCGTGCCGACCCGCATCTTGGTGGAGACCGACAGGCCCGGCCATAGGGCGTGGATCTTGTTCTCGAAAACGGCCTTGAGGCGAATCGTGCCGGTCGCCGTGTCGACTTGGTTGTTGAACAGGGCGAGCTTGCCGTCCGCGAGCTTCGTCAGCCCGTCCGAACTCCAGGCTTCCACCGGGACGTCGCCCTTGCGCAGGGCTGCGGCGATCGCGGGCAACTGATCCTCCGGCGCCGTGAAGACGACGAAGATCGGCTCCACCTGCGTGATCGTGACGATCGGGGTCTGCCCCGCCGCGTTGACGATATTGCCGATATCGACCTGCCGGAAGCCGGTGACGCCGTCGATGGGCGCGCGGACCGTCGCGTAGCCGAGCTGCGTCGTCGCGTTGTCGATGGCGGCCTGATCGGACGCCACCTGCGCGGTGAGCTGGGCGACCAGGGCGGTCTGCGTCTCGGTCTGCTGCCGGGAGGCGTAGGCGCCCAGTCCGGTGTAGCGGACGAGGTCGGCTTTGGCGTTGCCGAGATTGGCCGTGTCCTGTTCCTTCTTGGCCTTCGCCTGAGCGAGCGCCGCCTGATAGGGTCGCGGGTCGATCTGAACGAGGACATCGTCCTTGTGGACGGTCTGTCCCTCCCGGAACGCCACCTGCTGGATCTCGCCGTCGACCCGCGTGCGGACCTGGACGGTGTTGTAGGCCTGCACGGTGCCCAGGCCGTTCGAGACCAGGGCGAACGGACCCTGCTCGACCGTCCCGAGGGTGACGGGCACAGGAAGCGGCGCCGCCGCCACGGGCTTCGCGACGGGCCGGTTCAGATACGTGTAGCCGTAGGCGGCGCCGCCCGTGATGGCGAGGAGGAGCAGGCCCAGACCGGCCGCGCCGGAGCGTCTCGATGCGGGGCCCGGCGCCGGTCGATGGACGCCGTCGTCGTCCGTGCGCGTCACCGGCGCGTCGGATCGAAAGGTGTCGCGCTCACGCACGTCCTCATTCAGCATGCGCCGTTATCCGCCCCTTGGCCCGAAAGCTCCGCACAGCCGGAAAATTTTGCATCCATTAGCATACAATCCGCGTTCCGGACATCGTGGCGTCCCGCCGATCACGGCAAAGTTCCCCGACGTAAAGCGTGCAAGCGCCGACGGCAGAGGGTAGCGTCACGCCGTCCGACACCCCGTCCGGACGATCCGTGCCTGGTGCGGCGGCGCGGAACATCCGCCGATGCCGCGCCGAGGATGTGAGACCGGGACGCCGCATGGCCTCGACGCTGGAACTGGATGGCCTGAACGAGCTGCGCGATGCGCTGATCGAGGAACGGCAGATCATCGTCGCATCGGTGCGGAAACTGCGCGACGCGCGGCGCCGGAAAGGCACGTTCGTACTGGGTGACGGCGCCGATGCCGGTCCGCGGCTGGTCGCCGTGCAGGAGCAGATCGAAGTGGTCGAATCCATCATCGCCGCGCTCACGCAATCCCGGACCTGACGCGACCCGGATCCGCATCGTCGGAAAATCCGTTCCGGGCGCCTCGTCCGGAATGCCGTTGTCCGGCACTGCCACAGTTCGATGTCCGGGATGTTTCTGGGGTTTTTGCTCGGCCTTCCCGGGATCGGATATGCGCCGCTCGGTCGGCCCTTGAAGTCAGACGCCGGTGTGCCGAGTCATCGATCAGTCCTGCGGCAGGATTCGACGCCGCGCTTTGCCGAAAAAGCGCCCTTGATCCAGCGCTGCACAATATTGGTGCCCCGGCGGTGCTGGCAGGTCCCGGCAGTCGAATGGGACGGCGCGCTGCCGCGGCGCCGGTGCTCGTTTGCCGGTTATGGATTCGCCCGGGCGTGACGATCCACGCGGCTTGTACAGGCTCTGCACATCTTTCGGGCTGGACGATCGCGATGCCGTGCTGTTAGCCCAACGCAACTCAAGGCGCAGGACTACGAAGATGGACGCCTTCGATCACGCCGGAACGGCGCACGACGCCGACGAAACCCTCGACACGCCTCACGAGACCGAGCTTCTGGCCCTCTGGCGCGCGCTCGCGGCCGACAGGCGCGCGCGGGACGAGCGCATGGCACGCCTGCGCGCCATGCGCCTGATCGGCGGAGACGACGGAACCGACTGATCAATCGGTCTCCGGCATCCCGTCCTGAATGCGGCTCGCCAGGACGAAGCCGACCGCCATCGCCATAGCTTCGGCCTGTGCGATCAGCGTCGGCTCGCCGGCATCGCGCGCCGCCTGCAGCAGCTGGATCGCGTGGCGGCCAAGACGGAGGGTCACGTCCTCTTCGCCCGCTGGGTCGTCGTCCGGCATCCCGTGACTCTGGGCGCGGTCAGTCATTGTCGTGCCTCGATCTCGGGGCGGCTGGCATGGGCTTGAACGGCGAGGAGGTCGCGATCCACGATTGCGTGTCCGTGACGTCGCCGAAGACCCGCATCACCGCGCTCACCGACCGGTGGATCTCTTCGGCGCCGATGTCCTCCAGATCGTGGCTGGCGGAGGCATCGGACAGGAAGGTCACGTCCTGACCCCGGTGGAAGCCGTCGACCGCCGTCGCGAGGCAGGAGGATTCGGCGGCGAAGCCCGCCATGACCAGGGGCGGGCTTCCGCGCTCCATCGCGTCGGCGAAGGCGGGGCTCGCGTAGCAAGAGGGGCGGTCCCGGTCGAAGATCATGTCGCAGCCGTGGGGCTCGAACCCCTCGATCCAGCGGGCGTAGCGGCTGCCCGCCTGGAACAGCGGCGCCCCGACCCAGCGGACATAGGCCACCTGTATGCCGCTCGCGCGGGCATGCGCGAGGGCGCGGCGGCAGTTTTGGAGCGCGGGCTCGATCCCCGACAGGGCGAGCGGACGCCCGGCGATCTCGTATTCCTGCTGCATGTCCACCAGCACCAGAACCGGGACGCTGCGGGGCCGGCGATACAGCGCCGGATTGATCGGCCGGTTCATCGCGCCGCCACCGTCCGGTCCACGGAGGGCCGCGTCACGGCCCGGCTGCGGGACCGGTCGAGGGTCCCCGCCCGGTGCCAGCGTCCTTCCGGCCGGATGATGACGTAGGGGTCGGCGCCGAGCCCGATGGCCTGCGGATGCGGCTCTGCCTCCAGCAGCATCTCGACGTAGTCGAAGTCCGAGAAGACCAGTTCCTGCGCACCGTCGAAGATCCGGAAGCCGAAGCGGCTCCAGAAACCGACGAGGCGCTTCTGGGCGTGGCCGTAGAGCCGGCGGTAGCCCTTCACCCGCGCGAGTTCGATGCCGGCCCGGACCAGGGCGAAGGCCAAGCGGGTGTTGCGGAACTCGGCCCGGACCGCAAGGCGCTCGATCTTGGCGAAATCCGCGAAGAACCGGATGCGCAGGCATCCCGCCGGCTCGTCCCCGACATAGCCGATCAGGTGCGTCGCCGAGAGGTCGTTGCCGTCGAACTCCTCCTCGTAGGGGCAGGCCTGCTCTGACATGTAGACGGCGGCGCGCAGGGCGATGACCCGGGACAGATCCTCCAGGTTCCGCGCGACCGCGACGCTGGTGCCGGCCCCGCCCGGCTTGTGGCTGTCGTAGAGCGGTGCGGCCTCCGTCTTCGGCCCGCGGGCGAAATGGTACAGGTCCACACAGCCGGTCTTGCGGACCGTGAAGCCGAGCGTCGTGAGCAGATCCGCGCCCTCGGGCGTCGCCGCCCGGGCGTAGAAATCGACGCCGCGATAGGTTGGGCTCGACAGACGGTCGAAGACGAGGCTGACGCCACCGGCAAGCCGCCGCCGCGCGTAGACCGCCCAGACATAGATCCCGGCCGGACGTTCGTGCTGACCGGCCAGCATCGCGGCCGGTGGATCCGACGCATCGAGCGTTCCCGTCTTGAGCGCGGCCAGGCCGGCCGCATTCAGCATCAGGCAGGCGACGAAGCCGTCGCCCTGCGGATGTGCCGCATCGAACTTGTGTTTCTGGGCAATCGCCAGGACGCTGTCCGGATTGATCGACATCACGCGCTGCACGACGTGCAGGGGTGCCAGATCCGGCAGATCTGTACGCGCATCTTCGATCAGGCGTCTGAGATCGTCCGGCGCCGGCATGAATACGACGAGATGACGGGCGATACGATCGACGCGCAACATGCTCAGGTCATGCCGCGGCTCCACAGTGACTGACGCTGGACCAAGTTGATCCGTATCCCCCGCCACGAACTGGCCGCGAGCCATGTGCAGTGTCATCGGATGACCTGTCATTCGGTTTTGGATTGACGGTCCAGCACTTCGCATCTAGCGCTCTGGCTGTATGTGCAAAAATTGAAACAGGGGTGTTCCGTCGATGGAACAGACGGAGGCAAGCCGGGGCTCGATGCCCGACTGGCAGAGCATCCGAGTCTTCCTGACGCTTCAGCGGTCCGGAAGCTTCCGATCGGCGGCCGCCAAGCTCGGCCTGTCCGTGAATTCGGTGCGTCGCCGGATCGGCGATCTCGAGGCCCTGATCGGTGCCCCGCTGATGACGCGCCATGTCGACGGGATCCGTCTGACCACCGAGGGCCAGGCGATCCTGGACGCGGCCAACCGCATGGAGGCTGCGGCGTTCAGCCTGGTGCGCACGGGCGAGGTTGCTCCGTTCGCCGAGACCGGCGAGGTCCGCATCGCGGTGACGGAGGGGCTGGGGGCGTTCTGGCTCGCGCCGCGGCTCGTCGAGTTCCAGCGCGCCAATCCGCGCCTGACCGTCGACCTGCGCTGCGCCATGGAATCCGCCGACGTCCTGCGGCTTGAAGCGGACGTTGCCATCCAGCTGACGCGCCCGACGAGCCCGGACCTGCGCGTCGTCAAGCTCGGCCGCATCCACATGGTGCCCTATGCCGGGCGGAGCTACGTGGAGACGTATGGGCTTCCCGATCGCCCCGAGGATCTCGCGCGCCACCGGATCGTGGTTCAGGACGGCAGCCAGACCATGCGCCTCGAGGATTACGTGCGCTCAGTGCCGGGCTTTCCCGCGACGGTGCCGATCACCCTGAAGATCAATGTCAGCAGCGCGTATTACTGGGCGATCGCGAAGGGCGCCGGGATCGGCCTGCTCCCGACCTATGCCAGCGCGATCGGCGCGCAGGTCGTCCCGGTGGACAATCTCGGCCGCTTCGGCGTCGACATCTGGCTGACCTATCACCCGGATGCGGAGCGGATCGGCCGCGTGCGGCGGACGATCGACTGGCTGCGGGCGTCCTTCGATCCGAAGCGCTATCCCTGGTTCCGGGACGAGTTCATCCATCCCCGCGACCTGCCGGGCGCCGTCAAGGGCGAGTCCCTGCCGGACCTGTTCGCCGGGTTCATCGCCATGACCTCGTGATGTCGCCGGGACCCTGAGCGGCCCCCGACCGTCGATGGCCCGAAGCGTCTCCACGGGGCCCGCCTTGGCCTTGACCGCGCAACGCGCATGATCCTTGCTCCGGCGGCTACGACGACGAGGTTGCCCGTGCTGCTGACACCCCGCGAAAAGGACAAGCTGCTGATCGCCATGGCGGCACAGGTGGCGCGCAACCGCCTCGCACGGGGCGTGAAGCTCAACCACCCGGAGGCGGTGGCGCTGATCACCGATTTCGTGGTCGAGGGCGCCCGGGACGGCCGCACCGTGGCCGATCTGATGCAGGCCGGCGCCAAAGTGCTGACCAGCGATCAGGTCATGGAGGGCGTGCCGGAGATGATCCACGACATCCAGGTCGAGGCCACCTTCCCGGACGGGACCAAGCTCGTCACCGTGCACCACCCGATCCGGGGGACGGCCTCGGCAGACGTCCCCGGGGCCGTGACGACGCTGCCCGGCGAGATCGTCTTCAACGCAGACGCCGAGCGGACCGTGCTCGAAGTCGCCAATGTCGGGGACCGGCCGATCCAGGTCGGCTCGCACTATCACTTCTTCGAGGTCAATCCGGGCCTCGTGTTCGAGCGGGAGCAGGCCCGCGGCAAGCGCCTCGACATCGCGCCGGGCACCGCCGTGCGTTTCGAGCCGGGATCGACGCGGGAGGTCGCGCTGGTGCCGCTCTCCGGCGGACGCACCGTGTACGGTTTCCGCGGCGACGTGATGGGCAAGCTCTGACCATGGCCAATTCGCCCAAGCCCGCCAGCCTGCCCCGGTCCGCCTACGCCGACATGTTCGGCCCCACGGTCGGCGACCGTATCCGCCTCGCCGATACCAGCCTGGAGATCACGGTCGAGCGCGACTTCACCACCTACGGTGAGGAGGTGAAGTTCGGCGGCGGCAAGGTCATCCGCGACGGCATGGGCCAGAGCCAGGCGACCAACGCCGACGGCGCCGTCGACACGGTGATCACCAACGCCGTGGTCCTCGACCATTGGGGCATCGTGAAATGCGATGTCGGAATCGTCCGCGGCCGGATCTTCAAGCTCGGCAAGGCCGGCAACCCGGACGTGCAGCCCGGAATCGACATCGTGGTCGGCCCGGGCACGGAGGTCATCGCCGGCGAGGGCAAGATCCTGACGGCGGGCGGCTTCGACAGCCACATCCACTTCATCTGCCCGCAGCAGATCGAGGAGGCGCTCTGCTCGGGGATCACCACGATGCTCGGCGGCGGCACCGGGCCGGCCCACGGCACCTTCGCCACCACCTGCACCCCGGGCCCCTGGCACATCGCCCGGATGATCGAGGCGGCCGACGCCTTCCCGATGAATCTCGCCTTCGCCGGCAAGGGCAACGCGTCCCGGCCGGACAGCCTCGTCGAGATGGTGCGGGCGGGTGCCTGCGCGCTGAAGCTGCACGAGGATTGGGGCACCACGCCCGCGGCGATCGACACCTGCCTGTCCGTGGCCGATGCCCACGACATCCAGGTCATGATCCACACCGACACGCTCAACGAATCGGGCTTCGTCGAGGACACGATCGCCGCCTTCAAGGGCCGGACGATCCACGCCTTCCACACCGAGGGCGCCGGCGGCGGGCACGCCCCCGACATCATCAAGGTCGCCGGGCTGCCGAACGTACTCCCGTCGTCCACGAACCCGACGCGGCCCTACACGTGGAACACGATCGACGAGCATCTCGACATGCTCATGGTCTGCCACCACCTCGACCCGTCGATCCCCGAGGATCTCGCCTTCGCCGAGAGCCGGATCCGGCGCGAGACCATCGCGGCCGAGGACATCCTGCACGATATCGGCGCGCTCTCGATGATGTCCTCCGACAGCCAGGCCATGGGCCGGGTCGGCGAGGTCATCATCCGCACGTGGCAGACCGCCGACAAGATGAAGCGGCAGCGGGGCGCGCTGCCGGGGGATGCCTCCGGCACCGACAATCTGCGGGCGCGCCGCTACATCGCCAAATACACGATCAACCCGGCCATCGCGCACGGCATCTCCCGGCACATCGGCTCGGTGGAGCCCGGCAAGCTCGCCGACCTCGTCCTCTGGACGCCGGCCTTCTTCGGGGTGAAGCCCGATCTCGTGCTGAAGGGCGGCAGCATCGCGGCCGCCCCCATGGGCGACCCGAACGCCTCGATCCCGACGCCGCAGCCGGTGCATTACCGGCCGATGTTCGGTGCCTACGGTCGGGTCCCCTTCGCCACCGCCCTGACCTTCGTCTCCAAGGCCGCCGTCGACGACGGCCTGCGGGAACGGCTCGGCGTCCAGAAGGACCTGGTGGCCGTGGAGAATGTGCGCGGCGGCATCTCGAAGAAAAGCATGATCCTCAACGACGCCACGCCCGAGATCGAGGTGGATCCCGAGACCTACGACGTCCGGGCCGACGGCGAGCTGCTGGTCTGCGAGCCCGCCGAGGTGCTGCCCATGGCGCAGCGCTACTTCCTGTTCTGAGCGGTCCCGTCCGATGATTCGCGCCACCCGCATCCTTCGCCGGGACGCCCTGTCCGGCGGCGAGATCGTCGACCGCGTCGTGCTCGATCACGGCGATCGGCATCGCCGCCGGGTCGCCATGCGCGGCGCAGGCGGGCTGGGCTTCCTGCTCGACCTGCCGGAGCCGGCCGTGCTGGAGGACGGCGACGCCCTGGTCCTGCAGGACGGCCGCCTCGTCTGGGTCGAGGCGGCGCCGGAGCGCCTTCTGGAGATCCGCGCACCGGACGACCATGCCCTCAAGCGCCTGATCTGGCACATCGGCAACCGGCACATCCCCGCCGAGATCGGCGCGGACGCGGTGTGGATCGCCGATGACCATGTGCTCGCCGAGATGGTGCGCGGTCTCGGCGGCACCGCCGAGCCCGTGGAGCGACCGTTCCGGCCCGAGGGCGGTGCCTATTCCGGCGGCCACGCCCACGAGCATGACCATTCCCACGGCGGCCACCACCATCACCACCATGCCGGCGGCTGAAACCCTGGATTCGCTGCGTCTGATGGCGTGGCTGTCGCCGGGTTACCCGGTGGGTGCCTACGCCTACTCGCACGGCCTGGAATGGGCTGTCGAAGCCGGAGATATCCGCGACGAGGCCGGCCTGACGCTGTGGCTCGAGGACGTCTGCACCCGCGGCGCCCTGCGCAACGACCTGATCCTCGCGGCCGAGGCTCACCGGGCGGCAGGCGCCTCCGACGGCGTCGGCCTCATCGCCGTCAACGATCTCGCGCTCGCCCTCGCCCCGTCCCGGGAACTGCACCTCGAGACGAGCCAGCAGGGGCGGAGCTTTCTGGACGCGACACGCGGCGCCTGGCCCTGCCCGGCGCTTGCGGCGCTCTCCGAAGAACTGCCGGGTCCGGTCGCCTACCCGGTCGCCGTCGGGCTCGCCGCCGGGGCGCATCGCATGGCGCTGGCGCCGGTTCTCGCCGCCTACGGCCTCGCCTTCCTTCAGAACCTCGTCTCGGCGGCCCTGCGGGCGGCGCCCGTGGGCCAGGCAGCCGGGACCCGGGTTATCGCCGCCCTTGCTCCGCGGCTCGTGCCGCTGGCCGCCGCCGCCGCTGAGGTGGGGCTCGACGCCCTCGGTGCCGCAACCTTCCGCCTGGATCTCGGCTCCTTTCGGCACGAGACCCAATATTCCCGCATCTTCCGATCCTGAGCCTGAAGCATGACCTCCTCGAACGGCCCCCTCCGCGTCGGCATCGGCGGTCCCGTCGGCTCCGGCAAGACCGCCCTGATGGAGCAGCTCTGCAAGCGCTTCCGCGACCGCTACGAGATCTGTGCGATCACCAACGACATCTACACGAAGGAGGATGCGCGCATCCTGACCGTAGCCGGCGCCCTCCCCGAGGAGCGCATTCTCGGTGTCGAGACCGGCGGCTGCCCGCACACCGCGATCCGAGAGGACGCTTCGATCAACCTCGCCGCCGTCGCCGAGATGACCCGGCGGTTCCCCAAGCTCGATCTGGTCCTGATCGAATCCGGGGGCGACAATCTCGCGGCGACGTTCTCGCCCGAACTCGCCGACATCACCCTCTACGTCATCGACGTCGCCGGCGGCGAGAAGATCCCCCGCAAGGGCGGCCCGGGCATCACGCGCTCGGATCTGCTGATCGTCAACAAGACCGACCTCGCGCCCCTCGTCGGCGCCGACCTGTCGGTCATGGAATCCGACACGCAGCGGATGCGCGGCGCGCGGCCCTACGTGTTCGCGTCCTTGCGGGAGGGGGCGGGCGCGGATTCCGTCGCGCGCTTCGTCGAAGAGGCGGGCGGTCTCGGTCGCTGAACCGATGAGCCGGTCGCGTCGAACGCGTGGTGCTCGACTCTAGCGTCCGGCTTCGGCGGAGCGGGCGCGAACCGACGACGATTTCGGCACACCCATGAGCGCGTCGAGGCGGCTCATGCGGGCGTTGAAATCCTTCATGACGGTCTGGCGCGCCTTGAGTGCGGCGCTGGGCTGGACCTTGGCGGCCGCCTGACGCGGCCGTGCCTCAGCCTGGACCGTCGGAACGGCGAGAAGCGCCGCCAGCGCGGCGATGGTCAGGGTCGGTTTCATCGCGCGAAATCCCTCGTGCATCCGCGGCGCCGAACGTCGCGAAGCTGCACGAGATTAGGCGTGCCGGACCCGGGGCCGCGTGCGCGAGCGCACAACACGTAAGATTGATCTGTCTGCGCATCGAGCTGGCTCCGTCAGGTTGACAGTCCGTCGCGACTGATTCAACCCGCGGTATCGGGGCCTTCTGGACGGTATCGCGTATGCGAAATCTGCGGTGGCTCGCCGCCCTGCCCTTTCTGGGCATCCTGATCGGTCCGTTCTTTCTGAACCGGGTCGAACCCTTCGTTCTCGGCCTGCCGCTGCTCCTCGCCTGGCTGGTGTTCTGCGTGATCGGGACCTCGGCGGTGATGGCGGTGATCTATCTCACCGATCCCCAGAACCGAAGCCCGGAAGATCCGCGATGAGCGTCGCCCTCATCATCGTGGCGGCCGGATTCGCGCTGGCGATCGGCCTCGGGCTCTACGCACGGTTGGGCCGTGAGATGGGCCTGGAACAGTGGACGGTGGGCGGCCGGGGCTTCGGCACCACCCTCGTCTTCCTGCTGATGGCCGGCGAGATCTACACGACCTTCACGTTCCTGGGTGGGTCCGGCATCGCCTACGGCAAGGGCGGCCCGGCCTACTACATCCTCTGCTACCTGACGCTCGCCTACGTCACCTCGTATTGGCTGCTGCCGCCCGTCTGGCGCTACGCGAAGCAGAACGGCCTCTACACGCAACCCGATTTCTTCGCCCGCAAGTACCGAAGCCCGGCGCTCGGCATGCTGGTGGCTCTGGTGGGGATCGTGGCGCTGGTCCCCTACCTCGTGCTTCAGTTCAAGGGCCTGGGGATCATCGTCTCCACAGCGTCCTACGGGGCCATCTCGTCGACCGCCGCGGTCTGGATCGGGGCGGCCGCCCTCACCGTCTACGTGGTCGTCTCGGGCGTCCACGGCTCGGCCTGGACGGCGGTGATCAAGGACACCAGCATCCTGTTCGTAGTGGTCTTCCTCGGGATCTACCTGCCGGTGCACTATTACGGCGGCTATGGAGGGCTGTTCCAGGCCATCGAGGCGGCGAAGCCCGGCTTCCTCGCCCTGCCCGATCGCGGCCAGAGCCCGACCTGGTTCACCACGACGGTCCTGCTCACCGCCCTGGGCGGATACATGTGGCCGCACACCTTCGCGTCGCTCTACACGGCGCGCGAGCCCGGCGCCTTCCGGCGAAACGCCGTGATCCTGCCGATCTACCAGCTGATCAATCTCTTCGTGTTCGTAATCGGCTTCACGGCCGTCATGCAGGTGCCCGGCCTCACCGGCCCGGATGTCGATCTGTCGCTGTTCAAGCTCGCCCTCGCGACCTTCCCGCCTTGGGTCATCGGCCTCATCGGCGCCACCGGCGTGCTGACCGCTCTGGTCCCGGGATCGATGATCCTGATCGCCGGCGTGACGCTGGTGGCCAACAACCTCGTCCGGCCCCTGCGACCCGGCATGGACGATGCCGCCACCGCCCGGCTGTGCAAGATTCTGGTGCCGGTTCTGGCGCTGGTCTGCGTGGGCTTCACCCTGTCGGGCGGAGACACGATCGTGCAGCTTCTGTTGATGGGCTACAACTTCGTCACGCAGCTCTTCCCGTGCTTCATCGCCAGCCTGATGCGGCGCAACCCGCTCGATCGGCGCGCTGCGATGGCCGGCATCGTCGCGGGCGTCGCCACCGTGGCGGCGACCGTTCTGAGCGGGTTCAGCCTGTCCAGCCTCTCAGCCCTCGGGCCGCTCCAGGACGTGAATGTCGGCATCGTGGCGCTGATGGTGAATCTCGTGGTCACCCTCGCGGTGGCGCAACTGATGCGCGTCGGGGCGACCGCCGCGCAGGCCGCTGAGTGACGGGCCTCAGGCCTGCCCGCGCCGGGTCGTGAGCCAGGATGCCAGAAGCACCGCGGCGCTCACCAGCCCGACTAGGAGGGTCGAGGCCGCGTTGATCTCCGGGTTCACCCCGAGTCTGACCTGGCTGTAGAGCCGCATCGGCAGCGTGGTCGAGCCGGGGCCGGACACGAAGCTCGCGATGACGAGGTCGTCGAGCGACAGGGTGAAGGCGAGGAGGGCCCCGGCGGTCAGAGCGGGCGCCAGAAGCGGCAGGGTGACCGTCATCAACACCCGTGCCGGCGTCGCGCCGAGGTCGGCCGCGGCTTCCTCCAGGGATCGATCGAGACCGCGCAGGCGCGCCCCGACCACCACCGCCACGAAGCCCGTGCAGAACGTCGTGTGGGCGATGACGATCGTGAGGAGGCCCCGGTCCAGCCCGATCCCGATGAACATCAGCAGGAGCGAGAGGCCGATCATCACCTCCGGCATCACGATCGGTCCGACGACGAGGCCGGTGAACAGCGCCCGTCCGCGGAAGCGGCCCTGCCGCTCGAGGACCAGGGCTGCGAGGGTGCCGAGGATCGTGGCGAGCAGGCTCGCGAGGATCGCGACTTTCAAAGAGACCCAGGCGGCTGCGATGAGCGGCGCGTCGGACATCAGCGCACCGTACCAGCGGGTCGAGAAACCGCCCCAGACCGTGACCAGGGGCGAGGCGTTGAACGAGTAGACGATCAGCACCACGATCGGCGCGTAGAGGAAGACGAGGCCGGCCGCGAGGGCGGTGCGGGTGACCCAGGTCACGGGGACTCTCCCTCGCCGGCGCGCAGGCTGTCCCGGAACAGCACCACCGGGCCGATGACGATGGCGAGGATCAGGACCGCCACCGCGGAGGCCAGGGGCCAGTCGCGGTTCGAGAAGAACTCGGTCCAGAGCACCCGGCCGAGCATCAGGGTTTCCGAGCCGCCGAGAAGGTCCGGGATCACGAACTCGCCGATCATCGGGATGAAGCACAGGCCCGCACCGGCCGCGATCCCGGGCAGGCTGAGCGGCAGGGTCACGGTCCAGAACACCCGGGTCGGCGAGGCGCCGAGATCCGCAGCGGCGTCCCGCAGCGTCGGGTCGAGGCGGTTCATCACCGCGTAGAGCGGCAGGACCATGAAGGGCAGATACGCGTAGACGAGGCCGATGATCACCGCGGCGTCGGTGTTGAGGATCGTGAGCGGCTCGCCGATCAGCCCGAGCCGGATCAGCGTGAGGTTGAGCAGACCCTCCGGTTTGAGGATCGCGATCCAGGCGTAGACCCGGATCAGGAAGCTGGTCCAGAACGGCACGACCACCAGCGCCACGAGGAGCGGCTGCCATCGGGACGGGGCGCGGGCCAGCGCGTAGGCGAGCGGCGTCCCCAGGGCGACGAGGATCAGGCTGGCCAGGGCGGCGTAGGTCAGCGAGCCGAGGACGGCGTCCCGATAGAGCGGGTCGGCGTAGAGCGTCAGGTAATTGTCGAAGTTCAGGGCTTCGAGAAAGCTCGACCAGCCGTCGAGGCCGGCCCGCCAGTCGAGCACCGGCAGATAGGGTGGGATCGCCGTCGCCGGCTCCGACAGGCTGATCTTGAGGGTGATCGCGAACGGCAGCAGGAAAAACGCCGCCAGCCAGAGGAGGGGTGGCAGCCGCACGAGACGATCGAACAGCCGTGCCGTTATCCGGCCGCTCACCGGTGGGCACCCGGATCGCGCCGCTCCGGGCGGCCATGCGGGTCGTCCGACGGCGCGATGGGCATCATGCGGGCAGGATCACGGCGGCCTCGGCCGCGAAGCCGACATGCGATGCCGATCCGAGCGCCTGCCCGGCCTCCGTCGGTCGCCCGCTCGCCCGCAGCGTCGTGCCGTCGGGCAGGCGCAGGGTCCGACGCAGCCTGTCTCCGAGAAAGACGGAATCGGCGATCACCACCGGCAGCCCCTCCGTGCCGAGAACGAGGTCCTCCGGCCGCACGGCGACCACGACGGCGGCCCCCGTCTCCAACGTGCCCGCCGCGACGCCCCGAACGGCGCCATAAGCGGTCTCGACTTCGCGGGCGCCGCCGGGCCCTCTCGCGCCGAGGCGGCCGGGGATGAGATTCACGTCGCCGAGCAGACCCGCCACGAAGCGGCTCGCTGGGCGTCGGTAGAGCTCCGCCGGAGGTCCGACCTGGATCAGGCGCCCGCCTTCCATGACGCCGATCCGGTCGGCAAGCATCATCGCCTCCTCGGGATCGTGCGTGACGACGATGAAGGCGGTGCCGAGCCGCCGCTGGACGGCGCGCAACTCGCCCTGCGTCTCCTCGCGCAGGCCGCGATCCAGGGCGCCGAGCGGCTCGTCGAGAAGCAGCAGCTTCGGCTCCCGGGCCAGCGCCCGGGCCAGGGCGACCCGCTGCCGCTGACCGCCCGAGAGCGTGTCGGGTCGGCGGTCGCCGAACCCGTCGAGGCGCACGAGCCGGAGCAGGTCCGCCACCCGGTTCGCGGCGGCGGCGCGGCCGAGGCCCTTGAGACCGTAGCCGATATTGCCGGCCACGCTCATGTGCGGGAACAGGGCATAGGACTGGAACATCATGTTGACCGGCCGCCGGTGGGGCGGCAGCGCGGTCAGATCGGCCTCCCCCAGCAGGATGCGCCCGGCGGTCGGTCTCTCGAAGCCCGCGATCATGCGCAGGAGGGTGCTCTTCCCGCAGCCGGACGGCCCGAGCAGGCAGAAGAACTCCCCCGGCTCGAGATCGAGCGTCACGGCCTCGACGGCGTGGTGCGTGCCGAAGCGTTTGGTCAGCTCCTCGAGCCGCAGGCGCGGCGCCGGCAGGCCGGACAACGGATCAGGAATCCTCGCGCAGCGCCTCGGCCACGCGCGCTTCCAGGAGATCCGGCCGCCGCAGGACGAGGGCGCCGCGGGTGCGGTCGACCAGACCCTCGGCGGCCATTGCGGTGAATTCCCGGGTCACCTGCTCCCGCCGGCAGCCGATCCGGGCGGCGAGGACGTGGTGGTAGGGCGGGGGCGACACCACCCGCTCGCCCCCGGCCCCGGCCCGCGGCACGGAGAGGCGCAGCAGCTCGGCATACAGCCGGTGCTTGAGATCGAGCAGGGCGTGCTCCATCAGCCGCGTGTTCAGCTCGCGCACGCGCTTGGCCAGGAGCCGGAACAGCCGGTCGGCGATCGCCTCCGACGCGAAGACGATCTGGCGGAACACCGGGGCCGGCACCACGCAGACCTCGCCGCGCGTCAGCGCCGTGACGTTGGCCGAGCGGCCGATCCCGTCGATCGCGGCGAGTTCGCCGAAGAAGGCCCCGCCTCGCATCTCCCCCAGGATGACCTCCTTGCCGGACTGGGTCCGGTTCAGGATGCGGACCTCGCCGGAGGCGATGAAGTAGACGTCGGTGGAGATGTCGTCGAAGTCGACCAGAACCTCGTTCTCGTCGAAGCGGCGCCAGTGGCAGCGGGGCTCGTAGGGCCCGAGCTCAATGCCCGGATCCTTGAAGAAGGGTATCGTCCCCAACCGCGCCATCGATCGTGTTCCCTCAACTCCGGCCTCCGTCCCTGCCCTGACGGGGGCCAGCCAGCAGATCTGGGGACGGGAGCAGCCCGTACAGTGACGTCGCGCTCCGCCGGGGCGGTGCTGGATCGATCGGGCATAATGATCGTGACGGTCGCGGGCTGGACGGTCAAGCCGCGTCCCGATGAACAGGAGTTTATTGGCGTGGATCACCCATGACGGCTAGGTTCCCTGTCCGCTGCGGCGGCCTGACTCGATGCATCAAGACGTTCCATTCCCGCTCTCGACAGCCTCTCCAGGCCCTCGTCTTCAGGCGACCTTGTCTCATCCGTTCGAGCGGTCGGGACGCAGCCTCCATTCGGGGCGACACGCCACGGTCCGCGTCAGCCCGGCGCCGGCCGGCCATGGCATCGTCTTTCGGCGTCGTCTGAAGGATGGTCGCACGGTTGATGTGCCGGCCGATTGGCGACTTCGGGAATCGCAGCCGCTGTCCTCGGCGGTGCGGCGGGAGGGGGTCCTCGTCCGCACGATCGAACACCTCATGGCATCGCTGAGCGCCTTGCGGATCGACAACGTCCTGGCCGAGATCGACGCGGACGAGCTGCCGATCTTCGACGGCAGCGCCACGCCGTGGTGCGAGGCCATCCGGGCCGCGGGCCGGAGCGAGCAGACCTTGCCCTGCCGGGTCATCCGCCTGCTGCGGACCGTTGCGGTCGAGAACGGGCGGCGGCGGCTTCAGATCGAGCCCGGCGACGGACTCCACATCAGCGGCCACCTCGCGCTGGCGCATTTCGGGTCGGTCGACTGGTCGGGTGCGATCACGCCTGAAGGCTTCGAGCGGGAGATTGCGCCGGCGCGCAGCTTCGGTCGCTACCTGCGAGCCATGGCGGGGCGCGCCTACGGCTTCATCCGGGGGACGGACTTCCTGCAGGGCGTATCGCCCCGCTCGGCGGCGCTCCTCGTGCGCGGGCACGTGCTCGGCGGGATGCGGGTCCCCGATGAGCCGGTGCGGCACCGCATCCTCGATCTCATCGGCGATCTCGCTTTGGCGGGGCACCCGATCGAGGGCCGCATCTCAGCCTTCCACACGGGACACGAACTCAACCACGCCCTGGTCGCGGCCCTGATGAGCGACAGCTCGGCCTGGGAACTCGTTTGAGGCGCGGCCGACAGACCGGGGGAGGCCTCAGGCGGAGGCAGGTCGAGAGGGCTCGCAGGCGGCCGCGACTTCACCGAAGGCTCGGACCAGATCGACATCGAGCTTCGCGGTCATCTGCGTCAGGATGGCGTAGGCCTCCGGGGCCGATTTCGGCGCCTTGTAGGGGCGCGCCTCGATCAGCGCGGCGAAGATGTCGCAAATGGTGATCAGCCGGACGAGATCCGGGATCTGCGGCCCGCGCAAGCCGTCCGGATAGCCCGAACCGTCGAGATATTCGTGGTGCGAGCGGACCACCGATAGGGTCAGCGCGTCATAATCGCCCGTCAGCAGCATCGCGTGACCGAGCGCCGGGTGACGATCCATCTCCTTGCGCTCGAGGGGCGTCAGCGGTGCCGGCTTGTTCAGGATGGCGAGCGGGATCTTGGCCTTGCCGATGTCGTGGAGCAGCGCCCCTTTGACCAGGTACCGGGAATCGGCCTCGCTGAGCCCCAGAATACGGGCGAATTCGGCTGCGATCCCGGCCACACTCAGGCAGTGGCGGTGGGTGACGTCGTCGAAGTTCGCGACGACATCGAGCCAGTTGCGCACCTTCGCCTCGCGGATGGCCTGATTGACCAAGTCGGCGCCGCTTTCGACCACCGCCGGCGGGGGTGCCTGATCGGCCCGGAACAGGCTGACGAAGGCCGCATGTGCCTCATGGATCTGATGCCGCCACCGGCGGGCGGATCGCGTATCCGGCCCGCCGTCGGTCAGGGTCGCGACCGCATTCAGCAGCAGGGCGCTCGCCGTGGAGGCCGCCATCACCCGGGTCGCCCCCAGAGCCGTCGCCTGGATCTCGCCGCGCCCGAGATTGCCGTGGATCAGGGCGAGAAACGGGACCCCAGGGGCCCGCACCGTGGACAGGACCTGACGCAGGCGCCGGACGGATTCGGAGGTCAGTGCGCTGACGTCGCTGATGATCAATGCGGCGCCCGATGGCGGGGCCGCGTCGCCGTAGAGGTCGTGCAACATCACGGAAATGCCGCCGCCGAGGTTGCGCGCGAGCCGCCCGCCCCGCTCGAGATCGTCGGTCAAGATCAGGGTCTGGCCCAACAACTCCCCCCGTCGCTCGCCTCGTTCCGGGCGTCCAACGTGTGCGAGCGCACTCTAACCAATGATCGGCCTATCGAAATCTGGATAGACGTCGCTCAAGATAATTATAGTCGCATTACGTTAAAATTTTAGCCGCCCAGGCAGGTATTCTCCGCTTCAATCAGGTATCCAACCCGTCACGCCGAGGCCTCGCGAATCGTGTCGGTCGGCGCGGAGCCGGCGCTTGCCTCGCCGCGTCCGGACAGCCAGAACGCCGTCATGCTGCGCGTCAATGACCTCACCTATCGCATCGGCGACCGTCTGATCCTCGATTCCGCGAGCTTCACGATCCCGGAAGGCGCCCGCGTCGGTCTCGTCGGGCGCAATGGGGCCGGCAAGACCACGCTGTTCAAGGCCATTCTCGGCGATCTGCCGGTGGATGCGAAATCGGTGGCGCTGCCCAGGGGCATGCGGATCGGCGCCGTTGCCCAGGAGGCACCGGCCGGGCCGGAGACGCTGCACGCCGTCGTGCTCGCCGCCGACACGGAGCGCGCCCGGCTGATGGCGGAGGCCGAGCATGCGGACGGCTTGCGCCGCGCCGAGATCGAGACCCGGCTCGTCGATATCGGCGCCCACTCGGCGCCGGCCCGGGCCGCCGCGATCCTGCACGGCCTGGGGTTCGATGCGGCCGCCCAGGGGCGGCCCTGCTCGGACTTCTCCGGCGGCTGGCGGATGCGCGTGGCGCTGGCCGCCGTCCTGTTCTCGGAGCCGGACCTGCTGCTCCTCGACGAGCCGACCAACTATCTCGACATCGAGGGCACGCTCTGGCTGTACGATTACCTGGAGCGCTACCCGCGCACCGCCATCATCATCAGCCACGACCGCGACCTGCTCGACACCAGCGTCGATCACATCCTCCATCTCGACCGCGGCAAGCTGACGATCTACCGCGGCGGCTATTCGAGCTTCGCCAAGCAGCTCTCGGAGAAGCGGGTGCTCCAGGCCAAGGCGAAGGCCAAGCAGGATGCCGAGCGCGCGCATCTCCAGAGCTTCATCGACCGGTTCAAGGCCAAGGCCACCAAGGCGCGGCAGGCCCAGTCGCGGATGAAGCGGCTGGCCAAGATGGAGCCGATCGCGGCGCTGCTCGACGACGACGTGCCGGTGATCCACCTGCCGAGCCCGGAGAAGCCCCTGTCGCCGCCGATCGTGGCGATGGAGCGGGTCAAGGCCGGCTACGGGGACCGGATCGTCCTGACCGGGCTCGACCTCAGCCTCGCGCCGGACGACCGGGTGGCGTTGCTGGGCGCGAACGGCAACGGCAAGTCGACCTTCTGCAAGCTGATCGGCGGGCGGCTCGGCCCCGTGGCCGGCGAGGTCAAGCGCTCCTCAAAGATGGAGGTCGCCTATTTCGCCCAGCATCAGCTCGACGAGTTGCGGCCCTCCGAGAGCGCCTACGCGCATGTCCGAACCCTGATGCCGGACGTTCCGGAGGCCAAGGTGCGCTCCGCGACGGCGCGGCTGGGCTTCGGCGCCAACAAGGCCGACACGCCGGTCGAGAAGCTCTCGGGCGGCGAGAAGGCGCGCCTGCTCATGGGCCTCGCGGCCTTCCACGGCCCGCACCTCCTGATCCTCGATGAGCCGACCAACCACCTCGATATCGAGAGCCGGCAGGCCCTCGTGGAGGCGATCAACGACTACGAAGGGGCCGTCATCCTCGTGTCCCACGACCGCTTCCTGGTCGAGGCCTGCGCCGACCGGCTCTGGCTCGTCGCGGACGGCACGGTGAAGACCTTCGACGGCGACATGGACGATTACCGGCGCTTCGTCCTGTCGGGGCCGGAGCGCGAGGCGGAGCGCGAGACCGAACCGTCCGGCGGCCAGAAGGCCGAGGCGCGCCGGGCCGGCGTCGAGCGCCGCGCGGCCCTCGCGCCGCTGCGCAAACGCCTGGAGGCCATCGAGGCCCGCATGGCCAAGCTGACCGCGGCGATCCAGAAGATCGACGCGGCGCTGGAGGACGGGTCCGCCTTCCGCGAGAACGCCGCCAAGGCCGGCGAGATCGCCAAGATGCGCGCGGACGCCGCGCAGGCGCTCGCCTCCGCCGAGGAGGAATGGCTGAATGTGAGCGCGGAGATCGAGGCCGCCTGAGGCGTTCCCCGGCGCGCTCGGACCCCTCGCGGCCGGTGGTTCCCATCCGTTCGGGCGCTGCGAAACCATCCAGCAGCGCCACGGCAGGCCGGGCGGCGCGAGGCTCGTTCAGAGCGACAGTTCGATCGCCCGCTCCAGGATGTCGACGCCGAGGTCGATCTCCTCGTCGGTGGCGGTCAGCGGCGGGGCGATGCGGAACACGCCGCCCATGCCCGGCAACTGCACGATGTTCATGCTCAGCCCGAGGTCCAGGCAGCGCCGGGTGATCGCATCGCCCAGATCCGGCGCCGGCACCTTCGTGCCCCGGTCGGCCACGATCTCGACGCCCTGCAGAAGCCCGCGGCCCCGGAGGTCGCCGATGCAGGCGAAGCGCTGCTGAAGGGCGCCCAACCGCGTGGCGAGCCGGGCGCCGGCCTCCTCGGCCCGGGCGACGAGGCCGTCGCGCCGGACAATCTCCAGCACCTTGAGGCCCACCGCTGCGGGCAGCGGATCGGAGACGTGCGTGGTGTAGAACAGGAACCCGCGGGCGTGGCAGAGATCCTCGATCTCCGGCGTGGTCAGGACCGCCGCGAGCGGCAGGCCGGCGCCCAGGGTCTTCGACAGGGTGAGGATGTCCGGGACCACGCCGTCGCGTTCGCAGGCGAACATCAGGCCCGTGCGGCCGATGCCCGTCTGGGCCTCGTCGAGGATCAGCAGCATCCCCCGCTCCGCGCATTTCCGCTTGAGCGCGGCGAGGTAGCCCGGTGGCAGTTCGAGGATGCCCCCGGAGCTGAGGATCGGCTCGGCCAGGAACGCCGCGAGGTTGCCGGTCGATTGCCGGTCGACCAGCGCGAAGGCGTAATCGAGTTCGGTCTGCCAGTCGGGGGCTCCGTCCTTCTCGAAGGTGGGGCGGTAGGCGTTCGGCGCGGGGATCGCGAAGGAGCCGACGGAGGCCGGGCCATAGCCCTTGCGGCCGGCGCTGTAGGTCGCCCCGGCCGCCCCCGCCGTCATCCCGTGCCAGGATTGCGCGAAGCTCACGACCTCCCAGCCGCCCGTGGCGAGCTTGGCCATGCGCAGGGCGGCCTCGTTGGCCTCTGCGCCGGTGGTCAGCAGGAGCGTCCGTTCGAGGTCGCCGGGGGCGATCCGGGCCAGCTCCGTCGCGAGATCGACCACGGGCCGGCTCAGCATGCCGCTGAACAGGTGGTCGAGATGTCCGACATGATGCGCGGCCACCGCGGCGATCTCGGGATGCCCGTGGCCCAGGATCGCGCTCATCTGGCCGGAGGTGAAATCGAGGATCTTCCGGCCGTCCGCGTCGTAGACGAAGCTGCCCTCCGCCCGCTCGATGATGACCGGCGCGAAGGAGCCGCCGTACCGCACGAGATGCCGACGTGCGCGCGTCCAGAAATCGGCGTCGTCGTTCCGTGTCATCGTCGGTCCTGCACCCGGGTCCAGCGGCGCCATGCTAGGACCGCCGCGGACGGCAGAAAAGCTTATCGTTCTGAACCGAGAGTTCAGAGGTTCTTATGGCTCACAGCCTCGACATCGATCTCCTGCGCAGCTTCGCCGCGGTGGCGGAGACCGGCGCCCTGAGCCGGGCGGCGGAGCGGGTCAGCCGCAGTCAGGCCGCCCTCAGCATGCAGATGAAGCGCCTGGAGGATCTCGTCGCGCAGCCGCTTCTACGGCGGACGGGGCGCGGGGTCTCCCTGACGGTGCAGGGGGAGCGCCTTCTGGTTCATGCGCGCCGGATCCTGTCCGCGCACGACGACGCCCTGGCTGAATTGTCCGGACGGAGTCTCACCGGCACGCTGCGGATCGGCTGTCCGGACGATTATGCGCAGGCGTTCCTGCCGGCCCTGCTGCGCGGCTTTGCACCCCGACACCCCGCGGCGGCGATCGCGGTGGTCTGCGCCGCGACGCCCCGTCTGGAGGAGCGATGGCAACGCGGTGGACTCGATCTGGCGCTGGTCTCCGTTGCCCGCTCGGCCGGGGGGGAGATCCTCCGGCACGAGGATCTCGTCTGGGTCGCGCCGCGCGGTGCGCCCGCGGCTTGGCCCGACCCGCTGCCGCTCGCCCTCGGCGATCCCGATACCCTCGATCATCGGGCGGCGCGGGCCGCCCTCGACAAGGCGGGGCGACCATACCGGATCGCCTACGCGAGCGGCAGCCTGTCGGGCCTGCTGGCCGTGACGCGCTCCGAGCAGGCCGTGGCAGTCCTGACCCGCGCTGCCGTCCCGCCCGATCTGCGCATCCTGACCCGCAGCAGCGGATTGCCGGCGCTGCCGCGCATCGGTCTGACGATCCGCCTGGATGGAGCGCATGCCACTCCGCTCACGCGGGCCTTCGCCGCCCATGTCCGGTCCGTTCTGCCGGCGCTCTGAGCCCGCGATCGATCGGCGAGGGAAAGCCGATCGACCACGACGATGAAGCCCAGCGCCGCCCCATGCCAGGATCTATGCTTCGTCACCGGATTTCGGCCAGAACACAACGATGTCGTCGTTGTCGACATCGATCCAATTGAAGTGCGTCTTCGGGTTGTCCTGACTGATGCTTTCGAAATGCGCGCTGTTGCACAGAACGTAGACCTCCCGCTCCGGCCCGTGGAAGCCGATATCGATCTCCAACTGGCGAAGGGCCGAGCGGAGGTCCGTATCGGACAGGTGCGCGCCCCGGAATTTCCGGCCAGCCACGTCCGGAAAGGCCGCGCTCCAGGCTGCCATGACCCGGGGATTGTCATACTGAACGACCGTGTCGGTTCCCACGACGCGGGATGGGCTGTGATCCAGCCGGACATCCTCGCTCCAGTTGCGGTTGGCGGCGCCGATCGTCTTCGTCGTTTCCGGAGAGACGACAGGCGTCGTCGCCGTGACCGTCGCCATGGCCGCCGCGGCAATCTGGCTGCCGCGCCGATCCGGCGGATCGAACGGCATGGCGTCGATCGCCCGGATCTGGGTTTCGGCCAGCGCGAAGACGGCGCCGGCCGCTTCGGGCGAGAGTGTGTAGATGGACCGGGGATCCGGTGCAGCCGAGACGGCGGCCGGCGCCGTCTTCGCTGTCGTCAGCCCGAGTTCTTCGGCGTGGTTCGCTTTCTGGGTGGCAGCCGTGACGGCAGCCAGGGGAGGTATGTAATCCATCGCGCGGTCTCCATCTCTTCGAGCCGATGCGCTCCCATTGCCGCTCAACGTGAGCAACGTGCCTCCGCGTGATGCGCCGGCAGACAGACGTGCCGGCGGTACAGCGGGCGAATGCCGTCCGGACCGGCAACCGACGCGGCGACGCCCGGCAAGGCCGGGCCGAGCTGCGGTGTCGCCGCGCGGCGCGACCAAGCGCGTCAGCGGTCGCGCCTGCCGGGTCATGCCGTAGGCGGCCGGCGGCGCGGGGCGGCCCGTTCAGAACTGGACGCGCCGATCCGTGATGCCGGTTAGGCGGAGTGGCGGGGATGCAAGCGGGAAACGCCTCGGCTCTCGGGCGCCACGCGGCCCTCATGACCACCGGCACCCCATCCGCGAGCTTCATGCTCCGTTAATTCTTACGTGCACTCAAACACTTGAAGGTGTCAAGTCTATTCCGGACGTGCCCGCGCCTTTCCACGGTGTCGGCGACGATGTGCGAAGACAATAGGCCTGTAACGCAACAGAGTTTTCTATTTTTATACTGAAACATGTAGTGAATGACACGCAGTTCTCGGCGGTCATGCCAAGGCCTGCTCCATCATGCCATGAGCCGTCCCGATTCACAGGATGCGCGGTGCGCCTGTGCCGTGGAAACCCGGTGGATGCCGTGCGGCGGTCCGCGACCCGGTGATCGGGCGACCCGGTGGCGGGGGGCGACGGTGCCCTTCGTCCGGCAAACGCCGCCGATTCCCACGTCCGATAGGCGGTCGAAGGCTGCGTTTGCCCGCAGCCCGCGGACATGCGAGAGAGGCCGAATGTTGACCGTCGATAGCCTCTGGCGCGCGCGGCACCGGCTCGCGCAGTTCGGGAAGAAGCGGACCGGATCGCCGCGCATCCTCGTGATCGGCGTCTGCCAAGCGGGGTCCATCGCCAAGACGATGCGCTACCTGCTGCCCGAGGCGCGGGTGGATTTCGTGTCGGCCTTCACGGCGGCCCGCCGGTTCCCGCGTCTCGCGGACCTGATGGCGCATGCGGACGGCTACGATCACGTCTTCAGCAGCATCTACCTGCCCCGGTTCAAGGGCGGCGGCACGATCGACACGCTGCGGACGCACCCGAAGGTGCGGTTGATCCCCACCATCGTGTTCAGCGCCTATCATCCGGATCTCGTCCATGTGGGCGTGCAGGATTCCGTCACGCTCAACGGCCTGATCTCGGGGCCGATGGGGCATTCGCACTCGGCGATCACGCTGTTCGCCTACCTCTCCGGATTCTCGCAGGCGCAGGCGCTGCGCCTGTTCTCCGAGCCGGTCTTCGAGCGCCTCGGGTATTTCAATCTCTGGGACGAGTCGGTTTCGTATCTGCGCGGGCTCGGCGTCCAGGCCGGGTACGATCTGGACACGCACCTCACGCGCTGGGCGCGCCGGGGCTGCTTCATGCACTCGATCAACCACACGAAGCTCTACGTCGTCGCCGACCTCGCCCGGGGCCTGCTGACCCGGGCCGGCGTCCCGTTCGAGGAATGCGATCTCGACGCGTTCCTTCCGGACGATCTCGGCGGTCAGGGCAGCTGGCCGGTCTATCCGGAGATCGCCCAGCATTACGGCGTGCCCGGCAGCGCCCTGTTCTTCAAGGCGGAGACGCGCCGGTCCGGTCCCGCGCGCACGATGAGCCGGGCCGAGTTCGTCGCCGCCTCCTACGCGAATTACGACCGGCGCGAGCGCAAGCTTCTGATCTCGCAGCGTGTCCAGGGCTGGCTCACCGACCCGCCGACGGTGGATTTCCTGCGTGAGGCCGCGGGGCGCGACGCGGCGCCGGCGCGGTCGGAGAGCCGGGCCCCGGCCCTGAGCGCCGGCAGCCTCGCCGGACACGCGTCTTAAGGTTCGGGCGGGCACTTCCCATCGGTCCCGGCGTTGTCGCGCACGGCCCGCGGCTGCGGGATGGACGTCGAGGTGGTTCGATGGGCTCTCAGTCCCGGCACAGCGCCGGTCGCTTCGCGGCCGCGGCGGCCCTGACGCTCGTCGGCTCGGCCGCGGCCCTGGCCGGCTGGAGCGGGCTCGCGGTGAACCGGCGGATGCGCCTGCCGCCCGCCCTGCCGGGGCGGCACGAACGGCTCCGGACCCGACGCGCCGGCGAGATCTCGCTCTACGGATCGACCGAGGCCGAGGGCGTGCCGCTCCTGCTGATCCATTCCATCAACGCCGCGGCCAACGCCTACGAGGTGCGGCCGCTCTACCTGCGCTACCGCGGCACGCGGCCGGTCTACGCTCTGGACCTGCCGGGTTTCGGCTTCTCGGAACGGTCGCGCCGCCGTTACACGCCGCGGCTGATGGTGGAAGCGATCCACGCCGCGGTCGATGAGATCCGGCACCGGCACGGCGGCTGGGCGATCGATGCCCTGGCTGTCTCACTGTCGGCCTCGTATCTCGCGCGGGCCAGCCTGGAACGGTCGGATGCCTATCGCAGCCTCGCGCTGATCAGCCCGACGGGATTCGATGGGCGGCTCTCTGGGGACGGTCCCCCGGACGGTCATCGCGGCCGCGACTGGCTGCGCGACGCCCTCGACCGGCCGCCCCTGGGCCGGCCGCTGTTCGATGCCCTGGTCACGCGGCCGAGCATGCGCTTCTTCCTGCAGAAGACCTTCGGCTCGTCCGACATCGACGAGGGTCTGCTCGCCTATGATTACGCGTCGGCGCACCAGCCCGGCGCCGAGCACGCCCCCTGGTGCTTCATCGCCGGTCACCTATTCCCCACCGACGCGACACGTCTTTACGAGCGCCTGCGCCTTCCGGTCTGGATGGTGCATGGCACGCGCGGCGACTTCGTCGATTACCGGCTGGCGCCGCGGGTCGCCGACCGGCCCAACTGGCGCGTCGAGACCCTGCCGACCGGCGCATTCCCGCATTTCGAGCAGCCGGCGGCCGTCGCGGCCGGCTACGACGCGTTCCTGGCGAGCATTATCCGGCTGCCGGCGGCTCGACCGGCGTGATCCGGTAGCGCAGCCACACCACGCCGTCGGAAAGGCGCTCGCAGGCCGTCAGGTCGAGCTTGCGGCGGCTGCCCATCGTGTCCGCCTCCTCGCCGGCGAAGTCGAACACCGCGGGCGTCCCGGTCAGGCCATCGACGGCGGGCACCAGGAGCAGGCTCAGTTCGTCGATGATCCCGGCTTTCAGCATCGAGCCGTTGATGTGGCCGCCGCCCTCGACGAGGAGCCGCTCGATCCCGAACAGGGTGCGCAGCTTCGCCGCCGCCAGGGCGAAGTCGACGGTCCGCTCGCCCGCGAACAGGTAGGATTGGCCGCCGGCCCGGAGCGCGCGCAGATGCGGATCCGGCACGGATTCGGTGAGCACCACCACCACATGGTCCCCCTCGATCGTATTGCGCGCGCCCCAATCCAGACGTCCGCGCGCATCGAGGGCCACGGCGTAGCCCGGCGCGTCGCGGCGGGCGACATGATCCGTCCGCGGGACCGGAACGCCGTCGTCCCGGATCGGCTCGGGCAACGGATCGGCGCTGTCGGCATAGCCCTGCATCGTCACCCGCCCGCACATCCACGCATCGCCCTTCAGCTCGCCGTGGACGCGCTCGTAATGGCTGTCGGCATCCAGCGTTTTCCAGCGGCGCACCTTGATCCGGCCGTCGACCGACGAGGTCATGTGACAGATAACGTACGGGCGTTCGGCGGATGCCATGGACGATCCTCGTTCAGCGCGCCGGGGCTCCCCCCGCGAACACCCGCGAAACTAGGCAGATCGTCCCTTCGGCCCAGGGCGGCGCGCGGGATCGAACGCCGCAGCGATCCGCGTCTGTGGACCCGGCGCGCCCCGGTCCGTAAGAATGCGGCGGCCGCCGGGAGCGGCGTCCGTGTTGGATTCCAATGATCGACCTGACCCTCGAGGCCGCCCGCACCATCGTCGACACCGCCCTGCGGGAGGCACGGACACGGACGCTCAAGCCTCTGGCCGTCGTCGTCTACGATGCCCGCGGCGCCCTCAAGGCGGCCGCGGTCGAGGACGGGACCTCCCTGCGCCGGGCCGAGATCGCGAGCGGCAAGGCCAACGGCGCGCTGGCGCTGGGTCTCGGCTCCCGGGCGATCCACGCGCGGGCGGAGCAGCAGCCCTATTTCGTCGCCGCCGTGACCCATCTCGCCGGCCCCGCCGCCCTCGTGCCGGTGCCCGGCGGCGTGCTGATCCGGTCCGGTGAGGGACGGCTCCTCGGCGCGGTCGGCATTTCCGGCGACACCTCCGACAACGACGAGATCTGCGCGGTGGCCGGCATCGAAGCCGCCGGCCTGAAGCCGGAAACCGGCGCCTGATCATGCGCCTGCGTCGGCGCGACTGGCTGGCCGGCGCGATGGCCCTCTCGGCCGTGCCGCCCGCCCGCGCGGCCGAGGCGCTCTACCGCCGCGGCAACGACGCCGATCCCGAGACCCTCGACCCGCACCGCTCGTCCACGGTCGCGGAGGCGCATATCCTGCGCGACCTCGGCGATGGGCTGCTCACCTACGACAATTGCGGCGCCATCATCCCGGGCGCCGCACGCGCCTGGACCGTCTCGGACGACGGCGCGACCCTGCATTTCGACCTGCGGCCCGACGGTCGCTGGTCGAATGGCGAGCCGGTCACCGCGGCGGATTTCGTCTACTCGCTCCGCCGGATGCTCGATCCGGCCACGGCGGCGAAATACGCCGAGATCCTGTTCCCGATCCGCAACGCCGCCGCCGTGAACCGCGGCGAGAAGCCGGCCGACGCCCTGGGCGTGGTCGCGGAGGCGCCGCTGCGGCTCGCGATCACCCTGGAACAGCCGACGCCCTACATCCTGGAACTCCTCACCCATCAGACCGCCCTGCCGGTCCACCGCGCCTCGGTCGAACGCTACGGCGACAGTTTCACCCGGCCGGGAAACCTCGTGACGAATGGGCCCTATCGGCTCGCCGACCGCGTGCCGGGCGGCGCCATCACGCTGGAGGCCAACCCGCACCATCCGGATGCGGCGAGCCTCGCGATCCGCCGGGTCGCCTTCCTGCCGACGCCCGACATCGCATCGGCCGTGCGCCGCTACGCCGCCGGCGAGATCGACTCGCTCTCCGACCTGCCCGTCGACCAGATCGCCGACCTGCGTCGCCGCTTCGGAACGCAGGTGGTGCTCGGACCCTTGCTGGGACTGGCGGCGCTGGTGGTGAACACCCGCAAGGCGCCGTTCTCGGACAGGCGCGTCCGACAGGCGCTGTCGCTCGTGATCGACCGGGAATACTTGGCCGACGGGCTTAACAGCGGCACCATGAGTCCCGCCTATTCCCTATGTCCGCCCGGCCTCGACAATTACCGGACGCCGCCCGAGACCGAGGGCCGCCGCGGCCTGCCGATCGACCACGAGGCGGAGGCGCGCCGACTGCTCGCCGAAGCGGGCTTCGGCCCGGACCGCCCGCTCACGCTAGAGTACCGGTTCAACATCAGCGACAACAACCGCACCGTCGCGGTGGCGCTCGGCGACATGTGGCGCGACCTCGGGATCAGGACCCGCTTCGTCTACACCGACGCCAAGACGCATTTCGCCCACCTGCGCGACGGCGGCGATTTCGACGTCGCGCGCATGAGCTGGCTTGCCGACTATTCAGACCCGCAGAACTTCCTGTTCCTGCTCCAGAGCGGAAATGACGGCATGAATGCCGGCCATTGGTCGGATGCCGCCTACGACACCCTGATGGCGCAGGCGGCCGCCGAGCGCGATCTCACCCGACGGGCCGGCCTGCTCTACGACGCGGAGGCCATCGCCTTGCGCGAACTGCCCTGGATCCCGCTGATGCATTACTGCTCCAAGGCGCTGATCGCGCCGCGGCTGCACGGCTACCATCCGAACCTGCGCAACGCCGCGCCGACACGGTTCCTGAGGCTCGACGCGTGATCCGCTTCATCCTGCGCCGCCTGCTCCAGGCGGTGCCGACGCTGCTCGCCGTGGTGACCGTCAGCTTCTTCTTGATGCGGCTGGCCCCGGGCGGACCGTTCGACCTGGAGCGGCCGCTGGCGCCCGCCGCCATGGAGAACCTGCGCCGGGTCTACGGCCTCGACCGGCCGCTCGTCGCGCAGTTCGGCAGCTATCTCGCGGCGCTGGTGCGGGGCGATCTGGGCCCCTCCTTCTCGTTCCGCGACCAGAGCGTCCTCGATCTGATCGCCCGGGGCCTCCCGGTCTCCGCGACGCTGGGCGCCCTCGCCCTCGTGCTGGCCACCGCGCTCGGCGTCGGGCTCGGGATCGCGGCGGCGCTCCGGCGCGGCGGCGTCATCGATCGGCTCCTGGGCGTCGGTGCGGCCCTGACCCTCTCGCTGCCGAGCTTCGTAGTCGCGCCCCTCCTCCAGATCGCCTTCGGGCTGACGCTGCGCTGGCTGCCGCTGGGAGGCTGGAACGACGGCGCCCCGAGCCACCTGGTCCTGCCGGTCGTGACGCTGGCCCTGCCGCAGGTCGGTGCCCTGGCCCGGCTGACCCGGACCTCGCTGGCCGAGACCCTGCGGACGCAGCCGGTCCGCACCATGCGCAGCCTCGGCCTGCCGCCGGCCCGCGTCACCCGCCACGCCTTGCGGGGCGCGCTCCTCCCGGTTGTGGCCTATCTCGGGCCGCTGGCCGCGTCCCTGCTCACCGGCTCGGTGGTGGTGGAGACGATCTTCGGCCTGCCGGGGATCGGCCGCTACTTCGTCGAGGGCGCGCTTAACCGGGACTACACGCTGGTGATGGGCACGGTGCTGCTGGTCGCCGGACTGGTCATCGCCCTCAACCTCACCGCCGACCTCGCCTGCGCATGGCTCGACCCGCGCCTCCGGGCGGCGTCGTGACCATCACCGCCGCGGCTCCGGGGCCGGCCCGGCGCGCCGTTCTCCGCTTCGCCCGGGAACGCACCGCCATGGCGGCCCTCGCCGTGCTGATCCTGATCGCCCTCGCCTGCCTGATCGGTCAGGGGCTCACCGGCCACGATCCGGAGCGCGCCTATCCGGACCTGCGTCAGCTCCCGGCCGGCCTCACCGCACAGCCCGATGCCGAGCATCTCCGGCCGGCGCTTGAGCGCCTCGCCTTCCGGATGCGGGTCCGGCTCGACGCAGTCGCACGCGACGGCGACACGCTGCGGCTCACCCTCGGGTCCGACGCGGGCGTCGATCGGCGCAGTCTGGCCTACCTGCCGCGCTCGGCGCTCTTCGGATCCCCCGACATCCTGGACGAGCGCGACGGCGGTCGGAGCCTCGTCGTCGTGGTGCCGATCCGGCGCCTGCACTTCCTCCTCGGCACCGACATCCAGGGCCGCGACCTGCTGACCCGCTGCCTCGTCGCCGGCCGGATCTCGCTGGCGATCGGGCTCGCCGCCAGCCTCGTCGCCCTGCTCATCGGCGTCGCCTACGGTGCCACGGCGGGTTTCATCGGGGGCGCCGTCGATGCCGTGATGATGCGCGGCGTCGACGTGCTGTACGCCCTCCCCTTCGTGTTCTTCGTGATCCTCCTGCTGGTGTTCTTCCGCCCGAGCCTGCTGCTCATGCTGGTGGCGATCGCCGCGGTGGAATGGCTCGACATGGCCCGGGTGGTGCGCGCCGTGACCCTGTCGCTGCGCGAGCGCGATTTCGTCCGCGCCGCACGGGCGCTCGGCCTCGGGACACCCCGCATCATCCTCCGGCACATCGTGCCCAACACCCTCGGTCCGGTGGCGGTGACCGCCACGCTGCTGGTGCCTCAGGTGATCCTGCTGGAGAGTTTCCTGTCCTTCCTCGGGCTCGGGGTGCAGGAGCCGCAGACGAGCTGGGGCGTCCTGATCGCCGAAGGCGCCCGTTCCATCGAGGGGGCGCCCCACATGCTCGCGGCCCCGGCCGCCTTCCTGATCGCGACCCTGGTGGCCCTCAACCTGATCGGCGACGGCCTCGCGGACGCGCTAGACCCCCGCGGAGACTGATGCCGCGGTCGGCGGCTTCCTCGACTCAGCCCAGCTGCCGGATCGGGGCACCGGCGAGCCAGGCTTCGATGTCCTCGACGGCCTGGGTGAAGAACGTCCGGTAATTGTTGCGCGACACGTAGCCGAGATGCGGCAATGCCAGCACGTTCGGCAGGCGGCGGAACGGGCTGTCGGCTGGCAGCGGCTCGGTCTCGAAGACGTCGAGGCCCGCGCCGGCGATCCAGCCCTCGTCCAGGGCCCGCACCAGGGCGTCCTGATCGATGATCGGCGCCCGTGAGGTGTTCACGAGGAACGCGTCGCGCCGCATGCGGCGCAACTCGGCCGGCCCCAGGAGGCCGCGCGTCCTATCGCCCAGCACGAGGTGGATCGTGACGATATCGCTCGCCTCCAGCAGCGCCTCCTTCGAGGCTGCCCGCTCGACCCCCGCGGCGGCCGCGCGGGCCTCATCGAGGTTCGGGCTCCAGGCGATCACCCGCATGCCGAAGGATCGCCCGATCTGGGCCACCCGCGTCCCGATCTTGCCGAGCCCGAGAATGCCGAGGGTCGCGCCCGCGAGATCGGTTCCGATCGTGCTCTGCCAGGGCCCCCCCTCGCGCATGGCCCGGCCCTCCGACGCCACGTGACGCGCCAGTCCAAGGATCAGCGCCCAGGTCAGCTCCGTCGGCGGCGTGGGACTCGAATCCGTGCCGCAGACGACCACGTTGCGCGCCCGGGCGGCCGCAAGGTCGATCGCGAGGTTGCGCATGCCGCTGGTGACGAGCAGCTGAAGCCGGGGCAGCCGCTCCAGCAGGGCTGCGGGGAACGGCGTGCGCTCCCGCATGATCACAAGGATCTCCGCCTGCGCGATCCGCGCCACGAGGGCATCCGCATCCGGAATGTGCTCGGCGATGGCCGAGACGGCGACGTGATCGGCGAGGCGTGTCCAGTCTGTGAGCGCGAGGGCTGCCTGCTGGTAATCGTCGAGGATGAGGCAGGTGCGCATGGCGATGGGGTAGGCCTCGGTGGGCAGAGCGTCAACGAAGTCCGATCGATGACACGACGTCGGCTCTTCGAAACTGCGCCGCGGTCAAGCGAGCCCGTCACGCCACGACCGCGCCGTCCAGCCCGGAGCCCGGGATCGGCCAGGCCTTCGGGGCGGACGGCCAGTATGAGAGATCCCCCCTGTCGGGGCTCTCCCGACATTCGCCCGGCGGGATCGCGGAGGAGACGCGTTCGGCTCCTAGGCCTCGGCCAATGCTGTGAACGCCACCGCGACGCCGGCGGCGCCGGGATCCTCAACACCGACGAGATCGCCCATAGCCAGGTAGCTCGAGCGGCCGGCGCCGGCGCGGGTCATGCGGGCCGTGGCTTCGGCACCGGCTCGGGCCGCCGCAGCGGCGGCGGTCAGGTCTCCGCTCCCCAGGGCCTCGACGGCGGGAATCAGCGCGTCGAGCAGGGTGCGGTCGCCGGCCTGAGCGCCGCCATGGCTCTGGACGCGCGCGACGCCCTGCCCGAGCGCAGTGGGCCATGCGGCCCCGTCGGCAAGGGCCGAGGCCGTCGCGGCGAAGAAGATCGAGCCGAGCACACCGCTCGATCCGCCGACGGCGCGGCCGATCCGCTCGGCCAGGGCCCGGCACAGGGCGGCCGGATCGGCCAGCGGCAGTCGGTCGAACTCAGCCCGTACGGCGCGCGCGGCCCCCGCGAAGGTCGTCCCTGCATCGCCATCGCCGACCTTGGCATCGAGACCGTTGAGGGTCTCCTCAGCCTCGATCAGCGCCTTTGTGACGGCAGCGATGCGAGCCCCCGTGACGGCGTCGTGCGACGGTGTGAAAGTCTCACCCGCGAGCCCCTCCGGCACCGGCCGTAGGATCGGCGGCGCGATCCGGACTGCCGCCGGCCAGGCCGCGACCGGCACGGGCTCCGACAGGGCCCGCTCCAGCGCATCGTCGAGCGGGAGGACCGACAGCGAGGCGCCGTGCATGTCCAGCGCCGTCATCAGCGGCGCCGGACCGAGCAGCAGACGGACGCGCCGGCCCAGATCGGTGGCGAGCACCGCCCGCGTGAGGATCTGCATCTCCAGCGCTGAGGCGGAGCCGAGATTGTTCACAAGGAGGGCCAGACGGTCGGCACCCGCGATCGCCCGCGAAAGCCTGTCGGCCATCATGTGGGCGAGATCGCTGGCCTTCGGCAGGGTGATGCGTTCCACGCCCGGCTCCCCGTGGATGCCGAGGCCGAGCTCGGCCTGACCCTCCGCCAATCGCTCGCTGCGCGGCGAACCGGGGATCGTGCAGGTCGAGACTGCGATGCCGAGCGACTTCGCCGCTTCGGCCGCCCGGCGGGCGAGCGCCGCAACGGTTTCGAGCGATTCCCCGGCTTCCGCAGCATGACCCGCCGCCTTGTGGACGAACAGCGTTCCGGCGACGCCGCGCGGCTGCTTGGCGTCCGGCAGGGCGATGTCGTCGGCGACGATCACGGTCTCGACCTTATGGCCCAGCGCCCGGGCCCGCTCGGCGGCGAGACCGAAATTCAGCCGGTCGCCCGCATAGTTCTTGATCACGAGCAGGCAGCCGGCCGGTCCCGTCACCGCGAGGATCCCGGCCAGCACCGCGTCGACGCTCGGCGAGGCGAAGACGTCCCCGCAGACGGCCGCGCTCAGCAGACCCGGCCCGACGAAACCGGCATGGGCCGGCTCGTGACCGGAGCCGCCACCGGAAACCACCGCGACCTTTCCGGGCTCCGGTACGGCGCGCAGGATCACGCGGATTCCGGGATCGCCCTCGAGCCGCGCAAGGCGCCCGCCGCTGGCTGCCAGCAGGCCGTCGAGGGCGTCGTTGACCAGGGTTGCGCGGGCTTCGATGACATGGGCCATGGCGTGACCTTCGATGGGGCGGTCACCGATTCTGGGTCGGCGGATCCGCACGCAGTGTCGGCGCAATCCGGTCGCCCAGGCAACGGCCTCGTCACGCCGTTCGCGATGATGGAGGCGTCGAGCCGGCCTCCGTCACTCCTTCACGGCGCCTGTGAGCGCCGACACGTAGTACTCGACGAAGAATGAGTAGAGGATCACCAGCGGCAGCGAGCCGAGCAGCGCGCCGGCCATCAGCGAGCCCCACTTGTAGACGTCGCCGTCCACGAATTCGCTCACGACGGCGATGGGCACCGTCTTGTTCTGTGTCGAGGACAGGAAGGTCAGCGCGTAGATGAACTCGTTCCAGCACAGCGTCAGAGAGAAGATCCCGGCCGAGATCAGCCCCGGGAAGGCCAGCGGCAGGATGATCTTGGTGAGGATCTGCCACCGGCTGGCGCCGTCCATCAGCGCGCATTCCTCCAGCTCGTACGGGATGGTCTTGAAGTAGCCCATCAGGAGCCACGTCGAGAACGGGATCAGGATCGTCGGGTAGGCGAGGATTAGGGCGATCGGCGAGTCGAACAGGCCGTAGGCCTGCACGATCGTGGCCAGCGGGATGAACAGGATCGAGGGCGGCACGAGGTAGGCGAGGAAGATCGCCGCGCCGACCCAGCCCGCGCCCCGGTAGCGCACGCGGACGCAGGCATAGGCGGCGAGCACGCTGGCGAACAACGACAGCACGGTCGCCGCCACCGACACGTACATCGTGTTCCAGAGCCAACGCGGATACTGCGTCTCGAACAGCAGCTTGTGGATGTGCTTGAACGTCGGATCCACGACCCAGAACGGGTTGAACCGCTCCATGTCGATCAGCTGCTCGTCCGGTTTGATGGCCGTCAGCGCCATCCAGTAGAACGGGAACAGCAGCACGGCGAGGATGACGAGGAGCGGCAGGTAGGTGGTCACGAGCCGCCGGGGCAGGCGCTCGAGATAGGCCATCCCCTCCGAATTGTCGGTGAGCCCGGTCGGCCGCGCCTCCATCACGGGGGCGAGATGCGGGTCGACGTGGGCGGGCGGTGCGGGCGCGCTCATCGGTCGGACTCCCCGGCCTGCCAAGCCCGGCGCTGCAGGCCGAACCACGAGATTCCGATGGCCGCGAGCAGGAACGGCACCATGGCGGTGGCGATGGCGGCGCCCTCCCCCAGGGTCCCCGAGAGGATGCCCCGCTGGTACGAGAGCGTCGCCATCAGGTGCGTGGCGTTGACCGGTCCGCCGCGGGTCATGGCCCAGATCAGCTGGAAATCGGTGAAGGTGAACAGCACCGAGAAGGTCATCACCACGGCGATGATCGGTGTCAGCAGCGGAAGCGTGATCCGCGAGAAGATCTGCCAGTTCGAGGCGCCGTCGAGGGTCGCGGCCTCGTAGAGGGACGGCGAGACCGTCTGCAGGCCGGCGAGCAGCGTGATGGCGATGAACGGCACGCCCCGCCAGATATTGGCGAAGATCACGCAGGCTCGCGCCATCGCCGGATCACCGAGGAAGTCGATGTTGCCGTCGATGACGCCGAGATGGCGCAACGACCAGGAAATGATCGAGAACTGACTGTCGAAGATCCACCAGAACGCGATGGCCGAGAGCACGGTGGGGACCACGAACGGGATCAGCACGATCGAGCGGATGATCGCCTTGAACGGCATGTTCTTGTTGAGCAGCAGGGCGAGATAGAGCCCGATGCCGAACTTCACCACCGAGGCCACCGCCGTATAGAGGCAGGTGTTGAACACCGAGAGCCAGAAGACGTCGTCGTCCCAGAGCCACGCGTAGTTCTCCAGGCCGATGAACACGCCTTCGCGGCCGATCCGCGCGTTGGTGAAGGACAGCCAGATGCCCTTCAGCAGCGGATAGGCCAGGAACAGGCCGAGGATCAGCGCCGTCGGCAGCATGAACCAGAAGCCCGCCCAGCCGCGGCTCGCGCGCAGGCGCTGCCAGCCCGAGCGGATCGGGACAGCGACTGGCGCCGGCTCTGTCAGTGCGGAATGCGCCATGGTCTCGCCTCCGGCAGCCGCGCTCAGGTGTTCCGGAAGATGCGGGTCGCTGCGCGTTCAGCGTTCTTGATCGCGCCCTTCACGTCCTCACGGCCGGTGCAGTGGCTCGCGAACATGTCGACAATCACGAAGTCGGCGAGCACCGCGGCGATGCGCTCGCTGACCGGTGCGAGGCCGCCGGCCGCGAGGGAGCGCCGGCCGGCCTCGGCGAAGACCGCGTTCTTCGGGTCGCTCGTCCAGATCGGGTTCTTGGGGTAGTTCGACAGCGGCTCGCACAGGTAGCCCTGCGCCGCTTCGAGCCAAGGATTATAGTTCGCTGCCTCCATCATGAAGCTGATGAAGGCCTTACAGGCGTTCGGCGCCTTCGAGTACTTGAAGGCCAGGATCGGGAAGGCGAGCTGGAACTCGGTGGGCTTGCCGGCGGGGCCGATCGGCCAGACGGCGTGGTCCATGTCCTCGGCGAGCTTCGGGTTGTCCTTCTTGGCCGCGGCGTAGATCGAGATGCCGTTGTTGGTGAGGTACAGGTCGCCGGCGAGGAACGCCTTGTTGTTCGACGAGTCGTTCCACGACACCGTGCCGGGCACGAAGGTCTCGTAGAGGGATTTGACGTATTCCAGCGCCTTGGCGGTCTCGGGCGAGTTGATCACGATCTTCTCGTTGGCGTCCACGAGGTTGGCGCCGTGGGACCAGAGGGCCCAATGGCACCACGTGTTGCCGTCGCCCGTGGCGTGACCCAGCGCGAAGCCCGCCGGCGTGTTGTTTTTCTTCAGGCCCCGACAGAGTTCGAGGAATCCGGCCGTGTCGGTGGGGAACTTGTCGAAACCGGCCTTATTCATCGCTGAGATGCGGTAGTTCGGATAGCCGCCGTTGAAGGCGACGGGGATCGCGATCCACTTGCCCTTGACCTTGCCGTAGGCCTCCGCCGACGGGAACCAGGGCCCGTATTTCTTGGCGAGCGCGTCCGCCACGTCCTCCAGCGGCAGGCACTTGTCGGGGAAGAGTGCCGGGAACGAGAACAGGCCCCAGACCATGTCGGGGCCCTGTCCGGTATTGGCGGCCACCGATGCCTTGGGCTGGATGTCGTCGAAGGATTCGTTGGTCACCGTGACCTTGACGCCCGTCGCCTTGGTGAAGGCGTCGACCATCTTCATGAACGCCTCGTCCTCGCTCGGAACGAAGCGCTTCCAGCGCAGGAGCGACAGGCTGGCGCCGGGCTCGGGCTTCCACTCGGTGCTCTGCGCCCAGGCCCGGGCGAAGCCGAGGAGGTCGCCGCCGGCGAGGCCGGTCGCGGCGGCACCGGCGAGGAGGGAACGGCGGTCGAGAACGGGCATCGGTTCTTCTCCCTCAGTGAATCTGCTTCAGGTGCGCGCCGCGCGCGCGCCCGCATCGGCCCCGATGCAGGTCAGTTCGGCAGGCGACGGCCGGTCTCGGCGTCGAAAAAATGCACGCGGTTCGGACGCAGGGAGACGGTCTCGCCCGGCCGCTCGCGCACGCGCTCGCGCAGCACGCAGGTGAGCTCCTGGCCGAGGGCCCGGACCGCCAGCATGGTCTCGGATCCGGTCGGCTCCACGACCACCACCTCGGCTGCGATCCCGTCGGATGCGAGGTCGAAATGCTCGGGCCGGACGCCCAGGATGAGGGGGCGCCCCTCGACGCCGGAGGGGGCGTCGGCGAGCGGGATCGTCAGGCCGGTCTCGGTGGTGAAGGTGAGACGTCCGTTCGCCCGGACCTTCCCGGGCACGAAATTCATGGCCGGCGAGCCGATGAAGCCCGCGACGAACAGGTTGTCGGGCCGGTCGTAGAGTTCGAGGGGCGGCCCGATCTGCTCCACGACCCCGTCGTGCATCACCACGATCCGGTCGGCCATGGTCATCGCCTCGATCTGGTCGTGGGTGACGTAGATGGTCGTCGTCTTCAGGCGCTGGTGCAGCTCCTTGATCTCGGTGCGCATCGCCACGCGCAGCTTGGCGTCGAGATTCGAGAGCGGCTCGTCGAACAGGAACACCTGCGGGTCGCGCACGATCGCCCGGCCCATGGCGACGCGCTGGCGCTGGCCGCCGGAGAGCTGGCGCGGGTAACGGTCGAGCAGGTGGGTGAGACCGAGGATCTGCGCCGCCTTGTTCACGCGCAGGTCGATCTCGGAGGCTGCGGCCTTCCGGATCCGCATCGAGAACGCCATGTTCTCGCGGACCGTGAGATGCGGGTAGGGTGCGTAATTCTGGAACACCATGGCGATGTCCCGCTCTTTTGGCGGAACATCATTCACGACGCGCTCGCCGATCCGGATTTCGCCGCCGGAGATATTTTCCAGCCCGGCGATCATCCGCAGAAGCGTCGATTTTCCGCACCCCGACGGACCGACCAGGATCACGAATTCCCCGTCCCGGATGTCCACGGACACGCCGTGCAGGACGTTCGTCGACCCGAAAGCCTTGCGAACCTCGCGGATTCCCACCGAGGCCATGCTTCCTCCCGATCAAGGCCGCTCTATCGGCGGCTCTAGGGCGGCAGTACAAAGGAGGGGCCGGGGGAAAGCAAGCGGGGACCTGGGTAAAGCTACAGATAATCTTCGTTCTGTCAGGCGGCGCGGTCTGTACCCGTGACGAGGGCGCCGCGGTGAAACCAACCGTCGCGTCTCGGCGCGCCGGGGATGGTATGGGACCGCGATCCGGCCTCGCTGCCGGCAGGCCGATCCGGAATCGTGGCACCGAACCCCCGTCGCAGCGGGCTGCCCGGTTCCCGGACATCCGAGAGAGGTGAGCGCATGTCGTCATCGGGTCTGACTGCACGGGAGATCCTCCCCGCCGACGGATGCCGTGGCGCGCTCGTGGGCCGGGTCTGGCGTCCCGATGCGGCCGGGCCGAGCGTCGTGGCGATCCGCGCCGATTCCGTGGGTGAGGCCCGCGTCGTCGACATCACCGCGGCCTTCCCGACGGTCAGCGACCTGTGCGAGGCGCGCGACCCGGGAACGGCCCTGCGCGGCGCGGTGGGCGAGGATCTCGGAGGCCTGGACGCCATCTTGGCGAACACGCCGCCGGACGACCGCGACCCTGCCCGGCCCTGGCTCCTCGCACCGGTGGATCTGCAGGCGCTCAAGGCGGCCGGCGTTACCTTCGCCACCTCCATGCTGGAGCGGGTCATCGAGGAGCGCGCCCGGGGCGATCTCGCCGCCGCTGCGGCGATCCGTGCCGAGGTCGAGCGCTTGGTCGGCCACGACCTGCGTCGGCTGAAGCCCGGATCGCCCGAGGCCACGGCGCTCAAGGCGGTGCTGGTCGCGCAAGGGGCCTGGAGCCAGTATCTCGAGGTCGGCATCGGCCCGGATGCCGAGATCTTCACCAAGGCGCAGCCGCTCTCGGCGGTGGGGTGCGGCGCGGATGCGGGCCTGCACCCGGATTCGCGCTGGAACAATCCCGAACCCGAAGTGGCCCTCGCCATCGCCTCCGACCAGCGAATCGTCGGCGCGACCCTCGCCAACGACGTGAATCTGCGCGACTTCGAAGGGCGATCGGCGCTGCTCCTCGGCAAAGCCAAGGACAACAACGCCTCCTGCGCCGTCGGCCCGTTCCTCCGCCTGTTCGACGACACGTTCGGTCTCGACGATGTCCGCCGGACCACGGTGACCCTCGAGGTCACCGGGACGGATGGCTTCCGGCTGGAGGGCGCCTCGCCGCTGGCCGAGATCAGCCGCGATCCGGAGGAACTCGCGGAGGCGCTCATGGGGCGCACGCACAATTACCCGGATGGGGCCCTGCTCCTCCTCGGCACGATGTTCGCGCCGATCCAGGACCGGCACGGGCCCGGCCTCGGCTTCACCCATGCCGAGGGCGACCGCGTCGTGGTGGCGAGCCCGGAGCTCGGCAGCCTCGTCAACCGCATGCGCCCCTGCGACGCCTGCGAGCCCTGGACGTTCGGCGCCCGCGCACTGATGCGAAACCTCGCGGCGCGGAAGATTCTATGAGAGAGCGTCGCGCGGAGTGCCGCCCGACGCGGCGACCAGACCAAGCCTGAGATGATGCCGATGACCGACGCCGCCTTCCTCGACCGCCTCGCCGCGATCGTCGGACCGTCCGGCCTCGTCACGGGCGCGGAGCTCCGCGGGCGCTCGGCCAACTGGACGCGCCCGGCCGAGCCTTGCGCCGCTCTGGCACTGGTTCGACCCCGCAGCACGCAGGAGACCAGCGCGGTCATGGCAGCGTGCCACGAATCCGGCGTCGCCGTGGTGCCCCGCGGCGGAGCCACCGGCCTCGTCGACGGGACGCTCTGCCAGCCTGACGAGATCACGCTGTCGACGGAGCGGATGACCGGCATCGAGCCGGTGGATCCGCTGGGCATGACGGTGGTGGTCGGTACCGGCGCCACCATCGAAAGTGTGCAGGAAGCGGCCTCGGCGGCCGGGCTGTTCTTTCCCCTGGACCTCGGCGCCCGCGGCTCGGCGACCATCGGCGGCGCGATCTCGACCAATGCCGGGGGCTTGCGCGTCCTGCGCTACGGCATGATGCGGGAGATGGTGCTCGGCCTGGAGGCCGTGCTCGCCGACGGCACGGTGGTGTCGTCCATGCGCCCCCTCATCAAGAACAACACCGGGCTCGACCTGAAGCAGCTGTTCCTCGGCACCGAAGGCACGCTGGGCATCGTCACGCGGGCCGTCCTGCGCCTGCGCCCCGAGCCGGCCGGCTACGCGACGGCACTCATCGCCTGCCCGGGGGTGGATGACGGCGCGCGGGTGCTGCGGGCAGCCCAAAGCGCCTTTCAGGGACGCGTGTCCTCCTTCGAGGGGCTGTGGCCGGATTTCTACCGCCTGATGACGGCACCCGGACGGGCGACCCCGCCCCTCGGCCATGACTATCCGTTCTACGCGATCATCGAGATCGAGTGCGTCGCCGAGGAATCGGACCGTTTTCTGAGCCTCCTCGAAGGGCTGATGGGCGAAGGCACGATCCTCGACGCCGCCGTCGCCGCCTCGGAGGAGCAGCGCCGGGGCATGTGGCGCATCCGCGACCGCGTGGAGCATCTGAATGCCGACGGGATCGAACGCGCTTTCGACGTCAGCGTGCCGCTGTCGCGGATGGATGGCTACGTCCGCGGAGCGCTCGACCGGCTCGCGGCAATCCCGGGCTGCCGGGCCGTCGTCTATGGGCATATCGGCGACAACAACCTGCACTGGAACACGACCCGCCTCGACGTCGCCGGCAACGCCGCCATCGACGCGGCGATCTACGAGCCCCTCGCGGAGCTGAACGGCTCCGTCTCGGCAGAGCACGGGATCGGGCTGGAGAAGCGGAGCAAGCTGAAACTGTCGCGCTCGCCTGAGGAGATCGCCGTGATGCGGATGGTCAAGCGGGCGCTCGATCCGGACGGGCGGCTGAATCCGGGCAAGATCTTCTGAGAGATCGCCCGTGGTGACCCGGCTGGCTGTCCGCCTTACGCCGCGTGGCGGCCGCGACGTGGCGGAGGGCTGGGCACGGGACGAGAAGGGCCAGCCCTACCTGAAGGCGCGCGTCGCGGCGCCACCGGTGGAGGGTGCCGCCAACGAGGCCCTCGTGGCGATGATCGCCAAGGCGCTCAAGGTCGGACGCCGCTCGGTCCGCATCGTCGCCGGCGATCAGAGCCGGTTGAAGATCCTGGAGATCGACGGCGTCATCGAGGCGGATCTCGAACGGGTGTTCGGTCAGCCTTGAGAGGCTGCCGACCCGGCTTTTGCGCGGAGCGGGAACATCCAGCCGGGCACGCTCGCCGATGGCTCGCTCCGCTGAGCGGCTTTGCCCTGGTCGCCAGGAGGGCCCGGGATCGCGAAACCCCGCGGCGGGGGACAGTGCGCTTCGCCAATCGCGACGCACTGTCCCGATTCGCAGGACGCGCTGTCAGAACGCGACCTTGTCGCCGCCCTTCAGCGCCAGCATCTCGCGCGCCTCATCGGGCGACGCGACGGCGAGGCCGAGCCCCTCGATGATCGACCGGACGCGGCGCACCTGCGCGGCGTTGGTCTCGGCGAGCTTGCCGGGCCCGTCCCACAGGCTGTCCTCAAGGCCGACGCGGACGTTGCCGCCCATCGCGGCCGCCATGGCGGCGATGTTCATCTGGTTGCGGCCCGCCCCGAGCACCGACCAGCGGTACTGATCGCCAAACAGCCGATCGGCGGTGCGCTTCATGTGCATCACGTCGTCGGGATGCGCGCCGATCCCGCCCTGCAGTCCGAACACCGTCTGGATGAACAGCGGCGCTTGCACGAGGCCGCGGTCGAAAAAGTATTTCAGATTGTAGAGATGCGCGGTGTCGTAGCACTCGAACTCGAATTTCGTCCCGTTCGGACCGCAGGTCGTCAGGATGTGCTCGATCTGGCCGAAGGTGTTGCGGAAGATGATGTCCTTGTTGCCGAGATAGTCCCGCTCCCACTGATGCTTCAGGTCCTTGAAGCGGTCGAGCATCCCGAACAGGCCGAAATTCATCGAGCCGAGGTTCAGGGAGGCGACCTCCGGCTGAAAGGTCGCGGCCGGGCGCACCCGCTCCTCGATCGACATGGTCGGCGCGCCGCCGGTGGTGATGTTCACCACGCAGTTCGAGCGCTGCTTGATCACCGGCAGGAACTTGGCGAAGGCCTCGGGTGTCTGGTCGGGCTGGCCGTTCACCGGATTGCGGGCATGCAGATGCACGATGGCGGCGCCGGCCTCGGCGGCGCCGATGGCGGCGTCGGCGATCTCCTCGGGCGTCACGGGCAGGTGCGGCGACATGCTGGGCGTGTGGATCGCGCCCGTCACCGCGCAGGTGATGATGACTTTCCGCTGTGAGGCCATGCTCAGTCCTTCTGTGAAGCCTTGTGGGCCCGGAGCGCCGCCAGCCGCGTGTCGCGGCGGTCCATGCGTGCGGGTAGATCGTCCGGCGGCTGCCACTTGGCCAGGATCGCCTCGGTGGCCGGCGCCTCGTAGACCGAAGGCGGCGCCGGATCGGCGGCCAGGCTTTTGTAGAAGCCGGTATAGCGGGCGCAGTAATCGGCGATGCCGCCCGGCGCGTTCAGCTCGATCGTCTCGAACGGTCCCATGAAGCTCCAGCGCAGGCCGAGCCCGTCCGCGACGGTCTTGTCGAGATCCTGCGGGGTGACATAGCCCTCCGAGGCGAGACGGAACGCCTCCGCCAGCAGGGCGCCCTGAAGCCGGTTGAGGATGAAGCCCTCGATCTCCTTCAGCACCGTGATGGGGACCTGTCCGATGGCCTCGTACACCGCTCGCGCTCGTGCCAGAGTCGCCGGATCGGTCCAGGGCGCGCCGGAAATCTCCACGAGCGGGATCAGGTGCGGCGGATTCACCGGATGGCCGATGAGGCAGCGCGCCCGACCCGGCAGATCCTCGGTGAACAGCGAGCAGCGGATGGCCGATGAGGACGACGCGATCACCGCGTCCCGCGGCGCGTGGGCATCGAGCTCGGCAAAGAGGGTCCGCTTGACGTCGAGCCGCTCGGGCCCGTTCTCCTGGACGAAGTCCACACCGTCGAGGGCGGCGGCGAGACTCCCCGCGCTCCGGATGCGCCCGGCAGCTCCCTCTGGATCGGTACAGAGCCCGTTGGCCGCCAGGGTGCGGAGTCCTTCGGCGCAGAGCGGGAGCGCGGCCTCGCCGACCCCTTCGGCGGAATCGAACAGCCGCACGTCCCAGCCGGCACGGGCGAAGATCATCGCCCAGGCCCGGCCGATCAGGCCGGCGCCGACAATTGCGACGCTTTCGGTCATAGCCACAGCACCTTCCGTCTCAGCTCCTGATTTTCGCGCAAGAGGCGCGACTCGCCCGCCCACTGCACGCTGCCCCGCTCCAGCGCTACGGTCCGGTCGGACAGGGCCAGCGCCAGATCGAGGTGATGGTCCACCAGGATGATCGCGATCTCGCGGCGCAGCCGGTCGAAGGCCTCGAACAGCTCCTCGGTCACGGCCGGCGACAGGCCTTCGAACGGCTCGTCGAGAAGCAGGAGCCGCGTATCGCCCGACAGCGCGCGCGCCACCGCCACCATCTGCTGCTCGCCGCCCGACAGGCGGGCGGCATCGACGGTCCAGCGCTCCTTGAGCCGCGGGAAGAACTCCAGAACCTTCTCCTCGTCCCAATGGATGCCGGCACCGGTGAGCCGCCGCAGACGACCGAGGCCCAGATTCTCGGCGACGCTCATCCCGGCGAACAGCGCCCGCCCCTGCGGCACGTAGCCGATGCCGAGCCGGGCGATCTTGTCGGGCGAGAGGCCCGCGATGTCCCGGTTGGCGAGCACGATCCGGCCGGCGGCCGGTGATGCTGTGCCGATCAACGTCTTGAGCAGGGTCGACTTGCCGGCGCCGTTGCGGCCGAGGAGCGCCACCACCTCACCCCGGTTCACCGTGAGGGTGACCCCGTTGAGGATGTGCGACTTGCCATAGAAGGTATCGACGCCCTCCATGGCGAGCAGCGTCTCGGCCTCGGCGGCGCTGGCGCGCGGCTTCGCGGCGATCGCCGCCGTGCCCGATCCGAGGTAAACCGCCTGGACCCGGGCATCGTCCCGGGCATCCGCGACGGAGCCGTCGACCAGCACGGCGCCGTCGGCCATCACGGTGACGCGGTCGGCCAGACGGAACACGCGGTCGATGTCGTGCTCCACGAGCAGGACCGGGATGTCGGCCGAGAGCGCCTTGATCAGCTCGCCGACGCGCTCGCGCTCGGCGGCGGCCAAGCCGGCGAGCGGCTCGTCGAGAAGCAGCACGCGGGGTTGCGTGGCCAGCGCCAGCCCCATGTCGAGGAGCCGCTGGCCGCCGTAGGACAGGCTGCCGGCCTCGGCCCGCTCGATCCCGGCGAGGCCCGTCCAGCGCAGCAGCTCGGCGGTGTCGTCGGCGATCGCGCGGATCGAAAGGGCATCCCGCCAGGGGCTGAAATGCGCCGCGTGGCGCGCCTGCACCGCCAAGCGGACGTTCTCCTCCACCGAGAGGCCCGGGAACAGGTTGGTGATCTGGAACGAGCGCCCGAGTCCGGCCCGGGTGATCGCGTGCGGTTCCAGGCCGGCGATCTCTTGACCGTCGAGGCGGATGCTGCCGCCGCTCGGCCGGAACATGCCGGAGAGCAGATTGAAGGCCGTGGTCTTGCCGGCACCGTTGGGGCCGATCAGGGCGTGAAGCGTCTTGTCCGCCACCGCGAAGGAGACGCCCCGCACCGCGTTCACGGGGCCGAAGTTCTTCCTGATGGCATCGGCGACGAGAACCGGTCCCGTGCCGCGTCCCTCGGCGATGAAGCGCGCCGGGACGCGGCCCGAGGCGCCGGCGCGGCGGGCCGCCATGGCCGCACCTTCGGTCGGCACGCGCCGGAACGGCTTGAGCAGGCGCGCTGCGATGCCGACCAGCCCGTCCGGCGAGAACACGATGAAGGCGACGAACAGCAGCCCGAAATACAGCAGCCAGTCGGCGGTGTAGATCGACAGGAACTCGCGGAACAGGATGTAGAACAGCGCGCCGAGGGCCGGCCCGAGGAACGAGCGCATCCCGCCGATCACCACCATGGCGAGCAGTTCGCCCGAGAACGCGATGGAGATCGGGTCGGCCGAGGTGAAGCGATGACTGTAGGCCGAGAGCGCCCCGGCCAGCCCGGTGATCGTCGCCGAGATCACGAAGGCCGCGAGCTTGTAGCGGTTGGTGGCGTAGCCGAGGAAGCCGGCACGCTGCTCGTTCTCGCGGATCGCCACGAGTACCGTGCCCATCGGCGAGCGCCGGAACCGCCAGAGCGCGACCAGCACCGCGAAGGCGATACCCGACACCGCCGCGTAGTAGGCGCCGGGCTCCTGCAGCACCGCCCAGCGGTGCAGGTTGCCGATGCCGTTCTCGCCGCCGGTCAGGTCGGTCCAGCGGAACGCGATGGCGTAGAGCATCGCCGTGAAGGCGAGCGTCAGCAGCGAGAAGTAGACACCCCGCCGTCGCAAGATCAGGGCTCCGGCCGCCAGAGCCGCGACTCCGGTGATCGCCAGGGCGCCGAGGAGCGGCAGCGCCATGTCGCCGGGGACAAGCCGCGTCTGCAGGATCGCCACCGCGTAGGCGCCGATCCCGAACCAGGCCCCATGGCCGAAGGAGGTGAGCCCGGTCCAGCCGACCAGGATGTTCAGGCCGAGCACGGCCAGGGCGAAGATCACCACGTCGGTGGCGGTGATCAGCGTCAGGCCGATGGCGTCGAGGGCGAAGGGCAGGACGATGAGGGCGGCGAGCGCCGCCCAGAGCTGGCGGCTCTCGCGCAGGATCAGGCCGCGCTGCGGCAGGGCGAGCGGCAGCGGCTCGGCGGTTCCAGACATGGGACGCTCTCCGCTCACTCGAACCGGGCGATGTGCTCGCCGAACAGGCCGCGCGGGCGCAGCAGCAGGACGAGCACCATGAGGGCGTAGACGGCGGCCTCGGTGGCCGGCGGATAGGCGTAGGCGGTGAGGCCCCGGACCACGCCGACGATCAGCGCGGCGAGCACCACCCCCCAGAAAGAGCCGAGGCCGCCGATCACCACCACCACGAAGGCGAAGGTGAGGATCTCGGCGCCCATGGCGGGCTGGACCCCTGTGACCGGGGCCATCATGGTCCCGGCCAGCGCCGCGAGTCCCACCGCGATGGTGACAACGGCGGTCATGTAGGGCCGGAGCGAGATGCCGAGGGCCGCGACCATGTCGGGGTTCTGCACGCCGGCCCGGACCACGCGCCCAAAGCTGGTGCGGGTCAGGAGCAGCCAAAGGCCGGCCACGCAGGCCACAGCCACCACGAGGATCGAGAGCCGGTAGCGCGAGTAGATCAGGTCGCCGATGAAGACCTGACCGCGCAGCCATGTCGGGATCCCGAACGGCACCGGCGCCGCCCCGAAGGCCATGCGCAGGGCCTGCTCGGCCACCATGGCGAGTCCGAATGTGAGGAGCAGGCCGAGGGTCGGATCGCCGCGGTAGAAGCGCCGCAACAGGAAGCGCTCGATCACAAGCCCGAGCACCCCCACCGCCAGGGGAGATGCAATGAGGGCGCCGCCGAAACCGATCGAGGGCGTCAGCAGCACGGTCAGGTAGGCGCCGATGGCGTAGAAGGCACCGTGAGCGAGGTTCACGATGCCGCCGAGGCTGAAGATCAGCGACAGGCCAAGCGCGATCAGCAGATATTGCACGCCGATCAGCAGGCCGTTGAGCACCTGCTCCAGGATGAAGACGAGCTGCATGACGGCCTCACGCCGGGAAGGTGCAGGCGTTCTCGTCACGGGTGGTGGCGAGGACCTCCAGGCTCTCGCCGGGACCGGGGAGCGGCCCGGTCGAGGTGAAGATGTCGTAGGGGTTCTTGACCTGATCCGCCGGCAGGGCGGTGATCGCGAACATCTCCTGCATCAATTCGTGGTCCCACGGGCGGAAATAGCCCTCGCGGACCTTGGCGATGTCGAACTTCGCGCCCGATTCCAGGTGCTCGACCACCTTGATCGACTCGGTCGCCTTCAGCTCGTTCATCGACTGCGCAACGATCTTGAGCGCGGTGTAGTCACCCCAGCCCTGGTTCTCCGGCGGCTTCTTGTACTTGGCCTTGAAGGCGGCGACGAACGTCTTCGCCGAGGGCGAGTCGATCTGGTGATGCCAGATCACCGGCCAGGTTCCGAGGAAGTTGCCGGGCCCGGCACCCCAGGCGAGCGCCGTGTCGAAGCCGAAGCCGGCGACCGGGAACGGCAGGCCGAACTCGCTGTACTGCTTGAGGAAATTGGTGATCTGCGCGCCCGCGAGGTTGCAGATCACGAGGTCCGGCTTGGCCTGACGGAGCTTGAGCAGGAAGGGCGAGAAGTCCGTGAGCTCGGTGGGGATCAGATCCTCGCCGACGAGCGTCGCGTCGTTGGCCGCGAAGTATTTCTTGGCCTGCTTCAACAGATCGTGGCCGAAGGCGTAGTCGGCTGTGAGCGCGTAGACCTTGCGACCCTTGATCAGGCCCCGGTCGAGCAGCGCGCGCCCGCAGGCGCGCACCATCATGGTGTTCTGCGATTCGACGTGGAACATGAAGCGCTTGCAGTCGGAGCCGCGCAGCGCGTCCGAATTGGCGCCGGTGTTGATGAACAGGATCTTCTCCCGCTGAGCCACCTGGCTGATCGCCAGCGCCGAAGCCGAGTTGATCTCGCCGACGAGGCACGCCACGCGGTCCCGCTGGACCATGCGCTCGGCCTTGGCCGAGGCGGTCTGCGGGTTGACGCTGTCCTCGGAGAGAAGCTCGACCTTCCGACCCGCGATGCCGCCCGCGGCATTGATCTCCTCGACCGCGAGCTGCGCCGCCTGCACGGCGAACTCGCCGAGCGGTCCGAGGAATCCGGTCCGCGGCGTCAGGTGCCCGATCCGGATCACGTCTGACTGACCCTGCGACAGGGCCGGGCTCGCAAGAGCCGGCGCGAGAAGCGCCGCGCTGCCGGCTTTCAGAAGGCTGCGGCGAGAAAGGGAATCCCCGAACCGGTCCGTCATCGTTCCGCTCCCGTGCGTTTCCTCCAGCCGGGTTGTTGTTGTGGGCTCTGGCGGCCCTCACCCAAACTGTGATCACAGATCACTAGCGCGATAGTGCCGGATCCGTCTAGGGTCGGCATATGAATTCCACATCGGTCCTTGCCGAACTGCCTCTGCTCGAACGGCGGACCCTGTCCGACACCGTCTACGAAGCGCTGTCGGACCTCCTGGCCTCGGGACGGCTGGCGCCGGGCGACCGGCTGTCCCTGCGCCAGAGCGCGGCGGCGCTCGGCGTCTCGGTCATGCCGGTCCGCGAGGCGGTGAGCCGTCTGGCGGCGGACGGCGTGCTGGAAGTGGCTCCGAACCGAGTGATCCGGGTGCCGGTCATGAGCGCGGACGCCTTCCGGGCTCTGGTCGAGACCCGCATCGCCGTGGAGGGCATCGCCGTGGCCCGTGCGGCCGAGCTAAGGACCGCCACTGAACTCGCAGCGATCCGGCGGACCGAGGCCGCGTTCCGGGCGGAAGCGGAGGCGGCAGAGCCCGACCGGGCGCGCGCGGTGCAACTCAACCGCGATCTGCATTTCGCGATCTACGGTGCCTGCGGACTCGGTCCCCTGCAGGAGATCATCGCCCGGCTCTGGCTGAAGGCGGGCCCGGTGATCAATCTGGATCTGCGCGCCCATCCGGAGCGGCTGCGCCAGGGTTTCGCGCTTCGGCGGCACGCCGAGGCCGTGGTGGCGATCGAGAACCGGGACGGCGCGGCCGCCGCCGCCGCGATCGCGGCCGACATCCGGGAAGCCGCGGAGTTCATCTTGACCCGCGGCGGATTGCGGGACGTTCAGGGAGAGGACTGATCATGGATCTGGGGATTGCCGGCCTGCGTGTCCTGGTGACGGCGGGTGCTGCCGGAATCGGCCGCGGGATCGTCGAAACCTTCCTGGAGGAAGGGGCGCGTGTCTTCGCCTGCGACGTAGACAGCGAGGCCCTGGCCGGTCTGCCGGACGCGGTCGGCCGTATCCGGACCGATGTCGCCGACCGCGATGGCGTCGCCACGATGATGGACCGCGCGGTCGAGTTCCTCGGTGGCCTCGACGTGCTGATCAACAATGCCGGCATCGCCGGCCCGACCGGCCGGGTCGAGGAGATCGCCCCCGAAGAGTGGGACCGATGTCTCACCGTGTGCCTGACCAGCCAGTTCAACTGCGCGCGCCTCGCGGTGCCCCATCTGCGCCAAAGCCCGAATGCCTCGATCGTCAATCTGTCCTCGGCGGCCGGCAAGTTCGGCTTCGCCCTGCGCAGCCCCTACGCGGCGGCCAAATGGGGGGTCATCGGCTTCACCAAGTCTTTGGCGATCGAACTCGGCGGGTCCGGCATCCGGGTGAATGCGATCCTGCCGGGCTTGGTGGCCGGCGACCGGCAGCGCCGGGTGCTCGAATCGAAGGCCCAGCAGCAGGGCACGAGCTTCGCCGAGATGGAAGCCCGCGCCTTCTCGTTCGTTTCGGTCAAGGACTACGTCACCGCCCGGCAGCTCGCCGACCAGATCCTGCTGCTTTGCTCGCCCCGCGGCCGGACCATCTCGGGTCAGGCCATTTCCATCGACGGTGACACGCGGATGCTGTCCTGAAATCGATCCAGCGCCGATGAGGCTGCCCTGCCTGATGCGCCGGAGTATCCCAAGACCGAGTCCGGGGCGCCGCGACCGCGGTCGCGCGTCCTGCGGCCGCTGCCGAAGACAGGAGCCGGACCGTCCGCGCCGGCCACAGGATGCGAGGAAGCGACCATGAGCAACAAACGCCGGATCACCCCATCTGACCTGCGCTCCAAGGCGTGGTTCGACAACCCGCACAATCCCGGCATGACCGCGCTCTATTTGGAGCGATACCTCAACTATGGACTGACGCCGGAGGAGTTGCGTTCGGGCAAACCTCTGATCGGCATCGCCCAGACGGGGTCCGACCTGTCTCCCTGCAACCGCCACCATCTCGAACTCGCCAAGCGGGTCCGGGAAGGCATCACGGCGGCCGGCGGCGTTGCCTTCGAATTCCCCTGCCATCCGATTCAGGAAACCGGCAAGCGTCCGACCGCGTCCCTCGACCGAAACCTCGCCTACCTGTCCCTGGTGGAGGTGCTGTACGGCTATCCCCTCGACGGCGTCGTCCTGCTCACCGGCTGCGACAAGACCATGCCGGCCTGTCTGATGGCGGCGGCCACGGTCAACATCCCGGCGATCTCGCTGAATGTCGGGCCGATGCTCAACGGCTACTTCCACAAGGAGCTGACCGGCTCGGGCACCATCGTCTGGAAGGCCCGGGAGCGGCACGCGGCGGGCGACATCGACTTCCAGCAGTTCATGGACATCGTCGGATCCTCGGCGCCGTCCACGGGCCACTGCAACACGATGGGCACGGCCTCCACGATGAACGCGCTCGCCGAGGCGCTCGGTCTCGCCCTGCCCGGCTCGGCGGCGATCCCGGCCCCCTACCGCGAGCGCGGGCAAGCCGCCTACGCCACCGGCCAACGGATCGTCGAGATGGTCTGGGAGGACCTCAAGCCCTCCGACATCCTCACCCGCGAAGCCTTCGAGAACGCCATCGTGGCCAACGCGGCGATCGGCGGCTCGACCAACGCGCCGATCCACATCAACGCCATCGCGAAGCATATCGGTGTTCCGCTGACCTGCGACGACTGGGAGCGGGTCGGATTCGAGATCCCTCTCCTGGTGGACATGCAGCCCGCCGGACGCTGGCTCGGCGAGGAGTACTTTCGCGCCGGCGGCCTTCCGGCGGTCTTCGCGGAGCTGATCGACGCCGGGAAGGTCCACGAGGGCGCCCTGACCTGCAACGGCCGAACCGTGGGCGAGAACTACCGCGGCCGGCACAGCTGGAACCGCGACGTGATCCGCGCCCATGGCGCGCCGCTGATGGAGCGCGCGGGCTTCCTGAACCTCAAGGGTACCCTGTTCGATTCGGCGATCATGAAGACCTGCGTGATCTCCGAGGAGTTCGCGGCCCGCTACCTGCGCAATCCGAACGACCCGATGGCCTTCGAGGGGCGCGTCATCGTGTTCGACGGACCGGAGGACTACCACACACGGATCGACGACCCGGCGCTCGACATCGACGAGAACACGATCCTGATCATGCGCGGAGCCGGACCGATCGGCTATCCCGGCGCCGCCGAGGTGGTGAACATGCAGCCGCCGGGATCGCTGATCCGGCGCGGTGTCACCGCTCTGCCCTGCATCGGCGACGGCCGGCAATCCGGCACCTCCGGGACGCCCGCCATCCTGAACGCCTCGCCCGAGGCGGCCGCCGGGGGCGGGCTGGCCCTGTTGCAGACCGGCGACCGTATCCGCATCGACCTCAATCGCCGGAGCGCCGACATCCTGCTCCCGGCCGACGACCTCGCCCGCCGGCGCGCGGATCTGGAGGCGCGCGGCGGCTATCCCTACCCGGCGACCCAGACTCCGTGGCAGGAGATCTATCGCGATCAGGTCGATCAGCTCGATCAGGGCATGGTGCTCAAGGGCGCGGTGAAGTTCCAGAGGGTCGCGCAGGTCTCCGGAGTGCCGCGGGACAACCACTGAGGCCTGTTCCCCGGGTCGGCCGCGGGGTTGAAACATGCGGTGTCCTGAGCAACCCTTGCGACGGCCCTCCGGGCCTACGGCTGCACAGGGCATCGCGAGCCCGCTCTCCAGCGCGACAGCGCGGCCAATTTGCTCCGCACTGAATTTTGAATACATTTCCCGTCAGGGGGGCATGTCCCATCACGGGAGGGATCGATCGTGACGGAAGCGAGGGCGCATGCGCCGGCGCCGCGGGCCGCGGCGCGCCTGGAAGCCGGATTGCCGCGCAGGCTGGCGGAGCAGCTCCAGGGCGAGGCGCGGTTCGACGCGTTCACGCGTGGACGCTACAGCACGGACGCGTCGATCTACCAGATCATGCCGGCCGGCGTGGTGCTGCCGCGTTCCGCGGCCGACATCGCCGCAACCCTGCGCATCGCCGCCGAACACGGCGCGCCGGTGATCCTGCGCGGCGGCGGCACGTCGCAGAACGGCCAGCCGATCGGGGCGGGCCTGGTGGTCGACTGCTCGCGGTACTTCAACGGCGTCCGGGCCTACGATCCGGAGGCGGGCACGATCACGGTCGAGCCCGGCATGGTGCTGGAGCGGCTGAACGCCCGGGTGAAGGCCGACGGATGGTTCTTCCCCGTCGAGCCCTCGACGGCGACCCGCTGCACCATCGGCGGCATGGCGGGCAACAATTCCTGCGGCGCCCGCTCCCTGCGCTACGGCAAGATGAGCGACAACGTCCTGTCGATGGAGGCGCTGTTCCACGACGGCGAGGCCTTCGGCTTCGGACTGACCGGGGACGTCCGGTCGGGCGTGAACGGCTCGGATCGGGCGGCGGCGCTGGCCGCGAGGATGCGCGGCCTCGCCGTGAACCACCGCGCGGAGATCGAGGCGCGCTTCCCGAAGGTCCAGCGCCGCGTCGGCGGCTACAACCTCGACGCGCTGATCGAAGCGCAGCCGAACCTCGCGCACCTGCTCGTCGGATCCGAGGGCACGCTGGCCGCGACCACGGCGGTGACGCTGAAGCTCTCGCGCCTGCCGACGCACCGGGTGATGGGCGTGTGCCACTTCCCATCCTTCCGGGCCGCCATGGAGACGACCCGGCACATCGTCGGCCTGGACCCGGTGGCGGTCGAGCTCGTCGACAACAACGTCCTCGTGCTCGGCGCCGATATCCCGCTGTTCCGCACGACGCTGGCCGACATCACCCGCGGACAGCCGAACTGCCTGCTGCTCACCGAATTCGCCGGCGACGACCTCGCCGCCGTGACGCGCAACCTGAAGCGCCTCGACGCCTGCATGGCCGATCACGGCTTCCCGGACGCCGTCGTGGAGGTGATCGAGCCCGCCCGCCAGAAATCGGTGTGGGAGGTTCGCGAGGCCTGCCTCAACATCATGATGTCGATGAAGGGCGACGCCAAGCCGGTCTCCTTCATCGAGGATTGCGCCGTCCCGCTGGAGCACCTCGCCGATTACACAGACGCGGTCACGGCGGTCTTCGCCAAGCACGGCACCCGCGGCACGTGGTACGCCCACGCCTCGGTGGGCTGCCTGCACGTTCGCCCGATCCTCGACATGAAGGAGGCTGGCGACGTCCGCCGGATGCGCGCGATCGCGGAGGAGACCTCCGAGCTGGTGCGCCGCTACAAAGGCTCGTATTCCGGCGAGCATGGCGACGGCATCTCACGCTCGGAATACATCGAGCCGCTGTTCGGCTCGGTCCTGACGCGCGCCTTCGAGGACGTGAAGGACGCGTTCGATCCCGAGAACCGCCTCAACCCCGGCAAGATCGTGCGCCCGCTCGCGATGGATGACCGGTCTCTGTTCCGCTTCAAGCCCGACTACACGGTGACGGAGCCGATGAAGCCGGCGCTCGACTGGTCGGATTGGGGCGGCTTCGGCTCCGCCGTCGAGATGTGCAACAACAACGGCACCTGCCGGAAGCTCGCCGGCGGCGCCATGTGCCCGTCCTACCGGGTGACGGGGGAGGAACAGCACCTTACGCGCGGCCGCGCCAATTCCCTGCGGCTCGCCATCTCGGGCCAGCTCGGTAAGGAGGCCTTCACCAGCCCGGAGATGAAGCGGACTCTCGATCTCTGCGTCTCCTGCAAGGCCTGCCGCCGGGAATGCCCGACCGGCGTCGACATGGCCAAGATGAAGATCGAGTTCCTGCACCATTACCACGCCCGCCACGGGCTGCCGCTCCGCGAGCGGCTCATCGCCATGATGCCGCTCTATGCCGGGGCGGCCGCGAAGCTCGCGCCGATCCTCAACCTGCGCGACCGGTACCCGGCCCTCGCGGCCCTGTCGGAGCGCGTCGCCGGCCTGTCGGCCAGGCGCTCGTTGCCGCGCTGGCGTCGGCCCTGGAGCGAGCAGGGCGAACCCGCGCATACCCACGACGTCGCGGGGGATTTCCGCGACGTGATCCTCTTCGGCGACACCTTCAACCGCGCCTTCGAGCGGGAGAATCTCGAGGCGGCCGAGCGCGTGCTGCTGGCCGCGGGCTACCGGCTGCATCGGGTCTATCCGGCCCGCGGCCGGCGCCCGCTCTGCTGCGGCCGGACGTGGCTCTCCGCCGGCCAGACGGACCGGGCCCGGCTGGAGGCGCACCGAACCCTCGACGCGCTTCTGCCCTTCGTCCGCGCGGGCGCGCGGGTCGTCGGCCTGGAACCATCCTGCCTGCTCACGTTCCGGGACGAGTTCACAGTGCTCCTCCCCGGTGCGGATTCGGCGCTTCTGGCGCGGCAGTCCGTCCTGTTCGAGGAGCTGCTGGCCGCAGACCTGACGGCGGGCCGGATCGCGCTACCGTTCGCGGACCAGGGCGGGCGCGTCGCGCACCTGCACGGCCATTGCCACCAGAAGTCGTTCGGCGTGATGGGCTCGGTGGAGACGGTGCTCCGGGCCGTGCCGGGGCTCGACCTGCGGGTCGTCGAATCGAGCTGCTGCGGCATGGCCGGCGCCTTCGGCTACCGGCCGGAATCCATCGAGACATCCTTCGCCATGGCAGAGCTGTCGCTGTTCCCGACCCTCCGCGCCGCCGGGCCGGACGATCTCGTGATCGCCGACGGGACGAGCTGCCGACATCAGATTCACGATGGCCTCGGTCTCGAGGCGGAACATGTGGCTCGCGTTCTCGATCGAGCCCTCGTGCCTCGACACTCCATTGCCGGAGACTTACACATACACAACAGGTCGCACTGATCTGGTTTGTGTCGGGGGACCATGAACAAGATCGAGCCCGGGATCGGCATCAGCCGCCGCTACCTCCACGACGAGGTCGCGGACCGGATGCGGGAGCTGATCCGGTCCGGGGAGATGGAGCCGAAGGCCCGGATCAACGAGAGCGAGCTGACGGAGCGCTTCGGGATCTCGCGGACCCCGCTCCGCGAGGCGATCAAGATCCTGGCGACGGAAGGGCTGCTCGAACTGCTTCCGAACCGCGGGGCGCGGGTCGCCAGCATCTCGGAGACCGAGCTCGAGGAAATGATGGAGGTGATCGCCGGGCTCGAGGCGACCGCCGGGGACCTGGCCTGCCGCACCATCACCGACGCCGAGATCGACGCCCTCGCGGTCGACCACGACGCGATGGTGGCGGCCTGGCAGTCGGGCGACGAGGCGGGCTACTTCAGCCACAACCGCCGGATCCACGAAGGCATCATGGCGGCCAGTCGCAACGTCATTCTGGCGAATATCTACGAGAGCCTGTCCGGCCGGATTCAAAGGTCGCGGTATTCCGCGCACCAGACCCCGGATCAGTGGGCCCGCGCGGTCTCCGAGCACGAACGGATGATCGAACTCCTCCGTGCCCGGGACGGCGCTGCCCTGGCCGTCCTGATGCGCGAGCATATCCGCGGGAAGAAGTCCGTCATCGCCGCCAATTACGGCGCGGCGGAGGTTGCCTGAAGGCTCAGCCCGGCATCCCCGTCATCTCGAACCAGAACGACGCGCCCGGGGTGCGGGAATCGTTCGCGTAGAGGAACGGAATGTCCGGTCCGGTCGCGCGGGCGGCAAAGACCGTCTTCACCCGGGCGCTCATCGCCGGGTCCTGACAGATATACATCACCGGCACGGTCACGCGGAACGGCGGAGCGCCGCACATCAGCATCGCGGCCAGAAGATACTGCTCGTTGTACAGGCGGCAATTCCAGGCTGACGGATAATCGTCCGGAATGAAGATGTCGTGGATCTGTACGATCACGCCCGGCGCGAGGCGCGGCATCACCTCGAAAAAGAACACCGTGACGTCGGAATTCGCGAAGGACCGATGCGATCCATCGAAGAACAGGATGTCGCCGGCCTTCAGTTCCTCGAAGATCTTCAGGTCGCAGGATTCCAGCGGGCTGCGGACCGTCCAGTCGCACAGGGCGTCGATCTCGCGGCGTGGCATCGGATCGATGGAGGTGATCCGCGTCGGCAGCTTCAGCGTGTCGATCGCGTGGCGCGCGAAGCAGGTCGAGCACCCGGAGCCGATCTCGAAGTATCGTTCAGGGCGCTTCCAGGCCAGCATCGTCAGCAGGGCGGCGCCGTCGAGGGCGGTGAACCACGTGTTGTTCCAGTGCGGTGCAGCCGAACCCGCAGCGTGCGCGTCGTGCGGGACGCTGTGGAGCAGGTCGGCCTGCGCTTCCAGGGCGGTGAGGAACGCCTCGTAGGCCGCATGGTTCTGGCCGAGGACGGCTTTGAGCCGGCCGTGCGGCGCCTGGCCCGGCTTCCACCGCGCGGACGGCACGACCGGGTAGTAATCGTGGACCGTATGACTCCAGCGGAAGGCTTCGCCGCTCGCCCGGAAGATATCCACCCCCGCGCGTCGGCCGGCAGTCCTGACAACGTCCTTCAGCATGGTGCCTCCCGGGTTCCGGGTGAAGGATGCCGGGATTGCAACTTCTGGTCGAGTCCGGTGGACCACCTACGCAGTCCGACCTGATTTCACGGTTAGGAGGCGATGAAGACGCACCGGCCTCGCGGCCCGCTGCGGGCGGTCTGCGCCGCGGGATGATCGTCAGGCACCCGGAGAGGTCGAAGCTTTCAGGCCGCGCTCTGCGCCCGCAACCCCGCGACCAGATCGGTGAACCGGTCACCCTGGACGATGACGTGGCTCCGGAGCGCCTCGGCCGCCCCGACTTCGTCTCCGGCGATGATGGCAGCGACGATCGCTTCGTGTTCGGCGAGCGATTGCGGCAAGCGCTGGCGCACGCGCAGCTGCAGACGCCGATACGGCGCGAGACGGCGATGCAGTGACAGCGCCTGCTCCGCCAGGAAGGCGTTGCGGCTGGCCCGATACACCACCGTATGGAACACGTAATTCTCAGCGTAATAGGCCTCGGTATCCTCCGTCGACAGGGCCCCGCGGCAGCCTTCGAGGGCCGCGCGCAGCGCGGCGGCATCCTCGGCCACGAGGCGGCGTGCGGCGAGGCGACCGCACGCCGCCTCGATTTCCGCCATCGTCTCGAACATGGCCAGCAGCAGGTGTGGCTCGGGCGCGCTGACGATGGCGCCGCGCCGGGGCTTCGTCTGGACGAGTCCGGTCACGGCGAGCTGCAGCAGCGCCTCGCGGATCGGCGTGCGCGAGACCCCGAAACGGGCCGCGAGCTGATTCTCATCGAGCCGCGATCCCAGCGCGAGTTCGCCCGCCACGATCTCGTCCTCGATTCGCTGCCGTAGCCGTTGCGCGTGGCTCATGCGCCTGGTTCCTCCCCCGATCGTCGGGCCGCGCGTCGTCCCGCCCGTTGAGGCCGGCGGATGTCCAACGCACGCGAACATTATGCTGGAGCATTGACAAAATATACAAGGCGGTTTTCCATGCATACAACGAAGCGCCCCACTATTGCGGCGCACAAAACTTTGCCGCGTTGTTTGCGGTGCGGGAGAAATCCATGACGCCAACTCGTCGCTCGCTGATCGCGGCCACGCTCGCGGCTCCGGCGGTCCTGCGGTTCGGGCTGGGCTCTGCCCAGGCCGCCACCACGCTGAAGCTGTCCCACCAGTTCCCGGGCGGCACCATCGACGAGGGCGACTTCCGCGACCGCATGTGCCGGAAGTTCGCCAAGATGGTCGGCGAGCGCTCGAAGGGCGCCCTGGACGTCCAAGTCTATCCCGGCTCCTCGCTGATGAAGACGAACGCCCAGTTCGGCGCGATGCGCAAGGGCGCCCTCGACATGTCGCTCTATCCGAGCCCCTATGCCGGCGGCGAGGTGCCGGAGCTGAATATCGGCCTGATGCCGGCGCTGGTGACGTCCTATGCCCAGGCGGTGGCCTGGAAGGCGGCGCCGGTCGGGCGCAAGCTCTCGGAAATCCTCGACGCCAAGGGGATCGTCCTGGTCTCGTGGGTCTGGCAGGCCGGCGGCGTCGCGAGCCGCGAGCGCGCCCTCGTTTCGCCGGCCGACGCCAAGGGCATGAAGGTCCGGGGCGGTTCGCGCGAGATGGACATGATGATGAAAGAGGCCGGCGCAGCCACCCTCTCCATCCCGTCGAACGAATCCTACGCGGCGATGCAGACCGGCGCCTGCGATGCGGTGATCACCTCGTCCACCAGCCTGATCTCCTTCCGCCTGGAAGAGCTGTCCAAGGCCCTCACTTCGGGCCGCGAGCGCTCCTACTGGTTCATGCTCGAGCCGATCATGATGTCGAAGATCGTGTTCTCGGGCCTGCCGAAGGAGCAGCAGGACCTGATCATGGCGGTGGGCACCGAGCTGGAAGCCTTCGGCCAAGCCGGCGCCAAGGAGGATGACACTCGGGTCGAGGAGATCTTCTCCAAGGCCGGGGCCAAGGTCGTCCAGGTTGACGAGAAGTCGCTGGGTCAGTGGCGGGACCTCGCCCGCAACACGGCCTGGAAGGACTACGCCGCCAAGAACGCGAACTGCGCGGAACTGCTGAAGCTCGCGGAGCAGGTCGCGTGAGCCACGGCTTCGACGCGGCTACGGCCGCTCCGGAGGCGCGGGGCGCGGCCGAGCCGCGTCTGCCCGGCCTGCTCGGCGCCTTCGACCGGACGATGCGCCTGCTGAATCAAGTGATCCTGGCGGTCGGCGGCCTCTGCCTGGTGGCGGCCTGCCTCGTCCTGACCCACAGCGTGGTCGTCCGCTATCTCCTGAAGGAACCGACGGAGTGGCAGGACGAGATGGCGGTGTTCCTGATCATCGGGGCCACCTTCCTGTCGGCCGCCGGCGTCCAGGCCAAGCGCGGCCACGTCGCGATCGAGGCCCTGACCGGTCTCCTGCCGCCGGCCGCCAACCGCGTGCGCCTTCTGCTGGCCGACATCGTCAGCCTCGCCTTCTGCCTGTTCTTCGCCTGGAAGAGCTGGTCGCTGGATCACGAGGCCTGGGTCGACGGGCAGGTCTCGCAATCGACCTGGGGGCCGCCCCTCTGGATCCCCTATACGCTGATGTCCGTCGGGATGAGCCTGCTGTGCATCCAGTTCGTCCTCCAGATTGCCGAGGGCCTGGCCTACGGGCCGCGGGCCGCCGGCTGGGCACAGCCCAAGATCGGGCTCGGGGCCGACGTCAACCGTGACATGCACGGGGCGCCCGAGGTTGCGCCTCGAGGACCGGATCCGATGGGTCAGACCGTTTCCGCGAAGGTTGAACGATGAGCACGGCCGCGATCGGCTTCCTGTACGCGGGCGCGACCCTGGGTGCGATGCTCTCGGGCATCCCCATCGCCTTCGCCCTCGGCTTCGTGGCGCTCGCCTTCATGGTGGCGTTCATGCCCGGCGCCTCTCTCGATACGGTGGCGCAGAACGTCTACGAGGAGATGGCCTCCATCACCCTGCTGTCGATCCCGCTCTTCATCCTGAAGGGTGCGGCCATCGGCCGGTCCAAGGCCGGGCAGGACCTCTACTCGGCCATGCACGCCTGGATGCACCGCATCCCGGGCGGTCTCGGCATCGCCAACGTGTTCGCCTGTGCGCTGTTCGCCGCTATGGCGGGCTCGAGCCCGGCAACCTGCTCGGCGATCGGCTCGGCCGGCATCCCGGAGATGCGCAAGCGCGGCTACTCGCCGGGTTTCGCCGCCGGGATCATCGCGGCGGGCGGCACGCTCGGAATCCTGCTGCCGCCCTCGATCACCATGATTCTGTACGCGGTGGCGGCCGAGCAGTCGCTCGGACGCCTGTTCCTCGCCGGCATCGGACCCGGGCTGCTGCTTGTGGCCCTGTTCGCGGCGTGGTCGATCGTGCGCTTCCGCTCGGAATACGCCGCGGCCAAGGCCGTGATGGAGCGCGGCGGACCGGCCTCGCCGATCCTGGCCGACGATCAGTACAGCATGGCGCAGCGCTTCTCGACGCTGCCGCGGGTCCTGCCCTTCGTGGTCCTGCTCACCGGCGTGATGGTGGCGCTCTACGGCGGCTACGCCACGCCCTCGGAAACCGCGGGTCTCGGCGGCCTGATGGCGCTGGCGCTCATCGCCGCGATCTACGGCGTCTGGCGGTTCCGCGACGTCACGCCGATCCTGACCGCGACCCTGCGGGAATCGACCATGCTGATGCTGATCATCGGCATGTCGCTGCTCTACGCCTACGTGATGAGCTACCTGCACATCTCGCAATCGGCCGCCGCCGCGATCGTCGCGATGCAGCTCTCGCCCTGGCTGCTGCTGCTGACCATCCTGGCGTTGGTGATCGCGCTGGGCTTCTTCCTGCCGCCGGTCTCGATCATCCTGATGACGGCGCCGATCATCCTGCCGCCGCTCAAGGCCGCCGGCTTCGACCTCGTGTGGTTCGGCGTGGTGATGACCATCACCATGGAGATGGGCCTGATCCACCCGCCGGTGGGCCTGAACATCTTCGTCATCAAGAACATCGCCCCCGACATCCCGCTGTCGGACATCATCTGGGGGACGCTGCCCTTTGTGATCCTGATGGCGGTGGCGATCCTGATCCTGTGCCTCGTCCCGGGCATCGCCCTGTGGCTCCCGGACCTGCTGCTGGCGACCACACGGTAGGCGGACCGAAGCATCGATTCCTCAGGCAGGCCCTTCTCCGTCCGGGGAAGGGCCTGCCGCATGCCGGGGTGCAGCCGCGCGAGCGCCGCCTCCCACGCACCGGCGGGTCGCGTCCAGGCAATGGCTGAAGCGTGCCGGAGCGCCTACGGCAGCGGGCTTCCCGCACTGCCCTGATCGAAGCTTCGGAACGAATCATGAGTCTCGCATCCGTGCGCGCCTTCTTCGCCGAGAAGGCGCCCGACATCGCGGTCATCGAGCTTGAGGCCAGCACCGCGACCGTCGCCGAGGCGGCCGAGGGCCATGGCGTCGCTCCGGCGCAGATCGCCAAGACCCTGTCGATCCGCGTGGGCGATCATGTCGCTCTCGTCGTCACCCGTGGCGACGCGCGTCTCGACAACAGGAAGGCCAAGGTCGTCTTCGGCGGCAAGGTGAGGATGCTCGATCTCGGCGAGGTCGAAGCGGTCACCGGCCACCCTGTGGGCGGCGTCTGCCCGTTCGGCCTGGCCACGCCCCTGCCCGTCTACTGCGACGTCTCGCTCCAAGCGTTCGACGAGGTGGTGCCGGCCGCCGGCGGCACCCACAGCTCCGTGCGGATCGCGCCGGCGCGGATGGCCGAACTGACCGGCGCCGCCTGGGTCGATGTCTGCGCGCTGCCGACCTGAGGGCTGCCCTCAGCGCCCGGTCCAGTTGGGCGGGCGCTTGCCCAGGAAGGCCTCCATGCCTTCGCGGAAATCCTGGCTCATGTAGCACATGAGGATCAGGTCATCGCCGGGATGTGGCGCGCCCTCGGCGACAGCCTCCTCCTCCGCCAGCCGCCGGAGCCCTTCCTTGGTCGCCTGCATGGTCAGCGGCGCGTGGTTGGCGAGGAGCTGCGCCAGGGTATCGACCCGCTCGGTGAGCGCGGCGCGATCGTCCACCATCTCGCCGATCAGCCCGATGGCCAGCGCCTCCTCGGCCCCAACCAGGCGGGCGGTGAAGATGATGTCCTTCACCCGCGCCGGCCCGATCAGACCGGAAAGCCGCTTCAGATTGCCCTGGCTCAGGCAATTGCCCAGCGTCCGGGCGATGGGGAAGCCGAAGCGGGCATCGCGGGTGGCGATGCGGAGGTCGCAGGCCGCCGCGATGGCCGCGCCGCCGCCCGTGCACGCACCCGCGATGGCCGCGATGGTCGGAACCCGCAGCCGCTCCAGGGAGCCCAGCACCTTGTCCATGAACCGCTCGTAGCCCAGCGCATCCTCCGCCGTGCTGAAGCTGCGGAACTGGGCGATGTCGGTGCCGGCCGCAAAAGCCTTCTCGCCGGCACCGGTGATGATCAGCGCCTTGATGGCCGGATTGCCGGCGATCGCCTCGCAGCAGGTGATCAGGCCCTGATACATCGCGAAGGTGAGCGCGTTGCGGGCCTGCGGCCGATTCAGGACGATGCGGGCGATGCCGGCCTCATCGGTCGTGAACAGCAGTTCGTCGGTGGCGGGCGTGGCACTCATGCGCGGGGTCTCCGGGGGGCGGGGTCAGGCCGCGGTCTCGCGGACCACGCCGCGCGCGATCAGCGCGTCGATCTCGGCCGAGGCGTATCCGGCCTCCGCCAGGATCGCCCGGGAATGCTCGCCAAGCAACGGGGCCGGCCCATGCACGCGCCCCGGGGTCTCCGAGAACTTCACCGGCAGGCCGAGGGTCTTCATGCGGCCGACCCGCGGGTGTTCGACCTCCACCACCATCTCGCGGGCGAGGGCCTGCGGATCCCGGTGCATGGCATTGACGTCGAGCACCGGCCCGGCCGGGACGCCGCCGGCTTCGAGCCGGGCGAGCCATTCGGCCGAGCTGTGGGCCCGGAAGATCGGCGCGAGGGTACCGGCGAGGTCCTGCCGGTTGGTCATCCGGTCGCGGTTGACGGCGAAGCGCGGATCATCGGCGAGGGCCTCGGCGCCGATCGCCTTCAGCAGGCGCAGCCAGTTGGTCTGGTTGGCCGCCCCGATCGTGATCCAGCCATCGGCGGTCTCGAAGGCCTCGTAGGGCGCGTTCAGCGGATGGGCCGAGCCCATCGGTCCCGGCGCGATCCCGGTCGCCATGGCGATGGCCGATTGCCAGTAGGTGTGGGTGATGCCGGCCTCGAACAGCGAGGTGTCGACAGCCTGGCCCTTTCCGGTCCGGAGCCGGTTCGAATAGGCCGCCAGAACGCCCATGGCGGCCAGGATGCCGGCGGTGATGTCGGTCACCGGCGGTCCGCACTTCATCGGGGGCCGCCCCGGACCTTCGCCGGTGACCGACATGAGCCCGCTCATGCCCTGCGCCACGAGGTCGAATCCGGCCCGGTCGGCATAGGGCCCGGTGCGGCCGAAGCCGGACAGGGAGCAGTAGACGAGTTCGGGAAACTCCTCCCGCAGCGTCTCGTAGCCGATCCCGAGGCGCTCCATCGTGCCGCCGCGGTAGTTCTCGATCAGCGCGTCGGCCCCCTTGAGCAGGCGGCGCAGGACCGCGACACCGTCCGGGTCCTTCAGGTCGAGACTGATGCCGCGCTTGCCGCGGTTCATCATCATGTAGGCGGCGCTCTCGCCTTCCAGGGCCGGCGGAACGGTGCGACGCGTGTCGTCGCCGTCCATCTTCTCGACCTTGATCACCTCCGCGCCCATGTCGGCGAGCATCAGCCCGCACACCGGACCGGCCATGATGTGGGCGAGTTCGATCACCCGCATCCCGGCGAGCGGACCGGACCGTTTCATCGCTTCCGCCATCGCGCGCTACTCCCCGGCCGCCACGGAGCCCACGCGACCATCGAGTGGCGGGGCGGGATCCACGAATTCCCGCTCGGGGTGCATCGTGAAGGCCAGCGCCGCACCGAGCAGGCACAGGCCGATCGAACCGACGAAGGGCAGCGTCCAGCTCCCCGTCACATCGACGATCACGCCGAAGACGATCGGCGAGACGATCGCGGCCACGGCCGAACCGGTATTCATCAATCCGCTGGCGGTGCCGGCATATTTCGGCGCGATATCCATCGGCACGGACCAGATCGGCCCGATGACCAGCTCGGCGAAGAAGAAACCCGAGGACAGGAGCAGCGCCACCAGGGTCAGATCCCGCGTCATGAAAACGCCGGCGAGGCTCGCAGCGGCGCCGAGGAACCCGACGACGATCACCGACAGGCGGGCGAGCTTCACCTTGCCGGTCCGGTGCAGGATGGCGTCGCTCAACATGCCGCCAACCGTGTCGCCCACCACGCCGGCGAAGAACACGCCCGAAGCGAACAGCGCCGAGTTCTTCAGGTCGAGGCTGTAGTTCTCCTTGAAGAAGCTCGGCAGCCAGCCGAGGAACAGCCACAGGGTCCAGCCGTAGCAGAAATACGTGATGGTGACCGGCAGCATGCGGCGGGTCAGAGCGCCCCACGGGACGCTCTGCTTCGCCCCGACCTTGCGGGGCGGCGGCAGCGTGTCGAGTTCGGCCCGGGTGATCGCCGGATGGTCGGAGGGATCGTCGCGGAAATACAGCCACCAGATCGCCACCCAGATAAAGCTCACGGCGCCGAGGATCACGAAGCTGGTCCGCCACCCGAAATGGAAGATCAGGAAGGCGACGATCGGCGGCGCCACCGCGTTGCCGAGGCGCGCGAAGGCGTGGGTGATGCCCTGGGCGAAGCCGCGGCGGCCGGGCGCGGTCCAGTTCTGCATTGCGCGGGTGGCGGTGGGGAAAGTCGCACCTTCGCCGAAGCCGAGCAGGACCCGGGCCAGGAACAGGCTCACCAAGCCGCCGACCATTCCGGTCAGGATCGTCGCGGCGGCCCAGATCACGCCGCAGGCCAGCAGCGTGCGTCGGGCGCCGAACTTATCGCCGACCGACCCGCCGATCACTTGGAAGATCGCGTAGGGATACGCGAAGGCCGACAGAATCAGACCGAAATCGGTCTTCGACATCCCGAAATCGCGCATGATCTCTGCGCCGGCGGTCGCGATGTTCACCCGGTCCAGATAGGTGATGAAATACATCACGCAGAGCAGGCCGAGCACGCCGTTCGTGGCGCTGATGCGCTTCGACATCGACCGTTCCTCCCATCGGGGCGCCGCCGCTGGCGGTCGCCGGGCGCCTCGGCTGATGGACCGGACGCTCTTTCATAATGCATTATTCAAACGCGTCGCGCGGCAGAAGGCAACCGCCGACTTATATCCGGCGCGCGATCGATCCGGTCGCCCCAACGGAAAACGGGGGCCGCCCGGGCCCCCGTTCTGGGTGATCGCGTTCGCGACGCGGGCTGTCAGGCCGTGACGGGCTGCAGCTGGTTCTGTTCGGCTTCGGTCGCTGTGCCCAGGGCCTTGCCGCGAGGCCCGACCCAGCTTCCGACCCACTTCCGCTGCCAGAGGGCGAGGCAGCCGAGCACGACCGCCGTGAAGGCGGCGTAGCCGATGAAGCCGATGGAGAACGACCCGGTATACTGCTTGGACAGGCCCATGACGTTCGGAAGGATGGCGCCTCCGAGGGCCCCGATCTCGCCGATCATCGAGCCGGCGACGGCGGTGTTGTTGGGCCACCGCAGGGGAACGAGCTGGAAGAGGGCGCCGTTGCCGGCCCCAAGCGCCGCGAAGCACAGCATGAACAGGATCGTGGTCAATGCCAGCGACGGGGTCGCCGTCAGGGACAGGAGCGTGGCGATCGCCGCGAGCAGCACCACCGACAGCACGGCGATCCCGCCCATCCGATCGGCGAAGTAGCCGCCGACGATCCGAATCCCCGAGCCCATGAAGGCCGCCAGCATGGTCAGGCGCCCGGCCTCGACCTTCGTCACGGCGAACTGCTCGTAGAAGAAGGTCGGCAGGAAGTTCGACAGGCCGATGAAGCCGCCGAAGGTGATGACGTAGATCAGCGAGAACGCCCAGCCGTCCTTGGTGAAGAGGCAGGAGACGTGTTCCTTGAACGACTGGTGCTCGCAATCCGGTGGCTCCTTGGCGAGCACGATCATGATCGCCAGCGGCAGGAGCATGACGATGCCGGCGAAGGCGTAGGTGGTCTGCCAGCCATAGGCCTGCGCCAGCGGCGGGGCGAACAGCACGGCCAGCACGGTGCCGGAATTGCCGGCGCCCGCGATGCCCATCGCCAAGCCCTTGTGCTCCGGTGGGAACCATCCCGATCCGAGGGACAGTGCGACGCCGAAGGACGCGCCGGCGATGCCCAGCAGGACGCCCATGGCGAGCACGTCGTTGTAGGACGAGACGAAGAGATATCCGTAGGCCATCGCCAGCATGATCACGCTCATCTCGGTGATCGCGGCATTCTTGCGGCCGATATACTGGGCCAGAATTCCAAGCGGGAAGCGCATCAGCGCCCCGGCGAGGATCGGAAGGGAGATCATGAAGCCGGTCTGGGCCGGCGTGAGCTTGAAGGTCTCGGTGATGAACGGGCCCATGGCGCCGTTCAGGACCCAGATGGCGAAGCAGAAATCGAAATAGAGGAATGCCGCGAACAGCGTCGGGGGGTGACCCGACTTCATCACCGTTTTGAAGTTGGCCATAGCTGGTGCTCGTCGAAAGGAGGCGAACCGCTGCGCGGTCGCTCATGCCGGGGATCCGGACTCACACCGTCCGCTGTTTGGAGCGCCGTTGCTCCGCCGCCGCAGCAGGCGCGGCTGATCGAGCAATGCAGCATGCGTGCCACGTCGGGTTTGATGCGCGACGCGCCGATCGCCCCAAACGGGCGGGCCCGGGATCGGGTCGGAATCGATCCAACCGCTGCCGTTCATCGAGGCAGGCCTGCCGAGTAAACGGGCGGCCGGACGGCGCCATCACGGATCGGTGAGCGCCGCAGTCGTAATGGTTGCTGCATGCGCGCAACACAGGGGCGGAGAAACGGTCCGGAAGACCCAGTAAATTGCCTTCGATCACGGTCGGCAACTTGGCGGCAAAGCGTGAGTTTTGCTAAGCCCCGGGACGAGCTCCGCCGCGACTTCGTGCAGGCCCGCTCGATTGCGCGCCGCGGCAAGTCCCGGTGTCGCCTCCCGAGGAATTTCGATCCATGTCCGCCTCGATCCGTCGCCTTCTCCTGGCCGGCTTCACAGTCCTCGCCTTCGCCTCGACCGTTCACGCCCAGGGCCGCGGCCCGGTCGGCGATGCCGGCATCGACGGGTTCGGCGATGACGGCCAGCTCTATCAGGATCAGAGCGGTGCGCTCTATGTGCGTCGCGGCGGCCGCTACCTGCCCTATACGGGCCGCACGGATTTCGTGCGCCCCGCCCCGGCGGTCCAGGCGCCCGTCGCGCCTCCAGCCGCCAGCTTCGACCCCGACGCGACCGTCCCGGCCCGTCCGGGCGGGGCACCGCCCGCCGAAGGTCTTTCGCCCCTGGAGGCCGCGAAGGCGAAGGCCATCCTGCGCGCGCCCGACAACGAGCCGATCGATTACGCCAAGATCTATGGCCCGATCACCGACGACGTGTTCCCGGTGCAGGCGTTCAACTACAAGAAAATGAACCCGGCCTTCTTGCGCCAGGAGATCGCCTATCACGGGCCCTACGAGCCGGGGACGATCATCGTCGACCCGCGGGCCCACCAACTGACCCTGGTGGAAGGCAACGGCCGGGCCCGCCGCTACGGCGTCGGTGTCGGCAAGCAAGGCTTCTCGTGGTCGGGCACCGCGACGGTCAATTCCAAGCAGGCCTGGCCGGATTGGTACCCGCCCAAGGAGATGATTGCCCGCAGCCCGAAGCTCGCGAGCGAGGTCGACAAGCTGCAGAGCGGCCTCGGCGTCTCGGGCGGCCTGCGCAATCCCCTCGGCGCCCGGGCCATGTACCTCTGGCAGGGCAACAAGGACACGCTGTTCCGCATCCACGGGACTCTGGAGCCTTTCTCCATCGGCAAGAGCGTGTCGTCGGGCTGCATCCGCATGATCAACCAGGACGCGATCGACCTGTTCAGCCGCGTCAATGTCGGCACCAAGGTGGTCGTGCTGAATTGATGCCCGGCTGAACCGCGATCAGCCGCGCCGCCGGTAGAACCGGCGGCAGCGGCCTGCGGCTTCAGGTCAAGCCGCGGCGGTGCTCGCCGAGGATTCGCCGGACCGTGCCGGCCTCGGAACGGTAGACAAGCGTCTCGGTCTGGATCCGGTCCGGTCGGAATCGGACGCCCCGCAGAAGCGCCCCGTCCGTGATGCCCGTGGCGGCCACGATGACGTCGCCGCTCGCGAGGTCGGTCAGATCGTATTTCCGGTCGAGATCCTCGATGCCCATCTCGGCGGCCCGGCGCCGCCGGTCGGGGGTGTCGAGGATCAGGCGTCCCTGCATCTGGCCGCCGATGCAGCGCATCGCCGCGGCGGCCAGGACGCCTTCGGGAGCCGCCCCGGTTCCGAGATAGATGTCGATGCCCGTCTCCTCGGGGCTCGCGGTGAAGATGATCCCCGCGATGTCGCCGTCCGAGATCAGGCGGACCGCCGCGCCGGCCGCCCGCACCTCGGCCACGAGGGCAGCGTGCCGGGGCCGGTCGAGGATCAGGGCCGTGATCTGCTTCGGCTCGACCCCCTTGGCCCGGGCCAGGGCAGCGATGTTGTCAGTGGGACTGGCGTCGAGATCGACGAGACCCGGTGGATAGCCCGGCCCGATGGCGATCTTCTGCATGTAGACGTCGGGGGCCGCGAGGAGCGAGCCGCGCTCGGCCATCGCCATGACCGCGATCGCCCCGGGCATGTCCTTGGCGCAGAGGGTCGTTCCCTCCAGCGGATCCACCGCGATGTCGACCTCCGGCCCCTCGCCGAGACCGAGCTGCTCCCCGATGAACAACATCGGCGCCTGGTCGCGCTCCCCCTCGCCGATCACCACGGTTCCGCGGATGGGCAGGCTGTTCAGCTCGTCGCGCATCGCGTCGACCGCCGCCTGGTCCGCCGCCTTCTCGTCGCCCTGACCGCGCAATCGCGCGGCGGCGATGGCGGCGCGCTCCGTGACCCGGGCGAGTTCGAGGGCGAGCGTGCGCGGGACGCCGCGCGATGCCGACTTGGGGGCCTCAGCCATGGTTTCCTGCCTTTGTCCGAGCCCGATCTTGAGGTCGGATCCCGGGTGGACGCCGTCGAATGACGGCCGCCAAGCCTATACCCCTGTTCGCGGGCGCCCACTATCCTGCATCAAGGCCTCGCGGATCACCGTCCGGCATGCACTGTTATTCGCGCTCGATCCGGATCACCTGCGGCGGCTCCGCCAGCAGGCCGTCGGCGCCGATCGCGTCGAGGGCGTCCCGGATGTTACCCTCTGTCGCCGCATAGGTGATCAGCACCAGCGGCACGGGCCGTCCGGAGCGGCCGTGCGGATCCGTCTCCGCGCCCTCGATGCGGCGTTGCAGGATGCTCTCCAGGGATATCTCCCGCTCGGCCATCCGCTGAGCGACACCCGCCGCGACGCCCGGGCGATCATGGACGGTGAGGCGGATGTAGTAGCCGCCCTCGTGCCGCTGCATCTCCACGCGCTCACTGGGGCGCATCGCGGCGGCCGGAATGCCGAAGGTCGGGCGGATCACGCCGCGCGCCACGTCGGCGATGTCGGCCACGACCGCGGAGGCCGTCGCCTCGCCGCCGGCACCGGGACCGATCAGCGTCAGCTCGCCCACCGCATCCGCATCGATCGTCACGGCGTTGGTCACGCCCATGACCTGCGCGATGGCGGAGGATTTCGGCACCATCGTCGGGTGGACCCGCTGCTCGATGCCCGCCTCGGCCGCCTGCGCGACGCCGAGGAGCTTGATCCGGTAGCCGAGCTCGTCCGCCATGCGCAGGTCGAGAGGCTGCACCCGGGAGATGCCCTCCACCGACACGCCCTCGGCGTCGACTGCGGTCCCGAAGGCCAGGCTCGTCAGAATCGCGAGCTTGTGGGCCGTGTCGAAACCTTCGACGTCGAAGGTCGGATCGGCCTCAGCGTAGCCCAGGGCCTGCGCATCCTTCAGGCAGGCCTCGAAGGTCAGGCCCTCGCGCTCCATGCGGCTGAGGATGTAGTTGCAGGTGCCGTTGAGAATTCCGTAGACGCGGGAGATCGTGTTGCCCGGCAGGCCCTCGCGGAGGGTCTTGATCACCGGGATGCCGCCGGCCACCGCCGCCTCGAAGGCGAGGGCTACGCCCTTGTCCTCGGCGTGCGTGGCGAGGGCGGCACCGTGGCGGGCAAGCAGCGCCTTGTTGGCGGTCACCACCGGCTTGCCCGCATCCAGCGCCGCCTCGACCACCGCCTTGGCCGGTCCTTCGGCGCCGCCGATCAGCTCGACCACGCAGTCCACGGAACCGGACCGGGCGAGCGCCACCGGATCGTCGAACCATTCGATGCCGGCGAGGTCGAGGCCGCGGTCCCGGGCGCGGTCGCGCGAGGACACCGCCGTGACGCGGAGATCGAGGCCCGCGGCGGTGAAGGCGGCGCGGCGGCGCTCGACCATCCGGACCACGGACGCACCGACGGTCCCGAGTCCGGCGATCCCGAGGCGAAAGCTCACTGTCATGACCCCTTCCGTACCCGGGCGACCGTGATGGGCCGGGCGCCCGATGCGGCGCACTTCTGCAAGAATTCCGCACCGCCCGCAAGGAAACGGCCCCGGATCGCCGGACGGCTCACCCGGCGGACTCGCGGTGCCGCACCGCCGTCGCCACCAGGGCGTAGAGGATGACGGCGTTCAGCACGTGCCAGAGCGGATGGGTGCCGGTCGGCAGAAGCGTGCAGGCGGCCTGATCGGCGGTCCGCGCGGCGAGCGAGATCAGGAACAGGAGGCCGATCCCGGCGAGCCGCCGCCCGGTCCCGAGAAAGCGCTCCTCCGGCCGACGCGTGACCGCGCCCGCAATCCCGAACAGCGCCAGCAGAGCGGGCAGGTAGTCGACCGATCCGTTGGTGAGCCGCGCGACGTCGAGGCCGGTAAGCCCGTCGAGCACGGGCGTGAGGGCGAAGCCGAGGAGCGCGAAGCCCCCCGTCGCCGCAGCGACCCGGATCGGCGCCAGCCTCAGGAATCGCCGCAGGGCGAGCGCGAGATACGCGTAGATGAACAGGGCGATCGGGATCACGTCGGCCAGCATCGACCAGTAGATCGCCAGCGTGTGAAACAGGAACGAGCCGATGCCCACCACCGCGACCAGGGCGGATAGGGCGAGGCCGGCTCGGTCCGGCGGCTCGGCTGCGGAGGCGCGTCGTGCGGCAGCGGCAGCCGCCACGAGGAAAGCCGCGTTCGACAGGGCGTTGGCCGGCTCGGCCCAGAATTGCGGACCGCCGCGCTCGCAATAGGCTCTCACCGGCTCGAACCAGTCCATCCGCCGACCCTAGATCCCCGTCCTTGCGCCGGGATGGCCTTGTCAGCGCGACGCGAAGCGCGGATGACGGCCCGGCGGCGACCGGAAGCGAGGCGATGCGGATCACCACCTGGAACGTCAATTCGATCAAGCAGCGGCTCCCGCATCTTCTCGCCTTCCTCGAGGAGGCTCGGCCCGACGTGGTCTGCCTGCAGGAACTCAAGTGCCAGGACGAGGCCTTCCCGCGGGCCGACATCGAGGCGGCGGGCTACGCGGTCGAGACGCTGGGCCAGAAGGCCTATAACGGCGTGGCGCTCCTCGTCCGGGAACCGCTCACCCTCTCCGAGATCCGGCGCGGGCTTCCGGGCGATGCGTCGGACGAGCAGGCCCGCTACATCGAGGCGCTCATCTCCGGCGCGGAGACGCACCCGGTCCGCGTGGCGTCGATCTATCTGCCGAACGGCAATCCGGTGGACAGCCCGAAATATGCCTACAAGCTCGCCTTCATGGAGCGGCTGCGGCTCCACGCCCGGGCACTCCTGCAGGACGAGATCGCGGTGGTGCTGGCGGGCGACTACAACGTCATCCCGGAACCTGCCGACGCGGCCGATCCGGAGGCTTGGCGCTCCGACGCGCTCTTTCTCGGGACGACCCGCGCGGCGTTCCGGGCGCTTCTCGCCGAGGGCTATACCGATGCGCTGCGCGCCTGCGACCCGCGCGATGGGCTCTACACCTTCTGGGATTACCAGGCCGGTTGCTGGCAGCGAAATGCCGGGATCCGCATCGATCACGTGCTGCTGTCGCCCCAGGCCGGCGACCGCCTGGTCTCGGCCTCGGTCCAGAAGCATCTGCGCGGGCTCGATAAGCCGTCGGATCATGTGCCGGTGACGGTGGAACTGACGGCCGGCTGAAAAGATAACCCATGTTGGCGGGCGCAGCGACCAGACCGGTCGCCGCCCGTCTTTCAGCTCAGGAGCCACGCTTGATCGTCTACGGTACCGGCTATTCGCCCTACGTCCGCAAGGTCCTGGTCTCGCTTGCCGAGAAGGGCATCGCCTACGAGCACAGGCCTGTGATGTTCCACGCGCCGGATGCCGACTTCCAGGCGGCGAGCCCGCTCGGGAAGATCCCAGCCATCGAGGACGACGGTTTCCGCCTTGCCGATTCATCGGCGATCCTCTGGTATCTGGAGCGGAAGCACCCGACGCCGGCCCTCGTTCCGACCGAACCGAAGGCGCTCGGCCGCGCCGTCTGGTTCGACAAGTTCGGCGACACCGAACTGTTCGCGAAGCTGATCGTGCCTTTCGTCCAGCGGGTGCTGAAACCCAACATGATGAAGCAGCCGACCGACGAAGGTGCGGTCGCCCAGGCGCTCGACACGGACCTGCCGCCGCTGTTCGACTATCTGGAGCGCGAGATCTCGGGCCCGTATCTGGTCGGTGACGCGTTCAGCATCGCCGACATTTCCATCGCGACCAGCTTCTACAATCTGCACTTGGCGCAGGCGAAGGTCGATGCCGACCGCTGGCCGAAGCTTGCGGCCTATGTCGATGCCACGCTGGCGCGGCCGTCGTTCAAGGCCGCACTCGAGGCCAAGAAGGGCTGAACCGGCCGGGCGATCCGGCGGCGGCGCTCAGCGCCGCCGCCGGATCGAGCCCACGGTTTGCAGTTGCGTCTGCGCCTCGGCGCGGTCGTCCTCGCTCGCGGCCGCCCAGTTCTTGTCGTAGAGCGCGACGATCCAGTCGTCCTTCCGTGCTTCGGCCCCTTCCCGCGCGAGGGAAAGCCACATCAGGCCCCTCACCCGCTGAATCGGGATCCCGCCGAGACCGTTGACCAGCATGTCCCCGAGCAGTGCCTGCGCCGGATGGTGGCCCTTCTCGGCTGCGAGGTTGAACCAGCGCGCCGCCTGCTTCGGATCGGCCTCGACGCCCGTGCCGTCGAGGTAGAGCCGGGCGAGATTGTACTGCGCGTTGGGATCTCCGTAGTACGACGCGGCGTAGTTGAACATGTCGTAAGCGCGTTCGGGATTGGGGCGCACGTAGGTGCCCTTGATCCCTTCCAGGAAGTAGGTGCCCAGAGCCGTGAAGGCGCTCCCCAGAACCGCCGAGTTCTGCGGGTCGGGGCCGTCATCGGTGCTGGCATCGGCGATCCGGGAGAAGAACTCGAACGCCTTCAAGTCGTCATGGGGCACGCCGTCGCCGTCGGCATACATCCGGCCGAGCTTCCACAGAGCCAGGGCGTGGCCCTGGCCGGCCGCGTATTCGAGGGCGCGGGCCGCGCCCTGCTTGTCGCCGGCATTGTATTCCCGCATGCCGGCCCGGAGCGCGTCCTTGGCCGAGCGATAGCTCTTGTCGGCGACCGGCACCTGAACGGGCGTGCGGACATTGGCGTCCAGCGCGCGCGAGGTCTCGACCGGAAGCGCAAGCAAAGCGAGCGCCCAGGTCGTGACGGCGAGGCCGCGGGCGAACCGGAACCGACCGGGATCGGCCCCGACCGGCGCCCTGCGCCGGCTGAGGTCAGTCCTAGACGTCCGCATAGCTCTGCGTCTCCTTGGCACCTCCCGGATGGGTCACGGCGCCGTAAAGCGCCGGGCCGACGCCTTGCGCGTATTTCCAGAGGTAGCCGGAGGTCGCGGAGTTCGGACGCGGCGTCCAGGCCTTCCGCCGCTCGGCGAGTTCCTCGTCCGAGAGAGCGACGCTGAGCGTGCCCTGGATGGCATCGAGGGTGATGACGTCGCCGTCGCGGATCAGGCCGATCGGACCGCCCACGGCGGCTTCGGGTCCCACATGGCCGACGCAGAAGCCGCGTGTCGCGCCCGAGAAACGCCCGTCGGTGATCAGCGCCACCTTGTCGCCCATGCCCTGCCCGTAGAGCGCCGCGGTGGTCGACAGCATCTCGCGCATGCCGGGACCGCCCCGCGGCCCCTCGTAGCGGATGACGAGAACCTCACCTTCCTTGTAGCTACGCGACTGCACGGCCGCGAAGCAGGCCTCCTCGCCGTCGAACACCCGGGCCGGGCCGGTGAAGACCTGCTTCTCGGCCGGGATGCCCGCGACCTTCACGATGGCGCCCTCGGGGGCGAGGTTGCCCTTCAGGCCCACGACGCCCCCGGTCGGGGTGATCGGCCGGTTGGCCGGGTAGACGACGTCCTGGTCCGGGTTCCAGGTCACCCGGTCCATGTTCTCGGCGATGGTGCGGCCGGTGACCGTCATGCAGTCGCCGTGCATGAAGCCGTGGTCGAGGAGCGTCTTCATCAGCAGCGGGATGCCGCCGACCTCGAACATGTCCTTCGCGACGTAGCGCCCGCCGGGCTTCAGGTCGGCGATGTAGGGCGTGCGGCGGAAGATCTCCGCCACGTCGAACAGCGTGAATTCGATGCCGCATTCATGCGCGATGGCCGGCAGGTGCAGGGCGGCATTCGTGGAGCCGCCGGAGGCGGCCACTACGGTGGCGGCGTTCTCCAGCGCCTTGCGGGTGACGATGTCCCGCGGGCGGATCCGATTCGCGAGAAGCTCCATCACCTTCTCGCCGGCGGTGGCGCAGAACTTGTCGCGGATCTCGTATGGGGCCGGGGCGCCGGCCGAGTAAGGCAGCGCGAGGCCGATCGCCTCGGAGACGGTTGCCATCGTGTTGGCGGTGAACTGCGCGCCGCAGGCGCCGGCCGACGGACAGGCGACCTGCTCCAGCTCGTCCAGATCCTCCAGGCTCATGTCGCCGACGGCGACCTTGCCGACAGCCTCGAACAGATCCTGGACGGTCACGGGCTTGCCGCGGAACGAGCCCGGCAGGATCGAGCCCCCGTAGATGAAGATCGAGGGGACGTTGAGGCGCACCATGGCCATCATCATCCCCGGCAGGGACTTGTCGCAGCCGGCAAGTCCCACCAGGGCATCGTAGGCATGGCCCCGCATGGTCAGCTCGACCGAATCGGCGATGACCTCGCGGGACGGCAGCGACGCGCGCATGCCGCCATGGCCCATGGCGATCCCGTCGGTCACCGTGATGGTGCAGAATTCGCGCGGCGTGCCGTTGGCGGCGGCGACGCCCTTCTTCACCGCCTGCGCTTGGCGCATCAGCGAGATGTTGCAGGGCGCGGCCTCGTTCCAGCAGGAGGCGACGCCGACCAGCGGCTGGTGGATCTGCTCGCGCGTCAGACCCATGGCATAGAGATAGGAGCGGTGCGGGGCGCGGTCGGGCCCCTCTGTGACGTGGCGGCTCGGCAGCTTCGACTTGTCGTTCAAACGCGTCACCATGACTTCAGACCAAGCCTTCGCACAGCCGATCCCGAGGGTGCGCTGAACCGCGGCGCGTCGCCGTTCGCGAAGCGCCGGGATATTCATCCGCGTGCTCGGGAAGTCCTCGTTTCCGATCGGTAAATCGTTGTCGAGATTGCCGTTTACCGCGGATCTTGAGGTGGGCCCGGACTATGGCGGGATCGCGGCGTTTACAGGCAGGTCTCGGGGCGGAGCCGGGATCGTTTTACGGTGTTGCGACCCCGCCACAGCCACGCTTGCAGCCATTTCGCTCGCCAGGACCAAAGAAAGGACAATCGCGACGGCACCGCCCGGTGATCCGCCTCGATCCGTCTAGTCTTCAGGATCAGCGCGGATCTCCGCAGAGGAATCCACCCGCGCCGCGGCAAAACCGGCCGGAGATCGTCGGCGCAGCATTATCGCCGTGCGCGGTCTGCGCCGGAAAGACCTGAGCGGATCGGGAAATAACCCGTGGGACCGGATCCGCGGCTCGCTCGGGCGCGGGCCCTGCAGGACCGCACTATAGCCCGCCCGGGACAGGGCGTATGTCCAGGCGCCCCCCCCGGTGGGCACGCTTTCCGATGCGGGAAGACGATCCCGTGACGGCGTCCGCGGGCGGCCGGCCGGACGGGATCACAGGATCACGGGATGGCCTGATCCCAGGCGGGTCGCGGCTCAGGCCGCCCCGCTCTGCGGCGCCGGGATCTCGGTGGAGATGGCGTCGACCGTGCGCGGCATCGGGCTGCCCTGCCCGTCCGCGCGCTGAATCCGCACCTGCTGGTTGACCGGCTGCATGTTGCCGAAGGGCGTCGAGAAGGCGATCTCGGCGGCATCGCGTCCGACGCCGATCCGCACCAGCCCGTCGAGGTCGGCTTGCCGTGTGGCGTCGAACAGCCACCAGCGGCCGTCGAGATAGGCTTCGAACACGGCGTGGAAGTCGCTCGGAACGAGCCCGTGGGCGTAGCAGCTCACGAACCGGGCCGGGATGCCGAGAGCCCGGCAGAAGGCGGCGCCGAGATGCGCGAAATCGCGGCATACGCCGGCGCGCTTGAGCAGCGACTCATGCGCGGTGGTCTCCCCGTCGCTGGAGCCCGGCTGATAGGCGATGTGGTCGTGGATCCAGTTGCAGATCTGGTTCACGCGGCCATAGCCCTTGGGCAGCGCGCCGAACTCGGCCAGAGCGAACGGCGTCAGCCGGTCCGAGGACACGAACCGGCTCGGCAGCAGGAAGGGCAGGATGTCGAGGGGCAATTGCCCGATCGGCGTCTCGTTGATCGTCGCGGGATCGGCCCGATGCACCGTGAGATCGACCTCGGCATTGTACTCCAGCGCGAACTGGCCGGTCGGCACGTTGACCGCGAGATAGCGGTTCTGGTGGTCGGGCGTGGTGTAGAGGTCGCGCTTGAGGTTCGGCGTCAGGACCAAGCTCTCGGTCAGGATCTCGACGCTCTTCAGCTTCGCCACCTCCAGATTGAAGATGAAGGTGGTGTCCGACAGGATATTGTAGGACAGGCTGCAACCGAGGATGTAGCGCATCGGATCTCCTTGCCGGATGACGGCCTATCCGCCGCCCAAGCAAGGGGCGCGCCCGATCGTGGGTTCCGGATCAGGCGCGCCGCGGCAGCATCAGCACCGTGAGCGAGCGCACGCCCTGCGCGCCGTGGATCAGCACGCCCTCGATGTCGGCGGTCGCCGACGGTCCGGTGTGCAGCACCGCGTAGGCCGAGCGGCCGAATTCCGGCCGGCGATAGGCGGCCTGCACGTTGGGCACGATATCGGCGGGATCGAGCAGAACGACGAGGTGCTGCGCGAGATAGGCGACCGCGTTGACGATCAGCTGATCCTCCGTGAACAGCACCGATCCCGTCTCGGCGATGCCGAACACGGCGCGCACCACCGCCACGTCCACGTCCTCGACCTCCTGCGGGGCGCGGACGCTCCGAAGGTCCCGGTTGCCGGTCAGTTCCGGTACCGCGGAGGCAATCACCTTGGCCGCATCGAGTCGCTCGCGGACCCCCGCGAAGACATCACTGGCGCCGGGCTCCGCCACCCGGCCGCCCATCCGCTTCAGCCGCTCGCCGAACTCGGCCACATGGTCGTCGCCGACGAGGGGCGTGAACAGCGGCACCTCCGGCAGCGGGAAATCGCCGGCTGGCCGGTTCCTGCGGATGCCGTCCAAGATCGCGTCGCGGGCGCTCATCGACGCGTGTCCTTCATGCGGTTCTGCTTGTACCAGGCGTGGAAGGTCTGGCGCGGTGCGTCGGGCATCTCGCGCTTCTTCCCCCAGGTGTTGAGCGGATTGTAGACGGCGAAACGCGGCAGGACCTTCAGGGCGGAGTCCGCCGCGCCGATCGCGGCCCGGTAGGCGGCCGGGCGCGACAGGACCGCGCCGGCGGCCTTCATCATGCCCTGCTTGAGCGCCGGGATCTGGTGCTCCTCGACCAGCACCTTGCGCCACGCGAAGATCTGCTCGTGGATGTTGATCTTCACCGGGCAGACGTTGGTGCACGAGCCGTTCATCGTCGAGGAGAACGGCAGCGTCGAGTATTTGCGCTTGTTGAAGGTCGGATCGATGATCAGCCCGATCGGCCCCGAATAGGTCGCCCCGTAGGAGAGGCCGCCCGAGCGCCGGTAGACCGGGCAGGTGTTCATGCAGGCGCCGCAGCGGATGCATTTCAGGGAGGTCCAGAACTCCTCCATGCCGAGGCGCTCGGAGCGGCCGTTGTCGACCAGCACCATGTGCATCTCGGTGCCCGCCCGCGGTGCGCGGAAATGCGAGGTGTACTGGGTGATCGGCGAGCCGAGCGCCGAGCGCGACAGCAGGCGGATGAAGACGCCGAGATGCTCGACCTTCGGGATGATCTTCTCGATGCCGATGGAGTGGATCTGCAGCGGCGGCACGTTGCCGGAGAGGTCGGCATTGCCCTCGTTGGTGCAGGTGACGACCGAGCCGGTCTCCGCGATCGCGAAGTTGCAGCCGGTCATGCCGGCATCGGCCTTCAGGATGTAGGGGCGGGTCGTCTCCCGCTGGCTCTCGGCGAGATAGTGGGCGTCGTCGTTGTCCGGGTCCGTCCCGAGCGTCTTGGCGAAGACCTCGGCCACGTCCATCCGGGTCTTGTGGACCGCCGGCGCGACGACGTGGCTCGGCTCCTCGTTGTCGAGCTGCTGGATCCGCTCGCCGAGGTCGGTCTCGATCACCTCGATCCCGTTCGCCGCCATGTGATGGCGGAAGCCGCACTCCTCGGTGAGCATCGACTTCGACTTCACCAGCGTCTTGGCGCCGTGGCTCCGCAGGATCTCCAGGACGATCCGGTTGTGGTCGGCCCCGTCCTTGGCCCAGTGGACATGGACGCCGTTGGCTTTCGCGGCTGCCTCGAACTGCTCGAGATAGCGGTCGAGATGGCTCAGCGTGTGCGTCTTGATCTGCGAGGCGAGCTCGCGGAGCTCCTCCCATTCGGGAATGCCGTGGGCCGAGACGTCGCGCTTCTTGCGCAGGTCCCACAGCCGCTCGTCGTGGGCGGCCTGGTGCAGCGGCGCGGCGAGGAAGCGCTCGGCGGCCTCGGACTGATTGATCGGACGGTCACCCCGGATCTTCGCGCCGCGGGGCTGCGGCTCACGGACCTGGGGCGCGCGGATCGGCTTCGAGGCCGCCTCGGCGTGCTGGAGGCGCCGTCCGTCCTGCGCGCGTTCACTCTCGTCGTGGCTGGCGCGCACCTCCGGGTGGATGACGCCGTCGCGCTCGCGGGGATTCAGATCCTCGGCGCTCATGCGGTGGCTCCGTTCAGCACCTGGGCGATGTGGATGTACTTGAGGGGCAGGCCCAGGCGCTCGGCGCAGCCCTTCTGATGCATGAGACAGGAGGAATCCGCCGAGACGACATATTGGGCGCCGGCGCGGTTCTGGTCGGCCACCTTGTCGTAGCCCATCTTGGCCGAGACGGCGGGCTCGAACACCGAAAAGGTCCCGCCGAAGCCGCAGCACTCGTCCGGCCGGGCGAGATCGACGAGCTCGACACCCTTGACGAGGCGCAGCAGGTCGAGGGGCTTCGAATAGTAGGGCTTTACCAGCTCGGATGGTCGCGCGTGATGGATGCCGCGCAAGGCGTTGCAGTTGGTGTGATAGGCGACCTTGTGGGGGAAGTTCGTCCAGGGCAGGTCCTCGACCTTCAGCACGTCGTGCAGGAATTCCACCAGCTCGTAGGTGCTGGCACGGACGTGGCGCACCGCGTCGGTCTGGGGGATCGCGGTGAGATGCTCGCGGACTTGGTGGACGCAGGATCCCGACGGCGCGACGACATAGTCGAAGCCGGAAAAGTTCTTCACGAACAGCGCTTCGGTGGCGGCGGCTTCGGCGTGGCAACCGGTATTGGCCATCGGCTGACCACAGCACGTCTGATCGTAAGGGTATTCCACCGTGCAGCCGAGCCGCTCCAGCAGCTCGAGGGTGGCGATCCCCACCTCGGGCTCGAAGGCGTCGACGTAGCACGGCACGAACAGGCCGACCCGCATGGTGCGACAACTCCCTGAAGATCGGCCGCGCGGCGATCTGGAACGGTTCAAGATTGGTGGTGGGTCTACCGGATGTCGCTGATCTTGGCGAGATCGGACACTGCGTCACCGAGCCCGCTGTAACGCAGCGCGCCGTTGATGCGGGGTCCGCCGCCCCTCCGTCTTGCAGGCCGTGGATCCGCGGTCAGGGGACGTCGTTCCCGGGGCTTGGCGGTCGGCGTCCTCGATCCGGTCGAGGGGTGACGCTCCTCCGTGCGCAGCCGGAGAGTTTCCCGAGGATGCTGGGCCGCGCGCTTGATTTCCGACGCCTCAGAGTCGAATGACGTCTGGAAGCGTTCCGAAGAGATCATCACCATGGAAGAACTGCTCGCCCGCGTTACCACCCGCACCGGGCTCGACGCCGCGACCGCTCAGACCGCCATCGGGCACATCCTGGCCTTCCTGCAGAAGGAAGGGCCGGCGACCGAGGTCGGTCAACTCCTGGCTGCCCTGCCGGGCTCCGAGTCCCTGATCGCCGAGTCGAATGCCGGCGAGAGCGGCGGCGGCGGTCTGATGGGCATGCTCGGCGGCATGATGGGCGGCGGCGGCGTCATGGCTTTGGGTCAGAAACTGATGGCCGCCGGTGTCCCGATGGGTCAGATGCAGCCCCTCGGCCAGGAGCTGTTCGCTTTCGGTCGCGAGAAGGTGGGCGAGGACGCGATGGGCCCGATCATCGGCTCGATCCCCGGCTTGAACCAATTCGTCTGACGCCCATCGATGTGCGCGGTCGCACTGCATTCGGGTGCCGCCTGGACGAAGGTAAAAAAGAGGTTTCGAGGCGAAAGCTTGACGGAACCTGTCCACGCGATCCCCGTTATTAGGGATGCGGGCTGGATCGACGCCTTTGGCAGTGTCCAGTTCCGCTCTCAAGCAGGCCGGCCATGCCCGTCTTCGAAGCCAAAAACCTGGACAGCGAGTTTGAAGGGCAGACCCTGCTCGCTGCCATCCTGCATCCGACCCGCGCGGCGCAGACCCGCGCTCTGAGGCACGGGCGCCAACGGGCGGAGCGCGCGGCGGCCTTGGCCGATCCGATGACGATCGAGCCGCGTTTCCCGATTGCGCCCGGCGAACTGGCCCCGACCGGCTGTCCCAGCCGCTGAGGCTGTTCGGATTCGGTCAGCCTACCAGGGCTGCGACGTGACGAGACCCTGGCGCGTCACGACCACCCATTCCCGTCCGTGTCGCTCGACGCCTTCCACGCGACCGACGCCCGGAAGGATGTCGCCGGGCGAGACCTCGACCAGGCGGCGACGGCGATTCTCCAAAACCGCCGTGCCCTCGTAGACGTCCCGCAGAGCCCAACCTTCGATCACCGGGGGCCTGTCGAAGGCCGCCGGTTTCGGCTTGGTCTCGCCAATCTTGGCCTCGCCTGCCTTGGCCTCGCCTGCCTTGGCGTCCGCCACCTTGACCTCGGGCTTCCCCTCGCTGGCGCGGGCGGGCTCGCCGATGCTTCCCGTCTGGGTCGGCTCTGCCTTCGCGGCGACCGGTGTCGCGGCTGTCCGGCGCTCAAGCTGCGCGGCAAGGCCGGTGAGCCGGGCGGTGTGCTCGCGCTCGACCTGCTCGAGGCGCTCGCCGAGAGCCGCGACCTTGGCATTGAGACTCTTGTCCACCTGCGCCAGACGCTCGCCGAGGGCGCTGCTGCGGTTCGCGGCCTCTTTCCGCGCGGCGTCGGTTGAGGCGCGAAGGTCGGCGAGGACGGTGTGGAGCTGCGCGATGTCGCCGGCCAGCCGAACGGTTTCGGTCCGGCCGGCATCGAGCGTGGTTTCGAGAGCCGCAATCGCATCGGGCCGAACGGCTGCCGGGCGGGAGAGCACCATCACGCTCCCGCCCAATATTGCGCCGACGGCCAAAGCCGCGCCCGGGAGCGCGAGCCGCTTATGATCGAGGCGCGACAGGAACGGATGAGCGAAGCCCTTGCCCGCGGGAGGCTCCACGGACGCGGTCGCCGCCGAGGCAACTTCCGCCTTTCCGGTCACCACAGCTTTGAGCAGATCCGCCGGCGAGATGCCCTCGGAAACGGCCTGCTTGGCTTGGATCTTCGTCATCGCCCCGAACTCCGCACGCGGCCTCGCGCTGCAAGCGTTCGTTAAGGACGTTTGTTTACGAAACCCTTACCGTGGGCGCGCGGCTCAGGCCGCCAGCCCGCGCTTCTTCAACAGCGGCTCGATGCTGGGCATCCGCCCGCGGAAGGCCGTGTAGGCCTCGCGCGGATCGCGCAGGTTGCCGGCACCGTACACGAAGGTCCGCAGCCGCTTGGCCGTCTCCGGATCGAAGATGTCGCCCGCTTCGCGGAACGCGTCGAACGCGTCCGCATCGAGCACCTCCGACCAGAGATAGCTGTAGTACCCGGCCGCGTAGCCATCCCCCGAGAAGATGTGGGCGAAGTGCGGTGTCCGGTGCCGCATGCTGATCTCGGCTGGCATGCTGATCCGCCGCAACGCTTCGGACTCGAAGACGGGGACGTCGAGCCCGGCCTCGCCCTCCGCCGAGAGGTGCAGCGTCATGTCGACGATGGCCGAGGCGGTGTACTCCACCGTGGCGAAACCCTGGTTGAAGGTCCGTGCCGCCAGCAGCTTCTGCAGCAGGGCGTCGGGCATGGGCTCGCCGGTCCGATGATGCCGCGCGTGGGCGCGTAGGACCTCCGGCTGCTCCAGCCAATGTTCGTAGAGCTGCGAGGGCAGTTCGACGAAGTCCCGCGACACGGCCGTCCCGGACAGGAGCGGGTAGGTCACGTCCGATAGCAGACCATGCAGGGCGTGGCCGAATTCGTGGAACAGGGTGCGTGCGTCGTCGAAGGACAGCAGCGTGCTCTCGCCGTCCGGCGCCTTGGCGAAATTCATCACGTTGACGATGATCGGCGTGATCGGGCCGTTCAGGCGCTCCTGCGAGCGGAATGCGCTCATCCAGGCGCCGGACCGCTTCGAGGCCCGGGCGAAATAATCGCCGAGGAAGAGGCCCACCTCGGACCCGTCGGGATTGCCGACCCGCCAGACCCGGACATCGGGATGATACCGGGGGACGTCGGAGAGTTCCGTGAAGGTCAGGCCGAACAGCCGGGAGGCCGTGTCGAACGCCGCCTCGATCATCCGCTCCAACGGCAGGTAGGCCTTGATCTCACTCTCGTCGAGGTCGTGCTCGGCGCGACGCACCTTCTCGGCGTAGTGCCGCCAATCGTGCGCCTGGAGCGCGAAGTTGTGGCCTTCGGCCTGGATCGTCGCCTGGAGGCGGTCCCGCTCTTCGGCCGCCCGCGCCCGGGCGGGCGTCCAGACGTCGCGCAAGAGCCCGGTCGCCGCTTCGGGACTCGCCGCCATCGTGTCGTCGAGGGCGAAATGGGCGAAGCTCGCGAACCCGAGAAGCCGCGCCCGCTCCGCGCGCAATCGGATGATCTCGGCGAGGATCGCACGGTTGTCGGTCTCGCCGCCGCTCTCGCCGCGCCGGGTCCAGGCCGCATAGGCGCGCTCGCGCAGGTCGCGCCGGGTCGAGAATACCAGGAAGGGCTCGATCAGCGAGCGCGACAGAGTGATAACGTGCCCGTCGAGGCCGCGCTCCTTGGCGGCGCTCTCGGCGGCGGCCCGCAGGAACGGCGGCAGGCCGGCCAGATCCTCCTCGCCCCGAAGCGGCAGGATGAAGCTGCTCTCGTCGGCCAGGAGGTTCTGGCTGAACCGGGTGCCGAGTTCCGACAGGCGTGCCGCGATCTCCGCCATACGGGCCTTGTCCTCGGGCGCGAGATCGGCCCCCGACCGCCGGAAGCGGATCCGGTATCGGTCGAGGACCCGGCGCTCCTCCGGCTCCAGGCCCTCGGGTGCGATCGCCGAGATCCGGGACCAGAGCTCGGGATTCAGGTAGATGGCGCTTCCATGCCGGGCGAGCTTGGGGCCGATCTCGCGCTCGATGGCCTGAAGCTCCGGATTCGTATGGCTGCCGGTCAGATTGTAGAAGACGCCGGCGACGCGCTCGAGGGCGAGGCCGGCCCGCTCCATGGCCTCCACGGTGTTGCCGAAGGTGGCCGGAGCGTCCTGGCTCGCGATCACGCGAATCTCGGAAGCGTGGGCCTCTAGCGCCGCTGCGAAGGCCGGCCCGTAGTGCTGCGGTTGGATCCGCTCGAACGGCGGAAGGCCGTGCGGGGTGCTCCAATGCGCCTCGCGGAAGGGATTGTCCTGCGGCAGGCTCGGGAGCCCGGCATCAGCTGCGTCCGACATGCGGTCCTCAACGATACGTCCACGCGACGCCGCGTCTGTCCGCGCCGCCGGTGCGCCGACATGGGGTCTGCCGGCGCGATCGGAAAGACAGTGGCCCGTTCGACGGGTCCGTCAACCACATGGGCGCGATCCGAATGGCGTCTCGTCCGTTGTAGAGGCCAACGCCCACGCTTCGAGGCCCCATGCCGGGACGCACTCTGTCGATCCGCCCTCCGTCCGTCATGCGCGCCGGGGTGGCCCTTGCATTGGCGCTCGGCCTGCTCGCCGCCGATCCGGTCGGGGCCGCCGAAACGCCCGCCGCCTCGGTGCCGACGCCCCCGCCCCTGCCGCCCGAACGCCCTGAGACGCTGAAGCCACCCATTGCGGAGCCGGCGCCGCCGACCCCGCCGGCCCGGCCTCCGGAACTGAAGCCTGCCGTCGCGGAGCCGGCGAAGGAGCCGGTCAAGGATCCCGGCCGGGAAAAGGCCTTTGAATCCGCGAAGGAAGGCCCGAAGGAAGGCTCGAAGGACTTCGCGAAGGAGGCGTCCAAACCCGAGATCCCGACGCCGCCACCCGCGCCGCCCGAGCGCCCGCCGGAACTGTCCGGCGGGGCGGCCCTGGCCCTGAAGGTCTCGCCGCCGGACGATACGGCCTGCCGGACGCGCCTGAAGCGACTCGGCGTCGATTTCGAGCCGCTGGCGCCCATCGCGGAAGGGCAATGCACCGCTCCGCTGCCGCTCAAGGTGACGAAATTCGCCGACGGCGTGGCGCTGCCGCAGGGCGCGACCTTGACCTGCCGGGCCGCCGAAGCCCTGGCGCGCTGGGTCACCGAGGTGCAGGTCGAGGCCGAGCGGACGTTGAAGCATCCCCTGACCGCCCTTGAACTGGGCGGCTCCTATGTCTGCCGAGGCCAGAATCACGACATCGATGCCAAGCTGAGCGAACATGCCTTCGCCAATGCCGCCGACATCATGGGCTTCGCCTTCGCCGGACGCGCAAGCATCCCCGTGAAGGCGATGCCGGACGGCTCCGAGGAGGCGCAGTTCCTGGGCGCGGTGCGCACCAAGGCCTGCGGCTTCTTCCGCACGGTCCTGGGGCCGGGTTCGAACGCCGCCCACGCCAACCATCTTCATGTGGACCAGCGGGAGCGCAATGCGGGCCACCGGCTGTGCGAGTAGCCTCGCGTGGAACGTTCCGGCCGGCTCGGCGCTTTTTGGCACGGGAGCGCCTCCGCTCTCCGGAATTGCGACGTCGATGATCCCAAAATCCTGGCGGCCCGTTGGCGCGGCTCTCGTGGCGAGCTGTCTCGTCGTGCAAGGCGCGGCGGCCAAGCCCGAGAAAGACCGGAAGACCGAAGCGGCGCAGCCGCCGGCGCTCACCGCCGACACCGTGAACGCCGCCGCCCTGGCGCCCCCGGAAGCGGGCAAGGATCGGGATGCCAAGCCGAACACGAAGGCGCGCCGGGCCGCTGCGTCCGCGGAGAAGCCCGACCCGCTGGTCGTCAAGGCGCAGGTGCTGCTCGACCGGGCGCATTTCTATCCCGGCGCGATCGACGGCCGGACCGGCGAAAATTATAAACGCGCGCTCTCCGCCTTCGCTGTGGCGCAGGGGCTTCCGGCGACGCAGAGCCTGAATCCTGAGGTTTGGGACAAGCTCCAGGCGACGAGCGATAAGCCCGTCGTCACGGACTATACGATCACCGAATCCGACGCCTCGGGGCCCTATGTCGAGCGGATCCCGCCCAAGATGGAGCAGCAGGCCGATCTCAAGACGTTGGGGTACACCAATGCCCGGGAGATGCTCGCAGAGCGCTTCCACATGGGCCGTGACCTCGTCAGCGCGCTCAATCCCGGCAAGTCCCTGGACAAGGCCGGCACGGTCATCGCCGTGGCGGCCGTCGAGCCGATGGGGACCGACAAGCCGAAGGCCAAGGACCTCCCCGAAAGTCCGAAGGTCGAGCGCATCGAGGTCGGCAAGGCGAGCCGCGACGTCCGGGCCTTCGGCGCCGACGGAAAGCTGCTGGCCTACTACCCCGCCTCGATCGGCAGCTCCGAGAAGCCAGCGCCGAGCGGCGACACCAAGGTGAAGGGCGTCGCGTTCGATCCCGACTACACGTACAATCCGAAATACGCATTCAAGGGCGTGAAAGCGCAGCACAAGTTCACCATCCAATCCGGTCCCAACAACCCGGTCGGTCTGGTCTGGATCGATCTGGCGATCCCGAGCTACGGCATCCACGGAACGCCTGAGCCCGAGAAGGTCGGCAAGACCGAATCCCATGGGTGCATCCGGCTGACCAATTGGAATGCCCGCGACCTTGCCGCGCATGTCACGCGCGGTGCTGAGGTCGTCTTCAAGGAAGACTGATCACCCGGCTTCGATCCGCCCGGTTGCCGGGCGGACAAAAATGTATCAGGCGTTAACATAGCGCGCGGTCGTGCCATCGGAACGGGCCGGGAACGCTTGACACGTTGCGGAATACGGGCGACGCCACAGGTTGTCTCGCGGGCCATCCTTCGGGCCGCGCTCGTTCATACGAGCGCTGCTGTCGCGGTGCGCGGGGCTCGACCGACCGCACGGCATAATCCCCGGAAACGGGGCGTTCGAAGGGAAGACGGCCCGGCGTGATTGCTGACTCCAACGACGACGTTCTCAACGGTGTCCGCGTTCTCGTCGTCGAGGACGAGGCCGCGATCTCCATGCTTCTGGAGGACATGCTCCTCGATTTCGGCTGTGCCGTAGTCGGGCCGGCCGCACGGCTCTCCTCCGCGCTGGAAATGGCGTCGCAGGAAGCGTTCGAGGTCGCCATCCTCGACGTGAACGTGGCGGGCGAGCCGATCTATCCCGTGGCCGAGGCCATCGCCAAGCGCGACCTGCCGCTGGTCTTCTCCACCGGGTACGGCGGCGCGGGCATCCGCGAGCCGTTCCGCGACCGGCCCGTCGTTCAGAAGCCCTTCAGCCAAGCCGATCTCAAGCGCACGCTGATCGGCGCGATCCGGGCCGCCCGCGCCTGACGCACGCCGGGTAACCGGCGCGTCCCCAGCACGGCGGCTGTCGGGTGAGGCGAGACGCCGCGGTTCCTGACCGCGGCTTCAGAGCCCTTCGATCGTGAAGACCTGCTCGAGATGGGCCGGCCACCCGCGGGCCCCGACGAAAACGGCGTCGGCACGGAACGTCGCACCGGCACACCACGCGTTGCGCCCGATCCACGCCCTGACCGCGCGGGAGAAGCGCCGCCGCTTGGCGGCATCGATCGCTTCCCGCGCGTCGTCACGCTTGGCACGCGCCTTCACCTCCACGAACACGATGGTGTTCCAGCGCTGGACGACGAGGTCGATCTCGCCCCCGGCCATGCTCACGCGCCGGCCGATCGGCCAGTAGCCCTTGAGCATCAGTGCGGCCAGCGCCAGCCATTCGGCGTGGTGGCCGCGCCGATAGGCGGCGCGGCGCCGGCCGGTCCGGTCCGGCACAGCCCCGTTCATCCCTGGCCCCGCGCCAAAGCCAGCGCCCGCGAATAGACCTGACGCCGCGGCTGTCCGGTCTCGTCAGCGACGAGGCTGGCGGCATCCTTGATCGAGTGCCGCTCCAGCGCCGACAGGATCAGCGCGTCGAGGGCGGCATCCGCATCAATCGTTCGCTCCGGCGTCGTCGCCGCACCGATGATCACCACGATCTCACCCTTGGGCGGTCCTTCCTGGGCGAAGCGCTCGCTCAGGCTGCCCAAGGTATCGCGTCGGATGGTTTCGTAGAGCTTGGTCAATTCCCGTGTCACGGCGGCCGGGCGCTCCGGGCCGAGCACCGCAGCGGCATCGGCCAGCATGTCGGGCAGGCGATGCGGCGATTCGAACAGGACCAGCGTGCCGGGAACCTGAACCAGTGCCTCCAGGCGGTTGCGCCGGGCGCCGGCCTTCTGCGGAAGGAAGCCCTCAAAGAAGAAACGATCGGTCGGCAGACCTGCCGCGACCAAGGCCGTCATCACCGCCGACGGGCCCGGAACCGGCGTGATGGCGATCCCCGCCTCGATCGCGGCCTGGACCAACTTGTAGCCGGGATCCGAGACCAGCGGCGTCCCGGCATCCGAGACGAGAGCCAGGGCTTCGCCGGCGCGCAGCCGCGCGATCATCCGCTCCCGCACGGCATCGTTTGAATGCTCGTGATAGGCGAGCAGCGGTGTCGTGATCCCGTAATGCGCCAGCAGGTTCCGGGTGACGCGGGTGTCCTCGGCCAGGACCGCATCCGCGGCCGCCAGGGTGGACAGGGCCCGGATGGTGATGTCGCGCAGGTTCCCGATGGGAGTCGCCACAATGTGCAGGCCCGGCGACAGGGGCTCGGTCTCGCTCGCCAGACCGAAGGCCGTGAAGGTGGTGTTGCGCGGCCGATCGGGGGCGAGCTTCGGGGACGGAGCTCGGGGCGGGGCGGCGGGCCCCGGGGCATCGAATCGGCGTGTCATCATCGGTGATCTTGCCACACCGGCCGTCTCCCGTCGCGGTGAAGGCGTCCGACCGGGGGCAACTCTGCCGCTCCGCGTTTACAATTCGGATTCCGATCGTCAGGCTGCGGTGCCTGCCGAGAGGAGTCCGCGCGATGGCGCGCCCGACGAGCATGCGGGACCGTCTCGTGCGCGTCACCGCCCCGACCGCTGCGCTGTGCGCCGTCCTGCTGTCACTGGGCGGCTGCCTCGGCACCGACATCGCTCGGCGCGCGACGGCGCCACAGGCCGAGCTGACGCCGCCAGCGGCCGTTCCCGGGGCACTGCCACCCGCACCCGCAGGGCCGCCGATGCCGGCGGCGGGTGGCACCGGGCGCATCGGCTCCGGAGCCGTCAAGGTCGCCCTCGTGCTGCCGCTGACCGGCCAGGGGGCAACGGTGGGTGCCGCCATGCGCAACGCGGCACAACTCGCCTACGACGAGGCAGAGCAACCCGACCTGACGCTCCTGGTGGAAGATGACCGAGGCAGCCCGGACGGCGCCCGGGACGCGACGCAGGAGGCGCTGCGCCAGGGGGCCGAGATCGTGCTCGGTCCGCTCTTCGCCGGCAATGTTCAGACGGCTGCGGCCGCGGCCAGAGCGGCGGGCAAGCCGGTGGTCGGCTTCTCGACCGACGTGACCGTGGCCAGCCGGGGCGTCTACCTCCTGAGCTTCCTGCCGCAACCGGAGGTGGACCGCGTGGTCGAGGATTCCGTCGCCGGCGGAAAACGCTCCTTCGCGGCTCTGATCCCCGAGACGGCCTACGGCAATGCCGTGGAGGCGGAGTTCCGGGAGGCCGTTGCCCGGAAGGGCGCGCGGGTCGCCGCCGTCGAACGCTACCCGGCCGGCGCGCCGGGTCCGGCGGTGGAACGGCTGACCCGGGTCATCGCAGGGCCGGGCGCCACCGCCGACGCGCTGTTCATCCCCGAAACCGCCGATGCGCTGCCGGGCGTGGCCGCGGCGCTGACCAAGGCGGGGTTCTCGCCCGCCCGGATACGCCCCATCGGCACCGCCCTCTGGAACGAGCCGTCGCTCTTCGCCCTTCCCGCCTTGCAGGGCGGCCGCTTCGCCTCGCCGGACCGCACCGGGTTCTCGAATTTCAGCGGCCGCTACCAAGCCCGGTTCGGCGCCGTTCCGCCGCGCGTCGCATCCCTGGCCTATGATGCGGTGATGCTCGCGGCCGCCCTGTCCCGACGCTACGGCTCGCAGCGCTTCGCGGAGACCACCCTCACGAATGGCTCCGGCTTCGCCGGCATCGACGGGACCTTCCGCTTCCGGCCGGATGGGCAGAGCGAGCGGTCCCTGGCGGTCTATGAGATCCGCAACAATGCCGCGATACCCGTCAGCCCCGCGCCGCGGGTGCTGGCAAAGCCCGGGATCTGATCAGGCCGCAAGTTCGGCAACCAGGGCATTGAGCACCGGCGCCCCCTTGGCGGTCGCGGCGATGCGGCCGCCGGGAAGCCGCTCCAGCACGCCATCGCCGATCAGCATGCCGATGCGGTTGCCGTTCAGCGGCCGGCCCTTGAGGGCAGCGTAGCGATCCGGATCGATGCCCTCGCGAAGGCGAAGCCCCATCACCAAGAACTCGTCGGCCTGGTCGGCGGCCGTGAGCGTTTCGGTCTCGACGACGGCATGTCCTTCGCGCTCGACCCGGGCCAGCCAGGCTTCCGGCGACCGCTCGGTGACGGTCCCGATCCGTCCCCCCGCCGTCACGAGCCGCCCGTGCGCGCCGGGACCGATGCCGGCATACTCGCCGTAGCGCCAATAGAGCAGGTTGTGCCGCGACTCCGCCCCGGGCCGGGCGTGGTTCGAGATTTCATAAGCCGGCAGGCCGGCCTCTGCACAAAGTTCCTGGGTGACGTCGTAGAGGGCGCGTCCGACCTCGTCGTCCGGCGTCACCAGTTTGCCGGCGGCGGCGAGGCCGTAGAACGGCGTCCCCGGCTCGATGGTGAGCTGGTAGAGCGAGAGATGCTCTGCGGCCCGCGCCAGCGCCGCTTTCAGCTCCGCCCGCCACAGCGCCGGAGTCTGTCCGGGCCGGGCATAGATCAGGTCGAAGGAGGTCCGCTCGAAGGCCGACTGCGCCAGCGTGATCGCCTCCAGGGCCTGTGCGGCGTCGTGCAGGCGCCCGAGGGTCCGAAGCGACGCGTCGTCGAGGGCCTGGATGCCGAGGGAAACCCGGTTGACCCCGGCGGCGCGGTAACCCCGGAAGCGCCCGGCCTCGACGCTCGACGGATTGGCCTCGAGGGTGACCTCGGCGCCTTGAGCCACCGGCCAGTGTTCCGCGACGGCGTCGAGCAGGCCCGCCACGGTCGCGGGCTGCATCAGCGAGGGTGTCCCGCCGCCGAGGAAGATGCTGGTGACGGTCCGCCCCGGGGTGCGGGCGGCCGTGTGGGCGATCTCGGCCCGGAATGCCGCGAGGAAGCGCGGCTCGTCCACGCCCGCGTGGCGGACGTGGCTGTTGAAGTCGCAATACGGGCACTTCGCCGCGCAGAAGGGCCAGTGCAGGTAGATTCCGAAACCCACGTCGCGGGTCGGATGGTCCGGGCCGGTCGATACCATGATGACCGGGATGTGAGCGCGACCGCGCCGTTTGGCAATCAGGAACCGGAGGCCAGACAGGCCCGGCTCAACGCCACGAAGGCCCGGGCCCGGTGCGAGAGCCCCTGACCCTTCTGCCAGTCGACGCCGTGCTTCTCCTCGGCGCTCATCTCGCCGAAGGTGCGCGCGTGCCCGTCCGGCCGAAAGATCGGGTCGTAACCGAAGCCGGCGGTGCCCCGCGCCGCCACGACGTCGCCGAACACCCGCCCTTCGAACAGCTCGGTGTGGCCGTCCGGCCAAGCCAGGACCAGGGCCGAGACGAAATGGGCCCGCCGGTCGGCCGCGCCACGGTCGTCGAGCTCGGCGAAGATCCGCGCCATCGCGGCCGCGAAATCCTTGTTCGGGCCGGCCCAGCGGGCCGAGAAGATGCCCGGTGCTCCGTCGAGGGCGTCGACGCACAGGCCGGAATCGTCCGCGAAGGCGGGCAGTCCGGTGGCGTCGGCCGCCGCCTTCGCCTTGATGGCGGCATTCTCGGCGAATATCGTGCCGGTTTCCTCGGGCTCGGGCAGCCCGAGTTCGCCGGCCGACACCGCCTCGACCCCGAACGGCGCGAGCAGCTCGCGCATCTCGGTGAGCTTGCCGGCATTGTGCGTGGCGATGACCACCTTCCCGGTCAGGCGGCGGCTCACGCGATGGCCTCCTTCTGCAGGGCGACCAGCCGCTCGGTGCCGGCGCGGGCGAGGCCGAGAAGTTCGAGAAGCTGCTCCTGGGTGAAGGGCTCCATCTCGGCGGTGCCCTGCACCTCCACGATGCCGCCGCGCCCGGTGAGCACGAAATTGGCGTCGGTCTCGGCGGCGGAATCCTCGGCGTAATCGAGATCGAGGACCGGCATGCCCTTGTACAGGCCGCACGAGACGGCAGCGACATGGTCGCGCAGGGGATCGACCGAGATGATCGAGCGCGTCCGCATCCAGGCGAAGCAATCGTGCAGCGCCACCCAGGCGCCGGTGATGGCCGCCGTCCGGGTGCCGCCATCGGCCTGGATGACGTCGCAATCGATCGTCACCTGACGCTCGCCCATGGCCGGCTGGTTCGTGACCGCCCGGAGGGACCGGCCGATCAGCCGCTGAATTTCCTGCGTTCGACCCGACGGCTTCCCGGAACCAACCTCGCGGCGGGTGCGTTCGTGCGTCGCACGCGGGAGCATGGCGTACTCCGCCGTGACCCAGCCCTTGCCCGAGCCGCGCAGCCACGGGGGCGAACGCTCTTCGAGCGACGCGGTGCAGAGCACCCGGGTATTTCCGAAGCTGACGAGGCACGAGCCTTCTGCGTAGCGCGAGACCGCGCGCTCCAGGCTCACGGGCCGCAACTCGTCGGCGGCACGCTTGGAAGGCCGCATCGCGGGCCCCTTCTGTCGAGAGTGTCGAGGGCCGGGCTCTTAGGCCGCCGCGACATCACGGGCAAGCATCGCCGTACGGATTGATCCGCGCGGGTCGGTTGCGCATGATCGGACTACAGGATGACCGCGTGACACACCCCAGTCCCAACTTTGCCAACGGCCAATCCATGCAGGCCCTCGCCGCCCTCAATGAGCGCGCCCGCGAGATCTTCCGGCAGATCGTCGAGAGCTATCTCACGACCGGCGAGCCGGTGGGCTCCCGGAATCTCGCTCGGATCCTCCCGATGGCGCTGTCGCCGGCCTCGATCCGGAACGTGATGGCGGATCTGGAGCATTCCGGCCTGATCTTCGCGCCGCATACCTCGGCCGGACGCCTCCCGACCGAACTCGGGCTGCGTTTCTTCGTCGACGCGATGCTGGAACTCGGCGACGTCAGCCAGGACGAGCAGGCGCGCATCGAGGCACAGATGCGGGCCGCAGCCTCGGGCCACACGTTCGATTCCGCCTTGGCCGAGGCCTCGACCATGCTGTCGGGCGTCTCGCGGGGGGCCGGCGTGGTGCTGACCACCAAGGCCAACGTCAATCTGAAGCACATCGAGTTCGTGCGGCTCGATCCGGCCCGCGCCCTCGTCATCCTCGTCTCGGATGACGGCTCCGTCGAGAACCGCATCGTCGATCTGCCGCCCGGACTTCCGGCGGGTGCGCTTCAGGAGGCCACGAACTTCCTCAACGCGCGCCTGCAGGGCCGCACCCTGGGGTCGCTGCGCGCCGAGATCGAGGCCGGCCGCAAGGCCATGAAGCGCGAGCTCGACGCGATCACCGAACGCCTCGTCGATGCGGGGCTCGCAACGCCGGTGGGGCCGACGGAAGCGCGCCAATTGATCGTTCGCGGCCAGGCCAACCTGCTCGACGACCTGCGCGCGGTCGAGGATCTGGAGCGGATCCGCCTGCTGTTCAACGACCTGGAGACCCAGAAGGACGTCATCGACCTGCTGGCCCGTGCCGAGGGCGGCGAGGGCGTGCGTATCTTCATCGGCTCCGAGAACAAGCTGTTCTCCCTCTCGGGGTCATCGCTGATCGCGGCGCCGTTCCGCGACGGATCGCAGAAGATCGTCGGCGTGGTCGGGGTCATCGGTCCGACCCGCCTCAACTACGCGCGCATCGTGCCGATGGTGGATTATACGGCGCGGGTGGTGTCGAAGCTTCTGGACGGCGGCCGGTAGGTCCTGTCGGGCCTCAGGCCGCCCGAACCGAATCCAGGAATCGTGCGACCTCGACACCGAGGCGCGCGGAGTGCTGCGACAGATCCGATGCGGAGCCCAGGACCTGTCGCGCGGCCTCGCCCGTTTGCGCGGCGGCTCCGGCCACCCCGGCGATATTCACCGTCACGTCCGCGGTCCCGTCTGACGCCTGGGTCACGTTGCGGACGATCTCCTGCGTGGCCGCCCCCTGCTCCTCGATCGAGGCGGCGACGGCCGCGGCGACCGCGTTGATGTCCCGGATCCGCGTGACGATACCGTCGAGTGCCCGGGTGGCTTCGCCGGTGGAGCCCTGGACGCGCGCGATATGATCGTTGATCTCCTCGGTGGCGCGGGCGGTCTGCGCAGCCAGATCCTTCACTTCGGCCGCCACCACGGCGAAGCCGAGCCCGGCCTCGCCGGCCCGCGCGGCCTCGATGGTGGCGTTGAGGGCCAGCAGGTTGGTCTGCGCGGCGATCGAGGCGATCAGCCCGGCTGCGTCGCTGATCCGGGATACCGCCTCCGACAGCGCCTGCACGCGGTGTCCCGTCTCGTCGGCCTCGTCCACGGCCGTCCGGGCGAGGCGTGACGAGCCTGCGACCTGCCCGGCGATCTCGCGCACGCTCGCGCCGAGCTCCTCGGCCGCAACCGCGACGGTGCGGACGCTGGTCGAGGCTTGGTCGGCGGCCGCAGCGACGCTGCTGGATCGTGCCGCGGCCTGCGTGGCGGTGTTTGTCAGGGCTTGGGCGGTGGCGTGAAGCTCGGACGCTGCCGACGACACCGAACCGACGATCGTGCCCACGGCCTCTTCGAAACCATCGGCGAGCGCCGTCATGGCCCGCTTGCGCTCCGCTGCGGCCGCCGCCTCGGCCGAGCGCCGAGCCTCTTCCTGCTCACGTGCCTTCTGCGCCACAACGGCCTTGATACCCTCGACCGCCCGCCCGACCATCCCGATCTCGTCCCGGCGCCTGGCCTCGGCGATCTCGGTATCGAGGTCGCCGAGGCTCATGCGCTGTAGGACTTCGACAAGTCGATCTAGGGGATGTGTGACAGTCGCGGCCATCATCCGGCTGACGGTGACGGCCAGCAGAAGCAGCGTGATCGCGGTTGCGATGGCCAAGTTCTGCGCGAGGTGCGTGATGGGTGCGAACGCGGTGGCGTGGTCGACCGAAAGCGCGATGTACCAGTCGAGCGCCGGCGGCAGGTTTGGGACGCGTGCGAAGACCGTGCGGACGGACCGTCCCGCCTCGCGCGTGTCCGCCGCCCGACCGGCGGCGATGCCGGGAACCGGACCGTCGATCAGCTCCGACAGGGGCTTGCCGATGAACGCGGCCCGCGGGTGGATCAGGATCGTGCCAGCGCCCGACACCAGATAGGCATAACCGCCGTCACCCGGCGCGACCTCGGTGATCATCCGGGCAAGAGCCGAGACGTCGAAATCGCTTCCGACCACGCCGCCGAGACCGTGCGCCGCATCCTTCACCGGCGCCGCCGCCGTGATGATGAAGGTGCCGCGACTGGCGGAGATGTACGGCTCGGTCAGGATCGGGCCGTCCGTCGCGGCGGCCTGCTTGTACCACGGACGCTGACACGGATCGTAACCCGGCGGAATCTCGGCCTTGGGCATCTTGGTGTAGAACCCGTCCGGACGCCCGAAGAAGCTGACGTAGAACGAGTCGCGGATGATGGGCGCGTCGAGCACACGATCCGTGTCCGACTCACGGCCGCCAGCGGTGATCTGCTGAGCCATCATCTGCGTCAGATCGAGCTTGCCGCGCAGCCAGTTGCCGACACTGCGGGCGGCAGATCCGCTCAAGCTCGACATGTTGGCGTCAACGTCGCCCTGCAGGGTGCTGGACTGGGACAGGTACAGATAGGACGAACAGGCGACGAGGGCCGCCGATACGATCGCGAGAATCAGGAGTGTCGCGCGACCCGATATCCCGACGCGTCCACGGCGTGCCGCTCCAGAAAAGCCACCGATTTCAATCGACATGCACACCCCGATCTTCAGGAGTCGCGCCTGACGAGGCCTAATTCAAACCTAACCCGCGACCTGTGGCGTCTGTGTTCTTTTTATCAGATCGTGGATGGCATGGATCAGGACGTCGATCGGGCGCGACACCATTTCCCGCGCAAAGCCGGTCCGCGCCTTGTCGGGCGCGGACCGGATCGACGGTGATGATCGTGTGCTTTGCTTGCGCCGGTGTGTCGGCGGCCGGAAGAGCCGTTTCGACCGACGCGCGGCCAGGCATTAGGCCGGGATCACGTCCACGATCTCGTAGGTGTCGGGGTCGATGATCACGATGTCGTCGCGCACGAGGATGAACTCGTAGCCCTCGTATTCCGGCACGATCGAGATGATCGCCGGCGGCAGCCGGTGCAGGGTCACCGACCGCGGGATCGCGGTGCCGACCGCGAGACCGAAGGCCACGTCCCGGAGCGGCGACACGCCCAGGCGGGTGATCGAGCTGCGGAACTCGGTCCGCTGCCGGGTATCGAGGCGGCCGACCGCACCGCGAACGGCGCCGCCCTCGCGGGCGCCGGCACGTCCGCCCCGCTCGCCAGCCGGACCGCGGCCGCCCCGATCGGGGCCGGCTGCGTCGCGATTGCCGCGCTCGCCGCCGGCACCGGGTTCACGGGCACCGCGCTCGCCCCGGTCACCGCGATCACCGCGATCACCGGCATCGGGCTTCGCGGCCGGGCCGGCCCGACCGGACGATCCGTCGCGCTCGGCGGCGCCATCCGGGCGGCCCGGTCCCTCGGCACCACGACCCGCCGGTCCACCCGGCTCGGCGCCGCGCGGACCGCCCTCGGCACCGCCTGGCCCGCGCATCGCGCCGCCGTCCGCGCCGCCGGCACCGCCCCGCATCCCGCCGCCAGCGCCGCCGCCAGCACCGCCGCCACCGGCCGGACCGGCGCCCGCGCCGGCAGCTCCACCGGGACCGCCGGGTCCGCCGCCGCCGGGGCCGCCCCCGCCGCCTGGGCCGCCCTGCGCGAATGCCGTTGCCGCTCCGGCCACGACGATGGCCGCCGCAACCGTGTCTCTCAGAATGCGCTTCATGGCCTCTCCTCCTGCGGCCGTCGGACAATCCCCGACGCCCATGCCGGCCCGCAACGGGCCTCGGGGCGAACCGTTCCGTCCCGCGGCGTCGTGGCCATGCGGCCGGTGACACCCGCGCGCGCTGTCCTCGGCTAAGTCCGCTCACGGTCTTGCGATCAGGCCCGTCACCTGTAACGTCGCGCCGCACCAAGTAGAGACCGGCCCAGGCCGGCATCGAGATTGATCGACGGAGACGCCATGTCCGCCTCGCGCGACGATACGATCGGTATCGCACCGAGCGCCCACGATGACGCCGCAGACCGCAAGCGCCGCATCTGGGCCATCGTCGGATCGTCCTCGGGCAATCTCGTCGAATGGTACGATTTCTACTGTTACGCGTTCTTCGCCCTCTACTTCGCGCCGGCCTTCTTTCCGAAGGGCGATTCCACCAGCCAGCTCCTCCAGACCGCGGGCATCTTCGCGGTCGGCTTCTTCATGCGACCGGTCGGCGGCTGGCTGTTCGGGCGCATCGCCGATCGTGTCGGACGCCGGACCTCGATGGTCGTCTCGGTGCTGCTGATGTGCTTCGGCTCGCTGCTGATCGGCATCCTGCCGACCTACGAGCATGTCGGTACCCTGGCCCCGGTGCTGCTGCTCCTCGCCCGCATGCTCCAAGGACTGTCCGTCGGCGGCGAATACGGCACCTCTGCAACCTACATGAGCGAAGTCGCGATCAAGGGCCGGCGCGGTTTCTTCGCCTCCTTCCAGTACGTCACGCTGATCGGTGGCCAGCTTCTGGCCTCGCTGGTCCTGGTCCTGCTCCAGGCGGTGATGACCGGCCCGGAACTGACCGCCTGGGGCTGGCGCATCCCGTTCTTCATCGGCGCCGGGCTGGCGGTCGTCGCACTCTATCTGCGACGCTCCCTGGCCGAGACGAAGGACAGCAGTGACAAGGAGACCGCCGGCACCTTCGCCGAGCTGTCGAAGCACTGGCGGGCGTTCCTGGTCGTCGTGGCCTACACGGCGGGCGGCTCCCTGAGCTTCTATACCTTCACGACGTATATGCAGAAGTATCTCGTCAACACCGCCGGCATGCCGAAGACCTCGGCGTCGCAGACGATGACGGTGGTGCTGTTCGTCTACATGATCATCCAGCCGATCTTCGGCGCGCTGTCCGACAAGATCGGCCGCAAGGCGAACATGCTGCTCTACAGCGGCCTCGGCACACTCATGGTGGTGCCGCTGATGACGGCGCTCGGCACCAACAAGGATCCCTATCTGGCTTTCGCGCTGATCACCCTCGGGCTCGCGGTCGTCTCGTTCTACACGGGCATCAGCGGCATCGTGAAAGCGGAGCTGTTCCCGACCAACATCCGCGCCCTCGGAGTCGGCCTCTCCTACGCGGTGGCCAACGCCACCTTCGGCGGCACCGCCGAGTTCGTCGCCCTGTGGTTCAAGGACAACGGGATGGAGAGCACGTTCTTCTGGTACGTCACCGTCCTGATGGCGATCGCCTTCGTGGCCTCGCTGATCATGCCGAACCCCAAGGTCCACGGCTATCTCGACGGCGCCGGCACCGTCGAGGAGGCGCTGGGGAAGAAGCGCGGCCTCGCACACGCCTGATCGGTGGGCCGTCCGGCTGGACCGGGCCCGACTTTCACGCTGATATGCCTCCCGCCGGACGCGCCAGACGTCCGCGGGAGGACGCCATGCTCAGGAAGGCCGCCGCCGGGGCACTGACTCTGCTCTGCCTCGCAATCGCTTCGGCATCCGAGGCCACCGAGGGGGGCTCCGGCGACACGCCGTTCAAGCCGAAACAGCCCGCGGGCTATTTCTTCGTCGGCGGCCGCTCCGCGACGGCGGCAGGCAAGACCACGGCCTCCGGGCAGATGTTCGTGGAGTATCGCGCACCGGCGCGGGTGACGCAGCCCTATCCGATCGTCCTGGTGCACGGCACCGCCCAGACCGGGACCAACTTCCTCGGCACGCCGGACGGACGGCCTGGCTGGGCTGACCGCTTCGCCGCCAAGGGTTTCACGGTCTACGTCGTGGATCAGGTCGGGCGTGGCCGCTCGGGCGGCGATCCGGAGACCTACGGACCCTATGCCCGCCTGCCCGTCGAGGATCTGGAGACGGTGTTCACCGGGCAGGAACGCGTCCCGCTCTACCCGCAGGCGAAGCTGCACAGCCAGTGGCCGGGGGGCCCGGGGGTGCGCGGCAACGCCGCCTTCGACCAGTTCTACCTGTCCCAGGTGCCCTACATCGCCAGCGCGCTGAAGAGCGAGGAACTGGTCGATCCGGCCCTGATCGCCCTTCTGGAGAAGATCGGCCCCGCGATCCTGCTGACGCATTCGCAGGCCGGCGTCTTCGGCTGGGCGGTTTCCGATCAACGCCCCGACCTCGTGAAGGCGCATGTCGCCGTCGAGCCCAACGGGCCGACCTTCTTCGACATCCGCTTCAAGGGCGGCGCCGATTGGTACGAGCGCGTCGGGGAGGCGCGGGCCCGGCCCTACGGCATCACCCGGGTGCCGCTGCATTTCGAGCCCCCCGTGAGCAGCCCGGCCGATTTGACGGTCGTTCAGGACGACCGCGCCGCCGCACCCGACAAGATCCGTTGCTGGCTTCAGGCCGAGCCCGCTCGAACGCTGCCGAACCTCGCCCGCGTGCCCGCCGTGCTCGTCACCGCCGAAGCCTCGTTCCGCGCCACCATGGATGATTGCACGGCTGCATTCCTGGCCCAGGCGGGCGCGAAACCGGACCGGCTGGCGCTCGCCGAGCACGGCATCCACGGCAACGGTCACATGATGATGCTGGAATCGAACAGCGATGCGGTGGCGGATGCGATCGTCGGCTGGATCGAGAGCCGGGTCCACGCGCCGGGCCGTCCTTAACCGGTCGCTTACCCTGTCCCGGCGAGGGTGCCGCCGTCATCCGACAAGGGAATGCATGACCGACATGACCGACACCGTGGGCGTCGCGGGCGACCGCATCCGCTCGATCATCGAGCGCGTGGAACGGCTGGAGGAGGAGATCAAGGACCTGATGGAGGCCAAGAAGGAGGTCTTCGCCGAGGCCAAGGGCGAGGGTCTCGACGTCAAGGTGCTCAAGGAGATCCTGAAGATCCGCAAGCAGGACAAGGATGAGCGCGACGAGCAGGAGACGCTCCTCGACGTCTACCTGCGCGCCATGGATGCGCCCTCGCCGGCCCCGATCGCGGCCGCGGCCTGATCCTCTCGACGGAGTGCGGCGCCGCGCGCGCCGCCCTCCCCTCAGGACTGCGGGGAGCCCGCGAGATAGGCGGCGATGTTGCGCCGGATGCGCTCCAAGGGCTCCTCGCTCGGATCCGGCAGGATGAAGCGCGCCCCCGTGATCGTCTCGTAGGCGCGGATGTAGACCGCGGCCGTCTCCAGGACGACCTCCGCGGGAATCTCCGGAATCGGGTCCTTGTACGGATCGCAGCGGGCGACGACCCAATTGCGCACGAAATCCTTGTCGAAGCTCCCCGGCGCGGAACCCGCGGCGAAGCGCTCCGGATAGCTCTGCGCGAACCAGTACCGGCTGCTGTCGGGCGTATGGATCTCGTCGGCGAGGACGATCCGGCCTTCGGGATCGGTGCCGAACTCGTATTTCGTGTCGGCCAGGATGAGACCGCGCTCGGCCGCCAGCGCCGTGCCGCGGGCGAACAGCGCCAGCGCCGCGTCGGACACGGTGCGCCACTGCTCGGACGTGAGCAGCCCGCGTTCCAGAATCTCGGTCTCGGTCAGCGGTTCGTCGTGGCCACCGTCGAACGCCTTGGTGGTCGGCGTGATGATCGCCTCCGGCAGACGCTCGTTCGGCCGCATGCCATCCGGGAAACGGTGGCCGTACATGTCCCGCTCCCCGGCGCGGTAGCGCGTCAGGACCGACGTGGAGGTGGTGCCGGCGAGGTAGCCCCGAACCACCACCTCCACCGGCAGGATCTCCAGACGCCGGCCCACGACCACGTTCGGGTCGGGATAGGCGATGACGTGGTTCGGGCAGATGTCGGCGGTCTGCTCGAACCAGTAGCGCGCGGTCTGGGTCAGGACCTGGCCCTTGAAGGGGATCGCCGCGAGCGCCCGGTCGAAGGCGCTGATCCGGTCCGAGGTGATGAGGATGCGCCGGCCGTCGGGCAGGTCGTAATTGTCCCGGACCTTGCCGCGATAATGGTTCGGCAGCTCGGGCAGGGTCGCGTCGCGCAGGACCTGGTGCGCGTGCGGGGCGAGATCTGCCGTCTTCATCGGGCTTTCCGTCAGGCTGTGCGGCGACTGCGCCGCCTGATCTCTGTGCGCGGATGGGGCGGAGAATTCCAGTCCCGGGTTTCACCGAGGCCCGGCGCGCAGCCCCGGCCACCACCCCGACCCCCGCGGCTGCGGGCGAGCAGCCCTGCCGCTCTGGCCGGGCCCGGCCGTCGGCCCTATCCTTGCCGTGGATGGCAGACGGTGAATTGCCGACTGCGAAATGCTGGCCGGTGCCGCCGGACGGCCGAGGCGCAATGTTCGAGACACCGCACCAAGCAAGCCGACAACCTTTCCTGCGCCGGATCGAGACCGTCGCCCTGTTCACGCTCAGCGATGCGGAGCGGGCCGCCCTCGTCGCGCTGCCGATGCAGGTGGCGCAGTTCGAGCCCAATCAGGACATCGTTCGGGAGGGCGACCGCCCGACCCGAAGCTTCACCCTGCTCAGCGGGATCGCCTGCACTTACAAGTCGACGCTGGCCGGCAAGCGGCAGGTGATGACCTACCACGTGCCGGGCGATGTGCCCGATTTCCAGAGCCTGTATCTGGAGGTGCTCGACATCAACATCGCCACGGTCAGCGCCTGCAGGCTCGGCTTCGTTTCGCATGAGGCGGTCCGCGGGCTGATGCGTGCGCATCCGCGCCTCACCGAGGTCTTCTGGCGCGCCACCCTCATCGACGCCGCTCTGGTCCGCGAGTGGATGCTCAACACCGGTCGCCGCGACGCCTACGCGCGGATGGCCCACCTGTTCTGCGAACTCGTGACCCGCCTCGGCGCGGTCGGGCTTGCGCCGGATCGGACCTGCGAGCTGCCCATGACGCAGCCCGAACTCGCAGACGCCCTCGGCATAACGTCCGTTCACGTCAATCGCACGATCCGGGATCTCAAATCGGCCGGGCTGATCACGCTGCGCGACCGCCGCCTGACCGTCCACGACTGGCCGGGGCTGCAGGCCGCGGCCGGGTTCGATCCGGCCTATCTGCATCTGCGGGATGCGGAGACTCGCTGAACCGGGCGGGAGAGCGCAGGCTTCCGAGCTAACGAGGGCGCGCTGTCGCCCTGCCCGACGTATCGCCGGCCGTCGAAAGCCAAAGCCAAGCCGTCGCGAAACTGCAGTCTGGATCTATCGGTATGAAGATAACGTGGCGCCGTTTTCGCTAACCGTTACCGGAGCGGGCACTCAGCGGGAAGATGGTGCCCAGGGGCGGAATCGAACCACCGACACTGCGATTTTCAGTCGCATGCTCTACCAACTGAGCTACCTGGGCGTCGTCCGCGCCGGTTTCGGCCTCGGACGCCGCGGGGTATAGTCAGTGCTTCGCGGCCTGTCCAGCCTTGCCGTGACGTCGGCATGACGGAAATGCCGGAAAATTTCATCGCTCCGGATCGGGCTCGGGCGGAACCTCGTCGGAATCGAGGTCCTCGGGGATCGCGTAGCGCTCGTTGAGCCACCGTCCGAGATCGACGTCGGCACACCGCTGAGAACAGAACGGCTGGAATTCCGGTGTGGACGGTTGCCGACAGATCGGACAGGGCGGCCGGCGCTCGCTTCTCATGCCAGGGCGCCCCAGCCAGCCCGCACGGGATACCCCTCCCCGTCGAGGAGGCTCAGGGTCTCGTAGAGGGGCAGCCCGACCACGGCGCTGTAGGAGCCGACCAGTTTGACGACGAACGCCCCCGCCAGGCCCTGGATCGCGTAGCCGCCGGCTTTCCCGCGCCATTCGCCCGACGCCACGTAGCCCTGGATATCGCGGCCCGAGAGCCGCTTGAATCGGACGCGGGTCTCCACGATCCGCTCCCTGCGCCCGCGGGGCGAGAGGACGCACACCGCCGTGTAGACGCGATGCTGACGTCCGGAGAGCAGGCGCAGGCAATCCGCGGCCTCGTCGGGGATCTCGGCCTTCGGCAGGACCCGACGCCCGACCGCCACAACCGTATCGGCCGACAGGAGCCAAGTGGGCGTGGTGGTGTCCTGGAGGTGCAGCGCCGCCTCGGCCGTCGCGAGCTTCGTCCGGGCGAGGCGGCGTGCCAGTTCGCGGGGCGGCTCGGCCTTGCGGGGCGTCTCGTCGATCTCGGCCGGCAGGAGAGCCGCCGGTTCGATGCCGATCTGCTGCAGCAGCGCGAGGCGGCGCGGCGAAGCGGAGGCGAGCACAAGTCGCGCCGTCGGCCCCTGCGTCGCGCCGATCGCTTCAGGTTTGGCGTCCATGATGTTCCGTTCGCACAATCGACCGGAGCCGTGCGCGCCCTGCGCGGCGGCCCTTCGTCGGCCGGGACAGGCTCGATCCACCCGCCTGATAAGGGATGGGGTCGGGCTTGTGAACTCGGAGGGGCTTCGGCAGATCTCCCAGACCCTGGCCGGCCCGGGTCATGATCCGGGATACCCCCGCCCGCCCGCCGGCAAGAGTTGGCCGACCGGGCGCCGCGGCCGGCACTGTGATCGCGCCGCGGCAAGCCAGACTAGAGGTGCGGCCCGGCGATCTGGCAAGCTTAGAGCAAGACCTCGTCCGCGACCGTAACCGACCGTTAACTACGTGCGGCTGAGAGTGTTGTCCTCCGAAGGGGATCGACATCGATGCTGAACGCTGATCCGCTCCTGCAGCGCCCGACGCTGGTAACCACGGCCCTGCTCGCCCGTGCCCTCGACGGGCTCCGGCCGCAGGTCACGTCGCCGGTCGAGATGTGGCAGCGTCTCACCGAGCGGTACGTCGTCGATCTCGACGCCGTCGCGGCCCTCCTGCCCGCCGACGAACCGGAAACGCACTGGCTGTCGTCCCGCGACTGAGGGCGCGCAGATCAAGTATTCCGCCGTCCGCCCAACTGGCACACGACGTGCTTGAAGGGTCCGGCAACCGGGAGGAAGCACTCAGGCAACGACAACGCGGCGGCTCGCACGCCAGAGCACCCCGCGGACCTTTCGATCGCTCGAAGCTGAGGTCCGTCATGTCGGAACTGCTCTCTGTTGCCTTGGTCTGTGCCGGTACGCTTCTGGCTCAGGATTGCTCCCGCGACACCGCCCTGGACGTCATCATCGCCCCGGCGCATACGCCGATGGAGTGCCTGATGCACGCCCAGACGATGGCAGCCCAGGCCGGGTTGCCGGGGGGCAGCGACCGGTATCTCAAGATCGCCTGCGAGCATCGCCGGACCGAAGGCGAACCCCGCACGGTCGTCCGGCGCGCGTCCTGACGCGGCCCGGCGCGTCGGCGGTGTCCGTGCCGTCGCGCCCGGCCGCGATTTGGTCTGGTGCATCAAAGCCACGTCACGATTTTTCTTGTTCGCATCCGCCGCTCGGACAGTTGCCGCCTCCGGGAACGGGACCCATCCTGCACGGCCAAGCTGATGCAATTCAAACCCCGGCATCCGCCACCTTTGCCGCCCCGATGGCCCGCGTGCCGGGCAGGGCTCCAGCGAGTGCCTGCCCGATGCTGTACGACGCGTTCGACCTGCAGACCGACATCGCTGCCCAGACCCGGGCATGGGGCCGGCTGCTGAACGACATCTGGTCGCCCTGGATCGGGTTGGGCGAGCCGGTCACCTGGATGTCCGCCGGCGCCCGGATGATGATGCGCGCCGGTCTGACCTTCGCCCGGCCGCCCTACGGCATCGAGACGGTCAACGTCGGGAACCGGAGCGTCCCGGTCTCAGAGGAGCCGGTCGAGGTCACGCCGTTCGGGACGCTGCTGCACTTCAAGAAGGACATTCACACCGAGCAGCCCAAGGTGCTGATGGTCGCGCCGATGTCGGGCCATTTCGCCACGCTGCTCCGCGCCACCGTGCGCACCATGCTGCCCGACCACGACGTCTACATCACCGACTGGCACAATGCCCGCGACGTGCCGCTGTCGGAAGGCCAGTTCGGTTTCGACGACTACGTGGGCCACCTGATCCACTTCCTGCAGACGATGGGTGAAGGCGCCCACATGGTGGCGGTCTGCCAGCCCGCCGTTCAGGCCCTCGTGGCGGCAGCCGCGATGGCGCAGGCGAAGGATCCCGCCGCCCCGCGCAGCATGACCCTGATGGCCGGCCCGGTGGATTGCCGCATCAACCCGACGGGCGTGAACGCACTCGCGACCTCAAAGCCCATCGACTGGTTCGAGAAGAACCTGATCGCGACGGTCCCGACGCGCCACAAGGGCGCCGGCCGCAAGGTGTATCCGGGCTTCATGCAGGTCTCGGCATTCATGGCGATGAACGCCAAGCGCCATATCCAGGGTCACGCCGATCTCTTCTGGCACATGGCCAACGGCGAGCGCGAGAAAGCCGAGGCGATCGAGACCTTCTACGACGAGTATTTCGCCGTGCTCGATCTCGCGGCCGAATTCTACCTGGAAACGGTCAAGACCGTGTTCCAGGATCACGCCCTGGCTCGGAATGCGGTGAGCTATCGGGGGGAGCCGATCGACCTGCGAGCAATCCGCCGCACCGCCCTGATGACCGTCGAGGGCGAGCGCGACGACATCTGCGCGGTCGGCCAGACCATGGCGGCCCATGATCTCTGCTCGGACCTCGCCCCCTACATGCGGACCCATCACCTCCAGGCGGGCGTCGGCCATTACGGGGTCTTCGCGGGGCGGCGCTGGGAGTCGCAGATCTACCCGCAGGTGCGCAACTTCATCCAGGCGCACAACTGACCGCGACACCGGGGAAGCGTCGCGCCGATTTGACCCGCCGACCCGGGCGGCCCACCATGCTACCGTCTTCTGATGGGAGCCCGGTTCGCGTGGTTCCTGGGGCCACTCCTGCGGCGTGAGGCGGAACGGTCGGCGTGATCGGCACCGAGAACAAGACCAGCGCGGACGGCCCGACAACGGTCTCCGCACGGCTCGACCGGCTGGTGGCTCGCGCCCGGGCGGCAGCCCTCTGGGAGCAAGCCTGGCCTGTCCTCTGGCGGGGGATCGGGGTCGGACTGATCTTTCTCATGCTGTCCTGGTCGGGGCTGTGGCTCGATCTCACGCCGATCTGGCGCCAGATCGGCCTGGGCATCCTGGGCCTCCTCCTCGTCGCCGCGCTCGTACCGCTGATCCATATCGCCCGGCCCGATCGGCGCGTCGCCCTGGCACGGCTCGATCGCGAGGCGGCGGCCCGCGATCCGGCCCTGCGTCACGGACCGGCCTCCGCGGCGCAGGACAGCCTCGCCGTGGGTGCCGCCGATCCGGGAAGCCGGACGCTCTGGGAGCTCCATCAACGGCGGGCCGCGCAGGCGGTCTCGGCCCTGCGGGTCGGTTTGCCGAGGCCCGGCATGGTCCGGCACGATCCGTTCGCCATTCGCGCCGGCCTCGTGGTCGCCGCCATCGCCAGCCTGTTCGTCGCCGGACCCGAGTGGCGTCAGCGCCTTGGCGCGGCGTTCGACTGGCAGGAGCCCGCGGCGCAAAGCCCCAATTTCCGCGTGGACGGCTGGATCGACCCGCCGCTCTACACGCGGCTTCCGCCCCTCCTGATCGCCATGGACGGAAGCGATCAGCGCCTGCGCGCCCCCGTCAACGCGCAGCTGATCGTGCGGATCGCCGGTCAGGGTAAGGCCGCGTCCGAGACGACGCTGACACCCAATGCCGGCCTGGTCCCCGTCCCTGGCCAGGAGGCGCGCCCCGACCTGCGCGAGGAGCGCTATCGCATCGTTGGCGGCGCCGAACTGACGATCGTGACTCCCGCAGGCCGGCAACGCCTCACCGTGGACGCGATCCCCGACCGGCCGCCGGAGGTGACGGCCGTCGGCGGCCCCGAAGTGAACGGCCGCGGTACCTTCAACCTGACCTACCGCGCGAAGGACGATTACGGGCTCAGTTCGGCGGAGGCCGTGATCGAGCCGCTGAAATCGGCCCGTGCTCTGGTCCCGGTTCCCCACATCAATCTGGCATTGCCCGGGGACGCCAACGGCGAGTCCGACACCAAGACCCTGGTCGACCTGACCGACAGCCCATGGTCCGGGGCGCGGGTCCGCTATCACATCGTCGTCAAGGACGAGGCCGGTCAGGAAGGCCGGACGCCGGATGCCGAGATCGTCCTGCCGGCGCGCCCGTTCCGCGAGCCGCTGGCGCGGGCGCTCGCCGAGGAACGACGCCGCCTCGTGACGGCACCCGATACGGACCGCCGGTGGGTTCAGGGGGCCCTGGACGCCCTCCTGGTCGCGCCCGACACGTACACGCCGCAGCCTGCCATCTTCCTGGGCCTGCGGACGGCCACCGAGCGGCTGCGCCGCGCCCGGACGGACGCCGATCTCATCGCGGTGGCCGATCTCCTGTGGGAGATGGCCCTGAAGATCGAGGACGGTGACCTTTCGGATGCCGAGAAGCAGCTCCGCCAAGCCCAGGATCGCTTGAAGGAGGCGATGGAGCGCAACGCGCCCGACGACGAAATCAAGCGCCTGACCCAGGATCTGAAGCAGGCGCTCGACAAGTTCCTGTCGGAGATGGCGCAGAAGCAGGGCCGCGAGCCTCGCGAGCAGAGCGATCGCGGGCAGAACAATGCTCAGTCGAAGACCGTCACGCCCGAGGATCTCGATAAGATGATCCAAGACATGGCGGAGGCCATGAAGCGCGGCGACACCGCCGAGGCACAGCGCCTGATGGAACAGCTGCGCAACATCCTGGAGAACCTGCAGACGGCCGAACGCGGAAACCGGTCGGATCAGGCGTCCCGCGAGATGCAGAAGCAGATGCGCGATCTCGACGCCATGTCCCGCGAGCAGCAGGGCCTGCGCGACGAGACCTTCAAGGACGGCGAAGAGCCGCGCGGCGGCCAGCGCCAGCAGAATCGCGGGCAGCCGCAGCAAGGCCAGCGCGGACAGCAGGGCCAGAGACAGCCGGGTCAGCAAGGCCAAGGACAACAGGGCCAAGGACAACAGGGCCAAGGACAGCAGGGCCAGGGGCAGCAGGGCCAAGGGCAGCAGGGCCAGAAGGGCGATGTCGGAGAGCGGCAGCAGGCGCTTCGGCAGCGGCTCGAAGATCTCCAACAGCGCATGAAGGAGAACGGCATGCGCGGCGAGCAAGGTCTCGCCGATGCCGAGGAAGCCATGCGCGAGGCCGAGAACGCCCTGAAGGACGGCGATTCGAGCGGGGCGGTCGACGCGCAGGGGCGCGCCCTCGACGGCCTGAAGCGCGGCGCCGACGGCATGGCGCAGCAGATGCAGGACATGGCCGAGGGCCAGGGCGAAGGCCAGCAGGACGGCGGTCAGCAGCCGGGGCAGCAGGGCCAGGCCGGGGCACGGGACGACGATCCCCTCGGACGTCCGACGCGCGGCCGCGATATGAGCGACGGACGTGTCCGCGTGCCGACAGCCGATGAATCAGCGGTCCAGCGCGCCCGGCGCATCATGGAAGAGCTGCGGCGCAAACTCGGCGACCCGACCCGCCCCCGCGAGGAACTCGATTATTTCGAGCGCCTGCTCCGCCGCAACTGAGCGTCCGCACCCTCACGACGCGCCGAGCCGGATCACGGCTCCGGCCCCACCCGGATCCCCACCCGCATGTCGTCGAATACCCTCGTCCTGATCGCCTGCCTTGCCGTCGCCGCCGTCCTGCTCCTGGGCTTGGCCAACATGATGCGGGGCGGCAGCGCCAGTCTCTCGCAGAGGCTGATGCGCCTGCGCGTGCTCCTGCAATTCGTCGCGATCGTGATCATCATGGGCGTCGTCTGGTGGCGCTCGGCCTGAATTCCGCCGGGACGGGTGTGACCGCGCCGCCGCACCGAACACCTTTCCGCCCGGTAACGGATGAATTGGCCGCCGCATATCGCGGGCCTCTGCTACGCTCGGTAGAAGCAAATCGCTGCGCCTAACCGGCCGAGCCCGCATGACTGCCCCTTCCCGCCTCTGTCTGTTCGGCATCCTGACCGGGGCGGCGATCATGCCGGCTTCGGCCGCGGACGCGCCACCGCCGCCGCCTGCCGCCTACCTGGCCCCCGTCCAGCCGCTCAGCATCGTGTCCGAGATCCGGATCGGCGGCGCGGTGCAGGACCCGGGCAGCGCAGAGGGCAAGCTTCCCGGGTTCAGCAAGGCGAACGTCAACGGCGAGATCCTCTTCGCCAAGCCGATCCTCAGCGCCGATCCGTTCTGGCAGGCTTTCGTGCCGCGGCCGACCGTCGGCGGCAGCTACAACACCGGCGGCCGGACCAGCTACGCCTATCTCGGCGCGACCTGGACCCTCGAAGTCTTTCCTGAGACCTTCAATCGCCGCGTCTTCCTCGACGGGTTCTTCGGCGGCGTGGCCCATAACGGCTGGACCGGCCCGAAGGCGGAGACGCCCTACGGCTTCAACACGCTCGGGTGCTCACCCATGTTCCGCGAGGCGGCGGCTCTCGGCTTCCGTATCACGGAACATTGGAGCATCATGGCGACGATCGAGCACATGTCGAATGCCGGGCTCTGCGCGAATAATCGCGGCCTGACGAATTACGGCGGCAAGATCGGCTACACGTTCTGAGGCATCAAACCCTTTGGTCAAGCTCAACCGCATCTACACGAGGACCGGCGACAAGGGCACGACCGCCCTGGCGGACGGACAGCGTCGCTCGAAGGCGGATCTGCGGGTCGAGACCTACGGGACCGTCGACGAGACCAATGCCTGCATCGGACTGGCGCGCCTGCACACGCAGGGGCCGCTCGACCAGATGCTCGGGGCGATCCAGAACGACCTGTTCGACCTCGGGGCCGACCTCGCGACGCCGCCGAGCCCGGAACCCCTCCCCTACGAGCCGCTGCGGATCGTCGCGAGCCAGGTCGAGCGGCTGGAGCGCGACATCGACGGCCTGAACGAGGCGATCCCACCGCTGAAATCCTTCGTGCTTCCCGGTGGATCGCCGGCCGCGGCGGCCCTGCACCTCGCCCGCACCGTCTGCCGCCGCGCCGAGCGCCTGGCGGTCAGCCTCGCCGCCCGGGAGGACGAGTCGGTGTCGCCGGAGGCGCTGCGCTACCTCAACCGCCTCTCCGACTTCCTGTTCGTGGCGAGCCGGGCCGCCAATGCCGACGGCGCCGACGACGTGCTCTGGGTGCCCGGCGCCAATCGTTGAGCCCGGGCCGAGGGGTTTTCGCCGGGCCGCCACGGCGCCGCGTTGACAAGGCGGAAATGTGGCCGTTACGGTCCGCGCGCCTTGCGTGCCCCCGCCACGCTGCGCCTTGCGCGCCGTGGAAGTGGCCTGCACGACGACAAGAATCCTCCGGGGAAGGATCGTGACCGCCATGAAGGTGCTGGTGCCCGTCAAGCGGGTTGTTGACTACAACGTCAAGATACGCGTGAAGGCCGACGGCTCCGGGGTCGAGCTCGCCAACGTGAAGATGTCGATGAATCCCTTCGACGAGATCGCCGTCGAGGAGGCGATCCGGCTCAAGGAGAAGGGCACGGTCACCGAGATCGTGGCGGTGTCGATCGGCCCGCAGCAGGCGCAGGAGACGCTGCGCACCGCGCTGGCCATGGGCGCCGACCGTGCGATCCTGGTCAAGACGGACGTGACCTGCGAGCCGCTGGCGGTGGCGAAGCTTCTGAAGGCCGTCGTCGAGAAGGAGAGCCCGCAGCTCGTCATCCTCGGCAAGCAGGCGATCGACGACGACTCGAACCAGACCGGGCAGATGCTCGGTGCGCTGCTCGGCTGGCCGCAGGGCACCTTCGCGTACAAGATCGAGCCGGGCGAGGGCAGCCTCGACGTGACCCGCGAGGTCGACGGCGGCCTGCAGACCGTCAGCCTCAGGCTGCCGGCCATCGTGACGACGGATCTGCGCCTCAACGAGCCGCGCTATGCATCGCTGCCGAACATCATGAAGGCGAAAAAGAAGCCGCTGGAGGAGCTGACGCCCGACGCGCTCGGCGTCGACGTGACGCCGCGGCTCACGGTGCTGAAGACCGCCGAGCCGCCGGGCCGCTCGGCCGGCGTCAAGGTCGGCTCCGCGGCCGAGCTGGTGCAGAAGCTCAAGGTCGAAGCCGGCGTCATCTGATCCGCAGGCGGGGCTCCCGAGCCACGGTCGAGCCCCGCGCCACAACCCTCAAGGGCACCAGCAGACCATGACGACACTTCTTTTCGTCGAGCACGGCAACGGTCAGATCAAGGACGGGACGCTGAAGGCGCTCTCGGCCGCCAAGGAGATCGGCGCCCCGATCCACGCTCTGGTCCTGGGTTCGGGATCGCAGGCCGTGGCCGCGGCGGCGGCCAAGCTCGACGGCATCGAGAAGGTCCTGAACGCCGAGGACGGCGTCTACGACCACGATCTCGCCGAGCCGGTCGCGGCGCTGATCGCGTCGATTGCCGAGCCCTACGACACGATCATCGCCTCGGCTTCGACGACCGGCAAGAACGTGCTGCCCCGGGTGGCAGCCCTGCTCGACGTCGCGCAGGTCTCCGACATCATCAAGGTGGTTGCGCCCGACACGTTCGATCGGCCGATCTATGCCGGCAACGCGATCCAGACCGTTCAGGCGCCGGCGGGCAAGAAGGTGATCACCGTGCGGACGGCCGCCTTCAAGGCTGCGGCCGAGGGTGGCGCGGCCGCCCCCGTCGAGGCCGTGTCGGCGGGAGCGCCCGAGGCCGGCGGCTCGACCTTCAAGGGCGAGGAGATCGCCAAGTCGGATCGCCCGGAGCTGGCCTCGGCGCGGATCATCGTGTCCGGCGGCCGCTCGCTCGGCTCGTCCGAGAAGTTCCACGAGCTGATCGAGCCGCTGGCCGACTCGCTCGGAGCCGCCGTCGGCGCCTCTCGGGCCGCCGTCGATGCGGGCTACGCGCCGAACGACTGGCAGGTGGGGCAGACCGGCAAGGTCGTAGCGCCGGACCTCTACGTCGCGGTGGGCATCTCGGGGGCGATCCAGCACCTCGCCGGCATGAAGGACTCGAAGGTCATCGTCGCCATCAACAAGGATGAGGACGCACCGATCTTCCAGGTGGCCGATTACGGGCTCGTGGGCGATCTCTTTCAGGTCGTGCCGGAGCTGCAATCCGAGATCGGCAAAGCCAAGGGTCAATAACGGAACGGAATCTGGCAACCCGCGAGTATTGTCGCCGAAGGCGGATTCGCGGGTTCCTTCCGGATCGAAGATTGGTCTAGAACGCTGCGACGGCGAGACTTCGCGCGGTGCCGTCGCGCTCGTGCCCTCGGTCGAACCGGGCGGCCGTGTATCGGCATCCGCATTGGGGGCACAGGTCGGCACATGCATATGGAGATCAAGCGGGTCGGCATCATCGGCGCAGGCCAGATGGGAAGCGGCATCGCGCAGGTCTGCGCCACCGCCGGCCTCGACGTCCTGCTGAACGATCGCGATCCCGCCCGGCTCGAGAATGGTCTGACGGTCATCGAGGGCAGCCTGGGCCGCCTCGTTTCGAAAGGCACGCTGTCGGAGGAGGACAGCGCTCAGGTTCGGTCGCGGATCGTATCCGCCCGGGACTTCGCCGCCCTCGAGCCGTGCGACCTCGTGATCGAAGCTGCGACCGAGAACGAGGCCACGAAGCGCGAGATCTTCAGCAGCCTGTGCGGATCGCTGCGTCCGGAGACGTTCGTAGCGACGAACACGTCGTCGATCTCCATAACCCGGCTGGCGGCGGCGACGGACCGGCCGGAGAAGTTCATCGGCATCCACTTCATGAATCCGGTGCCGGTGATGCAGCTCGTCGAGCTGATCCGGGGCATCGCCACCGAGGATACGACCTACGAATCCGCCAAGGCGTTCATCGCCAAGCTCGGCAAGACTTCGACGATGTCGGAGGATTTCCCGGCCTTCATCGTCAACCGCATCCTGCTGCCGATGATCAACGAGGCGATCTACACGCTCTATGAGGGTGTCGGATCGGTCGAATCGATCGACACGGCCATGAGGCTGGGCGCGAACCATCCGATGGGCCCGCTTCAGCTCGCGGACTTCATCGGTCTCGACACCTGCCTGTCGGTCATGCAGGTGCTCTACGAAGGCTTGGCGGATTCGAAATACCGCCCGTGCCCTCTGCTCGTGAAGTATGTCGAGGCCGGCTGGCTCGGCCGTAAGGCCAAGCGCGGGTTCTACGATTACCGCGGGCCGACGCCGATCCCGACCCGCTGAGCCGTCAGGCCGCGGGACGGCTGGAGAAGCCGTCCCGGGTCGGTGTTATTTCGGCGCGTTGCCGTTGGCCCCCGGTTGCGCGGGCTGCGGATAGGACGGGTTGCCGCCCGGCACGCCCGTGCTGTTGGTCGGCGACGCGGCGCCCGACTGCCCGTTCACCGAACCCGTCACCTCCTTGCGGGACGCGTCCTGGCTCTGGCTGGCGTAATCCTTCGGCGAATTGGCGCCGTTCCACGTGAGGAGACCCACGGTGGCGATCGCCAGCAGAACGAGGCTCCCCACCAGGACCCAGAGCATCGGTTTGCCGCGCTCGCCCTGACGGCTCTCGTTGGGATTCAATCTCTCGACCATCTGCAGAACCTTCCTCGGCGGGACGCCACACGCCGAAACGGGCGCTGTGCGACACGATCTCGTTACCGGCCGCCAACGCGGGGCCGCCGAGGCAGGTTCCTGCCGGATCGCGGTGTCACCGCCCGGTCGTCAGAAGGATCTTGCCGAGATGCGCGCTCGACTCCATGAGTTCGTGCGCCTCCCGCGCCTGCTCCAGCGGGAACGTGGCATGGGTGACGGACCGGATGCGCCCGGCATCGAGCTCGGGCCAGATATCCCGGCGCAGCCCCTCGGCGATCGCTGCCTTGTCGGCCTTCCCGCGCGGCCGGAGCGTCGAGCCGGTAAAGGTCAGGCGGTTGCGCATGATCGGCGTGATGTTCAGGCCATCGACCTTGTAGCCGCCCATCAGGGCAATCATCACGAGCCGGCCGTCCGGAGCCAGCGACTTCAGGTTCCGGGCGAGATAGCTCGCACCGATCATATCGAGGATCACGTCGACGCCACGGCCGTCGGTGAGGCGCTTCACCTCCTCGGCGAAGTCCGCCTCCTTGTAGTTGATCGCGGCATCCGCCCCCAGATCTTCGCAAAACCGGCACTTCTCGGCCGAGCCCGCCGTGGCGAAGACCCGCGCGCCGACATGCTTGGCGATCTGGATCGCCGTGGCACCGATGCCGCTCGATCCGCCATGCACGAGGAAGCTCTCGCCGGGCGCGAGCCGTCCGCGCTGGACGACGTTCGAATAGACCGTGAAGAAGGTCTCCGGCAGGCCGCCGGCATCGACGAGCGAGACCGCCTTCGGACGCGGCAGACAATGGGCCGCCTCGGCCACCGCATACTCCGCATAGCCGCCGCTGATCACCAGGGCGCAGACCTCATCGCCGAGCGACAGACCCGTGACGTCGCTCCCGATCGCGACCACACGACCGGCGACTTCGAGGCCGGGAATCTCGGTGGCGCCGGGCGGCGGCGGATAGACCCCCGCGCGCTGCGCGACATCGGGGCGGTTCACGCCGGCCGCCACCACTTCGATCAGGACCTGTCCGGGTCCCGCATGCGGCACAGGGGCGGTCTCGACGCTGATCACCTCCGGGCCCCCGGAACCCGCGAAGCGGATCTGACGCATGGTCCCGGGCAGGTCGGTGCTGGCCATCAACGATAATCCTTTGCGCGCACGTGATCTCAGCCGCGTTCACGCTGACGCGGTACGGCTCTACTTGCGGCAACGGGCGCGCTTGGCAAGCCGAAGGCGCCGCACGCGTCCGTTGCCGATCCGAACGGCAAGCTAGCGGGCGGCCGCCTTGACGGCCGCCGGCAAGACGATCGCGCCCTGCGCCAGGCTCTTCGGCCAGACCGCGACCTGCTTGCCGTCCTGCCACTGCGCCATCAATCCGGTGACGAAGCCGGGACCGTATTTGATCGAGTGCGTGAACGGGTCGTCCTTGCCGTAGAACTGCGTCCGCCCCACGGTGCCGACCCAGTCGGTCTTCTCCAGGGCCTCGACGAGCTTGTCGGCCTCGGTCGAGCCGGCGCGCTTCACCGCATCCGCCGCGTAGTAGACCTGATCGTAGGCCATGTAGCCTGCGTAGGACGGATCGCTGCCGAAGCGCTTCTTGAACGCGTCGCTGAAGGCGAGCGACTTGTCGGTGATCGCCGCGCCCGGCACCGCGATGCTCTGGAAGATCACGCCCTGCGTGGCGCCGTTGGTGTTCGCCCAGAACGTCGAGGAGGTCGCCTGCGAGTTCATCCCCGTCATGGCGAGGGGAACCTGCTGGTTCTGCCACTGCACGGTCGGCTGCACGCCGACATGCGAGATGCCGGTGACGATCAGGTCGGGCTTGGCCGCCTCGATCTTGTTGTAGATCGGCGTGAAGTCCCCCGTGTCCGGCGAGAAGCGGATATGGTCGACGACCTTCACACCGATCTCGGGCAGGCACTTCTCGTAACCGACATCGAGGGGACGGGTCCAAGCCGCGTCCTCGCTCATGATCGCGGCCGTCTTCACCTTCATCAGATCGATCAGCATGTCCTTCGTGGAGTCGCAGATCGACTGCGCCAGGGCCGCTGATGTGAGGTAGCCGTGGAAGGTGTACTTGTTGCGCGCGTAGTCCTTGTGGATCGCGAGGCTGATCTCGTTGGAGGCGGCACCGGGCGTGATCATCGGCGTCTTGAGCCGCGCCGCCCAGGGCATCAGTGCCAGCACCACCTCGGAGATGTAGCTGGCGATGACGAGGTTGACCTTGTCCTCGGAGACCGCCCGCTGGAAGGCCCGGACCGCGTCGGAGGCGGACGACTTGTCGTCGTAACTGACGATCTGGATCTGGCGCCCGTCGATCCCGCCCTTGGCGTTGATCTCGTCGGCGGCGAGCTGGACGGCCTGCGGGATCGAGGCGCCGACGACCGACTGCGCCTCGGCGATGACCCCGATCCGGATCGGGTCGGCGGCGCGTGCCTGCGTCGACCCCAGCAATCCGGCCACTGCGAGCAGGGCCAGGACACGACTCGAAACGCTGCGTTCCATCGGCATGGGCTTCCTCCTGCGGCCCGTGCGGCTTTTGGCGCCGCATCGGATCCGAGGCAGGATTGTGCTCTATTCAGGCGCGTGAATACAATGTGCAGATACGGAAAGCGGTGACAGATGATCCGTCTGCCGCGCGCACATCTGAAATCGCGATCCGACCGCGACGACGGCTGAGTTTGGATTCTACCGGGTGCCGTACATCCGGTCGCCGGCATCGCCGAGGCCGGGGACGATATAGCCATGGTCGTTCAGATGGCTGTCGATCGCCGCGGTCCAGACCGGCACGTCGGGATGGGCGGCCTGGAACTTGGCGAGGCCCTCCGGAGCCGCCAGCAGGCAGACGAAGCGCAGATCGGAGGCACCACGCGCCTTGAGCCGGTCGAGGGCCGCGATGGCCGAATTGGCCGTCGCCAACATCGGATCGAGGACCAGAACGGTCCTGTCGGCGAGATCGGACGGCGCCTTGAAATAGTATTCGACCGCCTCCAGCGTCTCGGGATCCCGGTACAGCCCGATATGGGCGACGCGGGCCGACGGAACCAGCGACAGCATACCATCGAGGAAGCCGACCCCGGCCCGCAGGATCGGCGCCAGGACCAGCTTCTTGCCCTGGATCTGCCGCCCCTCCATCGGCTGGAGCGGCGTCTCGATCGTCACCGGTTCCAGCGGCAGGTCGCGCGTCACCTCGTAGGCGAGGAGCATGCCGATTTCGTTCAGGATCTGACGGAAACCCTTGGTCGAGCGGTTCTTGTCACGAAGATGCGTCAGCTTGTGTTGCACAAGCGGGTGATCGACCACGGTGACCCGACCCGTCGGCATTCGCCCCCCCTCCACCAGTAAGGGAGGATCAATGCCGGAGCCCGCGCCGAGGCGCAACTCGACGCTGCGGCCCGGCGACGGCCCATGTGTCGAGGGCGCTCGGAGGCACTGCGGAGCGCGCGGCGCAAAGACAAGTTCGGCGCGGGCGACCGGTCGCCGCGGCGATCGGAACACTCAGGCGAGCCGCGGAATGCCTATCCAACGAGTGTCGGGTTGAAAGCCGCGGATCATGCGCCTTAAGAATCGCGGCCGCCGACCCTCATAACAGATCTTTCATCATGGCCATTCATTTTTATATTAATACGCCAGCGGATTGTGATCCACTACATAGAAATAAAATCGCTAAATTTGCAATATATGCGACGATAATGAAATAAGAGCTTGTGCCATATTGCAGGGTTTTGCTTTAAATTGAACGCCATCGCCGTGACTTGCTCAGATTCATTAAAGCTCTAAATCGGATCACGAGCATCCTTGCTTCCGATGCGACCCTTCGATCCTCCGATCCGATCGGCCCCGTTTATGCGTCTGACCACGTCAATCACAGCAATGCTTGGAATCCTCTTCGGAGGGCTCGCATTAATATCGGCGGCTCAGGGTGGCCTGTCCCTGCATCAGCTCAGCGACATCGGTGAAGCGGCGACGACCCTTGCTAAAAACTGGATCCCCTCGCTTGAGAAAGTGGGCGCCATCGAGATGGCGGCATCCGAGGTGCGCATCAAGCAATACCGTCTCATCCTGCTGTCGGACACGCCTCAGCATCGGATGACCAACGCGGCCAACCTCGCGGAGACGCACGCCCAGTTGTTGCGAGCCCGTCGCGCCTACGAGCCCCTGATCAGCACGGCTGAGGAACGGAAGCTCTACGATGCCTTCACGGCCTCATGGAGCCGATTCGAGCAAGCGGATCACGAGGCGCTTCGCTTGCTCGAATCGGGCCAGGAACGGGAGGCCCGCGCCCTCCTGGTGAACCCCGACGTCGTCGGAATGTACGATACCGCCCGTGCGGCCCTCGCGCGTCTGGTGGCCCATGACGAGGAGGCCGCGGCCCGGAACGCCGATACCGCGATAGCCAGGGTCAACACTGCGTCGGTGGCCGCATATGTAGGAATCGCCCTTGCCCTTGTGTCGGCTCTGGGCGCGGCGATCTTCGGCCTGCGTCATGTTTCGCGCCCGATCGCCGCGATGACGGGTGCGATGACCAAATTGGCCGAGGGCGACGCTCGCGCGGACATCCCGTTCAAGCACCGGCGCGACGAGATCGGCGCCATGGCGGCGGCGGTCCAGGTGTTCAAGGACAATCTGCTCCGCACCCATCAGCTCGAGGCCGAAGCGGAGGCAGCGCGACAGCATGCGGAGGCCCAGCGCAGGCTCGGGATGCGCCAGCTTGCCGATCGCTTCGCGGAGACCGTCGGTGGAATCATCGCGGAGGTCTCGGCCTCGGCCATCGGGCTGCAGACCACGGCCCGGTCGATGACGGCCACTGCGGCGGTGACCGCCGAGCAATCCACGACGGTCGCTGCGGCGGCCGAGCAGGCGGCGAGCAACGTCAGCACCGTCGCGGTGGCCGCCGAGGAACTCGGCACCTCCGTGCAGGAGATCGGCCGGCAGGTCGATGGCTCGGCCAACTTGGCGCGGGGTGCCGTGGACGAGGCGGATCAGACCGGTGCGCTTGTCCAGAAGTTGAGCGAGGCCGTGTCGCGGATCGGCGACATCGTCGGTTTGATCTCGACCATCGCCGGCCAGACCAACCTTCTGGCGTTGAACGCCACGATCGAGGCGGCCCGGGCGGGTGTCGCCGGACGCGGCTTTGCTGTCGTCGCCACGGAGGTCAAGGCACTGGCCGAGCAGACCGCCCGCGCCACGGAGGAGATTTCGAGTCAGATCACGCGGGTGCAGGCTTCGACGGGGGAGGCCGTATCGGCCATCGGCGCCATCACGGCGCGGATCCGCGAGATCAACGGAGTCGCGACCTCGATCGCCGCCGCGGTGGAGGAGCAGGGCGCCGCCACCCACGAGATCGTTCGCAACGTCGGCCAAGCCGCGGCCGGCACGAGCGAGGTGACCAGCAACATCGTCAGCGTCGCCGATGCAGCCGAAAAGACCGGCGCGGCGGCCGGTCAGGTTCTGGTCGAAGCGTCGCGGCTCTCGGAACGATCCGAGCACCTGAACGCCGAAGTGGCACGGTTCCTGGAAACCGTCCGCGCGGCCTGAACGCTCGCACGGGTGTCGCGCCGGCGCTTGAACCACCGGGACGGCGCGTCCGGGCCCCTGAGCCCGGACGCCCACAGATTCAGGATCAGACGGAGCGATCCCCGCCCTCGGCCCGGCGCTTGGCCATGAAGGCATCGAACTGCTCACGGTCCCGGGCGCGCTTCAGCTCCTCCACGAACTCCGAGAAGGCGCGGCTCTCTTCCTCGAGGGCACGCCGCTGCGCCTCAAGACGGTCGAGCTCGGTGCGACGGTACGCGTCGAAGGCGGCATTGCCGCTGCTGTCGCGTCGATTGGCGGCCTCGAACGCCCGGGCGAAGCGCGAGGCGGGGCGTCCCCCCTCGAACTCGGAAGCCGCGCGCCGCGCCGCGTCGCGCATTTCCGCGAAGGCCGGATAACCCGCAAGCTTCCAGGCCACCAACGCGAGGCCGACCGGCCACCAGTAGATGAAACCGACGACGATTGCGCCAATCTCCAGCGACCGGCGCGGGAACGGGCCCGTCCGGCAGAGCTTGCCGGTCGCCCAGGGTGAAGAGGTTTGAGAGGTCACGGCTGTGCTCCGCTGTTCATGTGAACGCGGTTAACATGCGGGTCCCGGAGGTGCCTTTCAAGGTCGTCCGAGACCGCCCTCGCGCTCGGTCTGTCGGGAAGCTCCGTGTACGAGCGCCAGGACCCCGGCCCGCAGCAACTCGTACTTGTCCGGAAATCCCGGTCCGCGCGGCAGATGTCCGGCGGCCGACAGGGTCGCGAGGCCGTGGGCCAAGGCCCAAACCTCCAGGGCGATGAAGCGGGGTGCCACGCCCCCGAATCCGTCCGAGAACGTCGCCTGCAGCGCCTCGACCAAGAGATCGAACGGGCTCGGCCGCGACGCCACCGCATCGCTGGCCGCCGTGTCGAGGTCGGCGCCGCCGGTGGGGAAGCCGCGCGTCTCGAAGATCGCCGCATAGTAGGCCGGCTCTTCCTCGGCGAAGGCGAGATAGGTCTCACCCATCCGCGTGAACCGCTCCAACGGCGTCCCGCGCGACGTCAGGGCCCGCGCCAGACGGGCGGCGAGTTCCGCGAAACCGCGCCCGGCCAGCTCCTCCAGAAGCGCCTCCCGGCCCCGGAAATGGCGGTACAGCGCGGCCGGGGTGACGCCGACGAGGCGCGCGGCTTCCACCAGGGTGAAGCCGCCGATTCCGCGCTCGGCGATGAACCGGCGCGCGGCCTCCAGGAGGGCCTCCTTCAGATTTCCGTGATGGTAGCTGCGCCGGTCGTCCGGCCCGTCCCGCCAGGGTCGCAAGATCTCATCATCCTTCGCGCGCCTGTTGCACCTCACAGGACCCCAGCGCCGCTGTCGAGTCCAAGGCCGCCAGAGACTGTGTCTCCAGGACCGCCCTTCGGTATGACGGCCGAACGCGACGGTTGTTTCGGGCCGCCCCGCACCACGCTTGACCACCTCCCGAGCATGCAACACTATTACATCGGAAAATCCAGAGGGATCGACGATCCCCCCGGACGGCGGCGAATGCCGGGGCTTCCAGTGCAGGACGACGAGCATCGCGCATGGCCTTTGTGAGCCTCAAGGCGTGGCGCGCCCGCTCGGCGGAGCGTGCCGAGATCGCGTCGCGCCTGAAGCAGGACCTGCGGTTGGCCCTGCGCCTCGGGGAGGACGATACCCTGGCGGTGAACGAGATCGCCTGCACCGATCCAGGCTGTCCCGACATGGAGACCATCGTGCTGGTGATGCGCGCCGGCGCGCCCACGCGGGCGTTGCGGATCCGGCGCCCCATCGACGCGGTGGATGCCGACGACATCGCGGCGCTGGCCGAGGAAGACCGGTCGTCCGGAGCGCCGTCGACCGGCGTCTCGACAATGTGATCGTGCGCGGGCGCTTTCGATCTTCGGGCCGCCCGGGATCTCGCGACGCGCCCGGGCGCGCGGCGTAGCATTCCTCAAACACCGCAATCCGGTCCATCAGCAGGCCGGGAGGAAAGCACGCCATGAAGAACCGCCGTCACGTCCTCGCGCTGGCCGGCCTCGCCCTCACCTGCCCCATCCTCCTCGGAACGCCGGCCCCGGCCAGGGCGGCCGAGGCGCTCCCGTTCTCGGATGCGGCCTTCGAGGCTGCGCAGAAAGCCGGAAAGCCGGTCCTGGTCGCGGTCAGCGCCCCCTGGTGCCCGATCTGCCGCACGCAGAAGCCGATCCTCGCGAAGCTCGCGGCCGAGCCGCGCTTCAAGGACCTCCAGATCTTCGACATCGACTTCGACAGCCAGAAGGATCTGCTGAGGCGCCTGAACGTCCGGATGCAGAGCACGCTGATCGCCTACAAGGGAGCGACCGAGGTCGGACGCTCGGTCGGCGAGACGCAGCCGGAATGGATCGAGGGCCTCGTGGAGAAGACCCTCTGATCGGCCGCTCCTGCGAGGCCGGCCTGTCCGGTCCCGTTCAGGGAAGCTCCGACATAAGCCCGATGCGGGCCCGCGCGACGGGTCCGGCGGAGAACTTCACCGGTGTCGAGCGCCCTCCTGTCAGACGATCCGTGTCCCGATGCGATCGTGGCCGTACCCGTGCGAAACGAGGAGGAGCGGATCGCCGCCTGCCTGAAGGCGATCGACGCCCAGGAGGGTCTGGAACCCGGCCGCCTCGGGCTGGTGCTGTTCCTGAACAACTGCACGGACGGTACGGAGGCCCTCGTGTCGGCCCTGGTGCCGACGCTGTCGATCCCGGTCCGGGTGCTGAGCGAGGACTTTTCCGGCGCCCATGCCGGCTGGGCCCGGCGCAGGGCGATGGATGCCGCCGCCGCCTGGCTGGGTGATGCGGGGAATACGGGGATCATCCTGTCCACCGACGCCGACAGCCGGGTCCCGCCCAATTGGGTCGCCCGCAATCGCGCGGCGATCCGGGCGGGGGCCGACGCGGTGGCCGGTCGGGTCGAGCTCGATGCCGCGGAGGCGGCGCTGCTGCCGCCCTCGCTCCCTGCCCGGGGCCGCCTGGAGGATCTCTACGACGCCCTCATCACCGAAGCCGAGGCGCGGATCGACCCCGACCCGCACGATCCCTGGCCGTGTCATCGGACAGCGATCGGGGCGACCCTGGCGGTGACCCGAAGCGCCTACCTTGCGGTCGGCGGCATGCCCGAGATCCCCCTCGGGGAGGACGGTGCCTTCATCGCGCGCCTGCTCGAACACGGCTTGCGGGTCCGTCACGCCACCGATGTGTGCGTGACCATCTCGGCGCGACTCGCCGGGCGGGCTCCGGGCGGTGTCGCCGACACCATCCGCTCCCGTTGCGAGGAGCCCGACGCGCTCTGCGACGCCCGGATGGAGACCTTCCCGCGCGCCGTGCGGCGCTACGCCTGGCGCCGGCGGTTCCGTCGGATGCACGATCGCGGGCTGCTCGCCCGGAACGAGGCCTGGGCGCGGGCCATCGGGATCGCCCCGGTGGAGGCGCGGCGGATCGCTGCCCTCCCCCTTGGCCAGGCCATCGCCGAGGCTGAGCGGCTCAGCCCGGATCTGGCCTATCGTCCGATCGGTCCGCGGCAGCTGCCCGGCCAGATCCGGATCGCGCGGCTCGGCGTCGCCGCACTCCGCCTCGGTTTCGGCCTCCTGGGCTTCGCGCGGCGGATCGCGGGTTCAGCGGCCTCCGGCCGGCCGGTCGCGGATCCGCGGGGCAGCCGGATCTGATATCCTCAGAAACGGCCTTCCAAGACGTCCCGTGGGGCCATGCCGAACCGGCGGCGGAAGGCGCGGCTGAAGGCGGCCGCATCGGTGAAGCCGCAATTGGCCATCACGGATCCGATCCGGGTTCCGCTCGTGCGCGACCGCAGCCGCCGGTAGGCGCGGTCGAGACGCGCGTCGCGGATCTTCGCCGCCACGCCCTCGTCGCCCGTGAAGGCCGCGTAGAGCCGGCTGCGCGAGACCCGCAGGGCGGCCGGAAGCGATTCGGGCCCGAAGGCGGGATCGTGCAGCCGGCGCTCGATATGGGCGAGGGCCAGAGACCGGACGGCTTCGCCGGAGAGATCGTTGTCCCCCTGGTCGCCCTGACCGTCGGCGAGCGCGCGCAGAAGATGCAACACGCCCTCCAGCGCGATGCCGGCCTCCGCCTCCGTCATGCCGCCGACCGTCTCCGAGAACGACCGGAGATAGGTCGCGAACAGGCCGCTGAGCGGCGTGGCCCGGAGCTTGCGCCCGACAAAGGCCGGCACGTTGCCCACTTGCGCCAAGAAGGCGGCACGTGGCACCTGTAGGCGGATCTCCTCGTAGGCGTCGCGGCTGCCGATCGCGAACGGTTGATCCATGGCATGGACCGTGATGTCGCCGGCGCTCAGCAGGGCGCCGCTGTTACCCTGCTCGACGAAGCCGCCCCCCTGAACGAGAAACGCGATCGCGATGTCGTCGCGCCCGTCCTGGCGCACATGGTGCGCCGTGCGCTCGACCCCGATCGGACCGCTGAGGGTGTGCAGGACCACGCCGTGCGTGGAGACCGCGAGCCTGCGGCCCGCCGTGAACGGCACATCGGGCGCGAGCATCGTCGCGTCCACCCGGGCCAAAGCTGTGCTGCGCCAGTAATCGAAGGCGCGCCTCTGCTCGACCGTGTCGGTCGTCTGGATGACGATGGGAACCGTCTCGCGGACACTCAAAGCAGGTCTGCCCCGGGCGCCAACAACAGCCTGCGCGCTTTCGCGCGTTGGAACCTCAACGAAGCAAATTGCAGATCTGAGGTCGCGGCGCAACCTTAAATAGATGACGCCGATAAGCCGAATGGTCTCGCCGCGGAGCGACGCCGGGAGCGATCAACGCTCGGACGCTGCCACCCGCGCGTCCGGCCGGGCGCCCGACGCATCGGCGAAACGCACCAGGATCGCGCGGCCATCGGACGGTGGTGCCGACACGCTCGCACGGAATCGGGCGGTCTCGGTTGCGGCGAGGACCGCCCGTGGCGGCGCAACCGAGAAGGTGCGGATCGTCCGGCCACCGGCGTCGCGAATTTCAACGCTCAGCGGCGCGACCGCAGCGTCCTTACGGGCAACGCCGACGAGGTCGCCTTCCACCACCAGTTCCGCAGGATGGCCGTCCTCGGCAGGATTGGTGAAGGCCACCACGTCGCGGATCTCGATGCCTCGGATGTTCACGGGCAGACCGACGCGTGCGAACAAGGAGGCGGTCTGCGGCGCGGCTTTGACCACGCTCGTCCGGGCAAGGCAGGCGAGCGGCAGTGAAGCGAGGAGCACCAGACCGAAGGCCAGGGACGGCGACAGGCCTGGAATCGCTCGACGGCCCTTCCCGGCGGATTTCGAACGCCGGGCCTTTCGCGGGACGGTGGGAGCTGGGACGTCGGCCGCCGTTCGAACCGAGGCCGTCGCCTCCTCCCACGCGGCGTCGGCGAGCGGATCGGCCTCGGCACGCGCGGCGAGTTCCGCCTCATGGCCGGCGAGAACATCGGCCGGCGTGATGAACCACGTCTCGCGACAGGCGGCACAGCGGACCGAGCGGCCCTCCATGCCGACCTTGCTGGCATCGATGCGATATTCGCTCGCGCAGCTCGGGCAGGCGATCAGCATACGCCGCATACTCGCATCGATCGGCCGCAGCCGGGGCGGAAATTAAAAGTGCTTGAGGAAGTGTCGCTGAACAGGGTTAAGCGGCGGTGAAACTCAGGAGGCCTTGAAAACGCCCGCCCGTCCGGCGATTCCCGAGGCATGGACAGACGAGACACGGCACGGCCTTGAACCTACAGGCGAGCATGAAAAGCCTGCTGCCCGGCGCTGAGCGGCCGGTGGTGCAGTTCGAGAATGTCGGCATGCGCTACGGGCTTGGGCCGGAAGTGCTGTCCGACGTGAGCTTCCGCATCGCGCCGCGCTCCTTCCAGTTTCTCACCGGTCCCTCCGGAGCCGGGAAGACGACGCTGCTGCGCCTCATCCTGCTTTCGGTGCGGCCGACCCGCGGCCTCGTGTCGATCTTCGGCGAGGAGGTCAGCGGGATCTCAGCCAACGCGTTGACCGGTCTCCGGCGGCGCATGGGCGTGGTGTTCCAGGATTTCCGGCTCCTCGACCACCTCACCACCTACGAGAACGTGGCCCTGCCCCTGCGCGTCCAGGGCCGGGCCGAGGCCAGCTATCGGGCCGAGGTGGTGGAGCTGCTGCGCTGGGTCGGCCTCGGCGAGCGCATGCACGCCCTTCCCCCGCTGCTCTCGGGCGGCGAGAAGCAGCGCGCCGCAATCGCTCGGGCGCTGATCGCGCGGCCCGACCTGCTGCTCGCCGACGAGCCCACCGGCAACGTCGATCCGGGCCTCGGGCGACGGCTGCTTCGACTCTTCCTCGAGCTGAACAAGCTCGGGACCTCGGTCATCATCGCCACCCACGATTTCGGCATCATGGACGCCGTCGACGCCCGCCGGATGGTCCTGGGCGAAGGCCGGCTGCGGATCGAGGAATGAGCACGCAGGCGATCCCGCGGACGAAGCCCGGCGGATCGGCCGTGCCGCCCGACCCGTCGATGCCGGCCAACCTGCGTCGCAACGCGCCGCTGGTCCCCACCGACACGGCGGCCGGCCGCTCGTTGGCGGCCGTCATCGCGATCCTGACCTTCCTGGCGGGGCTCTGCGCTGGGGCCGCCGAGATGGTCGCTACGAATGCCGCCCAATGGCAGGGCGATGTGGCCCGAGAGGTCACCATCCAGGTCCGGCCGGGTCCCGGCCGCGACGTCGATGCCGACGTGTCCCGCGCCGACGGTATCGCCAAGGCCGAACCGGGGATCGCGGAGACGCGGGTCTTCAGCAAGGCCGAGGCCGAGCGCCTCCTCGAGCCGTGGCTCGGGACCGGGCTCGACCTCTCGGACCTCCCGGTCCCGCGGCTCATCGCCCTCAAGCTCGCGAGTGGCCAGGTTGCGGATCTGAAGCGCCTGCGAACTAGGCTCGTCGAGGCTCTGCCGGGTGTGGCCAGCCTGGATGACCACGCCCTCTGGCTGCAGCGGCTCTCGACCGCCGCCAACGCCTTCGTGGGGATCGGGATCGGACTCGTGCTGCTCGTTCTGATCGCCACCGGGCTCGCCGTGACCTTCGCGACCCGCGGCGCCATGGCGAGCAACCGCGAGGTCGTGGAGGTTCTCCACTTCGTCGGTGCCGACGACGACTACATCGCCCGGGCATTTCAGCGGCGCTTCTTCGGTCTGGGCCTGCGGGGTGGCGCGATCGGGGCCGGACTGGCTCTCGTCGCCTTCGTCATCGCCGGACTCCTGGCCAGGGCCGCCCGGTCTGGACCGGCCGGCCAGGAGGTCGAGGCTCTGTTCGGCGCATTCCATATCGGCGTGCGCGGCTATGCCAGTGTGCTCCTGATCGGCGTGATCGCGTCTCTGGTCACCGGCATCGTCTCGCGCGTGACCGTCCGGCGGTTCTTGGCGTGAGGGCGTGCGACGTCGCGTTCAGGTGGAAATAGGGAGTCTCGATAGCACGTTTACCATCTGGAAACTTTATCATCGCGGTGTTGATACGGCTGACGGCGCCGGCCTCCGGGTTGCCGCAATCGGCTCCGATCTTCCGGAGGATGACCACGCGTATGCTGCGCGCATCGGATCCGCTCATGACCGACCCCGTCGGCTGGGCTTGGCACGTGTGGGATCACCCGCCCCGCGCCGTCGTGCGCCCGCGCCGCCGGCGGCGGATCGCGCTGTGGACCTGCAGCCTCGGCGCGGGTTTGGGCGCGCTGGCATTGTTTGCCGGATTCCTGATCTTCGTCGGCGCGCTGGCGCGACACGAGCGTGCGCCGTCTGATCGGGCCGACGGAATCGTGGCGCTGACCGGCGGCGCGCAGCGGATCGGCGATGCGATCGACCTGCTGGCCGGAGGCTACGGCCGGCGGCTTCTCATCACCGGCGTCAACGAACGGACCAGCCGCGACGAGATCGCCCGCCTGAACCCAACCCAGCGCGCGCTGATCGCCTGCTGTGTCGATCTCGACTACCGGGCGCGCAACACGATCGGGAACGCGATCGAAACCCGGCGCTGGATGCGGGCGCACCGCTTCAGCACCGTTGCGGTCGTCACCTCGAATTATCACATGCCGCGGACGCTGATCGAACTCGATCATGCTCTGCAGGACAGCGACCGCGTCCTGCCGCATCCCGTCGTGACGGAGGCATTCGACGCCGACCGCTGGTGGCACGACCCGCCTGCCGCGCGCCTTCTGGCCTCCGAATATATGAAATTCCTGGTCAGCTGGGTCCGTACGCGCTTCGAGGCGGACCCCGAGCGCTCGCGCGCCGCGATCCTTATCGGGCGGGGCAAGCCGGTAAAGATGGTGGCCGAGCCGCTGATGATGCGCGGCGTGGACTGACCTCGCCCCCGGGTGCGCCGTCCCGTCGGAGCCGACAGTTCGGCCCCATGCCATCGTGGATCACCGCGCGTGACGTCTGGATCAGGGGCGCTCGGCAGCGGTCTACGGACCCTTGCAGCGTGCCTTGATGGCCGCCGAGAATTCCCGGTCCGATCCCTGAACCTGGGCGAGGCGCTCGCTGCGCTCGGTGCCCGACAGGCAGCGCCCGTACACGCTCGCCACGCGGCGCATCGTCTCCACGTGACGGCGCCAGATGCGGCAGTTCTTGGCATCGTCACCGTCGGCCTGCTCGAGCTGGTCGAGGGCTTGGCGCTGCATGGACTGCGCCACGAGGACATCGCGGGCGCAGGTCGTCTCCCCCTGCGCCGCGGCGGCGGTCGAGGCGATGGCCGCGAAGGCCAGAGCGGCGATGGTCCGAAAGATCGGCATCATCAGGCCGCCTGCGGTGCCGTCGAGCGCGTCAGAAGGGCGTAGAGGGCACCGGCATCCCGAGCGGCGCGGATATGCGTGAGCATGCCCGGCTCGCGGAGAATGCGGGCAACCTGCGCGAGCGCCTTCAGGTGATCGGCCCCCGCCCCTTCGGGCGCGAGGAGCAGAAAGGCGATATCCACCGGCTGGCCGTCGAGGGCGTCGAAGTCCACCGGGCGGTCGAATCGGGCGAACAGCCCGAAGAGCCGATCGAGTCCGGGCAGCTTGCCGTGGGGAATCGCCACCCCGTCACCGATGCCGGTCGATCCGAGCCGCTCGCGCTGGAGAAGGGTGTCGAAGACGGGCCGCTCGCCGAGCGCCGGCAGGCGCCGCGCCGCCTGCGCGGCGAGATCCTGCAGCACCTGCTTCTTGGCGCGGGCGCGCAGGGCCGGCACGACCGACTCGGGGTCGAGAAATTCCAGAACTGGCATCGAACGACCGTTGCCCCGTCACCCGTTCGCGAGGAAGCGGGCCTCGTCGCAGGGGCGTCGTCGACCGTTCCGGCCGCGCCCCTGCTGGATCAATAGGTGGGGAAACCAGCCGGTTCCGGCTCCGCTTCTCCCGACCTATCGCGTCACTCGGCGGCGCTCGGTGGGTCCACCCAGCCGATCGCTCCGTCGCTGCGCCGATATACGACGTTGACGCGTCCGGTGCCAGCGTGGACGAACACGACCACCGGGGATCCCGTCATGTCCAGGGCCGTCACGGCCTCGCCGATGGTGCGGCGCTGGAGGGTCTTGGTGCTTTCGGCGACGATCGGCGGATGGGCGTCACCCTCGACAGCGTCCTCGTCGTCCTCCTCCGGCGGGGCGGCGAACACCGCATAGGCGGCCTCGATCGCGGCGTCGTCCCCCGGTCCGGTGGCGTGCTGCTTGAGCTTGTGCTTGTAGCGGCGCAGACGCGTCTCCAGACGCTCGGCGGTCTGCTCGAAACTCGCCCGGGCATCGTGGGCGAAGCCGTTCGCCTCGATCGTGAGGCCGGACACGAGGTGCAGCACGCAATCCGTCCGGAAGGCGGTGCCGTCACGCCGGAGCGTGACATGGCCGTTGCAGGAATCGTGCATGTGCGAGTCGAGATATTTGGCCTGGATCGCGGACATCCGCTCCTCGACGCGGCCGCGCAGGCTCTCTCCGAGATCCACGCCGTGGCCAGTGACTCGCAACGATCCCATGCTGCCTCCCCCGTTTCGATGCAGACGGCCGACTTAGAGAGCCGGCTCGGGTTAAGTCAACGGAGCCACTTGCGGTTCAGGCGGTTGCTTAACCCTGGGTTCAGCCGGCCTGTCCGTATACAGGGAGGCTCCCGAGACGTGAGACGACTGCCTGCATGACGATCGACGCCGTGCCTTCCGCCGCACCGACACGCCGCGCCCTGCTGGTCGGCACGCTGGGTGCTGCCGCGGGACTGCTTCCGGCAGTGGCCCGTTCGGCCGAGCCGGACAAAGCGCTTGCGCTGCCCGGCAAGGGCGAGGCCTTCGAGGCGAACACCCTGACCGACCTGGCCCGCGCCCGTGCGGCAGCACCCTATGCGGGGCCGAAGACCGGCGACGTCCCGGCGGTCCTGAAGGCTCTGTCCCGGGAGGCGTACGACGCGATCCACCCGGCGGAGGGCCGCGCGCTCTGGGCCGACCGAAACGTGGGCTACGTTCTGGAGCCGCTCCTGCGCGGATCGATCTTCGAGACGCCGGTGTCGCTGTTCGTCATCGAGAACGGGCTGGTTCAGCCCGTCGCGTACGACAAGACGGCGTTCGTCGCCCCCGGCCTCGATCTGCCGGATCTCGAACCCGACGCCGCCTTCTCGGGCTTCCGCCTCCGGGCCCGGTTCGAGGGTGCGGAGGACGTATCGAGCTTCGCGCTGTTCCAGGGCGCCTCGTTTTTCCGGCTCGTCGCGGAGGGCCAGGATTTCGGCATCAACGCCCGCGCGCTGGCCCTGCGGCCGGCTGATTCCCGCGGGGAGGAGTTCCCGCTCTTCCGGGCCCTGTTCGTGGAGACGCCCGCGCCCGGTCAGCCGGTCGTCGTTCATGCCCTCGCCGATTCCGAGTCGGCGACGGCGGCGTTCAAGATCACGCTCACGCCCGGCCGTGACGTCTCCACGGCGGCGATCGAGGGAACGGTCTTCGCCCGGGCCGACCTCGACCATATCGGGCTCGGCGGCATGCAGGGGAGCTACCTGTTCGGACCCCTCGACCGGAACCGCGTCGACGATCTGCGCGCCGCGGCCTTCTCGGTGGAGGGCTTGGCGATCCACAACGGCTACGGCGAGCCGATCTGGCGGCCCGTTCACAATCCGGAGGCCCTCCAGGTCTCGGCCTTCGTGGATCGGGGTCCGAAGGGGTTCGGCCTCATGCAGCGCGCCCGCGCGTACGATGACTTCGAGGATGACCGGCGTCATTGGGAACAGCGCCCATCCCTGTGGCTGGAGCCGCTGGATGACTGGAACGAGGGTGCCGTCACCCTGCTTGAGATCCCAAGCGATTCCGAGCTGAACGAGAATGTCTTCGCCTATTGGCGACCCAAGGCGAAGCTGGCGAAGGGCCTGGAGATGCGCTTCCAGTGCCGTCAGCATTGGTCCAAGGGCTGGCCGGATCCACTGCCTCCGGAGATCGCACGGGTGCGCGACAGCCGCTGCGGCCATGGCAGCACCGGCAGCCGCCGCCTCTTCGCCGTCGACTTCGAGGGCGACACGCTGTTTCAGCCCGGCGATATCGACGTCGATCTCAGCGCGTCGGCCGGGACGATCACACGGCAGGACCGATTTCGGTATCCCGAGCGCAAGACGTTGCGGATCCTGTTCGAACTCGATCCCGGCAGCGCCCGCGCGAGCGAGCTGCGCCTCGCCCTCCGGCGCGGCCAAGCCCGGGTCAGCGAGTCGTGGTTGTTCCGCTGGACACCGTGATCCCCGATCCGCCTCAACATCAAGGACCGGCCTGCACCGTGCAATTGGACGAGACGATGACCGTGCCGCCCGCGATCGACGCCGCGCGCGTGGCCGAGGCGAGCCCCGATGACGGAGGCGGCATGCCGCGCGAAGCGCCGCTGGCCATGCCCGTCCAAGATCTGTCGCATTGGGATATGGGCCAGGGCCATCGGCCCGCACGACCCGGCCGTGATCCGTGGCCGGCGCGGATTCTGGTCTTCGGCGGCGCGCTGGCGCTGACCGCCTTCGGCGGCTGGCAGATGGTCGAGACCGTGTCGGTCTCGGGCAATCCGACTGCGCTCCAGCTCGTGCTGGTCGTCCTGTTCTGCCTGACGTTCTCGTGGATCGCGCTCGCCTTCACCAGCGCCGTGCTCGGCTTCGGGATGCTGCTGCGGCGGCCGCGTCCGATGTCGGCTCCGAGGGCCCTGATCACGCGGACCGCGGTCCTGATGCCCGTCTACAACGAGGCGACAGCCCGCACCTTCGCGGGTGTCGAGGCCATGCGCGAGGCGGTCGAGGCCACCGGACTGGGAGACCATTTCGACTGGTACGTCCTGTCGGATTCGACCCAGCCCGATGCCTGGATCGCCGAGGAGCGCGCCTTCCTCGAATTGCGCGGCCGCCTGGGTCCCGATGCCCGGCTCTACTACCGCCACCGGGCGAAGAATCACCATCGCAAGGCCGGCAATATCGGCGATTTCGTCACGCGGTGGGGTGGCCACTACGAGCACATGCTCGTGCTGGATGCCGACAGCCTGATGAGCGGATCGGCGATCGTGGCGCTGGCCTCCGCCATGGAGGCGGATCCGGATGCCGGTATCATCCAGACCCTGCCGCTGATCATCAACCGCAACACCCTGTTCGCCCGGCTTCAGCAATTCGCGGCCCGGATCTACGGCCCCGTGATCGCAGCCGGGCTTTCCGCGTGGTCGGGGCGGGACGGCAACTACTGGGGGCATAACGCGATCATCCGCACCCGCGCCTTCGCGGAATCCTGCGGCCTGCCGGATCTGCCCGGTAAGCCCCCCTTCGGCGGCCATATCCTGTCGCACGACTTCGTGGAGGCGGCCCTAATCCGCCGATCGGGCTGGGCGGTGTACATGCTCCACCGCCTGCCGGGCTCGTACGAGGAGAGCCCGCCGTCGCTGATCGACGTCGCGGTGCGCGATCGGCGCTGGGCGCAGGGCAACCTCCAGCATGCGCGAGTGATCGGCGCCGCGGGGCTGCATCCCGCGACCCGCCAGCACTTCGCCACCGGCATCGCCGGCTATCTCGCCTCGCCACTCTGGCTGATGCAGCTGGTGGTCGGCATCCTGCTTGTGCTGCAGACCGCCACGGAACGGCCGGACTATTTCGGGGGGGCGGGCTTCTCGCCGGTTTTCCCGCGATTCGATCCGGTCCGCGCGCTCCAGCTGTTCGGCCTGACCATGGCGGTTCTGCTTGCGCCCAAGGTCCTGGGCCTGATCCTGGCCCTCTTGGATGGTCCGGTGCGGCGCGCCTGCGGGGGCGCCGGGCGGCTCATCCTGTCGAGCCTGGTCGAGATCCTGCTCTCCGCGCTGGTGGCGCCGGTGGCGATGGTCATCCAGTCCGGCTCGGTGATCGGTATTCTGCTGGGACGGGACACGGGCTGGAATCCGCAGCGCCGCGACGACGGCTCGATCCCGCTGCGGGACATCGTCCGCCGTCACCGCTGGCACACGGTTCTGGGGCTCGTGGCGGGAATCGCGGCCTTCGCGATCGCGACGTCGCTGTTCCTCTGGATGAGCCCGACGATCCTGGGTCTGGTGCTCGCGATCCCGATTTCCTGGGCGAGCGGACAATTGACCCTGGGCCTGGCGCTCAAGCGCCGGATGCTACTCGCCACGCCCGAAGAGGCATCGCCGCCGGAGATCGCGCTGCGGGCAGCGGCGCTTGCGACCCGCAATGCGGCTCGCGGCTACGACGACACCGATTCCCTCGTGGCGATCCACGCCGATCCCGCACTTGCGCACGCCCATGGCCGGATGCTTCCGAAGGGACAGCGGCGGCCCCGGGGCGCGATCGACGCCGACCAGACGCTGGCGGCCGCCAAGATCTGCGAGGCCGAGACAGTGGCGGAGGCACAGCTGTGGCTCTCCCAGAAGGAGCGGATGGCCCTGCTTCACGACCGGGCCCTCGTGGACCGTCTCGTGCGCCTCGAGACCAGCCAAGCCTGATCGCGGTTCGCGCCGGGATCTCGGGCGGGGCGTTCGGCGATCACGTCCTCGCGCTGTGCGCAGCCGTCGCGGCACCGGCTCAAGGGCGCGGCCGGGTGTCGAGAGAAGGGGTTAACCATTCGGATCCTAGACTAAGCCATCGTCACTCGGATCCGGTCATGACCCTGCTGTTCGTGTTCCTGCTCCTGCCGCTCGCGCTTGCCATCGTTCTGGCCCGCGGCGAGCCGGTCCGCACCATCAGCTGCCTCGGCGCGATGGGGGTGGGCTGCGTGATCGCCTGCTTGAGCGTGGCCAGCCTCCTCCGCCACCGGGCGCGGCCGACCTGAGAGGAATCGCCGTCCGGCCCGAAGCCGGGAATCGCTTCCCTACAGGAAGCCCACCGGTCGCGGACCGCCGGTCAAACTCCGCCCGGCCCGCGCAACCAGCTGGGAAAAGGCGAGCGCCGCCGCCGTCGCCTGCGCGCGGGACGGGAAGCTACGCCGCGATTCGAGCACCGGCTCGTCGGTCTCGTTGACGAGAACCCACGACCAAAGCGACCGGCTGTGCTCACGGATCTCGAATTGCACGGGCGCCTGCCTTTCCGGGACATGCGAAGGGAAAGGCTCTCATCAGCCGGTGACATCCCGATGACGACACGGGATGATCGTCACGGCTTTCGAGCCGCCCGTCCGGTTCAGGGAAGTCTTCCACCGGGTTCGGTGCGTCGCCGGCTGGAAACCATGCCGAAGCGCGTGCGGGATCCGGCGGCAGAAGCGGCGGCATGCGAACGGGCCTGACGGACGCCTTGTTTCCGACGGCTTGGCGTTTCAGGCAGACGGCGCATCCCTGCTGCGCACCCCGCCGGAGTTTCCATGAAAGCCGTCAACGCGCTGATCGCCGATGAGCTCGGTGTCGGAGAGGCGCAGGTTGCCGCCGCCGTCGCGCTCCTCGATGGCGGTGCGACCGTGCCGTTTATCGCGCGCTATCGGAAAGAGAATACGGGCGGCCTCGACGACACGCAGTTGCGCCGGCTCGAAGAACGGCTCTCGTATCTGCGCGATCTCAACGAGCGGCGCGCCACGATCGTCGCGAGCATCACCGCGCAGGGCAAGATGTCGCCGCCTCTCGCCGCAGCCCTCGAGGCCGCCGATACGAAGGCGCGCCTGGAAGACCTGTATCTGCCGTTCCGACCCAAGCGGCGCTCGAAGGCCCACGCCGCCCGGGAGGCCGGCCTCGAACCGTTGGCCGAGCTTCTCCTGCGCCGGCCCGATAAGGCGCCCGAGACGGTGGCGGCGCGCTACCTGTCGGACGCCCATGGCATCACCGATGTCGACGCCGCACTGGACGGTGCCCGTGCGATCCTGATCGAGCGCTTCGCCGAGGACGCCGACCTCGTCGGGCGCCTGCGCACGGATTACTGGCGGGGCGGCCAGCTCGTCTCCCAGGTCCGGAAGGGCAAGGCGAACGAGGGCGCGAAATTCTCGGATTACTTCGCCTGGAGCGAGAGGCTGGAGCGGATGCCCTCTCACCGCATCCTGGCGATCTTCCGCGGCGAACGGGAGGAGATTCTCGAGGTCGGCTTCACCGCGGAGGGTGAGGATTCCGCGCCCGGGATTCCCGGACCGTTCGAAACCGCGATCTGCCGCCGCTTCGACATCGCCCTGCGGGGCCGCGCAGGCGATTCCTGGCTCGTCGAAACCGTCCGCGCGGCTTGGCGGACGAAGATCCGGGTGGGCATCAAGCAGGATCTGCGCAACCGCCTGTTCGAGCGGGCCGAGGATGAGGCCGTGACGGTCTTCGCGGGAAACCTGAAGGACCTGCTCCTGGCCGCTCCGGCGGGCGGCCGCACCACGATGGGGCTCGATCCCGGCTATCGGAACGGCGTGAAGGTGGCGGTGGCGGATCGCACCGGCCGCGTCGTCGCGGTGGAGACCACCTATCCGCACGAGCCCCAGCGCCGCTGGCGCGAAGCGGTGGCGGCGTTGGGGCGCCTGTGCCGCCTCCACAACGTGGAGCTTCTGGCCATCGGCAACGGCACGGCCTCCCGCGAAACCGAACGCCTCGCCGCGGAGATCATCGCGTCGAACCCGGATCTACCGCTCGCGAAAGTCATGGTCTCCGAGGCCGGCGCCTCGGTCTATTCGGCCTCGGAGATCGCCGCGCGAGAATTGCCCGATCTCGACGTGTCCCATCGCGGCGCCGCGTCGATCGCCCGGCGCCTTCAGGATCCCCTGGCCGAACTGGTCAAGATCGATCCGAAGTCGATCGGCGTCGGGCAGTACCAGCACGACGTGAGCGAGGCGAAGCTGTCGCGCTCGCTCTCCGCGGTGGTGGAGGACGCGGTCAACGCCGTCGGGGTGGACGTCAACACGGCCTCCCCGGCCCTGCTGGCGCAGGTTTCCGGCCTCGGCGGCGCGATGGCGGCGCGGATCGTCGCCCATCGCGACGCCCAGGGCCCGTTCCGGACGCGCACGGCGCTCAAGAAGGTCCCGGGGCTCGGCCCGAAGACCTTCGAGCTCGCCGCCGGCTTCCTCCGCATCCAGGGCGGCGACGACCCGCTCGACGGGTCGGGCGTCCACCCGGAAGCCTATCCGGTGGTCCGCCGCATCCTCCAGGCGACGAAGAGCGACATCCACGTCCTGCTCGGCAATGCCGCCCTCCTCGGCCGCCTGGCGCCGGAGCCGTTCGTCGACGCGCGTTTCGGCCTGCCGACGGTCCGCGACATCATCGCCGAGCTCGAGAAGCCGGGGCGCGATCCGCGGCCGGCCTTCAAGACGGCGCGCTTCCAGGAGGGTGTCGAGACGATCGGGGATCTCAAGCCCGGCATGCAGCTGGAGGGCGTCGTGACCAACGTGGCCGCGTTCGGTGCCTTCGTCGATATCGGCGTTCATCAGGACGGGCTCGTCCACATCTCGGCGATGGCGCGGCGCCGGATCGCGTCGCCGACGGAGATCGTCCGGATCGGCGAGGTCGTCCGGGTGCTGGTCCTCGGGGTCGATGTGCCGCGCAAGCGCATCGCGTTGTCGATGCGGCTCGACGATCCGATCGATCCGGCTCAGCCCGCCCGACGCGGGGGCGAATCGAAGATCGACGCGCCGCGAACGCGGCCGAACGCCACCGCGGAATCCGCGCCGACCGGACCGCTGGCGGAAGCGCTCCGTCGCGCCGCCGCATCGGCGCGGCGCAATTGACCATCGCGAGACACGCGGCAACCGCCGGCGCGGAACGGGAAGCGCCTCGGCTGACGTCCCGCATGCGCCCCGTTATGGTTAGCGCTTCGTAAACCTCCCTCCGGTCACAGATCGGGGATCGTGCCGCCCTGTGCGATCCCTGTGGCCGGATACCGGCGGCCGCATCGCAGCGGCGGCTCCCCTTCTCGGAGGCTGTGATGCAAGCGCGTGCTGCGGGGATCGACAATCCGAGCCCGATGATCGGCCCGGCACGCCTCATCAGAGCCGCCTTCGATGCTTCGGACATGGCCGCGCTGGCCCAGGAGATCCTCGCCCGATCGCCCGATGGCGTCATCGACGCCGGGGCGGCGATGGATCTGGCGACGATCCTGTTGCTGATGCACCGCACCGACGAGGCGCTGCAGCTCCAGACCGACATCCTTCAGGGCCAACGGCTCTTCTCGCTGCGTTCGAACCCGGATCAGGCGCGGGTCCGCGTGCTCATCCTCGTCACGGCCGGCGATCTCATGGCCAACACGCCGATCGATTTCCTGCTGAACGACGACGATTTCAGCCTCACCTATTTCTTCCTCTGCCCCGGCGAAGACATGCCGCGCGACCTGCCGGAGCACGATGTGCTGATCACGGGCATCGCGTATTCGAGTGGCGCCGAGCCGCTTTTGGAAGCCGTCGCGGCCGCCGCCGAAGGCTGGTCGCGGCCGATCGTCAATCACCCGCGCGCGGTTCTGAAGACGTCCCGGCACGGGATCGCGGATGCGCTCCGCGGCGCCGAGGGGATCCTGGCGCCTGCCGTCGCCCTCCTGGACCGGGCGGCGCTGAGCGCCTCGGCGTCCCGCCTTCCCGAGGGCCTGGACTATCCGGTGCTGGTGCGCCCCCTGGATACCCATGCCGGCAACGACCTCCAGAAGGTCGATCGGGCCGAGGATCTGACGCGCTACCTCGATCACGCAACCGCGGAGCGATTCTACGTCACGCAGTTCTGCGACTATCGTGGCCCCGATGGACTATTCCGAAAGCTCCGGGTCGTTCTGATCGACGGTGTCCCGTTCCTGTGTCACCTGGCCATCCGCGACCACTGGATGATTCATTACCTCAACGCTGGAATGCTCGAGGATGCCGAGAAGCGGACGGCGGAGGCCACCGCCATGGCCACGTTCGACGCCGCGTTCGCGCAGCGCCATCGCGCCGCGTTCGCCGAGATCCACCGAAGGATCGGGCTCGATTACCTGATCCTCGATTGCGCGGAGAGCTCGGACGGCCGGCTGCTGATCTTCGAGGCGGATACCGGGATGGTCGTCCACGACATGGATCCCGTGGACCTGTTTCCCTACAAGCTGCCGCAGATGCGCAGGGTGTTCTCCGCATTCCAGCAGGCCGTCCGCGGGCGCGCTCAGACGCGACCCGCCTAGGACGCGCACGGTCGGGCATTCACGCCCTTTCCGAAGCGGGCGGGCCCCGATCCAGGCCTTGCGGGAGTTCGAACGGCGGACAGGGCCGCCCTGTCACCAGGGGATGCGGCCGAAGCGGTCGATCAGCCGCTGATACTCGGCGTCGCTCTCGACTTTCGACGTCCCGCCCTGTCCGACATCCGAGGTTCCGGAGCCGGGATGCACCAGGCGGCACACCAGCGGCAGGATGAAGCCGTGGCGCACGAGGTGCGTGTTGGGGCCGCCGAACCGAAGCACGTTGGCGAGCCACGGGCGGACCTGAACGGCGTTCTCGAGAGTGCCGGGCGCCGTCGCCTCGACGAGGTGGGCGCGGCGCAGGCCGGTCTCGGCGAGGCGGCCGAGCCATTCGTTGTCGTAATGCCATTTCGAGGCGGGGTTGATCGCGCCGACCTGCGCGAAGGTGGACCGACGCATCAGCCAGCCCGACGGCGTCGGGAAGTCGTTGATCCGGACGACCTCGCCGGCCTCGTCCGTCTCGACCTGGGTCGAGGAGACGAAATCGAAGCTGTCCAGGGTCCGGAGCGCGAAACCGAGATAGGGCGGCAGCCAATGGTCGTCGTCCTCCAGGAAGCCGACGAAGTCCCAGCTTTCATCGACGGCCCGGATGGCCGCGTTCAGGGCGGGGATCTGCCCCTTGCGCTCGCCGCGCACGAAAGTGATCTGCGGATGCGCGGCGAGCCGCGCCGGGATCTCGGTCTCGGGGTCGGTCCCGACGAAGAAATGGATCGTCGCCGGCCTATCGATTTCCTGGCTGTTCGCGCTCTCGACCGCGTGTTCCAAGAAGTACTGGCCGGATTTGCCGGCCAGAGTCGAAGGTTTCATCCGGGACGGCGTGATGATCGCAATCCGCATTCCCAGGCCTCATCGTTTGAAGCGCAGCTCGCGGAAACGCGGCGCGCAGTTGCGTCGCGGCCGATCGAATTGCCGGCCGTCACTCAGAGCTTGAAGGACTGTTCGCCGATATGTCCGAGTTCCTTGCTCAGATACGGATCGCACCAGATCCGGTAGCCGGCCGCACGGACTCGGTCGCTGAAGTCGAAGTCCTCGCCGATGTTCACCCCGGCCTCCTCATCGACGCGGAACCGGAAATACGGCCGCTTGAGGCTTTCGAAGACGGTCGATTTGATCAGCAGGAAGCCGGTGGGGATCCGAGCCATCTCCAGCAGGCCCTTGGGGGCGTCGGCCGGCTGCTCCGGCAGGATTTCGCCGAGGAAATGGAAGGGCGCCGTGCGCCGGGAATAGGTCGCGCCGATGATGTCGACCTGCCGCACCAGCAGTTTGAGCAGGGCGTCCTTCGGGAAGGTCATGTCGCTGTCGATGAACAGGACGTATTCCGCATTGTGTTTCTGCGCGTATTCCAGGCCCAGGTTTCGCGCGTCGGCGACGATCGATGATTTCCCGACCACGATCGACATCGGCATCTCGCCGAGGGAATGCATCATGGATCCGAGGCTGACGGCGAAATCCGCGTGGACCATGGTCCCGCAGGGGATCGCGATTGCCACATGGGGAAATTTCGTCGGCGCGGAGGGGGCCGGGTCGCCAACATCACCGGACGCTTGAGCGATCACAGTTGAGCTCCGTACTAGAGTGTGCCCCATTTCCCTTCGCCTGCCACGCCGGATCGAGACCGGCCGGGCAGGCACCACAGAATTGGCGAGCGCCGTCGGTTATGGCCGCGGATGGTTAATGGATCTTGAACGGCGCCGTCTTCCATCAATACTTAATGGATTTCGATGGCGATTCATTAAGGATCACTTCGGTCGACTTGAGTGTCGACAATCGGATTAACCCCCACGAAACATCTGGAGCGCGATTACTGGCGTGCCCGAGAAACGGGCGCATCAAATCAGAAAGATACGACCCATGTCCTCCATCACCCTGTCGGCCGCCACGCGTCAGAACCTGCTCTCCCTGCAGGATACCGCCCAGCTGATGGCGACCACGCAGAACCGCCTCGCCACCGGCAAGACGGTGAACTCCGCCCTCGACAACCCGACCAACTTCTTCACCTCCCAGTCCCTCGACGCCCGGTCCTCGAGCCTGAACACCCTGCTCGACGGCATCTCCAACGGCGTCCAGTCGATCCAGGCCGCCAACCAGGGCATCACCTCGATCCAGAAGCTGGTCGATCAGGCCAAGTCCATCGCCAACCAGGCCCTCTCGACCCAGCTCTCCACCACCGGAACCGCCGCCAACGCCTACAGCGCCAGCACCGCCTCCCAGACGGTGCTCCTGACCATCAACGGCACCTCCGTGTCGGCCAACGTCGCCGCCTCGTCGAGCATCAGCGCCACCGTCGCGGCCCTGAACTCGGCGGTCAGCTCGGCGTCGACCTCGTCCAGCGGCTCGTTCGGCGCGGGCGCGATCTTCTCGGTCGACAGCACCGGCACGAAGATCGTCCTGAACGCCCAGGCCGACGTGGAGTTTCAGAACTCCGGCAGCCAGACGGCGCTCGGCTTCACCGGATCGAGCACCACCGCCTCGACCTACGGCACCGCCGCCACCACCGTCGTCTCCAGCGACCTCTCGGTCTCCGGCGTGTCGCAGCGCGCTTCTCTGGCGAGCCAGTACAACAACCTGCTCAACCAGATCACGCAGCTCGCCGGCGATGCCAGCTACAACGGCGTCAACCTCATTGCCGGCAAGGGCAATGACATGAACATCAAGTTCAACGACACCGGCAGCTCGACCCTGAACGTCGCCTCGGTGGATGCCACGGCCAGCGGCCTGGGCTTGTCGTCGATCACCAACTCGAACAGCACGTCCAGCCAGAACGGCCTCGGCAACTTCCTGTTGAACTCGGACGTCAACAAGACCCTGTCGACCCTGACGAGCGCCGGCAACACGCTGAGCTCCGCGGCGAGCGCGCTCGGCTCGAACCTGTCGGTCGTGCAGAACCGCCAGGACTTCTCCAAGCAGCTGATCAACGTGCTGCAGACCGGCTCGGCCAACCTGACCAACGCCGATCTGAACCAGGAAGCGGCCAATTCCCAGGCGCTGTCGACCCGGCAGTCGATGGGCATCTCCGCCCTGTCCCTGGCCAACTCAGCGCAGCAGGGCGTCCTCCAGCTCCTGCGCTAAGCGGCACGCGGTTCGAAACGACGGCCGGCCAGGGTTCCTGGCCGGCCGTTTTCGTTTGGGCGCGATCGGGTGGATTGACCGGACGGACGAGATGCGGATCCGCTCCGTCCGCTCTCGCAACGGCCAACCGCCCATCGAGCCCGGACCCGGCATGTCCGCGGCTTCGGCCGCAATCCACATCGCGATCCCGCGATCCCGCACGGTCCCGGTTGCACCTGCCATCGCCATCCGCTCCAGGTGGCGAAGGTCTCCGTCGGCCCGTGCACGGCACCCTGAACCCGGCGCTCGCACAGCATCGAAGCCGACGGACCGATCGGCGTGATCCAAAGCGCGATACGCCCGCAGGCTTGCCAAGCTTGACCATATGCGCCAGCCTCTACGCAGTTCATACGGATCGATCCGAGCCGGAGCGCCGATGCTGGTGAATCACGAGCGCCGCCTTCTCATCCGAGCAGCCGAGACTGTGGGACACCGGATTGCGGTCTGCAGACAGGCGAACGCGTCCTGGCCCGGCGACCACAGCCGGCTCCTCGCGCTCGAAAGCACCGGTCATCTCCGACGGGTCGACCATTGCGGGGATTCGGAGGGTACGGTCGCCGTCTGGCAGATCACCCCAGCCGGACTGGTCCAGCTTCAGATGCTGACGTCGGGAGCTCACTGATGGCGTCCATCAAGATCCGTGCAACCGATGACGGGACCTTCGTGGTCTATCGGAATGGCGCGGTCGTGGCCTCTGGTCTGACCCGCTGGCAGGCCGAGCGCTGCGCCACAGTGCTCGGCTGGATCGCGCAGGGTCATTGAGGACGCAGCCACAGCCCTTCGCCGTCCCCGCCTCTGAACGGATTCTGTCGGCCCGGGCGCCCTCCGCAATCGGCGAAATCTATTCCAAGCGAAATCGGCGCCTGATCCGGGCCTTTCGGCTGCGATGTCGTCGATGGCCTCAAACGCGCGCATCGCGTGCGGACGTTGACCGATCGGTCTTCTCCGTGCGGCCGTTCATCCGGGAGGCTCGGACGCCCATCGCTGACCATGCTGCACGACGTCTTCAGACGACACGATCGGCGCGCGACGGGCAAGATCGTCGGGAAGATCAGCGAATCGCGGAGTTCTTCGGGTAACGAATTTTTAATCCTCACGGCAGGATCATCCTGCCATGGCCCGGCACATGATCCAGGCCACGTCGATCGGGCGAGGCTCCGATGATCGTGTTGATTGCGGCGGCGATCGCCGGTGGACTCGCGACGGCGGCGATTCTCGCGCCGGTCAGCGGTCTGGCCGCGCTGATCCTCGTGCCCCTCGCGGCCAGTTCAGCGGCCATTTTCGCGGGCATCTCGATCGCGTGGCGCGGCGCTCACGAGGATACCGATCGTCACGGCGGCCGGGCACGGTCCGATGGGATGGCGGTCGCGCCGGTGCGTATCCATCGCTGACGGTCGACTTGATCGTCGCGCCGCTGCGGCGTCGCGCGCCGGGCCGCAGCCTGCCCGCGAGATTGGCACCATTGCCAGGATCGGGGACCAAAGCCCATTCTGCTCGGGATGAGGCCACCCGTCCCCCTCTCCGCGATCCGGATCTTTGAGGCCGCTGCCCGGCGACGCTCGTTCAAAGCCGCAGCCGGCGAATTGAACCTGTCCCCGAGCGCGGTCAGTCACGCCCTCCGCAAGATGGAGGAAGCCCTGGGCGTCGTTCTGTTCGAGCGCGTCGGGCAGGGCATCGTGCCGACGCCCGCCGGTGAGGCGTTGAGCGATCATGTCGGGCGCGCCTTCGCGGAGCTCAACCGCGGCTTCGACCTCGTGGCGAATCGCGGGCCGCAGCTGCTCAGGCTGCACTGCGCGCCGAGCTTCGCCGCGCAGTGGCTCGCCCCGCGCCTCGCCCGGTTCCTCAGTGCCCATCCGGGCTTCGAGGTCCGCCTCGCCGCCGGCATGGATTACGCCCGCTTCATCACCGACGAATTCGACGCCGACATCGTCTACGGACCGCCCCGCGGGGAAGGTCTGGTGCGCATGCCGCTGGGCCCGGAGACGGTGACGCCGCTCTGCGATCCTGCGCGGGCCGCCCTGATCCGCGAGCCGGCCGACCTCCTGGCGCATACCCTGATCCAAAGCGACAACAAGCAGGTGCGCTGGACGCACTGGTTCGAGCGGAATCAGCTTGCCGCGCAGCCGAACGCGGGCATCCGCTTCGATCGGAGCTTCCTGGCCCTGGCTGCTGCCGCCGACGGGCTCGGTGTCGCCCTGGAATCCACCCGCCTCGCCGAGCGCGAGGTCGCGGCCGGCCGCCTCGTCGCGCCGCTGGCCGGACGGTTTCAGGACATCAGCTACGTCGGTCATCACTTCGTCTGCCCCGCCGATGTGCGCCGGCGCGCCCCGCTGCGGGTCTTCGCGCGGTGGCTGGCCGAGGAACTCGGGATCACGCTGAGTCCCGACCTCGCCTGACGCGGCGACAGGTGACTGGGATTCACCTTCGTGTGCAAATTCCGCGTTTGTCGCGGAGGCAGCGCGTCGGCACTCTCGTCGCAACAAAACAGGCGGGAGGAGACGACGCCGCAGGCCGCTCGATCCAAGGGCTCCGTCCCTGGAATCGCAGCCGCCGGCCGGACGCCCCTTCCGTCGCGACGACAGGTCCGATCCCGCGCTGTCGCGGGTCGCCGGGAGGGATCCATGCTGTTGAACGACCGGGTGTGCGTCATCACTGGGGCGGCCTCCGCCCGCGGCATCGGCAAAGCCACCGCACGGCTCTTCGCAAGCCACGGCGCCCGCGTCGCCGTTCTCGACCTCGATGCGGGCCAGGCCGAGGCTGCCGCCCGCGACATCGGCCCGGGCCATATCGGCCTCGCCTGCAACGTCACCGACCGGGCGGCCTGCTCGACGGCGGCGGAGGAGATTATCGGCCGCCTTGGGCGCATCGACGTGCTGGTCAACAATGCCGGCATCACCCAGCCCCTGAAGATCATGGAGATCGGGCCGGAGAACTACGACGCGGTTACCGACGTGAACCTGCGCGGCACGCTCTACATGAGCCAGGCCGTGATCCCGGCGATGCGCGGCCAGGGCTCCGGCGCGATCGTGTGCATGTCGTCGGTCTCGGCCCAGCGGGGCGGCGGCATCTTCGGCGGCCCGCATTACAGCGCCGCCAAGGGCGGTGTGCTGGGCCTCGCCAAGGCCATGGCCCGGGAGCTGGGTCCGGACGGCGTGCGGGTGAACTCGGTGACCCCCGGCCTGATCCAGACCGACATCACCGGCGGCAAGCTCACGCCCGAGCTCAAGGTCGAGATCGCCAAGGGCATCCCGCTGGGGCGCCTCGGCGTGGCGGACGACGTCGCCAATGCCTGCCTGTTCCTCGCCTCCGACCTGTCCACGTACATCACCGGCGCGGTGATCGACGTGAACGGCGGCATGCTGATCCACTGAGGAGGTCGCCATGGCGATCGACGTCCCGACCGAGCGGCCGCGCGCCGGCTCCAACGTGCCGCTGAGCGAGCGCGCCTACCGCATCCGCCGCCACGCCCTGCGCATGGGCGAGGTCCAGGGCCAGGGCTACATCGCCCAGGCGCTCGGCATCGCCGACGTTCTGGCGGTGAGCTACTTCCACGCGCTGACCTACCGGCCCGAGGATCCCGAATGGGAAGGCCGCGACCGCTTCCTGCTGTCGATCGGCCACTACGCCATCGCCCTCTACGCCGCCCTGATCGAGGCGGAGATCCTCCCCGAGGACGAGTTGACGAGCTACGGCGGCGACGACAGCCGCCTGCCGATGTCCGGCATGGCCGCCTACACGCCCGGCATGGAGATCACCGGCGGGTCGCTCGGCCACGGGCTCGGCATCGCGGTCGGCATGGCGCTGGGGCTGAAGCGGAAGAACTCGAACAGCTTCATCTACAACCTGTTCTCCGACGGCGAACTCGACGAGGGCTCGACCTGGGAGGCGGCGATGTCGGCCGGCTCGTTCAAGCTCGACAACCTGATCGGCCTCGTCGACGTGAACGGCATGCAGGCGGACGGCGCCTCGCACGGGGTGCTCGATTTCGAGCCGCTGGCGCCGAAGTTCGAGGCCTTCAACTGGTTCGTGCAGCGGGTCGACGGCAACGATATCGACGCGCTGGTCCGGGCCTTCGACGCTGCGCGCCACCATCCGGGACCGCAGCCCCGGATCATCATCTGCGACACCCGCATGGCGAAGGGCGTGCCGTTCCTCGAGGCGCGCGAGCGCAACCACTTCCTGCGGGTCGAGCCGGACGAGTGGCAGCGGGCCCTGGCGATCCTGGATGAAGGGAGGGTGCGGTGAGACGCTCCAAATACGAGAAGCCCGCCCCCCGCACCGGCGGCGGCGCCAAGACCTCGGCGATGATCGCCTCGCTCGCCGCCCCCGGACAGCGCACGAAGGCCGCGCCCTTCGGCCACGCCCTGGTCGAGCTCGCCGAGACCCGGCCCGACATCGTCGGCCTCTCGGCGGACCTGTCGAAATACACGGACCTGCACATCTTCGCGCAGGCCCATCCCGAGCGGTTCTACCAGATGGGGATGGCCGAGCAGCTCCTCATGAGCGCCGCCGCGGGCTTGGCTCGTGAGGGGTTCACGCCCTTCGCCACCACCTACGCGGTCTTCGCGGCGCGGCGCGCCTACGACTTCATCTGCCTCGCGATCGCGGAGGAGAATCTCGACGTCAAGATCGCCTGCGCCCTGCCCGGCCTGACCACCGGCTACGGCCCGAGCCACCAGGCGACGGAGGATCTCGCGATCTTCCGCGGGATGCCGAACCTCACGATCATCGACCCCTGCGACGCCCACGAAACCGAGCAGGTCGTCCCCGCCATGGCGGCCCACAAGGGGCCGGTCTACCTGCGGCTCCTGCGCGGGAACGTGCCCCTGGTGCTCGACGAGTACGGCTACCGGTTCGAGTTTGGGAAGGCCAAGACGATCCGCGACGGCCGCGACGTCCTGGTGATTGCGTCGGGCCTGATGACCATGCGCGCCCTGGAGGTCGCCGAGGCCCTGCGCGACGACCGGGTCGACGTGGCGGTGCTCCACGTGCCGACGATCAAGCCCCTCGACACGGCGACGATTCTGCATGAGGCCGCGCGCGGCGGCCGGCTCGTGGTGGTGGCCGAGAACCACAGCGTGATCGGCGGCCTCGGCGAGGCGGTGGCCGGTCTCCTGATGCGCAACGGCGTGATGCCGGGCCGCGGCTTCCGCCAGATCGGCCTGCCGGACGAATTCCTCGATGCCGGCGCCTTGCCGACGCTCCACGACCGCTACGGCATCTCGGCCGCCGCGATGGCGCGGAGCATCCGCGCATGGCTCTGACCCGCATCGCCCTCGTCGGCCTCGGCGCCATGGGCCTGCCGATGGCGACCAACCTGGTCGCGGCAGGTTTCGCGGTCCGCGGCTACGATCTGCGGCCCGAGAGCCGCGCGGCCTTCGCAGCGGCCGGCGGAGTTGCGGCCGAAACGCCGGCCGCTGTCGCCCAGGGCAGCGACGCGCTCCTCCTCATGGTGGTGAACGCCGCGCAGGCCGAGGACGTGCTGTTCGCCCAGGGCGCCCTCGACGCAATGGAACCGGACGGCATCGTGGTCCTGATGGCCACCTGTCCGCCGAAAGCGGTGGAGCACCTCGCCGAGCGCGTGGCGGCGACCGGCCGCCGCTTCGTCGACGCGCCGGTCTCGGGCGGCGTCGTCGGCGCGCAAGCCGGCACGCTCACGATCATGGCGGCGGCGCCCGCGGAGACGCTGGTCGCGCTGAGGCCGGTGCTGGAGGCCCTGGGCGACCGGATCTTCCATGTCGGCGAGCGGCCCGGACAGGGCGCCACCGTCAAGGCCGTCAATCAGCTCCTGTGCGGCGTGCATATCGCCGCCGCCGCCGAGGCGCTGGCCCTCGCCGGGCGCGTCGGCGTCGACCGCGACGTGGTCCTTGAGATCCTCACGGGCTCCTCCGCCGCGAGCTGGATGCTGCGGGACCGCGGCCCCCGGATGCTGGAGGACGAACCGCGGGTCACCAGCGCGGTCGACATCTTCGTGAAGGACCTCGGCATCGTGCTGGAGGCCGGCCGCGGCGCCGGGGCGGCGCTGCCGCTCGCGGCGCTCGCCCATCAGCTATTCGTCTCGACCTCCGGGCGCGGCGACGGCGCCGCCGACGACAGCCAGGTGATCCGCGCCTACCGCCTGCTCAACGGCGACGGCGCCTGACGCGCCGCGCAGGGCGCGCGACGACGGCGCCGGGTCCGCACCCGCCGCCCCGGACAGCAATGCGGGTCGCACGCTCCACCGACGGTCAACGGCGGGGATCGGGCGGCCTGGACCACCCAGGGAGTGAAACCATGCGCGACACCCGTCTCAGTCGCCGCAGCCTGCTCGTGGGCGCGGCCGCATTACCGGCCTTCGGCATCCTCACCCGGCGCGGGCAGGCTGCCGAGTTCACCTACAAGCTCGCCAGCGGCCAGGACCCGACCCATCCGGTCAACATCCGGGCCCAGGAGGCCCTCGACCGGATCCGCGAGGCCACCAACGGCCGCCTGGAGATCAAGCTGTTCCCCGCCAACCAGCTCGGCTCGGACACCGACCTGCTGGCGCAGGTCCGCAACGGCAGCGTCGAGTTCTTCAACCTCGCGACCTCGATCCTCGCCACCTTCGTGCCCGCCGCGAGCCTGCCCAACACCGGCTTCGCGTTCAAGGATTACGACGCCGTCTGGTCGGCGATGGACGGAGGCCTCGGCACCTATGTCCGGTCCGAGATCGCCAAGACGCCGATCCTGACCGTGTCGAAGGTCTGGGACAACGGATTCCGGCAGATCACCTCCTCGACCCGCGAGATCCGGACGCCGGAGGATCTGAAGGGCTTCAAGATCCGCGTCCCGCCCGCGCCGATGCTCACCTCGCTGTTCAAGGCCTTCGACGCTGGCGCGGCGCCGATCAATTTCAACGAGCTGTACTCCTCTCTCCAGACCAAGGTGGTCGAGGGCCAGGAGAACCCGCTCGCCATCACGGCCACGACCCGGCTGTACGAGGTGCAGAAATCCTGCAGCCTGACCGGCCATGTCTGGGACGGCTACTGGATCCTCGGCAACAAGCGGGCCTGGCAGCGCCTGCCCGAGGATCTGCGCACCATCGTCTCGCGGGAACTCGACCGGTCGGCCGACGCCCAGCGGGCCGACGTCGCCAAGCTCAGCGTCTCCCTCCGGGAGAGCCTGGCCGCGAAGGGCATCACCTTCATCGACGTCGACCGCGCGCAATTCCGCGCGGCCCTGGGGCGGACGAGCTTCTACAAGGACTGGAAAACCAAGTACGGCGACGTGGCGTGGTCGCATCTTGAGGACGTGTCGGGCAAACTGACCTGACGCGCTTTCCGCCGGATCGGGTAACGGTATCGGAGAACGAAGGCGCGCCGAGACGCACCACAAGAAACACGCGAAGACGCACTCGGAGACGTTCCCGCCGGCAGCGGCATCGGGAGCGGTTCCGACGGGAGGGCGCCATGCAGATCGATATTGCGGCTGTCGAGACGACGGCAGGGGTAGAGTTGTCCGGTCCGCCCCTGCGCGCCGGAAGCTGGCTGCGTCGGCTCGATGCCGGGCTCGGCTATCTCGTGGAGATCCCCGCGGCGCTGCTCGTCCTGGCCGAGATCGCGGTGCTGCTCGGCGGCGTGGTGAGCCGCTACGTGTTCCGCGAACCCCTCGTCTGGTCGGACGAACTCGCCTCGATCCTGTTCCTGTGGCTCGCCATGCTGGGCGCCGTGGTCGCCTTCCGGCGCGCCGAGCACATGCGCATGACCGCCTTCGTGGCGATGAGCGGCCCGCGCCTGCGCGCCTTCCTGGAGACGGTGGCGCTGGTGGCCGGCCTGATCTTCGTGGCCCTGCTGCTGGAACCGGCCTTCGAGTTCGCCAGCGAGGAGACCTTCGTCCAGACGCCGGCGCTGGAGCTGAACAACGCTTGGCGCGCCGCCGCCCTGCCGATCGGCCTCGGCCTCATGCTCGTGGTCGCGGTGATCCGCCTCCTGGAATCCGCCGATTGGCGGCTGACCGCGGGGGCGCTCGTGCTGGGCGGCGGAGTCGCCGCCGGCCTCTTGGCGCTACAACCCTGGCTGAGGGACCTCGGCAATCTCAACCTGCTGCTGTTCTTCGTCCTCGGCGTCGGCGCCCTGGTCTTCTCGGGGGTGCCGATCGCCTTCGCGTTCGGCCTCTCGACCTTCGCCTACATCACGCTCACCACCGACGCGCCCTCCATGGTGGTGGTCGGCCGCATGGACGAGGGCATGAGCCACCTGATCCTGCTCGCGGTGCCGCTCTTCGTCTTCCTCGGCCTCCTGATCGAGATGACCGGCATGGCCCGCGCCATGGTGGGGTTCCTGGCCTCGCTGCTCGGCCACGTCCGCGGCGGCCTGCACTACGTGCTGGTCGGTGCGATGTACCTCGTCTCGGGCATCTCCGGTTCGAAGGCCGCCGACATGGCGGCGGTGGCGCCCGTGCTGTTCCCGGAGATGAAGGCCCGCGGCGCCAAGGAGGGTGACCTCGTGGCCCTTCTCGCCACCACGGGCGCACAGACCGAGACGATCCCGCCCTCGATCGTGCTGATCACCATCGGCTCGGTCACCGGCGTATCGATCACCGCCCTGTTCACCGGCGGCCTCCTGCCGGGCCTCGTCCTCGCCGTGACTTTGTGCGCGCTGGTCTGGTGGCGCTACCGCCGGGAGGACCTGAGCCACGTCGCCCGGCCGTCCGGGCGGATCATCGGTCGCGCCTTCCTGGTGGCGATCCCGGCCCTGGCGCTGCCCTTCGTGATCCGCTTCGCCGTGGTCGAGGGCATCGCCACCGCCACGGAGGTTTCGACCATCGGCATCGTCTACGCGGCGCTCGCGGGCCTGCTGATCTACCGCCAGTTCGACTGGCGGCGGCTCTACCCGATGCTGGTGACCACCGCGACCCTGTCGGGGGCGATCCTGCTGATCATCGGGGCGGCCACCGGCATGGCCTGGGCGCTGACGCAGTCGGGCTTCTCGCAAACGCTCGCCGAGGTGATGAAAAGTCTGCCCGGCGGAGCCCTCGGCTTCCTGTTCGTCTCGGCCGTCGCCTTCATCATCCTGGGCTCGGTGCTGGAGGGCATCCCGGCCATCGTCCTCTTCGGGCCGCTGCTGTTCCCGATCGCACGGGCGGTGGGCGTCCACGAGGTCCACTACGCCATGGTGGTGATCCTCGCGATGGGCATCGGCCTGTTCGCCCCGCCCTTCGGCGTCGGCTACTACGCGGCCTGCGCGATCAGCCGGATCCACCCCGACGCCGGGATGCGCCCGATCGTCGGCTACATCGTGGCCCTGCTGATCGGCCTCCTCGCCATCATCCTCGTCCCCTGGTTCTCGATCGGCTTCCTCTGAAGGCGCCTGCGCGAACCTGAAGGCTCTGCGCCCCGGCGGATGCCGGATCGGCGCGGGACGGCGGGTCAGAACACAGACCGAGATCCATCCCGGGCCGCCGCGGTGCCGCCCGGGCGGCCTTCGCGCGCCGAAAATTCGCACCGCCCGAGCCAGACCCATGCCCGACACGCCCGATGCCCTGCTCACGGCCCGGATGGCCGACGCGATCCGCTTCCTCGCCCTCGACGCCATCGAGCGGGTTGGGGACGGGCATCCCGGCGCGCCCCTCGGCTGCGCCGAGATCGCCGTGGCGCTGTTCACCCGCCATCTGCGCTGCAACCCCGCCGACCCGGTCTGGCCCGACCGCGACCGCTTCGTCCTCTCGAACGGCCACGGCTCCATGCTGCTCTACGCGGCCCTCCATCTCGCCGGCTATGAAGGCCTGCCGATGGAGCAGATCCGGCGGTTCCGCGAGCTCGGCGCCCACACCCACGGCCATCCGGAAATCGCCCCGGAACTCGGGATCGAGGCGACCACCGGCCCGCTCGGACAGGGCATCGCCAACGCCGTCGGCATGGCGGTGGCCGAGGCCAGGCTCGCGGCGACCTTCGGCTCCGATCTGGTGGATCACCGCACCTACGCCCTGGTTGGCGACGGCTGCCTGCAGGAAGGCATCGCCCACGAGGTGATCTCGCTGGCCGGCCATTTGCGCCTGGGAAAGCTCACCTTCCTGTGGGACGACAACCGCATCACCGACGACGGCGCCACCGACCTGTCCATCTCGGAGGACGTCCGCGCGCGCTTCCGCGCCGCCGACTGGCAGGTGATCGACGCCGACGGGCACGACGTTGAGGCGGTCTCGGCGGCGATCCGGCTCGCCCAGGGCGACCCGCGCCCGACCCTGATCGCCTGCCGCACCGTGATCGGGCGGGGCCTGCCGCGCCTCGAAGGCCAGCGCGGCGCCCATGGCGGGCGCGTGCTCGCCAGCGACTGCGCCGAAGCGCGGGCCGCCCGGGGGTGGGATCACCCGCCCTTCACCGTGCCCGACGATGTCGCCGCGGCGTGGCAGGCCGGCGTTTCCGGCCGCAACCGCGACGGCTACACCGCCTGGACGAGGCGCCGGGACGCCCTGCCGGCCGAAGTGCGGGCGGAATTCGACCGTGTTTCCGACGCCCGCCTTCCTGAGGGCTGGCATGCGCCGCTCCGCGGGTTGCGCGACCGCTTCGCCGAGGCCGGGGCGGCGCGGCCCAGCATCGAGGTCTCCGCCGAGATCGTCGCCGCCCTGTCCGACGGCATGCCCGAACTGTTCTCGGGTGCCCCGGATCTGGAGGGGCCGACGAAGCACAAGGGCGCGCTCCACGCCTTCACGGCCCAGGACCGGTCGGGCCGCTACCTGCATTACGGCATCCGCGAGCACGCGATGGGCGCGATGATGAACGGCATCGCGGCCCATCGCGGGCTGGTGCCGGTAGGCGCGACCTATCTGGTCTTCTCCGACTATATGCGGCCGTCCCTGCGCATGGCGGCGCTGATGAACCTGCCGGTCATCACCGTCTACAGCCACGATTCGATCGCCATCGGCCGCAACGGACCGACCCATCAGCCGGTCGAGTACCTCGCGTCCCTGCGGGCCATCCCCAACATGCTGGTGCTGCGCCCGGCCGACGCGGTCGAGACCGCCGAATGCTGGGAGATGGCCCTGGCCAACCGGACCGGCCCGACATCGCTCGTCTGCTCGCGCCAGGCTCTGCCGGCACTCCGCGGGCCGGGCATCGAGGAGAACCGGAGCGCGCGGGGCGCCTACGTTCTGGCGGAGGCCTCGGGTCCCCGGCGGGTGACGCTGATCGGGACCGGCTCGGAGGTCGCGCTGGCGCTTACGGCCCGCGCGATGCTGCAGGCCGAGGGTGTGCCGACCGCCGTCGTCTCCATGCCCTCCTGGGAAGCCTTCGCCGCGCAGGATGCCGCGTATCGCGCGAGCGTCATTCCCCGCGATACCGTGCGGGTGGCGGTCGAAGCCGCTCTTCGCTTCGGCTGGGACCGCTGGATCGGCGAGGATGGCGGCTTCGTCGGCATGACCGGCTTCGGCGCCTCGGGAGCGCCGGAAGACCTGTTCCGCCATTTCGGCATCACCGCGGAGGCGGTGGCGGAGACTGCACGGGCGCGCCTGCGCTGAGACGCGCCTGAGGACTCAGATCATGCCGGCGCCGCCGGTGCGCACGATGCGGTCGCGCTGCTCGGCGTAGCGCCCGGCCGCGGCGCGGCGCATCGCGACGCCGAAGCGCCCGGCGATCTGCGCGAGGAGCGGCGCGCCGCTCTGGGTGCGGAAGCCGACGAGATTCGCGAGGGTGGTCATCGTACCCGATCCCGGTCATGCCCGGGCGGGGCGCCCGGCGTGTTGCGATGCAATATGAGCCGGTTTGCGAGCGCGTGTCAGAGGCTGCGCGTTCGGGCTGTCATGCAGCGAAAACATGCTTTCGGGATGGGACGTTAACAGACGCCGGAATCAGGACGGTGTGGCGATCTCGGCGACGTGTGCAGTGCGGTCTGCGCAGCCCGCTCAATGCGCAAGCTGCACTGTGGTGGGTCTGGACGTCTCCGCGGGCAGCGAAGCGATCCAGCGGTGCCACGGCCGCCGATCTCCCGCGACGCCGATCTGCGTCGCCGCGCGCGCGACGATGCCGTGAGAGCCGTCCGCCAGACGTCTACCGATCCGACGCCTGGGCCGGCTTTTCGAGGGGCAGATCACCGCGCGACTCGAGTTCCGCGCGGATCGCGCGCTTCGTCACCTTGCCGTAGCCGGATTTCGGAAGGGCTTCCCAGAAGAACACACGCCGGGGCAGCTTGTAGCGGGCGACCGCGGCGGACAACCACGCGATCAATTCCCCCTCTTCCACCGACGCCCCGGGACGCGCGACGCAGACCGCAACACCGACTTCGCCCCAGGCGCGGTCGGGCACGCCCAGGATCGCGGCCTCGGAGATCGCCGGATGCGTCAGGAGCTTCTCCTCGATCTCGCGCGGATACACGTTCGAGCCGCCCGAGATGTACATGTCCGAGGCGCGGCCGGTGATGAACAGGAAGCCTTCCGCGTCGCAATGGCCGAGGTCCCCGGTCCGGAACCAGCCGTCGCGGAACGCCGCCGCGTTGGCCTCCGGGTTGTCGTAGTAGCCCGCGAAGACGGCCGGGCCGCAGACACAGATCTCGCCGGTCTCACCGGGCGGCAATTCGCGCCCCTCCGCGTCCTGGATCTGGACCTGCATGCCCGTGCGTTCGACGCCGCAGGTGCCGACCTTCACATCGGGGCCGTCCTCGGCCGCGTGCAGGCGGGGCGGCAGCACGGTGATGTTGCCGGTCACCTCGCCGAGGCCGAAATACTGCACCAGCACCGGGCCGAGCACACGCAGCGCGTGCTGCTGATCCGCCCTGTACATCGGCGCGCCCGCGTAGATCACGTGCCGCAGGCTGGAATGATCGTGCTCCGCCACGGCCGGATGTTCGGTCAGCAGCTTCACGATGGTCGGCACGGTGAAGAGGTTCGCGATGCGCCAACGCTCAACGAGCGCCCAGACTTCTTCGGGGTCCAGCCGCTCGCCGGCGGTGACCACCGTCTTCGTGCCGGCCGCGACCTGCGCGAGCTGGTGGATGCCGGCACCGTGCGAGAGGGGGGCCACGACCAGGGACGCGTCGGCCTCGGTGGTGCCCGGCATCAGGTCGCAGAGGTGGTTGGTGACGACGAAGGCCATCTGGCCGTGTGTGAGCACCGCCGCCTTCGGCCGGCCGGTCGTGCCGGACGTGAAGAAGAACCAGCACGGATCGTCGTGCTCGACGCCGCAAACGGGCGCGGCGCGGCCCAGTTGTTCGGCGACCAGCGCGTCGTAATCCGCCCCGAAGGCCGTGCCGCCGATCTCGACGACGCAGTTCAGGTCCGGGCAGGCCGCGCGCACGGCGGCGGCATGGTCCGGAAAGCCGGCCCCGCAGATGAGCGCGGAGGCACCGCTGGCGCTCGCGAGATACGCGACCTCCGACGGCGTCTGCCGGAAGTTGGTCGGCACCCAGATGGCGCCGAGCCGGAAGCAGACGAACATCGACTCGAACAGCTGGTTGCTGTTGCGCGCCTGGACCAGGACGCGGTCGCCCTTGGTCACGCCGCGGGCGGCGAGCGCCGCCGCCATGGCGTCGACCCGGGCGTCGAGCTCGGCCCAGGTCCAACTGCGCGCGCCCCAGGCGAGCCCCACCGCATCCGGGAAGCGGCGCGCGGCCCGGCGCAGGAAGTGCGCGAGGTTCATCACCCGCCGGGAGCACGGCGCGACCCCGCCGCGCGGCGCCCCCGCGGCGCTCATCAGGTGAGCTTCCCGCAGGCCTTCTCCAGCAGCGACCAGCCCTCGTCGCCGTACCGCCCCTTCCACTCGGCGTAGAAGCCGGCCTTGCGCAGCTTGTCGCGGAAGGGCTCCGGATCGGGCTTGTTGAAGACCATGCCGTTCTTCGAGAGCTCCGCCTGCAGGTTGGCGTTGAGCTGGGCGACGTCGGCCCGCTCCTTCATCCCGGCGGCGTTGATGTGGCGGGCCACCGTCTCGCGCAGATCCGGCGGCAGCCGCTCCCAGGCGCGGCGGTTCGCCAGGAACCAGTACCCGTCCCACATGTGATTGGTGAGCGAGCAGTACTTCTGCACCTCGTAGAACTTCGTCGTGGAGATGACCGCGAGCGGGTTCTCCTGGCCCTCGACGATCTTGGTCTGCAGGGCCGAGTAGGTCTCGTTGAGGTTGATCGAGGCGGGCGCGGCGTCGAAGGCCTTGAACATCGAGGTCCAGAGCGGCGAGACCGGGACGCGGATCCGGAAGCTCTTGAAATCGTCGGGCGTGGCGATCGGCCGGGTCGACGAGGTGGTCTGGCGGTAGCCGTTGTCCCAGATCTTCTCCATGGCGACGAGGCCGGACTTGGCGATCTGCTGGCGGACCCAGGCGCCGAGCTCGCCGTCCATGGCCGGCCAGACGGCGTCGTAGCTCGGGAAGGCGTAGCCGATGCCGTTGATCGACGCGTTCGGGACCAGGGTCGAGAGGATCAGCGGCGACATCGTGAAGAACTCGACGCTGCCCGAGCGCAGCTGGCTCAACGTGTCGGTGTCGGAGCCGAGCTGGCTCGTCGGGAAGATCTTGAGGTCGAACCGGCCGCCGGTCTCCGTGCGGAGCGCCTCCGCCATCTCGCGGGCGCGGATGTTCATCGGGTGCGTGTCGGGCAGGTTGTTGGCGTATTTGTAGGTGAACTCCGCCTTCTGCGCTCGCGCCACGTGCGGCGCCGCCACGGTGCCGGCGATGAGCGCCGTCGATCCGGTCGCCAGGAATCGCCGGCGGGACAGGGGCGTGCGGGACAGGGACATGGCGGCCTTTCCGGTGCGGGCCCGCGGGCCCGGCGTTTCCTCGGGTCCGCGTTGGTGCGGACTCCATCGTTGCGGCCTCGATAGCCGCTGACCGGTGCCAGTCAACGGACTTTCGCGGCCCCACCCCCGGGATTGATTGCATCTGGGCGCCCCTGACACGCCGAGCGCCGCCAAAAGCGGTCCCGACCGCGCGAGACCGCCTGCGCGACGGAATCGCCGTCGTTTCGGCGCGCCACGGGCGCGGTCTGCGTCCGCCTTCAGTCCAGGCCGGGCAGATGGACCGTCCAGGGCTCGGCGAAGGTGTGTTCCTCGAGGTTCACGCCCGGGCCGCCGCGGTCGACCACGACGAAATCCTGTGGCTGATCATAGGGCGTGAGCACCCCGTGCCACGTGTTGCGCGCGTAGCAGATTCCCTGGCGGGGCGCGGTGACGAAGGCCTGCGGCCGCCCGGGCCGGCCCTCTTCGTCCGGGCAGACCACGACCAGGAACGGCGCCGCGCTCAGCGGCAGGAACGCCTGCGCGCCGAGCGGATGCCGCTCCACCAGGCCGAGGCGCAGCGGCAGCGGATAGGGCTGCGCCTCCACCAAGCCGATCACCACGCGCGCGCCCTCCCCCACGACCTCGATCTCGGCGAGATCGTGGAAGCGGCGGGCCATCCCGGCATTCATCGGCCGCGGCGCCACGGCAGCCGCGTCGATGACCGTGCCGAACGGGGCGAAGGCCGCCGCGGTCAGAGGCTGGGCGACGATCCCGCGCGCGTCCGCGCTCAACGGCCGAGTCCGCGCGGCGCGAGCGCCGGATGGCGGTTGACGTCCTTGTAGAGGAGGTAGCGGAACGGGCCGGGCCCGCCCGCGTAGCAGGCCTGCGGGCAGAAGGCGCGCAGCCACATGAAGTCGCCCGCCGCGACCTCGACCCAGTCGCGGTTGAGTCGGTAGACCGCCTTGCCCTCCAGCACGAACAGCCCGTGCTCCATCACGTGGGTCTCCTCGAACGGAATCGAGGCGCCCGGCCGCAGGCTGACGATGTTCACGTGCATGTCGTGGCGCAGATCGTCGGAGCCCACGAAGCGGGTGGTCGCCCAGGCGCCGTCGGTGCCGACCATGCCGGTCGGCTCGACCGCCGATTCGTGCGTCACGAACGAGGGCGGCGCGTCCAGCCCCGCCGCCGGCTGGTAGGCCTTGCGGATCCAGTGGAAGCGCACGGGCCCGTCGCCGTCGTTGCGCAGGGACCAGGCCGCGCCGGGGGAGAGATAGGCGTAGCTGCCCGGCCGCAGGGCGTGCCGGGCGCCGTCGAGGGTGAGGCTCGCCGTGCCCGCGACCACGAACAGCACGCCCTGCGCCTGAGCCTCCGGCTCGGGAGTCTCGCTGCCGCCGCCCGGGGCGACCTCCATGAGGTACTGGGCGAAGGTTTCGGCGAAGCCCGAGAGCGGCCGTGCCAGGATCCAGGCCCGGGTCCCCTCCCAGCCCGGCAGGAGGCTCGTGACGATGTCGCTCATCACCCCGTGGGGGATGACCGCGTAGGCCTCGGTGAAAACGGCGCGGCCGGTCATCAGCGCCGTCTGGCCGGGCAGGCCGCCGCACGGGGGGTTGTAGGCTCCAGCGCTCATGGTCGGTCTCCGGGATTCGGCTTCAAGCTGTAATCGGCTGCCCCGGATCGGTCACGCGGTGTGCGGCTGCGCGACGGGGGCCTCGAGGATCGCCGCGGTGTCGGCCGTGTCCTCGCCGTTCAGGACCCGGTGAGCCTGGGCGCGATCGATATCGCCCTCCCAGGCTGCGATGACGACGGTCGCCACGCAATTGCCGATGAGGTTTCCCAGGGCACGGGCGATGCCGACGAACCAGTCGACCGACAGGACGAGGACCAGACCGATCACCGGGATCTCCGGGACCGCCGACAGCGTCGCGGCGAGTACCACGATCGCCGAGCCGGGCACGCCGTGGGCGCCCTTGGACGTCAGAAGGGCGATGCCGAGGATCAGCATCAGATGACCGAAGGACAGGTCGGTGTTGGTCGCCTGCGCGATGAACACCGTGGCCAGGGTCAGGTAGAGCGAGAAGGCATCCAGGTTGAAGGAGTAGCCGGTCGGGATCACGAGGCCGACGGTCGATTCCTTGATGCCGAGCCGCTCCATCTTGCGCATGACCTGCGGCAGCACGCAGTCGGAGGATGCGGTGCCGGCCACGACGGTCAGTTCCTCGCGCAGATAGGCGAGCAGCTTGAAGATGCTGAAGCCCGCGAGCCGCATGATGCCGCCGAGCACGACGATCACGAAGGCCGCGACGCCCCCGTAGAACAGCACGACCAGCATGCTGAGCTGCTTCAGGGATCCGACGCCGTACTTGCCGACCGTGAACGCGACGGCGCCGAGCACGCCGAGCGGCGCGAGCCGCACGATGAAGCCGATGATCCGGAACAGGACTTCGGTGATGCGCTCCAGGCTGTCGGCCAGGGGCTTGCCGCGCTCGCCGAGGAGCGAGAGGCCGGACCCGAACAGGATCGCGAGAAGCAAAACCTGGAGGATGTCGCCCTTCGCGAAGGCGTCGACGAAGGTCGTCGGCACCAGCTTCATCAAGAAATCGACGGTTCCCGTGACCTGTCCGACCCGATCGGTGTAGCTGGAGAGCGAATTGGCATCCAGCTTCGCCAGGTCGACGTTCATGCCCTGGCCGGGCGCGAAGACGTAGGCGAGGACCAGCCCGAGCGCGAGCGCGATGGTCGTCACCACCTCGAAGTAGATCAGGGATTTGAGGCCGACGCGCCCAACCTTCCGCAGATCGCCGGCGCCGACGATGCCATGCACCACGACACCGAACACCAGCGGCGCGACGACCATCTTGATGAGCTTGATGAAGACGTCGCCGAGGGGCTTCAGGCTGACTGCAAAGTCCGGCCACAGCCGCCCGACGAGGACGCCGAGGACCAGGGCCGCGACCACCTGCCCGAAAAGCGACCCGAACACGCGCTGCATCGCAATTCCCCTGGGCAGCCTCGGACTGGCGACCGAAGCCCGATGGCGGCGCGCGGGGCGATCGTGACGCGCAGCATCGTTTCGATTTGCCGAGCTGCAAAATCGTTCCGGCCGATCTAGACGTCAAATATCTTTTTCATTCCAATTGATAGGCGGGGCATATAGATGGCGGGATGGAACTCCGGCATCTCCGCTATTTCGTGGCTGTCGCCAAATATCTGAGCTTCACGGCCGCCGCAGAGAGCCTCGGCGTGGCGCAACCACCCCTCAGCCAGCAGATCCGCGACCTGGAGGATGAGGTCGGCACTGCCCTCTTCGAGCGGACCACGCGGCGGGTGACGCTGACCCGGGCCGGCCACGATTTCCACGTCCAGGCGCTCGCCATTCTGGAGCGGGCCGGCGAAGCGGTGGAACGGGCGCGTGCCATCGGCGCGGGCACCGCCGGCATCATCAACATCGGCCTGACCGGCTCGATGTTGGCCGGCCCGCTCGGCCCGGCGCTCCGGGACTTCGCCCGCACCTATCCGGCGGTCGATCTCCGCATCCACGAGATGTCGCCGGATCGGCAGATCGCGATGCTGAAGTCCGGTCAGACCGACCTGAGCTTCCTGCGGTGCCCCCCGGAGGATGCCGATCTGGTCCGCGTCTGCGCGTGGACCGAAACCGTACGGGTCGTCCTGCCGAGGGGCCACCGCTTGGCGACGGGCGCGCTCCGCCTCTCCGACCTTCGCGACGAGCGATTCGTCTTCCTGCGGCTCTCGGATTCCCTGTTCGCCAACTACCTGTGGGATTGCTGCGCAGAGGCCGGGTTCGTCCCCTCCATCACCTATCAGGCCGTCGAGGCGGCCTCGTTGACGAGCTTGGTGGCATCGGGGCTCGGCCTCGCCATCATCCCGGAATTCGTCGCCCGTCTGGCGCATGCGGACGTGGTCTACAGGCCCCTCGAAGGGCCGCCCATCCGCGCCGACGTCTTCGCGTTGTGGATGGCCCCGAAGGCTCCGCTGATCGCCAATTTCGTCGATCTGGTTCGCAGCGGCCCGAAGCCCGCCGAATAGGCAAATCGCCCGGGAATCCGCGACGGGTCGTGCACCCGAGGCCCAAACGCGTGTCCATCGGGACGCGGCGAGCGGAAATGTGCCCGCGCTGAGCCGCAGCCGCGGCTTGTCGACAGGTCGATGCATTTTCGTGCAGGAAAGATCTTATATTCGCCTTCTTTTTTGCCGGACATATTCCCGAAACGAGTCTGATACGCTATTGCAGCACTCGGTACGGAGCGCTCGCGGCCACAATGCCTTCCCAATTCATTCGCTCAGCGACCTGGGCGCCGACGATTGCTTTGTCGTGGTTCTGGGGGCTCGGATTTTTCTACGCGATCCACGTGACCCTCACGTATGGATGGCTCGGGTTTCTTGCCTTCGCTCTGCCGAATGCCACGGGCCTCGGCCTGTTCGGATGGCTGCTCGGCGCTCCCCGGCGGCGCATCGACACGATCGTCGCGTCCGTGCAGGGTCCCTACGCCCTCCTGTTCCTCGGGGCCCAGTTCTTCGCCGTCGCCATCACGATCTTCGGCTTCGCCGCCTATGCGTGGCTTCCGCTGTTCGGCCGCGACTCCGTGGTCGGCCTGGTCGCCCTGATCCTCATCGCCTGCTCGATCGCGCATGCGGTTCCGCTGCGCGGCCTCCGGACGATCCACGGCGTCGCCCTGGTCCTCGGACTGTCGGCCTGCGCGCTGCTCTTGGTTGACCTGCCCCGGCATCCGGACGGCTGGACGGTCCCGGTCCACGCCTTCGACGAGCGCTTCTACGGTCTGGTCGTGCCCTCCCTGGTCGGCTTCCTGCTCGGCCCGTGGATGGACATCCAGCATTGGCAGCGCGCCCTCGAGATCCGGCGTTCGGGGGGATCCGTGCGGGTGGCCTATGTCACCGGCGCCGTGCTGTTCCTCGGACTGCTGACGCTCAATGCCTTGCTCGCCGCGCGGGCGGGGCTCGGCGTGCCGGTCGTCTCGTCGGACGGGCTGCCGGGGGCCTATGCGGCCGTGGCGCAGGCGATCGGGCGGGAATCCGTGGCGGGTGCGACAGCCGCCTTCGTGGTCTGGACGGCGATCGCGGCCGCCACCACGATCGACAGCTTCTACAACGCCACGCGGTGGCTCGGGACCTCGGTCACGGCGCGCAGCAATTCGCCGCTTCTCGCCTTCGTGCCGGCGGGACTCGTGTCCTCACCGGTCTGGATCCTGGGTGCGGCGATCGCCACCGCGGCGGCGGCGATCTGGGCGAATCTCTCGCTCCTCTACCTGATGATGCCGTTCGCCACGCTCCTCGTCGGCGCGGCGGCCTGTCTCGTCTGCGAGACGCTCGGCGCGACGCGGCGGTACGACTCGGTCCTCAACGCCATGATCGGGGCGACGGCGTGCCTGATCTTCGTCACCGGCTATCTGGCGCCGAGTTGGGCGCTCCTGGCGATCGCGCCGCTCATCGGGCTGATCGGTGCCCTGCCGATGATCGCACAGATCCTCGGATGGCGCGCAACGCAGCCGGCCGACCAGTTGATTCCGGCGGCGGAGCGGGCGCCGCGGGCGGCGCCCGTGCCCGTCGCGCACGACCGGCCCGACACCGTCGCCTCCCACGGCTTCGACGGCCACTGGTTCGTCCTGCGCCTGATTCCGACCTATGACGATACGAATTCGGTCGGAAACGTCTATTTCGCCAATTACGTGCGCTGGGTCGGCAAGGCGCGCGAATTGTTCTTCAACGTCTGCATGCCGGATTTCGACCTGAAGTCGACGGACTTCTACATCCTGACGAAGTCCTTCCATCACGACTTCCGGCGGGAGGCCATGGAGTTCGAGCCGGTCACCGTCCGGATCTCCATCGCGAGCCACAACCGGAAATTCGTGACCTTGGCGCACGAGATCCACAGCGAGGTCAACGGCCTGCTCGGCCGCGGCGAGCAGTCGCTGATGTTCGTGGATACCGTCCACTACCGGCCCCTCGATATCCCGCGCACCATCGTCGAGGGCTTCCTGCCCTACTGGCCGAAGGTGTCGCCCCACGCGGTCACGGGCGAGCCCAGCCCGGCCGGCGTGGCGCCCCTCGGCGCCTGACGGCACCTCACGCCGCCTGGACGGCGGTCGGAAGCAACTTGCGGCTGCGCGCGAGAACCGCCGCCTGCTCGGCCGGCAGCGGCTTGCTGAAGAGATAGCCCTGGAATTCGTGGCATCCCTGGTCGAGGAGGCAGATCCGCTGCGCGTCCGTCTCGACCCCTTCCGCCGTGATCGTCATGTCGAGGCGCGTCGCCATGTCGATGATGGCCCGCACGATCGCGGCGGCGCTGCCCTCGTGCGGCAGGTCGCGGACGAAGCTCTGGTCGATCTTGATCTTGTCGAAGGCGATCCGGCGCAGATAGCTGAGACTCGAATAGCCGGTCCCGAAATCGTCCAGGGACAGGCGCACGCCCATCTCACGCAGCCTGGACAGGGTGGCGTTGATCGCCGGCGTCGCCTCCAGGAACACCGACTCGGTGACCTCCAGTTCCAGGCGGGCGGCGGCCAGTCCACTCGTCCGCAAGGCAGAGCGCACGAGGTGCGGCAGATCCGAATGCCGGAACTGGCGGGGGGAGAGGTTGACGGCGATCCGGACATCCTCCGGCCAGCCGGCGGCGATCCGGCAGGCCTCTCGGAGGATCCATTCCCCGAGGGGGATGATGACGCCGGTCTCCTCGGCGAGCGGAATGAAGTCGCCCGGCGAGACGAAGCCCCGTGCGGGATGCTTCCACCGCAGGAGCGCTTCGAAACCACCCACGCGGCACTCCTTGGCCGACACGATCGGCTGGAAGTAGAGGACGAACTCGTTCCGATCGAGCGCGCCGCGCAGATCGGACGTCAGGGCGCGCCGCGCCTCGATCCGCTCGTCCATCTCGGCTTCGTAGAACCGGTAACCGTTCCGCCCCTCGCTCTTCATGCGGTAAAGAGCGAGATCGGCCCGCCGCATGATCTCCTGGCATCCGTCCTGTGGCGCGATGGCGATCCCGATGCTGACACTGACGGTCAGCCGAATGCCGTCGACGGTGAATGGCGAGGCGAGCGCCTCGACGATGCCGCTCGCGAGGGACTCGATGGCGTGCAGGTCCCGGGCGCTCCGCCCGGCCGCGAGCACCGCGAACTCGTCACCCGCGAGGCGGGCGAGTTGCACGTCGGCGCTCTCGAAGCCCCGCAGCCGCTCGGCCACGGCTGTAAGGAGCTTGTCGCCGACGGCGTGGCCGAACGTGTCGTTGACGCTCTTGAACTCGTCGAGGTCGAGGGCGAGCACGGCGAACCGGTCGCCCTGCGCGAGTCGTGCCCGGGCCGTCTCCTGAAGCTGGTGGAACAGAACCCGGTTGGGGAGATCGGTCAGGGAATCGTGCAGGGCGAGATAGGACAGGCGCTCCTCGGAGCGCCGCTTCTCGGTCACATCGGAGCCGACGCCGCGATAGCCTGAGAACACGCCGGCCCGGTTGAAGGTCGGCTTTCCGGAGAGGCACCAGGTCCGCCGCTCACCGGCGATGTCGAGTTGCAGGTGGAGATTCCGGAAGACGCGTCGCTCCGCGATGCAACTCCAGAGAGCCGTGCTCGAATGGCTTTTGGGCGGCGCCAGCGGCGGGAGCAGCAGGCGTTCCAGCGGCAGGCCCATGAGCTGTCGCTCGGAGGAACCGGCGACCTCGATCAGGCGCGGGGAGACGTGCTGCAGCCGCAGGTCGGCATCCGTCTCCCAGAGCCAATCGCTGGCACTTTCCTCGAACTCGTTGAGCAGGAGATGGGTGAATTCCTGCTGCCGCTCCAGCTCGATCTGCGCGATGACGCGCATCGTGAGCAGGCGGCTGAGGTGCAGGATCGTGAAGCAGATGAAGCTCGCATAGAAGAACAGCAGAACGCCGACATAGATGTAGAAGGCCTCGCCCGTCGCCGCGAGGGCGATGAACGAACCGACGATGATCAGGCCGGCATACCCGATGGCGACTCGGGGCAGCACCGCCGCGCTCATCCCCGTCGCGATCAGGCCCGCCATGCTGGAGGCAATCAGGAGCCGCCCATTCGGATCGGCCCCGGCGAACAGCATCACCGGGATGGAGGCCAGGAGAAGGCCATAGATCTGCGCGGCGAGGACGAGCCGCTTGACGAAGGAGGATGGCACCTCGAGCGGCTTGGGCTGCGAGCGCCAGCGCCAGCACTGCCGGAGCGAGACGACAGCCAGCGGCAGGACGAGGGCCTCCAGGCCCGCGAGATAGGCGCGGTTCCCGGGCTGCCAGAACAGGTAGACGATGACCTGTACGACACTCAGGCTCACGAGAATCGTGAAGGGCACCAGACGAAGGGCGACGTCGAGCTGCTCGATCCGCGCGCGTGCCCTGAGGTTCGCGTCGAGTGGATCAGCCTTGCGATCGGTATCGATCAGGAAAGAAATCAGCATCTCCCGCGACACAAATGCTCGTTGCACAACCGTTACGATCGAGAACTCCGGATATCAGCGCTTAGATGCATACGAATTCGTTCGACCGCACAAGTTCAACTTGCTTGATGGTGAACAATTCGTAAATTCCGGCCTGGAGTCCGGCAGCAGCCCCTCCGGTGATCACGGCGCCCAGGCGGCGGTGTCCGGGCCAGGCGACCGTCGTTGCGCCATCTGCCGGGGGCGGGACGGAGGGCCGTCCCTCGCATCGACCGGGCGACGGCGCTAAGAGGCCCCGATGCCTCGATCGCGGCCCATCCGGCGCCGTCCGCAGCTCCGAGCAGGATGAAGCAGACCATGCCCCAATCGCTGGGTCTCAACCGCATATTGGGCGGTGCCATCGGGATCATCGCGCTGGTCTCGGTCCTCAGCAGCGGTGCGGTCCTGGTTACGGGCGATCAATTGCGGGACGCGACCGACGCGCGAAGCCGGTCAAACCAGCTGGTCCGCGCCCTCGACAGCTTCCGCGCGGCCATGCTCAACCAGGAAACCGGGTTGCGCGGCTACCTGATCACGGGGCGCGACGGCAGCCTGGAACCGTACCGAACCGGCCGTCAGACGCTGGACGAGGCGATCGACCGGCTCAGGGGCCTCGTCGGTCAGGATGCGGAGCGGACACGCCTGCTCGCCGCCGCAGTGGCGGCGGCTCGCAGCTGGCAGACCGAGGTCGGCGAGGCGGCCCTCCGCATGGCGGCCGATCCGGCGAAACGGGCCGAGGCGGTCCGCATCGAAGCCGACGGTCAGGGCAAGCAGCTGTTCGACACCTTCCGCGAGAAGCTGTCGGCCATCGAAGGCCTCGAAGAGGTGGTACGGACGGCTCTGGCCGAGCGCGTGGCCCGGGGCGAGCGCAACGAGAGCATCGCCCTGTGGGGCGGAACGCTCATCACCCTCCTGATCTGCCTGGGGATCGGAATCGCCATCAACCGCCTCATCGTCCAGCCGCTGGTGCGCGTGATGGCCTTCGTCGGCCGCGTCGGCGAGGGCGACCTGTCCAGCCAGTTGGCTGTTCGCGCCGGTGGTGAAGTGGGCCGACTTTCAGCGACGCTGAACACGATGGTTGCGGGTCTGTCGGATCTGGCGCGGACCAACCGGGCGGCGACGGCGGATCTGAACGCGGCGGCGGCAGAGATCCGCGCGTCGGCGCAGGAGCAGGCGGCCTCGGTGGAGCAGCAATTCGCGGCCGTGCAGGAGACGGCGGCCACGGTCGACGAGATCACCCATTCGGGCGCGCAGATCAGCAAGCGGGCCACCGAGGTGATCGCCACCGCCCAGGCGACCGCGCAGACCTCCCGCCAGGGCCTGCGCGCCGTGTCCGACACCGCCAAGGCCATGGAGGCGATCCGCGAGCAGGCGGAGGCGGTGGCCGGCAACATCGTCAGCCTGTCGGAGAAGACCCAGACGATCGGCGACATCATCGAGACGGTCAACGACATCTCGGAGCGCACGCACCTGCTGGCGCTCAACGCCGCCATCGAGGCGGCGGCGGCCGGCGAGAGCGGGCGCAGCTTCGCGGTGGTCGCCTCCGAGATGAAGCTCCTGGCCGATCAGGCCAAGGCGGCCACCGGCCAGGTGCGGGGGATCCTGGGCGAGATCCAGCGGGGCATCAACACCTCGGTGATGCTCACCGAGGAGGCGGTCAAGCGCGCCGCCGCCGGCAAGACGCGCTCGGACACGACGCAGCGGACCATCGAGGAGATCACCGCCCGGGTGGAGGAGAACGTCCAGACCTTCCAGCAGATCGTCGCCTCGACCAACCAGCAGCAGCTCGGCATCGAGCAGGTGATGGGCGCGCTCCAGAACATCCGCCAGGCCAGCCAGCAGACCGCGGCCGGCACCCGGCAGGTCGAGGCCGCCTCCGCCAACCTCACCGAACTCGCCCAGGCCCTCATGGCCCTCGCCGAACGCTACCGGAACTGAGGCGGCGCGCCCCTTGGCCGGATCGTCCAGTCCCGGTTCTGCCGACCCGGCCCTCCGCTTCGTACGGACCGAGTGGGACCGAGTGTCAGGCCCGGGGCGGTTCAGCCGCGACGGGCGGAGCGATGGGCCGGACGGCGGGCGCCGGCATCCGCACGCCGGCGTGCGGCCCGGACGCGCTCGATGTCGGTTATCCCGACCGGACTGGGCGGCGCGTCGCGGGTGAACGGCATGCGACTGCGGACATCGCCGTAATAGTCCGACCCCCCCATTCCGAAACTGCCCGCAACCACGGCTCCGTCCAGGCGCGTATCGCCGGCTGCTGCGCCCGTGGCGATGAGGACGAGGACAGGGGCGGCGAGGAGGAGGCGCATGGAAGCATCTGGCCGCCAATCTGCGGCAGCTTTGCGACGGTTGCCGTCACGAGCGCGTCCCGGCCTGTCGGGCCGTCTTCGGTTCAGGCGTCCGGGTCGCCGTGGGGGGAGCGGGTCGGACGCGGGTGCGGCTTCTGCCAACCCGTCCGCCCTTGCGCGAAGCCGACTTCAAGAAAGTGGATCAGCGGATTGACGCCTGCGGCGCGGACGTCGGCGTTGGCTTCGAGATAGCCGTCGGTGCTGAACTGTCCGCTCGGGTCTCGCCCCTCGCGCCATCCCAGATCGAGGTAGTGCCGCGCCAGCCCGTGGGGATACCGACACGTGTCGGCGTACCAGCTCCTGTAATATTCCTCATCGAAACCCGGGAGCGCGCTGTCCAGGTAGGGCTCGGATTTGAAGTGCGTCCGGACGTGGCTGGCGATGCGGGCGGCGACGGCCGTGTAATCCCGCAGGTAGGTGCCATCGACGAAGGCGTCATCCTCGGCCAAGCCGAAACGGGCGCCGCGCAATCCCGCAAACGGATCGAAGAACGAGACGCCGCGGCGCACGCAGACAGCGCGGAGGCAATCCGAATAGACTTCGACCGCGGCAGGGTCGCGTTCCGATGCCTTCGCGGCAGGGGTCGGGGGCAACGCCGCCACGAGCGTATCGAGGGTCCAGGCCTGGAGGCGATCGACGATCCGGTCTGTCTGCCCGAAGAAGTCGTCGGTCGCTGCCTTCGACAGCGCCGAGCGGGCGCGGATGTCGTTGGTCCCGATGATCAGGACGGCGAGCAGAGCCGGCAGGGGCGCGCGCAACAGATCGAGGGCGCGGCCACAGGAGCGCGCCGTCGCTCCGGCGATGCCCGCGTTCAGGACGGGGCGCGGAACGATCGGTCGCGGCATGAGCGCCGCATGCACGTCCCCGACCAGAACGATGCAGCCGCTCGGCGCAGCATCGAAGCCAGCCTGGATGTGGCCGAGCCCGTGACGTCGGAGGGCGCCGGTGCGAAACGCCCTCAAGGCCCCCGAAAAGCGCATGCGAATCTTGAACACTGCCCCCGCGTCCCGCACCGTAGGAGGTTCAGTTTTCACAAGTCCAGTCTTTCTCCAGCCTGCCAGCGCCTTTTGACCTCGCCCCCCTTGTCATGGGAGGGAGATCCCCAGGACGTCCGGATGATGAATGATGGCTCGCGGCGGAACCGTCTTCGGCGGCGGGCTGTTGAGGAGCCCGCTCGGTCGTGCAATGGAGCGCGCGCCCATCGGCGCCGTCGACCGCCACAATGCTTTCGCGTGCTCAGGTCCTTGTCCGATCCTATGGTCCGCGGCTACTTATCGTTCACCCCATTCAAGTTGAGAGACCTTCATCCGGCACCGGTCAGGCGACGGCACGTTTTCTTCATTCACGGCTTCGACGCCCGCAGCGGGATCCGGTTTCCTGCGTTCTTCAAACGGGAACTCGGCCGGCATACGGCCCGGTTCGGAACCATGCCGCGCGCGGTCTCGGAGATCCGGACCAGCGCCGACGGTCTCAGCCGGACCTGGACGGTCGGCCCGCCGGCCGATGGCGACGGCGCCGCCGTCTGTTGCGAGACCTTGATCTGGAGCGACATTGTCCACGCGGATCTCTCCCGGCCCGTGCTCCGCCAGCTGGCGCTGCTGGCAAGAAGCGTCGTTTCGGGGCTCGCACAGGGATTGTTTTTCAAGACGGCGCGCTTCGGATGGCCCTACACCCTGCTGAGCGCTTTTCCGTTCTTCGTCGTCTTCGTCGTCCCGGCCCTGCTGATCTCGGCCGGCACGGCGCTCTTCGCCGTCCTGAAACCGTTATCGCCGATGGAAACGGTCGGGGCGGCGCTGATCTGCGCCGTGGCCGCGGGCACGGGTCTCTACGCCATCCGCAAGGCGCTGGGCCGGCTGTTCTTCTGGCATATCCTGAGCATACGCATCTTCTTCTGGCAGCATGCCACGGGCCGGCGACCGGATTACGAGGCGCGAATCGCGCTCTTCAGCGAGCGAATCCTGACGGAACTGGCACAATGGCGTGCGCATCCGGCGGAGGCGCCCGATGAGGTCATGATCGTCGGTCATTCCCTCGGTGCTGCCATGGCCGTGGAGGTCGCTGCCCGGATCCTCGCGCGCCTCGGTACGGACGATCGGCCCCTACCCCGCCTGTCCCTGGTCACGCTGGGCTCGGGGCTTCCCTTCGTCGCGTTGCCGAAGGAAGCCGTGGGGATCCGCGCACGCATCGCGTCGCTCGTCTACAGCGACCGCATCGCCTGGTGCGACTATCAGGCGCCGCAGGATTGGCTCAACTGCTACGGGTTCAACCCCATTTTCGACATCGGTCTCGAGAGACCGGCCTTTCTCGCCCACAATCCATTGATACGATCGGCTGGGGTCAAGGACCGGATACCGGAATGTGACTACAAGCGCTTGCGTCTTCGGCCGTTTCACATGCACTTCCAGTTCCTGAAAGCCAATTTCAGGCCCGGAGAATACGATTTCTTCGAGATGATCCTGGGCCGGCAATCGCTCCTGGGTCGCGCCCTCCGTCCGAACTGCCGGCGCCCCGTCGCCCCTGCGCAGGACCCGTAGGGTCGGCCCCGGTCGGATGCCGACCCACGCGCGATCCAGGCCAGGCCGTCGGCAGCAGGGCCGCCTTATTCAGGTCGCCAGTCTCGGGACAGGTGCTCCGGCCGGCGTTGAAACGGACGGCGCGCATCGCGGGAGATCGTGAGAGTGAAGCCCGGTTCTGCCCTGCTCATCGGCGCCCTTTTCGCCCTGGTGCTGGCGTCGCTCGCCCTTCCGGCCCGGGTCGAGGCCGACTGGAAGGGACCCGACGCGCAGCCCCTCTTCGTCAACGAGGCGAATCCGGCCGGCTACAATTACGCGCCCAGCATCATCTCGGAGAACGGCGTCACCGATTTCTGGTGGTGCGGTCAGGGCCAGACCGATGTCATCTTCCATCGATCCTACGACCCGCAGACCGGCTTCTCGCCGGCCCGGATCGTGTTCAAGCCGACGCCCGGCTCCTGGAACCGCCAATACGTCTGTGATCCCAGCGTGATCCGGGGCCGCTTCGTCAACCCCGGGGACGGCCAGACCTACACCTATGCGATGTACTATTCGGGCGCGGACAACCAGCCTGGGAACAACAATCAGACCGGTCTCGCATTCTCGAACGACAAGGTGACGTGGGTCGACTATCCCGAACCGGTCATCAGGCCGCTCAACCCGGCGGTGGCGCAGGGCAACTACGGCACCGGTCAGCCGGCGTCGTTCACGGACGGCAAGTCCGGTCTCTTCGTCTTCACGACGGACCTCACCGGACCACAGGGCGTTGCCGGCTTCGGCGATCTCTACGTCCGTCACACCGCGGACGGCATCCATTTCGGGGCGCCGGTGCGGATCCCCAACGGGACGACCGATGGAGCGACCATCAATCCGAACTCCGATTTCGCGTACGATGCCAAGACGGGAGACGTCTACGTCATCACCGGGCTTCCGGGTCGCGTGTGCCATCAGGTCGCCTGCAAGGATCCGGCCCGCAACCCCGACCGCGAGACCTACCAGATGGGCCTGTTCAAGATGCCCTTGAAGGTCCTGTTGAGCGGGTCACCGGCACGTTGGACGCCGCTCGGCTATCTGAACTCCGACGTGACCGGCTTCTATCTCAATCACAGTCCGGGCTTCCGGCGGGACGGTACGGGGAGTCTCACGCCCTTCCTGCCTGACATCACCGTCTTCTTCTCGGGCGGCGACCCTTACCCGGGCACGTGGCGGATCGCCGAGGCGCGCGCGACCCGCGGTGCCGACCGTTTGCCCTTGCGGCGCGCCATTGGTCCCGCCGGACACTGGGTCACGACGGGCTATGTCGCGCCCGCCTACAGGGCCGAGGGCAGCGTCGGCAGCGTGCTGACGCTTTCGGCCCCCGGGACCGCAAGACTGATGAGTTGCGTGGCGGGACAGGATCACTTCCTCAGCCGGGACGTGCGCTGCGACGGGCAGACCCCGCTGGGGCAGACCGGCTACGTCTACGAGGCCCCCAGGCCCGGCAGCCACCCCATCTACCGCTGCAATGCCGGCGGTCGCGATCACTTCGTATCGACCCTCGCGGGCTGTGAAGGGCATACGACCGAGGGCCTGCTCGGCTACGCACTCGATTGATTTTTCTTCGCGCGGCTCGCCGTACCGGTCCGACCACTGAGATATCAGGCGGTATGAGCGACCGCGCGTGATCAAGTCTCCAATCGGCCGATACCGGCCTGTGCTGCAGCGGGCAGATGAGCCTAGCGCCGGCACAGGGTTTCGGAAGGAGCGGCGGGGCGCTGAAAATACTCGCGCAGTTAATCCGTATTTAACCTTAAGCGGTATTCTTAAGCGATCCCCGAGAATCGGGTTGCTCCGGTTGGAAAGTTAGCGATCCATGTCTTCCATCACCCTGTCGGCCGCGACACGCCAGAACCTGCTCTCCCTGCAGGATACCGCCCAGCTGATGGCGACCACGCAGAACCGCCTCGCCACCGGCAAGACGGTCAACTCCGCCCTCGACAACCCGACCAACTTCTTCACCTCCCAGTCCCTCGACGCCCGGTCCTCGAACCTGAACACCCTGCTCGACGGCATCTCCAACGGCGTCCAGACGATCCAGGCCGCCAACCAGGGCATCACCTCGATCCAGAAGCTGGTCGATCAGGCCAAGTCCATCGCCAACCAGGCCCTCTCGACCCAGCTCTCCACCACCGGAACCGCCGCCAACGCCTACAGCGCCAGCACCGCCTCCCAGACGGTGCTCCTGACCATCAACGGCACCTCCGTGTCGGCCACCATCGCCGCCTCGTCGAGCATCAGCGCCACCGTCGCGGCCCTGAACGCCGCCGTCAGCTCGGCGTCGACCTCGTCCAGCGGCTCGTTCGGCGCAGGCGCGATCTTCTCGGCTGACAGCACCGGCACGAAGATCGTCCTGAACGCCCAGGCCGATGTGGAGTTTCAGAACTCCGGCAGCCAGACGGCGCTCGGCTTCACCGGATCGAGCACCACCGCCTCGACCTACGGCACCGCCGCCACCACCGTCGTCTCCAGCGACCTCTCGATCTCCGGCGTGTCGCAGCGCGCCTCTCTGGCGAGCCAGTACAACAACCTGCTCAACCAGATCACGCAGCTCGCCGGCGATGCCAGCTACAACGGCGTCAACCTCATTGCCGGCAAGGGCAATGACATGAACATCAAGTTCAACGACACCGGCAGCTCGAACCTGAACGTCGCCTCGGTGGATGCCACGTCCAGCGGCCTGGGCCTGTCGTCGATCACCAACTCGAACAGCACGTCCAGCCAGAACGGCCTCGGCAACTTCCTGTTGAACTCGGACGTCAACAAGACCCTGTCGACCCTGACGAGCGCCGGCAACACGCTGAACTCCGCGGCGAGCGCGCTCGGCTCGAACCTGTCGGTCGTGCAGAACCGCCAGGACTTCTCCAAGCAGCTGATCAACGTGCTGCAGACCGGCTCGGCCAACCTGACCAACGCCGATCTGAACCAGGAAGCGGCCAACTCCCAGGCGCTGTCGACCCGGCAGTCGATGGGCATCTCCGCCCTGTCCCTGGCCAACTCCGCGCAGCAGGGCGTCCTCCAGCTCCTGCGCTAATCCTGCGCTAAGCCTTCGTCACATCATCGCCATGACGGCCGGAGCGACGCTCCGGCCGTTTGCATGAAAAGCGTCGGACAACGACGGATTCCTCTCGAACGCCGATGGCATCGCGGGCCGCAGCCGATACGGCGTGAGAGGCTGCGCCACGCCCCGAATACCGACGCGCTTCGGCAAGCGCGTCGTCGAAACCATTCGACAGCCCGCCAGCCTGGACCGGGGCGGATCCATGGGTGCGGTCCCCGAGGATGCGGGAACCGTGTCGATTACGCTTTCAGCGGCAGGGACCCGATCGTCTCCAGGATGCATTGCGGCTTAGAGATCGGACAACCCGACGGATTTCTCGTCCGTCGGCTCGCACGGCTTCGAACAAGCCCTGTGACTGGGGCGCAGAGAAGGGATCATCTTCCCTACGGCGGGCAGGCGAGGTCGCCGCCCGGCCACCTGATCTGCGCGGCCAAGTCCTGAAGACGCTGGCGCGTCAAAGCGATCTTGCATGCCCCGGAAAGCATCGGGGCGAGGCTGCCGTTGTTCCCGGGCGTCGTGGCGTCGACTCACGGTTGGTCGGCGTCCGGGACCGCGCCGCGGGCGCGGAAGCCGTAATATCCGCGGTCGGCGTCGAACAGGACATCGAAACCGTTCAGGACGTGCAGCCCCGTATTGACGAAGGGTTGCGGGCGCGTGGTGTTCAGAACGATGCGCTCCGGTGCGAGTCCCGTGGCGTGGTCGCCGACGGTGACCGTGTAAGCGGCGGCGGCGCCGAAGCGAAAACGCAGTCGCGTTCCGGGAAGGAGCGCACTGTGACCGGTCGCGTCGGTCTGAAGGCTGGTGGCCACCTCCGAGGGCGGCAGGGTCAGGAACATGGCGGTGACGCCGGTGTCGAGCAGTGCCCGGCCGCAGGCGCCCGGCTCCTGACCGTCGACGGAAATGCACACGGGCACGCCCAGCCAGTCGCCCGGCACGCGCGGGTGGGGATCGAGCTTGACGAAGCGGTAGCGGCCGTGGGTGTTTGCGCGCGTCAGGCCGACATGGACGCCTCGGGCGGTGAGCACGTAGCCGCGCCGGATCGCACCGGGGCCGGACGGCTCTGCATTGAGCAGGGGATTGGTGTCGGGCGTGCTCTGGCTCTGGCTGTCGTCCTCGCGGCCGAATCCGATGCCCAGCATAGCCACGTGCTCCGGCGCCTCTTCCGGGGTGCAGTGGCGGGCCTGCGCGGTGCAGGCGATGCGGTCGACCGCGAGGACCGGGATCGGCCGCGTCGCCACGTTCTCGCCGTCGCGGCCCCACAGGATTACCGGGACGCGTATCCAGCGGCCGATCATGATGCGACCGGAGCTCGTGTAGGTGATGCGCCCAGGCTGGCTGGGCAGCGTCGCGTTGTCGGGGATGCGGCTGGCCGAGACCACGATGCCGGTCGAGCCGGTATCCACCAACACGGGCCGGGGCGCGCCGCCGAAGGAGAGCCCGAGCCGCGGCGACTGCGCGATGGCGTCGCCGGGTTGCGGTGCATTCAGGAAAGGCAGGAACACGCCACGCCGGTCCTCCAGATAGCTCGGGCCATCCTCGGCGTTCGCGAACTTAGCCGGTCCGAGGAGCCCGGCCACAGCGAAACCCGCGCTCAGGACAGCCAGACCCGATCTTGCGCCGTGACCGCGCGCCTGAGCGTCGCCGCGGGGACGTTGCAAAGCCTGCCGCATGCCGGTCCTCCGCGGGACGATATCTGAGCGATCCCGCTCACATGCTCGGCCCTTCCGGGCAACGCTTCAATCCACGCGCCCTTGATGGGCGGCGAGCCAGCGCCGGCTGAACGGCAGCGCCAATCCGTGCATCCACGGTGTGACATTGTGTCCTGATCCCGCGGCGGATAATCCTGTCGTGCGCCCGAACCGGTTGCACCCCGTGTCGAGGATCATGAGCTCGGGCCGCGACCCGGGGCAGGAGGACGTTCTTGCCGAGAGCCGAACCGGGATCTGCCCGGACGTCCGCCGCCCGCACCGCGATCACTCCGTTCGGCCTGATCGGCCAGAGCCGAATACGACCAGCCGGGGCAGCACCCGATCCGGCGGCCTTCGCCGACACCGCCCACGGCGCAGCCGTGGTGATCGGCAAGAACAGCGTGAGGCAGACTACGACGGTCGGGGAAACCCTGGCGCTGCCCGTCACGGCCGGCGCGACGACCCGCCACCGCCGCGGCCACGGGAACTCGCATGGGGCGCGACCGGTGCAGGCGGGCACCGACCGATCCGCCCCCGCCCGAAGGAGGATGTCCGATGAGCGCCCTTGAGACTGGACGGCCGGACCGGTCCCGCCGGCGTCTGCGCGTGATCCTGATGGTCGTCGCGTGGCTGCCGGCTTTGCCCTTCGCCGCCGGTGCCGCGCTGACCAGCCTCACCGGCTGCCAAGTCAACGAGGCAAACACGTATCCCTGCCCGGTCGCCGGTCACGATATCGGCGAGCTGCTGTACGGGCTGATGATGACGGGCTGGGTGTTGATCGCCTTCCTGCCGTTCATGGCCCTGACCCTGCTGCTCGCCGCCGTGCAGGGCTTGCTGATGCTGGTCGGAGCGTTGCGGCGGAGAGGAGAGACGCGTCACAAAACGCACGATCGGGCGCGCCATGATCTTCGTGGAGGATGAAGGCGTCAGCGCGATTGGTCGAGGCGCCGGCCTCGCGGAGGCCGCGGGTCTCCGACGTCGGCCCGGCCGCGCCGCCGCACATGGGGTTACGAGGTCGTCCGGCGGCCGAGCACGCGGGGCATCCGCCTCGGTGACGGCTCTCCCTGGGTTCCGGCCATCCGCAGGCTTCTCCCAATTCTAAACGCCCGGCTACGCCCAGGGTCCGTTGGCCTGAGGCCAGTCCAGGCCGTGCCACCGTCTCTCGGTCCAGACCGGACTGTGCGCGCGCGGGACCTCGGAGAGATCGGACGCGAGCAGGCCGCCTCCGAATCGCGCCCAGTCCTCTAGCGTACGCGTCCGGCCGGCCTGCGGACCGTGCCGCTCCCGCGTGGTCTTCAGCGGGGATCCCACGCGCCCGCAACGCCGATACCAGTTCCGCGCGCGCCGCACGGGCGCGCCCACCGCCAGCTTCATGCCGTTCCCCCTGGCGCGACCATGCGGCGAGGCGCCCGCAGCCCCGTCGACCGGGGCTCCCTACCGCCAAGCTAAGCCAGGCCTTCAGCGCAAGCATGTCGGGCCGACCCTGACACGTCTGCCGATCTCTCCGACTGCTGATCGGGCCAGCGGACCACAGATGGGACGGCGGGACAGTGGCCGGAGACTTCGATCTTCGTCCGCCGCCTTCGGGGCACGCCGCCGCGTTCGACGGCGGCGAAGGCTCGGTTCCCCGTCCGACCGTGGCCGCACGGTCGTCCTTCCTCTTCCGTGGAGTTCAGCCCATGAAACGTCTTGCGATCACCCTGACGGCGCTTTCGAGCCTCGTTCTGTTTGCGCCGTCGAGCGAAGCGCGGCCCTACGGTCACGGCCCCGGCCTCCATCACGGGCACCACCATCTGGGCCATGGCGCCTGGAGAGGGCGACGCCACGGATTGCACCATCACCGCCTCCACCGGCACCACATCCACCGGTTCCGCCCACACCACAGGCGGTATCGCGGTTATCGGGGTGTGACCTTCCGCCCCTCCGCCTATGGCTACCGGCCGCACGCCTACGGCTACGGCGGTCCCCGTGGGTACCGCGGGCCGGGTTTCGCCACCGGCCTCGGCCTTGCGGCGGCGGCTGCCGGGCCGAACCTCTATCGGCCGGTCTACAGCCGTCCCTACGGCTACCGTTACGCGCCGGCCGGCTACGGCTGCGGCTTCTAGGAAGCCCTTCGGGATCCGGGAAGCCGACGTGCGGCAGCCTCCCGGATCCGCCGGCGATGAAGGCTGTCCGGGTGAACCCTGCGCAGGATCCAGCAAGGAACCGCGGGCGTCCCGACAGGCGTCGACGCTCAACGACCGCATGATTTGCCGCTCGGGTGCCGCTTTCGCGCAATGGTCAACGGATGATCGTCTGCACAGCGTGTCGGGATAACCCCGACACGCGTCGGTGAGAGCAGCATCGCGACCTGAAACAGCTTGCTCGACCGTTCGAACTGCGCGCTTCTCACGGTGCGGGACATCATCCCGAGCAGCCGGAGAGATCAGCGCCCATGCTCATGGACATCGTCAAACAGGGGGCCCGCGCGCGTTCCGTCGGTCGGCCCCGCGATGCCTGTCCGTATCCCGGCGAGTCGCGCGAGCGCCGCGCGTGGTTCGAAGGCTATGACGGCTCCTCCTGGGCCGTTGCGACGCGGATGCCGCATCCGGCCCGGATGCTGCCCGGATCGGCGCTGTGCGACACCACCCTCGCTTCGGACGCACTCCCGCCGGCTTGATCGCGGGGCGACTTTTCCGCGACAGAGCGTGTGGCACACGGGCCGGGACGGGGACTCGGGAGGCAGGTGGCGATGCGCTCGGGACGGCGAGACAGGAAGGCCGAGCCGCCTGAGCGATGGAGGTCTGATTCGCCTTGGCGCGCTGCGTGCCCGCGCCCGGGCCCATGAACATCCGACCCCGCGACGCCGCCATCCACGGGTCTCAGCCCCCGCTGAGCCGCGGCAGCCGCCGGACCTTCATCGCCCTCGCCCTCGCGGCGGCCATACCGGTCCTGTTGCTGAGCGGCTGGGTCGCCACGCTCATGGCGCAGCAGCAGCGCGACCTCGCCCGGAACGCTGCGGTCGCCAGCGCGACCCGTGTGGCCGAGCGGGTCGCCTCGGACATTGCAGCCCAGATCGCGGTTCTCGAAGCGGAGGCCGCCTCCGCCACCCTCGACCGACCGGATCTCGCGGCCTTCTACGCCGAGGCCGAGCGGCTGAGGCAGGCGCATCCGCTGTGGGAGACGGTGGAACTCGCCGGTCCGGACGGCGCTCAGATCGTCAACCTGCTCCGCTCCCTCGAAGAGGAACTGGGACCGACTTCGGACCGGCAGAGCTTCGACGCCGTGGTGCAGACGCGTCAGCCGGTGATCGGCGGCATCGGTCCGGCCGGCCTGATCTCCGGCAAGCGCCTCGTCGCCCTTCGCGTCCCGGTCATCCGCGACGGGATCCTGCGCTACGTGCTGTCGGTCCGGCTTGCCACCAACGCGGTGAGCTCGATCCTGCGGGATGCCGGTGCCCCCGAGGGCTGGGTCGGTACCATCGTGGATGCGGACGGGAACACCATCGCCCGGACCCGGGCCGAGGTCGAGGAACTCGGCCACCCTGCGAATCCCGCCTTGCAGGCGGCGATCCGGCACGCGCCCAACGGATTCTACACCGGCCCGACGCTGGAGGGCGCGAATGTCGAGGTGGTCTACCGGACGCTGAAGCACACCGGCGGCTGGTCGGTGCATTTCGGGATGCCGGTCGCCACACTCAATGCCCCGGTGTCACGGTCGTATGTCGTGCTGGGCGGCGGCAGCTTCGTCAGCATCGGCCTCGCCTTGGCGCTGGTCGGATTGGTGGGCCGCGACATGGCGCAGCGCCGTGCGGGCGAGCAGGCCCGGTTCTCCCTCGCCCTCCGGTCCAGCGAGGAGCAGGGCGCCGTCGCCGCCGAGGCCGCGGAACTCGGCACGTTGCGCTGGGACACCGTGGCGCGCCGGGTGACGGGTTCTGCGCGCGCGGCCGAGCTTCTGGGGTGGCGGGCGGCCGCGGAAGGGCGCGACAGCGCCGTGGACGCCGATACCGTCCTGCAGGCGGTCGATCCGGAGGATCGCGGGCGCCTGAGCGAAGCCCTGCGCCGGAGCCTCGCGGAAGGTACGCCGCTCGACGTCGAGTTCCGCGTGAACCGGCTCGATCGGGAACCGCGCTGGGTCCGCGTGGCCGGTCGCGTGCCACAGCTTCACGAGGACACCCCGGATGGGCTGATCTACGGCGTGGTCTCGGATATCGAGCCGCGCAAGCGCGCCGAGGCCGAACGGTCCGCGCTGCTCCGCCGCCTCGGCGAGGCGCAGGAGAACGAGCAGCGCCGGATCGCGCGGGAACTCCACGATCAGGTCGGCCAGACGGTGACCGGCCTGTCGCTGGGCCTCAAGAGCATGGAGCGGCTCCTGGCCCGCGGTGCCACAGCCGAAGCCGGAAGGCAGATGGAGTGGCTGCAAGCGCTCGCCGGGGAGATCGGACGCGACATCCATCGGGCTGCCGTCGACCTGAGGCCGACCGCCCTCGACGATCTCGGCCTGCGCGAGGCGCTCGCGACCCTGCTGCGCGACTGGAGCCAGCGGCACGGGATCCGCGCCGATCTGGAATGCCTGAACGAGGCGACCCGTCTGCCGGCCGCCATCGAGACGGCCGTCTACCGGATCGTGCAGGAGGCCCTCACCAACGTGCTCAAGCATGCCCGCGCCGCGAGCGTCAGCGTCTCCGTGGGGAAGCGCACCACCGAGATGCGGGTCGTCATCGAGGATGACGGCGTCGGCTTCAACGTCGAGGACCTCCGCGACCGTTCCGGCAGCGATGGACAGGCCAAGCTGCGGCTGGGACTGTCCGGGATCCGCGAGCGCCTGTCCCTTCTCGGCGGGACACTCACGCTGGAATCGTCCCCGGATGTCGGCACAACCCTGTTCGTGACCATTCCCGTACCGCACCATCCCGAACCCTGAGGAGAAGCGCCCGATGGATCGCATTCGCGTCGCTCTGGCCGACGACCACCCCATCGTCCTCGCCGGGATCCGGACGCTCCTGAACGCCGACCCCGAGATCGAGCTGGTGGGCGAGGCGACGAACGGCAGCGAGGCGCTGCCGATGATCCATGCGGCCGACCCCGACGTCGCCGTGGTCGATGTTTCGATGCCCGGTCTCAACGGGCTCGAGCTCACCGAGCGCGTGGCGGATGCGTGCCCGCGAACGCGCGTGCTGGTTCTGACGGTCCATGAGGATGCGGCCTACGTCCAGCCGCTGCTCAAGGCCGGCGCCCGGGGATACCTGCTCAAACGCTCGGCCGCGGAGGATCTGCTCCGCGCGGTCCGCGCCGTCGCCGCAGGCGGCGTCTATCTCGACCCTTCGGTGGCGAGCCATGCCCTGGCGCATCCTGCAGCAGACTCCCGGATCTCGGTGGCCGAGCCTGCCGCAGACGCGCTGAGCCCGCGCGAGACGGACGTCCTTCGCCTGATCGCCCAGGGCTTCAGCAACAAGGAGATCGCGCGCCGCTTCGATCTCAGCGTCAAGTCCGTGGAGACCTACAAGGCGCGGGCCGCCGAAAAGCTCGGCCTGCGCACGCGTGCGGAGATCATCCGTTACGCGGCCGCGCACGGATGGCTCGATGCCCTGGCCCTGCGCTAGGAGCCGCGATTCTTTGAGCGCGACGGATCAAATCGCGGCGCGGTTCGTCTGTCTGGCGGACCGAATACGGATGAGGGGAGACGTGTGAGCGTCGGATTGATTGCACTGCTGGACGATGTCGCCTTCATGGTCAGGAGTGCGGCGGCGTCCCTCGACGACGTGGCAGGCCAGGCCGCGAAAGCCGGAACCAAAGCGGCCGGTGTCGTCATCGACGATGCGGCGGTCACGCCCCGCTACGTCGTCGGCTTCGCGGCGGAGCGCGAGCTGCCCATCGTCGGAAAGATCGCCGTCGGATCGCTCCGCAACAAGCTCCTGTTCCTGCTCCCGGGCGCCCTGGCGCTGAGCGCCTTCGCGCCCTGGGCGATCACGCCGCTCCTGATGCTGGGCGGTGCGTATCTCTGCTACGAAGGCACCGAGAAGGTCTACGAGGGCCTCTTTCCCCATCGCGCCCACGGCGACGCGGCGGACCACGCGGACGGCGCCGGTGGCGCTGCGGCCGGAGAAGAGCGCCGCGTGGCGAGCGCCATCAAGACCGATTTCATCCTCTCGGCCGAGATCATGGCCATCACCCTCGCGGCCTTGCCGGACGGCAGCTTCTGGATGCGGGCGGCCGTTCTGGCCATCGTTGCTCTGGGCATCACCGTGGGCGTCTACGGCGTGGTCGCTGTGATCGTGAAGGCTGACGACGCGGGCTTGGCTCTGGCCCGCAGCACGGCCGGGCCGCCGCTCGGAAGCCTCGTCCGCGGGCTCGGCCGCGGCGTCGTCAAAGGCATGCCGATCCTGCTCGGACTTCTGGCCGTCGTCGGTACGGCGGCCATGATCTGGGTCGGCGGCGGGATCCTGATGCACGGCCTGGAGACCTACGGCCTGGCATGGCCCGCGCACGCCGCCCACGACGCGGCGACGGCAGCGTCCGCGCGCCTGCCGTTCGCCAAGGGCTTCGTCGAATGGCTGGTCACCGCCCTCGCGTCGGGCCTGATCGGGCTGGTGGTCGGCGGCCTGCTGATTCCGCTCACGAGCTTCGTGCTGGCGCCGACGTGGCACGCCCTGTCGGCCCTGCGGAAGCAGACTGCCTGATCCGAGAAACGTCGAGGCCAAGCGGTACGGTGGTCCCGACGGTCACCGTATTGCTCGGCCTCCTCCGGAGCCCCATGGCCCGGCGGTCGAGGATGCTTCTGCAGGACCCAAAAACGACAAAGGCCGCAGAGCTGCGGCCTTGTAAGTCGATCGTATGGTTGGGAAAACTGGAGCGGGCGAAGGGATTCGAACCCTCGACCCCAACCTTGGCAAGGTTGTGCTCTACCCCTGAGCTACACCCGCTCACTAGTGCCGCGCCGCCTGGACTTTCGTGCCGGCGGCCCCCGGCGCGGCTCTCTAAACACCATTCCTGCGGACGACGCAAGCGCCCTTTTCGCGAACCGTGACGATTTACCAATTCGGGTCTGGCGGGAGGCCTTCGTGGATCTCGCGGAGCCGGGCGCGGGTCCCCCGGGTGGTGCCCTCGGGCAATGCGTCCAGCGCGAAGAAAGCGCATTCGGCGACCTCCCGGTCCGGCGCCTTGGGGCGCAGCACCGTGAAGGCCGGCAGGACGAACAATGCGACGTGATCGCGGGGGGCGGCCACAACATTCCGGTAGAGGGCATGCAGGCGCGGCTCCCCCTGGGGCACGATCTCGGCCTCCTCGCGGAATTCCCGCACCATCGCGTCGCGCACGGCCTCGCCGCGCTCCACACCGCCGCCGGGCAGGTGCCAGCCACTGACATAGGTGTGGCGCACGAGGGCCACACGTCCCGCCCCGTCCAGGGCGACGCCGCGCACGCCGAGGGTCATGCCCCGGGACGCGAGAGCCCCGAGGTGGAACAGGCGCCGCAGGAGCGGCCGGTCGAGGAGCATGCGGGTGCGCGGCTCAGACGACGTCGAGGGTGATCTCGCCGAGCCCGGCGATCGCCGCGACCATGCGCTGACCGCGCTGGACCGGGCCGACGCCGGCGGGCGTGCCGGTGAAGATCAGGTCGCCCGGTTGCAGGGCGAAGTAACCCGACAGGTAGGCGATCTGCTCGGCGACGGACCAGATCATGTCGGCCAGGTCGCCCTTCTGACGAATCTCGCCGTCTACCGACAGCGTGATCGCGCCCCGCGCCGGATGGCCGAAAACGGAGACCGGATGCAAAGCGCCGATCGGGCCGGACCCGTCGGCCGCCTTGGCGGTGTCCCAGGGCCGCGACATCTTCTTGGCCTCGTCCTGGACGTCGCGCCGGGTCATGTCGAGGCCGACCGCGTAGCCGTAGACGTGGTCGAGGGCGGTCTCCGCCGGGATGTCGCTGCCGCCGCTGGCGAGGGCCGCCACCATCTCGACCTCGAAATGGTAGTTGCCGGTCTTCGGGGGGTAGGCGTGAGGCGTCGGCTCGGAACCGACGATCTGCAGGGCGTCCGCGGGCTTCATGAAGAAGAACGGCGGCTCCCGGTCGGGGTCCGCCCCCATCTCGCGGGCATGGGCGGCGTAGTTGCGGCCGACGCAGTAGACGCGGCGCACGGGAAACAGGTCGCTGCTGCCCACGATGGGGAGCGCGATGCGTTGCGGGTTCTGGATGACGGAGAGCATCTCTGCCTCTGCGGTGGATCGTCCGGACGGCCCGGCGCGACGACGCCCGGGCCCTACATCATCGTTGTAAGGTCCGCACCGGCGCGCGCCATACCGGAGCTTGCGTACCCCCGCCCCTGGCCTACAGAATCTTTGCGATGACCCCGACAGCCGCCCTCGACACCCTGCTGACCGCCCTGCGGGACGGGCTCGGCGCGCGGCACGTGCTGACCGATCCGGACGCCCTGGCGCCCTACCTGACCGAGAGCCGGCGCCTGTTCACCGGATCGGCCCTCGCCGTGCTGCGGCCCGGGAGCACCGAGGAGGTCGCCTACGCGGTCCGCGCCTGCACGCAGGCCGGCATCGCGGTCGTGCCGCTCGGCGGCAATACCGGCCTGACGGGCGCCGGGGTGCCGCAAGGAGGCATGGTGCTGTCCCTGGAGCGCATGACCCGGCTGCGGGCGGTCGATCCGGTGGATGCCACCATCACGGTGGAGGCCGGGATGATCCTGCAGGACGTGCAGGACGCGGCCGAGGCGGCCGGCATGCTGTTTCCGCTCTCCTATGCGTCCCGCGGCTCGGCCCGCATCGGCGGCGGCGTCAGCACCAATGCCGGCGGGATCGCGGTCCTCGCCTACGGCAACGCCCGCGACCTCGTCCTGGGGCTCGAGGTCGTGCTCGCGGACGGACGGGTCTGGAACGGGCTCAAGTCCCTGCGCAAGGACAATGCCGGCTATGACCTGAAGCAGCTCTTCATCGGCTCCGAAGGCACTCTGGGCATCGTCACCGCGGCCGTGCTGAAGCTGTTCCCGCGGCCGCGCTCCACGAGCGTCGCCTTCGTGGGGCTCGATTCGGCCAGGGCCGCCCTCGACCTGTTCGTGTTCCTGCGGGCGCGGATGGACCGCGACCTGACGGCCTTCGAATACCTGCCGCCGTTCGCCCTGGAAATCGTGCTGCGCCACGTCCCGGGGACGGTGCGGCCGCTGGACGGCGCGCACGGCGCCTATGCGCTGATCGAGGTCGCGTCCGCGCGCCCGGATGCCGACACGCAGGCCGAGCTGGAATCCGCCCTCGGGCAGGCCCTGGCGGACGGGGTGATCGCGGATGCCACGATCGGCACCAGCGGCGCCCAGAACGCCGCGCTCTGGCGTCTGCGGGAGGGCGTTCCCGAGGCGCAGACCCGCGAAGGCGCATCGATCAAGCACGACGTGTCGGTACCGCTGTCGCGGCTCCCCGCGTTCTTGGAGCAGGCAGGCGCGGCCTGCACGGCGGAGATGCCCGGCCTGCGACCCTGCGGATTCGGCCATTTCGGCGACGGCAACATCCATTTCAACCTGTCCCAGCCGTCCGGCATGGCGGCGGCGGAGTTCCTGGCCGAATGGGGCCGATTCAACCGGATCGTTCACGACATCGTGCACGACCTCGGCGGTTCCATCGCCGCCGAGCACGGGGTCGGCCTGATCAAGCGCGAGGAACTCGCCCGCTACGGCGATCCGGTCGGGCTCGACCTCATGCGGCGCCTGAAGGCCGCCCTCGACCCCGGCAACCTGCTCAACCCCGGCAAGGTCATCATCCGGGACGACCGCGACGCCTCGACGGCGCGCTGAAGAATTTTGTGCATCGCGCCATAATTCGGCGCGGAGCCGGGTGCAGGACAGCAACGCCGCGCCGTCATCCGCCGGGGTGGCCCGCTGCGTTAAGCCGCTGCTAACGCTTCGGACAGACCTTCACCGACGACGACAAAGACGGGTCCTTCGGCGCCAGGCATGGCAATTGCTCAGAGGCCTTCCTATCTCGCAGATGCGAGATCGAGCGACGAACCGTCACCGACAGGCTGTTTTCATATCTCTTTGGAGACCGACGGAATGCCCACCTCTCAGGCCCGCGTGCAGACCAACGAGGCGAGCCGCTACCTGCAGCAGCTCTGCCGGCACTGGAGCCACAAGTTCAAGGTCGAGGCGACGCCCGTGCACGGCACCGTGCCGTTCGGCGAGGACCGCGTCTGCACCTTCGACGCCGAGCCCGACGCCCTGGTGATGCGCATCGACAGCTCCGACCCGGTGAACCTCACCCGGCTGGAGAACGTCGTGGCCGACCACCTCGCCCGCTTCGCCTTCCGCGAGAGCCTCGGCGACATCCGCTGGTCGCGCGCCGCCTGACGGCCCGCGCAGCGCGGTCACGTTCGACCCGTCCGGCCCCCGGCCCGGGCGGGGTCTCGCGATCCGGAACGGTCCGCAGCGGTGGCGCACCAGGTGGCGCACCACTTGCACGCGAGTCCGGCTTGCGGCCAGATCGGTCGCCGCCGAGACCGGGATCGATCCATGAAGCGACGCACCCTGCTGACAGGCGCCGGAGCGCTGGTGGCCGGGACGCTCGCCCGTCCGGCCCTGGTGCGGGCGGCCTCCGCGACGACGCTGCGCTTCGTGCCCTACGCGGATCTGGCGCTTCTCGACCCGATCATCACCACGAACTACGTCACGCGCACCCATGCGCTGATGGTGTTCGACACACTCTACAGCCTGGATGCCGCCTATCGGGCCCAGCCGCAGATGGTCGCGGGCCACGAGGTCACGGCCGACGGCCTCACCTGGCGCCTGACCCTGCGGGACGGCCTGCGCTTCCATGACGGCACGCCGGTCCTCGGCCGCGACGTTGTGGCGAGCCTCAAACGCTGGTCGCAGCGGGACGCCTACGGTGGGGCGCTGTTCGACACGGTGGACGACCTCTCGGCGCCCTCCGACACCATGGTGCAGTTCCGCCTGAAACGGCCCTTCCCGCTCCTGCCGGACGCCCTCGCCAAGCCGACCTCCTATGTCCCGGTGATCATGCCGGAGCGCCTGAGCGCGACGCCGGCGACGCAGGCGGTGCCGGAGATCGTCGGCAGCGGCCCGTATCGGTTCGTCGCCGCCGAGCGGGTTCCGGGCTCGCTCAACGTCTACCGCCGGTTCGAGGAGTATCGACCCCGTCCGGACGGGACGGCGAGCTTCACCGCCGGACCGCGCATCGCGCATTTCGACCGCATCGAGTGGCGCACGATCCCCGACGGCGCGACCGCGGCCGGCGCCCTGCGCTCGGGCGAGATCGACTGGTGGGAGCAGCCCCTCGTCGATCTCGTGCCCGACCTGATGCGCCAGCCGGCCGTGCGGGTGGATCTGGTGGAGACCGCCGGGCTGATCGGACAGATCCGCCTCAACCACACCCTGCCGCCCTTCGACAATCCCGCGATCAGCCGCGCGCTGCTCTCGGCCGTCGACCAGACCGAGATGATGGATGCGGTCGCCGGCAGCGACCCGGCGATCCGCCGCGGGCCCATCGGGATCTTCACCGCGGGTGGTCCGATGGCGTCATCAGCCGGCATGGCGGTGCTCACCGGCCCTCGCGACCTCGCCGCCGCGAAGCGGGCGCTCGCCGAGGCGGGCTACAAGGGCGAGCGGGTGGTGCTGCTCTCCGGGACCGACGTGCCGCGGATCAACGCGATCTGCGAGGTGATGGCCGATGCCTGCCGCAAGCTCGGGATGAACCTCGATGTCGTCGCCACCGATTGGGGGACCGTGAACCAGCGGATCCTGAACGCGAAGCCCCTGGACCAGGGCGGCTGGTCGATGTTCGGGATCTTCTCCGGCGGGCTGGACCATCTCTCGCCGGCCTACCATCTGGCCGCCCGCGGGAACGGCCGCGCAGGCGTCCCGAGCTGGCTCACGGACGCCCCCCTGGAGGAGATGCGCAGCGCGTGGTTCGCCGCGCCGGACCTCGCCGCCCAGAAGGCCCTCGCGGCGCGGATCCAGGCGCGCGCCCTGGAGGTCGGCGCCTATCTCCCCTGCGGCCAGTACTTCCAGCCGACCGCCTACCGGCGCGACCTCGAAGGCATGCTGACCGGGCTGCCGCTGTTCTGGAACCTGCGCCGGTCGGCCTGAGCGCGCAGCCGCCGGGTCACCCGACGCTCATCAGGCTGGCATTGCCGCCGGCCGCCGCGGTGTTGATCGCGGTGGAGATCTCTTCGACCAAGCCCGCCGGATCGTAGAGATCGCCGGCCGCCAGCGCCTCCGGCTCGCGGGCCTGGAGAGGCAGGATGGCCCCATCACGGGCCGCGAGGGCGGCGTTGAGATCCCGCAGGGCTGTCGCATCGCCCGCGAACAGGACGCCCTGGACGTCGCCCGCGCGGTCGAGATCCGGAGCCCAGGCGATCCGGGCCGCGCACACCGCCGGCAGACCGTCCAGGGCCGCATCGCTGCCGCCGGCCGCGACGATGACCGCCGCGTTGCCGGTGCCAAGGATCGCCCCGAGCTGGAGCAGGAGCGCCGTCTCCGTCGCCGCGACGGCGGCGACGCGCCCGCGCGGACGCAGGGCGTACTGATTGCGCTCACCCACCGGTCCGGCCAGCGCGATCGGGGCGGATCCGGGATAGCGGACGGTCTCCAGCCTCTCCGCGAGATCGTGGCGATGGCGCGACCGCAGCCACGCCACGTAGGGGCGCAGCGCCGCGTCGTCGGCGGGCAGCCCGTCGCAGGCGTCGGCGGGCGGTCTCCGCACCAGCCGGCCGAGGGCCAGCGGGCCCCCGGCCTTGGGGCCCGTCCCCGACAGGCCCGAGCCGCCGAAGGGCTGCACGCCCACCACCGCGCCGATGATGTTGCGGTTCACGTAACGGTTGCCGGCCCGCACGCGGCCGAGGACGTGGTCGATGGTCTCGTCGACGCGGCTGTGCAGCCCGAAGGTCAGCCCGTAGCCGGTGGCATCGATCGCCGCGAGGAGCCTGTCGAGGGTATCCCGACGGTAGCGCAGCACATGCAGCACCGGGCCGAACACCTCCTGCTCGACATCGGCGACCGCCCCGATCTCGATCAGCGTCGGCGGTACGAAGGTCCCGGCGCCGGCCTCGGGCGGCAGGGGCAACTGCTCCACGGGAAACCCCCGCGCGCGCAGGCTCGCCACATGATCGACGAGGCGGGCGGCGGCGTCGGCGGTGATGACCGGTCCGATATCGACGGCGAGGCGCCGAGGGTCGCCGACCTGCAGCTCCCGCAGGGCGCCCTTGAGCATGTGCAGCGTCCGGTCGGCGATCTCCTCCTGCAGGCACAGGATCCGCAGCGCCGAGCAGCGCTGGCCCGCGGAATCGAAGGCCGAGGCGATCACGTCGGCCACCACCTGCTCGGCAAGCGCGGAGGAATCGACCACGAGGGCGTTCTGGCCGCCGGTCTCGGCGACGAAGGGCACCGGCTCGCCGAAGCGGTTCAGCCGCCCCGCGAGTGCGCGCTGGATGGCCTTGGCCACCGCGGTCGAGCCGGTGAACATCACGCCCTGCACGCGCCGATCCGCGACCAGGGCGGCGCCGACACGGCCGTCCCCCGGCAGCAGGTGAAGGGCATCCGCCGGGATCCCGGCCGCGTGGAGCACGCGGATCGCCGCGGCGGCGATCAGGGGCGTCTCCTCTGCGGGCTTGGCCAGGACCGTGTTCCCCGCCGCGAGGGCGGCCGCGGCCTGCCCGACGAAGATCGCCAGGGGGAAATTCCACGGCGCGATGCAGGCGACCGGGCCGAGCGGCGCGTGCGCGTCGCCGAGGATTCGCTCGGCCTCGGCGGCGTCGTAGCGCAGGAAATCGACCGCCTCGCGGATCTCCGCCACGGCGTTCGCGTAGGTCTTGCCCGCCTCCCGCACGATGAGCCCGATCAGCGCCGGCATCCGCGCCTCGAAGGCGTCGGCGGCCTGCCGCAGGCAGGCGGCGCGCGCGGCCGCCGGCGTCGCCGCCCAGCCGGCGGCGGCCGCTTCCGCCCGGGCCAATGCGCCTGCGACCGCCGCAGCCGTCGCCGCCCGGGCGAAGCCGACGACGTCCCGGTGGTCGGCGGGATTGCGCACGGGCTCGTCGGCCGCCGCGTCGTCCTCGCCCGACGGCACCGCCCGCCAGACGGTGCGCTCGCTCGCCAGCAACCCCTCCGAGAGATCGGCGAGGGCGGCCTCGTCGGCGAGGTCGAGACCGGCGGCGTTCGCGCGGTGCGAACCGTACAGGTCCCGGGGAGCCGCGATCCGCGGATGCGGCGCCCCGGGGCTCGGCATGGCCTCCACGGCGGTGACGGGGTGGGCGATCAACGCCGCGATCGGCACGGCCGCGTCGGCGACTTGGTTGACGAAGGAAGTATTCGCCCCGTTCTCCAGAAGCCGCCGGACGAGATAGGCGAGTAGGGTCTCGTGCGTGCCCACCGGCGCGTAGATCCGGCAGGGGCGGCGCAGGCGCTCTCCGGCGACCACGGCCTCGTAGAGCGGCTCGCCCATGCCGTGCAGGCACTGGAACTCGTACTGGCCGGGCCGAAAATCCGGGCCTCCCATCTCGACGATGCTCGCCAGGGTCTGGGCGTTGTGGGTGGCGAATTGCGGGAAGACCGCGTCCGGAGCCGCGAGGAGCCGACGCGCGCAGGCGAGATACGAGACGTCGGTGTGGAGCTTCCGGGTGAAGACAGGGAAGTCCGCCAGACCGTCCACTTGCGCCCGCTTGATCTCGCTGTCCCAATAGGCGCCCTTGACAAGGCGCACCATCAGCCGCCGACGGCTTCGGCGGGCGAGATCGATCAGCACGTCGATGACGAAGGGACACCGCTTGCCGTAAGCCTGGACCACGAAGCCGAGTCCGTCCCAGCCGGCGAGGTCCGGATCGAGGGCGAGCCGCTCCAGGATATCGAGAGACAGGTCGAGGCGATCGGCCTCCTCGGCGTCGATGTTCAGGCCCATCCCGTAGCCCTTGGCGAGGCGGGCAAGGTCCCGCACACGGGGATGGAGTTCGGCCAGGACACGGTCGCGCTGCGACCGCACGTAGCGGGGATGGAGCGCCGACAGCTTGATCGAGATGCCGGGTCCGAGGAGCACGCCGCGGTCGGCGGAGGCCGCCCCGATCGCCCGGATCGCCTCCGCGTAGGCGCGCCGGTAGCGTTCCGCATCCTCGGCGGTCACGGCAGCCTCGCCGAGCATGTCGTACGAGTACGTGAAGCCCTTGGCCTCGCGCCGCCCGGCATGCCGCAGGGCCTCGGCGATCGTCCGCCCGGCCACGAATTGCTCGCCCATCATCCGCATGCAGAGATCGACGCCGGTGCGGATCACCGGCTCACCGCCGCGGGCGATCAGGCGGGTGAGCGCGGCGGACAGGCCGGCCTCGTCCCGGGTCGCGGCGAGCTTGCCGGTGACGAGCAGGCCCCAGGTCGCCGCGTTCACGAAAGGCGACGGGCTGTGCCCGAGATGGGCCGCCCAGTCGCCGCCCGCGATCTTGTCGCGGATCAGCGCGTCCCGCGTCGCCGTGTCGGGGATTCGCAGCAGCGCCTCGGCGAGGCACATCAGCGCCACGCCCTCCTGGCTCGACAGCGCATATTCGTGGATCAGCCCCTCGACGCCGCCGCGGCGCCCCTGCCGACGCAGGGTTTCGACCAGGCGTCCCGCATGTTCGGCGACGCGCCGGGCGGCCTCGGGCGACAGGCGGGCCTGATCGAGGAGCGCCGCCACACACTCGCTCTCGGGGCGCAGACAGGCCGCGGTCACGGCCTGCCTCAGGGGCGACCGGTCCGGCAGGTCGGCGGCGAGCCGGCGGAAGGCAGCGCTCGCCCGGACGGCCGCAGCTTCGACGACGCCGGTCCCGGACATAATCCGTCCCTCCGACACGGCACAATGCCGCGCCGTTGCGACCTCAGGCTACACAATCCGGGCGCCGCGTCGAAGCCGGGGTGCCGACGGAAAGGCTTGGCCCGACCGGCCCGTCCCGGGCGGTCACGGTCACGCGGCCTCACCTTTCAGGAGCGAAGCCTGCGCCTGCGCGAGATCGGATCCCGTATGCAGGGATGCCCCGGCGATGAACTAGGTCAATCCATAGGCTTCCGCCCGCATAAGGTCTTGTCGTATGTTTTGGCCGTCTATTGGTCCGCTAGCCGCGAGTTACATTAGACTATATTGAGATATATTAGGGCATTCAATCGTTTTGCACATTCGGATTGTCCGCCCTTGGTTGCGGACCGCTCAGGTCAGAGCCCACGTCTCGATGAGGACGCCGCATGCCGCGTTTGGAGATCACCGGCACCGAACGACGCTACAACACGGTCGCAGCCATCGAAGACAACGGTGCGTGGCAGATGGTCATGCCCTTTCCGCGGGCTTCGATCCGCGCCGCCGCCCTTGTCGGCGATGAGAGGCTGATCTGCCTGTCCGAAGACGGGGAACTCTGCCTGATCGCGTGGCGCTCGCGCCGGGATGTCGTGCGGCGGCGCCTGCCGCGCGGGGATTCCTGTGCCCGTAGGCTGTTCGTCACGCGCGATGCCGAGCTGATCGCAGCCTATGTGAGCCATGTTCCGAGCGACGAGACCCAATACCTCCACCGCCTCGTCGTCCTGCGGGCGGCGGATCTCGAAATCCTGCTGGATGGGCGGGGGATCACCTGGCCGTCCGACGGTCCGATCGGACGTCTTTCCGCCGCGGAGGCTTATCCGCCGCGACCGGGTGGACCGGCCATCCTGACGATTCACGGCGATGTGTTCGACGATCCGGAGGGAAGGCTGGCCTTCATCGGCCTCCGATGTGGGCCGGGCGGGTCGTCCTACGGGCTTTGCCGCCTGGAGCGAACCGACGGGTCGGTGCGCTACGATCCGCTTCCGGACGCGGTGAAACCGTATTGGTTCAGCCCGAGCGGCCGCTACGCAGTCACGCCGCGCCTCGATCCTTCGCCCAGGGAATCCGAAGCGGCAGCGGATGCGGTGGGGGACGATCCCCGACACCGCGCACAGGCCGTCGAACTCTGGACGACCGAACCCGTCGCCCACGTCGCGACCCTCGTCGCGCGCCCGGGCCCCGAGCCGCACCGCGTCATGACGGAGGTGGCCTGGGAACCGGACGAGCGGGCGCTCTGGATCAAGTACGGGTTCTTCTGGGATCGGAACACGGAGTTCCAGCGCATCGGCCTGGACGGCGCCCGCTCGCCCGTTTTCGCGTTCGGCCGCTATGCGGGCGCCAAGGCCGTTTCCACATTCGGCGACGTAGCCGATGCCGAGAGGGTCGAGATCCGCTTCTACAGCGACGCAGTCTTCATTCCGCGACCCTGGTGCGCCGATTCGGGGCCCGCGCGGCTGATCGCGCAGGACGAGGACGGGTATCGCCCTCAGGCGTCGGCGGGGCCGAGCGCGTCGGCGGTCGGGCGCTTCCTGGCGCGCTCGCTACCGGTGGTCACCGTGGCGGATTTCTCGGCTGCGGCCATCGCGGAATCGTTGGGCTGGCTCACAGGTCAGATCCGGACGGATCTGGCCGCTCTTCTGCGGAGCGACGCCCTGGCGCTGACCTTCAGGGTCGGCGGGAAGGCGATGACGGAGCCGGCCTTCTTTGCGCGGATCACGCGCGAGCGCATTGCGGTGGCGCCCGGGCTGCGTGAGCTCCTGACAACCTATCTCGAAGTCCAGCCCGCACTCGTGGCCGCCAAGAACCTGTACCGGCAGATCTGGGGCCCCGAGGACGACCAGGGAGCGCTGGCGCCGGCGATGCAGGCGCTGCTCCATCTCGATCCGGCGGCCCACGACGTGTTTCGCGACTATCTCGCCCAGCGCGACGGGGAGCACGAGGACTACTCCACCACGGTGATGATGCAGACCTACATCGCCGCGACGGGCTGGCGGGACCGGGCCATGATCGGGTTCGGCGTCTATTTTGCGCTGATCCGGTACAGGGACGGCGTGATCAGCCTGGGCGGAGGCTTCCTCGAGGAACACGGTGTCCTCGATGCCGCCGAGGGGTTGCTGGATCCCGCCGACTTCGCCGTGCTCATCCGCGAAGAACTCGACGGGTTCGCCGCGCGGCCCGATCTCGATTGCCGCCTCGGCCCGGACGCCCTGTCTCGCGAACTCCGAGCCAGCCTCGCGACCACCGCCCATGGCCGGCGGGTCCTGGCGGCGCTCGCGGACCGGCCGGCCGCACCGCCCGGCCCGACCTGAGGCCGCGGGACGCGAAACGGTCCGTCGCGCGATCCCGTCACTTCATGGCTTGGGCGTGGGCGGCCTCGATCGCCTCGGTGAGGAGGGGCTGGGCGCCCTTGCGGCGCAGGGTGGCGGTGGGGATCACCACCGGATCGGCGCAGGCCTGGACGACGTGCGCCAGGTCGAACTGCACCGCGAGGCCTCCGGCCTTGGCGTCGAGCCACGCCATCATGGCCGGGGGCTGGCCGTCGTAGGTCTCGGTGACCGCCTCGCGGCATTCCCTGTCCGCATCGACGGACTTCGGATCGCCCGTCCTCGGCCGATAGCCCGCGAGGTAGAGTTCGTGCAGCGTCTTGGAGGCGAGCGTCACCATCTTGGTGCCGCCCGCGCCCTCGGCGAGGGCGAGCGTGCCGGTCAGGGATGCGGGCAGCAGGGTGGTCCAATCCACGGGGGCGCCGGTCGTGAGGTCGTAGACGATCGACATCGTGCTGGAGTTCGGATGCGCGCCTCCGCAATACATGCTGTCGGAGATCACGAAGCTCAGGAAACGCGGGCCGCGCATCGGGGTCTCGACGGTCCGCTCCCAGGAGCCGTTCTTCCCATCCTGCGCCTTGCAGTCCCGCGCCGCCGCGAGGGCCTTCGTGTCGAGGCGCTTCACCGCCGCGTTGATCCGCCGCTCGGCGTCGTCGGCCGGCGCAGCGATCTGCGGCACGGCCGCGAGGCCGGGGATCAGGTCGGCCGGCGCCTTCAGGACCACGGGTCCGTCGGCGGCCCAGGCGGGTGTGGTCAAAGCCAGGAGGACCGCGGTCCAACCCGCAGCCCTGCCGCGGGTTCGCCGTGCGCTCGGCCGGACGGTTCGCTTGAACATGGTGCCGCTTCTCCCGATGGCGGCCGGTCCGACATCCGGGGCCGCCCGCCGTGTCGCGATTCGATGCGTCCGTCCCTACCATCGGCGAACGCCGTGCGGCGCGCGCTTTGACACCTGCGGAAGCGGTGGCAGAAGCCCCCGCATGACCGCGATCCTGATCTACGGCGCCACCGGCTATACCGGCCAGCTCCTGGCCGCGCATGCCGTCGGGCAGGGCCTGTATCCGATCCTGGCGGGGCGCGACGCGCACACGCTGCGGCCGCTTGCGTCCCGGCTCGGTCTGGAGATGCGGGTCGCACGCCTCGACGATGCCGACGGCCTGCGCGCCGCGCTCGCAGGGGTGGCGGCGGTGATCCACGCGGCGGGCCCGTTCTCGAAGACGGCGCGGCCGATGGTGGAGGCCTGCCTCGCCGCGGGCGCGCATTACGTCGACATCACCGGCGAGATCGCGGTGCTGGAGGCGCTCGCCGCGCAGGATGCGGCGGCGAAGGCGGCCGGCCTTGTCCTCCTGCCGGCCGCGGGCTTCGATGTGGTGCCGAGCGATTGCCTCGCCGCCCACGTGGCCGGGCGCCTGCCCGGCGCGACGCATCTGCGCATCTCCATCGGCGGGTTCGGCGGCTTCAGCCGCGGCACCGCCCGCACCATGGTGGAGGGCATCGCCTGGGGGACGCGGGTGCGCCGGGACGGACGCATCGTCGAGCTGCCGAGCCCGCCCCGCGGCACCGCCGATTTCGGCGCCGGCCCGCGCCGGACCGTGGGGCTCGGCTGGGGCGACGTGTCCAGCGCGTGGTACTCGACCGGGGTGCCGAACATCGACGTCTACTTCGAGGCCTTCCCCGCCATGGCGGCGGCGGCCGGTCTGCCCGCCGGAATCCGGCGGATCATCGCCGGCGAAACCGCGCAGCGCCTGATCAACCGCGGCATCGACCGGCTGCCCGCCGGCCCGTCCGCCGCCGCGCGGGAAAAAGCCCGCAGCACCTTCCTGGCGGAAGCCTGGGACGGCGCCGGCCGCCGCGCGGCGAGCCGGATGGAGACCGCCGAGGGCTACACGCTGACGGTCTGGACCGCCCTGGAGATCGCCCGGCGCGTCGCCGCGGGACAGGTCGCGCCGGGCTTCCACACGCCCGTCACCGCCTTCGGCGCCGACTTCATCCTGGGCTTTCCGCATGTGACGCGGACGGATCTCTAACCGGCGCTTAGGACTGGCGCAGCGCTCGATCCGATGCGAGCGGCCCAGGGCTCACACGGTCGCGCCGATCTGCCAGGGGGCGAATTCCGAGGAGCCGAAATCGAACTGCTCGCTCTTCGTCCGCTCCCCGCTCGCGACCCGGAGGATCAGGTCGAAGATCCGGCGCCCGGCCTGCTCCACGCTCTCTTCGCCGTCGAGGATCGTGCCGCAATTGACGTCCATGTCCTCCTCGAGCCGCCGGTACATGGCCGAGTTCGTGGCGATCTTGATCGACGGCGACGGCTTGCAGCCGAATACGCTGCCGCGCCCGGTGGTGAAGCAGACGAGATTCGCCCCGCCCGCCACCTGCCCGGTGGCCGAGACCGGATCGTAGCCGGGCGTGTCCATGAACACGAAGCCCTTGGCGGTGACGGGATCGGCGTAGCGCAGCACGTCGACGAGGTTGGTGCTGCCGGCCTTCGCCATGGCGCCCAGCGACTTCTCCAGGATCGTGGTCAGGCCGCCGGCCTTGTTGCCCGGCGACGGGTTCGCGTCGATCTCCGATCCCTCCTTGCGGGTGTAGTCCTCCCACCAGTGCATCAGGTCGACGAGCTTCTGGCCCACCTCCGGGCTGACGGCACGGCGGGTGAACAGGTGCTCGGCCCCGTAGGTCTCGGTGGTCTCCGACAGGATCACCGTGCCGCCGTTCTGCACCACGAGGTCGCTGGCGATCCCCAGAGCCGGATTCGCCGAGACGCCGGAATACCCGTCCGAGCCGCCGCATTGCAGGGCGACGATCAGTTCGCTCGCCGGCACCGCCTCACGGTGAACCACGTTCGCCTCGGCCAGGATCCCCTTCACGAAGTCGATGCCGGCCTCGACGGTCTTCCGCGTGCCCCCGAGGCTCTGGATGTTCATGCTGCGGATCCGGTCGCCGAGCCCCTGCTCCTCCAGGAACGCCCCGATCTGGTTCACCTCGCAGCCGAGCCCGATCATCACGATGTGCGAGAAGTTGACGTGCCGCGCGTAGCCCGCGAGCGTCCGCCGCAGGAGACGCAGCGGCTCGCCCATCGCCATGCCGCAGCCGGTCTTGTGGGTCAGCGCCACGACGCCGTCGACGTTGGGATAGGGAGCGAGCGGGTCGAGGCCGAGGATCGGGTGGCGGCGGAACGCGTCGGCGATCAGGTCGGCCACGTGCGCGCTGCAATTCACCGAGGTGAGGATGCCGACGTAGTTGCGGGTGGCCACGCGCCCGTCGGGGCGGCGGATGCCCTGGAAGGTCGCCGCCGGCGTGACGAGTCGCGTCGGCTTGGCGTCGACGCCGAACGCGTAGTCCCGGGCGAATTCCCCCATCCCGAGATTGTGGACGTGGACGTGCCGGCCGGCTGCGATGTCCTCCTTCGCGAAGCCGATGATCTGGCCGTACTTGGTCACCGGCTCGCCGCTGCGGTGACCCCTGACCGCGACCTTGTGGCCGGCCGGGATCCGCTCCGCGGCAGTCACGCCCTCGGCGACCGGGGTGCCCGGCTCGATGGCGCCGCGCGCCACGGCCACGCCGTCGGCCGGCCGGAGGGTGATCACGGGATAGGTGGACATCGGTCTCTCCTGGGATTCGGTGGGGCCGGTCGCCGTCACCGCGCCGCCTCGGGGCGCAGGGCCGGGACGCGGGAGTCGCGGACCGGAAGCGGCGCGATCTCGCCGACCACGAACAGGTAGATGAAGGCGCCCAGCAGGCAGAACCCGCCGGCCACGATGAGGGGGATCACGAACGAGCCCTGGGTGACGGTCAGCATGATGCCCGTGAAGGTCGTGGTCACGATCCCCGCGACGTTCGAGGCGAAGTTCTGGATGCCCCCGATCGAGGCCACGTGGGCCGGGGTCGGCGCCACGTCGCCGGGCAGCGCCCAGATCGACGCCGCCGTGAAGGCGAGGCTGCCATAGGCGACCGCGAAGCACAGCAGAGCCACGTAGACGTTCGGGGCGATGATCGACAGCGTGATCACCGACGACATCAGCATGCCGCCGACGAGGCAGGTCTTGCGGGCCGCGGTGAGGCTCCAGCCGCGGCGGTAGAGCGCGTCCGACGCGAAGCCACCGAGCCAGCCCGCGGGGATCGACGCCAGGGCCGGCAGGCTGCCCAGCGTGCCGAGTTCGGCCAGTGAGAAGCCGCGCGCCTTGACCAGATAGGTCGGAAACCACGTGATGAAGAAGTAGATCACGAAGTTCAGGCAGAAGAATCCTGCCATCATCCCCCAGACGGTGCGGTACCGGAACAGCGACAGCCACGGCACCTGATTCTGGGCGTCGGCGGCATCGACGGTCTTCGGCCGGTCCTGCGCGGCGCGGAGCCGGGCCAGTTCCTCCGGCGAGACCTTCGGGTGATTCTCCGGCTCGCGGTAGAGCCACATCCAGAACACCGCCCAGACGAAGCCCAGCACGCCGGTGACGATGAAGGATTCTCGCCAGCCGAGCGTCGCGATCACCCAGGAGACCAGCGGGATCGCCAGCGCCGAGCCCACCCGGGAGCCGCTGTCGAAGATGCTGCTGGCGAAGCTGCGCTCGCCGCGGGGAAACCACGAGGCCGCGACCTTGGCGAAGGACGGATAGGCCCCGGCCTCGCCGATGCCGAGCAGCATGCGCAGGCCGAGCAGCGACAGGAAGCCCCGTCCGGCCGCGGTCAGCGCCGTGCAGGCCGACCACCAGACCACCGCGACCACCAGGGAGAGCCGCGCGCCGACCCGGTCGGCCACGTAGCCGAAGGGCAGCTGCATGATCGCGTAGGTCCAGAAGAAGCCCGACAGGATCAGGCCCATATCGGTGGCGTCGAGCCCCAGTTCCTTGGACATGGACGGCGCCGCGACCGCGAGATTGGCGCGGTCGATGTAATTGATGGCGTTGGCGGCCATGCAGAGGCCGATCATGAGCCAGCGCAAACGAGGCATCGCGTTCTCCTCCCGAATGCCGGGGATGGCGTCCCCGGGCCGTGCGGCGCCCCCGTTTTGGCCGGGGGTCGCCGCCGATCGTGGTGTGGCGCCGGGCCTTGTCCGGCTCAGTCGCGGTAGGCGTTCCCGTCGAGGCCGTGCGGCCGGCCGGCGGCCAGGAGGGTTTCCCAGACGGGCTCGGGCAGCGGCACGCCCTCGGCGAGGCGTTCGGCGCGCATCCGCCGCTCCGGCTCGCCCGGCAGCAGAACCTCGGCGCCGGGCATCGGCTTGGCGCTCTTGAAGAAATCGAGATAGGCCCGTGTCTCGGCGGCGAGCACATCCTCGGTGCCGAGGGCGGCGGGCGTGACGTAGATCGACAGCATGCCGTTGCAGATCCGCCGCTGTCCGGGGCCGGCGGTTCCGGAGCCGGTGAGCGCGCCGGCGAGCAGCTCGCACATCAGCGCGAGGCCCGATCCCTTGTGCTCGCCGAAGGCCCGGATCGCCCCGGCACCGCGCTGGTTGTCGCGCTCGACGCCCTCCAGCGGTCCGAACAGCGTCGCCGGATCGGCGCTCAGGCGGCCGTCGGGCTCGATCAGCGCGCCCTCCGGCAGCGGCTTGCCGCCCCGGGACGCGACGAGCACCTTGCCCTCGGCCACCAGCGAGGTGGCGAAGTCGAGGATGATCGGCTCGGAATCCGGAACCGGGAAGCCGGCCGCGAACGGCGCCGTCGAGAACCGGCGCTCCACCGAGCCGAAAGGCGCCACGAGGAGGCTGCCCGCCACGTTGACGAAATGCACCGAGACGAGCCCCGCCGCCGCCGCCCGCTCGGCCCACTCGCCGATCCGGCCGATATGCCCGGCATGCCGCAGGGCAATGATCGCGACACCGTTCTCCCGCGCCTTGGCGATCCCGAGATCGACGGCGACGGGGCCGGCCGTCTGGCCGAATCCGTAATGGGCGTCCACGAGGGCGAAGTTCGGCGCGTCGGTGACGATCTCGGGCGTGCGGCCGGCCTCGACCTCGCCCGCGCGCAGCCATTCGACGTAGCGGGTGACGCGGACGACCCCGTGGCTGTCGTGGCCGGTGAGGTTGGCCGCCACCAGGAACCGGCCGATCCGTTCGGCCTCCGGCTCGGCGCAGCCCTCGCGCACGAAGATGTCCCGCACATAGGCGGACAGCCTGTCGGCCGAAATCCGCATTCCGTTCCTCCCTCGCCGCGCTTCACCGAGCGCGTGCGGGATGAACCTAGCGGTCTCGGACGTGCAGGGCGAGCACCCGGGGGTGACGGGAGACGCCACCTGTCGTCCCCGAGGGCTCGGTCAACGATCCGACGGGACCGGGCCGGGCGGATCGCCGTAGGGATAGAAGTCGGCCGCCCGCATCTGCGCGTAGGGAAGATGATCGAGCCGCACCGTCCCAAGGAACGGCTCCGGGGGCTCCACCAGCAGGATCGTGCGGGCGTAGCCGCTGTCGTCGAAGCCGCGCCGAAAATGCACCCGCGACTTGATCGCCACGACGTCGAAATCGGCCGGCTCCAGGCCGAGACGCCACAGCTCCTCCGGGTCGACGATCTGCGCGAGCTGCGGGCTCAGGACGAGCACGTTGCCGCCTCCGAAGGCGACGCAGATCCAGGTTCCGCCGCCACCGCCGCTGCCGGCGACACCGGGCTCCGGTGCCGCGACGACGCGCAGCACGGTTCCGGTGATCCGCACCGGATCGCCCGCGGACGGGTCGCCGCCGCCGCCGACCGGCGCGTCGAACGGGTCGCCCACCGCGATCTCCCGCGCCGCCGCCAGGAGCGCGGGCGACGCGACGGTGGCGACCAGGGTGCGGGTGAGACCTTGCCGGAGGATCTCGCCCAGCAGCCAGGTCGCCCGGCCGGACCGGTCGCTGTGGTCGGCGAGGACGACCGGAACGGCGCCCTCCGCGACCGCCGCCCGGGCGAGGCGCACGCCGTCGGCGATCGTATGGATCCGCGTCGCCTCGAGCAGCGAACGCCGCTGCCGCCACGCGAAATCCGCGACGTCCCGCGCCACCCGGTCGGCGAGGTCAGGATCGCCGTTGGTGATCGCCTGCACGGTCATCCCGCCATCCGGAGCATCGCCCCACGGGAAGCCGAAGAAGACGTTGACGAACACGTCCGGCTCGCGCGCCTCCCAGACGAGGGCGCGCTGCACGAGGTCGGCCCAGGGCGTGGCACCGGTCCATTGGACCACGGTGGGTGACAGGATCGGCACCTTGAGGGTCCGATGCGCCGGCCGGTAATCGCCGCGCACGGTACGGACCAGCATCCGGGCGGCCCGCTGGCCCTGGAGGTGGCCGTCGTAATGCGGGAAATACTTCACCGCGAAGGCCAGGTCGGCATGGTCGAGGAAGGCCTGATCCTCGTTCCCGTGCAGATCGAAGGTCCCGACGAGAACCGCCGCGTCGCCCACCGCCGCGCGGACCTGCCGGGCGATGTCGGCCTCGGGCCGGGGAACGCCGCGCACCGCCATCGCGCCGTGCAGCGCGAGGTAGACGCCGTCGAACGGACCCGTCGCCCGCAACTCCGAGATCATCCGTCCGAGGAAATGCGCGTAGGCGTCCGCAGTGATCCAGCCGGAGGCGGTGCCGGTGCGCGGCCAGAGCGGCGAGGTGATGCCGATCAGCGCGACGCCGTCATATTCCCGCGCCACCTGCACGAAGCCGCCCATGTAGCCCTTGGGATCGGTGGCGAGCAGCGCGTCTCCGGCGGCCGGCGAACCGGGATAGATGAAGTCGTCCCGGGTCGTGTCGTTCGGCAGGAACGTCACGGTCTCGTGCGTGAACTGGAGAACGGCGAGGCGCATCGATGGTGGGTCCTCTGGGATCCGGGTGACGGTCAGGCGATCTCGCGCACGAGCTTGGCGATGAGCGCGCGGCCGAAGGCCGCGAAGCTCTCGGCGGTCATCACGAAGGCGCCCTCGCCGCCGATGACGACGGCCCGGTAGTACGCCGCCAGACCACCCGACGGGTTGGTGTGTTCTTTCAGAAAGTCCGGCATCCCCTCGGGATCGCTGAGGATCACGATGCCGTTCACCGTGATGCCGGATGCCACGGCGGCGTCCCGGGCCTCCGCGATGGAGCGCCCGGCATTGCCGGTGCCGTCGCCCGAGATGTCGATCACCCGCCGGTCGGCGCGGAACGGCGCCCGCACCAGCAGATCGGTGGCGAAGGCGATCGCCGAGCCGATGGCGGTGCGGCCATAGAACGGGCGCGGTACGGTCAGCAGACGGGCGGCGAAGGCGGCCGCATCGCCGGCCGAGCCGATCACCATCCAGTCGACCGCTACCTGCTGCTCGCCGGGGCCGGCCCAGTCGAACAGGGCGACGCCGATGCGGCCGGTCGGGCCCTCGCCGATGGCGCGGAGCACGCGCGGATCCGCGAAGGCCTCCGCGTAGCCCCTCCGCTCGAGTTCGAACCGGGCCGCGCTGATGCTGAGCGACACGTCCGCCGCCAGGACGAGGAGGAGGTCCACCCCCGGATCGGCCGCATGGGCGCGGCGACCGGCCAGCGACAGGGCGGCAAGCATCCCGGACAGGAACGGGCGTCGCCGCATGGTCGACCCTCGATGGCAAGCGCCTGTGCGGAACGGCGGACGCTCACACCTCTGCAACGAGCCTGCCACCCCGCCGGTTCAGGCCGTCCGGCCGCACTGCGCAAATGGGGGCCGCGTCGCGGAAAAGTTCCGCCCCCGGCACGCGGATCTGCGCCGCTTTCCGCCGCATCACGCTCCGAACGCGCTGCCCTACCTGCCGCGGATCGAGGCGCTGATGGCGCCGCCTTTCCAGAGTCCGTCGACATGAAGCTTGTTCGCCGAATCGGTCGCGCCATCGAGAGCGGGATCGTCGGAGCCGTCACCGGTACCGTCGCGCTCGTCAGCCGGATGATCGACGGCGCGATCGGGCTGGTGGGCCGCCTGTCCGACCGGCTCGACGGCCGGCTCGCGGCGCTGGCGCGCGAGTCCCGGGCGCGCCACGAGCGCGAGGGCCGCCGACAGATCGACCCGATCTCGCTGAAATAGGCGTAGCCGGCATCCGGGCGCTACAGCCCGGGTCCCTTCGCGGCGCCGAAGATGCGGCCCGGCCTGCCATCGGCCGCGCCCTGCAGGAGGACGACCCAGCTGTCCGCGTCGGCGATGTGGGCCTGGGCATCGGGCACCTCGAAACTGATTGGCTGGCCCGTCCAGTGGCCGAGGCGCTGCATGCCCCGCACGACGTTCACGTAGGTCGCCGTCCGGCCGCCATTCTCCCCGGCCTGGATCGCGATGGCGCGGCTGCGCAGCACCGGCACGAGCCAGACATCGCCGCGGATCTCGGTCTTGGCCTCCGGGGCCGCCCCGACCTCCACCAGGATCCGGTCGCCCTTCATCTCCCCCCGCACCGGGACCGGCAGCCCGCCGTGCTGGCAGGCCTCGCGGATCAGCCGGTCCAGGGCCGGCCGGTCGGAGCCCACGGCGAATCCGTTGCCGTCAACCACCACTTGCGGTGTGAAGACCTGCCGCGCCCCCCGGCCCCGGGCGTAGGCCCGCTGGCGTTCGGTCAACGGCCGCAGCGCCAGCGTGTCCTTCCAGCCGAGATAGTCCCAGTAGGTCACCGGCAGGGTCAGGGCGACGACGCCGGGCTTGCGGGCCAGATCGCGCAGAACCGGATCCGCGGCCCGGCAGGCGCCGCATCCCTGGCTGGTGAACAATTCCACGACGGCGCGGACCGGCTCGGCCCGCGCCGGCATGGCGGCGAGCGCCGCGCAGGCCAACACGGCGGCGCGGAGCGCGCGGCGGTCGCGGATCGGGGCGCGGGGCCGGGGCGTCATCGATCCATCAGACCGTCTGGGAGGGCGAAGGTGAAATCACGTTGGCTTGAGAAGCCTCTACCGTCGGTTGAGATAGCGCCGGCGTCACTCTCGCCCTCGGCAGCATGTCGGGCCGCCAGCGGCGATGCATCCACAGCCACTGTCCGGGATTTTCGCGCACCCAGCCCTCCACGACGGCTGTCATCGCCTGCATGGCGCCGGCCACGTCGATGGTCCCGTCGGCGGCCCGGGGCAGGTCGAGGGGCGGGGTCAGGTCGAGGCGGAAGCGGCCCTCCGGCAGGCGCACGACGCGCACGCCATGGACCGGGCAGTCGTAATGGCGGGCGAGCTTGGCGAGCAGCGGGTTGGCGAGGCAGGGCCGGCCGAGGAAGTTCACCACGACGCCGCGGGTGAAATGCTGATCGATGAGCTGGCCCAGATGGCCGCCATTCTCGACCACGTCGCGCATGGCAAAGACGGCCCCCGGCGTGGATGCGGCCAAGCCGCCCATCGTCTTGCGCCGGACCTCCTGGACCAGGCGCGCCGCGGCCGGATTGTTGGGCGGGCGGAAGACCGCGGTGGCGTCCAGGCCGAACCGGGCCGCGCAGATCGCCGGCAGCTCCCAATTCGCCAGATGCGCCGAGAAGATGAGACCCGGCTCGCCGTCGTCGCGCAGGGCGTAGAAGTGCTCGATGCCCGACACCTCGGTCCGCGTCGGGCCCGTCGCGGCGGGATCGTAATCGAACAGGGTGTCGAGATGGGCGTACTCGGCCCCCGTCCGCCCGAGATTGTCCCAGGCCTCCAGGGCGATCCGTCTCCGCTCCGCGTCCGGCATGTCGGGGAACGCCGCCCGCAGATTCGCCATCGCGGTGCGGTGCGCCGGCAGGAGCGGTCCGAGGGTGCGCAGCAGCAGCGCCGCGAATACCGTGGACCGCACCGGCCCGAGGAGGCGCGCCAGAAGGACCAGGGCCCGGATCACCGGAACCATGGCGAAGCCCGCGAGGCGCGGGTACGATCGTTTCAGCAGGAGGGCGAGACGCAGCACAATCGATTCCAGGGATACGGTCCGGGCGGCCCCCCAGCGACCCGTACGGCGACGTTTACGCCAAGTCTCTCGCGGCGCGAAATGCTGATCGCGACACCCGGAGACATTGCAGCGCCCGAGGGGCGCGACGCCGTCGGCGCTACAGGCTGACGAGGATCTTGCCGAACACCCGGCGCGATTCGAGCCGCTCCAGACCCTGCGCGAAATCGGCGAGCGGGTACACCGTGTCGACGACCGGCCGGATGCCGGCTTCCATCTTCGCGAGCGACTGACCGATATTGGCGAGCGAGCAGCCGAAGGAGCCGGTGATGCGGTATTGCTGCTGAAACAGCTGCATCAGGTTCATGGTGGTCGAGACACCCGAGGTCGACCCGCAGGTCACGAGGCGGCCGCCGCGCTTCAGACAGAGCAGGGAGCCGTTCCAGGTGTCGGCGCCGACATGCTCGAACACCACGTCGACGCCCTTGCGCTTCGTCAGCCGGCGGACCTCGCCCTCGAAGCGCTCGGTGCGGTAGTTGATGACGTGGTCGGCGCCGAGTTCCGCGGCCTTGCGGCCCTTCTCGTCGTCGCCGACGGTCGTGTAGACGGTGCAGCCGATCGCCTTGGCCATGCGGATCGCCCCGGTGCCGATGCCAGAGCCGCCGGCATGGACCAGCACGCTCTCGCCGGGCTCCAGCCGGGCATTGTCGAACAGCATGTGCTGGACCGTGCCGAAGGCGATGCCCGCACAGGCGGCGTCGGTGTCGCTGACCCCGTCCGGCACCTTCACGACGAGGCGGGCCGGCAGGGTGACCAACTCCCGGGCGAAGCCGTCGAGATGGAAGCCCATCACCCCGGACACGTCCTCGCAGAGGTTGTCGCGCCCCTCGCGGCAGGCCCGGCACCGGCCGCAGGTCATGGCCCCGTAGGGCACGACCCGGTCCCCGGCCGCGAGGCCGGTGACCCCCGCTCCGACCGACTCGACGATCCCGGCCGCTTCCGCGCCGACGATCAGCGGCATCTTCCGCTTGGCGAAGGCCATGCCGCGGAAGCCCCAGACATCGATGAAATTGAGGCCGACGGCGCGGATGCGGATCCGGACCTCGTCGGCGCCCGGTGCGGGCGGCGGCTCGATCTCGGTCAGGCGCAGGTCGCGGTCGCCGAACAGCTGCAGGGCTTTCATCGTCTCTCTCATCACTCCGGCGCCAGATATCGCCGCCGCGCCCAGCCCAGGACCCGTCCGGCCTTCACCCGGCACCACGTGGTGCGGCTCGGCGTGTCGTTGGTGCAGCCGAAGACCAGGGCACGCGTGCGGATCTCGCCGATCTGCTCGGCGGACGGATCCGGCTCGGCGCGGATGCTGAGCGGCTCGCCCGGCGGCAGGCCGGAGATCCGGTAGACCTGCGGCTCCGCCCGGGCGTGGCCCGGGATCAGGACGGCCGCACAGCAGAAGGCGGCGGATAGGGCGAAGCTGGCGCGCATCGTCAGGATGGTCCGGTTCGGCGGGGCCACCGGTCAGGACCGGTGGACACCCATCATGGCGGTCAGGCCGCCATCGACGGGCAGCACGGCCCCCGTGATGTAGGCGGCGCCCTCGCCCATCAGGAAGGCCGTCAGCGCCGCGACATCCTCGGGCCGCCCGAACCGGCCGGCGGGAATCTGGCGCTCCATCCCGTCCCGGTAGGCGGCGTAGCGCTCCATCATGGCGGTGTCGACGAAGCCCGGGGCAATCACGTTGACGGTCACACCGCGCTTGGCGGTTTCGATCGCCAGCGTGCGGCAATAGGCGATGAGCGCGCCCTTGGTGGCCGCGTAGGCCGCGTTGCCGGCATTCGCCCGCAAGGCGGCGACGGACCCGATCGCCACGATGCGGCCCGACCGCGCCCGGGTCATCTCCCGGACGAGCGACTTGGCGAGCCGCGTCAACGAGAAGAAGTTGACCTGCATGGCCGCCTCGGCCCGCTCCTGATCGAGCATCGCCGCGAGGGCGTCACAGGACTGGCCGGCATTGTGGACGAGGCCGTAATAGCCCGCCGCTTCCGCGATCTCGCAGAACGCCTCCAGCGCCCCCCGATCGCCGAGATCGACGGAATGGGCCGCGAAGGCCCGGTCCGGATGCGCCGCACGCAGGTCGGCCAGCAAGGCCTGCGCGGCCTCGGCGGAGGCGCGATAGGTGAAGTCGACGCTCAGCCCGGCCTCGGCCAGGGCGCGGACGATCGCGGCGCCGATTCCGGACGCGCCGCCGGTCACGAGGACGCGGCTCTGGGCAGGTGCGGCGCTCACGCGGGCTCCGCGCCGAAGACCAGGCAGGTGTTCTGGCCGCCGAAGCCGAACGAGTTCGACAGCACCGTGCGCACCGGCAGGTCGCGGGCGGTCTCGACGATGTCGAGGGCGATGGTGGGGTCCGGCACCCGGTGGTTGATGGTCGGCGGGATACGGCCGTGGCGGATGGTCAGGAGCGAGACCGCGGCCTCGATGGCGCCCGCCGCCGTGAGGGTGTGGCCGATCATCGACTTGTTCGAGGTCACCGGCAGGCTGGCCGCGCGGGCGCCGAACACGGCCCCCAGGCCCAGGGCCTCCATCTTGTCGTTCTCCGGCGTCGAGGTGCCGTGCGCGTTCACCGTGTCAATCGCCTCGGCCGCGACGCCGGCATCCTCAAGGCTGGCCCGGATCGCCGCGATGATCGGCGCGCCGTCGGGACTGGAGCGGGTGCGATGGAAGCCGTCGCCCTTCTCGCCGCAGCCGAGGACGTAGCCGAGGATCGCGGCGCCCCGGGCGATCGCGGCCTCGGCGTCCTCAAGAACCAGAGCGGCCGCGCCCTCGCCCATCACGAAGCCGTCCCGGTCCTTCGAGAACGGCTTCGAGGCCGCTTCCGGCGCATCGTTGCGGGTGGACAGCGCCGAGAGCAGCGAGAAGCGGATCAGCGATTCCGGGTTCACCGACCCGTCGGTGCCGATGCAGAGCGCCGCCGCGGTCTCGCCGCGCCGGATCGCCTCGACGCCGAGCTGGATCGCCGTGGCCCCCGACGAGCAGGCGGTGGAGAGCGAGATCGGCGAGCCCTTGGTGCCGAAACGGTCGGCGATGCGGTCGGCGACCGTGCCGAAGATGAACAGGTCGTGCCAGGGATCGAAGCGGCGCGTCGCGGCAGCCCGCAGCAGGCCGGCATAGTCGACCGGACCGTCGCCGCCCGCGGCCTCGGCCAGCGCCTGCCGCTGGGGCCATTCCATCTCCACCGGCGGGACCGCGATGAACAGCGCGCCCGGGAAATCGCCGCTGGTGCCGATCCCGGCCTGCGCCACCGCTTCCTCGGCGGCGACGGCGGCGAACCGCTCCGACAGGAGCGGCGCGACGAGGGGATCGGTGTCGAGGAAGTCCACCGTCCCGGCGATGCGCGTGCGCAGACCGTCGGTGGGAAACCGCGCGATGGCATGGATGCCGGACCGGCCCTCGGTCATGGCCGTCCAGGTATCGGCCTGTCCCCGACCGAGGGAGGAAACGACGCCGATGCCGGTCACCGCGACGAGCGGCCGGCCCTTGGCGTCGCGGTAGGATCGCGCGCTCATGGAGCGGTCCTTACGGGATTTTCCGCCGCGGTACACCTCCGGACCGAGGGGCTTGCGGCTGCGCTGCCATCATTCCGAGGCGCCGGAGGCGAGCCCGGGACGACGGCAACGCGGTCTCGGATCGGCGACGTCCGAGACTCGGCGCGCCGCTTCTCCTGTGCGGCCGGAACCACCAAGCTGCAGGTTTCTAGGTGCGCGGGGCGTTGGCGAGACGGAGCACGGTCTGCAGCAGCACGTCGGCGCCGGCCGCGCAGTCGGCCTGTGTGGCGGATTCGGCCTCGTTGTGGCTGATCCCGTCCTTGCACGGCACGAAGATCATCGCGGCGGGCACCTTGGCGGCGAGGTTGCAGGCATCGTGGCCGGCGCCCGAAATAATTCGGCGCCGCGCATGCCCCAGGCTCTCGGCGGCCGCATCGATCGCCGCCACGATGGCGGGATCGAACGGCACCGGCTCCTTCCGCCAGATCCGCGTCAGCGCGATCTCCAGGCGACGGCGTCCAGCGATCTCGGCGGCCGCCTCGGCCAGGTCCGCCTCCATGGCGTCGAGGGTCGCTGAGCGCGGGTCACGCACATCCACCGTGAAGGCGACCCGGCCCGGCACGACGTTGCGGGACGGCGCCAGGATCGCGGCCTCGCCGATCGTGGCCACGGCAGAGGGCGCGTGCGCCAGGGCGATCCGCTCGGCCGCGAGGGCGAACTCGGAGAGGGCGAGCAGCGCGTCCCGGCGGCGCGGCATCGGCGTGGTGCCGGCATGGCTCTCGAAGCCGGTGATGACGCCGTCGAACCACATGATGCCCTGGCCGCCCTCGACCACGCCGATGGTCTTGCCCTCGGCTTCCAGGATCGGGCCCTGCTCGATATGCAATTCCACGAAAGCGCCGATCTCCCGCGTGCCGACGGCCTCGACCCCGCGATAGCCGATGGCGTCGAGGGCTTCCGCCACCGTCGTGCCGGCGGCGTCGCGCTTGGCCAGGATCTCGTCGGTGGTGAAGTCTCCCGCATAGGCCGCCGAGGCCATCATGGCGGGGGCGAAGCGCGAGCCTTCCTCATTGGTCCAGTTGACCACGAGCAGCGGCGCGTCGGTCTCGATCCCGGCATCGTTCAGGCTGCGCATCACCTCGAGGCCCGCCAGGACGCCGAGGACGCCGTCGAACTTGCCGCCGGTGGGCTGGGTGTCGAGATGCGAGCCGAAGGCGATCGGCTTGCGGGCCATGTCCCGGCCCGGCCGCAGGGCGTATTGGGTGCCCAGCGCATCGACCGACACCGTCAGCCCGGCCGCCTCGCAGGCCTCCCGGAACCAGTCGCGGACCTGGCCGTCCTCGGCCGAGAGCGTCAGGCGGTTGATGCCGCCGGCCGGCGTGCCGCCGAACGCCGCGGTCTCCAGGATCGTCGCCCAGAGTCGCGCACCATCGGCGCGCAGGTTGTGGGTCTTGCTGAGGCTCATCTCGGCCATGCCGGTTCCTTTCACGGCGGGTCGCCGTGCGACGGGGTCTTTATAGGCGGGCGCGGCCGGCTGGGCAGCGCGTCCGCGCCGAGCAACCGCGATGCCAACCGGATCTGTCAGACCGGCGGGCGTCGGACCGGATTCGCGCGGAGCAGTCCGATCGCGTCGACCCGCAGGGCTACGGCGATCTCGCCGAGGGCGCTCGCCTCGATGTTGCTGATCCCGTCCTGATCGGCGACGTCCGCGGCGATCAAGAAGACGTTCTCGCGCTGGTTCGCGGGGCGCTCGGCGACCGCCGCCACATGGCGCAGATTCTCGGCCCGGCCGAGCCGGGTCCGCGCCCGGGCGATGCCCTCGTAGAGTTCGGTCTCCAGCATCAAAGCGTCGTAGCCCTTCATCAGGACCGGGTCGGCCTTCAGGCCGAGCAGAGCCGCGTCGAATTCCGGACCGGCGACTTCGCCGTCGGCGACGATGACGTTGGCCGCGGCCGAGACCGCCGCGAGCATCAGCGCCTTGTCACCGGCATAGGCCGTCACGGTACGGCCGACATGGCCGAAGAGGTCGCGCAGAAGGCTCATTCGGGACTGTCGGCGGCAAGGTCGGACGTCGGGAGTGATCGGGAGGGATAGCAGACGGCGGCGCGGAGGAAACCCATCCCCGAAGGTCAGCCCATAAAAGGGGTCGGCTCCCGAGACCAGACATCCTTCGGCAACATGGCCATGCGAGTTTTTCGGTCGACCGCGTTCCAAAGCGCGGCCGGCGAAATGCGGCTTCAGCGATTCCCCCTCCGCGGAAGCCGTGCACGTCGTCACGCCGCCGGAACGAAGTTCGGGTGCCCCCCAGGCCCGCGCTTCGAGCCGGCGGCGGTCTCCCCCGGGCAATACTCCGCTTCTATCGACAGGGCCGCGGGCCGGCGGGCGCCGGATCTGTAACCCGCGCCGATAAACGCGCCGGGTCGGTCGGCGCTCCGTCCGTCAAAAAGCGCGTTCCGTGGCTCGGCGCGACGCGGATCGACCCGTTCGGCCTCCGGTACGGTTCGGGCGCTCGCCCCGTCGACGCGGGTCGCCGTTGCGGCGCCGGGCTCCCCCGACGGTCAGAGTTCTCGAAGATCCCGAATCCGCGTCTCCGGATCAGACGCCCCCGGAGACGACGAGCCGCCGGGCGCGCAGGTCAGCATGGCCTGCGCGGCACCGCTCTCACGAGGGGCGCCGCGCAGACCCGGCTCCGGCCCGCAGTGCGGCCCGGATCGCGTCAGCGCCAGAACGGCTTGACGTCGAGGAGGTCGGACCGGGCCTCCGCGGCGGCGTCGAGCAGCTTCTGAGCCCCGGGGTCGTCCGGTCCCGGCATCGGCGGGCCGGACAGGCTCTCGGTCATCGACCGGGCCGTCTCCAGATCGTTGAGTGCGCCGAGATGGTCCTGCAGGTCCGAGAGCGCGGCGCCGAACTTCTCCTGCCGGCGGACTGCTTTCTTCTTCCGGTAGAGATCGGCGAAGAACTCGGCGCCGTAGCGCAGCTTCTTGGCGGCGATCCGGGCCCGATGGCGGGTATGCGGGTCGAGGTGTCGGAGACCGCGCCCGCGCTTCTTCAGCCGCGACCGCGCCTTGTCGAGCACCTGCGCCGCGAAGTGACGCCCGTCGACGGCGGCGTCGGGCCCGTCGGCCCAGGACCCCGCCTCGACCCAGCCGGCCAGGTCGATGATGAGCGCGCGCCATCGCGGGCTTTCCAGGGTCGCCATCACCGCCTCGTAGGCGACGGCGCGCTCCGCTTCGGCCCGCTGGCGCAGCGCGTCGAGACCGGGCTCGTCGGGCCGCTGCTTGGCGAGATCCGGAAGCGTGTCGCTGAGGAACACGTCGAGGTTGCGGGCGTGACCGAATGGCTCGGTGACCTGCTTGATCGAATCGTTGAAGCCCGCGGCCCGGGGATCGGCCTGCAGCATCGGACCGAACAGCGACAGCGCCGAGCGCAAGCGCCGCAGGGAGACGCGGATCTGGTGCAGGGCCTCGGGCGGGCGCCCCCCCTCCAGGAAGGCGGTCTCGTTGAGGCGCATGTGGCGCAGGCAGGCGCGTGCCACGTGACGGAAGACGTCCCCGGCACTCGCTCCCTCCGGCAGGTCCACCGGCTCGGCCTTCACCACCGCCGGGCCGCGCCCGTCGAGCAGGGCGTAGCCGACCGCGCTCTTCGCGCGCACGCCGAGGCGCAGCGGCACGGTCTCGGCGAGGGACTGGGCCAGGACGAACAGATCGGCCGGGTCGCCGTCCTGAAGTTCCAGCTCGACTTCGCAGAGCGGCGCACGGCCCCGCGCAGTCTCGACCTGGCCCTCGTCCAGGGTGACGAGAATCCGGGACGTGCCCTCCTCCACCGGGATCTCCCGGCGCATCACGACGGTGGAGAAGACCCGCTCGAGAGGGGCGTCGGCCTTGCGCAGGATCCGCTCCGCCGCCGTGTCGGCCCAGGCGGCCGGGTCCGGCGCTTCCCCGGCGATCTCGGTTTCCCACTCGGCCCGGTCGAATAGGCCGACGCCGCCGCTACCGGCCTTCACGGTCTGGACGTGCCGGCCGCCCTTGGCGCGCACCCGGAGGGTCAAGCCGGCCTCGCGAAGCGCGCCGTCGGGGGTGTCGTAATAGGTGGTGACCAACCGTTCGGGCTCGGCTGTCGCCGCGTGCTTCAGCCGGGGGTGGGACGCGAGCGCCGTCAGGTCCGGACCGGCGCAGTCGAGCTTCAACTCGACCTCGCGGGGTTCCTCGGCGGCGTGGCTCTCGGTGTCGCTCATACGCTCCTCTTGATGACCTGCCTCGCCTAACGATGCACAGATGCCCCTGGGTTGCATCGGCCCGCGCGGCATCGGCATCGGGGCGTGACCGTCCGACGCACCCGATCCACCAAAGGCGGCAGGCCTCCCGGCGTCAAGCAGAGAGCGCGGCACTCCGGCACGGAAGCCCCATGCTGCACTGCGTTAAAAACGCGCTTTCCCGGAACGGCACGACGTGGCAAGACAAATTGTCCACAATCCATCTGCCGCGCACGCCCCCGCCCCGACCGTCTGGCGGCCAACGGCGCCGCAACGCGCCGGCGCGGCGGATTCTCCTTTCGCGCGAGCGGTGCGCCCCGGGTGGACGGCGGCACCGCGGAGATGGTCCGGTCGGTGACTGCATTGAAGACACTCCTCGTCGGCGTGATCGGGCACGTCGATCACGGCAAGACGGCCCTCGTCCGGGCGCTCACGGGCGTCGAGACCGACCGGCTGAAGGAGGAGCGCGCCCGCGGCGTATCCATCGTGCCGGGCTTCGCGCTGCTGGCGTCCGATCGCGGTGAGATCGACCTCGTGGATCTGCCGGGCCACGAGCGGTTCGTCCGCGCCATGATTTCCGGCGCCACCGGCATGCGGGCCGTCCTGCTGGCGGTGGACGCGCACGAGGGCATCAAGCCGCAGACGGTGGAGCATCTGGAGATCGCCCGCCTCATCGGCGTGCGCCGCGGCGTGCTGGCTCTGACCAAGGCGGACCTGGCGACGCCCGAGACCGTGGCGGCCCGCGCGGCCGAGATCGCCGCCGCCGCCGCCCGCGCGGGGATCGCGGCCGGTCCGGTCATCGCGACGTCGACCGTCACCGGCGCCGGCCTGCCGGAGCTGTCGGCCGCCCTGTCGGGGCTGCTGGACGAGACGGAGCCCGGCCGCGACGACGGCTTCCCGTATCTTCCGGTGGACCGGGTCTTCTCACGGCCGGGATTCGGCACCGTCGTCACCGGGACGCTGCGGCGCGGACCGCTCGCCGTCGGCGACACGGTGGAGATCGCGCCCGGCGGCCGCACGGCGGTGGTGCGTGGCCTCCAGATTCACGGACGTGCGGTGGAGCGCGCCGAGCCCGGGCGCCGCACCGCGGTCGCCCTGCGCGGGATCGACCTCGACGAGGTCGCCCGCGGGCAGGCTTTGTCGCCGCCGGGCCTGCTCGCCCCGAGCGCGTGGCTCGACGTGACGATCACCGCGGCGGCCGGTGCGGACGCCCTGGCGGGGGGCTCGGCCTGTCGCCTTCTGTTCGGGACCACCGAGGTCGAGGCGCGGCTGCGCCTGCTCGACCGTGATGCCCTGGAGCCCGGCGCCAGCACCCAGGCCCAACTCCATCTAGGCGAACCGGTCGCCGTGCCGGCACGGGAGCCTTTCGTGCTGCGGCTCGACTCGCCCTCCGTCACGGTGGCAGGCGGGCGGATCCTCGATCCGGCGAGCCGCCGCCGTCGGCGCCACGACCCGCGGGTCATGGCGGACCTGGCCGCACTCGCGGCAGGCCATGCCGGAGAGGCGATCACGGTCCGCCTCGGTCAGCTGGGCGCGGCCGGGGCACCCCTCACCGAACTCGCCCGGATCGCCGGCATCGCGCCGGAGCGCGCCCGGCAGATTCTCTCCGAAGCGGGCGCCCGCGCGATCGGCGACCGCTACATCGGCGCCGCGGCCTTCGCGGCCCTGCGCAGCGGCACGCTGGCGGCCCTCGCCCACCATCACCGCGACAACCCGATGGATCACGGGATCGCCCTGGAGCGGCTCGCCCGTGCCCTGGCGCTGCCCGAGACGGTGACCGGTGCGGTGCTGCGCGACCTCGCGGCCGCGGGCGCTGTCGCCCAGGCGGGCGCCCTGTGGCGGCGAGCCGAGTTCGACCCGGCCCGCAACGAGAGCGAGGCCGCCCGCCGGCTGGAGCAGGTCTTCCGCCGCGCCGGACTCAGCCCGCCCGACGAGGCGGAGGCCATCGGACGCGACGTGCGGCGGCGCGAAGCGCTCACCTACCTCGTGGGCGCCGGCACGGTGATCCGCGCCGTCGACCGGGTCCAGCGCCGCGCCGTCCTGTTCCACCGGGAGGCGGTCGCCACCGCCAAGACCCGCCTCGTGGAGGCCTTCCCCGAGGCCGGGACGCCGGACATGGGCTTCCTGGCCCGGGAAGCGGGCGCCACGCTGGGAATCTCGCGCAAGTTCTCGATCCCCCTGCTGGAGCACCTCGACGCGACGGGCTTCACCCGCCGGGCGGGGGATCGCCGGGTGATCGTGGCCCTCGAACCCGCGCGCGCCGCACCGGACGCGGGCTGACGGCCGCCGGGGCGCTCCAACGACGCCGCGGACCAGTAAGCGGACTAGTAGTCAGCGCCGAACCAGTCGCCGGCCCCCGGCTCGTAGCAGGTGTAGCCGATCAGGCAGTTCGGGTTGTCGCGGGTCGGACGGAAGGCGCGCTTGGCGATCTCGGTGGGCTCGCAGAACGACCGGTCGCGGACGAACCGGTCGTAGGTCATGCCGCCGGTCCCCAGGACCAGGGCGCCCCGGGCCTGAACGAGGCGGATCGTCTGCTGGCAGGTCATGGCCGTGCTGGACGGCCGCGTCTGCGCCGCGGCGGGTGACGCGGCCAGGACCAGGGCCGCCGCAATCCGGGTCATCATCGCCGACGCCTGTCCTCGTCCCATCGATCCTGCGGACAACCCGCCGGGGACGCTCACCCGTCCTGCGTCGCCTCGCCGCAAGGTCGTTCGTCGCGGACGGCGCTCCCGTCCCCCTGGGGTCCGAAGCCCTGCGGCCGGGCCGATCGAAGCCCGGCGTCAGACCTCGAAGGATTCGACGTGCACGGTTCCCGGCGCCTGCCGGCGCGCGGTTTCCTCGATCCGGGCGAGCTGCGCCTCGGCGCGGCCGCAGGGAAACCCGTAGCGGGCGCGGACGCGCGCGCTGGCGATGCCCAGGGCAAGGCGGCTCAGGGCGACGAATTCCGCGACGGGATAGTCCTGCCCGACCGCGAGGTGCTCCTTGATCACCAACGAGGGCGCGTAGCAGGCCTCGCGGGTGCCGTCCGGCCAGCGGATATGGAAACGCATCTCAGGCATCGCGGGGGATCCGAAGGGTGTTCCAGGCCGCGGCCCCCGTCGCGGCCGGCAGCACCGGCGCGCCCCGGGGCGCCAGTTCCGCGTAGGTCGGCAGGTGGCGCGCGGCGCAGGCGTCCCAGACATGGGCCCGGGCGACCTCCCGGCCGGCATTGCGCAGGCGCCCCCGCCGGCCCGGTTCGAGACTCGCCTCCATGGCCGCCGCGATGGCGCCCGTGTCTTCCGGGTTCACCGACAGGGCCTCGCCGGGGGCGAGATACTCGGTGAAGGGCGGACGGGCGGAGACGATCACCGGCGTGCCGCAGGCCATGGCCTCCAGGACGCACAGGCCGTAGCCTTCCATGAGCGAGGGAAACACCAGGGTATCGGCGATCCGATAGAGGCTCGGCATGTCTGCCTGGTCCACCGGGCCGGTGCGGATCACCGGACGGCCGGTGCCGACCGCGAGCCCCTCGCGCTCGAGGGCGGCGCAGCAGCGGGCCTCGTATCCCGCATGGTCGAGCAGCGAGGCGCCGCCGGCCACGACGAGCTGCGCGCCGGGATGGGCGCGACGCAGGGCCGCGAAGGCCTCGATCACCGCCAAAGTGTTCTTGCGCGCCTCGAACCCGCCGACGCTGAGGAAGACCGGGCCGCCGCCGAGTCCAAGACGTCGACGGAGGGCCTCGTCCTCCGGTCCGGGATCGGGCGTGTAGGTCGCGCTATCCACGCCGGTGCCGACCACCTCGGCCCGGGCGCCGTATTCCACGGCCAGCGTCGCCGCCCAGGTCCGGCTGAGGCAGAGCAGGCGCCCGGCATCGAGGATCGCCCGCTCCTCCCACTGCGCAAGCTGCGCATCCGTAGACGCGTCGATGTGGTGGACGGTGCGCACGAAGCCCGGGATGAGGCGGCGGCGGGTCAACGTGGCGAGAGCGTTGCCGCTGATGCAGCATTGAGCGTGAAACACATCGAAGTCGCAGGCGGCGGGGGTGGAGAAATGCGCGAGGTAGTCGGCGATCCGGGCACCGACCAGCGCGGCAGCCGATCCGCCCACCGGCTTAGCCGCGACCGAGATCGCCGGACATCGCGCCGCGCGGAAGAAGCCGCGTCCGGTCGGATCGGGGGCGTGGACGACCGCCTCGTGGCCGAGCCGGCACAGGGCCTCTCCGAGAGCCAGAGCGTGGGCCACGCCGCCGCGCGGATGGGTCGAGTGCGTGAGGATCGCGATGCGCAAGCGGCCGACCGGGGGACGGTTCATGGAGGCCTCAAGCCGGTCGGGGATCGCGCCCGAAACCCTGACCACGCGCTCCGCCGCCCTCACGGAGATGCGCCCAGCACCGGTCGCATGGTTCATGCCGGATGCGGCAGCATCCTGCCGAAACGTCGCGTCGGCGCCGTTTCGGGGGCCGGCCGGTCGCCAGCCCCAAAAGCCGCCTAATTTTGCGTTACGAATTCAGTGTGTTTTCAAGCTCGGCACGGAACCGCTCTTTTCAGCACCGTGTGTCAGACTGTATCTAACGCTCACGTGAGCCGGAGCCGTCGGTCCCGTGTCCAAGTCGCTGAACACTGCCTTCCCCGCCCGCAAACTGCTGCGCCGTCTGGGCTTGCTCAGCGCCTTGCTGGTCCTGCCGACGGCGGTTCTGGCCTATGCGGACCTCCTGCCCGAATCGCTCGACATGCTGGGTCTCGACCTGCGTGAGAGCCCAGACCTGCCGCACGTCGCCCGTCAGATCGCCATCGGCGCACCGCTGAAGATCGTGGCCTTCGGCTCGTCCTCGACGCAGGGTATCGGCGCGTCGACCCCGGCCAACGCCTACCCGGCCCGCCTCCAGATCGACCTGCGCAAGAAGCTGCACGGAATCGACGTCGCGGTCATCAATCGCGGGATCGGCGGCGAGCACGTCGACGACATGCTGGCGCGGCTCGACCGGGACGTCATCGCGGCCGAACCGCAGCTCGTGATCTGGCAGACGGGCAGCAACGACCCGCTGCGCGGGGTCTCGGTCGAACATTTCCGCGAGGCCACCGTGTCGGCCATCCGCCGGATCCGCGAGGCCGGGATCGACGTGGTGCTGATGGAGCCGCAATGGTGCCCGAAGCTGGAAGCCACGCCGGGCGCCTCCCGCTTCCGTGACGCGGTCCGCAGCATCGGCGACGACCTCGACGTTCCGGTGATCCGCCGCGCCGATCTCATGCACGGCTGGGTGCGCGAGGGTAAGCTGACCACCAAGCAGCTCTTCGCCGCCGACGGGCTCCACATGGCCGATCGCGGCTACGCCCTCCTGGCCGAGGCCGCGGCGCAATCGATCCTGCAGGATGCGGGTCCTGTGCGGAGCTTCGAGCCTGTGGCCGAATAGAGGGCGCCCCACCGCCCCTTCCGGCTGGACTCGGCCGGCGAAGCTCCCCATCTCGGCGCGATCGAGAGCGGAGCCGAACCTTGAGCCAGGATGCATTCAGGTATGAAGACCGGGGCGCGGTGCCCCAGATGCACGCGACCACGATCCTGATGGTGCGCAAGGGCGGCCGTGTCGTCATCGGCGGCGACGGTCAGGTCAGCCTGGGCCAGACCATCGTGAAGGGGAATGCCCGCAAGGTCCGGCGCCTGGCCAAGGGCGCGGTGATCGGCGGCTTCGCCGGCGCCACGGCGGACGCCTTCACTCTGTTCGAACGCCTCGAAGCCAAGCTTGAGCAATATCCCGGTCAGCTGACGCGGGCCTGCGTCGAACTCACCAAGGATTGGCGGACGGATCGCTACCTCCGCCGCCTCGAGGCGATGATGCTGGTCGCCGACCGCGATGTCAGCCTGCTTCTGTCGGGCTCGGGCGACGTTCTGGAACCGGAAAGCGGCGTCATGGCTATCGGCTCGGGCGGCAATTACGCCCTGGCGGCCGCCCGCGCGCTGGAAGACGGAGACCTCGATGCAGAGGCGATCGTCCGGCGCGCCATGGGGATCGCTGCGGAGATCTGCGTCTACACGAACGGCAATCTGGTGATCGAGACCCTCGAAGCCTGACCTCCCGCGGCTGCGGCCTGAGCCGGCGTCGACACCGTACGATCGACGCCGCTTCTCGCACCGTGGCTGCCCGCATCCGGATCGTCGGGGCGCGCATGCCCCGCCGGGGCGGGCTAAGCGGAGCATCCCCATCGCACCCGCAGCGGACTCTGCCCTGCAGGTCGTATTCGCGTGCAATGAGGAAAAGAAGCGGCTCCAGCCGACTTCAGAAGATCCTCTCAATCCTAAATTCTACAATGAAAATTCGACGATCAAACAATTTATTGATGTAAAAACGATCAGATTGGCTAAATTTCGTGCGCTTCATCTACCGAGCACGAGAGCTTCCGGATCCATCACTGAAATTTGAGCGCCGGACCCGCCATCTCGCGGCGCAGCTCCAGCCGAAATTTACGACGACGACTGCATCGGTAAGGGAATTTTCACGCTGTAAAATGCATAGTCGGCCCATAATAAGCAAAATTCGTCGCGCAACATGCGCGCTGAGGGCTGAATTATGCGATCGATTAATGACGTCCGGATCGTGACCAAACTGACCGCGGCCTTCGGCAGCTTAGCGGCGGTAACGATCGGGATCAGCGCGATCGGATACAGTCATCTAACGTCGATCGAGCGGGTCAATCATCTTACAGAGCATACCTACCAGGTCATCTCTGCGCTCGACGGCGTGACGCAGTCGATGCTGAACCAGGAAACGGGGCTCCGCGGCTACCTGCTCTCGGGCGACCCGAAATTTCTGGAGCCGTTCCGCAACGGCCAGAAGGCGTACAAGGCGGCGCTGGAGACCGCGCAGGCGCTCACGGTGGACAACGCGGCGCAGCAGGCGCGCCTGGCGGCCGTGAACAGCTTGGCCGCGACCTGGTCGAACGACATCGCCCGGAACGAGATCGCCCTCGTCGAGGCGGGCCAGCTCGACGCGGCGCGCCAGATCGAGGCGAGCGGGGCCGGGAAGGCGTCCATGGACGCCCTGCGCGCGAAGCTTGCCGACGCGGACCAGGCCGAGCGGGAGCTCCTCGGAGCCCGCAGCGACGAACAGGGGCGCTCGTTCAGCGCCGCCTATCTCGCCAGTCTTCTCGGCAGCGTGGCCAGCGTCGTCATCGCAGCGCTTCTGGCGTTCCTGGTCTTCGCGATGCTGACCCGCCCGCTTGGCCGGCTCGTCGCGGTGCTCCAGCGGATGGCCCGGGGTGAGATCGAGGCCGAGATCGCGGAGGCCCGACGCGGCGACGAGATCGGCGCGGTCGGGCGGGCCGTGGAGGGAATCAAGACCATGGTCGCCAGGAAGGCGGCCGAGGATGCCGAGATCAAGCGGATCGCCGACACGGCGGCGGCGGCCGAGCGGCGCCGGACCATGATCGAGCTGGCCGACAGCTTCGATCGCGCCGTGGGCGGGATCGTCGGGATGGTGTCGTCCTCGGCCACGGAGCTGCAGGCGACCGCGCGGACCATGTCGGCGACCGCCTCCGAGACGTCGAGCCAGTCGACCACGGTGGCGGCAGCCGCCGAAGAGGCGGCCACCAACGTGAACACGGTGGCGGCGGCGGCCGAGCAGCTGGGCTCCTCGGTCCAGGAAATCGGCCGGCAGGTGGACGGTTCGGCCCATCTGGCGCAGCGCGCCGTCTCGGACGCCGACCAGACCGGCGCCCTGGTCCAGGAGCTGAGCAATTCCGTATCGCGGATCGGCGACGTGGTCGGCCTGATCTCGAACATCGCCGGCCAGACCAACCTGCTGGCGCTGAACGCCACCATCGAGGCCGCCCGCGCCGGTGCCGCCGGCAAGGGCTTCGCCGTCGTCGCCGCCGAGGTGAAGGCGCTGGCCGAGCAGACCGCGAAGGCGACCCACGAGATTTCCGGCCAGATCGCGCAGATCCAGGCGGTGACCGGTCAGGCCGTGACGTCGATCGGCGGCATCACCGAGCGGATCCGGGAGATCAGTGGCGTCGCCACCTCGATCGCCGCCGCAGTCGAGCAACAGGGCGCGGCCACGCAGGAGATCGTCCGGAATGTCGCGCAGGCGGCGGTCGGCGCCGGCGAGGTGACGAGCAACATCTCGGGTGTCGCGGGCGCCGCCGAGGAGACCGGCATGGCGGCCGGCCAGGTGCTCGACGCGGCGTCCGAGCTTTCGCGGCAATCGGAGAAGCTGACCGCCGAGGTCGACCGGTTCCTCGTGAGCGTCCGCGCGGCGTGAGCGGTGCCGCGCAGCGGGCTTCCGGCGACGGAGGCCCGTTCGTCAAAACAAATAATGCCGACGGCGATTAGTTTACGCGGCTTTGACGAATAACCGGCATTTTAGCGCCAATCGAGCCTCTGCGGTTGGATCTCAATGAAAATCGGCGGAAAACTTCTGGGCTTCGTCGGCGCGTGCAGCCTGACGACGCTGATCGTAGCCGGGGTCAGCGTCGCGACGCTGAGAAGCTTCGAGCACTCCCTCACGAGCGTCGAGAACGCCTCGATCCGGGCGCTCGACGCCGCCAACTTCAACCGCCTCGCCGCCGAAGTGACCATGGATTCGCGGGGCGTCTACGCCTCCGCAGACCGGACGGAGGCGGCCAAGTACACCGCCGGCATCCGCAAGGGTCTGGCCGAGATGGACGCGCTCCGGGCGGACTGGGCGCCGCGCGTCACCGAGGCCGAGCGCCCGCTCTTCGACGCCATGGTGCGCAATGCCGAGGCGTTCCGGACCCTGCGCAGCGCCCTCGCGGAGGCGGGCGACACGACCGGCCCCAAGGCGGCCGCCGAACTCGGATTCAACGACGCCAATCGCGCCAACCGCAAAGTCTTCCAGGCGAGCATCGATGCCCTGGTGAAGCAGGGCCGGACCGAGATGGCGGCGATCAAGTCGGACACCCAGGCGCTGTTCCAGGCGCGGACTCTGCTCCTCCTCGGCCTCGCGCTGGCCGGAACCGCGATCTGCTGCGCTCTGGGCCTGCTCATCGGGCAGCGGCAGATCGCCCGGCCGCTGCGGGCGGTCTCGGAGGCGATCCAGCGCCTCTCGCGCGGCGACCTGACCCTGCCCGCGATCAAGCCGGGGCGCGACGAGATCGGGGCGATCTGGACCAGCATGCAGGTCTTCAGCGACACGATGCGCGAGGCCGAGACCCTCCGGCACGAGCACGAGCGGATGCGGGTCGATACGGCGGCGCGCAAGCGTTCCGAGATGGCCGGGCTCGCCGATCAGTTCCAAAGCAACCTCGGCGGGCTGGTCGATCACCTGGCCGGAGCGGCAGCCGGCTTGGAACGCGCCGCCGCCACCATGGCGGGCAACGCCGATCACGCCGGCACGCAGTCCCAGGCCGTGACCCGCGCCGCCGAGACCACCGCCTACAACGTCGAGGCCGTCGCCGCCGCCACCGAGGAACTCGCCGCGACGGCGAGCGAGATCGGCGTTCAGGTCACGCAGACCTCCACCGCGGCCGAGGGAGCCGTCGAAGCGACGCGGCGGACCCGGACGAGCGTCCAGGCCCTCGCCCGCAGCGCCGAGGGCATCGGGCAGGTCGTCTCCCTCATCTCCACGATTGCCGGCCAGACCAACCTGCTGGCGCTCAACGCGACGATCGAGGCCGCCCGCGCCGGCGAGGCCGGGCGCGGCTTCGCGGTCGTCGCCACCGAGGTCAAGGATCTGGCCACCCAGACCGCCAAGGCCACCGAAGAGATCGCCGGGCAGATCGCCGCCATGCGGGCGGCGACCCACGAGGCCGTCGCCGCGATCGAGGAGATCGGCGGCACGATCGAGCAGGTCCACGGCATCGCCCTCGGTGTGGCCGCGGCCGTCGAGGAGCAGCAATTGGCCACGCAGGAAATCGCCCGCAGCGTCTCGGAGGCCGCGAGCGGCACCCGCTCCGTCACCGAGACCATGGCGCTGGTCCTGGGTGCGGCCCGCGAGACCGGCGCGAGCGCCGCGGAAGTGCTGGCGGCCGCCGCCGACATCGCCCGCCGCTCCAACGGGCTGGGGAGCGAGGTGGCGGGCTTCGTGGCGCAGGTCCGGGCGGCCTGACGGTCCCGCCGCCGCGCGCGGATGTTGCATTGCAGCGCGCAGGCCCCTAGGGTCCGCGCATTCGCAAGGACCCGGTGAAAGCCCGGGTGGCTCTTCCGGCCGCCGATCCGCCGGACCACGCATTCGAGACGCGCCATGACCCGCCAGCGACGCGGGCACGCCGCTCGTGCGGAATCAAGCATGTCACTCAGCTCACCCGGACAGACCGGGTTTCTCCGGTCGTGGACATCCAACATCCGCGGCGACACCCTCTCGGGGATCGTCGTCGCCCTCGCGCTGATCCCCGAGGCCATCGGCTTTTCGGTCATCGCCGGCGTCGACCCGAAGGTCGGCCTCTACGCCTCCGTGGTCATCGCCTGCACCATCGCCTTCGCGGGCGGCCGCCCCGCCATGATCTCGGCCGCCACCGCCGCCACCGCCGTCGTGATGGTCGAGCTCGTGCGCGACCACGGGGTGCAGTACCTCTTCGCCGCCACCATCCTGATGGGCGTGATCCAGATCCTGGCCGGCCTCCTCCGGTTGGGCCGGCTGATGCGGTTCGTCTCGCAGTCGGTGATGACCGGCTTCGTCAACGCCCTGGCGATCCTGATCTTCCTGGCGCAGATGCCCGAACTGACCGGCGTCACGCCGGCGACCTACGGGCTCATCGCCCTGGGCTTGGCGATCATCTACGGCGTGCCGCGGATCACCCGCGCGATCCCCGCCCCGCTCATCGCCATTGCGGTGCTGACGGCGATCACCGCGATCTTCCACCTCGACGTCCGCACGGTCGCCCATCTCGGCGCCCTGCCCTCGGCGCTGCCGAGCTTCGCCCTGCCGGACGTGCCCCTCACCTTCGAGACCCTGCGGATCCTTCTGCCCTACGCGGCGACGTTGGCCGCGGTCGGCCTGCTGGAGAGCCTGCTCACCGCGCAGATCGTCGATGACCTGACCGACACGGGCAGCGACAAGAACCGCGAATGCATGGGCCAGGGCGTGGCCAACATGGCCTCCGCGGTGTTCGGCGGCATGGGCGGCTGCGCGATGATCGGCCAGTCGGTGATCAACGTCTCCTCGGGCGCCCGCGGCCGCCTCTCGACGCTGGTGGCCGGGGCCTTCCTGCTGCTGCTCCTCGTGGCGCTGCAGGATCTGCTCGCCGTGGTGCCCGTGGCGGCCCTGACCGCCGTGATGATCATGGTCTCAATCAACACCTTCTCCTGGCGTTCCCTGGCCCGCCTGCGGACCAACCCGCTGCCATCCTCCGCGGTGATGCTGGCCACCGTCCTGGTCGTCGTGGCCACGAAGGATCTCGCCATCGGCGTGCTGGTCGGCGTGCTGCTCTCGGGCGTGTTCTTCGCCGGCAAGGTCTCCCGTCTCAACCGGATCACCTCCAGCCTCTCGGCCGATGGCCGGACCCGCACCTACGCCATCACCGGGCAGGTGTTCTTCGCCTCCGCCGGCACGTTCTCCGAGGCGATCGACGTGCTGGAGCCGGTCGAGCGTCTCGTGATCGACGTCAACGCGGCGCATTTCTGGGACATCTCGGCCGTCGCAGCCCTCGACCGGGTGGTGCTGAAGGCCCGCGCCCGCGGGCGCCTCGTCGAGGTCGTCGGCCTCAACGCCGCCAGCTCGACCCTCGTCGAGCGGTTCGGCCAGCACGACAAGCCCGGCGTTACAGCGGTGCCGGCAGCGCATTGAGGCGGCTATCGGCCCACGCGGCGCCCCCTTGCGCGGGGCCGCGTGGGACCCCATTCCCGGCGCGGGGCCGATTTCGGGCCGGGAACAGGGATGGCACAGCGGTGACGACGTTCTCTCCGCGCGAGATCGTGTCCGAACTCGATCGCTTCATCGTCGGGCAACACGACGCCAAGCGCGCCGTGGCGATCGCGCTGCGCAATCGCTGGCGACGCCAGCAGCTGATCGGTCCGCTCCGCGAGGAGGTCGCGCCCAAGAACATCCTGATGATCGGGCCGACCGGGTGCGGAAAGACCGAGATCGCCCGCCGCCTCGCCCGGCTCGCCAACGCCCCGTTCCTCAAGGTCGAGGCCACCAAGTTCACCGAGGTCGGCTATGTCGGCCGCGATGTCGAGCAGATCATCCGTGATCTCGTCGAAGTGGCGATCGGCCTGACCCGGCAGGTAAAGCGCGAGGGCGTGAAGGCCAAGGCCGAAGCCGCGGCCGAGAACCGCCTCCTCGACGCCCTCGTCGGGCCGACCGCCAGCCAGGCCACCCGTGACAGCTTCCGGCGCAAGCTCCGCAACAGCGAGCTCGACGACAAGGAGGTGGAGCTGGAGCTGACCTCCGGCGCCCCCACGGGCATGCCGATGTTCGAGATTCCCGGTGTACCGGGGGCCTCCATGGGCGCGATCAACATCGGCGACATGCTCGGCAAGGCACTCGGCGGCCAGCGCGGCAAGCCGCGCCGGATCCTGGTCCGGGACGCCTATGCGCCCCTGATGGCCGAAGAATCCGATAAGCTCGTCGACGACGAGGCGCTGGTCCGCGAGGCGATCGGCGAGGTCGAGAACAACGGCATCGTGTTCCTCGACGAGATCGACAAGATCTGCGCCCGCGAGGGCCGGTCCTCCGGCGACGTGTCCCGGGAGGGCGTACAGCGCGACCTTCTGCCGTTGATCGAAGGCACCACGGTCGCCACCAAGCACGGCCCGGTGAAGACGGACCACGTCCTGTTCATCGCCTCGGGCGCCTTCCACGTCTCGAAGCCGTCCGACCTCCTGCCCGAGCTGCAGGGCCGCCTGCCGATCCGCGTGGAGTTGCAGCCGCTGACGGTGGACGACTTCAAGCAGATTCTCACCGCCACCGAGGCGAGCCTGATCAAGCAGACGGTCGCGCTGATGGAAACGGAGGGCGTGACCCTGTCCTTCACGGACGACGCGGTGGACGCGCTCGCCCAGGTCGCGGTCGAGGTGAATTCCTCGGTGGAGAACATCGGTGCCCGCCGGCTTCAGACGGTTCTCGAACGGGTGATCGACGAGATCTCCTTCACCGCCACAGACCGCTCCGGCGAGACGGTGCCGATCGACGCGGCCTATGTGCGCGAGCGGGTTCAGGACCTGGCGTCCAACGCCGATCTGAGCCGGTTCATCCTCTAGGGCCTGGACGTCACCCGCGCTCCGGTTTGCGGCCACGCCGTCATTCCGGAGCGCCACGCCGGAGCGCCAGAGGCGAGCCCGGGCTTCGCGACGCGGTCCCGGAACCTCCAGTCATGATTGAGGGTGGCGTGAGCCATGCGGCCCGGTGCGGCCCTTGGCGGCCGCCGCGTCTGCTAGGCCCGCGCCGGGGCGCGGTGCTGGGGGATGTCGACGCGTGTCACGCATGAGATTCGGCCTCGGCGACACGATGCTTTCGGTCGCCGCGCTGGTGACCGGCATGGTCTCCCTCCAGAGCGGCGCGACCTTCGCCAAGAACCTGTTTCCGGCGGTCGGTGTATCCGGGACGTCCGCCCTGCGGGTCGGCTTCTCGGCCCTGATCCTCGTTGCCGTCTGGCGGCCGTGGCGGCGCAGCCTCACGGCGCGCGAGGCCGGCTGGATCGCCCTCTACGGGACGGCTCTCGGGCTGATGAACCTCCTGTTCTATCTCGCCCTGGCACGGCTGCCCCTCGGACCGGCCGTGGCCATCGAGTTCGTCGGGCCGCTGGCCGTCGCTCTGATCGCGTCGCGCCGCCGGTCGGATTTCCTGTGGATCGGCGTGGCGGTCACCGGACTCGCGCTGCTCCTGCCGATCTCCGGTCAGGACGGACTCGATCCGATCGGCATCCTGCTCGATCTCGGCGCGGCCGTGTGCTGGGCGCTCTACATCCTGTTCGGACAGCGCGCGGGGCGGATCGACGGCGGCCAGGCCGTGTCCCTCGGCATGTTCACGGCGGCCATCGTGGTGGCGCCCTTCGGCCTGTCGGAGGCCGGACCGGCCCTGCTCACCCCCGGCATCCTGGCCGCAGGCCTTGGCGTGGCAGTGATGTCGAGTGCCCTGCCCTATTCCCTGGAGATGTTCGCCCTGCGCCGGCTCGACCGGAAGAGCTTCGGCGTCCTGATGAGCCTGGAACCCGCCGTGGCGGCCTGCGCCGGCCTCGTTCTCCTGGGGGAGCGAATCAGTCCCATCCAATGGCTGGCGATCGGATTGGTGATCGCGGCCTCCGTGGGAATCACCGTGAGCACGCGGCGGACGACCCCGACCGCGGCCGTACTGGAAGCCTGATCGTGAAGACTACTTCCCCGCCAGAACCCGCGAGGCGACGTTTATGTATTTGCGGCCCGCTTCCTGGGCGTGAAGCACGGCGTCGCCGAGCTTCTCCTCGTCGCGGACGCTGGCCAGCTTGATCAGCATCGGCAGGTTGATGCCCGCCACGACCTCCACCGAGCCGCCGTTCATGCAGGACAGGGCGAGGTTCGACGGCGTGCCGCCGAACATGTCGGTGAGCACGACCACGCCCTCACCGGTATTCACCCGACAGACCGCGGACATGATGTCCCGCCGTCGCAATTCCATATCGTCTTCCGGCCCGATCGTGATCGTCTCGATCTGATCCTGCGGGCCGACCACGTGCTCCAGAGCGGCCTTGAACTCGGTCGCCAGTAGCCCGTGAGTTACGAGCACCATGCCAATCATCGACACGTGTTCCAACGTCCTGTGAATGCCGCCATGTTGTGCATCGCACAGCCCCCCACAAGGCGAACGCGACTTTTTTGCCCGGACATTTCCGCGATCATGCCACGGCCGCAGCGGCTGCGCCATGGGGGTATACCAGTCTTAGGCGAATCGAACCGCCTGTGCGGCTGCGAAGTCACGGCCGATGCTTTCGCAGTGCCGCACGGATGAGCAGCGGCGCGAGGCCGGCGGCGCGCGCGCCCCGGTCGAGAACGAGGCGCGGCAGGGTCAGGCCGAGGAGCGCCGCCGCCTCGGGGGGCTCCGGCAGGCGCGGTGCCGTCTCCACGAGATCGACGGCGAGGTCCAGAACCACCTCCGGGCGGAACGGGATGCCGAACTCGGCCACGGGCAGGATCCCCTGCCCCCGGATCTCGACCCGTCCGGCGAGGCTCGGATGGGGACAGGCCACGAGTCGCCCTTCGCGCACCGTGCAGACGACGCGGTCGTCGGCCACGAAGGCCCCGTCGGCCGCGTTGGCGAGCAGGAGCGCGAGACTGGATTTGCCGGCGCCCGACGGGCCGCGAATCAGGATCCCGGTCTCGCACAGCGCGATACAGGCGCCGTGAAGGGTGACCATCAGGCGTGGAGTTGCCGCGGGGCCGCCGGCAGGCGGACCACGAAGCGGGCGCCGCGCACGGTGGGCTCGCCATCCTCATCCGGGGCGCCGGGCCGGTTCTCGGCGCGGATCGTGCCGCGATGGGCCTGGACGATCTGGCGGGAGATCGACAGGCCGAGCCCTGAATTCTGGCCGAAGCCCTGCTCGGGCCGGTCGGTGTAGAAGCGCTCGAAGATCCGCTCCAGGGCGTGCTCCGGGATGCCCGGACCCTCGTCCTCGCAGATCATCTCCACCTCACCGCGGACCCGGCGCAGCACCACCCGGACCTTCGCGTCGCTCGGCGAGAACGACCGGGCGTTGTCGAGGAGGTTGTTGACCACCTGGCCGAGCCGGCTGTCGTGGCCGATGATCGTGAAGGGCGCGTCCTGCTCCGATCCGATCGATTCGACGTCGAGCTGGATCAGGCAGTCCTTCGGGCGCCGCCGCTCGTTGGCCACGGAGACGACGGTGGTGAGAAGCCGCCGGAGATCCACGCGCCGGGCTTCGGCGCGCGCGAGTTCCGCATCGAGCCGCGAGGCGTCCGCGATGTCGCTGATCAGCCGGTCGAGGCGCTTCACGTCGTGCTGGATGATCGCCATCAGGCGGCCGCGGGATTCGTCGGTCTTGGCGAGGGGCAAGGTCTCCACCGCGCTGCGCAGCGACGTGAGCGGATTTTTCAGCTCGTGGCTGACATCGGCCGCGAAGCTCTCGATGGCGTCGATCCGCCGGTAGAGCGCCTGGGTCATGTCGCGCAGGGCGCCGGACAGATGGCCGATCTCGTCGGTCCGCTCGGTGAAATCGGGGATCTCCTCGCGGGTCTTGATGCCCATCCGGACCTTCTCGGCGGCCTCGGCGAGGCGGCGCACCGGCCCCGCGATGGCGCCGGCCAGCAGGAACGACAGCACCACCATCACCGCCGAGGCGACGAGGAAGACCTGGAGCAGGCCGAACCGCTCCGAGGCGATGACCCGGTCGATGGCGTCGCCTTGGGTCGAGATCAGCAGAGCGCCGCGGACCGAGCCGGCCCGGTGAATCGGCACCGCCACCGACACGGTGGTCTCGCCGAGCTTGTTGCGGCGCACGAGGCTGCCGCGGTTGCCGCCGAGCGCCGCCTGGACCTCCCGGAGGGAGTGGCCGTTCACCGGCCCGGTCTCCTCGGCGGTCTCGGTCCGGCTGCGGAACAGGCCGCCGAGCTTCGCCTGGATCGTCTCGAAGGCGGATTCGAGCATCCCGGGCTTGTGGGGCTTGGGCTCCAGCGGATCGGGCCGGCTGGCGTCGCCGCGCTTGAACAGGGTGCGGGTGTCGAACAGGAGGCCGCCCTCCTGATCGTAGACCCGGGCGCGGTTGCCCGTCGGCGTCACGAGGCGCGACAGGAGCGGCGCCACCTTCTCGGGGTTGAGCGAGAAGGCGAGCGGCTGCGATTCCTCCTCCGCCGCCTCGCCGGCCTGCTGCTGGAGCAGCTTGTCGGGATCGATGCGGATCGTGTCGGTGTCCACCGAGGCCGAGGCGGCGATCGCCCCCGCGATGATCTCGCCCTGGATGGCGAGGCTCTGGATCCGGGCCTGGATCAGGCCCTGGCGGAACTGGTTCAGGTAGAGGAACCCGACGAGCAGCGCGATCAGCCCGACGAGGTTGAGGACGACGATGCGGCGCGTCAGGCTCGACGAGGCGCGCTGGCCGATTGCGTCCCACACGGCGCGGGGCAGGCCGAGCGGTCGGGACAGAATCTGGGCCAGGGAGGCGCGGGGCGGGGCATCCTCGGTCTGGGGCTGGGTGGTCCGGGCGGTCACGGGGCGGATCCTGGAGATCACGCCTCCTTGAAGCGGTAGCCGACGCCGTAGAGCGTCTCGATCATGTCGAAGCTCTGGTCGGTAACCTTGAACTTCTTGCGCAGCCGCTTGATGTGGCTGTCGATGGTCCGGTCATCGACATAGACCTGATCATCGTAGGCCGCGTCCATCAGGGCGTTGCGGCTCTTCACCACGCCGGGGCGCTGCGCGAGCGCCTGAAGAATCAGGAACTCCGTGACCGTCAGGGTCACCGGCTCGCCCTTCCACGTGCAGGTGTGGCGCTCGGGGTCCATCATCAGCGCGCCGCGCTCCAGCGACCGCGCCGCCACCTCGGCCTCGCCCCGGGGCGTGCTGCCGGGGGCCTCCTTGGCGAAGCGCCGGAGCACCGCCTTGACCCGCTCCACGAGGAGCCGCTGCGAGAACGGCTTATGGATGAAGTCGTCCGCGCCCATCTTGAGGCCGAACAGCTCGTCGATCTCCTCGTCCTTCGAGGTCAGGAAGATCACGGGAAGGTCGGATTTCTGCCGCAGGCGTCGGAGAAGCTCCATCCCGTCCATGCGCGGCATCTTGATGTCGAAGATCGCGAGATCGGGCGGCGAATGGCGCAGACCGTCCAGGGCGGAGGCGCCGTCCGTGTACGTCTGGATGCGGTAACCTTCGGTCTCCAGCGCGATCGACACAGAGGTGAGGATGTTCCGGTCGTCGTCGACGAGGGCGATGGTCGGCATGCGCGGTCCCTGACTGAACGGGCTCAGGCGCGGTCCCGGCTCTACGCACAGGCCGCGCCGCATCCCGGCCCACGAGGGGCAGACGAAAACGCGAACCGGGCAGTTTCGGCGCAGCCCGGCACACGCAAAGGGACAGGTGCTTTAGTACGACCGATCGGAAAAAGCGAGCGGCGGTCATAGCTTGGCCGTAACAGCGGCATGCCGCGGCCCATCTGACGCGGTTCGGACGCCTCGCGCGCGCTGCGGCAGATCGCTAACATGGCGGCGGAATGCGGCGGCAATTCGGACCGGGGAGGAATCGCGGATGGGCGAGACGATGGACACGGGTCCGGGTCCCGGCGGACCGGCCCGTCCGCTGCCCGCCGAGGCGGCGCCGTTCGACGCGATCGGCCTGTCGCGGATGCTCCTGCGCAGCATCCGTTCGGGTGCCCTCGCGACCCTGGATCCGGACGGCACGCCCTTCGCGTCCCTCGTCACCATCGCCACCGACGTGGACGGCACGCCGCTGATGCTGCTGTCGCGGCTGTCGGCCCATACCCGCAACCTGCTCGCCGAGCCGCGCTGCTCGCTGCTGTTCGCGCAGGGCGGCAAGGGCGATCCCCTCGCCCATCCGCGGCTGACGGTGGTCGGCCGCGCCGTCCAGACACCTGAGGCGCGGGCACGCGAGCGGTTCCTGGCCCGCCACCCGAAGGCCAAGCTCTACGCCGATTTCCCCGATTTCGGCTTCTTCGCCCTCGCGCCGGACGCCGGCCATCTCAACGGCGGCTTCGCCAAGGCCGCGACGCTGACCCGGGACCAGCTCCTCCTCGATCTCTCGGACGCGCAGCCGATCGTGGCCGGCGAGCGCGGCGCCGTGGAGCATATGAACGCCGACCATGCGGACGCGCTGGCGCTCTACGCCGCGGGCGCAGGCGGCGAGGCCGGGCTGCCCTGGCGGCTCACCGGCCTCGACCCCGAGGGCATGGACCTGATGGCGGGCGATCGCACCGTCCGGGCCCCCTATCCGGAGCGCGTCACCGACATGGGTGCGCTGCGCAAAAGTCTCGTTGCCATGGCCGCGCGGGCGCGCGCGACCGGTGCGGACGCGTGAACGCGCAAGGACTTCACGATCAGGCATGGCGAAAAGTCGCTGCGTGCCCCATATCGGGGCGATGAGCGATACCCAGACTGATACCTACCCCTTCAGCCTCGATGTGGAGCCGGTCGGCGAGAGCGGCTCCCTGTTCCAGTGGAGCATCCGCAAGCACGGCAAGCTGCACCAGCGCTCGGACCGGAAACATCCGACCGAGGCCAAGGCGCGCTCCCATGGCGAGGCCGAGATCGAGCGCCTGATCCGCGACCGCGGTCGCTGATCGGACGGACGATCGTCGGCGACAGTCCCGTCGTTCACCCGGGGGCCGGCACGTTCCGGCCCCCGTCGTTTGTCCGTGGACCGGACGACCGGGTCCATGCCCTCCGTCATCCCGGGACCGCGACGCGCAGCCCGCGACCGGGACACCCGGCGGGATCCGACGGTGCCAGCCGGTGCGGTTCTGGTATTCGGGCCCTTCTGCGCCCGCCCGGAATGACGGGACGGGACCCTCATCGCGACGGCGCCGGTCCTCAGGCGCTTAGGCCGCGCTTGGCGCCTTCCCGCGGCGCTGCTATCTCGCGCGGGAGCCGATCTTTTCGAATACGTCCCGACGTCAGAGGGTGCGCGCCAGCGTGCGCCCGAACGGAATGCCGATGACAGCCCCGATCGAATCCATCCGCAATTTCTCGATCGTCGCACATATCGACCACGGCAAATCGACCTTGGCCGACCGGCTGATCCAGGCCACCGGCACCGTCGCGCTCCGCGACATGAGCGAGCAGATGCTCGACTCGATGGATATCGAGAAGGAGCGCGGCATCACCATCAAGGCGCAGACCGTGCGCCTGGAATACAAGGCGCAGGACGGCAAGGATTACGTCCTGAACCTGATGGACACGCCCGGCCACGTGGACTTCGCCTACGAGGTGTCGCGCTCGCTCGCCGCCTGCGAGGGGTCCCTCCTCGTGGTCGACGCCTCGCAGGGCGTGGAGGCGCAGACCCTCGCCAACGTCTATCAGGCGCTCGACGCCAACCACGAGATCGTGCCCGTCCTCAACAAGGTCGACCTGCCGGCGGCCGAGCCGGACCGGGTGAAGGAGCAGATCGAGGAGGTGATCGGCCTCGATGCCTCCGACGCGGTGCCGATCTCGGCCAAGACCGGGCTGAACATCGAGGCGGTGCTGGAGGCGATCGTCACCCGCCTGCCGCCGCCGAAGGGCAAGAGCGACGCGCCGCTGAAGGCGCTCCTCGTGGACAGCTGGTACGACGCCTATCTCGGCGTCGTCGTGCTGGTGCGGATCATCGACGGCACCCTCAAGAAGGGCATGACCATCCGCATGATGGGTGCCGACGCGGTCTACGGCGTCGACCGGATCGGCGTGTTCCGGCCGAAGATGGCCGATATCGACGCCCTCGGCCCGGGCGAGGTCGGCTTCTTCACCGGCTCGATCAAGGAAGTGGCCGACACCCGCGTCGGCGACACCATCACCGAGGACAAGCGCCAGACCACCGAGATGCTGCCGGGCTTCAAGGAAGTCCAGGCGGTGGTGTTCTGCGGCCTGTTCCCGGTGGACGCGGCCGAGTTCGAGAATCTCCGCTCGGCCATGGGCCGGCTGCGGCTCAACGACGCCTCCTTCTCCTACGAGATGGAGTCTTCGGCCGCCCTCGGCTTCGGCTTCCGCTGCGGCTTCCTCGGGCTCCTGCACCTGGAGATCATCCAGGAGCGACTTGAGCGCGAGTTCAACCTCGACCTGATCTCGACCGCGCCCTCGGTGGTCTACCGCCTGAAGATGCGCGACGGGGAGGTGAAGGAGTTGCACAACCCGGCCGACATGCCGGACATCATGAAGATCGAATCGATCGAGGAGCCCTGGATCCGCGCCACGATCCTGACGCCCGACGAGTATCTCGGCGGCGTTCTGAAGCTCTGCCAGGACCGCCGGGGCGTCCAGATCGACCTCAACTACGTCGGCAAGCGCGCCATGGTGGTCTACGACCTGCCGCTGAACGAGGTGGTGTTCGATTTCTACGACCGGCTGAAGTCGATTTCGAAGGGCTATGCCTCCTTCGATTACCATGTCTCGGATTACCGCGAGGGCGACCTCGTGAAGATGTCGATCCTGGTGAATGCCGAGCCGGTGGACGCCCTGTCGATGCTGGTCCACCGCACCCGCGCCGAATCGCGCGGCCGGGCCATGTGCGAGAAGCTCAAGGACCTGATTCCCCGCCACCTGTTCCAGATCCCCGTCCAGGCGGCGATCGGCGGCAAGATCATCGCCCGCGAGACGATCAAGGCACTGTCCAAGGACGTCACCGCCAAGTGCTACGGCGGCGACATCTCGCGCAAGCGCAAGCTTCTGGACAAGCAGAAGGAAGGCAAGAAGAAGATGCGCCAGTTCGGGCGCGTCGAGATCCCGCAGGAAGCGTTCATCGCGGCGCTGAAGATGGACGATTGAGGCGCCGCGTTGGTGAGGCGCTTTCCGTCATCTGTCACGAGGAAGACGCGAGAGCCGATCTTGCTTGTGCGTTCGAACGTGATGGCCGGTTCTGAAACGGGAACCGGCCTTTTCCGTCGTTGCGAGCGCAGCGACGCTGCGGGGCGCAAAAAGAGCGTCTACCCCGGCGGCAGCACGTCGATCTGGATCCCCGCATAATACGCCGCCAGATTGGCGATATCCGCGTCCGACAGCTCCTTCGCGACCACGTTCATGATCTCGTTCTGCCGCTTGCCGTCGCGGTACTCGGTGAGCGCCTTCACGAGGTAGGGCTCGACCTGACCCGCGAGGTTCGGCGCCTCCGGCAGCTTCGAGAGCCCGTCCATCCCGTGGCAGGTCTGGCAGGCGGTCGCGCGCTTCTTGCCCGCAGCGGCGTCGCCGGCCTCGGCCGAGAGCGGGACGAGCGTGGCGGCAAGGAGGAGAAGCAAGCGGATCATCGGGGCGGGCTCGAACTCTCGGACCGGTGGAGACTGGCACCCGCGCTTCCGGACGGGGCGCGGGTCCCCTCTCCCGTGCGGGAGAGGGACAGGGTGAGGGATCGGATCTTTCCGGAGACGGCGCACCCCTCACCCCGACCCTCTCCCGGACGAGAGAGGGGGTGCGTCGCGCCCGTTCGCGACGGGGCGTCCCTCTCGGTGAGGGGCGCCCCGTCACAAGACACTACTTCTCGTAGGAGATCCGATAGATCGCCCCGGCGGAATCGTCCGAGACCAGCAGCGAGCCGTCCAGCATCACCGCCACGTCCACCGGGCGGCCGAGATACTCGCCGTCGCCGGTGAGCCAGCCCTCGGCGAAGGGCTTCACCGATTCCACCTTCCCGTCGGCGCCGAGCTTGGCGAACATCACCCGGGCGCCCACCGGCTCGGTGCGGTTCCAGGACCCGTGCTCGGCGATGAAGATCCCGCCCTTGTAGGAGGCCGGGAACTGCTTGCCGTTGTAGAAGGTCATGCCGAGATCGGCCGCGTGCGGGGGCAGTTCGGCCTGCGGCGCGACGGCGTCGGCCGGCGGGGTCTGGTCCTTGTACTCCACCGTGCGGACCGCGCCGCCGCCAAACCACGGGAACCCGAAATTCTCGCCGGCCTTGGTGGCGCGGTTGAGTTCGCCCGGCGGCTTGTCGTCGCCCATGCCGTCCACTTGGTTGTCGGTGAACCAGAGGGACTTGTCGGTGTTGAAGTCCATCCCCACCGAGTTGCGGATGCCGGTGGCGTAGACCTCGCGGTTCTTGCCGTCGGCATCGATGCGGATGATGCCGCCGATACCGGTCTTCTTGTAGAGATCCATTTTCTCGGGCGGCGGCACGTTGTAGGGCTGGCCCAGCGCGATGTAGGTCTTGCCGTCCGGCCCGACCCGGCAGACCCGGGCGGTGTGGTTGAAGCTCTCCTCGGAGGCCGGGATCAGCGCGCCCTGCTTGACCAGCACGCCGGCGGCGACGTCAGGGTTCTCGTAGAAGAACTCGGCGGCCGGGAAGGCCAGGACGCGGTTCTGCTCCACCACGGTGAGCACGCCGTCCTTCGAGAAGCAGACGCCGTTGGGGATCTTGAACGCGATGCCCGGCGCGAAGGGCCGGACCTCGTCGGCGACCCGGTCCTTGTCGCGGTCGGTAACCGTGAAGATCTTGCTCTTGCGCGTGCCGACGAACAGCACACCGGCATTCGGACCGACCGCGATGGCGCGGGCATCCGGCACCACGGCATAGAGATCGATCTTGAAGCCATCCGGCAGCTTGATCTTCGACAGGTTCTTGCGGATCGCGTCGGCGCGCCGGCCGGTCTGCGGGATTTCGGCGGCGGCCTGCGTGTCCGTGCTGTGGAAGCCCTCGAGCTTCTCCAGATCGTCGGTCTTGGCCTTGGTCTCGGCAGGGGCGGCGCCCTGCGCCAGGGCGGGCAGAACCGCCGCCGGCATGGCCACGCCCGCGACGAGCGCGGCGAGAAGCAGAGATCGCATCGAAACAAATCCTCCCGGCGGCCCTCGGTTCAGGGCATTACCGGAAGGGAACGATAGGGGCGCGGGAGAGACCGGCAAGCCGCTTCGGTGACGCGGGCCCGGTGCTGTTGCGCGTCAGGCGACCTTGCGCGGCACGAGACGCTCGCTGCCCAGCGCCGCCTCGGCCCCCGACACGCCAGCCTCGGTGTACTCGGCATCCTCGTTGACCCGCCAGACGTCGTGCCGGCGCCGGCCGCAGAGGATGTTCTCCACGGTCAGCATCGCGGTCATCATCGCGTGGTCCTGGTTGTTGTACTTGTGCATGCCGTTGCGGCCGACGAGGTGCAGGGTCGGGAAATCCCGCTCCAGCTCCCGCCGCACGGTGACGACGTGGCCGGCATACTCTTCGTCGTAGACCGGGTAGGCCTTCGGCTGGCGGACCACGCAGGCATCGACCACGTCGGCCGGGTCGATCAGGCCGATCTGACCGATCTCGCGCTTGGCGAGTTCCACCAGCTCGGCATCGTCGGCGTTCCAGAGGCCGTCGCCCTCGAAGCAGAAATATTCGAGGCCCAGGCAGGTATGGTCCGCGTCCGGCACCATCTCGGGGGACCACGAGCGGAAGTTCTGCACCCGGCCGACCTTCACCGACGGGTCGTGGATGTAAATCCAGTTGTCCGGGAAGTTCTTGTCGGACTTGGCGATCAGCGCCACCGTCAGGAAATCGCGGTACTTCAGCGCCCGGGCGTTGAAGGTGCTGAGCGGCCGCGGGCGGATCGCGTCGACCAGCTCACGGACCGGCGCGGACGAGATGACGTTGCGGGCCGTGAAGGTCTCGCGGCTGCCGTCGGCGCGGCGGGCCGCCACCGTCCAGATGCCGGTCCCGGCATCGTAGCTGAGGGAATCGACGCTGCGGTCGAGGCGCAGGTGGCCGCCCTGGGCCTCGATCTTGGCGGCGGCGGCCTCCCACATCATGCCGGGTCCCCGGCGCGGATAGCGGAACGACTCGATCAGCGTCTTGATGACGGGACCGCCGGCCGGGGCCCGCTTGCGCAGGCCCAGGGAGCGCTTGATGCCGTCGCGGATCGCCGCGCCGAGATCGAGCCCCTTGATGCGCTGCGCCGCCCAGTCGGCCGAGATCGCGTCGCAGGACATGCCCCACACCTTCTCAGTGTAGGTCTTGAAGAAGATCGCGAACAGGCGCTCGCCGAACTGGTTGCGCACCCAGGCGTGGAAGGTCTTCGGCTCCTCGATCGGCCGCAGGCGGGCATAGAGGTAGGAGGCGACGCAGGCCGCACTGGTGAAGACGCCGAGGTTGCGGAGCGCCTCGAAGGCCTTGAGCGGGTAGGCGTAGTACCGGCCGCGATAGTAGATCCGGGACAGGCGCGGCCGCTCGATGAAGTCGTTGGGAAGGATCTCGTCCCAGAGATCGACCACGGCCTGCGACTTCGAGAAGAAGCGGTGGCCGCCAATATCGAACAGGTAGCCGTTGTGGGAAACGGTTCGCGAGATCCCGCCGACCTGCGCCGGATCCCGCTCCAGGACGGTGACGGAGCGCCCCTTCTTCGACAGCAGGTAGGCGGCGGTCAGACCCGCGGGCCCCGCGCCGATCACCAGCGTCTCGGTGTGGTGGCTCATCCCATGCTCCGGCGATTGGTGCGGCGTGCGACGCGCAGGACGCCGACCGGACGGCAGGATGCCGGGTCGTGGTTAAGGAATCGCTGGCGCGGCGGCGGGAACGCGCGGCCGATGTCCCTTGACCGCGCGTTAAGCCGAACCGCGCCAGCATGACGGCGAGGGCATCGACCGCCCGCCCGGGTGATCCAACCATGCCGGCTCCGGCGCCCCTGCCCTCCCGACCGCGCCGGCGGATCGAGACCCGCACGCTCCTGTGGGTGCTCGCCGCCCTCTGCATCGCGACGATGAACGCGCCTCACGCGGTGTGGGAGACGATCCGGCACCTGCGGGTTCCGGATACCGACGACGCCATGCGCCTCGTGGAAGTCCGCGACCTGCTGGCCGGACAGGGCTGGTTCGACAACGTCCAGTACCGGTTCCTGGCCCCGGCCGGCACGCCCAGCCACTGGTCTCGCCTCGTGGACGCACCCATCGCGGCGATGATCCTGGGACTCACGCCCCTGACAGGTCGCGCGCTGGCGGAAGGCCTCACAGCCGCCTTCTGGCCCATGGTGCTGTTCGGGCTCTACGGCTGGGTTCTGTACCGCGGCGTCCGGCACAGCTTCGGAAGCCGGGCCGCGCTCCTGGCCCTGGTGGCGGCGACGCAGACCTTCGGTGTGACGATCCAGTTCCAGGCAGGCCGGGTCGATCATCACAATCTGCAGATCATCGCGATCCTCGGCCTCGCCTTCTGCATGATCGGCGGCGATCTGAAGCGGGGGATGATCGGTGGGATTCTGGCCGCCGTCTCCCTGGCGATCGGGCTAGAGGGGCTGCCCTTCGTGGCGCTGGCCGCCCTGTATCTCACAGGCGACTGGTGCCTGCGCGGAGCGCCCGCCCATCCCCCGCTGGCGGGCTTTGGCCTCGGGCTCGGGGCCGCCGCGCCCGCATTGTTCGCCGTGCAGACAGCGCCTTCCCTCTGGGGTGTCTCGCATTGCGACGCGCTCTCGCCACCGTGGCTCTGGCTGACCGTGGGCGGCCTCGTCTTCGCCACCGGAGTCGCCGTCGCGGGAGAGCGCCTCGCGACGATCCGCGCCCGGCTCGCCCTCGCAGGCTTGGCCGGATGCGTCCTTCTGGTCGGGTTCGTCGCCGCCTTCCCGGCCTGCCTCGGCGGCCCCTTCCCGGACATGCCGCCTCTCGTGCGGATCCATTGGCTGCTGACCGTCAACGAGATGGCGCCACTGACGAAATTCGTGGCGCGCGGCCAGTGGGAGGCGCTGGTCTTCTATCCCGTCGTGATCCTCGCGACCTTCACCGCATCCGGGATGGCCTGGTGCGGGCCGGAGCGTCGGGCTTGGTCGGTGATGGCGCTATTCCTGTGGCCCGGGCTGATCCTCGGCATCATTCAGTTCCGCGGCCTCTACATCGCCTCCGGCTTCGTGCCGCTGGTGGCGGGCATCATCCTCGATCGGGCGCTGGCGCGCGCCGCAGGCCCGCCTGCCGATGGCCGGCGCTGGCAGATCGCGCTCCTCGGCGCCGGAATGATCAGTTGCCTCTGGATGATCCCGGCGCTCCTGTTGGGAGCGTTGGCGCCGGACCTGCGCACCGCGCCGGATGCGGCCGAGGTCACAGCCTGCCTCAGCGATGCCGCCGTGCGCCCCCTCGCGGTCCTGCCGGAGGGCACCGTGCTGGCGCCGATCGTCCTGGGACCGTCGATCCTGTTGCGGACACCGCATAAGATCGTGGCCGCGCCGTATCACCGGGCGATTCCCGGACTCACGGCCGCAATCGAAGGGCTGGGCGGTACCGAGGCCGACCTCGACCGGGTGCTGACGGAGTTCGGCGTTCAATACCTCGTCGCCTGCCCGGCCCGGCCGGCCGACGATCTTCAGGCCGAGACGGCCTTCGCCACGCGACTCGCCCAGAGCAAGGTCCGGAGCGCCCGCCTGATGCCGCTGGACCTGCCCGGCCCTCTCAAGGCGTGGCGCGTGATGCCCTGAGCGTCAGAACAGGCGACGATCGAGACGGATGATCCGGCAAAGATCGCCGGCGGTCGCGGCCGGCGCGTGCGGCGCGCGGATGAGCAGGGCCTCAGAGCGTCCGAGAACGCCCAGCATGGAGGAATCCTGGCGCTGCTCGGCGGTCGCGATGGGCAGCTGGCCAGGTTCCACGGTGAGGCTCGCGCGCATGTAGTCGGCGCGGCCGTCATTCGCCGAAAGGTCGCGGCCGAGCCTCGCCGGCTCGCTGCGGTCGGCGCCCGCCTGCGGATCCCCCTGGAGCGCACGGATGGCCGGAACCACGAACAGCAGCCCGCAGACGATCGACGAGACCGGATTGCCCGGCAATCCGATCACCAGCATGTCGCCGAGGCGGCCGTGCATCAGCGGCTTGCCCGGCCGGAGGGCGACCCGCCAGAACCCGAGTTCCAGTCCCTCCTTGGCGAGCGCGCTCTGAACCAGATCGTGGTCGCCGACGGAGGCGCCCCCGAGGGTGATGAGCAGGTCGGCCCGCGCCTCGCGGGCCCGACGGAACGCATCCGCCAGGGCGGCGTGGTCGTCGGCCGCGATTCCGAGATCGATGATGTCGGCACCCGCCTCCGCCGCGAGGGCCGCCAGCGCGAGGCTGTTCGAAGCGACGATCTGGTCCCAGCCGGGCGTCGCCCCGGGCTCCACCAACTCATCACCGGTGGCGAGAATCGCAACCCGCGGCCTCCGCCGCACGGAGAGGCGTGGATGGCCAGCCGCCGCGGCCAGCGCCAAGCGCCGGGCGTCGAGGCTCATGCCGGCCGGGATCAGGGTTTCGCCCGCGATGAAATCGAGGCCCGCCCGACGGATGAACCGCATCGGCTCGACCGGCTCGAGGACGCGCACCGTCCCATCCTCCGCGGACGCATTCTCCTGGATCAGAATCGCATCCGCACCCTCCGGAACCGGCGCGCCGGTGAAGATCCGCACCGTCTCGCCTGCGCCAATGCGTCCCGAGAAGCCGTGTCCGGCCGCACTGGTGCCGATCATCCGCAGAGATGCCCCCACCTCTGAGGCGTCGGCGCTGCGCACGGCGTAGCCGTCCATGGCCGAGGCCGGGAACGGCGGCTGTGTGCGGGAGGCGCCGACATCCGCGGCGAGCGTCCGGCCGGCAGCCTGCGCCAGCGGCACGGTTTCGGGTTCGACCGGACCGGCGACGCTCGCGAGAACGCGCGCCAGCGCCTCGGCGACCGGGATCAGGTCGCTCATTCCTGCGGGGCCCGATACGCGCCCGAGCGACCGCCGTCCTTTGCGATGAGGCGTATGCCCTCGATGCGCATACCGCGATCGACCGCTTTCACCATGTCGTAGACCGTCAGGCAGGCCACCGAGACCGCGGTCAGGGCCTCCATCTCGACACCCGTCGGACCCTGCACCCGGACTTCCGCGGCGATGCGCAGGCCCGGCAGCGCCGCGTCGGGCTCGCACTCGACTCGGACCTTCGACAGCAGCAGCGGGTGACAGAGGGGGATCAACTCGTGGGTGCGCTTGGCCGCCATGATGCCGGCGAGTCGCGCCGTGCCGATCACGTCCCCCTTCTTGGCGTCGCCCTCGCGGATCAGCGCCAGGGTCTCGGGCCTCATCACGATCTGGCCTTCCGCCCGGGCGGTCCGGTCGGTGGCGGGCTTGTCGGTGACGTCGACCATGTTGGCCGCGCCGCTGGTGTCGAGATGGGTCAGCGTCGAGCCCGGCTCCATCGCTCAAGCCTTCTTCCGCGGCTTGCCGCCCTTGGTCTCCGCATCGCCGAACAGCAGGGTACGGGCCGCCTTCGCGACGTCCGGCTGCCGCATCAGGCTCTCGCCGACCAGCACCACGCCGAGGCCGTTGTCCCGGAGACGCACCACGTCGGCATGGTCGCCGATCCCGCTCTCGGCCACGGCGATGCGATCGGCCGGTATGCCCGGCGCGAGCCCGATCGCGGTCTCGAACGACACCTCGAAGGTCTTGAGATTGCGGTTGTTGATGCCGATCAGGGCCGTACCGAGGGGGATCGCCCGGGTCAGCTCAGCCGCGTCATGCACCTCGACCAGGACATCCATGCCGAGGAGATTCGCCGTCTCAACCAGGGCCACGGCCTCGTCGTCGTCGAGGCAGGCCATGATGACCAGAATGCAGTCGGCGCCCCAGGCCCGCGCTTCGTAGACCTGATAGGGCTCGAACAGGAAGTCCTTGCGCAGCACCGGAAGCCCGCAGGCTTCGCGCGCCGCCGTCAGGTACTCGGGCCGGCCCTGGAACGAGGGCTCGTCGGTGAGCACCGACAGGCAGGTCGCGCCGCCGGCCTCGTAGGCGGCGGCCAGGGTGGCCGGATCGAAATCGGCGCGGATCAGGCCCTTGGAAGGCGAGGCCTTCTTCACCTCGGCGATGAGCGCCGGGCGGTCCTCGGCGAGGTGGGCGCGGATCGCCGCCGCAAAACCGCGCACCGGCTCCGCCTGCGCGACCCGCCGTTCCAGCTTGGCGAGCGGCACGCGCAGCTTCGCTTCGGCGATCTCGCGGCGCTTGTAGGCCTCGATCCGCGCGAGGACGTTCGGCCGCTCGGGCGGCGCCTCGGCGCCGGTCTGCTGGGTCGCGTCGTGCGTCAGCGAGCTCATCGGCCCTCCTCCCCGTTGGAGTGGTCGTTCGAAGCCCGGACAAGGCGGGCGAGCGTCGCCCGGGCCGCCCCGGAATCGACGGCATCCTGCGCCCGCGCGACGCCGTCCGCCAGGGCCTGCGCGGCACCCGCGACGACGAGGGCAGCCCCCGCATTGAGAACCGCGATGTCCCGGTAGGCGTTGCGGGCGCCGGCCAGGACGGCCTCAAGCGCCCGGGCATTGTCGGCCGGATCGCCGCCGCGCAGTTCCTCGGGGGCGCGCAGCGCCAGCCCGAATTCCCGCGGGTCGATGGTGAAGCGAGACAGCCTGCCTTGATCGAGGGCCACCACCCGCGTCGGACCCGTGACGGTGATCTCGTCGAGCCCGTCGGACCCGTGGACGGTCCAGACCCGGCGGCTGCCGAGTTCCGAAAGGACGCGCGTCAGCGGTTCGGCCAGGGCCTCCTGGGCGACGCCGAAGAGCTGATAGCCGACGCCGGCCGGGTTGCTGAGCGGGCCCAGCAGATTGAAGATCGTCCGGACAGGCAGTTCGGAGCGAACCGCCGCCACGTGTCGCATCGCCGGGTGATGGGCCTGGGCGAACAGGAAGCAGAGACCGGCCTCGTCGAGGCAGCGCACCTGCCCAGCCGGATCGAGGCCCAGACGGACGCCCAAAGCCGCGAGCACGTCGGCCGCGCCCGACCGGGAGGTCGCGGCGCGATTCCCGTGCTTGGCCACCGGCACGCCGCAAGCGGCCACCAGGATGGCGGCCAGCGTCGAGACGTTGACGCTGCCGGAATGGTCGCCGCCGGTGCCGACGACGTCGATGGCGTTCGCGGGCGCCGCGACGCGCGTCATGCGTTGCCGCATGGCCTCGGCGGCGCCGACGATCTCGTCGACGGTCTCGCCGCGCACCTTGAGGGCGGTGAGGAAGGCGCCGGCCTGGACCGGCGTCACCTCGCCCGACAACAGGTCGTCGAAGGCGGCACGGGCCTCGGCACGGTCGAGGGCGAGGCCCCCGGAGACCTTCGCGAGATGGGGTCTGAAACGATCCATGGCTTCTGACGGAGGGCCGCCCCGGCCTCCCGGCGTCAATGCACGTCGGCACGCGTCCTGTCACGCGCCGTATTCCAGGCCGTGGCAAGATCGAGGAAGTTCTTCACGATCTCCGTGCCGTGCTGCGACCGGATGCTCTCGGGATGGAACTGGACGCCATGGAGCGGACGCTCGGCATGCTCGAGCCCCATGATCAGGCCGTCCGCCTCCGCGGTGACCCGCAACGCGGCCGGGCAGGTCGCACGATCGACCACGAGGGAGTGGTAGCGGGTCGCCTCGAAGCTGTCGTTCAGGCCGCGGAACAGGCCGCGGGCGCCGTGCCGGATCGTCGATACCTTGCCGTGGAGCGGCAGGGGCGCCCGCACGACATCGCCGCCGAACGCTTGTCCGATGGCCTGGAGACCCAGGCACACGCCGAAAATCGGGATCTCCTCGGACAGATCACGGACCACGTCGAGGCAGATACCCGCCTCCGTGGGCGTGCATGGCCCGGGCGACAGCACGATCGCGTCCGGCGCCCTGGCGCGGATGTCGGGGATCGTGAGCGCGTCGTTGCGCACGACATCGACGGTCCCGCAGAGCGGACCGATCAGGTGCACGAGATTCCAGGTGAAGGAATCGTAGTTGTCGATGACGAGGACGTTGGGCATCGCGGCGGCACGCTCGGGCATGCAGGCGATGTGACCGCTCGCATCGGCGCGGTCAACCATCCCCGTCTTTCGGCAATCGGGTCGGGCGCGGAACCAGTTCGCGGCCCCGCCTACTGCCCCCGTTTCGCCTGCGCGGCGAACCGCACCGCCTCCTCGGCGGCGCGGAACAGCGCCTTGGCCTTGTTGACGCATTCCTGCTGCTCGGAGGCAGGATCCGAATCGTACACGATCCCTGCCCCGGCCTGGACGTGCATCTGACCATCCTTCACCACCGCGGTGCGCAGGACGATGCAGGTGTCCATCTCGCCCCGGGCGCCGAAATAGCCGATGCAGCCCGCATACGGCCCGCGCTTCTCGCGCTCCAGCTCGTCGATGATTTCCATGGCCCGCACCTTCGGCGCCCCCGAGACCGTCCCGGCCGGGAAGCCCGCCGCCAGCGCGTCGAGGGGATCGTGGCGTGGATCGAGGTCGCCCTCGACATTCGACACGATGTGCATGACCTGGCTGTAGCGCTCGATGAAGAACGAGTCGGTTACCCGGACGCTGCCGATCCGCGAAACCCGGCCGGCATCGTTGCGGCCGAGATCGAGCAGCATGAGGTGCTCGGCCCGCTCCTTCGGATCGGCAAGGAGTTCCTCGGCGAGCGCGGCATCCTCGGCCGGGGTTGCGCCGCGGCGGCGGGTTCCGGCGATCGGGCGAACCGTGACGGTCCCCTCGCGCACCCGGACGAGGATCTCCGGCGACGAGCAGACGATCTGGAACGTCTCGAAATCGAGATAGCACAGGAACGGCGCCGGATTCGTGCGCCGGAGGGAGCGGTACAGGCTGAAGGCCGGCAGGGTGAACGGCGCCGAGAAGCGCTGGGACAGCACCACCTGGAACACGTCGCCCGCGACGATGTACTCCTTGGCGCGCGCCACCATGGCGGCGAACGCGTCCGGCGACGTGTTGGAGACCGGCTCGGGATGGGCGACCGCCGACAGGTCCACCCGCGCCTCGATCGGCAAGGGACCTTCCAGGGCAGCGGCGACCCGGTCGAGACGCTGAAGCGCCTCCTCATAGGCGGCCCGGGCCGTCGTCCCGGCCGTGGGCCTCACCGGCGACACGACGGTGATCAGGTCGCGGATGGAATCGAAAACCACCATGACCCGCGGACGCATCAGGATGGCGTCCGGCACGCCGAGGGGATCCGGGTTCGGCTCCGGCAGCCGCTCCATGGCGCGGACCATGTCGTAGCCGAGATAGCCGAATAGACCGGCCGCCATCGGCGGCAGATCCTGGCCGCCGGCTTCGTCGCCGATGGCGCTCTCGGCGATCAGCGCCCGCAGGCTCGCCAGCGGTGCCCGGTCATCCGGCTCAAACCGGGTAAGGTCGGCGCCGCGCGCGATTGCGGGCGCGCCATCCCGGCAGCGCCAGATCAGGTCCGGATCGAGGCCGATCATGGAGTATCGGCCGCGCACGGCACCACCCTCGACCGATTCGAGGAGGAAGGCCGGACCGGAATGGCCGGCGCGCAGCTTGAGGAACGCCGCGACCGGCGTCTCCAGATCCGCGACGAGGCTGACCGCGACGAGGCTCGGCTGCCTGGCCTCGTAGCGCGCCGCGAAGGCCGCATAATCGGGCGCTTCGGCCATGCCTCAATACTCGCCGCCGATGGCGCGGCGCAGGGCCGCCGGATCGACCTTGACGCCCGCGTTCTTCTGAACCTCGCTGATGTACTGAGACAGGACGTCGTCGGCGAGGGCGGCCTGGAAGCTCTGCGTGATCTGCTTGTCGCTGGGGCTGTCGGCAACGAAGGCCGGAACCGTCGCCGCCGTGACCTTGAACACCGCGCGCGAATCTCCGGCCGCCGCCGTACCGGCCTTGCCGACCGGGGTCGCGAAGATCAGGTTCACGTCATCCGGCTTGAGCATGTCCTTGGCTTGATTGCGTGCGAGATCCTGGGCCTCCTGCAGGTTGACGCCGACCTCCTGCGCTGCGGCCTCCATGGTCTCGCCCTTGTTGATCTTCTCGACCAGCTCGCGGCCCTTGGCCTGAAGGCGCTTGGCGATCTCGGTCGCGGTCCAGCCGGCCTTCACGCCGTCCTTGACCTCGTCGAGGGGCTTGTCGTGGGCGGCATCGATTCCGGTGACGTCGTACCAGACATAGCCGCCGGTCTTAGTGCGCAGAGGCTCGTTGTCGCCGCCGATCTCGGCGCGGAACAGGGCCGGCACAGTGGTGTCCGGATCGGGGATGTCGGCGACCCGCTGCCCGTCCGGTCCCTTGCCGTTCACGTCCACGGCCTTGACGCTGACGATCTTGAGGCCGCGCTCCGCCGCGATGTCGGCGAGGGGCTTTGCACCGGCCCGCTGATCCTCGATCGCGTCGCGGGTGGTCTCCATCGCGTCGCGGGCGCGGGCCAGGGCGAGGCCCTTGCGGATCTCACCCTCCACGGCCTCGAAGGGCTTCACCGTCCCGGGCTCGATCTTGGTGACACGCAGCAACACCGTGCCGAAGCGGCCCTGGACGGGCTGGCTCACACCGCCCTCCGGCAGCGCGAAGGCCGCGTCGGCCACCGCCTTGTCGAACAGCTCGCTCTTCGTCAGCGTTCCGAGGGTCAGATCCTTGTCGTCGGTGCCGCGCTCCGTCGCCACCGCCTCGAACGTCTTGGCGCCCTCGGTGATCGCCTTGCGGGCCGCCTCGGCGGCGGCCGGGTCTGGGAAGACGATCTGCTGGATGGTGCGTTTCTCGGGCGCGCCGTAACGATCCTTGTTGAGCGCGTAGGCGGCGCGGGCGTCGGCCTCGGTGATCGCGTCCGGCTTCGCCATCGCCTCGGGTTCGACCACGAGGAGGTTGACCGCGCGGAATTCCGGCGCCCGGAAACCGGACTTGTTGGCCTCGTACCAGGTCTTCAATTCGTCGTCGGTCGGCTCGGGGATCTGCCCGGCGACCGAGGGCGTCAGCATCAGGTAGGCGGCGGCACGGCGCTCGGTGGTGTAGCGATGGACCGCCTCACGCATGGCGACCGGCACATGCAGGTCCGACGACACCGCCTCGGCGAGTTGCAGACGGGCGATCACGGAGCGCTGCTCGCGCACGAACATGCCCTCGTTGAGACCCGCCCGCTGCAAGGTCTGGTAGAAGAGCTGCGGCTCGAACTGGCCCTGCGCGTTCTGGAAGCTCTTCTCCTCGTGGATCGCCTTGATCACCGCGGAATCCGGCACGACGAGGCCGAGATCGTGGGTCTTCTGATCGAGGGCGGCCTCGGTGATCAGCTGGGACATGACCTGCCGGTCGAGGCCGAGCATCCGCGCCTGATCGGGCGTGAGGGGACGCTTCAACTGCGTCTGATAGCGCTGCAGCTGGTTCTGATAGGCTTGGCGCACCTGCTCGGCGGTGATCGGCGTGCTGCCAACGGTCGCCACCTTGTTGCTCGCGCCGCCGCGGAAGAACTCCTCGACGCCGAAGATCCCGACGCCGGCGATCAGCAGCGTGAAGATGATCGTCAAGACGATCTTGCCGAGCCAGTGCTGGCTGGCGTTGCGGATGCCCTGAAGCATGGTCTGTGATCGAGTACCTTCGGCAGCCGTCCCGTCGCCGGGCCGGCGCTGTTCCTGAGAGCCGACCGCGATAGACCATTCGCGTCCACAGGCAAAGACTCAGGCGCTTCGGCGCGTTTGCGCGCTCAAGCTCGCTCTGGTAGGCCCCGGCAACTTCGGGAAACGCCGCGGCGGAGCGAGGGCAGGAATGACGCAATCGGGGCGCAGGCCGCTTGTCGCCGGCAACTGGAAGATGAACGGGACCCGGGCATCCATCCAGGTGGTCGAAGCGATTCGCGACGGGCTCTCGCCCGACCTCGCGGCCCGCATCGACGTGCTGATCTGCCCGCCCGCGACGCTGATCGGCTCCTGCGTGGCGGCGGCCGCCGGCTCGCCCATCGCCATCGGCGGCCAGAACCTCCATGCCCGCCCCAGCGGCGCCTTCACCGGCTCGATCTCGGCCGAGATGCTCGCCGATCTCGGCGCGCAATACGTGATCGTCGGTCATTCCGAGCGTCGGGCCTACCACCACGAGACCGATGACGGCGTCCACGCCAAGGCGCTGGGTGCCCGGCGTGCCGGTTTGTGCGGCATCATCTGCGTCGGCGAGACCATCGAGGAGCGCGAGCAGGGCCGCGCCCTCGACATCGTCCGGGCGCAGCTCGCCATCGGCCTGCCGAAGGGCGCCACGGCGGCCGACACGGTGATCGCCTACGAGCCGGTCTGGGCGATCGGCTCGGGCCGGACACCGACGCCGCGCGACATCGCTGAAGTCCACGCATCCCTGCGCGAGATGCTCGACAAGCTCGTGGGCGACGAGGCGCACAAGATCCGCATCCTCTATGGCGGCTCGGTGAAGCCCGGAAATGCCCGCGAACTTCTGTCGGTGGACAACGTCGACGGCGCCCTGGTGGGCGGCGCAAGTCTCGTGGCCGCGGATTTCCTGGGGATCTGCGCCGCCTACGCCTGAGCGCGCCTCTGACGGTTCGATGCGCTCGCGGCGCTTGCCGTTGTCACGCGCCGCAGGGAGATCCCTGTCCTTGCAAGGCCTTAATGGGGCGGCACCAGACTGCTCCGCCGGCGCGGGCGGACCGGCGATCGCACGGAGGCGCTGTCAGATCTTGAAGGCCTGACGCGCGAGCAGCCGCCAGCGGCCCTGATCCCGGTGCCAGACCTGCATCACGCCGATATGCACCGGCGCCGTCTTGCCGCCCGAGACGACCTCGCCCGTGAAGACATGGCGGGCGACGGCGTCGTCGCCGACCACCGAGACGGAGCGGTCCGACAGGGTGATGCTCGGGAAGGCCGAGCGCTTGCTGGTGAGCGTTTCGACGAACGCCGTCTTGTCCTGCACCTGACCGCTGGAATGTCCGTAGCTCAGACCGTCGAGGACCAGGGCGTCCAGGGCCGGCCCGTCCGCGGCCAGCAGGGCTTGGGTCAGAGCGTCGACGGCCTGCTCCACGGCGGCGGCGTCGGGCCCGGCGGCCGTGCCGGGGACGGCGCGGATCAGAACGGGCGCGGCGATGGCGGCAACGAGCGCCACCCGGCGTGACACGGACATGGTTGGCCTCCCGGACGGGGCGGCGCGTTCGATCGGCCGCTCTCTCCCGTCCAGAAATCACGCGGCGCGGCCGAAGGCGAGGGGCGCCGCCGACAGCCGGCCGCGCGCGTCAGGTTGGCGGCGGGCGGCCGGTGGTGTATGCCGTCGCCCAATTCCGGCCGGTCCGCCCGCAAAGTCGCCCACGAGGCTTCCGCTGCACGCATGCGTGCCGGGGAGCACCAAAAGCGGCGGCGGGCTCCGGCCCTCGTGCGTTCGTCTCCCGGTGCCCGCTGCCGGCGCGCGGCGCTGAAGAAGATCCCGGAACACCGATGCAGACCGTCCTGATCGTCGTCCACCTCATCATCGTCCTCGCGCTGATCGGCGTCGTGCTGCTTCAGCGCTCCGAGGGCGGCCTCGGGCTCGGCGGCGGGGGCGGCGGCGGCGTCGCGGGGTTCATGACCGGCCGTGGCCAGGCCAACGCCCTGACCCGGGCCACGGCGATCCTGGCGGCCCTGTTCTTCACCACCAGCCTGGCGCTCGCCATCCTGTCGCATCGCTCCGCGGCGCCGAAATCGATCCTCGATACCGGCGCGCCGCAGACGTCGGGCCAGCCCGCCAAGCAGCCGACCGGCGCCGACAACCTGCTCGACACGCTCCGCCAGCAACAGGACCGGGTGCCCGCCACGGCGCCGGCCCAGCCGGCCGCGCCCGCCCAGCCGGCTGTCCCGGACGCGCCGCAATCCCGCTGACGGGCTGCGCCCGGAACGGCGCAGCGTCTCATTCCATCTCCGACGGGCCGGCACTCAGCCGGTCCGTGCCATGCGTTCCATGATCCCCAGCCCATGCGCGGGCCGGGGCACGGGTCGTTTGGCAAACGGCAGCAGCTTCTTTATGGACCGAGGCCCATGACGCGGTACGTTTTCATCACCGGCGGCGTGGTCTCCTCCCTCGGCAAGGGGCTCGCCTCCGCAGCCCTGGCGGCGGTGCTGCAGGCCCGCGGCTACCGGGTCCGGATGCGCAAGCTCGACCCCTATCTGAACGTCGATCCGGGCACGATGAGCCCGACTCAGCACGGCGAGGTGTTCGTCACCGACGACGGCGCCGAGACCGATCTCGACCTCGGGCATTACGAGCGTTTCACCGGGGTCCCGGCGAGCCGGGCCGACAACATCACCACGGGCCGGATCTACCAGGACATCATCGCCAAGGAACGCCGCGGCGACTATCTCGGCGCCACGATCCAGGTGATTCCGCACGTTACCAACGCGATCAAGGACTTCGTCCTCGACGGCAACGACGCGTTCGATTTCGTGCTCGTCGAGATCGGCGGCACCGTGGGCGACATCGAAGGGCTGCCGTTCTTCGAGGCGATCCGCCAGCTCGGCCAGGAACTGCCCCGCGGCACCTGCTGCTACGTCCACCTGACGCTCTTGCCCTACATCCCGTCCGCGGGCGAACTGAAGACCAAGCCGACGCAGCATTCCGTGAAGGAGCTGCGCTCCATCGGCATCCAGCCCGACATCCTGCTCTGCCGCTGCGACCGGGACATCCCGGTCGATGAGCGCCGCAAGCTCGCGCTGTTCTGCAACGTCCGCGAGACCGCGGTGATCGAGGCGCGGGACGTGGCGTCGATCTACGAGGTGCCGCTCTCCTACCGGACAGCCGGCCTCGATCGCGAGGTGCTCGGCCATTTCGGCCTGGAGCACGGCGAGGAGCCGGATCTCGGCCGCTGGCGGACGATCTCCGAGCGCGTGCGCAACCCCGAGGGCGAGGTCTCCATCGCCATCGTTGGCAAGTACACGGGGCTCAAGGACGCCTACAAGTCGCTGACCGAGGCGCTGACCCACGGTGGCATCAGCCATCGGGTCAAGGTCAACCTCGAATGGATCGAGGCCGAGGTTTTCGAGCGCGAGGATCCCGCGCCGTTCCTGGAGGGCCTGAACGGGATCCTGGTGCCGGGCGGGTTCGGCCAGCGCGGCGCCGAGGGCAAGATCCGCGCGGCCCGCTACGCTCGCGAGAAGCGCATCCCCTATCTCGGGATCTGCTTCGGGATGCAGATGGCCGTCATCGAGGCAGCCCGCTCGCTCGCGGGAATGCCGGACGCCAATTCCACGGAGTTCGGCGAGACGTCCGAGCCGGTGGTCGGCCTGCTCACCGAGTGGCTCCGCGGTAACGAGCTGGAGCGGCGGGCTGCGGCCGGCGATCTCGGCGGCACGATGCGGCTCGGTGCCTATGAGGCGAAGCTCGATCCCACATCCAAGATCGCCCAGATCTACGGGTCCGAGCAGATCTCGGAGCGCCACCGCCACCGCTACGAGGTCAACATGGCCTATCGCGAGCGGCTGGAGGCCAAGGGCCTGCGCTTCTCCGGCGTCTCCCCCGACGGCCTCCTGCCCGAGACGGTGGAGCATGTCGGGCATCCGTGGTTCATCGGCGTGCAGTTCCACCCGGAGCTGAAGTCGCGCCCCTTCGAGCCGCACCCGCTGTTCAAGGGCTTCGTCGGCGCCGCGATCGAACAGAGCCGGCTGGTCTGAGCCGCGGCGGCGCGCCGCTGCTCGCGCGGCGGGCCGGAGCCCTATATCCTCGGCATCGTGACCGAGATCCTCTTCTACCATATGCAGCGGCAGCCCTTGGAACGGGTGCTGCCGAGCCTCGTCGAGCGCTCGCTGGACCGCGGCTGGCAGGCCGCGATCCAGGCCGCCAGCGAGGAGCGCCTGCAGGCGCTGGACGACCACCTCTGGACCTATTCCGACGAGAGCTTCCTGCCGCACGGGACCGATCGCGAGCCCGACGCGGCGAGCCAGCCGGTGGTGCTGACACTTCGGGACGTGAACCCGAACGCGGCCTCGATCCGCTTCCTCGTCGAGGGCGCCGACCTGCCGCCCGATGCCGGCACGTATGAGCGGATCTGTATCCTGTTCGACGGGACCGATCAGGACGCCCTCCTGAGGGCGCGCGAGCAGTGGAAGCAGGCCAAGGAGGCGGGCCACACGGTCGCCTACTGGCAGCAGGACGATTCCGGACGCTGGAACAAGAAGGCGTGATGGTGGCCCTTAACAGACGTCTCGCGCGCGCCGCGCTCGCCTTCGGCATGCTCATCGCCCTGCCCTCCGCCGGCTGGGCAGAGGAGGCGCCGCACGGACATCCGCCCGCGGAGAGCAAGCCGGCACCGCGCGGGCCGGACGGACGACGCCTGCCGCCGGATTCCGTCACGAAGCAGAGCGTCACGCTGCCTGATGGCAGGGTCCTCGACTTCACCGCCACGGCCGGCAGCCTGCCGCTCGTCGACGAGGCTGGCAAGCTGCAGGCCGAGATCGCCTTCGTGGCCTACACGGTGGCGTCCAAGGACGGCCAGGAGCGCCCGGTGACCTTCGCGGTCAATGGCGGCCCGGGCGCCGCGTCGGCCTACCTCAACATCGGGGCGATCGGCCCCTGGCGGCTGCCCGTCGGCGGCGACAGCATCAGCCCGTCGCAGCCGGTCACGCTCACGCCCAACGACGGGACGTGGCTCGGCTTCACCGATCTCGTCTTCATCGACCCCGTCGGTACCGGCTACAGCCGGGCCGCGGACGGCAACGGCAAGGCCTACTGGTCGATCGAGTCCGACGCCGCGACCCTCTCGGCAGCCATCGCCCGCTACCTGCGCAACAACGATCGTCTAGCGAGCCCGAAGTTCTTCGTCGGCGAGAGCTATGGCGGGTTCCGCGGCCCGCTGATCACGGAGAAGCTCCAGGAAGAGATCGGCGTCGGCCTGTCGGGCATGGTGCTGCTCTCGCCGGTGCTCGACTTCGGGTGGCTGGAGACCCCGCGGGCCAATCCCTGGGGCTACGTGCTGAAGTTGCCGTCGCTGGCGGCCGGCGCGCTGGAGCGGGCCGGGACGATACCCACGCCGGCCTTGCTGGGGGATGCCGAAGCTTACGCATCCGGTGCCTATCTGACGGATCTCCTGAAGGGGCCGAGCGATTCCGCGGCGGTTGCGCGGATGACCGAGAAGGTCGCCCCGCTGGTCGGGCTCGATCCCGCCCTGGTCCGCGCACAGGCGGCGCGCCTCTCGACCCGAAGCGTCCAGCGGGAGATCGATCGTGCCGAAGGTCGCGTGACGAGCGCCTACGATACCGGCATCACCGGCTGGGACCCGAATCCGGCCGCCGCGCAATCGAGCTTCGAGGATCCGCAGCTCACCGCGCTCCAGGCGCCGCTGACCAGCGCGATGCTCGATCTCTACGCGCGCACGCTGAAATGGCCCGTGGCCAACATGCGCTACGAGCTCCTGAACAATGCGGTCAATCGGGGCTGGAGCTGGGGCTCGGGACGACAGGCACCGGAGGTGCTCTCGAACCTTCAGGGAACCCTGGCCCTCGACGGGCACCTGCGTGTCCTCGTGGCGCACGGATTCACCGATCTCGTAACCCCGTATTTCGCCTCGAAGCTCCTGCTGGCGCAGGTCCCGGCCTACAGTGCCGGTCGCCTGAGCCTCGCAGTCTATCCCGGCGGCCACATGTTCTACACGCGTCCGGATTCCCGCGCCGCCTTCAAGGCGGATGTCGAACGGATGTACCTGGACGCCCTGAAGGTCCGCGATGGCGGCTCGGCGCGTTCGGCCGGCGCACCCGCGGAACGTCTCAGGACCGCACCGTGACGTGTTCGGCCGGGATGCAGGCGGCAAGGTCGTCGCCGGTCGGATCGTGACCGGCGCGACCGATCAGACATCGTCGAAGGCGAGAGCTTCGGCCGGGTACTCCACCATGCTCCGGCGCTGAGCGTCGGTATTCTGCCACTCGCCGACCTTCATGTACCGGCCTTCGCGATCGCGAACCTCGACCACTTTCCCGATCGTGGGAATCGACTGAAAGCCCTGCGGCCAATTGGACGCGAAGTAGAACACCTGCTCGACGCGCTCCGAAAGGTGGCAGATCGCCGGCCCGAAGGTTCCGAGCCCGAAGACGAGGTAGCGGCCGTTCACCAGAGCGGCAACGTCGGAGATCAGCGATTCGCTCTGGATCTCTACGGGCAGGCCGCGCTGCGCCGCATAGGCCTCCACTTCTGCAATGACCGGGTTGAGCCGGTTCTCGAAGACGAGCTTGACGGAACGGATGCGGCCCTCGGCCTGCAGCCGGTCGATGACCATCCGGTAGAAGGCGAAGGGCGGCTGCGGATAGTGCGGGTCGACCCAGGTGCTGAAGATGTCGCCCGACCGGATATGGATCAGGAGCTGATCGTCGGGCTTGGCCGCAAATGTCCGCGGCAGGCCGTTGAACAGGGGCCGGATCACATCCTGAACGATCGCGCGCGAGTCGATCGGGCCCTGCAGCGCCGTCACCCGCTCGAACTGCGTCGGATCGAAAAACAGCCCTGACAGGAAGTAGCCGTCCGGCGGAAGCGGCTCGTCCGGCGGAATGAACGTGATGCCGTCGCAGGTCAGCCTCTGGGTCAGAAAGATCACCTTGCTGCGGTCGACCTTCGGGACCTTGATGTATTTCAGGTTGAGCGCCTTCGCGATCGAGACCGCGATGATGTACTGCACGAGGCAGTTGCCGAAGGCGCCGTTCTCGAACAGCGACAGGCCGACGAGGTTGCGGCTAGCCCGGCCAGGCGCGGCTTCGAGATTGTAGGTGACGTAGACGTTAGCGCCGGGCTTCTCGTTCAGGAGCGTGATGTCGAGCCAGAGGAGCGCCCGCAGGGCGATGAGGTCGATGGCGGCTTCATCGGCGCGGATGTCGACGCCTGCGACGAGCGCAGGATCCGGCACCGCGATCCGCACGAGACGCGCCCAGGCCCGCTCGTCGGCGCCGATGGCGGCCACGAGGGCGCCCGGCTTGGCGGTCCAGCCGACGATGTCGGGCGCGGACCACGTGACGCCGTCCTGCGAGACCTCGACGGCCACATCGCCGACCTCGGGCGCGACAGCATCCTGTACGGGTCGCAGCGCGACCGCGCGGATCGGAAAGCGACCGCCCAGATCGATCTCGAGCCAGGCGGTGTCTTCATCCTGTACGATCCGGGGGGCGCGGCCGGTGGCGAGATCGACGAGGACCGGGCTCGGATCGTCTGCGAGGGCCATCGGGTCTCCGAGAACTGAGCGGAGGTGCCCATGCCGGGCCGGCCGGGCATCCGGTGCGGCGGTGCCCGCATCGGGGCGTGGACGTCAAGCCCGGCCACCCGCGAAGGGACGCACGGGAATCCGAACGGATCTGGCGCCGCTCCGTTGTGTCGTCGCCGGCATGCGTCTACAACGTGCCGGTGACGGTGCCCTGGCAACGGGGTGAAAAGGGAATGCGGTGAGGGGTTTCGCCCCGATTCCGCGGCTGCCCCCGCAACTGTGAGCGGCGAGCGCCTGCCAAGCGCCACCGGAGCGATCCGGGAAGGCGGTGGGCGCGCCGAGCCGCGAGCCAGGAGACCTGCCGTCGCAACAGGATCCCGCAATGCCGCCGGTGGGGCGGCTGGAGACACTCGACGATGACCGCTCAGACCCTCGCCCCCGTCGCCGCCGGTACCCGCTCGTCGGAGCGTCCGGTCGCCGTCGCGCTCGCGGCCATGCTGGGCCTCGGCCTGCTGTTCATGGCGGGTTTCTCGCCGGCGATCGCGTTCCACAACGCGGCGCACGACTTCCGCCATACCCAGAACTTCCCCTGTCACTGACGCCCTCGGCGCAGGGATGATCATTCGGCTTCTGTCGGCGGCCCTGGCCGCCGGCTTCTTCGCGGCTGCCGTTGTGACGGGCCTCGAACTCACGCTGACCTCGCCGCTGATCGTCGCGGCCGAGCGCTACGAGCAGCAGGAACCCTCGCATCAGGCCGCGAAGGCCCTTCCGATCGTGCTCGCCCATGCCGGGCATGACCACGCCGCACCCGCCGCGGCACCGGAATGGCAGCCCGGCCCCGGACTGCCGCGGATGGCCTTCACCGGTCTTGCGACCCTCGTCGGCGGCGTCGGCTACGCCCTGCTGCTCGGCGCGGTGATGATCGCCTGCGGCCGCGAGCCGACGCCGCAGGTCGGTCTCGCCTTCGCGGTGGCGGGCTTCGCCAGCGTCGCCCTCGCGCCGGGCCTCGGCCTGCCGCCGGAACTGCCCGGCAGCGCCGCTGCACCGCTGGCCGCGCGGCAGGCTTGGTGGGTGATGACCGCGGCGGCGACCGGAATGGGACTCTACCTGATCACGATCCGCCGTGCTCTGATCACGATCCTGGGTGGCCTCGTCCTGATCATAACCCCCCACGTCGTCGGCGCCCCGCAGGCGCCGGAGGGCGCGTCGGAGCTTCCGGCCGCGCTGGCCGCACAGTTCGCCGCCCGGTCGCTGGCGATCAGCTTCGTCTTCTGGATCTTGATCGGGTTGGGGCTCGGCTGGGCGTGGCAGGCGTTTTCCCGCGACACGCAACGGGGAACGGCCCGTGCCTGAGACCGTCCTGTACGTCTGCACGACCTGCCGCCGTCCGGACGACGATCCGGATGGACCGCGCGCCGGAGCACGCCTTCTGGAGGCGCTTCAGGCCCGGAGCGCCGGCACGCCGGACCTGCGGATCGAGGCGGTGGAATGCCTGTCGGTCTGCAAGCGGCCCTGCACCGTGGCGGTCGCCTCGGCCGACCGCTGGACCTACGTCTACGGCGACATGGATCCGGCCGCCTCGGCGGAGACCATCCTCGCCGGGCTCGCGGCCTATGCGGCGACCTCGGACGGCATCGTGCCCTGGCGCGAGCGTCCGGAGGCCTTCCGCAAGGGCGTGATCGCCCGCATCCCCCCGTTCCCTGAACCCCGCCCGCTCCCCGCCGGCACCCTGGAGGCCGCGGAATGACCATCGTGAACAAGATCCCCTGCACCATCGTCACGGGCTTCCTCGGAGCCGGCAAGACGACACTGGTCCGCCACGTGGTCGAGAACGCCAGGGGGCGCCGCCTCGCCATCCTGGTCAACGAGTTCGGCGACGTCGGTTTCGACAAGTCCTTCCTCGCCGCCTGCGGGGTCGAAGGCTGCACCGAAGAGGCTATCGTCGAGCTGCCGAATGGCTGCATCTGCTGCACGGTCGCGGACGATTTCGTTCCGGCGCTGGAGACTCTTCTCGGCCGCGCCGAGCCGCCGGAGCACATCCTGATCGAGACCTCGGGCCTCGCGCTGCCGAAGCCGTTGGTTCAGGCGTTCCAGTGGCCGGCGATCCGCTCGCGGGTCACCGTCGACGGGGTCGTCGCAGTGGTCGACGGCCCGGCCGTCGCCGCCGGCGTCTTCGCGGACGATCCGGAGGCACTGGCCGCCCAGCGGGCCGCGGACCAATCGGTCGATCACGACAATCCGCTGGAAGAGGTCTTCGAGGACCAACTCCTCTGCGCCGACCTCGTGGTCCTCAACAAGGCCGACCTCATCGATGCCCCGACCCGCGCTCGGGTGCGTGCCGAGGTGGAAGGCCACCTGCCCCGGGCCGTGAAGGTGGTGGAGACCGAGAACGGCGTCATCGACCCGCGGGTGCTGCTCGGCCTCGCGGCGGCCGCCGAGGACGATCTCGATTCCCGCCCGTCGCATCACGGCGAGGGCGAGGATCACGACCACGACGACTTCGAGACCGTGGCGCTGCCCATCCGCCCTGCGATCACGGCGGGCGATCTGGCGGCCCGGGTCGAGAAGGCAGCCGAGATCCCGGGCGTCCTGCGGATCAAGGGTTTCGCCGAGGTCGAGGGCAAGGCGATGCGCCTCGTGGTGCAGGGGGTCGGCCGGCGCGTGGCCCACCATTTCGACCGGCCGTGGAAGTCCGGGGAGGCACGGGATGGCAACCTCGTGGTGATCGGCCTCAAGGGGTTCGACCAGCGCGCCGTCGCTGCGGCCCTCGCGGGATGACGGCCGCCGCGCGCGCCTGCGCGGCTGACGGCGGCGCGCCGGTGCGCGCGGCCGCGGTTTAGGGGCCGTCGATGCATCTCGTGCGCATCGATACCGTCTCGCTCGACGAGGGTGAGGCGGCGGTGGATCTCGGGCAGGAGCCCGGCGATCTGGTTGTGCTGTCGTTCACCGACAGCGACCTCGCGGCGGTCGGTCAGGCCCACGCCGCAGAGCCCGGTCTGCCGAGTCTCCGGCTCGCGAAGCTCGCCAAACTGCGGCATCCGCTGTCGGTCGACCTCTACGTCGAACGCGTCGTGGCGCACGCCAAGGTCGTGGTGATCCGTTGTCTGGGCGGACTGGATTACTGGCGCTACGGGATCGAGCGCTGCGCCGAAACCGCGCGGGCGCACGGCGTCGTGCTCGCGGTCCTGCCGGGCGACGACCGGCCGGACCCCCGTCTCGCGCCGTTCTCCACCGATCCCGCCCTCGCCGGGGAACTCGACGCCTATTTCCGTGCCGGCGGTCCCGGCAATCTCCGGCGCATGCTGCGATCCCTGGCCATCCGGCTAGGCGCCGAGGGGGCGGTCGAGCCTCCGCAGCCCCTGCCCCGCGGCTTTCCCTGGTGTCCGGGTTGCGGCGCTCTCCCCCTCGAAACAGCCATTGCCGCGGCTGAAACGGCGACCCCGCTCGACGGCGCGCCGTCGCCCGCCCATCCGCTGGCCCTGCTGCTGATCTATCGCTCCGCCGTGCTCGGCGGCGACACCGAGCCGTTCGTCGCACTCTCAGCCGCCCTGCGCGCCCGCGGGATCGGGGCGCTGCCGATGGTCGTGTCGAGCCTGAAGGAGCCCGAGGCCGCGGCCGCGGTCGCCGATGCGGTGCGGGCGCGCAGACCCGACCTCGTCATCGCAGCCACGGCGTTCTCCGCGCGTGAGGACGGCACCGACTTCGTTCTCGACGGCGCCGGCTGCCCGGTCATTCAGGCCTTCACGGTAGGATCGCCGCGCGCGGCCTGGGAGGCGTCGGCCCGCGGCCTCGGCGCGTCCGATCTCGCCATGCAGATCGCGCTGCCGGAATTCGACGGCCGGCTCTCGGGCTTTCCGATCTCCTTCAAGGAGGAAAGCCCGGAGGTCGCCGGCTTCACCCAGCGGCGGGCGGTGCCCTACCCCGCAGGCATTGCCGCCCTGGCAGACCGGGCCGCGGGATGGCTGCGGCTGGCCGCCCTGCCCCGGCCGGCGCGCCGCGTGGCCCTGGTCCTGTCCGACTATCCGGCCCGGGGCGGCCGGGCCGGTTTCGCAGTCGGTCTCGATACGCCCGAGAGCGCCCGCGCCATCGCCGCCGACCTCGCCGCCGCGGGCTACGCGACGGGGGCGCTTCCGGAAGCCGGCACGCTGATGGCGGATCTCACGGAGGGTCCGGCCGCGTTCCGCGTGCCCCTCCCCGCCTACCAGGCCTGGTGGAACACCCTTCCCGAAGAGACCCGCGCCTCGATCACCGCCGTCTGGGGCGAGGCCGAATCCGATCCGGCCTGCGTCGACGGCGCCTTCCGGTTCCGGATGCTGACGGGCACGGCCGCAACCGATCGGAGCGCCGCTCCGGATCGCACCGGGGACGAGGCGATCCGTGACCGCGGTCGGCTCGCCGTCTTCCTTCAACCGGACCGCGGGCGCGATCCCGATCGCAAGGCCGGCTACCACGATCTCGACCGGGCTCCGACCCATGCCTATCTGGCATTCCATCTCGGCCTGCAGCAGCACTTCGACGTTCTGGTGCAGCTCGGTACGCACGGGACAACCGAGTGGCTGCCCGGCAAAGCCGTGGCCCTGTCTCCCACCTGCTTGCCGGCGCTGTGCGTCGGCGGCCTGCCGGTGGTCTATCCCTTCATCGTCGATGATCCGGGCGAGGCCGCGCCGGTCAAGCGGCGCCTCGGCGGCGTCGCGCTCGGTCACCTGACGCCGGACGTCGCCGTCCACGCGCTGAAGCCGGAGGCCGCACGCCTGCGCGAGTTGGTGGAGGAATACGCCGCCGCGAGCGTGCTCGATCCCCGCCGCGCCGAACTGGTGGCCCGCGCCATCATCGAGGAGGCCGAGGCCGCCGGATTGCTGGACGGCGCCGGCATCGGCGCGGACACGCCGATGGACGAGGCGCTGACCCGGCTGGACGCGCACCTCTGCGACCTCGGCGAGACCGTCTTCCGCGACGGTCTCCACGTCTTCGCCCGAGCCCCGGGCGAGGCCGCGGAGGCGGTGCTGGCAAGCGCCGCCGCCGAGCGGACCGGGCTGCTCGCGGCCCTCGACGCCCGATTCGTCCGGCCGGGGCCCTCCGGCTCGCCGTCCCGCGGGCGCAGCGACGTGCTCCCCACCGGACGCAACCTCGCGACCCTGGACCCACGGGCCATCCCGAGCCGCGCCGCCGCGCTCCTCGGTGAGAGGGCCGCCGCCGCCGTGGTGACCCGCTACCTTCAGGACGAGGGTGCCTATCCGGCCCGGATCGTCATGGATCTCTGGGCCTCGCCGACCTTGCGCACCGGCGGCGAGGATGTGGCGCATGCCCTCGCCCTCATGGGCGTGCGGCCGGTCTGGGACCATGCCAGCACTCGCGTCACCGGTTTCGAGATCCTTCCGCTGGCGATGCTCGACCGGCCCCGGATCGACGTCACCGTGCGGGTCTCCGGGGCGTTCCGCGACACATTCCCGGAGACCCTGGCGCTGCTCGACCGGGCGACCCGCGCCGTAGCCGACAGGGACGAGGCCGACGACGAGAACCCGCTGGCGGCGGCCCGCCGACGGGGCGAGACGGCCGTGCGGGTCTACGGCGCTGCGCCGGGCCGCTACGGCGCCGGTACCGCCGCAACGGCCCTCGATGGCACGTGGGATGGCCGCGCCGATCTCGGTCGCGCCTATCTTGCGGCCAGCACGCACGCCTATGGCGACCGCGAGGCGCCGGATGCGGATTTCTCCGCTCGGGTGGCGGGAGCCGACGCCTATCTCCACGCCTTCGACGTGGCCGAGCGCGATCTGTTCGACGGGGATGCCGCTGTGGACGCGATGGGCGGCTTCGCGGCCGCCGCTGCCCTGGAGGGGGCGAGCCCCGCGCTCTACAGCCTCGATGTCTCGCAGCCGGAGCGACCGAAAGCCCGAACCGCCCGGGAGGACGCGGCCCGCCTGATCCGAGGCCGCCTCGCCGATCCCCGCTGGATCGCCGCCCAGCTCCGTCACGGCTATCGCGGCGCGCAGGAGCTGGCTCAGGGGCTCGACGCGGTTTTCGTCCTCGCCGCCGCCAGCGATGCGGTGTCCGATGCCGGCTTCGAGACGCTGTACGCCGCCTGGATCGCCGATACCGAAGTGTTCGAGCGCCTGCGGGCCGCCAACCCCGCGGCCACCCGGGCGATCCTGGAACGGTTCGACGCCGCCCGGGACCGGGGACTCTGGCACAGCCGGCGCAACGCTCTTCCGGCCGACGCCTTGCTGCACGAGGCCGCCGAATGAGCGTCGCTCCGCGCCCGCATGGACGTACGCTGCCCGAGGCAGCCAGCCGTCGGGGCTGGTGCCCCGGCCTGACCCGGCCGATGCCCACGGGCGACGGCTTGCTGGCGCGGGTACACCCGCCCCTGGGCGTCCTGACGCTCGGTCAGGCCCGCGCCGTGGCGGAGGGCGCCCGGCGCTTCGGGAACGGGCACCTGGATCTCACCGCGCGGGCGAATCTCCAGATCCGGGGCGTCACCGAGGCGACGCAGGCTTCCCTTGCCGCGTGGCTCTCGGCCCAGGGCCTCGGCGACGTGCGGGCCGATGGCGGGCCTCAGCGCTTGACGCTCACGAGCCCGCTGGCGGGCCGCGATCCGGAGGAGGCCATCGACGTGCCGGGACTGGCCCGTGCCGTCGAAGCGGCGGGGCTGACGATTCCCGGCCTGCCGGCCAAGACCCTGGTCGTGATCGAGGGACGCGTCGATCGGGCGACCGCGGAGGCCGATTGCGCCGTGATCGCTGACGCACCCGGCCGCGTTGCGATCACGATCGCTTGCGGCGAGGGGCGGCAGGATCTTCTGACCTGCGGGGAACGGGAAGCGCCCGACGTGGTGGCCGCCGTGCTCACCGCCTTCGCGCGGACCGGCCGGCGCCGGATGCGCGATCTGTCGGAAGACGAAAGAGCGACGCTGTCGGAGGCGCTGCGGACCGGAGAGCGACCACGCGTCGCAGCGCGCGGAGGCGAAAGCGTATGGCCCGACCAAGCCCGGCATCCACGAGGCGGACAGGACCTTCAGATCCTCGCCATCGATGCGCCCTTCGGTCGGTGTACGGCCGACGCCCTCGACCGGCTCGCGGATGCCGCGGTCACGCTCGGCGCGGACGAGCTTCGACTGTCGCCGACCCGCGGCTTCATGCTTCTGGCCGCCCCGGACGTCCCGGCAGCGGCGGTGCGAGAGGCCCTGTCGGTAGACTTCATCGTTGCCGCCGACGACCCGCGGCGGGCGATCGATGCCTGCACGGGTGCCCCGGGCTGCGCCTCCGGGTCGACCCGGACCCTCACCGATGCGGCGCGCCTCGCGGCGGCGTTCGCTCCCCTGGCGGCGTCGGGCCGCGCCGCGCACGTCTCGGGATGCGCCAAGGGATGCGCCCGACCGGGGCCGGCCGACCTGACCCTCGTCGGTCGCGATGGTCTGTACGGCGTGGTGATCGGCGGTGCCCCCGCCGATAAGCCGGCGATGCATCTCCCTATCGAGGCCGTGCTGGAGCGGTTAGGAAGAGCCAAGATCGTCGGGCTATCCGCCGCCTTCGCGCCGGAGACGACCTGGACGGGCAGCGGGAGGACCAGGAGACCGGCATGAGCGCGAGCCAGAACGCCCTGCGCCAGACAGGATCGGAGCCGGCCGCGGCCCACGAATCCCCGTCCCGCTATGAGTATATCCGCGACGGCGGCGCGATCTACGCGCGCTCCTTCGCGATGATCCGCGCCGAGGCGGATCTCGGACGCTGGTCGGGCGCCGCCGAGCGCGTCGTCGTGCGCATGATTCACGCCTGCGGGATGACCGACCTGCCGACCGACGTGGAGATGTCGCCGGGCTTCGCCGAAGCGGGCGTCGCGGCCCTGAAGGCCGGCGCGCCGATCCTGTGCGATGTCCGCATGGTCGCCGACGGCGTCACCCGGGCACGGCTGCCCGCCGATAACGACGTGGTCTGCACGCTCGGCGATCCGCGCGTGCCGGAGCTCGCCCGGAGCCTCGGCACAACGCGGTCCGCAGCCGCCATGGAGCTGTGGCGCGAACGCCTGCCGGGCAGCGTCGTGGCGGTGGGCAACGCGCCGACCGCCCTGTTCCGCCTTCTGGAGCTGCTCGACGCCGGCGTCGCGCCTCCGGCCGCGGTGATCGGTATCCCGGTGGGTTTCGTCGGCGCGGCCGAATCGAAGGAGGCGCTGGCCCGGGACGGCCGCGTGCCGTTCGTGGTCGTGCACGGGCGGCGCGGCGGCAGCGCCATGACGGCCGCCGCTATCAACGCGCTCGCCAGCGAGGTCGAGTGATGGACGGTTTCGAACGCCTCGACGGCCCGACCGAGGAGCTGTCCGCGGCCGCGATGACGGGAACGCTCTACGGGGTCGGCATGGGCCCGGGCGATCCGGATCTGCTGACCGTTAAGGCGCAGCGCATCCTGATGCGCGCGCCGGTGCTGGTGCATTTCTGCAAGCGCGGCCGGCGGGGCAACGCCCGCACCATCGCGGACGCGATCCTGCGCGATCCGGACCGCGAGATGGCACTGGCCTATCCCTACACCACCGAGATCCATCCCGAGCATCCGGAATACGTCACCGCGCTCGCGGGCTTCTACGACGAGGCGGCCGGTAAACTCGCCGACCACCTCGGCGCCGGGCGCGACGTCGCGATCCTGTCGGAGGGCGACCCGTTCTTCTACGGCTCGTTCATGCACCTGTGGCGGCGCCTGAAGGACCGCTTCCCCGTGGAGGTGATTCCGGGCGTCACCGGGATGTCGGGTTGCTGGACTCGGGCCGGCACGCCGATCACCTGGGGCGACGACGTCCTCACCGTCCTGCCGGCGACCCTCTCGCTCGAGGCCCTGACGGAGCGCCTGCGCGGCACCGACGCCGCCGTCGTGATGAAGCTTGGGCGCCATCTGCCGAAAGTGCGCGCCGCTCTGTCGGCCGCCGGGCTGCTCGCCCGTGCGGTCTATGTGGAGCGCGGCACCATGGCGGGCGAGCGGGTGGTGATGCTGGCCGACAAGGCCGACGACGACGCACCCTACTTCTCCATGGTCCTTCTGCCCGGAGAGGGACGGCGGCCGTGAGCGGAAGCCTTGCCGTCGTCGGCCTCGGCCCGGGCGACGCCGCGCTGCTGACCGAGTCCGCCCGCCGGGCGCTGGATGCGGCGGAGGATGTCGTCGGCTACTTCCCCTATGTCGCCCGTGTGCCCGAGCGACCCGGCCTGGTCCGGCATGCCAGCGACAATCGGGTGGAGGTCGACCGGGCGCGCCACGCGTTGCAGCTCGCCGCCTCCGGACGACGGGTCGCGGTCGTCTCCGGCGGCGATCCGGGGGTCTTCGCCATGGCGGCGGCGGTGTTCGAGGCGGTGGAGCAGGGCGAGCCTGACTGGCGCGACCTCGCGATCACCGTGGAGCCGGGCGTCACCGCCATGCTGGCCGCCGCTGCCCGGCTCGGCGCGCCCCTCGGCGGCGATTTCTGCGCGCTGTCCCTCTCGGACAACCTGAAGCCCTGGCCGGTGGTGACCGCGCGGCTGGAGGCGGTGCTGCGCGCCGACTTCGTGATCGCGCTCTATAATCCGATCTCCGCCGCCAGGCCCTGGCAGCTCGGGGCGGCTCTGGAGATCGCGTCCGGGATCCGCGCGCCCCACACGCCGGTGATGTTCGCCCGCGCCATCAGCCGGCCGGACGAGGCGATCCGGGTCGCGACCCTCGCCGAGGCGCGCGACGTGCCGGCCGACATGGCCACGATGGTCATCCTGGGCGCCTCGACGACGCGACTGATCCCGCGCGCCGGCCGGACGCCCTTCGTCTACACCGCCCGCAAGGTTGAGGAACCGGCGTGATCGCCCGCCTCCAGCCAGCGGAGGGCCCCCGCAGCGTCCGGGACGCTCGGCACGTCGGGCTTGCCCGGCCGGCGCACCATGACGACGGGGATTCCGAGGGTGCGCGCCGCCGCGATCTTGCCGTAGGTCGCCGCCCCGCCGGCATTCTTGCTGACGAGAATCTCGATGCCGCTCGTGCGCATGAGCGCAGCCTCCGACGCGACATCGAAGGGCCCGCGGGCTTCCAGGGCGGTGAGGTGCGGCACCGGCAGGATCCCGCCCAACGGCTCGACCGTGCGCGCCAGATAGGTGTGTTGGGGGGCCGCCGCGAAGACCCCGGCCTCCTGCCGGCCGATCGTCAGGAACACGCGCCGCGGCGCGGATCCGAGGGCGGCGACCGCCTCATCCATCGTGTCGACCTCGATCCAGAGGTCGCCGGGCTCGCGCATCCAGGCCGGTCTGCGGATCGCGAGGAGCGGCACCGCCGTCAGGGCGGCTGCGTACGCCGCATGGTGCGACATCGTCGCGGCGAAGGGATGGGTCGCGTCGATCAGGCAATCGATCGCGTCGGCTTTCAGGTAGTCGGCGAGGCCCTCGATCCCGCCGAATCCGCCGATCCGGGTCGGCACGGGCTCGGGCTTCGGCGCGGCCGTCCGGCCGGCCAGCGAGAGCGTCACGGACAGATCCGCCCGACCAGCGAGCGACCGGACCAGGGTGCTCGCCTCGCCGGTCCCGCCGAGGATCAGAATCCGCATCGTGCCGCTCGTCAGGAACGCCGTGTCCATGGACGCCTTGTCCATGAGCCCTGAGGCGCTGTCGAGCTTACCCTGGCTGTCGATCGTCGGCATCGGCGAGGACGGGCGGGCCGGATTGACGCCGGCCGCCGCCGCCGCGCTCGATGCCGCCGGCGTGGTCTATGGCGGCCGACGCCATCTCGCCCTCGCGGGTCCGCTCGATGCGGAGACGCGGCCCTGGCCGAGCCCGATCCACGAGGCCTATCCCGAGATTCTTGCGCGGCGGGGGCAGCCGACCTGCCTCCTCGCCACCGGCGACCCCTTCCACTATGGCATCGGCGCCGAGATCGCCCGGATGGTGCCGGCGGCCGAGATCCGCGCCTTCCCGCAGCCCTCGGCCTTCAGCCTCGCCTGTGCGCGGCTCGGCTGGCCGCTGGCCGAATGCGCGCTGGTCACGCTCCATGGCCGCGCGCTGACCCGGATCGTGCCGCATCTCCAGCCGGGGGCGCGGGTGCTCGTGCTGTCCTGGGACGGCACGACCCCCGGCGCGCTCGCCGCATTGCTTTGCGCGCGGGGCTTCGGCGCGTCGACGCTGACGGTGCTGGAAGCGATGGGCGGCCCGAATGAACGGGTCGGTACGACCCGCGCGGACGCGTTCGACCGCGCCGACATCGACGCGTTGAACACGGTGGCGATCGCGGTGGCGGGGCCCGGTCACGCCCTTCCCCTCGCCCCGGGCCTCGACGACGGCCTGTTCGAGAATGACGGCCAGCTCACCAAGGCCGAGATCCGGGCTCTGACCCTATCGGCGCTCCGTCCGCATCCGGGCCTGCATCTCTGGGATGTCGGCGCCGGCGCAGGCTCGATCGCGATCGAATGGATGCTCCGTCACTGGAGCCTGCGCGCCACGGCGATCGAGGGACGCCCGGACCGGGCCGAGCGCATCCGTCGCAACGCCGTCGCATTGGGGACGCCGGACCTCTGCGTCGTTGTCGGCACCGCCCCCGGGGCACTCGAGGGCCTGCCGACGCCGGATGCGGTGTTCATCGGTGGCGGCGTCTCCGAGCCCGGGGTCCTGCCAGCGGTGCTTGCGGCCCTCCGGAGCGGTGGTCGCTGCGTGGCCAATGCCGTCACCCTCGAAGGCGAGGCCGCGCTGCTCGCGGCCTTCGCGGCGCAGGGCGGAAGCCTGCGTCGCTACGGTGTCGAGCGGGCGAGCCCGGTCGGCGGGATGCATGGCTGGCGCACCGCCATGCCGGTGACCCAATGGGCCTGGACCAAGCCGTGACCGGATTGCTGGTCGCCGGGATCGGCTTCCGTCGGGGGACCGACGCCGACGAGATCGCGGCGCTGATCGAGCGCGCGCTCGCGGCGCTCGGTGCCGACCGGTCGAGCCTGACGGCCGTCGCCACGGCGGCCGACCGGGCCGCAGAGCCGGCGATCCGCGCGGCGACGGCACGGTTCGGCCTGTCGCCCCAGCCCGTGGCAGCCGCCGCGCTGCAGGCGCGCGACGCCGAGATCGTCACCCGCTCGGCGCGGATCGAACAGCTGCGCGGCGTCGGCTCGCTGGCCGAGGCGACGGCCCTGGCCGGCGCCGGGCCGCAAAGCCGCCTCGCCCTGCCGCGGATCACGAGCGCCGGCGCCACTTGCGCCCTGGCCGTCCGATGCGACACGACACGGGACACATGACCGTTCATTTCATCGGCGCCGGACCCGGCGCGGCCGACCTGATCACGGTGCGCGGGCGCGACCGCATCGCGGCCTGTCCCGTCTGCCTCTACGCCGGATCGCTCGTGGCCCCCGAGATCCTGGGCTGGTGTCCGCCCGGCGCCCGGATCGTCGACACGGCCCCCCTCGACCTCGACGCCATCATGGCGGAGATCCGGACGGCGCACACGGCCGGACAGGACGTGGCACGCCTCCATTCCGGGGACCTGTCGATCTGGAGCGCGCTGGCCGAGCAGATGCGCCGCCTCGACGCGCTGGCGATTCCCTATACGGTTACGCCGGGCGTCCCGGCCTTCGCCGCCGCAGCCGCCCTGCTGCGCCGCGAATTGACGGTCCCCGGCGTGGCGCAGACCGTGGTCCTGACCCGGACCTCAGGCCGCGCGAGTGCAATGCCCGAGGGGGAAACCCTGTCGGCCTATGCGGCCACCGGGGCGACCCTGGCGATCCACCTGTCGATTCATGTGGTCGAGGCGGTCGCCGCGGAACTGATCCCGTTCTACGGACCGTCCTGCCCGGCGGCGGCTGTGTTCCGGGCCTCCTGGCCCGACGAGCGGGCGCTGGTCGGCGATCTCGCTACGCTGCCCGGCCTCGTCGCGGCGGCCGGCCTGGAGCGCACCGCCCTGATCCTGGTTGGGCCCGCCCTCGGCGCCGAGGGCTTCCGCGAGAGCGCGCTCTACGCGCCCGATTACGACCGGCGATACCGGCCCGGCGGCACCGTGGGCCAGCCGTCGTGAGCGCCCCCGGCCTCCTCGTCGCGGCGCCGCGCTCCAGCTCCGGCAAGACGACCGTGACCCTCGCCCTGATGCGCGCCCTCACCCGGCGCGGCCTGCGGGTCCGCGGCGCGAAATGCGGTCCAGACTACATCGACCCGGCCTTTCACCAAGCCGCCACCGGCCATCCGAGCTTCAATCTCGACAGCTTCGCCATGGCGACGCCCCTCCTCGACACGCTCGCGGGCGAGACGGCGGCGGCGGCGGATCTGGTGATCGCCGAGGGCTCCATGGGCCTGTTCGACGGCGTCCGGGCAGCCGAGAACCGGACCGGGGCGAATGCCGACATCGCGGCGCGCTACGGCTGGCCGGTCGTGCTCGTGGTGGACGTGTCGGGCGCGGCGCAATCGGCGGCTGCAGTAGCGCTGGGCTGCACGCTCTACGATCCCCGCGTGCGGATCGCCGGGGTCATCCTCAACAAGGTGGCGAGCGACCGCCATCGCCGGCTCGTCGAAGCCGGCATGGAACGCGCTGGATTGCCGGTGCTCGGCGCCCTGATGCGCGACGCGCAGCTGGTCCTGCCCGAACGCCATCTCGGGCTCGTCCAGGCCGGCGAGACCGCGGATCTTACCGCCCGCCTCGACCGGCTGGCCGACCTCGCGGAAGCCGGTATCGACCTCGACGCCGTCACGGCCAGTGCGGGCGGCACCGTGCCGGCCTCCGGCGGCCGGCTACCGCGGCCGCCCGGACAACGCGTGGCGGTCGCTCGGGACGCGGCGTTCAGCTTCCTCTATCCACACCTTGCGACCGGGTGGCGGTTGGCCGGTGCCGAACTCGTCCCCTTCTCACCCCTCGCCGACGAAGGCCCACCGGAGGATTGCGACGTCTGCTGGCTGCCGGGGGGCTATCCCGAACTGCATGCGGGCCGGATCGCCGGCGCCGTCCGTTTCCTGGACGGGCTGCGCGACTTCGCCAGGACACGCCCCGTCCACGGAGAGTGCGGCGGCTACATGGTCCTCGGGCAGACGCTTCAGGACGCCGACGGCACCACCCATCCCATGGCGGGCCTCCTCCCGGTGGCGACATCCTATCACCGCCGCAAGTTGCATCTCGGCTATCGCGTCGCGCGGCTCTGCGGATCCGGCATGCTCGGAGAAGACGGGGCGCGCCTCATCGGCCACGAGTTCCACTACGCCACCGAGCTCTCGCCGATCGCACCGGAGGCATCAGCGCTCGCTCGCGTTTCGGATGCGGAGGGTGTGGACCTGGGGTTTGCCGGACATCGGGTCGGCCCCGTCACCGGCAGCTTCTTCCACCTGATCGCGTCTGACGCACCCTGAAACCGTCCCGGATGCAGCCGCCTCCGGGGCGCGCCGGGCGAGGCCCGCCAGCCCGCCTGTCAGGCCGGATCCGCCGCCGGCGCCGCCGTGCGGTTCTGCGCGAGGCGCGCGGCGCTGCGGACCAGCGCCAGCACATCGCGGCGCATCTGCTCATCCTCGATCTGGGCGTAGGCGCGCAGAAGCTCGATGGCACCGTGGGCGCTGAGGAAGCCGAACACGTCCTCCTGGGCGTTCTCGCGGGGCTCGGTCTCCTCGAAGAACGCGGAAACCGGAACTTCGAGAAGGCGCGCGATCTCCCGCAACCGGCCGGCGCCGACCCGGTTCTGACCCTTCTCGTATTTCTGGACCTGCTGAAAGGTCACCCCAACCGCATTGCCGAGAGCGGTCTGGCTCATGCCCCGCGCCTTGCGCAGGGCTGTGATGCGAATCCCGACGAGACGATCGACGTCGGTGGTCTGCTTCGGCATCGTTTGCCCAGGGGAATCCTTCTCCATGGAGTGGGATGCATCCTCCTGCGAATGCGGTGTTTTCGCCTCGCTATCGCGCCGCTTCACCGCCCGCCCCTAAGTCGCATGTCGTGCACGCCGTGTGGCCGGTCATCCCTGCCGCTCATGCGGCTATAGCCCTGATCCCGACACAGGTGGCGTGCACCGCAGTTGGACACCAAGTTGTCAAGCTTCGCAAGTCAAAGGTTACAGCTTCTAGTTTAAGTACACACATCTTTGCAACATTGTTGCGGAAATGTCGATGGCGATGATTGGGCAGCTTAAGTGGTGCGCCTTGTCGCCGCGCAGGTGTTCCCCTTAGGACCGCCGATGCTTGTAGGATTGGTAGCGCGCAGGAGAGACGCATGTTCATCGCGATGAATCGCTTCAAGGTCGTCAAGGACGCGACGGCCGACTTCGAGGCCGTCTGGCTCGGCCGCGACAGCCATCTCGGCGAGATGCCCGGCTTCGTGGAATTCCACCTCCTGCGCGGCCCCGAGCACGAAGACCACGTCCTGTACGCCTCGCACACGATCTGGCGGTCGCACGCGGATTTCGAAGCTTGGACCCGATCCGAGCAGTTCCGCAAGGCGCACGGTCGCGTGCCTTCGACCAAACCCCTGTATCTCGGTCATCCCCAGTTCGAGGGTTTCGAGACGATCCAGACCGTCGCCAGACCCGCCGACGCCGAGGCGACGTCTTAAAGCTCAACCGAGAGTCCTTGCCCGTTCCGCATGCGGGGCGGGCGCAGGGCCGGTTGAAACTTCGGACGAAGAAACGCGCTTGAATTGAAACGACGCGTTCGATGACGGCCGAACTCCAACATTGGCGGCCGCCGCATGCGTCATGCCGGCGCTCAGCATTAATCATGTATTGCAACGGCTGGGCGCGCGCTCTAGGTCGCAGCCTCCCTCCGTGACAGCGAATGCGACCCTGCCGGGCCCGCGGCTTGCTCCGTCACCGTCACCAGGCGGCGCCGAAACCTTTCGTGTCTCAGACTGGTACAGAGTCCGACTAAGACGGGACGTTGCGGGTCAGATGTTTCACGATCGGCTTCCGGAGACGTTTCAGGCGCTGCCCACCTCGGCGGAGCGCCGACGCAACGTATGGTCGGCGCTGCTGCCCCGGCGCGGTCGTGCGCTGGCGCGGATCGCCCTGTCGACGACGCTCGCCGCGACCGATCTCGTGGCGATCGTGATGGTGGCCCTGGGCGTCGAGTTCGCCTACCACGCCCTCGCCCAGGACAGCGCATTCTGGGCGAGCAGCGTTCGCGGCCTGCGCCTGTCGGCGCTGCTGGGACTGGTGATCATCGCCGCGAACGTCCTGCGCGAGGAGTACAGCCTCGAGAACGTCATGGCGCAGAAGCCGGGCGTTCAACGGGTGGCCTCCCTCTGGCTGGTCGCCTGGGCCGCCGTGCTGGTCGTGAGCTTCATGACCAAGACGACCAACGATTATTCGCGCCTGATCTCATTCGGGACGTTCGCCGTGGGCCTTCCGGTCCTGATCGCGGCCCGGGCATCGGTGCGGCGCCTCGTGCGGGCGCGGCTCAGTGCCGGCTCGGCCACGGCCAGCCGGATCCACCTCGTCGGCTACGAGGAGGACATCGCGCGCTTCTACGCCGGCAAGGAAGCCGATCATCTCGGCTCGCGGATCATCGGGACCAGCTACCTTCGACGGGTCGATCCCGGCGCCGACGTGGCCACCCGATACGACCAGCTGCAGGAGGATCTCGACCTCGCGGTCTCGGTGGTGCGATTCCTCCGGCCGGACGACGTTTTCGTGCTCGTGCCGTGGGCCGACACCGCGGAGGTCGAGCGGTGCATCGACGCGTTCCTGCGGGTGCCCTCGGCCCTGCATCTGCGCCCCGGCGCCGTCCTCGATCGCTTTCCCGATCTGCAGGTCGCCCGGGTCGGCGGAGTCTCGGGGATCAATATCGGTCGTCGGCCGCTCAATCTGGGCGAGGTGATGCTGAAGCGCCTCCTCGATCTGACCTTGGCGACCATCGCCCTGGTGTCGCTGTCCCCGCTGCTGGCGGCCATCGCCGTTGCGATCAAGCTCGACAGCCCCGGCCCGGTCTTCTTCCGGCAGAAGCGCTACGGTTTCAATCAGCAGCCGTTCGGCGTCTTCAAGTTCCGGTCGATGCGCACGGATGCGAATGCCGCCTTCCGGCAGGCGACCCGCAACGACAGTCGGATCACCCGGGTCGGCGCGATCCTGCGCCGGACCAATCTCGACGAGCTGCCCCAGCTGATCAACGTCCTGCGCGGGGAGATGTCGCTGGTCGGTCCCCGCCCGCATGCGCTGGCCCACGACCGGAGCTTCGAGCGGCGGATCGCCCTCTATGCACGCCGCCACAACGTGAAGCCTGGGATCACGGGTTGGGCTCAGGTCAACGGCTACCGGGGGGAGACCCAGACCGACCTCGCCATGGAGCAGCGCGTCGCCTGCGATCTGCACTACATCGACAACTGGTCGATCTGGTTCGATATCCAGATCATGATCCAGACGGTCATTTCGCGCCGCGCATACCAGAACGCGTTCTAAGGCGCGGGCGCGAGGCGGTCGGGAGGCGCCATGCCCGCAGGCGTGGCACGCTCGTGGATTGCTCCCCGCCGTCAGCGCGGACGGGATGGATCAGGCAACCTGGTCTCGCGGCTCAGGGTGCCAGCTTCCGCTGACGACAGGTGCCGCAATCGCCCTCGACCTCCAGGATACTGTGGGTTGGCGTGAATCCGGCCCGCTCCAGAGTGCGCCCGAGGCTGCCCTCGACCTCCTCCGACGAGGCCTCGTCGACGCCGCCGCAGGTCCGGCAGATCAGAAAAATCACCCCCTCCCCGGGCGCGTGGCCGTGCGCGCAGGGGATGAAGGCGTTGCGGCTCGCGATCCGATGGACCAGCCCCTGATCCATCAGGAAATCGAGGGCGCGGTAGACCGAGACCGGGGCCACACGCTTGCCCGGCGCGCTCAGCCGCTCGGCGATGTCGTAGGCGCCCTGAGCCTTCCCGGCCTCGGCCACGGCCTCCAGCACCTCGCGGCGCAGGGGCGTGAACTGCAGACCGCGCTCGCGACAGAGGGCCTCGGCCCGCGCGAGAATGTCACCGGTGCCGGCGTGGCACGCGTCGTGACCCTCGTGACGGTGCATGATTGCTCCAAACATGATCCGCAGGTTGTCCCGCGGGTTTGTTACAGTGTATCACCGCGGCCCAGGACCGCACCAGTAGCTCTGCGTGGTGCCCGCGCCGGTGTCAGTGCGCGACGAGGATTCCTTGCCGACTATTCCCAGCCCGAGACGCGCGGCCCGACGATCGCTGTTCCAGAGCGGGATCGGCCTGCGGCTGGCGCTCGCCGCGACGCTCGCGGCGCTGGTCTGGCTGACTATCGCCTGGGCGCTTTCGGCATGAGCGGCCGGAATCCGGATCCGATCCGCCTCGTCGGCCTCACCCTCGGTTACGACCGGCATCCAGCGGTCCACCACCTCGACGGGACCGTGCGAGCGGGCGACCTGCTCGCGCTGGTCGGACCGAACGGCGCCGGCAAGTCGACGCTGCTGAAGGGCATGGCCGGAGAGATACGCTGCCTCGACGGCCGTATCGAACGTGCGGGCGCCCTGGCCTACATGCCGCAGGCGGACGAGATCGACCGGAGCTTTCCGCTCACCGTCATGGATCTCGCCGGGATGGGTCTCTGGCGGCAGGCGGGGGCGTGGCGCAGCCTCGTCCGGCGGCGGCCGGCCATCGAGGCCGCGCTGGCGGCGGTCGGCCTCGAGGGCTTCGCGGCGCGGCCGATCGGCACCCTGTCGGGTGGTCAGTTCCGGCGCGCGCTGTTCGCCCGGCTGATCCTGCAGGATTGCCCCGTCGTGCTCCTCGACGAGCCGTTCACCGGGATCGATGCGCGGACGGTCGACGATCTGCTGGTGCTGATTGCGACCTGGCACAAGGAGGGGCGGACCGTGATCGCCGCCCTGCACGACCTCGCGCAGGTCCGCGCGCATTTCCCGACGACGCTGCTGCTCGCCCGGGAGCCCGTGGCCTGGGGGCCGACCGCGCGGGTCCTGACCGCCGAGAATCTGGCCCGCGCCCGCAACCTGTCCGAGGCCTGGGACGAGGGCGCGGCGATCTGTGAAGGACCGCGGAAGCCCGCGGAGCCGGCGCACGATCACGGCCGGGCTGCGCATCACCATCACGAGGACGCCGCGTGACCGATCCGTTCGGGTCTCTGTTTGCGCCGTTCGTCGAATTCGGCTTCATGCGCCGGGCGCTGGCGGGTTGCCTCGCCCTGTCGGTGTCGGCACCGCCCATCGGCGTCTTCCTGACGCTGCGCCGCATGAGTCTCATGAGCGACGCGATGAGCCACGCGATCCTGCCAGGGGCTGCGGTCGGCTTCCTGGTCGCCGGCCTGTCCCTGCCGGCGATGACGCTGGGCGGCCTCGTCGCCGGCCTCGCGGTGGCCCTGCTCGCGGGCGCCGTCACCCGGGCGACCACGATCCGGGAGGACGCCAACCTCGCGGCCTTCTACCTCATCTCGCTCGCCGCCGGCGTGCTGCTGGTCTCCCTGCGCGGATCGCAGATCGACCTCATGCACTTCCTGTTCGGCTCGGTCCTGGCCCTGGACGATTCCGCCCTCTGGCTGCTCGGCGGCATCAGCACGCTGACCCTGCTGGCGCTCGCCGTGATCTACCGGCCGCTCGTGATGGAATGCGTCGATCCGCTGTTCCTGCGGAGTGTCAGCCGCAGCGGCGGTCCCGTGCACCTCGCGTTCCTGGCGCTCGTGGTGGTCAACCTCGTCGGCGGGTTCCAGGCCCTCGGGACCCTGCTGGCGGTCGGCCTGATGCTGCTGCCCGCAGTGGCGGCCCGGTTCTGGGCCCGCGACCTGGCCGGACTGATCCCGGTCTCGATGCTGATCGCCGCCCTCGCGAGCGTCTCGGGGCTCAGCCTGTCGTACCAGTACGACCTGCCGAGCGGCCCGGCCATCGTTCTCGCGGCTGGGGCCCTCTATGTCGCCTCGATGATGGTGGGGCCGCGCGGCGGCCTGCTGCGCCGCCTCGTGCGGCCGCGTCACCTCGAAGCCTGATCAGGGCTGGTCCTTCAGGGCCGCGAGACCTTCGCGGTAGGTCGGATAAGCGAGGGCCACGCCGAGCTCCTCGCGGATCAGCCGGTTCCGCACGCGCTTGTTCTCGCCGTAGAAGCTGCGCGCCATCGGAGACAGGTCGGCGGTCTCGAAATCGATCTCGGGCGGCAGCGGCAGGCCGGTGAGGGAGGCGGCGTGCTCGGTCACCGTCTGGGGCGCGGTCGGCTCGTCGTCCGTGACGTTGTAGATCGCCCCCGGCCGCGGGCGGTCGATGGAGGCCAGCAGCGTCGTGGCGATGTCGTCGACATGGATGCGGTTGAAGACCTGCCCGGTCTTTACGATCCGCTGCGAACGACCCTCGCGCAGTTTCACGATCGGGTTGCGCCCGGGTCCGTAGATGCCCGAGAGCCGGAAGACCTGCACGGCCTTCCCGGTCTCGGCGCCGAGCGCGAGCCACGCCGCCTCGGCCTCGAGGCGCACCTTCGACCGGGCGCTGCGTGGCGCCGCGGGTGTCGCCTCGTCGATCCACGCGCCGCCTTGGTCTCCGTAGACGCCGATCGTCGAGAGATAGCCGATCCAGCCGATCCGGCTCGCCGCGATGGCGTCCCCGTAGCGGGCGAGAACCGGGTCGCCCGCCTCGCCGGGGGGGGCCGAGGCGAGCAGCACGTCCGTGTCGGCGAGATCCGCGGCGATCCGGGAATCGTCGGCCTCCGGCCCGAAGGCGCGCATGGCGAACCCGGTCTCCGCCGCGACGCGGTCGGCAGCCGCGGGATCCGTGACGCTGGCGCGGACGGTCTCGAAACGCGCTCGCGCCCGTTCGGCGAAACGGCGGCCGGTGAAACCGAGCCCGAAGACGAAGAGATTCATGGGGCGGATGTCTCGCCCACGGGCGATTCCGTCAAGGCGGCGGCGGCCGTCCACTCGTCGCGGACATGGGCGTCGGTCTCGCGGTCGCCATGAAGGCGGCAGAGCGCGTGCAGGGCATCCGGCGCGAGCAGCCGGCCGCAGGCCCAGACCGCCATGCCGCGCACCAGGGGAGACGCGTCATCGAGCGCCGCGACGGCCGCGCCCGCCAGATCGGGTTCGCCGGAATTGCCGATCGCGATCATGACGTTGCGCAGGAAGCGGTCGCGCCCCGTGCGCTTCACCGGCGTGCCGGCGAAGAACGACCGGAACGCCGCATCGTCGAGACCGGCGAGATCCGCCAGCGCCGGGGCCGCCAGATCCGCGCGCGCGGCGAGCCGATTCTCCGCCGCCGTACGGGCGAACTTGTTCCAGGGACAGACGGCGAGGCAGTCGTCGCAACCGAAGACCCGGTTTCCGATCGCCGGCCGGAACGCGGCAGGGATCGGACCGGCATGCTCGATCGTGAGATACGAGATGCACCGGCGGGCATCGAGCCTGTAGGGGGCCGGAAAGGCGTCGGTCGGGCAGATGTCCAGGCAGGCGCGGCAGGAGCCGCAATGATCGCGCTCCGGCGGGTCGGGCTCGAATTCCGCGCTCGTGTAGATCGCCCCGAGGAGCAGCCAGTTGCCGTGCCCGCGGGAGATCAGCACCGTGTGCTTGCCCTGCCAGCCGAGGCCGGCCGCCTCGGCGAGGGTCTTTTCCATGACGGGGGCGGTGTCGCAGAAAACCTTCACGCGCACGTCGCCCTTGGCGGAGAGATACCCCCCCAACTCTTTCAGACGACCCTTCAAAACCTCGTGATAATCCCGCCGCTGTGCATAAGCGGCGATGGCCCCGCGATCCGGCCGGGCCACGAGGTCCAGGGGATCGTGCTCGGGCCGGTAGCTCATCGCGAGCACCAGGATGCTGCGCAGGCCGGGCCACAAGTCCACCGGGCTCGCCCGCTGGTCGGCCCGCTCCGCCATCCACTCCATGGTGCCGTGCGCGCCCTCGGCGAGCCAGGTCGACAGGCGGCCCGGAAGGTCCGGGAGCCTGTCGGGACGGGTGACGCGCAGGCCGCAGAAGCCGAGCGCCCGGGCCCGGGTCTCGACGAGGCGGCGGAGATCGGCGCCGAAATAGGTTCGTCGGGCGGTCAGAAATCCAGATCCGCGTAATGGGCGGCCGGTGCCATGCCGGGCACGCGGTCGGCGAGCAAAGCGCGGAACGAGGGCCGCGACTTGACCCGTGCGTACCAGTTCCGGGCCATCTCGTCCTCGTCCCAGGGCACGTCGCCCAGGTAGTCGACGCAGGAGAGATGGGCGGCCGCCGCCAGATCGGCATAGGTCAGGTTGTCGCCTGCGATCCATCGCCGCCTGGCGATCAGGTAGCCGATGTACTTGAGGTGGTAGCGCACGTTGGAGCGCGCGGCGCGGATCGCGTTCATGTCGGGCGGGCCGCCGCCCTCATGGGCCGACATGAAGCGCTTCGAGATCTTCTCGTTCACGAGGTAGGCCGTCACCTCGGACTCGAACTTGACCAGGAACCAGTCGAGCAGGCGCCGGACCTCGACGCGCTCGACGGTGTCCTCCGGCAGCATGCGCCGCCCCGAGAGCCCGAGGCCGCGGGTCTCGTCGAGATACTCGGCGATGACGCCGGCGCCGGGGACGACGAGCCCGTTCTGCTCCAGCAGCACGGGTGTGACGCCCGCCGGATTGATCAGCAGGAAGTCGTCGCGCCGTTCCCAGGGCCGTTCCTCGAACAGCGTCGGCTCCATGCCCATCTCGGCGAGTACGAGACGGATGAACCGGGAATTCGCGCAGAAGGGGAAGTGGTAGAGGGTTGCCATCGAGGCCGTGGAGGACGTTCGGTCTGCCAACGCGGCCTGTCCCGCGCTCGTCGAGGGCCCTGATGCGCAGGTGTTCGGCGCGCAGGACTTCGGACCGAGCGTTATTGCCCGACCGTTTCCGAGCCCTTAACACGCCCGGCCCGGCCCGGTAACCGCTCGTCAACCCTAATGGGCGAAGCCTCGGGCTCAACCATTTCGCGTGGCAGGCGGCGGCTCGACGGGGGCCGCAGCGCCCACGGCACAAGGCGTCACGATGGATCCGGCAAGCATCGGCAAGGCAGTGCTGCTCGCCCTTGTGGAGGGGGCGACCGAATTCATCCCGGTCTCGTCGACCGGCCACCAGTTGCTGGTCGGCCACTTCATCGGCTTCCACTCGCCCAACAACACCTTCGAGGTGCTGATCCAGCTCGGCGCGATTCTGGCGATCCTGCTGGTGTATTTCCGCCGCCTGCTGGCGATCGCCACGGCGGTGCCGTCCGATCCGAAGGCGCGCCGGTTCGTGCTCGGCATCCTGGTGGCGTTCCTGCCGGCGGCGATCATCGGCGGCCTCTTCTCCAAGCTGATCAAAGCCTACCTGTTCAATCCGTGGATCGTGTGCGCGACCCTGGTGGCCGGCGGCCTGGTGCTGCTCGTCATCGACGACACCGACCTCGAGGTGAAGAAGAAAGACGTCTACGACTTCACCCTGCCGATGGACCTGAAGATCGGCATCTTCCAGTGCCTCGCCATGATCCCCGGCGTGTCGCGCTCGGGCGCCACCATCGTGGGCGCGATGCTGATGGGCGCCGACAAGCGCTCGGCCACCGAGTTCTCGTTCTACCTGGCGATGCCGACGATGGCGGGCGCCTTCGCCAAGGACCTGCTCGACAATTACAAGTACCTTTCGAGCAACGATGTCGGCCTGATCGTGATCGGCTTCGTCGTGTCGTTCGTCTCCGCGCTGTTCGTGGTGCGGGTGCTTCTCGACTACGTCTCCCGCCACGGCTTCTGGCTGTTCGCGTGGTGGCGGATCATCGTCGGCGCCCTCGGCTTCGCCGGCCTGATCATCCTGGGCTGACGGGCCGGTCCCTCTCGGGCCCGGACGACCGGATCGGCGGATCCGCCTCGGCGGCTTGATCCGTCCGGTCGTCGGTCCGGGCGCCGTAGACGGGCCCGCAATCCGGAAATGCTGGCTTTGCCGAAGCCTGCCGGGTCGGCATGTCCGGTTTCCGGGCTCCCCGTCGCGCCGCCGGGACCATCAAAAATCGGTGATGGGCGGCTTCAGCTTTCCTCAACCATCGGGCGATTGCCAGCGGCGGAGCGGCGTGCGAGGCAAACGCATGGAAGCGGTGCAGAAGACGCCGCGCTCTGGGACGTTCCGATGGAAGACACACCGCTCGCCGACCTCTTCGAGCCCGCAGACCGGGCGCGCTGGCTCGGCCTCGTCGAAGGCGTCCTCAAGGGCGCCGATTTCGAGAAGCGGCTGGTGTCGCACACGGCCGACGGCCTGCGGATCGAACCCCTCTACGGACCCGCCGCCCCGGCGGCCCAGCCGGTGCGTGAGCCGGGCCCCTGGCGCATCGCGCAACGGGTCGATCACCCCGATCTCGCCGCCGCCAACGCCCAGGCGCTCATCGACCTCGAAGGCGGGGCCGACGCCCTCGTCCTGGCCTTTGCGGGCGCGGCGGGCGCCCGCGGCTACGGCCTGACCGCCGCGAGCGTCGAAGACCTCGACGCGGCGCTGAAGGGCGTGATGCTGCCCCTGATCGCCCTGCGGATCGACGCCGGCGGGCGCGGCCTGGAAGTGGCCCGGCTGGTGAGCGCGCTGGCGCAGCGCCGGGGCGAGGATCTCTCGACCTACGACCTCGATCTCGGCATCGATCCGGTCGGCGTTCTGGCGGCGACCGGAAGCCTCGGAGCGGTCTGGAAGGACATCGCCCCCGGTCTCGCCGAGACCGTTGCGGAGCTGGAAGCGGCGGGTTTCACCGGCCGAGCCTTCCTGGCCGACGGACGGCCCTATCACGAGGGCGGCGCCGGAGAGGCGGCGGAACTCGGTGCTGTGCTCGCCACCGCCGTCGCCTATCTGCGCGCCCTGGAGGATGCCGGTCACGACCTCTCCACCGCCCGTGACCGCATCGCGATGCTTCTGACGGCCGATGCCGACGAGTTCGTCACGGTCGCGAAGTTCCGTGCGATGCGACGCCTCTGGGCCCGGGTCGAGCAGGCCTGCGGGCTCGATCCCAAGCCGCTGCGGCTCCATGCCGAGACCGCGTGGCGGATGATGACCAAGCGCGATCCCTTCGTGAACATCCTCCGCACCGGCATGGCGGCCGCCTCGGCTGGCATGGGCGGCGCGGACAGCGTCGCGGTGCTGACCTACACGCAGGCGCTGGGATTGCCCGACGCCTTCGCCCGGCGCGTCGCGCGCAACAGCCAGATCGTGCTCATCGAGGAATCGCATCTCGCGCGCGTCAGCGACCCCGCGGCCGGCGCCGGGGGTTTCGAGGCCCTGACCGCCGAACTCGCTGAGGCGGGCTGGGCGGCGTTCCAGGCGATCGAGGCGGAGGGCGGCATCGTCGCCTCGCTCAGCGTCGGCAAGCTGCAGCGGCGGATCGAGCTGACCCGCGAGGCCCGGGCCAAGGCCGTGGCGAACCGCCGTGAACCGCTCACGGGCGCGAGCGAATTCCCCAACCTTTCCGAGAAGCCCGCGGCCGTCCTCGACGTGCCGCCCGTGGCCGGGCCGCGCGGGTCCAATTTCGGCGCGGGTTCGGCCGTCGCCTGCGACGCGCTGCCGTCCCTGCGCCTCGCGGAGCCCTACGAAGCCCTGCGGGACGCCTCGGATGCCTGTCTCGACAAGACGGGCCGCCGGCCAGCGGTGTTCCTCGCAAATCTCGGCCCTGTAGCGTCGTTCAACGCCCGTGCGACCTTCGCGGCCAACGCCTTCGCGGCGGGCGGGATCGAGGCGCTGTCGAACGAGGGCTTTTCCGACGCCGAGGCGGCGGCGGCGGCGTTCCGGGATTCCGGTGCCAGCTTGGCCTGCATCTGCTCCACCGACGCGATCTACGCCGAGCACGCCGTCGCGACGGCGGAAGCCCTGGCGAAGGCCGGCGCCGGTCCGATCTACCTCGCGGGCAAGCCGACGGACCTCGCCGAGCCGCTGAAGCAGGCGGGCGTGGCCGCCTTCCTGCATGTCGGCTGCGACCTGCTCGCCCTCCTCAACGCGGCCTTGCGCGCGGCCATGCGGGGTCCTGCGCCGCAGACCCCACGCTGAAAGGCGCCAATCCTCGCGAACCCGCCTCGTCCCGGATCCGATGACGTCTCGCTTCGCTCTCGCCCTGTTCCTCGCCGGCATGAGTCCCGCCGCCGCCGCGCCGCGCCAAGCGGCCCCGCCCGACCGGTTCGACGGCACCTGGAGCGTCGAGATCATCACCGAGACCGGGAGCTGCGACCGCGCCTATCGCTATCCGGTGCGGATCGAGAACGGACGGGCGCGCTTCATCGGGACCGCCTTCGTGGTCGAGGGCGGGGTGACCCGGAACGGGGCGATCCGGGGATCCATCTCGAACGGGGCCGCCACTGCCGACGTGCGGGGGCGGCTTGACCGGAACGGATTCGGAACCGGCACCTGGGTCGCGTCCGGCGCCCTCTCCTGCCGCGGTCACTGGAACGCCGAGCGGCGCGGCTGAGGCCGCGTGTGGCCGTCGCGAAACAGTCCGGATCTCGCCCTGAATCGGGCAGCTCGACCGTGCCGAAAGCCCCGATCCCGACGCAATCATGAGCGAGACCTGAACACCGTTCGGACACCCGACGAGGCCGCCCGCATGAAGACTTCGATCCTCGCCACCTTCGCTGTCCTCGCTCTCGTCTCGGGGGCCGAGGCGCGTCCTCACCGGCTTCCGGCTGCGTCGAAAGTGAACACGGCGGAGGCCGAGAAGGTGCTGGCGCCGCTGCGGCAGGCCGCCACCGAATGCTTCGCCGACACGGTGCTGTCGAACCCGAAGGCCACCGCCGAGGCGCGGGCGGGCCGCTGGTACGAGGCCGTCGGCATCACCGGCTTCCTCTGCCGTCCGGAAGTCGCCGCAATGATCCAGGCTCATGACCGCCTGTACGGCGCGAAGACGGGCGAGCGTTATTTCAAGGGCGCCTACGTCAAGCATCTCGACCAGCAACTCGCCGAGCGGCTCCAGCCGATGTTCGCCCGCAAGGCCGTCGCCAGCGCCGAGCCGCCGGTGGAAAAGGCCTCGGCAGAGGACTCGGCCGAGGGCAACTGAGCGGGAACCGTCCGGGCGTCCGTGTCTTCCCCGAGGCGGAGACGGCGATGCCTTACGAACTGCATTACTGGCCGATGATCCAGGGGCGCGGCGAGTTCGTCCGCCTCGCCCTCGAGGAAGCCGGCGCCGACTACATCGACGTCACCCGCCAGGATGACGAGGATGGCGGGATCGGCCCCATGCTCGACCGCCTGTCCGATCCCGGCGACCCGCGGCCGCCCCTGGCGCCGCCCTTCCTGCGCGATGGTGACACCGTCATCGGGCAGAGTGCCGCGATCCTGCTCTATCTCGGGCCGCGGCTCGGCCTCGTCGGCGCGTCGGAGCGCGACCGGATCTGGACCCATCAGCTCCAGCTCACCATCGCGGACGCGGTCGACGAGGCGCACGACACGCACCATCCCTTAGGTGTCGGCCTGTATTACGCGGATCAGAAGCCCGAGGCCCTGCGCCGGGCCGCGGAATTCCGCACCGAGCGCATCCCAAAATTCTTCGGCTATTTCGAGCGCGTTCTGGCGGGGAATGGCGGCGGTCGGCTCGTCGGCGCGGATCTGTCCTACGCGGACCTGTCGCTGTTCCAGCTCGTCGACGGGCTGCGCTACGCCTTTCCCAAAGCCACCGCCGCAGCCCTGCGCCCCAACCCGAACGTGGCGCGGCTCCACGAGACCGTGGCCCGGCGACCGCGGATTGCCGCCTATCTCGCCAGCGACCGCCGGATCCCGTTCAACGAGGACGGCATCTTTCGCCGCTATCCCGAACTCGATCCCTGAGGCGCAGGCCTCACCGCCGCGGCCCGGCAATCAGGATCGCCGCGAGCGTCAGCGCGACGAGCCCCAGCACCAGCGACAGCAGGCGCCAGAACAGCAGCGGATCGCGCTCCAGCAGAGACGCCCGCCGTCCGTCCGTGAAGGCCGGATTGGGATGCCGCAGGTCGTGGACGAAGGCGGACAAGGCCGTGTAGCGCCGCAGCGGATCGGGATGAACGGCCTTGCGAAGCGCCCCGTCGACCCAGACGGGAAGCAGCGGACGCACCGTAAGAGCCGACATGTAGCGAAGCCGCCGTTGCGCCGCGCGCGTGCGCGCCCGCGGAACGGCGTCGCCGTACGGCAGCCGTCCCGTCAACATCTGGTAGGTGATGACGCCGACCGCGAAGATGTCGGACCCGGCATTGGCCGGCGCGCCGAGGAAGCATTCGGGCGCCGTGTACTGGACCGTGCCGAGGATCTCCGCAGGATCGATCCGCGGATCGCCCTCGACGACGCCCGCGACCGTCGTGGCCCCGAAATCGATGATCTGGACGGTCCCTGCGGTATCGATCAGGACGTTGTCGGGCCGCAGATCCTGATGGACCATCTCCCGCCGGTGAAACGCCTGCACGCCCCGGGCGAGCTGCTCGACGAGGCCGCGCACCGTTTCCAGATCGGGGGGCGCGTGGTCTCGCATCCACTGGGTCAGGGTCTGGCCCTCCACGTAGCGCATGACCGTGTAGAGGTGGCTGCGGCGGCCGGCCCGGGGATGGGCCTTGAGCACGTGAGGATTGTCGATCCGCCGCGCGATCCACTCCTCCATCACGAACCGCTTCCGCTGGGCCGGGTCGTCCCGCAGGTCCAGGGACAGCACCTTCAGGGCGGCCTGGGCACCCGTCTCCGCCTCGACGGCGAGATAGACGCGGCTGCGGGGTCCGGAATGGAGGATCCGCACCAGACGGAAGCCGTCGAGTTCGGCGGGCGGGTCGAGGAGGGGCGCGGGGTCCAGCCCCTCGGCCTCCCCGAGGAGATCCGCCGGCGCGCCGGCCGGTACGGTCTCGACCCGCACGATCTGGATCGTCAGGTTGTCCTGACTGCCGGCGGCCAGAGCTGCCTCGACGATCGCCCGCGCCGCCGCGTCGAGCGTCGCGGCTCGCGCGATCGCCGCAACCACGTCGCGGGGCCGGACATGCTCGTGGACGCCATCCGTCGTCAGCACGAAGGTGTCGCCCGCCTCGATGCCGACGACGTGGTAGTCGATCTCCACACGGGCATTCGCCCCGAGGGCGCGGCCGAGATAGGACTCCGCTGCGGAGACGACGACGCGGTGGTCCTCGGTGAGCTGTTCGAGGGACCGGCCGGACACGCGCCAGATCCGGGCATCGCCCACGTGGAAGAGGTGGGCCATGCGCGATTTCAGGACGAGGGCGTCGAAGGTGGTGACGTAGCCCCGGTCGGCATCATTCGGATCGGCGCCGCGCCGGGTCTGGGCGTAGAGCCAGGAATTCGCCGCCGCGATCACGCGCTGGGCCGAGGTCTTCACCGACCACGTGTCCGGCGTGGCGTAATAGTCGCTCAGGAAGCTCTTGACCGCGGTCTCGCTCGCCGCCGCGCCCACCGCGCTGCTGCTGATCCCGTCGGCGAGCGCCACCGCGATCCCCTTCAGACCCAGAGCGGGTTGAACCGGCACCAATATGCCGTTGAAGTCCTGGTTGGCCGCCTTGCGGCCGGCGCTGCTGTACTGGCCGATCGTGACCGTCAGATCGCCGGAGACGTCCGATCCGGTGCTCAAGCGGCGGCTGCCGCGCCCGCGCCGCGACCGCGGTACGAGAGGGCCTCCGCGAGATGGAGCCGGCGCACCTGTGTCTCGCCGTCGAGATCGGCCAGGGTCCGGGCGACACGCAGCGTGCGGTGAAAGCCGCGTGCGGAGAGGCGCATGGTCTCGGCCGCCTGCCGGATCAGCGCCGTGCCGTCCGCGTCGGGGCTCGCGACCTCTTCGATGAGGTTGGCCGGACAGGTCGCGTTGGTGGTGGAATCCGGCAGGCCCCGCGCGGCATAGCGGCTCCCCTGCAGCGCGCGGGCCGCCGAGACCCGCGCCGCGGCCTCGCGGGAGCCCTCGGCCGGGGCCGGCAGGATCAGGTCGGCGGCCGTGACCGCCGGCACTTCGATGCGCAGGTCGATGCGGTCCAGCAACGGGCCGGAGATCCGCGCCTGATACTGCGCCATGCAGCGCTCGTTCGGGCCGCGGCGGCAGGCGTAGCCCGGCTCGAGGCCCTGGCCGCAGCGACAGGGATTCATTGCGGCGACGAGTTGGAAGCGCGCCGGGTAGGTGACCCGGTGGTTGGCGCGGGCGATCATGACCGCGCCGGATTCCATCGGCTGACGCAGGCTGTCGAGAACCTGGGGCGAGAATTCGGGCAGCTCGTCCAGGAACAGGACTCCCCCATGGGCGAGGGATACCTCCCCCGGTCGCGCCCCGAGCCCGCCGCCCACCAGCGCCGCCATCGAGGCGGAATGGTGCGGCTGCCGGAACGGCCGGCGATTCGAGAGGGCCCCATCCTTGAGTTCGCCCGCCACCGACTGAATCATGGAGATGTCGAGGAGTTCGCGCGGACTGAGCGGCGGCAGAATCGAGGGCAGGCGCGCCGCCAGCATGGATTTGCCCGAGCCGGGGGGCCCGTTCATCAAGAGGTTGTGGCCGCCGGCCGCCGCGATCTCCAAGGCACGCTTGGCGCCCTCCTGGCCCTTGATGTCGGCAAGATCCGGGAGCGGTCCCGCCAGCGCGGCGACGGCAGGCTCCGGCCGGGCCATGACCTGGCTGCCCTTGAAGTGATTGGCGAGCTGGATGAGCGAGCGCGGCGCGAGCACATCCAGCTCGCCTCCGGCCCAGGCCGCCTCCGGACCGGTGGAGGCCGGGCAGATCAGCCCGAGCCCCCGCTCCCCCGCCGCCATGGCGGCCGGCAGCACGCCGCTGACCGCCGTGATGCTGCCGTCGAGGGCGAGTTCGCCGAGCACGCAGTAGCCGGCGAGCGCGTCGGCCGGGATCGCGCCGATCGCCGCCATGACGCCGAGCGCGATCGGCAGGTCGTAGTGCGAGCCCTCCTTGGGCAGGTCGGCGGGCGCGAGATTGACGGTGATGCGCTTGGCGGGCAGCGCCAGTCCGGAGGCGATGAGCGCGCCGCGAACCCGCTCGCGGGACTCCGCCACCGCCTTGTCGGGCAGGCCCACGATGGTGAACACCACCGAGCCCGGGATGATCTGGACCTGCACGTCCACCGCCCGCGCCTCGATGCCCTCGAAGGCGACGGTGGCGACGCGGGTGACCATCGATGCACTGCCCTCGCCGCCATATTCCGGTGCGGCCAAGATGTGCGGCAGATTCGGGAGCGGCTCAAGGGGACCGCCGCCGCGACGGAACTCCGGTGCCGCATTCCTGTTCAAAGCCGGAAACCCTCGACGGACTGGAGAAAGCCATGCGTCTGACCACGCCCCTCCTCGCCCTGACCCTGATCGCCGGCACCGGCCTCGCAGCCCATGCCGACGAGAAGCTTCCTCCCGACCAGCAGGCCAAGGTCGAGGCGATGCTGAAGCAGGAGGGCTTCACCAAGTGGAAGGAGATCGAGCTCGACGACGGCATGATCGAGGTCGACGATGCGATTGACGCGAACGGCAAGCAGTTCGATCTGCATCTCGATCCGAAGACCCTGGCCATCGTGAAGCGCAAGGCCGAGTAGGCGGCGCTTGCGTTCGGCGAACGGCACGGCCATATAGCCGTCGGGGGGTTGGCGAGGGACGTTTCACTCGCCAACCGGGTCAGGTCCGGAAGGAAGCAGCCCTAACGAGACCGAGCGGGTCTTCGTCCAGCCTCCCACCTCATTCCCGCGCGCGGAAGCTCGATCCCGACACGGCATGGACGCTACGACCGGCACGCCTGACGACGAGCCGGGCCTGCCCGGGTTTCCAGCGCCCGCCGTCGCGGCGACGCCCTACCGGGTGCTCGCGCGCAAGTACCGCCCCACCAATTTCGGCGACCTGATCGGCCAGGATGCCATGGTGCGCACCCTCGCCAACGGGTTCGCGGCCAACCGCATCCCGCAGGCCTGGATGCTCACTGGCGTCCGCGGCGTCGGCAAGACCACCACGGCCCGCATCTTGGCCCGCGGCCTCAACTATGCCCGCGCCGGCCAGCCCGACACCGGCCCGACCGTGTCGATGCCGGAACTCGGCCTCCACTGCGCGGCGATCATGGAATCCCGGCACATGGACGTGCTGGAGATGGATGCCGCCTCGCATACCGGCATCGACGACGTCCGGGCGATCATCGACGGCATCCGCTACGGGCCGGTCTCGGCGCGCTACAAGGTCTACATCGTCGACGAGGTCCACATGCTCTCCGAGAAGGCGTTCAACGCCTTCCTGAAGACGCTGGAGGAGCCGCCGCCCCACGCCAAGTTCGTGTTCGCCACCACGGAGATCCGCAAGGTCCCGGTGACGATCCTGTCCCGCTGCCAGCGGTTCGACCTGCGCCGGGTCGAGGCGCCGACCCTGCATGCGCATCTCGCGAAGGTCTGCGCGGCCGAGGGCGTCTCCGTCGAGGACGAGGCTCTCGGCGCCATCGTCCGCGCCGCGGAAGGCTCCGTGCGCGACGCGCTCTCGCTCCTCGACCAGGCGATCGCCCACGGCGCCGGCACGATCACCGCGCAGAGCGTGCGCGACATGCTGGGCCTCGCCGATCGCGCCCGGATCCTCGACCTGTTCGAGGCGGTGATGCGCGGCTCGGTTCCGGCCGCCTTCGCGGAATTGCGGGCGCAGTACGATTCCGGCGCGGACCCGTCGGTTGTCCTCTCCGATCTCGCGGCGTTCACGCATCTCGTCACCCGGCTCAAGGTGGTTCCGGAGACGGCCGCCGACCCCACGCTCAGCGAGACGGAGCGCGTCCGCGGGGCGGAATTCGCCGAGAAGCTCTCGATCCGCGCCCTGTCGCGGGCGTGGCAGATCCTGCTGAAGGCGATCCCCGAGGTCCAGGCCGCACCCCGGCCCCTCGCGGCGGCCGAGATGGCGATCGTGCGCCTCGCCTACGCGGCCGACCTGCCCACCCCCGACGAGGCCTTGCGCCAGCTCAAGGCCGAGGCGGCCGCTGCGCCCGCGCACGAGCCCCCTCCCGTGCCGGCGCGTCCGCCGCTGCCGCCGATCCCCGACCTGCGTGGCGGCGGCTCCGCGGCGCTGGCCGCCGCACCCCGGACGGCGACGGCGGAGCCGGCGCCTATGACAGCGCCCACCGCCATGAGCGTGCCGTCTCCGAGACCGGTGCCCGCAGCCCCCCCGGCGCCGCGCCTTGGGCGATTCGAAGACCTGATCGCTCTGGCCGACGCCAATCGGGATATCCTGCTGCGCACCGCGCTGGAGCGCGACGTGCATCTGGTGCGCTTCGAGGAAGGTCGGATCGAGTTCCGCCTCGCCCCGGGCGGCCGCCCGAGCCTCGCCACCGATATCGCCGCCGCCATCGACCGATGGACCGGGCGGCGCTGGTCGGTGGCCCTGTCGAAGGAAGAGGGCGCGCCGACCCTTGATGCAGCCGCCCGGGCGGCGACCGAGACGCGCCGCGAGAACGCCGCCGCCGACCCCTTCGTGCGCGAGGTGCTGACACGCTTCCCCGGGGCTGAGATCGTCGATGTGCGCGAGACCGCGCCCGAGGCCCTGCCCTCCGCCGAGCCGGACGTTCTCGCGGACGGCGATGCCGCGCCGGTCGGCGAGGCCGAGGACGACGACGCCTGAGGCGCGCCCGACCGACGGTGGCGCCGGAGCCGCATCGTACCCAGATCAGACGAGGAAACGGAAAGAGAGCCGCATGCGCGACCTGATGGGCATCATGAAGCAGGCTCAGGCCATGCAGGAGAAGATGGCCAACCTGCAGTCCGAGATGGACGGGATCGAGGTCACCGGCGCCTCCGGCGGGGGATCTGTCCGGGTGACGATGACGGCCAAGGGCCAGATGACGGGCGTCAGCATCGACCCATCCCTGATGGTGGCGGACGAGCGCGAGATTCTCGAGGATCTGATCGTGGCGGCCTGCAACGACGCCCGCGGCAAGGCCGAGGCGACCATGCAGCAGCGCATGGCGGAACTGACCAAGGATCTGCCCCTGCCGCCCGGGATGAAGCTGCCGTTCTAGGTCGGTCTATTGCCGTTCATCCCGTCCCCGATCCGCATCCCGCGGTGCGGCCGCGCCATCGCGGAGACTTTCGGGGCTCGCGCGGCCGGCTGAAGGTCTCTTCGGCGGCCTCCGCGACCTTGCGGCACCTCGCGAGGCCGGCGCGGTTCGGACATGCGTGGGTCGCTCCGGCCCGATAAAGGCGGGCGGCCCCTCGGGCCGCCCGATCGCGTTTTCAGGCCGCGATCGCCTGAGCGGACGGCCCGGCGGCACGTACGTCGGCATCGACATGGGTCTCGAACCGCTTGAAGTTGTCGTCGAACATCTTCACCAGACGCGCCGCCGTCTCGACGAAGGCCCCCTTGTTGGCCCAGGTCTTCACCGGGGTCAGGATGTGCGGCTCGACGCCCGGCACGGAGACCGGCACCGCGAAGCCGAAATACGGGTCGCGGCGGAACTCGGCCTGGGCCAGGGAGCCGTCCAGCGCCGCACTCAGCAGACGGCGCGTGACCCGGATCGGCATGCGCCGGCCGGTACCGACGCCGCCACCGGTCCAGCCCGTGTTGACGAGCCAGCAATCGACACTGTGCTTGGCGATCAGGTCGCGCAGCAGGTTGCCGTAGGTGCTCGGGTGCCGCGGCATGAACGGCGCACCGAAGCAGGTCGAGAAGGTCGCCTCCGGCCCGGTCAGGCCGCGCTCGGTGCCGGCCACCTTGGCGGTGTAGCCCGAGAGGAAGTGGTACATCGCCTCGGCGCCGGTGAGCTTGGCGATCGGCGGCATCACCCCGAAGGCGTCGCAGGTCAGCATCACGATGTTCTTGGGATGCCCGGCCCGGCCGGTGGCGCTGGCATTCGCGATGAAATCGAGCGGATAGGCGCAGCGGGTGTTCTCGGTGAGCGAGGAATCGTCGAAATCCGGCGCGCGGGTGGCGGGATCGATCACGACGTTCTCCATCACCGTGCCGAAGCGTTCGGTGGTGGCGTAGATCTCCGGCTCGGCGTTGCGCGAGAGGCGGATGGTCTTGGCGTAGCAGCCGCCTTCGAAGTTGAAGATGCCGGAATTCGACCAGCCGTGCTCGTCGTCACCCAGGAGCTGGCGGGAGGAATCGTTCGACAGCGTCGTCTTGCCGGTGCCCGAGAGGCCGAAGAAGATCGCCGAGCCGCCCTCCGCGTCGAGGGCCGCGTTGGCCGAGCAATGCATCGGCATCACGCCCTGGCCGGGCAGGATGTAGTTCAGATAGGTGAAGACCGACTTCTTCATCTCGCCCGCGTAGGCGGAGCCGCCGATCAGGACGAGCTTCTTCGAGAAGTCGATGGCGATCACGGTCTTCGACCGGCAGCCGTGCCGGGCGGGATCCGCCTGGAAGCTCGGCAGGTCGATGATCGTCATGTCGGGCACGTAGGACGCGATCTCGGAGCGGTCCGGCCGGATCAGCAGGTTACGGATGAACAGCGAGTGCCACGCGAACTCGGTGAACACCCGGGCCTTGACCCGGTAGGCCGGATCGGCGCCGCCGTAGAGGTCCTGGGCGAACAGCTCCTTACCCTCGGCGTGCTTCAGGAAATCCTGGCGCAGGGTCTCGAACTGATCGGGCGTGATGGCACCGTTGTTGTCCCACCAGACTTCGCTCTCGGTCCCGGCGTCCCGGACCACGAACTTGTCCTTGGGCGAGCGGCCGGTGTGGCTGCCGGTGGTCGCCACGAGGGCGCCGCCGCGGGCGAGCTGGGCCTCCTTGCGGGCCAGCGCCTCTTCGTAGAGACGCGGCGCCTCGAAATTCCAGTGGACGGCCTTGAGGTCGCGGAAGCCGGTCGCCTCGGCGCCGTGGGCCGCGTTGTGATCACCGATGTTGGTCAAGATCGTATCTCCCGGGCCCCTGTTCGACCGTCGACGCGATTGTGCCGGACGGCTCCGCCGTCCGGGTTTGCCCGGGAGACGTCCGTGCGGTCGTACAGGACCGCCGCACGCAGGATCTCCGTTCCCGGCTGCTTCCCGTCTCTCCATCGAGTAGGCGGCGAAGCTTCGCTGTCATTATGGGCTCCGCCAGGGGCCCGCAACGTGGACAAACAGATTAGAGCACAGTTGTGGACTCAGGAACCCAAGTCTGTAAGCAGTTCCGTTCATCGCACAGCGTAACGCTATCGGCGGAGCGGCTCTGGAATACCCATATGCCGGACACGCACGCGTACACCCTTGCGCGCTGCCCGGCGGCGTCTATGCCCATCCGGACCTGACAGCCCCTTCCTCATCAAGAGGCACGATGCCCCAAGCCGTCGCCGGCCCCGAGATCGAACGCCTGATCCAGCTGCTGGCCCGCATGCCCGGCCTCGGACCGCGCTCGGCGCGGCGGGCCGCCCTCCAGCTCATCAAGAAGCGCGACACGCTGCTCGGCCCCCTCGCCGACGCCATGCGGGTGGCGGCCGACCGCATCATCGTGTGCTCGAGCTGCGGCAACGTCGATACGTCCGACCCCTGCACGATCTGTCGCGACGCGGAGCGCGACCCGACGACGCTCGTGGTGGTGGAAGATGTCTCCGATCTCTGGGCCCTGGAGCGCTCGGGCGCCGTGAAGGCGCGCTACCACGTGCTCGGCGGTGTCCTCTCGGCGCTGGACGGCGTGCGGCCGGAGCACCTGAACCTCGCGAGCCTCGTGGAGCGCGTGGCCCGGCCCGAGGTGACGGAGGTCATCCTGGCTCTCAACGCCACCGTCGACGGCCAGACCACCGCCCACTACGTCACCGAGTCGATCCGGCACTGCGACGTGAAGGTCACGCGCCTCGCGCACGGCGTACCGGTCGGCGGCGAACTCGACTACCTCGACGAGGGCACCCTGTCGGCGGCGATCCGCAGCCGCACGGCCTTCTGACGGGCGATCACGCGGATCGAGCCGGTATTTGACCGGTCTTCGGCCGCATCCTATTCGACGCTGAGCCTGGACCCGTCCCGGCGCCTTCCCTGCCGGTTTCCGCCATGACCATCCGCCCGCTCGTCATCCTCCCCGATCCCGTCCTGCGCCTGGGTTCCGAACCGGTCGGCCCGATCACCGGCGAGATCCGCACTCTCGTCGCCGACATGTTCGAGACGATGTACGATGCCCCCGGCGTCGGGCTGGCCGCGATCCAGATCGGCGTGGCCAAGCGCGTGGTCACGATCGACACGTCGAAGGAGGAGGGCGTCCGCGACGCCCGGGTCTTCATCAACCCCGAGATCGTCTGGTCCTCTGAGGAAAGGCGGGTCTACGACGAGGGCTGCCTGTCGATCCCGGACTATTACGCCGAAGTCGAGCGTCCGGACCGGGTGCGCGTGAAGTTCCGCGACATCGACGGCAACGAGCAGGAGATCGAGGCCGACGGCCTGCTCTCCACCTGCATCCAGCACGAGATCGACCATCTGAACGGCGTGCTGTTCATCGACCATCTGTCGAAGCTGAAGCGCGACCGGGTGATCAAGAAGTTCACCAAGGCGGCCAAGCGCGACGCGGCCTGACCCGGCCATGCGCGTCGTCTTCATGGGCACGCCGGACTTCGCTGTGCCGACGCTCGCGCGGCTCGCGCAGGACGGGCACGACATCGTGGCGGTCTATACCCGTGCGCCAGCGAAGGCGGGCCGCGGCATGAGCCTGCGCCCCTCCCCGGTCCACGCCCTCGCCGACACCCTCGGCGTGCCGGTCCTGACGCCCGCGACGCTGCGCACGCCCGAAGCGGCCGAGACCTTCGCGGCGCACCGGGCCGACGTCGCCGTCGTGGTGGCCTACGGGATGCTCCTGCCGCAGGCGATCCTCGACGCACCGAAGCACGGCTGCCTGAATCTGCACGGCTCCCTGCTGCCGCGCTGGCGCGGCGCGGCGCCGATCCAGCGCGCCGTGATGGCGGGCGATGCCGAGAGCGGCGTCGGCGTGATGCGGATGGAGGCGGGCCTCGACACCGGCCCCGTGGCCCTGGAGGCGAGAATACCCATCGCGCCAGGCATGATTGCGGGCGAGCTGCACGACGCGTTGATGCCCCTCGGCGCCGACCTGATGGCGCAGGCTCTCGTCCGGCTCGATGCGGGCACGCTGACGTTCACACCCCAGCCGGAGGACGGCGTCGTCTACGCGCACAAGATCACCAACGACGAGGCGCGGATCGACTGGTCCCGGTCGGCCGGTGAAATCGCCAATCGGATCAACGGGCTGTCGCCCTTCCCCGGCGCCTTCATCGAGGTCGATCTCGGCAAGGGACCCGAGCGCGTGAAGGTGCTGCGAGCCGCCCCGGCAGAGGGTGCGGGCACACCCGGCACGCTGTGCGACACCGATTGCACCGTCGCGTGCGGCGACGGCGCCGTGCGGCTCATGGAGCTGCGACGCGCCGGGAAGGGCGGCAGCGCGAGCGGGGCCGAGTTCGTCCGCGGCGCCCGCCTGACGCCCGGCGCCCGCCTCGGCTGATGCCCCGCTACAAGCTCGTCATCGAGTACGACGGCAGCCCGTTCTGCGGCTGGCAGCGGCAGGCCGACGACCTCACCGTCCAGGGCGCGATCGAGACGGCGGTCACGCGCTTCTCGGGAGAGCATGTCCGGCTCACCTGCGCGGGCCGGACCGATGCCGGCGTGCATGCCATTCATCAAGTCGCCCATCTCGACCTCGCCAAGGACTGGCGGACCGACACGGTACGGGACGCGCTGAACGCGCATCTCCGGCCACAGCCGGTGGCGGTCCTGTCCGCGGAGATCGTGCCGGAGAGCTTCGACGCCCGCCACTCGGCGATCCGCCGGCACTACCGCTACCGCATCCTCAACCGGCGCAGCCCCGCCGCGCTGACGCGGGCCCATGTCTGGCACGTGCCGTGGCCCCTCGATGTCGGTCTCATGCACGCCGCCGCCCAGCGCCTCGTCGGCCGCCACGACTTCTCGGCCTTCCGGGCCGCCGAGTGCCAGGCGAACAGCCCGATCCGCACGCTGGAGCAGCTCGACGTCGCCCGGGCTCCGATGGCGTTGCACGACGAGATCGTGGTGGCGACCGCGGCGCGCTCCTTCCTGCACCATCAGGTGCGGGCGATGGTGGGCACGCTGATGCTCGCGGGCTGTGGACGCCTCTCGGCGGACGACGTGGCCGAGATCCTCGCTTCGGGCGAGAAGCGCCGGTGCGGACCGCTCGCTCCAGCCGCGGGGCTGACCTTCGTGGGTGTCGACTACGCGTTCGGGAAATAAGCCTCGAGCACCCGCTCGTAGATCGCCGTGAGCCGCTCCAGATCGGCGACGGCCACGCATTCGTCGATCTGGTGCATGGTCTCACCGACGAGCCCGAACTCGATCACCGGGCAGGCATCCTTGATGAAGCGCGCATCGGAGGTGCCGCCCGTGGTCGAGAGCGTGGGCGTCAAGCCGGTCTCCGCCCGGATCGCCTCGGAGACGAGATCCACGAAGGCGTCCGGCCGGGTGAGGAAGGCCGGGGCGTTCGAAGGCTGAAGGTCGAGGCTGAAGCGCACCGCGTTCCCGGCCGCCTGCTCCAGGCGCCGGCGGATCTCGGCCCCGAGCGTTTCGGCCGTCCAGTCGTCGTTGAAGCGGACGTTGAAGGTCGCCCGCGCGGTCGCCGGGATCACGTTGCTGGCCGGGTTGCCCACGTCGATCGTGGTGAATTCCAGGTTCGAAGCATCGAAATGCGCGGTCCCACGATCCAGCGGCTCGGCGACCAGTGCCGAGGCGAGGTGCAGCAGGCCCGGGATCGGGTTCTCGGCCTTGTGGGGGTAGGCGACGTGGCCCTGCCGCCCCATCACGGTGAGCTTGCCGGTCAGCGACCCGCGCCGGCCGATCTTCATCATTTCTCCGAGCCGGCCAGGATTGGTCGGTTCCCCGAGCACGCAATGGTCGAACCGCTCGCCCCGGGCGCGCGCCCAGTCGAGCAGCTTCACGGTGCCGTTGACCGCAGGCCCCTCCTCGTCGCCGGTGATCAGGAAGGCGATGGAGCCGGCGAAGCCGTCGCCCCGCCGCTCCAGGAAGGCGAGCGTCGCCGCCAGCATGCAGGCGACGCCGCCCTTCATGTCGGCGGCGCCCCGGCCGTACAGCATCCCGTCGGCCACCTCACCCGCGTAGGGTCCGTGGCGCCACGCGCCCTCGCCTTCCGGAACGACATCGGTATGGCCGGCAAAGACGAGACAGGGACCGTCCCGTCCGATGCGCGCGTAGAGATTCGGCGTGTCGGGATAGCCGGGCTCCGAGAAGACCGGCCGCTCGACGGCGAAGCCGGCAGGCCGGAGCGCGTCGGCGACAACGTCGAGGGCGCCCCGATCCTCCGGGGTCACGGACGGGCACCGGATCAGGGCCTGTGCGAGGCGCAGGGCCGCGTCGGGGGCGTGATGATCAGCCGGCATGAACCCGTCCTCGGCGGCGTGACATGCCGCGCGGCCCGCTTACCCCGAAGCGGGCCGCACCGGAACTCCCGTGTGCCCGGCCCTACTTGGTCACCACCACCTGCACGTCGCCGTGGCGACGCTGCACCGAGACGGTGACATCGTCGTCGTAGCGCTGGAAGCGGAGATCCAGGCGCGAACCGCCGAGCTTGACGTTGTAGAGCGTCACACCGTCGAGGAAGGCCGGGAGGATCGGGTTCTTGAGCCGGACGCGGTTGCGCTCGTGGTCGAGTTCGAGACCGAGGCAGGCCGCCAGGAAAGCGAAGGGCGCCGCCGCCGCCCAGGCCTGCGGGCTGCAGGCCACCGGATAGGAGACCGGCCCGCGCTGCTTGCGGCGCATGAAGCCGCAGAACAGTTCCGGCAGGCGCTTCTGGTCCTGGTAGAGCGAGGTGTCGAACATGCCCTGGAAGATGCGGGCGGCCTCGTGCTTGCGGTCGTAGCGCGCCAGACCCATCGCGATCAGCGCGTTGTCGTGCGGCCAGATCGAGCCGTTGTGGTAGGACATCGGATTGTAGCGCGCCTCGCCCTTGGCGATGGTGCGCACCCCCCAGCCGTTGAAGCCGTCCTTGCCGAGCAGGGTCTCGGCGACCCGTGACGCCCTCTCCGGCTTGGCGATGCCGGTGAACAGGGCGTGGCCCGCGTTGGACGAGCGCACCGCGCATTGCTTCTTCGCGCCGTCCAGGGCCAGGGCGTAGGTGCCGATCTCCTCGTTCCAGAACGCCGCGTCGAAGTTCTCGCGAAGCGCCACGGCTTCCTGCGTGAGACGCTCGGCCATCGGGTCGTGCCCCAGCAGAGCCGAGAGCTTCGCCATTCCGTTCTTGGCCGCGTAGACGTAGCCCTGCACCTCGCAAAGGGCGATCGGGCCCTTGGCCAGGTGACCGTCGGTGTGGAAGATCGAATCGTGGCTGTCCTTCCAGCCCTGATTCTCCAGGCCCTTGTCGGTGTCGCGGGCGTACTCGACGAAGCCGTCGCCGTCCCGGTCGCCGTAACGGTCCATCCATTCCAGGGCGAGTTCCAGCGCGGGCCAGATCGCCCGAACGGTGTCGAGATCGCCCGTGACGGCGTAGTACTCCCAGGCCAGCATCACGAAGAGCGGGGTGCCGTCGATGGTGCCGTAATAGTGCCGGAACGGCACCTCGCCGAGCATCGCCATCTCGCCGCGCCGGGTCTCGTGCAGCACCTTGCCGGGCTGGGCGTCGGCGGCCGGATCGACCGCCTTGGCCTGCGTCGAGGCGAGGTAGCGGAGCACGCCCCGGGCGAATTTCGGGTCGATCCAGAGCGCCATCATCGCCGTGATGATGCCGTCGCGGCCGAACACCGTGGAGTACCAGGGGATGCCGGCGAAGGGGTAGATGCCCTCCGGGGTGCGGCTCGCCAGCATGTAGAGGTCGGCCGTGGCCCGGCACAGGCCCTCGTTGAACTGGTCGTTCGACGAGATGATCGTGGTGATGCCGGCGGTTAGACTCCGGAGATCGCGCCGCGAGTCGCGGTAGGCGCGGGCGAAGATCGTGCCCTCGGCGAGATCCTTCGGCTCGCGCCGGGCGCCACCGGCATTGGCCGCGAGGGTCAGTTTGGCGGCCGCGTCCTCCCCGACCATCGTGTCGGTCGGCGGCTTGGTGAAGGCCCGGTGCGCCTCGAAGGTGACGCGGATGAACAGCGAGGCCCGGCCCTCCGGCGGGAGCGAGACATCGAAAACCACCTTGCCGGGTTCGATCGAGTTGGGCTTCGGGCCGAAATGCAGCGCCGTCGTCCGGACGATCTCGTCCAGGCCGACATAGCGGAACTGCACCTCCCGATCGCTTGCCACCAGGACGCCGCGCTTGCCGCGCTCCTGGCGGTCGGTCCCGCGGACTTCGAACAGGTCGCGGAAATCCGCGTCGAACGTCACGACGATGCGCAGGCGGCGGTGCTTCGAATCGTAGGAGCGCAGACCGATCCGGTCGTAGCAGGCCCCGCGGAACAGGAACTTGGTGCGCTCGATGGCGATCGTCTCGCGCGGGATCGAGGTCTCGTCATGGGCATCGAGACGGATGTCGGGCGTCGTCATGTCGACGCTGAGCGCGCCGTTGTCGTCCTGCATCACCGAGGAGAGCATCAGCGGGCGCTGACCCTCCACCGTCACTTCCAGACGCGACAGGTAACGCGTGTCCTGGAAATACAGGCCCTCCGGGCCGGGCTGGACGCCGATATCGCCGTAGGAATCGAGAACGCCGAAGGCCTCGCCGAACTTCAGCGAGCGGAGGGGCCGCTCCACAAGCGAGGTGTGCGCCTCGATGTGATAGGTCGGCAGGACGTCGTCCGCGTCCTGGAAACCGTGCGCCACGCTTCCGGCGCTCTCCGCGGTCCGGGCCTTCGCATCGTGGGCCGCTGCCGTGTTGTCCGCCGCCATGCAGGGCATCTCCGGGTGCAAGTGAGAGGTGCGAATCGAGAGGGCTGCCGCATCCATTCGATGCGGCAGCCCCTGTTCATCCTACGGATGAGTCGCCTTTAAGACGCTAGGCCGAGCCGGACCTGCCTCGCAAGCCCGGGGCCGGATTTCAGGCCGGCATGGCGGCGACCGGGATCGCCGGCCGTGCGGAGCCGTTCACCTCGCCGTATTGCGCCTTGTAGCCGGACTTCGGCAGCTTGATCACGTCGGCGCCACGGCCGAGCAGGTCCTCGTAGGCAGCGACGTACTTCTTCACCATGCACTCGGCGGTGAAGGCGCTCTCGAAGTGGCGGCGCACGCCAGCGCGGCTCATGGTCTTGACCTTGGCGACGGCCGCGACGGCATCGTCCATGTTCTCGCAGAGAACGCCGCCGACGCCGTCCTTGATCACCTCCGGCACGGAGCCGTTGCGGAAGGCGATCACCGGGGTGCCGGCCGACATGGCCTCGATCATCACGAGGCCGAAGGGCTCCGGCCAGTCGATCGGGAAGGCGAGCGCCAGGGCGTTGCCGAGGAATTCCTTCTTCTGCTCCTCGTTGATCTCGCCGATATACTCCACAAGCGGGTGATGGATCATCGGCTCGATGACTTCGTCCCAGTAATCCTGGTCCGCCTTGTCGACCTTGGCGGCGATCTTGAGGGGCGTACCGGAGCGGATCGCCATCTCGATCGCGCGGTCGGGGCGCTTCTCCGGCGAGATGCGGCCGAGGAAGGCGAGGTAGCCGCCCTTGGCGTCCGGGTAATACGGGCAGTTCTCGGCCGGCAGGCCGTGATGGATGGTCGCCAGCCAGTTGGAGGTCGGCGGCATGGGCAGGCGCTGGTTGTCGGAGATCGAGACCAGCGGCATGCCCGTGAAGGTGCGGTAGACCGGCATGAAGTCCGGCACGTCGAGGCGACCGTGCATCGTGGTGATGCACTTGTGGTTCAGATCCTCGAACATCGGATACTGAAGCAGGTCGATGTGGAAGTGCAGGATGTCGAATTCGTGCGCGCGGCGGTGCACTTGATGCAGCATCGCCAGGTGGCTGGCGGTGTGATCCCGGTAGCCGAGCAGGCGCAGGCCCTCGGGCGTGCAGGCTGCGAGCTTGGCAGACGTCTCGGAGTCACCGCTGGCGAACAGCGTGACTTCGTGACCCTGGCGGACCAGTTCCTCTGTAATCCAGCTGACGACGCGCTCGGTGCCGCCGTAGAACTTCGGAGGGACGGCCTCCGACAACGGAGCGATCTGGGCAATGCGCACGAAGTGTCTCCTGGTTGGCCGAATTTGACGGGGGGTCTAACCCTGCCGGCCTGAGCGGGACATGAATGAAACAGACGGCCAAGGTTATGGTTCCTGGCGACCCCCGTTGTCGCTCACCGTTTTGTGCAGCGCGCTCGCTGTCCCCGAATTCCTCCGAATCAGCGGCCGCGACATGGTCACCGGCGCCCCTTCCGCTGCTCGCGGGGCAGTTGCGCGGAGCCGGCCCGTCTCCGGTCCGGACACGCGCATCGCCTCCATGCGCCTCAGGGTCACGAACGCCGGCTATCGGGATCAGGTTGCGCCCGGACCCGACAAACCCGTACTCCGGGACGGCGCAGCAGATCCCGGACCTGGATACGGACCGGGCGCCCGAAACGGCGGTGTCGGCGCTTCTGGATCCCGGGCTCGCCCGCTGCGCCCCGGACCGGCGACGCGGATGTCCAGGGCCCTCCGCCCCCCAGGCCCGCGTCCCGCCTCACGGGCGTTGCCGCCGCGTCAGCTTTCTGTCATAAGCCGCACCGCGTCGAACCGCCCGGCCGATAGGGCTGCCGTGGCGGCTCGTGCTGCTCCACCAGAAGCATCAGCGCGCGAACCCCATCCGACCCTTGCGGGGCGGTCCGGGATCATTTCGCGCAACGGAGAGCCAAATGCCCAAGTTGAAGACGAAATCGGGCGCGAAGAAGCGCTTCAAGATCACCGGCACCGGCAAGGTGATGTACGCCCAGGCCGGCAAGCGCCACGGGATGATCAAGCGGACGACCAAGCAGATCCGCAACCTGCGCGGCACCACGACCCTGTTCGAGGGCGATGCCGCCAACGTGAAGAAGTATTTCCTGCCGAACGCGCGGTAAGTCCTTCAACACCCGTTGCCACTGTCTTTCGTCGAATCCAGGAGATAACCGATGGCCCGCGTCAAGCGCGGCGTGACCAGTCACGCGAAGCACAAGAAAGTTCTGAAGGCCGCCAAGGGCTATTACGGCCGGCGCAAGAATACGATCCGGATCGCCAAGCAGGCGGTCGAGAAGGGCATGCAGTATGCCTACCGCGACCGCAAGAACAAGAAGCGCACGTTCCGCGCCCTCTGGATCCAGCGTCTCAACGCGGCGGTCCGCGAGCACGGCCTGACCTACTCGCGCTTCATCGACGGTCTGGCGAAGTCCGGCATCGTCGTCGACCGCAAGGCCCTGTCGGAGCTCGCGATCCACGAGCCGGCGAGCTTCGCCGCCGTCGTCGAGAAGGCGAAGGCCGCACTGCCGCAGACCACCGCCAAGGCCGCCTGATCCAGGCCTGAGGCGAGACGTACGGAAGGCGCGGTTCCCCGGGGAGCCGCGCCTTCGTCGTTTACGAGGTCCCCTGCCCCGCGCTTGCGTGCGGGCGCACAACGCGCGAGAGCACGGCCCGACGGCCGACTCCGCCAACCCTGCTCGAAGACAGCGATGACCGATCTCGATACCCTCGAACGCGATCTCCTGGCCCAGGTGAGCGCGGCGTCCGACGAGGCGGCCCTCGACGCGGTCCGCGTCGCCGCGCTCGGCAAGAAGGGCAGTGTCTCGGATCTGCTGAAGACCCTCGGTGCGATGACGCCGGAGGAGCGCAAGGAGCGCGGCCCGCTCATCAACGGCCTGCGCGACCGGGTCCAGGGCGCCGTCACCGCGCGCAAGACCGCCCTCGCCGAGGCCGCGCTGGAGGCCCGCCTCGCCTCCGAGCGGGTCGACGTGACCCTGCCGGTCCGCGAGGCCCCCGAGGTGCGCGGCCGGATCCATCCGATCTCCCAGGTGATCGACGAGATCACCGCGATCTTTGCCGATATGGGCTTCGCGGTAGCCGAGGGTCCGGACATCGAGACGGACGAGTTGAACTTCACCGCCCTCAACTTCCCGCCCGGGCACCCGGCCCGCGAGATGCACGACACCTTCTTCCTGGCGCCGGACCGCGACGGGAAGCGCAAGGTGCTGCGCACCCACACCTCGCCGGTCCAGATCCGCACCATGCGGGCGCAAACCCCGCCGATCCGGGTGATCATCCCGGGCCGGACCTACCGGCACGATTCCGATCAGACCCACACGCCGATGTTCCATCAGGTCGAAGGGCTGGTGATCGACAAGGCGGCCAACATCGCCAACCTGAAATGGGTGCTGGAGGAGTTCTGCAAAGCGTTCTTCGAGGTGGAGGGCGTGAAGATGCGCTTCCGCCCGTCCTTCTTCCCCTTCACCGAGCCCTCCGCGGAGGTCGACATCCAGTGCTCGCGCAAGGGCGGCGAGATCCGCTTCGGCGAGGGCGACGACTGGCTGGAGATCCTGGGCTGCGGGATGGTGCACCCGAACGTGCTGCGCAATTGCGGGCTCGACCCGGATGCCGTGCAGGGCTTCGCCTTCGGTGTCGGCATCGACCGAATCGCCATGCTGAAATACGGCATGCCGGACCTGCGGCCGTTCTTCGAGGCCGACGTCCGCTGGCTGGATCATTACGGCTTCCGCCCGCTCGACGTTCCGAGCCTCGTGGGCGGCCTCACGGGCTGAGCCGCACCGGCCTCACCGGGGCCCTCCGGCTCCGGTGACGGCCCCGCCATCCTGTTCCTCCGACGGTCGAGCCGATATCGGGCTCTCGAAGGTCCATCATGAAATTCACCCTCTCCTGGCTCAAGGACCACCTCGACACCGAGGCCACCCTCGACACCGTCGCCGAGACGCTGACGCGGATCGGCCTGGAGGTAGAGGGCGTCGAGGACAAGGCCGCCGCGCTGAAGCCCTACGTGATCGCGAAGATCCTGACGGCCGAGCAGCACCCGAACGCCGACCGGCTGCGGGTCTGCTCCGTCGAGACGGGCGCGGGCGCGCCCGTGCAGGTGGTCTGCGGAGCGCCGAACGCCCGGGCCGGTCTCGTCTCGGTCTTCGCGCCGCCGGGCACCTACGTTCCGGGCAAGAACATCACCCTGTCGGTGGGCACGATCCGCGGGGTGGAGAGCCGCGGCATGCTGTGCTCGGGCGCCGAGCTCGGCCTCGGCGACGACCATGACGGCATCATGGAGCTCCCGACCGACGCACCGATCGGCCAGGCCTACGCCCTCTATGCCGGGCTCGACGATCCGGTCATCGAGATCAACCTGACGCCGAACCGGTCGGACTGCACCTCGGTCCACGGCATCGCCCGCGATCTCGCGGCCGCCGGCCTCGGCACGCTCAAGCGCGAGACGCTGCCGGGCGTGCGCGGCGAGGGCCCCTGCCCGGTCGCGGTGGAGCTGGCCTTCGAGCCGGCCGACCGGCACCTCGCCCCGCTCTTCGCCCTGCGGCTCGTCCGCGGGGTCACGAACGGGCCGTCGCCGGGCTGGATGCAGGCCCGGCTGCGGGCCATCGGCCTGCGCCCGATCAATGCGCTCGTCGACATCACCAACTACGTGACCTTCGATCGCGGTCGCCCGCTCCACGTCTTCGATGCCGCCAAGGTCGCCGGGCCGCTCACCGTGCGCCGTGCGCGCGAGGGCGAGAGCCTGCTCGCCCTCGACGGCCGGACCCACGCGCTCACCGACGACATGGTGGTGATCGCAGACCGGAACGGCGTCGAATCCATCGCCGGCATCATGGGCGGCCAGGACTCCGGCTGCGACGCCGGCACCACGGATGTGCTGATCGAATCGGCGCTCTGGGACCCGGCCAACATCGCCCAGACGGGCCGCCGACTCGGCCTCATCACCGACGCGCGCTACCGGTTCGAGCGGGGTGTCGATCCGGCCTTCACGCTGCCGGGCCTCGATCTCGCGACGCGCTTGGTGGTGGACCTGTGCGGCGGTACGCCGACCGAGGCGCATATCGTCGGCGAGCCTCCCGAATCCGAGCGGATCATCGACTTTCCGTGGAGCGAGGTCCGCCGCCTGGCCGGCCTCGACGTGCCGCGTGTCGAGATGAAGGTGATCCTGGAGACTTTGGGCTTCCACATCTCGGGGACCGGCGACCGGGTGAAGGTGCTGACGCCGTCCTGGCGGCCCGATGTCGAAGGCAAGGCCGACCTCGTCGAGGAGGTCGTGCGCATCGCCGGGCTGGACCGGATCGAGGCCAAGCCCCTGCCCCCGCTCGAAGGAATCGGCCGTCCGCTGCTGACGGTGATGCAGAAGCGGACCCGCACCGCGAAGCGGGCCCTGGCGAGCCGGGGCCTCATGGAGGCGGTCACGTGGTCGTTCGTCCCGCATGGCGATGCCGAACTGTTCGGCGGCGGCGGTGCCGATCTGGTCCTGGCCAATCCCATTGCCGCGGAACTGTCGGACATGCGGCCGAGCCTGCTGCCGGGGCTCCTGCGGGCTGCGCAGCGCAATGCCGACCGGGGTTATCCGGACGCGGCCCTGTTCGAGGTCGGCCAGTGCTTCGCCTCCGATGCGCCGGAGGGCCAGACCATCCGGGCGGCGGCGGTCCGGCGCGGCAGTGCCGGTCTGTCGGGCGCCGGACGCCACTGGCACGGCACGGCCGGGACCGTCGACGCCTTCGACGCCAAGGCCGACGCCCTGGCCCTGCTGGGCAGCCTCGGCGTTCCGACCGGCGGCCTTCAGATCACCGCCGGCGGCCCGTCCTGGCTTCATCCCGGCCGTTCGGGCACCCTGCGCTTCGGTCCGAAGACCGAGATCGGCTGGTTCGGCGAGGTGCATCCGCGGACGCTCCAGGCCCTCGACCTGAAGGGTACCCTCGTGGCCTTCGAGATCGTCCTCGACGCCCTGCCCCAGCCCAAGCACAAGCCGACCAAGGCCAAGGCCGCCCTGGTGCTGTCGGAGCTCCAGCCGCTGTCGCGGGACTTCGCCTTCGTGGTCGGCCGCGACGTGCCGGCGGGTGACCTCGTGAAGGCCGCACAGAACGCCGAGCGCAAGCTCGTCACCGGCGTCGACGTGTTCGATCTGTACGAGGGACCCGGCGTGCCGGACGGCGCGAAGTCGGTGGCGATCGCGGTGCGCCTGCAGCCCGTCGAGCGGACCCTCACCGACGCGGAGATCGAGGCGGTGAGCGCCAGGATCGTCGCCGAGGTGTCCCGCAAAACCGGCGCGACCCTTCGGACCTGAGGCGCCGCCATGGACCGGATCGCCCTGCTGATCGAAGACCTCGCGGCGGCCGAATACCGGCCGAAGGCGGCGTTGCGGGAAGCGCTCAAGCACCCGTCCGCCGTCGCAGAGGCGGCGCTGCCGCTGCTGGAGGGCGCGGCCGACGGACGTGAGCTGACGCTGGAGGAGACGAACCTTCTCTTCTGGGGCCTGCACGTCCTGGCCCATGCCCGGGATACGCGCGCCCTGGCACCGCTGCTGAGGCTGCTCCGGCACGACGAGGAAACCCTCGACGCACTCCTCGGCGATGCCGTCACGGCGACCCTTGCCAAGATCCTGGCGAGCCTGTTCGACGGCGATCCGCAGCCGCTGTTCCGCCTGATCCTGGACAGCACGGTGGACGATTACGTGCGCATGGCGCTGCTCAGCGCCTGCACCTTCCTGACCCTGGAGGGTCGGATCGACCGGGCCGCGATGCACGACCTGCTGGTCCGGTTCGACGACGCCCAGGCGGCCGTGGAAGAGGCGCCGGCCTGGGTCGGTTGGGAGGAGACGATCGCCCATCTCGGCTTCCGGGACCTCGCGCCCCGGGCGGCTGCGGCCCGTGCCGACGGACGCCTCACCGACGAGATCAGCGACGCCGGGTGGTTCAAGGACGCTCTGCGCAAGGCCGAGGCCAATCCGGACGACCGCGACCGGCTCGGCCCCTACCAGTACGGCTACCTCGACGAGCCGGTGGAAGCCCTCGACTGGGCCGAGGAGGGCGCGGGGGAGCCGCAGCGCAATCCGCTTAAGGACGTCGGCCGCAACGATCCGTGTCCCTGCGGCTCCGGGAAGAAGTTCAAGAAGTGCTGCCTCGGCGCCGAGACCGTCGAGGGCCCGTGGATGCCGCCGGGTTCCCTAGGCCGCTGAGGCGCCGGTGCCGCTGAGCGGGTTGTCGGGATCCCAGCCGTAGCTCAGCGTCTCGAACCGCATGGCGCGGGCATCGACCATCAGGAGGCGCCCGACGAGGGGCTCTCCGAAGCCCGCCACCGCGCGGAGCAACTCCATGGCCATCAGCGAGCCCATCACCCCGGCCAGGGCTCCCAGTACGCCGGCCTCCGCGCAGGCCGGCACGCTGCCGGGCGGGGGCGGGTTCGGGAAGAGGCAGCGATAGGTCGGGTTCGGCGTCCCGTCCGGCCCGGTCTCGTGGGCGCGGATCGTGGTCAGCGTGCCGTCGAAGCGGCCGAGCGCCGCCGTCACCAGCGGGCGGCGCGCGCGGAAACAGGCATCCGATACCGCGTAGCGCGTGGCGAAATTGTCGGATCCGTCGGCCACGAGGTCGTAGCCGGCGATCAGGTCGACGGCGTTGTCCGGATCGATCCGGACCGGATGCGGGACGACGGTCACGTGCGGGTTGAGCCGCGCCACCGCGTCGGCGGCGCTCTCGACCTTCGGCCGGCCGAGATCCGGCGTGCCGTGGATCACCTGCCGCTGGAGGTTCGAGAGGGAAACCGCGTCGTCGTCGACGATTCCGATCGTCCCGATTCCGGCGGCGGCGAGATACTGGATCAGCGGCGCGCCGAGCCCCCCGGCCCCGACGACCAGGATCCGGGCGGCCTTGATCCGGGCCTGGCCGGGGCCGCCGACCTCGGCGAGGACGAGGTGGCGGGCGTAGCGTTCGATCTCATCGGGAGCGAGGGCCATGGCTGCCCCTTAATCCGCGGCGCCGCCAATCGGAAGCGCTGAAAAGACAACGCCGCCCCGGTGAGGAGGCGGCGCGGGTCTCGCGTCTCGGGATCGGTGCCGCTCAGCGCGGCGCCAGGATCATGATCATCTGGCGGCCTTCGAGCATCGGCTCGCTCTCGACCTTGGCGATCTCCGCCGTCTCGCTCTTCACGCGCTCCAGGAGGCGCAGACCGATATCTTGGTGAGCCATCTCACGACCGCGGAAGCGCAGGGTCACCTTGACCTTGTCGCCTTCCTCGAAGAAGCGGTGCACCGACTTCATCTTGGTGTCGTAGTCGTGCTTGTCGATGCCGGGGCGGAGCTTGATCTCCTTCACCTCGACGGTCTTCTGGCGCTTGCGGGCCTCGTTCTGCTTCTTCTGCTCGTTGAAGCGGAAGCGCCCGTAATCGAGCAGCTTGCAGACGGGCGGCACGGAGTTCGGCGCGATCTCCACGAGATCGAGACCGGCTTCCTCAGCCAGATTGAGGGCGTCGAAGAAGGGGACGACGCCGCGGTTCTGCCCGGTATCGTCGATCAGCTGCACTTCCCGCACACCGCGAATGTCGCGGTTGGCGCGCGGCCCGTCCTTCTGCGGGGCCGGCATGGCTCTCATCGGTCTACGAATGGCTTAGGTCTCCTGCTGCAACGGCGAAACGGCGGTTCCCAGAAGGATCTCCTGGCCGCCTGCCGCCCCGGTCTCTTCCGGACGTACAACGTTGGTGGAACCGCGACCAGAGTCAACCGCCTGAAGCCGCGGTGCCGAAAATAATCGGCCGCGGCGTCTCGGTCCGCTTTCCGGGTCAGCCGGCCGCTCAGGGCAAGCGGCCGAGCAGCCCCGCATAGACCGCCAACGTGTCGCCGACCATGCGCTCGAGGGAGAAATGCGCCGCGACATGCGCACGGCTCCGCCGTCCGAGGGCGTCGCGGGCGCTGGCGCCGAGAGAAAGGGCCTCGGTCAGGGATGCGGCGAGCGCGGCCGCGTCGCCGGCCGGGACGCGCCATCCGGTGCGCTGGCCCGCTGGCGTCTCCGGCGGCGCCAGTACGGTTTCCGGTACGGCCCCGAGATCGGACACCACCACCGGCGTACCGAGCGCCTGCGCCTCCACGGCCGAACGGCCGAAGGCCTCCGGCTCAACGGACGGCACCGCCACCACCGAGGCGGCCCGGAAGGCGGCCGGCATGTCGGTGCAGTGACCGACCCGCCGGACGATACCCTCGAGCCCGCGCGCGGCGATCAGCGCATCGAGTTCGCGCTCGTAGGAGGCGCGTCCTTGAGGGTCTCCCGCCAGGACCACGGCCAGATCGGGAACGCCGCGGTCGCGCATCTGCGCGGCCGCCTCGATCAGCACCCGATGGCCCTTCCAGGCGGTGAGGCGGGCGGCCAGCAGGATCACGCGCTCGTGCGGCGCGACGTTCCAGCTCCGGCGCAGCGCCTCGACCCGCACGGCGCCGACGGCGACCGGGTTGAACACGCCGAGATCCGTGCCGCGGTGGATGACCCGCACGCGGTCGCCAGCTTGTTCGGGATGCAACCGGTGGATCAGGTCTGCGGTGTAATGCGAGTTGGCGATGACCACGTCGCCGCGGGCCATCACCGAATTGTACAGCACCTTGACGTTGGTCCGGCCGGAATAGCTGCCGTGATAGGTGGTGACGAACGGCAGGCCGAGCCGGCGCGCCGCTCCGAGGGCGACCCAAGCGGGCGCACGGGAGCGGGCATGGATGATCTGCACCTGCTCGCGGCGGCAGAGGGCCATGAGCCGCAGGACGTTCACGGCCATCAGCGCCGGATTCTTCGCGGCGGCCGGGAAGCGAAGCCAGTGGCCGCCCTTGGCCTGCAATTCCCCGACGAGCCGCCCCCCCTCCGTCGCCACCAGCGCGCGGGCGCCCACGGCCGCGAGGCCGCCCGCGACATCGACGGTGGTGCGCTCGGCGCCCCCGGCGTCGAGTTCGGGAATGATCTGCAGGACGCGAGCGCCCGCAAGGGCCCCGACTTCCGCGGGAAAACCCGACAAGGCGTGTGTACCTTCGCCCGTCCGCGGTCCATCGGCGAGGACGCGCAGGCCCCCGACCGGTATCTGCCAAATGCTCGCTACCATTGATCCAGCATCGCCGCCGGGCTTTACGGTCCGGTAAACGAGAGTTGAAGCCGAACCGTTCAGGTCCGGACTTCTTCCACGTCGAGACAGGGATATCGGAGAGAACGATGTCGGATATGGCCCCCGAGTTCCTCACCGTCGGCACGGGCGAGGCCGCCCGGCGCATCGCCGTGCGGGTGCGTCAGGGGGGCGGTCCACCGGTCGTCTGGCTCGGCGGATTCCGCTCCGACATGACGGCCACCAAGGCGACGGCGCTGGATGCCTGGGCCTCGCAGAGAGGCCGCACGCTCATCCGCTTCGATTATGCCGCGCATGGGGCCTCGAGCGGCACCTTCACGGAATGCACGATCTCTTCTTGGCTCGAGGACGCGCAGGCCGTCCTGGCCGCGTACGCCACGGAGGCGCCGATTCTCGTCGGCTCGTCGATGGGGGGATGGATCGCCTGCCTGGCCGCTCGCGACCGGGCGAACGGAGGTCAGGCGACCGCCGGTCTCGTGCTCATCGCCCCGGCCCTGGATTTCACCGAAGAGCTGATCTGGAACCGCCTCGGCGAGGCGGCCCGCGCCATGCTGATCCGGGACGGCATCCTGCGAAGGCCCAGCGACTACGGGTCGGAACCGGACCCGATCACCCTGAACCTCATCGACGACGGGCGGCGCCATTGCATGCTCGGCGACACGGTCGATCCGGCCTGCCCGGTCCACATCCTCCAGGGCATGCGGGACACCGATGTGCCTTACACCCACGCCCTGAAGATCCTCGGCCGGCTGCCGGCCGAGGGCACCGTGCTGACGCTCATCGCCGACGGGGATCACCGCCTGTCGCGGCCGCAGGACATCGCGCGCCTGGTCGCCGCAGTGGACGAGATCGCCTGACCGGTTCCTCGGCCGGAGCGGTCAGTGAAGGCTGACCGGCTGCAGGTCCTGCGCGACCGCATTCGCCAGGACGACGTCCCGCGAATCGGCGAGCATGATCGGAGCGCCACTCGCCGAGAGGAGGGCAAACAGATCGAGGCCGGGCAGCAGCTCGGGCGCCTGTGGGAAGAAACGGCGGACCTCGTCGGACCGGATGGGCCGGACATAGGCGATGTGACCCTCGCCCAAGGCCGCGAGATCGGCGGGCGCGAAATCGGCCGGGTCGAGATCGGCCGGGGTCAACGGAGACGGGTTCAGATTGGTCATCAAAGCCCTCCTGGGGTGGCAGAGCGTCCGCCGCCGATCCTGAAGGCTTCGGCGGCTCCCCACTGATGTGGGGATCCGCGCCGTCCAATCAATCGGTCTCAGCCGCGGGCGCCGATATCGATCTTGCGCACGATGCGGTCCGGTTCCGGACGGACCAGATCGATCGACAGCAGGCCGTTGGCGAGGTCAGCCCCGAGGACCTCCATGCCGTCGGCGAGGAGGAAGGCCCGCTGGAACTGGCGCGCCGCAATGCCGCGGTGAAGAAAGTGCCTCTCGCGCTCGTCGACCTGGCGACCGCGCACGACGAGCTGGCTCTCCTCCAGCATGACGTCCAACTGGTCGCGGGTGAAGCCGGCGACCGCCAGCGTGATGCGCAGGCGCTCGGGCTCGCTCTCGGTGCGGGGCAGCCGCTCGATGTTGTAGGGTGGATAGCCGTCATTGGCGGCCTTTGAGACCCGGTCGAGAGCCTGTTCGATCTCGTCGAAGCCGAGCAGGAACGGGTGCCCGAAGGGCGAGGATCGGGTCATCGCGGCCATCATCCAGAAAGCGAGGCCTCCGACCCCGGGATCCGCCGCAATCCCGGGATGCCTGAGCACCTCGTCGACAGGGAGCCCACCGAGGTAGCGCTCCGCCGGACGAGACGTCGCCGGCAACAACGAGATATGGCCAAGGCCGTCCGGGCCATCAAGGGAGGCCGCGGGTTTCGTCCGGACAGCGTGGTCCGATCCAATCCAGGATAATTAGGCAAAAATTACCGGGATGCATAGGCAAAGACGTGAACGGCCACGCTTTCCTCTAACAGTTTGGAACTGCTCTGATTTTCTCGCTGGGCCTTGATCCGGGCGGCCGGCCTGGATACTGCCGCGAAAGAAGATGATCCGACCATGACGGTCGGTCTATGCAAGTTGTCCTGCGACGCGAGGCACCGCAGTCCATGAGCGCGCCCCTGACCCGGACTGATCATGCGGCGATGCGGCGCGTCGCCGATATCTGCGGCGATGAGGCTGATATCCTGGCCCTGTCGGTGGCCCGTTTCGTGGCCGCCGGCTACATGACCAGCGACGTCGCCTGCTGGAACGCGGCCTTCGACGGCGCCGAGCAGCTGCTCGGGCCGACCGAAGGCTGCCGCTTCGTCGCCTGTGTGGTCGCGATCATCCGGGCGCTGCGGGCGGAGCGCGACGGCGACTGGTCGTTCATGCCGGCGAGTTGCTGCCGCGTGACCGGTCACGAATGCGCCTTGGTGACGCTGATCAACCGCGGGCGTCAGCGCCTCTGGACGGACTTGGAGGCAGCCGCCGCCGAGATTACCGGACGGGAGGCGGCGCCCCGCCTCGTGGCGGCGGTCCGCGCGGCCGTCGGGCCGCTGGATGCGGCGGCCCAACGCCTCGCCCCGGCCTCCTGCCCCGCCGGCGCGGTGCTTCACTGATCCGGCCCCAACCCGCCCGGCCGGCGCGGCGCGAAACGCCGGCCGGCAGACACTTGAAAAGGACTTGGTCACGGTGATTGCCCTGCGCGCCCCCCTGTACCGTCGGCGGATCGGGCGTATCGCCCTCGACACGGCGGCCTGCTTCGCGCTCTTGGCGCTCCTCGTTGTATCGGCCCTGGCGCAGGATGCCGCCGAGAAGTCCGCTCCGATCAAGCTGCAGCTCAACAAGGTCGAGACTGCGGGCGAGGCCTGCCGGATCACCATGGTGATCGACAACAAGGGGCCCGGCCTGAAATCCTACAAGGTGGATCTCTTCGCCTTCGACCCGGAGGGCGTCGCGCAAAAGCGTGTCGCGGTGGAACTCGGTTCGCTGCCGCCGAAGAAGACCACCGTCAAGATCTTCGACTTCCCCGGCATCGCCTGCAACAAGGTCGGGCGCGTCCTGTTGAACGACGTTCTGGCCTGCGACGGCGGTGATTCCGCGCGCGAGGCCTGCCTCGAGCGGACCGAGACCGACAGCAAGGCCGGCCTCCCGTTCGACCGCTGATGCGGATGGTTTGACGGTCGATCAGACCAAACCGCCCGGCGGCGAGGGTCGCCGGGCGGCCTGCGGCTTTCGCCGCACCCCGAGATGACGGCGGCGCAAGGCCGCGTGAGACCAAGACGCCAGGAGCCCGTGATGGACCCGACACAAGCGCCGATCGAGGCGGCCCACGACTTCTCCTTCCTCGGTCTGTTCCTGCAGGCCGACCCGATCGTGAAGGGCGTGATGATCTTGCTGGTGATCGCCTCGATCGCCTGCTGGACGGTGGTGTTCGAGAAGATCATCCGGCTGGCCGCCGCCCGGCGTCAGGCCAAGGCCTTCGCCACGCTGGTCCGCTCCGGGGGCAGCCTCGACGGCGAGCATCGCGGCATCGCCGGCCACGTGGTGAAGGCGGCCATCGACGCGTGGCGCGATCAGGATTCCTCCGAGACCCGGGCCGAGCGCCGCGACCGGATCGAGCGGGCTATGAAGGGCGCCCTCACCCTAGAAGTGAAGCGCCTGCGCACCGGCCTGTCGCTGCTGGCGACTTCGGGCTCCACGGCCCCGTTCGTCGGGCTGTTCGGCACCGTCTGGGGCATCATGAACTCGTTCTCGTCCATCGCCCGCAGCCAGGACACGTCGCTGGCCGTGGTGGCCCCGGGCATCGCGGAGGCGCTCTTCGCCACGGCGATCGGTCTCGTCGTCGCGATCCCGGCGGTGATGGCCTACAACAAGCTGTCGAGCGACGTGAGCGGCATCCAGAGCACCTTCTCGTCCTACATTTCGGTTCTGGGCAATCGTCTCGCGCGCGACCGCGCCGGCGCCCATCGGGCGGCTGCCGAATAGAGCCGCCGCGCCCGCCCGCACAGAACCGAACGTAACGGTACCGGAGACGCCCCATGGCGATGGGATCCCTTCGCGCGAACGACGACGACGACCTCGACGACATGCCGATGTCCGACATCAACGTCACGCCGATGGTCGACGTGATGCTCGTGCTTCTGATCATCTTCATGGTCGCCGCACCGCTGATGACCACCGGCGTGCCGGTCCAGCTGCCGAAGACGGCGGCCCCCAAAGTCGCGCAGTCGAAAAAGCCCGCGGAGGTGACGGTCGACAAGGACGGCAACCCGTCCATCGCCAAGGAGGTGTTCACGATGGACAGCATCGTGCCGCGCCTGCGCGAGATGGCGGCTGCCGACAAGGATCAGGTCATCCTCGTGCGCGGCGACCGCGACGTGCCCTACGGCAAGGTGATGGAGGTGATGGGCCTTGTCGGCCAGGCCGGCTTCACCAAGGTGTCGCTGATCGCGCAGTCGCCCGGCGGCGCCGCTCCGGCAGCGGCCGCCGCTCCGGCCGCCTCCGCAGGGACCGCGCGCTGAACCGATGAGCACCTTCACGTCGACGGATCTGCCGGTCGGGGCCGGCGAGCGCCGCCCGTCCGGGCTGGTCGCCGCCTTCCTGGTCGCCCTCGGGCTGCATGCGCTTGCGTTGGCCGCGATGATGTTCCTGCGGCTGGCCCCGCCCGCGCCGCCCGGCGAGCAGCAGATCACCGTCGACCTCGCGCCGCTCATGACGGATGCGACCACCGAAGCTCCGGCGGAGCAGCAGATGAGCCAGGAGGCCCCGCCGGAGACGAAGCCGGTGGACGCGCCGCCCGACGAGGCCGTCCAGCCCCCGCCGCCGACCGAGATGACCGAGGTCAAGCCGGAGGACACCCAGCCGGTCGAAGCGCCGGCGGAGGCGCAGCCCGTCGAGGCGCAGAACCAAGTGATCACCTCCACGTCGGAGGCGGCCGAGCCGCTGGCGGCGCCGCCCACCGAGGTCGCCAAGACCGAGGAACCGCCGAAGCCCACACCGGACCCCGCCAAGCTCAAGGCGGAACGGGAGGCCAAGCTGCGGAAGATCCGCGAGGAGAAGCTCCGCGAGCAGAAGCGCGAAGAGGCGCGTCAGGAGCGCCTGGAGGAGATCCGCGAGGCGAAAGCCAAGGCCGCGCGCGAGGCGAAGGCGCGTGAGGCCAAGGCCCGGGCGGGCGCCGAGCGGAGTTCGGCCTCGGCCTCGCGTCAGAATGCGGTCGGCCGGGCCGCCGCAGGCAACGATCCGAGCGCCATGCGGCAATGGCAGGGCGCGATCAGCGCAGCGATCCACAGCCGGATGAACGTGAACGCGGCCGTCGGAACCGGGGGCGGGACCGCGGTGGTGCGCTTCACCGTGATGCGCTCGGGCCAGGTGACGGGCGCGGGCCTGGCCCGCTCAAGCGGGATCGGCCAGATCGACAGCGCCGCCCTCGCGGCGGTGCGCGGCAGCATGCCGGCGGCGCCGCCCGGTGTCACGCTGTCGAACCTGACGGTCTCCATCCCGCTTCGGTTCGGCGTGCGCTGATCGAACGACGATCGGGGCCGAAATCCTTCGTCAGAACGCGGACCCGGGCCGCATGGACAGGTGGACCCGGACGAAGGGTGTGCGCGGTCAGTCCCGACCGTCGATCCGGATTCGCCATCGGCGTCGCGGGCATGCTAAAGCCTTCGCGAAGCTGCTCTCCTTGCGCGCCTGACGGCGGTGCGGGAGGGCGAATGATCCGGCCTTGCCCTCCGCCCGTCGAACAGGCCGGACCCGCTCAGACACCGTCTCGCGCAGGATGCGTCGGGTCGGATCCGTCGAGCCGGGGTGAAAGGGACAGGATGAGCGACGAGACTGAGTTTGACCTCGACGAGGTGAATGCCGTCCGCGACGCGGAAGCGGAAGCGAAGACGCGTGCCGAGAATCGCGCTGAGCGTGCGGAACGTGCGGAGCGCATGGCGCGCGAAGGCGCCCAGGCCATGGCGGAGCATCACGCGGCCATCAAGGCTGTGGATGAGCGGACGCTTCGGCTGCGCTCGCTGCGCCTCGCCAAGGAGGCCGCAGACGCGCAGGCCAAGGCGGCCGAGAAGGAAGCCAAGGCGGCCGCCAAAGGCTCCGCGAAGAAGGCCGTGAAGAAGGCGGCACCGAAGAAGACGACCGCGAAGGATTAGGGGTCGATGGCCGAGGACCGCAACCGCCGCCGCTTCACCGATCCGCGCGCGACCGCCGAGGCGGCTTTCCGGGCCGCCACGACCCCGAAGCCGGCTGCCCCGCCGCCGCAACCGGCCGCACGGCCGACGACGATCCCCGGTTCGCGGGAGGTGGTGAGCTTGCGTCTCGACAGCGCCGTGCTCGCGCATTTCCAGAAGGACGGGCCGGGCTGGCAGGACCGCATCAACGAGGCGCTCAGAAGCCTCGTACCGGCGGACGACGCCTGAATCGTCCATTTGATCGGAGGGCGGCCGGGTCTCAGCCCGGCTTCGGCCGGTCACGCAGGATCCGGTTCACCGCCCGGTCAAGGGCGGACAGAAAGGCCGATCGGTCTGCGCGCGAGAACGGCTTCGGCCCGCCCGTGATGGTTCCGGCTTCGCGCAACGATTGCATCAGGTCGCGTGTGGCGAGCGCGAGGCCGATCCCGGACTCGCTGAACGGCTTACCGGTGAAGGCCAGAACCGTGGCGCCTGCTTTCACGCAGCGCGCAGCCAGCGGAACGTCGGCGGTGAGCACGATGCTCCCGGGCCCCGCCCGCGCGGCGATCCAGTCATCGGCGGCGTCGAGTTCCGAACCGACCACCACGCGCTCGATCCAGGGCTCGCGCGGGAGATTCAGCACGCTGTTGGCGACGACGTGGACGGTGAGGCCGTAGCGTGCGGCCACCCGGTAGGTCTCGTCCTTCACCGGGCATGCATCGGCGTCGAGATAGATCGCCGGGCCGGTCGGGGTGGCACGCGTCGGGTCGCTCGTGGCAGCGCTCATGACCGGGGCACGACCTTCGAGATGAAGCCCGCCAAAATCAGAAGCACACCCAGGCCGAACTGCCAGCGCTCGATATCGCCGCCCACCGACAGCACGATGGCGCGGCCGAAGACCACGACCCCGATCAGCGGCAGGCCAAAACGGAGCGCCATCTTGACGGCGATCAGGGTGTTGGCGCGGGCGGCGCTGACACGGGCCATCAGCGGGCGACCGCAGCGCGGCGCGGCGCCAGATCCGCCACGGCGGCACTCTCGGCAGGACCACGCTCCAGCGTCGCCACGGACAACGGCGCGCCGCGGCCGCGGAGGGCATGGGCGCCGAGAGAGCGCGCCCGGACGCCGGCTGGCAGGCGCGGAAGACGGCCGAGGAGATCCTGCGAGATCAGGATGCCGACCCCGAGCGGGCGGCACAAGGCCTCGATCCGCGACGTCACGTTCACGGCGTCGCCGAAATACGCGATCTTGTGGCGGTCGACTCCGACTTCGGCCGTGACCACCGAGCCGCCATGTAGCGCCGCCCGCAGCCGCGGCACCGTCCCGAATCGGGTGGTCCAGGCCGCGGCATCCGCCTCGATCCGGTCGAGCACGTCGAACAGGCAGGTGATGCAGCGCGCGTCCTTGAGGCCGCGGGCCATCGGCCAGGTCACCATGGCGAGATCGCCGACATAGTCGTCCACGGAGCCGCCGTTGCGCCGCACCGGCTCGGCCAGCGTCGCGAACACGGCCCCGAGATACTCCTGGGCGCGCAGGTCCCCGTGCGCCTCCGCGAAGGCGGTGGAGCCGACGACGTCGAGGAACAGGAAGATCCGCTCCTCCGCCACCGGCTTGTGGTAGCGGCCGATCATGAAGTTCACGAACACCTCGCCGCCGATCAGATCGCGCATCCGGATCACGAAGACGAGGAGGCCGGACACGGCCAAGGCGTAGGCGAGGACCCGCGCGGTCATCCGGGTCGCGGTCGTCAGATCGTCCGGTGTCAGGGCGAAGGCCCAGACGACCAAGCCGCCGAGGGCGTTGCCCGCCATGATCATCAGGACGTAGGCGAGTTCCGCGGCCAGCACGTAGAGCCACGCCGGCAGGCGGCGGATCCGCGTCTGCAGGCCGGCCAGAATCAGCCCGCGGTCGAAAGCCAGCACCGTGGCACCCATGCAGAGGCCGTAGGTGAATCCGGCGAGGGGAGAGGCGCCAGCCGCGAAGATGATGTTGTAGAGCAGCCCCGCGCCGGCAGCCGCCAGCAGGATCAGACCCCAGAATATCCGATGGGCCGGCAGCATCGACACATCTCCAGCATGGCCACTGACGGACCGGGTGTCGTGTGGCCGGGCGCGGCGGCGCCCTGCGGGAGGCGCAGGCTCGGCATACCCGCGCCGCCTGACCTCGAGCCTGGGCCTAAAGTTTAGCGTCGCGGAAGGCCGCCAGCCATTGCTCAACGCCCCAAGATGGCGCGAGTAAGGCGTGCCGGGGAGTTGAACGGCGGACCCATGACACGTCGGCGGCCCGATCCCGACCGGATCGCCGTCAGCAACCCCTGTGACAGCGAAAAGGGAGCGCTGCCATGTATGCCAGGAGCTTCGGCGCGATGCGCGTCTCGGTCCCGGTCATCGGCCAGGGCACGTGGCACATCGACAGTTCGGACCGGACGGATGCGATCCGCGCGTTGCGGGCCGGAATCGACGCCGGCATGACCCATATCGACACTGCGGAGATGTACGGCGACGCCGAGGCGATCGTCGCCGCCGCCATCGCGGATTGCCGCGAGGAGGTCTTCCTCGTTTCGAAGGTGGTCCCTGGCAATGCGACGCGCCGCGGCGTGGCGCGGGCCTGCGAGGCTTCGCTCCGACGCCTGCGGACGGATCGGCTGGACAGCTATCTGCTGCACTGGCCGGGCCAGCACCCGCTCGAGGAGACGATCGCGGGCTTCGAGGATCTGCGCCGGGCGGGCAAGATCCTGTCCTGGGGTGTCAGCAATTTCGACGTCGAGGATCTCGACCGCGCCCTCGCCATCGCGGGGCCGGACCGGATCGCCTGCAATCAGGTCCTCTACCATCTGAACGAGCGGGCCATCGAGCATGCTGTGCTGCCCTGGTGCGAGAAGCACGGCGTCGCGATGGTCGGCTACTCGCCCTTCGGCAGCGGCGACTTTCCCGATCCGGCCAGTGCTGGCGGCCGCGTCCTGGCGGGCATCGCGCGGAACCATGGGACGACGCCCTACGCCGTGGCCCTCGCCTTCCTGACCCGGCTGCCCGGCACCTTCACGATTCCGAAGACCGGTCGCCCGGACCGGGCCATCGAGAATGCCGGCGCGGCGGACCTGCATCTCGGTGCGGCCGAGATCGCCCTGATCGACGCGCATTTCCCTCGGGGCCCACGCCCCCGGATCCTGCCCATGCTCTGAGCCGCGGGCCGGCTCAGGCCCGCATCGCGAGGGTCGGGGGGGCAGGCGCCGGTGCGGCCCGCACCCGATTGCGGCCGGCCTTCTTGGCGGCATAGAGGGCCGCGTCCGCCGCCGTGAAAAGGTCATCGGGCGGATCCCCGCTGGCCGGATCGGCGGAGGCCACGCCGATGCTGACCGTGGCGCTGCCGCCGACGTCCGGAGCATGGGGGATCCCGAGGCTCACCACCGCGCGCCGGATGCGCTCCGCCGCCGCCCCCGCCGCCGTCGCATCGAGTCCCGGCAGCAGCGCGACGAATTCCTCGCCGCCGATCCGGAAGCTCAGCCCGCCGGTATCGAGCGTCTGCTGCAGACACAGCGCCACCGCCTTGAGCACCTCGTCGCCGCGCTGGTGGCCGAAGCGGTCGTTGAACTGCTTGAAGTGGTCGGCATCGACGATCATCAGGGCCAACGGAGTCCGCAGTCGCGCGGCACGGGTCCACTCCACGGCGAAGTGTTCGTCGTAGCTGCGCCGGTTCGGCAGCCCGGTTAAGCCGTCGGTCCGGGCGAGCACCGCGAGTGCAGCATTCGCTTCGCGCGTGGAGGCCTCCGCGGCCGCCCGGCGACCCACCTCCCGGTGAAGCAGAATCGTCAGCCCGAAGGTGAGGACGCAGAGACTGAGGATCAGGATACCGACGATCGCCGCCTTATAGATCCAGACCTCGCGGATGCTGTCGACATCCGTAGCCACCGTCACGATCAGCGGCAGGTCGTCGAGATTCGCGAAGCTGTAGACCCGGTCTACGCCGTCCAAGGCCGACCGTCCCTGAAACTCGCCGCGGGCATGCGCCTGATAGAACGCATGGGCCGGACTTGCACGGATGCTCTGCCCGAGCAATTGCGGCCGGGCCGGCGCGCGGATCAGGAGCGTCCCGTCCCGATGGAACACGTTCAGGGCGATACCGTCATCGAAGCGCAGCCGGTCGAAGAGCGCCCGGAAATGCGCGAGTCTGATCGATCCGTACACGATCCCCGCGAAGGAGCCGTCTGCCGTCTGGATCCGCCGGGTCATGCGGATAATGGGCTCCCCGGTCAGACGGGACTGAGTCGGTCCAGTGAGGATCAGACCCGCATCGGGATTGGACTTGTGGATCTGGAATTCCGGCAGCGTGCTCAGGTTGGGCCGGTTCTGCAGGTTGGGATCGCTCGTCAGTTGGACATCACCCGCCGCATCCGTGACGGTGATCGGGCCGAGACCGGAGCCCGCGACGGCGGTGTCGAACACGGCCAAGCGTCTGAGTTCCGGGTCCAGAATTATGATATCCGCGCGGTGCGCCAAGCGTGCGGAACTCTGCAGGGAGAGATCGTAGACCCGCAGGCTGTGGCCGACCCCCTCCTCGATCACGGCCAGAAGGTTCGCGGCGTTGCGGCGGGCATTGTGCCAAGCGACATCGCGCAGATCGAGGCAGAGATAGACCCCGAGCAGCGTCAGGCAGAGCAGCAGGCACGTGCCCCCCAGCGCGATCAGACGCGAGGCGCGATCGGCGAGGTGGACTCGGATCGCTGTGGCAGTCGCGCGCGGGACCATGGGCTCGATCGGGTTGCCGCCGGCCCCGGCAACCGGAGAGCGGACTTGCTATCGACCCGAACTCTGAGTCCCGAATATTGAAAAAGGAGTTATTTTAGGAATTAAGAAGCGTCCGATTTGCGCCAATATAGATCAATCGGTACCAGGTCTGTAAGTGCTGCCGCTTCAAGTCAGCGGTCAGCCGGATTTTGAGCACCGTCGATCAGGCCCGCGATGGGGTGGCGAGCGCCGGACCGTCACCGATCGGCGGCGTCAGTCGCCGATCCCGAACAGCTTTTCGATGAAGTTGCGGTCATCCTTCTGAGCGCGCCGTGCCGGGGCGGACTGGCGCGGCGCGGGTGCCTCCGGTTCGCCCAGAATCTGCCCGAGGAGCCCGCCCGGTGCAGGCGGCGCGGCACTCGCCACCGAGGCGGTCGTCTCCGGCTGCCTGCGCCAGCGGTTGAGGCCGGGGAGCGGGACCGGGGTCTGCCCCTTCAGCGCCTGGGTCATATACGACTTCCAGATCTCCGCCGGCAGATTGCCGCCGGTGACCTTCTTGGTCAGCTCGCCGTCGTCGTTGCCGAGCCAGACCCCGGTGACGAGGCTGCCCGAGAAGCCGATAAACCAAGCATCGCGGTAGTCCTGCGTGGTGCCGCTCTTGCCCGCCAGGTCCCAGCCCGGGATGTCCGCCTTCTTGCCGGTGCCGCTGACGAAGACCTCGTGCATCATGGCATTCATCATGCCGTCGGCGTTGGCATCGATGACCCGGCCGAGACCGTTGTCGGAGCGCTTGTACAGGACCTTGCCGCCCTGGCTCTTCACGGCGGTCACCACGTAGGGGATCACGCCGGTGCCGCCGTTGGCGAAGGCCCCGTAGGCGCCGACCATCTCCAGCAGCGTCACTTCGGACGTGCCCAGGGCGATGGAGCCGTTGGCCTGGAGCGGCGAGGTGATGCCGAGCCGCTGGGCGGTCTGCACCACGGTCTTCGGGCCGACCTCCTGGCCGAGCCGCACCGCGACGGTATTGAGCGAATGGGCGAGCGCCGTCCGCAGGGTGACAGGCCCCTCGTACCGGTGCGAGTAGTTCTCCGGGGCCCAGTTGCCGATCCGGACCGGCGCGTCCTCGCGGACCGTGTCGGGCGTGGCGCCGTGCTCCACGGCAGCGAGGTACACGAAGGGCTTGAACGAGGAGCCGGGCTGGCGCTTCGCGGTCGTGGCACGGTTGAACTGGCTCTGGGCGTAGTCGCGCCCACCGATCAGCGCCCGGATCGCGCCGTCGGGCCGCATCGAGACCAGCGCGCCCTGGCCGACATTGAAGCGCGCGCCCTTGGCGTTGAGCTCGTCGGTGAGCACCTTCTCGGCGGCGGCCTGGAGGACGGGATCGACGGTCGTCTGGACCGTGATGTCGGTGTCGAACTTGCCGACGTAGTCGTCGAGCACGTCCATCACGAGGTCTGCGACGTAATTGGCCGAACCGCCGCCGCGGGCATTGGTGGGCTTCGCCGGCTGGGCGAGCGCCACCTTCACGTCCTGCGGCGCGGCGAAGCCGAGTTCCTGCATCGCGGCGAGCACCTGGGCGGCGCGGGCCTGGGCGGCCGGAAGGTTGCGGTTCGGAGCGAGCCGCGACGGCGCCTGAACGAGGCCGCCGAGCATCGCGGCCTGCGCAAGGCTCACCTCCTTGGCGGGCTTGCCGAAATAGCGCTGCGCGGCCGCCTCGACGCCGTAGGCGCCGGCGCCGAAATAGACACGGTTCAGGTAGAGCTCGAGGATCTCGTCCTTGGTGTACTTGTGCTCCAGCCAAAGCGCGAGGATCGCCTCCTGGATCTTGCGCGAGGCGGTCCGCTCCTGCGTCAGGAACAGATTCTTGGCGAGCTGCTGCGTCAGGGTCGAGCCGCCCTGTGCGACGCCGCGCCGGGTCAGGTTCTGACCAATGGCGCGCAGGATGCCGACCGGATCCACGCCGAAATGCTGGTAGAAGCGCCGATCCTCGATCGCCACGAAGGCGCGCGGCAGGTAGGGCGGCAGCTCCTTGATCGAGACCACCCGGCCGCCGGTCTCGCCGCGATTGGCGAGCAGCGAGCCGTCGCTCGCCAGGATGGCGATGTTGGGCGGCCGCTTCGGCACCGCGAGCTGGTCGATCGGCGGCAATTGCGACGCGTGGTAGGCGATGAGCCCGGCAAGCCCGATCACCCCCCAGAGACCGAGGACGACGGTGCCGTAGACGATGCGGCCGAGCCAGGACCGCCGGCGTCGGCCGCGACCCGAGGCCTTCGCCCGCCCGGTGGTCCGCGCCGGCGCCTTGTTCGGCTGCCGCGCTCCTCCGCCGCCCGATCGCTTCGCCACGCCGTCTCCTGCCCCCCCGGGACGGTCCTCCCGGGACAGGCGAAGATCGAGTTCGCCGCGATCCCGGACACGCCCCTCGGGCACGTCGAAGTTCGGCTCAATCCTGCCCCGACCCTTGGCCATGCATCCCGTCTACGAATGTTCCGCCGCAGCGCGTCTGTCGGGCGCGCCGCAGGACGGTTTCCGCACGCTAAATGCGGCGGTTTAAGGGGCCGTTATCGAAGCGTTCGGCGCCCGTTCCCCATCCCGGGCGCCGATACGCCCTAGCGTTGGGCAGGGGGCTGGACGACCGGCGCGCCGAGCACCCGTCGGGCCTCCGCGAGCAGCACGGAATGGCGGGCCGATTGCGGACCTGAATCCGGCGTCTCGCGGCCCAGCCGGGCGATGCGCGACCGGAACAGGCGTCGGCGCAGGCCGAACCAGCCGATGCTCATCAGCAGCGCCTGAAGCACGAGACGGACGGCCTCCGTCCGCTCGCGCTCCTCGGCGACCACCGCCGAGAGCGCCGCCTCGCGGCGAAGGGCAGCCTCCAGCTCCTCCCGGACGGCGGCGCGGGCCGCCTCGTCCTTGCGCGCCGCGTCGAGCTGGATCCGGCATTCCTGCAGCGCGCTGAGCAACAGAAGCTCCTGCGCGGACGCATCCCTCATCAAGGCCTCCTGGGGCGCCCTATCCCGTTCGTCCACGGGTGGCTCCGCCCGATCATCGTCATGGCGGTGCCAAAACAGCCCGCACAGATCCGTGCGCGACGCCATAGCGAGCGCGGCCGCTGGCCGGAAGCCGCCGACCGGATTATTCGGCACGCGGACCGCGACGCAATGGGGAATCGGGGACGTGCAGATTCGGATCGCTCTGGCCTTCGGAGCCATCATGCTGGGAGGCGGCACGGTGATGCCCGCGCCGGCCCGGGTCTATCAGCTCGACACGGTGAATCTGGTCGGCTGCGCCCAGGAAGGCGGCGTCTGCCGGATGCCCTACGCGACCAACGTCTATTACGGCGTGCCCGGCCGGACCAACGGTCGGCCGTTTCCTCAGGGCGGCGCCGTGCCCTGCAACAGCCAGACCTTCGGCGATCCCGCACCGGGCCAGGCGAAGAGCTGCTGGTACGCACCGCGCATCACTGCGGGCGGCTCCGGCGGTGGCGGCTTCGGCGGCGGCGGGTACCGGAGCGACGATTACGACGACCGGCGCGACGCCTATCGCTATGGCCGCGACTACGACCGGCCGCGCGCACGCCGCCCGTACGACGACTATGAGCCTGGGTCGCGCCGCTACAGGGGGGATCCGGACGACTATTGATCTCGATCTGAGAGCGCAGGCAAGGGATCGTATTTGCCCTGTTAACCCCCATCCGGCATCGTCCCGGACCGCGGAGATCGTCTCCGCGGACCCGCGGGTGCGGATGGGGGAGTCGATGAGGGAGAATCGCCGCGGCGTCTTCCGGAAGAACGCCTTCACCTTCGGCGCGGTCCTGCTCGACGGCGGCGAAGTCAGTTGCCTGGTCTGGGACGCGACCGAGGTCGGCGCCCAGATCGAGGTCGACGGCGATCATGTGGTGCCGGACCGCTTCCCGCTCCGCGTGAGCGCCGGCGCCGAGCCGCGCGCGGCGGCCGTTGCATGGCGCCGCAGCCGCCGGATCGGCATCGCCTTCGAGGGCTGAAGCCGCCCGTCTCAGGTCGCCTGCAGGACCGGGCGGGTCCGGGACTCCGACCCCACGAGCCGGCACCAGCGCGGCCGCACGAACAGCAGATCGAGCGCCGTGCCGCGAACCAGCCGCTCCAGGACCAGCGGCAGCAGCACCGCCACGGTCATGACGATGAGGCTTGCAAGTCCGATATCGGCGATGGCTCCGGTGCGCACGAGGATCTCCCGGGTCGCCGCCATGGGTAGCGAAAAGGCAAGATAGATCACGATCGAGCGCTGCCCGCAGGTTCGGACCGCCTCGGCGATCGGGCCCCCGACGCGGCCGAGGAGCGACGCCGCCACCACGATCGCGAGCGCACCGGCGGCGCCGAGGGCGAGGCTCACCAGCGGCAGGCTGGCGAGGGTCGGGTGATTCGGAAGGCCCGACGGAGTCAGCGCGAGCCAACCTTCCACGAACGCCCATGCGGCGAGGCCGCACAGGGCGAGCCGGACCCGGTGCCGGGCCGCGTCCGCGAGGGCGAAGATGCGGCCGGCGAACAGATAGCCGGCGACGAAGAAGACATATCGGGCGCAGAACTCCTCGATGAGGGTCGACTCGCTGCGGATGTCGGCAATCTGCAGCACGGCGGCACCGGCGAGCAGCACGGCGTCGGGCACGCGGCGCAGAGCCTTGGTGACGACCGAGAACACCGCGAGCAGATAGATGAACCACAGCGTCGAGTAGGGTTCGATCAGGGCATGGGCGAGATGCGCCGCGAAGGCCGTGGGGCCGTCATCGCCGACGATCTTGCCGTATCTGGCGGCCGACTGGATCACGAGCCAGAGCAGGTAGAAATAGGCGAAATGGACCACCCGGCGGTCGGAGAACAGGCGCCAGTCGCGGTCGATCACCCGCCCCATGAACAGGCCGGACAGAAGGAAGAAGTCCGGAATCCGGAACGGCTTCGCGAAGGCCACGACCGGATGGAGGAAACCTTCCCCGCCCATGGCGTCGCCGGTGCCCGTGACGGAATGCATCATGACCACCAGGAGGATGCAGATCCCCTTGGCGATATCGACCCAGGCGAGCCGATCACCCGTATCCCCGACCCCGGCCATCGTCCCACCCTCGCGATCGGAGGGATCCTGGACCGGTTTGGGTTGACGGCGATGAACGCGATCGCCGCAACCTGCGGATGTGACGAACGGTCGGTAAACGCCGGCGGTCAGACCTAGCGCCGCGCCGACCGCCGCGCGCGGGTCATACGCGTCGCGGCGTGAAAATCGTCCGGCCGGCCGCGCACCCAGGCGAGGAAGCGGGCTATCTCCGGATCGGTCCGCAGGGCTTCGAGATCGGCCAGGCGCTTGGCGATCTCGGCCTCACTGTAGCGTGCATGGATCGCCGAGTGGCAGATCTGGTGCAGGCGGACGGTACCGCGATGGGTTCCGCCCTTGAGCTTCGGGGTGAGGTGATGGAGGCTGGAGCGAGCGCGATGCGGAATCGGGCGCTCACAGAGCGGGCAGACCGGCTCGGGCCGGCCCTGCGCACCCGGTGCGTCCGGATCCTCGGCGCTCCAGCGCTGCGAGCGCCGTCCGACCACGCGCCCCCCGCTCCTATCCTTGCTGATCGGCCGGCTGCGGGCAGGTCGGACCGACACGCTCTCTGAACATCGCCTCGGCCTCTCGGTCCCGCCCCCCCAGGATGGACGTGTGGTCGCCCGGGATCACGGCGATCCGCGCCCGCGGGCCGGCTGCTGCGGCGAGGCCTTGCGCCAACTTGAGCGGCACCACCGTGTCGTCACGTCCCTGCACGATCAGAACCGGCGCAGTTCCGCCACGGATGCGCGTGTCCGAGCGGTATGTGTCGCGCAGGAGCCAGATGGGGACTAGCGGGACATGCAGCCGCACGGTGTGGATCATCGAGTCGAACGGGGCCTCCAGGTAAAGCCCGATCGTCGGCACCCGTTCGGCGACTGCGACCGCGACGGCCGCCCCCAGCGAATGGCCGTGCAGCAGGATCGGCGCATCGGGCGCCTGTGCCCGCGCGGCGTTCACGGCCGCCAGGCCGTCGCGGATCAGGCCGTCTTCGCTGGGGCTGCCGGTCGAGCCGGGATAGCCGCGATAGGCCACGGTCAGCAGACCCCAGCCGCGCGCCCGCCACGGCTCCGCGGCGAAGCGCTCCGCGTGCGGTTCCGGGCGGGATCCATTGCCGTGGAAACTGACGATGACGCCGCAGCCCGGCCGCGGCGGCCGCCACAGTCCGTGCAGGGTCTCGCCATCCGAGGTCGCGACCGTGATCGTCGCGACCCCGGGCGGCACCGGCCAGGGTGTCGGCGCGCTGAAGGCGCCCGGATAGAGGAAGCGGCGCTGTCCGAGGGCGAGCGCGGCGCAGGCCAACCCGCAGAGCAGGAGCACGGCGAGCAGGAGGCCGGCGAGGAGACGCATGCGATGCGGGGGAGGCCGTGGGGTTGAGAAGCGGATGCGTTCGATCGAACGGTTTTCGGGATGTGTTTTCTAGGGCGCCCGGTCAGCATTGACAAAGCCGTCCGCGCGCCTGAGTCTGGAACCGTTCCGAGGGGAGCCCCGCAGGGGGCTGAGATTGGGCACGCTGCCCTGACCCTTGAACCTGATCCGGCTCATACCGGCGGAGGGACGGGAACCTGCGGTCGCATGTCGCGCGGCCCCATCTCATCTCGGCCATCGCGTGGACCGGACTGCTCCAGCACGAGGAGAGGCCCACGATGAACGCACCCGTTCTCCCCAAGGATGTGAAAGGCAGCCCGGAGACCGTGACCACGGGTCCGGTGACCGGATCGCGCAAGGCCTATGCGAGCCCGGCCGGACGGCCGGACATCCGCGTCCCCTACCGCGAGATCGTCCTCTCCGATCCGAAGGAGGAACCGGTGCGGGTCTACGACCCGTCGGGCCCCTACACCGAGACCGACGCGCGGATCGACCTCAATGCCGGCCTCCCCGGCGTGCGCGAGCCCTGGATCGCGGCTCGCGGCTACGCGGCCGTCGCCCCGCGGGCGGTGAAGCCCGAGGATAACGGCTTCGCGGGCGACAAGCTCGTGGCCCCCTGCCCCGCCGAGCGGACCATCCGCAAGGCGGCCCCGGGCCAGAGGGTGACCCAGTACGAGTTCGCCCGCGCGGGGATCATCACCGAGGAGATGATCTACGTCGCCCATCGCGAGAACGTCTGCCGCGAGAAGATGCTCGCGGGCGCCGAGGCCGCACTCGCCGACGGCCAGAGCTTCGGGGCCTCGGTCCCGCCCTTCATCACCCCCGAATTCGTGCGCGACGAGATCGCCCGCGGCCGGGCGATCATCCCGGCCAACATCAACCACACCGAGCTGGAGCCGATGGCGATCGGCCGGAACTTCTTGGTCAAGATCAACGCCAATATCGGCAACTCGGCCGTGACCTCCTCGGCCGCCGACGAGGTCGAGAAGCTCGTCTGGTCGATCCGCTGGGGCGCCGACACGGTCATGGACCTGTCCACCGGCCGCAACATCCACAACATCCGCTCGTGGATCATCCGGAATAGCCCGGTCCCGATCGGCACGGTGCCGATCTATCAGGCGCTGGAGAAGGTCGGCGGCGACCCGCTCAAGCTCGACTGGGAGGTCTTCAAGGACACGCTGATCGAGCAGGCCGAGCAGGGCATCGACTACTTCACCATCCATGCGGGCGTGCGTCTCGCCCACGTGCCGCTGACCGCCCGGCGCGTCACCGGCATCGTCTCGCGCGGCGGCTCGATCATGGCGCGCTGGTGCCTGGCCGGGCACCGGGAATCGTTCCTCTACGAGCGGTTCGACGAGATCTGCGACATCATGCGGGCCTACGACGTGTCGTTCTCGCTGGGCGACGGCCTGCGCCCGGGCTCGATCGCCGACGCCAACGACGCCGCCCAGTTCGGCGAGCTGGAGACGCTGGGCGAGCTGACCAAGGTCGCCTGGGACAAGGGCTGCCAGGTGATGATCGAGGGCCCCGGCCACGTGCCGATGCACAAGATCAAGGTCAACATGGAGAAGCAGCTGAAGGAGTGCGGCGAGGCGCCGTTCTACACCCTCGGCCCGCTGACCACCGACATCGCCCCCGGCTACGACCATATCACCTCGGGCATCGGCGCCGCGATGATCGGCTGGTTCGGCACCGCGATGCTCTGCTACGTCACCCCGAAGGAGCATCTCGGCCTGCCCGACCGGGACGACGTGAAGACCGGCGTTATCACCTACAAGATCGCCGCCCACGCCGCCGACCTCGCCAAGGGCCACCCGGCCGCGCAGCTGCGCGACGACGCGCTCAGCCGCGCCCGGTTCGACTTCCGCTGGGAGGACCAGTTCAACCTGGGCCTCGATCCGGATACGGCCCGCCGCTACCACGACGAGACCCTGCCGAAAGACGCCCACAAGGTCGCGCATTTCTGCTCGATGTGCGGGCCGAAATTCTGCTCGATGAAGATCACCCAGGATCTGCGCGCCGAGGTGCTGGCGATGGAGGAAGCCGGCGAAGTCGTGGGCGCGTCGCCCGCGATGTCCAAGGCCGAGGCCGAAGCCGGCATGCGGGCCAAGTCGGAGGAGTTCCTGGCCGAGGGCGGCAAGCTCTACGTCGACGCCGCCGAGTGAGGCCAAGGCACGCCCGGTCCGATCCGGATGCGGGCGTGCCGCCGTTCCGCCCCGGCGTTCCACCGCACGGGGCCTCGATGTCGAGGACCGCTCCGGGTCGGGCGCCCTTGGTACCGCGCATCGCCGCACGCATCTGATCCGCGGCGATGCCGACGGCGCGCGGGGTGCCCAGTTCGATGATCGGGGCGCAAATCTTTCTCTGATCCGCCTGGACAGAGCGGAGCGCTTCCAGTCGCAGGCGCTTCCTGTCAGATGCCCCGTAGGCGCCCGACGCGGCCTTGCTGAGCAAGCGGGTATCCCGATCCTGAAAATGGGCACCGGAGGCAGCACTGCGGCTGTGCATGCGATCAGGATGATGCGGGCGCGTCCGACGTCGACCGGTCCGCGCCCGAGGATGGCATTGAGCCGCGCAACGATCTTGTAGCGAGGCCTGCGGACAAACGGGTCACGCTTCCCCGATCGTCTCCGGTCGCCTGCACGGCGAGCACCCGCCTCGCGATGGCGAGCATCGGAAGATACCTGCCTGAACCGCACTCCGGACGACACGGGGTGGCCCGCGGTACCGTGGCGACTGAATGGATCAGATGCCCGACGAGCCGCCTCTCGGGGAGAAAGCCGCACGGATTTGTGTCGCAACGCTAACGGGATGTTCATCGCATCTCGGACCGCGAGCCACCATCCGGTGGATCGCCTGCTGCTGTTAACCGCTGGTTAGGCAGCCGCCCGTCTCAATCCTTCGATCACAGGATCGCAGGAGACCGGCCATGGAGATCCGTCCGCTGACACCCCCGACGCCGGGGCCGCAGGGCCTCGACGCCCTCGGCGCGACGGCCGCCGCCGCCGTGACGCAGGAGGCCCCCGTGCCCCAGAGCACATCCGCGCCCCTCGAACCCGCGGTGAAGCTCGACATCGGCGCAAACGGCGGTAAGGCGCGCTACATTCAGGACCCGGACACGAGCACGATCGTCTTCCAGGTGGTTGATCCCGCGTCCGGCAACGTGATCGATCAACTCCCCAGCGAAACCGCTCTGCGCAATCGCGCCTACGATTCCGCACGCGGCACGCAGGGGGCACAGACCGGCAGCCTCTCCCGCGTCGCCTGAATACCGTCGGTCAGACGCGCAGCCAGCGGCCCGACGCAGCGGGCGGGGCCCGGGCTGAACCGCGAAGGGGCCAGGAGAGCCACCAGAGCAAGCCGCCACGCGACGAGGAGGCTGTTCTCGACAGGCGGCGCTTGGGACCGGGATTCCGATCGACCGGCTCCATGACGACGAGTTCTCGGCCGTCCAGGGCACCCAGAAATCGCGCTGATTCGCGCGCACGGCCATGCAGGTGGTCGGATGCCGGGCCGCGAAGTCGGAGATCTGGGTCAGCGCCTCCACCGGATCGCAAGGCGTATCCGAACCCATCGCGCCTTCGCCGGGCAGCACAAGGAAGATCGCCCTCGGAACCGTGATCCTTTCACGTGCCGCGGACAGTTCGCGTGAGATTTTTCGGGCCTCGGAGCCGCTCTGAGAGGTTCCCATGCGTTTGACGCCATCACCGTCGAACTGCTAGACGGTTGGCGCACATGAAGGCCTGGGACCGGGCGGATCGACCGTCGTCAACGCCGGATCCGGACCAGTCATGTGGGCGGGCGTAGTTCAGTGGTAGAACGTCAGCTTCCCAAGCTGAATGTCGTCGGTTCGATCCCGATCGCCCGCTCCAATCTTCTTAGGCAGTTAGCCTTCCCCCGCCGGGGGGCCAAACCCGGCGATACCACATCGATACCACTTTTCCGCCGGCAACGCCCGAACCAGGGCGCTGCCCCTGCGGGCCGCCGGCGTGCGTGGACGAGGCTGTGGAAGAGCCCGGGCAGGGGTGGGACCGAAAACCCCGCGTGAGCGGGGAGACGGGGGATGCTGACTGTTAACAGCGGGCCCTATGGGTCGACCCCCGCCGGAGCGGGGAGCCCCTGCCCGGGGCCATCAGTAGATGTAGCACTCGACGGGGATTCTCCAAGCATGCGAGTCTCGGCGCATGCCGATGACCGTTCACGACATGCTCGAAGCCTGGTCCGCCCGCCGGCTGACGACGGCCCGGGCGCTTGAGCTCACCGGCTGCGCCGATGAGGCCGAGCTCCGGCAAGCGTGCCTGTCGTCCGACGTCATCCCGCGGTCGATCCTCTACCCCGTCGAGGATGGCCCCGGCGCTGGCCGGTACGTGGACGTCGTCGTTCGGGTGATGGTCGGCCCGAAGCGAAGCACGGTCCTCGTGGAGCGCCAGGGCGAGCCGGCCTCACTGTACGAGACCCGGGAGCACGGGCACGAGGCCGACGGCCTCGGCGCGGCGGTCGAGGCGGCCGTGCGGGAGGGGCTCGCGAAGCTGCCCAAACCCGTCAGGATGCCTTCCGACGCTTTGTCTGGGGCGCCAACACAACCGCCTCACGCATCGCCGCGATCAGGGCCTTGCCCGGGATCAGGTAGTCCTTCGGCGGCCCGATTTCCGTCCGGTTCAGATCGTCGACCAAACGGTACGGCAGGACATCCACGGCGATACCTTGTCGTCCGTTCAAACGCATCCAGTGCGCGATCCGACCAAGGTTCCCGTCCTCAAAGAACGCGCTGACCGAGCGCATCCTCACTCGTTCGGCCTCGACCGCCTTCAGGAGGTCAACGAGCCGGACAAGGCCTGTCCGGATCTCCCGAGTGTTTGTGCCGGCGGCCCGCAGGCTCGCGATGACCGCCTCTAGCTCGGCCTCGATGTCTTCCAACCGCTGAGCGACCGTAGGGCCAGACCGCACGAGGTCCGCCCCGGAGATTGCTCCTGGATCGCTCGATGCGACGAGCACCGTGAGCATGCCGTGTCTCTCAGCGACAGGGGGGCCACCGTCCAGCATTTCACCGCGGTCTGCGATCCGGACAAACTTCTCCCAAAGCTTGGGACCCATGAATTCGCGAAGGCGGCGCTTGGTATCCGCGAACTCACGGATCCCCGGGTCGGCTCGCATGGCCCGCAGGAGTCCGACGAGGTCGTGCCGCTCCGACGCCGCCCGCCGCTGACGCTCGACGTAGCTGGCCCTGTCCTGTGCGGCGTCGAAATCCCGGGCCATGGCATCGAAGGCGACGCCGTAGTGCCGGCGGGCGCAGTCACGTCCGACCAGGCGCCGCTGCCCGGACCGGAACAGCATCACGACACCTTTGTCGTGATTGGGGTACCGACAGAACACACACCGCGCTCGTCCTGCGTCCCGATCGGCAACGTTGTAAGCTAACTCGACCGCTGCCTCCTCGTCCGGCGGCGGATCATCCGAGACGTTTTCGAGGCTCTCGGGGTCGTCTGTCGTGAATTGCGTCTGGAGCAACTCGTCATCGGAGCGGGACTTCCAGTAGCCGCCACCGGATCTATCGAAAATCGCGTCGAGGTTCGCCAATTGGCATCTCCCAGCCATTGAAGCCGGGCACATGGTGACGTGGTTAACGAATTTCCACTGCCAGAACCCAAATAATAACCCGCGTAACTGTGGATATCGCGAGCTCGTGGCGCGGATTATTCGCCCGTGAATAGTCCCAAGATCGTCATGATACTCGCCGACCCCAAACAGTTTCGCGGGTCGCTCAACCATGGAAGGTCCCCACGGCCGGTAGGTCAGCGTCCCGACCAGGTCTGCGGACGACGAGCTTTACGTCGGGCTCGGACATGGCGTTTAGGATGGCCTGCTGGAACGGATACAGGCGCAGCGGACCATTGCGGGGTTCGTCCCGCCGCCCAGGCAGCAGGCGTGCGTTCTCATCGATCCAGGCGATGACGTCGTCCTGGGGCACCACCATGGTCAGGCAGCCTCGTGCAGCGCGCGAGCCATCGCGTACGACGGCACGTAGCCGTTGAGCATGTTCGCAGTGGGCCGGATCGTCTTGAGCATCGACTGGATCACCTTGGCCTCGGCCTCAGGCGTGTCGGCCTTCCGGAAGGCGAACAGGAACGGGTGCACGTCCGCCGGCATCTCCTGCAGGCGCAGACCGAGCTCGCGGGCCGACAGGTCGCTCACCTCCCCGGCCACGGTCAGCAGGTTCCCCAGCAGGTCGAGGAACCGCTCGGTGAGGATCCCGTAGATCTGGTCGAAGTCGGCCCAGAACTCCTCGGGTAGCTCGCGGCGCATCGCGTCGGGGTTGCCGCCGGCGGCGAGGATCTCCCACACGGCCAGGGGCGTGCACCGGCTGATCAGGCTGTGGAGGCGCTTGTACTCTTCGCCCTTGATCTTGAGGCGCGTGCCGTCCTCGAACCGAACGACGAAGCCTTCCTTGTCGCCGGGCAGCGTCGCGGCCCGCGTGACCATGTCGGCGATGCTGTCGAACCCCTCGCTGGCGACGAGCGGCAGGCCGGTGGCGATGCAGGCCCGGGACAGCTCACCGTAGTCAAACTCGACGCCGTCCTCATGCAAGGCGGCCAGCAGGTACAGCCCCGAGACCGGGTACCGGACCACGATGACGTTCTCGGGGTAGATCGCCTCGAACAGGTAAGTGGCGCCCGGGATCAGGGAGTGCTTGTCCATCGCGTCGAGGCGCGCCTGCGCCCACGCCGCCTGCTAGCTGTTGAACGCGGCCTTGCTCGCGGCGCGCCAGCGGCCGGAGAAGTAGAAGGCGACGATGAGGCTGCCGTCGAGCTTGTCGTAGGCCTCGAACGGGCCGGCCGGGGCGGTGCGGCCGCCCTCGCCAAGGTTGAAGAATTTCGGGAACGGCGTCGCGACGACGGCGCGCGCGGCCGGGTCGACGATGAGGCCGCGGGCCAGCAGGGAGAGGTGTCCCAGCCCTGGTCGTACACGCAGCGCTGCGTGTAGCAGTGGAGGTGCAGCCCGGTCTCCGGGCAGGTCTTCCGGCTGACGTGGCCGGCGGCGCGGACGCGCTCCAGGCCTGCCACCAGGTCGTAGAACAGCATCAGGCGTGCCGGGTGCTTGGGCTGCTCGATCACTTCATTCCCCCCTCAGGAATCAGGGAGGGCTCCGCCACCTGGACAGAGCCCTTGAAAGCCTCCCGGCGACGGCCGGGATTGGGAGCGTGGGAGCTCAGCGCATCTCGGCCTCCGTCAGGCTGGATCGTCACCCCGCCGCGCCCGCCAGTCGGGGCGTCCGCAAAGCCATCACGATCGAAGCACCAATTCCGGATTCGCCTAGTCCCCCCAGCCACGAGAAAGGGGCCCGCACTGCCACGGCGGACCCCCTGCGTCCCGGACAAGGCCCCCGGGCTGGGCCCCCGCGCCGGCCGACGCGGGCTCCCGGGCCGGCCGGCCCGGGAGGAAGGCCGGCATCCTCTGGGATGGCGGGGGATTCGTCCAGGGCGGCCTTGACCGACGCGGGGCACGCCGGGCACGAGGGGGCGCGGGCGATGGCTCAGGGCCGTCCCCCGCATGGAGACCGTCCATGACCCCCCTCGTCCGCCTGGAACTCGTCGCCCCGTCGGTGCCGGAGCCGGGCGACATCCGCCTTGGCCGGGCCTGGGTCGACGGCCGCGAAGGCGAGCTCGTCTACGTCGGCCGCGAGCCTCACCTGGACGGACCCGACGGCCGCATCCCGATCCCGAGGGAGGCCTACGGCATCGCCCTCGTCGAGGCCCTCGACACGCTCGCCGGCGGGGTCTGGGGCGACGACTGGTCCTCCGCGGTCGCCGATCTCACGGGCATGAACCGGCGGTCCACGGCGCGCGACCGCGTCCGGAAACAGGGGCTGCCCCCGAACGCCCTCGCCGCCGTCGTCAGGATCGCCCGGCGCCACGACGCGCGCGAGTTCGCCGCCCTTGTGCGGGCCGCGGCACGGTATCTCGACGCCCAGCGCGCCGTCGGGGCAGACAGCCTGTTCACCGACGCCACGACCGCCCTGGTGGAGCTCCGGGGGCTAAGGGCGCTGGATCCCACCCACCGTTAACCGGATCTCAAGGCGGATCCTGTAGACCCTTTCACCTGCCCCGCTGGCATTGGCCGGCATGGGCATTGGAGTCCCTGGCCATGACCGACGACCATCGTCGGGCGCAGCGCGCCCGCGCGAGCGACCTAGCGCTCGCACCCCCCGCCAACACTCTCTACCCGGCGACCGTCGACCAGCTTCGCCTCGGATGGCCGCTCGTCTGGAACAACGCGTTTATGGACGCGGGCCAGTGGGTCGCCACGCTGGAGCGCAAGGGGCTGCCCGCCGACGTGCGGGCGTGCCTCGACGCGATCCGGCACGGCGGCGTCACGCTGCCCGCCGCCCTGACCTTGGTCCAGGCCTGCGAGCGCCACGTGTACGACCGCGACCTTGCGGTCGAGGTTTACGACGCCGTCGAGGAGATCGCGGCGCGGGCCCGGTTCATAGCCGCGTGGCTCGGGGACTACGCATCGTCATGCATCGTCATGCATGCGTGCGACGTCGCCTCGATCTCGGAGCCCGACGAGGCCAAGAAGCGGGCGCTGTCGGTGACGGCGTCGGAGTTCTCCTACTACGCGCACCAGCAGGCCCTGGGCCTGTACCGGACCGACGTCCCGGTTCACCGCAAGAACGCGAGGGACACCGGCTGGCTCGACCTGTGCGCCAGGGCGGAGGTCGTCGAGTTCATGCGCGGAGTGGACGCGAACCCTCCGCTCGGCGCGGTCCGCGACGACACCAGCCACGATCCCCGCGACGAGGACTTCGACCGCGCCGAGCGCGTTGTGGCCGACCTGCTCGACGAGGAGCGCCCGGCAACCGCCGGAGCCATCGTGTTCCCGCGGGGCATCCTCGACTCGATCGGCAAGGGCGAGAACCGGAAGGAAGTCGAGCGCGCGCTGGGCAAGCGCCTGGGCGCCTTGCTGCCCGGCGTCGCGGTCCCCGAGGACTGGAACGCCTGGGAAGCCGAGCTCAACGCCGAGGCGCCCTGGCTCGCGCCGGTCACGCGCGCCCTTCGCGCGAGCCAGGGCGGCAGGTCCCATTGGGGGCATGCGGCGATCCTGACCGTTGGCCCCGCCGGTGCCGGCAAGTCCCGTCACGCGGGGCGGATCGCGGCCGTGTCTGGCCTGCCGTTCGGGCGCTACGCCCTGGACACGACGTCCGACAATGCCTTGGGCGGGACGAGCATCCGCTGGTCGTCGTCGCACCACGGATTCGTCGAAGGCCTGCTGTCGTCGTCGGGCCTGTCGACGGCTCTCGCGTGCTACGACGAGGCCGATAAGGCTGGTGGTTCGAGGACCTCGGGCGGCCACCCGTACGACATCCTGCACGGGCTGCTGGAGCGATCCACGGCGTCGGCGTGGAGGAGTCCGTACTACCTCCACGACCTCAACCTGGGGCACGTCGTGCACGTGCTCACGGCGAACTCGACGGACCCGATCCCGTCGAGCCTGCTCGACCGCATGACAGTCGTGCGCGTCGACGAGCCCGGACCGGAGCACCTCGGCCTGCTGGCCCCCGCGCTGGCCCGCCAGGCGTGCCGTGAGCTCGGTCTCGACGAGCGCTGGGGCGACCTCGACCGCGAGGAGCTCTCGGTGCTGCAGGACGCGTGGCGGGGCGGGTCGGTCCGCCGGCTCCAGCGCATGGTGGCCCGACTCCTCCGGGCGAGGGACTCGGCTCCCGTCGCTCGCCATTGATGGAGGCCGTCATGACGATCTCCCTCATCGAGCCCGTGCGCCCGGAGCGCCTGATCCTGATCAACCGCCGGCTCGTGTCTAACCGCATCGAGCTCCGGCAAGTGGACGAGGGCACTGCCGCCGCGGCTGTCCTATTCACGTACCAATTGGAGCGCGAGCTCCTGCGCGGGCTGATCGAGCCCGAGCTCGCGGTCCGGAAGGCCAGCGTCCTCTGCAGGGCGGCCTGTTTCACCCACCCCGAGAGGATGGGAGGCGTGTCGTGATCGACGGTTACGCGTACTACACCCGACCGCACCTGTTCGACGTCTACTGGCACACGCGCAAGCGCCAGTGGTCGGTGCGCGTGAACGGCCGGGTTCTGTACCACGCCTCCCAGGCCTGCCTGAGCGACGTCACGCTCGTCGTCAGCGTCGCGGCTGTCGAGCGCATCCGTGCCAAGGGTCAGAGGGAGGTGTGCGCCTGGGCCCGGGGCAATCGCCAGTATCTCCCCCACGGCATCGGCACGGGCGAGCGCCTCTTCTTCGACCCGTACCGACACACCTCTTTCGTGACCGCCGGGGGCATGAACGTCACGCGCTGCCGAAGGATCTACTTCGATCCGGACGGCTCGGCATGGGGGATCGAATGTCGCTGAGGCAACGCTACCCCGGCCGCCTCCCTGCGGACCTGTACCGCCTGTCCGAGGCGCCGCTGCTCGACGAGTGGCTCCTCGAACCCGACGACCGGTCAGCGGACGGCGCGGTGCTCACCGGCATCATCACCGGGCACCCCCGCTACCCCGACGGGGCCAGGGTGACGACCAGCACGGTCCAGATGATCGAGGACGAGCCGGGCGGCGAAATCCGAGGGTGGGCATGGTGCTATGCCAGCGGCCTCCTCAGACTGGGGCGGTGCATCGACATCCACTACAGCAGGGGGGTTCAGTTATGAGACAGCGCCGCATGAGCCTGGCGGAGATCGCGGAGCGCAACCGCTACCGCGCCCGCGACGCCGATCTGCTGGCCTCCGGCTGGACGCCGTCGCCCGCGGATCTCGCCGACGCCCCGTTCATCGATAAGTGGGAGGAGACGACGTACCCCGGCACGGACCTGCCGAGCCTCAAGGGGTACGTCACCGGGCATCCTCGCTTGGGCAGCACGTTCGCGTGGACGTCGCCCCTGATCGCACGCGGGGATGGGTGGGTCCGGACCGAGGGGCGGTTCTACCGCCTCGGCACGCAGTACGTGCCCGAGCCCGTGCCGCCGGCGCCGCCGGCGCCGCCGGCCGCGCCGTACACGCCCCCAATGGACGAGGAGGCAGACGCGATCCTCGACAGCCTCCCCTGGTACGGCGAACCCCGGTAGACGGCATTCGCGGAGGGCATGGCTCTCCGAAGCCATCGAGTGACAAACCGCGTGCGCGCCGGACAAAGCACGTGCGATCCGGAGTCAAAATGACAAACCGCGCGCGATGGGAACGGAAGCCGCGAGCGGTCCTAGCATTCGAGGCGTGAGCCCCGCGTCGGCCGCATGTCGGCCTCAGGCGGGCGCACCCGGTAAGTGTCAACAGGAGAGTGTGATGCGTACAATCCTCACCCTGGCCGCCCTCGCGGTGGCCGGGCCGGCGACGGCTGGCCCGATGGATCAGCCTCGATGGTCGGCTGACGCGGTCGAGCGCAAGGGCAGCCACGAGCTGACGATGAACCTGATGTTCCGGCGGACCGGCGCCGGCGAGTGGGCGGTCTCGGCGCGCTGCGAGACCCGGGACACCCGCACCGGGAAGTGGCACGCGCGGACCGGGACGGGGGTGGCCGCGCGGTCGATGGGCCTGATCCTCATCGACCTGCGAGGGCTGGGGCGGCTCGTGTTCAACGAGCGCAGCCAGGAGATCTTCGGGACCTCGCCGGGCTGCGCGCAGGGGATCGTCGACGTGGGGACGGGGGACTAGGCGGCCCGGCGCGCCAGGTCCTCGCGGATCAGGCCCAGCGCCACGCCGGCCGGGTCGGCACGGGCGGCCTCGACATCCGCCGGCGTCGGCGTCCGCCCGGCGTAGCGGGGGTGGAGTTCCCCCGGCACCCGGTAGACGGCGCAATGGATCGCCCGGGCCGGGTCGACCTTGAGCCACGCCCGGAGCTCCACCGCCAGCTCGTCAGTCTGTGCGTACGCGAGCAGGAGGCGGCAGGAGCGGCCACGCTGTTCCCATACGGCGAGGGGCTCGACGATCTCGTCGCCGAGCAGTTCGGAGGCGTCCGGGGAGGCGGGCCGGGGCTCGTGCCTCCGGCCCTGAGGGAAGCGAGGACGGGTTAGCTACCGATTGCCTGCATCGTATCAGATGCCCGGAAAGCGGGGCGCGAACGCCGCCGAAGTAGGCGAGCCGGTCCCTCTAGGCCTTCACGTGGTATCCGGCGGCGTAGAGCGCCTCGACCGCCTTGGCGTCGTCGAGTCCGGCGAGGGCGTCCTCGCCGATGCCGAGGGAGCGCTCGACGTAGCGGCGCACCGCGTGGTTCGTCGCGATGGCGCGCAGACCGCCGGAGCGGTCGACACGGACGTCAGGGGGGACGGGGGACGGGGCGGACATCGGGCTGCCTGCGGTGGATGCAGGCTCGATGATCGCGACGGCGCGGGACCGCGCACGGTAAGAGCGTGGAACCTCCGCTCGATTCGTCGCGAAGCACCGGCGATTCGGTTCTTCAGGCCCCGGATCCCGCCCGCCGCGGCCGGCCTGCGCCCACCCGGGGCGACGTCTACGCTGTTTCGCGTTAACGGGGTCCGAGACTCTAGGATTGGCCTGGCGGGGGGTCTCGGGGCTGGGCGCGCGGAGTCGCCAGATCAGTTCGGGGCGGGGCCGCGGTGGGCTTCCAGGGGCGCGGGCGGGCGGTACGCGAAGGCGTCGGGGCAGGCCGGATCGGCGGCCTCGGCGGCGTTAACCGAGGGCCTTCACGGCGGCCGCGGCGGACTTGTGCGAGGCGGGAGGACGGTCAAATCTATTCAGGTCGACGGGTGTGCTGCCCCGGCGACGAGCTTCCGTCCCGGACCGAGAATGCACCCCGCCGCGTACGTCACCCCCGAGACCCCGGACTTCCTCCTTGCTGAGAGCGCTCTCTCGGCCGAGCTTCGCGCGCGCTCTGCAGTGGCAGCCGCGCGGCGCGCCAGGGTTTCGGCTGTCGCCAGCGTGGATGCCGTCTCAGCGGCCGAGCAGGCTCCCGAACCCGCCCCCGATTTCATCGAGCACGTCTACGCTCCCCTCCCGGCCGGGGAGATGGAGGCGCTGTACTGCGCCGACATGGACGAGGCCGAACGCGACGAATGGGAACTCGGTCGCCAGTGGGCGCCGGACCGGCACAACCGGCGCAACGCCCAGCGGGATCACGCGCGCGGCCTGAAGCTGGCGCACCTCGACTTCCTGCATCCGCGCGGCCGTACCGGCGCCGACGTCATCCTGCTCGACAAGGACTGCCGCAGCCCAAAGGCCATGCACCCCGCCGCGTTCCGCCGGTGGACGCAGGCCGTCGATCAGGCCTGCTTTGTCACCTTGAACACCTTCGAGGAGCGTCGGATCGGGGCCAACTTGGCCTCCATCCGGGCCGTGTGGGCCGACGCCGAGCTGCGCAAGGGCTCGCCCTTCGAGGCAATGGATCGCCGCGTCGTGGCCGAGATCCTGCTCGCCCGGCTCCAGAGCGAGGGCATTCCGTTCCCGAGCTACATCCTCGACAGCGGCCGCGGCCTGTGGCCGGTATGGGTTTTCGAAGGCATGTGCCCCGGCGCCCGGCAACGCGTGAAGGCGGTCATCAGCTATCTGAACGGCCCCCGCGTCGCCGCCGACGGCACGGTGATCCACTCGCGCCACGCCAGGCATGATGATCGCGTGCGCGCGTGCGAGGAGCGCGCGGCGCGGGTGTGGGCCGGGTTCGCCTTGGATCATGCGGTGCGCGACGTGACGCGCGTCCACCGGCTCTCCGGCTCGGTCAATCCCAAGTCGGGCACCGTCGTCCGCCTCGTCTGGCCCGCCTCCTTCGACGAGGCCGAACGCGTCGATTTCGAGAAGCTGGCCACCTCGGTCCTGCCGTTCGCCCGGGACGCGGCACGGGCGTTCAAGGCATCCCGGGCCGCTGCCCCGAAGGCCGCGGCCGCCGCCAATCCCCGCCCGAGCATGTCCCGCTGGGGCGCCATCGTGGCCGACCTGACGCGGCTCGCCCGCCATCTCGGCCACTCCGGCCTGGAGGGACGCCGCGACCTGATCGCCTACCACGTGGCCACCGCCTGGTCGCACATGGGCCAGGGCGGCAACGCTGCCTCCTGGGCGGCCAGGCTGGCCCCTCTCCTCGGGCTGCCCGAGGACGAGCTCGCCCGCTACCTGTCCGGCGTCGAGCGGCGCCTGCGCCGGCACGAGGCGGGCGAGAGAACGATGTGGGACGGCCGGGAGGTCAGCGTCCTGTACAGCCCGTCCAACTCCAAGGTGATCGACGACCTGGGTCTGACGCCGGAGCTCGCCGACGCCGCCGGCATGACGTACCTGCGCCCCGGCGACGATGCCGGGCAGGCGGTGGCGGCGAAGGAGCGCAAGGCCGCCCAGCGCCGGCGCGAGGGTCGGGTCACGCGCGAGGAGCAGTCCGACACCCGCGCCCTGCTCGCCCGCGTCGCCCGCCAGATGCTCGCGGACGGGATCCCGCTCGCCGAGATCGCCGGCCTCGTCGGCTGCGCCCGGGGCACGGTCTACAAGGCCCTCGCGGCGAACCCGGAGATCCCCGCCAGGGCTGCCGCCACCGCCACCGAACAGGCCGACGAGTCCTCCGCCCGTGTTCAAGATGTGTCACGCCATCTAATGGTCCCCCCTTATGCCCCCTGCCGGACCAGCGGCGCCGCCCCGATCCATGCCCCCGAACGCGCCCCCGTCGACATCCCGGCCTGGGTCGAGGCCGACGAGAACACCGACCTGGCCCGCCTGTACGGCCAGTTCACCGCCGAACGGCCTCTCCCTGCCGGGCAGCGCTACTCGGACCACTCGCAGCGCCTCCAACGCCTGTTCTGGCACGACCTAGCCAATCACCAGCGGTCAGAGCACGGCAGGCTCATGCGTCTCCAGGTCCGCCGGGATGCACTCGAATTCGCGGTCCTCATGCTGCAGGGCGAACTCGAGGATGGCGTGCTGGTGGGTCGCCTGCCAACCCAGGAGCCGGTGCTCAAGCCCCGCCCGGCCCCTCGTCCCCGTCACCCCATTCGGATGCTGGGCCATTGTCCATCGCCGGCGAACCGTCTACATTGAGGCGATGGGCGGCGCGAGCCGTCCGGGACTGGCTCTCGGTGCAGCACACTGTCCGCCAGGACAACACACCCGCCGCCGGGAAACCGCGGCGGGTGTCATCGTTTCAGGCCCCTGGTCCCTTGCCAGCCCCGGCGGCAGGATCGGCCCATGATCCCGTCCCCGTCGCCCTCAATGTCCATGGCCTCCCTTGTCCCGGCCCCGTCCTCGCGAGCGGCGCGTCGCGATGCCGACCGCGCCCGTAAGAGGGCGGAGAGGCAGGCCCTCAGGGACGCCGGCGCCCCCGACCCCCGCCAGCTCGACGCGGCCATCGTCGACGCCCTGCGGGATGCCCTGCGCCCCCCGGCAGGCCAGGGAGCAGTCCGCCGGCATGTCGACCTCCACGACGTCCTGAGGGGCGCCGCGCGGGCCCTCAGGGGCAGATCGCATGGAGGAGTCTCCCTCCGGCGCGAAGCCATCCACGCGGCCGTGGCGGACAGGCTGGCGCCCCGTCAGGACTGACCCGAGGGGGTGGGTGCTCAAGACCCACCCTCGTCCGGTCCCGGCCGCCCTGGCACGATGCCGGCATCTCTGACCGCCCCCTCGTCGCCCTCCAGTTCCGCGTGAACACTACGTCCTGGGCCCGCCAGCTCGGGGGGTTCGCCAAGGACGTGATTCCGTTCGCGGCGAGCTACTCTCTCAACGGCGTCGTCTTCGCCGCCCGGGACGCGCTGCGGGACGAGGCTAAGAAGGTCTTCGACCGTCCCGTGGACTTCACGGTCCGGAACGCCTTCGGCTACACCCGGGCCAGGCTCAACGGCGACATGACCGCCAGGATCTACATCCTGGACCGGCAGTCGGCGTACTACGCCTTCCAGATCCGGGGGGGGCACCCGCGTCCTGGGCAACATCGGCCCCGGCGAAAAGTGGCTTTTCATGCCCGTGGCCGAGGAGCTGGTCGACCCTGCCTCCGGGGATCTGCGCCGGAACGTCCTGAGGGGCCTTTCCCGCCGCGCCGCCCCCAAGGGCAAGGGCGGGGCCGTCCGTCGCACCACCCGCGCAAGGGACGCCAAGCGCCGCCCGGTGTTCTTCGCCAGCGTGTACGGGACGCAGGCGATCTGGGAGCGCCCGAAGAGGACCAAGGCGACCGGCCCGCGCCGGCGTGGCGCGCGCCTGGTCCACAACCTCTCCGCCCCCTGCCTGCTCGTGGCCGCCTACCGCCAGGAGAAGTGCCGGCGGTCGAGGTTCGATTTCCAGGGCATCGTGCGGAAGACGTAGGAGGACCTGCCGATCCGGTTCGTCGAGGCCGTGCGCCAGCGCCTCGGGAAGTTCCTCGCCAACCGGGGCCTGTCTGGCCGCTGATACTATCCAGGGCCCATGCGCCCCATGGGGAGGCCATGGGACAGCCATGGGCCTGCCGCCCTCGACGCGGACGGCCTAACCCATTGATATCAGGCCATGACCGGCCACGGCCCCATGGGCTCCTCATGGGCCGAGGATGGGACCGGCAGCCCCCTGGTCACGCTCCATGCCCCCCGTCCCATGCCCATGGATCCCCATGCCTGCCCATGGAGCGCGATGGGCCGCGGCTCTGAGCATGCCCAACCTTCCGCCCATCGATCCGGCGCGCCGATGCCGGGGTCCGCCTGCCCGCCAGCCACGACACCGATGTCCGAGACCCTAAGGATGGCCGACAGGCCGTGCTGCCTGATGGCGGACGGGTAGGTGCGCGCGTGCGCGAAGGGCTGCACGGCGGCACCTCCAGCAAGGACTTCATTTTCCTTCTGAACCAGTTCGCAAGTTGACCAGTTCGACCGTGAATTGGTTCGCAATCATTTCTCCTTAAATTGGCCTCTTCCGCTGGTGACAGGAACCAATGTCATGTCAGACGACGATCAAGCTTCGCTTCCGGTTCCGGTAAGAGTAGGGTCAACCATTTCAAGCAAGAGCGGGGCTATCTATCAAGAATTAGATCAACTACTTGGAGCATTGCGACGTAAAAATCACTCAGTGTTAGACAAAGCATTCGCGCTTTCGAAAAACCGGCTTGCGCAAAACATTATATGGCGCCTGAGTGAGCACGGTTCTTCAACTGCAAAAGATTTGTCGCTGAAAACAGGAAGCTCGCCAAGCACTGTCAGTAACGTCGTGGCCGATCTTGTTCGGCTGGGTGTAATAGTTAAGCAGAGCGGCTCGAGAGGAACGGAGCCATTATCGATCAGCGATGCGTGCAAGTCCCAAATCAAACAACATATTGATTATGTTAAATACTTAATGGACGATTCTTTTAGCGTCCTTAATTCGGAAGAGTTATCGAATCTTATTGATTACGTAAAAAGAATTACGAGCAGATTGGAACAATTAGAGGAACTTGTTGCAGATCAGCCAGGATATTATTTTACAGAGACTGAGGAAAAATATAACAATTCGGCCGGTGAAGAAAAATCCAGCCCGGAAGGTTACAGCGATGACAAAGATCATACAAGCCGCAAGCGTGGTCGAAATAATATGACTATAACTCTTATAGAAAAACAAACAAGCGTGCTGGAGAGGCTGATTAGAATTACAAAAAAAGGGTGATTTCACGATAGTAAATTGCATAAAATGAAATTCACCCAGTAAAATAGAACGAATAGCGGTAGGCCGACCTTTCCCCGGCTTGGCGGGACTGTCAGAGATCGACTAGTTGCTGATCTTTAAGGGCAACGCCCCAATCGCGGACGCGCTGGCCCTGGCGAACGTTCAGCTTTTCACCGGTGAGCCCGTCGCTTGGCAGAAACGGGATGCCCCCCTGCCAGACGACGGTCCTTTTAGGTCTCCTTCTGGCCGAAAGCCGCCGGTCTGCTCCTGAGCAGAACTGCCAAAAAAGCGGACGATCTCCTACCGACCCAACTGCGCCGTAGAAGCAGTCCGACGTCGTTCTCGAAAGCAGACATCGAAACTGGGCTCGCGCCGCCAAGGTACTCTTATGAGTGTTCGCCTTCCGAACTAGCGCCCCCCACTCGATCAATCCACAGTCTGCATCTGGACGACACTGCCGAGTTCACCGGGCTTGCCCGAGACCACCACGAGGTAGCGCCGGCTAGCGCCGGCATCCGTGCGGGTGAACTGTCGGATCGGACCGATCGCGTTGACGATGGCCGCGCCGGCCGGGTTGGTCATGAAGGCGGCGAGCGGCTCCAGGCCGGTCGCTCCCTTCGGATCGGCGGCGAGCGCCAGCACGAAGGGCATCTTCGGGGGCAGTCCCGTGACCGCGGCCTGCAGCGTCTGCAGCACGCCCTGGTCGAACAGGGTGACCTGCGTCGCCGGCTTGCCATCGGAACCGGCGAGCGTCAGCGCGCTGGTCTTGCCGGCGGCTCCCAGCGGCTGGAGGTTCTGCTTTCCGTCGCCCTCCGGCACGGCGTTCGGGACGTAGGCGACGCCCTGCGGACCCTGCCCGACCGGCACCTCAGCGATCACCGTGTTCGACGCGGTGTCGATCACCGCCGCCGTGTCGGCGTTCTCCAGGCCGACATAGACGCGGCTGCCGTCGCCCGAGGGCCAGAGCCCGTGCGGCAGGGCGCCGGTCGCGATGGTGGCGACCTGAGAGAAGTCGTCGGTGCGGAACACCTTGACCTGGTTCAGGCCGCCGATCGTCACGTAGGCGAACTGGCCGGCCTTGGTCGAGACGATGTTGACGTGGTTGGTGATCGGCCCGGTCTCGATCGTCTTCAGCGGCGCGAAGGGCGGACGCGCCGAAAACACCTGGGTGCGGCCGACATCCTTGAGGGTGAACCACACCTGCTTGCCGTCCGGCGTCGCGGCGATGTCGGGGCAGAACGGGCTCTCCTGCTTCACGCGGCCGACGATGGTGTGGGTCTTGGTGTCGATGACGACGGTCTCGGGGCTGAAGCTGGAGCAGACGTAGCCGTAGGTGCCGTCCGGCGAGAAGATCGTCATGCCGGGCCCGTTCGGTACGGTGATCCGGCGGGTCTCCTTGGCGGTGGCGGCATCGAGCACCGCGATATGGTCCTCGCCGCGCACGCTCACCCAGACCTCTCGGCCGTCCGGCGTGAAGAAGGCTTCGTGCGGCGAGCGGCCGACATAGGCGGTGTGGCGGACCGCGTTGGTCGCCGTGTCGATGAAGCTCACGGAGTTCGAACCGATCGAGACCGCGAGCAGGGTCCTGTGGTCCGGCGAGAAGCCCATGCCGTGAACCAGAAGCTGCCCGCGATAGAGCGGGCTCAGGTTCATCGGCGTCGGGTCGCCGAGCCGGATCACTCCGAGCAGGGTGTTGGCGGCGGGATCGACCACCGAGACCGTGTTGGAGAACTGGTCGGAAGTGTAGAACCGATCCTTGCCGCTAACCGGCACGTCCGGGGCGGACGCTGCGCCCGGGGCCTGCCCGGCAAGCGCCGGGCCGGAGAGCAGCGCGAGGGCGAGGATCGTCAGGGCGGTCTTCATCGGCGGGTCTCCGAGGGCATGGCGGCGGGGGCCGCACCGTGGTCGTGGGAATGGGCCGCACCAGTCGATGGCTGCGGCGCTTTGGGAAGTCCGGCGAGCGCACGGCGCATCACATCGATCTCCTGGCCCTGCTCGACGACGATTCCCTGCGCGAGGCGAAGCAGGACCGGATCCTTGCCGTAGAGCAGCTCCGCCTTGGCCATCGCGATCGCGCCCTCGTGGTGGGGGATCATCATCGCGGCGAAATCGCGGTCGGGATCGCCCGAGGGCGGAACCATCATGTCGGCGTGCATCCGCGTCATCGACTGCGCCATCATCGCGTCGAACGACGTCGACGACGCGGCCGGCGGCTCGCTGGCGGCCAGCGTCGGGCGCATCATCATCCGGCCGCCGACGAGGCCGCTCGCCATCAGCGCCGCCGTCACGGCAAATCCCAATGCTCCGCGCATGCGGCCTCCTCCCGATCCGGTGTCGATGGAAGGGATGCCAGAGGACCGGCTTTATTCCGCGGCGGGGCCGAAAAAGCGTTCACGCCGATGGGATCGCCTTTTTTCGTGTGTCCGCGGAATAAAGGCGCCCGTTCCGCATCCCTCCCGATGCGGTCATGCTCGACCGCGGGAGACTTCACCCATGCGCAATCTGCTGATCCGCACCGCCTTCGCGGCTGTCGCCTTCTCCGCCGTGGCCGCCCAGGCCGCCGCGCCCGCCATGACGGCCGAGACCGCCAAGGGGCCGGCGCTCGTGGATGCCAAGAACATGACCCTCTACACCTTCGACAAGGACATGGGCGGCAAGTCGATGTGCAACGGCCCCTGCGCCGCCAACTGGCCGGCCCTGACGGCGGCCTCCGGATCGGCGGCCTCCGGCGATTGGACGACGGTGACCCGGGACGACGGCACGATGCAGTGGGCCTACAAGGGCAAGCCGCTCTACACCTTCGCCAAGGACACCAAGCCGGGCGACACCACCGGTGACGGCTTCCTCAACGGTGCGTGGCACATCGCCAAGCCCTGATCGGTGAATGCCCGGATCGGCTCCTTCTGATTGGGACACGTCGTTGGACGAGATCGCCGCCCTGATCGAACCGCAGATCCCGGCCCTGCGGCGCTACGCGGTCGCGCTGCTTCGGGATCGCGAAGCGGCGGACGACCTCGTCCAGGACACCCTGGAGCGGGCATTGTCCGCTTGGTCCGGGCGTCGCCGCGACGGCGACCTGCGGGCGTGGTTGTTCACGATCGAGCGCAACCTGTTCCTGGCCGCCGTCCGGCGCCGGGGCCGGCGCGGCGCCGATCTCGGCGCGGAAGCGTTGGAGCAGGTGCCGGATCCGAGCGCCGACCCGGGGGCAGCTTTGGGAGCCCGCGACGTGCTCGCCGGGCTCGACACCCTGCCCGAGGAGCAGCGCTCGGTGCTGCTCCTCGTGGCGGTGGAGGACCTGTCCTATGCCGAGGCGGCACAGGTGCTCGGGGTGCCGCTCGGCACGGTGATGTCGCGATTGAGCCGGGCGCGCACGCGGATGCGCGGATTTCTGGAGACGGGCCGGACAGGCCTGCTGAGGAGGGTTAAATGAGCGGGGATCCGCGCCCGGTCGGCGAGGACGACCTGCACGGCCTGATCGACGGCCGCCTTGAACCGGAGCGGCAGGCGCTGGTCGAGGCGTGGCTCGCGGGGAACCCCGCGCGTGCGGCTGAAGTCTCGACGGACCGAGTTCTGCGCGAGCGCCTGCGCGCCCGCCTCGCGCCGATCGCCGAGGAGGCGATCCCGGCGCGACTGCGGGTGGCCAACATCCGCTCGCGACACCTGTACCCTGGCGCAAGCTGGTTCCCCATGGCGGCTGCGGCCGTGCTCTGCCTCGCGCTCGGCGGCGCCGGCGGCTGGGTCGGCCATGCCCTGCACGGTGTGCCCGCGGTGGCGGTGGCGGAGGCACCGGCGACGCAGGACGCGGTCGCAGCCTTCCGCACCTTCGTGGTCGAGGCGGTGCATCCGGTGGAGGTGCGCGCCGACGAGAAGCCCCACCTCGTGACGTGGCTCTCGAAGCGTCTCGGTCACGCGGTCGCGGCCCCCGACCTCTCGGCGCAGGGCTTCCGGCTGATGGGCGGGCGCCTGTTGCCGGCTGGCACCGAGCCCGCGGCGATGTTGATGTACGACGACGACCGCGGCACCCGGCTGACGCTCTACAGCCGCGTCGGTGACGGCGACGGCCGCACACTCTTCCGCTTCGCCCGCGAGGGCGACATCGCTGCCTTCTCCTGGGTCGATGGTGGCATGTCCTACGTCGTCACCGGCCGCACCGACGAGGCCCGGCTGCTCACCGTCGCGCAGGCGGTCGATGCGCAGGTCCGCGGCCTCGCGCCGGATCGTCGGCAGCCATGACCCTCGACCAGCTTCGCATCTTCGTGGCGGTGGCCGAGCGGCAGCACGTGACGCGGGCCGCCGAGGCGCTGAACCTCGTCCAGTCGGCGGTCAGCACGGCGATCGCCAACATCGAGGGGCGGCACGCGACGAAGCTGTTTCACCGGGTTGGCCGCGGGATCGAACTGACCGAAGCGGGGCGCGTGTTCCTCGTCGAGGCCCGCGCCGTGCTCGCCCGGGCCGAGGCCGCCGAACTTGTGCTCGCCGACCTCAGCGGCATGCGACGCGGGACGCTGGCGCTCTACGCCAGCCAGACCATCGCGAGCGATTGGTTGCCGCGCCACCTCGTCGCCTTCCGCCGCACCTACCCTGAGATCGCCCTGCGCTTGGCCGTGGGCAACACCACCGACGCCGCCGACGCGGTGCGCGCCGGGCAGGCCGAACTCGGCTTCGTCGAGGGGGCGTTGGACGACCCGACGCTTGCGAGCACCACCATCGCGCGGGACCAACTCGTTCTCGTGGTCGCCCCAAACCATCACTTCGCCGGGGCGACCGCCCTCGCACCCGAAGACCTCGCCGGGGCCGATTGGGTGCTGCGCGAGGCTGGATCGGGAACCCGCTCGGCCTTCGAGGCGGCGCTCACGGAGGCTGGCCTCGCCCCGGCCCAACTCCGGGTCACGCTCGAACTGCCCTCGAACGAGGCGGTGCGCGCCGCCGTCGAGGCCGGGGGCGGGGCCACCGTCCTGTCCGAGACCGTGGTCGCCGCCGCGATTCGGGCCGGGACCCTGGTGCGGGCGGCGTTCGAGTTGCCAAGCCGACCCTTCCGGGTGCTGCGCCACAAGGAGCGCTACCGCAGTCGGGCCGCCGACGCGCTGCTCGAACTCATCGCAACGTCGGATCCCGGATGAGCGAGCCTGCGAAACCCGTGCCCCCCCCGACGACCCGCGGGTGAGGCTCGCCAAGGACCGGACTCGGCGTCGGCCTGGCCGCTTAGCGCTTCCTGCGGGAGGTGCTGGCGGTCTGGCCGCCGAAGGTGCTGTCGCTGACGCTGATCGCCTCATTCTCCGGCACCGTGTGGCGGGACCGGGCGATCCGGGCGCGACTCGCCCATGCCGAGATCCCGATGATGCCGCGCCTCCTCACCGTCGGGATCGCGGCCCTGCCGATCGCGATCTCGGTCCTCGCGGCCACCGCCCTGCTCCGGGCGTGAGGGTCATCAGGCGACGGTCACCCGCACCCGGTGCCAGGCGGCGCTGAGGTAGCCCTTGTAGTTCCAAGTGTCGTCGGGAGCGGCCGGCTGGGTCTGGCCGGCGGAATCCCAGGCCCGCACCGCGAGTTCGTGCTCGCCAGCGGTCAGCTCGCGCTCGATCTCCCAGAACGTCCAGGCGTAGGGCGCGTCGGCATCGCGCTCGATCCGGGCCTGCGCCCAGCTGCGGCCGCCATCCGTCGAGACGTCGACCCGGGCGACCGCGCGGTCGCTGGCGATGGCGTAGCCGCGGATCGCGTGCCGGCCGGCCTTCAACGCCGCGCCGCGGGCGGGCTCGCAGATCGCGCTGTTGAGCGGCATCGCCTCGATGGTGATGCCGTGGGCCGGCTCGGCGGTCTCGGCCGTCACGTCGGGCGGAAACAGCTTGTAGTCGTCGGCCTGCATCGGGTTGTCGGAGGGCCGGTCCTGCACCGTGATGCGGGCGAGCCATTTCGGGCTGCGGATGCCGGCAAATCCCGGCACCACCACGCGCAAGGGATGGCCGTGCTCGGGGGCGAGAGGCTCGCCGTTCATCGCGAAGGCAAGCAGCGTCTCGGGGGCCAGCGCCTTGGCGAGCGGGATTGAGGCGCCGAAGCGCGTGTCCGTGTCCGCGATCCGGTCGTGGCTCTCGAAGGCGACGTGGCGCCCATCATCCGCATCGATGCCGGCAGCGCGCAGCACGTCGGCGAGCCGCACGCCGGTCCATTCCGCGTTGCCGATGGCACCGGGCGCCCACGGATCGCCGGAAACCGGCGCCACAGCCAGCATGTCGGCCCGGCGATTGCCGGCGCATTGCATCACCGCCGTGACGGTGACGGGCGCGAAGCGCGCCTTCAGATCGGCGACGGAGAGGTCGAGCGGCGCGGCGACCATCCCGTCTACGGTCAGGCGGTAGCCGTCGGCGTCGAGGTCCGGGATGTCGCCGTGGCTGCGGACGTAGAAGTCGGCCTGGTCGGTGAGGAACGCCGCCCGAAGGCGATCGAGCGGCGGCTCGGCGTTGTAGGGCGCCTTTCCGTGCACGATGAGGCGGTCCTTGCGCTGGAACAGGCCGAGCATGGGGTCTTTGTCCTGCGTTCGTGACGGGTCGACACCGGGAACGCGCCGGGAGCCGAGTAGGCACCCGACGCGCGACGCTTCACGGCTTCATCGTCGAAACCACCGCGTTCTTCGCGCGATCGACCACGGCGACGCTGAGATCGCGGTTGAGGACGTAGGCGCGGGCGTTGTCGGTCGAGAACGCGATGGCTTGGCGCGGCTCGTTCAGGCCGGTCACCGTGGCGACGACGGTGAGTGTACCGGTGTCGATCACCGAGAGCGAATTGTCCTTGAGGTTGCCCGAATAGACGAAGCGCCCGTCCGGGGTCAGCGCGGCGCCGTAGGGGTCTTTGCCCACCGTGACTTCGGACGTGACCTTGCGGGCGGCGACATCGACCACGCCAACGGTGTTGCGGCCGCTGTTGGCGGCAAACAGCGTCTTGCCGTCCTTGGTGATCGAGATGGCGCGCAGCTTGTCGAACCCGGCGATCTCGCCGGTGATCTTGTTCGTGGCGGTGTCGACCAACGTGATCTTATCGCCGAGGAAGTTCGTCACGAACACGGTCTTGCCGTCGGGCGACAGCTTCACGCCCTGGCGCGGCTGCGCGAAGCCGGGGATCACGGCCTCCGCGAGCATGGTCTTGGTGTCGAACACGGTCAGCGTGCTCGCGGCCTCGTTGTTGACGTAGAGCTTGCCCCCGTCGGCCGAGAGCACGGTGCCGAAGGCCCCTGGCCCGGCGGCGAGAATGCCGACCTCCTTGCCTGTGGCGGTCTCGTAGATCGTGATCCGGCCGGTGCCGCTGTCGGAGACGTAGAAGCGGGTGCCGTCCGGTGCGAACACGATGTTGCGCGGCGTCACGAAGCCGTCGAGGCGGCGCAGCACCGTCCCCTTGGCGACATCGTAGACGATGACGGCGCTCTCCTCGCTGTTCGACACCGCGGCGACTGTGCCGGCAGCGTTCAGGGCCAGCGCGTTGTTCTTGATCGCGCCGTCGAAACCGGCGGCGGATCCGGGCTGGCCCTGGGCGAGGAGCAAGGCAGCTCCGGCGAGGAGGGCGCGCAGGCTGGAACGGACATGGGTCATGAAGCGTGTCTCTCGGGCATGCGCCCTCGTCCGGCGGCCTGGGGCCGGCCGTGCGGGCGGGTTCGAAATCGGATTGCGTCGTGCGGGACCGGTCCGGCCATGCATCGCCTCAAGGAGATGCCAGCGAGGGCGGTCTATTCCCCGAGGCCGGCGAAAAAACGCGGCGGCCTCGGGATTCGGGGGTTCAGGGCGTCGGCTTCAACGCCGTGAGGTAGTCGACGATGGTCTGCACGTCGGCCTGATCGACCGGCGCCTTGTAGACGTGGACCATCTTGTTCACGGTCTCGGTCCACTGCGCCTTCGTGAGCTTGGGCTGGGTCAGCACCATCCCGGCCGAGTGGCAGGCGAGGCAGTTGTTATTGACCGCCTCGGCCCCCGGCCCGTCGGGGAAGATCCGGTCGGAGGTCGGCATCTGGATCGATTGCGAGGTGAAGCGCATCGGCTCGGGGGCCGGGGCGGCGAGCGCGACCAGGGGAGACAGGGCGAGTGCGGCGATGAGGGCTGCCGGATGGATCGGGTTCATGGCTAATCTCCTCAAGCGGCCTGGAAGGACACGGTCTCGATGCCGTTCTGCATGAATCCGTTGGCGTTCCAGACCCGGTCCATGCCCTGCGCCACGCCGTTGGTGTTGGTGCAGCGGACCCTGACCGTGTGGGTTCCGGAGGCCAGTGCCGGCAGGCTGCCCTCGAAGCGGCGGAAGCTGTAGGGGCCCTCGTCCTTGCCGAGTTGCGCCGGGAACCACGTCGCCCCGCCGTCTCCGGAGAAGTCCACCGCCTTCACCCCACAATCGCCGCCGAAGGCGATACCGCGGATGGCCACCGGCGTTCCGGCCGCCACCTTGGCGCCGTCGGTCAGGTTGGTGACGAAGGAGCGCGGCACCATCCTGTTGATCGGTACCGTCTTGAAGCCGGTCTGGCCGGGCTTGATGTTGGCGCCCGGCACGTCCGGGATACGGTAGGCGGTCTTCATCCAGTACTGATCGTCGGGCTTGTCCAGCACCTCGATGTCGGACAGCATCTTGACCCAGTAGGTCGAGTACCAGCCCGGCACCACGAGACGAAGCGGGAAGCCGTTGAGCAACGGCAGCTGTTCGCCGTTCATCGCGTACGCGATCATCACCTCACCATTGTTGGCGTGGTCGAGATCGAGCGACTTCTTGAAGTCCGGCGCGTCGTCGACCACCGGCTCGTCGAGGCCGCTGAAACGCACCTGCACGGCACCGGCCTTCACCCCGGCCCTTTCGAGCACGTCCTTCAGCCGTACCCCGGTCCAGCGGGCGTTGCCCATCGAGCCGTTGGCCCATTGCGCGCCGGGAACCCGCGGCTCGAACAGCCCGCGGGAGTTGCCCGAGCACTGGTTGACCGCGGCGATCTCGAAGCGCGGCAGGCCGGCGATGGCATCGAGGGAGAGCGAGAGTTCCTTCTCGACATGACCGTGGACCTTGAGACGGAAGGTGCCGGCATCAACCTCGGTTGGGATCGAGGCCCAGTGCCAGCGCACGTAGAAGCGGTCGTTGGGGGTGAACACGCCCTCATCGAACACCGCAAACGGCGTCTCCAGCAGCGGCGGATGGGTACGCTGGAGGATCATCTCGCCCTTGCCGGGAAAGGCCGTCGTGAGATCCCGCACATCCGGGCCGCCGGGTAGCGGCAGCTTCACCGAGCCCGCGGCCCAGGCCGGCATCGCGGCGGCAAGGCTGCCGAGCCCGAGCCCGCCCAACAGGAGGCGGCGGTTCATCGGTCTGTCCAATCCGTGCATGGTCTCTCCCTTCAAAGTTCGTCGGCGTCGATGCGTTCGAGGGCACCGGACCCGTGGCGATTCCTTGCGACTAGGGAGATGCTACGGGATGCGTTTTATTCCCACCAACGGTCTTTCGCGATGCGAACGATCTCCCAACGCGATGATTTGAGAATTTTGGATCTCCGCGCCGGTGGTGCCAGATATCGTCTCGACGTCAGACCGCCGGTGCTTCGACAGGCGCGGTCCTGCGACACCCGAACAAGGCGTGACGCTCGGCGAAACCGCGAAGGGCGACAATGCCGAGCGGTTCGAGGGCATGCGCCAGGCCGTGGAGGAAGGTGTCGGTGGCGATCAGCGGCGTGTCGTAGGTCTTGCACAGGCGCTCGACGCGAGCGAGCACGTTGAGATCGCGGCCGATCGCCGTGAAGTCGACCCGGTCGCCGCCGCCGATATTGCCGTAGGCGACCTCCCCAACATGAAGTGCGACGCCGACCTCAAAGGCAGCCCTGTCACCGTCGCGCAGGGTCGCAAGCGCATCGAGTGCGGCCTCGGCGGCACGCAAGGCGGCACGGCGCGCCTCGGCCTCGTCGCGATCGGCATCGAACACGGCCAGCAGCCCGTCACCAATATACTTTAGCACCTCGCCGCCTTCCGCCTCGACGGCCGGCACGATGGCATCGAACATCCGGTTGAGGGCGGCCACGACATGGTCGGGGCTTTGCCGGTCGGACAGTTCACCGAACCCGCGCAGATCGGTCAGCATCATCGCGGCCCGCATGAGGCGTACGTCGCCGCGCCGCACTGTGCCGGCCAGGATTTGCCGCGCTGGGTCGCGCCCGACATAGGCGCTCAGGACCGCGCCAAGCATGTCGTCGAGCGCCTTGATTTCGAACAGCAGCGAGAACGGCTCGACCAGCGCCAGCAACGTCTCGATCTCGATCGGCGTGAAGCCGCCCGGTCTCGCCGTGGCCCAGGAGGCGGCACCCATGCGTCCACGCGCGGCGCGCAGCGGCGCGATGAGGTAGTCGGTCAGACCCTCGTTGCGAAGCTCGCCAAGCACGGGAAACGGCAGCGGCCCATCCCCGTCGAGACGGCATTGGAGTGGGGTCCGCGTCTCGACCACGTGCTCGACGGTGTTGCCGTGGAAGGTCGGCGTGCCCTCGATGCCGTGGCGGCGACGCAGGGCTAGGCTCGACGTTCCTGGATGCCAGACGCGCATCACCCACCGGAACGACGGATGCAGGGTCGGCGCGTGGGTGGTGGCGCGGGCCAGCGGCAGGCCGAGCCCCGAGAGGCACGCACTGAACCCATCGAGAAGGGCTGCCGCGTCCACCGCTTCGCGACCCGGCCCCATCAACCATCCCGTTGCCTGCGCGACTGCCTCGGATGAAGATTGGGACGAACGTGTCACGGCAATTCTTCCATCAAGGGGTGGGATCGATGCCTTAGCGCAGATCAGACGAGGCCGAGCACATGGATTAGGCCGAGGCTGACGGCGCCGAGGGCAAGGAGCGAGGCGATTACAGCGAGGGTCACCCGCGCCCCGGCCTTGGCGACGCTGCGCACGTCGACCCCGAGGCCGAGCGCCGCCATCGAGACCACGGTCAGCACGTTGGCGGTCTCCGACATCGGCGCGAGGGCGATCTGCGGGATCAGCCCGGCCGAGCGAAGTCCCGCGAGCGCCAGGAAGGCGAGGATGAACCACGGCACCAGGCGCTGGATCGCGAGGCCGCCGCGGGCCGGGCGGTCACCGGCGGTGACGCCGGGGGCGGCCTCGTCGGTCTCCTCGCGCAGCCGGCTCGCACCGAGCGAGAGCATCAGAACGACCGGCCCGAGCATCAGCACCCGGACGAGCTTCACCAGGGTTCCGACCTGGACGCTGAGCGCCGCGACCGGCGCGGTGGCGGCGAGGACCTGCGGCACGGCGTAGACGGTGAGGCCGGCGAGCACGCCGTACTGCATCGGCGACAGGCCGAGCAGCGGCACCAGCAGCGGCAGGCCGAGCACCACCAGCACGCCCAGCACCGCGGTGAAGGCGATGGAGGCGGCGACGTCCTCGCCGTCGGCGCCGATCACCGGGGCGGTGGCGGCGATCGCCGAGTTGCCGCAGATCGAGTTGCCGCAGGCGACGAGGATCGCCATGCGCGAATGCAGTCCGAGCGCCCGGCCGATGCCGTAGCTCGACAGGATCGCGACCACGACGACGCCCGCGATGCCGAAGAGCAGGCCCGGGCCGGCGGCGAGGATCGTCGCGAGGCTGAGCGACGCGCCTAGCATTACGACCGCGATCTCCAGCACGGTCTTGGCCCCGAAGGCGATGCCGGGAAAGAAACGCTGCGACGGGGTCCAGGCGGTGCGGATCGCGCTCCCGAGGAGGATCGCCAGCACCAGGGCTTCGAGCCAAGCGCGACCGAACAGGTGCGTCTCGACGGCTTCGAAGCCGACCGCTGCGGCGGTAACTGCCACGCAGAGGCCCAGTCCTGGAAGGATGGCTCTCGTGCCGGCCAGGGCACGCATCGATCGAGGGTGGGAGACAAGTCTGGGGGCGGACATGGGTGGCTCCGATGTGATGCCGGAGAATCCCACTTCCCTTTCATTCACTCCAACGGAATGATTAGATAATTCCCATCACTTAATTAGATCAAATGGGGATCCCTTCGAAGCGTGAGGCGACCCATTCTTGGGGGCCTACAGGCGGATTCAACCGTCGATCCAGCGGGCCTCGATCGTCGTGTCCGCAGCAAACTCATAGATCCTGACGGAGCCCGTCGCGAGTTCGAGGTGCTGGACCTCCGCCGGGCTGAGGTCGTCGAGCGCCATAACGAGCGCCCGCAGGCAATTACCGTGGGCGACGACGAGCACGTCCCCGCCCATGACCGCCGGTAGGATGGATCGGAGGTAGCATGGCACGATGCGGGCGACGGTATCGCGCAGGCTCTCACCGTTCGGCGGCGCCTCGGCGTAGGAGCGCCGCCAGGTCTCGATCCGCTCCGCCCCCCAGCGCGCATCGGCGGCGGTCTTGTCGAGCCCGCTGAGGTCGCCGTAGTCTCGCTCGTCGAGCGCGGCGAAGCGTTGAGGGATTAATCCGGGTTGCCCGAGCGTATCGAGGATAAGCCGGCCGCTCACGACGGCCCGCGTCAGCGTCGAGGTGAAGGCATCGGAAAAGCGCCAGCTGCGCTCGGCCAAACGCCGCCCGGCTGCCACGGCTTCTATCCGACCCTGCTCGGTCAAGGGCGAGTCCAGCAATCCCGTGAACAGACCGGATCGGTTGGCTACGCTCTGGCCATGCCGGACCAGCACGAGACGTCGCGTGATTGGGGCTTTGCGATCGTGAATCACTCTGTCTCCCAAGGCAACGCACTTTCGCGTCGGTCGCATCGCCTCTGATGAAAACGGCATCCGGCTTTTACGAACTTCGACCCTGAGATGGGTTGGACCGTCCATCCGGAGACGGCGATTCAGCCTAGGTCCGCTTTAGAACGTCTTGCGACCGAAAGCAGCCAAGCTGCTTCCCACCCACCCCAGTCATCCCGACGGGCCTACCGGTGAGACCGACACTGGCCGAAAGCGGCCGGTCCGCTCTGGAGGGGGCTTGCTGGAAAAACGGACAGCGTCTTACCCGATCCAATCCGGTCATTCCGTCGAGGACGTGAATTCGCCGAAAGCTGTCGGGCGGCAACGTGGGCGAACGGGCCCAGTACCACGGCTGGGCTTGGTCCTCGCCCGGATCCGGAAAGCTCGATCTGGGTGAGGCCTGGGAGGCAGGTGAGTCCAAATAACCCTGTCAACGAACCTAAGACCGCCTCCTGCCCCTCCCCACGGGACAGGGGCCGGCACCCGGCCTCGCGACAGTGTGTGTGTCAAGGCCAATCAGACCTTGTCTTGGGAAGACTTAATCTCTGTTCAAGACATGGGTGACGAAGCGGGCGATGACGTCGGCAGTTTCTGCCAACGCTTCGCGATGTGGGTGATGCCCAACATTCGGCATCTCATAAACAGTCAGCAGACCGGCGGGGCAAAGTCTGCGAGCGGCAGCAATCTGGGCCTTGGTTCCGTAAGCATCCTTCGTTCCCTGGATGATGAGTGCCGGGACGGTCCATCGCGTGAGGGCTGTCTCGATTGTCCATCCGCGCCGAGCCGGATCCAACCAAGCGTCGTTCCAGCCGCGAAAGGCGCCCTCGACATCGGTATGCCGACGACCGAGACGGACCTTCAGATCGCCCTTGTCGTAGGCGTCCCGGGCCCGTCGGGCCCCGGCCAGCGTCGCCTCCTCGACGAAGAAATGGGGCGCGATGAGGACGCCGCCCCGCACGCGGGTGTCGCCCTCCGCCAACGCGAGGGCCGCGATCGAGGCGCCATCGGAATGGCCGATCAGCAGGCCGCTTCGCAGTCCCGCGAGGTCGAAGACCTGGGGAAGTATGGTGCAAGCTTCCTGTTCGAGAAAGTCGGCCCGGCGGGGCAGAGGCACCGGGCTTGAGGCCCCGTAACCCTGCCGCGAGAAGGCCAGGACACCGCATCCGGTCGTCTCGACCAGAATTTCCGGCAGCGGGCCCCACTGCGTGGCAGAACCGAGACCCTCATGAAGCAACACCAGCGTCGGCGCCAAGTCCGGCTGCGGACCGACGAAACGGTATTCCAGCCGTAGGTCGGCCACCGCAAAGGTGCCGAATGTGTCGAGAGGGATCATCCCATCTCCACCATCATCCTCTCCGCGATCTTTTCCGCAATCATCAAGGTCGGGACGTTCGTGTTTGCGCTAGGAAGGCGGGGCATCACCGATGCGTCGGCGACGGACAGGTTCTCGGTTCCGATGACGCGCCCCCCCGGATCGACCACCGCGCCGGGATCGTCGGCCCGGCCCATGCGGCACGTACCGCTCGCATGCCAGACCCCGAAGACGTTGTCCCGGACAAAGTCGTCGAGAGCGCCATCGTCCTGGAGCACTGTCGCCCAGGCGTGGCCGCCTAGGACGGCGCGCAGCAGCGGGGCGCGCAGCATGGCCGGTGCATCGAACACGGGGGCGAGGAGGCCGGTGAGCCGCCGGTTGCGAGGGGAGACGGCGCTCAACCGGCGGATCAGCGGCGAATAGTTCGCGGGGAAGAGGTCGTCTGAGCGGGGGTTCAGGGTGGGCGAGACCACGAGGTCGCTGAGCAGCCGAATCCCCGAGGCGAGGCGTTCGAGATCGCGGCGATCCGAGAGCAGGCCGAGGTCGATGTCGGGCGGGCCGGATGGGTTCGCCGGATCGAGACGCAGGCGCCCGACCGAGTGCGGCTGGTTCACCCAGAGGAAGTAGAGCGCGAGGCGTCCGCCGAGGGCGTGCCAGCCGGCACGGGCGGAGGCGGTGAGATACATATCGGAGGCGCCGCCTCCGGGATGGCCGGACGTATAGCGCAGGGCCAGCAAGCTCGCGCGCCGGAAGGTCTCGGGTAGCCGGAGCGAGCGGGGAAGGACCTGGGCCATCGTCAAAGCGGGATGGTCCCGCAGGTTCTCGCCGACGCCCGAACGGGCCAGCCGGACGGGTATCCCGCAGGCGGAGAGCGCATCGCCCGGGCCGATCCCGGCACGCAGGAGCAGCACCGGCGATTGAAGAGCGCCGGCGCACAGGACCACGGAGGCGGCGCTCACTTGCTGCTCGCATCCGTCGCCCCGCCGCAGCACGGCCCCGGTCGCGCGGCGCCCGTCCATCACCAGCGAACGGACCTCGAGGCCGGCGGCGATGGTGAGGTTCGGCCGGGCCCGCGTCCCCACGTCCAGATACGCGGCGGCGGCCGAGACCCGCGCGTCGTCCCGGTTGGAGAAGGCCGGCGGGAAGATCCCGTCCTCGAACTCGCCGTTCTGATCGACGCGCCGGGGCAGCCCCGTCGCATCGAAGGCGCGGGCGACCGCATGGGCGAAGGGGGGCCATGCGGGCTCCAGGATGCGCCGGATCGGGAGCGGCCCATCATGGCCGTGCAGCGGACCGCCGCAATCGAGGTCGGTCTCGAGCCTGCGGAAATACGGCAGCACGTCGTCCCAGGCCCAGCCCTCGGCGCCGAGCGCGGCCCAGGCCTCGTAATCGCGGGGCAGCCCGCGGTTGGCCGCCTGGACGTTGATGCTGGACGAGCCGCCCATCACCCGGCCCTGCTCGTAGGCCCGCCGCCGCATGCGACCGCGGGAGTCGCGGGTGACCGCCGCGTCGAGCCCCGGCCAGATGTAGGTGTCGCCATGGAACAGCGGCATCGGATAGCTGTCGAGGATCTCCGCCGGCACCCGGCCCGGCGGTGTATCGATGCCGGCTTCGACGAGGAGCACCCGGCGCCGCGGGTCGGCGGAGAGCCGGTGGGCCATCACGCAGCCGGCAGAGCCCCCGCCGACGATCAACACGTCGACCGTTTCGGGCAAGGCGTTCACGGGATCAGCCGATCGCCGCGCGCCAGTCGGCGCCGGACGCGAGCACCGCGTCGAGATCGACCTCGGCCTCGCCGGGAACACGGATGCGCTTGAATTTCATGGGGGGCGCGTCGAGGGGAACGGTCGCGTCGAGACCCATCTTCGCGCCGACCCCCTCGCGGCCCGAGGGATCGAGCTTCGAGCCCTGGGCGTGAGGGATGACGACGAGGTCTCGGTCCGCCTGGAACCGCGTCGAGATCGCCCATTCGACTTCCTGCGGGGCGTGGATGTCGACATCCGTATCGACCACGACGGCGTGCTTGATGTCGTAGTGGGCGGCGAAGGCCCCGAGCAGCACGTTCTTGGCCTCGCCCTCCTGCGTCTTCCGCAGGCGGACGTAGAGGTGGTAACGGCCGACTCCCCCCAGGGACAGATGCACGTCCTCGACACCGGGGAAGCTGCGCTGGAGCGTCGCGAGGATCGTGGCCTCGCGGGGGATCGCCCCCAGCAACAGATGCTCCAGACCGCCCCCGACGATCATGTGGAAGATCGGGTCGCGCCGGTGCGTTACCGCATCGACCCGCATGACGTGCCGCTTGGCCCGCTCCCCGTAATATTGCGGAAACTCCCCGAACGGCCCTTCGGGCTCGCGGATTTCAGGCAGGAGGTGGCCCTCGATCACGATCTCTGCGTTCGCCGGAACGCGCACGCCGTTCGTCAGGCACTTGACCACGTCGAGGGGTTGGCCGGTGAGCGCCCCGGCGATCTCCAACTCGTCGTGGCCGAGGGGCACGATGGCCTGGGATGCGAGGAGGCAGGCGGGATCGACGCCGACCACGAGGGCGACTTCGAGGCCCCGGCCCTGGGCCTCGGCCTTGCGGTAGAAATTGTCGGTATGCCGGGGCAGGACCAGCACGCCGATCCTGTCCGGACCGCTGATCTGGCAGCGCAGGATGGCGACGTTCTGCAGGCCGGTCTCCGGGTCCCGGGAGATCATCAGGCCCGCCGAGATGTAGGGGCCGCTGTCGTGCTCGTTCAGAGTCGGCACCGGCAGGAGCTTCAGGATGTCGAGTCCCTCCCGGTGGACGACCTCCTGCGCGGGGGCGGAGTGGCGTTCGTGCCAGGGGAGCGGCTGGGCGGCGGCCTGCTGGAAATGGGCGACGAGGCGATCCTGCGTGGTGCCGAGGGCTTCCGCCATCCAGGCCCGGCTCGACACGAGGCCCGAGACGATGGTGCCCGGATGCCCCCCGGGCTGCGGAAACAGGCTGGCCTGCCGGCCGTCGAGGCGGTTCGCCACCGCCGCCGCCTCGTGGCGCAAGCCGATTCCCGGCCGCGCGATGGCGAGGCGCCCATCCCCGGACAGCCGATCGAGCCAGTCGCGGAGGGAACGAACGGGAGTGGGCGCGTTCATGCTGTCCTCACGGCGGGGTCGTCTGAACCAAGCTTGCCAGGGGAGGAAGCGTTAAGCTCTTCCCGCAGGCGGGAAAAATAACGATTGGTGATGCCGCCCATCAGCCGGTTTGAATTGCGCCGACCGGCCCGCACATGGTCCTCTGGCGCGTTGCTCGTGTCGCCCGGGTCCCGTGTATGGATCTCCGTCAGATCTCCTACTTCGTCGCCCTGTTCGAGGAGGGCAGCGTCACCCGCGCCGCGCAGCGGATGAACGTCGTCCAGCCCGCGCTCAGCATGCAGATCGCCAAGCTGGAACGGGAACTCGGCCAGCGCCTGTTCGACCGCCAGCCGAAGGCCATGGTGCCGACAGCCGCCGGCCGGACGCTGCACCGGCTGGTCCACCCGATCCAGCGGGATGTCGCCGAGGCCCGGGCGGCCATGGCGCGCCTGTCCCAAACCGTGTCGGGCCGCGTCACGGCGGGCATCCTGTCGTCCCTGTCGATGAGCGTGATCCCCAGCGTCCTCGCTCGCTTCGCGGCGGCCTACCCAGAGGTCGAGCTGTCGCTGGCCGATGGCTACAGCAGCACCTTCATCGAGGGCGTCGGCAGCGGCGCCCTCGACCTCGCGGTGATCAACCGGCCGGCCCGCCGCCTCGGCCTCGTCATGGCACCCCTCCTCGACGAGGAAATGGTCGTGGTCGGCGGGCGCGACACACCGTTGCCGGTGCCCCTGCCCCTCCGGATGGCGGACCTCGCCGCCCTCGACCTGATCCTGCCGTCGACCCGCCACGGCCTGCGCGTCGAACTCGACCGCCGTGTCGCCGCCGCGGACGTGACCCTGTGCCCGAAGCTCGAACTCGACCTGCCCCCCGCGATCGCGGACTTCGTGGCGCGCTCGACGCGTTTCACTGTGCTGCCGAGCATCGCCGTCAGCCGACAGCTCGCCGACGGGTCCCTCAAGGCCTACCGCATCGTCGCGCCGCGCATCGCCCGCGAATTGGTGATCATCCACCATCCGCAGAAACCGCTCAGCCACGCGGCGCAGCTCCTCATCGGCATCCTCGAGGAGGAGTTGAACGCGGCGGCGGCCGCACTCCAGGCCCATATCATCACCGGTTGAGCCCCCCGGACTGATGGCAGCGATCAGCCGACGTTATTCGACACGGGCGAGCACACCCCGATACTGTCACCGGCAACGTCGCCGCGCCCGTTGCGGCCGGGAGGAACGATGACACCGCTGCCCCTCGTGGTCGGCATCTCGGGTGCTTCGGGGGTGATCTATGGGATCCGTCTCCTGGAAATCCTGCGCGACCTCGCGATCCCGGCCCATCTCGTGATGTCGCGCTCGGCCGAGGTGACGCTGGCCCATGAGACCGACCTCAAGGTCGCCGACGTCCGCGCCCTGGCCGCCAAGACCTACGCCCAGGGGGATATCGGCGCCTCGATCGCCTCCGGATCCTTCCGGACCCGCGGCATGGTCGTGGCGCCCTGCTCCATGCGGAGTCAGGCCGAGATCGCGACCGGCGTCACATCCGGCCTGCTGACGCGGGCCGCCGACGTGACCCTGAAGGAGCGCCGCCGCCTCGTCCTGATGGTGCGGGAGACTCCCCTCCACACCGGCCACCTCCGCACCATGACGGCGCTCTCGGAAATGGGGGCGATCATCGCCCCGCCGGTTCCGGCCTTCTACGCGCGTCCGGAGAGCCTCGCCGACATGGTGGACCATACGATCGGGCGGGTTCTCGACCTGTTCGACATCGACGCACCCGGCGTCCGGCGTTGGCGGAGCGGAGAAGGCTGACCGGCGCTCAGCCCTCCAGCGCCGTCGCGAGAACCCGCAGCGGTGCCTCCGGCCAGGTCCGGCCGAGATGCGCGGCATAGAGGGCCAGGGCCTCGCCGCCCGAACTCGCCGGCATATCCGGGACCGGCGCGGCCTCGAAGAGAGCCGCGAGGGCGAGGCGCTCCGCCTCAATCTCCGCGAGCTTGATCCGCTCCCGGAGCGCCTCCGTCGTCTGGCCCGAAAGGATGTCCGACCGCATCGCCCGGCGGATCGCCCGTAAGGGACTGATCACCTGCCCACGCCAGGGGCCGATCCGGGCTTCCGCTCCGGCGAGCGCCGAGGCGTCCAGCCTTCGTCCGGTCCTCCCGCACCAGATCAGGTACAGGAGCAGGGGCACATCGGCGCCGCCCTCGTCCTGGAGCGCGAGGCAGGCCGCGGCGACGCCGGGCCGGCCGTAGAACGCGCAGGCGAAGGTCCAGAGGGGATCACTCGTCATGGGAGGCCTCCGCCCGCGCAGAACCGTATCGTCAGGCCCGGTCGAGATTGCCCTGCGTCTCGTCGGTCAGGAAGGCACCGACGAGATAGACCAGGGTGACGCCGGTCATGACGACGGCCAGCACCATCGGGATCTGCGTCGGCCCGTCGGCGACGAGGGAGACGAGCGTCGGCAGCATTCCACCCAGCGCGAAGCCGATGTTCCAGGTCAGGCCCGTCCCCGTGGCCCGCACCGCCGTCGGGAACTTTTCGTTGAGGAAGATCAACAGCGGCCCGTAGCTGGCGTTGGCGATGAGCGCCAGCAGGAAGGCGCAGGCCGCGACCCCAACGAGGCTCGTCGTGTTCGCCATGGTCAGGAACAGGGCGGGAAAGGCGAGCAGGCGGACGACGCCCATGACGAGGAACGACCGTCTGCGCCCGATATGCTGGCTTAGTTCGCCCATGCCGCAGGCGCCGATCGCCGCCGCGACGTTGGCGCCGATCAGGATCATCGAGGCGGTGGCGTTCGGCACGCCGTTCACGAGCTTGAGGAGGGTCGGCAGGTAGCCGGACGTGAGGTAGTAGGCCGCGCCGCCGCCGAAAGAGATGAGAGTCGCGACCGCGAAGCTTCCCCGGTTGGACGGTGAGAACAGGGAGCGGATCGGCGAGGCCTCCGCCGGAGCGCCTGCCCGGAGCGCCGCCTTCCGGGCCTGGAGATCCTTGAAGATCGGGGATTCCTCGAGATTGCGGAAGAGTATCAGGCCGATCACCGAGGTCAGGAGACCCGAGAAGAACATCAGTCGCCAGCCCCAGTCGGTGAAGGCTTCTCCCGGCGCCATGAGCGAGACGACGTAGAAGACCAGGGAGGCAAGCAGGCCGCCGATGGCCGAGCCGCCACCGCCGACCGCCCCGGACATCAGCCCCCGCCACCGCTCCGGGACGGATTCCGTCCCGATCGTGTGAGACGCCGCGACCACGCCGCCGACGAAGATGCCCTGGACGAGGCGGAAGATCAGGAAGATCGCGGTGGCGAGCCATCCGATCTGGCCGACCGTCGGCAGGAGGCCGAAGACCGCCGTCGACAGGCCGACCCCGGTCACCGCCACCATGAGCGCGCGGCGCCGGCCGAACCGGTCTGCATAGGAGCCGAACAGGGCCGAGCCGAGGGGCCGGATCAGCAGCGTGACCGCGAAGGAGGCATAGGCTCCCGCCAGCGACAGCATCGGCTTGTCGGCCGGAAAGAACAGGGCGCCGACGACGGGCGCCACGTAGAGCAGGATGAACAGGTCGAAGAGATCGAGCCCCCAGCCGAACAGCGAGGCCATGGCGGCCGTCGCCGTTTGCCGGCCCGTGGGCTTGGCGTGAGCGGGGGGATCGGATGCGAAGGTTGCGGCGGTCTGCATGGGGTTCCTCCGGGGGATGCGGTCGTTGCCGCGGTGGGCCGGTTCGGGCTCTGGGTCGGGACGGGGGCCATCAGGGCGCGCGCCATCGTGTCCCGCCGGGGCGGGATCGAAGCGGTGCCGTGGGGGTCACGGGGGTGGGGGGAGCTGCCCTGCAGCCCCCCCCGGCGTGGTGGGTTTAGGAGCCGGTGAAACGCGGGGCGCGCTTGGCGTGAAACGCCTCGACGCCCTCACGGAAGTCGTCGGCCTGCCGCAGGCGGCTGTAGCAGTGTCCCTCGAGCTCGATGGCGATGGACAGGCTCGCGTCCTCGGTGTCGTTGAGGAGCTTCTTGGCGGTGCGCTGGGCGATGGGCGAGAAGGCGCGCAGCTCCTCCACGAGGGCGTCGGTGGCCTTTTCCAGGTCCGCGTCGGGCACGCATTCGGTGGCGATGCCCCAGTCGAGGGCCTGCCGGCCGGGGATGCGCTTCGAGCGCATCACGATGTCCTTCGTCCGCGTGATACCGACGATCTTCTGGAGCCGGGCCGAGCCGCCGGAACCGGGGATCTGGCCGAGCTTCTGTTCGGGAAGCGCGTAGCGGCAGGTCTCGGAGACGATGCGGAAGTCGCAGGCCAGCGAGATCTCGAAGCCGACCCCGAACGTGTAGCCACGGTTGGCGGCGATGACGGGCTTCGAGCAGCGGGCCGGCGCCGCCATGTTCCAGGCGAGCTTCGAGACGTGTTCGGGCGAGGCGTCGAGGAAGCCCTTGATGTAGCCCCCCGACGAGAAGTGCTCGCCCTCCGCCCGCAGGACGATGACCCGCACGCGGGGATCCTCGTCCAGCGCCTCGAACACCTTCCGGATCTCGTCGCGCTGGGGCATCGCGATGACATTCATCGGCGGCCGCGCCAGGATCACGTCGGCACGCTCGCGCTCGGCGTCGATCTCGACGCGGAAGCCGTCGAGGTTCGTCAGGCGCGGGTCGATGGTGGGGGTGTCACTCGTCATGGGGCAGGGCTCTCGCTGAAATTCGTTGGGGGGTGTCAGGCGGCCTCGTGGCCTTCGGCGCGGGGCTCGGCCTCGCCCTCGGGCACGTACTCGCCGGCCACGAGCTGACGGCGCAGCAGCTTGCCGACCGGCGATTTCGGGATCTCGTCCACGAAGACGTAGCGGCGCGGCAGCTTGTGACTCGGCAGGCCGCCCGCACGGCAATGGGCGTCGAGCGCCGCTTCGTCGGTGCTGCCGCTCCGCTTGATGAAGGCCGCCACGATCCGGCCCCAGCGCTCGTCGGGCAGGCCCACGACGGCGACCTCGGACACGGCCGGATGCAGGGACAGGCGACTCTCGATCTCGACGGGCGAGACGTTCTCGCCCCCGGTGATGATCATGTCGTCGACCCGGCCGGTGACGTAGAGGTCGCCATCGGCGTCGGCGAAGCCGGTGTCGCCGGTGAAGTACCAGCCGTCGCGAAAGGCCTTGGCGTCGGCCTCGGGGCGATGCCAGTAGCCCTCGAAGGCTTCGTCGCCCTTGGCGATGACGGCGATCTCGCCCTCCTCGCCCGGCGCGGCGGTCCGGTCCGGGTCGCCCCCCATGGGCACGACGCGCACCATGCTGTTGAGGCCCGCCCGCCCGGCCGAGCCGGGTTTCACCGCCGCCTCGTGGTTGATCGTGAAGGTGTAGACCTCCGACGAGCCGTAATGGTTGACGAACAGGTCCGGCCGGAACGCCTCGGTCAGGCGGGCGAGCAGGCCGTCCGTCATCGGCGCCCCGGCGAAGCCGAGCTTGCGCACGGAGGTCGTGTCGGTCGCCGGGAAATCCCGGTGGTGCACGAGGTCGTGATAGAGGGTCGGCACGAGGTAGAGGTTGGTGATCCGCTCGGCCGCGATCAGCCGCAGCGCCCCGGCCACGTCGAAGCGCGGCAGGCAGACGAAGGTCCCGCCGATCAGCGACATGGCAAGGAGCGAGCGCACGCCCATCGTGTGGTAGAGCGGCATGACGCCGAGCGTCCGCTCGCCACGCCCGTAGAGGTTCTGCGCCACGTGGGCGAGCGCCGCCGCCCGCTCCGCCCGGTGTCGCCGTGGCACCCCCTTGGGCTTGGCGGTGGTGCCGGAGGTGTAGAGCATCAGCGAGATCGCTTCCGCGTCGACCCGGGGCGTCGCCGGGGGGCCTTCGGTGGCGGTGAGGTCGGCGAAGGCGGTCTCGCCGGGGCCGGGTGGCGTGCCGACGGCGATGCGCGGGATCCGCTGCGACGCCGCGCTATCCCGCAGGCTCCCGGTCGAGACCGGTTCGTAGGCGATGGCGCGGGCTTGCGCGTTCTCGATCGCGAAATCGATCTCCTCGGCCTTGGCCCGCCAGTTGATCGGCGTGATCACGATACCCGCGAACTGGCAGGCCCAGTGCAGGGTCGCCGCCTCGTGCCGGTTCTGAAGGACCGTGACGAGGTGGTCGCCGGGCTTCAGCCCGAGCCGGTCGAGCCCCGCGACGGTCGCGGAGATCACCGCGAACCACTCCGTGTAGGTCAGCCGGGTCTCCCCGTCGACGAGGGCCAGGGCGCGGGGATCGCGGGAGACGCTCGCAAGGAAGCTGGTGCCGAGATCAAGCATGGGCGGCCTCCGGGGATGACGGGGCCGGGATGTCGCCCCTGAGTTCCGCAGCCGCCTCCAGGGCGGCCTCGATGATCGGCGCGTAGCCGGTGCAGCGGCAGAGATGGCCGCCGATCACTTCCGTGATCTCCCGGCGCGACGGGTTCGGCCGCAGCACGAGATAGGCATCGAGCGACATCAGGATGCCGGCGGTGCAGAAGCCGCATTGCAGGGCGTGCCGCCGCCGGAAGGCCGCCTGCAGCACTCCGAGCCGGCCGGGCTCGGGAGCCAGACCCTCGACGGTCCGCACGGCGCAACCCTCGACCCCCACGGCCAGCGTCAGGCAGGCCCGGGCGGGCACCCCGTCGATGGACACCGTGCAGGCGCCGCAGACGCCGTGCTCGCATCCGACATGCGTGCCCGTGGCCCCGAGCCCGTGGCGCAGGGCGTCGGTCAGCAGGGTGCGGGTCTCGACCTCGACCGTGGTCTCGCGCCCGTTGAGGGTGAAGGCCACCGTGTGACGGCCCTTCGCGTCTAGCTGTGGCATGGCACGGCCTCCTGATGGGTGTCGCCTCTTGCGGCCCTGGCCGCTTCCTCCAGCACCCGGCGGCCGAGACTCCGCACGAGGTCGCGGCGGTAGCGGGCGGTGCCGTGGAGATCGTCCCCCGCGCCGAGGTCCCAGGCGAAGGCGTTGAGGGCATCGTCCAGCGCCGAGCCGGCGAGATGGGGGAAGTCACGGGCGGTGGGCCGGTCGGCGACGCCGCCGACGGCGAGCCGCATCCGGGTGCCGTCCACGACCGCCGCGCAGGCGACGATGGCGTAGTCGCCGTGCCGACGCCCCACCTCGGCGAAGGCGGTGCCGGCGCCCTCCCGGCGGAGGGGATAGGCGATGGCCTCGATCATCTCATCGTCGGCCCGGTCGGTGACCATCATGCCGGTGAAGAAGTCCTCGGCCGCCACGCGCCGGACTTTCCGGCGGCTGCGCAGGTGAATCTCGCCCTGCAGCGCCACGAGGCAGAGGGGGATTTCCGCGCTCGGGTCGGCATGGGCGACGGAGCCGCACAGCGTCCCCCGTGCCCGGGTCTGGATGTGCCCGACCCACGGCAGGGCGGCGGCCAGCAGCGGCAGGTCCCGGGCGAGCCCCGGCCGGTCGAGCAGGATCGCCTGCCGCACGCCCGCCGGGATGACGAGAGCCCCCTTGTCGAGACGGGGCTCTTTGAGAGCGGGAATGCGCATCACGTCGACGAGCACGGCGGGCTTCGTCAGCCGCATGTTGAGCATCGGCATCAGGGACTGGCCGCCCGCGATGATCCGAGCCTCGGGGCCGTGCTGGCGCAGGGCTTCCAAGGCGTCGTCCAGGGACGTCGCGCGCAGATAGGCGAAGGGCGCGGGCTTCATGCGGACACTCCCAGGCGTGCGAGGAGCCGTCGCAGGGCGGCCGGGAGGCGGAGCCTGCGCTCGCCGGACCCGCCGGCTCGCCGAGCCAGGGCGGTGAAGAATCCGCCGATGATCACCCGCGCGGCCCCGTCGAGGAGGCGCCCGCCCACCGCCGCGACCTTGCCGCCCACCGCCGCCTCGTAGACGTAGGCGATCCGCGTCCCCCCGGCGCCGTCGGGCTCCAGGGTCAGGCGGCCGGTTCCACCGCCGCTGCCGAGGCCACCCGTCACCGTGCCGGTGAGCGTCACCGCCCGGGGCTCATCGAGATCGCTGAGGGTGACCTCGGCCTTGTAGCGGCCCTTCACCGGGCCGACGCCGAGGGTGACGTCGGCCTGGAACCGTGTGCCGGAGAGCTTCCGCACCCCGTGCGAACCGGGGATGACGGAGGCGAGCACGTCCGGGTCGAGGAGCATCGCCCAGACCGTCTCCGGCGGAGCCGTGACGGTGGCCGAGCCCTCCCCACGCAAGGTGCGGTCGCCCGCCTTCGTGGCGGGCTTCGGGGCAGAGTGGCCGGCGGGGGGCGCTCGTTCCTCCCCGCCCGCCGCGAGGGCAGCGAGCTTGGCGGGGGTCAGGGGCAGGTCGATGGCCTCAAGCCCGAGGGCGTCGGCCACCGCGTTGGCGAGGCAGACCGGAGTCGACATGCAGTTGCCCTCGCCGACTCCCTTGGCGCCGAGCGGCGTGAAGGGCGACGGACTCTCGACGTGCAGGATGCGTAGATCCGGCACCTCGGTCGCGGTGGGCAGCAGGTAATCGGCGAAGGTTCCGGACAGGAAGGCGCCATCGTCGCCGTAGGAGAGTTCCTCGAAGACCGCCGCGCCGAGCGCCTGCGCGAAGCCGCCGCGCACCTGCCCCTCGACCATGCCCGGGTGCAGGATGCGCCCGCAATCGTGCATCGAGACGTAGCGATCGATGATGATCTTGCCGGTGACCGGGTCGATCTCCAGGCCGCAGATGTCGAAGATGAAGCCGTGGCAGAGGGAGGAGTTGATGTGGTCCTCGGCGTCCGGCGCCGTCAGTTCCGGGGGTGTCCAGAACACCGTCTCGCGGATCACCGCGCCGAGATCCTCGGGCACGAGGCCCGGCGACCAGTGGCTCGTGGCGGCCACCCGCGCGAAGGGCAGGCCCGCATCCGGGTTCAATCGCGAGGCGATGCGACCGCCCGCGAAGAGCAAATCCTCGGGACGCAGGTTCAGCTGCGCCGCCGCGATCCGCGCGAGCCTGTCGCGCAGGCGGGTGGCGGCGAGGTGCGCGACCCCCGCCACGGCGGCGGCGAAGCGGCTCGCGTAGTTCCCCGAGGCGATGGACCACGCATCCTTGGCGGTGTCGAGGTCGGCCGTGACCCGGACCTGCTCCATCGGGAGGCCGAGCACGTCGGCCACCACCTGGGCGAGCACCGTCCGGTGCCCCTGGCCCTGCGGCACCGAGGCGACCTGCACCGTCACCGAGCCGACGGGATCGAGGGTGATGGTGGCGGTCGATTGCGCGCCGTTCTTGGGCCCGGCCTTGGCGCGTTCCTCCGCCGTCAGCACGGTGGTGATGTAGCCCATGTTGGAGACGCTGGGCTCGACCGCCGCCGTGAGGCCGATCCCATAGAGGCGGCTCTCGGCGCGGGCGGCGTCCCGCCGCCGCTTCAGCTCATCGAGCCCGCCGTCCCGGGCGGCTTCATCGAGGGCGCGCTGGTAATCGCCGGAATCGTAGAGGGCGCCGGTCGCGGTGCGATAGGGAAAGGCGTCGGCCGGAATCAGATTCCGGCGGATCACCGCGAAGGGATCGAGGCCTAGCGTCAGCGCGATGCGCTGCATCAGCCGTTCGAGCGGATAGTACACCTGCGGCCCGCCGAAGCCGCGCACGAGGCCGGTCGGCGTCTTGTTGGTCAGCACCACCCGGTTGCGCACGGCGACGTTGCGGATGGCGTAGGCGCCGGTGAGGTTGCCGTGCATCCGGTAGAGCGTGGCGGGTTCGGGCGCCCGCAGGTAGGCGCCGCAATCCTCGACCTGATCCCAGTCGAGCGCGGTGACGCGCCCATCCGCGTCGAAGGCGGCCCGGAGGGTCGTGACCCGGTTCGTGGCGGAGACGGAGGCCGAGAGGTGCTCCAGCCGGTCCTCGATCCACTTCACCGGCTGGCCCACGAGGCGCGCCGTGGCGGCGATCAGCACGGCGTAGGGCGCGACGCCCTGCTTCACTCCGAAGCTGCCGCCGGAATCGGGGGGCGTGCGCAGGCGCAGGCGGTTGCCCGGCACCTTCAGCGCCCGGGCCACCACCGCGTGGATGCTGAACGGCCCCTGGAAGTTCGCCAGCACGTCGTAGGAATCGTCGGTGGGATCGTAGGAGGCGACGACGCCGTAGGTCTCCATCGGCGAGCCGGTGTTGCGCGGGTAGCGCACGGTCACGGACAGGCTGTGCGGGCTGTCCGCGAAGGCCGCCTCGGGGTCGCCGTAGCGGAAGCGGCGGTCGCTGACGCAATTGGCGCCGACGCCCTCGTGCAGGATCTCGCTGTCGGGGGCGAGGGCCGACAGCGGGTCGACCACCGCCGGGCGGACCCGGTACTGCACCTCGATCAGGTCGCAGCCATCCTCCGCGAGGTAGCGGTCGCGGGCGACGACGATGGCGACGGGCTCGCCGACATAACGCACCCGGTCCACCGCGATGGCGCGGGCATCGACGGCCGCCCGCAAGGCCGGGACGAGGCCGGTCGTGACGGCGTCGAGGTCCCGGCCCGTGACCACGGCGGTGACGCCGGGCAGCGCCTTGGCCACCTGGACGTCGATGCCAAGGATGTCCGCATGGGCGTGGGGCGAGCGCAGGATTGCCGCGTGCAGCGTGCCGGGCCGCGTGCCGAGGTCGTCGATGTAGCGGCCGAGCCCGGAGAGCAGGGCGGCGTCCTCGACGCGCTCCACGGACCGTCCGACATAGCTCGATGACACGATGCCCAAGCCGTTTCCTCCGCCGGACCTCTCGATGGGGTCCGTATCTCGGGGAGAATGGCGGCTCCGTGTGGGTGCGGCGATGCCGAGGCGTCTCGCGACTTACCGAAACGTCTCATTCTTTGATGACGGCGCCGTCAGGCAGCGGGCTGCCCGCCCCGCCGGACGATACCGCGGAAGATGCTCGGGGGTACGCTGACGTGGTCCCGGAAGAAGCGCGAGAAATGTGCGGGCGCGGCGAAGCCGAGGCGCATGCCGATCGCGGTGATGGGCTCCTCGCTACTCACGATGGCCTCGACGGCCTGCTCGATCCGGATCGCGTTCAGGAAGACATGCGGCGGGGCCCCGGTGGATTGCTCGAACAGGCGGTAGAACTGGGCGCGGGAGAGGCCCGCCTCGCGTGCCAGCGCCTCGGTGCCCAGCATGGCGCCGGGCTCCGCCCGCACCCGCGCGATGGTGCGTCGGATGCGCCAGTCGCCAGCGTTGCGCCGGGCGGCGGCGCGGAGGGAGAGGGGCTCCTCGCGCCAGGCCGTGAACCGCTCGATCACGGCGACCATCAGGTTCGACAGCAACTCGTCCTGGATGTGGGAGGAAAGCGGCGCGTAGACCATCTCGGCGGCGAGGTCGTGGGCGAGCCGGCGAATCGTTGGTGTGACGGCGCCCGACGGTTGTCCGAAGAAACCGGGCGCCCCGCTCGCAGCCCAATTCCGCCGGAACGCGCCGAGCCAGTCGGGCTCGATGTACAGAGCCAGGATCATCGCCTTGGCCCGCTGGGGATCGTGCAGGTAGGCGTGGGTCTCCCAGGCGTTGATCAGGACAGCCTGATCGTCGGTGAGCGCGACAACCTGATCGCCGACGAGGAACTGCGTGTCGTCTCCCTCGACCTTCAGGAGCACATGGCAATGCGGGTGCGCGTGACGGACGAGGCTGCGGTCCATGTCGAGGAGCGCGACGCGGCCGAAGGCGCCATGGGCGATCTCAAGAGCCTCGGACATCTGCACTATTTAGCATGGTCCGCGGGTGGCAGCTAGATCGCCGCCGGGCCCACCGTCCCGTCAAGGCGCCGCAACCGGTTCGTTCCGGAGCGTGGTCCTCTTGCGGAGTTCGGCGGTACCCATCACCGCCAGGGGAATGACGAGGGCCACATAGGCGTTGTCGATTCCCCCGGGATCGCCGGCGAGGAACCAGCCGATCGTCAGGACGAGGGAAACCAGGATGCTGACGACGGCGGCCCGCGGGGTGCCGAAGCGCGGAGCGTAGAAGGCAAAGACGACCAGGACCGCCAGCGTCGCCCGCAGGGATTTCGCGAGGAAGGTCACCTTCAGGATATCCGGCGCGAAGATCGCCAGGGGAATCGGGATCAGACCCACGAGCACCGTCATGCTGCGGACGAACCGCAGGGACGATGTCCCATCCTCGCTCAGACGGCGGGGATGATAGAAATCCTTGAACAGCAGGGTGGCGGCGCCGATGCTGAGGGCCGAGATCGTGCCGAACAGGGACCCCGCCAATCCCGCCACCACGATGGCGGCCAGTAGATCGTCCATCCGGGCGATCAGGCCCGGCAAAGCCTGGATCGCGGGGATTCCCGGCAGCAGCGCCGCCGCGCAGACACCGACCAGGGCGGCGCCGATGCCGAACGGCACGAGCAGGAAGGCACAATAAAAGCTGGCCTGCCTCGCCGTGCGCCCGTCCTGCACGGTATTGATGGCCTGGATTACGTATTGCGTCGAGAAGACCGCGCCGATGCCGGCGACCATCCACGCGAAGATCTGCGACCAGCCGACCGTATCGACCGCGAACATCGCTTCGGGCACGCGGACCCGCAGGTTCGCGAGGCCGCCGACCTGAGACAATCCGAAGGCGACGGCCGCGAGGATGCCAAGATACTTCACGACGGCATGGAGGACATTCGTGTAGATGACCGAGCGCATCCCCCCGACACTGACATAGAGCGTCGCGACGATACCCGTGATGACGATGGCACTGGTCCGATCGACGTTAAGGAGGCCTGCCAGGATCGTACCGCCGCCCGCATAGGTCGAGACTGCGACGATCTGAAGAGCGAAGATCATGATGATTGAGGTCGCGAGCTTGGTCGGACGACCGTAGGCCTTATTCAACGCCCCGGAGATCGTATTCTCGCCGAGTTCCTTGAAGCGGGGCGCGAGCAGGATGGCGTAAAGAACGAATCCGACGGCGAGGGCGAGGACGTTCCAGGCTGCCGACACGCCGACTCTGTAGGCCGTCTGTGTGGTACCGACGCTCGTCGCAGTCCCGATGAATTCCGACATCAGCAGAAAGCCGATCAGGAACGCCGGATAGCGCGTGCCGCCGGAGGTAAAGCTTCCCGCGCTCCTCGCATGGCGTCGCACAGAGAAACTGATCAGCCCCATCGCCGCCATGTAGGCCAGGGTCAGGGAGAGAACGATCCAGTTTGGCTGCATGGGTGCGGCCTAACGGCGATGCCGTAGCGCCTGAGCGCCAAGGGACCCCAGCATGTTTCCTCCGAAATCATTCGGGGCCGCAGCTTTCCTCGCAGGAACGAGAAGCAACGGCCATTGCGGGGAAAATTAGATTTTGAAGAGGAAGCGGACAAATATTCTGATTTGATCGGCGCCATCAGATTATCTGATTCAGCACTATAATTAATATAAAACGCATCTTTCTAGCCTAAAAAGCTAACATAGTCTCAGTGACCCATGTCTGCCATCTCGGGCGGAGTTGGCGCATCCCGATAGCGGTCTTTCGCGGCAGTTGAGCAAAATCAGCTTAGCTTGGGACACGAAAGGGCGTAGGCCGTTGGTGACGGCACGAGGGCGAGGCTGACCTCAACGATGGTGTCGTCAAAGGTCCACCGGGGGATTGTGCGCCTCGGAGCTTAATTCGTGAAGGCACCTGCGAAGCCTCCCTACGGCGATGCACCGTCGGATACATCGACAACCAGGCCATCGCTCAGCTGCCGATAGAACGTCTGCTTTCAGGTTGCTGCCCGGTTCGGCTGAGTGGCAGTAATGGGCGCCAAGCGGAATGTCGGCTTCTGCCCCCCGTCAGATCCATGCGCCGCGTCCGCTTGGGTTTCCGTTCCTCTTCAGGTAAGTAACGGGGGACGTCATCCGTCCAGGTCCACAAGTACTGCGGACGTGTCACTCGGTAATCCGCGCCCAGGGATTCGGTAACCCTGCAGTGACGATCAGCTGGACGGCGGCCTGGCGAGCTGAATCTATAGGCTTCCCAGAGCGACGGAGGCCAGCATGTCCCGGCACGTAGACAACCTCCATGACGGCGTGTCGGCCGGCCTGGGCGGCGCCCTCCTGGCCATCGACGCCGGCCTGCGCGCTGCTCGTGAGCAGGCCGCCTGGGATAGGGCCGAGGCACGCTCGGAGGATGCCGTTCACCGCCTCGGCCAGGCCCTCCTCGCCAGCCGCGCCCGGGAGGCCGAGCTCGCCCGTCAGCTTGCCGCCGCCAGGGCGGAGGTTGCTGGCCTCCGGATCCGCGCCCACAAGGCGGAAGCCCGGATCCCGGTCGCCCGGCGCGCGTGACGATTTCGCTTGCGGCTTGCCCTGTGCGCCCTTTTGCGTCCCGCAGGGGACGCACGTAGGCCGACGACGTACGCACGTTCGCCCACAAAAAAGCCCGCCAGTGATCCTGGCGGGCTTCGTCATTTCAGGGGGATGGGGCGGCTCAGGCGACCCGGACCTGCCGGACCCTGATCGCCTCGACGTGGGCGAGGAGATCGCGCATGGCGCTGTCCCCGGGCGCACCGCGGTAGGGCCGCGAGAAGGCGGGCTCGGACACGTCCGCATCCTCGTGCGGATGCGTCCCCAGGGCCGCGGACATATCCACCTCGTAGGGGCCAGCGAGCCCCGGGACGCGACCGGTGCCAGCGGTGAGGGCCTGAGCCTGATGGGGCATCGTCCGGGCCAGCACGGCGAGCTCGTCCGGCGCCAGGCTGTGCAGCCACGTCGCGACGTCGGCCGGCAGGCCTGCGAGATCGACGGGATCCCCGCCCGCGGTCACGTGCCGGGCGTGGAGGACGAGTGCCATGCCGACTGGATGACAGGCGCGGATCCCCTCGGGCACCGGAGCGGCGGGGGCGGCCGCCGCGGCGGCATCGAGGTAGTCCTCCGCGGCCGCGGCGGTTGGGAGGACGGGATCGGGTCGGGAGACGAGCCGGCGGATCCAGCGCGCCCCGTCCCAGACCATGGCGACGGGGGCGAGAGCGAAGGCGGCGAAGATGGCGGCGAGGCGAGCGAGGAAACGCATTGGGGGTTCCTTGGTGTGTGAAGCCTCGATGATCGCCTCGCCCCGGCAAGGCACAATCACGCCGCCGATGCGGCGACCCACGCCGCGGCGTCGAGGCCGAAGAGCCGGACATCGAGATCCCGCGGCAGCTGGCGCCGGTGCGTGCGCAGGGCCCGGAGCGCGTGGCTCGCGAGGATCGTGTCGAAGGCCTCGTGGGACGCGAGCACATGCCCCTTCACGGACGTGGTCCGGCCCCAGCCAGCCCTGTTGATGACGCTGGCCCGGTCGCTGTCGCGAGCGGTCAGGAGCCGGCAGCCCTCCAGCGCCGCGATCCGGACGTCCTCGATGGCAGCCCGCTCGGCCTCGGGCTCGTAGATCGCCGTCATAGCCGCCATCGCGCGGTCGATGTTTGCCTGAGCACGCTCGACGTACATCTCCAGCGCCCAAGCCAGGCGCCGCTCCAGCTGCGCGGGCTGGATTAGGATCAGGCGCTTGGCCCGGGTGACGTCGTCGGCCAGGGCCCACGCCCACTCGTGACGTTCGAGGGACGCCCGCGCGGCGGCGATGGCGCGGGTCGCGAGGTCGAGGTCCTCGGCCGCCTGGCGCTCCCGGTTCGCCGCCTCGAACGCCTCGCGCTCGGCCGCGTCGGCGCGCTGCCGGGCCAGCTTCTCGCGGTACGCTGGCAGGCCGACCGCGGCCGTGTTGACGAGGACCTGCGCGGCGGCGCGGTCGAGGTGAGACCCCTCCCAGAAAACCGGGAGCCCGCTGAGGCGGTCGTAGCTGTAGCCGACGGTGCGCAGGTGCCGCCCCTCCTGGCTGGCGAGCGCGTCGTCATAGTCCTGCGAGGCCGCCTCGGCAGTCCACAGCGCCTTGAGCTCCCCCGACACGCGGAGCTCACGGGGCGCCGGCTTCCACGTCAGCGCCAGCCCCTCCGGCGGTCCCTGCCACCGCTCCGTCGTCCTCGTCTCGTACGGCATCGCGTCCTCACCCTGATCGCCGTGCCGGCATTCGGCTCATGACGAATGCTAGCACCCGCACCGACGCCGGCAAGAAGTTTCTTCGTCTTAACGTCAATATTGGGGACGCCAGAAAGCATATGTACCTTATGCAGGGTTGATACCGCGGCCTTTGAACAGTGTTCAAAGCCGTCCCGATTAACTTTGTCGCTCGCAGACCCTTCCGTCTTTTGACGAACGTGCTCAAACACCGGGGCACGCGGCTGTCGCGCGCGGATTCGGAGACTGTCATGAGGCGGCGGGACGAGGTCGGATGCGGCCTGAAATTCGCGGACGTGAGGGGCGTCGTTGCGTCGACCATCGGGGTCGATGCTGTCGCGCGCCGGCTCGGAGTGTCGCGCAATACGGCGCGCAAATACTCGCGGTTCGCCGGCGTCCGTATCCGGCCGGCGACGGCGCGGCACGTGTGGAGCCAGCGCGTCACGGACGCCGACGTCGAGGGCGCGATCCGGGGGCCGCTCTCACTCCGTGCCGCGGCCGCCGCGCTCGGCGTGACGTCGCCTTCGCTCCTCGCCCGCGCCCGTTACATCGGCCTGCCGACGGATCCCGCCGGCCGCGCCGCCCTGCGGGGGGCCTGCTCGTGAGCTGGCACCCCGACGAATCGGGCGACGCCGCGGCCCTCACGCGCGAGGAAGCCGCCCGGGTCGTTGCGCCGGAGACGGTGCTCGACGAGCTCCGCGCCGCCATCGCGCGTCAGGGCTCCGCCGCCGGCTGGGCTCGCCGCCACGGCGTTGGTCCCGGCTATCTCGCGGATGTCCTCTCCGGCCGCCGGCCGCCGGGTACGCGGATCCTGCAAGCCCTCGGCATCGGCCGCGCCTACGTGCGGGGGTGCCTGTGAGCGCCGCCTCCTCCGCGCGGGACGCCGCCGTGCTGGCCGAGTTGCGCGCCATGGGCGGCCTCGGAGCTCTGCCTATGACCGTCGCGCCCCGCATCGGCGAGACGGTCGGCCGCGTCAGCGACAGCCTCCAGCGCCTGCGCCGCGCCGGCCTCGTCCGGTTCAGCGCGCCCTACTGGACCGCCAACGAGGAGCCCCGCCCGTGAGCTACCACCTCCTCAAAGGCCTCGATGGCCTGACCGGCGCCGCGCTGCGTCAGCGCCTCATCGAGGCACGCGCCGCGGCGCTGGCGTCCGTTGCCGGCGACGAGAGCGACCCGATGCATGCCCTCGTCGCCGGCATCGAGGGCCACGTCGTCCGCGCGATGCGCGACGGCGTGCATGCCCTGGTCCACGCCATGAACCCGCCCGCTCCGGAGAAGCCCGCCCCGGTGGCGCCCCGGCCCGCAGCCCCAGCGCCGCGCCCGCCTATCCGCCGCGTACCAGCTCCCGCCGCCGCGCCCATCCCGGTCGCACCGCCGGCGCTTCGCCCTCCGACACCGGGACCCGGCCGGCTTGGCGCGCTCAGGAAGGCGCCGCCGGCGGACGAGGGACCGCCCGAGCCCCCGGAGCCCGCGGAGCGTCCGGCCCCGGCGCGGCCGCCCATCCCCCGCGCGCGGCCGCTGCCCAGGCAGACGGAGAGCAAGCGGCCGCCCGCGATCGATCCCGCCGACGACGACATCCCGTGGTGACAAGGAGAACCCCAATGAGGCTCACAGAACGCCAGGCCCGCATCAAGCTGGCCGCGGCCGTCGACGCCGTCGGCGGCCAGACCGAGTTCGCGAGGCGGTTGGGCCACCCCTCGTCGAGAGGTGCTCAGAGCATGGTGTCCCGCGCGGTCCTCGGCCGCCGGCCCATCTCGGCCCCCATCCTGGCCGTCCTCGGCCTGCGACGGGACGAGTGCGGCGACATTCACACCGTGGAGCCGCCCGCCCGCATCGAGTTCCTCGCCGACCGGGCAGAGGGCGATGCCGGCGACGAGCGCGGCCGCGCTCGTCGCCGGCATCCTCGGTTCCAGAGCCTGAACCCACAGCCCCCGGCGCCGGGCGAGTGGCGCCGCATCCGGCACGAGCCGAAGCTGCGCAAACCCGAGGCCCGGGCAGTCGTGCGCGGCGCCTGCAAGGCGGTGTCGACGTCCGAGCTCGGGCGGCCGGTCGAGCCGGTGGGCAGCCACCTGCGCGAGCTCGCCCACGCCATCGACGGCATGGACCAGGAGGACGGCGATGGGCGCTGAGTTCCAGGCCGTCTCCCCCGACCTCCTGCCCGATCTGACGGGCCTCGCCGACACCGACGCCGGCGTCGAGATCGAGGCCCTGCGGCGGGGCGAGCCGTGGATCGATTCGTCCATCGCCGGCCTGCAGTTTTACGACTACGCGGGCATCGACGAGCTGACGGGCGCGCCCCTGATCCCGGCGGCCGGCGACCGCCTGTCCCTCGTGCGGGAGCCGGAGAACTCCCACGACCAGAACGCCATCGAGGTGTGGTGGCGGAACGGCATCAGGCTCGGGCTCCTGCCCCGGCAAGTGGCGACCGAGGTGGCCGGGCCGCTCGATGCCGGCGTCGCGCTGCGGGCGTACGTGGCGCACGGCGGGAACGGCGAGGCCTGGTCCGCCCGGGCCCTGCTCGTCGGCCCGGCGGCCGAGGCCTTCCATGGTCGGTACATCCAGCACGTCGTGGATGCCGCGTTCTGGCGGTGGGAGGACGAGGAGCGGGCTCGTCACGTCCGCGAGGACCGGCCGTCCCGGGAGCGGGCGCAGGCCTTCGCCCGAGAGCAGGGGGACCGGCGAAGGGATCGCCTGCAGCAGGCGGTCAACACGTTCGCCATGCTCCCCATCGAGATCGAGCCGCCGCCCGTCGGTGCGGTCCGCGAGGTATTCGCGATCCAGGACGCGCTGGGCTGCTTGCGTTCGACTGCGTTCCGGCTCGCCCGCGCCGCCGGCGTCGAGTCCCGGCTGCATCACCGCGGCTGGTATTGCGACACCGCCACCGTCGAGTTCACGCCCGAACTTATCACGGCGATGCGGGCGTGGGCGGCCGCGCCCCGGACGCGGTACTCCCTGCGGTGACCCACGGACCTGGGCGCGGGCAAAAACCAGCGCCCAGGTCCGCTTAACGAAGGATTCAGAGGATCCGGGTATAACAGGATCAGTCTCCGAGGCGACGGCTCTACAAGTATTCATGTAGTAGTCCGATCAACACTCACTCCACTGAATGTCGCCAATACCGGCGCCGGTTGGAGACCGTAAGATGGAGCCCTGTGTAAACACCCCCGACCTGTTTCACGGCCGTACTCGCACCCAGACGGCCGCGCTGCACCCGCCGCCCCTCCGGTACACTGCCGTCAGGCACGCGCGAGCCATCGTGCCTCCCGAATACCGGGACGATGCCGAGGGGACGGGCGGCCCGTACACAATCCGCCGGATCCAGTACGGGGAAAATCCCCTATCTCTGGATGTCACGCCGAAGGATCCCCACGAGATCCTGCAGGTGTGGGAGATCCTGGATCCGCGCGACCCGGACTATTGCTGCGGCGTCCTGCTCAAGCGCAGGAACCCACGCACAGGACGGATCGCATGGTGCGGCTGGGACGGCGTCTACGAGCACTCAGACGAGCGCCTCGGATACGCGATCTGGGAGATCGCATATCACAGCCGGCGGCATGGACGCTCGTCGACCGGCTGGCGGAGTGATCGGTTTCCTAACCCGCCGCCGGAGTTCTGAGCCCTACCGGAACCGTATCGCTCGCCGCCATCCGTCCGCGGATCTCGGCGAGCGACACCGGCCGGTACTCCCAGCAGTCCACGCCCACATCCAGGGACTTGGTATCTCCCGGCAGCGTCCCGTGCGAGTGCCCGTAGAGGTGCAGGTCGCCCCGGTGCAGCCTCGGCCATGTCCTGTGCGCGTAGTGCGAGAGCCAGATCCCAGTGCCCTCGACGACGACCTGACCGACATCCCGGATGCTGGCCCACGGCAGGCCCGCGTCGCGGTCGTGGTTGCCCCGCACGAGGTGCTTGACCCCGTGCAGCCGGTCGAAGATCGCCCGCTCGCGGCGCGGGTGGCACTTGTAGCTGAAGTCCCCCAAGTGCCAGACCGTGTCACCCGGCGCGACCACCGCGTTCCAGTTGGCGATCAGCGCCTCGTCGTGCGCCTCGATGGAGGCGAACTGGGCGCGCGGCGTCCCGAAGGTGGGGTCGACGATCCGGGTGTGGCCGAAGTGCGTGTCGGCGGTGAACCATGTGGCCATCGAGGCCTCCTATGCGAGGAGACCGGCGCGCGCAGCGTCACGTCCTCCTAGTATCGGGGAAGGGCGGCGGTCGCGCGTTTCATGGCTGAATCTCCGGATCGAATCTTGAGCCTAGCACAGGCGGGTTAAGCGATCCCTGAGCTCAGCCCATGCGGGCCTGCTCGTAGGCATCGAGGACCGCCCTGCACCAGACCTCCATCCCCTCGGCCTTGAGATCGAGGCGCTGGCTGTGGACGTAGTGCCGGAGCGTGATCGCCTCCGCGAGCTCGCGCTCCGCCTGCTCGCCCCGGGCGGCCGCCGGCTTGTGGGCCAGGATGGCGGATCCCGCCCCGCCCAGCCGCTCCAGATCCAGATAGGTGCCAAGGGTCCGGCGCACGTCGTGGGGCGTCCACGGCCGGATTCCTGCGGCTCCCAAGAGGTCGTCCTCGGGGCGCAGGACCGCCATCCCGTCACGCCCCGCCTTGGGCTTGCCGCGCAGCCGGTCGAACCATTGGGTCATGCCGACAGGGGTCGCGCTCTTGCCGGGCACCCGGCTCGGAAACAGGAACCGGCTCGTCGGGTCCGCACCCTGCCGGGCGATGGCGGCGACGGCCTCGGGCGGGACCGGGATCCCGTGGGGGCGGCTCCCCTTCATGGCGCTGCCCGGCCAGGTCCAGATCTGCCAGCCCGGCCGCCCTTCCCATGCGACAACGTTCGCCCGCAGCGTGCCCGTCAGGGCCCCGGCGCGCTGGCCCGTGAGCACCAGGGCCCACAGCGCCGCCAGCATCCCCGGGGAGACCTCCTTGGCCGTGCCGCCCAGCGCCTTGTGCCGCTCCGCGATTACGAGGGTCCGGGCGAGCTCGTCGAGCCGGGGCGTGTGCGTCCGCGGCGTCGACGTCCAGTCCATGCTGAGCCGCTCCCGCCACCAGGGGAACTCGACCCGGCCGAGCCCGGCCCGAGGGGCGTGGTGCTGCCAGGCCCAGTCCATCGCGCCCTTAATCGCTTCGACCGTATCCGCGGCCGCGCTGGGCGCCCCCGACTTGGAGATGCGGTCCCGGACACCCACCAGGTCATCGAGGGTCACGAGCGAGACCAGCCGGTTCGCCAGCGCGCCGTCGGCGGACCGGCGGAGGTGCCGCTCGTACTGCGCCGCCCACCGCGGCCGGAGCTTCGGGAGCTTCGCCGCCAGGTGCTCGTCGACGAGGTCCCGCCACTGCCAGGGGCCGCGGCGCCGGCGCTCCTCGTCCGTAGGGACGGCGATCTCCTCGGGGAAGGCCGCGTCCATCGCGTCGGCGACCGTCGCGCCCGACCGCAGCGCGTGGCCGAGGATGGCGATGTCCTGCCGGGGATCCGCCCCGTCCCTCAGCGCCAGGCGGGCGCGCGTCGCGGCCTCCCGGGCGGCCGCCGGCGTCAGCTCGTCGCCGGCGCCGAGCCGGACCGTCGAGACCCTCGACTTGTACAGCCAGGTCACGGCGAGCGGCGTGGTCCGGAGGATCAGCCCCGGGCAGCCGACGTCGGCATGGTCGATGCCCCGCCCGGGCACCTTGCCGGCGGCGACGAGGGCGGCCGCCCGCCTCACGTGCTCGCCCGTCAGCTTCGACCGTTCCCTCGCGTACGCCATGCCGCCGCCGACCGTGGATGTGATACCACTGCGATACCACGTCGGCCGGGCATGCCGGGTCAACCCGCGTGGCTACGCAGGGCACCGGAATTCTTTGGCGTGAGAGGGGTTTGTGCGGCTGTGGTTAAGGGCGGCCGCGGCGCCCCAGGCGATTCGTGTCAGCTTCCCAAGCTGAATGTCGTCGGTTCGATCCCGATCGCCCGCTCCAAAGATTTTTTCACTTGTCCAAGGTATCAGGCAGCATCGTCGTTCGCTGCTCATCAGCCGGCGACTGTTCTCTTACAACGATTGGACAATAGACCCAGCCTCTTCAGTGCGGCATTTCGTCTGGGGTAGCTGCTAATGTTCGGCGGCGGCAAGGCACGTCCCGCGAAGGAATAACCATCGTCCGATGGGCCTGAGGGACCACCGGGCTCAAAGGAGCCGCGCGAGGGCCGTGGCTGATCGTCTGACCGGACGCGAGGCTGCAGCAATCCCCTCCCCTCAACTGCCAGCCCGTTCCTTCAAAGCATTCGGTCATCCTGACTTCGTACCTTCGTTCGTTCCGCGGGAAGGCTGGCGCCATTGTTTCGAGCCGGAAGTAGGAAAGCTAGCCCGGAAGGTTCCGCACGCCGGAGAATGGGACGGCAGGCCTTCCTGCCGGAACGAAGGCTTGGTTGAAAGTCGAGACGACCAAGTCAGTTCTTAGATCTTATTCGCGACGCCGATTGTTTATCGATACGAACGAAGTACAGCGACCAGATTTTTATCGCGCTCGTGGGCCGATGTCGGCAATAGGGGATCTTTTGGATCACCTGCCGCCTATCCGAAAGATGATGGTCAGTTTCGATCGACCATCAACTCCGTATTTCCTGACCAGGTGCGCTGGACTGTCAGCGTCGGGCGGAACAAGTTCGGCAAGCCTATCATCGTCCGGGTGATCGCGCCAGCGATGCTTGCTGAGCGCGACGTCGAAGCAAGCCGGATCCCGGAAAGCCGATGGCGCACACCCATCGGCGCTCGACGAGGGCCGCAGCCGGTTTCTTGAGACGCCTCACTCCTTGCGCCAGCGGTTATCACTCTACGCGGAGATCTCCATCTCCTTGCTCGCCGGCACCAAGCTCTTGCCTGGGACTGTCCGAACCTCGATCTGGCGCAGCTTCAGCACCATCTGCTGCGCGCTCGTCTTCTGGCCTCGCCGCATGTCCGACTCCTCCGGTCCTGGCCGATCCCCTCAATCAGCCCGGCCCAAAGCCGGCCGGTCAGGTCACTTCGACCTGTGCGCGGCTCGGACGGGTCAGATATAGGCGGAGGCCAGGGCCGGCGAGCCTTCGAGCGCGTGGGCGAGCACTTCCAATCCGTGCGTGATCTGCTGCCGGGTCGAGGGGCCGCCGAGACAGAGACGCACCGCCTCCGGCGGCGTCCCCGCGATGCAAAACGGGTCGCTGCCGATGACGCCGAGCCCGGCCGACCGACCTTGGCTGGCGAAGGCCGAGCGCGTCCAGCCCTCCGGCAGCGTGATCCAAACGTGGAAGGCATGCGGGTCGGCAGTATAGGTCCCGGCTGGAAGCATCGCGGCCGCGATGCGCTGGCGCGCGGCCGATTCCTCGCGAACGAACTGGACGATGGCCTCCGCCGTGCCATCCATGATCCAGCGCGTCGCCAAGGCCGTCGCGATCGGCGAGGCCATCACGGTCGCGGCTCGGAGTGCGCCACCGAGCGGCAGGGCGGAACGGGCGCTCGGGGCGACCAGGAAGGCGAGGCGAAGTCCAGCGCCCAGGCACTTGGCGAGACCCGCCACGTAGTAGGTGATCTCCGGAGCAAGCTCCGCAAAACTCGGTGGCGGAGTCGGGCAGATGCGCGCGTAGGCGTCGTCCTCGATGATGGTGACGGCGTATCGCCGCGCAACCGCGATAATGGCCTCGCGCCGCGCCCTGGGCAGGGTCGCGGTGGTGGGGTTCTGCAGCAACGGATTCAGGTAGATGGCCTTCGGTGCGACTTTGGTGCAGGCGGCGGCAAAAGCATCCGGGTCGACCCCGAATCGGTCCATGGGCAGATCGACGAGGCGCAACCGCAAATGCGCGGCGAGCGCGCGGATGCCCGGATAGGTGATCCGCTCCGCGCAGATCGTATCGCCCGCCTGGGCGACCTGACCCAGTATGCTGGACAGGGCGCTGTGCGCACCGGGGCAGATCAGCAGACGCTCCCGGGGCGGGACGATTCCGCGGCCTTTCAGCCAGCGCAGAGCCGCTTCCTTATCCTCCTCGGTGCCGCCGAAGCCCTGGTAGCGCAGCAGGCTGGTGAGATCGCCGGACAGGTCCACGAACGCGGCTTGCATGCGGGCTTGCAGGGCCGGCGCGTCGGGCTCTGGGGGCAGGTTCATGGTGAAGTCGACCGGCCCGATCCGACGCGCTGCCGCCGCACCGCTCGAACGGGGCGGACGCGCCGGATCGATCACGAAGGTCCCCTGGCCGACGCGCCCCTCGATCAGCCCGCGCTTGTGGGCCTCGACGTAGCCGCGCGAAATCGTCGTGAAGTTCAGGTCGAGCGCCTCGGCGAGTGCGCGCTGGGTCGGGAGGCGCGTCCCCGCCGTCAGACGCCCGGTCCGGATGTCATCGGCCAACGCCTCTGCAATGGCGAGGTAACGAGGCTTACCCCACCGCTTCAGATCCGGCACCCAGAGTCCGACCCCACCCGTCTGCGGGTTGGGTCGTGCGTCTCGCTCCGGCGAAGTCATGCGTGGCGGCCCAGATCATGATGCGATCAATGCGTGATTGTATGGCTAGCAATAGCCATACCGCGGCCATACCTCGAACATTCCCTGGGTGATTTCCATACAATCCATATAATCGCAGATCCGCGAATGCGCACGCGTTGGCGATTTTTTGTCCACGTCCCGCCCATCTGGTAGGCCCCGGATACAGATCCAGCGAACCTAAGCCGTGATTATTGATCGCATTATTGTATGAATATAACACCCGCGCTTTGTATGGCCCATTGATCGAAGCCCTCTGGCACACCGCTTGCCATGAATGGACTGCGACCGCTCGAAGATCAGTCTGCCGCGGTTCAATCCATCGAGGAGAACGATCAATGCCTGCTGTGAACCGCGAGCCTCACAAGAAGGGCGATGTCCTGGTCGATTACGAGGAGAAGGTCTTCGAGGACGTCAAAGCCGAGCCGGGCCAGAAGGCGCTTGTCACCTTCCACACCGTCGCGTTCGAGGGCTCCATCGGCCTCGTCAACCTGCTTCAGGCGACGCGCCTGCAGCGCAAGGGCTTCGAGACGTCCATCCTTCTCTACGGCCCGGGCATTACGCTGGGCGTCCAGCGCGGCTTCCCGAGGCTCGGCGACGAGGCCTTTCCAGGTCACCTCAACTTCAACAACCAGCTTGAGAAGTTCATGGCCGAGGGCGGCAAGGTCTATGCCTGCCGGTTCTCGACCCAGGCGCTCTACGGACACGGCGAGGCCGCCTTCATCGAAGGCATCCGCATGATCAATCCCCTCGACGTCCTCGACTGCATCCTCCTGCACAAGCGCGACAACGCCGTGATCATCGACACCTGGACCGTCTGACCGGGCCCTCGGCCCCCAATCCGGGACGTCGCATCCGGCGGCCATGCGGGACGTGGCCGCCGTCACAGCCGGAGGTTCAACCATGTCAGAGAACCGGATCGTGCGGGCCGCCGCCGTCCAGATCGCGCCGGATCTCGACCGGCCGGAGGGGACCCTGGAGCGGGTGCTGAACGCCATCGATGAGGCCGCCGCGAAGGGCGCGCGCTTCATGGTCTTCCCCGAGACCTTCGTGCCCTACTACCCCTACTTCTCCTTCGTGCTGCCGCCCGCGCTGCAGGGCGCCGAGCACCTCCGCCTCTACGAGCGCGCGGTGGCCGTGCCGGGACCCGTGACGCAGGCCGTCTCGGCCGCCGCGCGCCGCCACGGCGCCGTGATCGTGCTGGGGGTCAACGAGCGCGACCACGGCTCGCTCTACAACGCGCAGCTGATTTTCGATGCGGACGGCACGCTGAAGCTCAAGCGCCGCAAGATCACCCCGACCTACCACGAGCGCATGATCTGGGGTCAGGGCGACGGCGCCGGGCTCACCGTGGTCGAGACGGCGGTCGGCCGCGTCGGCGCGCTGGCGTGCTGGGAGCACTACAACCCCCTCGCCCGCTACGCCCTCATGGCGCGCCACGAGGAAATCCACGCGGCGCAGTTCCCGGGCTCGCTCGTGGGCCAGATCTTCGCCGATCAGATGGAGGTGACGATCCGCCACCACGCGCTGGAGGCGGCCTGCTTCGTGGTCAACGCCACCGGCTGGCTCACCGACGCGCAGGTGGCGCAGGTGTGCCCGGACGAGCGCCTGCGCGGCGCCTGCCGGGGAGGCAACTGCACCGCCATCGTCTCGCCGGAGGGCAAGCACCTCGCGGATCCCCTCGGGCCCGGCGAAGGCATCCTCGTCGCCGACATGGACCTCGCGCTGGTGACCAAGCGCAAGCGGATGATGGACGCGGTCGGCCACTACGCGAGGCCCGAACTCCTCAGCCTCCTCCACGACGACCGGCCGGCCTCGTTCGTGCACCAGCCGATCCATTCCCAGACCGATTTCCGGAGCCTCGACCATGAGCCGTTCTCCGCTTCCGACGAGCCGTCCCGCGTGTCCGCCGGTGGTAGCGGGACTGGTCGGGATGCCGACGGAGCGGCTGATCAACGCGTTGCAGTCCTACGGCGTTAGGCTCGCCGACACCCGCGCCGGGGCGCCGAGCCGTCGGGGCGGGGCCGGACCGTCGGACCACAAGGCCATGACCATCGCGGGCCGCACCGTGATGGTGCCGGTCCACACCGAGGCCGCCTTCGACTCGCCCTTCCTGGTCCGTCACCCGGACGCCAACGGGGTCTCGGCGATCGAGCATGACGGCGTGGTGATCGGGCAGGCGACCTTCCCGGGCAAGCCGCGCTTCTACGCGCTCTCGACCCTCGACGGCGTGCCTTACGCGAAGATCGCCGTTCTGCACGGGCGGGACGTGCTCGCCACCACCGTGCTCCAGACCTGTATCCGCTACGCCAGTCGCACGAAGACCTGCCAGTTCTGCTCCATCGGCCAGTCCCTCGCCGCCGGTCGCACCGTCGCGCACAAGACGCCCGAACAGCTCGCCGAGGTCGCCCGCGCGGCCGTGCTCCTCGACGGCGTCAAGCACATGGTCATGACCACAGGCACCCCGAACGCGACCGACCGGGGCGCCGCCGTCCTCTGCGCGAGCGCCTTCGCCGTCAAAGCCGCGGTCGACCTGCCGATCCAGGCGCAGTGCGAGCCGCCGGATGACGACCGCTGGTTCGAGCGCATGAAGGCCTCGGGCATCGATGCCCTCGGCATGCACCTGGAGGCGGTCACGCCCGAGGTCCGGGCCCGGATCATGCCCGGCAAGGCGAGCGTGCCACTGGAGCGGTACTATACGGCCTTCGAGGCGGCCGTTCCGGTCTTCGGGCGGGGCCAGGTCTCGACCTACATCCTGGCCGGCCTCGGCGACGCGCCGGAGGCGATCCTGGAGATGGCCGAGCGCCTCATTGGGATGGGCGTCTACCCGTTCGTGGTGCCGTTCGTGCCGATCTCCGGCACGCCGCTGGAGAGCCACCCGGCGCCCGGCCCCGAATTCATGCACGGCATCCTCAAACCCCTCGCGGACATGCTGGTCGGCGCGAATCTCCGCGCGACCGACATCAAGGCCGGCTGCGGTCGCTGCGGCGCCTGCTCGGCGCTTTCCACCTACGAGCGCGCGGGGGCGACCTCATGATCCTCGAACCCGTACCGCCGTACTGGCCAAGCCACTTCCGCATCAAGTTCGCCACGAGTGCGTGGGAGCGGCGCGCCTGCGCGGCGCTGCGCCGCCAAGTCTTCTGCGCGGAGCAGCGCATCTTCACCGAAGACGACCGGGACGCCGTCGACGCGCACGCCATCCCGATCTGTGCCCTCTCGACGCTCGGCGGCGACGCCGATGCCGTCGTCGGCACCGTTCGCATCCACCACGGATCGGAGCGTCCCGGCGAGTGGTGGGGCTCGCGCCTGGCCGTCGCCGGACCGTTCCGCGGCACCGCCGCGCTGGGCGCCGGGCTCATCCAGGTCGCGGTCGCCTCGGCCCATGCGCGGGGCTGCACGCGGTTCCTGGCCCATGTGCAGGACCGGAACGTCCCGTTGTTCCGGGCCCTGCACTGGACGAGCCTCGAGGAAGTCGCCTTGCACGGGCGAGCCCATCACCTGATGCAGGCGGACCTCGCGGCCTACCCGCCGATGCACGATCCGGAGCACGGGCTCGTCACGTTCCGCAAGGCCGCGTGATGACGGCGGGCTTCGACCTCCAGGCCCTGGCCGGCCAGATCCGTGACGCGCGCGGCGTCGCCCATAAGCGCGACATCGATGCCGTGGTCGCGCGGCTCGGCCTGACCAGCCGGCGCGCCGCGGTGCCGGTCGGTGACGATTGTGCCGCCATACCGGATGGCGACGGCCATCTGCTGTTCGCCATCGAAGGCTTCCTCGACAGCTTCGTCGCGGCCGATCCGTATTTCGCCGGCTATTGCGGCGTCATGGTCAACCTCAGCGACATCGCCGCCATGGGTGGGCGGCCGCTCGCCGTGGTCGACGCGCTGTGGAGCCGGGATGCCGCGGCGGCGGACCCGATCCTGGCAGGCCTGTCCGCCGCTGCCACGCTCTACGGGGTCCCGATCGTCGGCGGTCACACCAACACGCGCGCCCAGGCGAGCAACCTGGCGGTCGCCGTGCTCGGCCGGGCCGGGCCGCGTTTGCTCACGAGCTTCGACGCGGCGCCCGGCGACGACCTCGTCGCGGCGATCGACCTGCGCGGACGCTTCCGCGAACCCTACCCGTACTGGGACGCCTCGACCGGCACGGCGGGCGAGCGCCTGCGCGGTGATCTCGCGTTGCTGCCGGGCCTCGCGGAGGACGGGTTCTGCCGGGCGGCCAAGGACATTAGCATGGCGGGCGTCGTCGGCACCGCCCTGATGCTGCTGGAATGCTCGAAGGTCGGCGGTGTCATCGACCTCGACGCGATCCCGCGGCCTGCGGATATACCGCTCGCCCGCTGGCTCAACGCCTTTCCGAGCTTCGGCTACCTCCTGAGCGTTCGCCCTGAGCGCACGGCCGCCGTGTGCGCGCGGTTCGCCGAGCGGAACATCGCGGTCGCCAGGGTGGGTCAGCTCGATGCAAGCTGGGTCGCCCGGGTGCGCGATGCCTCCGGCGGAGAAGCCGTCGTGTGGGACTTCGCGGTCGGCCCGCTGATCGGCTGCGGCCATGACGATTTGGATGCCGTCCGATGACGGCCCTGCGCATCGCCGTCCTGACGCATTCCACGAATCCACGGGGCGGGGTCGCGCATTGCCTCGCCCTGGCCGAGGCCCTGTGTGCGCTCGGGCATGAGGCCGTGGTCCACGCGCCCGATCCGTCCGGGCGCGGCTTCTTTCGCCCTGCCGCCTGCCCGATGGTCTCAGTGGCGGCAAAGCCGGTCGCCGGCACGACGGTCGACCTCGTCCGGGCTCGGATCGACGATTACCTGCGCCACTTCGCGTCCCCCGCCGCCTGTGACTTCGACGTCTTTCACGCCCATTGCGGCATCGGCGGCAATGCCCTCGCGACGCTCAAGCACCGCCGCTTGATCCCCGGCTTCGTGCGCACGGTCCATCACCTCGACAGCTTCTCCGACCCGGTGCTGGCGGATTGGCAGGATCGCTCGATTCGTGAGGCCACGCGCCTGCTCTGCGTCAGCCGCGCCTGGGCGGATCGGATCGCGGGCGATCTCGGTACGGAGATCCCCGTCGTCGGGAACGGGGTGGACCTGTCGATCTACCGAGCGATGCCGACCGAAGCCGACGCGATCGTGCGGGCGCGCTGGGGCATCGGTGGCGGGCCGATCGTCCTGAGCGTCGGCGGATTCGAAGAGCGCAAGAACACCGCCGGCATCATCGAGGCCTTCGCGCTCCTGCGCAGACGCCACCCGCAGGCGCAGCTCGTGGTCGTGGGCGGCGCATCGCTCCTCGATCATGCGTCCTACGGCGCCCGCTGCCGCGCCGCGCTCAGCGCCCACGGACTTGTGGTCGGGCGCGGCGAGGCAGTCATCGAAACCGGGCCGGTCTTTCAGGCGGAGATGCCGGCCTTCTATCGGACGGCGGACGTTCTCGCCTTTCCCTCCTGGACGGAGGGCTTCGGCCTCTGCGTGCTGGAGGCGATGGCCTGCGGCCTTCCGGCGATCGTCTCCCGCCGGCCGCCCTTCACCGAGTATCTCCGGAGCGACGACGCCCTCTTCGTCGATCCTGGCGATCCCCGGGACATCGCCGACGCCATGACGGCCGCCCTGGCCCCGATGACCCGCGCCGGCCTGCACGCTGCCGGGTCGGCCCGGGCCGCCACCCACTCCTGGCGCGCCTGCGCCGAGCGACACCTCGCGACCTACGCGGCCTGCGCCCGCGTCGAACGGGAGCCGATCCATGCCTGAGATGCATTTCCACATCCGCTGGCCCGATGGCCGGCGCGAGGCCTGCTACTCGCCCTCCCTCGTCGTGAAGGACTTCCTCGCCCCAGGCAAGAGCTATGCCCTCGACGACTTCGTTGAGAAGACCCGCACGGCCCTCAACATCGCGAGCGAGCGGGTGCGCGAGAAGTACGGCTTCGCCTGCTCGTCGGCGATGGCCCAACTCGCCCGGATCGAGGCCGCGGCGAGGCGGCAGGCCCCGGGCGGCCTCGTCACGGTCGAGACCTTCCAGCCTTGAACCAGAGCGTCCTTGGGAACATCCCGGAGTCAGAGCCATGACGTCCACGTCCCGTCACGTCCCTGTCGCCATCGTCGGTGGCGGCCAAGCCGGCCTCTCGGTCAGCTACCACCTGAAGCAGCGCGGCATCGAGCACCTCGTGTTCGAGAAGGAATCCGCGGCGCATACATGGTCCTCGCAGCGCTGGGACACGTTCTGCCTGGTCACGCCGAACTGGCAGTGTGACCTGCCGGGGCACCCCTACGATGGGCCGGATCCTCACGGGTTCATGAAGAAGGACGAGATCGTCGCCTACCTGAAGGGCTTCGTCGCCAAGGTGAACCCGCCGATCCGCGAGGGTGTCGCAGTCACACGGGTCGAACGCCGCGAAGATGGTCTTTTCTCGGTCCGGACCTCGGACGGCGACTACACGGCGAGCGAGGTCGTGGTCGCGTCGGGCGGATATCATACGCCGATCATTCCGCGCATGGCCGAGAAGCTGCCGGATTCGGTCACGCAGATCCACTCGAACCAGTACCGCAACCCGGCGCAACTGCCCGCGGGCGCGGTTCTGGTGGTCGGCTCGGGTCAATCCGGCGCCCAGATCGCCGAAGACCTTCATCTCGCCGGCCGCACGGTCCATCTCGCGGTCGGCGACGCGCCGCGCTGCGCCCGGTTCTACCGGGGCCGCGACGTCGTCACGTGGCTCGCCGACATGGGCTACTACGAGATGACGGTCGACAACCACCCGCTGCGCGACGGCGTCCGCGACAACACCAACCACTACGTGACCGGCCGCGACGGCGGGCGCGACATCGACCTGCGCCGCTTCGCCCGCGAGGGCATGAAGCTCTACGGCGCGTTGGACGACTACCACGACGGTACGCTGCGCTTCCGCGACAACCTCAAGCGCTCACTCGACGGGGCAGACCGGACGTACAACGGCATCAACGCGGCCATCGACAAGTACATCGCCGAGAACGACATCCAGGCTCCGGTTCAGGAGCCCTACACTTCCGTTTGGGAGCCGGGCGAGCCCGTCACCGGCCTTATCCTTGCGGGCTCCGGCATCACGTCGATCATCTGGTGCATCGGCTTCACGCCGGATTTCCGGTGGCTCGATGCGTCCGTCTTCAACGGTGCAGGAAGCCCCAAGCACAAGCGCGGGGTGACGAAGGAGGACGGTGTCTACTTCATCGGCCTGCCCTGGCTGCACACCTGGGGCTCGGGCCGCTTCGGCGCGGTCGGCCGCGATGCCGAGTTCGTCGCGCAAGCCATCCAGAAGCGCCTCGGTACCGAGCGGTTCGCTCTGAAATTCGCCGTGTAGCCATCCACCCCATCCGCTTTCCGACAGTCGGTGCGATGACGCGCGGACATTGCTGCATCCCGGCTTTTAAGTCTTAGTCGCGCTACTTCCAGAGATTCGTCTTGAAATCGCCAGGGCCGGGATTCGCGTAGGCGGCTCGAAGGAAAGACGTTCACGTCAGTCGATGCCTGTGTTCCTGCAAACGAAGCATCCTGGCCCGATCGGCCACCCGGAGCCGAATCGCGCACATCGGGCGATCATTTTATATCGACCTGCGGGATGATAGATTTTGCATCCGTCTCTCCCCAGGAAAATAAATAATTTCGCGACGAGCGCGCCGCCAGAATCCTAGCTTGGCCATTGCCACTGTATTCGATTTGTGAGACGCTTCAGCAACGTCGAATATACCGAGGGCGTTGCGATGCGCAGGGCTTGGCGAATATTTTATTTGGCCATCGCCTGCGCCGCGGGGCTCGTTGCTGCGCCGGATGCACAGGCGGCGGAATATGCGCAAGGCATCTACGTTCTCGGCAACCGCGGCCCCCTCGCGGGGGTGACACCGCCGCCGGGCTTCTACTTCGAGAGCGAGACTTACTACTATTCCGGCAACTTCGGCGGAAACCGCCTCTTCCAGGGCGGCGGCGTCGTCGCCGCCAACATCAAGAACGACACGAGCGCGAACTTCGTAACGCCGATCTGGGTCACGCCGTTCGAGATCCTGGGCGGCAATCTCGGCTTTTCCATCACTATTCCGTTCGGCACACCCAATGTCAGTGCCGGGGCCGTCCTCGCCTCGCCGCGCATCGACCGTATCATTGCCGGCCGCGAGCGGGACGCCAACTTTACCGTCGGCGACATCTATCTCGCCTCGTTCGTAGGCTGGCATTCCGGCAACTTCCACTGGAGCGGCACGCTCCTCGGCGTCGTCCCGTCCGGCAGTTTCGAGAACGGCCAGCTCTCCAATATCGCGCTCAATCGCCCGGCGATCGATCTCAGCGCCGCGCTCACTTACCTCGATCCGCTTCTTGGCTACGAGTTCTCGGTCGTGCCGGGCATCACATTCAATTGGATCAATCCAGCGACGCAATACCTCACTGGCACGGAGTTCCATCTGGAATGGTCGGCTTCGAAGTACTTGAGCAAGGAACTGTCGGTCGGTCTCGTTGGCTACTATTACAACCAGCTCACCGGCGACAGCGGTTCGGGCGACAGGATCGGCTCGTTCAAAGGTCGTGTCACGTCACTCGGTGCCCAGATTGGCTACACCTTCAAGCTGGGCGAAATCCCGGTCTCGACGAATGTGCGCTTCTTCCGCGAGTTCGATGTCAAGAACCGCTTCGCCGGCACGGCAACGTATCTGACAATCTCTGCGCCACTCTGGGTCGCTCCGGCACAGCAGCTGGCGGACCATAAGCCGCTCGTGACGAAGCTCTGACGTCGGTTACGGATTATCTCTGCCCAAGAACGCGGCCACACGGGCTAGCCTCACATCCGAGGTCGATTTGGCCAAGTGGGACGGTGAGGGGTCAGACACCGGGCGTCGTCATCGGCCGATGGGGTGAACGCGGATGTGCGGTGCAGATCGGCTTGTTCTCCAAGCATGCAGTCTGCTTGGCGCCTCCCGGACCGCGCCAGAACACGACCGGCGACAAGCCAAAGCTGCGTGGACGCCTGCAGCCTACGGACTTCCCGCGCGGGAGCAGCGTGCATCGCTGGCCACTGCGCTGAAGGACAACGTCCCTGAACGCCGATCGCAGCCCGGCCTATATCTGCGCCGATCGCCTCCAGGGAGGAATGACTCATGCCCTGCAAGGCCGCACCATTGGCTTTTTCAAGGGCGGGCAGATTGTGAGAAGGCCTGCAGCGCGTTTGATGCCGCCGCAGGCAGAGCTTGCAGATCGTTCATCCGCGCTTTTGCGCCTGCGATTGAAAATCGCGGAGCGCTTCAGGTGTCACGCTCGACTCCCCGAGATCCACAATGATCCGATTCAGCTTGCCGGTGAAGTTGAACGGAACCTGATAGTCAGAGTCATCGACAGGCGTACCGGTATCGAGACCGACATCCAGGGTTTCATCCCAGGCAAAGGTGAAGGGCAGCGTACGCGGCAGGGAACGCCGTGCCACTTCCTGGCCGTCGACGGAAAACGTACCCGACCCGCCTCGCGAGAACGGGCCGCCGTTCGCGTCCATCTGCCAGTCGAAGACAAGGGTGTGCCGACCGGGCAACAGCGCGACCGCGGCTTCCCATTTCGGTCGCTCCATGCCCAGCAGGTTCATTGTAAACACAGGCTTGCCCTCGCGCAGGTACAGGCCCCAGCCGGCAAAGCGGCCGCCTTGGGTAATCAGCATCCCGTTGGCCCCGCCCTGCGGCACCTCGATTTCGGCCGAAATTCGATATGAGCGATTGAGGATATTGGGCGCCGAATTCGCCTGAATGCCGAAGACCGGCGCTGTATAGATGAATTGCTTGCGGCCGGCGGCCGGGCCCGGTCGTGGCGTGATCATACCCGTGATCACCGAATTGTTTACAGGAAGCACTTGATAGCGGGTCGCTTCCACAAGCCAGAGCTCCTGCATGACACGCAGTCGCTCAGGCTCCTGTTTCGCAAGGTCGTTCAACTCTGTGGGATCCTGCGCGAGATTGTACAGCTCCCAATTGTAGCCGTTGATCGCATCATCGGGAACCGGGGCGCCCGGATTCCACGGCGTGGCTATGGGTGTCGTGCACGCGACCCATCCGTCGTGGTAGATCGCGCGGTTGCCGAAGATTTCGAAATACTGGGTCTTGCGATGGGACGGCGCATCCGCGTTGGGCTTGTCCCAGGTGTACACAACACTGGTGCCTTCCACCGGCGCTTGTGCAATCCCGTTCACCATGGTGGGAGGTGGAATGCCGATCGCTTCGAGCAGCGTTGGCACAATATCAATCACGTGATGAAACTGCATTCGTATTCCGCCCTTATCGGCGATACGCTTTGGCCAGGAGATTGCCATACCATTGCGTGTGCCGCCGAAGTGCGACGCCACCTGTTTGGTCCAGCGATAAGGCGTATTGAATGCGAACGTCCATGGCACGGCCATGTGATTATAGGTGCGGTCGCTGCCCCAGGCCTCGATCAGCGGCAACTGCTGCTCGACCGTGAATGACTGAAGATTGAAATAGGCGACCTCATTCGGCGTGCCGTTCATGGAGCCTTCGGCACTGCTGCCGTTATCGCCGCTGATGTAGATGATCAGCGTATTGTCGAATTGTCCGAGATCTTCGACCGCCTGGATGACGCGGCCGATCTCGTGGTCGGTGTAGGCGAGATAGGCCGCATAGACCTCCACCTGCCGCGTGAAGAGCCTCTTCTCGTCGATCGTCAGGCTATTCCACCGCTTCAGGAAATCCGGCCACGGCGGCAATTGCGCGTTCGCCGGAATCACGCCCAGCGTCTTCTGATTGTCGAAGATCTGACGGGCAAGCGCTTCCCAACCGGCGTCGAACTTGCCCTTGAACGTCTCGATCCAGTCTTTCGGCGGCTGGTGCGGCGCGTGCGTGCCGCCTGGCGCGTAGTGGATGAACCAGGGACGGTTGGGCGTGACCGCCGCAAGCGTCCTGATGTGGCTGATGGCATCGTCGGCCATCGCGGTCCCGAGATTCCAATCCTTCCGTCCGACGTAAGGATGGATCGGTGTTGTGTTGCGGAAGAGGTTGCCCGGCTGCCATTGGCTCGTATCGCCGCCGACGAACCCGAAGAAATAGTCGAAGCCCATGCCGACAGGCCAATTGCCGAACGGGCCGACGGGATTGGCTTCCCACGCAGGGATATTGTGGTTCTTTCCGAACCAGGCGGTGGAATAACCGTTCAGACGCAGCGTCTGCGCCACCGTGGCTTTCTCCGGCGGAATAATCGAGTTGTATCCGGGAAAGCCCGAAGACATTTCCGAGATATTTCCGGTCCCTGCCGAGTGATGGTTGCGGCCCGTGAGCATGGCTGCACGCGTGGGCGAGCAAAGGGCCGTGGTGTGGAAGGCCGTGTATCGAAGACCGGCCGCAGCGATCTTGTCGAGCGCGGGGGTCGGGATGAGGCCGCCGAAGGTCGACGGCGCGCCGAAACCGACGTCGTCGGTCAGGATCAGAAGTACATTGGGCGCGCCCTCCGGGGCAGCAACCGCGGGCGGCCAAGCGGCAACGCTATCCTTTGCCGTCGGCATGATCGTGCCGCTGAATTGCGGCGTTGGCGTCGGCAATACACGGCTGCTCGGGAACTCGACGGCATTCGGCGCCCCTGGGCTTCCACGGAGCTGCGCGTGGACAGCGGTTCCTGTCACAGCCAGAGCGGCCGTTCCGGAGAGCAGGGCACGGCGGGTTGGACGGAACGTTGCGCCTTCGGGGGGCGTCGGCAAATCAATATTCGGCGCTGTCTCAGAGGGCTCGCTTTTCTTGATCATCGCAGTCCTCCCGCTGAGGCCGATCGCGTTCGACGCCCGGATCTGACGACGCAACGAAAGCCAAGATGGCTCGTCGAAGTGTCGACTGCCTCGGCATGTCGCGCCGCCGGACGGTAGCGTTGGCAGTAGTTTGGCGAGCACAAGTGTGAACCGCCCTTGATCACCTTCCGGGGAATGTTGATCTCCGGCTGACCAGGGTCGAAGCTGCCTTCCACGTATCCGCCGCGCGGATTCATCGGGATACAGCAAGCCTTGGGCGCATCGCCCTCATGCCTTGGCGCGTACCAGTCGGTCGTCCACTCCCAGACATTGCCGATCATGTCGTGCAGGCCGTAGCCGTTGGGCGGGAACGCGGTCACCGGCGAGGTGCGCTCGTAGCCGTCCAGGGCGAGATTCTCGTGCGGGAAGGCGCCTTGCCAGGTATTGGCCATGTGCCGGCCGCCCGGCGTGAGCTTGTCGCCCCAGGCGAACTCGGCCCCGTCGAGACCGCCGCGCGCGGCGTATTCCCACTCAGCCTCGGTCGGGAGGACCTTGCCCGCCCAGGCTGCGTAGGCATCAGCGTCAGCGTAGGCGACGTGCACCACCGGGTGATCGTCAAGGCCGGCGATCGAGGAGCCCGGCCCGTAGGGCCGCCGCCAATGCACGCCGAATCTAAAGCGCCACCACGCGCTCCAATCGTGCAGTTCGACCGCGCCCCTGGGCGGCTTGAACACGAGCGAGCCGGGCTTCAGCATGTGCGGCAACGCGCCGGGGTAATCCTTCGGGTCGGGCCGGCGCTCGGCCATCGTCACGTAGCCGGTGGCGCGCACGAAGGTCCGGAAATCGGCATTGGTCACCGGCGTCCGGTCGATCCAGAAGCCGTCTATGCAGACTCGATGGACCGGGGCCTCTTCCGGATAGTGCCGGTCCGAACCCATCCGGAACGTCCCTCCAGGCACAAACACCATGTCCGGCGAGGGATCTGATGACATGGCGAACCGGTGGAGGATGGGAGCTCTCGGCATCGCGCGCGCCTCAACGCGGACCAACGAGAATGCCTGCTGAAGGCGTGCAGCAACGTATCAAGTCTGCGCACGGCAGCTTGACCGAATGGGACAGGGGATCGGTTTCGGCTCGGAAGCGCACTGTCCCATCCGGCTAGATCTGATGGAAGTTTCCCTGAGCCTGCGTGCCACGGTCCGCACCCGTAGGCCGAGATACCGGATCTCCGGATACTCTTCGCTTCAGCCCCGATCGAAAGAGCCCCTTTCGACGGCCCGTTCAGGGGCGGCACAGGCCGATATGGGACGTCTGTCTAGCCCGCTGGGGCGCCCAAAAGCCGCCGTTCGGATCTCGGCCCAATCCGGCGGGCTGCCTCGTGTTACGATAGCAGTTTCGGGTGCCGCGCGTGATCGGCGGAGAACGGGCGCGCCGTTCGGGTAAGCCGTGCGGCCCTTACGGAAAGGCGCTAAAGGCGCTCCATGTCAGACGCTCTGTTTTCGCCGGCCGTGGCGCGCAACGCCAAACCCATCGTCGAAGTCCTGAAGCGCGTCATGCCGCCCGACGGCCTCGTTCTCGAGATCGCAAGCGGGTCTGGTGAGCACGCCGTTCACTTCGCCAATGCGATGCCCGCGCTCGATTGGCAGCCCAGCGATCCAGACGAAGCGGCGCGCCGCAGCATCGGCGCCCATGCGCGGGCCTCGGGCCTGGCCAACATTCGTTCGCCGCTCGCGATCGATGCGGCCCGTCCGCCATGGCCGGTGGCACGGGCCGATGCGCTCGTCGCGATCAACATGATCCATATCGCGCCCTGGGACGCCACCACCGGGTTGATGGCCGGCGCGGGCGCAACGCTTCCGGCGGGGGGCGTTCTCTATCTCTACGGTCCGTTCCGAGAGAATGGTGCCCACACCGCGCCGAGCAACACAGCGTTCGATGACAGCCTGCGAGCGAGGAACGCGTCCTGGGGTGTGCGTGACATCGAGGCCGTCGCGGCTGCCGCCGGGGCGCAGGGGCTACACCTTTTCGAGCGCGTCGCGATGCCGGCCAACAATCTGAGCCTGATCTTCCGTAAGACAGGCCAATCCCCTGCGCCTGTCCGGGAGGCATCGCTTTGACCTCATCGACCTCGACAAGCGCGGTCGTGATCGGCGCTTCCGGCGGCATCGGCCAAGCCCTGGTCTCCCGACTCGCCGCGAGTGAGGCCTATGCGCCGATCTTCGCGCTCTCCCGCTCGCAGCCGTCAGTCCCGCGTGGCGTCCGCACCCACTCGATCGACCTGGGCGACGAGGCATCGATCGCGACGGCCGCGGCCAAGGTCGGTGCGGCCGGATCAGCCGGTCTGATCATCGTCGCGACCGGCATCCTTCATCAGGAGGGCGTCTTGCCCGAGAAGGCGCTCAAGGTGCTCGATCCCGCCGCCATGGCCGCCGTCCTTTCAATCAACACGATCGGCCCTGCGCTCGTCGCCAAGCATTTCGTGCCGTTGCTGGCGCGGGAGGGACGGTGCGTGTTCGCGGCGTTGTCGGCGCGGGTCGGATCCATCGAAGATAATCGGCTCGGGGGCTGGTACGCCTATCGCGCCTCGAAGGCGGCTTTGAACCAGATCCTACGGACCCTCTCGATCGAGGTGGCCCGCAGCCGACCGGACGCAATCGTCGTCGGCCTGCATCCGGGCACAGTCGCCTCCAACCTGTCGCGGCCCTTCCGGCCCGACCCGAGTGCCGAGGGTGTCTTTCAGCCCGAAGAGAGTGCGGCTCATCTCCTGCGCGTGCTCGGCGACCTCGAAGTGAAGGATACCGGAGGCGTCTTCGCTTGGGACGGCACGCGTATCCCAGCCTAGGCGCGGCACCCGCTGACGCGCGTCATACGGTTTATCCCGGGGGGATCAGCAGACGCCGAAGTCTGGTCTTCGTGTTGCCAGCATATTCGCCTCCAGATTGTGCCCCTTTCGGTTTTGTGAGGCGAACTCCTTCGGACCCTGAAGCGGCCGGGGTCCCTCGGTTGTCGTCGGCACTGTCTCGTCTGGGGACATGGACGCCGGCTCGCGCCGTCGGTCGGACCTGCAAGCCTTGCCTGTGTGCGGCCTGTCCGGCTCAGGGCATCGGAAACCAGTTTCCGTGGAAACCTGGCGGGATCCGGTGCCCGAGCCGGACAATCGCCATGGGGGGCGCCTCGAACGAGCGAGCATCGAGGATCGCAAAGTCCGTCGTTTCATGCGCCGTGTCGATCACGAAGCCCATCAGCCAGCCTTCGTCCTCACCAGCACCTTCGCTTGCAGGCACGAAGACGAACTCGCCCGGGACGTGATGCTCGCCGAACGGGTGCACGCGGCGCTCACCCGTCTCAAGATCATGCTTGTAGAGCGTCGTCGCGCCGGCAAGCTGCGGATTGCCGTCTGCGGGTACGGACACCGTGTAGGCATACCGATATCTCTGCCCGAAGCGGCGCTCGTCGATGCGGGGAAACTCCTGCGCGGCTTGGTCGAGCACGCGACGCTCGACGCGTTGCGTCGTGGGGTCCAGGGTCCAGCGCTCAAGCCGACCCAGCGTGTCGAGTTCGCCGCCCTCCGAGGCGAACATCGTCGGATAGGCGATCACGTCGAGGATCACGCGCCCATCCTCACCGTCGAAGGCGTTGACGGCATGGAAGACGAAGCACGGCTCGACGTCGCACCACACGATGTCGGTGGCGCGCCCGTGCCGTGGAAGCAGCCCGACCCGGGCGCGGTGAGCGCTGTTCCAGCGGAACGGGAAGCGGTGGCCGGCGAGCACGGCCCGCATCGAGAAGGTGACGGGAAGGTCGAGCACGATCACGAAGCGTGCCGTGATCGCGCAGTCGTGGACGCAGGGACCGTGCTGGACCGCGATCGGTACGTCGCGGACCACCTTGCCGGCCGCCGAGACGACGACGTGGCGGATGGCGTCCCAGACACGCCCGTCATAGGCGATGGCGTGGGTCTCGCCAGTGATCGGATCGCGGTGCGGATGACCGGTGAAGGATCCGGCGAGCGTGCCCTCGAACGGATTGTAGCGTTGCGTCTCCAGGGTGTCGGAGAGTTCGACAGGGAAGCTGCCTGCTTCGACGACCGCGAAGGCGCGGCCCCCGATATCGACGACGTTGGTGTTGACGGTGTCGTTTGCGCCCCGACGCGGGCCGGGTGCGGCGGGCCGACCGAGGGCGGCGGCGGCCGTGCGCGAGCCGATCCACCGATTGCGGTACCACAAGGCTTTGCCATCCTTGATGGCGAGACCGTGCACCATGCCGTCGCCGAGAAACCAGTTGTGACCGCCCGACGCGGGCCGCACGGGGTTCGCGCCCATCTTGAGGTACCGACCGTCGAGCTGGGTCGGTATCGAGCCGATCACGGCGAGATCCTGCAGCGTCAGTTCCTCCCGCATCGGCTCGTGGATGCCGATCACGAAGGGGTTCGGAGTCTTTGGCAGCCGCGCCCGGTTGTAGGCAGCCACCAGTTCGACGCCGCCTTCGAGGACAGCGCGGACGGCGGATCGAATGGGATTTGGCATCGGGAGCAATCCCTTGGGTGCGTCATGGGCAGAGATGCCCTCATGTCGAGGGCGACCCGGCTCCGACGATGCGGAGCGGGTAAGTCTGCGACCTCCGGCCTACCGGACCAGGACGACGGCTTTCCGCTCGTGGGACGGATGGTCGATCTGGGCGACGATGTACCCTGCCACGTCGGCTCGAGAGATCAGGCCGTTTCGCCAGGACGCGGGCTCGGTCAGGACCTTGTAGCGGCCTGTCGCGGCGCCGGGCGTCAGGACGCCGGGCCTGACGAGCGTCCAATCGAGGCTGCTCCTGCGGATGCGCATCTCCTGCGCGTCCTTGTCGTCGTAGGCGCGTCCGAACATCAAACGGAATGGCAGTTGCTGGAGAAGTCCGATCGCATCCCGGCTGTCGCCCGCACCGAAACCGGTGACGGCGATCAGCCGTTTCACCCCGGCGGTCTCCATTGCGGGCACGAGAAGGTTGGTCGCTTCAGAGAACAAGCGGACGGGCCTGATGAGATCCCTGGTCGGTACGCCCAGCGCCTGCACCACGACATCCACGCCATCGAGGGCGGCGGCGACATCGGCCGCATTCACCGCGTCGCCCGTAAACCGTTCCAAGCTCGGATCCGACAGACCGATGCCGGCTGCGGACCGCGCGAAGGCGCGAACACGGTGCCCGGCCGCCAGAGCCGCCTTTGTGGTCTCCAGGCCGATGCCCTTGCTAGCGCCTATGACGAGAACATGTGCCATGCTTGGTTCCTCACCACCGTGGTGTTCGACAAGACCGCATGGCGGGAAGCCGCGCTATGTGGCCCCTTGACCGGGGCCTGTCGGGTCTGAGTGGCCCGAAGGGGGATCGCGCTTGTTCACAGGCCTTTGGCAACGATCGTGGGCGGCCGAACCAGACCGAGAGTATGACGCCATGAGCGGGAGCAAGCTCTGGAACCGCGTTGCCACAATGGGGTGGGCGTCGACGCGACCGAGACGCTCATCAGTCTCCGTGCAAGGGATCGCGGCGGCTTCGAGATTCGACGCGCCGTGCCGGCACCGGATCGCCGCACGGTCCCGCCATGCAGTGTCTTCCACCAAGCCGGCCCCGCCGCACGTCTGACGGGCCAGGGTATCGATGTCTGGCCGCATCCGCAGATCGCTCTCACCACCGTGACCGGCCTCTGCCGCGGCGACGTCCATCGCCGGACCCGCCCCGGGGCCGATCGAGTCATCCGTCCGAGCGCATTGGACTGGATGGTCGCGGGCCGCGGAGTCGCCCATTCGGAGCGCATTACGGCGACGGCGCGCGGCAAGCCGAACAGCCTGTTCGGGATCCGGACTGGGTTCGCTCTGCCGGAGAGCCACGAAGACGCGGCGTCGACCTTCGCGTGTCACGCTGACGAGCCGCCACCGCCGATCGGGATGCACGCGCAGAACCGACTTTTCATCCCGCGCTTTCTACAACAAAAAATGAATTATTTCGCTTGCCATATGATCCTGGCACACAGAATAATGCATGCCGCCAAGTCAATCTCGGAACCCGCGAGATGGTTCCGGCACGGGCAAGCAACCCGCCGACGTGCACGCCAATACTACAGCACGTCGCCGAATGGTAATTACCCACGGGGTGGATCGGTCGGCGGCGGAACGCCCGCGGCTGCGCCGCTTGCCGGGACGAGCTTGCCTCTTGCGCGGGTCGGATTTCGCTGATTCCCTGGCGGGATGGGCCGCAGCGAACTGGAACGGCTGAGCCGCGAGGAGCTGATCGAGCTGGTGCTGCGGCTGCAGCGGCCAGAGAAGACCTCGCGCACCTCATCCAAGCCGCCCGCGACGGATCGCAAGGAGCAGCGGGAGCATTCTAAGCCCGGCGGCGCCAAGCCCGGTCACGAGGGTCACAGCCGGGTGCTGAGCGATGATCCCGATACGATCGTCCAGCATCGTCCCGAGGCGTGCGCGTGCTGCGGCGCCAGCCTGCACGCCGCACTTCCGGCAGAGATCGTCAGCGTCTCTGAGCAAATCGAGCTGCCTGAGGTGGCGCCGATTGTGACGCAGCACCAGCGCCTTGCCGTTTGTTGTCCGAGCTGCGGGACGCGCGTGATCGCGCCACCGCCCGAAGCGGCGCGCGGCACGCCCTTCGGTCCGCGGCTGCATGCGGTGGCGACGTACCTCAAGACCTTTCAGGCGCTCTCGTACGAACGGCTGCAGGCGGCGCTCTCCGATCTGTTCGGCCTCACCCTCAGCCAGGGCGGGCTGATGAACCTGCTCCGGCGCGCGCAGGACCGCTTCCGTGCCGGTCGCGACGCGGCCATCGCGACCCTGCGCAAGGCTGAGGTCGTCGCCTGCGACGAGACTGGCGTGCGCATCGAGGGCTCGAACGCTTACCACTGGCTGTTCCACTCGGCGCAAGCCGTGGTGCACACCGCCTCCCCGACGCGCGGCGCTGTCGTGGTGCGCGAGATGATGGACGGGCACCGACCGGCGGTGTGGATCTCCGACCGCTACACCGCCCAACAGGGCCACGCGGATGAGCACCAGACCTGCCTGGCGCATCTGGCCCGCGATGTCGCCTATGGCGTCGAGGCCAGCGACGATCCCGTGCCCTGGCGCCTGCAACTCTGGTTGCAGCGCGTGTTCGCCCTGGCCGAGCGCGTCACCGACTTGGCTGCCGCGACGCTCTCGGCCAAGCGCCGCAGCCTGGATCGGCAACTGGGTGCCATCCTCGCCACGTCGAGCCGCTGTGATCTGAGCCGCGACCTGCAGGCCAAGATCAGCCGCGCCCGCGATCAGCTCCTGGTCTTCCTCGCCTATCCCGGAAAGGTCGAGCCGACCAACAACGGCTCCGAGCGGCTGCTGCGTCCGGCTGTCGTGCAGCGGAAGGTCACCAACGGCTACCGGGCCATGTGGGCGGCCGAGGGCGAGGCCGCCATTCGCACCGTCGTCGACACCGCGCGCCTCACAGGCAGCAGTCCCTTCGGCGCCATCCTCAAAACCATCGGCGCCTGAGCCCAGCCATCACAGGCCTGGGTAATTACGCCGAATGTCAGCGCAGGGACGAGGGAGGAAGCTCATGGCCATGCCAGATGCCGTGCCGGGTACGGCAACGCCCAATACCAATCGATGGCTACAAATTGTGCTTGGCGTGATCTGCATGGTTGCAGCGGCCAACATCCAGTATGCCTGGACGCTGTTCGTCCCAGAGATCCAGAAGACCTTCAACTGGGACCGCGCCGCGATCCAGGTCGCCTTCACGATCTTCGTCGTCGTCCAGACCTGGCTGACCCCGATCGAGGGGTACTTCATCGACAAGTACGGTCCCAGCCGCGTCGTCATGTTCGGCGGTCTGATGACGGGCCTGGCCTGGGTCATCAACTCCTACGCCACGAGCTTGAGCGGCTTCTATCTCGGCTCCGTGGCCGGCGGTATCGGCGTCGGCTGCGTCTACGCCACCTGCGTCAACAACGCGCTCAAGTGGTTCCCCGACAAGCGCGGCCTGGCGGTCGGCCTCACGGCGGGCGGCTACGGCGCCGGCTCCGCACTCACCATCCTGCCGATCGCCAAGATGATCGACGGCGGCAATTACGCCCAGGCCTTCTTCATCTTCGGTCTGATCCAGGGCGCGATCATCATGGCCGCCGCCATCGCCATGCGCGCGCCACTCAAGAACCAGGTGCCATTCTCCACCAAGGTCCTTCAGTCGCGGCGCGACTACACGCTGGCCGAGGCGCTGCGCACCCCCGTCTTCTATGTGATGCTGCTGATGTTCACCTGCACGGTGACGGGCGGCCTGATGGCGGTGGCCCAGCTCGGCGTGATCGCGCAGGATCTCGGGGTGAAGAACTTCCAGGTCAACCTGTACTTCTTTGCCATGGCGGCGCTGCCCTTTGCGCTGATGCTCGACCGGATCATGAACGGCATCTCGCGCCCGCTCTTCGGCTTCATCTCGGACCGGATCGGACGGGAGAAGACCATGTTCATCGCGTTCGCGATGGAGGGTATCGGCATCGTGGCACTGGGCTATTTCGGTTCCAATCCGTGGGCCTTCGTCATCCTGTCCGGGGTGGTGTTCCTGGCCTGGGGCGAGGTCTACTCGCTGTTCAGCGCCACCGCTGCCGACACGTTCGGCTCCAAGCACATCGGCAAAATCTACGGCGTGCTCTACTGCGCCAAAGGCTTCGCGGCGCTGTTCGTGCCGGTGGGCAACCTGATCATGCAGGCGACCGGCACCTGGGCCACGGTCCTGTATACGGTGGCGAGCATGGACCTGATCGCCGCCTTGCTGGCGATCGCGGTGCTGCGGCCGATGCTCAAGCAGCACCACAAGGCAAACAACGACGCGGCGGCTCCCAAGCTGGCGCTGGCTCACGCCTGAACGTCGGGCTCGGCCACGCCGAGGCCCGGCGAAAGCCGCAAGGCCCCGGCTCCGGAATTCCGGAGCCGGGGTCGTGCTGACCGGCCAAGTTGCGACATCCGCATGCCTATCGCATCTCCGGGACGCATGCGCGTCGCAGACAGCCCGGAACACTCGGGCCTCCAGCCACCATCGCGTCAGGCACCGCTTTCCAGGCCCCCCATTTTCAAGCGACCTCCCAGGTGCGCTCCGGCGCGTTCCTCGGATTTGATGCCAAGATTGATTTTTCGGCGCTCTCGGAGCTCGACTGTGCTGCAGCCACCTGAGACCTCTTTGGGTCTAATCTCGATCGGACAGACCGTGAGCCTGCGTGAGCAGGCCTACGACCGCATCAAGCGATCGATCCTCGCGATGGATCTCTACGACGGATCGGCACAGATCCGGCTGAACGAACACCAAATTGCGCAAGATCTCGGCATCAGCCGGACGCCAGTCCGAGAAGCCCTGACGCTTCTGGAACGGGAGGGCTTCGTGTGCACGGTGCCACGCCGCGGACTCTTCGTGACGCGCAAGACCAAGCGCGAAGTCATCGAGATGATCAGGGTCTGGGCCGCGCTGGAGGGCTCGGCAGCTCATGCCGCCGCCACGCACGCCACGGACGCCGATCTCCGCGACCTGAGCAAAGTCTTCCAGGATTTCGATCCCTCGGCATTGCCTGTTCATTTGACCGCTTATGAGGAAGCCAACCTCGATTTTCACCAGATGATCATTCGTCTCGGCGGCTGTGGATTGATGGTCGAGATGACGACCAACCTGTTCATCCACATGCGGGCGGTTCGATCAGCCTTCCTCCATCGGTCGGGGCGGTATGAAGTCTCGATGCGCGAGCATGCCGCCATCATCACCGCGCTGCAGGAACGCGACGCCGATCAGGCTGCGGTCCTCGTTCGCGATCATGCACTTGGTTTGATCGCCCACGTCGAAGCACATTGGGCGTGGCCAGAAGAATAAGGGACATCTCTGACGGAGGATCGACCCATGCTACCGTCCGTTCAGACCACCGACCTGCTCGGCCTCGGCTTCCTGATCATCGGACTCGTCGGAGCGGGCGTTGCCAGCGCAAGCCGGTCGCCGCGTTTTGCAGAAGAGCCGCGTGAGGAACTCGCGGGCGGAGCGGTGCTTGTGGCGATCCTCGGCCTCGCCTTCGTGCTCGCCGAATGACAGACACAGCGCAAGCAGGATCGGCCTCTTCGCGTGCGGCAGCGAACCAGCCCAGTGCCTCCGACGGTCGATCAGTCTGCTCCCGATACGTCTGAAGGGCCTTCCGGCGTCTGCGGAGTGAGATGTCCGTTACACCGCTTTCGGGACAGACATGCCCTGAAGCGGACGGCGTCTCCGCGCCTCCTGTGGAGACCAACGGTGCTTCGTCGGGGACAAACGCGAACGGCCAGGATCGAAGCGGCTTCCGTGCACGGGCAGCCTCTCGTCCGTTGACGCCCCAGGCATTCGCTGAGGTGGTCACGCAGGCGGGCGAATGAATCCCGGAGCCTCACCTGCCGGCCGAACCGAACTCCGGGACATCCTCAAGCGAGGCCGCGTGACGCGGCCCGTCATGGCTCAGGCTAGGGTCGGGACCGGGCCGGTGAAGCCCGCGGCCGGCTTGTCGCCATCGAAGTGATTGGCGAGCGCGACCACGACTGCGAAGTTGGCGATGGCGGCAACGGGGAGGAGAGCGAGAGCGGCGAGCAAGGTCATCGGCGGCGTCCTGTTGTGCGGTGCGCAAGAAGCGATATCGCACTGCACGCACTTTCTGGTATGCCACATACCTCAAACCCGATATGCAGAGATTGCATGAGCAGATCGGGATGACAGGTGTCTGCCGAGTGACTTCATGCGAAGCGTCAAGTCGGGGTGACGCTAAGGCGGCCCGTCGAGGCGACAACAGGAGCTCTATTCGCTTTGCGATAATCGGATCATCTGCTTTCATTCCCGCCTCACTTGGCGGTCAGTCGCATCACTGTGAAAGTATAACACGCGGGCTTTTCGTACCAATCTACCCCAAGTCGACGTTGCAGAACGGCCGACGGACAGCCAATTTCGGAACCTGTTCGCGGCAGTCTGCGCGGCCGGCATGGATTGATAGGAGGTTGCCCGCCTTTTCGACCGGTCTTCTCCGAAGCGGCCGTTACACGTTCGGCCAGCCTACGCCCTGCTGGATCAGGATCAGTTCGGTCGCTGACGCTGCAGACGGTCCGACCTCACGTCATGCCCTTACAGAAAGCGATGATGGGGTGAGCCTCACCGCAGCGACAGGGTGCGGGGGAGGTCGGACAGGGGCTCGACCCCGTTGGCGGTGACGATCACCGTCTCCGAGGCGCCGACCGTCCAGGCGCCGTAAGAGCGCAGGGTCGCCGGCAGGTGGAAAACCATGCCGGGCTCGATGGGCCGGTCCTGTCCGGTGAAGAGCGAGAGCAGGCCGCCCTCCCCCCAGTCCGGGGCGAAGGCGACACCCATGGAGTAGCCGATCCGCTTGCGGAAGGCCGGGCCGTAGCCCGCCGCATCGATGATGGCCTGTGCCGCCGCGTGCGGGGCGGCGCAGGGATGGCCTGGGCGGATCGCCGAGAGCGCCGCGTCGAGGGCGCGCAGGGCGCAATCCATCATCCGCAACGCCTCGGCCGGCGGCGGACCGATCCAGACGCTGCGCATCAGCGCTGCGTGGTACCGGGCGTGACTGCCGGCGAGTTCGAGGAAGACGGCGTCGCCCGGCTCCAGCCGGCGGCGCCTCCACGTCATGTGCGGCAGCCCGCTGGGCGGGCCCGACGCGACCAGGGGCTCCATCGCCACGGCTTCGGACCCGGCTGCGATCGCGGCCCCCAGCATGGCGGCGGCGACGGCATTCTCGTCGGTGCCCGCCGCGCAGGCGTCGAGTCCTGCGGCGAGCCCGGCCTGCGCGTATCGGGCGGCGGCCCGGATCGCCTCCAGCTCAGCCGCCGACTTCACCGCCCGCAAGGGGGCGAGGAGGCCGGAGCCGTCGAGCAGCGGCCCGCTTCCGAGCGCGGCGTCGATCCGCCCCGCGAGCAAGGGCGAGACGAACCAGCCGTCCCGCTCCAGGGCCGGCCGGGTGAGCCCGCGCCCGCGCACGAGGGCCGCCAGGGCCTCGGCCGGGTCGGCGCCGTCCGGATAGGCCTGGATGTCGTCGAGCCAAGTGTTGGCGGCCGCGCCCGGCAGTTCGAGCTGCCGGACCAGGAGGGCCGGGTTCCCCTCTACCGGTACGAGGAGGGCCTGGAAGGCGAAGTAGCCCGCCGTCTGGCGGCCGGTCAGCCAGTAGATCGTCTCCGGGCCGGTCACCACAAGGGCGTCGTGGCCGGCCGCCGCGATGGCGGCCCGGGCCGCCGCCTGCCGGGCGGCGAACTCCGCCTCCGGGAAGGCCGCCTCGCGGCCGCGCAGGCCTGTGAATTCGTGCATCGCGCCGCCCTCGCCCCAAACTCCGCTCAGACTTCGCTCAGGCGACGGATGATGCCCTGCTTGAAATTCTCGAGATGGGCCGCGATGGCGTCCGCCGCCGCCGCCGCGTCCCTCGCCCGCAGGGCGGCAACCACCGCGAGATGTTCGCGATGGACCGCCTCGAACCGCTCAGGCATCCGGCTCAGGTTGAACATCTGCGTCTTGAGCCGCAGATCCTTGATCGTCTTGGCGAGGATCGCGTTGTGGCTGTGATCCGCGATCAGGTCGTGGAAGCGCCGGTCGACCTCCCAGTTGCCCGGCGCGTCCGGGTCGCCCGCCGTCAGCAGCGCCTCCATCTGCCGCTGCAGATCCGCCAGCACCGCGTCGGCGATCCGGCCGGTGGCCAGCATGACGCTCTCCCGCTCCAGCAGACGGCGGACATGCAGGATCTCCACCAGTTCGCGCAGGGAGAATTCCTTGACCACGAGCATCCCCCCGGGCTGCCGTTCGATCAGCCCCTCGGTCTCCAGCCGTGACATCGCCTCGCGGGTCGGGGTCCGGGAGATGTCGAGCATCTCAGCGAGGCGGCGCTCGTGCAGCACGGTGCCGGCCGGAAGGTCGCGGCGGACGAGCATGTCGAGCAGCCGGTCGTAGGCCATCTGGCCGAGGCTCTGCTCGCGCCGGGCATTGAGCGCCGTCGTGTACGACGCGGCGTCGAGGGTTTTCATCGTGTCCTCCCGGAGCAGCCGGCCAGGCTGCTCCCCGTTTTCTTTTTCTCCGGCGCCGACCTCGCGCCCGCCTACATGGCGGGCGTGCGGATCGGCGCCTTCGGGGCCGGGTCATAGCCGATCAACGGCGTGATGAGCTTGGCGTAGGTACCGTCGGCGACCATCTCGGCCAGGGCCTTGTTGACCGCAGCGTGCAGGTTCGGCTTGCCCTTCTTGATAGCGAAGCCCTTCTGGACCGTGCTGAGCGGGGTCTCGATCATCACCAGGGGCAGCTTGCGCGCCTTGATGGCGTAGTTGCCGGCCACCGCATCGTTGATCACCGCGTCGATGTTGCCGCCGACGAGGTCCTGCATGGCGTCCGCGGCGGTCTTGTAGCTCTTCAGGGTGGCGCCGTGCTCCTCGGCGAGCTTGCCGAAGGTCGAGGCCGAGAGCGCGCCGACATTGCGGCCCTTGAGATCCTCCGGCCCCTTGATGCCGGTATCCTTGCGGGTGACGATCCGCGCGCCGGATTCGAGCCAGCCGTCCGCGAAGGCGACCTGCTTCTGCCGGGTGGGAGTGATGTCCATCGATTCGCTGGTGATGTCGTACTGATCGGCCATCAGGCCCACCAGCAGGGCATCGAACTTGATGTTGACCGGACTGTACGCGAGCCCGAGCCGGCGGCAGACCTCGCGCATCACCCGGACTTCCAGCCCGTCGAGCTCGCCGCTCGGCGTGCGCATGCTGAACGGCGCGAAGGTGCTGTCCGTCGCCACGATCAGCTTGCCGGGCTCGATCAGCTCCAGCTTGCCTTCGGCCGCGCAGGTCACGGGGGCGGCGAGAAGTCCCGCGCAGAGGGCGGCGAGGGAGAGAACGTGGCGACGGTTCATGGTGATCTCCGGTCTCGAGACGGGGCGGGAAGTGTCGGCCGCGGCCCGTCCCGCGGCGGGGGAGGCTCAGGAGAGGCGGGCGTAGCGCCGCTCGAAATAGGCCGAGAGCTGCGACAGGATCGACGTGAGGCCGAGGTAGATCAGCGCCGCCGCGATGTAGAAGTCGAACGGCCGGAAGGTCGTGGCAATCATGAGCTGCGCGTAGAGCGTCAGCTCCACGACCGTGATCGTCGACAGGAGCGAGGTGTTCTTGACCGCCGAGATCGCCTCGTTGGTCAGCGACGGCAGGATCATGCGGAACACCTGCGGCAGGACGATCCGCACCATCATGATCCGCGGGTTCATGCCCAGGGCGAGCGCCGACTCGACCTGACCCCGGGGGATAGCCGCGAGCCCGGCCCGGATCGTCTCGGCCACGTAGGCGCCGCTGCTGATCCCCAGCGCGATGATGCCGGCCGTAATCGGCGAAAGCTTCAACCCTATCTGCGGCATGCCGAAATACACGATGAAGACCTGGATCAGGGTCGGCGTGCCGCGAATGAACCAGACGTAGAAGCTCGCGAGCGCTCGGAAGGGCGCGAAGGACGAGCGCTTGCCCAGCGCACCGAGCAGGCCGCAGACCCAGCTCACCAGGATGCTCGCCACCGTGACGCCGAGCACTACCAGGGTCGCCGAGAGGAAGCCGGGGCCGTAGGTGACGACCTCGTCCGAGAGGGTGAGCCACCATTCCTGCAACGTCGCGACGCTCATCGCTGTCCGATCTCCCCGGTGATGGGCCGGCGGCTCACGCTGTCTGTCCGAGCGCGGCGGGCTGGTGCAGCACGCGCCGGAGGAACTGGCGCAGCCGCTCGCTCCGGGGCGCGCCGATGATGTCGTCGGGCGGACCGTCCTCGGCGATCACGCCGCCGTCGAAGAACAGGGTGCGGGTGCCGACATCCCGGGCGAAGGCCATCTCGTGGGTGACGAGCAGCATCGTCATTCCGTCCGCCGCGAGGGAGCTGATAAGCGCCAGCACCTCGCCCACCAGCTCCGGATCGAGGGCCGAGGTGACCTCGTCGAACAGCATCACCTTGGGCGCCATCGCCAGGGCGCGCACGATCGCCACGCGCTGCTGCTGCCCGCCGGAGAGCTTCGACGGGTAGGCGTGCCGCTTCTCGTAGAGGCCGATGCGCTGGAGCAGCGCCTCCGCCTCCGCGACGGCCTGACGGCGCGGCATCCGCCGCACCCGGATCGGCGCCTCGATGACGTTCTCCAGCACGGTCATGTGCGGCCAGAGATTGTAGCTCTGAAAGACCATGCCGATCCGAGTGCGCAATTCGCAGAGCTGCTGCGGCGTCGGCTGGCGGCGGGCGCCCTGCTCGTAGTCGAAGGCGAAGCGCTCGAAATCCATGAAGCCGGATGTCGGCGTCTCCATGAGGTTCAGGCAGCGCAGGAACGTGCTCTTGCCCGAGCCGCTCGCGCCGATGATCGACACGACCTCACCCTCGTGGATGTCGAGGGAGATGCCCTTCAGGACCTCGTTGGCGCCGTAACTCTTGTGCAGCTTCCTGATCTTCAGGAGCGGGGGCGCGGTCGTCTCGATCTGAGCCATCGTCAAACCTGATGTTATGCGATCATGCGCCGAATGATTGATTATACCTGCGCGTTATTCGCGCTATGATACTACATGTTTGCTCATCAAATCTCTTAATGTGGGGATTTTATTTCGATTTTGGCGCGGTTTTACGTTGCCAAATCCGATGCCATGTCTTAGCAGAGCCGGTATACCGCCGGCATTCAAGCGGTATTTTTGAGCATGGCTGCCTCCAACATGGTCATTGAGCCCATGGATCCCGGTATTCCCTGCGCGAGCGCGCCTGGCGCGTGCCTCATTGTTCAGCCGATCGACCGGGTCGGTCCGGCGCCGCGGCGGGCTCCGGCCGCGGAATCCCGGGGCGGCAACGGCCGCGCTCCCGCGATCCGCGCCGAACCCGACGTCGGGGAACGGCGGCTGGACGACGCGCGCACCGGTCAGCCGGCATGACCGGCCTCGCGATCGACCCGGATTTCTGCGCGGCGCTCTTCGCCGAGCTCCTCGGCTTCAGCCAGCACGCACCCGGCGTGACGCGGGCAGCCTACGGCGCTGGCGAGGAGCGCGCACACGCCCTGATGCGGGCCACCGGGCTGGCGCTGGGGCTCACCGCCGAGACCGACGCGGCCGGCAACCTGTTCCTGACGATGGCGGGACGCGACCCGACCCTGGCGCCCTGGATGGTCGGCTCGCACGTCGACACGGTGCCCCACGGGGGCAATTTCGACGGGGCGGCGGGCGTGATCGGCGGCCTCGCGGCCGTGGAGGCCCTGCGCCGGGCGGGCCTCGTGCCGGCGCGTCCCGTGACGGTGGCGGTGTTCAGGGCCGAGGAGAGCGTCTGGTTCCCGGCCTCCTATGTCGGCAGCCGGGCTGCCTTCGGCCTGCTGCCGCCGGAGGTTCTCGACCTGCCCCGCGCCGATACCGGCCGGAGCCTGCGGGACCACATGGCCGACCTCGGCCTGCGTCCGGAGGCGGTGGCGCGGGGCGAGCGGCTCCTCGATCCGGCGCGGATCCACGGCTTCGTGGAGATGCATATCGAGCAGGGACCGGCGCTGGAGGCGGCCGGGAGCCCGGTGGGGTTCGTCACGGCGATCAGCGGCAGCTTCCGCTATCGCAAGGCCGCCTGTTTCGGCCGCTACGGCCATTCCGGCGCCGTGGCGCGGAGCGCGCGCAGCGACGCCGTCTTCGCCCTCGCCGACCTGATCACCGGCCTGGATGCCCTCTGGGGAACACTGGAGGCGGAGGGCTGCCCGGCCACGATCACGCTGGGCGAGGTCGCCACCGACCCGGTCCAGCACGCCTTCGCCAAGATCCCCGGCGAGGTCCGCTTCTGCCTCGACGTGCGCGGCACCGAGCCCGTCGTGCTGGACCGGGTCGAGGCGGCGCTCGCCGAGCGCGTCGCCGCCATCGAGGCCGCCCGCGGCGTGCGCTTCGTCCTCGGCGAGCGCACCGGCAGCACCCCGGCGCGGATGAGCGCGGCACTCGTCGAGGCCCTGTCGGGCCACGCGCGCCGGCTCGGGATGCCGTTCCGCACGATGGCCAGCGGGGCCGGGCACGACATCGCGACGCTGGCCGGCCAGGGCGTGCCGAGCACGATGATCTTCATCCGCAACCAGAACGGCAGCCACAACCCCGACGAGGCGATGCGGATCGAGGATCTCTGCGCGGCCGCGACCCTGGTGGCCCACCTCGTCGCGGAAGCCTGAACCCCGCGCGCAAGAAAGGATGCACCGATGATCGTCGATCTGAACTGCGACATGGGCGAGGGCTTCGGCGTCTACCGCTTGGGCGACGACGCCGAGATGCTGACCGTGGCGACCTCGGCCAACATCGCCTGCGGCTTCCACGCCGGCGACCCTCTGGTGATGCACGAGACCCTGAGCCGCGCGGCCGCGAACGGCGTGCAGGCCGGCGCCCATCCGAGCTTCCTCGACCTCTGGGGCTTCGGCCGGCGGCCGATTCAGGGCGAGCGCCCGGCCAACATCGAGAAGGCGGTCCTTTACCAAGTCGGCGCCCTCCTGGCCCTGGCGCAGGATGCCGGCTGCCCGGTGCGCCACGTGAAGACCCACGGGGCGATGGGCAACATGGCCAACGAGGATGCCGACCTCGCCCTGGCGGTGGCCCGGGCGATCCGCACCCTCGACCGCGACCTGATCTTCGTGGTCATGCCCGGCCTGGAGACCGAGAAAGCCGGCGAGAAGCTCGGGCTGCCGATCGCTCGGGAGATCTACGCCGACCGGGCATACGCGGATGACGGCACCCTGGTGTCGCGCAAGCTCCCGGGCGCGGTGCTGCACGATCCCGATTCCGTGTCGGAGCGCGTGGCGCGGATGCTAGAGGACGGGGCGATCATCTGCCTGTCCGGGCGGCGCATCCCGACGCGGATCGACACGGTCTGCGTCCACGGCGACACGCCCGGCGCCGTCGCCATGGCGCACCGCCTGCGGGACGACTGCGCCGCCAAGGGGATCGCCCTGCGGCCGATGGCCGAGGTGCTCGGTGTCTGAGCCCGGCTACCGCCTCCTCGATAGCGGCGACCGGGCGCTCACGGTGGAGCTCGGCCGCGCGGTCGACCCCGCGATCAACGCGCAGGTCATCGCCCTCGACGGGGCGCTCCGCGGTGCCGGGCGCCCGGGGCTCCTGGAGACCGTGCCGACCTACCGCTCGCTCCTCGTCCTCTACGATCCGGACCTGCTACCCCGGGCCGATCTCGCGGCGCTGATCGCCGCGCACTGGCCGCCCCCGGACGGGGCGACGGGGTCGCTGCGCCGCTGGCGGGTGCCGGTCCATTACGGCGGCGCGCACGGCGCCGACCTCGCCGACCTCGCCGCCGGAGCCGGGCTCACCCCAGAGGCGGTGATCGCCCTCCATGCCGGCCGCGACTACCGCGTCTACATGATCGGGTTCGCCCCCAGCTTCGCCTATCTGGGCGGCCTCGATCCCCGGCTCCACGCGAGCCGGCGCACCGATCCGCGCCCCAGGACCCCGGCGGGCAGCGTCTCGATCGGCGGCAACCAGACCGGCGTCTCGCCGCCCCTGGAGCTGCCGAGCGGCTGGCAGCTCATCGGTCGCACGCCCGCGCGCTCCTACGATCCGGCCCGGGCCGAACCGTTCCTGTTCGCGGCCGGCGACCTGATCCGGTTCGAGCCGATCGACCGCGCCGCGTTCGACGCCCTCAGCGAGGCCGCCCGCGCCGGCGAGACCGTCGCGACCCTGGAGCGGATCGATGCCTGAGGGACTGCACGTCATCGCCCCCGGTGTTTCCGCGACCCTGCAGGATGGCGGGCGGCCGGGCTACCTGCGCTACGGCATCTCGGGGTCCGGGGCGATGGATCCAGACCTTCTGGCGCTCGCCAACGGCCTCGTCGGCAATCCGCTCGACGCCGCGGTAATAGAAATGGCGATGGTCGGTCCGACCCTCGTCTGCGAGACGGAGGTCTGCCGCGTCGCCCTCGCCGGGGCACCCTTCGCGATGAGCCTGAACGGCCGCGCCCTCGATCCGTTCACCGCTCACGACCTGCGGCGGGGGGATCGACTCATCCTCGGCGCCCCGCGGGAGGGCCTGCGCGCCTGCCTGGCGGTTGCCGGGGGCTTCGCCGTCGCGCCAATGCTCGGCAGCGTCGCGACGCACACCCGCACCCGTCTTGGCGGCCTCGACGGCAACCCCCTGGCCGCGGGCGACCTGCTGCCCCTCGCGGCGCCCGCGCCCCGCGACCGCCCGCTGACCCTGCCGCCGGCCCACCGGCCGACCTTCGGCGGCCCGATCCGTGTGGTGCTCGGGCCGCAGGCCGACGGCTTCACCGATGAGGGCCTGCGGACCTTCCTGTCCGAACCCTACACCCTCACGGCGCGGGCGGACCGGATGGGCTGCCACCTCGACGGGCCGCCGATCGCCCACGCGGACGGCTTCAACATCGTCTCGGACGGGATCGTGAACGGCTCCATCCAGGTACCCGGCCACGGGCGGCCGCTGATCCTGCTCGCCGACCGGCACACCACCGGCGGCTACCCGAAGATCGCCACGGTGATCTCGGCGGATCTCGGTCGCCTCGCGCAGGTGCGGCCAGGCGAGACGATCCGGTTCGCGGCCGTTGCCGTCGCGGAGGCCCAGGCCATCGCCCGCGCGGCGCGGCGCAGCCTGGACGCGCGGCTGGCGGCGCTGGTGCCGGCCGGCGGCGGCGCTCTCGACAGCGCGTTCCTGCTGTCCTGCAACCTCGTCGGCGGCGTCGTCTCGGCGCGCGCCCCGGATCCGGCGCCCTGACAGCGCCACCCCCTCCCCTGCGAAGCAAGAGACCGTCGATGCTCACGCCGTTCCATCTCGCCTACCACGTCACCGATCTCGACGCGGCCCGCCGCTTCTACGGCGGCGTCCTCGGCTGCCAGGAGGGCCGCAGCACCGAGACCTGGGTCGATTTCGACTTCTTCGGCCATCAGCTCTCGCTGCATCTGGGCGAGCCCTTCACCACCACCCGGAGCGGGAAGGTCGGCAATCACACCGTGATGATGCCGCATCTGGGCGTCGTGCTGCCGCTCGAGGCCTGGGAGGCACTCGCCGGCCGCATCGAGGCGGCCGGCATCGCCTTCGACATCCCGCCGGTCGTCCGCTTCGCCGGGGAGCCCGGCGAGCAGCGCACGATGTTCTTCTTCGACCCGAGCGGCAATCCGATCGAGATCAAGGGCTTCCGGGATCTGGCCGCCGTCTTCGCGCACTGAGGCTCAAGCGCCCTCCCCGTGGCAACGGCCCGTCGCCGGAGCGGCGACGGGCGGCCGGGGCGCACCGCCCGTCAGACGCGGCGGGCGTTCCAGAAGACGAACTGGCCGTCGACCACATCCCGGAGATCGCGCCGGAAGGCCGTCCGGTAGAAATACTGGCCGGTCGGCAGGTACGGCACGTCGCGCATCGCCAGCGTCTGCATCCGGGCCGCGATCGTCTTCCGCGCCGCCTGATCCGGCGCCTCGATCCAGGCCTCGCGCAGGCTCTCCAGCTCGGGCAGGTCCGGCCAGCCGAAGAAGCCCTTGGGGCCTCCGCAGCGCAGGACCTGCTCCACGACCGGGTTGGCCATGTCGAGGCCGGTCCAGGTCGTGTTGAAGATGTTCCAGCCGCCCTGGTCCGGGGGCGCCTTGCTGGCGCGGCGCGTGACCAGCGTGCCCCAGTCGGACACGACGTATTGCACGTTCATCCCGAGCCGCTGGAGCAGGTCGTGCATGATCTCGCCGAGGGCGCTGAGCACGGGATTCTCGCTCGTCGACATGAGCACGACGCGCTCGCCCGTGTAGCCGGCGGCCACGAGGTCGCGCTTGGCCTTGGCGAGATCGCGCGGCCGGGTGAGCACGTCGAGCCCGGCATCGGTGGCCATGGCGGTCCCCGGCGTGAACAGGCCGACATCCTTGCGCCACAACTTGGGATCGTCACCGGCCGCCGCCGCCATGAAGTCCGCCTGCGACAGGGCTTCGAGGACCACGCGACGGACCGCGGGCTTGTCGAAGGGCGGATAGAGGTGGTTCATGACGCCGGTGCCGAGATTTCCGAGCGGCGAGGCGAGCTGCGTGGCGATCTGCGGGCTGGCCTGGAGCGTCGGCACGAGATCGCTGATCGGGTTCTCCCACCAGTCGACCTCGCCGTTCTGGAGGGCGGCGGCCGCGGTTCCGGGATCCGGCATGACCTGCCACTCGACCCGCTCGAAATGGACCCGCTTCGGCCCCGCCACCCAGGACACCGGACCGTCGTCGCGGGGCCGGTAATCCGGGTTGCGGTCGTAGACCACGCGGGCGCCGACCAGCCGCTCCTTGGTGTTGAACCGGAACGGCCCGGAGCCGATCAGCTCGGGGATCTGCTGGGCCGGGTCGGTGGCGGCGAGACGCTCGGGCATGATGACGAGGACCGGTGGACCGAGCTTCGCCAGGGTCTCGAGCATCAGCCCATAGGGGCGCTTCAGGCGAATGACGAAGGTCCGGTCGTCCGGGGCCTCCAGGGCGTCGGTGCGGGCCATCAGGGCCTGCCCGAGACTGTCGCGCTGCGCCCAGCGCCGGATCGACGCGATGCAGTCACGGCCCCGCACCGGCTCGCCGTCGTGGAACTTCAGTCCTTCGCGCAGCCGGAAGGTCCAGCGCCGACCGTCATCCTCGACCGTGTGCCCCTCCACCATCTGCGGCTGCGGCGTGAACTGCGCGTCGAGGCCGTAGAGCTGGTCGAACACCATGAGCGCGTGGTTGCGGGTGACGTAGGCGGTGGTCGTCACCGGATCGACGATGGTCAGGTCGGATTGCGGCACGAAGCGCAGGACGCTCGCCCGGCCGCCCTGGGCCAGGGCCGGGCGTGCCGGCAGGAAGGGGGCGGCGGCCGCGGCGGCGGCACCGCCGAGGAAGGTTCGTCGCAGCATGGAGGTCACTCCTGGCTTTCCGGGTCAGGCGGGCGGGGAAGGTTGCGCCGGGCGGCGCTTCGCGAGGCAGCCTTCTGCGGGCGCGCATGCCGCGGGAACACAACCTGCAAGCGCCGTTCCGCCCGGGCCGGTCACGGGGCGCGGACGGCCTCTTCGGCGCGCCGGCGTAGGGCCGCGCGGTCGATCTTATTGGTCGAGGCGAGGGGCAGCTCCTCGACGAACCAGACCCGGCGCGGGTGCTGGTAGGCCGGCGCGTGGGCGAGCGCGTGCGCCTTGAGAGCGGCCTCGTCGACGGTGGCGCCGGGCCGGCGGACCACGAAGGCGACGGGCTTGGTACCCTTGATGGAATCCTCCACAGGCACCACGCAGGCCTGGAGCACGTCGGGGTGGCGCTCCAGCACCAGCTCGACCTCGCCGGGGAAGATGTTCTCGCCGCCCGAGACGAACATGTCGTCGGTCCGGCCGAGGAAGTAAAAGAACCCGTCGGCGTCGCGGCGGAACACGTCGCCGGTGTCGTAGAATCCGTCCGCGGTGATCGGAACGGGGACGTCCGGCCGGTTGTGGTAGCCGAGCATGATCGCGGGGCTGCGCATCTGTAGAACGCCGGTCGCCGGCCCGTCTGGCCCGACGAGGCGCACCGAGACCTGGGGATGCGGCGCGCCGACCGACGCGACCGGCGTCGGCAGGCCGTCCGGATGGTCGCCGAACACGACCGGGCCGCCCTCGGTGGTCCCGTAGGCGTTGAGGATGCGGGCGTTCGGCAGGAGTGCGCGGATCTGCCGGGCCAGGGCGTCGTTGACGGGCGCCGAGCCCATTCGCACCGTCCGCACGCCGGTGAGGTCGGCCTCCGCCAGGAGATCCGGCTCCCGCAGCATCATGGCGATCATCGGCGGCACGGCGGTGAGCCACGTGCAGCGATGGCGATCGATCGCCGCAATGTAGGCCCGCGCCTCGAATTGCGGCAGCAGCACCATCGTGGCGCCAGCCGCGCAGACGAGGAGCGCCAGGGCCAGCGCGTTCATGTGGTAGAGCGGGGCCGCGACGAGCAGCCGGTCGTCGCGCAGGTTCGTCTCCGCGGCGCGGGTCCGCGCCACCCAGAGGTGGCTCGCATGGCTCAGCCGCACGCCCTTCGGCCGGCCCGTGGAGCCGGACGTGTACAGGAACAGAGCCGCCTCGCCGGGCTCCGGCACGATCGGCACGAAGGGTCCGGGATCGAGCCAGGCCGCAAAACCCTCCGGCCCGTCATCGTCGAACCCGGCGATCCGGATATCGGGGTCGAGCCCCGCCAGCATCGCCCGGCGCGGGCGGTCGCAGAGCACGAGCCGCGCCCCGCAATCGGCGAGCACGGCCGCGATCGTGGCCGGCGGGAACTTGTGATTGACCGGGACCGGGACCACGCCGGCCCGCATCGCGCCGAGCAGCGCCGCGACGGTGTCGGGCCGGTTGGTCGAGAGGATCGCGACCCGCGCGCCGCGGGAGATCCCGCCGCGTACGAGGCCGCGGGCGAAGGCGTCGGCCCTAGCATCGAGGCCGGCGCGGGTCATCACCTCGGGCCCACCCTCGGGGGCGACGCCGATGATGAGTGGCCGGTCCGGCGGCCCGGACCGGTCGACGAGGTCGCCGAGATTGGTCGCACCCGTGGTCGCGGACGTCATAGGGCCGCCCGGCACGCGAGATGGAGGTCGAAGGCCGGCAGCGTCAGATCGGCCGCGTCCGGCCCGTGCCGGACCCAAGTCGCCTCCGGGAGGACGGCCGAGCGGGCTTCGAGGGCGTCGAGGCCGCGAAAGTGCAGGCCGAGGGCGGCGAAACGGGCGGCCGGCCCCGGCACGATCACGATCCGCGTCTCCCCGACCCGGATCGTGAAGCCGGTGCCCGCGGCCTCGGCCGGAGCGCCGATCGCGGCCGCGTAGAGGGAAGCGTCGGCCTCCGGCGCCGGGCTCTCGATCGTCAGCGCGTCGATCCCCGAAAAGCCGTTCGGATGGTCGAGCCATTCGGGGCGCCAGACGAGATCCGGGGTCAGGTGCTCGCAATGGTAGAGGCGACCCGCCGGAAACAGGTGTGCCGGCACCCGCACCGTGCGGAATTGGGCCCGTTCCGTGCGGCCGTCGACGGTCACCGGGCGCGAGAAGGCGACGGGCGGACCGGCCGCGAGCCCCGCTGCCGCCAGCCGCGCATGGGTCGCGTCGGCGTCCTGGCTCGCCACCACGAGCCCATTCAGGCCGAACGGGCTGTCCAGAACGTCCTGCCGCTGCGGCCCCATTTCGGGCACGCCGACAAGCTCCAGGTAGGGGCCTGCCGTCATCATCAGGTGGTTGATCGAGCCCAGCGAGTGGTGGCCGCGGGGTGTCAGTGAGAAGCCGAGGGCGGCGAACAGGTCCGCCGCCTCGTCCATCCGCCGCAGGACGTTGACCACCACATGGTCGAGGGCCCCGTCCGCCGGGGCGGCGGGGGTCGGCCCCGTCATTTCGCCGGCGCCGTCATGTAGACGCCGCGGCCGCTCGCGAGCAGGCGTCCCGCATCGTCGAGGATCTGCGCCTCGGCCACCGAGAGCTGGTTGCCGAACTTCACCACCGTGCCGCGGCAGGTGAGATCGCCCTGCATCGCAGCGCGGTGATAATCGACCCGCAGGTCCACCGTGGGGACGCCCCGGCCGGTCTTGGAGACCAGCGCCCAGTCGGCAGTGAGGTCGACGAGCGTCGCCAGGATGCCGCCGTGGACGTAGCCGCGCTCGGCGTTGACGACCCATTCGGGCCGCCACGTCGCCTTCAGCTCGATCGTGCCCTCGCCGACGGCGACGACGGAGAGGCCGAGCCACTGGTGGAACGGGCCGCGCAGCAGCAGCGCCTCGACCTGCTCCTTGCTGAGGGGGGTGTCGGACATGGCTTCGGGATCTCCTCGGGCGGGGCTGGGGGCGACGACGCGCGGCGGACCGGCCTCAGACGGTGTCAGGGGGTGACGACGATCTTGCCCATGACCTCGCGGTCGCGGATCATCCGCAGGCCCTCGGCGGCCTCTTCGAGGGGCAGGACCTTGTCGATGGTCGGCTTCAGCGTGCCGGCCTGGATCATGTCCATCAGCGCCGACAGGTCGTCATCGTAGAAGCTGTTCGAGCCGATCACCTTGAGCTCGAAGCTCCAGATGTAGCGGAGATCCTCCTTGGGATCGTGTCCCGCGGTCGCCCCGCAGACGAGCAGCGTGCCGCCGCGCTTCAGGCACTTGAGCGAGGGCACCCAGGTGTCGCCGCCGGTGAAGTTGATCACCACGTCGACCCCGCCCTCGTAGGTCCGGCGCTGCGGCTTGCCGTACTGCTGGATCGCCCACTTGGAGAAGTCGGTCTCGCGGTAGTTGACGACGTGGTCGGCGCCGAGCGCCGTCAGCGCCGCCATCTTCTCGGCGCTGCCCGCGCAGGCGATGACCTCGGCGCCGAGCTGCTTGGCCAGCATCACGCAGCCCGTCCCGACGCCGCCGCTGGCGCCGAGGATCAGGACCCGGTCGCCGGCCTTCACGGTGTTGTGGGTGATCAGCATGCGGTGGGCCGTGCCGTAGGCCACCGGCAGGGAGGCGGCGTCCGCGTAGCTCACGTCCGGCGGCATCGCGATGAGCTGGCCCGTCGAGACCCGGCAATACTCGGCCATGCCGCCGTCGAGCATCTCGCCCATCAGGCCCTTGGCCTTGTTGAGCGGGTTGACCAGCACCCGGTCGCCGACGCGCCACTCCGCGACGCCCTCGCCGAGCTCGACGATCTGTCCGGCCATGTCGAGGCCGATCACCACCGGCATCGGCACCTTGATGCCGGGCATGCCCTTCACGGTGAATACGTCGTGGTAGTTGAATGAGGACGCGCCGACGCGGATCAGAACCTCGCCCGGGCCGGGGGACGGCTTCGGATAGTCGTTCACCACCTTCAGCGTGTCGATGTCGCCGTGCGCCTCCAGCACGAGCGCCTTCATCATCTCAGCCATCGGGAAAACCCTCTTCTGCAGGTCGGAAAGGCTACGGGATCGTCTTAGACCGCTCGTAGGGGCCGGGAACCAGGGCGGTGTCGGGCAGGCTGCCCTGGACGGCGCCGACCGCCTTGAACACGTCGAATTCGCGCTTCAGCGAGGCGATGTCGGCGGGCTCCAGGCTGACCGTGTAGATGCCGTCCCAGAGACCCGCGTAGGCGGCGGCATCGGCATCGCTCAGGTTCGCGGCGGCCTTCAGGATCTTGGCCACCCCGGGCTTGTCGGCCTGGCCGAACGCGTAGGCCTTGCGCATCGCGGCCACGACCTTGGCGGGCGCGTCCGGATTCTGGGTCATCCAGGCGTTGCGCATCAGGCCGACGCCGAGGACCGGCGGCGCGTCCTGCTGGGTGAGGCGCTTCCACTCCTCCCGGAAGGTGCCCAGACGGCGCAGCTTGACGTCCGGCAGGAGCGCGAGGGTCACGGTGCGCAGGGCCGCCGCGTCGATGTCCTTCTGGACAAGGAATTGCGCCAGCCGGGAATCGTTGCCGGGCACGGCCTGGTAATCGGCGGGCTTCAGGCCGTGATTGGTCTCCAGGATCGCCGCCGCAATGGCGGCGGTGCCGCTGCCCGCGGGCGAAGTGCCGATCTTCTTGGCCCTAAGGTCGGCCATCGTCTTGATCGGCGAGTCCTCAAGGACGACGAAGTCGAGGTCGGCCACCTGCGTCGCCAGGACGATGCTCATCGGCAGGCCGTCGGCGGTCACGCTCAGCGCCGTTCCCGCGCTCGCCGCGATCGCGAAATCGATCGCCCCGGCGGCCATGGCCTTGGTGGGCGCGTTCACGTCCGGAAACTTGACGTATTCGGCCGTCAGCCCCTCCTTCTCCATGAACTTGCCGGCCTCCAGCACGGCGCCGAAGCCGAGGCTGATGCCGGAGCTCCAGTAGCCGATGCGCACCGTCTCGGCGCGCGCGAGGGCGGGCAGGCCGACCGCGCAGAGCGCGGCGACGGCGAGGACGCGGATCCGGTTCAAGGCGTTCTCCAGGGGGTGCAAAGAGAGGACGTGCGACGGGCGTTTCCCCGCGTGGCTTCGGCCGTCACGGCTGCGCCACCTTCTTCCAGGCGAACAGGCGCTGCTCGGCCGGCTTCAGGACGAGCGTCTCAAGCCCGATCATCAGGGCGACCAGGGTGAGGGTCCAGGCGAAGACCTGATCGGTCTGGACGAGGTCCGCCGCCTGCCGCAGGCGGTAGCCGATGCCGCTGCTCGCCCCCAGCGACTCCGCCACGAGCACGACCCGCGCCCCGAAGCCGATGGCGAGGCGCGCGCCCGAGAAGAAGGCGGGCAGGATCGTCGGCAGGTAGATCTTGGTCAGCACCTTGTGGCGCGGCATGCGAAAGGTGCGGGCGAGTTCGAGATGCTCAGCGCTGACCGTGCGCGTGCCCTGCCAGACGTTGGTCAGGATCAACGGCATCGCGGTCATGAACACCACGAAGATCGTGGTCCAGTTCGACAGACCGAACCAGATCAGCGCGAAGATCGCCCAGATCGCCGACGAGACGGTGTTGGTCACCGTCAGCACCGGCTCGAAGAACCGGCCTAGGCGAGGGCTCGCGCCGAGCAGCAGGCCGAGCGGCAGCCCCATCAGGGCCGCGAGGGCGAGGCCCGCGCCGATCCGGCCCAGCGTGATGCCGAGATCGGCGGCGAAACTCGGCGTGGCGACGAGGCCGAGCCAGGCGTGCCAGACCCGCGCGGGGCTCGGCAGGACGAAGCTCGGCGCGTGCAGCGATCCGAGCTGCCACGCGGCCAGCGCCAGGGCGAGGAGGGCGAGCCTCTGGAGGAGCACGCCCGCCCGGCGTCCGGCGCCGGACGTCCGTGTCTGCCGGATCAGGCGCGGCGGGGTCTTCACGAGCATCGCGCGCTCGCGGCGGAGAGGCTGATGCGCAGGCGCCGGACCTCCTCGGCGACCTCCGCCGAGAGGGGGTCGCGGGGATACGGCAGGTCGATCGCCCGGACCGCACCGATCCGGCCCGGACGCGGGTGCAGAACGACCACTTGGCTCGCCAACACCACCGCCTCCTCAACGTCGTGCGTGACGAAGACGAGGGTCATCGCCCGCAGGTCGGCGATGCGCAGCAGCTCCGCGTGCATCTGCGCGCGGATCTCGGGATCGAGCTTCGAGAACGGCTCGTCGAGGAGCAGGATCCGGGGCTCGGTGACGAGGCTGCGCGCGAGCGCCACCCGGCTGCGCATGCCCCCCGACAATTCGTGCGGGTAGGCGTCGCGGAAGGCCTCGAGCCCGACGAGCCGCAGGGTCTCGTTGACCCGCCGCGCCCGCTCCGCCCGGCCCATGCGTCCGGCCTCGAGCCCGAAGGCGACATTCTGGGCGGCCGTGCGCCAGGGCAGCAGCCGGTCCTCCTGGAACATGTAGGTCATCGCCCGCCAGTCGCGGAAGGCGTGCGACGGGATGCCGTTCAGGAGGACGGCACCCTGATCGGGCTCGACCAGCCCGGCGATCATGTTCAGGAGGGTGCTCTTGCCGCAGCCCGACGCGCCCAGGATCGCGACGATCGCGTGCTGCGGGATCGCGATGTCGATGGCGTCCAGGACGTGGAGCGGCCCGCCCTCGCGCCGGTCGAACCACTTGCTGACGTGGTCGAGTTCGACGGCGTTCACGGCTCGCCCCCCTCGGCCCGGGACGTCCGCACCGGCGCCACCACGGCGGTGTCGCGCAGGCTGGCGATGACCTTCTCCAGGGTCATGTCGCGGAACGTCTCGACGTGGCGGCGCGCCACCAGGGCGGCGCTGTCGGCATCCCCCGCCACGAGATGCTCGATCATCGCGGTGTGGTCGTTCTCGATGTTCGGCCTGACCCCCTGCACGCCGAAGCCGAGGGCGACGAGGCGGGTCATCTCGTCGAGGAGGCCCGACAGGGTCCGGTACAGGCGTCCGTTCCCGGCCGCGGCGGCGATCGCGAGGTGGAAACCCCGGTTGGCCTCCAGGAAGAAGTCGATCTGGTTGCCCATCTCCACCGTGATCTTGCGGCGGCAGGCCTGCTCGAGGCGCTCCAGATGCGCCCGGTTCACGCGGCCGGCGGCGCCCCGGGCCGCGAGGGGCTCGAGCTCCATCCGGAGGGCGAAGACCTCGTCGACATCCTTCACGGTCACCGGGCTGACCCGGTAGCCGTGCCGCGGCATCGAGCTGACGAAGCCTTCCTGGGCCAGGCGCTGCAGCGCGATCCGGCAGCTCGCCTTCCCGATCTCGAACCGCTCCATCACCTCGGCCTCGGTGAAGCGCGTGCCGGGCAGGAGGCGGCAGGCGACGATCTCGCGCCGCATCAGGTCGTAGGCCTGATTGCCCTTGCGCGTGGCGTCGGGGACGGCGAGCACCGTCGCCATCGAGCGAGCCGGCCGGGACCTGTCATCGCGCGTCGTCATGGCCCCTCGCTGTTCGGGCATTGAGGCTCCCACAGCACGCTGTGAGCAGCTCACCGCACGCAGGACATGTGCCAACCACGCGTCCGCCCGGCGGCGCCCATTGGGCATTGGTGAGCAGAACGATTGTCGGATGCCGGCATTCGCCCCGGGCTGGGAAGCTCAGATGCGTCGGGTGATCAGCTCAGCACGCCCTGTGGGCATGTCATGCCGTATTTATGCGCAACCGGCGCGCGCTCTGTAAATGGAATACCCGTCCAATTTTCCCGAAGGTATTGGGATAAGGAACCTTTCGAAACTCTTCGACGCAGAACAATCTGTGTCTTCTTTAGGCAGGCGCCGCGCCCTACACGATGTCGGGCTGGCCGCGCCGGTGCTCGTGCCCCGCGATGACGCGGCGCAGGAGCCGGGTCAGGGTGTCCTGCTCCGCCGGGGTGAGGGCTTCGACGGTCAGGGCGTGCGCGGCCCGCGCCGCCGGCTCCATCGCGCTGTGGAGCGCGGCCCCCGCTTCCGTCAGCCGACAGACCTGCGCGCGGCGGTCGAGGGGCGAGGTCGAGCGGCTCACCAGGCCGCGCGCCGCGAGGCGTTTCAGGGCGCCGGTCGTCGTCGTCCGGTCGAGGGCGACCGCGCTCGCGAGGGTCGTCTGATCGGCCTCCGCCAGGTCCCGCAGCAGCGACAGCAGGCTGTACTGCAGCGGAGTGACGCGAAACGCGGCACAGCTTTCCGCGAAAAGGCTGACGTGGATCTGGTGCATGCGGCGGGCGAGGAAGCCCGGGCGCTCGCCCAGAGGCCAGTGCCGCGTGTCCGCCGCCCCGTTCGCCCTTGCCGACCCCGCCGCGAATCCGGCGTTCAGACCCTCATCCATCGTCCGACTCCGCAGAACGGTTCCAGTCTTGGCACGCCGCGTGCAACGCCGGAATACGAAGCATGCTTCGCTTTTGGCAAGGGCGAGGCCGGCGCGCGCCGGCCGGGACCACGAGGTCGACATGGACAATCGCCGCTACGATCTGGTTCTGCGGGGCGGGCGGGTCATCTGCCCGGCCTCCGGCATCGACGGCATCCGCGACGTCGCGGTGCGGGACGGGCGCATCGCCGCCGTGGCGGAGGCGATCCTGCCCTCGGCCGCCGCCGAGGTCATCGACGTCACGGGCAAGCTCGTCCTGCCCGGCATGATCGACACCCACGCCCACGTCTACCAGTACGTCACCGGCCGGTTCGGCCTGAACCCCGACATGGTCGGCGTGCGCTCGGGCGTCACGACGGTGGTGGACCAGGGCGGCCCGTCCTGCATGACCCTGCCGGGCTTCCGCCACTTCATCGCCGAGCGGTCGCAGACGCAGGTGCTCGCCTTCCTGTCGGCCTACCTCGTCGGTGGCCTGGAGGGGCATTTCTACCCGAACCTCTACAGCCCGGACGGCGTCGATATCGACGCGACGGTGAAGTCGGCCACCGAGAACCGCGACCTCGTGCGCGGCATCAAGGGCCATGCCGAGATCGGCGGCTTCGCCCGCTGGGGCATCAAGGTGATGGAGATGGCCGCCGAGATCAGCCGGCGCGCCGACCTGCCGCTCTACGTGCATTTCGGCCAGCTCTGGGGCCTCCCGGAATCGGGGGCCAACGGCGAGGATGCCGACACCATCGTCGAGCGGGTGATCCCCCTGCTGCGGCCGGGCGACGTGCTGGCCCATCCCTTCACCCGCCACCCGGGCGGCTTCATCAACGAGCAGGGCGAGGTGCACCACATCATCCGCCGGGCCATGGAGGCCGGGCTGAAGGTCGATGTCGGCCACGGGAGCCACTTCTCCTACCGCGTGGCCCGCGCCTCGCTGCCGGCGGGCGTGATCCCCTACACGCTGGGCGCCGACATGCACGGCTACAACACCGAGGTCCCCGAGGTGAAGAAGCCCGCCGGCACCCCGGACGAGCACCACGACGACGAGAACCATCCCTTCCTCGGCCAGGCCCGCTTCAGCCTGACCCAGGCGATGAGCTCGATGATGGCGCTCGGCATCCCGCTGGAGAACGTGGTGCCGATGGTGACGTCGCATCCGGCCGAGATGCTGCGCATGGGCGACCGGATCGGCGCCCTCAAGATCGGATACGCGGCCGACGTCTCGGTGCTGCACGACGACCGCGGCCGCTTCCTGCTGCGCGACAACGAGGACACGCGGGTGATCGCCGACCGCCTGCTGCGCCCGGCCTTCTGCCTGCGCGCGGGGAAGCGATTCGAGGCCGACTCGCCGATCCTGCCCCAGGCGATCGCGGCCTGAGGTGGCGCCGATGCCCGCCATCGTCCTCGACGACCCGACACCGCCGGATCCGCGCCACCGCTGGGACAGCCTGGACGCGGCGGCCCGGGGCGCCTGCTACGACAACAACGCGGGCGTGCCCGACAGCGCCGCGCAGGTCGCGGCCCGCAACGCGGCCTCCGCGACCTACCGGGCCGCGCATCCGGACTGGCTCGACATCCCCTACGCCGCCGGAGCGCGCACGGGCTTCGACCTCTACCCGGCGACGGAGACGGGTGCGCCCTGCCTCGTCTTCGTCCACGGCGGCTACTGGCAGCGCAACGCCCGGGCCGATTTCGCCTGCTTCGCTGAGGGCCTGAACGCGGCCGGCTGGTCCGTGGCGATGCCGGGCTACACGCTGGCACCCGAGGCGAGCCTCACCGGTATCGTCGCCGAGATCGGGGCCGCCCTCGACTGGCTCGCCGTGTACGGACCGGCGCGCGGGATCGGCGGCCCGACGATCCTTGCCGGCTGGTCCGCGGGGGCGCACCTCGCCGCTCTCCACCTCGGACATCCCGCCGTGTCCGCGGTCCTGGCGATCTCCGGCGTCTACGACCTCGCGCCGATCCGCGAGACCTACCTGAACAAGAAGCTCGGGCTGACCGAGGTCGAGATCGAGACGCTGTCGCCCCTGCGGCTGGCGGTCACGCCGAAGCCCATGACGATCGCCTACGGCAGCCGGGAGCTGCCCGCCCTCGTCCACGACGCACGCAACCTCCACGCCCTGCGCAGCGCCGCCCACGCGCCGGGCGCACTGCTGCCGGTCCCGGGCGCCGACCACTTCTCGATCCTCGACGGGTTCCGCCGGCCCGACGGCCTCCTGGTCCGGGCCGCGCAGGACCTTCTCGGAGGCGCCCGATGAGCCGCGAAGGCGTCGGGGCCTCCCTGCCCCGCAAGGAGGACGACCGCCTGATGCGCGGGCGCGGCCAGTATGTCGGCGACCTTCGGTTGCCGGGCCTGCAGGACGTCGCCTTCGTGCGCAGTCCGATGGCGCATGCCCGGATCCGCGCCATCCACGTGCCGGAAGCCTGCCGCGACCGCGTCTTCACCGCCGCCGACCTCGACGGGGTGCTGCCGATCCGGGCCGTCTCGGGGCTGCCCGGCTTCAAGGTCTCCGAGCAGCCGGTGCTCGCCACCGGCAAGGTCCGGCAGGTGGGCGAGTTGGTGGCGATGTGCGTCGCCCCGACCCGCGCGGAGGCCGAGGACATCGCCGCCTCCGTAGTGCTCGACCTGGAGGAATTGCCCGCAATCCACGACATGCTGGCCGCGCGCGAGCCGGGCTCCGCCCTCGTCCACGAGCACTGGGGCGACAACGTCTTCCTGGAGACCCTGGTCGACGTCGGCATCGAGAGCGCCCTCGACGCGCCGATCCGGGTCAGCCGCACCATCTCGACGGGGCGGCAATGCATGGCGCCGATCGAGGGCCGCGGCACCGTGGTGAATCTCGATCACCGCCTCGACCAGCTCGTCGTCCACACCGCGAGCCAGATGCCGCACATCGTGCGCAACGGCCTCTCGGAGTGCCTCGGGATCGAGCAGGGGCGCATTCGCATCGTCTCGCCGGATGTCGGCGGCGGATTCGGCTACAAGGCGATCCTGCTCGCCGAGGACGTGGCGCTGGCGTGGCTCGCGCTCCGCTGCGGCCACCCGGTCCGCTGGCTGGAGGACCGGCGCGAGCACCTGACCGCCAACGCCAATTGCCGCGAGCACCATTACCGCATCACCGCCTACGCGGAGCGGGACGGGACCCTGCGCGGCATCGACTGCGAGGCAACGGTCGATTCCGGCGCCTACTCGGCCTACCCGTTCTCGGCCTGCCTGGAGGCCGCGCAGGTCGCCAGCATCCTGCCGGGGCCCTACGACTTCCCGGCCTATCGCTGCCGCACGTGGTCGGTGGCGACCAACAAGTGCTCGATCCTGCCGTACCGGGGGGTGGCGCGCACCGGTGTCTGCTTCGCCCTGGAGCTCGTCCTCGACGCCGTCGCCCGCGCGGCCGGGATCCCGCCCGAGGCGGTGCGCGAGAAGAACCTCGTGCGGCCCGAGCAGATGCCGTTCGACAACATCACGAAGAAGCACTTCGACAGCGGCGACTACCCGGAGGCCCTGGCCCGGGCGCTGAAGGCAATCGACGTGGAGGCGGTCCGCGCCCGCCAGCGTCAGGGCGAGCCGGACGGGCGCCGGATCGGCCTCGGCCTCGCGATCTACTGCGAGCAGGCGGCGCACGGCACCTCGGTCTATTCCGGCTGGGGGATCCCGATGGTGCCCGGCCACGAGCAGGCCAGCGCCCGCCTGACCCCGGACGGCGGCCTGGAGCTGCGGATCGGCGCCCATTCCCACGGCCAGGGCCTGGAGACGACGCTGGCCCAGGTCGCCCACGAGATCCTGGGCGTGCCGGTGGCGCGCACCCGTCTCGTCCACGGCGACACGGCGATGACACCCTACTCCACCGGCTCCTGGGGCTCGCGCGTGATGGTGATGGCCGGCGGCGCGGTCGCGGCGGCCTGCGAGGAACTGCGCGCCCGCGCCGTGCGGATCGGCGCCCACCTGCTCCAGGCGCGGCCCGAGGAGTGCCGATTCGAGGGCGGCCACGTCGTCGGCCCCACGGGCGACGTCCCGCTCAAGGCCATCGCCCGCACCTGGTACCGGCGCCCGCAGGATCTCGCGCCCGAGACCGATCCCGGCGGCCTCGAAGTCACCGCCGGCTACAAGCCGGTGCGCGATTCCGGCACCTTCTCGTACGCGGCGCACGCGGCCGTGGTGGCGGTCGATCCCGATCTCGGAGCGGTCGAGATCCTCGACTACGTCATCGTCGAGGACGGCGGCACGCTGGTGAATCCCCTCGTGGTCGACGGCCAGATCTACGGCGGCCTCGCCCAGGGGATCGGCACGGCGCTGTTCGAGGAGGTGCGCTTCGACGGGCGCGGCCAGCCGCTCGCCTCGACCTTCGCCGACTACCTCCTGCCCGGCGCCGCCGACGTGCCGATGGCGCGCATCGACCACATGGAGACGCCCTCGCCCTACACGCGCTTCGGCCAGAAGGGCATCGGCGAGGGCGGCGCCATCGCGCCCCCGGCGGCGCTGGCCAACGCCGTCAACGACGCGCTGGCGCCGCTGGGCGTCGAGATGCTGCATTCCCCCGTCACCCCCCGACGCATCGTGGAGGCCGTGCTCGCCGCCCGCGCGCCCGCCGAGACCGCGCGGGAGGCCGCATGAAGCCCGCACCCTTCGCCTGGGAGCGGCCGGGCAGCCTCGCCGCGCTCTTGGACCGCCTCGCACAGGCCACCTGCAACGTGAAGCTGATCGCGGGAGGGCAGTCCCTCGGGCCGATGCTGAACCTGCGCCTCGTCGAGCCGGATCTCATCCTCGACATCACCGGCATCCCCGAGCTCCACGAAGCCCGGGTCGAGGGCGACACGCTCGTCCTCGGGGCCTGCGTGACCCATGCCGACATCGAGGACGGGCGCGTTGCCGACGTCACCGGCGGCGCGCTGCAGCGGGTGGCGTCGGCGATCGCCTACCGGCCGGTGCGCAACCGCGGCACGGTCGGCGGCAGCCTCGTCCACGCCGATCCGGCCGCCGACTGGGTCAGCGCCCTGACGGCCCTCGGTGCCGAGGTCGAGATCGCGGGCCGGAACGGCCGCCGCACCCTGCCGGTGGAGCGCTTCGTCACCGGCGCCCTCGAAGTGGCGCTCGGCGCGGGCGAGATCCTCGTCGCCGTGCGCGTGCCGGCGCTGCCGGCGGGCGCCGCCTGGGGCTACGTCAAGCACTGTGCGAAGATCGGCGAGTTCGCCCACGCCATCGGAGCCGTGCGCCTCGAACCCGGCGCGGGCCGGGGCCGGGCCGTGATCGGCGCGGTCGAGGGGCCGCCCGTGCTCCTGGCCGATGCGCGCCCGCTCTTCGGCGGCCGCATCGGCGCCGACTTCGCCGCGCGCTTCGATTCCCGGGTCGCGGATCAGGCCCTGCGGGAGGCCGGGATGGCCGACGCGGTCGAGCGGCACATCCACGTCACCGGTCTCGCCCGCGCGGTGGCGGCGGCCGGGCGCGTTCCCCACGCCAAGCCCCTTCCGGAGGCCGCATGAGCGCCGCGCTGGCCGAACCCGGGGCGTCCCGCATGGCCCTCGCGCTGACGGTGAACGGCCGCGCCGTCCGGGTCGCGGCCGAGCCACGCAGCCATCTCGGCGACGTGCTGCGCGACGGGCTCGACCTCACCGGCACGCATCTGGGCTGCGAGCACGGCGTCTGCGGCGCCTGCACGGTGCTGCTCGACGGCGAGCCCGCCCGCGCCTGCCTGACCTTCGCGGGCGCCTGCGCGGGCGCCGCCGTCACCACGATCGAGGGCCTCGACACGGACGCGATCACGGGCGAGCTGCGGGCCGCCTTCAACCGCGAGCATGCGCTCCAGTGCGGCTACTGCACGCCCGGGATGCTGGTGGCCGCCCGCGACCTGGTCCTGCGGCTGCCCGAGGCCGACGAGCGGCGGATCCGCGTCGGCCTGTCGGGCAATCTCTGCCGCTGCACCGGCTATGCCGGCATCGTCCGGGCCGTGATGGCGGTGATCGCGGACCGGCGCGGGCGCGGCATCCCCCCGGAGACCGGCGCGGCGCGCGCCCTCGGCCCGGTCGGCGCGCGGGTCGGCGAGGCGATGGTCGCGCCCCTGACTCCGCCGGCCAAGCCCCTCGCCCCGGTCGCGCCCGCCGCGGTGGCGGATCTGTCCGACACCTTTGAGCCGGCTCACAGCTTCACGCAGGCGGTCGACCTCGCGCATCCGCCGGAGGCCGTCTTCGCGCTGCTGGGCGATATCGACGCGGTCGCCGCCTGCCTGCCCGGCGCGGTCCTGACGGCGCGGCCCGCGCCCGACGCGGTCGAGGGCGGCCTGCAGGCGCGGATCGGGCCGATCGCCGCGACGTTTCACGGTCGCGCCCGCCTCACGCGGCAGGAGGCGGCGCGGACCGGCTCGGTCCACGGCGCCGGAACCGACTCCGGCGGCCGCTCGGCCACCGAGGGCCGGATCCGCTACCGGGTCGAGGCTGGACCGGCGCCGGGCACCGCCCGGGTCGCGCTCGACGTCGGCTACACCCTGACCGGGCCGCTCGCCCAGTTCGGTCGCCCCGGCCTCGTGCGCGACCTCGCCGGCCGCATCGCGGCGGAGTTCGCCCGCAACCTAGATGCCCGGCTCTCGGGCGTCGCGACCCCGGCCCCCGCCGGCCTCAACCCGCTCCGCCTGCTCCTCGGCCTCGCCCGCGCGCGCCTCGCGGCGTGGTTCGGCCGCGCCTGATCCCACCCCGCCTCAACGCACCGGAGACACGCGAATGCCCAGCAGGTTCACCCTCACGACCGCGATCCTGCTGGCGCTGACGGCGACGGGCGCCCGGGCGGACGCGATCCGCATCGGCGTCAACGAGCCCCTGACCGGGCCGTTCGCGGCCTCGGGCACCTACGTGGTGAACGGCGCCAAGATCGCCGCCGACGAGATCAACGCCAAGGGCGGCGTCCTCGGCAAGAAACTGGAACTCGTGATCGAGGACAACAAGAGCAACCCGACCGAGGCCGCCGCGGTCGCCGAGAAGCTGATCACCAGCGACAAGACCCCGGTGATGATGGGCGCCTGGGGCTCCAGCCTGACGCTCGCCGTGATGCCCAAGCTCGCGGATTACGAGACGCCGATGCTGGTCGAGACCTCCTCGTCCGGCAAGATCACGACCTCCGGCAACCCTTACGTGTTCCGGATCTCGCCGCCCTCGTCGCTGGAGGCCGAGACCTTCGCGCCGATGGTCGGCCGCCTCGGGCTGAAGAAGGTCGATTTCCTCGTCCTCAACAACGACTTCGGTCGCGGCGCCGCGACCGATTTCGGCAAGATGCTCAAGGACAAGGGCGTCGCGGTCGGCCTCGTCGAGACCATGGACCAGGGCGCGCAGGACATGAGCGCGCAGCTCGCCAAGCTGAAGGCTTCGGATTCCGACACGATCATGATCACGAGCTCGGTCGATCAGCTCGTGCTGCTGTTCAAGCAGATGGCGGCGCTCGGCCTGAAGAAGCGGGTCATCACCACCGGCGGATCGCAGAACCCGGACCAGATCATCGCCCAGGCCGGCGCGGCCGCCGACGGCACGATGCACCTCACGACGTTCCTGCCCTGGTCGCCCGACAGGACGCCGGACCCGAAGGCCACCGAGGCCTTCATCGCCGCGTGGAAGAAGCGCGGCTTCGACTTCGCCGGCGTCACCGAGAGCTTCCGCGGCTACGACGGCATCCGCGCGATCGCCCACGCCATCGAGAAGGCGGGCTCGGCCGATCCGGCCGCGATCACCAAGGCCTTCTGGTCGGTCGACTTCGTCGGGCTCAACGGTCCGATCCGCTTCGCCAAGGCCGGCCCCGCCGGGAAGGAGAGCGGGCAGAGCAAGCCCGACGTCTACCTCATCGAGATCAAGGACGGGAAGGTGATCGTGCCGGCACTGTAGGGCTGCCGCCGCGCGCCGTCCCTCCCCCCTCGGCGGGGGCTTACAGAATCACACATCGGGTTCGGCCACGCGGTTTCAGGACCGAGCGCGGGTCCCCTCTCCCGAGCGGGAGAGGGATAGGGTGAGGGACGAGAGCTTTCAGAACGAGGCGCGTCCTGTCGCGCATCGATCGCGCTCTCGATCCGAAGAGTTCTCATCCCTCACCCCAACCCTCTCCCGCACGGGAGAGGGGGCCTGTCGCGCTCTCCGGCCCGCGGCGGTGCAAAACGAAGATGTGTGACCATCGTCGCTGCGGGAGAGGGAGACGCGCGGTGCCGGCTCCCGAATTGGCAACCCGCGTGTCCCCGCACGCAGCGAGGCGCCGGTCGTCCGGCACGCAACCTGCCAGGAGAAGCCCATGAACGAACTGGTCCAGCACCTCGTCAACGCGCTCATCCTCGGCGGTACCTACGCGCTGCTGGGGATCGGGCTGACGCTGATCTTCGGGATCATGAACGTCGTGAACTTCACCCACGGCGCGCTCTACACCGTCGGCGCCTACGTCATGTACCTCGCGGTCGCGGCGCTGGGGCTGAACTTCTTCCTGGCGCTGCCGGTGGCGATTCTCGGCGGCCTCCTGCTCGGGACCGCGATCGAGCTGGTGCTGCTGCGGCCGTTCCGGGGCTCGGACATCGACACCACCATGCTGGTGATGATCGGCGCCGGGATCATCCTGCAATCGGGCACGCTCTGGACCTTCGGCGGCGTCGCCAAGGCGATCCCCGCGCCCTTCCCGGAGGCGCCGCTGGAGATCGGCCCGGTCTCGGTGTCGTGGCTGCGGCTGTTCGTGCTCGGCGCGGCGTTGACCCTGATCGCCCTGACCTATGCGCTGATCAACCGGACCAAGCTCGGGCTCGCCATGCGCGCCGCCTTCCAGGATTCCGACACGGCGGCGCTGATGGGCGTCGACGTCCGCCGGATCTACACCGCGACCTTCGCGCTGGGCTCGTCGCTGGCGGCGGCCGCCGGCGCGCTCCTCGGTCCCGTCTACGTGGTGTTCCCGCAGATGGGCGGCCTCGCCGAGCTGAAGGCCTTCGCCATCGTCATCCTGGGCGGGCTCGGTAACGTCACCGGCGCAGCGATCGGCGGCTTCATCCTGGCGCTCGCCGAGGAACTGGGGGCCGGCTACGTCTCCTCCGGCTACCGGGACGCGATGGGCTTCCTGATCATCATCGCAGTCCTGCTCTACAGGCCGACCGGGCTGTTCGCGAAGGCGGAGCGCATCGGATGACCCGGCTTCTCCCCCTCGCCCTGCTCGCCGGCCTCGTCGCCCTGCCCCTGGGTCTCGGCGCCAACCCCTACCTCCTCAACGCGCTGATCGTGACGGGCATCCTGACGATCGGCGCCATGAGCCTGAACCTGCTCCTCGGCTTTACCGGGCAGCTCAGCCTCGGCCACATCGCGTTCTTCGGCATCGGCGCCTATGTCAGCGCGCTGACGAGCCTCGGCTTCGACGTCGATCTCGGGTTCGGCATCCGCGCGGTCCACGAGCCGTGGCCGGCAGCGGTCGGGTTCCTGCTGGCGACGGTCGCGGCGGGCGGCTGCGGCTACCTGATCGGGCGGCTCTCCTTCCGGGTGCGGGGCGCCTATTTCGTCATCGTGACGATCTCCTTCGCCGAGGTCGTACGGCTCGTGGCTCTCAACTGGGTCGAGCTGACGCAGGGACCGCTGGCGCTGACCAACATCCCGGCCATCACCCTCGGTCTACCGGGCCTCGGGATGTGGACCCTGAAGACCAAGCTCCAGAACTACTACCTCGTGCTGGCCGTCGGCACGCTGTGCTGGCTGATCATCGCCCGCCTGGTCGGCGGGCGCTTCGGCCGGGCGATGCGGGGCCTGAAGGAGAACGAGTCCCTGGCGCTCTCGGTGGGCATCAACGCCACCCGCACGCTGACCGTCGCGGCCGTGATTTCGGCGGCGATGGCCGGCGCGGCCGGCAGCCTCTACGCGCATTACCTGCGGATCATCGATCCCGACGTGTTCCTGTTCGCCACCACGGTCACCATGGTCATCATGGTGGTGGCGGGCGGCAAGGGCAGCCTGATGGGCCCGGTCGTCGGCGGCCTGATCTTCGGTCTGCTGCCGGTGGCGCTCCGCCCGGTCATGGCGCCGGAGGCGCAGTGGATCGTCTACGGCCTCGTGCTGATCGTGATCCTGTTCGTGATGCCGCGAGGCATCGTGCCGGGTCTCTCGGCCCTGCTCGGCCGCCGGCAGGTCCGGTCGATCCCGGTCCTCGAAGCCAACCCGGCGGTGCAGCGATGAGCGCGATCCTCTCGGTCGAGCATGTCGGCGTCCGCTTCGGCGGCCTCGTCGCCATCGCCGACCTGCATTTCGACGTCCAGGCCGGCGAGATCGTCAGCCTGATCGGCCCGAACGGGGCTGGCAAGACCACGGCCTTCAACGTGATGACGGGCTTCCTCAAGCCCAGCCAGGGCGATGTCCGCTTCCGCGGCACGTCGCTGAAGGGCCTGCCGCCGCACGCGATCACGCGGCTCGGACTCGCCCGCACCTTCCAGCGCACCAGCGTCTTCCCGGACGACACGGTGTTCGACAACGTGATGATCGGCCTGCACCAGATGGGCGCCGCCGCGGGCCGCGCGCCCGTTCTCGACGCGCTCCTCGGCCGCGCGGGGGCCGGCGAGAGGCAGCTGCGCGCCCGCGCCGCGGCGCTGCTCGACTGGGTCGGGCTCGCCGGCCGGGCGCAGGAGAAGGCCGGCGCCCTAGCCTACGGCGAGCAGCGCCTCGTCGGCGTGGCGCTGGCGCTCGCCACCGAGCCCGCCATGCTGCTCCTCGACGAGCCGGTCTCGGGGATGAACGCCTCCGAGACGCGGGTCTTCGTGCGCCTGATCCGGCAGATCCGGGAGCGCGGCGTCACCATCCTGCTCGTCGAGCACGACATGCCGATGGTGATGGAGGTCTCCGACCGCATCGTCGTCCTCAATTACGGCCGCCTGATCGCCGAGGGGCCGCCGGACCGGATCCGCAGCGATCCGGCGGTGATCGAGGCCTATCTCGGCCAGGGCAGCGCGGCCCGGCAGGCCGCCGCTGCCGCGCAGGAGGCGGTCCATGCTTGAGATCCGCGACCTCGTCTGCGGCTACGGCCACGTCACGGCGCTCAAGGGGCTCACGATCGACGTGCGCGAGGGCCAACTCGTGGCCCTCGTCGGTGCGAACGGGGCCGGCAAGTCCACGACGCTCCGGGCGATCTCCGGCCTCGTCGCGCCGCGCTCCGGCACGATCCGGTTCGCCGGCCGGGACATCGCGGGGGCGGAGCCCCGCCGGATCCTGGCGGCGGGCATCGCCCATTGCCCGGAGGGCCGGCGCGTCTTCCCGCAGATGACGGTCGCCGAGAACCTCGCCATGGGCGCCTATCTCCGCCGCGACCGGGCGGCGGTCGCGGCTGACCTGACGCGCATCTACGGGGAGTTTCCGCGCCTCGCGGAGCGCCGCGACCAGGCGGCCGGCACGCTGTCGGGCGGCGAGCAGCAGATGCTGGCGATCGGCCGCGCGCTGATGGGGCGCCCGAAGCTCGTGCTGTTCGACGAGCCTTCCCTGGGGCTCGCCCCCAACATCGTCGAGCGGATGTTCTCGGTGATCGGGGCGATCCGCGATGCCGGCACGACCGTGCTGCTCGTCGAGCAGAATGCGTTCGCGGCCCTCGAACTCTGCGATTACGTCTACCTGCTCGAAACCGGCCGCATCGTCCTCGCGGGGCGCGGGCAGGACCTCATCGCCGATCCCCACGTGCGGGACGCCTATCTCGGTGGCTGAGACGGAAGGGCCAGAGCGGATTTGCCTCGGCCCGCACGACCTTCTCGCCGGGCGGAACTCGGTGGCGATCACCGTCCGAGGATACCATCTGCTTCTCGTGCGCGATGGCGAGCGGATCGTAGCCGCCGAGCGGGCCTGCCCGCACGAGGGGGCAGACTTGTCTCTCGGCCAGTGCGTCGGTGGACGGCTGCTCTGCCCCAGGCATCTCGCCTCTTTCGATCTCCGAGATGGCTCCGTCTCACCGGGCTGGTCGTTTCGTGCCCTTCGCCTGTTCGAGATCGAGTCGGCTTCGGACGGGCTATGGCTCAGGATGAAATGATGTGTCTCGAGCCGTCCCGACGCTGCACGGCGTTCGCGCCGCGCAGGCGCCTCAGCGCGGCAGCCGTGCCCTCCAGCCGCTCTGCGGGTGCCGCGTCCATCTCGCGATCACGCGGGCCGTCGATCCCGTTGCGCACGGTCAGGAGCCTGACGCCGAGATCGGCGGCCGCAGCGCAGCGAGACCGTCCGCTCATCTGAGCAAGACAGACCGCCGCGGCACCAGACCCAAGTGTGGACGGCCTCCGCGTTCACGGAAAGCGCTCGCCGTGTCTTCGAGGTGAGTCCACAGTTCAGTTGCAGACCGCCCTCGGAATGGTGAACCGGGGTCGGGGCAGGCGTCGTGCCGGGCGCGGCGACCGTCAGCGGCGCAGACCGGCGCGCCCCGTGCCGCCCGGGCGCGTCCGGCTGGCCACGATGAACCGTCTGCGGCGGTGATCGCGAAGACTGCACGCGTTCACGGCAACTGCACGTGCGGAGACGCCTGCCTGCCCTTCCAGCGCCAGGCACGCGCGACGCGCCATACAGCCAGCGTGAAGATCGCCTCGCCTGCGAGAACGCCGACCATCGAGTACAGCGGCCCCACCACCCAGACCATGACAACGACGAGGATGATTGAGATTACCGACGAGTAGACGCTTGAGAAAGCCAGCACCCGGAACTGCCCTGCGGCTTGCAGCAAGATACTTTCCGGGGTGCGGACAAGGCGGAGGCCCATGATCGCCAACCACAGGACAAATGCCTTCTGAACATAAAGCAGATCGTAGTCTTTCGAAAACAGAAGGGAGGGCGCGAAGTAGGCAACGATGACGCCGAGGCCCAAGGTTGCGAACCAGCCGCTCATGAGAATGAATCGAAACAGGGACAGCGTGCGATCGACGTCGCTCCATCGCTGTTGGGCGACGAGCCGTGCGAGACGCGGTCTCTCGAATTCTCCGAGGGCGTTCATCAGGATGATGGCCGGCCGGATCAGGAGTGCGCTCGCCGCGAGCGCCGCAAAGGCGACGGCACCCGAGATCAGGGTCACGAAATAAGCATGTGTGTTGCCGGTGGCCTCCGTCGTGACCAGTCCGAGCAGCGACCAGCTCGAATGCTCTTTCCAGACGGCACCATAGCGCGACAATTCTTCGAGGCGGGGCAATCGAAGCTGTTCCGCGAGATGACGAGGCCCGAACGCCAGCAGACCGCCGGCTGCACTGAGCATCAGAAATCCGTAAGCGAAGAGGGGGGAAGCGCTGCCCTGCCACGCGATCAACCCGATGCCGACGCCGAGGACGACGCCGGATACGATATCGGACAGGGCGGCACGTTGCGGCAGGCCGATCGCATACACATAGGCGCGACCGAACCAGCGCAGCATTGTCAGGCTTGCAAACCCTCCGAATAGGGCTGCAGGTAGTAATTCAATCCCGAGAGCAGCACTGAGCGCAGTAAGCACTATAAAAACCAATAAGCCGATGATGATATTTACACCAAACAAACACCGGACAGTAGCGGCATCGCCTGTTTTGCCGGCTCTCGCCATCACGACGGGAAGGGGGGCACACAGAAAGGCGCCGGAAAAGCTCATCAGAAATTGTGATGTCACCATAAGGAACGAAAAAGTGCCAAAGTCCTTCGGGCTCATCAGATGGACAAGAACGACTGACAGAACGAATTGTGTCGCTGACAGCACCAATGGGCCGGATACGGCAAGCATGTAGGGCGCGATGATTTGCACGGCCTGTGCAACGGCGATCTTCATGGAAAGATTTCGTTTCCAAACGAGCGTTCCAGCACCAATTCAAATATAATACGTCTCGCCTCGAAGGGCGAATAAAGAGCGTTGTTGCAATTCAGGCATGAATCCTGCTAAGGTCACGATATCCTTTAGCACTAGCGATTAAGCGCCGACTTTTGAATGAACGCCTAATCGCAGAAAATATCAAGTCCTTAAAATGGAGTAACGCTCGCAGTAATTTGTGCGTTTTTTAGTTTCGCCGTTAAGTCCGCGGCTCGAATATAAATAGAGCGCACGCCAGCAGGATGTCGTTTATGCTGCACGATCAAGACATGAAGCCTTCGATAGGCACGGTGTTGCGATGCATGTGGAAACATAAGGCATTGATGGTCCTGGCGGTGGGCGCCGGTATTGCCCTGTTTTTATCTGCTTATTTGTTGATCGCACCGGTCTATGAAGCATCGACATCGCTTCTTGTCAGTCAAGCTTCGGAAAATATTTCCGATGGTAGCCGGAAACAGCTTGAGTTGATCACCTCTCAAGCTCGAATCGCAGAAAGTGAGGATGTCGTTCGCGGCGCAATCAATCGCGTCGGGCTCGATAAATTCAAAGGCGTCGGCCAATCCCGCCTTCCCGGATTGGGAGGATGGCTGAGGCAGATCGTCCATGGCCGGCGTGACACAGAGGGAGTAGTCCCGGAGAACGCTGGGGGTAAGGACTCAGGCATCTCCGATATCGATCTGGTCGCCTCCGTCCTGAGCCGACGCCTCACGGTGCGGACTGAACCCAATTCCGAGGTCCTGAAAATCTCGTTTCAATACACGGATCCACGTCTGACGGCGGCGTTCGTGAACGCCGTCGCCGAATCGTTCATCGAGCGCCAGATCCGTCTCGCCGATACGCCGGGCGCCATCGATTTCTTTCGCGAGCAGAAAAAGCGATTCAACGAAGAAGTGGAGATGCGCTCCCGACTGTTGGAGCATTTCTCCCGCCGCGAACGAATGTACTCCGTGGAGGATGAGCGAAGCCTGCTTTTGCATCGGGCCAGCGACATTGCGGCGGCTCTGACGGCAACGCGCAGCTCGCTGGTCGATAAACAGGGTCAAAAAGGGGCGCTTGTCGCACAGCTGCGACTTCTCAAGCCGGTGACACAATCTCCGTTCGTGTCGAATCTGGTCGAAAATCTCGGCGGTGACGAGAAAGGTCGGTCGCCGTCACGCGGCCCTTCAGAGAACACGGCCGGCGCGGGCGACCCGCCTTTGTTGATGGTGCGCGTCTATCAGGACTCAATGGTGGCGCTGCTGAAGGTCAATTCCGAGATCGCCGGCCTTCTCGATCTCGTCAAGCAGCAGGAGCAGGAGATCAGCACCGTCAACCGAGACCTGACGACGCTTGTGAGCAAACAAACCGAATTCGAGAGGCTGAAACGCGATGTCGCTCAGGCGACCTTGAATGCGGAACTCTACGCGAAGCGGACCACCGAGGAGCAAATCAATGCCGATCTCAGATCGGCAAAGCTGACGAACATTCGTGTGATTCAGTCGGCGACGACTCCGCTCCGGGCCGTGTTTCCCAACGGGGCTCAATTCCTCGGGCTCGGCGTCGTGTTCGGCCTGATCCTGGGTGCATCGGCGTCCCTGATGCTCGAAATGTACGGTTCGCGACCGGTGTCCGACGCGACGGCCCCGGACGCACCGGCTGCTCCCGGTCGCTTCGCCGCCGCACACGCTTCGACACCCGGCGCGCAGGCCAATGAGCTTCTCCGGAAGGCGTCGGCCTATTTCGCGATGGCCGACCTCAAGCGCCGCGCACGGACGCAGTCAGAATCTTAGAGCGCTGCTCAAGCCTGGGTGACGCTGTTGCCGTGACGGCGATGCTCACTCGGGCCTCTCCGCGAAGATGCCGATGGCCATTCTTGCACGTCGCGCTCCGGGGCATTCGGTCGCGCAAACGAACGCGACCGCGCGATCTCGGCAGCCTGATCGGACAGGGACGCAACCGGGCCGGGGGAAGAAGCCCGCATCGATCCTGCCGACCGGGAACGCGGGGCGAGCGCCCGTTCAGCGAGGTACGCTGCGGCTTCGCATTGGCCATCGGGCGTGAACGCCCGCCTTGTCCCGGCCATCCGACACCGTTGCCGAACAGCTGGAGCACACCCAAGGGATGCGAGACACCGAAGTGTGATCAGAACGCGATCGGTGCAGGCTCGGCGCCCGATAAGCCCGTTGTCGCAATGGAACGCCGCAGGGCCGCGATGACTTCGTCCTGCTCATCCTCACGCAGGCTCGGGTATAGCGGAAGCGAGAGCGTACCTTCGCCCCAGTGCCAGGAGATGGGAAAACGAAGCTGCGCTTGCGCGGTGCGGTACAGGCTCAGCGAGGGAACACAGCGATAGTTCACGGTCGCACCGATCCCGGCCTCGCCGAGAGCATTCAAGACGGCATCCCGCGCCCCGCCCGGAACGTGGATCGGGAATAGATGCCGCGCCGAGACAGCGTCGGCGTCGATGGTCGGCCACCTGAAGGGCGTGCCCGCGAGTGCAGCCTCATACCGTCTGCAGAGACGTTCCCGGATTTGCAGTTGCAGGTCGATCTCAGCGATCTGCGGCTCCAGAAGGACCGCGAGCAAATCCGGGAGGTTGGCCTTCGTCCCCAAGCGGGCGATGTCCCAATGGCGGTAGGTGTGCCCCTCGAATCGCCGGGCCGCGCTCGCCGACATGCCGTGTTGAACGGTCTGAGCCAAGGCATCCGCCAGAGCCAAATCGTTTGTGACGACGGCGCCGCCTTCGCCGCAGGTCACATTCTTGGTCGCGTAGAACGAGAAGATCGCTGCATCGCCGAGCTGGCCCGGACGCCGGCCGTCTCGCGTGCCTTCGAAGCAGTGCGCCGCATCTTCGATGATTTTGACCGACTCGGGGATCACGGCCCTGAGCGACGGTATATCCACCATCTGGCCATACAGGTGAACCGGGATGACGGCTCTGGTCCTCGTGGTCACCGCCTGCCCTGCCTGGGTCAGGTTCATGAGCAACGTTCGCGCATCAACGTCCACGAAAATCGGTGTCGCTCCAACTTGCCGGACGACATTGGCTGTCGCGGCGAATGTCATGGCAGGAACGATGACCTCGTGGCCCGGTCCGATATCGAGGGCGAGCAAAGTTGCGACCGCGCCCTGCGTCCAGCTTGACGTCAGCTTGGCGCTCCCGACCCCGAAGAAGCGGCGCAGCGTCGTTTCGACCTCCTGGCACCGCGGACCGCTCGTGAGAAAGGGACTCGCGAGAACCGACGCGACACGTTCAGCGTAGCAAGCCGGGAGGGCGTGTCGATAAAATGGGACAGCCATTCAGCTGACCTCGCTGAAGGAGGGTTGTTCGGTATCAGTATACACCGTCCGGTCAGTCGGAATACCGCGCGGTATAACAGATCAAGCCCCCCACGAGACGGCCGTCCGATCGTCTGATCTGCTCTGATGTCTGTCGACGCGACGCGCGTCAGGCTCCCGCGGGCCGCCACGGCCGAGGCCGCTTTACGCCTTCGGTCCGGTCGCCAAGGGTCGCGGCCCCCTGAGCATACGGCGCACCCGCGGCGCAGGGCCCAAACACGCGCCGGCTCAATGAAGGCCCCCGTTGCCTGAGCGGTTCCCCGCAGATGCCATCGGGTTTCTCGCGCGACGCGATCGCTGCTGCCTTGCTCAAGTCCAAGCTGCGGTCAGGAGATCCCGATTGCCGTGCCGGCGGGGACGTCGTTGAGACCGGGGGCCGAGCTCGGCGCCGTCCTCGGTTGCATCGGCTGAGGCGCGACGCGGTCCAGTTCACCGCTCATGAGCGTCGTCGCGATAGGGGTCCGGTGGTCGGCCTTACCGAGGTGCTGCGCTGGCAAATTACTGTTTACGCTTCTGTAACGATTGACGAGGAGAGTTCGCGATCGGCGTGAGCTGGCGATTGCTCCAAGCGAGGATGCCCAGACATGGTCTTTATCATCGCCTCGGCTTTCGCAGCGGCTCTCGTTGCGTTCATCTCCACGATCGGCAGCGGCCTGGTTTTCTCGATCCTCGCGGTCTTCATCTCTGGCAATTGTGCCGCTCTGCTCGCTGGATGCTGGCTCATGCGCCAGCGGGGCGCGGCTTAACGGGATCGGTTGCTAGCGAACCGACCGCTCGACCTCCTGATCGCTCGCGACGCGCAGTACAACCTGGCTGCGCGGCAACGAATCGACCGCCGATTCCGGGGATAAGCGCGCGGTTCCAGGATCAAGACGACCGCACCAGCCGAAGCCGCTCGGACCACCGTTCGACACGACGTTGCCGACACCTCAGCGATCGCGAAATCGCGGCGTCTGGCTCGGGTGAGGCGAAGCATCCCCGGCCTTCCGGAACGAAGGGCTCCAGGCGGCGCGATTCGGCCTAACCGGCGCGGCTTCGGCGGGTCTCGCGCCGCTCCAGCCGACGAACGTGCGCGGCAAGGCGCGAGGGGATGATCCGCGGATGCGCGACAGTCCGTTTTGACGCCGCGCGCGGGACAGCAGCACGGGGGCATGATCAGCGCTCTCGGAGGAGCATTCAGGCCGTCCTGAAGGTGACCGTCTTGTGTCCAATATAGTTGGCGACGGCACCGGCCATGATACCGATCGCGTGCGCGGCAGGCGCCGCGATCTCTGTAAGGCCGAGCGGCATCAACAGCCCATCGCGTGCGACAATCGCCACCGCCACGGTGACGAGTCCCCCGATCAGATTGACCAGGAGGAACCCCCCGAGTTGCGCGGCAAGGGATCGCGACGAGCCTGGGAAGACGAAGCTGCGGTAGATCAGGAAGCCAATCACCATGCCGAGCGCGGTCGCTGTGGCGACCGCAAGCGCGAACGGCATTACGGTGTTGAACAGGAAGCGTGATGCCCAACTCACGCCCGAGGCGAAGCCGCCCGCGAGCAGAAATCGGACGCGCTGGTCGAGGCGGATGAGGTCCTGCAGGTAGAGCCGCATCATCTCAGACCGAAAAGCCCGCCCAAGCCAGCACGAAGCACATCGCGAGCGCACTGCCGGCCGTCAACGCCAGCCGGTCCGTCAGCGCGAAGACAACCGGATCATCCTGCAGCGTGCCGCGCTGGCACGCGACCCAGATTCGCCCCAGGATGATCGACAGCGCCAGGGGGAAGCCCCAGAGCCATGCCACATCGCCATAGAAGGTCTGCTTGAAGGCGTCGTCGATCACGTAGAACACCAAGATCAGGAGCGCGGACGTGCCCGCGGCGACACCGGCGGCCAGCACGAGGGGCAAATCCACTGCCACGTAGCCGCGTCCGTTGATCTGAGCCGCGCCGCGCGCCGTGGCACGGGCGATCTCGGTGTGGCGCTTCGCCAAGGCCAGTGAGGTGAACAGGAACATCGAGAACACGAACAGCCACGGCGAGGCGATGGCCTCCACAGCGGCGGTGCCCACCGCCAACCGAATCGTGAAGAGGCTGGCGAGCGTCAAGGCGTCAAGCAGGACCACCCGCTTGAGATAGAACGAGTAGGCGAGCGTCAGCCCGGTATAGGCTGCCAGCGTGAGAACCACCTTCGGGCCAGCCAGTGCGCCGAGCAGGAATCCGGCTCCCAGACCGGCCGGCACGGCGGCGAGGCCGTAGACGATCGGAAACTGGCCGCTGGCGAGAGGACGGTTCTTCTTCGACCAATGCCGACGATCGTCCGCCACGTCCCAGATGTCGTTGAGGATGTAGGTCGCCGAGGCGATCAGGCAGAGCGCCACGAAGCTGATCGCGAGCGACCCGAGGGCGGACGGGTCGAGGAAGCGGTTGGCTAGGACTGCGGGCACGAGAACAAGCGCATTCTTGGCCCATTGATGGGACCGCATGCTCTTGAGGAGCAGGCGACCGTAAGGCGGGCGCCGGAAGACGCCGGCGACGTCGGCTGCTCTGCCGGCCGCGCGCTCCACCCCCGGGGAGGCGCCGACCACGATCGCCTGCCGGGCGGCATGCCACACCGGCAGATCGGCGCGGCTGTCGCCCGCATAGTCGAAGCCGAGCGGGAAACGGCGGGCAAGCTCAGCCGCTTTGGCGGCCCCTTTCAGATTCGTCTGCCCGTCGCTGGCGATGACGCTGCTGATGAACGGGAAGCGGCGGGCGATCTGGGAGGCCGTCACATTGTCGGTGGCGGTCGACATGTGAATCGGCCGGCCTCCCTTGGCCTCGGCCTCTGCGAAGGCGACCAGCTCGGGGTTTTCCGGCAGCGCCTCGATGTCGAGCGTGACAGCCTGAGCCATGCGCCGCTTCAGGTGGGCGCGGCCGCCCATCGCCCAGTAGAGCATGCGCAGGACGTTCAGCGGATCGGCCCGCACCAACGCAAGCGCCTTCTCGTACAGGACATCCGTCCGCAGGAGCGTTCCGTCGAGATCGAGGATGAGGGGAACCTCGCGAGACCCGAGTTTCGGCCAAGCCGGGTGCCGAACGGCCTCGACCCCCGAAGCGATGTGCCCTGACAGCACGGATCCGGCCCCCAAGCTCGGAGACCGACCATACTGAATCCGGCGGGTGAGATCGTGCAGAACAGATCGCATCATCACAGATCGAAAGCTCCGCTGCCGATTTGAACAGGGCCACCTCAATCAGGATTGCTGAATTGCCGAGATCCATATCCGGCTGGTCAGGTCCCGACTAAGATGACGATTTCCCAGCCGGAGACTCATTGCCGGAGTCGCCACAGCGCCGTTCTTCGGGCCCCCGCGGGGACCGAAGAGGCCGCGTTCGCGGGTCTCAGCGCAGCGAAAAGCATTCTGCGTCCTCTCCGAATGCGTAGGGCTTCGCTTTGCAGTCGGCCGGTTCCCCGACCAGGAAACCGGACCCCATGTAACCCACGTAGACACGGCCGAAATGATCGGTGTCGGCGCCGAGAACAGTGACCTGATCCAAGCTGCCGACGGGGAAAGCCCCTATCTTCGTCCAATTCTCACCTTCATCAATCGATCGCCAGAATCCATATTCGCCATTCAGCCGACCGGATAAGAAAATTGTAGGATAACCTGCCTGATTAGGTCGACCAAAAGCGATATCATCCACTTGGCTGACACCGCGGATCGAGGTCCAGGTTTCCCCGCCGTCGCGGCTGCGCCTCAGGGGCGTCCCCGTTGCGTACGGGATGCCCGACGTGAAGAAGAGCTCGCCCGGTCGACCTGGCACGGCGCGGAGCTTCGCGGCGTACCCGGTGTTCGGCGCGATCTCACCTTTGAAGACGTGGCGCCAAGTCTCGCCACCGTCGCCCGTCCGCCAAAGCCCTTGGAGCCGCTTATTCGCCCCCTCCCCGCTGTGGACGAGATAGAAGACGCCGGGCCGCGTGCCGTCCGCCGTGAGTGTCTTCCGCGACAGGTATATGTGCGGATGTGAGCCCGTAAACGGAAGGGACTCGCCGCTCAGTACCACCCGTCGCCAGCTTCGGCCGAGATCTTTCGTGTAGAACGGAGCGCGGTTATAGGTCGGCTCCCAGACGATGTTGTTGGTGTCGCCGGCCGAGACCGCGATCGTACCGAACGCCATGCGCCAGGGGTCCTCGGGACGGGTCCCCGGCGGCGTCGGAAGCGCGGCGAATTTGGTCCAGCTGTCGCCGCCATCCAAGCTGTACCCGGCCAGCACGGCATCGCCGTCTTCCGAGCAGCAGGATGTTCGGGTATCGGACGCATTCGTCACGACGAATCGCGGATTGGCGGGTGTCAGCGCCACTTGCTGTGCTGCGATCAGCACACGCTCTTTCGGACCGTATGTCGTTGAGTACGCCGTCAGGTCCCGCTTGACGTGAATACCGAAATCCCAGACCGCAAACAGCGGGGCCTGCCCTGGGGCTTGGTTGACGTCGTTCGCGACGAGCTCCTCAATCCCCCGGGTCTGGCTGACCCACGTCACAGTCCGCGAAGAGTCGGAGAGGTCGGCGTAGAACACGCCCATGCCTGCGCCAGCCCAAAGCCGATCCTTCTTCACAGGATCGAACATGATACGGCTCATGGCGAAGTAGGACGCATTGCTGACGCGAAGCCATGGCGGGTCGCCGGACCCGACCCGGGACTCATGCGCCAGTCGTGTCCACAACCGTCCTCCGTCATTCGATCGGAACACCGTCCCGCTTTGATCGATGACGAGGATGCGTGAATCGTCCGGGTCGATCGCCACGGCTGCGAAGGGCAGACTCGGCAGGCCTCCGTTGGATGTAAGGCTCTGCCATGCACCCCCGCGATAACGCCAAGCCATTCGTGTCTCGCGATCGACACCGAAGAAGGTCCCGTCGCGCGCGAAGGCGCCCTGCGTGAGAAGCGACGGCCCGCCCTGCCCGTCGGATGCCAGCCGGGAAAAGCTTCGGCCGCCGTCGGACGAGGCGAAAAGGCCGTTTCCGGCCGACATCGCCCAGACGCGCCCTGCGACTTGGCCGCCCGGTTTCTCAAACCACGTGATGATGCCGGGGCTCTGATGGCCGCCTTGCGCCGGGCGTAGATCCATCGCCGGAGGCACGGTCGGGATGCGTGACCACGTCACGCCGCCGTCCTCGGTGCGCCAGAGACCATCGGCCGGAGTTCCAAAGAGCGCAACGTCCGGACGCACAGGGTCGACCGAAATGAACGGCCCGTAATTGCGGAACTCGCTATTCGGATCGAAGCCATGCTCGAACGGAGCTGTCGATGAGGCGGCGAATGACCGCCCTCCATCCCGCGAGGTAAGGACCCTTCCCTTCAGTGCCAGATAGATCCGGCGCGCGTCGGACGGGGCAACGACGACCTCGTACACCCCCTCGTTGAGTCCGTTCTGAACGTGAAACGTCGACGGCATCGACGCGGTGGTCACCAATTGAATCCACCGATTGGCCCTGTCGCTCCAGATATAAGCTCCGTACACATCCGCTCTGACGACGCGCGTCGACCCGCTGGCATCAGATGAGTATCCGGTTATGAATCCACCGCCGCCGATCTTCACCGGCCGCCAGAGATAGGTCTCCGCGCGAGCGACGGGCAGCACCACGAGCCCCCAAAGCAACAGGGCGAAACCGCGTAACGACACGGACAGCGACAGGCGCATCATCGACGAGCGTCGCTGATCGAACGGCCGACCGAGCCTCCACATGCGATGCGCGACCGCAGATCGCCCGGTCATCTTTGGGTCCGCAAGACCGAGTTCAGCCAGCATCAACTCAACCAACATTGGCTGGAACCATGAACCCTCGTGCAGCAACGGACCGCCAATTGACCCGATCCCGGCACCACACAGGGATTTGCCCGACCTGTCGGTCGCCGATCGATCCGCACCCGCGCCTTCCGGAAAGCATCGCGGTGTTCGGCCGCATCGCGAATTGAACCAAAGCGAACAATTGGCCTACCCCTGATTCAGTTATGGTCAGGACGCCCACAATCAGCCTCGCCTTCCATTTTTCTCGATTTCCGAAATACAAACTCAAGCACTTAAACACAGCCATCGAGATAACGGCCAAGATTTTTAGATCCACGTCTTGCGCGAATGAGACATCAAGCCCGAATTTTGCCAATATCAGCAACCGTGACTTGCCATTTATTCAACCCCTGATGATCACCGCCTCCAATCGTTCCGTCGGCGATCGGCGCGATGCGGCGAACCCCGCAAAAAAGCCAATTGCAACCGTGTTCCACGCCACGAACGAGTATAGCCCGGCTTGCACTGAGCCGCGCCGCAGCATGAGAAACAGCACGGGTAGGACAATCGCCACGAGCAGGTATGCGAGGTAATGCCAGTCTGAGACCGCCAAGACCGTCAATGTGAGGATTGCGGCCCACCAGATCACGACGACAGCGCATGTCCAAAACTGCGTAAGTTTAGAAAGCGCTTGCCGACTGCGAGGCCGGGCGAGGATCGCCCGAGAAACTTGGCCCACGCCGTTCGCGTAGCCAGATAGAAATCGAGCCCGCAGGAGCTTATAGCTTTCTGACGTATGCCCATAATGCACGACGGCAGGAACATCGAGCCGGGTGAGTTTCCAGCCATCCGCAATCAATCGCGAAGCGAGCTCAAATTCTTCAAATGATTTCAAATTTCGGTCTGCGAAATACCCGCTCTGCTTTACCGCCGAGACGCGATAAAGCCCCCCACAATCGAGACGGTCGATCAGACGAGGGTAATAAGCGCATCTCCTTTCCGCATTGATTTTCCGTGTGCGGAATTCATGGTTCTCGACATTCGCCTCTTCGACACGGCCCCCGACCCCGGCGAAATCCGGATGCGTCTCCAAAAATGGTATCGCACACGGCAGGAATGAAGGATCGATCTCCATATCACCGTCGAGAAGGTAGAAGAACTCTCCGCGGGCGAACATATACGCGAGTTGGGCACCAGCGCCGCACGAGCGCTCGGCTGGATTCGCCAATTGGACGATCTTTACGTCGTACCGCAACGCAATCTCCAGCGTACCGTCCGTGGATCCGCTATCAGCGATCAAGACTTCACCACCGTACGGAGCGGCGGCCTCAAGCGCAGTTTCGATCGCCCGCCCGATCCGGGCGGCCTCATTGAAAACCTTAATCCCGATTGTAAGCTTCATTGCCAATTCCGTATCGAAGGACTCTTTTGGACGAACGTCACCCATTCCTCGGCCAAAAACCGACGTTAAGACACAAGATCCTCGTAGAGTGACATGGTTTTATCGAATGAAAGTGCTGCCGCGATATGTCTTGATCGCAAAGCCATGTCCTCATAATATTCATGATCGAAATACAATCGGTCAATCGATCGGGCCAAACTACGGGCATCGTCGATATCAACTGAAATGCCGCAGTGTCGGCCGATTTCGTCAGTTATAAATTCCAATTGAACTGGGATATTCGAAACGACAAGCGGCAACCCAAGTTTGGCCGCTTCGATGAGTGCGAGGCTATGGCCTTCGAAGCGACTCATCTGCACGAAGACATCGGCCGCCGCGAGCATGCGAAGTGCATCTTTGCGGCCCATGAGTCCGAGAAATTTTACCCGATCCGTTACACCGAGGCAGTCAGCCAGTGACCGCAGTCTCGTCTCCTCAGGTCCATGCCCTATGATGCTCACAATCACGTTTGGCATGTACAACGCCGCTTTGATCAAGACGTCGTAATTCTTTTGCGCTGAGAGGCGGCCGAGGCTTATAACGCGAAAAGGGGCATCACCCCCGATGCGCGGTTGCCTCATCCGGAACAATTCCGAAAGATGCTGCTCGATCGCAGGAGAAAGCGCGTTGCTGATGACCCGCTGCTTTGATCGCAACCACCCCCGCCCCCGGTGATACGACGTCGCGACCGTCTTCGAGACACTGACTGACGCCGAGACGTTCGGCGGCACAGAGGCATATCGATCAAGCCAATTCATAGGCCATTTCAACGTATTCGCAGGCGTATGATGCGATGTGATAGCTCGAATGCGCCGGTAGGAAAGCAAAGCCGCCGCGGGCACCAATAGGTTTGTGGCAGGCATCGCTGTCACGACACAATCTGGCGTATCCTTTCTGAAGAGCAGAACAAGATCTCTGACCAAGCAGAGAAGACGGCGCATCGATCGTGGCTTCTCAGAGACCACGTGGTGCCAAGGGACGCGTTCATCGCCAGCCATCGATGTGTCGGCACTCGGCCAAAGCGCGATGAGACGTGTTCGAAATCCCTTAGCCGCCAATCCAGCAGCCAGATCGCTCCACAGCTCGCCGACACCACCGGATGACGAATGGTTGGCAAAAAAGTAAACGGTCGGCTGCGACCGTATCGAGGCTTTCCGTACGGAACGCTGGATCGGCTCCGTCAACGATACCGCAGCGCACATCCCAATCCGCCTCATTGATTGTCACCTAGCCCGGCACCTGAGCATGGATCCGGTTTTCTGTAATTAGTCCACAATCAATATTCGGATATAGATAAGATATGATATCATTTTAGTACAACTGGTCCACGATAGATCGGATCGTCGTACGTTTTGGTCAAAAGATAAAATAATGCGACGGGGTTAGACCATAAATAGCGAAACAATAATCGTCTCGGCTCCTGATAAATCCTGTAAAGCCACTCAAGACCGATATCTTGCATCCATCGCGGCGCTCGCGGAACGTCCTCAGCGATGTGATCGAAGAGCCCGCCGCAGGTTCTGATCCAGGCCAAACCGCCCAGTTTCTTCTGCCATGAACAAGCGATCTCTTCCTGCATCGGACTGCCTAGACCGAGCCATAAGACCTGCGCTCCTGTGCGGAGTATCTCAGAACAGATCTCATCCTCGTCGGCGCGATTGAAATACCCGTCGCGGCACCCAACCACCTGTAGATTCGGAAAAATCAGCTTCAACTTTTGCGATGCACGCAAAGCCACCTCAGGCTTTCCGCCCAGAAAATAAAAACGTATGCACTTCTGGGATGCTAGATCGGCGCAATCATGAATGAGATCAGTCGTCGCCACCCGCTCAGGCAAGGGACTTCGACAGAATAGGCGCGACGCAAAGACGAGCGATGCACCGTCAGCATCGACAATTGAAGCCTTGGAAATCAGTCGTCGAAAGTTTCTATTCAGATGAAATCTCGCAATCACCGATCCATTTGACGCGACGATTATTCGGGGCTCAGCAAGATGCCCCAGAGATACCAAACGGCAATCGTCATCCATGCGGCGTGCCAGTTGTTTGCGCGATAGCACTGCGGTGGGAATCCCACCAACACGGATCAGGGACATTCGACCACTGGATTCATTGAGTAGCGCACCGTGAACCAGCTGCCGCTGAAAAGTGTTGTCGTCACGAGAACCGGAACGACTGTCGTTCAGTCGCACGGCCCCGTCTGCACGGAGCCGGCGCTGCACAGAACCTGACCATCTAAAGTATGTCGACAACCGGCCAAAATGCGACATCTCTACATCCCTCCTATAGCGCTCGGGAGTAGGGCCTACACGGCATCTTAACAGTTTGTTAACCTATATCCAGGCGATCACCGGAACGCAATACCGAATTCGATGGACCTAAAAAGGCACCTTGAGTCGAGTCTCCGCCCTCATCGAGAGCGGAAACTGGATTGATCAAACGCGCCTCAAATCCCTGGTTAAGAAATTGCCGGTCCGCTCATAAAATCGGCAATCTGAGGACAGCTAGCCGGCATCAAACGGCTTGATTACCATCTTCCGATCACTCGGCTCACGAGAAACATCCCAGGGCCCTCAACCGACAAACCGTTTTAACGTCACCGCCGATCGCGAGCAGCATTTGCACGACAGAGTTCGGCTATTCGACGCGAAAGACAGAGCGATTGGGCGTTTCTGGCTGCGTTTTTCATCCGTCTCGTAGCCTGCAGTGAAGTGCGCTTTGCTTTCGTCGGCAGAGCGACACGAGCGGCGTGACGGGGGGCCATCCATTTGTCAGATTTGGGCAACCTTCTAGCAAAAGCTGCGAAGAAAGAGGCCCTTCGGTTCCGCCGAGCTCAACACGCGATATCGGTTTTCATATTCTTTGTGACAGTATAATAATCTGATGGTGTATTCGCGAGCCGATTTACTCCAGACTCGTATTATCACAGCAGCGGAAAATGGTGCGTATGCACTGGTCATCCTGCCATCATTGACATGACTTTGACCGTTTCTATGGACCATCCCTCATGGGCCGCACACCTAATCTGAACATCAACCAGTCATCTGTTAAAACCGATTTTCAGCACCGGTAAATGCAAGCAATGTATGAAAATTAACCCTATTGCCAGACGGTGCTATAGCCGATATAGAGAATTCGGCCACGTCATCGAGGCCGCACACCAAGTCCGAAATGCGGCCCGGATCTATAGAGTGGGCTGCCTATTAGCGTGCGCCGCGCACCAGTGCTTTTGCGAGTTCTGGGGACACGTCGAGTTGCGAAGTCGTTCTCAAAAATCTCGGAGCTGCGAAAATGCCAAACAGCAGCCTTCAGCGATAGTATTTCGCAACGTTCGTATGGTGCAATCTCGCGCGAAGCCGTACTTTTCGAAAAATCCCAATACAACAAATGGATATATCAAGCTTATTCGAGCTATATTGGAAAATGAACTATACTTTTAGTCATTGATGATATACTATAACGCGTCGGAACGCTATCTATTTATATTTATTTTCAGGTGACATGAAATAAAACTGGGAGGATATTTTCAATACGCCGCTTTGACTCAATCGATTATGCGAAATAGATCGAGGAGACTTAAGCGATGAGTTCTGCTGAACACGGGTTGCTTGTGACCTCAGGTCCTGAAGCTCGAGCGGGGGCTGACCACACATCCAATATTCGGCACAGCGCGCATGTCGCAATCGATATAACTGTTGCGGCAGCCGCCATCCTCCTTCTTATGCCTCTTTTCGTTTTGATCGCCATTTTGATCTCGCTCGACAGTCCTGGCCCTATTTTGTTCCGGCAGGAACGGACTGGACTGAAGGGTCGCAAATTCAATATATATAAATTTCGGACGATGCATGTTCAAGAAAACGGACCCATCGTGCAACAGGCGAGTCGCAGCGATGTGCGCGTAACTCGGATCGGAAAATTTCTAAGACGCAGCAGTCTCGACGAACTTCCGCAACTGCTAAACGTAATCAAGTGTGAGATGGCGATTGTCGGACCTCGTCCACACGCTGTTTCCCACGACATTTACTATGGAAAAATAATCCCCAATTACAATGCTCGGTTCAACGTGCGCCCCGGTATCACCGGATGGGCACAGATTAGTGGGTCACGGGGCGCAACGCCTTACTCTGCCGATATGGAAAAGCGCCTTGCGCTCGATCTTTGGTATGTATCAAACGCAAGCCTTATTCTTGATTTCAAGATTATCGTGAAAACCGTGTTAATGTGCCTGGCATTCAAGCTGGATGCTTACTGAAATCGCAATCTAAAAAGAATGCAACGGATTTTTGTTGGCGCCCGAGATTAGAACGGATGCTGCGTTCCCCGGGACGGGCTGCACATATTGGCGCTTCGGCGTCCCGAAATCCGGTAGCTCCAAGCGAGGTTTTCGCGATGCAGAAGACAGTTGCTGTTACTGGCGCCGCGGGATACATCGGTTCTGTTCTCGTCACACAGCTTCTGAATGTCGGCTATCGCGTTCGAGCAATCGATGCTTTTTTTTTCGGGCATCAGTCATTGCTTAGCCTTCAAGACCATCCCGCGATGGAGATTCTGCGGTGTGACATCCGCAATTATCCGCCAGGAGTTTTCGATGATTGCGACGTTGTTGTTGATTTAGCCGCATTGTCGAATGACCCGTCCGGAGACCTCGATGCCGAACTAACGCGTTCGATCAATGAGCGGGGACGGATCGCCTCGGTGATGCTCGCTGAGCGGGCTGGGGTCAAACGCTATCTCTTTGCAAGTTCCTGTGCCGTCTATGGTGAGCATATTGGCAGTGACGTGAATGAGGATTCTACGCTTCGGCCGCTCACCTTATATGCAGAGACGTGTGCAAAAGCCGAAGAGGTCGTATTGAGCCGAAACAGATCGGATTTCACCACCGTATCCTTGCGGAATGGTACCGTTTTTGGCCTTTCGCCACGGATGCGGTTCGACTTGGTGGTCAATAAAATGGCGCTCGATGCTTATGAACTCGGCTGCATCAGTGTCGTCGGAAATGGCGCACAATGGCGCCCTCTCATTCACGTCGAGGACGTCGCGCAAGCGTTTTTGCTTACCCTTGATGCGCCCGATCGGTCCATTGCCGGCCAAGTGTTCAACATAGGGCGTGAAAATTACCAGATCTCGGAAATTGCATACCAAGTCTGGTTAGCGAGTGAGGCTGCAACAGCGATCTCCTATGTGGGTGTCGGTGAAGATCGTCGAAACTATCGCGTCAGCTTTGCCAAGGCTGAGAAAGTACTCGCGTTCCGGGCGCATCGGTCGATTGGGTGCGCCGTCTCGGACGTCCAAAGGGCGCTCCGGGATGGGCGGGCCGGTAATGCGCCTTGCTGTCATACGGTCGAATGGTATCGCTCCCTCTTAGCGACGAAGGGCACTGGTCTCGGTTTCGGGCACCGGCATGTGAGCGGCAATATGAGTGCGGTCCGGTGAACGGGTCCAAGCCAGACGCGATTTGTGGAGCGCCGACGAAATCCGAGGTAATCTGGCTTCTGGTGCCCAAAAGCCACTTTACCGAGCCGAACTTACATGGATGGAAACACCGTTTTCTCGATAAAGGCCGTAGGTGACCGGCGGTCGCTACCGCAAAGATCGAAAGATGAGGCTTGGCTTTTGGTCACCTCTCCGATGTCTGTGGCGACATAACGGAGTCTTTTGCGTCCTTGCCAATGTGCGTCAATCGATTTTGGTGAATATAAACTGTTCCCAGCGCGCGGTGAACTGCACCTGACTCGCGCTGGTGTCAATGAGCAGCCGGTCGTATCGCAGATTACAGTCGATATCATGGCAAGATTGTCACCGAATAATTTTGGCCTTGTGATCACAGATCGGATACCGAAGCTGTAATCTGTTCGCACGGCACCGGCCTCAGAGCCCGTGATTCAGATGGACGCACAAAGCTGATTTCGTCAGATTTCGACCGTTCGCATCGACTTTATAAGTAAACGCAGCAATCGCAAGTAACAATCAAAGAGGCCAATCACAGTGGCCTCGCTCGCTCAAATCAATCAGCGCCAAGATCGAATCTCTTGAATCGCAAGCGAGCTAAAGCGATGCCACACAGCGAGAGATCTGTATGCATGTAGCGGGACAATAGCCGGAAAGATGCGATGCATCGTCATATATAGTACGGTCGCGCAGAGCAGTAGCATCGACGCAATAAATAAAATCGCAATGATCAAACCGTCAGCAGCCCGAGCCGATCGAGATCGGGATCGGGATCGGGATCCGTGGGTGCTGTCCTGAACCTCAAGTGCGGGCTGAGCTTGGCGCAAATCCAGACACTCTATTATTCAGCAGGTGATTAACTACGCATATCTAACGCTCCATGTCGATACCGAGCCGACGAAAATATCGCTCGCCGGAGAACAATCGAACTCCCGTCACTCGGTATATCCTGCGGCGTGACACAATGCTGAAGCCGCTTCGACCGGCCCGCTCGATTGCCACTGCAGAAGGTATACTGCCCCCCGGACGGCATGGGAATGGGTCTCAATTGCCCGGCTCCAGAGCCCTCAGGGTCACTGGATAGGCTGGCTGGTGCGCGGATGAATCGTGTTGTTCGGTTGCAAGCCAGCTCGACAGAAGCCACCTGTCGGTCGCAATGCTAGGCCGGGTGGTGAATTGATTCCAGCGGCGCCTCAAGGATGAAGAATTCAACGGCATCTGATGGGCCAGAGGGCCTCGGCCCCACATGGGGTCGCCTTCGATCGCAATGGTGCCGTGGGCCGGCGACGACCCAACCCGCGCTGTGATCCATCATTGTCCGGGCGCGGGCTGCGTCGTTTGTGTCATCGTTCAAGGCACGTCTCAGGTTGCCTACGCTCACTGAAAATCGCGCTCGGCTCTGATGTCACGACCGAGTCCCGGTCTCAGCGCCGGAACGCCGAACATTCAATTCTGACATCCTACGCAGATAGATCGAACAGACTGCCGAATGAGGATCTCCGCTTGACGATCCCGCTCTGCAATCTCGGCGTTGCTGACCTGACGGCGCGGTGCCTGAATACGCCGTTGCGAAGCTGCCGACTTCGGCTCGTTCGTCGAGGGCGCAGCCGCAAAGGCCGGCAGGCGTTCGACCGTTGTGACGGCTGCAGCACCCATTCGATCGTGGGTGCGATGAGCGAGCACGGCTATCGGGTCGACGCCATTGCCGGTCTGACGTCGGCGGGGCGCTTCGAGAGCCCTACTGTCATCGAGATCGGCCACCGGTGCGGGATCCACGGTCGTCATGGAAGGGCTCGATTCCAAAACCGTCAAGCTCAGACATCCACCCAAACCTCCGCTCAGACAGATCGAAAGACTGAAGGAGGCGATGCGCCATTGCTTCGAAGCCATTTCGGGCCGCCATGAACGAGATCTAGCCAAAACGAATTGGTCCGACGATGGATCGCCCGTATAGGTAGTCCTCCGGCGATACGCTTACCGAATTTGATTGCAGAACGCTGATCGAAATGTGCGATTTCTGGGACCATACTGCTTTCGGAGGGCTGAGCAGATGATAAAGGTTGCAGGCTTTTCGGTACACAAATGGCTTTAAAGACAGACGAGACTCGAGCGCGGGCCAACCGGCGCCAGTCTTTCCATCGGTGATTGATCAGTTCGAGGTGTTGACCGGCGGCGCCGGCGTCGCTCGATCCAAGATGGATTTCAGCTATCTCTGCATCGCGTGAGAGAATTGAACCCTCGTCTAGAGCCGTTCCCGCTTACGTAGCGACGGCTAAGTCGTTGTCGTAGACGACGGCGGCGAGGCTGTTGCGGCACTCGTCTGGGGTGAAGCGGGTGAAGGCGTGCCGGATGGCGTTCCAGAGGTCTGGCACGGTGCGGGCAACTGCGCTCCGCAGCAGGGCTTTCAGCTTGGCGAAGATCTGTTCGATCGGGTTGAACTCGGGGCTATAGGGCGGAAGGTAGAGCAGCCGGGCGCCGGCCGCCTCGACCCGCTCGCGGATGCCGCTGACCTTGTGAGCTTGCAGGTTGTCGAGGATCACGATGTCGCCGGGCCGCAGCACCGGGACGAGGCGGTTGGCGACGTAGTCGCGAAAGCGCTGGCCATTGGTAGCGCCATCCGCGAGGTCGAAGGCGCACAGGCCGGTGGTGCGCAGAGCGACGGTGATAGTGGTTGTTATGTAATGGCCCTGGGGCACGAGGAGCCGGCAGCGCTTGCCGCACGGGGCGCGACCGTAGCGGCGGGCCATGTTGGTGGCGGCCGCCGTCTCGTCGAGGAAGACGAGCTTGTCGGGGTCGAGGTCAGGCTGAGCCGCGAACCACGCCTCACGCGCCGCCTTCACGTCAGCCCGCTCCTGCTCAGTTGCGTACAGCGCCCCTTTTTACGGGTGATCCCATGGCGAGCGAAGAAGCGTGACAGCCCGCTCGTGCTGGTCTGCACGCCCTGCTCGGCCAGGGCGTCGCGCAACTCGCGCAGGAAGCGTTCGGGCCGGGCCTCGTCGAGGGAGAAGATCAGATCCGCATGCTCCTCGATCGCCGGCAGGCGGTCGTCGCCGTGCGTCGGTTTGGGGGCGACGTGACCCTGCTGCGCAAACCGTTGCGACCAGCGGCTGGCGCTCGACACGCTCACCCCGAACCGCGCCGCCGCCTGATGGAAGGAAGCGCCCTCTGTCACGGCCGCCACGACGCGCTCGCGCAGATCGACAGACAACGGTGAAGGCATCGCTGGCTCCTTCACCCGTCAACGCTCCAGCCACCGTCCTGTCGCAACACCGCCGGGCACGGCTCTAGTTCGCCTTCAAAGGCCGCTTACATATCTCAGCCGCGAATGAGCCGTGGATAAGAGTGCAATTTAAAACCCAGGAATGACCTGACCGGTATTGTGGACCGAGCCGCGTGAGCGACTGTCTTGCCGGTCAAGCGGTTTGCCATGGCGTTCCGTCCCTCAGGATGGCGTTGAGGATGGTGATCAGCTTCCGAGCAGTGGCAATCAGAGCAACGAGCTTAAGTCAGGTGACACGGCAAACTGCCTCCCTGACGCCATGAGGACCTGCCCCCCTCGATGAGCGAGGAGGTTGAGATGATCAGGAACGAAGATCAGGCTCTTCAGCGGACGGACGATCCGCGGAGGGCCGAGATGAAGACGCCGGACGACGTATCGGCGATGGTGCGGCTGACGGCGCTGGGCTGGGGTGCCAAGCGGATCGCGACCGAGCTCGGCTGTTCGAAGAACACGGTCAAGCACTGGCTCCGTCAGGGGGATTGGCGTCCCTCTAAAACGCCGTCTCGATCGAAGCGGCTCGACGGCTTGATGGACTGGTTGGCCGAACAGTTCCGGCAGCATGCCGGCAACGCCGACTTCGTGCGCCAGGACCTCGCCAACGAGAAGGACATCCACGTCAGCCTGCGCACCGTGGAACGGGCTGTGGCGCCGTTGCGGCGGGACCTGGTGATCGCCGCAACGGCGAGCGTGCGGTTCGAGACGCGGCCAGATGAGCAGATGCAGATCGACTTCGGCGAGCGGCGGATCGAGATCGGCGGTGTGCCAACCCAAGTCTCGCTGTTCGTTGCGACGCTCGGTTACTTGCGTCGACTGCACGTGCGCGCCTTCGGCCACGAACGGCAGGAGGACTGGTTCGCCGGATTGGAGAGCGCCTTTCGAGCCTTCGGCGGTGTGCCGCATGAGGTGCTGCTCGACAATGCCCGCGCCCTGGTCCTGCACCATGACCCGGTCAGCCGCGAGTTCATCCTGCATCCGCGGTTGCACGCCTTCTCCCGGCATTGGGGCCTCCGGGTGCGGGCCTGCGCCCCGTACCGGGCGCGCACGAAGGGCAAGGACGAGCGCGGCGTTGGCTACGTCAAGAGGAACGCTGTGGCCGACCACCGCTTCGCGAGCTTTGCCCCCCTGGAGGCGCATCTCGATGCCTGGACGCGGGATGTGGCCGACCGGCGCGCGCACGGCACGACCGGTGAGGCGCCGGGCGCGCGGTTCGCCCGGGACGAGGCCCGGGCGCTGCAGCCCCTGGCGGGCGTGCCGCCGTTCTCCGCCGCACGCGATCTCGTGCGCCGGGTCGGGGCAGACTGCGCGGTCAGCGTGGACGGCAACGCCTACTCGGTGCCGTGGCGGCTGATCCTCCCTCGGTGTCGCGGACACAAGGAGATCATTTCGCGGTCCTCTCGGCTTGCTCGGGCGTGAGATAGCCGAGTGCCGAGTGGATGCGTTGCCGATTGTAGTAGCCCTCGATGTAAGCGAACAGATCACGCCGCGCTTCATCCCGGGTCGCCCGTCGTCGCTGATGGACGAGCTCGACCTTGAGCGTGTGGAAGAAGCTCTCCATCGGGGCGTTATCGTAGTAGCAAGCCGTGCGGCTCATCGACGGCTTCACCCCCATACCGGCGAGCTGTCTCCGGCAGGCCTCGGCCGCGTACTGGCTGCCGCGATCCGAGTGGCAGATCAGCCCGGCGGCCGGCCGCTGCCTCTGGGCGGCCATCATCAATGCCGCTACGCTCAGCTCGGCGCGCATGTGATCGCGCATAGACCAACCGACGATCTTGCGCGTGGCCAGATCGAGGACGGCGGCCAGGTACAGCCAGCCCTCGCCGGTCGGCAGGTAGGTGATATCGGCCAGCCAGACCGTGTCGGGTCGCGCGGCTGAGAAGTCCTGCTTGAGGAGATTGCGCGCGATGGGGAGATCGTGACGGCTGTCGGTCGTACAGGGCCGGAACCGACGACCCGCCAGAGCACGGATGCCATGCCGGCGCATGAGACGCTCCACCCGTCCGCGGCTGACGGACCGGCCCTCAGCTCGCAGGGCGGCATGCACGCGTGGGGCACCGTAGCGTCGGTGATGGGCGGCATGGATGCGCCGGACGTCGTCCAGGAGCTGACGGTTGGAGGCCGAGCGCGCGCTCTCAGGCCGTGACCGCCAGCCGTAGAAGCCGCTGGGTGAGACTCCGAGCACGCGGCACATGAGACGCAACGGCCAGGTCCGCGCATGCTGCTCGATGAAGGCGAAGGTCACTTGGGCATCTCCGCGAAGATGCCGATGGCTTTTTTTTAGTACGTCGCGCTCCATGCGCGTGCGGTCGAGCTCGCGCCGCAGTCGGCCGATCTCGGCGGCCTGATCGGAAGAGGACGCAACTGGGCTTGGTGGCGAGGCGCCCATCGATCCAGCAGACCGCGGCCCGGGCGAGGCACCGTTCAGCGTGGCGCGCCACTGCCTCAGCATCGAAAGCTGGATCCCGAGCTCGGCCGTGACCTGCATCTGCGGCCGGCCGCTGCTCTCCAGCAGGGCAACCGCTTCGCGCTTGAACTCGGGTGTGAACTCGCGTCTCGTCTTCGCCATCCGACACCTTCCCCGCTCAGCATGAGCGTATCAGAGGTGTCCGCGGTGCCGAGGGAGGATCATCCAACGCCTCTATGACGCGCCGGACGCGGTCTCGAATGCAGGATGGAGCTTGACTCGCTCGCTGCCGCTCAGACGCGATCAGTCCTACGATCTGACGGCGTCTCGTGACGAGATCAGCCAACGCCTGAGTCTCGGCATCGGCCCGGGCGCGAACGGGCGGATTGGTGGCCGCCGCGAACCGGGCGATCACGGTGTCGTCGATGCGGTCGGATTTGGCACGTTGGCCCAACGCGCGAGCGAAAGCACGGACCTGTGCTGGGTTCACGATCACGGTTGGCAGCCCCCAGGTGGTGAGAGAACGTGCCACCATGGCTTCCAAACCGCCGGTCGCCTCAAGGACGACGAGCTTCGGCTTCAGGAGCCGGAGGCGTTCGCACAGCTGCTCCACGCCCTCGGTCGTACGATCAACGGCGAAGTTTGCCTCTGCGGGATGAACGTGAATATCGAGGCGGTCACGAGCCACGTCGATCCCGACAACAGGAGCGCCCATCTGATCCCATCCTTGCGCAACCGGGCCTAGCGTTGAGCGGCCCAAGCGACTGTTCGGGTTCGATGGAACGGCGGGCGAGGACCCTGGCTCACTTGCGGGCTTGGTAGCCCCAGAGGCTAACGGTCTCTCACTCGCCACCGCGCCGAGGAGCATACCCGACGCGGGCGGGATCAAGTTACAAGAGGCTACTGCATGGCCGCTGCCATGGGGAGCCGGAAGGCCAGGTCCGGGTAGCTGACAGGCGCAGGCGGGAGGTCGCCCAGGGACGGATGCGGCCGAACGCGGTTGTAGGTCTTTTGCCAGAGGGTGATGACAGCCTGGGCTTCCTTGAGCGAGTAGAAGATCTCCTGGCGCAGACACTTGTCGCGCAGCTTGCCGTTGAAGCTCTCACAGTACCCGTTCTCCCACGGCGAGCGGGGTGCAATGCTCTGGATCTGCGGCCCCGTTTTTGGCGACCCATTTGCGCAGTGCCTTTGAGATCATCTCAGGGCCGTAGCACATCGGGAAGATGGCTCGACGGTTCTGGGGCGGCGCGCGAAGCCATGCTGAGCGCAGCGCGCCGCCCTGGGCGGTCATGGCCGATCGGCAGGTCTCTAGAGTGACGGTGTTCGAAGCCTCATTCCGGAGACGGATCGACCATGACCAGACAACAGCTTACGCCGCCGGCCGGCGTTCTCGTAGCCATCGACGTCGCCAAGGCCCGCAACGAGGTCCTCATCGAGGTGCCCGGCTCCGGCCGACGACGCCGGTTGAGCGTCCTCAACACCCGCGCCGAGCACGACCGTCTGATCGCGCTGCTGTCGGACCTCGGTCAGCCGGTGACCTGCGGCTTCGAGGCCACCGGCAACTATCACCGCCCGATCGCCTGGCGCCTGCTCCAGGCCGGCTTTGCCGTGCGCCTGATCTCCTCCGTGGGGCTCGCCCGCACCCGCGAGGCCCTGCACAACGGCTGGGACAAGAACGACCCGAAGGACGCCCAGGTCATGCTGCACATGATCCGCATCGGCGCCTCGCAGGTCTACCACGACCCGCTCGCCGCCGGCATCAACGACGTGCAGGAACTGTCCAAGACGCACGACGCCGTCTCAAAGGCCAAGACCGAGGTGCTGCATCGGATCCTGACCCACTACCTGCCGCTATACTTCCCGGAGGTCGACCGCTTCCGCCATAACAGCCGCTCGGACTGGTTCTTCGCGTTCCTCGATCGCTTCCCCACGCCCGCCAGCATCACCGCGCTGAGCAAGGAGGCCTTCATCGCTGCCGCCTGGGATGTCGTCGGGCGCAAGGTCGCCAAGGCGCAACTGCTCGGCGACATCTACGAGACGGCCCGCAGCTCGATCGGCCTGCCGGTGCCGCCTGACGCTCCGGCGGTGAGCATGTTCCGGCTCGTCATCGGCGAGGCGCGCGGGCTGATCCAGCAGCGCGATGCCATCGAGGCCACGGCCGACGCCCTCCTGACCGACAGCTCCGACTACAAGCTGCTGCGCCGCATCCCCGGCATCGGCCCGATCAACGCCCTGACCATCCTGGCTGAGGCGGGTGACCTGCGCCGCTTCGGCCATCACCGGCAGTTCCTGAAGTTCTGCGGGCTCGATCTGGCCACCCAGCAATCCGGCACCTTCCGCGGCCAGACCAAGCTGTCGAAGTACGGCAACGCCCGGCTCCGGCGTACGCTCTGGCTGGCTGGGCAGGTGGCCATCCGGCAGCGGGAGAACGGTTTCCGCGACAAGTTCGAGCGCTACATTGCCCGCGACCGGCACGATGCCGACCTGCGGCGCAAGGCGCTGACCGCGATCACCGCCAAGATGGCGCGCGTGGTGCACGCCGTCATCAAGACCGGTGCCGACTACCGGCCCTTCGTCGAGGGACCGGTGCCAGGTGGGAGAACCCCTCTCAGCAGAGCCGTGAGGGCGTGAGAACCACGACCCTGTAGATAATGCTCGGGTCTCCTACCTGGATCGACATCTCGTGTGGAGGACGGTGAGGACCACGGTGCCGCGTGCATCGGCTGGATCCTGTGTTCGCTATGGCCGAGAGTTCATCCGGATCGGCAGGAGCCGCCTGGATCGACGTTGACGACAAACACACCGCGGGCGCATGTTCGCGGACGAAGACCTGTTGCTTAGCCAGCCGTCCTTCCTCGCTACGTAGGACGTTGTCGCAGCGGATGTGCTCCAGGAGGCCGTGCAGGCACACGGCGTCGGCCAGCGCCTCGATCACGCCGATGCTGTTGATGCGCCGCGCCACCTTCAGCGCGAGGCACGCCAGGCTATGCTCGTCGATCAGCGTCAGGATGCGCAGGCTCCGGCCGTCGTGCGTTTGAGCCTGCACGAAGTCGAAGCTCCAGACGTGATTGCGGTAAAGCGGCCGCAGCCGCACGCACGAGCCGTCGTTGAGCCAGGGGCGGTTGCGCGGCCGGTGCTTCTGGGGGACCTTGAGCCCCTCACGACGCCAGATGCGCTGGACCCGATCCTTGCCCACCCGCCAGCCGTCTACTCTCAACAGCGCGGTGACGCGGCGGTAGCCGTAGCGCCCGTATTCGGACGCCAGGGCGATGATGGCGCGAGTCAGCTCACCTCGTCGGCCAACACGGTGGGCACGTAGCGTTGCGTGCCGCGGTGCTAGCCGACGATCCGGCAGGCGTGACGTTCCGAGAGGCCAAATTTCTCCTGGATCGCCGCCACTGCCTGCCGACGTCGTTCGGGGGCTACAAATTTCCCGAGGCGACGTCCGCCAGCACCTGCTTTTCCAGGGACAGGTCCGCCACAAGCCGCCGCAACCGAGCGTTCTCGCGCTCCAGATCCTTCATCTTCCGCGCCTAGTCGACCTGCAAGCTGCCGTACTCCTTGCGCCAGCGATAGTAGCTCTGCTCAGAGATCTCCGCCTCCTTGCACGCCAACGCCAAACTCTTGCCCCGGGCTGTCTGCACCTCGATCTGGCGCAACTTCAGCACGACCTGCTCCGCGCTCGTCTTCTGACCTCGCTTCATGTCCCAGCTCCTTCGGTCCTGGCTGATCCTCTCAATCAGCCCGGTCCAAAGCCAGCCGGTCAGGTCAGTGGCGATGATGGCAATGATTGTGAGAATCACCGGCTATATCGATCTGGACACATCGACTATTACGATATAAAGTCAGAATAAGTGATTTGGGTGTAGATTCTGTCGCTTCGTCTATTCGCAGCTGCAGCAAGGCGGCGCTAGCAACGCTTTCGGAATAGGATTCCCGTTGATTTTGCAGAGCTAAAGCCTATTCGTTTTCTCAGAGAGGACGACAACATATCTATGAGGACAGGTCCACTCAGCGTCTTCGAGCAAAATTTGCGATCGTCCGCTCATGAGAGCGTCGTATCAATTGCTTTTTTTGCACTTTGTATTATGGTCGTTACTGCTCCAATCACCCAGGATGGGTTGAGCGGCGGCACCGCTTCCATGACCGAAGGAAATCCGTTCCGACAGCTTGGATATGTACTGATTTTATTAATCATACTTGCTGGAACGGGCATCCATCGCGACTTTCGAGGCTTGTCCGCGCTTCCGGGAAACGTTCGTCTAATATTGGCCTATTGTTGGCTGAGTATCGTTTGGGCAATAGATCCATCAATTGCGACCCGTCGCTTGGCCTTGACGACGATTGTTGCTCTGTCCGTTGCTATTGCCATACAATCGCTCGGTGTTGCGAAGAGCATTGCGCATGTCCGGATCGCTCTGACTTTGGCGCTCTTCGCAAGCTACGTAACCGTCCTGTTCTTCCCGAGCGTCGGTATACACCAGCCGGAGGCGGGCCGAGATGTCGCTCTCATTGGTGATTGGCGGGGAATTTATCCCGAGAAAAACTTTATGGGCGCACTCTGTGCGGTAACCATGCTGTGTTTTTACTTCATGGAGCAAAAGCATCTGTCCTTTCTAAGATGGATCGTTATCATTGCGGCTTTTCTATTTTTGATGAAGACAGGATCCAAAACTTCGACCGCACTTGCCTTATTGGCCCTGCTATCGGGGCATGCATTTCGTGCCAACAATCATCGCGATTGGCCGCTTGCCTTCGCAGCGGCAATGACGAGCGCCTTCTGTTTCGGTGTCATTCTGCTGTGGTACGGTGAATGGCTGATGGAACCCTTGGATCGCGATGATACACTGACAGGTCGTTCACAAATCTGGCGCGTATTAATAGCTTATATTTCTGATCACTGGCGTCTTGGTGCCGGATATGGTTCTTTTTGGTACATCGGAGGTGTTAGCCCGGTCTATGATTATGCGAAAGGAGGAAGCTGGTTCGAAATTGCCTCTCAGGGCCATAACGGATACTTAGATATCGCGTCGCAGATCGGTTTGCCTGGCCTCGCAATCGCATTATACTTTCTTATTGTCAGGCCTGTCGCGACATTGTTGAGCCATCCCGCCTACAACAACAAAACTGGCGCTCTTTTTATGGCTATATTTGTATTTTGTGTGGGTCACAATTTTACAGAGTCTACGCTCCTTTCGCGCGATCATATTCTTCAGTTTATGATTATCGTCGTTATCTGCATGATGAACACCGTAGATGGAAATTATCGGCACCAACAATTCTGAGATTTGTTCAAATGGCGGAAAATATGCTAATGATTGATTCTGTCACGATCTTGATCGTATCGGCACTAAGCGATTTACGACGGGGCTTTAATGAAGTTCACATATGGGATCGCGTAGCCAAACTCGTCTGATAGCATTTGCCAACAAGATGGCCCGCATCGGTTAGTTTTGGCCCGATCTTCCCTCACCGGACTCAACCCAAGACGCAAATCCGCGGTCGAATGCATCGCAGGCACCACGGAACCAGGCGCTTCCCTCGCGTCTGACCTGTCTAGAGTTCGGCGCCTCAAACATCGGAACCACCGGGGGAGGTACGCCTCCATCCGTTCGGACGTTCCAGGAGCCGTCGCGCACCACGTTGGAGCGTTCAAGCCATGGGGGGGATCGAAAAGGCCGAGGTCGCCCGGCTTGTGAAGCCGCCACGGCGAAGAACCCTACCGGCACGATCGATTCGCGGAGCGTAATTCGGTCCCCTGATCACCTGATGACGTGATCGCACGATCTGCTTTCAACGTCCAAAGATCCGAGGCGCAATCGATCGCTTTCACTCTCTCGCTATCAAAAATGTTTGCGAGCCTCCAAGTTTGTTGGCGTCATACGCCAAATTCTACGAAGCGAGAGAGCCCTGACGGCGCACAGCCGAGCGTCATTTTATCTTATATAGCTTCTGTTTTAGCGGGCAATATCCAGCCAAGACAGAAACCACAGCAGCTGCATTAGTTTCGTATATCGCTTTTCGACTGGATTTTTGGTTCCCTATATCATTTCTACCAAGTTGCGCTTGCGTGTTTTTAATTATATCGTTGCCTTATAAGCAGCAGTTCTCCCATGGGCACCATGTCGGCGATTGCATCACAGGCTGTGAATCTCCTTCTCGCGGGGTCCTCGGTGATAGCGCCGGGATTTCTATTGGTCGCCTTGCTAGCCGATGTGATTCCGATGCGAGTGAGAGTCTGGGCAGCTTTCGTGCTATCGCCGGGACTTTTGTCTCTCGAGCTCCCGGTGGCAATAGCATTCGGTTTAGAATTCAGTCAGTTTACATACTTAGCATGCGCGCTGAATGCTCTCGTAGCGGGCGCTCTTATTCTTTACTTCCGCCCAAGATTTAATTTTCGTGGCTGCGGGTATTCCGCGCTTCTGGCTTGCGCTTTGGCGGCCCCGATCATCTTTACGGTTCTAAAGGAAACATTCAGAACGGATTACAGTTGGCACAACATGATGCAGATTGCGGCTATACAGCAGATCAATTTGCTGCCGCGATTGCCGGAAGAGTTTGAGATGGCTGGGCTTCGGCTAAATTATGGTTGGCTCGGGTGGACACAGCTGTCTCTTATTTCAAATCTTGTCGCGATTTCGCCAACGAGACTTTTCTTACCGCTTAATATTTTGCACTTTATTTCGATGTTCATCATCATCGTAGAGTGTTCGATTTTTTTCCTGGGTCAGCGCCATAACCCTACGAAGGTAGCCGCAAGTACCGCAATTGCACTCCTCGCCGTCGGTCTACCCGATATCATACTCGGCATAGTCAAAAGTGAATACCATGCATTGGGAGACGCACGCATAACGCCAATGATGGAAAAAATTCAGAACATGGACACGATGGTTTTCGGGTTGTCTTCGTTTGTCTTGATGGTCTTTGCAGTACTGGGCTACCTTAATTTCAAGCGGTCTTCATTTCTCATACTTGCGAATATAGCGTCTTTTGCGAGTTCTTTGGTTTATCCGCTTTTCTTACCATCATGTATGGCGGTCGTCGCGGCACTGATTGCCTATGAAATCCTGCATCAGTTCCGTGGAGTGGGATCGTCCGATCGTCGGGCTCTTATCAAGACCGGCCTGATTTTTGCCCTTTGGATCGCGAGCTTCGGCATAGTGGTTCTCTATGGGCTATTCCTCGGACGGGATTCGGAAATTCCGCCCTTCAGTCTTGTGAAGCTTCGTGACTTTCCTCTCCAATTCATCAGGTGGGGATGGATCTATTGTGCAATAGACGCGATATTACTGTCAGTTCTCATATTTCGATGGAAAATCATATCCTGGCCGACGTTATTTTTCATCGGCGTGACATTCGGACTTCAGTTGGCCTACGTCGTGATCGCGGTTCGCGACGGCGTCGGATATAAATTCCTCTTCACGGCGCTGCTGTTCGCGGCCCCCGTGGTCGCGGCTGAAATTACCCGATGGGCGGACAGGGGATCGAGATCCTCAGTCGTGGCGGGCGTATTGATCGTTTTGTTTCTGTCGTGCGTGGTCTACGAGTTTCCTCGCTGGACCAATCCCGATTTGCGCTACGCGACCCCCTTGGACATTTATGCATCGGATATCGCGCCTGACGCGAAGGCGATGCCATCCTGGCTTCGGGTCGTTCGCGAGAAAGCGCCGCCCGATGCCGTGCTTTTTACTGCGCCCGACGAGCGGCCGATCGCGGTATTTGCCAGGCGTGCCCTATACGTGTGTGGCGATGTTCCGGTTCCGACATCTCGAGCCGGGTACTCCATGAGTTGCACCCGGGAACTCACGTCTGTGAAGGGCTACTCTCCAAAGAGGGTGGCTGACAGAATGGAGCTTCTGAGCCTAGCGCTCAAAAAGGAGGTCAGCGATGCCGAAGCGGAGACGTTGATGAAAGCGTTTCGCGCGCTTAGCCGGCCGATGATTTTCCATACTAGCGGCTTTTCAGGATTTACGCGCTGGCTCAGGGAGAAGGAAATTGGCCGACCGATTTTCGTTTCCGAGACGGATGTCGTTTGGTCGGTCGACAAAACTGGTGCTGGGCTTGATCCTGCAGACAGTGCTGCCTCCTACAGGCAGGGGCCCACATGAATCGAGCGGGCGCGAATGAGCGCCAGTTTTGGCCGGCCGCCTCAGGTGCTACTGAACGGCTGCCCTCTCGGATCGCTTTGAGTGCAAGGCACGGAAAGCGGAGTGCGCAACCGGTAAGGCTGCACGATGAACAGAGCCGCTAAGCCCGTCATCCCTTTCGGGCCGGCCGGGCATCTCCGCGCGTTTTGTAAGGAAGAGAGTTCGGCCGCTTGTTCCGAGCAGGAAGGTTTCGACGGCCTCGGTGGAACAGGGCTAGAGCGGTTTCGGTTTAATCGGGGTCGTATCCTGCCGCGACGAAGAAGTTTGCGGCCTCGTCGGGCGTGACGGCATCGACGAGCCGCCCGATTGTGGTCCAGAGCTCTTCGCGCGTGCGCTCGGCGGCCTTGCGCAGCCCCGCCTTCAACTTCGAGAACGCCATCTCGATCGGATTGAAGTCCGGCGAGTAGGGCGGGAGGAACAGGAGCCGCGCGCCTGCCGCCTCGATCGCCGCGCGCACGGCCGGGCCTTTGTGGCTGCCGAGATTGTCCATGATCACGATGTCCCCGGGTGCGAGTTCGGGCACCAGGACCTGATCGACGTAGACTTGGAAGGCGTCGCGGTTGATCGGCCCGTCGAGCACGAACGGCGCGGCGATCCCGGACAGGCGCAGGCCCGCCACCAGGGTCGTGGTCTTCCAATGACCGTGCGGGACGGGGGAGCGCAGCCGCTGGCCGCGGGGACAGCGCCCGCGGGTGCGGGCCATGTTGGTGGCGGTCCACGTCTCGTCGAGGAACACCAGCCGGTCCGGGTCGAGATCGGGCTGGCTCTCGAACCACGCTTCCCGGGCGGCCTTCACGTCCGGTCGATCCTGCTCTGCGGCGTGGGCCGTCTTTTTTTGTACGTCAGGTCGCGCGCGTCGAGGAAGGCCCACAGCGTGCCGAGCCCGACGGTGAGGCCATGCTCGTCCTGCAACCGGGCGCGCATCTCCTCCAGGGTGATGTCAACCTTCTCGTCGATCAGCGTACGCAGGAACGTCTCGTACGGGTCGAGCTTGGAGCGGCGGGCACGCCCCTGCGGCCGGGCGGCCACCGTCCCAGTCGCGGCGAGCGCCGCCATCCAGCGGATCGCGGTTGCCTGGCCGACCCCGAAGCGGGCGGCCGCCTGACGGCGCGAGGTCGCCGCAGCCGCGGTCACCACCCGCTCGCGCAGGTCCAAGCTGTAGGGGCGGCCCATGCATCACTCCAGCTGTCGACCGGCCTAGTGAATCAGCCTCCCAGCGCCGCGTGAACCCCACCAAGCCGACTCAGCCCAAACCGAAAACGCTCTAGAGCCGTTCCCGCTTACGTAGCGACGGCCAAGTCGTTGTCGTAGCCGGCGGCGGCGAGGCTGTTGCGGCACTCGTCTGGGGTGAAGCGGGTGAAAGCGTGCCGGATGGCGTTCCAGAGGTCTGGCACGGTGCGGGCGGCTGCGCTCCGCAGCAGGGCTTTCAGCTTGGCGAAGATCTGTTCGATCGGGTTGAACTCGGGGCTATAGGGCGGAAGGTAGAGCAGCCGGGCGCCGGCCGCCTCGACCCGCTCGCGGATGCCGCTGACCTTGTGAGCTTGCAGGTTGTCGAGGATCACGACGTCGCCGGGCCGCAGCACCGGGACGAGGCGGTTGGCGACGTAGTCGCGAAAGCGCTGGCCATTGGTAGCGCCATCCGCGAGGTCGAAGGCGCACAGGCCGGTGGTGCGCAGAGCGGCGGTGATAGTGGTTGTTATGTAATGGCCCTGGGGCACGAGGAGCCGGCAGCGCTTGCCGCACGGGGCGCGACCGTAGCGGCGGGCCATGTTGGTGGCGGCCGCCGTCTCGTCGAGGAAGACGAGCTTGTCGGGGTCGAGGTCAGGCTGAGCCGCGAACCACGCCTCACGCGCCGCCTTCACGTCAGCCCGCTCCTGCTCAGTTGCGTACAGCGCCCCTTTTTACGGGTGATCCCATGGCGAGCGAAGAAGCGTGACAGCCCGCTCGTGCTGGTCTGCACGCCCTGCTCGGCCAGGGCGTCGCGCAACTCGCGCAGGAAGCGTTCGGGCCGGGCCTCGTCGAGGGAGAAGATCAGATCCGCATGCTCCTCGATCGCCGGCAGGCGGTCGTCGCCGTGCGTCGGTTTGGGGGCGACGTGACCCTGCTGCGCAAACCGTTGCGACCAGCGGCTGGCGCTCGACACGCTCACCCCGAACCGCGCCGCCGCCTGATGGAAGGAAGCGCCCTCTGTCACGGCCGCCACGACGCGCTCGCGCAGATCGACAGACAACGGTGAAGGCATCGCTGGCTCCTTCACCCGTCAACGCTCCAGCCACCGTCCTGTCGCAACACCGCTGGGCACGGCTCTAGACGATCCGCTTCGGTGGCGGCACGGACGGATCCTGATTGTGCAGAGATCAGTACCTGTCTTCCGGGCTCACACCATCACTCGCTTCGGGTTCTTCACCAAGATTGGGGGTGCTCGCGCCTTGCCGGTTGGGAGCGGCCTTTGGCGCCGGACGAAGGGGCAATGTCCGGGCTACTGTGGGCCGCACTGTTGCAGGTCGGCCTGGTGGACCAGCCTTGCCGGCGGGGCCTGCTGGCCCGGCAGGCCCTCGCGGGCCAGCAGGCCCCGGCGGGCCAGCGGGTCCCGGTGGGCCGGCGGGCCCCGGTGGGCCAACGGACCCTGGCGGCCCGCTCGGTCCTGGTGGCCAGGGGGGGCCGGCAATGGCCGTTCTGGATGCCCCTGATCCGCTGAGCTCGGACGGCTTGGTACCGTCCATCCTGTCTCCCTGTTCGACCCTGCTGCTGTGTCCAGTCGCGGCCGCAGCGCCCGGAGGTCCCGGAGGTCCGGCTGGTCCTTGCTCGCCGCAATTGGCAACCACGATCTTGCGCTCTTGACGCGCTGTGCGCAGCGTCGCGATACACGTCGCCGGGTGATAGATGACGCGGAATTCGAAGTAGCCCCGATGGTCGATCTGACGTGAAAAACGGCCATCCAGACTAATGTCAGTATCTTTTTCGTCTGAATATCCTATAATCCAGAGTTCACCACCAGTGACCTTGGCGTCCGCCACACCGATATCGGCCGTCGCCCCCGATACTGGGGCAAGATAAATCATTGGCGCCCAAATCAGCATTGAGAATTTGCCGTAGACGGCCATAGCTGGTTCCATCATGCGCTTGCAACCAGTATATTCACGGATTGATGAGGAGCAATGATCGCGCGCTCACCAGCTGAACGGCGGGATCACACCACAAACGACCGAGAGCCCCGCGCTCAGCGGCAACGCCATCGCCTCGCCCATCCACGGCGCTCGCCTGACACGCGCGCTTCCCCCGACGAGGGTTGCGGAGCGGCGCGTCGTCCAAGCCGATCTCGGCTTCGAGAAGGCCCCGCGCGACCCATCTGCCGCCTCTCCCGCGATGGCGTCTGTCACCTGCCAACGCCTCCCCTCAGAAGCGATCAATGGATCCGTCGCGCTTTGCGCGGAGGTCGCCCGGCTTCGGAAGGAAGTCGCCGCCGCTTGGTTCGAGACTGTCACGGCCCGGGCGATGACCGCGCAGAGGCGTCAATTGGGCTCTCTGCGAGGCGGTGAGGCGCCGCGTCCGCGGTCTCATCTGCCCCCTCGGCGAAAAGCTCGTCGTCCGGGCCATCGGGCGAGCATGCATCGTCATACGCGATGCGCTCCTTTGCGTGGACCGGGTCGAGCGCGGCGACCGCGTCCGTGGCCGGCGTGGAATCTGCGACTTCGGCGCCGAAAGCTCGGCGGGTCTGACGGAGCCACGGGCTTGGCGAGCGGAGAGGCGAGGACCTCGAAGGCGAGCTTGTTGTCGACGCCGACGGGCTGCGGCACGGCGAAGAGCGACGTCAGGGTCCGTTTGATGATGTCCCGGACGGCACCCCGGATAGCCAGCATGGCGGCGATCGTAACCGGATCACCGAGACCCATACGCTCACCGATCTCCGCGGCTGCCCTCGCATCCGCTCGCTGACGCCCGGCAACGTCGGGACGTGACAATCGTCCCGGCGGCACTGGAATAAGCGCCAAGCCGGACACGGCGCTTGGCCCCCAGCTCAGGCTGCGATGCCGTCTGGTTGTGCGCGAACCGACGCAAGGGCAGGATCACGCGGGTCATCCGGGACACGCGCGGCCACAAGCGGAAGATCCGGCACGGTGGGCCCCGCTCCCGCGAATGCGTGAGGTCCTTTTCAACCGAAGCAAGGACCGACGCCGCTTCGCAGCCCGCAACGACAAGCTCGCCCACAAGGACGCCTCGGCCGTCGCCCTGGCGGCCGACGCCGCCTTCTGGGGCCATCGCGACCAGACCCTATCAGAACCAGGGTCCGAGCAGCCGGCGGTTCGCCGCGTCGTCGGGGATTCCCTCGTCGTGGAAGGCAGTCAGGCGGCAGACTCGCCGTCGCCGCCTGACCGCTTCAGGATGTCCCGGTCGACCGTGAGGTCGAAGCGGGGATCGCAGCCGTCCTCGAGTGCGAGCGTCGCCCGGGCGCCCCGCGCAGGCGCATCACCATTTCCGCACGAGGGGCGCGGGGGCGGGGGCGGGCGGCGCGCCGAACACGTAGCGGAAGCCCACCGAGACGATGTCGGCGCTGGAATCCACCACCCCCGCGAAGGCGATGTTGCCGACGTTGTAGTCGCGGCCGAGGCCCGCCAGGATCCGCGACCGGTCCAGGAAGAAGTGCGAATAGGCGAGGTTCAGCGTCAGCTGCCGGCTCCAGCGGTAGCTGGCGCCCACCGAGGCGATGTAGCGATCCCCGTCCGGCAGCCGCACCGAACGGTTCCGGAAGTCGATCGGCGAGGTCTCGTAGGCGAAGCCCGTGCGCAGCGTCAGGTTCGGCGAGGCGTCGTACTCGGCGCCGATCGCGTAGGTGAACCCGTCCTTGTAGTTGAGCGGCAGGGTGTTCACCGGCAGGCCGAGGGTCTTCGACACGATCCCGATGGTCCCGAGCCTCGACCAGTTGTCCCACTCGAAGCCGAGGTTCACCCGCGCCACCGGCGAGACCGCCTGGGTCAGGCCGACGCTCAGCTTGTCGGGGGTGTTCAGCCTCGCCCGGACCTGGCCGGCGAGCGGGGCCAGGGCGAGCAGCGGCACGCCGATCGAGCCGTCGATGTCGTGGTGCACCGAGGAGCGGTAGCCGATGCCCAGCACGGTCCCGTCGCGGGGCGTCAGCGTGGCGCCCGCGGTGAAGCCCACCCCCCAGGATTCCCCCTTGAGGAAGGAGCTCGGATAGGCGGTCGGCAGGAGGCCCGGGACCGGCAGCGCCTGCCGCAGGGTCAGGCGGAAATACTCGATGTTCGGCCCGGCCGCGATCGACAGCCATTCGTTGACCTTGAAGCCGATCACCGGGTTGATCGCCAGGGAGAAGATCCGCGACGAGCGTCCGTAGACCTCCCCGGCCCAGACCTGGTTGGGCTTGGTCACGAGCCCGAAGGGCGCGCCGGTCGAGAGGCCGAGCCACAGGCGGTCGTTCAGCTGGTACGAGGTCGCGCCCGCCGGCACGAGGGCGCCCTGACCGATCTCGCCCGAGCCGCCCAGCCGCGCGAAGCCCGGATTGGTGCCCGGCGCCGGGCGGATCTCCGAGGACAGGCCGATATAGGTGAAGTTCTGCTCCGCGACGAAGCCCGGGTTCATCGTGATGGTCGCGGGGTTCCAGAACATCGACGACACGCCGCCCGATCCCGAGGCCGCGCCCGCAAACGCCAGCCCCTGCGCCTGCGTGCTCTGCTCCCGCAGACCGAATGCCCCGGCCTGAACCTCGGCAATCGTGGCGACAGACGCACAGAGTGACGCCGTTCCGGCGGCCACCAGAAACCGAAATCTCATCACGATCCTCCCCAAGGTTTACCGCGCATCCACTTCCGGTTTCCGGCGGATGTCATGTTTTCTGAATTCTGTGCCGCCAGAACCATCGGCGACACCGACACTTTGCGCGGCCGCCACTGTCACGATACTGCCGGTACGCGCAGGCATTACCCCTTCCCAATAGGTCAGGACGCTGCCGAAAGCGGCAAGAAAATGCAAGCGCGAAGCGGTGCGCCGATGAACTCCGGCGTCCGGCCGGCGCAGGGAAGGCGCTGGTGTGACAAATCGGTTTCACGCCGCGAGGCGGAGGCGCTGGATGGCGAGCGGCGGACCGCGTCGAGGACGCCGATGGGCCGCCTTGTACGGCACAGGGCTTCGGGTGCGGCGGCGCGAATACAAAGCTTCGCCGAGTGTCACAGCGGCCCTCGCGACATCGTCTGAACCGCTTGCGGCCGGCTGACGCTTTGGGATAGAAGCTAACCTATACGTCAATCCTGGCCCGGCCAATCACGCACGCTCCGCGAGAGAGCGAGGCCGGTGAAGGGAGGGGAAGGTGGGAACCCAGCAGGGCATAAGGAAATGGGCCGGCGAAGCCGACGCTCAGGGTCCGCGCCATCGACGGACGCTTTGCGACGACGCTCCGGAGACGCTTCCGGCGATGGGCGATCGAGATCCGCACGATCCTGCCCAAGACCGGGGTCGGCAGGCTGTCGGAGACGGAGCGCGTGGTGGACGAGCGCCGGCGGGCCGATGCGGGGCCCATCAACATCCGAGTATCGGCACGACGTTGACCGCTCGCGCGCACCGGGAATACGGTGAATTCTCCGAAGAGAAGGTCACCTGTGTCCGATACGCTGTACACCGTGACCCAGCTCGCCAAGGACCTGGGGGTGACGGCGAGAACGGTCCGCTTCTACGAGGACAAGGGTCTCCTGACGCCTCAACGGGCCGGGAACACGCGGGTCTATACGCATCGCGACCGGGCGCGACTGATCCTGATCCTGCGCGGCAAGCGGCTCGGGTTCTCCCTGCGCGAGATCAAGGAATATCTCGACCTCTACGACGCCGATCCGACCCAGCAGGAACAGCTGCGCGCCCTGCTGAAGCGGATCCAGACCCGGATCGGCAGCCTCGTCGATCAGGAGCAAGCCCTCGTCGAGACGCTGGCCGAGCTGCGCGCCATCGAGCAGCAGGCCCAGGACGCCCTCGCGGCTCTGGCCTCATCCGAGGCGCCGGCGAAATCACGCCGCGCCCGCTAGGGCATACCGCGTCGTTAGGGCGACCGGTTCCGCGGGCCGAGGCCGCGCGGCCGGAATCGGCCCGCGCGTCTCACAACCTCTTTCCCCGTTCTCGTGCGTGCTCCCACGCCGGGCTTGTGCGCGCCGGAACAGGGCACGTCCGGGTCGGCAGGCCGCCGGCGTCGCAGATCCATCGCGATCGTTCCGAGAGGACAGCATGACCAAAGCGGTTATCGTGAGCTACGCCCGCTCGCCCTTCACCCTCGCCAAGAAGGGCGCCCTGGCCCGGATCCGCCCCGACGACCTCGCCGCGCAGGTCGTGCGCCGGCTCGTCGCCGAGGCCGGCATCTCGTCGAACACCATCGAGGACCTGATCGTCGGCTGTGCCTTCCCGGAGGGCGAGCAGGGGTTCAACGTGGCCCGCCTGATCGGCATGCTGGCCGATCTCGATCTCAGCGTCGGCGGCGTCACGGTGAACCGCTTCTGCGGCTCCTCGATGCAGTCGGTGCACATCGCCGCCGGGCAGATCCAGCTCGGCGCCGGCGAGGCCTTCATCTGCGCGGGCGTGGAGAGCATGAGCCGCGTGCCGATGATGGGCTTCAACCCGATGCCCAACCCCGCGCTCCATGCAGCGCACCCTGGTGCCTACATGGGCATGGGCGACACCGCCGAGAACGTGGCGCGCCGCTGGCAGATCAGCCGGGCCGACCAGGAGGCCTTCGCGGTGACGAGCCACCGCAAGGCCGCCGCGGCCCAGGCCGCCGGACGGCTCGCCGCCGAGATCGTCCCGATCGCCACAAAGGCCGGCACGGTCGAGACGGACGGCTGCATCCGGCCGGAAGCCAGCGCCGAGGGACTCGCCGCCCTCAAGCCCGCGTTCCAGCAGGACGGCAGCGTCACGGCCGGCACCTCGTCGCCGCTGACGGACGGTGCCTCGGCGGTCCTCGTCTGCAGCGAGGTCTATGCCCAACGCCACGGGCTGAAGCCGCTCGCCCGGATCGCCGCGATCGGCGTCTCGGGCTGCGAGCCGGAGATCATGGGCATCGGTCCGGTGGCCGCGTCCCGGAAGGCGCTGGCCCGCGCCGGCATCGCCGTCGACGCGGTGGGCGTCGTCGAGCTGAACGAGGCCTTCGCCAGCCAAGCGCTCGCCTGCATCCGGGAACTCGGCCTGCGCTCGGAGACGGTCAATATCGACGGCGGCGCGATCGCGCTCGGCCATCCGCTCGGTGCGACGGGGGCGCGCATCGTCGGCAAGGCAGCGGCGCTGCTCGACCGCGAGGGCGCCCGCTTCGCGCTGGCGACCCAGTGCATCGGCGGCGGCCAGGGCATCGCCACCCTTCTGGAGCGTGTCTGATGAGCGGGATCCGCAAAGTCGCCGTCATCGGCGCCGGAGTGATGGGCTCCGGCATCGCCGCCCATGTGGCCAATGCCGGAGTGCCGGTCCTGCTCATGGACATCGTGCCGGAGGGCGCAACCGACCGGAACGGTCTTGCGGCGGCTGCCATCGCCCGGATGCTCAAGACCGAGCCGGCGGCGTTCATGACCCCGCGGGCTGCCAAGCGCGTCGAGGCCTGCAACGTCGAGGACCATCTCGACCGCCTCGCCGAAGTCGACTGGATCATCGAGGTGGTCATCGAGCGCCTCGACGCGAAGCGGGCGCTCTATCGGCGGATCGACGCCGTGCGCCGGCCCGGCACGGCGGTCTCGTCGAACACCTCGACGATTCCGCTCGATGCGCTGGTCGACGGCATGCCCGAATCCTTCCGGCGCGACTTCCTGATCACCCACTTCTTCAACCCGCCGCGCTACATGCGGCTGCTCGAACTGGTGACCGGCCCGCAGACCGATCCGGCCCTCGCCGAGACGGTCGCCGACTTCGCCGACCGCCGGCTCGGCAAGAGCGTCGTGCGCTGCAAGGATCGACCGGGCTTCATCGCCAACCGCCTGGGCATCACCTGGATCCAGAACGCCATCACGGCCGCCGACGACCTCGGCGTCCCGGTCGAGGAGGCCGACGCCATCATGGGACGCCCCTTCGGCATCCCGAAGACCGGCGTGTTCGGCCTCGTCGATCTCGTCGGCCTCGACCTGATCCCGCACACCACCGCGAGCCTGCGCGCGGCGTTGCCGCCGGAGGACGCCTTCCACGACTCCTTTCGCGATATGCCGCTGGTCAGCCGGCTGATCGCCGCGGGCTTCACCGGGCGTAAGGGCAAGGGCGGATTCTACCGCCTGAACCGCACGGGCGGGCAGAAGACCAAGGAGGCCATCGATCTCGCGAGCGGCGCCTACCGGCCCACCCGGAAGGCGGACCTGCCGGAGCTGAAGGACGCGAAAGGCCCCCGCGCGGTACTCGACCTGCCCGGCCGGGCGGGCGCCTACGCGTGGCGCGTCATCGGCGCGACCCTGTCGTACGCCGCCGGGCTCGTCGGCGAGGCGAGCGACGACGTCGCGGCGATCGATGAGGCGATGCGCCTCGGCTACAATTGGACATGGGGACCGTTCGAGCTGATCGACCGGATCGGCGGCGCCTACTTGGCCGATCGCCTCGCCCGCGACGGTCGGCCGGTCCCGCCGCTCCTCGCGGGTCTCGACGGCCGCAGCTTCTACCGGGTCGAGAACGGCCGCCGGCAGGTGCTCCAGCCCGGGGGCGGCTACCGCGACATCGTCCGGCCCGACGGCGTGCTGCGGCTCGCAGACATCAAGCTCGGCCGAGAGCCGCTCCTGACGAACGGCTCGGCGGCCCTGTGGGACATCGGCGACGGCGTGGTGTGCTTCGAGTTCACGTCGCAGAGCAACGCCCTGGACGAGCAGGTCATGGTCCTGCTCGGCAAGACGATCAAGCTCGTGAAGGACCGCTACAAGGCGCTGGTCGTCTACAACGAGGGCACGAACTTCTCGGTTGGCGCCAATCTCGGGCTGGCCCTGTTCGCCGCCAATATCGCGGCGTGGGGGGAGATCGAGAAGCTGGTCCATCTCGGCCAGCAGACCTATCGGCAGCTCAAATACGCGCCGTTTCCGGTGGTGAGCGCACCCTCCGGCATGGCGCTCGGCGGCGGCTGCGAGATCCTGCTGCACAGCGATGCCGTCCAGGCCCATGCGGAGAGCTATATCGGCCTCGTGGAGTGCGGCGTCGGCCTCGTGCCGGCCTGGGGCGGCTGCACGGAGATGCTGGGCCGCTGGCAGGCTTCCGGCACACTGCCGAAGGGGCCGATGCCGGCCGTCGCCAGGGTGTTCGAGACGGTCTCGACCGCAACCGTGGCGAAGTCGGCCGAGGAGGCGCGGGACCTCCTGTTCCTGCGCCCCGACGACGGCATCACCATGAATCGCGACCGGCTGCTCGCCGATGCCAAGGCCAGAGCGCTGTCCCTGGTCGCAGGCTATGCGCCGCCGAAGCCCGTGCCTCTGACTCTGCCGGGTTCCGCGGGCGGCCTCGCCCTGCGCATGGCCGCCGAGGGCTTCGCGCGGCGCGGCATCGCCACGAAGCACGATCTCGTGGTGGCGGGCGAACTCGCCTCCGTCCTGTCCGGAGGAGAGGCCGACATCCTCGATACCCTGGATGAGGATGCCATCCTGGAACTCGAGCGCGACAGCTTCATGCGCCTCGTCCGCACCGAGGCAACCCTCGACCGGTTCGAGAGCGTGCTCGAGACCGGCCGGCCGGTGAGGAACTGACGATCATGCAGACCTACAAGGCCCCGCTGCGCGACATGCGCTTCGTGCTCCACGAACTGCACGCCGATCCGGGTTCCGAGCCGCTGCCCGGCCTGGAGGAGATCACGCCCGACGTCGCCGACGCCATCCTCGAGGAGGCGGCGAAGTTCTGCACCGAGCGGCTCCTGCCGCTCAACGCCTCCGGTGACGCGGAGGGCTGCCGCCTGGAGAACGGCGTCGTCCGGACGCCGAAGGGTTTTCCCGAGGCCTACGCGGCGTTCCGCGCGGGCGGTTGGACCGCGATGGGCTCCGACCCCGCCTATGGCGGCCAGGGCCTGCCGGAGACGATCAACAAGCTCGTCGAGGAGATGATCTGCTCGACCAACCTGTCCTTCGGGCTCTATCCGGGCTTGAGCCACGGTGCCTACAAGGCGATCGCCGGTCATGCGTCGGAGGCGCTGAAGGCGGCCTACTTGCCCAAGATCGTCGACGGCACGTGGTCGGGCACCATGTGCCTGACCGAGGCCCATTGCGGCACGGATCTCGGCCTGCTGCGGACCCGCGCGGTGCCGCAGGACGACGGCTCCTACCGGATCACCGGCTCGAAGATCTTCATCTCGGCGGGCGATCACGACCTCACCGAGAACATCGTGCACCTCGTCCTCGCGCGGCTGCCCGATGCCCCCAAGGGCGTGAAGGGCATAAGCCTGTTCCTGGTGCCGAAATTCCTGCCCGCGCCGGACGGGACGCCGGGGGCGCGCAACGGCGTCACCTGCAGCGCCCTCGAGCATAAGATGGGCATCAAGGCCTCGGCCACCTGCCAGCTCTCCTTCGACGACGCCGTCGGCTGGCTCGTCGGCGAGCCGCACAAGGGCATGCGCGCGATGTTCACGATGATGAACAGCGAGCGCCTGTCGGTGGGAATCCAGGGGCTGGGCGCCGGCGAGGCGGCCTACCAGGGCGCCGTCGCCTATGCCCGCGAGCGCCTGCAGGGGCGCGCGCTCTCGGGTGCCAAGCGGCCGGACCTGGCCGCAGACCCGATCATCGTACATCCGGACGTGCGGCGCATGCTGATGGCGATCCGCGCCTACAACGAGGGCGCCCGGGCGCTCGGCGGCTGGGTCGCCCGAAGCCTCGACGTGATGGAGCGCCATCCCGATCCGGCCGAACGGAGGCGGGCGGAGGATTTCTCGGCCCTGATGACGCCGGTGGTGAAGGCGCTGTTCACCGATCTCGGCTTCGAGGCGGCCAGCATCGGCCTGCAGGTCTACGGCGGCCACGGCTTCATCCGGGACCACGGCATGGAGCAGTATGTCCGCGATGCCCGGATCTCGATGATCTACGAGGGCACCAACGGCGTGCAGGCCCTCGACCTCGTCGGCCGCAAGCTCCCGGCCCATGCCGGCCGGCTGCTGCGCGGCTTCTTCCACCCGGTCCTCGCCTTCCTCGACGCGGCGCTGGAGGACGATGCCCTGGCGCCCCTCGCCCTGCCCGTGTCCAAGGCGTTCGGTGCGCTCCAGCTCGCCACCGCCCACATCGCGCAACGGGGCCTCAAGGATCCGGACGAGGCCGGCGCCGCCGCGACCGATTATCTGCGGCTGTTCGGCCTAGTGGCGCTCGGCTTCATGTGGGTGCGCGCCGCCAAGGTGGCGCAGGCGGCGCTGGCCGACGGAACGCCGGAGCGGGACTTCTACGAGGCCAAGCTCGCCACCGCCCGCTTCTTCATCGAGCGCATCCTGCCCCAGGTTGCCGGCCTGCTGGCGGCGATCAAGTCCGGCAAGGGCGCGATGATGGCCCTCGACGAGGCGATGTTCTGACCGCCCCGGACCTCCGGGGAATCCTCATGCGACTGATGGAGTGGAACGGATGGCGGATCTCGGCTTGCTGGTCGACTCGATCGAGGAACGGTCGGGGGCCTTGAGCGCGCTCGGATACCGGGTGCGGTTCGACCTCACCGATGGCGGCGGCATCCTGCTCGATGCGACCGGCGGCACGGTCGCCGTGTCGATCGCCGAAGAGGGCGAGGCCGATGCCGTGATGCGCTTGAGTTCCGACAATCTGCTCAAGCTCGTGGAGGGCCGGCTCAGCCCGATGATGGCCTTCTCGACCGGCCGCCTGAAGGTGCAGGGCTCGCAGGGCGTGGCGCTGAAGCTCGCCGGTCTGCTCGATCAGTAGCCGTTCCTGCGGGTGCGCCCCCCTCATCCGCACCCGGCCATCGCGGGAGGCGCCACCGGAGGATCCGCGAGACCGTCCGAAGAATGAGCCGTGGCGGTGCAGGTGCCCGCCGCTTGGGTCGCGGTGGCGACATCGAGACCCGCGTGAAGGCCTGCGGCTCCGGGGGCCCATCGCCGACACGACGATGGCCATGCCCCCATTAAGGGAGAGCGCCGCCGAGCCGACCGGCGCCGGTCTGCGGCCGCTACGAAACTTTCCGTCCGACGCCCCCGTAAGGGCGGGTGCTACCCCTGCGTCGGGGTCGGATGGAAGGAAAAACGATGCCCACAGCGAACAGCCACCGCATGAAGGCGCTTGCTCTGGCCCTCGCGCTCGGTCTCGGAGCGAGCAGCGCAGCCTACGCCAAGAACCCGATGGTCGGCGGCGCGCCGATGTACGCCCAGAAGACCATCGTCGAGAACGCGGTCAACTCGAAGGATCACACCACGCTGGTCGCCGCCGTGAAGGCCGCCGGCCTGGTCGACACGCTGAACGGTCCGGGTCCGTTCACGGTGTTCGCCCCCACGAACGCCGCCTTCGCCAAGCTGCCGCCGGGCACGGTGGAGAACCTCGTCCAGCCGCAGAACAAGGCGACGCTGACGAAGATCCTGACCTACCACGTGGTCCCGGGTGTCTACACCGCCAAGGATCTGATGGCGCTCGCCAAGAAGGGCGGCGGACAGGGCACGCTCACCACGGTGGCGGGCGAGCCTCTCGCCGTCGAGGTGCAGGGCAAGAAGGTCTATGTGACCGACGTGAAGGGCAACACCGCCACGGTGACCATTCCGAACGTCATGCAATCGAACGGCGTCATCCACGTCGTCAATGCGGTGCTGATGCCCTGATCCACCCGGACGGTCCGGCGTCGGCGGCCCTGATCCGGCTGCCGACGCCGATTTCTCGCAAACGTTGACCGCTGCGGCTGCCGAGATCGCGTCAGTCCGCGATGAGTTTGCCGGTGTAGACCACCGGACCGGTCGGCTGGCCGGTGGGCGAGCCGCCGGGCGGCTCCACCGAGACCGCGATCACGCCATCCGGAGCGGCCCCCGCCGGCAGCCTCATCTGGCTCGCCGCCGTGCCGACAAGGCCGAGCGGCCGCGGCCCCTGGGCACCGACATACCACACTTCCAGGCTTCGATCCGCGGGTGCCTCGGCGCTGACGGGCCTCACCATTGCGACGCCGGTGCGCGTATCGACGCGCACGATCAGCGCCGGGAGCGTACCCCCGCCCTGCACCACGGCCAGATAGCGGCCATCCGACGGCCTCTGCCAGGGTCCGAGCGTCAGGACCAGAGCGAGGCCAGCCGCCAGCAGCCCGGCCCCGCCCGCGGCGACTCGCCACCGCCGAAGCTGGGAGCGCAGGGCTTCGATTTGATGCAACTCCGCGCGTCCCGCCGCCGGAAGCCTCCGCAAGAGTGCAGCGCGGACATGCGGCGGCGGTGTCTCGACGGGGATCACCATCGCGAGCGGGCCGAGGCGGCGTTCCCAAGCCTGGATCCGTGCCCGTGCGACCGGATCGCGCGCGGCCTCGCCCTCCATGGCCGCACGCTCCTGCGCGTCGAGCGTTCCGAGGACGTACTCGGCAGCACGCAGATCGGGATCGTCGGGGTCTGGCGCCCTCGTACCGCTCACGACACCGTCTCCAGGCAGGTCTTCAAGGCGCCGAGCGCCCGGTGGAGCCAGGTCTTGATCGTGTTCACGGGACGATCGAACCGTGCGGCCAGTTCCTCACGCGAGCGCCCCTCACAATAGGCCAGCACGACGCAATCCCGGTGCGACGGTTCGAGTCGGCCGAGACATGCCACGAGGGCATTGCGGTCTTGAAACGCGCCCGCCTCGTCGTGCGGATCGATCAGCAGGTCCACCCAATCCTCGCCGCTGTCCAATTCCGGCCCCTGCACCTCCGCCTTCCGGCGTACGCTATCGATGGCGCGGTTCCGTGCGATGGTAATAAGCCAGGGCAGCGGCGGCCCGGCTTCCGGCCGATAGCTGCCCGCTGCCTGCCAGATCCGCATGTAGACGTCCTGGAGTACGTCCTCGGCCAAGCCGCGGTCGCGTTGGATACGCAGGATCAGCCCGTAAAGTTTCGGGCTTGAGACATCGTAGAGTTCAGCGAGCCGGTCCGCCTCACCTCGAGCGATTCCTGCAAGCAGCCGGCGCAGCGTGGCGTCGTCGGCCAACATGGGCCCCCGCATAGTTCGAGGCGCCTGCCATCGGACGCCCTCCCGGATGATGCTCTTAGACCAAGCCTCGGGACTCTGACGATCCCCCCTCGCATGCGGCCGGAGGGGGCGCCACAGACGGACGATCCGGCCGCCGGTCCAGGTCACAGGGCGTCGGCGTGCTTGTTCGCCCGCTGCCGGAATGGCCAACCAGAGGGGGAGAGAGAGATCGATCTTCGCTGAAGGCCGGTTCGCGGCGCAAATTCGCGTAAGCCTCGAATCGTCCCAGACGCGGCGCGGGACACTGAGCCATGGCCCTCCCGGCATCGCCCGTGCGTCAATCCATATTTCGCGTTGTCTGAAGCAGTGATCCATATAAAATCGAGATTGACCGGTTCGACCCGTAAGCGGTCAGAGCCGCGCTTCCCTCAGGTCGCTTCATGGCTATCGATATCGACAGTGGCGTCACCGCTGTGCCTCACCCCGCCGGCCCGCCCATTATCGGGGACGGCGCACCGAACTTCCGGGCCCGCACCACGATGGGCCCGCGCACGCTGTCGTCCTATCGGGGCCGCTGGCTGGTGTTCTTCTCGCATCCCGCGGACTTCACGCCGGTCTGCACCAGCGAGTTCGTGGCTTTCGCCCGGGCCCACGAGGCTTTCCAGGCCCTGGATTGCGACCTCCTCGCCCTCTCCGTCGACAGCCTGTCGTCGCACTTGGCGTGGCAACAGAGCATCGAGCAGCGTTTCGGTGTGCGGATGCCGTTCCCGATCGTCGAGGATCCGGCCATGGGCATCGCCCGTGCCTATGGCATGCTGCCGGCGGGAGCGGCGTCGAGCGCCACGGTACGCACCACGTTCGTCATCGATCCGGAGGGGATCGTGCGCGCCCTCGTGACCTACCCGCTGACGGTAGGGCGCAGCGTCGCCGAGATCCTGCGGCTTGTGAGGGCGCTTCAGGCCTCCGACGCAGCCGACGTCTCGACGCCCGAGGGATGGCAACCGGGCGAGCCGGTGCTGGCGAATCCACCGATGACGAGCGAAGAGATCGGCGGCTGCGGGACCGACTGGTATTACAGGTTGGAAAGCGTCTGATGGCACCCGGCACGGACGAGACCAAGGCGAGCGCGGCCGCCGAGTTGCTCAAGCTCGTCGCAAACCCTAACCGGCTGCGCATCCTCTACCTGCTGACGGACGGCGAGCACTCGGTTTCGGAGATCGAGCAGCGCCTCGGCATCCGTCAGCCGACCCTGTCGCAGCAGCTCGGCGAATTACGCAACGCCGGGATCGTCACCACACGGCGCGCGCACAAGGTCGTATTCTACAGCCTGACGGAGGCCCGCACGCGTGCGCTCCTCGATGCGATCGAGGATATCTTGATCGTCAACCGCCCGCAGCGGCGCCTGGCGGCGCGCGGCCCCGACGCGCGCGAACGGGCCCTCGGGCAGGCCGCGATGTTCGGCCAGATCGGAGACGCGCCATGAATGCCTTTCTCGCCCCCCTCGCCGGTGGTGCCCTGATCGGCGCCTCGGCGGCCCTACTGCTCCTCGCCAATGGCCGTATCGCGGGGATCAGCGGCATCGTCGGCGGATTGCTCGGCCCGGGCTCTCGGGACTGGGCTTGGCGGGTGGCCTTTCTGGTGGGCCTCTTCGCCGGCCCTGCCCTGTTCAGAGCGACGGCGGGCCATTGGCCGCAAATCCGCATCGATGCCTCCTGGCCGATGCTTGTCGGGGCCGGGCTTCTGGTCGGGTTCGGGACGCGTCTGGGGTCGGGGTGCACCAGCGGCCACGGGGTTTGCGGCCTCGCGCGGCTCTCGCCGCGTTCCCTCGCAGCAGTCGCGACGTTCATGGCCGCCGCGATCATCACCGTCTTCCTCATTCGGCACGGCCTGGTCCGATGAACACCCCGCGCCTCCTCGCAGCCTTCGCGAGCGGCCTGCTCTTCGGAGCGGGGCTCGCCCTGTCGGGCATGATGGACCCCGCACGCGTGCTGGGCTTCCTCGATGTCGCGGGGGCCTGGGATCCCAGCCTCGCCTTCGTCCTGGCCGGGGCCGTCGGCGTCTCGGCCCTCGGCTACGCGGTCAAGGCCCGGATGCCCCGGCCTGCCCTCGCGGACCGGTTCGAGATACCGGCGAACCGGAGCGTCGATGCCCGCCTGCTCGGGGGCGCCGTCCTGTTCGGGATCGGCTGGGGACTCGCCGGCTTCTGCCCCGGCCCGGCCCTGGCCGGTCTAACACTCGGCCTGCCGGAGGTCGCGCTGTTCGTTGCGGCGATGCTCGCCGGGATGCTGCTCTTTCGGTTCACCGCCCCGCGCTCGACGGGACCGATCACGGTGAGCCGCTGAGGGCGGAGGCGCCAGCCCGTAGGCGGGCACCGGCCTCCCCGATCAGGCGGTCCGTTCGGCTCGCTGCGGTTTCGCCATCCACTCTCGGCCCTTCAGCATAGCCTTCCAGTACAGCGGGGGCAGCATCCGTTCCTTGAGCAGCCACGCCACGCGGCTCGGCTTCGTGCCGTCGATCAGCCAAGCGGGGAAGCTCGGCATCAGCGTTCCGCCATATCCAAATTCCGCGAGCAGAATCTTTCCGCGCTCAACCGTCAGGGGGCACGACCCGTAGCCGTCGTAGGCGACTTCGGCCCCGCGCAGATGCCCCATCTCGACGAGGAGATTGTGGGCTACGACCGGGGCCTGTTTGCGCGCGGCGGCGGCCGTCTTGGCATTGGAAGCGCCGATCGCATCGCCCAAGGCGTAGATCGCGGGAAAGCGCGCGTGGCGCAGGCTCGCGGGATCAACGGCGATCCAGCCGGCCGCGTCGGCGAGCGGGGACGCACGGATGAAATCGGGCGCCTGTTGCGGCGGCACGACGTGGATCATGTCGAAATCGGTCTCGATCGTCTCGCAGATGCCGGTCTCGGTCTGGCGGGAGAACCACGCGCGCTTGGCGGGGCCGTCGATCCGCGTCAGCGTATGGCGAAAGTTCAGGCGCGCATCGTAACGATTCACATAAGTCATCAATGCGGGGACATAATCCTCGACGCCGAACAGCGCCGGACTGACCGTGTAGTATTCGACGTCGATATCTTTGAGCCGGCCCTGGCGTAGCCAGTGATCGGCCGAGAGATACATCGCCTTCTGCGGCGCGCCGGCGCATTTGATCGGCATGGGCGGCTGCGTGAACAGGGCGCGGCCGGCGCGCAGGGTCTGTACGAGTTCCCAGGTGTAGGGCGCCAGATCGTAGCGGTAATTCGAGGTGACGCCGTTCCGCCCGAGGGTTTCGGTCAACCCCGCGACACCGGCCCAATCGAGCGTCAGACCGGGCGCGACGACGAGTCGATCGTAGCGCACAGTTTGGTGCCCCTCCAAGATCACGGTGTTCCGATCCGGCTCGAAGGCAGCCACAGCGTCCTTGATCCAGCATACGCCTGTGGGAATCAGCGAGGCCATGGTCCTGGCTGTGACGGCGGGCGAAAAGATTCCGCCGCCGACCATGGTCCAGCCTGGCTAGTAATAGTGCACATCGGCGGGCTCGATCAGCGCGATGTCGAGATCGGGCTTGCGCGCCTTGAGACTGGCCGCCACGGCGATGCCGCCGGCCCCACCGCCGATGACGACCACGCTGTGGAACAGATCGGCCGATGCCTTCCGGATGCGGCCGCCCGCGGCGATGCGCCCGACAACGCCGGACAGGTCGTAGCCGGCTGCCTTCGCCGTTGACAGGATCTCCGGCAGAGGACGGCCGCGGGCCGCCTCGTCGAACGACCACAGCGTCGCCGAACGCATTCCCGTGCGGCAATAGGCGAGGAGAGGCTTGGGCAGCGCCGCGCGCGCGACGCCGAATGCCGCCGCGTTCTCGTCGGAGACCTTGCCGGACACGACGGGCAGATCGTGGGCCTCGAGCCCCGCGGCGTGAGCAGCGGCCTCGATCTCCGCGAAATTCGGCTGATCCACGCCCTCTCCGTCCGGGCGATTGCAGATTACGGCCCGGAAGCCGGCCTGCGCGATATGCACGAGATCGGCAGGAAAGATCTGCCCCGCGACCGATAGATCCGGCGTCAGGCGCTTTGATTCCATCGTCGCATCCATCATTCTATATTATACGTATATGATAGGCTGAATCGATAAGATAACATATTGACAGCAGCGGCAACGGACCGTCATATGCGCGGAGAGAGTCAGGCTCGGGCCTATCGATATATTCTTAAGTGAAATGAGCGACGGCTCAAGGCGCGTCCTGCCCTGCCACCCGTCGGATGTCGGTTTAGCGGAAGATCGGAAGACACTGCAGATGAGTGCTCTTCCTGCTGTTCTTTCCGGCGCAGGGGTCGGATTTACGCTCGGGCTGATCGGCGGCGGCGGCTCGATCCTGGCAACGCCGCTGCTGCTTTACGTGGTGGGCATTGCCCAACCGCACCTCGCCATCGGGACAGGAGCGCTCGCGGTCGCAGCCAACGCGTTCCTGACGCTCATCGGGCACACCAGGGCCGGCAACGTGCGCTGGCGCTGCGCCCTTGTCTTCGCCCTCGTCGGCATCCTGGGCGCCCTCGTCGGGTCATCCCTGGGCAAGGCCGTGGACGGACAGCGCCTGCTGTTCCTCTTTGCGCTTCTGATGGTGGTCGTCGGCATCCACATGCTGCGGGGCCGGACACGACAGGAGGGCTCGGCCGAGCCGGTCGGCTGCGGCCCGACACCGAGCGGAAGAGTGGTGGGCATCGCCTTTGCGGTCGGCATGCTATCGGGATTCTTCGGGATCGGAGGCGGGTTTCTGATCGTGCCGGGCCTCGTCTTCGCGACCGGCATGCCGCTCATCACAGCGGTCGGCACCTCGCTGCTCGCGGTCGGCGCCTTCGGCCTCGCGACCGCGCTGAATTACGCCCTGTCGGGCCTGGTCGATTGGGCGGTCGCGGGCGAGTTCATAGCCGGCGGACTTGCCGGCGGCGTCCTCGGCATGCGCCTTGCCAACCGACTCGCCGGCTACAAGGGCGCGCTGAATACAGTCTTTGCCACCGTGATCTTCGGCGTCGCCGGCTTCATGCTCTACCGCAATGGCAGTGCCTTCGCCGCAGCTCCGTGAGCGTTGCGGGCGCGGGACTTGCGCGGGGCCGGGCTGGCGGGCGCCAGCCCGGCCGCCACGTCCGCTGAGATCCGCATCTGCCGCAACCAGATCCGCCACGCGTCAATCCCGGAACGCCCGACACCGACAGGAGAGATCACATGACCGAACCCGTCTTCCGCGCCTTCTTCGATGAGCCCACCAATACGGTGAGCTACATCGTGGCCGATCCCGAGACCAAACAGGCCGCCTTCATCGATCCCGTGCTCGACTACGACCACAATGGGGGCAGCGTCGACACGCGCTCCGTCACGGCGATGCTGAAGGCGGCCGAGGAGGCGGGCTTCTCGGTGGTCTGGACGCTGGAGACCCACGCCCATGCCGATCATCTGTCCGGCTCACCCTTTGTGAAGGCGAAGACCGGCGCGCGGATCGGCATCGGCGAGCACATCAAGGACGTGCAGAAAATCTTCCGTCCGGTCTTCAATGCCACGGACCTGAAAACCGATGGCAGCGATTTCGATTGCCTCTTTGCCGACGGGGAAACCTTCCACATCGGCAATCTCGCCGTCGAGGTGCTCTACACGCCCGGCCACACGCCGGCCGATATCTGCTATCGCATCGGCAACCATGTCTTCGTCGGCGACACGCTGTTCATGCCCGATTTCGGCACCGCGCGTGCGGATTTCCCCGGCGGCGACGTACACGCCCTCTACCGCTCGATCCGCAAGCTCCTCGCGCTACCACCCGAGACGGTCTTGCATCTGTGCCACGACTACAAGGCGCCCGGGCGCGACGTGTACGCCTGGGAGACCACGGTGGGCGAGCAGCGCGCACGCAATGTCCACGTGAAGGAGGGCGTGACCGAGGCGGAGTTCACCGCGATGCGAACCGCCCGCGACGCCACGCTTGCGGCGCCGCGCCTGCTGCTGCCGTCGATCCAGGTGAACATCCGCGCCGGCAAGTTCCCCCCGGCGGAGGCAAACGGCGTCCGCTACCTGACCATCCCGGTCAAGCTGAAGGGCGGGGCCGAGGCCGGGTTGTAAGGGCGCGTCGGGCTCGTGAGCCCGGACGGCCAACGGCCTCCGATGTCTCGATCCACGGAGCCGGCCGGAGCGGCCGCCGATCGGAGCTTCACGGAGAAACCCGGGTGACGGCGCGGTCGGCATTCACGCGTTGGGCCCAGCCTTTGGCGCTGGCCTCGCCCTTGAGGTCGAGCAATTTGGCGCCGCTGACATCGACGTTCTTGAAGTCCGCGCCGGCGACCGTGGCACCGGTCAGGTTCGCACCGGACAGGTCCGAGCCCATCAGCACCACGTCGGTCAGGTCGGCATCCTTGAGGTCGGCATATTCCAGGCGCGACCGGCCCAGGTCGGCCCCTTTGAGGTTCGCCCCCGAGAGGTTCACCGAAGTGAACACCGCCCGCATCAGTCCCATGGACTGGTTCCTGATGTCGGCGCCGCCCTTGAGGTCAACCAGCATCGCACCGCTCATATTGGCGCCTTTGAAGTCGCCGATCGGCGTGGATCGGCTGAGATCGGCGCCGCTCAGGTTGGCATCCCGGGCGGTGATGCCGAACATCCTCGCGTCGGCGAGTTTCGCGCTGGAGAGATCGGCTTTCAGGAACCACGCCTGTTCGAGGTTCGCCCCGCTGAGATCTGCCCCGCGGAGATTGGTGCCGTTCAGGCGCGCCGTCCGCAGGTTGGCGCCCCGGAGGTTCAGCCCGGACAGGTCGAGGCCCGACAACGCCTTGTCGTGCAGGTCGAGGGGCTTGCCGTCCGAGGCCCTGATCATCGCCTCGATGTCGGCGCGGCCCATCTCGGCCTTCGTCATCGCGGGGGAGGCCATGTCGGCTCCGAGCAGCAGATCCTGTTCGGCCGCGGCAGGGCCGGCGGCAAGGGCAGCGATCATGAAGCTGAAGGCGAGACGGCGCATCGGTTCACTCCCGGCAGACGCCACGCAACGCTGGCGTCCATATCGTGTTCAGTGTGCCGCAATGCTATCCCGAGCCGCCGCGCCCGGTCGGTGACCCCGGTCACACAAGTCCGACGTGGCGGGAGAAACACGCACCACGTGCCGGACGATCAGCCCGTCGTCACGGCCGGAGAACGACGCCAGCCATGACGGACGCGCAGAAGCTCGAGCGCTGGATCGCGCGCTTTCCTCCGATTCAGGCGCTCAGTTCCGCGCATCTTCAGATCGCGCGGGGCACCGTGCAATTCCCGGTGCTCGAGGCCGGCGCGACGGCCTACGAACTCCATGGCGAATGCGCCCACTACCTGATGTGTCTCGAAGGACGGACGCGTATCTTTCGCATGTCGGAGAGCGGGCGTGAGGTTCTGATCTACAAGGTCGGGCCGGGCGGCACCTGTGCGCTGACGACGCAGTGCCTCCTGTCCGGCGGTACTTTCCCGGCCCAGAGCGTGGCCGAGGAGAGAACCGAACTCGCAGCCCTTCCGGTTGGCACCTTCCAACACCTGATGGGTGAAAGCGCAGCCTTCCGAAGCTTTGTTCTCGGCGACTACACGCGGCTGATGACCGGCCTGTTCACGCTGATCGACGAGGTCGCGTTCTCGCCGCTCAAACAGCGGCTCGCCCAGCGGCTTCTGTCCGAAGCCGGTCCGCAGGGCGTGGCCGCGGTAACCCACCAGAAGCTCGCGGACGACATCGGTAGCGTACGTGAGGTGGTGAGCCGCATCCTGGCCCAATGGGCCGAGGCCGGTCTGATCGCGTTGCGGCGAGGTGCCGTCGAGATCGTCGACCGAACCAGCTTGGCAGCGGCCGGCCGGCGGTGACCTGCCGGGCCATTCGGATCCGCCTGGCAGGCGGGCCCTGCGGGACGGACCGGCCGCTTCCAGTCCCATCCGATGACTTCCTCGCGCTGGCCCGGCACGGGATGTGACCGTCACGCGCCAACGCGTGGCGGGGCCTCGTATCGGCCAGTGCGATCATTGGCGCAGGTTGAACGTCGCACGCGCCCCGATCGCGACGGTCGAGACCGAGAAAAGGTGGATTGAAGACTTCATAAGCGTCGCGACAGCTTGGCCCTGCTCGCATGTCTGCAATCCCTGGGCGCGCGCCGCCTCGTGGAACCGGACAAACACCGCTTGAGTATGCTCGTCCGCCCTGATAATAGTTTAATGAAATCGCTTCGAACGGTGAAGCGTAAGGAAAAAATACTTTTGGAGGCGGATATGATTGTATTCGCTGGTATTTTTTCAGCCATGGCAGGCTTCGGCCTACTGCTGGGCCTCGGCGCGATCGAGTATCCTGTGGCGCCCCATATCAGCAGCTATGGCTGGGCCCTCTTTGTGAATGCAGCGGCGATATGTGGTTTGCTGCTGTTCAATCTCTATCATCGTCACAGTCAGCGCTTGCACTGATCCTGTGAGAGACACCCGAATTCGGGTCGCCGGACAAAGCTTGACCTTTGCCTCGCGACGAGCGGGCGTCACAATGCGATCGAACCGGCGCGCCGATCCGGGATCGTTATCGGCCACCCTTGGCCCAGGGCGGAGAGCGGCTTCCCGTCTCGAAGACCGGGCATCCGGCAAGGTCGGGCGGCCGAACGATCCCGTCGGTCGGGCCCCTGTTCCGGCTCGCGCCCTCGTCGCGCTGGAAATGGCTTGGTGGCCCCATCCCCGGGAGTTTCGACGGCGCGCCGCCCGACTTGACCCGTCAGGGAAGTTCCAGGCGCCGCGGATCCCGGCATGTCCCTCTATTCACCGACGGAGGACCTGTACGACCTGACGCGAATCCAGGTCGACGATGACCGCGCGATCATCGGGAGAAATGTAATAGCCGTAGTAGCCGACCGGGTTCAGGCCGGGCATCGCGACGTTTTGGAACGATCCGAGTTCCAGCCATCCCGGAATTTGACTGCCCCGGCCGACGCGCACACCGCTCGGGTCGCTATAACGTGGCCCTGTCTCGAAAAGCGTTTGGATCGTGCCGGGTTCGTTGCCGAACATGAGGACACCTTGCTGGGCCAGACGCGGATTGACCCTGACGATGAGCGGTTGGGCAGATGCCGGAAAGCAGGCGAAGCAGCTTACGGCCGCAAGCATGGCTCCGGACAAGGCCGACAGCGCAGGTGACCGACGAGCAATCATGACGCCCTCCGAAGCCTTGCAGCAAATGCCACGATCAGTACGAATGTTTACATAGAGATAAGCCGAATTTGATGCTTGATGATTTGGGACAATCTTGATGTTTTGGTGTCGGCGCCCCCAGGCAGCGCCCGGATGTTGCGGGGGCAAGACCGGTCCGCGGCGCCGTTCCGACAGGTTCAACGCACCCGTCAGACCCCGGCAACGCCTTGCCGAGCGGCGCTGCCGAACGCCGGGATGGCGCGGTCGAACCACATCGGCCGGCATACGATCGCGATCGGAGCCGGAAAGCAGACACGCCATGAATCGGGTGCTCCCTCGAATTCACGACGTCTCACCCGATCAAGCCGCCCACGCGAATGTCTGCAATCCTGAACAGGCTCGCACTGCGTCAAATCCAACATGGGACTTGGCCAATACCGCGGAGCGGCCAGACAGGAACCCTGTCGAAAATTGTCCGGCGGGTGTCGCATCCAGCCGCGCGTCCGTTCCGCGTCAGGCATAGATCGAGACGCGAGCCATCGGACGGGCTTCACCGTGAAACACCTTAAAAGGACGACACATCGCCCGAAGGCGCCGACAATAGTCTGACGCTCGGTCGCTGGATCGAACCATGATTACTTCACACCCTCGCATTTCGGAAGGCGATGCCGACGGATCAAATCATCCGAAATCAATCCGCCGCAATCGAATGAAAGGCATCGGAACAAGAATTTTAGCAGAACTAAAAAGTTTTATTGGTATATTTGTTTATTTATGGGTCATATTTGGCATTCTGATCCTGCACGAGCATGCCGTCCTGTCGCGTCACGGCATCGTCTATAGATTTTATGGGCTGGCCTTCCTCAATGCGTGGATCTTGGCGAAGATCATGCTGATTGCCGAGCATTTCGACACCCGGACAGCCGTTCGGAGCGGTCCACTGCTCTATCCGATCCTGACCCGGTCCGGCCTCTTCGCGTTGCTGATGGTCTGTTTCTACGCGCTTGAGGATATGGCAATCGGGCTCTGGCGGGGAAAGACGCTGGTCGATAGCGTGCCGATGATCGGCGGCGGGGGCGTCCTCGGCTGGGCGTCCGTCGTCCTGATCATGACCGTCGCCCTGATCCCGTATTTCACGTTTCGAGAGCTTAGCCGCGTGCTCGGCCCTGGGCGGTTGCAGGCGCTCTTGTTTCGCGACGGGAGTCACCTGGACCTGCCGGATCAGGACAAGGCCGGACGGGGCTAAAGCGCCGGATGTCGCAGCAGCCGTCACGCGGCCAGCGCGCACGACCACGCTCACCCTGGCACGGGGCGTTTCATGCGGGAGCGTCGGTCACGGACCGAAACGCGCTGGGGGAGGCCGCAGCTTCGGCTCGGACGCGTCCTGCTCGATCAAGCGATCCCGCGGAAAGCTGCCAGAATACCACCCCGCAGCCGTGAGACGGTGCGGCAAGGCTTTGCGATGGTCCGCGTCCCCCTTCTCGTGCTGGTTGCCCTGCTGATCACCGGTCCCGGCCCCTCGGCGCGTGGCGAGGGAGAGCCCCCTGCCGCGCTGGCGGTCGGAACGGTGACGGCGCAGCGCAAGGCCTTGGACAGGGCGCTGGACTTCGTCGGCCGGGTCGAGGCGGTGGGGCGCGTCGAGGTGCGCGCCCGCGTGACCGGCTATCTCGAGGCGGTCCTGTTCAAGGAGGGCGATCCGGTGAAGGCAGGGGCCCCTCTGTACCGAATCGAGCGCGATCTGTTCGTAGCCGCCGTCAGGCAAGCCGAAGGCGCCCTGGAGCGCGGCAGGGCGGCGCAGGCTCTGGCCGCCATCCAACTGCAGAGGGCACAGGAGCTGCTCGACCGGAATTCGGGGACCGTCGTTGCACGCGATCAAGCACGGGCCGCCCTCGATCAGGCGAAGGGCGCCGTCACGGGCGACGAGGCCAATCTCCAGACCGCCCGCATCAACCTCGGCTACACGGATATCACCGCCCCCATCGCCGGCCAGATCGGCCGAACGAGCGTAACGAAGGGCAACGTCGTCGGGCCCGACAGCGGCGTGCTGACCACGATCGTCAGCCAGGACCCGATCTACGTCATCTTCCCGGTGAGCCAGCGCGAGTTCCTGCGCTACCAGCAGGGCGCGAAAAGCCCCGATCGCAGCAAGGTCGGCATCCGGATCCGATTCCAGGACGGATCGGAATACGGCCAGGTGGGACGGGTCGATTTCGTCAACATCAGCGTCGACCGGACGACCGACACGGTCCTGGTACGCGCCGTCATGCCGAACCCGGCGGGCGTGCTGCGCGACGGGCAGCTGGTCCAGGTCGCCCTTCAGATTGGGGAGCCCGAGCAGAAGATCGTCGTCCCGCAAGCGGCGCTCATCGCCGACCAGGGCGGGGTCTACGTCTTCGTCGTCGAGGACGGGCGGGCCGTGACCCGGCGCGTCAAACTCGGTTCCGCCGGTACCGGCCCGGATGCCGTCATCGACGAGGGCCTGTCGGCCGGGGAGCTCGTCATCGTCGACGGCCTGCAGCGGGTGCGGCCCGGAATCACCGTGCAGGCGAACCCGATCGCCCAGTCGGCCGGCAGGATCTGACGCCATGGTCTCGGCGATCTTCGTCGACCGGCCGCGCCTCTCGGTGGTGATCGCGATCGTCACGTCGATCGCCGGAGCGCTGGCGCTGTTCACCATCCCGGTGGCCCAGTACCCCGACATCGTGCCGCCCCAGGTCTCGGTGACGACGACCTATCCCGGCGCCTCCGCCGAGGTGGTGGAATCGACCGTCGCACAGCCCATCGAGTCTCAGGTCGTGGGCGTCGACAAGATGATCTACATGAAGAGCGTCAGCGGCAACGACGGCAGCTACACGCTCACCGGGTCCTTCGAACTCGGCACCGATCCGGACATCAACGCCGTCAACGTCAACAACCGGGTTCAGATCGCCTTGGCCAAGTTGCCCGAGGACGTCCGCAAGCAGGGCGTCACGGTCAAGAAGAAATCTTCCGCGCTGCTGGGCGTGCTGGCGGTCTACTCGCCCAAGGGCATGCAGGACCCGCTCTTCATCTCGAATTACGTGACGATCAACCTGCTCGACCGCATCAAGAGCACGCCCGGCGTCGGCGACGCGACCCTGTGGGGGCCGCAGGATTACGCGATGCGGGCCTGGGTGCGGACCGACCAGCTCACCGGTCTCAACCTGACCACGGGCGATGTCATCGCAGCGATCCGCACGCAGAACGTGCAGGCTCCCGTGGGCCGGATCGGCGCACGCCCGATTTCGGACGAGCAGCAGCTCCAGCTCAGCATCCAGACGCAGGGGCGCCTGAACTCCGCGGAGCAGTTCCGCAACGTCATCCTGCGCACGAATCCGGACGGGTCCGTGCTGCGGCTCGGGGACGTCGCCCGCATCGAGCTCGGCGCCGCCAATCTCGACCGCGAGACACGGCTGAACGGGAGCCCCGCCACGGTGGTGGCGATCTACCAGTCCCCCGGCGCGAACGCCCTCGCGACCCTGAAGGAAGTCCAGGCCCGGGTCGGCGCGCTGGCCAAGTCCTTCCCCGAGGGGCTCGCCTGGAAGGTCACCTACGACCCGACCACCTTCATCACCGAGACGGTGCGCGAGGTCCGCAAGACCCTGATCGAAGCCTTCGTGCTCGTCGTCGTGGTGGTGTTCCTGTTCCTCGGCAGCCTGCGCGCGACGCTCATCCCGACGCTCGCCGTGCCGGTGAGCCTGATCGGGACCTTCATCGCCCTGAAGGCGGTGGGCTACTCGGCGAACTCCGTCTCGCTCCTCGCCCTGGTGCTGGCCATCGGCATCGTCGTCGACGACGCCATCGTGGTCGTCGAGAACGTCGAGCGCGTGATGGAGGAGCATCCCGATCTCTCCCCGCGGGAGGCCACCAAGCGGGCGATGGCCGAGATCACGGCGCCGATCATCGCCATCACCCTGGTGCTGCTCTCGGTCTTCGTGCCGGTCGCCTTCGTCCCCGGCATCTCCGGCGAGCTCTTCCGACAATTCGCGGTCGCCGTCGCGGTCGCGATGCTGATCTCGGCCGTCAACGCGCTGACCCTGTCGCCGGCTTTGTGCGGCGTGCTTCTGCGGCCGCATCAGGGTCCCCGCCGCGGGATCATGGGCGTCGTCATGCGGGCGATCGACCGGGTGCGCGACGGCTACGGTGCCGTGGTGGCGCGGATCGTGCGCTTCTCGGTGATCGGGCTCGTACTCGCCGGCGCGGCCGCCTACGGCGCGCTGCAGCTGGCCAAGATGACGCCCACCGGCTTTCTGCCCGAGGACGATCAAGGCGCCTTCTTCGTCGTGGTGCAGCTGCCCGAGGGCGCCGCGGTGGGACGCACCGCCGAGGTGGTGGCGCATGCCGAGGCGATCCTGCGGCAGGAGCACGTGGTCGCCGACACGACATCGGTGATCGGCCTCAACTTCATCGACAACTATTCGCAGGGCAACGCGGCCTTCCTGGTCGTGACCCTCAAGCCGTTCGAGGAACGCACCGGCGCCGCGGACGGGGCGGCGGCCGTGATCGCCCGGCTCGGCCGTCAGTTCCGAGACATCCCGGGCGGGACCGTGGTGCCCCTGGCGCCGCCTCCCGTCATCGGCCTCGGCACCGGCGGCGGCTTCGCCTACGTCCTGGAGGACCTGCGCGGCGGCGATCCGAAGGACCTCGCCCAGGTCGTGCGCGGGCTGATCGTGGCGGCGAACGACGAGCCGAAGCTCAACCGCGTCTTCAGCACGTTCTCGGCCACGAACCCCTCGGTGTTTCTCGACATCGACCGCAACAAGGTCCAGATCCTCGGGGTGCCGCTGGAGAACGTTTTCCAGGCGCTGCAGGCCTCGCTGGGCGGCTATTACGTCAACGACATCAACCTGTTCGGCCGCACGTGGCAGGTGCAGGTCCAGGCCGAGGCCGCCGATCGCACGCGGATCGACGACATCTACCGCATCAACGTGCGCAACAAGGACGGCGAGATGGTGCCGCTGCGCTCCCTCGCGGAAGCGCGGATCGTGGTCGGACCGCCGGCGCTGATCCGCTACAACAACCTGCGGGCGGTCACCGTGCAGGGCTCTCCGGCGCCGGGCATCTCGTCGGGCCAGGCGCTCGCCGCCATGGAGGCGGTCGCGGGCCGCACCTTGCCGGCGGGGTTCGCGGGCGAGTGGACCGACACGGCGTTCCAGGAGAAGCGGGCCGAGGGCAAGACCGCGATCATCCTCGGCTTCGCCGTCCTGTTCGCATTCCTGTTCCTGGTCGGCCTCTACGAGAGCTGGACGATCCCCGTCCCGGTGCTGCTGTCGGTCACCGTCGGGATCCTGGGCGCCTACGCGGCGATGGTGTGGGGCGGGCTCACCCTCGACCTCTACGCGCAGATCGGCATGGTGGTGCTGATCGGACTCGCAGCCAAGAACGGCATCCTGATCGTCGAGTTCGCCAAGGAGCAGCGCGATCGGGGCGTGCCGCTCCACGAGGCGGCGACCGAGGGCGCGCGCCTGCGTTTCCGGCCCGTGATGATGACCTCCTTCGCCTTCATCCTCGGCCTGTTTCCGCTGGTCATCGCCGCCGGCGCCTCGCAACTCGCGCGGCGCAACGTGGGGACGCCCGTGTTCGGCGGAATGATCGCCGCGTCCTTCATCGGGATCTTCGTGATCCCGCCCCTCTACGTGCTGTTCCAGAGCCTGCGTGAGCGGGCCTGGGGCCTTCTGGGCGGGAACGGGACGCGGCACGACGCGGCGGCGGAGCCGGCCGGAACGCAGGAGCACATGCCGGCCGAGTGACCGTGCGCGGTCGAGCCGGGCAGGATGAGGAGGCTGGGCGGTGACGGACGATGCGACGCGGGCACAGGAGCCCGAGACCGACGACGAAGCCACCGACGAGGGGCTGGCGCAGCCCAAGCTCAAGCGCAAGGCGTACGAGCGGGAACTCCGCGCGCTGCAGGTGCAGCTCTGCCATCTGCAGGACTGGGTCCGGAGATCCGGCGCGCGCATCGTCGTGGTCTTCGAGGGACGTGACGCTGCCGGCAAGGGCGGCACGATCAAGGCGCTCACCGAGCGGGTGAGCCCGCGGGTGTTTCGCGTGGCCGCGCTGCCGGCCCCCTCCGACCGGCAGAAGACCCAGATGTTCATTCAGCGCTACATCGAGCACTTCCCGGCGGCCGGCGAGATCGTGATCTTCGACCGGAGCTGGTACAACCGCGCGGGCGTCGAGCGCGTCATGGGGTTCTGCAGCGACGCTGAATATCGCCGCTTCCTCGATCTGTGCCCGCGGATCGAGCGCTTCATCGTGGGCGGCGGAACGCAGCTGATCAAGTTCTGGCTCGAAGTCGGCCGGAAGGAACAGAAGCGCCGCTTCCTGGCCCGGATCGATGACCCTCTCCGGCAGTGGAAGCTCAGTCCCATGGACCTCGAGTCCTACAGTCGCTGGTACGACTACTCGATCGCCCGGGACGAGATGTTGGCGGCGACCGATATCGATGAGGCGCCCTGGCATATCGTCCGCTCAGATGAGAAGCGGCGCGCCCGTCTCAACTGCATCGCCCATCTGCTGAGCCTGATCCCCTACAAGGAAGTGAAGCGCGAGGCCGTGGTCTTGCCGAAGCGCCTCAAGGACAAGGCCTACGACGACACTCTCACCAAGGGGCATTTCGTTCCGGAACTGCACTGAGGGGAGGCCGCGCGCCCGGACATCGACCCTTCAAAGCCCGAGCCCGGCCTTGAACTCTTCGAGCCGGGCGATCGAGACATCGAAACGGGCCCGCGTCGCCTCGTCACGCGTCGCATCCCGCTGCGTCTGGAGCTGTAGGATCTCCGCGTCGATCTAATCGCCGTTCAGCTCCTCGACGGAGAGAACCCGCGCGGCCAGGATGGTCACCCGCTTCGCCGTGACCTCAGCCAGCGCTCAGCAACGCGAAGAGATCCGGGAGCGCAGGTCGTTCACCCGCTGAGGTGGCGGTCTGTGTCCGCTGCTCGGTCATGATCGCCATCCCGGGGTGTCCTGAATCACACGCGGAGTTTTTCCCAGGTCAGGAGGAAACCAACATCGCCCGGCATGCCGTCGGGCCAGTCGACGATCATCGCCGACAAGCCATAGCCGAGGGGGCGCAGTCGCTCGCGCCAGAACTCGTATGCCTGCCGGGGCCGCCCGGTCAGGGTGTCGGGCCAGTCCGCCTCGGCATTGTTGATGGCTCGCCCGCTGTCGGTGCACATCGCGTTCGGAAAACGCATGACCAGCAACTCGTTCTTGCCCTGCTCGGCCGCGACCCGGAGCTTGTGCAGGAGAGGCCGCGTGATCTCCTGCACCTTCTCGGGCGTGAGCTCGATGGTCTTGGACAGAGTCTTGATCAGCTCGGCCCGCGCCTGACTCGCTTGGTCCTCGGCCTTCAGCGCCTTCATGGCTTTGGCGGCCTTCAACTTGGCCGTGTAGGCACCGAGTTCGGCGGCCGACATGAAGGTCTCGTCGGCGAGTTCGAGATCGGCCGGCGACCTGGTTCTCACGGCGTCCATGGCAAGCTCCCGTTGTTCAAAGCGCCGGCTGCGGCCGGCTGCTCCTGGGCCGAGACAACACGGCGCGCGTGCCGCGCGCGATCATCAGTTCCTCGTCCGTCGGAATGACCCAGGCGGTCGGCCCGGGACCTCGGGTCACGCGGGGGCCGCCGGAAGCGTTGGCCGCGTCGTCGAGTTCGAATCCCGCCCAGGCGGCACCCCGCAGGACCTCCGCACGGGTGGCGGCGTCGTTCTCGCCGATGCCGGCCGTGAAGATGAGAGCGTCGATGCCGCCCATTGCGGCGACGAGGGAGCCGAGTTCACGACCGATCCGATAGACGAACAGGTCGATGGCTCGGCGGGCATCGGGCTCGCGCGCCGCGACGCGGCGCAGCGTGCGCATGTCGTTCGAGATCCCGGACACGCCCAGCAGGCCCGACTGCGTGTAGAGCATGCGCTCCGCCTCGTCCGGGCCGAGCTTCATCTCGCGGAGCATGTAGAACACGATGCCGGCATCGAGGCTGCCGCAGCGCGTCCCCATGGGCAGCCCGTCGAGGGCGGAGAAGCCCATCGTGGTGGCGACGCTGGCGCCGCGGTTCAGCGCACACAGGCTGGCGCCGTTGCCGAGATGGGCCACGACCACGCGTCCGGCCGCCAGGGCGGGATCATACTCCGGGAGCACCGAAGCGATGTAGGCGTAGGACAGGCCGTGGAAGCCGTAGCGGCGCACGCCACCCTCCATCATCGCGTGCGGCAGGGCGAAAAGCCGGGCGATCTCCGGTTGACCGGCATGGAAGGCCGTGTCGAAGCAGGCGACCTGGGGCAGATCGGGGAAGCGCCGCCGGAAGATGCGGATCGGCTCGAGATTGTGCGGCTGGTGGAGGGGAGCCAGCGGCACGAGGCGCTCCAGGGCCTCCAGGACCTCCGCAGTCACGCGCACGGGCTCGCAATAGGTCATCCCGCCATGGACGATCCGGTGCCCGACGGCGACCAGCTCGAAGCCGCCACTGTGCGCGCGCATCCAGGCGGCCACGTGCAGGAGCGCGTCCTCGTGGCCGAACGCCCCGTCGCTGCCGAAGTCCTCGTCGGCCACCGTCGTGCCGGTCCGATCACGGATCCGCAGATGGGGCGCTTCACGGAGCCCCTCGAACAGGCCCCGGAAGATACGCTGCGGCTCTTCGCCATCGCCGAGGATGAAGACTTGGAACTTGAGGCTCGACGAGCCCGCATTCAGGACGAGCAGGACCGGGGTCATCGGCTAGACCTCGGGCATCAGACGCGCCGCCCGCTGCCCGGCGACGAACAGGGAGGCCACGGCGCAGGGATGGGCGACCGCCACCCGAAGCTCCGGCAGCGCCTGCGCGGCCGCGATCAGCCGATCGTCCTTCTCGTGGCGGCGCGTGTCAGACGATGGCCGTGCGGGAGCCAAAGTCGGCATCGTGAATTCTCCTGGCGGGAGAGACAGTACGCCGCTTCGCCAGCGCCCCCTTGAGCGAGATCAAGGATCAGGCGCCCTCGCTCTCCGAAGCGCACCGCAGTGTATGGCGTCACCGGTCGCCCGCTTGATCGGCCGAGACAGCATGTGGCCCCTGTCGGCGCGCGACGCTCCGTTCAGGGGCCGTCTCAGGACCGGCCGAAGGAGCCTTGCCGGCTTGCGCCGGATCGGCGGCGGTGGCGCGGCGCGGCGCGGCGCGGCGCGGCGCGGCGCGCGAAGGCTGCGGAGAGCGCGTTCGCGGTCAAGCCGTGCGCGAGGATGCTGAGGATGATGGTGGCCGCGACCGTCGTCGTCAGGGCCTGACGTCCCGGAAGATCGGCCGCGAGCACGATGACGGCGAAGACCACGCTGGCGAGCCCTCTCGGACCGAACCAGCCGATGAACAGCTTGCCGTCCGTCTTCAGGCCCGTGCCCGTCAGAGCCAGCCAGACCGGAAGCATGCGGATCACGGTGAGGCTCAAGACGGCGTAGACGATGACCGCCCAGGTCAGCCGCTGCGGGACCTGCGCGATCACGACGGCCCCGAAGAGCACCCAGGTCGACAGGGCCAGGACGTCGCCGGCCCCCTCGGCCGCGCAGAGCAGCTCGTGCTTGACCACGCGGTGCCGCGCCATGCCACCGGCGACGAGGCCGCCGACGAAGGATGCAATGAAGCCGCTGCCGCCCAGAGCCTGCGCTGCCGCGAACGCCGTAAGCGCGAGCGCCACCGCGGGGAGTTGCCGCCAAGCCGAGTCGATCCAGCCGCGATTGCCGGCATAGCGCAGGGCCCCGACGCCCAGAACGGCCAACCCGCCGCCTACGACGAGGCCGACACCGATCTCCGTGCCGAAATGGTGGACCGCAAGATCCAACGGGGGCCGCCCCGGATCGGATCCCGCGGCGAGCGTCAGGAAGATCAGAAGGACCGGGACGCAGATGCCGTCATTCAGGCCGCTCTCCACATTCAGCCCTTCGCGCACTGGGCCCGGGAGGTCCGGATTCGTGATTACTGCCTTTCCGAAGGCCGCATCCGTCGGCGCCAGGATCGTCGCGAGAAGGGCGCATTCGAGGAAGCCCAATTCCGGGAATAGAATGGTACCGACCAGGAAGCCGAACAGGATTGTAAGCGGCAATCCGATGAGCAGGAGACGTCCGGGGATCGCGTATGAGCGTCGCAGCACGCCGAGGTCGGCTTTGGCGGCATCCGTGAACAGTACGAGGGCCAGCGTGAACTCGGCCAACCGTTGAAGAAGATGGGCCTCGGCGTTCACCGTGATGATGCGCAACCCGGCCGGCCCTGCAGCGAAGCCGAAGGCGGCGAAGATCACGGCGCCGGCCAGTGGACTGCGCTCCAGCGGGACCGCCACGAGGCTGTAGGCGAAGACGAATGCGAACAGGACCGCGATGGTCTGGTACATCAACAAAACCGATGGAGCCGCCGTTGTCTTGCGGCGGTGACCGTTGTCGGATTACGGTTTTGACATTCCGGAAAGCGTATTTATCGGGGATATGATTTGATTTAGGTCAAGGCGCGAGAAAAATTGTTTCGCAATTTGGAAATGACAGCGCAGGAGCTGGACTTAAAAAATTTCGCGTGAAACACGATAATAAGTTTCTTTCATCAGCCTCATAAGCCAGTCGCGATCGATATTCCGGCTCCGCTTGAATCGTTTCATTTGGCAATGTGCCGCTTCGAGCGCGGTGCGGAAAAATTCGGATCGACCGCGTTTTCGACGGCGGGAGGACGGACACTCTGAGGTCAGCCCCCGCCGAGATGGCGGGAGGGCAGCCCGGATCGATCCGGATGCCTCACCGGGCCTGCGTCGGAACGCTGTCTGCCCGTAGCCAGGAAGGCGCGTCAGATGTCGCGACATCATACCGGCCGGATATGCCTGCTGGCTCTGATCGCGCTTGCGCGCACGGCAACCGCCCAGGAGCTTCGCTCGCCGCTTATGGACCGCGGAAATTCCGTGATCCAGGAAAACGCCGCGTCTCTGATGCCCACGCTGCGCGGGCGGCATCTCTATGCCGATCAGGGTGTGCGCGTCGGGCGCGTCCGCGAAGTCAGGGTCGGGCAGGACGGGACCACGCTCCTGGCGATCGTCGCCCGCCGGCGCTTGTTGGGAGGCGGAGAGATCGGCATTCCTGTGTCCACTCTCAGCCAAGTCGGCCCTGTGCTGACCATGCGGGGTACGCGCGACACCATTCGGGCCATTCCACCGTTGTGAGACGGGGATGGATCAGTTCTCGATGCCCATCGGCGCGGCCCGCTCGACCGAGCGCGTGCAGTCGATTTTCGGTCCGGCGAAAGCAGGGCGCGACTTCGGACGACAGGGAAGCGTAGCCCGTATGGGAGGCCCATGAGCCGAAGCACGCGGATCCGGCGGATCCTCTCGGCGGCCCGGGAGGCGAAAGTTCGATCGTTGCGCTGGATCAAAGACTGGGACGCCGGTGTTCCGCCAAAAGGGCAATCCTGAGGGAGGGCCCTGCCGATGCGAGAGCAACTGCGCGACGCCTACAACGTGTTTTGCCGCAAGCATAAGCCAGGCCTGTGCTGCGCCGTGCGCGAGGACCGTCCGGTGCCGAGTTTCCTCGACGCGGAGAGTTGGGCATTCGGCTACACGGTCCGCAGCAAGACGGATGGGCCGGTCAGTTTCCAGTCCAAGGCGGCTCAGGAGGCGAATAGCCGCCTCGGCTTCTATCTTTTCCACGACGTCTGCGCCTGAGCCCTGGGGAGGATGGGCACCGCCCCGGGGCGATGATCTGTGCCGACCAGGACTTTGCGGCACATCATACGTCGTCAGATGCCGGGCGCGCATAGGACCGGCGCAATGAGAGCCGGCCATCACGCCCAAGCGGCTGAGCCCGATCGCCGAGCACGGACACAACGCCGTTCGGCATAATCCGCGATGACGCGCCGCTATAGAGCGGCGACCGAAGCGGCCCCGTCGACCCTGTATCGAAAGAGTGCCCCTCGGGGTTGCGCTTGAGCGTCGCACAAGCCTTGGCGGCAACGGCGCCGATCATGTCCCGTCTGCAGAGCCTTCAGAGCCCTGGCACGAGCCGGCTTTCCCACGCCCGCCTTCGCATCGAAGTCGGTCAAACCGTGATCGCCCGCACGCCCGCAACCAGCGCGCGACGGGTCGCGATCAGGCGGGGCGGTCATGCGCAGGGATGCCGTTTGCTTGAGACGCAGCCTCTTCAATGCAGGTCGATTGAAAGCGCACCGACGAATGCCGATAACCCACGAACAGATCCCGACGGGAGTGGGACTTTTCCGCTAAAAATCTCGAGACATCACACCGTTTGTAAGATGTCCTGTCCGATGCGACGCGCCGGCAGATCGCAGAGACGAGCATCGAGACCCAGACCATTCTGCGCCCGCGGCTTGAGACCGGCCTGTCCGCGGCATCTGCCCAAGCCCTGGCCGACCTGACGCGTGTCCAAACCGCAGCCTCTGCCAGCGGCCTGCTTTCTGCGCCACTGCGATCACGATCTACGGGCCCGTCCCGTCACCAACCACAACGGTCAAGATCGGACCCGTCGAGACCTCCGTGAACGGCCGTTCGAGGCTGGCGAGGAGATCCGCGATGACATCGTCGAGTTCGGAGGCTGCGGTACCGTAGAGCTGAAAGGCGCACCGGTGCGCCGCACGCGCGGTGGGATCAGAGAGGTGGGCCATGGCGGCTGCCTCGGACCGGCCTTTCTGTCGAAGCGTCGCGGCAAGTTGGCGATACAGGGCCAAGACGTCGGCACCGACGCGGGCGGCTTTGGACTGCACGACGGCCTGATCGATATCGGCTGAAGGTGATGCAATTTTGCCTGTCACGGGCCCCTCCGATTATTGTATATGCAACCGATCCAAATATTCTCGCGCTGATCGGCACCGAATTTTATTCGTCGAGACTGCATCGATTGCATATCCCGAACCCGTCTGCACGCGTGCCATCGACGGTTCGGACGAACCGGCCGAGAGCCGTTCGAAGCCGGGCCGCTCTGTCCCGCGTCAGGAGAATTTTCTGCTCGACGACCGACGTGCAGGCCGTCGGCGCGAAGCGCCGCGATTCCTGCAACCGGGCCTGCGGGATGAGGCGCACATGCGCCGCACCCGTGCACCCCGCGCGCACCCGCCACGGACAGACGCGCCGGTCGCCGCGCGCGTCCCCGCCCCGGCCTCACCCTGGGCTGCGCTGGATCGACACGTCGCCTTGCGCTGCCGCGGCGGAATGGCTGGGTGCGGGCAGATACTCCGGAGGGGGCCTGTGTCGGCTCGGCGCCATAATCAAGGTTTCTCCTCGCGGCGGAAGAAGACGGGTCTCGTGCGAGAAGCTGGCCTGAGCGCCCTGCGACGCAGATCGCTTGAACAGCCGCGCCGGGTCGCAACTCGCAATCGCGGCATCCTTGATCATGATACCACAGCTGAGCATTGATCTCTCTCAATATACTGCGCCGCCGCCCACCCGTCGGATTCAGACGAGCCGGCAGCCTGAGCCCCGCGACATCGACCGACCGACAGGCCGACCGACCGCTCGGAATGCATCCGATGTCTCCGATGACCGCGCCGGCCGACCGCGCCGAATGGATCTGCGACAGCCGGAGCTGAGCCCGGAGCGCGAGACGCGCGAGATTGGACGGCGCTCATCACGGCCTTGCCCGCAGCCGGGTTCGCCGACACGCACCGGCGGGACGCGCCGGCAGATCCGACTGAACCCGGCAGCATTCTATTGACGAGATTCATGGATTGGGTAGAAATCCCGAACCCATGTCGGATATCAGATCGATTGCGCCCAATCTTTATTGCCTCTCATCATGGTTATATCTGGTCCAATCTCGGTCTCCACGTTGACTGATCATCCGCGTGGCCAGCCTATTGGCTGGGCGCACGGCCATCGTGCCGACGACACTTCAGGAGCGAGCCATCGCCGAGGAAACGTCCCTGCCAGAGCGCTCGCGTATGCGCATCCTCGCGAGCCTCATCGCGGCCACCGTGTTGCTGCCCCTCGCAATCCTGCTGCTCGGACTCTGGCAGGGCCAGCGCGGAACCGACGATTGGAGGGAATTCGCGACCGAGCATGACCGGCTCGCCGCGGCTGTGGCGGATCTGGAGGCCCGCGCTCCCCGGGACGGGCGCCCCGATTTCCGCCTGCAGTTCCGCCACGACGGCCACCTCTATGGCGGCCCCTACGCCGTGGTGAAGGCGCGCGAGGCCCGCGACGAAGCCGGCACCCTCGCTGCGGTGATGGATTGGCGCCGCACGCTGCCGCCGGTGGCGGTCCTCGGTGGCGGCATCGCGGCAACGCTCTCCCTGCTCGTCCTGGTCGTCGGCGGTGTGCTCGGGCGGGTCGGACGCACCTCCCGCCAGACGCTGGTTCATGGCTTTTCGCTGGTGCGGCGGCTGCTCCCCGTCGTGCTCGCCGCTCAGATCGTCGCGGCGACCGCAGGCTTCGTCGCCATCGTTCTCTTCGAGGCAGGCTTGCTCATCCAGGGCGGCTTCACCGGCGGGGGCGCAAAGCTCCTGGGCCTCGCGGCCGCTGCGGCCGGCGGCACGATCATCGCCGCGGGGGGCGCACTGATCGGCCTGCGCCAAGCGCTTGTTGCCTTCGAGCCCGAGCCTCTGCCGATCCTCGGGCGCCAGATCGCGCCGGCCGAAGCTCCGGGTCTCTGGCGCCTCGTCGAAGCGATTGCCGATCGGATGAGCGCGCTCAAGCCCGAGGCCCTGGTCGTCGGCCTCACCGAGGGCTTCTTCGTCAGCGCGGGTCCGGCCGTACTCGAACCGGGCGGCACGCGTCTCGAGGGCCGGATCCTCTACGTACCGCTTCCCTATCTCGCCCTAATGCGCGTGGACGAGACGGCGGCGATCATCGGGCACGAACTCGCTCACTATGCCGGCGGCGACACCGCCTACAGTCAGCGCTTCCTGCCGATCTACACGGGCGTCGGGCGTTCCCTCGATGCGCTCCTGGAGCGCGAGCGCGGCGGTCTCGGCCTGCTCGGACCGTCGGTGCGGCTCGGCCTGTTCGTGATGGAGCGCTTTCACCTTGCCGTGCGCCATTGGAGCCGGAAGCGCGAATTCGCCGCCGATGCAGCCGGCGCGGCTGCGACCTCGTCCGCCGCCTCGGCCCGGGCGCTCCTCCGCTCCGGCGCCGTGCGTCCGGGCATCGTGGCCGTTCTGGAGACCGCTGCCGCCGCGCCGGCCGCGGCTTCCTCCGATCTCGTGGCGGCGGCTCTCGACCGGGCGATGGCGCGCGGCCTCGACGATCCGGCGGCGCGTCTCGAAGACGGACAGGCCCACCCGACCGACACCCATCCGCCGACCCGCGAGCGCATCGCGGCCCTCGGCCTGGCGGTCGATGCGGACCTGCTGACGGCCGCTGGAGCCCCGCCTCCGGCTCGCGCCCGCGAACAGCTCGCAGCCTATTTCACCGATCCGTCCGGCCTGTGCCGGGCCGCAACGCAGGACTTCCTTGGCGCAGTCCAGGCGCGCGAGGCAGCCGCGCGCGCCCATCTGGAGGCCACCGCCGCGGAAGTCGGTCCCGAGGATCGGGTGCTGCGCGCCAGCCACCGTGCCCGCGGCCTCGCGTTCGCGGTGAGTGGCGGCTTCTTCGCCGCCGCCGCGCTGCCGCTCGCGCTGGTCCGCATCCCCGGCCTGTCGCCTTACGAGGCCCGCACGATTCTGGTCGTGATGCTGGCCCTTGCTGCTGTTTTCTGCGTTGCCGGCGCCTTCGTGCTGGCGCGGGGGGAGCCGATCACATTGATCCTGAGTCCGACCGGGCTGACGGCGCCGGGCCTCGACCGCGTGATACCCTGGGCGGCCATCGCGGATCTCGACATGACGCTGAGCCGCGGCGGGATCGCAATACGGCTGTTGCTGCTGCCCGGCGCCGACTGGCCGGAGCGGGCACCGGGCCGGCACGCGATGAAGCTCGACCCCAAGCGCCGCATCGTGACCCTCACGGTCGGGCTGCCGCGCAAGATGAAGCCGCAGGATTTCGCCGATCTGATCGCCCGCTATCAAGCGGCCCATCAGGCTCGCCGCCTTCTGGCCGAACGTGCGCCGATCGCGACCCCCGCCGTCCCTCTCGAAACCCATCCTGCTTGAGGATCGCCATGACTCCCCCTGCGAAGACAGAGGCCGAGGAAACCCTGCGGCTGCCATCGGAGCGCACCAGCTGGACCGTGATCTTCGGAGTGCTGTTCGGCTTCGTCCTGTTCAGCGGCATCCTGGCAGCCAGCGCGCTCTACACGGCCCCTGTCTTGATCTCGGACTGGCAGGTCCGCGAGACGGCGCAGCCTGTCCCGCGCGCACGGGTGGCAGATGGCAAGTGCAACGCCAAGCTCGTCATCCACATCTGCAATGCGACACTGACGCTATCCACGCCTCGGGGCAGCACGACACGGCGGGTGAACTACGTCTTCTCCGGCCCGCAGGCCGCCAATTTCGACCTCGTGGTGATGGCCGACCCGGCGCGGCCCGACATCGTCACCACAAATCTCGGTCTCGACCGGTTATGGAATCGGACCATCACCCTTCTCGTGATCGATGGAGCCATCTTGACCTGTATCGTCGGAGCGTTGGGGTCGATCATCCGCAACGGGCGCGCGGCCTTCCGGGTCGCCATGTGACCGGCAAACCGCTCGGCCGAACCACACCGGGCGATCAGGGGGGCTGCCGCTGCGCAAGCCGTCGACGGGACAGGATGCTTGTCTTCGCCGCGGCGGATGGCGGCCTCCGGCTGCGAACGTCGAGCGGACGCTTCCGCCGCGCATCACGGCGGACAGGTGGAGCGACAGACCCGGACAGACCCTCATTGAAACGTATGGTCATCCAGTATTAACGCACATAAAACGAATTTGTTTAAATATTTTTGACGGACGGGCAGCCTGCGCAGCCAGTCTTAAAATCGCAAAGACAGCGTACAATTGTCCCTCGGCCTGATCCGGGCTCGGGAACGGCTCATGTCACGCGAAGGGTGAAATCTCGTTCGTGAAGGTCATATTGACGGGCATCTTTTCCGTCAGGACCCTGCGCCGCGCAGCAAGCAGGGGTTTGAATAGGGCATTGCTCTTCAAGAATGCGCCGAGCTTCGAGCCGGACACGAAAATCGTGGACTCGAACGGCTTCAAGGCGACAACATTCGGTGAAACCACGCGACCGCGTGTGAGTGCGCCGTTCTCGAAGAAATAGTTCCAGTTGTCTGACGTGACCACGACGGGTCGATTGACGCGCAGGATTCCCTCGGCGGCCTCCCGCGTGATCACATAGGCTGCCGTGGAGCCGAGACCGCTCATCTGCATGGGCAAGCACAAGCGGTGATTGCCGATCGGCACGGCATCGACGGTACTGAAAACCCCGATGTTCTTCGGCCAGTTGAACATCAAGACGACATCGCCCGGTCGAAGGGCGGCCTCGATGCCAGCCACGATCCCGTGGATCTGCGGCGGCAGGACGACGTCATCCTCGACGATGAGCGCATACGGCAGATCGCGGGCGATCAGGCGTTCGTAGGCGGCCATGTGGGACATCGCACAGCCGATCTGCCCAGGCGACAGATGAGGCGGGGGCGGAACGCGCGGATCCGGGACCGCTCCCTCGTACCCGGCAACCTCGAAATCCGGCCCCCAGGCTGCGGCGAGATGACGGGAGATGTACGCGTGCCGTTCCGGAAAACGACGCAAGGAAATTCCAAAACAATACATCGTGTTCACCTCTGTGTGGTGCCGGCTCACGAGACGGGGGGCCGACGGAGTTCGTGCCCGCGTCCAGGCCCCGCCGCCACAGTCAGACACGGCTCAAGCCCGAAAGGCCGCACGCCCATGAATCATCCGCCCCGCGACGTTCCCTGACCCCATGACCGGCAAGAGCGCCGCGAACAGGAGTTGGTGCAGACCGTGATTGATGAAGAGCGGGCATTCCAGGCAGATGAGGACGCAGAGCTGGCTCATGAACAGGATCGGCCAAGCCTCCACATATCCGGACGAGCGCGCGAAGTGCGCGATAACCCGGCGCCCCATATCGAGGAATGTCACCGTAAAGACGATGAGACCGACGATGCCGAACGCGACGATGGCGTCGATGAAGTTGTTGTGGAAAAACCAAAGCTTTTGCTTGGTCACGAAATGCAGATATGCGGCCGTTGTGAGCGGGCTGTCCCAGTAAGCTCTGTATCCGACACCGATCAGCGGCTCGCGCCAGAATTGATCGAGTCCGAACTGCCAGAGGATCGTACGGCCCGTCAGCGTCCTGTCCTTGCCGAGGTCGGAGAGCAGGCTCGCCGAGATGTCTGCGCCTCGCGCGGCGAGCACGACAATGCCAATGCCCGCGAGTGCGATGACGAGGCCGAGGCAGAAGCCCGTCACGTGCTTGCCCTGCCGCCACGCGAAGATCGCGGCAAGGGGCGCCAGTCCCACCATCGCCGCCACCAGCGCCGTGGCCGAGTGGGTTGCCACGAGAAGCGCCAGCGCGAGGCCGAACCCCACAGCGGTGAGGAGTCGGTTCCAACCCTGGAGGAACAGGCAGGCTGCGCACAGGATCTGCAAGCTCGCCATGGAGCCCAGAACGTTCTTATGTGAATAGATGCCGGCCCAGTCGCCGTTCATCCCGCGTGTGAGGCTCGGGGCCACGACCGTGAGGATGGCCGACAGGATCTGAGCGAACAGAAGACCCAGGAAGACAATCCGGATAATGCGCGACAGACCCATCGTGGTGCGCAGCGCAATGCCGGCCACGATGGTCGCGAGCAATTGCAATCCGTAATAGGCCGAGAGGCCGGGTGTCAGGGACCACAGAGCCGACACGATCGCCAGGAGCGGCCAAGTCAGCAGCAGCAACCGACTTCCGAACAGGGTCGCGGCAAGGTCGCGGCGCAGGACCAGGAACACCAGGGCGGCGAGATCGGCACAGGCCCAGATCAGCCTTTCGAGACCCGGCAGCTTGATCTGCTCGCCGATCACGGGCGCGAAGACGAACAGGGCGATCCACGGGATGGCGGCGACGCCGAGCTTCGGCATGGCATCGGTCGCGCCTTCGTCGCGCGCCGCGCCGTTCCAGCGAGGACCGACGCCGGACGGGCCGAACGGTGACCACGCCACGCCCGCCGCATGTCCGGTTTCGAGGGTGGCCAAGTCGCGTGGAAACGCCATCGTTCGATCTCGGGTCCCCGGATGAGGCAGTGCCATCTCGGACGCGCGAGACCTCTACGGCCCGACGCAGCCGCGGACTCGGCCCCTCGCGATCCGACGCTAGCCCGACCGATGCGGGCGCTGAACTCGACCAAACGAGGTAGGGGCGGCTCGCGCGGCGGACGCCGTTGATCGACCGAACCGACGCCGGATCACGCTCCGGCGGCGCCGCCCGAGTTACGATGCCGCACCCAGGCCCGGCGGGGCGACCCATGCGCGCCCCCCTGCGACGAAGGTCTGTTTTCACCAGCTCGGGGCACGTCAAACGCGCAGATGTCCCGATCGGACCCGACCGTTTCGAAGATCTTAGACAATCGGCACGGAACTCATGGGACGATTAGGCACTTGGACGTTCGTTGAATCTTGGAGGAGCGTTTGATGAAGGTCTCACGTCTGGCGGGCGCGGTTGCGCTTCTGGCCGTCGCTGCCGGTCCCGCTTTCGCGGCCCCGTGCAGCACTGGAACCACAAAATCGAAGACCCCTGATCAGCAGGCTTCCAACCCGAACAGCTCCGATGTCGACAAGTCGAGCAAGAATCTGGCCGGCGGCCAGCAGCCCGCCTCGCCTGGCACGGTCGGCGCCATGAACAACGCCGGCGCGACGCAGACCGCGGATCGACAGGCCCCGACCGATGCGGGTGCGAAGTCGAAGTCGACGGACCCGGCTGCCGCGAATCTGGCTGGTGGCCAGCAGCCCGCCTCGCCCGGCACAGTGGGCGCCATGAACAAGGCCGCTGCTGACAGGCAGACCGCTCCGGTCTCCGACGACGGCTGCTGATCCGAATCGTACCCTTTCCCGCTCTATGAAAGCCCGCTTCGCAGTGTCGAGGCGGGCTTTTTCGTTCCTGTCCTCCGGCCGCGGCGAACCCTGGTTCCCGATTGAGCGAACCGGTTTGAACCGGCCAAGTTCGGGTGTATCTGGCATCAAAACCGGGTAGATTCGGCAATCGAGGTTAGGGGAGGAGTGCGACGTGGGTGGTCGCCGGGCGATGCTGCTCATCGGAGGGATGGTGCTCGCCGCGGCCGGTCTCGCCGTCACGCCACCGGGCGAAAGGCTGCGGGCGGATGCGGGCCCCATCATCGCGGAGATGCGGGCGCGGGCAACGGCGCTCGTCCCCGATTGGCGCGATGGTCCACCTGCAGCGGCACAGCTTCCGGCGCCGCGCACCGCCGTCGAGGATGGACGGACGGTGGTGCGGCTGACGGCAATCGAGCGCGCGCGGATCGGGCTCGTGGCCGAGTCACGGCCAGCCGTGCTTCACCGGCAGGAGCTGACCGCCTACGGCAGCGTCCTCGACCTTGCCCGGATCACCGAACTCACCAACAGCTATGCGGGCGCCGTCGCGGCGCTCCAGACGGCGCGCGCCCGTGTCGAAGTCTCGGCCAGTGCTGCCCGCCGGGCCCGTAACCTCGGCGCCGGCGTGGTGGCGGTGGCGCAGATCGAAACCGCCGAGGGCACGCTTCTGACCGATCAGGCGTCGATGACGGTGGCGGAGTCGCAATTGCGGACGCTCGCCGCCACGGCGCGCCAGGAATGGGGTTCGGTGCTCGGCAAGGCGATCATCGAGCGGTCTCCGCTGGTGACGCGCCTGATCGAGCGGACCGATTTCCTCATGCAGGTCACCTTACCGACCGGGGAGACGCTTTCCGAAGCGCCGCAGGCCGCCTTCGCCGAGGTGCCGCCCCAGAGCGCGCGGGTTGCCCTCCGGCCGGTCTCGCCCGCGACGCGGACCGATCCGCGGATCCAGGGGCAGAGCTTCTTCTACCTGGTCTCCGGCGACAGCGGCCTCCTGCCCGGCACCAGCACGATGGCGTTCCTGCCGGCGTCCCGCGCGGTCAAGGGCGTCCTCGTGCCGGAGGATGCCGTCGTCCACGGAGAGGGCGGCACCTGGGTGTATCGCGGCACCGGCGACGGCGCCTACGTGCGCCATCCGGTCCGGCCGGATGCCCCGATGTCGGCCGATGCCTTCGTCGTCGAGGACCTGCCGGACGGCAGCGAGATCGTGCTGCGGGGGGCGCAGGCGCTCCTCTCGGAGGAGATGAAGAGCCGCATCCGCGTCGTGGGCGACGACGATGACTGAGCCCTCCCCTGCAGCCGGCCGCGGCGGCGGTTTGCAGGCCGCCCTCGTGGGCTTCGCCGTCCGCCTGCCGCGGGTGGTCCTCGCGCTGGCCTGCGCGGTCCTGGTCTTCGGGCTCTACGTCCTCGCGGGGGCCCGGTACGATGTCTTCCCCGAGTTCGCGCCGCCTACGGTGACGATCCAGACCGAAGCACCGGGCCTCGATTCCGAACAGGTCGAGGTGCTGGTCACGCAGCCCGTCGAGGTGGCGGTCGGCGGCCTGCCCGGCCTGGAGACCCTGCGCTCCACCTCGATCCAGGGCCTGTCGGTGATCACCGCGGCGTTCAGGCCCGGCAGCGACGTCGACCGGATCCGCCAGCGGGTCAACGAGCGTCTGGCGGCGCTGGCCGGCCGCATGCCCGACGGCGTGGCAGCCCCCGCCATGACCCCGCTCACCTCTTCGACGCTCACCGTCCTCCTCATCGGGCTGACCGCCGAGGCCCGCGACGCCATGGACCTGCGCCAGATCGCGGAATGGACCGTGCGCCGGCGGCTCCAGGCGGTGCCCGGCATCGCCCAGGTCTCGCTCTATGGCGGCGGCGTGCGCGCCTTGCAGGTTCAGGTCCGCTCCGACGACCTGATCCGCTTCCAGATCGGCCTCAACGACGTCCTGGCGGCCGCCCGAAAGGGGACCGGCGTGCGCGGGGCGGGCTTCGTCGACACGCCGAACCAGCGTGTCCTGCTCCGGACGGAGGGACAGTCCCTCACGCCGGAGGCGCTCGGACAGATCGTGCTGCACAACGATGGCGGGGCGAGCGTCGTGCTCTCGGATGTGGCCACCGTCACGGCCGCCCCGGAGCCGGCGATCAGCGCGGCCCTCGTGGACGGCAAGCCCGGCGTGCTGCTGATGGTCGGCGCCCAGGTGGGCGTCGACACGCGCGCCGTGACGGCCCGCCTGGAGGCGGCCCTGGACGAGCTGCGCCCGGTTCTGAAGCGCGAGGGCGTGAGCCTGCGGGCGGACCTGTTCCGGCCTGCGAACTTCGTGGATGTCGCCACGGGCAACGTGATCCAGGCGCTGGCGCTGGGCGGCGTGCTGGTGATGATCGTACTCCTCGTCTTCCTGGCGGATTGGCGGGCGGCGGTGATCAGTGCAGCGGCGATCCCGCTGTCGCTGATCACCGCCGCGCTCGTTCTCCAAGCCTGGGGCGAGAGCCTCAACACCATGACGCTGGGCGGGCTGGCCCTCGCCATCGGGGAGGTGGTCGACGACGCGGTGATCGGCGTCGAGAACGTCTCCCGCCGCCTGCGGGAGGCGCGGGGCGGACGGCGCAGCATCCCCCGCGTGGTTCTGGCCGCGATGCTCGAGGTGCGGACGTCGGTCGCCTACGCGACGCTCGCGGTGATCCTGATGTTCCTGCCCATTCTCGCGTTGACCGGCGTCGCCGGCCGGCTGTTCGGTCCGCTGGCGCTGGCCTACATCGCGGCGGTCGTCGCCTCGCTTCTGGTCGCGCTCACGGTCACGCCGGCCCTCGCGATCCTGCTCCTCGGCAGTCGTATGACGCGCCATGCGGGCGCCGCTCCGCCCGACCCGCCGGTGGTGCGCTGGAGCCGGGCTGCCTATCTGCGGCTGCTCGCCGGCATCGGGCGGGTGCCGCGGATCGCCATGGCCGGCGCGCTGCTGGTGACCCTTGCGGGGGCCGCCATCCTGCCGACCCTCGGAGCGGTGTTCCTCCCCGACCTGAAGGAGGGACACATGATCCTGCACATGGTGGCCATTCCCGGCACCTCCCTGCAGGAATCGCAGCGGCTCGGGACCCTGATCACCGGCGATCTGAAGGAGATCCCCGGCGTGCGCGCCGTGGCGGCGCAGATCGGGCGCGCCGAGGCCGCCGAGGATACCGCCGGGCCGCATTACAGCGAGATCCACATCGATCTGGAGCCCGGCCTCGACGGGGCTGCCCAGCGCCGCGTCGAGGCCGGCGTCCGGACGCTGATCGCCGGCTTCCCGGGGGCGGCCTTCTCGCTCAAGACCTTCCTGACCGAGCGCATCGAGGAGACCGTCTCGGGCTTCACCGCACCGGTCGTGGTGAACGTGATCGGCAGCGATCTCGACCGGATCGAAGCGGCGGCCCGCTCGGTCGCGCAGGAACTCTCGGAGGTGAAGGGTGCCCGGGACGTCCAGCAGGCCTCGCCCGCCGGGCTGCCGCAGGTCACGGTGGCGCTGCGCCCGGTGGATCTGCGGCATTGGGGCCTCGATCCCGTGGAGGTGCTGGAGGCGGTGCGCACCGCCTACCAGGGCGACACGGTGGGCCAGACCTATCGCGGCAACGCCGTGTTCAACGTGCTGGTGATCCTCGACGCACGCGTGCGGGATCGCCTCAGCGCGGTGGGGGACCTGCCCCTGCGGGCCCCCGGCGGGCGCTATGTCCGCCTGTCGCAGGTCGCCGACGTCTACGAGAGCGCCGGCCGATACCAAGTGCAGCATCTCGGAGCACAGCGCGTGCAGGCGGTGACCGCCAACGTCGCCGACCGCGATCTGGCGGGATTCGTGGCGGCGGCCAAGCGCAAGATCGCCCGCGAGGTTCGGCTGCCCGAGGGGGTCTACGTGACCTTCTCGGGCGCCGCCGAGGCCCAGGCGGCCGCCCGCCGCGACCTCCTCGTCCATGCCGGGCTCGCCGGCTTCGGGATCGTGGTGCTCCTCGCCATGGTGACCGGTTCGGCGGCGAACCTGCTGCTGGTGCTCGTCAACCTGCCCTTCGCCTTCGTGGGCGGCGTGGCCGCGGCGGCGCTGACCGGCGGGGTCTTGTCGCTCGGCTCGATCGTCGGGTTCGTGACCCTGTCGGGCATCTCGCTGCGTAACAGCGTGATGCTGATCGCCCATTACGAGCAGATGGTCACCCGGGACGGGCGATCCTGGGACGCGGCCACGGCGGCGGAGGGCGCCGCGGACCGGATGGTGCCGATCCTGATGACCTCCCTGGTCACGGGTCTCGGTCTGCTGCCGCTGGCGCTCGGCGCCGGCGAGCCCGGCCGTGAGATCGAGGGCCCGATGGCGCTCGTGATCCTCGGCGGCCTCGTCACCTCGACGGTGCTGAACCTGCTGATCCTGCCGGTGCTGGCGCTCCGCTTCGCCCGATTCCGGCGCGTGGATCCCGCGGATCTGGAGCTGACCGCGATCGGGTCCTGACGGCCGGCCGATCCGGCCTCGCGCCGCAGGTCGCCGCTGGTCCTACCACCAGCTCGCGCGGGTCTCGGGGGCGGCCGGCCGGTTGGCCGAGGCCGGGCGCAGGGAGTGATCGAGGGCGGCCAGCACGCGGCGCACGGCGTCCTCGTAGGTCGCCGCCACCGGTTCGCGCGGCCGGGCGAGCCCGATCGGCACGGTCTCGTCCAGGCGTCCCGGCCGCGGCCGCATCACCACCACCCGGTCGGCCAGGGTGACGGCCTCTCCGACATCGTGCGTGACGATCAGGATCGTCGGCTTCGACTCGGCCCAGAGATCGAGGAGCTGCTCGTGCAATCCCTTCCGGGTGAAGGCGTCGAGGGCGGAGAACGGCTCGTCGAGGAGCAGGACCCGCGGCCGCGCCACGAAGGCCCGGGCGATAGCCACGCGCTGCTGCTGGCCTCCGGACAGTTCCCGGGGCCAGCGGCCACCGTGCTCGGCGAGGCCGACCCGCTCCAGAGCATGGGTCACGCGCGCCCGGCGCTCGGACCGCGGGAGGTCGGCGAGGCCGAAGCCGACATTGCCGGCCACGTCGAGCCAGGGCAGCAGCCGCGGCTCTTGGAACACGACGCCGACGCTCGGATGGGGCGCGCGGATCGTCTCGCCGTCGACCTGCACGGCGCCTTGGCTCGCCTGATCGAGCCCCGCGATCAGCCGGAGCAGCGTCGTCTTTCCGCAGCCCGAGCCGCCGATCAGCGCGACGATCTCGCCCTGCTGGACCGACAGGTCGATGCCCGACAGGGCCCGCGTGCCGTCGGCATAGGTCTTGGAGAGGTCGTCGACGGTCAGCACGGGCGTCTCTCGCGCGGTCGCGGGATGGGGATCGGATTGGAACCGCGGCGCGGGACCGTCCCCGGTTCCGCGCCGCGCGTCAGCCCCAATCCTGCGGTCACAGGCTGTCCCGCACGGTATCCTGCCATCGGGTCAGGGGCCGTGTCAGCGTCAGCAGGGCCATGTCGGCCGCCTTGCCCACGAGGGCAAAGGCGATGATCGCCGCCACGATCTGATCCGGCTTGCTGAACTGCTGGCCGTCCACGAGCAGATAGCCGAGGCCCTCGGAGGCGCCCATCAGTTCCGCCGCCACGACGAACAGGAAGCCGAGACCGAGCCCCGTGCGCAGGCCGACGAGGGTCGCCGGCAGCACGGCCGGCAACAGGATCCGGCGGGCGAGAGCAAGGCGGGACAGGCGGAAGATCCGCCCGACCTCGACCAGCTTGCGGTCCACCGAGGCGATCGCCCCCGAGACGCCGACATAGACGGGGAAGAACACGCCCACGGCGATCAACAGCACCTTCGGCGTCTCCAGGATGCCGAACCACAGGATGAAGAGCGGCACCCAGGCCAGAGACGGGACGGCGCGCAGGGCCTGCAGGCTCGGATCGACGAGCCAGCGCAGCAGCGGGATCGTCGCGACGAGGGCACCCGCGATGATCCCGGCCGCCGCCCCGCACAGGAAGCCGAGGCCGACCCGCACGAGGGTCGCCTCGACGTGAAGCCAGAGATCGCCCGACACCGCGAGCTCCCAGAGGGTCGCGCCGATCCGGCTCGGCGGCGGGAGCAGCCGTCCGGAGGCCGCGCCCGTCGCCACCGCGATCTCCCAACCGATCGCCGCGACGAGCGGCAACAGAAGCCCCAAACCCGCGCGGCCGCCCCGCCGCAGCAGCGGCACGCTGCCGCTCACTGTCCGGCGACGGGATTGAAGCGCGCGTCGAGCAGGCCGTCGACGGCCGCGGCCACGTCGGTGCCCGCCGGGATCACCCCCGCCTGCTGCAGGGCTGTTCCGGCCGCCTTGATCGACTGGGCCTGGGCTGCGCCGATCGCCGGCTGGGACAGGTCGGTCCGCTCGAGCTGACGGGCGATCACCGGCTCGGGCAGCTTCGTGGCCGCAACGAGGGACGCGGCGAGGGCCTGGGGGTTGACGAGCGCGTAGGCGCGGGCCCGCTCGTAGGCGGCGATCACCGTCCGGACGAGGTCGGGATGGGCCGTCGCGAACTCCTCCCGGACGTCCAGCAGGCCCCAGGTGTTCGCGGCGGCATCACGGTAGAACAGCACGTCGCCGTTCTCGATCTCGGCGGCCGCCATCATCGGATCGAGGCCGGCCCAGGCATCGACGTCGCCGCGGTCGAGGGCGGTCCGGCCGTCCGGATGCTGCAGCAGCACGAGCTTGGCGTCGCGCTCGGTGAGGCCGGCGCTCTGGAGCGCGCGGATCAGGAAGATGTGCGGATCGGTGCCCCGGGTGACGGCGACGCGCTTGCCCTTGAGATCGGCGGGCTTGGCGATGCCGCTGTCCTTGCGGGTGACGAGCGCGGTCCATTCCGGGCGCGAATAGGCGTAGATCGCCTTGATCGGATTGCCGTTGATCCGCGCCACGAGGGCTGCGGCGCCGGCCGCCGAGCCGAAATCGATGGCGCCGGCGTTCAGGAATTCGAGCGCCTTGTTGGAGCCGAGCGACTGGACCCAGCGGACCTTGATGCCCCGCGGCGCCAGCGCCTCCTCGAGGAAGCCCTTCTCCTTCAGGAGCAGGCCGACCGGATTGTAGGTCGCCCAGTCCAGGCGGACCTCCTTCGGATCCTCGGCCCGGGCCTCGCGCGACGAGAGGCTGCCCAGGCACGCCAGGGCGAGGCCGGCGGCCAGGAGGGATCGGCGGTTCGGGATCATGAATCGGGCCTGGCGTCTGTAGCGGGTGCGGCGGGAGGCGTTCGGTCTGCGGCGCCGTAGCACAGGTCCCGGTTCGCGGTGCGATCCGAGCCGGTTCCTTCGAGGCGGCCGCGTTCGTGGAGTCAGCAGCGGCGGCAGATCAGCCGGACGGGTCTTTCGGACCGCGGCGAGGTTCGAGCGCGAACCGTCCACCCGATCCGGACGGCGTCCCTGTTCGTCCCGGGGACATGACCGGACCGCCCATGCGTCTTCATCTTCCCTGCGCTGCCCTCACCGTGACAGTGAATACAAGATCCTGTCGGTCGGCCAAGGAGTCAACGAAACGGCTTTCCCTACTTTGCTGGATGAAAGCAAGAATGTTCGTCATTTTGCGACGGCACGAGAATATTTTGCGCTTGAACGGAGCGGCGATGCCACTGCGGTTCTCCGACCCTTCTCGGCATCCATTCAGGCCAGCGACACGCCCTGCGTCCGACGACGGGGGCCGCTCGGCGCCATCGGGGACGTGCGCGGCGCGCAAGCGTGTCGAGCCTCCTGGCGGTCGCGCATCCCGGTTCATCGCGACCGGTCTGCGCCACGCGGAATCCCGGGCGGACGTCCGGCAGCCGGCGTGCCCCAACCTGAACCGACGTCGGATTGGATGCGACCCTCCGGTAACGTCGATGGCAGAGCCGGTGCGTCGTCCCCCCGGGGGGCCCGGCACATGGCGTCGGGATCGGCCTTCGTCATTCATCGCTCGATCACGAGATGTGCCGACCCTTCGTGCGCGAATATTGATTTGCAGAAAGGCCGGTGAATATTATCGGTTTACGGGTTCGGGCGAGTCACGCGGCGATACAGGCGCGATCATGGGGACGAGCATGGGCGCGAACCGGCACGAGCGGGTCCCGGACTTCTCGGGCTATCCGGATCTCGTCGTGATCTATCTCGGCATGAAGGTCCGGACGCTCGCCGGCGTCAGGACTCTCCTCGGCTTCGGACCGCGGATCGCCACGGTCGGCGCGGAACGCCCGGACGGCCTGCTGCACTACGAGAACAACATCATCTTCAGCCTGCGCCCGCTGCATCTGGGCATGCGCTGGTACTGGCGCGACATCGACAGCATGGTCGCCTGGGCGAAATCCGAGCCCCATCGGATCTGGTGGCGGGATTTCCTGCGGGACACGCGCGGCGTCGGCATCTGGCACGAGACCTACCACATGCGCGGCGGCATGGAGGCGATCTACAACACCGTCCCGGGCGCGGTCGGTTTCTCGGCCTTCATGCCGATGCAGGAGGCGCGCGGCTCCCTGGCAACGCGGCACGCGCGGCATGCCACGTCCGATCTGCACGACCTTCCCTCGGGGAATGCGCCGGAAACGTCCGTGTCCCGCTGACGCGCGCCACGGGCCCTGCCCCGGTGCCGGCCGGTACCGTCCCAGCGGAAGCGGGATGAGCCCCGCGCGTACAACGCTGGGTTCGCTTGCACGGGTGGGTCGGCTAGACTCCGGCCTGCTCACGCGGCACGGAGCAGATCAGCCTCGATGACGGTCGGTTCGATGAGACAGGGCACCCTGCGCCTCGGCGCATTCTTCTACGCGACCGGCCACCATGTTGCGGGCTGGCGCCATTCCTCCAGCGAGGCCGACGGCGGTCTGGTCCTCGAGCGCTATGTCGGCTGGGCGCAGCGGGCCGAAGCCGCCAAGTTCGATCTCATCTTCCTCGAGGACGGCACCGGCATCCGCGACCTCGATCTCCGCTCCAGCGAGCGCACCGCGCGCTCCACCCATTTCGAGCCGGTGACGCTCCTGTCGGCACTCGCGGCGGTGACGAGTCGGATCGGTCTCGTCGCCACCACCTCCACCAGCTTCAACGAGCCCTACAACGTCGCGCGCCGGTTCGCGTCCCTCGACCACCTCAGCGGTGGACGGGCCGGCTGGAATCTCGTCACCTCCGCGACCGACGCCGAGGCGGCGAATTTCGGCGGCGACCGGATCGCCCGCCACGCCGACCGCTACGAGCGCGCGGAGGAGTTCGTGGACGTGGTCCTCGGCCTCTGGAACACCTGGGACGATGGCGCGGTGATCATCGACCGCGCCAGCGGGCAATTCTCGAAGCCGGATGGCTTCCGCCCGTTGAACCACCGCGGCAGCCATTTCGAGGTACGCGGCCCGCTCAACATCTCGCGCACCCCGCAGGGACAGCCCGTGCTGGTGCAGGCCGGCTCCTCCGGGCCCGGCAAGGATCTGGCGGCGCGCACCGCCGAGATCGTGTTCACGGCCAATCAGACGCTGGAGGAGGCGGTGGCCTTCTACGGCGACCTGAAGGAGCGGATGGCGCAGTTCGGCCGCGCCCCGGACGATCTGAAGGTGATGCCGGGCCTGTTTCCCGTCGTCGGCCGCAGCGAGGCCGAGGCGCGGGCGAAGTTCGAAGCCCTGCAGGACCTGATCGATCCCGTCGTCGGCCTCGCGCTGCTCGGACGCATGATCGGCGGCCACGACCTGTCGGGCTACGATCCCGACGGGCCCGTCCCGGAATTGCCCGAGACGGACGGCATCAAGTCCCGCCAGCAGCTGATGGTCGATCTCGCCCGTCGCGAAGGTCTGACCCTGCGTCAGCTCTACCTGCGCATCGCGGGCGCCCGCGGCCACTCGCAGATCATCGGCACGGCCGCCCAGATCGCGGACGAGATGGAGGAGCGGTTCCGGGCTGGCGGGGCGGACGGCTTCAACATCATGCCCCCGACGCTGCCCGGCGGCCTCGAGGATTTCATCACGCTGGTCCTGCCGGAGCTTCGCCGGCGCGGCCTGTTCCGCACCGAGTACGAGGGCCGAACCCTGCGGGACCATCTCGGCTCGCGCCCGCCGGCAGGATTCGGGCCTCATCCAGCCAGGACCTAGGGGTGGCGGCCGGTCGCCGCGTGCAGCGACCGGCCTGCGGCGTCTTGGCCATTAAGATGATTGCGCACAAGCGATAATCCCTGTGATACGAGGAGCCATCACGGTCGAAGGCCGCCATGTGCAGGTCGTGGCAGGGGCGACGGGGCATTGACGGATCAGCAGGAACGCACCCGCTTCGAAGCGGAGTTTGCGCGCATCGGCGCGAGTTCCGACCCGTTCGTATCCGCCGTTCGGGCGACGCGGATGCCTATGCTGATCACCGATCCCAATCAGCCGGACAATCCGATCGTCTTCGTCAATGCCGCCTTCTCCACGCTGACCGGTTACGCCCATGACGAGATCATCGGGCGGAACTGTCGGTTCCTGCAGGGGCCCGAGACCAACCGCGCCGATATCGCCAAGATCAGAGCGGCCATCGCGCGCCGGGTGCCGATCGAGATCGAGCTGTTGAACCACAAGAAGAGCGGTGAGCTCTTCTGGAATCGGCTCCTGATCTCGCCGGTCTTCGATCGCGACGGTGAGTTGACCTATTTCTTCGCGTCGCAGTTCGACGTGACCCTGGAGCGGGACAAGCTCGCGCGGATGCATCGCGACCGGCTGGCGCTGGAGCTGGAGGTGGAGCGTCGCACCAGCGACCTCACCCGCAGCGAAGAGCGGCTGCGCTTCATCCTGAAGGCCGGACGCTTCGGCTCCTGGACCCTCGATCTCGCCGACATGCGCCTGGTGGCCTCCGAAACCTGCAAGGAGAATTTCGGACGGGCGGCCGACGACCCGTTCAGCTACGAGGATCTGATCGCGGCGATCGATCCCGAGGACCGCCCGCGCATGCAGGCGGCGGTACAGACCTCGATCCGCGAGCATAGCGACTACGACATCGAGTACCGGGCGCGCACGCCGCGTGGCGAGCTGCGCTGGCTGCAGATCCGCGGCCAGACCTTCTACGACGCGGTCGGCCAGCCGCTGAGCATGGCCGGCGTCTCCATCGACGTGACCGAGCGCAAGCGCGCGGAGGAGCACCGCACCCTCCTGGCCGACGAGCTGAACCACCGGGTGAAGAACTCGATGGCGACCATGCAGTCCATCGCGCACCAGACTCTGCGCAACGCATCCTCCGTGGAGGAGGCCCACAAGACCCTCGACGCACGGCTGCAATCGCTCTCGGCCGCCCACGACGTTCTGACCCGCGAGAGCTGGATCGGCGCCACGCTGACCGTGATCGTGGAGGGCACATTGCAGCCGTTCCGCGGCGGCGCGAGGCAGAGGTTCCTGATCAACGGCCCGGAGGTGTGGCTGACGCCGCGCCTGACCCTCGCCTTCACGATGGCGCTGCACGAGCTGGCGACCAACGCAGTCAAGTACGGCGCCCTGTCGAACGACAGGGGACGGGTGATCCTGAACTGGGACGTGGTGGATGGGGCGAGGCCAGCCCACCTCTGGTTCCGTTGGGAGGAAATCGGCGGACCTGCGGTGACGGCGCCGGCCCGCGGCGGCTTCGGCACGCGCCTGATCGAGCGGGCGCTGGCCGCCGAGATGGGAGGCTCGGCGGAAATCGAGTACCGCCCCCGCGGCGTCGTCTTCACCCTGGACGCGCCGTTGCCCGACCGGAGACCGGCCGCAGCGGAGGACCCGACGGCCTGAGGACCTCGAGCGCCGGCGCACCGCCGTTCACGTCATGCGCGTCAGGACGGCCTCGTTCCAGAACCTGCGATGCAGGAAGGCCATCGCGGCATGGCCGAGGACGACCGCCAGGAGCGTGAAGCCCAGCCAGTAATGGAACAGATCGGCGGGAAGCATCATCCAGGCGATCTTCGTGTCCCGCTCCGGCATCAGGGGGAGACCGTAGGGCGCGAAGGGCTTGCCCGAACCGTACTGACGCAGCAGCGCGAGGCCGGGGACGAGGATCATCAGCAGATAGATCAGGCCATGACCGGCCACGGCGGCGCGCCCCGGAGCGCCCGGATGTGACGGGCGCCGGTGGAGATTCGCGAGTCCCCAGGCCCCGCGCAGGAGCACGAGCACGAACAGCGTGAAGCCAAGGGTGAAGTGGCTCCCGCCGACGAGGCGCGTGAGCGCGGTGTCACCGATCGCGATGTAGAGCAGCGCGCCCGTGAATTGCCACGCGAAGAGGGCGGCCATCAGCCAGTGGAAGCCGCGGCTGATGCGGCCGTAGCGGTGCGGGGTGTCCAGCCAGACACTCTGCGGCGCGGCTTCGCGGTTCATCGGCCTGGTCATGCCGCGGTCTCGGTCCACAGGTCTCCGGCCATGGCGTCGGCTTGCAGGATCTCGGACGCCGCGGCGGTGAGCGCATGATCCGGTCCGGGCTGGCGCAGATAGGTGGCGAGGTCGCGCGCGAGCCGCTCCAGCCTATGGCCGCGCATGAATCCCTGCAAGCCGACCGAGCGCTGGGCCAGCTGGAGGACATCGAGGCCGGCGCGCTCGACCGCGAGGCGGACCAAGTTGATGTAGGCGACCACGCGTGCGGGCGGCATCCCGGCGTCCGATGCGACCTGCGCGCCGCGCTCGATCCAGAGCCGCGCCCCCTCGACCGCGATGGCTCCCTCGCCGAGGCGGGCCAATTGGTGCGGGTCGCCGCCCCGGCCGGTCCGGTTCAGGTGGCCGCGCCAAGCATCGAACACGGCTTCGATGCCGCCAAGCTGGACCGCAGCAAAGCGCCACGCGCCGCCCGAGAAGGCCGGCTGCTGGAAATAATCGTCGGGCTGGCCCAGGATGTCGCCGGCATTGACGGCGAGACCGGTGAAATCGACCGTGCCGGTCGCCGAAGCGCGCATGCCCTGCGCGCGCCAGGCCGAGAGATCGGCCCGGGTGCCGGCTTCGAGCGGCACCACCATCATCGCCACGCCGGCCCGGTCCGGATGCCGGGCGGTCACGAGGGCGCGGGTGACGTAGCCGGCGCCCGACGCGAAGGTCTTCACGCCGAGGAGTTGTCCGTCGGTATCGCGCGCCTCGACCCGCAAGCCGCCCTCGGCCGGCTCCGTATTCCAGACTCCGAACAGATGACCGGCGCGCGCGTCGGCGAACAGGCGGCTTCGCTGGTCGGGCGTGCCGTACCGGGCAATGAGCTGGATGGCGTTGACGTGTCCCTCGTAGAGTCGGCCGAGGGCGAGGCTGCCGTAGCCGACCAACCGCAGAACCTCGGCCAGGGCGCCGGCTCCCGGCTCCGTCCCCAGGCCGGCCCCGCCCTGTTCCACCGGGACCGGGGCGGCGAGCAGCCCGAGCCGCGCGAGATCGGCAACATCGTCCTGCGGGAAGCCGCCGTCATGGTCCTGGGCATCCGCGCGCGCCGCGGCGGCGGCGGCAATGGTTCGGGCGGCCGCCTCGGAATCGTAGATCGGGTCCAGACGGGTCCACTGGTCCATGCGTCTTTCCCCTTCAGGTCGCGGCCGGGCGCGGCGGAGTGCGCAGACCGCACCACCGATCCATGCACGCTGAGCGCCTAGCATCGCGATCCGCGCGGCCCGTTACAGGAGCGCAGCTGCGCAGGGTCGAGCGCTCGGATGTCGTCACGTCTCGCCTCCTACCCGCACTGGATGCGGAAGATCATAGAAAGCTAACCTGAGAGTGAACCACCCTTTCCTCATCCGGGGCTGCGACCAATGCGACCGCACTCGGCCGGGTCGGCGGCTGCGCCGCGATGGTTCAGTTCAAAGTCCGGTTGGCGCGCAGCTGCGACACCGCGAGGTCGACGAAGGTCCGCACCTTCGCGGGTGCGCGCCGGCCTTCGGGATACAGCACGTGGACGGGTATCGGTGCCTCCTCGTACTCGTCGAGCACGATCCTGAGGCGGCCTTCGAGCAGATCCGGGCCAATCTGGTAGTGCAGGACCCGCGTCAGCCCCCAGCCTGACCGGGCGGCGGCGATCGGAACCTCGTTGGTGTTGCTCTGAAGGGTGGGATGGACGACCACCCGCTCGTTCCCCGCGAACCGCCATTCCGGCGACGCCCAGGCGCCGGTGGAGACTGCGATCCGGTGCCGCTTCAGATCCGCCGGCGTCGTCGGCACGCCGTGGCGCGCGAAATAGGCCGGGGCGCCGCAGATGACATGGCGGACCGACCCGACCCGGGCCGCCGTCAATCCGGAATCGGTCAAGCGGCCGATCCGGATCGCGACATCGATCCCTTCCTCGACGATGTTGACGGGCCGATCGACGAACAGGGTCCGCGCCGACATGGTCGGGTAGGTGTCGAGGTAGTGGGTCACGATCGGGAGGACGTGCATCTTCCCGAACAGCACGGAGGCCGTGACCGCGAGCGTCCCCGAGGGCGTCGCATTGGAGCCGGCCGCCGCCGACTCGGCCTCGGCGATGTCGGCCAGGATCCGCCGGCAATCCTCGTAGTAGCGGCTGCCCGCCTCCGTGAGCTTCACGGAGCGCGTCGTCCGGATCAGGAGCCGGGCGCCGATGGTCTCCTCGAGGGCCGCCACAGCACGCGTGACGGCCGGCGGGCTCATGTGCAGGAGGCGGGCGGTCTGCGCGAAGCTCCCCGTCTCGGCGACCTTGGCAAAGACGCGCATGGTTTGCCAACGATCCAAGGCCTCGCTCCTGGGCTTCGCGAAACGGACCGCGCCGCCGACGCCCGGTCCAGGCTCCCCTCACCCGCCGGGCCGGTGATCAGAACCCGAAATGGCTCAGGCCCGGATGATCGTCCGGCCGGCGTCCGAGGGGCCAGTGAAACTTGCGGTCCGCTTCCGCGATGGGCAGCTCGTTGATGCTGCTGTGCCGGTAGCGCATCAGCCCGTCATCGGCGAATTCCCAGTTCTCGTTGCCGTAGGCCCGGAACCAGTGGCCGCTGTCGTCGTGGTACTCATAGGCGTAGCGCACGGCGATCCGGTTACCGGTGAAGGCCCAGAGCTCCTTGATGAGGCGGTAGTCGAGCTCCCGGTTCCACTTGCGGGTCAGGAAAGCCTCCACCTCCGCGCGTCCGTTCAGGAACTCGGCGCGATTCCGCCAGCGGGTATCGGTCGTGTAGGCCAGGGCGACCTTGGCCGGGTCGCGGCCGTTCCAGCCATCCTCGGCGAGGCGGACCTTCGCGATCGCGCTCTGCTCATCGAAGGGCGGCAGCGGGGGACGGGACATGGTGTACTCCTGGGGTGCGCGAGGTTGCGGGACCCGGGCCCGATATCGACGCCGCGCACAATGATCGGCCGCCGACGATCCCGGAAGGTGGAAAACGGAGTCGGGTGAAGCGTGCCGGGCGTCACAGCGCAAGCTGCACCCGGTCCGTGCCTTCGGCGGGCACGGCCGAGCAGATCAGCACTTCGTCCTCAGTTACGGCGGCGCTCGGTTCCTTGCGATAGGTCACGGCGCCGGCGAGCAGCTTTGTGCGGCAGGTCCCGCAACTGCCTTCCCGGCAACTGAAGGCGGGTGCGAGGCCGCGGGCTTCGGCGAGGTCGAGGAGGCTACCGGACTCGGGGGTCCAGCGCGCCTCCTTGCCGGTGTCGAGGAAGGCGACGGGCACCGGTTTCGTTGAGGGTGGCGGGCGGGGCGGCGTGGCGCCCTCCGACCCCGCCGTCCGGACCAGCGCGGAGGGGCCGAACGCCTCCGCGTGGATCCTGTCGTCCGACACGGTGTAGCCGCGCAACCCGTCATAGAGCGCCTGCGTGAAGGTCGGCGGCCCGCACAGGTAGAAGTCGTAATCGGCGAAAGACAGGAAGCGCGTGAGCAGCGCCATGTCGATCCGGCCCGCGGCCTCGTAATCGACGCCGGCCCGGGCGTCGGAGACGTCGCTCAGGACGCGCACGATCCGGACGGAGCCCTGTGCCGCTGCGGCCAGCTCGGACAATTCCGCGTCGAAGGCGCGATCGGACCGCGCACGTGCGGCGTAGATGAGCGTGGTCGGTCGGATGTTGCGGGTGCGCAGGCCCTCGTAGACCACGTGCCGAAGCATTGCCAGGAGCGGCGTTATCCCGACGCCGCCGGCCAGCAGCACCGCGGGGCGCGCCGCGTGGGCATCGAGGGAAAAATCGCCGCCGGGCGCCCGCGCCTCGATGATGTCCCCAACCTGGAGGCGGTCGTGCAGGTGCTGCGAGACGATGCCGTCGCGCTTCACGCTGATGCGGTAGGTCGGGTCGGAGGGCGCGACCGAGAGCGTGTAGGTGCGGATCACCGGCGCGTCCGCTCCGGGCAGCGTCACGCGGATCGGGAGATGCTGGCCCGCACGGTGCGAGAGCCGTCCGGCTCCGTCGTCCGGAGCCAGATGGAAGGACCGGATGGAGCGGCTCTCGTCGGTGATCTTCGTCACCCGGAAGGGCCGCCAATGCGCGGCACGCTCGGTCGCCCGGACGCGATCGGCCGCCTCCACCCAGTCGCCGGTCATCAGCGCGTTCGGCGACCATCCATCCGCCTGGAACGACCACCGCAGCGGGAGGGCGCCCCGCCGACGGATGACCCGGCGCGGCCGGAAGCTCCAGAGACGCTCGGCGCCCTGGAAGGCGGCGAGCTCTGGCGAATCCAGGATCACGGCGGCGTCGCCGGTCAGGTGGAGAAGATCACCCGTCGCGAAATCGGTGAAGACCAGCCCTGCCCTGCCGTTGAGGTGGATGTTGCCGAGGGTGGCGAAAAACAGGTTTCCGGCGAAGTCGGGGATCGTGAGCGTACCGTCCGCAGCGACACGGACGAAGCCCGCCTTGCCGCCGCGATGCGAGACGTCGACCTGGCGCCGGCCCTCGCGGTCGGCATACGACGCCACGAAGAACGTGTCGGCCGCCGCGATCAGGGACCGCGCCGCCTCGTCGAGATCCGCGCGCTCCTCGACCGGGGCAGCGACGGGCGCGCGAAGATCCCCGAGGACGGTCATGTCGCGGAGCTGGATGTACTGCGGACAGTTTCCGAAACTCTGATCGACGTCGAAGTGCAGGATCCCGCCGGCCGTGGATCGGACGATCCCGTTGACGCGGTTCCGTCGACGGCTGTGCAGCTCGATCCCGAGGAGACCGATCGCGTCGCCCTCCCCCGTACCCTCAGCCGCGGGATCGCCCGGGTCGGGCCGCACGGCGATGTCGAGGGCCGTCGGTGTCGGTGAGGTGATGAAGCCCGGGCCGCCGGCGAGAAGCGTGGCCCAGGCATCGCCGCGCCGGTCGACGCTGCCGAGAACGACGAAGGGAATCTGCGCATAGAAGGCGCGGTGCTGATCGGGCATGAAGTCCCGCACCACCCTCTGTCCGATCATTTCCATCCGTTCGGCGGCGCCGACCGTCTCCTGAATGGACTTTTCGCCGGCATGCCAGGTCGGCAGCTTCGCAAAGGTCTGACCGTCATCCATCATGGCGCCCTCCGCTCGATTCCGCTCCCGGATGCGGTTGCATCCAGGCCTGCCGGTCACCCCGCGGCCGTGAGGCCGGCGAGTGTCTTCGCGAGAGGGACGAAGCCCGGCAGGCTTTCGACCCGGCGCAGGAACGCCTCGACGTTCGCATAGCTCGACAGATCCACGTTGCCCTCCGGGGCCCGGGCCAGGTAGCTGTAGAGTGCCACATCCGCGATGGTCGGCCGCTCGGCCGCGAGCCAGTCCCGCCCATCGAGATGCGCCTTGAGCCGCGCCAGAAGCGTGTGCGCCCGGGCGATCACCTCCTCCGGATTGAACGTGGCGCCGAAGACCGTGATCAGCCGGGCGGCGGCCGGTCCGTAGGCGAGTTCACCCGCCGCGACCGATAGCCAGCGCTGGACCGCCGCCGCGCCCTGCGGATCCTCGGGCAGCCAATCCGACCGGCCGAGCCGTTTCGCGACGTAGACCAGGATGGCGTTGGAATCGGCGACGATCACGCCGTCGTCGTCCAGCACCGGTACCTGACCGAACGGGTTCATCGCGCGAAAGGCCGGTGTCCTGTGCTCGCCCGCCTTCAGGTCGACCTCGACCAGCTCATGCGGCGCGCCGACCAGGGACAGGAACAGGCGAGCCCGGTGCGCGTGGCCCGAGAGGGGATGATGGTAGAGCTTCATGGTGGCGGTTCTCCGTCGGTGGCCGGGATTGCCCCGCGCCGCGACGGTAGAATGCTGCCGTCGCGGCTTCGGCGGAATGCGCGTTCTGCGCAGCACATCATTCCGGAAATCGGAATAATCATCGGCGCCTGTCGCCAGCCTGGCGCGAGAGCCGGGATTGCGACCAGTCCTCGGATCCGTGCCGGCGCGCCGATGCCGCGCGCGAAGGTTCGGAGACGTGAGGAGCGGTTGGAGGGATGACGTCCTCTTTTCGGGTTGCACCTGCGGGATCCGCGTGCTCGTCTCACCCGCCTTCGCCTCCGCCGGGCCCGCGGACGGGTCGTCGATAGGATTCTCGCCATGGGCCATCTCTCGACGCACGTGCTGGACACCACCTCGGGCAGGCCGGCTGCCGGCGTGGTCATCGAACTGCGCCGCCTCGCCGCCGACGGGACGGCGGAGCCTATCGCCTCGGCTGTCACCAATGCCGACGGGCGGACCGACGGTCCCCTGCTGGACGAGGCGACCCTGTCGGCCGGCACCTACGAATTGCTCTTCCACGTCGGCGCGTATTTCGCCCGGACGGGCCTGGACGGATCGCCACCCTTTCTCGATGTCATCCCCGTCCGATTCGGGGTCTGCGACCCGGACGGGCGCTATCACGTCCCCTTGCTCGTCACGCCGTGGAGCTACGCGACCTATCGCGGAAGCTGACGTGGTCCCGCGCCGGAAGGAACGGGTGGCAGGGCTGAAGAGCCGCGTCGAAGGCCGCGCAGAGAGGGGCGGGACGCAACCTCCGAAAGGACCGCGCGGGCCTTGACACGGGCTTCATAACCGAAGAGCCTAGTTTTCAGGCGCGGGGCAAAGCTGCCCAATTTCGCGCCACAATGTCTCGACCTTTCCCGGCGATGCCGCCCGCAGTGCTCACGCACTGGCGGGCTTTTTGCGTTCTGAAGGATTGCATGGGCCTCAGCCATCACAGCATCGGCATCCTGTTCTCCACGGACGGTCCCTACGGCCTCGTAGGGCGGGCCATGCTGAACGGGGCACGGCTGGCGGTCGAGGAAGTGAACGCGCAGGGCGACATCACCCTCGAGCCGGTGATCTGCGACCCGCAGGGCGCCCTCGCCGGATACGTCGCCGGCGCCGAACAGCTCCTCGGCGCGGGCATCCGCCACGTCGTCGGTTGCTACACCTCGTCGAGCCGCAAGGAGATCATCCCGATCTTCGAGAAGCGGGATGGATTGCTCTGGTATCCATCGCATTACGAAGGCTTCGAGACGTCGGCGAATGTGATCTACACCGGCGCCGCACCGAATCAGCACATCGTCCCCCTGGTCCGATACCTGCTCGCCCGGGGCGGCCGTACCGCCTTCTGCGTCGGGTCCAACTACATCTGGGCATGGGAGAACAACCGGATCCTGCGCGAGACGCTGGCGATCGCGGGCGGCCAGGTCACGGGTGAACGCTATCTCGCAGTGGGCGAGACCGCCCTCGGGCAGGTGATCGAGGCGATTCTGGACGCGAAGCCGGACTTCGTCTTCAACACCCTGATCGGGACGTCGGCGTATCGCTTCTTCCGCGATTTCCGGAACGCCTGCCGCGCGCGCGGCATCGACCAGCCGCGGACATTGCCGGTGGCGAGCTGCAGCCTCGCCGAGCCGGAATTGGAGGAGATCGGGCCGGAGGCGGTCGACGGTCACCTGTCGTCGAGCGTCTACTTCACGTCGATCGACTCTCCCCGAAACCGGGCCTTCACGGCCGCCTATGCGGCGCGCTTTCCGGACGGGCCGACCGCGTCGGCCGATACCGAATCCTCCTACATCGCGGTCCATCTCCTGGCGCGGGCGCTGGCGCGGGCCGGGACGGAGGACGCCGCGACGGTGCGCAGGACCGCCTGCATGGACGCGTTCGACGCGCCGCAGGGGCCGGTCCGTCTCGACGAGACCACGCTCCATGCCTGTCTGACGCCCCGGATCGGCCTCTCGACGGCGGCGGCCCGCTTCAGCATCGTGGCGCAGGCGGACGAGCCGGTGGCGCCGGATCCCTATCTCGTGCGCAGCGACCCGCGCGTCGTGCCGGTGAGCCGGCGTCCGCGCCTGCGGGTGGTGCCATGATGAATCCCCGCCTGATCCAGAACTTCAGTGGCGCGCAGGCCCTGCTGATCGCGCCGCCGGGCACCGCCACCGACGTTCTCGCCGGCACCCTGTTGAAGCTGGGGCTCACGGTCGCCTCGGTCGTCCCGGCCGGCGAAGCGCCCTGGCTCGATTTCGAGAGCCTCGACCCCGAGCGCCACATCGTCATCGTGGACGGCGACCTGCCGCTGCCGGGCATCGCGGCGAGCTCCGTCTCCGATCTGCCACCGGTGCCCGTGGTCGGGCTCGTCGGCGCCGAGGCGCCCAGCCGGCTCAAGGGGCTGCTCCAGCTCGGCGCCACCGGGCTGCTGCGCAAGCCGATCCACGGTGCCTCGGTCTACGCCGCTCTGTTCCTCGCGGTGAACGAGCACAACCGGCGGCGCGTGCTCGAGGAACGGCTGGCCCGCCACGAGGAGCGGCGGCGCGGCCGGCGCCACGTCGTCAAGGCGATCCTGCGGCTGATGCAGGAGCACGGCCTCGACGACGACGCGGCCTACGAGGCCCTGCGCCGCGAAGCGATGCGCGCCCGCCAACCCCTCGAAGCGTACTGCGAAACGCTGATCCGCGCCCGGCCGTCTCCCGTGGCGCCCACCGTGGCGCCGCGACTGGCCCGATCCTGAAGTTCTTTCGCCCCCCCGAAGACGAGGATGCCCTGATGCCGAGAACGCCCCGCGGATCCCGCCTGTCCGCCCTCGCGGCCGCCCTGCTCCTGAGCACACCTTTGGCCGCCCCCGCGGCCCGCGCCGCCGACCCAATCAAGCTCGGCGTCCTCGAGGACCAGTCCGGCGACTTCGCCCTCGCCACGATCGGCAAGGTCCACGGAATCCAACTCGCCGCGGACGAGATCAACGCCGCCGGCGGCATCGCCGGGCGCAAGCTGGAACTCGTGATCTACGACACGCAGTCGGACAACACGCGCTATCAGGAATTCATGCGCCGCGTGCTCCAGCGCGACAAGGTCAACGCCGTCTTCGCGGGCTTCTCCAGCGCGTCCCGCGAAGCCTACAGGCCGATCGTCGACCAGCTCGACGGCTTCGTCTTCTACAACAACCAGTACGAGGGCGGCGTCTGCGACGGCCACATGGTCATCACGGGCGCGGTGCCGGAGCAGCAATTCTCGACGCTGATCCCGTGGATGATGGAGAAGTTCGGCAAGCGGGTCTACACGATCGCGGCCGACTACAATTTCGGTCAGATCTCGGCCGAGTGGGTGCGCAACATCGTCAAGGAGAACGGCGGCGAGATGGTCGGGGAGGAATTCATCCCCCTCGGCGTGTCGCAGTTCTCGCAGACGATCCAGAACATCCAGAAGGCCAAGCCCGACATCCTGATGACGCTGCTCGTCGGCACCGCGCAGGCCTCCTATTACGAGCAGGCGGCGGCCGCGAACCTGAAGATCCCGATGGGGTCCTCGGTCAATATCGGCCAGGGCTACGAGCACAAGCGCTTCCAGCCCCCGAGCCTCGCCAACATGTACGTGACCACGAACTACATCGAAGAGGTCGACAGCCCGTCGAGCAAGGCCTTCCTCGCCAAGTGGAAGGCGAAGTTCCCGAACGAGCCCTACGTCAACCAGGAGGCCGAGAACTCCTACCTCGCGGTCTACCTCTACAAGCAGATGGTAGAGCGGGCGAACGGCTCGACCAAGCGGGCCGACCTGCGCAAGGTCATCGCGGCCGGCGACGTCTGCGTGGACGCGCCGGAGGGCAAGGTCTGCATCGACCCCAAGAGCCAGCACGCCTCCCACACGATCTCCCTCGCCAAGGTCGACGAGAAGCACGCGATCTCGTTCCCGAAGACCTGGGACAACATCCAGCCCTACTGGCTCGGGAAGGCCGGCTGCGACCTGACGCAGAAGGATCCGATGGCGCAGTACACGCCGAGCAACCCGCCCAAGCCCTGAGGCGCACGATACCGCCGGGGCCCGTGCGCCCCGGCCCCCTCCGTCATGATCGGGCCTCCTGGATGGATCTGCTGACCCACGCCTTCACGTTCCTCTACCAGATCGGCGACGCGTTCTCGTTCCTGGTGCTCTCCGCCTGCGGTCTCGCGGTGGTGTTCGGCATGATGGGCGTCATCAACCTCGCGCACGGCGAACTCATCATGTGCGGGGCCTACGTGACCGCGGCGACGACGCGGGCCGGGCTGCCCCTGCCCCTCGGCATCCTCGCGGGGGCGCTCGCGGCCGGCGCCGTCGGCATGGTGATGGAGCGCCTCGTCATCCGCCACCTCTACGGCCGGCCCCTGGACACGATCGTGGCAACCTGGGGCATCAGCCTCGCGGCGACGCAGGGCACGCTGATCCTGCTGGGCTCCAGCATGCCGGGGATCGGCACGCCGCTCGGCAGCTTCGCGGTCGGCGGCTACTCCTACTCGACCTATCGCGTGGTCCTGATGGTCGCCGCCGTCGCGGTGCTGGCCGGGCTCTACCTCGCCTTCAACGCCACCCGCTTCGGCACCCTGGCGCGGGCCACCATCCAGGTGCCGCACATGGCCGAGGCCCTCGGCGTCGACACGCGCACCGTCTACGCCCTGACCTTCGGCCTCGGCGCGGCGCTGGCGGGCCTCGCGGGCGGGCTCTACGCGCCGACCATGACCATCGTGCCGACCATGGGCACGACCTTCATCATGGAGGCCTTCGTCACCGTGGTGGTCGGCGGCGCCGACATCTTCCTCGGCACGGCGCCGGCGGCGCTCGTACTCGGCACGGTGCGGGCACTGCTCACCACGTGGCAGGGCCAGCTCTTCGGGCAGATCGGGCTCCTCGTCGCGGTGATCCTGGTGATCCGGGTGCTGCCGCGGGGCATTTCGGGCCTGATCCTGCGCGAGCGGGCGTGAGGCCATGGTGATGAGTCTGGCGATGACCCTGCTCCGGCGCCTCGAAGGCCCGCAGACCCTGGGACGCGGGCCGGCCTTCTGGACCGCGTTCGCGATCGTGATCGCCGCCGCCATCGCCTATCCGTGGTTCGCGGACGGCTACACGGTCGGCAACACCGCCTACTTCTTCTGCTGGGTGTTCATGGCGCTCGGCCTGTGCCTAATCTGGGGCTATGGCGGCGCGCTGAGCTTCGGCCAGACCGCCTTCTTCGGCCTCTCCGGCTACGCCTACGGGGTGCTCACCCTCAATGTCGGCGCCGCCTACGGTTTCACCCTGGCGGCCCTGGTGCTGGCGGTGGCCCTCTCGGCCGTCATGGCGGCGCTCCTCGGCTATTTCCTATTCTTCGGCCGGATCGGCGGCGTGTTTCTCGGCATCATCACCCTGTCGGTGACGCTCGCCCTGGAGCGCTTCATGGCGCAGACCGCCGGCCCGGAATGGAAGATCGGGGCGGCGCGCCTCAACGGCTACAACGGCATGAGCGGCATGCCGCCCCTGACCGTGCCGTGGTTCGACGGCGAAATCGTGCTGTTTCCCGACGTCGCCCTCTATTACGGCCTCCTGGGTCTGCTGATCGTCGTCTACCTCGCGCTGCGCATCCTGGTGAACGCCCGGTTCGGCAACGTGCTGGTGGCGATCCGCGAGAACCCGGAACGGGCCGAGATGCTGGGCTACGACGTCCGGCGTTACCAGCTCGCCGCCTTCGTGATCGGCTCGGCCCTCGCGGGGCTGAGCGGCACCCTCTACACCGCCTGGGGCCAGTACATCACGCCCTCCAGCATGGGCCTCACCGCCGCCGCGCTGCCGGTGATCTGGGTCGCGGTCGGCGGCCGCGGCGACCTGACGGCCACGCTGATCGGCACGCTCGTGGTCCTCGGCGGCTTCCAGGCGCTGACGATCTACGGCAGCCAGTACGCCCTCGTGGTGATGGGCCTGCTCCTCGTCGTGGTGGTGCTGGCGGCGCCCGACGGCCTGGTGGTGGCAGCCATGCGCGGGCTCGGCCGCCTGCGCCGCCGGGAGGCCGGCCGATGACTCCGCTCCTCGAGACCCGCGCTCTCAGCAAGCATTTCGGCGGCCTCCACGTCACCAACGACGTGAACTTCGCCCTCGCGGCGGGGGAGATCCACTGCCTGATCGGGCCGAACGGCGCCGGCAAGAGCACCTTCTTCCGCCTGCTGCTGGGCGAATACACGCCGGAGCGGGGGCAGATCCTCTACGCCGGCGAGGACATCACCGCGCTCAAGCCCTTCGCGCGGATCCGCCGGGGCATGAGCGTCAAGTTCCAGGTCCCGGGCATCTTCCCGAGCCTGTCGGTCGCCCACAACCTGGAGATTGCGCTCCAGCATCATCTCGAGGGGGCCTCGCTCGGCGCCGAGATCCGCCGGCTGCTCGCCTTCCTCAACCTCAGCGCGGCGGCCTCCGAGCGGGCCGGCAATCTCAGCCACGGGCAGAAGCAGTGGCTGGAGATCGGCATGGCGATCAGCCTCAAGCCGCGCCTGCTCCTCCTCGACGAACCCACCGCCGGGATGTCGCCGGACGAGACCTTCGCCACCGGCGCGATGGTACAGGCCCTCAACCGCGACGGCGTCGCGGTGCTGGCCATCGAGCACGACATGGCCTTCGTCCGGCAGATCGCCCAGCGGGTGACCGTGCTCCATGTCGGGCGCATCTTCGCCCAGGGCACCACCGACGCGATCATCGCGGACGAGCGGGTGGCGGCGATCTACCTCGGCGAGACGGATGCGCCACCCCTGCGGAGTGTCGCCGATGCCTGAGCCGCTTCTCGCGACCACCGGCCTGCGGGCCGGCTACGGCGGCAAGCCCGTGCTGCAGGGGGTCGACCTCGCGGTCCGGCCTGGTGAGATCGTGGCGGTGATCGGCCGCAACGGCGTCGGCAAGTCGACGCTGATGCGCAGCCTCGTCGGGCTGCTGCCCGCCTCCGGGGGCGGCATCGCCTTCCGGGGCGCCGCGGTCGAGGGCCTCGCCGCCCACCGGCGCGCCCGCCTCGGCATCGGTTACGTGCCCCAGGGCCGCGACGTCTTCCCGCGCATGAGCGTCGCCGACAACCTGACGGTCGGCGCGTCCCTGCTGCCGAAGGGCGAGCGGCCGGATTACGAGCGCGCCTTCGGGCCGTTCCCGATCCTGCGGGAGCGGCGCAAGCAGCGGGCCGGAACCCTCTCCGGCGGCCAGCAGCAGCAGCTCGCCATCGGGCGCGTCCTCGTCGGCGGACCCGCCCTGATCCTCCTCGACGAGCCGTCCGAGGGCATCCAGCCCTCGGTGGTGCAGCAGATCGGCCGCACCCTGGTCGATCTCAACCGCCGTACCGGGGTCACGATCGTGTTCGTGGAGCAGAACCTCGACCTGATCCGCGCCATGGCCCAGCGCAGCTACGTCATGGACAAGGGCCGGATCGTCGCGGAGCTGACGGCCCGGGACCTCGACGACCGCGACCTCGTCCGGCGCCACCTCGCCGTCTGACACCTCAATCCGTCAACCAAGGGAGAGACGACCATGCAGTGGCTCGATCAGTCCATCATGGCCCGCAAGGGTGTCGCCGGCGGCAAGTCCGGCCAGGAGCACACGATCACCGAGGCCGAGCAGGGCCGCTACCACTACGTCTACGGGCCCTTCGCCGAGCCGGTCCTCACCGTCGATCCGGGCGCCGTGGTCACCGTCGAGACCCACGACGCCTTCGAGGGCAAGATCCGCCACGAGACCGACAGCCCGACGCAGATCCTGAACTTCCCCTATCTCAACCCGCAGAACGGGCCGATCTACGTCAACGGCGCCGAGAAGGGCGACTGCCTTGCGGTGGCGATCCGCTCGATCCGGCCGCGCGGCCCGCAGCCCTGCGGTACGACGCTGATCATGCCGGAATTCGGCGGCCTCGTCGCCACCGGCGACACCGCGCTCCTCAACCCGTCCCTGCCCGAGCGGGTGCGCAAGCTCGAGGTGACGGCCGAGAACGGCGTGCGCTGGAACGACCGGATCACGCTGCCCTACCAGCCGTTCATCGGCACGATCGGCACCTCGCCGGAGATCGAGGCGATCTCCTCTCTGCAGCCGGACTATTACGGCGGCAACATGGACCTGCCCGACGTCGGCGTCGGCGCGGTGATCTACCTGCCGGTGAATACCGAGGGCGCGCTCCTGTATCTCGGCGACTGCCACGCCGCGCAGGGCGACGGCGAGCTCTGCGGCGTAGCGGTGGAGCACCCGACCCACACGACGGTGCAGATCGACCTGATCAAGGGCTGGACCTTCCGCTGGCCGCGGCTGGAGACCGCCGACTTCTACATGACGATCGGCTCGGCCCGGCCGATGGAGGACGCCGCGCGCATCGCCTACCGGGAGCTGGTCCGCTGGCTCGCCGCCGATTTCGGCTTCGACGAGATCGACGCCTACATGCTGCTCACGCAGTGCGGGCGCGTGCGGCTCGGCAACATGGTCGATCCGAAGTACACGCTCGGCGCCTCGATCACGAAGGCGATCGCCCACGCCTGATCGGCGACGGAGGAGGATGGCATGGATCTCGGGCTCAGAGGCCGCCGGGCGCTGGTGACCGGCGGCACCAAGGGCATCGGCGCGGCGATCGTCGACCTGCTTGCCGACGAGGGGGCGGCGGTCGCCCTCTGCGCCCGCAACGCCGCGGAGGTCGCCGCCAAGGTCGACGCCCTGCGCGCCAAGGGCGTGGCGGCGACCGGGCGCGCCCTCGACGTCGCCGATCCCGCCGCCCTGCGCGGCTGGGTCGCCGAGGCCGCAGGGGAGCTCGGCGGCCTCGATATCGTGGTGCCGAACGTGAGCGCGCTGGCCGTCGGAAGCGACGAGGCGGCGTGGCGCAGCGGCTTCACGGTCGACATGATGGGCACCGTCACGGCGGTCGAGGCGGCGATGCCGTTCCTCGAACGCTCCGAGGCCGGCGCGATCGTCGTCATCTCCAGCGTCTCCGGGCGCGAGATCGACTTCGCGGCCGGACCCTACGGCGCCTTCAAGGCGGCGCTGATCCACTACGCGCAGGGGCTGGCCTTCCAGCTCGCGCCCCGGAACATCCGCGCCAACTCGGTCTCGCCCGGCAACACCTACTTCGCGGGCGGCGTCTGGCACCAGATCGAGACCGGCAACCCGGCGCTGTTCGCCGAGGCGCTCCGGCTGAACCCGACCGGCCGGATGGCGCGTCCGGAGGAGGTGGCCCGCGCGGCCGTCTTCCTGGCGAGCCCGGCCGCGAGCTTCATCACCGGCACCAACCTCGTGGTGGACGGCAGCCTGACCCGCGGCGTGCAGTTCTGAGACTTTCGAACGCCCTCAGGCGACATCCGGAAGCCTGAAGCGGCGACGGGACCGGCCTGCCGCGCATCGGCAGGCGGGATCGGGACACCGTCCCGAAGGACACGCGCGGCCGGCCCATGCGCATCGGATGTTCGGCGACGAAGTCTGGAGATCGCGGATATCGACCACACTTGCGACGCAATTCGCCTGCTCTCGGCTCTGTAGAGACAAGCTTGCCAGGCGCGCTGGCACGCGGCACTCTCAAGCTTGGCCTTTCGCGCGACGGAGGCACGTTGCGCGGTCGCGCCGGGCTGCAGGACAGGGAAGTCCAGGGCGATGATGACGGACGATCGCATGGCCGGCGGGCTCGACGAGCGCGGGCGCCCCGGACCCGACGCGGGGCTTCTCAGCCGCCGGTCGTTCCTGGCCGGCTCGGCTCTCGGAATCGGCGCCCTCTCGCTCGGCGGGTGCGGGACGACCGACACCCTGCTCATGGCCGAGGCGGCGAAGACCTACGGGCCGATGCCGAACGAGAAATTCCCGATCCCGGCGGTCGACATCAGCAAGGTCAACCCGAAATACTATCGGCGGACCGTCCAGTACGCCTCGTCGGAAGCGCCCGGCACGATCGTCGTCGATCCCGCCAACTATTACGTCTACCGCATCGAGGGCGACGGCGCTGCCACGCGCTACGGCGCCAATGTCGGCCGTCAGGGCTTCCTGTGGAACGGCAACGCGTATGTCGGTCGCAAGTCCGAATGGGCGACCTGGACCCCGCCCAAGGAGATGATCCGGCGCCAGCCCGAGGCGGCGAAATACGCCCGCGGCATGCCCGGCGGACTCGACAACCCGCTCGGCGCCCGCACGCTCCACCTCTACCAGAACGGCGCCTATACGCTCTACACGATCTACGCCAGCAGCGACGCCGAATCGATCGGCACGGGCATCACCAGCGGCTGCGTCGGCCTGCTCAGCCAGGACATGATCCATCTCTACGCGCAGACGCCCGTCAAGACGAAGGTGGTCGTGCTCCCGGCCTGAGGGCGGGCATCCGCCGCGCGCGATCCCGGACGGAACGCGTCAGTTTCGCCGATGGCGGTGCCGTTCCCGCTCCCCGGCGGCCTCGACATGCTGCAGGATCGGGTCTTCTGGACGTCCGACAGCGCGCCGGGAGCGCCCGCCATGGCCTACGCGACGACGATCGAAGGCACACGCTTCACCTTCCCCGACCTGCGCCGCCTCCTCGCCAAGGCGACGCCGGAGCGGTCCGGCGACCAGCTCGCCGGCCTCTGCGCCGACGGGCCGGTGGAGCGCCTGGCCGCGCAGATCGCGCTGGCGGACCTGCCGCTGAAGACCTTCCTGGCCGAGGAGCTGATCCCCTCGGAGGAGGACGAGGTCTCCGACCTGATCGCCCGCCGGCACGACGCGGCGGCCTTCGCGCCGGTCTCGTCCCTCACGGTCGGCGCCTTCCGCGAGTGGCTGCTCTCCCCCGCCGCCGACGCGCGGGCGCTCGCCGCCCTCGCGCCCGGCCTCACGCCCGAGATGGTCGCGGCGGTCTCCAAGATCTGCCGGCTGCAGGATCTCGTCGCGGTGGCCGCCAAGCGGCCGGTGGTGACGCGCTTCCGCTCCACGATCGGCCTGCCCGGACGCCTCGCCACCCGCAACCAGCCGAACCATCCGACCGATTCGTCCGAGGGCATCCTGATCTCGGCCCTCGACGGCCTGCTGATGGGCTCGGGCGACGCGGTCATCGGGGTGAACCCGGCCACCGATTCCCTGCCGGACTACATCCGCATCGTCGAGCTTCTGGAGACCCTGCGGCTGCGCCTCGACGTGCCGACCCAGCATTGCTGCCTCGGCCACGTCACCGTGGCGATCGAGGCCATGGCGAAAGGCGCGCCCGTCGACCTCGTGTTCCAGTCGGTGGCCGGCTCGCAGAAGGCCAATGCCGGCTTCGGCGTCGACCTCGCCGTCCTGCGCGAGGCCTCGGAGGCGGCGCGGGCGCTGGGCCGCTGCCCGGCGGGCGGTCAGGTCATGTATTTCGAGACCGGCCAGGGCTCGGCCCTCTCGGCCGACGCCCATTGGGGCGTCGACCAGCAGACCATGGAGGCGCGCGCCTACGCGGTGGCGCGCGAGTTCGACCCGCTCCTCGTCAACACGGTCGTGGGCTTCATCGGCCCCGAATACCTGTACAACGGCAAGCAGATCATCCGGGCCGGGCTGGAGGACCACTTCTGCGGCAAGCTGCTCGGCCTGCCGATGGGCGTGGACGTCTGCTACACCAACCATGCCGATGCCGACGGCGAGGACATGGACGCGCTCCTGACCCTGCTCTGCGCGGCCGGCGTCAACTTCGTCATCACCGTGCCGGGGGCGGACGACGTGATGCTGAACTACCAGTCGCTGTCCCACCACGACGCGGTCTTCGCCCGCGAGACCCTGGGCCGTCCGCCAGCCCCGGAATTCGAGGCGTGGCTGCGCGACGTGCGCATCACGGACGCGCAGGGCCGGCTCACCAGCGCCACGGGTGAGTTGCCCCCGGCCCTCGCCGCGGCCACCCGGCTCCTGCCCGGGCGGGCCGCGTGAGCGAGCCGGCCGAGCCGGCCCACGCGGGCACCCCGACGCTGCGCGATCTGCGCGGGCTGACCCAGGCCCGCATCGCCCTGGGCGCGCACGGCGCCGGCCTTCCCACCGGCGCGGCGCTCGCCTTCGGCCTCGACCATGCCCGCGCCCGCGAGGCGGTCTGGACGCCCCTCGACGCGGCCGCGATCGGCGCAGCTCTGCGGGCCCAGGGCCTGGAGTCGGTCGAGGTCCGCTCCGCCGCGTCCGACCGGACGGAGTACCTGCGCCGGCCGGACCGGGGCCGCAGCCTCGCTCCGGAATCCGCCACGGTGCTCGACGGGCACGGGCCGGGCTTCGACGTCGCCATCGTGATCGCGGACGGGCTCTCGGCCACGGCGGTCGCGCTGAACGCGGTCCCCGCCGCCTCCGCGCTCGCCGCGCGGGTGCGCCGGGCGGGCTGGAGCCTCGCCCCGGTGGTCGTCGCGAGCCAGGGGCGGGTGGCGATCGGCGATCCCATCGGGGCGCGGCTCGGGGCGCGCTGCGTCGTGGTGCTGATCGGGGAGCGGCCGGGCCTGTCGGCCTCGGACAGCCTCGGCTGCTACGTGACGTTCGGCCCGGAGCCGGGGCTGCCCGATTCCCGGCGCAACTGCCTCTCGAACATCCGGGAGGGCGGCCTTTCGGTCGAGGCGGCCGCCGGGCAGATGGAGGCGCTGCTGCGGGCGATGCTGGCCCAGGGCACCAGCGGCGTCGCGCTGCGCCGGGAGGAGACCGCCGATCCGAAGGCTCTCCCGGACGCGCGGGACTGACCGCTCGGATTGCCCGAACGGTCGTCACGCTCGCTCCGCGGACGGGCTGCAGCCGAACTGGGACCGGTAGCAGCGGGCAAAATGGGCCGCGCTCGCGAACCCGCAGGCGGTTGCGATCTCACCGATCCGGAGCGGGCTCTGGCGCAGCAGACGCCGTCCATGGGCGAGGCGGATGGCCCTGTACTGGGCCGAGAAGCTCAACCCGAGCTTCTCGAGGAACAGCCGGTCGAGGTGGCGTGGGCTGATGGACGCGAGGCGCGCCATGGCGAGGCGGCCGAGCGGCGCCTCCACCGTCTTCTCCATCGTCTCCAGCACCGTCAGCAGGGCCGGATGGTGAATTCCATAGCGCTCGACCGCGGAGGCCCGCTGCGGGTCGTCGGCGGCGCCGATGGCGGTGTGGAGGAACCAGTCGGAGACGCGGCGGGCGAAGGCCTCACCCATGCGCTCGGCGATCAGGGCGTGGGCCATCTCCAGGGGCGCGACGCCGCCGCCGCAGGTCAGGCGATCGCCGTCGGCGACGTAGCGCGCCCGGTTCAGGCGCGCGTCGGGGAAGGTCTCGACCGTGGCGCCGGCATATTCCCAGTGGAGCGTGAACGCGCGATCGGCCAGAAGGCCCGCCGCGGCCATCAGGTAGGGACCGCCCGAGATGCCGCCGATGCGCACGCCGAGCCGAGCCATCCGCCGCAGGGTCGCGTGGATCTCGGGCCTGTCCCACCCGGTCGGCTCGCCGCCCGCGCAGACGAAGAGGGTATGGAGATGGCCGCGCTGGCGCGGCAGCGCTTCGGTGGGGACCTCCGCGCCCGACGAGGCGGCGACCCGGCCCTCCGCCTCGCCGAAGTAGCGCAGCCGGTAGAGCGGTCTCCCGGCGAGATCGTTGGCCGCGCGGAACGGCTCGCAGCCCGAGGCGAACGACATCAGCGCGAAGCCAGGCACGAGGATGAAGCCGATCTCCTGCGGTGAATCTGCGGTCTCTGCATCCATTCCGCCAGCGCTCTCCGGCCTCACACGGCTCAGCCGTGCAAGAAACCGTCCGTCCTGGTCAAACGCGATGCTTGGCATCCATCATCCTGTGTGTCGTCTTCCCGTGCCGCGCGAGACCGCCTCCGGATGCCTCGACCTGCCGACTTGCCCCCGTTCCGCGCTGCGGCGGCGTCCCGTCCCGGCAGCCTCCAGGAGTGCCGGCCGTGAGCCGCCGCTACGACGTCGCCGTTCTGGGACTCGGCGCGATGGGCAGCGCCGCGCTCTACCAGCTGGCGAAGCGGGGCGCCGCGGTCATCGGGCTCGACCGCTTCGCGCCGCCCCACGCGCTCGGGTCCAGCCACGGCGAGACGCGGATCACCCGGCAGGCGGTCGGTGAGGGCGCCGACTACGTTCCCTTCGTCACCGCCTCGCACCGCATCTGGCGCGAGCTGGAGGCCGAGACCGGCGAGACCCTGCTAAATGCCTGCGGCGCCCTCGTCATGGCACCCGGCCACGGCACTTCGTCCCATCACGGGAAGCCGGATTTCGTCGGACGCTCGATTAGCGCGGCACAGGGGGCCGGCATCGCCCACGAGGTGCTCGACGGTGCGGCGGTGGCCCGCCGGTTCCCGCAATTCCTCAACCTCGCGGGCGACGAGAAGGCTTATTACGAGCCGGGCGGCGGCTACGTGTTCCCGGAGCGCTGCCTCGCGGTGCAGCTCGGCCGCGCGGGGGCCGCGGGCGCCGAGATCCGCACGAACTGCGCGGTGGTCGGGCTGCAGCAGGACGGGAGCGGCGTCCGTATCGACACCGCGGAGGGGACCATCCTGGCCGACCGCGCCGTCGTGGCCGCGGGCGCCTGGACGGCCCCGCTGCTCGGGAGCCCATTCGACCGGCTCCTGACCGTCCGCCGTCAGCTCCTGCATTGGTACGCGCTGGCGGACGAGACCGCCTACGGGCCGCATTCGCCGGTCTTCATCTGGATGTACGGGACGGGCGACACCGAATACCTCTACGGCTTCCCGCCGCTCGACGGGTCCATCAAGGTCGCCACGGAGCAGTACGACACCATTACCAGTGCAGACGGGGTGGAGCGCCGCGTCGACTTGTCCGAATCCGCCGAGATGTACCGGCTGCGCGTCGCGAACCGGGTGGCCGGCGCGACCCCGGAGGTCGTCCAGGCCGCGGCCTGCGTCTACACGGTGACCCCCGACCGCGGCTTCATCATCGACCGGCATCCCGCGATGGACCGGGTCACGGTGGTCTCCGCCTGTTCGGGGCACGGCTTCAAGCACTCGGCCGGCATCGGCGAGGCCGTCGCGGCAGAACTGGCCGGGACCGGCGGCACAGTCGATCTCACGCCCTTCGCCTTGGCACGTTTCAGTTGATGCGCCGGCTAATGGCTCGTGGATTGCTAGAAACCATGCCAAGATCGGTTGACCCGAGCAGGAAAGATCCGATGCGCCTCACGATCCGCACCCTTCTGACGACCGGTGCGCTGGCCGCGCTCGCGGCGTTCTCGGCCGTCGCGCTGCCCGGCCGGGCCACGGCCGCCGACGGCGTCGACGCGATCAAGAAGCGCGGGACGCTGATCGTCGGCGTGAAGGCGGATTACAAGCCGTTCGGCTTCCGCGACCCGAGTGGGACGATTATCGGCCTCGAGCCCGACCTTGCCGCCGACCTCGCCAAGCGCCTGGGCGTGAAGCTCGAACTCGTGCCGGTCGTCTCGGCCAACCGGATCGAGTTCCTGCAGCAGGGCAAGGTCGATCTGCTGATCGCCACCCTCTCGGACAAGCCGGAGCGCCGCCGCGTCGTCCAGGCGATCGACCCGAACTACTATTCCGACTTCGTCAACGTCCTGCTGCCCAAGTCGTCCGGCATCACCGACTGGGCGCAGCTCAAGGGTAAGCCGGTCTGCGCCACCTCGGGGGCTTGGTACAACAAGGACGTCGCGCGGACCTACGGGGCGGAGATCGTCGCCTTCGACGGATCCGAGAAGCCGCTCTTCGCGCTCAAGCAGGGCAACTGCATCGGCTACGTTTACGACCAGAGCATGCTGCAGGGTAAGCTGCTCGACGACGACTGGAAGGCTAACTACGCGCTGCCGCTCAAGGGCATCCTCGACGCCCCGTGGATGATGGCGGTGGCGCAGGGCAACACCACGCTCCAAGCCGCGGTCGAGGACGCCACCAAGGACTGGATGAAGACCGGCTTCATCGTCAACGAGGAGAAGAAGTGGGGCATCGAGCCGACCGCTTACTCGAAGGCGATGTACGAGAAGTACAAGAACGCGACCAACTGATGCGCGCCTGCACGACGAAGCCGGGCGTTCACCCGCGATGATCGCCACGATCCAGGCGTGGTTCCAGCAGCTCTACGAGACCACGGGCTTCAACTTCACAATCTTCTACGATCCCTACGACTGGGACCGGTACGTGGCCGGCCTGCGGATGACGCTAATCCTCGGGATCAGCACCATCCTGGCGAGCCTCGTCATCGGCGCCGTCGGGGCGCTCCTGCAGAGCGGGCCGTCGCGCGTCCTGCGGGCGCTGGTCAACGGCTTCGTGGTGGTGTTCCGCAACACGCCGCCGCTCGTGCAGATCTTCTTCTTCTACTTCGGCCTCGGGACGCTGCTCCCGGACATCCGCTCGGCCGACGGCCTGCGCGCGCCGATCCTCAACAACGTCCAGTGGGCGATCATCTCGCTGTCGCTGTTCGCGGGCGCGTTCAATGTCGAGATCTTCCGCTCCGGCATCGAGGCCGTGCCCCGGACCACGGTCGAGGCCGCCGAGGCCCTGGGCTATACCCGCTTCAAGGCCTACCGGTACGTCGTCCTGCCGCTGGCCCTGCGCGTATGCCTGCCGGCCCTGAACAACAACCTCATCAACCTCCTGAAGACCACCACGTTGGCCTACGCCATCGCGGTCCCGGAGACCCTGTACGCGGTCAAGCAGATCTGGTCCGAGTCGCAGAACGTCCTGGAGATGATGCTGGTGCTGCTGGCGACCTACGCGGTCCTCGTCGGCGTGCTCGTCTGGATCATGCACCGCTGGGAGCGCGCCCTGCGCATCCCGGGATACGGCCGATGAGCGCCCCAGATTCGCAGGGCCGGCGACCGGGGGACCTGCCGGTCCTCCTGCCGTTCGCGCTCCCAAAGGACCGCGCAGCGTCGCGCCTGCGCCCGGCCCATCTCTGGCTGCTCGCCGGGCTCGCCCTCGTCGCCGTCCCGGCCTGGGCGCAGGGTGGGGCCGCCGCGCTGTCGCCGCTGGAGGTCGTGATCAAGTGGGCGCCGCTCCTGCTCACGGGCTTCGCCTTCAACGTCGCGATCTCGCTGATGGCGATGGCGATCGGCACGGTGGCGGGCATCGGGCTCGGGCTGGCCATGCTGGCGGAGGGGCGGATCCTGCCCCGCCTCGCGTGGTGCGCCACGCAGGTCTTCCGCAACGTGCCCTGGCTGGTGCTGCTGTTCTTCGTGATGTTCCTCGTGCCGTTCCAGATCACGGTGTTCGGCCTCCGCGTGCCGCTGCCCGACTGGGTGAAGGCGACCTTCGGCTTCAGCCTGCCGGTCATGGCCAACGTCGCCGAGATCGTCCGCGGCGCGGTGCGCTCGGTGCCGAACACCCAGTGGGAGGCCGCCGAATCCCTGGCCTTCACCCGGCGGCAGACGATGTGGCGCATCATCCTGCCCCAGTGCGCAAAGCGGATGCTGCCGCCCTGGATGAACGTCTATTCGCTGATCGCGATGGCGACGGTGCAGGCGTCGATCGTCGGCGTCACCGAGATGCTGACGCTGACCGCACAGGTGCACGCCGCCGAGGGCGGCCGCCCCGAGCTGTTCGCCCCGCTCTACGGCTTCGCCCTGCTCTGCTTCTTCCTCTACTGCTACCCGATCGACCGGTTCACCGCCGCTCTGGAACGCCGCTTCGAGACCCGCTGAGACCATGATGCGCGCGACCCCGGCCGCCACCCCGTCCCCGAATTGGACGCCCGATCAGCCGATCGTCCGCATCGCCGACGTGCACAAGTCCTTTGGGACGTTCGAGGTGCTGAAGGGGATCAGCTTCGACGTCCGCAAGGGCGAGGTCGTCTGCATCATCGGCCCCTCGGGCTCGGGCAAGTCGACGCTGATCCGCTGCATCAACGCGCTGGTGCCGGTCACCGCGGGCTCGATCGAGGTCGAGGGGATCGACGTCACCGATCCGCGGCTCGACAAGCTGGCGCTGCGCCGCAAGGTCGGCATGGTGTTCCAGCAATACAACCTGTTCCCGCACAAGACCGCGCTGCAGAACGTGATGATGGCTCCCATCCACGTCCTCGGTCAGGAGAAGCGAGAGGTCGAGGCGCGGGCGCGGGCGCTCCTCGCCAAGGTCCGGCTGGCCGGCAAGGAGAACGCCTATCCCGGCGAGCTGTCCGGCGGCCAGCAGCAGCGCGTGGCCATCGCCCGCTCGCTGGCAATGCGGCCGGACGTGATGCTGTTCGACGAGGTCACCGCTGCCCTCGATCCGGAGACGGTCAAAGAGGTGCTGGTGACGATCCGGGAACTCGCCGAGGAGGGCATGACCTGCATGCTCGTCACGCACGAGATGAACTTCGCCCGCGACGTCGCCGACCACATCTACTTCACCGACCGCGGCGTCATCGTCGAGCACGGCCCGCCCGCGACCTTCTTCGCCTCCGCCCAGGACGAGCGCACGCGCCGGTTCCTGTCGCAGGTGCTCTGAGGCCCCCCGGCCCGGACTGGGGCCGCGTCAGCGCGGCCCGGCCTCCTGCGCGACGATGTGGTCGGCGATCGCCCCGGCGGTGGTGAGCCAGATGCCGCCGCGGTGGTCGGCGATGTGCTGGAGCGCCCGCCGCAGGGGCCGCAGCCGGTGCGGTCGTCCGACGATGTAGGGGTGGAGCGCGATGCCCATGACGAGGGGCGCGGCCTGCGCCTGCTCCAACATCTCGTCGAAGGCGTCGACGATGGCGTCCGCGAACTGGCGGCCCGTCTCCTTGCGGGCGACGATGGCGGGGATGTCGTTGAGTTCCTGCGGGTACGGCACCGTCAGGATCCGGCCGCCGTTGCGGGTCGCGAACCACGTGGGCTGATCGTCGTGGTCCCAGTCCAGCAGGTAGCGGTAGCCTGCCTCGGCGAGCAGGTCGGGCGTCACCCGCGACTGCGAGATCCAGGGGCCGAGCCAGCCGGAAGGCGGGCGGCCTTCCTGCGCGGCGATCACCGCCGTCGTCTCGGCGATCAGGGCCCGCTCGGCGGACTCGTCGAGGGTGCCCTGCCGCTCCGCGTTGGTCCGCCCGTGGCCGACGATCTCGTCGCCGCGGGCGCGGAACGCCTCGATCAGCCCGGGGCAGTCCCGGTAGAGGTTACTGTTGACCAGCACGCTCGCGGGCATCGCCAGGGCGTCCAGCATCTCGGCGATCCGCCACGCGCCGACCCGGTTGCCCCAGTCGCGCCACGCGTAGTTGAGCACGTCCGGCTGCGGGCCGCCCGGCGCCAGCTCGGCGCCCAGGCCCTCGCCGAACGCGAAAGTCTCCAGGTTCAGCCCGACATAGACGGCGAGGCGCTTGCCCTCGGGCCAGTCGTAGACCGGCCGGTCCGGGAGCGCGCTGAAGCTGTAGCGGCCGTGGCCCGCATTCGTGTCCATGTGGAGACCCTGTTACGCCGCACCGAGATAGGCCGCTTCCAGCCCCTTGTCCGCCGACAGCGCCGCGGCGGTTCCGCGCGCGACCACCCGGCCCTGCTCCAGCACGTAGCCGCGGTCGGCGACCGTGAGGGCGAGCGCCGCCATCTGGTCGACGATCAGGATGGTGACGCCCTCGTCGCGCAGTTCGGCCACGGTGGCGTAGAGGGCGTTGATCATCGCCGGGGCGAGGCCCAGCGACGGCTCGTCGAGGAGCAGGATGCGCGGATGCGCCATCAACCCGCGGGCGATGGCCAGCATCTGCTGCTCGCCGCCTGAGAGCAGGCCCGCCCGGCTCGCTGCCCGGTCCCGCAGCCGCGGGAACCGGTCGAGCAGGCGCTCGACCTCGGCCGGGTCGATCGGCGTCCCGCGTCCGAAGGCGCCGAGGCGGATGTTCTCGACGACGCTGAGCTCCGGGAAGACCTGTCGGCCCTCCGGCACCAGGACGAGGCCGCTGCGGGCGATCCGGTGCGCGGGCAGCGCCTCGACGCGCCGGTCGTCGAACACGATCGATCCCGCCACCGGGCGCAGCAGTCCCGCCAGAGCCCGCATGGCCGTGGACTTACCGGCGCCGTTGGCGCCCAGCAGGGCGACGGTCTCGCCCGGCCGCACGTCGAGATGGATGCCATCGAGGACGGGCGCGGCGCCGTAGCCGGCCGTCAGGTCGAGGACGGAGAGGACGGCATCCGCCGGCCCCTGCCACGGCGTGCTTCGCGGCCGGGCGGGCGTGTCGGCGCCGCCGAGATAGGCGCGCAGGACGGCCGGGTCGCGCCGGATCTCGGCGGGCGTGCCGCGTGCGATCGGGCGCCCGGCATCCATGACGAGGATGTGGTCGGAGATGCCCATCACCAGCGGCATGTCGTGCTCGACCAGGACGACCGCGACGCCGCTGTCGGCGATCCGGCGGATCAGGCCGGCCAGCCGGTCGGTGTCGGCCCGCGACAGGCCGGCGGCGGGCTCGTCGAGAAGCAGCACCGTGGGGCCGCCGGCGAGCGCCCGGGCGATCTCCACGAGCCGCCGGTCGACATGGGGCAATTCGGCGGCCAAGCGGTCGAGGGCGCCCCGGTAGCCGACGAACGCGAGGAGCGACGCGGCCGTCGCGCGGTCCTGCGCCCGCGCGCGGCGCCACAGCCGGCCCGGCGCGAAGCCGAGGGCGACGTTGTCGACCACCGGGAGCGAGCCGAACAGGCGCGTGGTCTGGTAGGTGCGCGCGATGCCGGCGCGGGCGACGACGTGCGCCGGCCGCCCGGCGAGGTCGCGTCCTCCCAGCCGGATCGCCCCGGCGGTCGGGCGGTAGAAGCCCGAAATCATGTTCAGCACGGTGGTCTTGCCGGCCCCGTTCGGGCCGATCACGCTGGTGACCGCCGCCGGCTGAGCGGTGAGGTCGACCCGCTCCGCAGCCGTTATGCCGCCGAAACGGATGCCGATGCCCTCGAGGACCAGGGGATCGCGCGCCGTCGTGCCGGGCAGCGACACCTCTTCGCTGTCCCCGGCGGCCGGCGCGGCGCGGCCGCGGGGCAGCAGCCGGGCTAGGCTGCCGACCAGCCCCGAGGGCACCAGCCAGAGCACCGCGAGGGTCGCGACCCCGAAGAACAGCAGGCGGTACTCGGCGAGGCCGGACAGCGCCTCCGGCAGCAGCACGGTGACGAGCGCCCCGAGGAGCGGGCCGAGCACCGTGCCGGCACCGCCGACGATCACCGACAGGACGAACAGGATCGACTGCGAGAACGGGAACGAGCTCGGCGCGATGAACAGCATCAGCGGCGGCAGGACAGCCCCCGCGAGGCCGGTCAGGGCCGCGGAGATCGCGAAGGCCAGGGCCTTCACCCGGACCGGATCGAAGCCCAGCGCCGCGGCCGCGACGTCGGCGTCGCGCACGGCGCGCATCGCCCGGCCGAGGCGGCTGCGGGCGAGGAGGTCGAACCCGGCGAGGCTCGCGCCGGCCGCTAGCACCGCCAGCACCGCGAGCCCGGCCGCACTCACCGGCTCGCCGAGGAGCGTCGGCGCGTCCGTGACGACCAAGCCGTTCTGGCCGCCGGTCAGCTCGCCGCCCTCGATCAGGCCGTGCTCGACGATGAAGCCGAAGGCGATCGTCAGCATGGCGAGGTAGGGGCCCTTCACCCGCATCGCCGGCACCGCCACGAGGCCGCCGACGAGCGCCGCGATCAGCGCCGCCGCCGGGAGTGCCAGCCAGAAGCTGACGCCTTGGAGCGTCAGGATCGCGCTCGCGTAGGCGCCGATCGCGTAGAAGCCGGCATGGCCGAACGAGATCAGCCCGGTCAGGCCGAGGAGCACGTTGAGGCCGACCCCCGCCACCGTCGTCAGCGCCACGAGGGCGATCACGAAGTGGCTGTAGCCCGCGGTCAGCGCGACGAGGCCGAGCGCGGCGGCGGTGAGGCCGGCGATGCCAAGCCGCGTCACCGGAGCCGAGCGCAGGTACGGCATCGCGTCAGACCTTGTTGACCGCGGCGCGGCCGAGCAGGCCGTCGGGGCGCAGGGTGAGGGCCAGGATGATCACCGAGAACACCACGAGCTGCGTGTAGGTCGAGCCGAGGGTGGCGGTGACGCCGGCCTCGACGAGGCCGTAGAGCAGCCCCGCCAGGATCACCCCGGTGGCGGAGCCGATGCCGCCGAGGATCGCCACCGCGAAGGCCTTGATGCCGAACAGCGTGCCGAGCTCGGCCGACACCGAGAAGAGCGGCGCGATCAGCAGGCCCGCGATGCCGGCCAGCACCGCCGAGAGCGCGAAGGCGCAGGCCACGGTGCGGCGCACGTCGATCCCCATCAGGCGGGCGGCATCGGCGTTCTGCGCCACGGCGAGGAGGACACGGCCGAGATCGGTCCGGCGGAACACCGTGCGGATCGCGAAGGCCAGGGCGATCCCGACCACCGGGATCACGAGCTGCAACGGGTAGATGCCGGTCCCGAGGATCTCAACGGGTTTCGTCGCCAGCGGCGAGGGCAGGCTGCGCGGCTCCTTGCCGAAGGTGAACAGCACGGTGTTGTCGAGGACGATGCCCCCCGCCACCGTCGCCAGGAGCCACGCATCCGAGCCGCGGGCCACGAACGGACGGACCAGCGCCCGCTCGACCACAAGGCCGAACAGGGCGCAGCCGGCGAGCGCCAGGACGATCGCGGCCGGCATCGGCCAGCCGAGGGTGACGCCGAGCGCGTAGGCCAGGACCGCGCCCAGGGTGACGACGCTGCCTTGCGCGAAGTTCACGGTCCCCGACACCGCGTAGGTGACGTGGAAGCCGAGCGCCACGAGCCCGTACATGCTGCCGAGGCCGAGGCCGCTGACGAGGATGGAGGTCAGCATCGCGGGGCTCAGTTGGTCACCGCGACGATCTCACCGTCCTTGAAGCGGGTGAACACGTAGTCGTTCGGGCCGAGTGCGTCGTGCTGGCCGGGGGCGAAGGGCTTGTCGTAGGTTTTGATCAGACCCGGATAGGTGCCGATCTTGTAGAAGCCGTCGCGGACCTTCGGGCCCTCGGTGGAACCCGCGGCCTCGATGGCGAGCGCCAGCAAGTGCGTGGCGTCGTAGGCGTTGGCGATGCCGACGGCGGGGGTGACGTCGGCCATCGACTTGATCGCCGGGTACTTGGCCTTGAGCGCGTCCAGCACCGTATTCGCCTTCGGCGACGTGTTGCCCGCGAAGGTGAAGGTCTGGATGAAGTGGACCTTGGCGGCGCTCGGGCCGGCGAGCTCGTCGAAGCGGCCGCCCGCCGGCCCCCAATGCGAGACGACCGGCACCGACCAGCCCATCCGGTCGAGGGACTTCACCACCTGGGCCGAGGGACCGACATTGCCGACGAGGAACAGCGCGTCGGCCCCGGCCTCCTTCAGCCTGGACAGCTGGGGCACCATGTCGACGTCGTTGGCTTCGTACTTCTCGATGCCCGCCGCCGGGAGGTTGGCCGCCTGCAGGGCGTCCTTGAGGCCCTTCTGGTTCGACTCGCCCCAGGCGTTGTTGACGAGGATCATGCCGGGCTTCTTCGCCCCGTAGGTCTTCACCGCGTAGGCGACCAGCGCCTCGTCGACGAGGGCGTCGACCGCCGAGACGCGGAAGGCGTAATTGTCGGCGGCACCGTTGCGGGTGATGCCGGTGCCGGCCGCCCAGGGGCCGATGAACGGCACCTTCATCTGGTTGGCGATGGGCACGATCGCCATCGAGACCGGCGTGTCGAGGCCGCCGACCACCGCGACGACGCCGACCCGCTGGATCAGCTCGCGGGTCGCCAGCACGCCCTTGGACGGGTTGGCCTCGTCGTCGCGGGCCACGAGCTCGAGGGGCCGTCCGAGCACCCCGCCCTTGGCGTTGATCTCGTCGATGGCGAGCCCGATCCCGCGGGAGATGGCCTCGCCGGATTTCGCGGACTGGCCGCTCAGGGCCGTCACGAGGCCGATCTTGACGGTGTCGGCCGCCTGCGCGGTCGAGACCGCGAGGCCGAGCAGCGCGCTCGTCGTCACCGCGAAGCGGCGCAGGGTCGGGGGCAGGAAGGAGGCCATGGCGTGTCTCCGGGGGCGGGTCGCCCCAGAAGACCGCAACCTCCATGCCAGCGAGATTCCGGTGCTCGGCCGCTCCCGGCGCCGCGTGCGTGCACCTTAGGAGGCATAATGTGCTCAATCGCGTGTCAAAGTGCATACACTTCCTGCATGCACGGACCGGCCTTTTGCGGCACGTTAGGGCCGACAGGAGGCCTGCCATGACCGATGTGACCCACAGCGCGGCGACCGCGCGCGACGCCGCCAACGTCACCGCCTATCTCGAGGCCTCGATGGTCCCGGATCCCGAGACGGCCGCCCGCTACATGGCGCCGGGCACCCGGATCGTGTTCACCGGCGCGCGGGTCTTCAACCATCCGTCCGAGGTCACGGCCTTCAATGCCGGGCGCTACGCCTGGGTGAAGAAGCGGATGGAGCGGCTGGACGTGGTCCCGGGCGACGGCGTCACGACGGTCTACAGCCTCGGGACGCTCTACGGCGCCTGGCCGGACGGCACGCCCTTCGAGGGCAACCGCTACGTCGACCGCTTCACCGTGCGCGACGGCCTGATCGTCGGGATGGAGGTCTGGAACGACAGCGCAGAGCGTCTGCTGACGAAGCACGGCCTCACGGCCTGACGCCGAAGGCTCAGGCTCCGCCGCCCGCGACGTAGGGCGCCAGCAGGCGTCCGAGATCGCGCTCGCGCGGGGTCGGGGGCACGATGCGCGCCCGCTCGGCGACCGCATCGAGGTGGTGGTCCATGAGCGCGGCGGCGCGTTCGGCATCACCCGCGACCAGGGCGGCGACGATGTCGCGGTGCTCGCTCACGGCGCAGTCCGAGGAATGCGGCCGGCTGTAGAGGGACAGGATCAGGGCGCAGCGATAGCCGAGTTCGGCGACGTACCGGGTCAGCACGGCGCTGCCGGTCATCTCGGCGAGCATCAGATGGAATTCGGTCGCGAGCCGGATCGAGAGCGCCTCGGGCCCGCCCCGGGCGGCCTCCTCGCGGGCGATCTGATCCAGCAGAATCTGACGCTGCTCGGGGCTGAGCTGTCCGGCGAGGCGGCGCACCACGAGCCGCTCCAGGCCGAGGCGCACGTCGAAGGTGTCACGCGCCTCCTCCCAACTCGGCGTCGCCACGACGGCGATACGATTGCGGCGGAGGTCGACCAGGCCTTCCCCGGCCAGCCGCAACAGGGCCTGCCGGGCGATGGTGCGGCTCACGCCGAACCGTTCGCCGAGGGCATCCTCGGGCAGGCGGTCGCCGGGGGCCAGCGCCCGTTCCACGATGGCCCGGCGCAGGGCTTGGCAGATGGCGCCCACGCGATCGCCTTCGTCGGCCGCCTTCATCGATGCCGTCCGCGGCCGATCGCCGATACCTCTGCGCATTGGTGCGTCATGGTCCATTCTCGGTCGCGAGACGCTTCGATGCGTTCGGAGACGTATCGCGGCAGGGTCTTTGCCGATGGAGACCTTCAGGTGCAACGGTCACGCCAGCGCCACCGGATCGATGGCAGCGGGACCGCGGTGGGCTGCGCCGAACGCGGAGGGGATCCGGGCGGAGCGGGTCGTCCGGCGCTCATGTCCGATCCCGCAGGCGGCGCCCGCCCGCCGGCGGCCCGGATCGAGCCGCGAACGATCACGGAGCGGCAGGGGCGGGCCGCCGGCGGGCGGGTCGACGGCGAAGCCCGGGGCGTTCCGATTCGTCCCCGGATATGCCCCCTCGGCACGCGCCATGTTCGACGAGCCTGACCGCCCATCGAGGTCCGCGCAACGACAGTCCGCGTCGCAACCGGCGAGGAGCCGCGGGAATGCCGCTCGGAGGCCCGAACATTGTCTGGAAGTCATCCGTCATCGGTCCAGCCGTCCCGGTGCAACCCGTGCGATCGGTCACACGATCGCGATAGATCGACCCGGCCAGAACGTTATTCGACATAAATTTCTATTTCATGGCTGGTCCTTTTCGTCCCTGTAATTTGATAACGGCCGATTTTTGCAGACGACGCCATAGCCGATATCTGGACCGTATCTTAAGGATCCCCGCATAAACACACGACGAGAAGGTCGCGGCGACGTCGGTTTCGCCGATTCAGCTCAGCCATTTAACCTGTGCGCAGATCCGCGAAGAGGCGGGACGGGTCTCCGCGCGGGCGGCACAGGCGGTTGGGCCGCAGGATGAAAAGCGCCGCAGCGACCAAGTCGCCACGACAGTCGGTGCGGTCATCGTCCTGCCGGCCCTTCTCTTCATCGATGGCGACAACCATCAGACCGCCGAACTCACGCGCCGCAAGGGAGCGGTGAAGGCATTGGAGCAGGCCTCCAGGCTGCTTGGTCAGGCACGCCGACCAAACGCAGGCCGGCGCAATCCTGCGCGCCGCGGCTCAGAGGACAACTCGTAGACGACGATAGATCTTCCTGTTCGTCTTTGAGTAACATTTCTGCGGTATAGAACCGTTAAGGATGCCGAGATCGGGACGCGCGCGAATTTCCAAGTGTTGCCGGCGAGCTACATCTTCCCGATCGCGCGCCTGATACGTCGAGACCAGCAGACGCTGCTAACGGAACCAACACGGACATGACCAAGATCCTGGCCTCTCTGGCTGCATTCACCGCTCTCACGGCCGCGGCGTCCGCCGCCGACCTGCCGCGCCGCGCTGCGCCGCCGCCGGTGTTCACGCCGGTGCCGGTGTTCACCTGGACCGGCTTCTACGTCGGTGTGAACGCCGGCTACGGCTTCGACGCCAACAGCCGCAACACCACCAGCTACGCCCTGCCGGGCGGCTCGCTGATCAACTCCCCCGGCACCTCGGGCGTCGTCAGCGTCAACAACCGCAACAACAACGACGGCTTCTCGGGCGGCGCCCAGATCGGCTACAACTACCAGTTCACGCCGGGCTCGGGCGTGGTGATCGGCTTCGAGGCCGACGCCCAGTACGTCGACTTCGCCCGCCGCGCCAACGCCACCCAGAACTACAGCTTCCTGGGCTTCCCCGGCGTCGCCTTCTCCAACCCGCCCGCCTTCGTCGCCACCAGCGGCAACGGCCTCGACTACTTCGGCACCGTCCGCGGCCGCCTCGGCTACGCCTTCGACCGCACCCTCGTGTACGGCACCGGCGGCTTCGCCTACGGATCCGGCCAGGACGACCAGAACTTCTCCGGCAACCGCTTCCGCGACAGCTTCCGCACCGGCTGGGCCGCCGGCGGCGGCGTCGAGTACGCCCTGCCCACCGACTCCTTCCTGAACTTCTTCCGCTCCTCGGCCGTCACCCTGAAGGTCGAAGGCCTGTACGTCAGCCTCGACCGCCAGAAGAACTCCGCCGGCGGCGTCTTCTACGGCAACCTCCTGCCCCCGAACGGCACCGCCTACCTCAACGGCGCCGCCGCCAAGACCGAGTTCGCCGTCGTCCGCGCCGGCCTGAACTACAAGTTCGGCTCGTACTAAGCCGAGCGTGACTCGAGGGGCCATCGCCCCTCGCGGAGACTTGGCATGGGACTGGTCCTCTGCATGCCGGTCGCCGCGGGATGGCGATGCCCCTCGCTCGACCCTTGCATCCCAGCCCGATCAACCTGGTCGCGAGGTCGACAAAACCCCGGGAGCATTCCGCTCCCGGGGTTTCCGCATGTGTGGGGCCGCCCGAAACCGTTGCGCCCACACCTGAGCATTCCGCTCGCGATGTCGGGCGCTTGTCGGTGCTTCTGGAAGGGATTTCACGCGGACCTCAGGCTTCGCGCCTGCGCTGATTGATGCCGCCCGAAGCGCCACGGGAGCGCCTGGCTTTCGGAATTTCCATCGCCCTGAACCGCGCCCCTGTCATCCGGGCGGGCGGACCTCGCGGCGGGACGGGGTGATCCCGCGCCGATACGCGAGGGCCGACGGCTTGCATGCCAGCGCGCGAGGGCGCGATATGATCGGCCACGACGGCGGAGCGGGACAATCGCGGGATGGCGGATTTCCGCAGCTTGGAAGTGTTTTACTGGGTTGCGAAACTCTCCAGCTTTCGCCGCGCCAGCGAGAAGGTGAACACGACCCAGCCGGCCGTCTCCCAGCGCATCGCGGCCCTGGAGCATGAATACGGCACGCTGTTCGAGCGCCGAAGCCGGGACGTCGCCCTGACGGAGCGGGGGCGTCTCCTCCTGGGTTTCGCGGAGCGATTCCTGGCTCTGCAGGACGAGATGAGCGTGGCCCTTCACGAGACCGGACGCACGCGGGGCACCCTGCGGCTCGGCGTGTCCGAGACGATCGTCCATCTGTGGCTGTCGCGCTTCATCGAGCGCATGCGCGCCGCCCATCCCGGGATCGGCGTCGACATCACCGTGGACATCTCGCCGAACATGCAGGCCGCCCTCGTCGCCGACGAGATCGATCTGGCACTCCTCGTGGGTCCGATCACCCTGCCGAGCTTCGTCAACCGTGCCCTGTTCAGCACCCCTGTCGCGTGGATCGCCGCGCCGGGCCTGCTGCCGGGCGACGCGCCCCTGAGCCTCGGCGCGCTCTTGCACCATCCGCTCATCACCTACCCGCGCAACACCAGCCCCTATGTCGAACTGCGCGACCTCGTCCTGCAGGAGAACCTCCTGCCGAGCCAGATCCACACCAGCGCCTCGCTCGCCACCATCGTGAAGATGGGCATCGAGGGCCTCGGGATCTGCGTGATCCCGCCGGCGGTGGTCGAGGCCGAGATCCGCGCGGGCACCCTCCGCGTCCTGCCGGCCGAGCCGCTGCTCTCGAATCTGACCTTCACGGCGATGCACATGAAGCGGCCAGCCCACCATTTCGTGGCGGATGCGGCCCGCCTCGCCCAGGACGTGGCCGAAACCTGGGCCGCCGGCCGATAAGACTGGTTTATCGCGCCTCATTCGCAATCACGATTGGCGTGCCCTGCGGCGCGATGGGATCGTTGCTGCAGGACATGAATCGCTGAAGCGATCGGGATCTTGCGGAATCCGGGCTGCCGACGATGCCGGCCCGGCGCTCGACAACCAGCCAGGGAGATCATCGCGGTGAGCCAGCACCTGGGCGCCGACGGCGCAGCACCTGTCTTCGCCGATGCGGCGGAAGCGCGGCGCGCGATTCGCGCGGGTCGGTTCCGGGGTCACACCTCGGGTCTCGTCCCCGCCCACGCGCAGGGCAACCTGATGATCCTGCCGCGGGCCATGGCGGAGGATTTCCACCGCTTCTGCCAGCAGAACCCGAAGCCCTGCCCGATCCTCGGCGTCTCGCAGCCCGGCGCCCGCACGCTTCCGACGCTCGGCAGCGATCTCGACCTTGCCACCGACGTTTCCGGCTATCGCGTCTACGAGGGCGGCGAACTCGTGGCGGAGCTGCCCGACCTGACCGGCGTGTGGCGGGACGACCTCGTCACCTTCGTCCTCGGCTGCTCCTTCTCGTTCGAGGCCGGCCTGATCGCGGCGGGCATCCCGCTCCGCCACGTCGCCCTCGGCCGCAACGTCGCGATGTACCGGACCTCGATCGCCACACGGCCCTCGGGTCCGTTCCACGGCCCCCTGGTGGTCTCCATGCGGCCGATGAAGGCGGCGGACGCCATCAAGGCCGTGCAGGTCACGGCCCGGATGCCGGCGGTCCACGGAGCGCCGATCCATCTCGGCGACCCGAGCCTGATCGGTATCCGCGACCTCGCGCGGCCGGATTTCGGCGATCCGGTCCCGATCGAGCCCGACGAGCTCCCGGTCTTCTGGGCCTGTGGAGTCACCCCCCAGGCGGTGGCGATGGCGGCGCGGCTGCCGCTCTGCATCACCCACGCGCCCGGTCACATGCTGATCACCGACCTCCTCAACCGCGACCTGCCGTTCCTGTGACCCTCCCGGCCGCATGACGGCCTGTCCGCCAAGGAGTTGCGCCATGTGGGTGAAAGACACGAGTCCGGCGGAGCGCCGGGTGCTGGGCGCGGCCTTCGCGGGCTACGGCGTCGATGCGTTCGACTACATGGTCTATACCTTCCTGATCCCGACGCTGGTCGTGGTCTGGGGCCTGACCAAGGTCGAGGCCGGCAACATCGCCACCGCCGCGCTGGTAACCTCGGCCATCGGCGGCTGGGCGGCCGGGATCCTGGCGGACCGCTACGGCCGGGTGGTCGTCCTGCAGGCCACCGTCGCGTGGTTCACCCTGTTCACGGTGCTCAGCGGCTTCACGCACTCCTACGAGCAACTGCTCGTCACCCGCGCGCTCCAGGGCTTCGGCTTCGGCGGCGAGTGGTCGGTGGGCTCCGTGCTGATCGCCGAGACGATCCAGGCCCGCTATCGCGGCAAGGCGGTGGGCCTCGTCCAGTCGAGCTGGGCGGTCGGCTGGGCCTGCGCGGCGATCGCCTTCTGGGCCGTGTTCGCCCTCGCGGAGCCCGCCGTGGCGTGGCGGATCCTGTTCTGGCTCGGCGCCCTCCCCTCGGTGCTGATCTTCTGGATCCGCCGCAACATCGAGGATCCGGAAGTCTACCGGCAGACGCGCGCCGCCATGCGCGACGTCGGCGATACCGGCAGCTTCCTCGACATCTTCTCCCGGCCGCTGATCGGCCGGACCGTGCTGGCGAGCCTGCTGGCGACCGGCATGCAGGGCGGCTACTACGCGGTGACCACGTGGCTCCCGACCTACCTGAAGACCGAGCGCAACCTCTCGGTCCTGAACACCAGCGGCTACCTGCTGATGCTGATCTTCGGATCGTTCGTCGGGTATTTGACCAGCGCGTGGCTCTCCGACCGCATCGGGCGCCGCCTGGGCTTCATTCTGTTCGGCTTCTGCGCCGGTCTCCTCGTCCTGGCCTACACGCTGATTCCGATCACCGACCCGGTGATGCTGGTCCTCGGCTTCCCCCTCGGCTTCTTCCTCTCCGGCGTCTTCTCCGGGATGGGCGCCTTCCTGAGCGAGCTGTTCCCGAGCCGGATCCGCGGCTCCGCGCAGGGCTTCTGCTACAATTTCGGCCGCGCCACGGGCGCGATCTGCCCGGCCGTGGTGGGCCATCTCAGCGGCTCGCTGACACTCGGCATCGCCATCGGCGTCGTGGCGGCGGGCGCCTATTGCCTCGTGATCGTCGCGGCGCTTCTGTTGCCCGAGACGGCGGGCCGCGCGCTCGATTCTTGCAGCGCGGATCCGAGCGAGCCGGAGCCCGTTGCGGCCCTATGAGACCCGATCGGCACGCGGAGCGGCGGCGATGACCAGCGTGGACCTGAATTCCGACCTCGGCGAGGGCTACGGCGCCTATGCCTGCGGCGACGACGCGGCGATCCTCGGGATCGTCACCTCGGCCAACGTCGCCTGCGGCCTCCATGCCGGCGACCCCGAGATCATGGCCCGGACCTTCGCGCTGGCGAAGGCGCGCGGCGTCGCGGTCGGCGCCCATCCGGGCTTCCCCGACCTCTGGGGCTTCGGGCGGCGGCGGATGCCGTTCAGCCCGGACGAGATCGAGCGGCTCGTCGCCTACCAGATTGGCGCCGCCCAGGCGCTGGCCGCCTATGCCGGCCACCGCATCACCTACGTCAAGGCGCACGGGGCGCTGGCCAACGTCGCCGCCGAGGAGCGGCCGGTGGCCGACGCGATCGCCCGGGCCGTCCGTGCCGTGGACCGCGACCTCGCGCTGCTCGCCATCGCGCTCACCGCCCAGGTGCCGGCGGGCGAGGCCTGCGGCCTCGATGTGCATCAGGAGATCTTCGCCGATCGCGGTTACACGCCGACCGGGCTCCTGATCCCGCGCAGCCAGCCCGGCGCGATGATCACCGATGCCGGCGAGGCGGCCGACCGGGTCCTGCGCATGGTCGAGGCGGGCGCGATCCTCACGGCGGACGGCCGGACGCTGCCGACGCCGATCCGCTCGATCTGCGTCCACGGCGATTCCGCCCACGCCGTCGCCACGGCCCGCGCGGTGCGGACCCGACTGGAGGGCGCGGGCGTCACGCTGGCGCCGTTCCGGCCGTGAGCGCGGTCGCGGAGCCCCGGCTTCTCGACGCCGGCGAGGCGGCCCTCGTGGTCGAGTTCGGCAGCACGGTCGACCCGGCGATCAGCGACCGGGTCCTGGCGCTGGACGACGCCCTCGGGGCGGATCCGCCCGAGGGGCTGCGGGAGCGCGTGCCGACCTACCGCTCCCTGATGCTGCACTATGATCCGCTGGTGCTCGACCGCGCGACGCTCGCCGAACGGGTCCGGGCGCTGGTGTCGGGCGCGACCGCGCGCGCGTCCAGTCCGACCCTGTGGACCCTGCCCTGCTGCTACGCTTCTCCGCATGGCGAGGACATCGCGCAGGTCGCCGAGCGCAGCGGGCTGTCGCCGGAGGCGGTGGTGTCGACCCATTCCGCCACGACGTTCCGGGTCTACATGTACGGCTTCGCGCCGGGCTTCGCCTATCTCGGCGGCCTGCCGGAGGCCCTGGCGGTGCCCCGGCGCGCGAGCCCGCGGCCGCCGCATCCGCGCAACGCCGTCATGATCGGCGGGGGTCTCGCCGCCGTGGCGACCGTGCCGATGCCGACCGGCTGGTACGTGCTCGGCGCGACGCCGGCCCGTCTCTACGCGCCCGAGCGCGACCCGAGCTTCTTCGTCGCCGCGGGTGACCAGATCCGCTTCGAACCGGTGGATTCCGCGACCTTCGACGCCCTGACAGCCCGGGAGGCGGCAGGCGAGCCGGTGGCCCGGCGCGGGGAGCCCCACTGATGCTCGCCCTCGTCATCGAGTCCGCCGGACCCGGCGTAACCCTGCAGGACGGGGGCCGGCACGGCTACCTGCGCTACGGCATCACGGCCGCGGGTCCCATGGACCCGCTGATGCACGCCGCCGCCAACCGGGCGGCATCGAACGCCCTCGACGCCACCGCCGTCGAGATCTCCACCGGCGGCGTCACCGTCTCGGCGGAGGACGGAACCGTCGGGATCGTCCTGCTCGCGCCGGGTTTCCGCGTCGCGCTGGACGGGGTGCCGTTGCCCGATACGGTCGCGCTCACCCTGGAACCCGGCCAGAGGCTCGTCGTGCGGGCCGGCGATGCGGGCGCCTGGGGCTATCTGGCGGTCGCTGGGCGGCTCGACGTGGCGCCGGTCCTCGGATCGGCGGCGACCCATACTCGCTCGGGGCTCGGCGGCCTCGACGGGCGCGGCCTCGCTGCGGGCGACCGCCTGCCCGTCGCCGAGGGCCGGACCCTGGACGGGGCGCCGCAGCGGCTCGTCGCCCCCTGGCTCGACCGCGACGGCCGGGTGATCCGGGTGGTGCTGGGCCCGCAGGACGATTACTTCGCCCCCGACCAGATCGAGGCCTTCCTGGCGGGTCCCTGGACGGTCTCGCCGCGGGGCGACCGGATGGCCTGCTTCGTCGACGGCACGCCGCTCAAGCACGCCAAGGGGCACGACATCGTCTCCGACGGCGTCGCCATGGGGGCGATCCAGGTCCCCGGCAACGGCCTGCCGATCATCCTGATGGCCGATCGGCAATCCACCGGCGGCTACCCGAAGATCGCCACGGTCATCGGACCGGATCTCGGGCGGCTGGCGCAGGTCCGGGGCGGGGCGCGCCTGTCGTTCCGGCGCGTGTCGGTGGAGGAGGCGGTCGCGGCGCGGCGCGCCGAGCGCGATCTCCTGCGCGAGGCGGTGCCCCGCGAGCCGGTCATCCGCACGGATTTTGCGTCGGACTTCTTGCTCGGCCTCAACCTCGTCGGTGGGGTCACCGACGGCCGCAGCTGAGCGCAGATCGGCTGCGCTCAGGGACGCAAGTAGATAGAGTGCGGCACCGGCCGAGTCCCCGGCCCGATCCCGAGAAACAGGAAAGCCCGCACGCATGGCGCACGCCGTTACCGCCCCGGGAAGCCCGCCCGCCCGCAGCAACGAGCCCCTGAACGCCGACAGCGTGCGTCGCGCCCGGATCGACCTCGCCGCCTGCCTGCGCTGGGCCGCCCGGAACGGTCTGGAAGAGGGGATCTGCAACCACTTCTCGGCGGTGCTGCCGGAGCGGCCCGACCTGTTCCTGGTCAATCCCTACGGCCTCGCCTTCGCGGAGGTCACCGCGTCGAGCCTTCTGCTCTGCGACTTCCACGGCAACGTCGTCGAGGGCGAAGGTCAGCCCGAGGCCACCGCCTTCCACATCCATGCCGAGCTGCACCGGCTGAAGCCCCGCGCCCGGGCGGCGTTCCACACCCACATGCCCTATTCGACGGCCCTCGCCATGCTGGAGGGCGAGCCGCTGCTATGGGCGGGCCAGACGGCCCTGCGCTTCTACGGCCGGATCGCCGTGGACGAGGATTACAACGGGCTGGCGCTCGACGCGTCCGAGGGCCGGCGGATCGCCGAGAGCGCCGGCGAGGCGGACGTGGTGTTCCTGAAGAACCACGGCGTGATGGTGCTGGGCGAGACCATCGCGGAGGCCTGGGACGATCTCTACTATCTGGAGCGCGCCGCGCAGGCGCAGGTCCTGGCCATGAGCACGGGGCGCACGCTCAAGACCGTGCCCGAGGCGATCGTCAGGCACGTGGCGGCCCAGGAGGCGGCGGGACGCGCCGAGAGTGCGCGGCTGCACTTGGAGAGCGTCAAGCGGGTGCTGGCCCGGGACGAGCCCGCCTACCTGGCGTAGACGCCACTCAGGGCGTCGCCCGGATCCGGTCCAGCAGCGTGGCGTCGGCATAGCCGTCCGCCGGCAATCCGATCGACCCCTGGAAGGCGCGCAGTGCCGCCCGCGTCTTGGGGCCGATCTTGCCGTCGACCCCGCCGGTGGCGAAGCCGCGCTCCGTGAGCCGGGTCTGCAGATCGCGCCGCTCGTCGGCCGTGAGCGGCCGGTCGCCCCGCGGCCAGTCGTGCACCAGGCCCGGGTCGCCGCTCAGGCGATCCGACAGGAGCGCGACGGTGAGCGCGTAGGCCAGGGTCGTGTTGTAGCGCAGGATCACCGCGAAGTTCGGCTGCAGCAAGAAGGCGGGGCCGCGGATTCCGGCGGGCAGGATCAGGGTCGCCTCGGCCTCGTCCGGCATCGCGCGGTCACGCGCAGGCTTCACGCCGAGCGCCCGCCATGCCGCGATGGTGCGGACCGTCGTCTCGTCGGCGAGGGCCGCATCGAAATTCTCGGGCAGCGCCGCCTCGGCGCCCCAGCTTTCTCCGGGCTTCCAGCCGTGGGTGATGAGGTAATGAGCCGTCGACGCGAGCGCATCCGGCACCGAGGTCCAGATGTCGCGACGTCCGTCGCCGTCGAAATCCACCGCCTCGCGCTGGTAGACGCTGGGCATGAACTGCGTGTGCCCCATGGCGCCGGCCCAAGATCCGGTGAGCCCCGCTTGCATCCGATCGAGGGGCGCCTGGTTCCAGGCCAGGATCTGGAGCGCTGCCGTCAGTTCGTCGCGCCAGTAGGTGGCGCGATTGGGATCGCTGCAGCCGAGCGTCGCCAGCGAGCGGACGACCGGCTTCACCACCGCCGGATTGTCCAGCACGGCGCCGTAGCTCGATTCCACGCCCCAGAACGCCACCAGGATGTGGCGGTCGACCCCGTACCGGGCCTCGATGGCCGCGAGCGTGTCGGCGTGCTCGGCGAGCTTGCGCTGACCGGCCTCGATGCGGGCCGGCGTGACGCTGGCCTCGATGTAGTCCCAGATCGGCCGGACGAACTCCCCCTGGCTCTGCGTTGCGGCGAGCACGTCCGGATCGGGCGTCAGGGTGGCGAGCTGCGCCTCGGCGAGGCTCTGCGGCACGGCCCGCGCCGTGACCCAGGCGATCAGATCGGCCCGGCAGGTCTCGAAGGGCTGGGGCGTGGCCGGCGGGAATTGGTCCGGCCCCGCGGCGGCGAGCGTCGGCGCCACCAGACCGATCAGAAGTGAGGCTCCGGTCGTCAGGACCGTCCGCAGGGGGCCGCTCCAGGTCGCGGGCCGCATCGGCGCAGCGCGATCGTCCATGGGCATCTCCGGTGATCCAGATGCGCGCGACGTAGCACACCGAGCCCGCGACGGCACCTTCAGCGGGGACTCGCCGTGACGGCGGCTCCGCCCCAAGTCGCGTCATGACAGTCCGAACGCCAGGAGACCGAACCGTGCAACGTGCTTATCTCACGGCGATCGGTACGGCCCTTCTGGCCGCCGGACCAGCCAGTGCCCTGGAAGTCACCCGCAGCCGCGACATCCCGGCCCCGCCGGCTGCCGTCTGGGCCCTGATCGGCGATTTCTGCGCGATCCAGAACTGGCACCCGCAGGTTCAGCGCTGCATCCTGTCGGGCGAGGACGACGACGACGGCATCCGCGCGCAGATCCGCGGCCTCGTCGTCAAGGGCGGCCTGGGCACGATCGCGGAAGTCGAGACCGCGCGCGACGAGACCGGCATGAGCTACAGCTACAGCTTCATCCAGGGCCCCCTGCCGGTGCGCGCCTACAACGCGACACTGGCGGTCCGCCCCAACGGTGAAGGGTCCACGGTGATCTGGAGCGCGACCTTCGACGCCGAGGGTATGAGCGACGCCGACGCGGTCGCCGACATCACCGGCGTGTTCGACGCCGGGCTTGCCGGGATCGCCCGGGAGACGGCCAGATAGGCGCCGGCCGAATCAGTCCGCCGCGCCAAACATCGCCTGGCCGGAGCCGCGGCGGTGCCGGGCACTGTTATGTGCGGCGGCGGCGCGACCGAGCGCCCGGCTCGATTCCCAGAGACAGCCCCAGGAGGGCGAGACCCGCATGCGCCGTCACCGCCACGCCAAGATCGTCGCAACCGTCGGTCCCGCCAGCTCCACGCCGGACCAGCTCCGCGCCCTGTTCCTCGCCGGCGTCGACACGTTCCGGTTGAACTTCAGCCACGGCGTCCAGGCGGATCACGCCAAGGTCCACGCGGCGATCCGCGACCTGGAGAAGGAGGTGGGCCGGCCGATCGGCATCCTGCAGGATCTCCAGGGACCGAAGATCCGGATCGGCACGCTTCAGGGCGGCCGGCTCGATCTTCAGGCCGGGGAGACGGTGCGCTTCGTCCTCGAGGGCGCCGACGGTGACAAGCAGGCGATCCCGCTGCACCACCCGGAGATTTTCGACGCCGTCGTGCCGGGCCAGGAACTCCTCATCGACGACGGGCGGGTGCGGGTGCGGGTCACAGGGCCCGAGCGGACTTCCATCACCGCCGAGGTGATCACCGGCGGACCGATCTCGAACCGCAAGGGCGTGAACCTGCCGGGCACCCTGCTGGACCTCTCGCCGCTGACCGAGAAGGACCGGGCCGACCTCGCCTTCGGGCTGGATCTCGGCGTCGACTGGGTCGCCCTGTCCTTCGTCCAGAAGCCCTCCGACGTGATCGAGGCGCGGGGCATCATCGGCGACCGCGCCGGCATCATGTCGAAGATCGAGAAGCCGCAGGCGCTGGACCGGATCGACGACATCATCCGGCTCTCCGATGCCGTGATGGTCGCCCGCGGCGATCTCGGCGTCGAGATCCCGCACGAGGACGTGCCGGCGCGGCAGAAGGAGCTGATCCGGGCCTGCCGGCTGGCCGTGAAGCCCGTGGTCGTGGCGACCCAGATGCTCGACTCCATGGTCAACGCCCCGGCGCCGACCCGGGCCGAGGCGTCGGACGTCGCCACCGCCATCTATGACGGCGCCGACGCGGTGATGCTCTCGGCGGAATCGGCGACCGGCCGCTACCCGGTCGAGGCGGTGGCGATGATGGACCGGATCATCCGCAGCGTGGAGGGGCACAAGCTCTATCACTCGATCATCGCGGCCTCGGAGCCGGGCGAGGAGGAGACGCCGCCGCACGCGGTGGCGACCGCCACGGCCGATCTCGCCGAGGCCGTGCGCGCCGCCGCGATCGTCGCCTACACGGCGAGCGGGACCACGGCGGCACGGGTGGCGCGCAAGCGTCCGGCCGCTGCGATCCTGGCCTTGACCCCGAACGTCGCAACCTCGCGGCGGTTGAGCCTGCTCTGGGGTGCGCACAGCGTCCTGACGGAGGATGTCGACAGCTACGAGGAAATGACCACGAAGGCCCGCCACCATGCGCAGGACGAGGGCTTCGCCAAGCCGAACGACATCATCGTGGTCACCGCCGGCATCCCGTTCCATTCGGCCGGCAACACCAACAACATCCGCCTGATGCAGATCTGAGCCGGCCGATCGGGAGCGTGATCTGGAACGCGGCCCACATCTCACCCGTTGATAGGAAGCTGCGCCATTTGGGCGCGATAACGGAGGGCCGAGCCATGAACCTGATCGGACGCATCGTCACCAAGATCCTCGGCAACGAGAACCGTCCCGTGTACCGCGACGACCGGAACGCCAGCTCGGCGACCCCGCTCGGCCGCCTCGTGACGAAGATCCTGGGCAAATAAGAGGTCGGCAGGACCGGGCCTGCGCCGGCAATCCAACTCCGGGACCTGACATCGTCCACCGCGCGCCCTGCCGGGCGCGCGGCAAAACCCCGTTCGATCAGTGCGCCACGACGCTCGCGGTCTCTCTGAGGACCGGCGAAGCCGGAACCGTATGCTGCCAGAAGGTGCCGCTCCGGCCCTTCTCGAGGCCCGCATCGTAGAGCGCGCGCATGTAGGCGGTGTCGAAGCCCTTGGCAGCCGACGCCTTGGGGCCGTTCTCGTCAATGTATGTCAGGTTGAAGCCGATGCCGTTGGCACGCGCGAGCGCGTAGGTCGCGGTGAGCGTGGCCCGGGAGCGCGCCCGGCTCGCCGTCGTGAATGAGCGCTCGACGATCGAGAGCGTGTTGTCCTTCGTGACCTCGAAATCCGGCTCGAGACGGCCGTTGATCACCACGTAGATCTCGGCCTTGCCGCCCGTACGGATCCGTCCGTCGCGCAACAGGAGGCTCTGCGGCAGGGTGAAGACCGGCGTCACCACCGAGCCGTCCACATGCATCTCCTGGAAACGCGTGTCGCCGGCCGAAACGTCGATGAACTGGGGCGGGAACACCGCCGGAATGCTGGCCGAGGCCGCCAATACGTCGCGGAACAGCTCCCGGGCGTTCGGCACGCCGCTCGCCGCGATGGCGCCCATGTTCCAGATCACCGCCCGCTGGGAATCGAGGTTCGTCGTCACCACGAGGAGGCGCCGCCCCTTGGCATGCTCCTCGGCAACCGCCTTGAGGAGATCCGCCGTGACGTAGCGGTCGATCAGGCTGCGCAGGCGTCCGTCACCGAACAATCCGGAGCCGAACAGCACGTTTGCCAGGTTGGGCGAGGCCACCAGCTCACCCGCGACGCCGCTGGTGTAGAACTCGGTCAGATAGGGATCGTAGGCCGGTCCCAGAAACGCGAAAGGGGCGATCAGCGCGCCGGTCGAGACACCGGACACCAGGGTGAATTCCGGGCGCTTGCCGGAGGCTGTCCAGCCGTTGAGCACGCCCGCCCCGTAGGCGCCGTCACCGCCGCCGCCCGACAGGGCCAGATACGTGAAGCCCTTGAGGCGACGCTCCGGATTGGCGGCGAGCGCCGCGATCGTGTCCACCGACGCGTCGGCGAAGACGCGCGCACCGGGGACGCCGGGGATGGTCGCCAGCGCGGCCTGCTCGGCGCTGTAGGGAGTCCGCGGGACGCTGCCGCACGCCGCGACCTGCCCCGCCAGCCCGAACGCCACTGCCATGCGCAGGCTGACCTGACGAAAACCCATCGTCGCTTCCTTGAACCGCGTAACGCGCCCACTCTGCCACACGGAACGAGCTTGGCCGTACAGCCTGTTCCACCATAGCCGGCTGAGCAGGACGATATGGCCGCGCTGTTGCGGAGGGGTCACGTTTCCACGGGATCCGGGCACAAGCGTGGCCCCCTCGATCGCACGGCCGAGGGGCCATCGGCCGCCGCCATTGCCGGTGGACAGGCGCCGCGGCGGCCCGCATCGGGGGACCGGCCGCCCTTGCAACGCTCGCGAACGCCGCGCTAGGGTTCCCCCGTGGCCTGGCGAGACAGGGTGTCGCACGCGGTGCGGCAGCCGGCGCGCGAGGGCGCGGTCTGCGCGGCGACACGGTCGGCCGAGATAAGGCGTCCGGCGGCCTGAACACACGGCCTCGCTTTCGGGAACGCAGCCGAGCCGCAGGGGGCGGAGGGGATGATGGAACCGGTTCTCGGCTGGACGGATGATCGCGTGGCGCTGCTGCGCCGGTTGTGGGAAGACGGGCAGAGCGCCAGCAAGATCGCGGCGCAGCTCGGCGGCGTCACCCGCAATGCGGTGATCGGCAAGGTCCATCGCCTCGGTCTGGCCGGGCGTGCCCGGGGTGGCGAGGAGGCTCCCGCCGCCGCGCCGCCGTCGAAGACCGTCGAGATCGAGACCGCCATCGCGGTGGTCGAGACACAGGCGCCCGAGCCGGTAGCGATCCTCGCCCATCGTCCGGCCCCCGAATTTCCCGCGCCCGCGCCCGTGCCGGCTCCGGAGCCAGTGGCTCTGGCGGTCTCGCAACGCGTGACCATCATGGACCTGCGGGAATCCATGTGCCGCTGGCCGCTTGGCGATCCGACGACCCCGGAATTCCGGTTCTGCGGCGCCCGGTCGATCACCGGGCTGCCCTATTGCACCCACCACGCCGAGATCGCCTACCAGCCGGCAGCCGAGCGGAAACGCGACCGCCGCGTCGCCTCCTTCCGCTGAAGCCCGGCGGACTCAGCGCAGGCTCACGCCCGCTTCGCGGAGGAGGCGGGCGGTCCCGGGATTGATCCTGTCCGCCGGGACGAGGCCGACGAGGTTCTTCGGCTGGGCGGTGGGCAAGTCCGTGCGCGCCAGCGCCGCCGCGACGCGATAGGCCGCGTCCTCGCGGAGTCCGGGCCGCGCGAGCACGAAGCTCCAGGATCCGACTGTCTCGATCGGGTCCGTCTGGCCGGCGAAGCTGCCCGCCGGGACTGTCAGGCGCCGCGTCGCCGCGCCCGGCTGCGCGAGGCGCGCGATCCCCGCCTCGGACGGCCCGAAGAAGCGGGCTCCGCCCGGATCGGCGGCCAGAGCATGGAAGCCCGGCCAGTCGAGGCCGCCGCCCCAGAGCGCGTCGGCGCGGCCCTCCCGCACCAGGGCCGGACCGTCGCCGGCCCGGTCGAGCAGCATCGGGCTGATGTCCCGCTCGGGATCGAGACCCGAGGCGCTGAGGGCGCTCCGGCCCATGACGGTGAGCCCCGAATTATGGGTGCCGAGCACGACCCTGCGCCCGCGCAGATCCGACACGGAGCGGATCGCACTGCCGGCCGGAACCACGAACAGGCCCGGCGTCGGGTACATCGGCGCCAGAACGGTCAGGTCGCCGCCTTCGGCGAGGGCCGGATAGGCGTACGCGCCCTGTACGAGGCCGAGATCGACCCGGCCGGTGCGGAGGAGGCCGACATTCTCGGCCGACCCGCCGGTGGCACGCCGCTCGATCGCCAAAGTCGGGTCGACGGCCGCGATGGCGTGGGCGAGCGTCTCCCCGAAGGCTGGAAAGCCGCCGCCCGGCGTCGCGGTGGCGAGCACGAGGCGGACCACCTCGCTTCCCCAGGTCGGCCGCGCCAGGATCACCCCGAAGCCGGCCAACAGAGCGACCCGACGAGTCGGCCCTCGGGGCCGTCCCAGCCCTCCCGATGCGGACGACGCGCCGATCCCGCCGGTCGTCTCGACGCGGGCTGGAGAATGAAATTCCATCAGGCTCGGACCAATCGATAAAGGCCTTCCATCCGGGGCCGAATGCCCTGGAAATAATGAAAAGAACTTTCGGTAAGGGCACTTAGCCCGATTGCTCCGGCCGCGGCAACGCGATATCGCAGCCTCCCGTCCGGAACCGGCCGGGCCGGCCTCGCGTGAGCGATCCCTTGGCGCGGCCCGTCCCGGACCCGAGATCTGTCAGATCCCTCAACACGCGCAGGAGTTCCCCGATGGCCGATACCATCAACGCACCGGCGAAGGTCGGCCACGGCCGGGTCTACGGCTCGATCACCGAGACGATCGGCAACACCCCGCTGGTGCGCCTCAACCGGCTGCCCAAGGAGCACGGGGTCGATGCCGAGATCCTGCTCAAGCTCGAATTCTTCAACCCGATCGCCAGCGTCAAGGACCGCATCGGCGTCAACATGATCGACGCGCTGGAGGCCTCCGGCAAGCTCCAGCCTGGCGGCACGCTGGTCGAGCCGACCTCGGGCAACACCGGCATCGCCCTCGCCTTCACGGCCGCCGCCCGCGGCTACCGGCTCATCCTGGTGATGCCCGAGACCATGTCGCTGGAGCGGCGCAAGATGCTCGCCTTCCTGGGAGCGGAGCTGGCGCTCACCCCCGGCGCACAAGGCATGAAGGGCGCGATCGCGAAGGCCGAGGAACTCCTGAAGGAGATCCCCAGTGCCGTGATGCCGCAGCAATTCTCGAACCCCGCCAACCCCGAGATTCACCGGAAGACCACTGCCGAGGAGATCTGGAGCGACACCGGCGGCCAGCTCGACGCGTTCGTGGCCGGCGTCGGCACCGGCGGCACCGTGACGGGCGTCGGCGAGGTGCTGAAGCCGCGCCTGCCGAACCTGAAGGTCTTCGCCGTGGAGCCGGAGGATTCCCCGGTGATCTCCGGCGGCCAGCCCGGCCCGCACAAGATCCAGGGTATCGGCGCCGGCTTCATTCCGGACAACCTTCACACCGACATCCTCGACGGCGTCCTGAAGGTCACCAATCAGGCCGCCTTCGAGACCGCCCGGGCCCTCGCCCGCCTGGAAGGCATCCCCGGCGGCATCTCCACCGGCGGCAACGTCGCCGCGGCGCTGGAACTGGCCAAGCGGCCCGAATTCCAGGGCAAGCGCATCGTGACCGTCGCCTGCTCCTTCGCCGAGCGCTACATCTCGTCGGCCCTGTTCGACGGAATCGGTTAGGCGCTATCGGAGCGGCCCTCGGGCCGCTCCAACACGGGTGTCCCGGGAGTCGCGCCGGCACCGTTCGGCGCGAGACATATACCCCACAGAGGCCGGATTTGGCGCACCGCCCGAATGGGACCACTACGCCAAGAGAACCTTCGAATAGTAAAAGTGATCTTTGGAAACTTCAGTTCCGTCCATTTTGCCTATAAACACTACAGACCAATTGATATAGTTCGCGCCGTTCCGAAAAGCGCCGCATCTAGATCCGGAAAAGCCTTTCCGGTAACGCCAGACCCGTCGATCGGGTGGCGATTCTCTGATGCGCGGTCTCCTTATTCTTCTGCTCAGCCTCTGGGCTCAGGCCGCGCTGGCGCAGGGCTTCGCGCTGCACGACCTGACCGGGCTGGCCGAAGCTTCCAGAACCGCCCTCGGGCCGGAGGCCGCCGCGCAGGCGGCACCGCTTCATCTCGGCGTGAATTGTTCGTCCTGCAGGGGTGCGCCGACGATCGAGCTGCAGCTCGGGCGCCTGACCGACGGGACGGAAGAGCGGGTGCGCTCCGGCAGGACGTCCCTCGGCGCGCTCGAAACGCTCTGCGTTCGGCGGAACCCGGATTGCCGACTCTCGGCCCTGCCGGCCGGCCCGGCGATCGGCTGGCTGAGTGTCTACGCGCTGGAACGCGGTGCGGGCGCGACCGCCGTCATCCTCCGGGGTGGCGATCTGCTGACGATCGAGGCCCGCGCGGCGGATCGCGGGGCTGCCGAGGATTCCGTGCGTCGCCTGACTGAGGCCGTCCTGCCGCGGATCGTCGGCCCCTGACATCAGGGGACCGCCGACGGTCGATCGCCTCGGCCCCCGCAACCCTCCTGCGCCGCCTCCGTTGTCCCTCGAAGAGGCAGCGAGGCGAGCCATGACAGAGCAGACCGGACAGACGCCGCGGGAAAGTCCTGAAGCCGACAAGGCCAGTGAGATCGGGACCTCGCGCGAGAAGCTCGGCCAGATGGAAGACCAGGCCAGGAGCGGCACCGACCTTGGCGAAGCCATCGACCGTGCCACCGCCGCCGTCGGTCAGGACGACGGGAAGCGCTGATGAGCCGAGCGACGAGCGAGTCCGAGACGGTCACCCGCAAGCCTGACGACGCGGTCGGGTCGCGCGGAACCCCGCCGGCCGGGGGTGGTCACCAAACACCCGAGCAGGCGGCGATCACCGACATGGGATCCGGTGGAACGCCACGGAGCGAGTCGAAGGAGGGCTGGGGTTCGACCGGCGAGCCCGGACGCGCGCCGCCCGCCATCGGCGGTTCTTCCGGCGGCCATTCGGACCAGAAAGCCTCGCGGGGCCCGGCCGCCGACACCAAAGTCGCGGGCGGCCATTCACGCGCCGAGCAGGAGACCCAGGAATGACCGAGCGCCGCGAGACCGATCCGCAGCCGGAGAAGCCGAAGAACGTCGCCCCCGACGCGGTGAAGGACCCGAACGCGAAGACCGAGGGCAAGCCCGGCCTGGGCACGCCCTCCGGAGGCACGCAGAACGACGAGACCGATCCCGGCGGCAGCTGACGCGACAGAGCCGCACCGCGACGCGGTGCGGCTGCTCGCGGCTCAGGAGAGGCGGAGAGGGATCGGTCCAGCCGCCAGCGGCACGTCGCCGGGGCGGCAGCCGGTCTCGAGGCAGGCGTAGCGGATCGCATCCTGACGGCTGCGGAAGATACCTCCGGCACGCCCACCAGCCTCCACGGCCACCCAATGCCCCTCGCCGTCTTGACCGACGAGATAGGAGGGCGGCGCAGAGGCGGCAGGCGGGAGCGACGGGATTGGATTCAACGCGACGGACATCGGTGTCACGGGGTTCACGCGGGCCTCTCGGGTCCGCCGCACCGAGGTATTGTCCCCGGCATAAGGGTTCGATGGGCCCGAGATCAGCCGGACATAAGGGCTGCATCAGCAACCGGGCCTGAGCGCCCGGTTGCCGGTCGTTCAGCTCAGGCGGCGTTTTCCTTGGAGCGCTCCGCCCGCTTGCGGTCGTTCGGGTCGAGGATCGCCTTACGCAGGCGGATCGACTTCGGCGTCACCTCGACGAGTTCGTCGTCCTGGATCCAGGCCAGCGAGCGCTCCAGGGTCATACGGATCGGCGGGGTGAGGCGCACGGCCTCGTCCTTCGACGTGGTGCGGATGTTGGTGAGCTTCTTGCCCTTGAGCACGTTCACCTCGAGGTCGTTCTCGCGGTTGTGCTCGCCGACGATCATGCCCTGGTAGACCTTCCAGCCCGGCTCGATCATCATCGGGCCGCGGTCCTCCAGATTCCACATGGCGTAGGCGACAGCCTCGCCCTGGTCGTTGGAGATCAGCACGCCGTTGCGCCGGCCCGGCATCTCGCCCTTGTAGGGCTCGTAGGCCTTGAACAGCCGGTTCATGATCGCGGTGCCGCGGGTGTCGGTGAGCAGCTCGCCCTGGTAGCCGATCAGGCCACGGGTCGGGGCGTGGAAGACGAGGCGCAGGCGATTGCCGCCCGACGGCCGCATCTCCAGCATCTCGGCCTTCCGCTCGGACATCTTCTGCACGACGACGCCGGAATGCTCCTCGTCGACGTCGATCACGACCTCCTCGATCGGCTCCAGGAGCCCGCCGGCCTCGTCGCGCTCGAACACGACGCGCGGCCGCGAGACGGCGATCTCGAAGCCCTCGCGGCGCATGGTCTCGATCAGGATCGAGAGCTGAAGCTCGCCGCGGCCCGAGACGTAGAACGAGTCCTTGTCGGCCGCCTCCTCGATCTTGAGCGTGACGTTGCCCTCGGCCTCTTTGAACAGGCGGTCGCGGATCATGCGGCTCGTGACCTTGTCGCCCTCGGTACCCGCGAGCGGGCTGTCGTTGACGATGAACGACATCGTCACCGTCGGCGGGTCGATCGGCTGCGCCTGGATCGGGGTGTCGACCTGCGGGTCGCAGAAGGTATCGGCCACGGTGCCCTTCATGAGGCCGGCGATCGACACGATGTCGCCCGCCTCGCCCACGTCGATGGGCGCACGCTCAAGGCCGCGGAAGGCGAGGATCTTCGACACGCGGCCGGTCTCGACGACCTTGCCGGTGCGGTCGAGGACCTTGATCGACTGGTTGGGCTTCACCGAGCCCGAAGCGATCCGGCCGGTGATGATCCGGCCGAGGAAGGGGTTGGCCTCCAGCAGGGTGCCGAGCATCCGGAACGGCCCATCCTCGGTCTTGGCCGGCGGCACGTGCTTCAGCACGAGGTCGAACAGCGGCTCCAGGCCCACCGACGGGTCGGCCTCCGGGCTGTCGGCCATCCAGCCGTTACGGCCCGAACCGTAGAGGATCGGGAAGTCGAGCTGTTCGTCGGTGGCGTCGAGGGCCGCGAACAGGTCGAACACCTCGTTCACCACCTCGTTGATCCGGGCGTCCGGCCGGTCGACCTTGTTGATCGCCACGATCGGACGCAGGCCGATCTTGAGCGCCTTGCCGACCACGAACTTGGTCTGCGGCATCGGCCCTTCGGCCGCATCCACCAGCACGATCACGCCGTCGACCATCGACAGGATACGCTCGACCTCGCCGCCGAAATCAGCGTGGCCGGGGGTGTCGACGATATTGACGCGGGTGTCCTTCCAGACGACCGACGTCGCCTTGGCGAGGATCGTGATGCCACGCTCCTTCTCGAGGTCGTTCGAGTCCATCGCCCGCTCCTCGACCCGCTGATTTTCGCGGAAGGTGCCGGACTGAGCCAGCAGCTTGTCGACGAGCGTCGTCTTGCCGTGGTCGACGTGAGCGATGATGGCGATGTTGCGCAGATTCATGGCGGCCCGAAACGGGTTGTGCCGGCTCCCTGGCGGCCGCGCGGCGCGGCCGTCCGCGCCGGTTCAGGTACGGAGTCGTGGTGGTTGCGTCGCAATATAAGGACGCGCGCTCTTGAGCAAGGCCGCTGACGTCATGGGCGCACCGCGCGGGCCGGATTGCTGGGGGCGGCTCCCGACTGCGGCACCGGCGCCACGCCTGCGGCTGGGCCCGGCGCGAGCCGCCGTTGCAGGGCAGATCTGCATGCCCCCCGCATCGCAGGATACCCTATATGACGGCGCGATCACGCCGCGACCGGCGCGCCGCCGTCCGTATCGGGGTGTATTGGATGAAACCGGATCCCTCGGGTAGCGTATCGACCAGGGTCAAGCGTCCGACTGCGGCGATTCGGCCCTCGGGCCGCCAGGGCGGGCTTTCGTCGGAAGGACACGATGCGCGCGCTTGAGCCGCGGCTGTTCCCGTACATCTGGCGCTATTCGAAGGGCAATCAGCTCAGGATCTGCGCCGTCGTGCTGGCGTCGCTCCCGTTCTACTTCGCCTCCCTCGACCTGCCGAAGCGCATCGTCAACGACGCGATCACCGGCAAGGCCTACGCGCATGGCGAGGCGACCGCCCCATTCCTCGAACTCACCGTGGACTGGCCCGCGGCGCTCGGCGGCGGCACGACGCACCTGTTCGAGGGCTTCCAGCTCGACCGCTTCGAGCTGCTCCTGAGCCTGTCGAGCCTGTTCCTCGGCCTCGTCCTGATCAACGGCGCGTTCAAGTTCTGGATCAACCTGCAGAAGGGCATGCTCGGCGAGCGGATGCTGCGCCGCCTGCGCTTCCAGCTCTTCGCGCTGATGCTGCGCTTCTCGCCGGAGACGCAGCGGGAGGTGAAATCCTCCGAGACGGCGACGATCATTCGCGACGAGGTCGAGCCGATCGGCGCCTTCATCGGCGACGCCATCGTGGTGCCGGTGTTCCAGGGCTGCCAGGCCGCCACCGCGCTGGCCTTCATCATGATGCAGAACATCTGGCTCGGCATCGCGGCCGGCGGCATGGTCGCCGTGCAGATGATCGTGATTCCGCGGCTGCGACGGGAGATCATCCGCCTGAGCCGGCAGCGCCAGATCGCCTCCCGGGCCCTGGCCGGCCGCGTCGCCGAAGTGCTCGACGGGCTGCAGGCGGTGATGCTCAACGACACCGGCCGCTGGGAGCGGGCCGAGATCGGCGGGCGGCTCTACGACCTCTACGATCTGCGGCTGAAAATCTACCGCCGCAAGTTCGCGGTAAAGTACCTCAACAACCTGCTCGCGCAGGTGACGCCGTTCCTGTTTTACGCGATCGGCGGGTACTTCGCCCTGAAGGGAGAGCTCGACATCGGCCAGCTCGTGGCGGTGCTCGCCGCCTATCGCGATCTGCCCCCGCCCCTCAAGGAGCTGATCGACTGGGATCAGCAGCGCCTCGACGTCGAGGTCAAGTACGAGACCGTGGCGGCCCATTTCGGCCCGCACCGCCTGCGGCCGGTGGAGCGCGAAGCCGAGCTGCCGCCGCCACGCCTCGGCAGCCCGCTGCGTCTCGAAGGCCTGTCCCTGCGCGATCCGCAGGGGGGCGCCCCGATCGAGGTCGGCGACGCCGAGATCCGCCTGCCGGGGCGGCTTGCCCTGGTGCCGGCCGGCCCGGTGGCGCAGGAATTCGCCCGGGTCCTGGCCGGGCTGCAGCTACCGCCCGGGGGCACGATCCGGATCGGCGATCACGACCTGTCCACCCTGCCGCGACGGGATCACGCGCACCGCATCGCGTATGCCGGCATCCAACCCGTGCTGTTCCCGGGAACGCTGCGCGACAATGTCCTGTACGGGCTGCGCGTCCAGCCGCTGCGCACGCACATCCTCGATCTCAGCAAGACGCGGATCAACGAGGCGGTGAAGACCGGCAATCCCTGCGACAGCGTCGACGATCCCTGGATCGATTTCGGACGCCTCGGGGTTCGCGACGCCCTGGATCTCGACGAGCGTCTGCTCGACCTGCTCGGCCGGCTCGACCTCGGCGACGATCTCTACAGGTTCGGGCTCGGCGCCCTCAGTTCGGTGGCCCACGACACGCCGGTGGGCCAGCGGATGATCGCGGCGCGGGAGCACCTGCGGGAGCATTTCGCCCAGAAGGGCCTCGCCGACCTCGTGATTCCGTTCGCCCGGGGCCGCTACAACGATCAGGCGACCGTGGCGGAGAACCTGCTGTTCGGCGTCCCCCGGGATACGTCGCTGACGGATCCGCGCCGTCTCGCCGGCGTGCCCATGTTCCGCGAGGCGCTGGAGAAGGTGAAGCTCCTCGACGAACTCGACCGGATGGGCGTCGCAATCGCCAGCAACCTGAAGGACATTTTCGCCGACGTGCCGCCGGGCCACCCGCTGTTCCGGCGGTTCTCGCTGATCACCCCGGACGCGCTGCCGGATTACCTGCGCCGCCTCGGTCGCCTGCCCGCGGCGGGGCGCCTCAGCGAAGCCGACAGCGTGGCCTTCCTGGCGCTGGCCCTGGCCTATGTCGAGCCGCGGATGCGCTTCGGCCTCCTCAATCAACCGCTGACCAAGCGGATCGTCGGCGCACGGGGTGTCGTGCAGGGCTTCATGCACGGCGACGACGGATACGACGTCGAATCCTACGATCCGAACCGGATCAACCCGCGCAGCACCGTGCTGGACAACCTGTTGTTCGGCCGCATCGACACGGTGCGGATGCACGGCGAGACGCTGATCCAGCGGGAAGCCCGCGCGGTGTTCCGGGAATTCGACCTGGAGCGGCCGATCCAGCGGCGCGGCCTCGAGAAGGAGGTCGGAAATCGCGGGCAGCTCCTGCCGGAGCGGGTCCGGGTGCGAATTGGCCTCGCCCGGGCAATCCTGCGCGAGCCGGAGATCCTCGTGGTCGACCGGGTGGACGAGCATCTGGAGCGCGGCGTCGGGACGCTGCTCGACGTGACGGAGGCCACCCTGCCCCGGGCCAGCCTGGTGGCCAGCCTCTCGACGGACTCGGATCCGGCCCGCTTCCCCGCGCGATTGGCGCTCGGAAGTGCCGAAACGCGCCTGCGGACGGCCGCGGAATGACGTAGGCGTGACCGGTCCGCGCGGCGTGCCGGCGGCGGTTTACAGGCTTGCCCGTCTTCGGCACAGGATGGCGCCACATGCCCATACTTTCGGACGCGAGCGCGAGACCGGACCGGACGACCCCGAGCCTTGCCGGCCTGCCGCGCGTGGTGCCGCCGCACCGTGCGCCGCCGGAGCGGGAGCTGCTGCTCGCCGCCTACCTGCGCTCGATTCGCGACAACGCGCTGGAGGGGTTCCCCCGGCGCGCCTTCGAGGAGCCGGTCACCCGCCGGGGGCTTCTCGGACGGTCGAGCTTCGTCCTGAGCGACCCGGAGGCGATCCGCCGGGTTCTGGTCGAGAATCAGGCGAACTACGCCCGCACCACCGGAACGACCCGCATCCTGCGCCCGATCCTCGGCGACGGACTCCTGATCAGCGAGGGTTCGGCCTGGCGGCACCAGCGCCGGACCCTTGCGCCCGCCTTCACGCCACGGGCCATCGACGGGCTGGTGCCCCATATCGACGCCGCCGTGGCGGACGGGATGGATCGGATCGCCGCCGAGGCTGCGACGGGGCCGGTCGATCTGTTCACGTCGTTCTACAGGCTCGCCCTCGAGATCGCCGGGCGCGCCATGTTCTCGGTGGGCATGGACGAGCGCGGCGCGGAGCTGCGCCGGTTCATCGCCGAATATGCCGAGCGGATGGGCCGGCCGCATCTCCTCGACATCGTGATCCCCCCGGGCTGGCCGGTGCCCCTCGACTGGTCCCGCGCGCGGTTCCGCCGCCGCTGGATCCCGTTCCTCGACCGGATCATCGCGGCGCGCCGGGACGCCGAGCGGGACAGGCCGCACGCGGGCGACCTCCTCGACCTGCTCGCGGCGGCGCGCAATCCCGATACGGGGGCTGCCTTCACCGCCGACGAATTGCGCGACCAGGTCGCCACCATGATCCTGGCCGGCCACGAGACCACGGCCGGCACGCTGTTCTGGGCGGCCTACCTGCTGGCCCTCGCCCCGGAGATGCAGGAGCGGGTCGCCGCTGAGGCGCGCAGCGCCGACCTGACCGATCCCACCGGCTGCCAGAGCGACGGTCGCCTGCCGCTCACCCGCGCTGTGATCGACGAGACGCTGCGGCTGTATCCGGCGGCGTTCGTGGTCGTCCGGCGGGCGCTCGGTCCCGATTCGGTTGCCGGGCATGCGGTGAAGGCGAGCGACATCGTCATGGTCAGCCCCTGGGTACTCCATCGGCACCGGACGCTGTGGTCGGATCCGGACGCGTTCGATCCGGGCCGCTTCCTGCCGGGCGCCCCCGCGCCGCGGCGCTTCGCCTACCTGCCCTTCGGAGCAGGCCCCCGGGTCTGCATCGGCGCGCAGTTCGCCCTGAGCGAGGCCGTCCTGTCCCTGGCGCGTCTGCTGGCGCGATTCCGGCTCGTGCTCGACGAGCGCGAACCGGTCCTGCCCCAGGCGGTGGTGACGACGCAGCCGGACCGGCCGGCGCGATTCCGTCTGATCCCCCGGGATCCGGTCAGCCCTTGATCCCGGTGATCGTCGCCGAGATCGCCCGGGGATCGCGCATCGGCCAGCGGCCGCTCTCCACCTGCGCCAGGAATTCGTCGAGGAGTCGATTGTAGGCATCCGGCTCCTCGACGGAGAGGGCGTGGCCGGTATTGGGCAGGACCGCGAGGGCCGCCGACGGGATCACCTGCTTCAGCATGAGGCTCGGGGCGAGGCAGGGCCAGTCCTCGTCGCCGGCGACGATCAGGGTCGGAACGGCCATGCGGCGCAAGGCGTCCGTGAGATCGTAGAGCGACGGGCGGCCCTTCTGCACGCCGGCCTGGGTGTTGGCCGAGCCGAGGGCCGAGTGCTCTGCGAGCATCCGCTTGAATTCGGCATGTCCGCGCGGATCCTTGGCCTCGAACTGCACCCGCGTCGGCCCGACGGCGTAGCGCTCGACGAAAGCGGCCATGCCGTCGCGACGCAGCATCGCCGCGGTGGCGTCGGCCTCGGCGCGGAACATCGCCTGCCGCTCGGGTTCGGCGCCGTAGCCACAGCCGCCGAGACAGAGCGACAGCGCGCGGTCGGGATGCCGGAGGCCGAAATGCAGGGTTGCGAAGGCGCCCATCGAGATGCCGGCGACATGGGCCTTCGGCGCGCCGAGATGGTCGAGGATGGCCAGGATGTCGTCGGCGGCACGCGCCTGCGAGTAGGCGGTGACGGCCTCCGGGACGTCGGAAGGCGGGTAGCCGCGGGCGTTGAACGCGATCGCGTGGTAGCGCCTTCCGAAATGGCGCAGTTGCGCCTCGTAGCTGCGATGGTCGCCGGCGAATTCATGCACGAAGATCAGCGGCGTACCCCGACCGCTCTCCTCGTAGTGGAGCCGGATCCCGTCATCCGTCGCGGCGCTCGGCATGGCTACCCTTTCACCAATCTCCCCCGAGATTTGCGACATGGTGCGACGGCGCGCCCGGTCGAGAGCCAAGGCCGCGGATCGACAGGGGACCGGCACGACGAAGCCGCACCCGGCGGGCCGGGCGCGGCTTGCGGTCTACCGTGCCGGCGGGGATGGTCCCCGCCCGGCTCAAGCGGCCTTCTTGGAGGAGGCCGGCTTGGCCGACCCCTTGTTGGCCGCGACCTCGGCGAGCTTGGCCGCCAGCTTGGCGTCGAGCTTGGCCGAGGCACCGAGCGGAAGCTCGATGTCGAGGCCGAGGGTCGAGACGCCCTCGCCGCGCTCCAGGGTGACCTTCACCTTGTCGGGCTCGACCGCGACATGGTTGGCGATCACCGCCAGGATCTCCTCCCGGAGCTGGATCACGAGGTCGGGGCGACCCGACTCCGCGCGCTCGTGGGCGAGGATCAGCTGCAGGCGGTCGCGGGCGACCGCGCCGGAGCTGCGCTTCTGGAACAGTCCGAGGATGCTCACGCCGCCCTCCGCATGAACAGCTTGTCGAGGAAGGACTTGCGCTCGACCGGCAGGCTCATCGGAACGGTCTCGCCCTTGAGCCGGCGGGCCGCATCGGCATAGGCCCGCGCCGGGGCGCAGAGCGGGTTGTTGAGGGTCACCGGGCAGCCGAGGTTCGAGGCGCGCAGCACCTCCTGGCTCTCCGGGATGATCGCGAGCAGCGGGATCGACAGGATGTCGAGCACGTCCTCGGTCTTGAGCATGTCGCCGCGGTCGGCCCGCATCGGGTCGTAGCGGGTGAGGATCAGGTGCTTCTCCATGTCCTCGCCCTTCTCCGCCTTGGCGGTCTTGGAATCGAGGAGGCCGATGATCCGGTCGGAGTCGCGCACCGAGGAGACCTCGGGGTTGGTCACGACCACCGCCACGTCGGCGTGGTGCATGGCGAGCTGGGCGCCGCGCTCGATGCCGGCCGGGGAGTCGCAGATGACCCAGTCGAACTTGTCGCGCAGCTCGTCCATCACCCGGGCGACGCCCGCGTCGGTGAGCGCGTCCTTGTCGCGGGTCTGGGAGGCCGGCAGCAGGTGCAGGGTCTCCAGCCGCTTGTCCTTGATGAGCGCCTGCGGGAGCTTGGCGTCGCCGTTGACCACGTTGATGAGGTCGTAGACGACCCGGCGCTCGGCGCCCATGACGAGGTCGAGGTTGCGCAGGCCGACGTCGAAGTCGACGACGCACACGCTCTGCCCGCCCTGGGCGAGGGCCGCTCCGAGGGCTGCGGTCGTCGTCGTCTTGCCGACGCCGCCCTTGCCCGATGTGACGACGAGAACCTTTGCCACGCGTCGATCTCCCTTAATCCAGGCTTGCCATTCGGATGTTGCCGCCATCGAGCCAGACCTGGGCGGCCTTGCCGCGCAGGGCCGTGCCCATGTCCTCCGCCGTCCGCACGAGGCGGTCGATCCCCAGCAACTCGGGTTCGAATTTGCGGCAGTAGATTCGTGCGCGCGGGTTGCGCGCGGCTCCGGCGATCGCGCGACCGCGCAGGGCGCCGTAGACGTGGATGGAACCACCGGCCAGGATCTCGGCCCCCGAGGAGACCGAACCCATCACGGTCACGTCGCCGGTGGGATTGATGACGCTCTGGCCGGAGCGGACCGAGCCCTCGACGGTGATCGAGGTGACCACCTGCGGCTCCGGCTCGGCCGGGACGCTCGGGATCTCGACCTTCTCGGACGGGTGTCCCTTGACGAGAAGCGGCGGCAGGCCGTCCAGGACCGTGTCGGCGCCCTCGATGCCCAGGACCGCGATGCCGCGGGCCTTGAGTTCGTTCATTAACATTTCGAGGGCGTCCGGCTCGGGCTTGAGCTGGGCGCAATCCAGGATGACGGCCCGGCCTTTCAGCAGGGTCGGCGAGCGCTTGAGCGCCGCGTCGAGGCCCGCGAGCCACTCGGGAAGCGGCGGCTCGGGGGAGAGGGCCAGGGCCTTGAAGGCCCGTCCGCGCAGGCTGAGCGGCCGGGGCGCGGAAGGAGCCGCCGCGGGGGCGGTCTCCGGATCGATCGGCTCGGGGTGGGTCTCGCTCATGTCCGCCCGTTAAGAGTCCTTACCGGACCATTGACGGCGGGTATGGTTACCGAAGGGTTAAGTTTCTGATCCGGTCGGCAAATTCTGCCGGGATCCTTGTATCGGAGCAGCGGAGGACGCTTTCACGGCCCGCCCGCGAGCGGAGTCAGGCGCCCCGTCCTTCGACCGACGGCCCGAACGTCCGCGGGGAAACGCCGCTCAACCCCGCTCGAACAGGTTGAGCTTGATCGCATCCTCCAGCAGCCGCACCTCGACGGCCTGCCCTCTGAAGGCCGGGTCGAGGTCGTCCGCGGCGCGGTAGAGGCCGTCGATCGCCACCAACTCCGGCTCGAACCGGCGGCACCAGATCCGCGCCGTCGGGTTTCCGGCCGCGCCGGCGATCGCGCGGCCGCGCAGGGCGCCGTAGACGTGGATCGAGCCGCCGGCGATGACCTCGGCGCCCGAGGCGACGGCGCCCAGGACCGTGACGTCGCCCTCGAGGTGCAGCACGGTCTGGCCGGAGCGCACGGGGGCGTCGAGGATCAGCGAGCGGGCCGTCTCCTTGGGCTGGGGCTCGGTCGACGCGGACGCGTCCGAGGCGGATTCGTCCGGCGTGGCGACCTCGCCCGCGGGCCGGCCACCCGCGAGGGCCGGCGGGGCGCCCGCCCCCAGGAGCGACGGCGCCGCGCCCTCGATCCCCAGGACGGCGATGTTGCGCGCAGCCAGTTCGGCGAGCAGCCCGTCGAGATCCTCGCGGGTGAGCCGCAATCCGGACAGGTCGAGGATCACGGGCCGGCCGGCGAAGAAGTTCGGGGCGCGGCGATTGAGGGCGTCCAGGTCGCCGAACCACTCGGCCACCGGGGGTATCGGCGCCAGGACGGTGGCCATGAAGGAGCGGCCGCGGAAGCGGATCGGCGGGCGCGCCGGCTCGGATGTCGGCTGGGTCACGGGCGTGTTCGGTGTCGCGGACAGGATCGTCCGCATCCATGGGACGCCGCCGCGCCGGGGGCAATCCCGCAATGCCTGCTGTGACGCCTTGGCGGGCCCGCGGGCGCGTTTCTGTTGTAGAGAGACCCGGCAGCCGAGCCGGACCGGACCGTTGAGCAGCGCCACTTCGCACGCCCCCGCCCCTTTCGTCGTCGATGACCTCACTCGCGCCAACCAGCGGCGGGCGGCCGATCCGCGCGCCTCCGCCTGGGTCTCGGCCAATGCCGGCGCCGGCAAGACCAAGGTCCTCACCGACCGGGTGGTGCGGCTGCTCCTCGACGGTGCCCCGCCCGGGCGGATCCTCTGCCTGACCTTCACCAAGGCCGCCGCGGCCAACATGGCGATCCGCGTCTTCCGGCTCCTCGGCCGCTGGGTGACGCTCGACGACGAGACCCTCGCCGCCGAACTCGCCGACCTCACCGGCGAGCGCGCCGGGCCCGAGCGCCTGCGGCTGGCGCGCCGCCTCTTCGCCCGGGCGGTGGAGACGCCGGGCGGCCTCAAGATCGAGACCCTGCACGCCCTGTGCGAGCGGCTGCTGCACATGTTCCCCTTCGAGGCGAACGTGCCGGCCCGCTTCGTGGTGCTCGACGAGTCCAAGGCCCAGGAGCTGTTCGACATCGAGATGGCCAACGTGCTGGCCGATGCCGTGGCGAACGGCGACACGCCGCTCAGCGCCGCCCTGGCGCGGGTCACGCCCGAGGCGACGGGCGACACCCTGCGGTCCGCGATCCGTTCGGCCATGCGGGCCCGGAGCTTCATCGGCGATGCGGCAGGCCTCGAGAAAGCCTTCGGGCGGCTGCACGGGGCGCTGGGCCTGGCGCCGGAGGATTCCGCCGAACGGATCGAGGCCGGGATCCTGGACGGCGGCCCCGGGTGCCGTCCGGAGGATCGGGAAGCGCTGATCGCGGCACTCCGCACCGGCAAGGCCAACGACGAGAAGCTCGCCGACGCCCTGGCGGCCGCCGAGGCCGAACGGACCGGCTCCACGGATCTTCCCGACCGGTCCGAGGCCCTGGCCCTCTACCGCGCGGTCTTCTTCACCCAGAAGGACGAGCCCAAGGCCGACAGCAGCCTCGGGACCAAGAGCGTGCCGGCCGATGCCAAGGCGGCGTTGCTCGCCGAGCGGGATCGGCTGGAGCCGCTGTTCGACCGCCTGCGCGCCGCCCGGGCCCATGCCCGGACGCAGGCCCTGTTCCGGATCGCCGCCGAGATCCACCGCCGCGTGGAGGCCCAGAAGGCGCGCCTCGGCGCCCTCGATTTCGACGACCTGATCCACAAGGCGCTGGATCTGCTCGGGCGGGTCGGGGCCGGCTGGGTCCTCTACAAGCTCGATCGCGGGATCGACCACGTCCTGGTCGACGAGGCGCAGGATACGAATCCGGAGCAATGGGCGATCCTGCGGGCGATCACGCAGGAATTCGCCGCCGGCGAGGGCGCTCGGACCGGCAGCCGCACGCGCTTCGCGGTGGGCGATCCCAAGCAGTCGATCTACGGCTTCCAGGGTGCGGAGCCGCGGGAATTCGCCCTGACCCGCGCATCCTGGATCGCGGAATCGCGCTCGGCCGGGCTGACCTTCGAGGACGTGCCGCTCACCCTGTCGTTCCGCTCGACCGACCTCGTGCTGCGCGCCGTCGACGCGGTCTTCGCCATCGATGCGCACAATGACGGCCTGTCCTTCGAGGACACGGTGCGCACGACCGTGCATGCCAGCGCCCGGCCCGGGGCGCCCGGCGCCGTGGAGCTGTGGCCGATCGCCGAGCCGGAACCCGCCGCCGAGCCGGATGCCTGGACCGCTCCCGTCGACGCGCCGGAGACCAGCGCCCCGGCGATCGTCACAGCCCGCCGGGTTGCGCAGGCGGTGCGGACTTGGACCACGACGGGGGACGCCACCGGTCGGATCTGGCGCCCCGGGGACGTCCTGATCCTGGTCCGGAAGCGCGGGCCCGCCTTCGAGGAGGTGATCCGCGCCCTGAAGGGACTGGGCGTTCCGGTCGCCGGGCAGGACCGGCTGGAGGTCTCCGCCCATATCGCGGTCGCCGATCTGGTCGCCGCCGGGCGGGCGGGTCTCCTGCCGGCCGACGACCTGACCCTCGCCACCGCCCTCAAGACGCCGCTCGTCGGGCTGACCGACGACGACCTCGTGCGGATCGCCACCCGCCGCGATCTCGCAGAGACTCTGGAGGACGCCCTGCACCGCCATGCCGCGTCCGGCGACCCGGCCGCAAGGCGCGGGCTCGAGGCCCTGTCGGGGTGGATCGCGCTGGCCGGGCTCCACGGCCCGTTCGGCTTCTACGCGCGGCTCCTCGGGCCGCAGGGGGGACGGGCGAAGCTTGTGGCCCGTCTCGGCGGCGAGGCGGGGGACGCCATCGACGTGTTCCTCGCAGCCGCCGCCCAGGCCGAGACCGGCGAGGACGCGCCGTCCCTCGGCGGCTTCCTCGCCCGCTACGTCGGTGCCGAGGCCGGTCACACCGTCAAACGCGACCTCGAATCGGGCCGCGACGAGGTCCGGGTGATGACGGTCCACGGCGCGAAGGGTCTGGAGGCGCCGGTCGTGGTGATCCTCGACGGCTGCGAGCCCCTGGGCCGCAACGATCCGCCCCTCCTGCCGCTCCCGGCGACGGAGATCGCCCTGCCGCCGGTCTGGTCGGGCGGGCGGACCCAGGATTGCGCCGCCACCGACGCCGCGCGGGCGGCCCTGCTCGCGAAGGCCCGGCAGGAGCACAACCGCCTGCTCTACGTCGCCATGACCCGCGCCGCCGACCGGCTCATCGTCGCGCCCTTCCGCGGCCACGAGCGCGAGAGCGAGGCGGCGTGGTGCCGGATGATCCATGCCGGCCTGGAGGCGGCGCTCGGTGCCGGCCGGACGCTGGACCTGTCCTACGGACCCGCGACGTTCTGGCAGGATGGCGCCCCGCAGATGCCGGCCCCGGCGGCGGCGGCCTCCGCGGCTACGCGGTCTCCGGAGCCGGAGCCGGACTGGCTGCGCAGCCCGGTCCCGCCGGAACCGGAGGTCGAGGCCCTGAGCCCGTCCGGCGCACTCCAGGCGGCGGACGGCGCGCGCGTACCGCCGCCGCGCCTCGCGGACGCGCAGGCCCGGCGGCGCGGGATCCTGATCCACGCCCTGCTCCAGCACCTGCCCCGCGTGGAGCCCGCCCGCCGGGAAGCGGCCGGGCTCGCCTTCGTGCGGTCCCGGGCGCCCGGCCTCCCGCGCGCGGCCCCGCACGCGATCGTCCGGTCGGTCCTTCGAATCATCGATGACCCGGATCTCGCGCCTCTCTTCAGCCCGGATGCCCGCGCCGAGGTGGCCCTGTCGGGGCGTGTCCGGGCAGCCGGCGCGGAGCGCGCGGTTCAGGGACGCGTCGATCGCCTCGCGGTGACGGCGGACGTCGTCCGCATCGCGGATTTCAAGACCGGCCGCCCGCCCGAACCCGACGCCCCCCTCCCCGCGGCGGAGGCCGGCCAGATCGCCCTCTATGCGCGCCTTCTCGCGCAGATCTATCCGGGCCGGACGATCCAGCCGATCCTCGTCTGGACCTCGGGCCCGGTGATCCGCACCCTCGGCACCGACGACGTTGCGGCGGCACTGGACCGGGTCGGCATCGAGGCGTGAATGGTCCGTTCCGGCCGTCCGGGCGAGCACGGCGACCGGCATGCGGCACCGCACATGGGTGGTGCGCCCACCGCGACGGCCGCCGGGCCGGGTCGGTCGGACTTCTTGACCGCGCGCCGGGGCGTCGCCAATTCTGGCGGGACCGCACGGGCCCCTGCCCGTTCGACGCCGTCCGACGGACGGCGGCTTCCGAAAGGTAACGTTATGGCGACGGTGAAGGTAACCGACGCGAGCTTCGAGCAGGACGTTCTCAAGTCCGCCGAGCCCGTCGTGGTGGATTTCTGGGCGGAGTGGTGCGGCCCGTGCCGTCAGATCGGTCCGGCGCTCGAGGAGATCGCCACCGACCTGCAGGGCAAGGTGAAGATCGCCAAGGTCAATGTCGACGAGAATCCGCAGATCGCCGCCCAGTACGGCATCCGCTCGATCCCGACGCTGCTGCTGTTCAAGAACGGCGAGCGTGTGGACCAGAAGGTCGGCGCGGCTCCGAAGGGCGACCTGTCGCGCTGGATCGGCGCCCAGACCGCCTGAGCCACTCCCAAGACCTAGACGATAAAAAAGAAAGCCCGGCCGCGAGGCCGGGCTTTCTCGGTTTCGAGCCCAAGATTGTTGGTGGATCCCGGGGTCGAGCCCGGGATCCGGTATCAGGTCTTAGTACGAGCCGAACTTGTAGTTCAGGCCGGCGCGGACGACGGCGAAGGCGTTCTCGTTCCGGCTGATGCCGGAGAGCGAGTACACCGGCACGAGGCCGACCGGGGAGATCGCAGCACCAACCAGCGGCGCCTGGGCGCGGCCGTTGTTGTTGTCGAGGTTCACGTACAGACCTTCGACCTTCAGCGTGACGGCCGAGGAGCGGAAGAAGTTCAGGAACGAGTCGGTGGGCAGGGCGTACTCGACACCGCCGCCGACGGTCCAGCCGGTCTTGAAGTCGTTCCGGCGGCCAGCGAAGTTCTGCAGGCCGACGCGAGCGCCGTCATCCGTGCCGGTGGCGTAGGCGAAACCGCCGGTGGCGTACACCAGGGTCCGGTCGAAGGCCCAACCGAGACGACCGCGGACGGTGCCGAAGAAGTCGATGGTGTTGAGCGTGCCGTTGACCGGGATGAAGCCCGGGTTGATCGCCACGGCGTTGGTGGCGAAGCGAGCGCGACGGCCGAAGTCGAGGTACTGGGCGTCAGCCTCGAAGCCGATCACGGCGCCGGAGCCCGGGGTCAGCTGCCAGTTGTAGCCGATCTGGCCACCGCCCGAGAAACCTTCGCGGCTGTCGTTGCTGTAGATCAGCGACGAGCCGTTCGGCAGCAGGGCCTGGTAGGGAACGAGACCGCCCGGGACGAGAGCGACCGGGTTGCCGGGCGTCTGCACGAAGCCGCGGGTCGAGTTGCTGCTGGCGTCGAACGCGTAGCCGGCGTTGATACCGAAGTAGGCACCGGTCCAGGTGAACACCGGAACGGGCGTGAACACCGGCGGCGGCGCAGCGCGGCGCGGAAGGTCGGCGGCCGAAGCGGCAGCGGTGAGTGCGGTGAAAGCCGCGAGAGACGTGAGAAGCTTCTTCATTACTGTGATCCCCAGCATAAGCCCGATCGCCGATGAAATTATGCGATCGAGCCCCGGGAGGATGTAGCTTAGCTGCCACAGCGGGAGGAAAGCGTGGCCGTGGACGGGTTTCCATCCGCGCGATTGCGGCGATTCGACGGATTTTCGAATGCAAAATCCGGACTTCACAGATGTCCGGCGTTCCCGCCACTTGATACGGCGGCCGCGCGCAGGTCGGCCGCACTGGAGACGACTCAGACCGGCGGCGTGTCGTTGGCGGCGAGAACCATGCCGGCCAAGTAGAGGGATCCGCAGATCAGGATTCGCGGGGGGCGCTCGAAGGCGATGTCCCGCACCAGGGCGAGGGCTGCCTCGATGCTCGGCGCCGCGTAGGTGGAGAGACCCACCTCCTCGCCGATCCGCGCGACCTCTTCGGCCGGGCGCGCGGCCATGGTCCCGGTGATCGGGACGGCCACGAGGGCGCGGGCCAGTCCGACGAAATTGCGCAGGAACCCGTCGGCGTCCTTCGTGCCGAGGAGGCCGACCACGAGGACGAGCGGCACGTCGCTCTTCTCGCCGAGATCCGCCATGGCGGCCGCGAGGATCCGGCCGCCGTCGATGTTGTGGCCGCCATCGAGCCACAGCTCGGTGCCGGGATCGAGCTGGGCGGCCAGACGGCCGCGACCGAGACGCTGCAGACGCCCCGGCCAATCGACTTCGGTGAGGCCCCGCTCCAGGGCCGCCGTGCCGATATCGCCGAATCCGGCGGCGCGCAGCGCGGTGATCGCCGTGCCGGCATTGACCAGCTGGTGGCGCCCGGCGAGGCGCGGCCGCGGCAGATCGAACAGGTCGGTCTCGTCCTGATAGACGAGGCGGCCGCGTTCCTCGTGCACGGAGAAGTCTTGGTTGCCGACGAACACCGGCCCGGCGCCGACGGCTTCCGCACGCCGGCAGAGGACGGCATCGGCCTCGGCGTAATCCTGGGCGGCGATCACCGCCGGGCAGCCGCGCTTGAAGATCCCGGCCTTCTCGGTCGCGACCGATTCGACCGTGTCGCCGAGATACTCGGCGTGGTCGCGGCCGATCGGCGTGACCACCGCGCAGGCCGGCCGGTCGATCACGTTGGTGGCGTCGAGCCGGCCGCCGAGGCCGACCTCCAGGAGCAGCACGTCGGCCGGGCTCTCGGAGAACAGCAGGAAGGCCGCGGCCGTGGTGATCTCGAACATCGTGATCGGCTCGCCGGCATTGGCCGTCTCGCAGCGGGCGAACGCGTCGGCAAGACGATCCTCGTCCACGAAGTGGCCGCCGCCGATCCCGCCGATGCGTATCCGTTCGTGGAACCGGACGAGGTGCGGCGAGGTGTAGACATGCGCAGCCAGCCCGCCGGCTTCCAGGATCGACCGCATGAACGCGATGGTCGAGCCCTTGCCGTTGGTCCCGGCGACGTGGATCACCGGCGGCAGGCGGCGCTCGGGATGGTTGAGCCGCGCGAGCAACCGCTCGATCCGGCCCAGGGACAGGTCGATGGTGCGGGGGTGGAGCGCCAGGAAGCGCGCCATCAGGGCATCGGACGAGGCCATCGCCGGGTCAGGCCGCCTCGGAGGGTGCCGCCGGCGCGGCGGCCTGGGGCGCTTGGGTCAGGAGGCTGCAGAGACGCGTGATCGTCTCCTTGAGCTGGTGCCGGTGGACCACCTGATCGACCATGCCGTGCTCGCGCAGGTACTCCGCCCGCTGGAAACCGTCCGGCAGCTTCTCCCGGATGGTCTGCTCGATCACCCGCGGTCCCGCGAAGCAGATCAGGGCGCCCGGCTCGGCGAGGTGGACGTCGCCCAGCATGGCGTAGGAGGCGGTGACGCCGCCGGTGGTCGGGTTCGTCAGCACCACGATGTAGGGGAGCCGCGCCGCGTTGAGCCGGCGCACCGCCACCGTGGTCCGCGGCATCTGCATCAGGGACAGGATTCCCTCCTGCATCCGCGCACCGCCCGACGCCGCGAACAGCACGTAGGGCGTGCGCTTCTCCAGCGCCGTCTCGGCGCCGCGCACGAAGGCCTCGCCCGCCGCCATGCCGAGGGAGCCCGCCATGAAGCCGAATTCCTGCGCCGCGAGCGTCATCGGCAGGCCGCCGACCCGGCCGAACCCGATCTTGAACGCATCCTGCAGGCCGGTCTTGGCCCGGGCTTCCTTGAGCCGGTCAACGTAACGCTTCTCGTCGCGGAACTTCAGCGGGTCCGTGGCGACCTCCGGCAGCGCCACGTCGATCCAGGTGCCCTCGTCGAACATCATCTTCAGGCGCGCCTGGGCGCCCATCTTCAGGTGATGCTCGGAGCCGGGAATGACCCAGTGGTTCGCCTCCACCTCCTTGTGGAACACCATTTGCCCCGTATCCGGGCACTTGACCCAGAGATTCTCGGGCGTCTCGCGCTTGAACAGGGTCTTGATCCGGGGGCGCACCACCTCCGAGATCCAGTTCATCGGTTCGACCATCGACTTGCGTCCGTCCGCTTCAAGCCCGCGCAGATATCAGGTGCGGCGCACGCCGCCGCCAGGGGTCCCCGATCCGGCCGTCAGGCGGCCCGTCCGACGCCCGCCGCCCGCACGCCCGCGGCGAGTTCCCGCACCAGCTCCGTCACCGCCGCAACGCTTCCGGCCTGAGGCCGGCCCTCGCCGTCGAGGGAGCGCACCAGGGCGTCCACGAGGGCGGAGCCGACCACGACGCCGTCCGCGCCCTTGGCGATCGCCGTCGCATGGGCGCCGGTCCTGACGCCGAAGCCGACGACCACGGGCAGCTCGGTGTGGCGGCGGATGCGGGCGACCGCCTCGGAGACCTTGCCGAAATCCGGTGTCGCCGTGCCGGTGATGCCGGTGATGGAAACGTAGTAGACGAAGCCCGCCGTGTTCGCGAGGACCGCCGGCAGGCGCCGCTCGTCGGTGGTGGGCGTGGCGAGCCGGATGAAGGCGAGGCCCTTGCCGAGGGCCGGCAGGCACAGCTCGGAATCCTCCTCGGGCGGGAGATCGACGACGATGAGCCCGTCGACGCCGGCCGCCACCGCGTCGTCGAGGAAGCGGTCGACGCCGTAGGTGTGGATCGGGTTGTAGTAGCCCATCAGCACGATCGGCGTGGTGTCGTTGCCGGCGCGGAAGCGGCGCACGAGGTCGAGGGTGCCCGCGACCGTCTGGCCCGCCTTCAGGGCCCGCAGGCCGGCGGCCTGGATCGCCGGACCGTCCGCCATCGGGTCGGTGAACGGCAGGCCGAATTCCAGGATGTCGGCGCCGGCACCCGGGAGCGCCGACAGCACCTCCAGCGAGGTCTCGGGATCGGGATCGCCCGACATCACGTAGGTGACGAGGACGGACCGGTTCTCCGCGCGGGCGCGGGCAAAGGTGGCGTCGATGCGGCTCGGCATGGTCGGATGATATTCGCGGTTGCAGGGCCGCCGACGGCCCGGGGTTGCACCCGCGCTACACCAAAGGCATCGGCCCGTGAAGCGGGCCGGGCTCCCGCGACAGCGCGCCGCTCGCGCGCCGAGTCGGCCCCGGAGGCTCGCCAGCCCGCGTGACGCGGCCATGCGCGCGGGTCGGTTGCCGGGGCGGCGGCGGCGGCCTAGCGGTCCCCCATGCCCGAGACATTTTTCCCGACACGTCCCCTGGCCGCGCTCCTGTTCGACATGGACGGGACGATCATCAGCTCGATTGCGTCGGCGGAGCGGATCTGGTCGCGCTGGGCCGAGGCGCACGGCCTCGACGTGGCCGCCTTCCTGCCGACGATCCACGGGGTGCGCTCGGTGGAGACGATCCGGCGGCTGAACCTGCCCGGCGTCGATCCCGAAGCCGAGGCCGCCGCGATCACCGAGGCCGAGATGGAGGATGTCGGCGACATCATCGCGATCCCGGGCGCGCAGTCGTTCCTGGAGGCGCTGCCGCGCGAGCGCTGGGCGATCGTCACATCGGCGCCCAGGCGGCTCGCCGAGCGCCGGCTCGCGGCGGCCGGCATGCCGGTCCCCGACCTCTTGGTCGCCGCCGAGGACGTGGCGCAGGGCAAGCCCGCGCCGGATTGCTTCCTGCTGGGGGCCGAACGCCTCGGTGCCGCGGCGTCGGAGTGCCTCGTCTTCGAGGACGCCCCGGCCGGCATCCGGGCGGCCGAAGCCGCGGGCGCAGGCATCGTGGTGGTCACCGCGACCCATCACGAGCCGGTGACGACCGGCCATCCCGCGATCGCGGACTACACCCGGCTACGCGTCGCGGCAGACCGGAGCGGGATCCGGGTGACACGGGCCGGCTGAGGATCCCCGACCAGGCCCGCATCCGCTGGCGGCCGGGGCAGCCCCGTCGTATCGCCGACCGAGTTGTGCGGTCCGCGGCAGCACGCAGCCGGGCAGAGGGACGAAGGTCATGGCCACGATCAACAGGCGTCACGTGCTCGGGGCGGTCGCCGTGGGCGGTGCCGGGACCCTCGGTCAGGCCGCTGCAGGGGAGGCGCAGCCGGGCACACTGTTCGCGCTGCCACAGGTCACCATTCCGATCCTGGGCGAGGCGCAGGTCTTCCCGGTCCGGCGGATCTACTGCATCGGCCGCAACTACGCGGCCCATGCCCGCGAGATGGGCTCCGACCCGTCCCGCGAGCCGCCGTTCTTCTTCCAGAAGCCCGCAGACGCCGTGCAGGTGGTCGCGGACGGCCTCGCCGACCATCCCTATCCGTCGCTGACGCAGAACTATCACCACGAGATCGAGCTGGTCGCCGTGCTGAAATCGGGCGGCCGGGACATCCCGGTCGGGCAGGCGCTCGATCACGTCTACGGCTACGCCACCGGCCTCGACATGACCCGCCGGGATCTCCAGCGCGGCATGGGCAACCAGAAGAAGCCCTGGGAGATCGGCAAGAGCTTCGACCACTCCGCGCCGATCACGCCGATCCTGCCCGTCGCACGGGTCGGGCATCCGGGGCGCGGGCGCATCCGGCTTTCCGTCAACGGCACGCTCCGGCAGGACGCGGACCTGTCGGATATGATCTGGTCGGTGGCCGAGCAGATCGCCGAACTGTCGAAGGCCTTCGAGCTCAAGGCCGGCGACATCGTCTATTCCGGCACGCCCGAGAATGTCGGGCCGGTGGTGCGGGGAGACATGCTCGCGGGCTCGATCGAGGGCCTGCCGGACCTGTCGATCCGCATCGTGTGACCCGATCCCGCGCGGATCGGGCCGCGGCGCGGGCCCGGACTTTTTCTGTCGGCGGCGCGGCACTATCGGTTGATGCGACCGCGGGGGCAGGAGCAGCGAGCCTATGACCAAGCCCAACGGCGTGCCGCGCAACCTCTTCGAGACCGCCGAGGGACGCCGTCTCGTGAAGGCCCGCTCCGACCCGGCTTGGCGCCGCTGGGGGCCGTATCTCAGCGACCGGCAATGGGGCACGGTGCGGGAGGATTACAGCCCGGGCGGCGACGCCTGGGACTACCTGCCCCACGACCACGCCCGATCCCGCGCCTACCGCTGGGGCGAGGATGGGATCGGCGGCTTCGGCGACCGGCATCTGAACTGGTGCCTGTCCCTCGCCCTGTGGAACGGGCGGGACCCGATCCTGAAGGAACGCCTCTTCGGCCTGACCAATCAGGAGGGCAACCACGGCGAGGACGTCAAGGAACTCTACTATTACCTCGACGGTATCCCGACCCACGCCTTCATGCGGATGCTGTACAAGTACCCGCAGGCGGCCTTTCCGTATGAGCGGCTGGTCGAGGAGAATGCGCGGCGCGGTCTCGACGACCCGGAATACGAGCTCCTCGACACCGGCCTGTTCGACGCCGGCCGCTATTTCGACGTCGCGATCGCCTACGCCAAGGCGTCTCCGGACGACATCCTGATGCGGGTCACCGCCACCAATCGCGGTCCGGACCCCGCCGACCTGACGCTTCTGCCTCAGCTCTGGGCCCGCAACACATGGTCCTGGAAGCAGGGCGTCCAGAAGCCGGAGCTGATGGCCGGTTCGGATGGCTCGGTCTGGGCGCGCCATCCCGAGATGCTGGGCCTGCGCTTCTTCGCCGAGGGTGCGGGCGAGTTGCTGTTCACCGAGAACGAGACGAACACGCATCGGCTGTTCGGCACCGGTTCGGCCGAGGGCTTCTACAAGGACGGGATCGACCGGTGCGTCGCGGGCGGAAACCGGGCCGCCGCCAACGCCCTGTCGGGCACCAAGTGCGCCGCCCGCTACGATCTCCATCTCGGCCCCGGGGAGACGCGGACCCTGCGCCTGCGCCTGCGCCCCGAGACCGCGCCGGGCGAGCCCTTCGCGGATTTCGACGCCGTCTTCGCCGACCGGGAGGCGGAGGCCGACGACTTCTACGGAGCGCTTCAGGCGCCGATCGCCGATCCCGAGATGCGGCTCGTGCAACGGCAGGCCCTCGCCGGCATGCTCTGGTCGAAGCAGCTCTACCACTACGACGTGCGCGAATGGCTCACCGGCGACCCGGCGCAGCCCGCACCGGCGCCGGAGCGGCGGCACGGCCGCAACAGCGACTGGGCCCATCTGCGGGCCAACGACATCATCTCGATGCCGGATGCCTGGGAGTATCCGTGGTTCGCCTCCTGGGATCTGGCCCTCCAGGCGATCGTGTTCGGGCTGATCGATCCCGATTTCGCGAAGAACCAGCTCCTGCTCTTGGTCGACGAGGCCTACACCCATCCGAACGCCGCGCTGCCGGCCTACGAATGGGGCTTCGGAGACGCCAATCCGCCGGTCCACGCGCTGGCCGCCTGGCGGGTCTTCGAGCTGGACCGGGCGCTGACCGGCACGCCGGACCACGCCTTCCTGAAGCGGATCTTCAACAAGCTCACCCTGAACTTCACGTGGTGGGTGAACCGCAAGGATTCCGACGACCGCAACCTGTTCCAGGGCGGCTTCCTCGGCCTCGACAACATCGGCATCTTCGACCGGTCGAAGCCGGTGGGCGACGGCGCCTCGCTGACCCAGTCCGACGCGACGGCCTGGATGGCGACCTACGCTCTCAACCTGATGCGGATCGCCATCGAGCTGGCCCTCGAGGACCCGACCTACGAGGACATGGCCGAGAAGTTCTTCGAGCACTTCCTCCTCATCGCGGCTGCCACCGGCGCCGGTGTCTGGGACGAGCTGGACGGCTTCTTCTACGACGTGATCGAGACCCGTGACGGACAGCGGCTCCCGATCCGGGCCCGGACCATGGTCGGTCTGATCCCGATCTTCGCGGTGGCGGTCATCAATGCCTGCGATCTGGAGCGGCTTCCATCGCTGCGCGACCGGATGCTGTTCTTCCTGAAGAACCGCCCAGACCTCGCGACCCTGGTCTCGCGCTGGAACGAACCCGGCGAGGGCCAGACCGCGCTGCTGTCGCTGCTGCGCGGGCACCGGCTGAAGGCATTGCTGCAGCGCGCCCTCGATCCGAACGAGTTCCTCTCGAAGCACGGGTTGCGGGCCGTCTCCCGCGTCTATGCGGACGCGCCGTTCTGCTTCGCCTGGAACGGCAGCGACCTGGGCCTCGCCTACGAGCCGGCGGAGTCGCGCTCGCGCCTGTTCGGCGGCAACTCGAACTGGCGGGGCCCGGTCTGGATGCCGGTCAATTACCTGCTGATCGCCGGGTTGAACCGCTTCCACGACTATTACGGCCCGGATTTCCGGGTCGAGGCACCGACCGGTTCCGGACGGACCTATTCGCTGCGCGAGATCGCCGCCCACCTGTCACGGCGTCTGATCGGACTCTCGACCCGCGGCCCGGACGGGCGACGGCCCGTCTACGGGGACAGCCGGATCGAACAGGAGGATCCGCATTTCCGCGATCTGGTCCTGTTCTACGAATATTACCACGGCGACACGGGTCGCGGGGTCGGCGCCGCGCACCAGACCGGATGGTCGGGGCTCGTGGCCCTGCTGATCCAGGAGGTGGCGACCGCGGGCGCCGAGGTCCCGGCCTTGGACTGGACGTGACAATCGCCCCTCGCCGGCACCGGCGAGGGATCGCGCCGGCTATTCCGCGGCCTGCTGCATCCGCAGGCGCTGCCCCTGCCCGATCTGGCGGGAGATCGTCGAGCGGCGGGCGCTGTAGACCGCCGAGACCAGCGGGTAATCGACCGGCAGGCCCCACTTGGCCCTGTAGGCCTCGGGCGTGAGGCCGCGCATCGTCAGATGCCGCCGCAGGGCCTTGTAGGGCTTGCCGTCCTCGAAGCTGATGAGCGTGTCCGGCCGGATCGAGGCGCGGATCTGTGCTTCGGTCGGGCGCTTCACCTGCGGCTCGACCGGCTGGTCCAGGGCGGTGATGGAGCGGTGAACCTCGGAGAGCAGGTCGGGGAGCGTTCCCGCCGGGACGCTGTTGCGCGTGACGTAGGCGCTCAGGATCTTTGCGGCGAGTTCGACGCTCGGCGATGTCGTCGGCATGGTCATCACCTCGGTTCGACGTTGTTCGGTTGTGGCTCTCGTGGCTTCCGTCGGATGCTTCGCCGCCGACGGCCGGATCTATGTTCGTGAGACGGTTTCGGCCCCGGCCGGAGGCGGTGAATGACCCATTATGCGCCAGATCACCGTCGCCACAACCGAGACGCGCATTTGTGACGCCGATATTTCTACTTAGGATTGAGATTTAGGGTCAATGACGAATCAACGGACGCGTCGTGGTTCCGATTGAAGTGCGGTATTGAAGACTCACCTGCCCGTCGGGGCGCGATGGAGAGCCCGAAAACATGGAGGTCCTGGTCGTCGGAGCCGGCGTCGTCGGTCTCGCCATCGGGCGGGCGCTCGCGCTGCGCGGACACGCCATCGTGGTAGCGGAAGCCGAGGAGGCCTTCGGAACCGGCGTATCGGCCCGAAGCTCGGAGGTGATCCATGCGGGCATGTACTATCCAAGCGGCTCGGAACGCGCGCATCACTGCGTCGCGGGCTCGCATCGACTATACAACTTTTGCGCGAGTCATGGTGTCCCGCATCGCGCCTGCGGCAAGCTGATCGTCGCGTCCGACGATGCCGAGGCCGACACCATCGCGGCGATCCGCCGGCAGGGCGAGGCCAACGGCGTGGCGGGCCTGGAGCTGCTCGACGGCGATGCGGCCCGGCGCCTGGAGCCCAATCTCACCTGCACGGTGGCGCTGCATTCGCCGCGCACCGGCATCGTGGACAGCCATGCGCTGATGCTCGCCCTGCTCGGCGAGATCGAGGACCACGGCGGCGCCCTCGCCCTGCGCACCCCGGTGGAGGGACTGACGCAGCGGGACGGGCAATGGCAGGTCGCGTTCGGCGGTGCCGAGCCGGGGACGATGGCCTTCGACGCGGTGGTCAATGCCGCGAGCTTCGGCGCCCCGGCCCTGGCCGCCCGCACGGAGGGCTACCCGGCCGAGCGCGTCCCGAGGCTGCGCCTCGCCCGCGGCAACTACTTCGGCTGCACCGGCAAGCCGGCCTTCTCGCGGCTGATCTACCCGGCGCCGCGGATCGACGGCGGCCTCGGCATCCACCTGACCCTCGACCTCGCCGGACGCACCCGCTTCGGGCCCGACGTGGAATGGGTGGACGGGTTCGATTACCGGGTCGATCCCCGGCGCGCCGAGGCCTTCTACGGCGCGATCCGGCGGTACTGGCCCGGTCTGCCGGACGGGGCGCTGTATCCGGACTATGCGGGCCTGCGCCCCAAGCTGACGGGGCCGGGCGAGGCGGCGGCCGACTTCCGGATCGACGGCCCGGCGGAGCACGGATTGCCCGGGATCGTGCACCTGTTCGGGATCGAGAGCCCGGGGCTGACCTCCAGCCTGTCGCTCGCCGAGGCGGTGGCCGACCGTCTGGACGCCTGAGGCCTCAGAACAGCAGGTGCAGCGCCAGGGGGGCGAGGATCGCCGTCACGAAGGCGTTGAGCCCCATAGCGATGCCCGCGAAGGTCCCGGCCACCTCGCTGACCTGGAAGGCGCGCGCCGTCCCGATGCCGTGGGCCGCGAGCCCGGCCGCGAAGCCGCGGGCGCGCATGTCGCGGATGCGCAGGAGGTTCATCATCGGCGTGACCAGGATCGCCCCGATGATGCCGGTGAGGATCACCAGGATGGCCGTGAGCGTCGGATCGCCGCCCAGCGCTTCCGCGATACCCATCGCCACCCCCGACGTCACGGATTTCGGGGCCAGCGAGACGAGGACCGGCTGCGGGATGTCGAGGAGCCGCGCGAGGGCGATGACCACGGCGAGCGTGGTGGCCGAGCCGGCGGCGAGGGCCGCGAGCATCGGCGCGAGGGCGCGCAGGACCGTGGCACGCCGCTCGTAGAGGGGCATGGCCAGAACCACGGTGGCGGGTCCGAGCAGGAAGTGGACGAATTGCGCACCCTCGAAATAGGTCCCGTAGGGCGTGCCCGTGATGGCCAGGACCGCACCGACCAGGGCCACGGTGATGAGCACGGGGTTGGCGATCGGGTGACGGCCCGTGGCCGCGGCGATCCGGTGCGCCAGGACGTAGGCGGTCAGCGTCACCGTCAGCCACAGGAGCGGCGTCTTGGCGAGATAGACCCAGAGCGAGAAATCGCCGCCCATGCGTCAGGGCTCTCCGTCGGGTCGACGCCGTTCGACCCGGGCGGCCACGGCACGGAAGACCAGGACGGTCACCAGCAGCGACAGCGCCGTCGAGACGATCAGCACGAGGGCGAGCTTGGCACCCTGGGCCCGGAGTAGGTCGAGGCGGCCGACGACGCCGACCCCCGCCGGAACGAACAGGAGCGACAGGTTCATCAGCAGGCCGCGCGCCGTCGTTTCGAGCGTCCCATCGGTGAGCGGCTTCGGCAGGAAGCGCGACAGGCCGAGCCCCGCGCTGTCGCGCAGCAGCAGGAACGCGAACATCAAGCCCATGCCGATCACCGGCCCCGGCACCGGCACGCCCGCGCCGCGCGCCAGAACCTCGCCCAGCAGCTGGGCGAGCAGGATCAGCGCCAGACTGGCGATCATGGCGGGACGCGAGGGCTAGGCGGCTGCGACACCCTGCTGACCGCTCCGCCGGGCGGCCGAGATGGCGGCCTCGTCGAAGCCGAGCAGGCGGCCGAGGCGCTCGACCAGCGCCTCCTCGAACTCGTCGACGTTGCCGTCCGCCGCCGCGACCGACCACGCCATGGTCAGCAGCTCTTCGCGCTCGGCCCGGTCGGCCTCGTGGGGGATCATCTCCACGAGGCTCGCCACGTCGCGCACCTCCGAGTCCATGGCGGCGGCCCGCTCGATCAGGGCCCGTGCCGCATCCGGCCCGTCGGCGTAATGACCCTGGACGAGGCGCGACAGACGCTCGCTCTCGGCCGGCGCCAGAATGCCGTCGACGCGGGCGACGTGGACGAGGAGCGCCGTGGCCGCGAGATGCGTCTCGTCCACGGTCTCGGGGTTGCCGACGCCGAGAGCCTCGGCCGCGTAGGCGCGCAGGCGTGCGATCAGGGACATGGCGGCTCCGGGGGGATCGTGCAGCGCAACAGTTCGGTCCCCGGCGTCGCTCCGTCAAGCACGGCGCCGCACGTGGCGCCCGACCGTGGCGAAGTTGCATCGCCGGCGCGGCCCTCAACGGCGCGCCACGGCCTCGGCCCCCGTCACCAGCGGCGCGAGAATCGCCTCGGCGGCCCGGACAACGGCAGGACCGGCCTCCGCCGGTGTGCCGGCCCGGAACGGCGGTGCCGGAGCGTATTCGGCGACGAGCTGCGCGGTGCGGGCGTAGTCGGCCCCGCGCAGGCGGGCGGCGAGCGCCAGCCCGAGGTCGAGCCCCGCCGAGACCCCGGCCGCGGTGACGCGGTTGCGGTCGAACACGACGCGCTCCGCCACCGGTTCGGCGCCGAGGAGCGGCAGCACAGCGTCGCGCACGCTCCAGTGCGACGTCGCGCGGTAGCCCCGCAGGAGGCCGGCCGCCCCCAGGATCAGCGATCCGGTGCAGACGCTGACGATCCAGCCGGCCCGGGCGGCGCGGTCGCGCAGGAAGGCGAGGAGCGCCGCATGGCCCATCTGGGCGGGCGTGCCGTCGCCTCCGGGCACGAACAGGACGTCGAGATCCGCCGGGCAGGTCGCGAAGCTGTGGGTCGCCACCAGGGCGAGGCCGGTATCGCTCGTGACGGGACCGGTCTCCGCACCGACGAGGTGGAGGCTGCCCGGAGCGAGGCCGGCCAGGAAGGTCTGCGGGCCCACGAGATCGAGGGCGGTCAGGCCCGGATAGAGCAGCATGGCGATCCGGACGGGGCGGTCCAGCGGGATCGGCTCCGGCGAAATCGGGTCCGGCGCGTCTGCAGAGCCGGCGGCCTGCGCCGGACGGAGCGGCCGGACCAGGGCGGCGGCGAGTGCCGCGGCGACGAGATCCCGGCGGCGAGCCTCCGGCGCGGTCACGGGCGCGCCGGGCCGGTCACAGGGACCAGGCCGCGTCGCGGTAGGCGCTGTCCCAGAACTGCCATTCCAGCCGGGTGGCCTGCGTGAAGGCCTGATGCATCCGCGCGCGCTCGGCCGCCGACGCGTCCCGCGCGGCCCGATCCGTGGCGGCGATCATGGCCGCCACCGCCTCGGCAAAGTCAGCCCCCGCATAGGTGTCGATCCAGGCGCGGTACGGGTTGCCGGGCGCGGCGCGGGCGAAGATGTCGTCGCCCACCGCCTTGTAGATCCAGAAGCAGGGCAGCAGCGCGGCACAGACCACCGCGAAGGGATCGGCATAGGCGGTGGCGAGCAGGTAGCAGACGTAATGATCGCAGGCCGGCGTCAGGGGCGTGGCCGCGAAGGTCTCCGGGCCGATGCCGTAGTCGCGGAAGAAGCCGCCATGGAGCGCGCGCTCGACGACGATCGCTTCCTGCGCGGCCCGGGAGAACTGCACGATCGCGTCGGGATCCGGCGCCTTCGCGGCGGCGAGGCTCAGCGCCCGGCCGAAGCCGATCAGGTAGTGCGCGTCCTGCACGATGTAGTGCCGGAACCGACCCTGCGGCAGCGTTCCGGCGGCGAGTTCGGCATTGAACGGCATCGACCGGATGGTCTCGTAGGCGGCGGCGTTGCGCGCCCAGGCCTCCTGCGAGAACGAGACCGGCGCGCCCGCCTCGGCCAGTCCGAGAGACGCCACGCCCTAGCCCTGCCGCTGCGCGTGGGTGACGGCGACGTGGATCAGCTCGGCGAGGGTGCGCACGCCGAGCTTCTGGCGCATCTGCGAGCAGGCATTCGTCACGGTCTTGTAGCTCACCGACAGGTCGGCCGCGATGGCGCCGTAGGAGCGGCCCTGGGCGAGGCGCGCCAGGATCTGCTGCTCGCGGGGGGTCAGCTGCGATTCCGGCGCGCGGCGGGCGTCGGCGCGCAGCATCGCCACCTCGGTGGCCAGCCGCCGGTCGAGGTAGACCTCGCCGATACGCACCTTGGCGAAGGCCTCGAACAGCTCGGCGGAGGCGTGATCCTTGAGGACGTAGCCGAGGGCCCCCGCCTCGAGGGCGCGGGCGACGATCACCGGGTCGTTGTGCATGCTGAAGACGAGGATGCGCGTCTCGGGCGCCACCGCCCGGATGCGCCGGATCAGGCCGAGGCCGGCCATGCCGCTGCCCTGGAAGGTCAGGTCGCAGATCACCACCGGCGGACGGAGCCGGTGGAAGATCCGGTAGCCGCCGACGACGGTGGTCGCCTCCGCGATGGTCTCCACGCCGGAATCCTCCAGGACGCGTCGACAGCCCTGCAGGACGATGGGGTGATCATCGATGACGAGAACCGGCAGGCGCGTGGCGGCGGCGTCGATCTGGGATGCGATGGCGTTCATGCGCTCGGCGCGGTGCTGGTCTCGTCGCCCCGGTCAGGCGGAACGGGGATCATGATCCGGACGATCGCCCCGGGGCCGGCATTGTCAAGGGCGAAGGTGCCGCCGAGGGCCTCCACGCGCTCGCGCATCCCCGACAGACCGAGCCCGGTGCCGTGTTCCGGGGGGATTCCGGTGCCGTTGTCGCGGATGGTGAGGTCGAGCCGGCCCTCGGCCTCGGTCGCCTCGGCCTCCACCCGGGTCGCGGCGCCGTGCCGCACGGCGTTGGTGGCGCTCTCCTGCACGCACCGGAACACCGTGAGGTCCACGAGGTCGCCGTAGCCCTTGGCCAGACCGTCGAACCGGCCCACGAAACTGAGGCCGGGGTGGCGCTGCCCGAAGCCGCGCAGGAGCAGGTCCAGGCAGGTCGCGAGGGGCGCCTGACCGAGTCCGTGCGGCCGCAGGCGGTTCAGGAGCTCCCGGTTGACCGTCTGGACCTGGCCGACGATGGCGCTGATCTCGGCCGCCCGGGCGGCGAGCTTCTCGCGGCTGGGCTCGGCGGAGCCGGAGGCGATACGGCCGATCGAGGCGGCGTTGGCCTCCAGGGCGAACAGGCAGGGGCCGAACTCGTCGTGCAGCTCCAGGGCTGTCCGGCGGCGCTCGTCGTCCTGGGCGGTCAGAAGCTGGCGGTTGAGGCGGCCGTTGGCGGCCCGGACCTCGCCCAGGGCCTCGGCGACCTTGTTGAACCGCTCGGCGATCACCGCCAGCTCCCGGGCACCGGGCGGCTCCAGGCGGGCCGTGTAGTCGTGATGCTCCAGCTGGGTCAGGCCGGCGCCGAGCCGCCGCAGCGGCGCGAGGATCCGGCCCAGGGCGATGTAGAGGGCGATCAGCATCGCGGCGTTGATCGCCAGGGTGGTCAGCGAGAGCGCACGGGCATAGCCCCAGATCTCGTCGATCTCGTCCATCGGCTGCGTGGTGATCTGCGCCGTCCCGAGCCGACGCCCGTCGACGACGATCGGCAGGGCGTGGCGCTCGATCGGCGGCATGATCAGGTCGGCGAACCAGTGGGGTGCCTCCCGGTCCGCGCGGGTCGGCGGCAACGGCCGGCCGATCTGGTCGCCATCCGCATCGAGCACCGCGACCCGGACATGCCGCAGGACCTTGAAGCGGAGGTCGAGCGTCTGGAGCAGCGTGTCGGGGGAGGCCGTGTCGGACAGGCGGATCGTGTCGGCCACCAGCGACTCGACGGTGGCGAGGGAGGCGCGGGTCTCGACGCGCACCGCCGACCGGGCGTTCAGCACGATGACCGCGCAGGAGATCAAAGCCGCGAAGGCATCGATGAGCAGCACCACCGCGACGAGCCGCGCGCGCGTCGACCAGCCGGACCAGGGCCAAAGGCCGGGGCGGGGTCTCTTCGGCGCGGCGGGTACCGCGGATCTCGGGGTCAGGGTCGGGCTCGTATTCACGCCGTGACGCATAGCGACCGTGCCGGCGAAGTCCATGCCGCGCCCCGCGGCCGACCGGGCCATGGCCGCGCGGACCCCGACGCGCGCATCGGCACGGGCGGTCCGAATACCGATTCTTAAGCGGCGGCGCGTTATGTTGTGGATAGCCGGGTCACGACTGGCTGGGCTGGCAATTCGGGCCGACATCATTGCGCCGTATTGCAGCTTCTCTATCGCCAACAGAGTCGAACCAGCTTCGAATCCTCGAAGAGTGGCGGCCGGTCATGGGGAGCCCGGTCGCGCGCGGCGTGTATCGAGTCAGAGACCCCGGACCATGATCGATCTCAACCTCGACCCGTCCGAGACCCGGCCCGACCGGAGGCCGTCGGCCAAGCCCGGGCCGTCGCTGAACCTCAAGGTCGTGCTGTTCGGCGTAGCCGGCGCGGGCGCGCTGGTGGGCTTCGGCGTTGCCGCCTCGACGGTGATGGCCGGCCTCGCGGCGCCGACGCCGGTGCGGATCGTCGCGTCCAAGCAGGCCGCCGATTGGCCAGAGCTGAAGGACGGGCTGCCCGTGATCAAGGGCTCCGTCCAGGCAGCGCCGGCGGCGGCGGTGCCCGCCAAGCCCGAGGCGCCGGCCCTGCGGATGGTCGCGCTGCCCGAGGCCTTCTCGCCCATCGTGACGCCCGCGAAGGCCCCCGCCGCCCCGCCCTCGGCCGCCTCACAGCCCGCCAAGGTCGCCGCGGCACCGGTCCCGCCGACGCAGCGCATCCCGGTCCCGACGCCCGTCATGCCGGTGGCGGCCACGCGGGAGGTCGCGCCGCTGGCGTCGACCCGCACGGCGTCGCTCCAGACGCCCCGCGCGTCCGAGACGGTCCGGGCCCGCGAACTCGTTGAACCGGCCGTGCCGAATCCGGCTCCCGCGACCGAGCGGACCGAGCGCCCGGCGCCGGTCGAGCGCGCCGAGAAGGTCGAGCGCGTCCAGAAGATCGAGCGCCCCGAGAAGCCCGCCTCTAAGGCGGTGGCGACCCGCAAGGCGCCTGCGCCGGCGCGGGCGGCCGAGAAGGCCACCGGCACAGCGCCCGCGACCGTGGCTCAGGCAGAACCCGCCGAGGCGGAGGACACCGAGGTGCTCGGGATCAAGCTCCCGTCCCTCGCACCAGCCGGCCGGAAGCTGAAGGAGAGCGTCGACGCCCTCGGCAACGCCGTGAAGAACGTGTTCTGACCTGCGGCTCCGGCCCCCACGCGCGGGGGCCGGGCAAGTCTTCCGATCCGGCGCTCAGGCCCGTCTGGAATGGCGCCCGGCCTTATCGCTCTTCGGCCCGGTGCGATCCACCTTGCGCTGGTGCTTCCCGGCGCGCGGGCTCGCAAAACCCTTCGGACCACCCGGTCGGTCCCTGCGCTCATCCGGCCCCGCATCGCCCACCAGCGCCTCGACCTGGATATCCGGCGAGCCATTGCGGGCGAACGCTTCGGCAAAGCGTGCCGCCGCGTTGCCCCGCACCTCGAACTTGGTCTCGCGGTCGAAGATCCGGATCGCGCCGATCTCCTGACGCCCGATGCCGCCCCGCCGGGTCAGCATCGGCAGCAGACGGCGCGGGTCGGCGTTGTCGCGGCGGCCGAGGTTGAGGCGGAACCAGACCGCCGGCCCCATGGCGGCGATCCGCTCCGGATCCATCGGGTCGTAGGGCGGACGCTCGCCCCGGGGGGCGCGGCCCTCTCCGGGATCGCTGACCTCTTCGGGAGCCGGCAGGCGGGTGCGGTAGACGCGGGCCAGCAGGGCAGCCAGTTCCTCCGGGCTCTTGCCGGCGAGCAGCGTCTCGGCGAGCGCGACATCCTCCTCGGCGGGCGGCTCGGCGAAGAGCGGATCCGAGAGCATGCGCTCGCCGTCGAGGCGCCGGATCTCGTCGGCCGAGGGCGGCCCCGACCATTCGGGGCTCACCTTGGCAATGGCGAACATCTGCTCGGCGCGGCGTCGCCGGGAATTGGGGATGAGCAGCACCGAGGTGCCTTTGCGGCCGGCGCGACCGGTACGGCCGCTGCGGTGCTGGAGCACCTCGGCATCGTGCGGCAGGTCCGCGTGGATGACGAGGCTCAGGGACGGCAGGTCGATGCCGCGGGCGGCCACGTCGGTGGCGACGCAGACCCGGGCGCGGCCGTCGCGCAGGGCCTGGAGCGCGGCATTGCGCTCGCCCTGGCCGAGTTCGCCCGACAGCGCCACCACGGAGAAACCCCGCTCGGTCAGGCTGGCCTGGAGATGGCGGACGGCGTTGCGGGTGTTGCAGAAGACGATCGCGGTCGCGGCATCGGCCTCGCGCAGGAGGTTGAGCACGACGTGCTCGGTCTCCCGCGGCATGATCCGCACCGCTCGGTAGGCGATGTCGGCATGTCCCTTGGTTTCGCCCTTGATCGCCAGACGGAGCGCGCCGTGCTGGTAGCGTTCGGCCAGCGTCTCGATCGCCTTCGGCAGGGTCGCGGAGAACAGGTAGGTGGCCCGCTCCGGCGGCGTCGCCGAGAGGATGAACTCGATATCCTCCCGGAAGCCGAGATCGAGCATCTCGTCGGCCTCGTCGAGGACCACGGCCCGCAGGGCCGTCGGGTCGAGGTTGCGGCGCTCGAGGTGATCGCGCAGGCGCCCCGGCGTGCCCACCACGATGTGGGTGCCCTCCGCCAGCATCCGGCTTTCCCGGCGCGGGTCCATGCCGCCGACGCAGGCCGCGACGCGGCCGCCGGCGGGCCCGTACAGCCAGGACAGCTCGCGCTGCACCTGCAGGGCGAGTTCCCGGGTCGGGGCGATCACGAGGGCCAGGGGCGCCGCCGGGGGTGGCAGCTGGTCGGCCTCCCCGATCAGGATACTGGCCATGGCGAGGCCGTAGGCCACGGTCTTGCCGGAGCCGGTCTGGGCCGAGACGAGGAGGTCGCGGGAGCCGGCGGCGGCCTCAAGCACGGCGGCCTGGACCGGGGTCGGATCGGCATAGCCGCGGTCGCTCAGGGCCCGCGCGAGGGGGGCGGGCAGGGTCGGGAAAGGCAAGCTTCGGAAACTCTCAACGGCCGTGCCGCGCCCGGCAGCGCGCCATCGCGCGGCGGGGGAATCAGGCGCCGGACTTTATTCGGGTGTCGAGACGGTAACGCGTCGCGAGCCGCCTGACCACTCCCGCCGCAGCATGGGGCGGTTGCAGGCGCTCAATCCGGGACGCGCCGGTTGCGGGGTGCTCGAACCTCCGCCCTCACGATGGGCCGTGGACCGCGTCCTTGCGAGCGGTGCGAAGCCGGGACGAAGCCGGGACGAAGGGCCGACTCTGGTGCGGCGACCTGCTAAGGCACGGTCAAGTTTCGCCTGTCGCAGCCGCGACGCGCCCCGACCGGAGTACACGTTCATCATGATGGCAGCCCTGCGGGTGGCGGTAGCCTGGGCGACGGTTCTGGCCTTCGCGTGGTTCGGCAAGGACTGGCTCGGAGACCTGTCGCGGCCGCTCTTCGCCGGCGGCCTGTTCGCGTGGCTGCTCGCGGTGATCGTCTGGGCGGCTTTCGGGGTGGTGCACGAGGCCGAGGAACTGGCCCACCGTCTGGGCGAGCCCCTGGGCACCCTGGTGCTGACCCTCTCAATCGTCATCATCGAGGTGGCGCTGATCTCCGCCGTGATGCTGTCGGCCAAGGACGCGCCGACGCTGGGGCGCGATACGATGTTCGCGGTCCTGATGATCGTGCTGAACGGCGTGGTCGGGCTGGGCCTCCTGGTCGGCGGCCTGCGCCATCACCAGCAGCGCTACAACCTTCAGGGCGCCTCGGCCTTCCTGTCGGTGATCATCCCGCTCACCACCATCGCGCTGATCATCCCGAACTTCACCAGCTCCACCAGCGACGGCACCCTGACGATCCTGCAGGCGGTGACGTTCTCGGTGTTCACCCTCGCCCTATACGGCGTGTTTCTGCTGATCCAGACCGGCCGCCACAGCGACTTCTTCATCGATGCGGAAGCCCGCGAGAGCGCCGAGGCGCCCCATGGCGCCGACTCGATCTCGGGGGGCGGCATCGCCAAGCATATCGGGCTGCTGCTCGCCAATGTCCTGCCGATCGTGATCCTCGCCAAGAGCCTCGCGGTGATCCTCGACCACGGCATCGCGGCCCTCGGCGCGCCCTCGGCGCTGGGCGGCGTGCTGATCGCCGCCATCGTCTTCACCCCGGAGGGGATCTCGGCGTTGAAGGCCGTGGCCCGCAACGAACTCCAGCGGGCGATCAATCTGTGCCTCGGCGCGGCCACCTCGACGGTGGGCCTCACCGTGCCGGCGATCCTGACCATCGGGCTGCTCACCGGCCAGACCGTGGTGCTCGGCCTCAAGCCCACCGAGATGACCCTCCTCGCCGTCACGCTGATCCTCAGCGCGCAGACCTTCTCGGGTTCGCGCACCACCGTGCTGGAGGGCGCGGTGCATCTCGTGCTGTTCTTCGTCTACCTCGTGCTGATCTTCAGCCCGTGATCCTCGCGGGGATCGGGTTCGTCACCGACGGCCTTTCCTCTGCGCACTCCGTGACGGGCTCCGTCAGGTCCTGAAGACGGGGACCCGATCGACTCCGCCCTCGCCCCGCCATGCCGGCGCGGGGCCCCGGCGCTCAGGCGCCGAAGCGCTCGGTGCGGATCAGGCCCGGCGCGACGCCCTCCGCCAGGATCAGGTCCGAGGCTGCGGCCACGAACCGGTTGGAGCCGCAGAGGAAGACCTTCCCGGGCGCCCCGATCCGCGCGAGGGCATCGGCGACGAGGGGCGCGTCGATCCGCTTGCCGCCGGGCTCGCGCGTCGTCGCAAGATGCAGGGAGAAGTTGGGATCGGCTTCCGCGAGCCGCTCCAGCTCGGTCACCGCGATGGCCTCCGCCCGGGTGCGGGCCGAGTAGATCAGCGCCGCCGGGATCTGCCGCCAGCCCTGCGCCCGCCGCCGCAGCATCGCCAGGAGCGGCACCACGCCCGACCCGCCGCCGCCCAGGAGCAGCGGCCCGCCATCGGGGCCGTCCCAGGAGAACGAGCCGCCGATCGGCCCGCGCAGCTCGACCCTGTCGCCGATTTCGGCCAAATGCGAGAACCAGCCCGAGACTTCGCCGTCCGGCAGGGCCTCGATCATCAGCTCCAGTGTGCCGCTGCCGTTCTGGGCCGAGGCGATGGAGTAGCTGCGCTGCGCCTGGTAGCCGTCCTCGGCGGTGAGGCGGACATCGACGTGCTGCCCGGCCCGGTAAGCCTCGGCGAGGCTGCAGCGCAGACGGACGCTCCTCACGTGCGGCGTGACCGGCGAGAGCGCGGTGATCTCCGCCTCGTGCCAGCGGAAGACGACGGGCTCGATCACCGACTCAATCACCGATGTAGCGCTGCTCACGCCGGGGATCCCCGTACATGTGGTAGCCGCGCAGCTCCCAGAAGCCGGCCGTGTCCACCTGGGTGAAGCGCAGGCCCTTCACCCATTTGGCACTCTTCCAGAAGTAGAGGTGCGGCACGAAGAGCCGCGCCGGGCCGCCGTGATCGGGGTGGATCGGCTGGCCCTCGTAGCGCGTCGCCACCAGGGCGCGACCGCCCACGAGGTCGGCCACCGGCACGTTCGTGGTGTAGTCGTCGTGGGATTCCGCGAGCAGGAAGTTCGTCGGCGCCTCGATCCCGGCATCCGCCAGCAGGTCGTCGAAGCTGACGCCTTCCCAGGTCGTGTCAAACTTCGACCACTTGGTGACGCAGTGGATGTCGCCCTTCCAGGTGGTGCGAGGCAGCGCCTCGAATTCCGCCCAGCTCCACGCCTTGATCGGCCGCGATCCCGCGCGCAGCGTGAACGTCCAGGTGGACAGGTCAACGGTCGGGTTGGGACCGATCTGGAGGATCGGGAAATCGTCGGTGAGATACTGACCCGGCGGCAGGCGCGCGCCCGTTTCCGGCGGCTGCCTGCGTCCGACGAAGCCCCGTGTCACCATGCCGGTCGCCGCCCCTCTCGCTCTCCCCCCGGGTTTGGTGCGGCGGAGCACCTCGCGTCAAGCCGGCATGTGCGGCCGAACAAACGCCCCAAAGCTCGGGTGTGCTAGCAGGACTGTGCCGATCGATCGGCGCGAATCGCCTGCTTTCAGGGGGATGTCATGAAGTACCTTCTCGCGACGAGCCTGGTCGTCGGGAGCCTCGCCACCCTCGCACCGGCCGCCCAGGCCCGCGACGGGATCGGTGCCGGCGGCGCGGCCGCCCTCGGCGTGCTCGGCGGCCTGGCGGTCGGCGGCGCCATCGCGTCGGCCAACAACGGCTACTATCCGGGCCGCCCGGTCTACCGCGCCCCGCCGCCGGTCTACGTCGAGGAGGATTACGGCCCGGTCTGCCACTTCGAGCGCCGCCGGACCATCGATCCCTACGGCGACGTCTACATCCGCCGCGTTCGCGTCTGCGAATAGGCGGCTTCCGGAGTCGCCTCCGCGGCGAGCGCCGGTTTCAGGCGCTCGGCGCAGGCGATCCCGGCCAACACCAGGGCCAGGGCGAGCGCTTGCGTCGCCCCGAACGGCTCGCCGACCAGCAGGACGGCGAGGATCGCGCCGAAGATCGGCACGAGGTTGACGAACAGGCCGGCGCGATTCGGGCCGATCTGCTCGACGCCGCGCATGAAGAAGAGCTGCGCCAGAAGCGAAGGCCCGAGGCCGACGAAGGCGACCATGATCCAGCCCGCGCGGTTGGGCCAGACGGCGTGCCCCGTCGCCCACTCGACGGCCAGGGGCGGCAGGGATGTGACGAACGCCGCGATGGCCATCGCGGCGAAGAACACGAGCGCCGGCACCTTCGGGCGCGTCGGCAGGACGACCGTGTAGCCCGCGTAGAGCAGGCAGGCCGCGAAGACGAGCACGTCGCCGCGGTTGAAGGCGAGGTTCGTCAGCACCGACCAGTCGCCATGGGTGGCGGCGAGCCCCGCGCCGATCAGCGTCAGAACGACGCCGAGCACCTGCCCAGGCGTGACCGACACCCGGTAGGCGAGCCGGTTCAGGACGATCACCAGGACCGGGATCGCCCCCTGGAACAGGGCGAGGTTGATCGCGCCGGTATGAACGCCGGCCGCATAGAACAGACAGTTGAAGGCCGTGTAGCCCAGGCCGCCCATCAGCAGGATGCGCAGCCAGTGGGGCCGAAGCTCCGGCCAAGCGGCCAGGAGGCGGGTGCCGGCCAAGGGCATGAGGACCAGGCAGGCGACCGCCCAGCGAAGCGTCGTGATGACCTGGGGCGAGACGTGGCCGGGCGCCCAGCGGCTGGTGACGGCGTTGCCGGCCCAGAGGAGCGCCGTGACGGTCAGCAGCAGGTAGGCGGACGCGGCCGGGGAAGCCCGGCTCGCGCCCCGGATCCTCACCGGCGGCGGAACTGGCCGCCCCGCACGGGCGGACGGGGACCGGACGAGCGCTCGTCCTTGTGGCGGAACACGAGGCGCCCCTTCTCAAGGTCGTAGGGCGACATCTCGACCGTGACCCGGTCGCCGGCCAGCGTCTTGATGCGGTTCTTCTTCATCTTGCCGGCCGTGTAGGCCACGATCTCGTGGCCCTGGTCGAGCTGCACGCGGTAGCGCGCGTCCGGCAGGATCTCGATCACGAGACCGTCGAACTGCATCAATTCTTCTTTCGCCATGCACCTTCTCCAGTCGGACCGTCCGGCAGCAGGCGTTCCGGCAATGCGTGTTCAGCTGTCATCGAGCTCGGGAAACGCCGCAGGGCGCGGATCCGATCCGGTGGACCGCCCGCGCCAGCTCAGCAGCACCGCCCGCATGTAGTCCCCGCGGGAACCCGCCGCAAGTCACGGACGCCGAACCCGTTCCGTCATCGACACGTTTCGCCGGTTTTCATCGCCGGCTTTCAGGGCTCCGCGTCGTTGCCGGCATAGTCGAGGCGCCCATCCGCGGTCCGGCGCCAGATCCGGAGGGCGATCGGCGCTGCGGAGCGGTCGCCCCGGGCATCGAAGGCCACCGATCCGAGCAGCGTCCGCGACGGCCCCGCCCGCAGGGCCTCGGCCACCTTGCGGCCGTCGGCGATGCGGCCGGTCTTCGGATCGGCCGCCCGGGCGCGCTCGGTCGCCTGGGTCAGGAGCTCCACGGCCGCGTAGGCCCCGGCCGCGACGCTCTCGGCCTCGGGACTCCGCGGCGCCGGGCGGGCGCCGCGCGGTTCGGGCAGGCGCGGCGGATCGGGCGCCAGGGTCATCACGGTCCCGTCCCCGTCTGCGCCGGCCGCCGCGGCGAAGCTCAGGTCGAGGATGCCATCGCTCGCCACCAGGGTCGTGCCGAGGCCGGCCGCGCGCAAAGCGCGGAGCAGGGTGGCGGCATCGGGCGCGAGCCCGCCGAAATACACCGCATCGAGCCGCGCCGCCCTCAGCCGGGCGACGAGGTCCGAGAAATCGCGGCTGCCCCGGGCGAAGCCGTCGAACAGCACCTCCGGCGTGCCGGCCTCCTTCAGACGCGCCGCCACCGCGTCGGCGAGGCCCCGGCCGAAGGTGGAGCGGTCGCTGAGGATCCCGACCCGGCGCCCCGCGAAGGCCTTCGCCAGGTAGGCTCCGGCCGCCCGGCCCTGCTGGGCGTCGCTCGGGCCCAGGCGGAACAGGTTCCACAGGCCCCGGCCGGTGAGCGGCCCGTAGGCCGCCGCGGGCGCCACCATGACGGCCCCGGCCTCCTCGTAGACGGGCGCCGCGGCCGCGACCGCCCCGGATTCGAGCGGCCCGACCACGAGGCGCACGCCGTCGGCGGCGAATTTCCTGGCGTTCGCGGCGGCCTGCCGGGCCTCGCCGCCGTCGTCGGCGGGGACCAGGACCCAGCGCGGGCGCCCGCCGGCGGCGCGATTGAGATCGGCCACCGCCTGCTCGGCCCCCTGCCGGAGCCCCTGGCCGAAGGCGGCGTCCGGCCCGGTCAGCGGGGCCGATAGCCCGATCCGGACCGGAGCCTGCGCGACGGCCGGGCTAGCCGCGAGGAGACCGGCGAGGATCGGGATGAGGCGACGCATCATGGCGGCACTCTAGGGCCGTCGGAGCCCCATCCGGAAGAGCGACGTCACCGGATCGTTGAACGGATCGGGACGCTGATGCGCGCAGAAGCGCTGGCGGGCGGGCGCGATGTGCGGAATAAGGGCGTCGGCCCGGCCCGTCGCCGGGCGTGCCGGCGCCCCTCCAAGCGTCGCCGGCCGAGACCCTCTGGGACGATTGACGATCATGACCTCGCTGTTCGCCGGCATCCAGAACGCGCCGCTCGACCCGATCATGCGCCTGTTCGAGGCCTTCAACGCCGACCCGAGCCCGAAGAAGCTCAACCTCGTCGTCGGCGTGTACACGGATGCGGACGGCAAGGTGCCGCGCCTGCGCGCCGTGCAGACCGCCGAGAAGCGCTGGATCGAGAAGGGCCTGCCGAAGACCTATCGTCCGATCGAGGGCACCAAGCCGTTCCGCGACGCGGTCCAGGAGCTGCTGTTCGGGAAGGGCGCGCCGATCCTGTCCCAGAACCGGGCGGCGACGCTCCAGAGCATCGGCGGCACCGGCGCCCTGAAGACCGGCGCGGACGTGCTGGCCAAGCTCTTCCCGAACGCCACCGTGGCGGTGAGCAACCCGAGCTGGGAGAACCACAAGGCCCTGTTCACCCAGGCCGGCTTCACCGTGGTCGACTATCCCTACTTCTCGGCCGAGACCGGCGGCGCCGACTATCCGGCCATGAAGGCCTATCTCCAGGATCTGCCGAAGGGGTCGATCGTGGTGCTGCACGCCTGCTGCCACAACCCGACCGGCGCCGATCTGAGCCTCGACGAGTGGCGCGACCTCGTGCCCCTGATGGCGGAGCGCGGCCTGATCCCGTTCCTCGACATCGCCTATCAGGGCTTCGGCAATGGCCTCGATGCCGATGCCGAGCCGGTGCGCCTCTTCGCCGAGTCGGGCCAGGAGTTCCTCGTCGCCTCCTCGTTCTCGAAGTCGTTCTCGCTCTACGGCGAGCGCGTCGGCGCGCTCACCATCGTGGCCGAGAATCCGGCCGCGAAGGCCAAGGTCGAGTCCTTCGCCAAGCGCCTCGTGCGGGCGAGCTACTCGAACCCGCACACCCACGGCGCCGCGATCGTCGAGATCGTGCTCACCGATCCGGAGCTGCGCGCCGACTGGGAGCGGGAGCTCGGCGAGATGCGGGACCGGATCCGCGCCATGCGTGAGCGGATGGCCGACAGCCTGCAGCAGCGCCACCCCGAGCGCGGCTTCGACGCCATCAAGACGCAGAAGGGCATGTTCTCCTACACGGGTCTCAGCCCCGCGGAGGCCACCCGCCTGCGCGAGGAGCACGAGGTCTACGCCCTGGAGACGGGCCGGATCTGCGTGGCCGCGGTCAACACCCACAACATCGACCACGTCATCGATGCGATCGACGCGGTGGTGAAGGGCTGAACATGTGGCGGCCCTCAAGCGCGTCTGCCGGTTCAACGTCTGGATCGATCCGGCCTTCGACGAACGCCTGAGGGCCGAGCCCGATATCGACCTGCAGGTGGGCGACCTGCAGGGCCCGGAGGACAAGCTCCGGGCGCTTCTGGCGCAGGCCCACGTCTTCCACGTCTCTCCGGCGCGGAACGAGCTGCCGCTCCGCTGGCACGTGAGCGACGCCCTGCTGGCCGAATGCCCGAACCTTCTGGCGATCTCGTCGGGCGGGGCGGGCTTCGACACGGTGGACGCCGCTGCCTGCACCCGGGCCGGCGTCGCGGTGATCAACCAAGTGGGCGGCAATGCCCGCTCGGTGGCGGAGCTGGCGATCGGCCTGATGCTCGCCGTCTCGCGCAAGATCTGCGTCTCGGACCGCCTGCTCCGGACCGCGCGCGGCTTCACCCGCGAATCGCTCATGGGCCACGAGATCGGCGGCGCGACCCTGGGCCTGATCGGGATCGGGCATACCGGCCGGGCGGTCGCCAAGCTGGCCCGCGGCTTCGACATGCGGGTCCTCGCCCACGATCCCCTGCTCCCGGACGCCGAGATCCGGTCCCGCGGCGCAGAGCCGGTGGACCGAACGCGGCTGCTCGCCGAGTCCGACATCGTCTCCCTGCACTGCCCCCTCGACGACACGACCCGGGGCAGCTTCGACGCCCGGGCCTTCGCGGCGATGAAGCCGGGGGCGCTGTTCATCACCACGGCCCGGGGCGGCATCCATGACGAGGCGGCGCTCGCCGCAGCGCTCACCGCCGGACACCTCGCGGGGGCGGGCCTCGATGTCTGGACGCCGGAGCCGCCGCCCCTCGATTCGGTCCTGCTGCAGCTCGACACCGTGGTGGCGACCTACCACACCGCCGGCGTCACCCACGAGGCGCGGCGCACCGTAGCGGCCTGGGGCGCGGAGCAGATCATCGGCCTGCTCCGGGGCGAGACGCCGCCGCGGCTCGTCAACCCGGAGGTCTGGCCCGCCGTGCTGGAGCGTCGGGCTCGGCTGCTCGGCGGCGCCTGACCGCGAGCCGGTGCCGGGCTGAAGAAGCTTCGCCTCCGCGTCGATATTGGACGCCGGCTCAGCCGCGACGTCGCGCCGTGATCCCGGGTCGAAGGCGATCCCGTTGCCGCAGGCTGCATGCCGGAGGCGGGCGATCCGGAGCCGGGGTCCGTGCGAGATCTTCTCGCCTCGGTGGGGCTGGATCCCGGGCTCGGCGAAGCGGCCCGAGATGATGGGGCCGAACGGCTCCGATACATCCACCGCTCGCTCGTCCACACACGAGCACCGGAAGTTCGAGGCAACAACGGAGCTGCTCAACCGTACGCCGCGCGCTCCGCCAGCCCGGCCGAACTGTCGATCCCGATCAGATTGTAATTATTCGAAATCTAGCTTTGCGAATCCTTTCGCAATCAAGCTTGACCGTGAATGTTTCTGCACCGTATCTGGCGCCATCCGAAACAGAACGGTCGACATCGTGGTTTGGCGTAACTGTGCAAGACCTTGCACGCAGGCATCGCGCGGCGTTTCCAGGCGCGCGGCCCGAATCTCTCTCTTCCTCGCTCCAGTATTTCTTCCGACTTCCGGCTGGGCACAACCTATCGTTGACAACTCCCAGGAGGTCCAGCTCGAGGAGCTCTCGGTGGCCGGGACCGGCGACGGGCCGTCCCGCATCGACGGCTACCGGGCCACGCGGGCGGTGAGCGCCACGCGGACCGACACGCCCGTGCGCGAGGTGCCCCAGACCATCGTGGCGGTGCCGCAGGAGGTGCTGGAGGACGCGGCGGCCACGCGGATCGACACGGCCCTCGACCTCGCGGGCGTCGGCCGCGGCAACAATTTCGGCGGCCTCGGCCTGACCGAATTCACGATCCGCGGTTTGGCCACCGGCGAGTATTACCGCAACGGGTTCCCGATCAACCGCGGCTACCCGAACAGCCCCGACATCGTCTCCATCGAGCGCATCGAGGTGCTGAAAGGACCGTCGGCCTTCCTGTACGGCCGCGGCGACCCCGGCGGCACCTTCAACATCGTGACCAAGCAACCCCTCGCGGCGCGCTCCCTCACGGTCGGCACGCAGTACGGCAGCTTCGGCGCCAAGCGGAGCACCTTCGACGCCACCGGCGCCCTCGACGAGAGCGGGCAGGTTCTGGCGCGCATCACCGGCGCCGTCGAGGACAACGGCAGCTTCCGGGACTTCGTCACCAGCGACCGCTACGCCCTCGCCCCCGTCATCGCCTGGAAGCCGAACGCGGACACGACCATCACCCTGGAGGGTGACTTCATCAGCACCGCGCAGACCTTCGACCGCGGCATCGTGCCCTTGGGGGGCAACCTGCGCGCCCTGCCGCGCAGCCGCTTCATCGGCGAGCCGGGCCTGCCCCCGGCCCATGTCGACAACGCCCTCGGCCAGCTGCGCGTCGAGCACCGGTTCGACCAGGACTGGGTGCTGAATGCCGGGGCCCAGGTGCTCGGCGGGAACCTGTCGGGCTACGGGGTCGGCGCCATCGGCCTGCTGCCGAACGGGCGGACCCAGAGGCGGACGCTGGAATGGCGGGACCTGACATGGTCCGACCTCGACCTGCAGGCGAATCTCGCAGGCAAGTTCGAGACCGGCCCGTTCCGCCACACGCTCCTGCTCGGGCTGGAATACGAGCTCTATCGCTATCGCGAGGTGTTCGACCGCTCAAATGTGGCGACGAACCCGTTCCTCCTCGATCTGCTCGCGCCCCGTTACGGACAGCCGCTGCCGCCGATCACCGCGCGGGTCACGAATTTCCTGCAGAAGACCGAGAGCTACGCCGGCTACGTGCAGGACCAGATCGACCTCACGCCCCGACTCCACGCCCTCCTGGGCGTCAGGGTCGAGGATCTCGGGCTGGTCTCGACGAACAACCTGACCAAGGCCACCACCGGCCTGCAGGGCCTGGTGGCGACGCCGCGCTTCGGCCTGCTCTACGACCTGACCGACACGGTGGCGGTCTACGGCAACTACGCGCGCTCCTTCCGGCCCAATATCGGCACGGATCGCAGCGGCCGGCCCTTCGCGTTCGAGGCGGGCGAGGGCTACGAGGCCGGCGCGAAGGTCAGCCTCCTCGACGGCCGTCTCGATGCCACCGCCGCCCTGTTCGAGATCCGACGCTCCAACATCCTGAGCACCGATCCGGTCGACCCGAATTTCAGCGTGGCCACCGGCACGGTCCGCAGCCGCGGCTTCGACCTGACCGCCGCCGGCTACCTGGCCCCGGGCTGGCGCGTGATCGGGACCTACACGCGGGTCGACGCCACCGTCGCCCGCGACAACACCCTGCCGGTCGGCACGCGCATCGCCAACGTGCCCGCCAACAGCCTCGCGTTCCAGACCGTCTACGAGTTCCAGAGCGGCGACCTGAAAGGGCTCGGGCTCGGCGGCGGCCTCGACTTCGTCGGCCGGCGCGCCGCGGGAACGGCGCTTTCGACCTTCAACCTGCCGCAATACACGCTGGTCAACCTGATCTCGTACTATCAGATCGCACCGGGCGTGCGGATCTACCTGAACGTCGACAACGTGTTCGACGCGACGTTCTACGATCGCGCGTTCCAGAACCGCTACGCGACGCCGGGGCAGCCCCGCACGATCATCGGCGGCGTCGCCGCCCGGTTCTGAGGATCCGGCCCGAACCCTAGACCGCCGCCGCCCGAATCCAGCCGAGCCCCGCCTCGGTGCCGGCGGCGGGGTGGTACTCGCAGCCGACGAAGCCGGAATAGCCGACCGCCTCCAGGGCGGCGAAGATCGGGTCGAAGGCGATCGTGCCGGTCCCGGGCTCGTGCCGTCCGGGATCGTCGGCGATCTGGACATGGGCGATGAGCGGCGCGTGCGCCCGGATCAGCGCCGCCGGATCGTGGCCGAGGCAGACGCAGTGATAGGCGTCGAACAGCAGCTTGACGTTGTCGCGGCCGATCGCCCGGATCGCCTCGACGGCCACCAGCGGGTCGTCGATCACGTAGTCGGCGATCGAGCCGGGGCCGATCGGCTCCACGATCACCGTCATGCCGCGCGCCCCGGCGGCATCGGCCGCGAAGGCGAGGTTGTCGAGGTAGGTGTCCCAGAGCCGCGCCCGCTCGACCCCCGCGGGACGGACGCCCGCCATCGGGTGGACCATCCGGCAGCCGAGCTGCGCGACGTAGTCGAGGGTCGGCTCGATGGTGGAGCGATAGTACGCGACCCGGTCGGGCAGCGCCGCGAAGCCCTTCTCGCCCTTGGCGGCGTCCCCTGCCGGGAAGCCGGTCTGGACCAGCGGCACGCCCGCCCGTTCCAGCCAGCCCGCGACCTCCCGGGCCGGCGTCGCGAACAGGTTGGGATGCTCGACGGCACGGAACCCCGCCCGGGCCGCCGCCGCGAAGCGTTCGGAGAGCGGCAGCTCCGTGAACAGGAAACCGCAATGGCCGCTGAGACGGTCCTGGAAGGCACCGAGCTTCATGGTTCAGGCGCTCCCGCCGGTCTCGACCATCGCCCGCATCCGGTCGACCGCGGCATGGGGCGCAGTCAGGACCGGGACGTCCACGGCCTTGCGCACCGCCTCGGCCGCCCGGGAGGTGGAGAAATGCGCCAGCATGAGCGCGTCGCAATCGGCAAGCTCCGGTGCCCGCTCGGCGACCAGACGGTTGTGGGTCTCGGCGTCGCCGGCGCGCAGACGCGCCATCGCGTCGTCCACCAGGATCGTCCGCAGGCTCGCCGGACGTCCGGTCTCGGCGACGAATTCCTCGAACTCGTCCGTCATCGTGCCGACCGAGGGGCCGAAAGTCGCCAGCATGCCGATGCGCTCGCCCCTGGCGATGGCGGCACGGAACATCGCCTCGTTCGGCTTGAGCACCGGCACCGGCACGGCCTCCATCAGTCGGTCGATGGCCGGCCCGAAAGCCGAGCAGGTGATCAGGATGCCGTCGGCACCCATGTCGTGGCCGTAGCGGCCGAACCGCACGAAGCGCTCGATCATGGCCTCCGAGATCGCGGCCGGCTCCTTCGCCCGATCCAGCGAGAGACCATCGTCGAGCAGGTTGACCGTCTCGGCCTCCGGCCAGTTCTCCGCGAAGGCGGTCTGGATCGGTGCCATGGCGACCGGTGTCGCGTGCAGGAGGACGATGCGGGGAGCCATGCCGTGTCCCGGGCTGGTCGAAGCGCCGGCCCGCGGCCGGTCGTGGTGTTGTAAGCGATTTCAAATGGGTAGCAAGATAGCGCAGGTCAGGTTCCGCGACGCCCGGGCGGAGCGGTGCTGGCGCGCAGGATCAACGCGGCGTCGATCTCGGTGAGGCGCACCACCGGCTTGCCCTGGATCCGAGCGATCAGGTGGTCGCCGGCGGCGTGCCCGATCTCGGCGGAGTGGATGCGGATCGTCGTGAGCGGCGGGTCCAGGAAGGGCGCGAAGTCGGAATCGTTGTGGCCGATCACCGACAGGTCTCCGGGGATGGAGAGCCCCCGCGCCCGGGCCTCGATCATCGCCCCGAAGGCGATCTGGTCGGTGCCGCAGATGATCGCGGTCGGCGGCTCTCCGCCGGCCAGCATCTGGCGGAATCCGTCGCGGCCGCCGCCGATCCCGTAGGAGATCTCGATGTCGTGCTCCGGGGCGAGACCGAGGCCGCGGGCAGCGAGCGCCGCCGCGATGCCCGTCACCCGGGCGCCGCCGCGATCGTTGTCCTTGCGCAGGCCCGAGATCACACCGATCCGGCGATGCCCGAGATCCATCAGGTAGTTGGCCGCCCGGGCCGCCGAGGCGGCGTTGTCGAAGCCCACGCAGGGGCGCTCGCGGGACAGGCTGAAGGTCTGGACCATCGGGATCCCGGCGCGGGCGATCCGGGCATGGAGGTCCGGATGGTGGATGTCGCCGACCAGCATCAGCCCGTCGACGCCGCGCTCCAGCAGGAAGGTCGCCTCCCGCAACTCGTCCTCCAGGTCGTAGCCGGCATTGGCGGCGACCAGGGTGTAGCCTGCCTGCCGCAGCCGGTCCTGGAAGCTCGACAGGACACGCACGAAGGCTTCGTTCTCGATGTTGGGCACGACGGCGCCGACCGCCATGAACCGGCGCGTCGAGAGCGCCCGGGCCGCCCCGTTGGCGACGAAGCCGAGGTCCTGCGCGGCGCGCATCACGGCCTCCCGCTTGTCGGCCCGGACCCCGGCGAAGCCGTTGAGCACCCGGGAGACGGTGGCGGTGGAAACACCGGCGCGGCGGGCGACATCCCGCGCCACCGGGCCCCGGGATGGCGGGTCGAGAATGTCTCCAGGCAAAGCCCCGGTCAGCTCCCGCGTCGAAATCGTCTGCTTCCCTCAGCCAGCATCGACGGTCAGCGCGATGCGCATCATCCCGGATCGACGGCATATCCGCAGCACGTCGACGCCAGACGCGGCCGGACCCTCGAACCAGCAGTATATTGACACCCCTCTCGCCTCCTGACTATCTGAAAGCGCTTTCAAGACAGCCGTGTATCGGGGCGGCCCGGAGGAGGATCCGATGGCGACGCTCGACCGGCCAGCGTCCGAGTTGAGAACGCCCGAGCGCGCGGCGCCAACCATCGGCGGCGCCGACGCGACGGCGGCGGGCATCGCCGCCCCGCAGGCGATCGTCACCAGCCTGAAGCGCAGCGACGCGGTCACGCCCTACCGGTTCCGCGACCTGCTGGCGCTCGACGATTTCGAGCGGCACGCACGCAAACGCCTGCCGCCGATGATCTTTCAATACGTGGCCGGCGGGGTCGAGACCGGATCGGCCCTGGCGCAGAGCCGCGGTGCCTATGCCGATTACGCCCTTCTGCCCCGGCTGATGCGGGACACCTCAGGGCGCGACACCGCCACGACGCTGTTCGGCCAGACCTACGCGGCGCCCTTCGGCATCGGTCCGCTGGGTGGCGCCGCCTTCATCGCCTACCGGGGCGACCTCGTCCTGGCCGAGGCGGCGCGGCGGATGAACCTGCCGATGTGTCTGAGCGCGTCCTCGCTGATCAAGCTGGAGGACGTGTACGCCCAGAACCCGCAGGCTTGGTTCCAGGGCTACCTGCCGGGGGATCAGAACCGGATCGACCGTCTGCTCGACCGGGTCGAGGTCACGGGCTACCGGACCTTCGTGGTCACCGCCGATACGCCGACGCTGGGCAACCGGGAGCACAACACCCGCAGCGGCTTCTCCATGCCGATCAAGGTGACGCCCAAGGTGGCGTGGCAGAGCGCGACGCACCCGCGCTGGCTCCTGGGCACCGTCGCCCGGACCTTCCTCCAGCACGGGGCGCCGCATTTCGAGAACACCGAGGCGACGCGCGGACCGCCGATGATGTCGCAGGGGGCGGTGCGCAACACCATCGCCCGCGACCAGCTCTCGTGGAAGAACCTGGAGGCGATCCGCAAGCGCTGGTCCGGCAACCTGCTGGTGAAGGGGCTCCTGGCGCCGGAGGATGTCGAGATCGCCCGGTCGTGCGGCGTCGACGGCGTGATCCTCTCGACCCATGGCGGCCGCCAGCTCGACTACGCCGTCGCCCCCCTCGACGTGCTGCCGGAGATCGCCGCCCGGAAAGGCGGCCTGAAGATCATCGTCGACAGCGGCATCCGCCGGGGCACCGACGTGATGAAGGCCCTGGCGCTCGGCGCCGACTTCGTCCTGCTCGGCCGGCCCTTCATGTTCGCCGCGGCGCTGGGCGGGGTAGCGGGCGTCGAACTCGCCATGCAGATCCTCAAGGAGGAGCTCGACCGCGACATGGCGCTGATCGGCGTGAACCGCCTGTCGGAGCTGAACCCCGATTTCCTCCGCCGCATCCCGCGGCGGGGCTGAGGCAGGGGCGCCGTTGGCCATGAGCGTCGTGCAGCCGCGGGGCTCACCGCCACCCTCGCCGCTCGCATCGCCGTACCCGATTGCAGCCGACCGTCACGGACTGCGGGACAAAACCCGACATCCGGGACACGGTCCGTTCCGAACGGGCCGCGTGACCGGACGGAATCCGAGCGGAGCGCGGATCCCCTTTCCCGTACGGGAGAGGGGCCCTGCGCGTCGCGAGGTGAGAACGGCATCGCTGCCGTGTATCGTGGCCCCGCCACCGCGCGCAGCTGTCTATCCCTATCGATCGCGCGTTCTCCCACGCCGCACCGGGGACACCGTCGGCCGAGAGCGCTCTCCGGAGCCGCATCCAATGACCACCGAGACCGTCCCGCAGAAACCCGTCCTCTTGACCGGAGCCTCGGGCGCGCTCGGGCGCGTGCTGACCCGCGCCCTCGGCGAACAGGGATGGACCCTCCGGCTCACCGACCGCGTCCCCTTCCCCGACCCCCTGCCCGCGGGGGCGCGCTTCCAGCTTGCCGACCTGGAAGACGGGCCAACGATCCTGCGGCTGGCCGAGGGCTGCGGCACGATCCTCCACTTTGGGGGGATCTCGGTGGAGCATCCGTTCGAGACGGTGATCGGCCCCAATATCCGCGGCCTCTACCACGTCTACGAGGCGGCCCGCCGCGAGGGCGCGCGGATGATCTTCGCCTCCTCGAACCACGCCATCGGGTTCCACCCGCGCTCCGCGGTACTGGACGACGATTGCAGCCTGGCGCCGGACGGCTTCTACGGCCTGTCCAAGGCCTACGGCGAGCTGATGGGCGGCCTCTACCGCGACAAGCACGGGGTGGAGAGCGTCTTCCTGCGGATCGGCTCGTGCTTTCCGGAGCCCACCGACGCCAGGATGCTGGCGACCTGGCTGTCCTACGCCGACCTGACCCGGCTGATCGCCCGCGCCACCCTGGCGCCGAGCCTCGGACCGGCCGGTTCGGTGGTGATCTGGGCCGCGTCCAACAACAGCCGCATGACATGGTGGCGGCGGGACGGGCGCGCCGTGATCGGCTGGACCCCGCAAGACAGCGCGGATTCCTACGCCGCGGCCCTGGAAGGCAAGACCAGCGGCGACCCGGTGGTCGAGCGCTACCAGGGCGGCGGGTTCGCGGGGATCGATTATTCACGGGCGGCGCCACCGCGGTGACGGCGCCCAGGCTTCCGGGCGACGGCGCGCCCCTCCGGACGCCGCATCCTGATGAAGTCCGGGCGCGGCCATCCGATCGGTGGATCGACAGTCGCCCACGCAACCCGATGGAACACGACATGGCAGACGCGCAGACGGTGACACGGCTGAAATGCGCCCTGGTGGTGCGCGGCGCCTTCGACGCGCATGTCATCCCGGCCTGCGAGGCTGCGGGTGGCCGGACGGCGATCCACTGGGCGCCGACCACCGTGATCATGAAGGCGCTCGCCGAGGGTGAGGCGGCCGACGCGGTGGTGGTTCTGTCGGACGCCATGGACCGGCTGATCGCGGAAGGCCGCGTGGAGCCGGAGAGCCGGGTCGATGTCGTCCGCTCGCGTTACGGCATCGCCGTCAAGGCGGGCGCTCCTCATCCGGACATCACGAGCGTCGAGGCGCTGAAACGCACCCTCGTGGAGGCGCGGTCCGTGGCTTATTCCCGGGCGGGGGCCAGCGGGATCTACTTCGCCGGCCTGCTGCCGCGGCTCGGCCTCGCCGACGCGGTCAACGCCCGGGCGACCATCATCCCGCAGGGGTTCACCGCCGAGAAGCTCGTCTCCGGTGAGGCGGACATCGCGGTCCAGCAGATCAGCGAGCTGATGGTGGTGCCGGGGATCGCGGTGGTCGGCCCCTTCCCCGAGCCGGTGCAGGAGGTGACGACCTTCGCGGCCGCGATCCTGCGCGATGCGACCGACCGGGCCGGCGCCGCCCGGTTCCTGGCCGGCCTGACGACGCCGGCGGCGGCTGCGGCGTACCGGGCGAGCGGGCTGGAGCCCGCCTTCTGAAACGCACGACGCGGCCGGATCCGGTCAAGCTCTTGATCGTCGTCGGCACACCTTGCCCCGGAGCGCAGGGGGGGCCGGATGAACGTCTTGCTGCCCGGGGCCATCCCGAGGCCATGGAGCCTGGAACCGAAGCGCAGCCGATACGGGCCGCGAAAGGCATGCGAGTGACTGCGCGCGCGACCCGGTCCGACGCGATCAGGACAGCGTCGCCGAGGCCTGCGCGGCGGGCGCCACCGCGACGGCCTGTTCGACGCGTTCCGGATGCCGGCATCCCATCCCCGAACGGCGCCTGGACAGTGTGACGTCGGACCGCCCGTGCGCCCCCACTCGCACGCGCACGGGATCGACCCTGTCGCGGACGGCGCGGCTCTCCTGATCGTCCGCATCCTGCACGGGCGGAAGGATCGGGAACGCGCCCCCGCCTGACGCCTGCGGCGACGGCTCTCTCGGCCGCGACGGGCTTCCCGGGGTTCGCGACCGCAAAAAAGTCCTTATGCTCGTGCTGTCCGGACGCCCAATCCCGTCCGACCGGATCGCCCCACTCATGCTGAAGACAGCCTTCGTTGCCGCCCGCGACCGTCAGCGGCTGTCCGAGATCGCCACGATCCTGATCGGCTTCGGCGTCACCCGCGTCGTGGACCGGCTCGGCCTGCGCTACCTGCCGCTGGTGCCGCGCCGTCAGCCCCGGGTCGACGTCACCCGCCTGTCCGAGCCCGAGCGGCTGCGCCGGGCGATCGAGGCGCTCGGGCCGACCTTCATCAAGTTCGGGCAGGTCCTCGCCAGCCGGCCGGATCTCCTGTCGCCGGCCTGGACCGAGGAACTGCAGAAGCTCCACAGCCAGGTCGTCCCGGTGACGTGGGAGCAGATCGGCCCGCAGCTCGAACTCGATCTCGGCGGCTCGCCCTTCGAGGTCTTCGCCGAGTTCGACACCAACCCCATCGCCTCGGCCTCGATCGCCCAGGTCTACCGGGCGCGGCTGCACTCCGGCGAGGACGTGATCGTCAAGGTGCTGCGACCGAACCTGCGCAAGATCATCGAGGCGGACCTGCGTCTGATGGCGCACGGCGCCCGCATCGTCGAGAACGAGTGGCCCGACATGGCCCGCTACCAGCCGCGGGAGCAGATGCGCCATTTGGCCGACGGGCTGAACGGCGAGCTCGATCTCTTGAACGAGGCCCGCAACTGCGAGCTGCTGGCCCAGATCTTCGAGGACCGCGACGACATCGTCTTCCCGAAGATCCACTGGGAATACTGCTCCGAGCGCGTGCTGGTGCAGGACTTCATCCACGGCATCCCGCCCAACGACGAGGCGGCCCTGCGCGCGGCGGGCATCGACAAGAAGCTGCTCGCCCAGAAGGGCACCGACGCGTTCCTGCAGATGGCGCTGATCGAGGGCGTGTTCCACGCCGATCCGCACCCCGGCAATATGCTGGCCCTGCCCGGCAACAAGATCGGCTTCATCGATTTCGGCATCATCGGCCGGCTGTCGCAGCGGCGGCGCTCGCAGCTGCTCGTGCTGATCGGCGCCATGCTCAAGCAGGATGCCGACGGCCTCATGGCCGTGCTCCTCGACTGGACCGGCACCAGCAACCCGGACCTGACCCGCCTCCAGGTCTCGGCCCAGTCCTTCGTGGAGAGCCACTCGTCGATTCCGCTGAATCTCGGACTCGTGCTCACCGACTTCATGAACATGGCCCGCGAGAACGACCTCGCCATGCCCACCGACCTCGCCATCCTGTTCAAGGGGCTGGTGACCGCCGACGGCGTGATGCGCCACCTCGACCCGAACTTCGACCTGTTCGCCGCCGCCGGTCCCACGGTGCGCGCCAGCATGCAGACGCAGTTCTCGCTCTCGGCCCTCAAGCAGAAGGCCGAGGCTCTGGGCGTGGGTCTGTATGGTGCCGCCTCGGAGCTGCCGACCCTGATCCACCTGATGCTGGTGCGCCTCAAGCAGGGGCGCGTCACCGTCGAGATCGAGGTGAAGGGCCTCGATAAGGTCACCCGCGGCATCGAGCGCGCCGCCGCGCGGGTCGCCGTGGCCCTGGTGGTGGCGGCCTTCGCCACCCAGCTCGCGCCCCGGCTGATCGACCTCGGCACCCCCGTCTTCGTCTCGATCGGATTAATTATTTTCATCCTGGGGATCGGCTGGCTCGTGCTGCTGATGCGAAATAAGTAACCGTCTTCGCGCCTGCACTCGGCAATTAAAACCGTCTCACCTGCGACCGAATACCGTACTCGTTTGATTATCCCGCGCGCCATGCTAGCGTGACACGTCCAGCGATTCGCTTGGCTGCGAGTGGCCAGACGGCACCAGAAGCGGTTCAGACCGCCAGTGCCGCTCAGGCTCCGACTTCGCGTCGCCGCGCCGCGTGATCGGGAGACCTCCGGCGGTGCGCCTTGCACGGGCGCCCCGTCGCGACGACGAGGGGGGAAGGCGGGCGATGGATGCGGACATCGTACGGCCGCGGATCGACGGGGTTGAGTGCCACGTCGAGACGCTCGAAGCGGAGAACATCCGCCTGCGCCACTTGCTCTCCCAGGCCACAACGCAGGCGGACCGGGAACGGCAGCGGAGCCGGCGGCTCGGTCGGATCGTCGAAGCGGCGAGCCGTGTCGAAGCCGGGCGCCTGGCGGCCGAATGGATTGCGACGCCGCACAGGCCGACATTCCGGGGATCTTCCGGGCTCGGCTCGGCGATGGCACCACGCGCCACCGACCGGCTGCTCCCGTCGGGGTCACAGCAAGCCACAAACGATTTCCTGGAACTGCTGGACCGTGACGGGTGCCTGATCACCGCCAGCGAGGACGGCCCGGCCCTGTCCGCCGCCGCGGACGAGGCGGAGGCGATCGGCCGGCCCTGGATCGAGGCCTGGACGCGCGCCGAGGATCGGGAGGCCGTGGCCGCGGCCCTGGACCGGGCGCGGATCGGACGCCCGAGCCGGTTTCAGGCCCAGTCGGAGACCGGCGGCACGATCCGGTGGTGGGACGTGGCCGTCACGCCGATCGGCGCGGCACCGGACCGGCCCGAGCGCATCCTGGCCGTGTCACGCGATATCACCGAGTTGAAGCTGACCGAGGCGAACCAGACGCTGCTGATGCAGGAACTCGCCCATCGCATGAAGAACACGATGGCCATGGTCCAGGCCGTTGCCACGCAGACGATGCGCAACGCGCCCTCGCTGGAGGCGGCCGGCGAGGCCTTGGCCGCGCGGCTTCTGGCCCTGGCCAAGGCCCACGACGTCCTGCTGCAGGGCTCCTTCGCCCGGGCTTCACTGACGGGCCTGGTCGAGGGGGCCGTGTCCCTCCACGGGGACGGCGTGGCGGGCCGCTTCCGCATCGCCGGCCCCGATCTGACGCTCGGCCCGCGGCACGGCATGACCCTGGCGCTGATGCTGCACGAGCTCGGGACCAACGCGGCCAAGTACGGCGCGCTGTCGGTGGCCGCAGGCTGGGTCCGCATCACCTGGAACGTCGCGGAGGCGGCGGGCGGGCAGACGCTCCGGTTCCGGTGGGAGGAGAGCGGCGGACCGCCCGTCACGCCTCCGACCCGGACGGGCTTCGGCACCCGTCTCATCGCCCGCAGCCTCGCCCACAGCTTCGGCGGGACCGCCCACCTGAGCTATCCCCGCGAGGGCGCGGTGCTGACCTTCGAGGCGCCCCTCGACGCCGTGATGGCGGCCTGATCCGGACTTTGCTGCCCGGCGCTAGGCGCTGAGCCGGGTCTGCGCCCGCAGGTCCCGGAGGGCCGCGATCGTCCGGTCGCGCAGGGTTCTGAGGTCGATCAGCGATCCAGTCAGATCGTCGCCGGCCTTGGCGGATTCCTCGAGACCGCGGCAGGCCCGGGACAGCTCGGCGCAGCCGAGCATGCCCGACATCGAGACCAGCGTATGCGCCTCGCGGCCGTAATCGTCATTGGCGCGATCCGGCCCCTCGAAGGCGGTGGTGAGACTGACGACGAACCGGTCGAGGAGGCCGACGAGCTTCTCCGCGCCGATGACGGCCGTGAGTTCATCGAGCGCGTCCCGGTCCACCAGGGAGTGCGACACCGTCCGTCTCCAATTGCGGATGCGTCGCAGCAATCAAGAAGCGCGCAACCAGGTCGTTGGCCAGAGGCCAGACTTGCACAGACATGTTTACACCGGCCTGCGTCAGCTTTTCAACAAAGCGTGACCGGTTGGCGCCCTCATCGGGACGGATCCCGGCGCGCCGGTCGGCGCGAGGCGGCCGCCCAGTCGACTGAGAAGCGTTCCGGGCGCGGCGCAACCCACATTGGCACGACCGTGCGCCGCGCGTTGCGAATCAGTTCGGGCTCTCCTAGCCTCGGGAACTGTCGCGCTGGCATCGGGAGGGAGCTGCATGAGTGCTGTGTTTGCCGTCCTCCCCGCAGGACTTGACCGCGCCCCCGTGCGGGTCGGCTAAACGCTTCCCGCTTTCGCCCGGCCCCGCTGCCCGGCGCTCCTGAATACACGCCCGTCTCATTTCGCCGGCGCGCATCCTTCGCGATGGTGCGCCCGCGTCGCTCGGAGCCGACGCCTGCCCGCGTTGGGCACATGCATGTCTCTGTCCTCGCCCCGGCAGGCGGACGCGGTCCGTCGCGTCCTGGCCTTCGTCGTCCGCAGCTGGCACAGGCGCTGGCCCCTCGTCGCCGGTCTCACCGGCGCGATCACGCTCGCCACCCTGGCGGAAGTGTTGCTGCCGCTCTACGCGGGCCGCTTGGTCGATGCCCTTTCCGGCAACGAGCGCCGCGCGGCGCTGGAGGCGGCGTGGCCCGCCTTCCTGGCGATGACCGGGCTCGGCCTCGCCACCGCGGTGCTGCGGCATGTCGCGTGGAGCCTGGTGGTGCCGCTCTCGCTGCACACCATGAGCGGCATCGTCCGCAACGGCTTCGGCCGGGTCCAGCGCTTCTCCCCGGAGTGGCACGCCAACACCTTCTCGGGCTCCACGGTCCGGAAGATCTCCCGCGGCATGTGGGCGATCGACGGACAGGACGTGGCGTCGGCGAGCCAAGCGAGCCTGCGGGCTCAGGTCGCCATCGTGCCCCAGGAACCGGTGCTGTTCCACCGCTCCCTGGCCGAGAACATCGCCTATGCCCGCCCCGGCACCTCGGCGCAGGAGATCGAGCGGGCGGCGCATCTCGCGAACGCGCACGCCTTCATCGGGCGGCTGCCCAAGGGCTACGCCACGCTGGTCGGCGAGCGCGGGGTCAAGCTCTCGGTCGGCGAGCGCCAGCGCGTGGCGCTCGCCCGCGCCTTCCTGGCGGATGCGCCGATCCTGATCCTCGACGAGGCGACCTCGAGTTTGGATTCGGAATCCGGGGCGCTGGTGCAGGAGGCCATGATCCGACTGATGCGCGGGCGCACCGCCATCGTCATCGCCCATCGGCTGTCGACGGTGCGGGCCCTCGATCGCATCCTCGTCTTCGACCGCGGCCGCATCGTCGAGGACGGCCCCCACGCAACCCTGAAGCGTCGCCCGAACGGGGCGTATCGGGCCCTGTTCGAGCGGCAATCCGTCCTGGCGGAGGGCGTGTGAGGATCCTGTTCGTCTGCGGCCGGGCGCGCGCCCGCAGCCCGACTGCAGAGCAGATCTTCGCGCGCGTCCCTGGGATCGAGACGGCCAGCGCCGGCGTGTCGCCCGACGCCGACGAGCCGGTGGACGTCGACCATCTTGCCTGGGCCGAGATCGTCGTCGTCATGGAGCCCGCGCACCGGCGCAAGCTGATGCGGCGCTTCGGGGCACATCTGCGCGGGGTCCGCCTCGTCTGCCTCGATGTCCCCGACGCCTACGCGTTCATGGCGCCCGCGTTGGTCCGCCTGCTGGAAGCGCGCGCGGCCCGCTTCCTGCCGCGCTGAGCGCGCGCCGCGGAGGAACCCGCGACGCCGCCGAGGGATCGCCATCGCCGTCCGATGTCCGATGCCGGCAGCCGCATTGCCGTTTTTTAATCTTGCGGACATGCCACCAAATCATCGCCGGTCTATTATCTGAACACGGAATGAATAAGGCCAATGCAGATGAAGGCCTTTTCTCCGGTAATAGAGGGATATTTCATTATGTCCTACCATAAATCCATGGTTGCGGCCCTCGTGCTCACCACAATCGTCGGCGGAACGGCCTACGCGGCGGAGCAGGCGGCCCAGCACAACGGCACGCAGGTCAGCGCGAGCCAGACCGCGATCGACAAGGATGTCGGCAAGCTCTCGAAGGACGGCGCGCAGGGCTTCAGGGATCTCCAGCTTACCCGCCTCGCGATCTTCGAGGCCAATCCCGGCCAGGCCAAGGACATGATCGCCAAGGCTCAGGCGGCCTTCGCGAAGGCCAAGTCCGACGACGCGGTGTTCACCAAGGCCGAGGCCGAGCTCAAGTCGCCGGCCGACATGGCCGCTCACAAGGCGACCGCGCCGGGGGACAAGGCCGGAGCCAAGCCGGCTTCCAAGGAGCAGGTCGCCTGGGTGCCTGTCGACGCGCAGCTGACCTTGGGCGACGATTTCGTGGCCACGCCCACCAAGGCCTCGGCGGTGACCGAGGCGAACAAGAACCTCGCACAGGGTGACCAGAAAGGCGCCTTGGAGAAGCTCAAGCTCGCCCATGTCGACGTCAACTTCACGATGGCAGTTCTGCCGCTGAACACGACCATCGCAAATGTTGACCAAGCGGCGGCGCTGATCGGACAGGGCAAGTATTACGAAGCGAATGCGGCTCTGAAGACAGCCCAGGACAACATGCGCTTCGACGTGATCGATGCGGTCGCGGTGCCTCAGAAGGCGACCGCCGCCGCGGCCGACAAGGGCGCGCCGCAGGCCACGGGCACGACCGCGGGTGCCAAGACCGGCCAGTGAACGACCGCTGATGATGGCCGCGCCCGATGGATCTCAGGCGCGGCCCGGTCGGCACGTACACGGGAGGGTCGCGTGCGGCGATTCTGGATCTCGACCGTCCTGGGACTCGAACTGCTCCTCGGCGGAACCCTGACGGCGTCCGCGCGGGCGTCGGGGGTTCCGGTTTTCAATATCCGGGCGATCTGCGCACCGGAGCACCGGGCGGGATCCAGCGCCGTCGATCGGGCGAGCTACCGGGGTTGCCTGTCCGACGAGGCTGCCGCGCGGCGCACCCTGATCAGGCGCTGGGCCACGTTCGACGTGGCGGAGCGCCGGACCTGTGCGGCGGAGAGCCAGATCGGCGGCGCCCCATCCTACGTGGCGATGCTGACCTGCCTGCAGCTCGGAAGCGACGCGCTGCCGGTCAACCCGTCGGGTCCGCCCTGAGACGACGGCATCCGCGCGACGCCCGCCTGCACGCGCCATGTCGACGCCGCGACAGATCGCACGTCCGTGATCCACGCATGAGGAACCAGCGACATCACCAAGACGTCCTGCACTATCGATTGAATGGAGGAGGCATCATGTTCAAGACTACGGCACGCGCTGCTCTTTGCCTGGCTTGCGTCTGGTCTATCACGCCCGCTCTGGCGGCCCCGAAGGAGATGCCCCAGGGCAAGCGTGATGAGATGTCGATGAAGGACACCAAGCACGAGGTGGCGATGCAGCGGAAGGAGAATAAGGAAGCCAACAAGAACGTCGACAGCCTGATCACGAACCGCAAGTGAGCGGTCGCGTTCCCGTCGACGACTGACTGTCTTGCTACCGAGAGGAACACCGGACGCTGTGCTCCTCTCCCGGCGGTCCCGGGCCTGGCTCGGGACGGCTCGCGCGCGGTTCACTCGGCATCGCGGCCCGCGTGCGGTCTTCGAGTGGTCACCGGGCCGGGCCTTGGCTTAGGGATGGGTCCGGGCGCGCACGGCGCCGCCGCAGGAGCCAGCGCCATGCCCGGTCGGACTTCGTCGTGACGGCCTACAGCCTGCGCGCCCGGCTGCTCGCGCTCTGGGTCCTGCTGCTCGCCTCCGCGGCTGCGACCGCCTACCTGATGTTCGGCGTGTACAATCAATCGACCGGCGTCCAGGTGGCGCAGGCCGATCTCGCGGTCGGGCGCGCCTGCCGCGAGATCATCGACCGCTACGCCGCCCTGGTCCGCGCCCGCGGCCGCGGAATCACAGAGGGCGACCGCGTCGGCACCGTGTCCGCCGCGCTGGCGCGCTTCCCCGGCATCGAGGGCGGGATCTGGAGCGCCTCGGGCAAGTCCGTGGCCTACGCCTATCCGACCTACGAGGGGACCGGACCGAAGACCGACCTTCCGGCGGCCGAGCACGACGCCATCGCGGCATTGAACGCCCAGGCCCTGCGCGTCGACCACGCGGTCTCGGACCGCCGGCCGAGCCGGACCCAGGTGCTGATGCTTCAGGCCTGCCCCCTGCACGGGCCGGAGGCCGGCCTCACCGCGTGGGCGATGGCGCGGGCGCATGTCAACGACGGCCCGACCTACACGCGCTTCCTCGCCGGGCTCGGCTTCCTGGCCGCGACCGTGCTCGGGTCGGCGGCCTTCCTGGGCTGGTTCCTGTACGGCTTCTCCGGGCGGATCGCCCGCCTGGAAGCGGCACTCGCAGCGCCGCGCCCGGACGGCGAGGATCTGCCGCATCTCGACCGCACCGGCGAGCGGGAGCTCGACCGGCTGGTGGACGCCCTCAACGCCGCAGGCGGTCGGCTGCGGGAGGCGCAGTCCCGCATCGTGGCGACCGAGCGCTTGGCCGCGGTCGGCCGGCTGGCGGCGAGCATCGCCCATGAGATCCGCAATCCCATCGCGGCGATGCGGCTGAAGGCCGAGAACGCCCTGGTCAGCGGCGATCCGCACCGCGCCGCCTCCGCCCTCGAGACGGTGCTCGGCCAGATCGCCCGGGTCGACACTTTGCTGCGCGATCTCCTCAACCTGACGCAGGCGCGGGCGCTCAACCGGACTCCCACGCCGGTGGCGCCCCTCCTGGCGGAATGCGCGCATCTGCACGAGGATCTGGCGCACGCGCGCTCCGTTCGGGTCGCGATCGCCGTCGACGGACTGCCCGCCACGGACCATCCGCATCTCGACCGGGCGCAGATCGCCCGGGCCCTCGACAACCTGCTGCTGAACGCCCTGCAGCACGCGCCGCCGGGCGGCCGGATCCGCCTCGGGGCCGAACGCGTCACGGCCGACGGCGCCTTGCGGCTGCGCCTCAGCGTCGCCGATACCGGCGCCGGCATCGATCCGGCGATTCGCGCCAGCCTGTTCGAGCCCTTCGTCACCAGCCGGCCCGACGGCACCGGCCTCGGCCTCGCGATCGTCCGCGAGATCGCCCTGGCGCATCGCGGCGAGGCCAGGCTGGTCGCGGACGCCCCCGAGACCACCTTTGTCCTGGATCTGCCATGGCAACCATCCTGATCGTCGACGACGACAGAGCCCTGCGCGACGGGCTCGCCGAGACGGTGACCGATCTCGGACATACACCGGTCCCGGTCGCGTCCGGCTCGGAGGCGCTGGCGCGGCTGCACGAGGGGCCGGTGGCGGCGGTGCTCCTCGACCTGCGCATGCCCGGCGACCTCGACGGCATGGCCACGCTGGAGCGGATCCGTGCCCTGCCGGAGCCCCCGCCCGTGACGGTGCTGACCGCCTTCGCGAGCCCGGCCAACACCATCGAGGCGATGCGCCTCGGCGCGCACGACCACCTCACCAAGCCGATCGGCCGCGCGGACCTCGCCGCGGTGCTCGACGCGATGCTGCGCGAGGCCCGGTTCGATCCGGGCAGCGCCGCCCCGCCGCCGGAGCATCCGGTTCTGATCGGATCGAGCGCGGGCATGCGGAAGATCCAGAAGACCATCGGCCTCGTCGCCGACAGCGCGTCGACGATCCTGATCCAGGGCGAGACCGGCACCGGCAAGGAAGAGGTCGCCCGGGCCCTGCACGCCTTCTCGCGGCGCCGCGCGCGGCCGTTCATCCCGGTGAACTGCGCGGCGATCCCGGCCGATGCCCTGGAGAGCGCGCTGTTCGGCCATGTCCGGGGGGCCTTCGCGGGCGCGATCGCGGACCGCGCCGGCGCCTTCCACGAGGCCGAGGGCGGCACCCTGTTCCTAGACGAGATCGGCGACATGCCGGCGGCGATGCAGGCCAAGATCCTGCGGGTGATCCAGGATTGCGTCGTGACCCCGCTGGGGGGTCGGTCCACCCGGGTCGATGTCCGCCTCGTGGCGGCGACGCATCGCGACCTGCCGCAGCTGGTCGCCGAGGGTCGGTTCCGGGCCGACCTGTTCTACCGGCTGAACGTCGTACCGATCACCCTGCCGCCCCTGCGTGAGCGCCTCGCCGACATCGTGCCCCTGGCCGAGCATTTCCTCGTGCCCTCGGGCAAGCGCCTCAGCGGTGGAGCCGCCTCGCGCCTGCTGGCCTACGAATGGCCCGGCAACGTCCGGGAGTTGCGCAACGTCGTGGAGCGAGCGGCCATGCTGGTGCGCGGTGGCGCCATCGCGGCCGAGGCGATCGACCTGCCGGCGATGCGGACCGACCGGCGTGGCGGCGATACGGCGGACAGCTGGCTGGCCGGGGATCTGCCCGGCGCCGTCGCCCGCCTGGAGCGGACCATGATCGCCGCCGCGCTCCGCGAGGCCGACGGCAACCGCGCCCGCGCCGCCCGCCGACTCGGCATCCAGCGGCAGCTCCTCTACGCCAAGATCGAGCGCTATGGCCTCGCTGCGCCAGGGGCCGATCTGTCAGAAGAGACGACAGAAGCTGTCGGGAATCCGGACGCTGCGCGGGACATCGACCCGAGCTGACGCCTCTGGGACCGGAGAAGCGTTCACATCCGGCGTGAGGACTGCCGCGGCCGGGAACCGTTGGCACGCGCGGGCGTCGAGCCCCGCATGCGACGGCGCGGCCCGGATCGGGACCGGGCCATTCGTCGATCGGGGGATCGCGGCGGGATGGACAGGATCGAGACAGGCGCGGGCGCGCGCGGCAGCCGGACTACCTCCGCGAAGGCTTTGCGCGGCCTCGACGCGCTCAACTTTTTCCTCGCGGACGTGCGTGACGGCCTCGGCCCCTACCTCGCCATCTACCTGATCGCCGTGCGCGGTCCCGACCAGGGCTGGAACGAGGCCACCACCGGCCTCGTGATGACCATTGCGGGGATCCTCGGCCTCGTAGCGCAGACGCCGGCCGGGGCGCTGATCGACGCCACCAACCACAAGCGCGCGGTGGTGATCGGTGGTGCCATCGCGGTGACGGCGAGCTGCCTCGTCCTGCCGTTCATCACCAACTTCTACCTCGTCACCGCCACCCAATCGATCGCCCACGTCGCCGGCACGATCTTCCCTCCGGCGCTCGCCGCGATCACCCTCGGCCTCGTCGGCCCGAAAATGTTCGCCAAGCGGATCGGCCGCAACGAAGGCTTCAACCATGCCGGCAACGCGGTCTCCGCCGCGCTGGCGGGCGGTCTGGCCTATTTCTTCGGGCCCGTGGTCGTGTTCTGGCTGATGGGCATCCTGGCGGCGCTCTCGATCGGCGCCATGCTGATGGTGCCGGCCGACGCCATCGACAACGACCTCGCCCGGGGCATGACCGAGGAGGAGGAGCAGGCCCAGGAGAAGCCCTCGGGCCTCGCCACCCTGCTGCAGAACCGGGCGCTGCTCCTGTTCGCCGTGCTCTGCGCGATCTTCCACCTCGCCAACGCGGCGATGCTGACCTCGGTGGGCCAGCTCCTGACGCACCTGTCGGGCAAAGACCACGCGACGTCGCTGATCGCGGTCTGCATCGTGGCGGCGCAATGCGTGATGGTGCCGGTGGCGATCTTCGTGGGCGCCAAGGCCGACGTGATCGGCCGAAAGCCGATCTTCCTGACCGCTTTCGGGATCCTGGCGCTGCGCGGCGTGCTCTACACCCTGTCGGACAACCCGTTCTGGCTGGTGGGCGTGCAGCTCCTCGACGGGATCGGCGCCGGCGTCTACGGCGCGCTGTTCCCGATCGTGGTGGCCGACCTGACCCGCGGCGGCGGCCGGTTCAACGCGGCCCAGGGCGCCGTGGCCACGGCTCAGGGAATTGGCGCCTCGTTGAGCGCCACGCTCGCCGGCGTCATCATCGTGTCCGCCGGCTATTCCACCGCCTTCCTGGCGCTGGCGGCCATCGCGGCGCTCGGCTTCGTCCTGTACTTCGCACTGATGCCCGAGACCCGTGGCGCGGTGCGCGCGGGCACCGAGCCCGAGAGCGGCGGGGGCAGGACCCCGGCTGTGCCGGTGCGCGCCTGAACGCGGCGCTTCGACCCCGAAGCCACGACGGCTTCTGCCGTCCGTGTCGATGCCTGGCGCCGCAGGCGAAGCCGAAAGCGGCGCCGTTCCTGTCGGCCGGGCCTTACGACACCGCGGCCAGCTCCGGCGCAGCCGTCGCCGTAGCCGGGTCGGTCGCCTCCGGCGGGGCCTTCCGCGAGACGTAGTAGATGTCGACGGCGCGCCAGAAGGCCCCCTGCTCTTCCACCGAGCGGCGGGCAAGGGACGCCTCGAGGATCGACATCGCGGCCCGTGCGGGCTCGCTCCGCTCGAGTTCCTCGAGCAGGCCGGCGAGATTCAGCATGGGGCTTACCTCCGAGCGGACAACAACCCCGACTAACGCCCGAGCGGGCGTAACGATCCGCCGCGCCCTGCATGTCCGAGCCCTGCATGATCCTTGCCTCGGACCGAGGCGCGGCTACCATCCCCGCGTCGAGTCCGACTCGTCCTCCCGTCCACCATCGAGGATTTCCGATGTTCTCCTGCCGAAGCGGTGCGGCCCTACCCCTGCGCGGAGCGATCTTCGCCCTGGCCCTGGCCGGCGGATTCGGGGCGGCTCCCCTCGGCGCCCGCGAGATGCCCGAGTCCGGCACCGCCGCAGCGGTGAAGAAGCCGAACGTCGTGATCCTCGCCACCGGCGGCACGATCGCCGGCGCCGGCGCCGATGCCGCCAACAGCGCCACGTACACGGCCGCGAAGGTGCCGGTCGACAAGCTGATCGCGGCCGTGCCGCAGGTGAACACCATCGCCAATGTCCGCGGCGAACAGGTCTTCCAGATCGCCTCCGAGAGCTTCACCGACGCCCAGCTCGTCCAGCTCGGCAAGCGCGTGTCCCAGCTTCTGAAGCAGGATGACGTCGACGGCGTCGTCATCACCCACGGGACCGACACCCTGGAGGAGACCGCGTTCTTCCTCGATCTCGTGGTGAAGAGCGACAAGCCGATCGTGGTGGTCGGCTCGATGCGGCCGGGCACGGCGATCTCGGCGGACGGTGCCCTCAACCTGCTCGACGCCGTCACGGTCGCCGCCAGCAAGGAGGCGGTCGGCCAGGGCGTCACCGTGACGATGAACGACTACATCCAGTCCGGCCGCGACGTGAACAAGCGGACCAACATCGTGCCCAGCGCCTTCTACAGCCAATGGGGCCCGCTCGGCATGGTCGTCGAGGGCAAGACCTACTTCTTCCGCTCGCTCACGAAGCGGCACAACATGAGCTCGGAATTCGACATCGACCAGATCGACAGCCTGCCGCTGGTCGGCATCGTCTACGGCTCGGGCAACATGATCCCGGGCGTTTACGATGCCGAGGTCCAAGCGGGCGCCAAGGCGATCGTCAACGCCGGCACCGGCAACGGCTCGGTCCCCGGCTACCTCGTCGACAAGCTCAAGGACATCCGCTCCAAGGGGACGCTCGTGATCCGTTCCTCACGGGTGCCGGACGGATTCGTCCTGCGCAACGCCGAGCAGCCCGACGACAAGTACGACTGGGTGGTCGCCCACGACCTGAACCCCGCCAAGGCCAAGGTCCTGGCGGCCGTGGCGCTTACCAAGACGACCGACACCAAGGAGTTGCAGCGCATCTTCTGGGAGTATTGAGGGTCGGCGACGGACGCGTGCCGCCCGGGTCGCAGGCGCGGATTCCGGCGCCGCTGCAACCCGGGCGGTCCCATCAGCCGCGCCTCATTCTGAGGTGCGGCGACGTCGCCTCGCAGGAGCGCTCCGGCGAGCCGCCCGATGCCTGGAGCGCCCCGGCGCCTCAGGATGAGGCCGTGAATCGGACGCCGGCTCGCGAAATGGCCGGGCGCGCCCGCGCGCCGCCCGGGTTACATCCCGCGGTGCACTCCTTAGATACCAGCCACCGACGCGGCCGCCGGACCGAGCCCGAATCACGGCCTCAGCCCCGCGCCCGTCGGCACCGAGCCTGGAGGAACGAGAATGACCGAGCTTCATCCCGAGGTCGCGGCGGTCACCGAGCGCGTCGTGGCGCGCTCCCGCGAGACCCGGCGCGCCTATCTCGACCTGATCGCCCGTGAGCGCGAGTCGGGGGTCCGGCGCGGCAAGCTCGCCTGCGGCAACCTCGCCCACGGCTTCGCGGCCTCCGGCGAGGACAAGGCTGCGATCCGCGACGAACGGACGGTGATGAATATCGGCATCGTCACCGCCTACAACGACATGCTCTCGGCTCATCAGCCCTACGGGCGCTATCCGGACCAGATCAAGCTGTTCGCCCGGGAGCGCGGGGCCACCGCGCAGGTGGCGGGCGGGACGCCGGCCATGTGCGATGGCGTCACCCAGGGGCAGACCGGCATGGAGCTGTCGCTGTTCTCCCGGGACACGATCGCCCTGTCCACCGCGGTGGCCCTGAGCCACGGCATGTTCGACGGCGCGGCGCTGCTGGGCATCTGCGACAAGATCGTGCCGGGCCTGCTGATCGGCGCGCTGCGCTTCGGCCACCTGCCGACGATCCTGATCCCGGCCGGGCCCATGCCCTCCGGCCTCGCCAACAAGGAGAAGCAGCGGATCCGCCAGCTCTACGCCGAGGGCAAGGTCGGCCGCGCGGAACTGCTCGAATCCGAGTCGGCCTCCTACCACGGCGCCGGGACCTGCACGTTCTACGGCACCGCCAACTCGAACCAGATGATGATGGACATGATGGGCCTGCACATGCCCGGCGCGTCCTTCATCAATCCCGGCACCAAGCTGCGCCAGGCCGTGACCCGGGCGGCGATCCACCGGCTCACCGAGATCGGCGCCGCCGGCAACGATTACCGGCCGCTCGGCCTGTGCGTCGACGAGAAGGCGATCGTGAACGCCGCGGTCGGCCTGCTCGCCACCGGCGGCTCGACCAACCACGCGATCCATCTGCCGGCCATCGCCCGCGCCGCCGGCATCGTGATCGACTGGGCGGATATCGATCGCCTCTCCAGCGCGGTTCCGCTGATCGCCCGCGTCTATCCGAACGGCTCCGGCGACGTGAACCACTTCCACGCGGCCGGCGGCATGAGCTTCGTCATGGCCGCGCTGCTGGATGCCGGCCTGCTGCACGACGACATCCTCACCGTGGCGGGCCAGTCGCTGCGCGATCACGCCCGCGATCCGAAGCTCGCCGGCGAGGAGTTGGTCTTCGAGGACGCCGTGCCGGAGAGCCTCGACGACGCGATGCTCCGCCGGCCCGCGAACCCGTTCCAGCCGGATGGCGGCATGCGGCTGGTGAAGGGCAATCTCGGCCGGGCGACGTTCAAGACCAGCGCCGTGGAGGAGCACCGCCGGACCATCGAGGCACCGGCCCGGGTCTTTTCGGACCAGGACGATGTGCTCAAAGCCTTCAAGGCCGGCGAGCTGGAGCGGGACGTCGTGGTGGTGGTCCGCTTCCAGGGCCCGAAGGCCAACGGCATGCCGGAGCTGCACAAGCTCACCCCGCCGCTGGGCGTGCTGCAGGACCGCGGCCACAAGGTCGCGCTGGTGACCGACGGGCGCATGTCGGGGGCTTCGGGCAAGGTTCCGGCCGCGATCCACCTGAGCCCCGAGGCGCTGGGCGGCGGTCCGATCGGGCGGATCCGCGACGGCGACATCGTCCGCCTGAGCGCGGCGGACGGGCTGCTGGAGGTGCTCGTCGACGACGCGGAGCTGGCCGCCCGGCCGGAGGCCGAGGCTCCGGAGCCGGCGCAGGGCACCGGTCGGGAATTGTTCGCGTTCATGCGCCAGGGGGCCGATACGGCGGAGCGGGGCGCCTCGGCGATGCTCGCCACCGCCGGTCTCTGAGTTCGTAGAGGAGGTGCAGACCATGAATGATCTGACCAGCATCGACGCGCTGATGCGCTCCGTGCCCGTCATTCCGGTCCTGGTGATCGACGACGTGGCTCAGGCCCGGCCCATCGCCGAAGCCCTGGTGAAGGGCGGCCTGACCGCCCTGGAGGTCACCCTGCGCACTCCGGCCGCCCTCGATATCATCCGGGAGATGACCCGGGTCGAGGGCGCGGTTGTGGGCGCCGGGACGGTGCTCAACCCCCGCGACCTGGAGAACGCCCTGGGGGCGGGGGCGGAGTTCATCGTCTCGCCGGGGCTCACCGACCCGCTGACCGACGCCGCCAAGGCCAACGGCGTCCCCTATCTGCCGGGCGTCGCCACGGCGGCCGACATCATGCGCGGGCTCGATCACGGGCTCGACCGGTTCAAGTTCTTCCCGGCCGAGGCTGCGGGCGGGATCAAGGCGCTGAAGGCGCACGCGGCGGTGTTCGGCGCGGTGCGGTTCTGCCCGACGGGTGGGATCACCGAGGCGACCGCCCCCGACTGGCTGGCGCTCCCGTCCGTGCTCTGCGTCGGCGGCAGCTGGGTGGTGAAGCCCGGCACGCCCGATCCGGCGGCGATCGAGCAGGCAGCCCGGGCCGCTGCGGGGCTGCGGACAGGAGCTCACCGCTAAATCGCCGCATCCGAAGGGCGACCCTCCTCCCTCGCGGGGGAGGGAGAGCCGCGGCGTCTCCGGCGTCTCCTGCCGATCCCGATAGATGTCGCCGCCAGCCGGTGCGGCGGATGAAGATCGTGCGTGTCCCGGAGACGCTGGCGTCCGGCGGCGACGTTTAGGCTCGCAGCCCTCTGCCGCCGAAGGCGCGCTGCGGCGCCGCCCGCTACTCCGCCGGCAACGCCTCCCGCCGCGCCCGCGGCACGAACACACCGCCCTCCGGCTCCAGCGTGATGCGCCGCTCGTGGAACGCGTCCAGCGTCGAGCGGTGGCCGATCGACACGATCGTCGTCCCGGGCAGGCGCTCGCGCAGCATCCGGTAGAGGGCCGCCTCGGAGGGTTCGTCGAGCGAGGCCGTCGCCTCGTCGAGGAACAGCCATTCCGGCTTGGACAGAAGCGCACGGGCGATGGCCAGCCGTTGCTGCTCGCCCCCCGACAGCCGCCGCTCCCAGGTGTCGGTCTGGTCGAGGTGGTCGACCAAGTGCGGCAGCTGGGCGGCCGTCAGCGCATCCTTGATCGCCGCGTCCGAGAACTGATCGGTCGTGTTCGGGTAGACCACGGCGCCACGCAGTGTCCCCTGGGGGATGTAAGGCCGCTGCGGCAGCACCAGCGCCGACTGCCCGGCGGGCACGTCGACCCGGCCCTTGCCGAACGGCCAGATCCCAGCGATCGCGCGGAACAGGGTCGACTTGCCCGAGCCGGAGGGACCCGTGACCAGGGTCGCGCCGCCCCGCGGCAGGGTCAGCGTGTCGGCGGTCACGATCGGGCGCCCGTCCGGCAGGGCGAGGACGAGTCCGCGCGCGGTGACGTCGCCCGTGCTCTCGTTGCCCTGGATCAAGCCGTAGCCTGCGGCTTCGAGGGCCTCGGCCTTGGTCATGGCCCGGCGGAAGGATCCGAGACGGTTGGTGTTGGCCTTGTAGGCCGCGAGCGTCGTGTAGGAATCCACGAAGAACGACAGCGAACTCTGCACCTGGCTGAAGGCCTGCGAGGTCTGCTGGAGGGCACCCAGCGTGATCTTCTTGGCGAAGAAGGACGGGGCCGCCAGCACCATCGGGAAGATCACGCTCGCCTGCCGGTAGCTGAACGTGAAGGCGATCAGCTTGATGCGGCGGAAGATGATCCCGACGTAGTTGTCGATGACGCTGTGGAACAGCGTCGAGAGCCGCGAGGCCTCCGCCCGCTCGCCGCGCAGCAGGGCGATCTGCTCGGAGTAGATGCGGTTGCGGGCCAGCGCGAAGCGGAAATCGGCCTCGACCCGCTCCTGCCGGAAGTCGAGCCCGATGAGCGGCCGGCCGATGAGGTGGGTGAGCCACGTGCCGACCACCGCGTAGGCGATCACCAGCCAGACCAGGAAGCCCGGGATCACCGTGTCGGTGAACGGCACCACGAAGTCCCGCGACAGGGTCCAGAGGATCACGATGAATGAGACGAGCTGCGCGGCCTGGCTCAGCAACCGGATCGACAGCGTCGTGGTCTGCACGATGAAGCTGTTGACGTCGGCCTGGATGCGCTGATCCGGGTTGTCGGCCTCCTCGTCGGTGAACGGGATCCGGTAATGGGTGCCGTTGCCGAGCCAGCGCTCGTACAGGCTGTGCGTCAGCCACGTGCGCCAGCGGATCAGCAGCGAGGAATCCACGAACAGGTCGAACATGCCGATGGCGATGTTCAGCGTGGCCAGCGGCACGAACACCCAGAGCAGCTGATACCAGAAGGCGTTCGCGTCGTATTCCTGAAGCGAGTTGTAGATGTCGCGGTAGAAGAAGTTGAACCGCAACGTCAGCGCAACGTCGGCGAAGTTCACGAAGATCGACAGGGCCACGAGGTTGCGGCCGATCCGGCCCTCCGTGGTGCCGAACCACCGGAACAGGCCGATCTCCTTGGTGGGCTTGTCGCGGTTGGCGAAATACGGGTCGGCGATGTTGGTGATCGCCCGGATCGGCTCGAGATGCGAGATGCCGAGCACGATGGCGGCGAAGACCACCGCACCGGTGGCGGCGAAGGCGGGCGGCAGAAGCGCCGCGATCACCGGCGGCAGCAGGCCCATGGCGGCGATCGTCTTCGATCCGGCCAGCAGCAGGTAGCCGACGCCGTAAACCGAGACGAAGACCTTCAGGTAGGCCGAGATGCCGTTCGCGGCGATCAGGATGCCCGCCATGGCGAAGCCGGCGAGCGAGACATAGAGCGGCGGGCTCGGAATACCGGGAAATGCCAGCAGGATCAGCGCGGCCAGAGCCGTGAGCACGGCCTGGATTCCCAGTCCGGTCCTGAGTGCTGCCACGCGTCGATCCCCCATCCGTGCGCGCCCGCTGGGGACGCCGCCGGCGGCCTTGACCCCGGCTGATGGCCAGATAGTGGCACTTGCCCCAGGCTGTCGCGTGAAACTTTGGTCACGTTCCGACGGTGCGGCGATTTACGCGGTCGGCGCGGCTACCAGTTCCACTCCTCGAAGCCCGGCTCGCGGCAATGATAGCCGATCGGGCATTGCGGGTTGTCGCGCGTGGGGGCGAAGCGCAGCTCGGCGATCTCGGAGGCGCTGCATTGGCCGGGATTGCTCACGAAACGCTCCGGGGCCGACCCGGCGGCGATGATGACGTCACCCTCGTTCCTCACCAGGGCCATGGCCTCGGAGCAGGTCATGCGGGCCGTCATCGAGCCGCGGGGCGGCCGCGACTGCGCACGGGCCTCCAACCCGACCGCAACGACGGCGAGGTGGCTGAACAGCAAGGCGAGGGCCCACGGCCTCATCGGGAACGGGTTCCGGTACGCACCCGGGAAGAAAGCCCGCGGGTCTGGCACCATCCTGCACAAGCGGACCGCCCGAGACTGTCACCGGAATGCGCCACCGGGCCGCTTTCGCCGTCGGACCGCCGCAATCGGCGGATTAGGAGATTCCGGGATTGCCGAAAGCCGCTTTAGATTTGTGATCGTGGACGCCTGCGCGGCGACCCGGGCACGATGGCTCGACCGGCCCTCCGGCACGCGTCTCCGGCGCCCGGCGTGCCGGCCGACCGGCGCCGGAGTCAAGGGACCCAGCGATGTCCGCTCTCTCGATCCTCGACATCTCCGCCGTGCGCGCCGCGCCCGTTTCCCACGAGCCCTACGCCTACACGCTCGGCAGCAACGTCCTGAAGCCCGACGCGATCGACGACATCCGCCGCGACTTCCCCGAGATCGCCAAGCCCGGCTACCTCACGGTCGACGAGGTCGCCCTGAAGGGCCGGTTCAAGGCGCTGATCGACGAGCTGGAGAGCGACGCCTTCTCCAAGATCCTCGGGGAGAAGTTCGGCATCGACCTCGTCTCCTGCCCGCGACTGACCACGATCATGCGGCGCAGCCAGCTCAAATACGGCTCGATCCACACCGACGGGCCGTCGAAGGTGCTGACGCTGCTCGTCTACATGAACGACGCCTGGGACGCCCCGGCCGCGGGGCGCCTGCGGGTGCTTTACGACGGGCGCAACTACGAGCCCTTCGCGGTCGAGGTGCCGCCCACCATGGGCACGATGTTCGCTTTCCTGCGGGCGGAGAATTCCTGGCACGGCCACGAGCCCTTCGAGGGCGAGCGTCGGGTCGTGCAGGTCGCGTGGCTCAGGGACGCATCGGAATTGGAGCGCAAGCGCAAGCGCAACCGTACGGCGCAGTTCCTGAAGGGTATCTTCGGCCGCTGATCGAACGAGAAGGGGGCGGACCATGGGTGCGGTCGTGCTGGCGGATCCGGGCGGCGGGGCGCGTTCCGGCTCCTGGCGTCGCTTCGCCCTGCCGGCGCTCCTCGTCCTCGGCTGGGTCGGCCTGTTCGCCTACAGCGCGGCCTACCTGACCGAGGACCTGCCGTTTCGCCCGACGGCGCCGGAGGCCAGCCCCTCCGCAGGGGGCGCCGCCGGTCCGCGCGCCACGGCGCGGCGGGTCGTGATGCTCGACGCGCCCGACCCGGGTGCCCCTGCGGAAGATCCGCCCGGCCAGACCGCCATGGCGGCGCCCACGGCGCCGCCGCCGCCCCAGGCGGCCACCGCGATGCCGGGCGCCTTGGCGAATGCCCGTCCGGCGCCGCACCCCGCCCCGGCCCCCGCCCCGGCCCCCGCTGCGGCCGAGTATGTTGGCGTCTGGGGTCCGACTCCCGAAGCCTGCGGGACCCGATCCCGGCGCCGGGGCTACATCCCCGCCACGATCACGCAGGATCGCGCCCGCGCCGGCCGCACGATCTGCCTCTTCCACGACATGCGACGGGTCGGCAGCGCCTGGGTCGCCGCCGCCGAGTGCAGCGACCGTGGCCGGCGCTGGTCGTCGCAGGTCCGCCTGCTGGTGGATGGCGAGCACCTGACGTGGTCGAGTAATCGCGGGACATCGACCTACACCCGCTGCAGTCGCCGCGCCGGCTGAGCGGCCCCGTCACGCCCTCGGATCGGACGCGTGGCGCTCTGCCGCGCGCAGGACGATGCGCGCGGCGGCCCGGCTCGGCGTGTCATTCGCGGCGAGCCGCATCAGCCCGTCGATCCGGGCGAGGGCAGCGAGCTGTGCGTCGCGGCCCGCACCGCCTGCCAGGAGCGACCGCACGGCGCCTGCCAGGCGCTCCGGCGTGCAGTCGGCCTGGACGAATTCCGGCATGGCGTTCTCGGCCAGGATCAGGTTCGGCAGCACGATGCTCGGGACCTGGATCAGCCGGCGGGCGATGAATTCCTCCGCCCGCGAGACCTTGTAGGCGACGACCATCGGGACGCCCGCGAGGGCGAGTTCCAGTGTGACCGTGCCGGAGGCGGCGAGCGCCGCCCGGGCCTCCCGGAAGGCGGCGTATTTCGGCGCCTCGCCGGTGACGATGCGGACGGGCACCGTCCACTCCGCGGAAAGCCGCTCGATCAGCGCCCTGTGACGCGTCACGGCGGGCAGCACCGCCTCGACCGCGAGGCCTTCCGCCACCCGCGCCAGCGCCGCACCGAAGACCGGCATCAGCCGCTCGATCTCGGACCGGCGGGACCCCGGCAGCAGCACGAGGCTGTAGGGAACGGAATCGCGCCGCCGCTGCTCGGATGCGGTGGGCCGCAGTTCCGGAAGGCGCTCGATCAGCGGGTGTCCGACATAGGTGCAGGGCGGCCCGCCGAGCCGCAGATGCGCGTCCGGCTCGAAGGGCAGCAGGGCCAGGACGTGGTCGATGAACGGTCGCATCCCCTTCGCCCGCCAGGGCCGCCACGCCCAGACGCTCGGCGACACGTAATCGATGATCGGGATGCCGGGGGCCACCTTGCGCACCCGCCGCGCCACCGCGTGGGTGAAACCCGGACTGTCGATGATCACCAGCACGTCCGGCCGGGCGTCAACCGCCGCCGAGACGGTTTCGCGGATGCGCCGGAGCAGGGTCCGGGCCCGGGCGAGGACCGGCAGATAGCCCATCACCGCCACGTCATCGAGGGGGAACAGGGATGCGAACCCCGCCTCCGCCATGGCCTCGCCGCCGACGCCGCCGAAGACCACGTCGGGCGCCGCCTCGCGCAGGGCCCGCATCAGCTTGGCGCCGAGCTGATCGCCGGAATCCTCGCCGGCCACGAGCCAGATGGTCCGGGGCCGGCCGGTCACGGCGTCCCTCCGTAGCCCACGACGAAGAGACCGAGGCGGTCGGCTTCGGCGGCCGTGGCCACCCTGTCGATGACCAGGGTCCCGCCGGCCTCCAGCGCCAGGCCGACGCAACCTGCCTGGGCCGCGTTGCGCACGGTGCGCGGTCCGATGGCCGGGAGATCGATGCGGCGGTCCTGGCCGACCTTGGGGGCCTTCACCAGCACGGTGGCGGGCATCGCCCGGCCGAACCCGAACGGACGGCGCCCCAGGGCCCGCGCCCGGGCCAGCATGCGATCGGTGCCCTCCGGCCCCTCCACGGCCAGGATCCGGTCGCCGGCCAGGGCCACAGCCTGTCCCAGATCGTAGGGCGAGAGGGCGTCGAGGACCCCGCGCCCTGCGCGGATCGAGGCAGCCGCCTCGGCATCCGGAACCCGGCGCCCGAGGGGCCCCTCCGGGCAGAGCAGGTCCGGCGCGGCCTCGTGGACGCCCACGACCCTGTGGCCGTCCTCTTCCACCAGCGTGACGGCGGCGCGCAGGAGGCGGTCGTCGCCCCCGCCGGCGATCGCCCGCAGGGCCTCCCGGTTGCGCAGGGCGGCTCCGGCATTGAGGATCGCGGCCGGGCTCGGCCGGGAGACGCCGCCGGCCGGTACCACGACCGCCGGCCCCCAGCGCCGCAGAAGCTTCAGGGTGGCGGCGAGGTCGAGCAGGTCGACCGTGGCGTCGGCACTGGCCCGCAGGGTCGCCCCCGTGAAACCGCGCAGGGCGATCACGCGGAAGGGCCGGCGCGCCCGGCGCAGCGACTCGGCGACGAGTTCCGGCAGCCGGCCGGCCCCGGCGATCAGAACCAGGGCCCCCTCGGGGTGCGGATCGGCCTGGGTCACGGCCCGGCCGCTCAGGCGGCGCTGATGGGCGTCGGGATCTCGCGCGGCGTGCAGATCGAGCGCTTGCCGCCGAGGCGGATGAAGTCGAGGATCTCGCGGACCGCCGCGTGGGATTCGAAGGTCGCGGCCACGTCCTCCACCCGCTCCATCAGCGTGCCCTCGGGCGCGAAGAGCAGGCGGTAGGCGCGCCGCAGGGCGTGGATGTCGTCGCGGGCGAAGCCGCGGCGCTGCAGCCCGATGATGTTGAGCCCCGACAGGTAGGCCCGGTTGCCGAGCACCATACCGTACGGGATGCAGTCGTTCTCCAGGCCCGACAGGCCGCCCACGAAGGCGTGCGCACCGACGCGCGCGAACTGGATCACGGCGGCGCCGCCACCCAGGATCGCGTAGTCGCCGACGCTGCAATGGCCCGCCAGCATCACGTTGTTGGAGAAGATCACATGCGCGCCGACCCGGCAGTCGTGGCCGACATGCGAATTCGCCAGGAAGGTGCAGTGATCGCCGACCACGGTCTCCAGGCCGCCGCCGCTGGTGCCCGGGTTCATCGTGACGCCCTCGCGGATCAGGCAATCGGCGCCGATCGTCAGGGTCGAGGCCTCGCCCCGGTACTTCAGGTCCTGCGGCTGGTGGCCGATCGACGCGAAGGGGAAGATCCGGGTGCGGGGTCCGATCGTGGTGCGGCCCGCCAGGACGACGTGACTGATGAGTTCGCAATCCGGCCCGAGCACGACCTCGGGGCCGACATGGCAGAAGGGGCCGATCCGGGCCCCGTCGCCGATCCGGGCGCCGGACTCGATCACGGCGCTCGCATGGATGAACGGCGCGGTCACTCCGTCACCAGCATGGCGCTGATCTCGGCCTCGGCGACGAGGTTGCCGTCGACCCGGGCCTCGCCGCGGAACCACCACATGGTCCGGCGCTGATTCAGCTTCGTCATGTGGAAGCGCACCTGGTCGCCGGGGGTGACGGGCTTGCGGAACTTGCACTTGTCGATGGTCATGAAGAACACCTGCTTGGTGTTCCGTCCGTCCGCCCGGATGTGGCGGCAGCAGATCGCGCCTGCCGTCTGCGCCATGCCCTCGATCAGGAGCACGCCCGGGAAGACCGGCATGTCCGGGAAGTGTCCCATGAACTGCGGCTCGTTCGCCGTGACGTTCTTGATCCCGACACAGGACTCGTCCCGGTCGATCTCGACGATGCGATCCACCATCAGGAACGGGTAACGGTGTGGCAGCAATTCCAGCAACGTCTGGATATCGGCTATGCCCAGCTCGGTGCCGGTCTCGCGCGCCGCCTCACTCATCGAAATCCGCACCTCGACTTGCCGCCCGGGGCGGCTTGCAATCCGGCCGCTCTTGGCGGGCCGAACGCCCTCTTCGGAAGAAATCGCCGGAAGCGCAAGGCCTTCCCGGTCAGGTGTCCTCGCCGCTCAGGTCCTTGCCGCCGCGCTCGGCGAGGCGGGCCAGCGTCGTCAACTCCCGGAACCAGGCCCGGACCGGCTTGGCGGGCGTTCCGCCCCAGCGGCTGCCCGGCGGCACGTCGCGGTTGACGTTGGACGAGCCGGCGATCTGCGCACCGCGGCCGATGCGCAGGTGGCCGACGACGCCGACCTGCCCGCCGAGGACGACGTAATCCTCCAGGGTGGTCGAGCCCGAGATGCCGACGCCCGACACGATGACGCAGTGCCGCCCGATCACGACGTTGTGGGCAATCTGCACGAGATTATCGATCTTGGTCCCCTCCCCGATCACCGTGTCGCGCGAGGCGCCCCGGTCGATCGTGGTGTTGGCGCCGATCTCGACATCGTCCTGAACGATCACCCGCCCGACTTGCGGAACCTTGAGGTGGCTGGCGCCCATGGCGAAGCCGAATCCGTCCTGGCCGAGGCGCGCACCCGGGTGGATGATCACCCGGTTCCCGAGCAGGGCGTGGCTGAGCGTGGTGCCGGCGCCGATCGCACAGTCCCGCCCGATGCGGACGCCGGGACCGATCACGGCATTCGGCCCGATCACCGTTCCTGCGCCGATCTCGGCACCCGGCCCGACGACCGCGCCGGGATCGACCGTGACGCCGTCCTCGAGCCGGGCTTCCGGATGGACATGGGCGCCGGACGCGACGCCGCGGACGGTGAACTGGGAGCCGGGACGCAGGGCATCGGGATGCAGACGGCCGAGCAAGGCCGCATAGGCGCGGTAGGGATCGCGGCTGACGAGGGCAACGGTGGTTGCGGGACAACGCGCCGCGAACCGGGGGGAGACCAGACACACCCCCGCCCGCGTCGCGGCGAGCGCGTCGCCGTAGCGGGCATTGTCCATGTAGGCGAGGTGCTCCGGACCGGCGCTCTCCAGGGAGGCCGCGCCGCTGAACCGGCGTTCCGGATCCGCTCCGTCGGGGAGGCTGGCGCCGGCGGCTGCCGCGATCTCGGCCAGGGTGAGGCCATCGGCGGCGGCGGTGAAGAAGATGGGATCTGACATGCTCGATAACGCGCCGGCCGGGACAACCCGGCCGGCGCGCGCAATTTTTATCAGAAGCGCGAGCCGCCGGAGAAGCGGAACGCCTGGGTCTGATCCTTGCCGATATGGCCGTACTTGCCGAGGGCCGGGACGAACACCTTCTCACCCTCGTCCTTCGTCAGAGCGTAGGCGTAGTCGAACCGGATCGGGCCGAGCGGCGAGTTCCACAGGATGGACGCACCGATCGAGGAGCGGATCGCCGCCGTGTCGCGGACGTTCACGCATTCCGGCTCCACGCCGATCGTGAAGGCGTTGAAGTTGCACTTCCCGGTCGTCGGCGAGATGCCGTTGATGAACGCGTCGCCGTTCACGTTGAAGTTCCGCTGGCCGTGATAGCCGAACAGCGTGCCGGCATCGGCGAACAGAGCGCCCTTCAGACCCAGATCGCGCGGCACGGCCGGCAGCGGGAATTGCACCTCGAGGGTACCGCCCACATAGGTCGAGCCGCCGATCGCGTTCGAGCGAGCATCGGCGATGCCGACGTCGCGCGGACCGATGCCGTTCGGTGCGAAGCCGCGGACCAGCGACGGGCCGAGGAAGAACTGGTCGGTCACCCGCAGCGGGTCGTTGTTGAGCGACGAGATGTGGCCGCCCTGGAAGCGGATGAAGCCGACGACGTCCTCGAAGATCTCCTTGTAGTACCGCGCATCGGCCGTCACGCGGAAGAACTTGGAGTCGCCACCCAGGCCGGCGACGTCGGGCTTCAGCTCGGCGTAGAGGCCGTTGCGGGGCGCGCCGATCACGTCGAGGGTCGAGTAGGCGAGCGTCAGGCCGGCCAGCGAGGTCAGCGTGTTGCCCTGCGAACCCTTGATGGCGATCGAGGCTTCGCCGTCATACGCGCAGTTCGGGTAGATCGACTGGCCGCCGATGTTCCGGCCTGTATTCGGGTCGATCGTGCCCGCCGCGTAGGTGGCGGTGTAGCCCGGGATCGGGATCGAGCAGTCGTTGTACGGCCGCTTGAGGGTGTTCGGGACCTTCAGCTCGGTGTTGTACAGCGAGTAGCGCAGCGTGATGCCGAACTCCTCGGTGATCGGCAGGCCGAGGCGGAGCTGGCCGCCATACACCGTGGTCTCGTAGCGCGAGTACCGGGTCAGGTCGGAGTACTTGTAGAAGGCGTCGAAGCCCGCTGCCAGCCGGTAGCCGAGGAAGTACGGCTCGGTGAACGAGAAGTCGACGCCGCGCGAGTACTGGCCACCCGTACCGGCCAAGCGGACGTACTGGCCGCGGCCGAGGAAGTTCGACTCGGAGACCGAGACCTCGCCGATGATGCCGTCCTGGGTGGAGTAGCCGCCCGCCACCGAGAACGAACCCGTGGGCTGATCCTCAACGTCGATGTTGATGACCACGCGGTCCGGGGCCGAGCCCGGCTCGTTGGAAAAGCGGACCTTCTTGAAGAAGCCGAGACCGTTCAGGCGCCGCTCGGCGCGGTCGGTCAGCACGCGGTTGTAGGCGTCGCCCTCGGCGATATCGAGCTCGCGACGGATGACGTAGTCGCGGGTGCGGGTGTTGCCGCGGATGTTGATGCGCTCGACGTAGACGTGCGGGCCGTCCTCGACCACGAAGCCCAGGGAGACCTGATGGCTGGCCGGATCGCGCTGCCCGGTCGGGCGAACCTGCGCGAAGGGGTAGCCGGCGCGGTTGACCTCACGGGTGACGTTGTTGAGCGTCTTCTCGACGTCGTCGGCGTTGTAGATGTCGCCCACGGAGGTGGCGATGTCGGTGTCGAGCTTCGTGGTGTCGAGGCCCGGCAGACGCGAATCCACCTGGACCGCGCCTACCTTGTACTGCTCGCCCTCGTTCACCGTGATGGTGATGACGTAGCCGGACTTGTCGCCCTCGACGTAGCGTGCGTCGGCGCTGACCACCTGGAAGTCGGCGTAGCCGTTCTTCAGGTAGTAGCGGCGGACCTGGTCGAGGTCGTTGGTGATGCGGTCGGGATCGTAGACGTCGGAGGTCTTGATGAACGACAGGAAGTTCATCTCCGAGGAGCTCATCAGCCCCTTCAGCGTCCGCTCCGAGTAGGCGTTGTTGCCGACGAAGTTGATCGAGAGGATGCCGGTCTTATCGCCCTCGTCGATCTGGTAGATCACGTCGACGCGGCCGTTGGGCAGGTCGACCGTCCGGTAGGTCACCTTGGCGGTGCCGCGCCCGAAGCGCTTGTAGACGTCGCGGATGCGCGCGAGGTCGGCGTTGATGATCGCCTCGCTGTACGGGCCGCGGGCCTTGGCCTCGACGATCCCCTCGAGGGTCGCCTTCTCGACCTTCTTGTTGCCCTCGAAGACAACGCGGTTGATCAGGTTGTTCTCGCGGACTGTCACCACCGTGCGGCCACCCGACTGGGCGACCTTCACGTCGGAGAACATCCCGCTCGCGAGCAGGTTGCGGCGGGCCTCCTCGGCGGAGCCGGACGCCGTCCCGGTCACGTAGGACCGGATCGTGTCGGCATCGACGCGCTGGTTGCCCTGGACGACGATCTGCTGCGCCTGGGCGGCCCCGCTCAGGACAACGCCAAGACCCGCAGTGACTAGGACGATGGTTTTCCGCACCGACTTACGTCGGGGCTTCCCCGTCAACGACATCATGCAATCGCCCGTTTCTGTTCTGGTCGCGGGGGTTAGCCCGTCACAGGCGACCGTTGATCGGCCGTCCCGTCACCTGGTCCAAGCGTGGCTTCGGTCCAAGCGTAGCTCTTACCGGGATTCCCCAGCCAAGCAAACGCGCGGGAGGCCATCGTCAGGGGATTTTGGGGGGTCGTGGCCTTCGCGCCACTTAACGGTGCGGTCAGCATGAAGACAAACCGCAGATCGTGGTGAACGCCACGTAAATGTCTGGACTGTCGGAGGTTTTCAGACCCGATCGCGATCCCGTGAACAGGATCTTAACCCGGTTTCACCCCGTCGGAGCGGTGCCATCCGGGCGGCGTCCGGGCGAGACCGCGGCGGGATTGGGGCAGCCTTTCCGGTGGAGATCCGGCGGAATCACAGGATCCCGCCGGCCCCCAATCAGGTGTTCCGCCAGGAGGCGCCGAGATTGAGGATGTCGTTCCAGGCGGCGAACAGCATCAGCATCAGCACCAGGGCGAGACCGATACGAAATCCGATCTCCTGGGCCCGCTCGCTGAGCGGACGGCCGCGCACCACCTCGAAGGCGTAGAACAGCAGGTGTCCGCCATCGAGCAACGGCACGGGGAACAGGTTGAGCAGGCCGATCGAGACGGAGAGCAGCGCGATGAGCCCGACCAGACCGCCGACGCCGCCGGTCTTGGCGACCTCGCCGGAGACGCGGGCGATGCCGATCGGACCCGAGAGCTGGTCGGCGGATTCCCGGCCGGTGACGAGCTTGCCGAGATACGAGAAGGTGCGCTCGACGACGAAGTAAGTCTCCTTCACGCCGAGATTGAGCGAATCGAGCGCCCCATAAGTCACGAGGCGGGCCTCCGAGCCCGCGGGCGACCGGATGCCGAGCCGGCCGATCCGGTGGCGGCCGAACGGCGTCTTCTCCTCGAAGGTGGCGGGCGTCGCCTGGATCGTGATGGGCTGGTCGTTGCGCTCCACCGTGAAGGTCAGCGGCGTCCCGGCGCTGCCGGTCACCGTGCGGTACATGGCGTTGAAGTCGCCGATCTTCTCGCCGTCGATGGCGGTGATCACGTCGCCGGGCTGGAAGCCGGCCTGGGCGGCGACGCTGTTCGGCTCCACCGACGAGACCCGGGCGGGCAGCTCGTAGCGGCCGCCCAGCCAGATCGCGCCGGCGAAGAGCAGGATCGCCAGGATGAAGTTCGCCACAGGGCCGGCGGCGACGATCGCCGCGCGCTTGGACACGGGCTGGGTCGGGAAGCTGATCGCCCGCTCCTGCGGGCTCATCCGGGCGACGGCCTCGGGATCGGGCATGCTGGCGCCGTTCACGTCGCCGTGGAACTTCACGTAGCCGCCGAGGGGGATGGCGCAGAGCTTCCAGCGGGTGCCGCGGCGGTCGTTGAAGCCGAACAGCTCGGGGCCGAAGCCGAGCGAGAAGGCGTGAACCCCGACCCCGCACCAGCGCCCGACCAGGAAGTGGCCCATCTCGTGCACGAACACCACGACGGTGAGCACGAATAGGAACGGAATCACTGCGCCGAAGAAGCCGCCGGCGGTTCCGCCCATCGCGTTGAGGAAGTCCATACGCCGTATCCTGGCCGTCTCGGCGCCGGCTTCTCGGGCCGGCCATCCGCCCTGTCTAGCAGATCGGCGGGGCCGACCGCCAACGCAATCCTGCGGGGCGGCTGCGGAAGGTCGCACGCGCGGTCCGATTCCGCACCCGCCGACCGCCCGGGATCGGGGCAGCCCGTCAGTGGCCGGCCCCGCCGCCCGCACCGGCCTGGGGCCGCCGGATCATGGGAACGGCGCAGGCCATCGCCAGGAACAGGACCGTCAGGGCCAGGAATACATCCTCGAAGGCGATGACCAGGCCCTGGATCCGCACGGTGTTGGTCATCGCCTTCAGCGCCATGCCCGACGCGGCACTGCCATAGGCCTCGAAGCCGCGCTGCATCGTGTCGAGGCGTTCCAGGGCGGCCGTGTTCGCCCAGGTGAAGCGCTCGTGCAGCCGCGCGAGATGGAGGTCCCACCGGTCGTTGAGGATCGTGTTGATCAGCGCGAGGCCGACCGCACCGCCGAGGTTGCGGGTCAGGTTGAACAGCCCCGACGCGTTCTTCATCCGCGCCGGCGGCAACGTCCCGAGCGCGATGTTGTTGATCGGGATCATGCACAGCATCAGCGAGCAGCCACGCAGGATCTGGGGCAGGAGCAGCTCGTAGAAGTCCCAGTCCTTGGTCAGGCCGGTGACGATCCACGTGCCGCAGGCGAAGCCGACGAAGCCGATGCCCATCATGATGCGGGGATCGACCTTGCCCGAAAGCCGGCCGGCGATGGGGGCGGTGGCGAACATGCACAGGCCTGAGACGAACATCGTCTCGCCGATCATCAGCGCCGAGTAGCCGCGCACCCGGGCCAGATAGACCGGATAGATGTAGGTCAGCCCGTAGAGCCCGATGCCCAGCACGAAGCTCGCCACGCACCCGCTGGCGAAGTTCCGGTCCGAGAAGGCCCTCAGATCGACGATCGGCTGCTTCGCCGTGAAGACCCGCCAGAAGAACAGCAACGCCGACGTCCCGCAGATGACCGCGCAGGCGAACACCGCCTCGTCCTGCAACCAATCGTGGTTCGGCCCCTCCTCCAGCACGTATTCCAGGCAGCCGAGGAAGCCGGCCATGAAGGCGAGACCGGCCCAGTCGAACGATTTGATCAGGCCGTAATTGGGCTCGTCGAAATCGACCAGGATCCAGGTCGAGACGGTCACGAAGATGCCCGGCACGACGTTGATCAGGAACAGCCAGTGCCACGACATGAGATCGGTGAGATAGCCGCCCACCGTCGGGCCGATCGTCGGCGCCAGCGTCGCCACGAGCCCGATCATCGGCGACACGATGGTCCGCTTCGAGGGCGGGAAGATCGTGAAGGCCGCCGCGAACACGGTGGGGATCATGCCGCCGCCGATGAAGCCCTGGAGCGCCCGCCAGACGATCATCTCGCCGATCGACGAGGAGGTGGCGCACATCAGGCTCATCAGGGTGAAGCCGCCCGCCGAGATGGCGAACATCCAGCGCGTCGAGAGCACCCGCGACAGGGTGCCGGAGAGCGGGATCGAGATGACCTCGGCGATCAGGTAGCTGGTCTGGACCCAGGGGATCTCGTCGCCGGAGGCCGAGAGGCCGGCCTGGATCTCGTTCAGGGAGGCCGAGACGATCTGGATGTCCAGGATCGCCATGAACATCCCGAAGACCATGCAGACGAACGCCACCATGCGGCGGCGGTCGAGGGGCGGCTCAGCGGCGCGGGCCGTCACGCCGCGCGTCGGGGCGGCGGCATCGCCCGCGGAGGTGGCGGCACTGGCGGCCATCGCGGGTCTCAGCGGCTCGCGGTGTTGACCGGCCGCGGCGCGGAAGCGCGGTCGAGGACGGAGCGGTCCGCGCCGATGCGGGTATCGACCCGCACCACCGCCGACAGGCCCGGCCGCAGCAGGCCCTCGCGGGCGACGTCCTCGGGCACCCTCACCCGGACGGGCAGGCGCTGAACGATCTTGGTGAAGTTGCCCGTGGCGTTGTCGGGCGGCAGCAGGCTGAACACCGAGCCGGAGGCCGGCGAGAACGATTCCACCACGGCGTGGATCTCGCGATCCGGATAGGCGTCGACCGTGACGGTCACGGGCTGGCCGGGACGCATGCGCTCGACCTGGGTCTCCTTGAAGTTCGCGTCGATCCGGACGCTCTGGAGCGGGACGAGCGCGGCGATCCGCGTGCCGGGCCCGACATAGGCGCCGGCCTCGACGGCCTTGTTGCCGACGACCCCGTCGAAGGGCGCGCGGATCACCATGAAGTCGAGGTCGCGGCGGGCCCGGTCGACGGCGGTGCGGAGTTCCGCCGCGAGGCTCTCCGCCTCGCGCTTCTGCGCCTGGAGGACGTCGACATTGGCGCGGGCCGCGACGAGGCCGGCCTCCATGGCCTTGACGGATGCCTCGGTGCGGTCGCGGTCGGCGCGGGTCTGGTCGATGCGCGACTTGGCGACGTAATCCGCCTGCATCTGCATCGACCGGGTGAAATCGGCCTGGGCGCGAACGGCGTCGGCGCGGCTCGCGTCGAGCTGCGCGGCGGCCTGTGCGACCTGCGCCTGGGCCGCCTCGGCTTGCCGGGCGATCCGCGCGATGGTGCTCTCCTGCGTGGCGAGCTTGTCCTGCGCGGCCTGGAGCGCGAGGCGATAGTCGCCGTCGTCGAGTTGGGCGATGACGTCGCCCTTCTTCACCGCGAGGCCGTTCACCACCGGGACCGACTGGAGGTAGCCCGGGATCTTGGCCGCGAGGACGGAGATGTCGGCCTGGACGTAGGCATCGTCGGTCGAGACGAAGAACCGCCCGACGGTCCACCACTGCCACCCTTCATAGGCGCCGCCGCCAAGTGCGGCCGTCAGGAGGCCGAGCAGGAGGAGCCGCCTGACGGGACGCTTGCGCGCCGGGACCGCCTCGTCCGGCACGGGCTTCGGCAGAGGTGCCGTGACTGAGGCCTGCGCAGGATGCTCCGCGCGCTCCTCGTCTCTGGCCTCGATTCCGGCCTCGACACCGGAATTGAGCCGATCCGCGTCCTCGCGAAGGGACATATCAGCGCCTCGACCTCAATGACCGAACGGTTCGGTCAATCACGAGGCACGGCTTGACGTGCCTCCGCAGAAGCCGCAGATTATGTTGACCGAACGGTTCGGTCAAGCGTGGCGGCGCCACGGGCGCGGAGCGGGACGATGGCTCAGGGTGCGGTTCTGGAGCGAGGTCAGGCCCAGCACGAGGGCGACAAGCGGCAGCAGATCCTCGAGGGTGCGCGGATTGTGTTCCTGTCGGCGGGGTTCGACGGTGCCAGCATGGGCGAGATCGCCCGCGCGGCCGGCGTCTCGAAGGGCACGCTCTACGTCTATTTCGAGAGCAAGGAGGCGCTATTCGAGGCGCTGACGACGCAGGAGAAGGCCAGCCTCGCCGAAGCCCTGTTCACGCTCGATGCGGATGATCCCGATGTGCCGGGCGTGCTCACGCGGCTGGGGGTGAGCTTCCTGACCGAGATGTGCCGGCCGGAGCATGTCTCGCTGGTTCGCATGGTGATCGGTGCGAGCGAGAAGTTTCCCCGCTTCGGGCAGGTCTATTATCAGGCCGGTCCGGCCTGCGGCGTCGACCGCCTCTCCCGCTATCTCGACGCGCAGGTCCAGGCGGGACGCCTGACCATCGCCGACACCGAACTCGCGGCCCGACACTTCCTGCACCTCTGCCAGGCCGGTCTGCTGACGCGCCTGCTGTTCGCGGCAGGCGGCATCGCCGGCGAGGCCGAGATGCGCCATCAGATCGACGAGGCGGTGCGGGTGTTCCTGGCCGGCTACGGCCAGGCGCGCTGAGGCGGGGGTTCAGCCGGCGGCGCGCAGCTCCGGCAGGGCCTCGGCGCTCCAGATCCGGACGTGGGCGTCGATGGCGAGCGCCTCGTCCACGTCGGCCGGTGCGGTGCGGTATGAGCCGGCGAAGTGCGTGCAGGCGCGCTCGACCAGATCGCTGATCCCGTAGAAGCCGATCCGGCCGGCAATGAAGGCCGCCACCGCGATCTCGTTGGCCGCGTTCATCACGGTCGGCGCCGCGCCGCCGGCGGCCAGCGCCGCCCGGGCGATCCGCAGGCAGGGGAAACGCGCCTCGTCCGCCGCCTCGAAGGTGAGCGAACCCAGCGTCACGAGGTCGAGGGGCCGACCGCGCTCGATGGTGAGCCGGTCCCCGAGCCCGAGGCAGTGCGAGATCGGCACGCGCATGTCGGGCAGCGCCAGCTCGGCGGTCACCGCCCCGTCGAGCCAGTAGACCAGGCCGTGGATCACCGATTGCGGATGCACCACGACGTCCAGGCGCTCGGGCTCGATCCCGAACAGATGGTGCGCCTCGATCAGTTCGAGGCCCTTGTTCATCAGGCTCGCCGAATCGATGTTGATCTTCATGCCCATCGACCAGGTCGGATGAGCGGCCGCTTCGGCCGCGGAGGCGGCGGCGATGCGCTCGCGGGTCCAGGTCCGGAACGGGCCGCCCGAGGCCGTGATCATCATGGTGCGGACGTCGGCGAGCGGCCGGCCGGCCAGCGCCTGGCTCAGGGCGTCGTGCTCGGAATCCATCGGCAGGATCGTGGCGCCGTAGCGCGCGGCGTCGCGCATGAAGGCGTCGCCGGCGCAGACGAGGCTCTCCTTGTTGGCGAGCGCGACCTTGCGGCCCAGCCGAAGGGCGGCGTGGGTCGATTTCAGCCCCGCCGCCCCGCTCACCGCCGCCACGACGATGTCGGCGTCGCGGGCGGCCGCCTCCATGACGGCGGCCTCCCCCGCCCCGCTCGGGATGCCGGAGCCCGACAGGGCCTCGGCGAGGGCCGGGCCGGCGGATTCATCGGCCAGTGCCGCGAAGGACGCATTCAGCTCCCGCGCGACCTTGGCCAGGGCGACGGGATCCTTGCCCCCCACCAGGGCGCCGGCCCGGAACCGGTCGGCATGCTGGGCGAGGAGGTCGGCGGTGGAACGGCCGATCGAGCCGGTGGCGCCGAAGACGGTGACGACCTGGGTCACGGGTTCAACTCCCTCATCGTCACGCGATCAGACCGCCCCCGCGAAGGGCGAGATAGAGGGCCGCCAGCACGGCGACCGCGAAGAATCCGTCGAGCCGGTCCATGACGCCGCCATGGCCCGGGATGATCTTTCCGGAATCCTTCACGCCGTAATGGCGCTTGAGACCGGATTCGATCAGGTCCCCCGCCTGACTCAGGACGGAGGCGAGCGCGCTGACGCCTGCCACAACCGGCAGAGAGGCGGCGCTGGGCAGAGGCATCCCGGCAAGGTCGGCGACCACCGGGACCAGCGTCCCGGCCGCGACCGCGCCGACGAGGCCGCCGAGGGCCCCCGACCACGTCTTGTTGGGCGAGACCCGGGGCATCAGCTTCGGGCCGCCGATCTTCCGGCCGGCGAAATAGGCAGCGATGTCGGTGGACCAGACCACCGCAAACATCCAGGCCGGACCGACGAGACCGATGGCGGGATCGTCGCGCAGGGCCACGGGCACCGCCGCGATCGCCGCCGCGCCGAGCACACCGGCGAACGCGCGGAACCGGCCCCCAGGCGTCCGCGCCACCGTGGCGCAGGCCGCGGCGCCGAGTACAAGGACAGCGATGCAGGCCGGTGTCGGGGCACCGCCGCGCTGGCAGAGTAGCAGGGCGCCCAGCGTCGCAGCGCCCAGTGCGATCAGAACCTCGCGGGGCTCGGTGCGGCTCATCACCATCCACTCGCCGAATCCGATGATGCCGGCGGCGAGCCAGATCCCCGCGAAGGGCCAGCCCCCATAGACGAGTGCGGCCAGCACGCCGGCTCCGAGCACGAGGCCCGAGGCGACGCGCAGCCACAGCTCGCGCCGTCCCGAGGGACGCGCGGCCGGTGCGGCGGCGGCGGTCACGCGCGTCCCGTCCCTTCGCCTCAGACCTGCATGATCTCCTTCTCCTTGGAGGCCAGCACGCCGTCGATCTCGGCGATGAACTGGTCGGTCGCCTTCTGCACGTCGGCGGCCTGGCGCTTCTCGTCGTCCTCCGAGATGGCGCTGTCCTTCAGGAGCTTCTTCAGATGGTCGAGGCCGTCCCGGCGGACGTGGCGCACGGCGACGCGGGCCTCCTCGGTGTACTTGTGGGCGACCTTGACCATCTCCTTGCGGCGCTGCTCGTTCATCTCGGGGATGCGGAGCCGGATGGTCTGCCCCTCGGTCTGCGGGTTGAGTCCGAGATCGGATTCGCGGATCGCCTTCTCGACGGCGGTGACCATGCTGCGGTCCCAGACCGAGATCGACAGGAGCCGAGGCTCCGGCACGCTGACGGTGGCGACCTGCGCCATCGGCATCATCGATCCGTAGGCATCCACCTGGATCGGATCCAGGAGCGACGGCGTAGCGCGCCCGGTGCGCAGCGAACCGAGATCCTTCGAGAGCGAGGACACGGCGCCCTGCATCCGGCGCTTGAGGTCGTTGAGATCGAATTCCGGTGTGGCCATGGTGGTCGTCCCGAGACGTCTGACGGTATCTTGAGCCCGGCGCGGGCAATCGCGGCCTCAATGGACGAATTTTTTCAGGGCCGCAAACGGTCGCGGCGGCATCACAGCCGCGTCGTCAGGGAGCCACGAGGGTCGAGGGGGCCTCGCCCGACAGGATGCCGGCAATCGAGCTCGGCGGATGGAGCGATCCGACGAGGATCGACAGCCGGCTCTCCCGGGCCAGCGCGAAGGCCGCCGTGTCCATCACCTTGAGATCGCGGGCGATGGCCTCGTCATGGGTGATGCGGTCGTAGCGGGTCGCGCTCGGATCCTTCTTGGGATCGGCCGTGTAAACGCCGTCGACCTGCGTCGCCTTCAGAACCGCGTCGCAGCGCAATTCGGCGGCGCGCAGGACGGCGGCGGTGTCGGTGGTGAAGAACGGGTTCCCGGTGCCGCCCGCGAGGACGACCACCTGCCCCTTGTCGAGGTGGTGCAAGGCCGGCTGGCGGGCGTAGGTCTCGCAGATGGTCGGCATCGACACCGCCGACATGGTGCGGGCCTGGACGCCCGCGGCGTTCAGGGCGGTCTCGATAGCCAGGGAATTCATGACGGTGGCCATCATCCCCAGCGAATCCCCGGTGGCCCGGTCGATCCAGCCGGCCGCCGAGATCCGCGCTCCGCGGATCATGTTGCCGCCGCCGACCACGATGGCGATCTCGGCGCCGGCCTCGATGGTACGGGCGATGTCCTCGGCGAGCCCCGCCAGGGTCGGCGGATGCAACCAGTACCCGTCAGGGGCTGCAAGGGCCTCGCCCGATAGCTTCAGCAATATCCGGCGAAACGGCGTCGTATCCGGCATCGGGTTTCCCGGCTCCATCCCGCGTCGCGCAAACCGGGAGGCTTCTACGTCAGGCGCGGGAGTTCCGTCGAGGGGTTCGGGCCGATCCGGCGGGGCACATCGGTCGAATCATACGGGAGAGATGGCCCAATCCCGGTAGGACCATCCGTCAACGGGCGAGGCGCCGGCCTGATCGTGGATCAGGCCGGCACCCGGTTTTCAGCTGCCGGTCAGGACGCCGACGGCGCCGAGAACGGTCATAACGAGACCTGAGGCGAACACGCCGATCATCAGGTAGGAGAAGGGTTTCAAAGGCATGGGCACGACATAGCGCAGCGCCGCGAAACGGCGTGTGCGCCGCAACACGGTCCGGCGTGGAACGCTTTGGCGCGCCCGAAAATGCGAAGCCCCGCCCGGCTCGCGCCGGACGGGGCTCGTCTCTCTGCGGCCCGGCGCGCCGGGCGATCGCGGACGATGATCAGGCGCGGCCGGCCTGCTGGGCGACCTCGGTGGCGAAGTCCGGCCCCTCTTCCTTCTCGATGCCCTCGCCGAGGGCGTAGCGCACGAAGCCCGTCAGGGTGACCGGACCGCCGACCTTCGAGCCGGCCTCCTTGAGAACCTGGCTCACCGTCTTCGAGCCGTCGTGCACGAAGGGCTGCTCCAGGAGGGTGACCTCCTTGTAGTAGCTCTTCAGGCCGCTCTCGATGATCTTGGCGAGGACGTGGTCCGGCTTGCCGGCGTTCTTCTCGCGCAGGATGTTCGACTCGCGCTCCACCGTGGCGGTGTCGACGCCCGAGGCGTCGAGCGCCACCGGGTTGGTCGCCGCGACATGCATGGCGATCTGGCGACCGAGGGCCGAGAGCGCCTCGACGTCGCCCTCGGACTCGAGAGCCACGAGCACACCGATCTTGCCGAGCCCCTCGGAGATCTGGTTGTGCACGTAGGAGGCGATCACGCCCTTCTTGACCTCGAGCTTGGCCACGCGCCGCAGGTTCATGTTCTCGCCGATCGTGGCGATCAGGTTCTGCAGCTTCTCGGAGACGGTCTCGGTGGCGCCCGGGAAATGGGCGGCCTGCAGACCCTCCAGCGTGCCGTCGGTGTTGAGCGCGATCTTGGCGGCCTCGCGGACGAAGGCCTGGAAGGCGTCGTTGCGGGCGACGAAGTCGGTCTCGGAGTTCACCTCGACCACGGCGGCGTGGTGGCCGGCGGACTCGACGGCCACGAGGCCCTCGGCGGCGACGCGGCCGGCCTTCTTGGCGGCCTTGGCGAGCCCCTTCTTGCGCAGCCAGTCGACGGCGGCCTCGATGTCGCCCTGCGTCTCGTTGAGCGCGCCCTTGCAGTCCATCATGCCGGCGCCGGTCTTCTCCCGGAGCTCCTTCACCATCGCGGCGGTGATGTTGGCCATGGCGGTCCCTTTCGTGTGGTCTGGATGCGAGAGGCCCGGCGCGCGGGTGAGCGGCCGGGCCCGGTATGCCTGGAACCGCGACGGCCCGATGACGGTGCCGCCGCGGAGTCCCGATGGATCAGGCTGCGGCGGCGGCCTCGACGAAGCCACGGGCCTGCGAGACCCACGAATCGCGGTCGATGCGGCCGTTGAGCTTCAGGTCGGCATCGACCTTGGCAACGTCCTCGGGGGTCATCGCGGCGAGCTGCCAGTAGTGGTAGATGCCGGCGTCGTTCAGCTTCTGGACGATCTGCGGGCCGGCGCCGTTGAGCTTGGTCAGGTCGTCCGGCGCGCCGCGCGGGGCGGCGAGCAGCTCGAAATGCTCGGTCGACTCGGCGAGCATCGCCACGTCGGCCGGGTCGAGGGCGTCGGACTCGACCGTGACGGCCGCGTCGTCGTTGGCGGGCAGCTCCTCGGCCATCGGCTCCTCGGAGGCGCCGAGATCCATGCCCGACGAGCCCTGGGCGCGCGAGATGCCGTCGATGGCGGCCTTGGCGATCAGGTCGCAGTAGAGCGCGATGGCGCGGCCCGCATCGTCGTTGGCCGGGACGATGTAGCTGATGCCGTCCGGGTTGCAGTTCGTGTCGACGATGGCGGCCACCGGGATGCCGAGGCGGTTCGCCTCCTTGATCGCCAGCTGCTCCTTGTTGGTGTCGATCACGAACAGCAGGTCGGGGACGCCGCCCATGTCCTTGATGCCGCCCAGCGCCTTCTCGAGCTTCTCCTTCTCACGGGAGAGCATCAGGCGCTCCTTCTTTGTCAGGCCCGGGCCGCCGGTCTCCAGCGTCTCGGTGACCTTGCGCAGGCGCGAGATCGAACCCGAGATCGTCTTCCAGTTGGTGAGCATGCCGCCCAGCCAGCGGGAGTTGACATAGTACTGGGCCGAGCGCTTGGCCGCCTCGGCGATCGTGTCGGCCGCCTGGCGCTTGGTGCCGACGAACAGCACGCGGCCGCCCTTGGCGACGGTGTCGCTCACCGCCTGCAGCGCCTGGTGCATCGCCGGCACGGTCTGGGCCAGGTCGATGATGTGGATGTTGTTGCGCGTTCCGAAGATGTAGGGCTGCATCTTCGGGTTCCAGCGGTGCGCCTGGTGACCGAAATGCGCCCCCGCCTCGAGGAGCTGACGCATAGAGAAATCGACGGCCATGTCTGTGTACTCTCCGGTTATATCCGCCGCGGAGGGATGCGGCCGGCCGAGATCTCGGACGACCACCGGAAACGCCTCATTCAGGCATGAGGCCGGCTCCGCGTGTGGGATGGGCCGGCGCTTAGCAGAGGCCGGGTGCGAAGGCAAGGTGCGGAATGGGGCCCGCGCGATCGGCATCCAGGCCCCGGCCGTCGTCGGCGCAATCGTCAATCTTGCGTCAATCTTGCCCGGTCGCCGCGCTGGTCGCCCTCGAACACGGGACGGCTCACGCAGCCGCAAACACCGCCGCCACGTCCCCGGCGGTCATCACCCGGTAATCCCCCGCCGCCAGATCCGCCGGCAGGTCGAGGCCGCCGACCCGATCCCGGTGCAGGGCCGTGACGTGGTTGCCGACGGCGGCGAACATCCGGCGGACCTGATGGTAGCGGCCCTCCGTCAGCGTCACCGCGCAATGTGTGGCATCGGCGACGTCGAGGTGCACCGGCAGCAGCGGGCGGTCCTCACCCTCGAGCATCAGCGTGCCGGCGGCGAAGACCGCCGCCTCCCCGCCGCTCAGCGGCCGGTCGAGGGTGACACGGTAGCGCTTGGCCACCTGCGCCTTCGGGCTGATGATCCGGTGCAGCAGAGCGCCATCGTCGGTCAGCAGCAGGAGGCCCGAGGTCTCCTTGTCGAGCCGCCCGACGGTCGAGAGCGGCGGGTCACGGCGGCGCCAGCGCTCCGGCAGAAGCCCGTAGACCAGCGGACCGGCCTCCTTGTGCGAGCAGGTCACGCCGAGCGGCTTGTGCAGCATCAGACACAGGCCGGGCAGCGGATCGACGGGCGCGCCGTCGATCGTCAGCCGGTCCGGCAGATCCGGGTCGAGGGCGATCCGGTCGCCGGCATCGACCAGATCCGCGCCATCGAGGCGGATCGCGCCGGCGCGGGCGAGGGTCTGGATCTCGCGGCGCGAGCCGTAGCCGAGATTGGCGAGGAGCTTGTCGAGCCGGACGGACTTGGCTGCGCTCACCGGCGCGCCTCGTAGACGCGGAAGCCGTTCGCCTGCACGGCGACGGAGACGCTCCGGAACGCCGCGCGCAGGGGCGCCTCGTAAGGCAGATGCGCGTTGGCCACCAGCCAGAGCGTGCCGCCCGGCCGCAGAACCTCGGATGCCCGGGCGATGAATGCGCGGCCGAGGGACGGGTCCTCGGTTCCGGCCTCGTGAAACGGCGGATTGGTGACGATGAAGTCGAGCTGGTCCGGCACCACGCCGGGCGTCCGGACATCCGCCCAGTGGATCGTGGCCCGCGGGTCGGCGACGTTGCGCCGGGCCATCTCGACGGCCCGGCGGTCGATCTCCACCAGCGTCAGGGCGGTGACCGCGTCCGAGCCCAGCACCGCTCGGGACAGGATCCCGAGGCCGCAGCCAAAATCGGCGCCGCGGCCCTTGAAGGCCGGCAGATTCGCCAGGAGCAGCGCCGTGCCGGCATCCAGCCGGTCCCACGAGAAGATTCCGGGCTGCGTGCACAGGGCGAGGTTGTCGACATGGCGCGGACCGCCCTCGTCGATCGCCTCGGCGAGTCCGGCCGGCTCTGTCGGACGCTCCGCCGTGCAGATCCGGTGATGCCGGCGCGGCTGGTCGGCGGCGGCGCAGCCGAAGGTCGTGAGTTCCTTGGCGAGACGGGTGCCGCCCCGGTCCTTCGGGGCCAGGGCGACCATGCGCCCGCCCGGCCCGAGGGCGCGCAGCACCTGGGCCAGCACGTAGCGCCGCTCGACCGTTCCGGGCGGCGCGAGCACCGTGGCCGCGTCGAGGCTGTTCTCGGACAGATCCTCAAGCCGTGCGGCGCCGGGGATCATGGGGGAAAGCTGGACGGCGTCGCCGGGAACCTCAGCGAGGTCGGCCGGCGGCAGGCCGTAGACGGCATGGCGCATGAACGGTTCGGGATCTGGAGAGCCAACGCCGGAACGCGAATCCGCGGCGGAGCGGGGCAAGCCCGCGCCCGACTCGGTTCATCCGGGGGAACACCGCGCTTATACCGGAACCGGCCGGGAAGCCCAGCCTCCCGGGCGCGGCCCCGTCGTCAGCCGCGCGGGAATTCGAGGCCCATCTCGCGGTAGCGGGCCGGATCGTCGGCCCAGTTCTCCCGCACCTTCACGTGCAGGAACAGGTGGACCTTGGCGTCGGCCGCCTCGGCGATCTCGACGCGGGCCGCCTGCCCGATCGACCGGATGGTCTGGCCGCCCTTGCCGAGCACGATGGAGCGCTGGCTCTCCCGCTCGACGAAGATCGTCTGCTCGATCCGAACCGACCCGTCGGGCCGGATCTGCCACTGGTCGGTTTCCACCGTCGAGCGATAGGGCAGTTCCTCGTGAAGCCGGTCGTAGATCTTCTCGCGGGTGATCTCGGCGGCGAGCATGCGCAGCGGCGCGTCCGAGACCTGATCCTCCGGATAGAGCCAGGGGCCCGGCGGCATCCGGGCCGCGAGGGCGCGGCGCAGATCGTCCACGCCGTCGCCGTTCAGCGCCGAGATCATGAAGGTCTCGGCGAAGGGCGCCGCGGCGTTGAGCTTGGCGGCGAGGTCGAGCAGGCGCTCGCGCGGGATCAGGTCGATCTTATTGAGGATCAGCAGCTTCTCGCGCTTCACCTCGCCGAGCCGCCCGAGCACGGCCTCCACCTCCGCATCGACGCCCTTGCGCGCATCGACCAGCAGGCAGACCGCGTCGGCATCGGCGGCGCCGCTCCAGGCCGAATGCACCATCGCCCGGTCGAGGCGGCGCTTGGGCGCGAAGATGCCGGGGGTGTCGACGAGCACGACCTGGGCCGAGCCCTCGATGAGGATGCCCCGCACCAGCGCCCGGGTCGTCTGCACCTTCCGGGAGACGATCGAGACCTTGGTGCCGACGAGGTTGTTGAGCAGGGTCGACTTGCCGGCATTCGGCACGCCGATCAGCGCGACGAAGCCGGCCCGGGCGTCGGCGGGCGTGCCCGGGAGCATGGACGGATCGCGCGCGGGCTCCTGGCCCGGCATGGCGCCGGGGCCGTCCTGCGCGTCGTGATCGTCCGGTTCGTGCGTGTTCATGCTGTCTCCGTCGGCCCCGCATCCGCGGAGGCTCCGATTCCCTCTCGCTCCATCAGCGCCCGGGCGGCGGCCTGCTCGGCGATCCGCTTCGAGGTGCCGTCGCCGAGACCGGGCTCGAGGCCCTCGACCTGGACGGCGATGCGGAACCGGGGCGCGTGGTCGGGACCCGTGCGTTCCACCACCGCATAGGTGGGGATCGGCAGGCTGCGGCCCATGGCCCATTCTTGCAAGGCCGATTTGGCGTCACGGCCCCGTGCCGCAGCCGTCGGCTCGCCCGGGCGGAAATGCGCCTCGACCACCGCCCGGGCGGCGTCGAAGCCGGCGTCGAGGTAGATCGCCCCCAGGATCGCCTCGCAGACGTCGGCGAGGATCGTCTGATTGCGCCGGCCGCCACCCATCACCTCGCCCTGGCCGAGGATCAGGTGCGGTCCGACCTCCCAGGACGCGGCCACAACCGCGCAGGTCTCACGCCGGACCAGAGCGGCGAGCCGCCGGGAGAGATCGCCCTCGTCGGCCTCCGGAAAGGCGCCGTAAAGGCGATCGGCGACCGCGAGCCCGAGCACCCGGTCGCCGAGGAATTCCAGGCGCTGGTAGCTGCCGCCCCGACCGCTGGATTTGCTGGTATGGGTCAGGGCACGGGTGAGCAGGTCCTGATCGGCGAAGCTGTGCCCGATCCGCTCCTCGAGCGCGCTCAGGGGCGGCCGCGGCTTGTGGGCCCGACGGGATCGGGCGTTGGCCCGGGGCTGCGCGGCGTCGTCCAAGTCCGAACCGGTCAATGGATCGTCGTGAACAGGCGCGACCAGCGCACGTGGGCCGGCCAGTTCCAGACCTGCCACGCCGGGGTCCCCTCGTCGATCGAGAAGAAGATCATCTCGGCGCGCCCGACCAGATTGGCGAAGGGCACGTAGCCGACATTGGCGAGGTCGCGCGAATCAGTGGAGTTGTCGCGGTTGTCGCCCATCATGAAAAAGTGACCGGGCGGGACCGTGTACAGCTCGGTCTTGTCCCAGAAACCATTATCGCCGTCGCGCTCGATCACCCGGTGGACCACGCCATTGGGCAGGGTCTCCATATATTGCGGCACCTTGGTGGGCTGCCCGTAGGGATCGGTCGTCTCGTAATCGGCGATCCGCTCGCGCTTCACCGCCTTGCCGTTGATGTTGAGCACGCCGTCGATCATCTGGATCTTGTCGCCCGGCAGGCCGATCACGCGCTTGATGTAGTCGGTCGAATTGTCCTTGGGCAGCTTGAACACAGCGATGTCGCCGCGCTTCGGATCGGCGCCCCAGATCCGGCCCTCGGCCTGAATCGGAATGTATTCCGACAGCGGCAGCGAGTACTTGGAGTATCCGTAGGAATATTTCGATACGAACAGGTAATCGCCGATCAGCAGGGTCGGCACCAGCGACCCTGAGGGGATGTTGAACGGCTGGAACAGCAGCGTCCGCACCACCAGGGCGATCAGCAGCGCCTGGATGCCGACCTTCAGCGTCTCGCGGATGCTGGCCCAGGTGCCGGTCTCGGCGGGTTTCCTGAGCGGCTTGCCGTCGTAATCCACGCGCGCGTTCCGTCTTTGGTTGAGGTTCGTCACCTGCCGCCAGCGGGGCGCAGCCCCGCCGCGCGCGGCTTGCTGATGTGCGGTTGGCCCGAGGAATGCGCCGCAATCGTGTCCGCTGTAGGCGGCGGTCTAGACCATGCGCGAGCCCCCCGCAACGCGCGACCGGGGCCGGCTAATCCGCGATGGCCGCCTCAACCGGCGACAGAGACCGGCAGGGCTTCAATGATCACGAAGGCTTGTGCCATCGGTGGATCGTCCGTGAGGCTCACATGCAGGCGCGCCGCGTGTCCGGCCGGCAGAAGGTCCGCGAGCCGCGCGGCCGCACCGCCCGCCAGCCGGAGGGTCGGCTGTCCGGAGGGCAGGTTCACCACCTCCATGTCGCGCCAGAACACGCCGGCGCTGAAACCCGTGCCCAGCGCCTTGGCGCAGGCCTCCTTGGCGGCGAAGCGTCGGGCGTAGCCCTCGGCACGGGCGGCCCGCCGGTCGCAGCGGGCCCGCTCGCCCTCGGTGAAGACCCGGTGGGTGAAGCGCGCGCCGTGCCGCTCCAGGGTCCGGGCGATCCGACGGATGTCGCAGAGATCCGACCCAATCCCGACGATCATGCGAGCCGGGCCCGATCCATGGCGGCCCGCATGTCGCGCACCGCTTGGTCGAGCCCCACGAAGATTGCGTCGGCGATCAGCGAATGGCCGATATTGAGCTCCCAGATCTGCGGCAGCGCCGCCACCGGCCCGACGCTGCCGAGGGTCAGCCCGTGACCCGCATGGATCTCTAAGCCGAGGCCGGCCCCGTGCTCGGCTGCGCGCCGGAGGCGGGCGAGTTCGTGGGCCGTGCGGCCCTCATCGTCCTCAAGGGCGGCCTCGCAGTAGCTGCCCGTGTGCAACTCGACCACCGGCGCCCCCAGGGCATGGGCGGCGTCCATCACCGCGGGCTCCGGCTCGACGAACAGCGAGACGCGGATACCGGCTTCCGCGAGGGTCCGGATGCGCGGCGCGAGGTGCTCCCGGCCGCCGACGATGTCGAGCCCGCCCTCGGTGGTGCGCTCCTCGCGCTTCTCCGGGACGAGGCAGGCGGCATGGGGCCGCGTGGCCAGCGCGATCGCCACCATTTCGTCGGTGGCCGCCATCTCGAAATTGAGCGGCACGGACAGTCCGCGCTTCAGCGCGGCGATGTCGGTGTCGCGGATATGGCGCCGGTCCTCGCGCAGATGCGCGGTGATGCCGTCGGCGCCCGCCTCGACGGCGAGCAGCGCCGCCCGCACCGGGTCCGGGTAATCGCCGCCGCGGGCGTTGCGGACGGTCGCGACGTGATCGATGTTGACGCCGAGGCGCAGCTTTTCGGAGGTCATCCGCTCGTTCGTCCCCGTGTCGGCGCGATGCGACAGGCTTACCGGCAGGGTTCGGAAGGCGCGGCGCGCCCTCACCCCGTGTCGGCGATATGCGGAGGATCGCGCGCGCCGGCAAGACGGCCGGGGCCGCGACACTTACCGATCGGCTGGCGCGCCCGTCATCGCGGAAGACGGCGATCCGGGGGACGAGGATCGTCACTCCGGGGATCTGGCGCCGCCGGGATTGGCGGCGCCGAGGGAGCAAGATCCCTGGGCGGGCCTTCCCGACAGGCGGCCCGCCCGGTCATCCAAGGGGCCGAAGGGCCCTCCCGCTCAGGCGAGGCGCAGGCGCGACCGGCCGTCCTTCCGCTCGGGCAGGACATCGAGGGCGGCCTTGACGATGGCTTTGGCGTCGAGGCCCGCCTCGGCGTACATCTTCTCGGGGCTGTCGTGGTCTTGGTAGGTGTCCGGCAGCGTCAGCGTCCGCACCCGGACCCCGCCCGCGTCCAGCGCCCCCGTCTCCGACAGCAGGTGCAGCACCATCGCGCCGAACCCGCCCCGCGAGCCCTCCTCGATCGTCAGCAGGACCTCGTGGTCCCGCGCCAGATCCAGGATCAGCGCCTCGTCCAGCGGCTTGGCGAACCGCGCATCCGCCACCGTCACCGCCACGCCCTGCTCGGACAGCGTGTCCGCCGCCTTCGAGGCCTCGGCCAGCCGCGTGCCCAGGCTGAGGATCGCCACCCGCGCCTCCGCGTCCCGGCGCACCACCCGGCCCTTGCCGATCGTCAGGACCGCGCCCCGCTCCGGCAGCTCGACCCCCACGCCCTCGCCGCGCGGGTAGCGCAGGGCGATCGGCCCCGAATCATGCGCGTGGGCGGTGGCCACCATGTGCACCAGCTCGGCCTCGTCGGAGGCCGCCATCACGGTCATGTTCGGCAGGCAGCACAGATACGCCAGGTCGAACGCGCCGGCATGCGTCGCCCCGTCCGCGCCCACCAGACCCGCCCGGTCCAGGCAGAACCGCACCGGCAGGTTCTGCAGCGCCACGTCGTGCACCACCTGGTCGTAGGCCCGCTGCAGGAACGTCGAGTAGATCGCCACGAACGGCCGGTAGCCCTCGGTGGCCAGCCCGCCCGCGAACGTCACCGCGTGCTGCTCGGCGATGCCCACGTCGAAGGTCTTGTCCGGATGCGCCTTGCCGAACAGGTCGATGCCGGTGCCGCCCGGCATCGCCGCGGTGATCGCCACCACCTTGTCGTCGGCATCCGCCGCCTTGATCAGGCTCTCGCCGAACACCCGCGTGTAGGCCGGCGCGTTCGGCTTGGCCTTGGCCTGCACGCCCGAGATCACGTCGAACTTGACCACGCCGTGGTAGCGGTCGGCGCTCGCCTCGGCCGGCGCGTAGCCCTTGCCCTTCTGGGTGACGACGTGCAGCAGGATCGGGCCGTGCTCGGCGTCGCGGACGTTCTTGAGCACCGGCAGCAGGTGGTCGAGATTGTGCCCGTCCACCGGGCCGACATAGTGGAAGCCCATCTCCTCGAACATGGTGCCGCCGCCGACCACCAGCGAGCGGGCGTATTCCTCGGCCGCCGCGGCGCGCTGGTAGAGCGCCTTCGGCAGCAGCTTGCCGAGCTGCTTGGCGGTCTCGCGCAGGGACTGGTAGGCGCCCCCCGAGGCCAGCCGCGCCAGATAGGCCGACATGGCGCCCACCGGCGGGGCGATCGACATGTCGTTGTCGTTGAGGATGACGATCAGGCGCGAGTGCAGGGCGCCGGCATTGTTGAGCGCCTCGTAGGCCATGCCGGCCGACATCGAGCCGTCGCCGATCACCGCGATGGCGTTGCGGCGCTTCTGCGGGCGGCCCTTCACCTTGGCGGTGGCGTTGTCGAGGTCGCGCGCGACCGCCATGCCCAGCGCCGCCGAGATCGAGGTCGAGGAATGGGCGGCGCCGAACGGGTCGTAGACGCTCTCGCTGCGCTTGGTGAAGCCCGACAGCCCCCCGCCCTGGCGCAGGGTCCGGATGCGGTCGCGGCGCTCGGTCAGGATCTTGTGCGGGTAGCACTGGTGGCCGACGTCCCAGACGATGCGGTCGTCGGGGGTGTCGAACACGTGGTGCAGCGCCACCGTCAGCTCGACCACGCCGAGCCCCGAGCCCAGATGGCCGCCGGTGATCGACACCGCGTCGATCATCTCGGCGCGCACCGCCTCCGCAACAGCCGGAAGATCCGATTCCGGAAGACGCCGCAGCGCCGCAGGATTCGGGACACGGTCCAGCAACGCCGATTGCTCAGGGGAGAGTGCCAATGGTCGCATCCGTTCGTTCGAATATGGCGACGGCTCCGTCACGGGCCCGTGGCAACCGCAACGCCAGCACCCCGGGAGCACGCGTTCATGCTAGAACCCGCCCGTCCGCCGCTGTCATGATAGTGCCAGGTACGGATGAACGGCGGCGCGATCAATGTCGGGCCGTCGCTTTTTTGAATCACGTGCCCTTAACGCCACAAGAGGTTCGCCTTTGAATCCGGCTCGTCTGTGCACAATCCTGCTCGCGCTCGCGATTACGGTTTACGGTCAAGCTTACGCCGCGGCGCAGCCGCTGGACGGCAATCTCGACTTCGCGTGCAACTTCCTGGGCAAGTGCCCGGCCCGGGTCGCCCCGGGCGGCCCGGACCGCGATGTCCGCCCGTTCAACGGCACCCTCGGCCGGCCCTGCGCCTGGCGGGATCGCCCGACCCCGGAGGGTGTGCGCCGGGTCCGCGTCTGCTGGTGATGCGCGCGCCGGCTCTCATCGCCACAGCCCTGGTTCTCGCGCTCGGATCGGTTCCGGTCGGCGCCCAGGATGCCTGTCCGGGGCTGTTCGCCGATGGGCGGATGCCCGTCCTCACCAATCCGAAGCTCGCCGTTCGGGCGACCCCCCTGTGCTTCGAGGCCTTCGCGGTGCTGCATTCCGGCGTGACCCGCACGCCCCTCTACGCCGCCGAGCACCTCACCCGCGCCAGCATCGCCGCGGCCCGCGCGGTGGCACGCGACGATTCCTTCCACGAAGAGGCGCGCCTGCCGGAAGACCAGCGCGCCGCCCTTGAGGATTATGTCCGCAGTGGGTTCGACCGGGGCCATCTCGCGCCGGCCGGCGACATGCCGACGGCAAGCGCCCAGGCCGAGTCGTTCAGCCTCGCCAACATCACGCCGCAGAACCGGGTCCTGAACCGGGGGCTCTGGGCCGATATCGAGGAGGGCACCCGGCGCCTGACCAGCCGGCGCGGTGCGCTCTTCGTGGTCACCGGGGTGATCTTCTCCGGCGACGCGGTGCAGCAGATCAAGGGCGGCGTGCTCGTCCCGACCCACTTGTTCAAGGCCCTCTACGATCCGGCCAGCGGCGAGGCCGGAGCATACCTCGCCCGGAACGACGATTCGAAGGATTGGCGCGTGCTGTCGATCGACGATCTGCGCCGGGAATCCGGCATCGACGTCTTTCCCGGCCTGCCGCAAGCGGCTCGCGCGACCGCGATGAGCCTCCCGGATCCCCAGGCCTCCGCCCGCGCGGACGAGCGCCGGCCCCGGCACGAGCAGACCTGGCAGGAATGGCTGGAGCGCGAGCTGGCCCGAGCGGCGCGGAAATTCCTGCGCGACCTGCTGCGTTCGTTCTTCTGAGAGGACCCATGCCCAAGGACACGCAACGCGCCTCCGGAGGCGCGACGGAAGATCCGAAAGCCTTCACGCCCTTCGCGGACGATGCCGGCGTGCGCACCATCGGCAGCTTGAGCTTCGAGAACGGCACGGACCGGATCGCCCTGCACGGATCCCTCGACATCACCCGCGACAGGACCGGGCTGGAGCAGGCCCGGCTTCTCCGGAAGACGCTGGACGCGATCGTGAAGACCCTGGAGGCCTCCGATCTGCCCGAAGCGGTGGCGGAGGCGCCGGACGCGCCGCCGCGATCGGTGAAGAACCCGTTCGCCTGAGAGATCGGCGCCCGGCGACGGCCGGGCCGTCCTTGCCGCTTCCCGGCGGGCCTGATACTCCGACAGGGTCATTCCTATATCTTAGGGACGCGCGTCCAGGACGGGGACTGATGCCCCGTGCCTGACCCGTGCCGCTGGCACGATCCGCGCAGTCCCGAACAACGCGCCGAGGACGATCCGCGATGGCTCGCGAATTCATCTACCACATGCGGGGCCTGACCAAGGCCTATACCGGCGGCAAGAAGGTCCTGGATAACGTCAACCTGTCGTTCTACCCGGACGCCAAGATCGGCGTCCTGGGCATCAACGGCGCCGGCAAGTCGACGCTGCTCAAGATCATGGCGGGCCTCGACAAGGAATACACCGGTGACGGCTGGGTCGCGCAGGGTGCGCGCGTCGGCTATCTGCCGCAGGAGCCCCAGCTCGATCCGAACAAGACCGTCCGCGAGAACGTGATGGAGGGCGTGGCCGAGAAGCAGGCCATGCTCGACCGCTACAACGAACTCGCCATGAACTACTCGGAGGAGACGGCCGACGAGATGACCGAGCTCCAGGACCGGATCGAGTCGCTAGGTCTCTGGGAGCTCGATTCGAAGGTCGATCAGGCCATGGAGGCCCTGGGCTGCCCGAGCGACGAGCAGCCGGTGGCCACCCTGTCGGGCGGCGAGCGGCGCCGCATCGCCCTGTGCCGCCTCCTCCTGTGGGAGCCGGAACTGCTCCTCCTCGACGAGCCGACCAACCACCTCGACGCCGAGACGGTGAACTGGCTGGAGGGCCACCTGCGCCAGTATCCCGGCGCGATCCTGATCGTGACCCACGATCGCTACTTCCTCGACAACGTCACGAGCTGGATCCTGGAGCTCGATCGCGGAAAGGGCATCCCGTACGAGGGCAACTATTCGGCGTGGCTGGTCCAGAAGCAGAAGCGCCTGGAGCAGGAGGGCCGTGAGGACATGGCCCGGCAGCGCTCCATCGCCCGCGAGCAGGAGTGGATCGCCGCCTCCCCGAAGGCGCGCCAGTCCAAGTCGAAGGCCCGCATCACCCGCTACGAGGAGCTGGTGGCCAAGCAGGCGCAGAAAATCGACGCCGCGGCCCAGATCGTCATTCCGATCGACGAGCGGCTCGGCAACAACGTCATCGAGTTCGAGCATCTCAGCAAGGCGTTCGGCGACCGGCTGCTGATCGAGGATCTGTCGTTCAAGCTGCCGCCGGGCGGCATCGTCGGGGTGATCGGCCCGAACGGCGCCGGCAAGACCACGCTGTTCAAGATGATCACCGGCCAGGAGAAGCCCGACAACGGGAAGATCGACATCGGCGAGACGGTGAAGCTCGGCTACGTCGACCAGTCCCGCGACGCCCTCGATCCGAACGCCACGGTCTGGCAGGAGGTCTCGGGCGGCAACGACATCATCTATTTCAACAAGCGCGAAATCAATTCGCGTGCCTATTGCGCGGCCTTCGCCTTCAAGGGGCCCGACCAGCAGAAGAAGGTCGGCACGCTCTCGGGCGGCGAGCGCAACCGGGTGCACCTCGCGCGGACCCTGAAGGGCGGCGCCAATGTGCTGCTCCTCGACGAGCCGACCAACGACCTCGACATGGAGACCCTGCGCGCCCTCGAAGACGCGCTGGAGGACTACGCCGGCTGCGCCGTCATCATCAGCCACGATCGCTGGTTCTTGAACCGCATCGCGACGCACATCCTCGCCTTCGAGGGCGACAGCCACGTGGAATGGTTCGAGGGCAACTTCTCCGAATACGAAGCCGACAAGGTGCGCCGGCTCGGAGCGGATTCGATCATGCCGAAGAAGATCAAGTACAAGCGGTTCTCGCGCTGAGGACCGGCCCCGTCGTTCCGGGGCCGTAACGGCGAGACCGGAACCGAATAGCCGTACCCGGGCGAGGTCCAGCCCTGGACCTCGCCCGGGTACGCTCTGAACACGGCCGGGAGGAATCCATCGGCCGGTCGCGCGGTCCCTGACCTCGGTTCAAAGCCTCTGCGGCGCTCCGGCGATGCAGATTGCCGGAGCGACCGGGAGATCGGATGTCGTGCCCCCCTGCGCCCGGGGGGAAAGGCGGATGCGCGGGCTCCCGGAGCGCTTGCAGAGCCGGAGCGTGCCACCCCGGGGACCGGGACGGCATCGACGCCCGCCCGCCCGATATGCCCTCATCCGAGTTGCGCCCGGGCCTCCGACAGAATCGTGGACAGGCTTCGCGAGAGCGCGATGGCTGGAGTCCATCCGGTGGCGGTTGCGAAGGCCGTGGAATCACAGCCCTCGCTACGCACGCCCGCCGCCCGGACCCGATCGGGCGAGACCCGAAGGGTGAAGCGCGCGCCCGTCATGCCGCGGAACATCTCCAGGATCTCGGCGACCGGCGTCACGACCCCCGATCCCACGTTGAAGATTCCGCCATTCGGAAGATCGTCGATCTGTCCGATCACGCGCAGGCACGCCGCGGTGACATCGGCCACGTCGACGAAATCGCGCCCGGCGGAGAGGTCGCCAACCTCCAGGCTCGGGGGCACCAAGCCTCGCTCGATACGGGCGATCTGCCCCGCGAAGGAGGCGACCACGAACGTCTCACTCTGACCCGCACCGATGTAGTTCGATGGTCGCAGCACCAGATGCTTGACGCCGGCATTCGCCAGGACATCGCGCAGGATGTACTCGCAGGCGTTCTTGGTTCGGCCCGCGATGGTGTCGGGACGCGGCGTCACGGTCTCGTCCGGACGTGCCTGCTCGCGGAACGCCTCCCCGTAGACGACGGTCGAGCTGAGGAACACCAGGGCCGCGCGGGTCTTCGCCACCGCCTCGGCCAGGTTCAGCGTGCCGAGCAGTTCGGCCCGCCAGGCATAGGACGGTGTCTCGCTCGACTGGGCCACGGACGCCAGCGCCGCCAAGTGGAACACGATGGTGGGGTCGAAGGCGGCGATCGTCTCGGCGAGTTCGTGGGCATCGAACGGATCGACGGCTCTCAGCGACACGCCGCCGAGGGGCGGTTGCGGAGCCCGATCCAGGCCGAGGATGGAGCTGCCGGGCGGAAGTCCCCTGTGCAGCGCCTCGAGCAGGCGGCGGCCGAGATAGTCTCCGGCTCCGGTGACGAGGACGCGCATGGCCGTTGCCCTGAACCTTGCCCTGTAGCGCGCCCCGGGCCTGGGCCCTCCCGGTGGCGGGCGAGGAAAGCCGGGATCGCCCACCGCCTCTATACCGGGCTCGGCCGCGATGCGAGAGGCCCGAGGCGCTCCGCGGAGCGTCGGACCATCGGGGCGACGGATCCCTGCGCCGGGCCGAACACAGGCGCGTGATCGGCGCAGCCGCGCACCGCAGGCGCGCTATTGTTGCACCGCGGACTCTGCCGTATCCCACATCCGGTCGGAGACCGCCGCGGTGATGAACTGAGTGACGCGCGTCGACGATCTTGAGCGGCCCGCTGCCACGAAGCAGCGGACGATCCCCGCGCCGGAAGCCGGCACGCGGCCCACGAAGCCCGTCCGTGACGCGCGGGTCGACGTGGTGCGCGGGCTGGCGCTGCTGACGATCTTCGTCGACCACATCCCGCGCAACGCGCCGGCCCTGCTGACGCTGCACAATTTCGGATTCTCGGATGCGGCCGAGATCTTCGTTCTGCTCGCCGGCTATTCCTCGATGATCGCCTATGGCGGCCTCTTCCGCCGAGCCGGCGTCCGGACGGCGCTGGTGCGCATCGCGCAGCGCTGTCTGCGCATCTACCTGTTCCAGGCGGGGCTGCTTTTGGCGACCCTGGTCATCGTCCGGATCTGGATGGACATCACCGGTCTCACGCCGCGGTTCGGCGTCGCGCCCCTGCTGCAGATGGGGCTGCTGCCGGGCCTGCTGCGCGGCCTCGCGCTGAACGCGCTCCCGAATTACCTCGATATTCTGCCGCTCTACATTCTCCTTCTGGCACTGTTCCCGCTGATCTATCTCGGGATGCGGCGCGGGATCTGGGGCGTCCTGGCGCTGTCGGCGACCCTGTGGATTGCCGCCAACGTCGATCATCAGCTGAACCTGCCGAACGCCGCGGCGGTCGATGAGGGCTGGTACTTCAATCCCTTCGCGTGGCAATTCCTGTTCGTGCTCGGAGCGGCCCTCGCCGTCTGGGTCCAGGCCCAGGACGGATTGCTGCCGTGGCGTGGCTGGGCCGTCGCCATGGCCTCGGCCTATCTCGCCTTCGCCTTCTTCCAGGGCGGCTCCTGGGCGGAATGGGGGCTGCCGGACCTCCGGCCGCTGGCGATCGGGGTCCCCGACAAGAGCCATGTCGGCCCCCTGCGCCTGATCAACATGCTGACCCTGGCCTACCTGCTGTTCAGCATGCCCGCGGTGGCGCGTCTCAGCCGGTGGCGGCGGCTGCGCCTGATCGATGCCTGCGGCCGGCACTCGCTCGAGATCTTCGCAGCCGGATGCCTGGCGGCGCTCATCGGCCGCATTCTCTATCGGACCTTCGACGCCACATGGCCGCTGCAGATCGCGGTCAATCTCGGCGGGCTCGCGGTCATGCTCGGATTGGCGCACCTCCTGGATGCGCGCCGCCGCGGTGCCGCCGCTCCGGGCCCGGACCTGCGCCGCCCGGGATAGGACGCGAGGAGAGACGATGCCGCCGATGCGCCGCAAGGGCGACCTGCCCGAGAAGGTCTGTGCCCAGTGCGGCCGCCCGTTCGCGTGGCGCAAGAAGTGGGCACGCGTCTGGGACGAGGTCCGCTACTGCTCCGACCGATGCCGGGCCGAGGCCAAGGCAGGGCGCGGGCGCACCGTCGGGGCGAGCGCAGAAACCCGCCCCACGACCGCGCGACAGGGATAGGCGGCGCGCCGCCGGATCCACCGCAGGCACGGACGGCCGTCGGCGCGATCCGTCCCACACCGAGGGCGCCGATGGTTCAGGCCGGACCACGGCTCAGGGCGGCGAGCCCGGCCGGCGTGTCGATGTCGAGGGCGGTGGCCGGATCGCCTGGGATCTCCAGCACGTCGGGCCGCCCCCTGAGCAGCGGTCCGGCCCCGTGGTCGCCGGCGAGGCGGCCGATCTCCTCCCCGAGACGACGCAGGTTGAGCAGTACGGGATTGCCGCGCCGCCCGTCCTGCACCGGCACCACGGCAGCAGGAGCCACCGCAGCCCCCGTGAAGGCGCTCACGAGACGGTCGATATGGGCGGCCGTCACCCGCGGCATGTCGCCCAGCACGATCACGGCGCCCGTGCAGCGGGGTGGCAACGCCGCGAGACCGGCGCGCAGCGAGGATGCCAATCCGGTACGGTAATCCGGATTGTCGATCCGGATCAGGTCCAGCCCGGCCAGCGTCGCGCGGACCGCCTCCGCGTGCGCGCCCAGCACGACCACCACAGGGCGGGGACAAGCCTCGAGGGCGGCCTCCGCGGCGTGGCGCACCAGCGGCTTGCCGTCGAGGGGGGCGAGCAGCTTCGGCGCGGAGCCGAACCGGCTGCCGAGGCCCGCGGCGAGCAGAACCGTGCCGACCTCCGACATCCCCGAGATCCTCTCCCGCCTCAAACGTCTGTCGCCGGATCGCGCGCGTCCCCCGTCACCGCGCCGCCGGCGCGGGGCTGAGGACGCGAGACGATCTCCATCAGCAGACCGCCGACACCGAGGGCGACGATGTCGGCGCGGGTTACGGCCAGATCTGCGAGCAGACGGTGCAGAATCCAGTCGAATCCGTTCTCCTTCGGCGAGCGCGCGCAGCCCGGGGCGCCGACCACCGGCACGTCGCCCCGGGCACCGACAAGGAGCAGGTTGCCGGGATCGACCGGCATGCCGAGGTGGGCGACATGCCCGCCAGCCGCCTCGATTCCGGCCGGGATGACGTCGCGGCGGTCGGCGATGGCCGAGGCACCGAACACAACCACGAGGTCCGCCCCGGCTCCGTCGATGAGATCGGTCACCGCAGCAGCCACGGCGTCGTCGGTGTGGGGGATCCGGGCTTCGGCGACGATCGCGGCGCCCGTGGGGGCGAGACGTTCGGCCAAAACCCGGAGCGTCTTGTCGATGGTGGCCTCCTTAAGGCTCGGCAGCCGCGTCGAGACCACGCCCACACGGCGGCGGCGATAGGTCGCCACCGCCAGCGCGTCGGCTCCGGCCGCCGCACAGGCGCGGGCCAGCACGGCGCCCGGCACGGCGTAGGGGATGATCTTCACGGTGGCGATCATTTCGCCCTCGATCACCGGCCGGAAGCGCGGCAGCGTCGCCACCGTCACCGCCTCGTCGACGGCGTTGACGGCCTCGATCCGGGTCGGGTCGAGCGTCAGCACCCCGGGCCTCTCGGCGAACAGGTTGCAGCGGCCGGTGAAGGGCGCCTCGACGCGCAGGTTCGGCCCGCGAAGACAACCGGCGAGCCGCGCGGCCGCGTCGTCCTCGCCGACATCGCCCGGCTCCAGGGCGGCCACCACGATCTCCGAGAGGCCGGTCCGCGCGAGACCGGCGGCCTCCTCCGGGCCGATCACCGCCCCCTTGCGCAGGGTGATGTCAGCCCGCCGGACCGTATGCGCGCTGATCAGTCCGCCCGCCTCGGCGAGCGGGACGGTCCCGAACCTCACGCGACCTCCGGACGGGGCGCGCGGCGCAGGCACGCCACCACCTCGGCGAGCACGGCCAGCGCGATCTCGGCGGGACTGACGGCACCGATCGGGAGCCCGATCGGCGCGTGGATCCGGCCGATCTGCGCGGGCGTGAACCCCGCCTCGGTGAGCCGCGCGACGCGGGCCGCGTGGGTCTTCCGGGAGCCGAGGGCGCCCACGTAGAAGCACTCGGCCGCCAGGGCCGCCTTCAGCGCAGGATCGTCGATCTTGGGATCATGGGTCAGGGCTGCGAGGGCGCAGTAGCGATCCAGCACCGGGACGGTTGTGCCGAGGGCGGCGTCCGGCCACTCGGCGACCAGCGCGATGCCCGGGAAACGCTCCGGCGTGGCGAATGCGGTGCGGGGGTCGATCACCGTGAGCGCGAGGTCGAGCCCGGCCGCCATCGGCGCCATGGCCTGCGAGATGTGGACGGCGCCGACGACCACGATCCGCACCGGCGGCACCTGCACGGTGAGGAACAGGGTCCGCCCGTCAGCCTCGACGAGGCCGCTCTTGCCGGACGCAAGGTGTTTCGCCAGGACGTCGGCCAGGGGGTCGACGGCGAGGTCCGACTCGCGCACGAGGCGCTGCGCGCCGTCGGCGATGTCGGTGACGAGGATCGCGGCGCGGCGGGCCGCGCGCTCGTCGTTCAGCGCCGCAAGGATGTCGCTGCGCATCAGTCGACCCGCTCGACGAAGACCCGGATCCGCCCGCCGCAGGACAGGCCGGCCCGCCAGGCCGTCTCGTCCGCGACGCCGAATTCGAGGACGCGCGGCGTGCCGGCCTCGATCACCTCGAGGGCCTCGGTGATGACCGCGCCCTCGACGCAGCCTCCCGAGACGGAGCCGAGGAAGTTGCCGTCGCCGTCGACCGCGAGGTGGCTGCCCACGGGCCGGGGCGCCGAGCCCCAGGTCTCGATCACGGTGGCGAGCGCCACGGCGCGACCGTCGCGCCGCCAGGACTGGGCGGCGGAGAGGATGTCTGTATCGGTGCTGAGCATGGCCTCGTGGACTTTCGGCCGGCGGGTGGCCCCCGCTTCCCACAGGTATGGCCCACGCGCCGCCGTGCAAGGCGCCCTCCCACTCGCACACCATGCCCACCGCCCGGGGCACCGGGCCTGTGGCCGTGCGCGCGCCTTGGCCGATCCCGGCGCGGATGCGATAACAGGCCGGCCAAGCGTCCCCGCTCAGACCATGTCCGCCACCGTCGAACGGAGTTCATGCCAGACGACCCGCCCCTGCTTTCGCGGGAGGGAGCGGCGCGTGCTCCGGGTGACGTGAACGCCCCCGATCCCGCTCTGGCGCGCAGGCTGCGCAAGGATCCGCCGCCGCGCTCCGCGCCGCACCGCCTGTGGCGGCGCATCAGCCGGGCGATCGGCGACGTCCTGCCGAAAGGCCTCTACGCCCGTTCGCTGATCATCATCATCGCGCCGGTCGTCCTGCTCCAGTCGGTGATCGCCTACACCTTCATGGAGCGGCACTGGCAGCTCGTGACCAAGCGCCTGTCGGCGGCGGTGACCGCAGACGTGGCCGCCTTGATCGACATCTACGAGAGCTACCCGCAGGACAAGGATGCCGAGACCCTCTCGCGCATCGCCGGGGAACGGCTGAACCTCGACCTCGACATCCTCAAGGGGGCCAAGCTCCCGCCGCCGGGCCCGCGCCCGTTCTTCTCGATCCTCGACGAGGCCCTCTCGGACGAGATCAAGCGCCAGATCCGCCGGCCCTTCTGGATCGACACGGTCGGCCGCTCCAACCTGATCGAGATCCGGGTGGCGATTCCCGACGGCGTGATGCGCATCACCGCGCGGCGCAGCCAAGCCTACGCGTCGAATTCGCACATCTTCCTCGTCTGGATGATCGGCTCCTCGCTGGTGCTGCTCGGGGTCGCGATCCTGTTCCTGCGCAACCAGATCAAGCCCATCCTCCGCCTCGCCGCGGTGGCGGAGGGCTTCGGCAAGGGCCGGGAGATCGAGTTCCGGCCGCGCGGCGCCCGCGAGGTGCGCCAAGCCGGTCACGCCTTCATCGAGATGAAGCGGCGGATCGAGCGAGCGATGGAGCAGCGCACGACGATGCTGAACGGCGTCAGCCACGACCTGCGCACCATCCTCACCCGCTTCCGCCTGTCCCTGGCACTGGTCGAGCAGACCAGCGAGATCGAGGATCTCAGCCGCGACGTGGATGAGATGAGCCGGATGCTGGAGGGCTACCTCGCCTTCGCGCGGGGCGACTCGGCCGAGCCCGCGACGCCCACGGACATGCGCGCCCTGCTGGAGGACCTGCAGACCGACGTGGAGCGCCTCGGCGCCCATGTCTCCGCCGTGGAGCTCGTCGGCACGCCCGAGGTCACGGTCCGTCCGGGCGCCTTCCGGCGTTGCCTGTTCAACCTCGCGGCCAACGCCGTGCGCTACGGCGAGACGGTGGCGATCTCCGGCCGACTGGAGGCCCGGACCTTCTTCGTCTCCATCGACGACGACGGGCCGGGCATTCCGGCCGAGAGCCGCGAGGACGTGTTCAAGCCGTTCCTGCGGCTCGACGACGCCCGCCAGGACGCCGGCGGCTCCGGGCTGGGCCTCTCGATCGCGCGGGACATCGCCCGCGCCCATGGCGGCGACATCACCCTGCACGACAGCCCCCTGGGGGGTCTGCGGGCCACCGTCCGGGTTCCGGCCTAGGCCGGATCAGGCATCGGCGGGCCGGCGCAGGCGCAGGTGCTCGGCCTGCACATTCCGGATGAGATGATCGAGGCTGGCCTCGTCGAGGCCGGCGCCGACGAGCCGGGTGCGCAGGCTCGCCTCACCGTGCCACGCGTAGCCGGCATCGTGCGGCAGGTGGCGCAGCAGGAGGGCGCTCACGATCGATTCACGCCGGTAGGCGGGGTGGCGCAGCAGCTTCCCGATATGGAGGACCAGCATGTCGACGCCGGAGGTCGCGGGGTCCGAAGCCCCCGTGCCCTTCCCATTCCCACTGACCGATGCCCGACGCATACATGCCCGCCTTTGAGAGGCGATACTCTCGCGCCAAATGATTGCACATCCATGAGCGTTCGGACGAGCCGGCGAAAAACTGCCGATTCCGGGGTCCCAACCTTCGCAGCACGGTGGTATGCAGGGTCGTTTTCCCAGGGCCGCGGTCAGCCGCGCGCCGGATTTCGAGTGCCGCACATGAACCCGCTCGTCCCGCTCTTCATCCTGCTCTCGCTGCCGCTCGCGGCCATCGGGCTCGTGCTCTACACCGACGAAGGCATCAACCCGGACCTGTTCTACGCCTCGGTGAAGACCTTCGTGATCCTGGGCGCGATCGCGGTGGCGATGTCGTTCGGTGCGATGAAGCTCTCCGAGCGGTCCAAGCACTGAGATCGCACCGCCCGGAGGGCGCGATGCTGCAGGTGGTTCCGGCCTTCTCGCGGATCGGCGAGGAAAACGCCTTCGCGGTGCTGGCCCGCGCCCAAGCCCTCGCCGCGCAGGGCCGGGACGTGATCAACCTCGGTATCGGCCAGCCGGACATGCCGACCCCCGCGCACGTGGTCGAGGCGGGCATCAAGGCCCTGCGCGACGGCCACCACGGCTACACGCCGGCGGTGGGCATTCCGCCGCTGCGCGAGGCGGTGGCCCGCGACATCCATCGCCGCCACGGCGTCGAGGTCTCCCCCGAATCCGTGATGATCGTGCCCGGCGGCAAGGTCACCATGTTCATGGCGATCCTGATGTTCGGCGCGCCCGGAACCGAGATCCTGTATCCGGACCCCGGCTTCCCGATCTACCGCTCGATGATCGAGTTCACGGGCGCGACGCCGGTCCCCGTGCCGATCCGCGAGGAGAACGGTTTCGCCTTCTCGGCGACCGAGACCCTGGCGCTGATCACGCCGAAGACCCGGCTGCTGATCGTCAACTCACCCGCCAACCCGACGGGCGGCGTGACACCGAAAGCCGAGATCGACGCCCTGGTGAAGGGCCTGGCCGAGCACCCCGAGGTCGCCGTGCTGTCGGACGAGATCTACGGCACCATGACCTACGACGGCGAGACCCATCACTCGCTGCTCAAGTATCCCGAGATCCGCGACCGGCTCGTCTACCTCGACGGCGCGTCCAAGACCTACGCGATGACCGGTTGGCGCCTCGGCTGGTCGGTCTGGCCGAAGCCGCTCTATGACGCAGCCCGCAAGCTCGCCGTCAACGCGCATTCCTGCGTCAACGCGGCGACCCAGTGGGCCGGCATCGCGGCGCTGGACGGCCCCCAGGACTGCGTGACCGAGATGGTCGCCGAATTCGACCGGCGCCGGACGATCGTGGTGGACGGTCTGAACGCCTTGCCGGGCGTGTCGTGCATCGCGCCCAAGGGCGCGTTCTACGCCTTCCCGAATATCTCCCGGACCGGCTGGAAGGCGAAGGCGCTGGCGTCGGCCCTTCTGGAAGAAGCGGGCGTCGCGGTGATCGGCGGCCCGGATTTCGGCGTCCACGGCGAGGGCTACATCCGTCTGTCCTATGCCAACTCGGCCGAGAACATCCGACGTGCATTGGACCGGATGAGCACGTTCCTCAGCGAGCAGAAGCCGGCCTGTTTTTCCGACGGGTCGGAAAAGCCCCTCGTCGCGCCCTCACCCTGAGGCGCCGAAGCGCGGGGGAGGCCTGAAGGCGCTTCCGGATCCCTCGATGATTCCTGCCCCCCCTGAGGCCCGCTGCCGCAGGCGCGGCGACGGGTGGGATCGACCGGGTATCCGACCGGGCTTCCCTACGACTTGCCGGGGGCCCGCTTGTCGATCCAGCCCGACAGCCAATCGGCGATATCGAGGCTGTTCTTGTCCTGCATCAGCATGTGCGAATTGCCGTGGATGCCGATCTCCGGCAGCAGGATCAGCTCCGCCCGGCCGCCCGCGGCATTCGCCGCCGCCACGAAGCTGCGGCACTGCTTGAGCCGCGGCGCCCAGCGGGGCGAGGCGTCGACGTAATCGCCGAAGAGGACGAGGATCGGCAGGTCCCTGTAGGGCGCGAGATCGTCCTTCGCCGGGTCCGGGCACGCGGCCGGCTCGATGGCGACGATGGCGCGGATGCCCGACCGGTCGAGGGACGCGGTCTGGAACGGGTAGATCCCCGATTGAGAGTGGGAGATCAGCACCGCACCTTTGAGCTTCTTGGCCAGTTCCGACAGGGCCGGCACAGTGGGGTTCGGCACCGGGAGGGCGGCCGACCAGTCCGGGACCATCTGCTTCCAGAACTCGCCCTGGGCCTCCAGGGGGAACTGCATGTCGGGAAACACCTTCGGGTATTCCGGCCCGAACCGGAAGATCGCCCAGGCAGGCTCGCGCCCGGCCGAGAAGACCGGCGGCAGCGCGTTCGGGTCGGCCCGCCCCATCTTCACCGCGTTGATCTGGGCCGGGCTCGCCGCCGAGCGACCGCGCCAGGCCTGATCGATCACGTAGGTCGGGAAGCCGCGCCGGACGAAGTACTCGTCCCAGCCCATGCGTCCGTCCGGCGTCGTCTCCCAGGTCTTGCCGGTGAGGCAGCAGCCGTGGATCAGCACCAGAGGCGGCCGTCCGGTCGTCACCGGAACCTGATAGCGGACATAGATTTGGTCGACGCTGATCGTGCCGGAGGGTGCGTAGGCCGGCAGCGTCGACAGCGTGTCGGACTGAACGTCACGGCCGCCGACGAAGAAACTGCCCTGCTCGGCAATGGTCAGGGGGCCGGCGGCCGGTTCGGCGGCACGGGCGATTCCGCCGCCGATCAGCATCGCACTGACCAAGGCACAGGCGCTCCGCCAGACGCGCCCGCGCGCAGGCACTGACAGTCCCGACATGAAATGTCCCGTCCTCCCGCGAAGGGCCAGTCCGGACCCGTTCCCGACCGGAAGCCTAGCATGAAGCTCGGCGGCAATGGGAGTTCCCCGCGCCCGTCCGGTTGCCGGTCAGGCCGCGATGTTGCGCTCGACCCGGTCGATCGCGTCGGCGGGAAGATCGAGGGCCTCGGCCAGCATCTTCAGGAATTGACGCTCCTGGAGCGTATCGGGATCGATGGCGAGCCGCGCCGCCGCGAAGATCCGCGCCGCCGCATCGGGACTTGCGACCCGCTCGGCGATCTCGTCGACGTCGGCGGGATCCGCGAGTTCCCGATCGAGCCAGGATCGCCCGTCGGGATCGAGGCCCGCATCCGCGACGGCCGTATCGAGGCGCTTCCGCTCGGCCGCGTCGACCATGCCGTCGGCCGTCGTGGCCGCCACCATGGCTCGCAGCATCAGCCGGGCTTCGTCCTCATCGATCTCGGTGAAGTCCGGGCCGCCCGACTCGGGCGGTGGGGCACCGCGCAAGGCCCGGTAGGCGAGGCTGCCGATCAGCGCCAAGCCTCCGAGGGCCACGCCGGCGGCTAGACCGCCGCTCCTGGAACGCACCAGTGCGTCGACGATCCGTCTGCTGTCAGCCATGCCAACCTCCCTGGATTGAATCCGATTCGGATCGGAAACAACCCGGGAGGCGCTCGGGTTCAGCCGCGCTCAGGCATCGGCCTCATCCTCGTCCTCGTCGATATCCACCAAGAAGACGATGTCGGCCTCATCGGCGTCGTCCGAATCGGTCTCGGTGTGATGGGGATCGTCGACGAAATCGCCCTCGCCGTCGTCCTCTGCCAGCGCGTCCTCGAAGATCTCGACCTCGTCCTCGGTGGCCGCCCGGACCTTGAGCGGCGACGTGCCGTTCCAGAGCGGCTTGCCGCCCGTCGTCATGGTCCGGATGTCTTCCTTGAATCCGTCACAGGTGAAGAGGTCCTTGGCGGACGCCTCGTCGCTGTTGATCACCGCAACGGCGGTGCCGTCGATCTCGAGCGTGAACATGGCCGGCATCCTTCTCGTAACCGTCCTCAGGCGCGCCCATTCAGCAGGCTGACCCACGGGTGCGACGCGCTGCCCCGGGAAGAATCACGGATGCTCCCCCCGGCAGCCATGAGCGCCGCGCGCGGATGCTGTAGGGGTGAACCGGACGGCCGCCAAGCCCATCCCGCCTCCACCGGCCCGAAAGCCATGGCGCGGATCCTGCGGGGCAGCGGTGGCGATGAAACTCGGACGCGAAGAAGGATCACCGCGGATGCGGATCAGGCTCGGCTGCGAGATGCGCTACGCCTTCCCCTATCCCGTACCGATGGTGGTCATGCTGAACGTGCATCCCACCCGGGCGGGCGCCCTGGAGGCCCCCGACACGCTGCGCACCGAGCCGCCCGTGCCGGTCGACCTCTATCGCGACGGCTTCGGCAACCTGTGCGCGCGGCTGAGCGCGCCGGCCGGGAGCTTCACGATCGGCACGGACGCAGTGATCGACGATGACGGGCGCCCGGACCCGGTGCACCCGGAGGCCAAGCAGCACGCGATCGAGGACCTGCCGGCCGAAACCATCGTGTTCCTGCTGCCCAGCCGGTACTGCGAATCGGATCTGCTGGCCGACGAGGCGTGGCGCTTGTTCGGTCATACCGAGCCCGGCTGGAGCCGGGTGCAGGCGGTCTGCGATTTTGTGCACGACCACATCGCGTTCGGCTACGAATTCGCTCACGGCGACCGCACGGCGCAGGATGCCTATGCGGGTCGCCGCGGCGTCTGCCGGGACTTCACCCACCTGGCCGTGGCCTTCTGTCGCGCGCTGAACATCCCGACCCGCTACTGCACCGGTTATGTCAGCTTCATCGGCGAGCCCGAGCCGCACCCGGCGGGCGATTTCGCCGCCTGGATGGAGGTCTATCTCGGCGGGCGCTGGCACGTGTTCGACCCGCGCAACAACGCCCCGCGGATCGGCCGGGTCATGGTCGCCTACGGTCGCGACGCCGCGGATGTGCCGCTGACCCACACGTTCGGACCGAATCCCCTCGTGGGCTTCCGGGTCTGGGCCGACCGGATCGACCATCTGGACGCCTCCGGCGACGCGCCGATCCTGCCGGAGGAACCCCTGCCGCCGCAGAGCATGACGACCCGGATGGGGTGAGCGCCGCGCGCCTACACCCCGGCGCCCCGGGCGATGGCGCGCTTGACCACCCCCTGCACATCCGGATTCGAGAGGAACAGGTCGTGGTTGATCAGGCCGCCGCCGTAATCGGAGGCGTCGGCGACGCGCACGCCGAGTGCCTCGAGCTTGGCGCGATCGGCCGCGCCCGCCCGAACGCCCCCCGCCAGGGCGGCGGAGAGTTCGAGCGCCCGGTCGTTGGTGGAGGAGATCACCGTGATCTTCGAGACGTCGGGTCCGAGGCGGGCGACGCCGTTGGAGAACAGGTCGAAATCGATGTCGGGTGCGGCCAGCACCACGGCTCCGATCCGCGCCATCGCGGCCTCGCCGGCCTCGGCGCGGAGCAAGCGCAGGGTCTCGAGCGTGAGAAGCGTGCCCATCGAGTGCGCGACGATGTTGATGCGGCCGCCGCTCGGCGAGGCGGCCAGCGCCTTGAGCAGGTCCTCGAAGGCGTCGCGCGACCAGAGGGCGCTCTCGCGATCGTAATTGTAATCGAGGGTCGCAGCCGCCGACGGCCACGTGAACAGGCCGGAGACGCCGCCGAAGCGGATGCCGTCCGAGAGCCTGGCCGCGCTGATCGCGGCCGATTCGAACGATTCGCGGTAGCCGTGGACGTAGATCAGCACGTCCCGCCCGAGGGCCGCCTGCGAGAAGGCTGTGGCGGCACCGGATCCCGTCTCGAATTTCGGCACCGCGCCGATCGTCCAGTCGCCGGTGATGACGGACGAGACCTTGCCGAGGAGCGAGCGGTCGGGCGGCGACAGGCGCACCTCCGCGAAGCTCAGGCCGCGGCCGCGGTCGCTGCTGAAATACGGCGGCCGGGGCGGATTGCCCACGGGCTTGCGGGTCGTGGCGACCAGCAACACCGGCATGACGTCGAGGGCCGATTGCTTTTCGGGCAAGGCCGCGCCGGTCCCGAGATCGTCGGTGACGCAGGCGCCGAGCGACGGGGCGAGACCCGCGGCGCCCGCGAGAGCTCCGAACCGGAGAAGGACGCGACGTGAGACGATCTGGCTCGACATGATCCGGTTGCGCTCGGGCGGGGTGCCCTCCGTCGCCCAGGATCGTGACCATCGCGGGGCACGATCACGGCAGGTCGGCGTGAATAGCGGGCATGACCGGGCTTGTGGTGGACGGGCCACAGCCGGCCCATCCCCCGGTGCCGGTGCCCTCCCCCTCGACGGCAGCCGTCGCCGCGGCCATGAAGGGACCATGACGCCGTCCATCGACATTCAGAGCCTTCGCGAGCGCCTGCTGCGCGGCGACCGCGCCGCGCTGGCCCGGGCCATCACGCTGGCCGAGTCCAAGCGCGCCGATCACCGGGCCCTGGCGGCGGATCTCATCGATTCGGTTCTGCCCGAAACCGGTCGGGCGATCCGCGTCGGGATCACCGGCGTGCCCGGCGTCGGCAAGTCGACCACCATCGACGCCCTGGGCTCGAACCTGACCGAGGCCGGCCACAAGGTGGCGGTGCTGGCGGTCGATCCGTCCTCTTCCCGGACCGGCGGCTCGATCCTGGGCGACAAGACCCGGATGGCGCGGCTGTCGCACGATCCCAACGCCTTCATCCGCCCCTCCCCGTCCTCCGGAACGCTCGGCGGCGTGGCGGCCAAGACCCGCGAGACCATGCTTCTCTGCGAGGCCGCGGGCTTCGACGTGATCCTCGTCGAGACGGTCGGCGTTGGCCAGTCGGAGACGGCGGTGGCCGACCTGACCGACTTCTTCCTGGTGCTGATGCTGCCCGGAGCGGGCGACGAGCTCCAGGGCATCAAGAAGGGCATCCTCGAACTCGCCGATATGATCGCGGTCAACAAGGCCGATGTTGGCGAGGCCGAGCAGCGGGCCAATGCAGCGGCTTCGGAATACCGTGCGGCGTTGCACATCCTCACCCCGGCCTCCGCCACCTGGACGCCGCCGGTGGTGACGATCTCGGGCTTCCACAATCTGCGTCTCGACGCGCTGTGGGCGAAGATCGTCGACCACCGGGAGAAGCTCACCGCCACCGGAGAGATCCAGGCGAAGCGCCGGACCCAGGACGTGAAGTGGATGTGGGCGCTAGTGGACGAGCGTCTGCACCAGCGCCTCGTCGGGTCCCCGGAGGTCCGGCGCCGCACGGCCGAGGCGGAGGCGGGTGTGGCGCGGGGCGAGACATCCCCCGCCGCCGGCGCCGCGGCCATCGCCGAGCTGATCGGCCTCTGACCTGTCCCGTCTACCGCGGAGACGCTGGCCGCGCATAATTTCATGGCGGCCGGGGGCACAAACGCCATCTCGCGCGTTCGGTGGACGACGGCGTAACGAGCGACGCCCGCGTCGCGGCGCCGCGCTCACGTCCAGGAGAGTGCCATGGTGGATACGGATCGGATCGTCGGCGGCGCCAAGGAGGCCGTCGGCAAGGTTCAGGGCGCGGCCGGAGATTTAGCGGGCTCGAACCGCGACTCGGTCGAGGGTCGGTTCCGCGAGGCCCAGGGCGAGGCGCAGAACGTCTACGGCCAGGTGAAGGACAAGGCGCGCGACATCGCCGACCGGGCCGGCGACGTCGCCAGCGACGCGTATGACCGCGCCGGCGACATCGCGGGTGAGGCCTATGAGCGGAGCGGTTCCTACCTGCGCGACGGGCGTGCCGCCGTCGGCGCCCGCGTGGAGGAGAATCCCCTGGTCGCCCTGCTGATCGCCGGCGCGGTGGGCTACGGCCTCGCCCTGCTGGTCCACGGCCGCCGCTGACCGAGGAGCGGCCCCACCTGAAGCCGGGCGGGGCCATCCCAGAGGCTCCGCCCGACCGTGGCGGCTGATCTGACGGCTGCGGAACGCCCATGATACCGAAGGTGTCGATACGGAAAGGTGTCAGGCCCCGGGCGACGGGCGCTGCCTTCCGGAACGCATCAGTGGACGCCGCTACTGCGCGGTCCAGCCGCCATCCATGCTGATATTGGCGCCGGTGATCTGGCTCGCCGCATCGGAGCACAGGAACACCGCCAGTGCGGCGACCTGATCGACGGTGACGAATTCCTTGGTCGGCTGCGCCTTCAGCATCACGTCTTCGATCACCTGCTCCTTGGTCAGACCGCGGGCCTTCATCGTGTCGGGAATCTGCGACTCCACGAGGGGCGTCCAGACGTAACCGGGCGAAATGCAGTTCACCGTGATCTTGTGGGGCGCGAGTTCCAGTGCCGCCGCCTTGCTCAGGCCCGCGATCCCGTGCTTGGCCGCCACGTAGGCCGACTTGAACGGCGAGGCCACCAGCGAATGGGCCGAAGCGGTGTTGATGATCCGGCCCCAGCCGCGTGCCTTCATCCCGGGAATTGCCGCATGCATCGTGTGGAAGGCCGAGGACAGGTTGATCGCGATGATCTGCTCCCACTTCTCGGCCGGAAAGTCCTCGATCGGCGATACGAACTGGATCCCGGCATTGTTGACCAGCACGTCGACGGATCCGAAAGCGCCCTCCGCCTCGCGCACCATGGCGTTGATCGCCTCGGGCTTGCTCATGTCGGCGGACGAATAGTGGACCTTGACCCCGTAGGCGCTTTCGATCCCGGCTCGCGTTTCCTCGATGGCGGTCGCGTCCCCGAACCCGTTGAGCACGACGTTGGCTCCCTCGGCCGCAAGGGCGCGCGCGATGGCAAGTCCGATGCCGCTGGTCGAGCCGGTGACGAGGGCGGTCTTGGTCTTGAGGGTCATGGAGCCTCCTGGAACTCGGGCGCGCTGCCGAGCGAATGGGAAGACGGCGCGGTCGCAGCGGGACAGGTCGCGACCTAACTAGCGCGGGACGGGGACGCCGGCACAGGGTCGCCCGATGCCGGTGCGGGCAGGATGTCACCGGCTTCCGTCTGCGGGCGCGGTGAAGCCGGAAGGCCGATCTCGACCCGCAGCCCTGGGGCGTTGTCGAAGAGCCGCAGGGTCCCGTGATGCAGGCGCACCACGGCGTTGACGAGGCTGAGGCCCAGCCCGAAGCCCGGTCGCGAACGGGCATCCTCCAGGCGCACGAAGCGACCGAGGACGCGGGCCCGCTCCGCTTCGGGGATGCCCGGTCCATGATCGGACACGGCAAGGCGGATCGTCTCGCCGTCGCGCCATGCCTCCAGCGTCACGCTGGCCTCCGCTCCGGCGGATTCGGCCCCATATTTCAAGGCGTTGTCGATCAGGTTGGCGAGGGCCTGCCCGATCAGCTCGCGGTTGCCCGCGATGGTGAGGTCGTCCTGCGCGCGCACCGCGAGCGTCAGCCCCTGATCCTCGGCGACCGCCTCGTAGAGTTCGCCGACGCTCCGCACCGTCTGGCCGATATCCAGCGGTCCCAGCATCTCCCCGGCAGACCCGGCTTCGAGCCGCGCGATCATCAGGAGGGCATTGAACACCCGGATCAATCCGTCGCCTTCGTCGATCACGGCTTCCAGCGCCGCGCGCAATTCCTCCGTCGTCGAGGCCCGGCGCAGGGCCTCGTCGGCGCGGTTGCGCAGGCGGGTCAACGGCGTCTTGAGGTCGTGGGCGATGTTGTCGGAGACCTCCCGCATGCCGCGCATCAGCTCGCCGATCCGCTCCAGCATCAGGTTGAGGCTCGACGCGAGGCGGTCGAGTTCGTCGCCGTTTCCCGCCACAGGGAGCCGGTCGTCGAGATCGCCCGCCATGATCGCGCGGGTGGTTTGGGTCATGGCATCGACCCGGCGCAGCACCCGGCTCGCTGCCAGCCAGCCGCCGATCACGCCGAGGAGCACGACGGCGGCGAGCGAGGTGAGGAAGGCGCGCCC